>JALUXC010000001.1 GCA_027019165.1 Pseudophaeobacter sp.
CTCTACATAAACAAGTGCGTTGGTCAGCGGGGGGTCCGTGTCATTAAATTGACCAAGCAGAACCCCGTTCACGCCAAAAAGCGAATATGTGTCCCCCTGAGACCAATTCCCATCAAACGCTTGCACGCGCCCATCTGCGAAAAGATTCAAATGGTCCGTAAGCCCAGTATACCAGACTGGCAACGTTGCGCTTCCAGAAACTGGAAAATCACTACGTAGGAGGTCATATGATTTTCCGTTTGAGTCCGTGATGGTAGCAACTATGTCTCCAGGAGATGCTGCAGAAAAATCAGATGCTACGTTTGACAAAATGTCACGAGATTGCGCCTTACTCAGGAGAACGCTCTCGGCAATGTTTGCGTACACCCCGTTCACTTGGGCGAGGTTCGACGCGCCATCAATCTGGCCGAGCACACGCTCGAGGACGGACTGGGCCGAAGCGGTGGTTGCGCTTGCCATTAAGCCAAGGCTTAGAAAAATAATATGGCGCACAGTGAGGCTTTCGTTGATGCTTAAAAACGCTATAGCACCGCGCCGCCGAAATGCAAAAAAAACGCTGTGCTTGGACTGGAGTATTTCTGAGTTCTGACCAGGCCCATCAACTTGATCAATGCCTAGAAAGTGGGCTCTGACCCTTCCAGAAGCGCCAAAATCACTCCAAATTTTCATCAAAAAGCGCGTAGCGCCTATCTTGTTCTATAAGTTCTATAAGTTCAGGCGAAATTATTTGTTTAATTACATGTACTTGCGAGGTTATCGGTGACAAATTGGGCCAGTGAAGTGACAAATTGGGCCAGTGAAGTGACAAATTGGGCCAAAAGATCGCTGTTGACTGATGACAAAAAGTCACTGTAACTTGTCACCATGCTGAAAACAACGCAAGTCGCGGCTGATCGGGCCCATGACCAGACCAAAACCGTGCTGCCCGCAGAGGTGGCACGAGGGGTCTACATGCAAAACGCCCCCAGCTTGAAAGCCCTCAAGTTGATGCATCTGATGATTGCCACGGCAGGTGGCCGAATGGCGGAACCAGTGCAGCATGAAATGCGCCTGTCAGACATTCGCAAAATAGACGGCTTGGGACACCACACCCACGAAACGCTAAAACCACTCTTTGGAGAGCTGCGAGCGGCAACACTGATCCACGATGACACCGAGAAAAAGCGTGTTCAGATTGGTGGTATTCTTGATGTAGCTTTGCTGGACTATCGGCACGAAGTCAGCGGCGACACGCTGCTGACGTGGTATTTTAGCCGGATGTTTACCGCCATGGCCGAGCAGTCGAACCACTGGGCAATCATGGATCGGCAAACCGTTTTCCATTTGGGCAGTAAATATTCGGTTTTGCTGTTTCAGCACATCAGCAGCTTGACTAAGCTCGATCACGTCACCGGCAAAAATTTCACAGTGCCAGAACTGCGAGCAATGTTTGGAGTTCCTGATGGAAAGTTGCCGCGATTTGCAGACCTGAACCGCCGTGCCCTTGAAGCAGCCATTGCCGAGATCAACCAAATCTCCCGCCTCACGCTGACGGCGACGCCGCGCAAGGTCGGGCGAACCGTGGCGAGTGTGACGATCTCCTGGGAAGAAAAGCCCCTTGACCAGAAGCAAGACACCAGACGCGAGTTGGATCGCCCCAAAGTGGGGCGCAAGGCGCGCCGTGAAGGCACGGCGGAGGCCCCGGTGCTCGCCTTCCCCAAGAGTGGGAGCCTAAAGGGAACCGAGCCATGGGACGGCCTCGCTCGCACGCATGTGACCCGGGTTCAGGGCGGGCATATCCCGGACCTACGAGGCCTCACGGACGCCTTCCGCAACTGGTGCGAGGCCAAAGCTATTCCCCTTGACGCCAAAGGGATCGATCGAACCTTTACCGGGTTTTGCAAGACGTATCGCCCCATCATTTGATACCGCAGGATGCCTAATGAGGTACTCATTCCGGACAAAAAAGACTAATCTGCGCAAAACAGATCATATCTGGTAAAAAACGATAAATACCGTCATATTCCAGAATATCACACATTGAGACCGCCCTACAACTGTCCGAAACTGTTCATAAAAGAGTCCGGAATGCCCCTTTCTCCCGCAAAAGCCGCGACCGTGGCAGGTGTCTCGCGCAGCGCTATTTCCAAAGCTTTGGCGGCGGGACAGCTGGTTGGTTTCAAGCGGAACAACGGGCATTGGTCGATTACGGAAAAGGATCTGGCAGACTGGATGGAGCACACCATCAGTCGGGCAGACAGCACGCCCTCTGCGCCTGAGCCACACCCGAAGCGGAACGATTTGGCGGAACTAGAGACTCTTCGGGAAGAGCTGAAGGCGGCGGTCGCCGCAGGTCAGGAGGCTCGGGAAGGGTTGGCCTCGGCCGAGGCCCGGCTGGAAGTCTTGGATGAGGTCATCTCCAACCTCAAGGCGGATCGCGATGCCTGGCAAACGCAGGCCAAGGCGCTGGCCGCACGGCCTAGCGGGTTCTTCGCTCGGATCTTCGGGCGCTGAGACGCGTAGAAAAAACCTTGAACTGTCAGCCGCCAATCGTTACATGTAACGAAAGGGAGGCCGCCATGCCCACACCTGTTTCAGAACGCGTCCAGAAACGCCGGGACACCCTACGCGCTGCAGGGCTGCGCCCTGTGCAGATATGGGTCCCGGACACCCGCCGCCCCGGCTTTGCCGCTGAGTGTTGCCGTCAGGCGGCTCTCATTGCCGCAGCGGATCAAAACGACACGGGCCTGTTGGACTTCATGGATGCCGCGCTGTCCGATCTGGATGACTGGGCGTGAGGCGGGGAGATCTGGTCGCGGTCGCCCTTCAGGGGGATTACGGCAAGCCGCGCCCTGCGCTGATCGTTCAGGCCGATCAGTTCGCCGATTTGGGGTCTGTCGCAATCCTGCCGATCACATCGCACATGGTCGATGCGCCCTTGCTGCGCCTATACGTCTCCCCCTCCCCGGAAAACGGCCTGCGGGTGCTGTCACAGATCATGTTGGACAAACCAATGACTGTGAAGGCTGACAAGATCGGCGCGCCCTTTGGCCATCTCGATGATGCGGCCATGGTCAGCGTGAACCGTGCGCTCGCGTTGTTTCTCGGATTGGCGGGGTAGTCAGGGGCTGCAATGGCAAGCTCCCCTTGCCCTTTCCGGATCAAAACCCCGGTCCATCGTCGGGTCCTTTCGGGGGAACCTTATCGAAGAACGCCTGCTGGTCCGGATCGGGCAGCGCCTCGACCCGCCCCCGGACACCGTCCCACCAGCGCACCACCCGCTCTAGGGCGGGGCGTAGATGGGCCCAGAGCGGCTTGAGGCGATCAACCGACGGGCCACCCTTCCCGGTGATCCAGCGGCCGTTCTCGCCCTTGTGCAGCTCTCCAGTGATCACCGCCGCGGCTGCCTCCGCCGCCAGCGCGGCGGCATCGCCGATGATCTGATCCATCTCTCGGACCCGGGCTTCAGCCGTGGCCGCACGCTCTTCCGCAGCCAGGGCTTCTTCCCGCGCCCGATCCCGCTCCCCCTCAGCCGCCACCTTGGCCGCCTGGATGGCCTCTAGGCGGCCCTCCAGGTCCCGCACCTGCCCCTCCAGCCCCTCGACCTTCCCCCGGGCCTCTGCGGCCCGCCGTTCGTAGGTCTCGGCGTTCTTCAGGGCCTTTGCCGCGCGGTCGCCCTCCGCCTCAGCCTTGATCCGGGCCTTTTCCGCACGCGCCTCATTGGTCCGGATCTTCTCTTCGATCTCGACCAGTTCTTTGCGCTTCTCCGCGATCTCGAAGGGCAGATCGATGTGCAGCTCATCCACGGAGCGGTTCACCAGCTCATGAGGCGCCGCACCAGCCTCGGCACGAGCCTTGCGGGACCGCCCCCGCTCCAGATCGGGCATGAAGGCCTGCAGCTCCTCGTGGAGGGCCGTCTGGAGCTCTCTGAGCACCCCGCGCCCCATCCAGGTGGACAGGGGCTGTCCGGTCACGTCATAGCCGCACAGGCTGAAGTGCGCGTGCCGTGCTGTCTCATCGAGATGAAAGACAAGACCGGTCACCGTGGTCTTCAGATCGGTTGCCACGCGTTCCACGGCCGCGCGCAGGGCCTGCTCCTGGGTCACCAGATCGAGAGCCTCGAACATCTTCTGCGCCTCGATGCCGAAGCCGATGATCCCAACCACGGCAATGCCCGCATTGCTCTTCATTGCCCGCACCGTCTCACGCTGCGCACGGCGCTCTCTGGCGAGCGTCTTGAGTTCCTGGGTGGTCAGGGGCTGGATGAAGACATGGTTGGGCTCTGGCGGGTCCGGATTGACGTAGGCAGGCTGTGCTCCGATGCGCAAATCATGGCGGCGCTGGTTGGCATAGCCTTGAGCGTCCCGGATCTCGACCCGGACCATCGCGGCCCGGGGGTTGGCTTTACGATCGTCGTCCTTGAAATGGGTGAGTGTCATGATGGAAACCTCCGTTCCCACCATCATCGCCGCAGGGCATGAAAATCCAAAATCAGGCGTGTAGCGCGTAATGCGCGCGCGTGGGGAATAGCCCCCTCATCGCCTAACCTACTAGGACATAACTGCGTTATCTCCTATCCGGCGAAGAGGGCTGCTGCGCCCCTCTTTCGAAACTCCCAACCGAAGGGACAGGTCCCTTCAAAGCGACAGCCCCGGACAGGGTCCGGAGGGGAAATGCTTACAGGCCTGAGGCTGATTGCCCGGACAGCCCCACAATGCCCTGCACGGCGGCGTTCACGCCAGAGGTGATGGTGCCGGTGTTCACCGCACCCAAGGCCGTCGTTGAGGCGCTGCCGATCGAGCCATTGACCGCCATCATGACGTTCTCGATGGACCCGTTCACAGCGGATGCGTTGCTGGCCACGTTCAGCACCAGCGCGCCGGTATCCGCAGAGCCACCGATCTGGGTCATCACAGCCGAAATTGCTCGGGTTGAGGAGGTCTTGGCCTCATCCACAGCCGAGTTCACCCCCAGAGTGATCTCGCCCGTGTTCACAGCGCCCAGGG
>JALUXC010000002.1 GCA_027019165.1 Pseudophaeobacter sp.
GGAGCTGTAGAACGGTGCCAGATGCTGCCGGATCCCGGCCAGATCGACAAACCGGTCCACCGCCCGGAGCATGTGGTCGGCCGGGACATGTGTCTCGATCGAGAACTCGTAGAACAGAGCGCTCTGCTCTTGCTGTCGGGAACCCATCATCGCCGCTCACCTCCACCTGCCACGTGGAAATTGAATCAGCGCTCAGGGCTTCACGCAAGCAGAGTTTTTCAACAAAATAGGCTGACTGCAGTCATTTGGTGGCCAAGCCGTCGCTCATCTGGGAGCGGGAATGCCTCAGCAACGCCGCATGGCAACTTTGAACACCAAAAGCAGAAAAAGGATGCGTATGATCAAACCTACGTGTCCGGTTAGTGGTGATCCGAAGCCACTGATCCTGCGTCTTGAAACGGGACCTATCCTGGTTTCAAATGAACTGCTCGAACCGAATGTGGAGGCGCTCCCGTGGCACGCACGAAACCTTTATGGCTTTTGGTGACAGCGCAAGGCGTTGTCAGCGCTGCGTCTCTTGTCGTGGAAATCGTCGCCGGGCGCATGCTGGCGCCTTATGTGGGAATGTCGCTTCATACTTGGACAGCAGTCATCGCCGTTGTCCTCACCGGTTTTTCTGCCGGGCACTGGTGGGGCGGTCGGCTGGCCGAGAAATCGGCAGCGGCGGCCCTAAGGTGGACCGGCGGCGCGATACTGGCCGCTGCGATAACAACGGCCGGTGCTGTCCTGATCCTGCCGGCTACGGCGGGTTGGGTGCTTGACGCGGTGCCGCAACCGGTTTGGGGCATCACGGCGCTCACGACAGTTGTATTCTTCCTTCCGTCTTTCTTTGCGGGGGTCCCTGCGCCGGTTCTCGCCATGATCGCGGTGAAAAACGCGGACCGGGCTGGCACGGCACTTGGCGCGATGTTCGCCTCTGGAGCAATTGGTGCGATTGCCGGAACGCTGCTTGCCGGGTTCCTTTTCATCTCCTGGCTGGGATCGTCCACGACTCTGGTCGTCGTGACTGTGGTCTACCTGGTTTCAGGCCTGCTGTTCTTCTGGTTGGGAGGATGGAGCAGAACCGGCACCGAGTTCCTTGCGTCGCTGCTGGCCGCAGGTTCAGCTGTGCTTGCATTGAATGCTCCTGCCCCCTGCGATCAGGAAAGCCGCTACTTTTGCCTTCGGGTCGAAGATATTTCTGCCGACCCGTCAGACCCGGTGCGCCTCATGGTCATCGACCACCTGGCCCATGGGATCAGCGCAGCGCGGCTGCCCGAAATCCAGTTCACGGACCACACAGCTATGCTCGACAGCCTGTCGATGCTCCGCGTGCCGAGGGCTGATTTCACCAGTTTTCACATTGGCGGCGGCAATTATGCCGTGCCACGCGCCTTTGCGGAACGCGGAACCGGTGAAATAACTGTAGCTGAGATCGACCCCGCCGTGACGCAGATGGCAGCTGAGTCATTCTGGTTCGATCCTGCCTCTGCCACCGTCCTGCACGAAGACGGACGGCGAGCCTTGCTCGCACGGCCGGAACAGCGTTTCGACATCATCATTGGCGATGCCTTCACCGACGTCGTGGTGCCCGTCCACCTTGTGACACGTGAGTTCTTTGAGCTTGCTGCGGACCGGCTGTACGACGGCGGTAGTTTCCTGATGAATGTGATAGACCATGAAGACAGTCTGCAGGCGCTCAGCTCGATTGTCAGGACCATGCAAACCGTGTTTCCGGTTGTCGAGGTCTGGACCGAACAGGTTCAGCCCACACCCGGCGCGCGCATGGTTTTTGTTGTGGTGGGAAGCGATGCGCCGACGTCTGAGGACAGCTTTGTAGCGAGCGCGCCCGACCGCAAAAGGTTCGGCGCGCTTGCGGAAGAGATGGTCGCGCGCATGGCGAGGCGAAACGGCCTGATCCTGACCGATGACTATGCACCGATAGACCGTCTCATGAGGCGATCAGACTGATGGCTTTTTCACGACGTCGACCCTGAGGCCTGCTTGACGGCGGTTTCCTACCCATATTCACCCCCCGCTCATTGCCAGCCAACCTTCGCCAGCAACTCATCCAGCAGCGCAATTTTCTGCGCATCGGTCATTTTGCGTGGCGCAGACCCAACATCCCCCTTGCCATTGGCTATCTCTTCAAAAAGGGCGAAACGTTCTGCCTCGGGGAGTTTCCCATAGTGGATTTCGGTAACTTTCTCGCTTTCGTGGCCCATGTTTTCGGACCAAGCCTTGCGCTGTTGCTGTGTCAGAGGACGGCGGTCGCGCTCGGCGGCAAGCGTGTCCTTGACAGAATGGGGATTATACTTGGCTTCCCTATCTCGGCAAGCGAGAGCGAAGGCTTTGGCCACGGCATCCTTGGAGGCCATCGGCTCAATCGGAGCCCGCACTGGGTCCCTCAAATAGGAGCCTCTCTTCAATTCGGGAAGGCTTGGGAACAGCGCATCTTCTCCACGCAGCCCCATGGACTGCATCTGTTCGACCCAATCAGCCACGGCGGTGACGAACGCTTTGGCGATTGGGAACCAGCTGATCCTTAGGCTTTTGCCATTTTTGGTGCGAGAGGTGGTGGCATCCTGAATGATCTTTCGGCCGTCTTGATCAAAGTGGGCAAGCCTCAATGATGTGATGGTATCCGCGCGCAGCGCCCCAAGGTAAGGAATGGCGAACATCGCCCTGGCTCTCCGGTCCGCGAGGCTCAGCGCTGGCATACCCTGCAAAAGCTCCTCAGCCTCCTCTAGGGAGGCGTAGGCCTTCTCCCCCTTTGGCATTGCCTCTGCGTAGGCCGCCTTAGGCAGCTGAATATAGCTCGGCAGGTCGGCTGGTAGACGTTTGTAGCCCTCCTGTTTGATCAACCATTCCAGAAAGCTCATGATCTGAGAAGCCTGATGCGAAGCAGTGGACCTTGATTTTTGGCCTTCTCCCTTCGTCACCATCGCTCCCTTGAGCGCGCTTCGCACGAGATCCACATCCCGGACTGTAAGTCGGTCAAAGGGCTTTCCTGCCAAAACCTCCTCCATAAATCGGATTGCTGACAGATGCTGATCGATTGTCTGCTCCGCAAGTCGGCCAGCATGAACCTGCCAGTTATAGACAACGCGGTCATTTCCGCCCCACCAGTGCGGGCTATACGTTTCCGCGCTAATCCCAATACCACCGGGGTCTCGCCCAATTCCTTCGTGTAAGGAGTCCACGGTGGTATTGGGATCGCGCAACCGTTCAAACACCACCAAATCGGCGTCAGAAACGAACTTTCTCACTTGGCAGCCACACTCCGAACACTGACCAAATGCCATGCTGGCGCCGTTAGGCACTCGGTTGATAGTGAGGCTGCCTAGCTCCGGAAACACCGCTGACTTACAGCCTGTGCATTTAAACTCCCCGGGATTCAGTCGGGTGCGCAGTCGCTCATGGCGAGCCTTGTGAAACGCCATCACCAGACCGCCACGGAAAACATAGGGGCGCTTGCCATCAGAGGGTCGTAGGCCAGCTTTCCTCCAGTTTGAGATCGTGTTGGCGCCCACTGCATAGGCACGCTGCAAGTCTTCGGTCGAATAGACGCGGTTCTTCTTTAGTCGAATGCCCTTGTAGGACCGGCTCATGTGGCACCGCCAATCACGCAGGATAGGGCGTGCAAATCTTTGATGAAGGCCGCAAACAGGTGCATGATTTTGCGCCGTCATGAGACGGATCGACACGGTTTGCGGCTAGCCAAGCGTTCAAATCAGCTCCGCGATAGATCACCTTGCGGCCGATTTTGTAATAGGCGGGGCCCACCCCCTTGTGGCGCCATTGTGCCAGTTTGTCTCGATCCCCAAGGAGTTCGAGTTCGGGATCTCCCAAGGCGTAGCAACGTTCATCTTCAAATAGGTTCGGCACGGTTGGGTTTCCTTTCGCTGATTTGAATGTCAGCGAATGAAGTGAACCTTACCTAGGGAGCGTGGCAGTCCCCGATCTGCAAATCTGGGACTCTAAACGTTTGATATATATAAAAAAGAAATCTGCGTTTTTGGGTCTACATATGGCAAAGACGTGCCCTTGGGGCAATTAGAGCTAAGGCCGGAGCGAAACTTCTCAGCGAGGTGAAGCACATGCCACGTCGTCTCCGGATGATCTTCGCAGTAGTCCATCGCCATGCCTAAATGCACGACACCGCGATAGGTGCTCCAGATCCTTCGCAAAACGTCAAGGTCTCGTGCGCCGCCAACTCCATTTTGCTTCGCGTAGTCCCGTGTCTGCTCCAGCAAGCCACCTTTAACCTGCACGCCTTGGAACCTCTTGGTCTGAATGCTGTCCCACACACGCTTTCCTATATACTCGGCTACATTGAGCTTGCGTTCATTCTTTCTCTCATATCGTCCGGCAATCTCATGGAAAGTGTGCGCGGCATCTTGACGATATTTCGCAGTCTCAGCGACCCATTGGACGAATTCGGGGTGCGAAGACCTGCTAACCGGAAAGTTTTCCAAGCCGAGGCTCACAACTTCATGACGCATGATATCAATTGCTCTAAGCCGTTCCTCGTCCGTCTCTTCGCTGAGCGCCATGCGAAACAGCCCGAGGCATTCAGACTCGGGCTCATTCAGTGGTACTTTCATGCCTATGCCCTTTATTGTTCCCGGAGGTTACAAATTTCGACCAATCGTTCATCAATGAGCGGCGCTTTTCCAGAAGGTCGGACCGTGCATAGGCCCGCTCCACGTCATTGCCCACAGCATGCGCCAGGCTCTTCTCGGCCACCTCGCGCGGCGCATTGGCCACTTCCGCCGCCCAGTCGCGGAAGGTGGAGCGGAACCCGTGCACTGTCACCCCCTGCACCTTCATCCGGCGCAGAAGCATCAGCATTGACATGTTGGAAAGTGGCTGATGGCGTTTTTGCCCTTCGAACACAAATTCAGAGCCCATGGCTTTTAGCGGCTCGAAAATCGCAATCATCTCATCCGTAAGTGGCACCCTGTGGTCCTCGCCGGTTTTCATCCGTTCTGCCGGGCAAACCCACAAACGGTTTTCCAGATCCAGCTCAGCCCAGCGCAGGCCCAGCACTTCACCGGTTCGTGCCCCGGTCAGGCAAGTAAACATCAGCGCCTTGGCGGACATCGCATTCTTGGTTTCAAGGTCTGCAAAGAACTCTGGCACGTCCTGCCAGCGCATTGCCTCATGGTGTTTGGGCTTGGCCTTGACCTTGGGAAGGACTTGAGCGTCCTTGATCGCTGTGACCGGATTTTCACCGGAACGAAAACCTTTCGACCTGGCTACATCCAGAACAATCTTGATGCGTTGCGCCAGGCGTCGCGCAGTCTCATGCTTCTCTGTCCAGATAGGTGACAAACACATCAGCACCTCGGGCTGGCCGATGCTGTCAACCGGCATGCGACCTATCTTGGGAAAGGCATAGTCCCGCAGAGTATTGATCCATTGTGTCCCGTGCTTGGCGTTTTTCCACGTTGGCATACGATCGATGTGGACCTGTTGCGCCACTTCTTCGAATGTGGGGACCTCCTGACGCGCATTGAACCTGGGGTTCAGCCCCTGTTTTGCCATCCGCCGATATTCGAGCGCTCGCTCCCGCGCCTGATTGAGGGGCACAAGATCCGCGCTGCCCAAACCGAAATCAGTGCGAAGCGGGCCACCCTTTTTGTTCTTTGGCCCTTTGACCACCACGCGCACAATCCATCGGCGCGCACCTGACGGATCAACAACGAGATACAAACCGTTGCCGTCCCCGTGACGCCCAGCGCCAAGATTCTCCACCAGCTTTTTGGTCAGCTTGCCAGAAAGGGCCACTGCATTCATACCACATTTCATACCACTCAATGAACAAGCACAGGCGAAACCGAAAGAAACTCAACCAAAAGCTAGGGACCGAATAACTGCAATAAAATCAATGAAAAGACCGCTCAAAGCGGCCCAGTCAGATCAAACAAAAATGTTAGATGGCGGAGACGAAGGGATTCGAACCCTCGAGACGGTTTCCCGCCTACTCCCTTAGCAGGGGAGCGCCTTCGACCACTCGGCCACGTCTCCGCTGACCGTCCTATTTAAAAAGACAAAGGCGTACAAGCGGTTTCTGCAGGAAATCTTTGGCATGTCGCCAAATTCCCTGCGCCGTGTCGCACAAAACCTCAAGGCAGTCTGCCTATCGGCGCTGATAGGTTTCCCTGTGCCACACGTAAAGCCCCGCCCCAGCGATCAAAAGGCTGCCCACTACCGTCCACAGATCCGGCACCTCCGCAAAAAACACCAGCCCCCAAAAGGCCGCAAACGCTAGCCCTGTATAAGAAAATGGCGCCAGCATGGCCGCTTCGCCTTGCGAGAAGGCACGTATCAAGGCCAGTTGCCCAGCCGTTCCGACCAAGGCGATGACGGCCATTAGGGACGCACCGCCAAGATCAGGAGACTGCCATTGGAAGGGCACTGCGAGGCTCAGGAGAACGGTCCCGACCAGACCGGTGTAAAACAGAGACGTCCAGACATCCTCATCCGGCCCGACCCGACGCGTCAGCAGCGCATAACCCGAATAGCATGCGGCGGCGGCCAGCGGCAGCAGCGCTGCCGGGGTGAACACACCGCTGCCGGGCCGCATTACGATCATGGCTCCAACAAGAGCGACGGCGATGCCGCCTACCCTGCGAATACCAAGCCGCTCCCCCAGAAAGAGAGCCGCCCCAAGGGTGATCAGCACCGGATTGGTGGACATCAGCGCCGCAGCATCGGTGAGCGGAATGAGGCTTAGCCCGGTAAAGAAGAACGCCGTTGCGCTCATGAGCAGGATCGAGCGCAAGAACTGCAGAACAGGATATCGGGTGCGGACCACCTGCTTTAGGCGCGGCATTACCAGCACCAGAACCAGCAGCATCTGCCCGGCATAGCGCGCCCAAAGGGCAGGCAGCACCCCAACGCTGGGCGTCACCGCCTTGACCGCCGCATCCATGATGGAAAAGAAGAAGATCGCCCCGATCATCAACAGGATTGCGCGGCTTTGCTGTGTCATGGTGTGCATCGCCTTCCTGCATCAATGTGGCATGGGCCGCATCTGCTGCGCCAATCAAGCTGGGCGCAAGTGAACCGTACCAAGTGCTTATAGAAGCCTGTGCCCGCACTCAATGGCAGGCGTTCAAGTGCCGATGTGCAAATTTGCAAGCCATATTGCCCCGCGGCCTTGTGCAGGAACTACGACCGCAATCATTTGAAAACCAAAACACCCGCGATAGGGCATCGCGGGTGTTTGTGGGGCTCTCAAGTTCGGGCTCAGGTATTGAACAGGAAGTGCATCACATCGCCGTCCTGCACGATGTAGGATTTTCCCTCGGCGCGCATCTTGCCAGCTTCTTTGGCGCCCTGCTCACCGTTGTTGGCGATGAAATCTTCATAGGCGATTGTTTCGGCGCGGATGAATCCCTTTTCGAAATCGCCATGGATAACACCGGCCGCCTGCGGCGCGGAGGTGCCTTTGCGGATGGTCCAGGCGCGGGCCTCTTTGGGGCCGACAGTGAAATAGGTCTCCAGGTGCAGCAACTCGTAGCCTGCGCGGATCAGCCGGTCGAGGCCTGCCTCTGTCAGCCCCATTTCCTCAAGGAACATCTGAGCCTCTTCCGGCTCCAGTTGGCTGATCTCCTCTTCAATCTGGGCCGAGATGATCACGTGCGAGTTGCCCTGCGCGGCGGCCATTTCGGCGACCTTGGCGGAGTGTTCATTGCCTTCAACGGATTCGGATTCACCCACGTTGCAGACATAGAGCACCGGTTTGGTGGTCAGAAGCTGCAGCATGCGCCAGGCCTTGGCGTCTTCGGCGTCCACCTCGACAAGGCGGGCGGGTTTGCCATCTTCGAGCATGGCCTGCGCATCGGCCAGCAGTCGGTCCTGCTGCTGGGCCTCCTTGTCGTTGCCCTTCAGCTTGCGCACGAGACCTGCGCGGCGTTTTTCGATACTTTCCAGATCCGCCAGCATCAGCTCGGTCTCGATGGTTTCCGCATCTGCAACCGGATCCACGCGCCCCTCGACGTGGGTCACATCACCGTCCTCGAAGCAGCGCAGCACATGGGCAATCGCGTCCACCTCGCGGATGTTGGCGAGGAACTGGTTGCCAAGCCCCTCCCCCTTGGAGGCGCCTTTGACCAGCCCCGCGATATCGACAAAGGTCATCCGGGTCGGGATAATCTGCTTGGAGCCTGCGATGGCTGCCAGTTTGTCGAGGCGGGCATCGGGGACACCGACCTCACCCACGTTTGGCTCGATCGTGCAGAACGGAAAATTCGCCGCCTGCGCCGAAGCCGTTTTCGTCAACGCGTTGAACAGTGTCGATTTCCCAACATTGGGCAGACCGACGATTCCCATTTTAAAGCCCATACCGGCCTCCTGATGCCACTTGGGAGCCGCTTCTAGGCAGCAATGCGGTATGGCGCAAGCGCTGTTGGCATGAAAGCCCTTGAGGCATGGCAGACGTGTAAATCAGGTCACGTATCTTCACGCCCCATGCCAATTCCTTGATTTCCATGTTGCAGCTGGTCTTCAATACACATGTTCCGGGCACCACAATGCCAATATGCAGAGATCAATCATGAAGTATGCTGTCGCCCTTTCCACGCTTGCCGCTCTTGCCCTGAGCGCCAACCTTGCTGCTGCCCAAGACCGGGAACTCTCCATCGGCCTAGGATATTCCGAGTTTTCCCGCTCCGGAGCCGAAAACGGGGCTCTTGTATCACTCGACTATCGCCACACACCATTCTTCGAAAAAGGGATTTTCGCAGCCCGATTTGGAGCAGCGCTGGATGTTCAGGAAACCGGAGATGTGTTTGTTGGTGCGGGCGTTGCAGGGAAGTGGGATCTGGGGCAATCCTGGTTTATAGACGCAAGCATCCTGCCGGGCGCCTTTGTGGAGAATGTGGACCTGAACGATCTTGGATCCACCTTCGAAATCCGCAGCCAGATTTCCCTCGGGCGCAGTTTTGCCAACGGCACGGCCCTTTCGCTGGCCCTGTCGCACAAATCAAATGCCTCAACCGGTAACATCAACCCTGGCGTCAACTCGCTACAACTGCGTTGGCACATTCCGCTTTGAGCCTCACCGAAATGCAAACGCTTCCGCAGGCCATGTGAACTGTGCAAGTAGGCCGGGCTTGGGATTGATTTCCGCTCCAACATTCGGCACACCAAAGCGGACAGTTACAACAAGGCCGGACCATGACCCGTATCGACGCAAAATTCGCAGACCTCAAAGCTGCAGGCAAGAAGGCTTTCGTCTCTTATGTCATGGCCGGAGACCCGGACTTCGAAACTTCGCTAGAGGTCGTCAAAGGGCTGCCTGCGGCGGGCGTGGACATTATCGAGCTGGGTCTGCCCTTTACCGATCCGATGGCGGATGGTCCGACCATCCAACTGGCCGGTCAACGTGCGCTTGATGGTGGAATGACGCTTGAGCGCACGTTGGAGCTGGCGCGCGAATTCCGCAAGGAAGACGACACCACTCCCATCGTGCTGATGGGCTATTACAACCCGATCTACAATCGCGGTGTCGACACCTTCCTCGCGGATGCAAAAGCGGCCGGGATCGACGGTCTGATTGTTGTGGACCTGCCGCCCGAAGAAGACGAAGAGCTGTGCATCCCGGCTCAGGCTGTCGGACTGAACTTTATTCGCCTGGCGACGCCGACGACCGACGACAAACGCCTGCCGCGGGTGCTGCAGAACACCTCTGGCTTTGTCTACTATGTTTCGATCACCGGGATCACCGGCGCAGCCGAAGCCGAAGCCGGAGACGTTGGACCGGAAGTGGCCCGGATCAAATCCGCAACGGACCTGCCGGTGATTGTTGGATTTGGGATCAATACACCCGAAAAAGCGCTCAACATCGCATCCGTGTCCGATGGCGCCGTCGTGGGCAGTGCCATCGTCAGCCAGATCGGGGCAGGCAAAAGCGTGGATGAAGTCCTCGCCTTCGTGAAGTCACTGTCGGACGGGGCTCACGCCGCATAGCAGCCAAAGTCATACCCGGCCTGCTACAGGGTCGTTTCCGGCTGCTCACCCCGCCGTGAGGCAGCATTCAGCGCCCGCGCCATGATGGCGACCAGATCACGTTTGCGGGTCGGTTTTGCCACGTGATCCGACATCCCGCGGGCAATGTAGCCCTGAACCTGGTGCAGCATGGCATTCGCCGAAATCGCAATGATCGGAACCGGCGCCAGGCCTGCCTTTTTCTCGGCCGCGCGGATTTTTCCGGTGGCGGCGACGCCATCCAACACCGGCATGTTGATGTCCATCAGAACAAGATCCGCTCCACCAGCCCGCCACATTTCAAAAAGTTCTGCGCCGTCCGGCAGGATCACCAGATCAAGGTCGAATTCCTTGAGCTGATGGCGCAGAACCATCTGGTTGGTCAGGTTATCTTCTGCCACCAGTATCCGCCAGCGGCGACTGTGCAGCACGCTGCGGCTCCAGTCCGTATCATCCATTGGCCCAGCGGACGGCGGATCGGCCAGTTCCAGAATGAGAGAGACATGAAATTCACTGCCGTCCCCCTCGGCACTTGTGAAATCGATACCACCGCCCATTTCCTTGCAGATCTGCTGCGCCACAACCAGCCCGAGCCCTGTGCCTCCGTGCCGCCGGTTCACGCTGACCTCAGCCTGGGTAAAAGGGTTGAACAGCTTGCTATGCTGCGTTTCGTGGATGCCAGAACCGGTGTCTCGTACCCTGAAATCAAGCGTAATGGTTTCTTCATCCAGAGGGGCGGCAGATACGCTGAAGGTCACAGCCCCCTCAGTGGTGAATTTCAGAGCGTTGGACAGCAGGTTTCCAAGAACTTGGCGCAATCGGGTCGGATCCAGATGGGCCCAGACCTCTTCTTTCACCATCAAACCACTTAGGACGGTGGTGAAAGACAGGCCTTTTGCCTCGATGCGTGGGCGGAACTCTTCGCAAAGAGCCATGAAGGTCTCATTCACATTGGTTGGCAGCCATTCCAGTTCCAGCTTGCCTGCCTCTACCTTGGACAGATCAAGAATGTCGTTGACGATAGTCAGAAGCAGACTGCCACTTCGAGAGATCGTATCGAGCATCTGTTTCTGATCGTCTCGCAAACCACTTTCGGCCAAAGCTTCTGCCATGCCCAGCACGCCATTCAGAGGGGTGCGGATCTCGTGGCTCATGACGGCAAGGAAGGCGGATTTTGCACTATTGGCAGCTTCCGCCTCTTCGCGGGCTGACCGTTCACGCTCATAGGCCGCCTTCATTTCGGCCACTGTACCCCGTTGCGGGAAAGAAGACTTAGGTTTGCGTTTTACGGTCAATATGTCTTGCCTGACTGGCCCCCTGCTGATGCGGGACAGGATCCTTCCCGTCACGGCCCGTGCACCACGGCACCGCGAAATCCCGCTCCTTTTTAGGAATCCTACAGATCTTTCTAAATAAATCTAACGTAAAATCTCATTTCGGGACATTTTGTGCGGGGAACATTGCGCCTCACCGCCAAAATTGGTAAACAATCTTGACCACAGTTAGGGCGAGGACGTACCCGTGCCGGTAATCACCAATATCAATGACTTAAAGCGCATCTACGAACGCCGCGTTCCCCGGATGTTTTACGACTACGCCGAAAGCGGCAGCTGGACAGAGCAAACCTTCCGCGAAAACACATCGGATTTCGAGCAGATCCGCCTGCGCCAGCGCGTGGCCGTTGATATGTCGGGCCGCTCCACCGCCAGCCAGATGATCGGTCAGGATGTTGCCATGCCCGTCGCCCTGGCGCCTGTTGGCCTGACCGGCATGCAGCATGCCGATGGTGAGATCAAAGCCGCCCGCGCCGCCGAAGCCTTTGGCGTGCCCTTCACCCTCTCCACCATGTCGATCAACTCGATTGAGGATGTGGCCGAGGCAACCTCCAAACCCTTCTGGTTCCAGCTTTATACGATGAAGGACGAGGACTATGTCCGCCGCCTGATCGAGCGTGCCAAGGCCGCCAAATGCTCGGCCCTGGTGATCACGCTGGACCTTCAGATCCTGGGTCAGCGCCACAAGGATCTGAAGAACGGTCTTTCCGCTCCGCCGAAGCTGACCCCCAAGACCATCGCCAACCTGATGACGAAATGGGCCTGGGGCATCGAAATGTTGGGCGCGAAACGTCGCGAGTTCGGCAATATCGTAGGCCATGTGGAAGGAATCTCTGATGCCTCTTCGCTGGGCGCCTGGACGGCCGAGCAGTTCGATCCCTCGCTCGACTGGGGCAAGATCGAAAAGCTGAAAGAGATGTGGGGCGGCAAGGTGATCCTGAAAGGGATTCTCGACGCCGAAGATGCCAAGATGGCCGCCAAGGTAGGCGCAGATGCCATCACCGTTTCGAACCATGGCGGGCGCCAACTGGATGGCGCGCTAAGCTCGATCCGCATGCTGCCGCAGATCATGGACGCGGTCGGGGATGAGGTCGAGGTGCACCTGGACAGCGGTATCCGCTCAGGCCAGGACGTCCTAAAGGCGCTGGCCCTCGGGGCCAAGGGCACCATGATCGGGCGCGCCTTTGTCTATGGGCTGGGGGCCATGGGGCAAAAAGGTGTGACCACCGCGCTTGAGGTCATCCAGAAGGAACTCGACACCACCATGGCCCTGTGCGGCGAGCGCAATGTAAAGGATCTGGGCCGCCACAATCTGCTGGTTCCAAAAGGCTTTGAGGGCACCTGGCAGGACTGACCCACTGCAAAAATCAATCTATGATTGATATTTGACTGTCCTGAACGCCCGCTACGTGCAATCATGGGTTGTGCGTACCGGGTATTCAGGAGTCGTTTCATGAAAAAGCTATTTGCCGCCTCCCTCGTGGCCGCCACAGCCATTTCATTCAAGGCTGAGGCTCAGACCGTTTACATCAACCAGGGCAGCAGCTGGACCGCTGACCTCAGGCAAGAATTCTACACGCAGGACCAGGGCGCGCGGATCATGCCGATTGCCTGGATGCGTGCGTTGAGCTTGCCGGATGGGCAGGCCTTTCTTTATGATTCCTTGGCCCGCTACGGCTATCTGCCGCTGCCAGGACGGCAACAGGCAGATCTGCCGGTGGGCTTTACCACCAATGGCAGCGGCGCGGATATGGCCATCGGCATGACCTGCGCCGCCTGTCACACCCGGCAGATTGATGTCAGCGGCACCAGCTACCGCATCGATGGTGGCCCAGCGATCGTGGACTTCCAAAGCTTCCTCAAGGATCTGGACGACGCGGTTCTGGCGGTGCTTGAGACCTCTGCAAGCTTTGAAAGCTTTGCCAAGGCTGTTTTGGGCGCCAATGCTTCTGCCGCCGAGATTACAGCCCTCAAAGACGAGGTCACCGTCTGGAGCAAACGCTATCACACGCTGATCGACCGCTCGCTGCCCGATCCCTCCTGGGCACCGGCGCGGCTCGATGCGGTGTCGATGATCTTCAACCGTCTTGCAGGATTGGATATCGGCGCACCCCAGGATGACTATCTGATCCCCGACAATATCGCGGTGGCGGATGCCCCGGCGCGCTATCCCTTCCTTTGGAACGCCGCCCGTCAGGATTTCACCCAATGGCCCGGCTTTGCGGCCAATGGCAACGATCTGCTCGGACTGTCGCGCAACCTCGGCGAGGTCTACGGCGTCTTCGGCGATTTTCACCCGTTGCCGCAGTCGGGCCTGTTGTTCAATCGGGACTTTGTCAGCCACAACTCGGCCAACTGGCAGGGTTTGAAAGCACTGGAAGAGTGGATCTGGGACATCGGCGCGCCGCAGTGGCCGTGGGAGCTGGATCACACCCTGGCCGCACAAGGCGAGATCGTCTTCAATTTGCCCACGACGCAGGGCGGATGCGTTGAATGCCATGGCAAGAAGAAAGGCAAGTTCCGCTCAATCTATCACACCACCTTTGCCACTCCGATCCTGGACGTGGGCACCGATATTCGCGAGTGTCAGATCCTCAAACGCCAGGTTCAGACCGGAGTTCTGAATGGCGCCAAGATCCCCCTGATCGGGACCACCCTCGGGGAACAGGCCGAAGCCTTTGACGTGCTGGCCGTCTCGGTGATCGGGGCCATCGTGCAACACTCCCTTGGCAGCTACGACAGCAAGATGCTGGCCGCAGCAAAAGCAGCAGCGCAAACGCCAGAGCGCGCGGACGACATGGAAACGCTGGCGCCCTTCACCGACTTGCGGCAGGCCTTTCCGAGTGGCGACAATGCCGGGCTGCTCAAATCCATGGCTGCGGACAGCAGCTGCGCCTATGAGGCCCGTGTGCTAGACGGGATCTGGGCAGCGGCGCCCTATCTGCACAATGGATCGGTGCCGACACTGGCGGAGCTGCTGAAATCCCCCGACCAGCGCGTCGCCGCCTTCACGCCCGGCCCTGCCTACGACATCGAATCGGTCGGCATGGCGACCGATCAGACCGTGTTTGATCAGGTGATCGAAACCACCGGCTGCGATGACCTGACCTCTGGCAACAGCCGCTGCGGCCATGATTTCGGAACGAACCTGTCTGAAGCGGACAAGGCTGCCTTGCTTGAGTACCTGAAATCCATTTGAACCAGTATCAAGGCGACCTTTGGCGGCGCTGGACAGGAGTCCGGCGCCGCTTCTTATTTTGCACTTTGCATTTGAGGCGATCTCGGCTATACGCGCGGCTTCACGCGGGGTGACAGCCTTGGAGGCATCCCGCCCTAACATATTGGAGAATTCAAATGGCTGGAGAGATTCCTGATCTCGTTTGCCAGGCACGTGCGGGGACGGGCAAGGGCGCCGCTCGCGCGGCGCGTCGCGCTGGCATGGTACCTGGTGTTGTTTTTGGTGGTGACGCTGAGCCGATGGCGATTCAGATCCCCTTTAACGAGCTGTTCAAAAAGCTGAAGGCCGGTCGCTTTAAGTCGACCCTGTGGAACCTGAAGGTCGAAGGCCAGGACGACGTGCGCGTCATCTGCCGCGACGTTCAGCGTGACGTGGTCAAGGACCTGCCGACCCACTTTGACCTGATGCGCCTGCGCCGCACCACCAAGATCAACCTCTTCATCCCGGTTGAGTTCACAGGTGAAGACGTGGCCCCCGGCATCAAACGTGGCGGCATGCTATCCGTTGTCCGCCCCGAGGTGGAACTGGTTGTGACCGCCGGCGATATCCCGGAAAAGATCGTGATCGATATCTCCGAGCTGCAGATCGGCGACACCATCACAATCTCTTCGGTTGATCTGCCTGGCGGCGCCAAGCCGACCATCGACCGTGACTTCGTGATTGCAAACATCGCAGCACCTGCCGGTCTGGCCGCCTCGGACGACGAGGAAGAAGGCGAAGCGGAAGCCGCAGAAGCATAAGATCCGTGCCACTGGCAGGATTTTGAACGGAGCCCCTTCGGGCTCCGTTTTCTTTTGGCCCCCGGTCATGCCCAGCTCTGGATTTTCACTGGCTGAGCGGGCATGTAATCCCGCAAGACTTCTGAAAACAGCGAGAGAGCCCATGAAACTCTTTGTCGGCCTTGGAAACCCCGGCGCAAAATATGCGCATAACCGGCACAATATCGGCTTTATGGCGCTTGACAGGATTGCCGGGGATCACGGGTTTTCGCCCTGGAAATCAAAATTTCAGGGGCAGATCAGCGAAGGTTCTCTGGGTGGGGTCAAGGTTCTGCTGCTGAAACCGCAGACCTTCATGAACAATTCCGGGCAGTCCGTCGGCGAAGCGATGCGGTTTTACAAGCTGACCCCTGCGGATGTGACCGTTCTGCATGACGAGCTGGATCTTGCCCCGGGCAAGGCACGTGTCAAACAGGGCGGCGGTCATGCGGGCCACAACGGCCTACGCTCGATCCATTCGCATATCGGCGCCGACTATGCCCGTGTGCGTCTTGGCATTGGCCATCCCGGCCACAAGGACGCCGTTGCGGGCTATGTGCTGCGTGATTTCCCCAAGGCGGATGAAGCCTGGCTTGACGATCTGATGCGCGGCATTTGCGATGGGGCTGCTGAACTGGCCAAAGGCGATGGCGGCAAGTTCATGAATGCGGTTGCCCTGCGCACCGCCCCGCCGCGCAGCTCGACCTCTGCCAAGGGCAAAGACAAGCCCGCAAAGGAAGCAAAGCCGGAAGCGGACGCCCCAGAGGCCGAAGACACACGCTCCCCGATGCAGCGTCTGGTGGACAAGTTCCGCTAGACCGCTTGCCGTTGCGTCCACTTTGCACGGCGCCCGCCCGGCGGCTAGGCTTGCCGCAAAAGGGAGGAAAGAGATGGGAAAGTTCATGCGGATCGCCGGGCGTGTGCTGGCTGTAGTAGCTGTTATCGTCGTGGCAGGCGGACTGTGGAAACGCGAAGAGATCATGCGCCTTTGGGCCGTGAATTCGCTCTTTACCGCAGAAAAGATCGTGCACAACTTTTCCAACATGAATGCCGCTTTCCTGACCCGCCCGGTTCCGCGCGGGGATGGGCCGGTGTCAACTCTGGCCAAGGGTCCAGAGATGACACTGCCTGCCGAAACCAATGCCTGGATCAAAGAGCGTGCAGTGACCTCTCTGATGGTACTGAAAGATGGGCAGATCCGCCACGAGAGCTATCACCTGGGGACCGGCGAGGCTGATCGGCGCATCTCGTGGTCGGTGGCAAAAAGCTACCTCTCTGCACTCTTTGGAATTCTCCTGGAGGAAGGCGCAATCGCCTCCATCGATGATCCAGTCACCAAATATGCCCCGCTTTTGAAGGGTAGCGCCTATGACGGCGCCAGCATTCGCAACGTGCTCAACATGGCCAGCGGTGTCACCTTTGACGAGGACTATCTGGACTATGATTCCGACATCAACCGCATGGGCCGCGAGGTCGCCCTTGGCGGTACGCTCGACCAGTTTGCGGCCGATCTGAAGGAAACCTTCGCGAAGCCCGGCGCCACGTGGCAGTATGTCTCGATCGACACCCATGTGATCGGAATGGTGATCCGGGGCGCTACGGGCCGCAGCGTTTCAGATCTCCTGTCGGAAAAAATCATCGCGCCACTTGGGCTTGAGCAAGAGCCCTATTACGTGACCGATGGCGACAACGTTGCCTTTGTCTTGGGCGGGCTCAACATCACCACGAGGGACTACGCTCGATTTGGCCTGATGATCGAACAGGACGGGCAATACGGCGATCAGCAGATCGTTCCCGCAGATTGGATTGCAGCCTCGACTCGCCCCTCGGCCCCAACTGAAGACGGAAAGATCGGCTACGGTTTTCAATGGTGGATCCCGGTCGGTGCCCATGACGGCGAATTCCTCGCGCGTGGTGTCTATGGCCAGTACATCTATTTTGATCAGACCCGCGATGTTGTGATCGTCAGCACCGCCGCAGATCGAAAATTCCGCGACAAGGGCGTCAACCGCGCTAATATCGAGATGTTCAGGAAAATCGCCCGCACGCTATAGGTTGGCAGCCATGGAAAAAGACGAAAGCATCAATGTGTTGGGCGGTGTCCTGCAGCCCTGCTCCACCGATCCTTTGACTGGCTTTTTCCGTGATGGCGCCTGCAATACCTGCGCGGCCGATCAGGGCAGTCACACGGTCTGCGCCGTCATGACTGCTGAATTTCTCGCCTACTCAAAATATGTGGGCAACGATCTCAGCACGCCGCGGCCAGAGTTTCGCTTTCCGGGCCTCCAACCCGGAGACAGCTGGTGCCTTTGCGCTGCACGGTTCCTGCAGGCAGCAGACGAGGGCTGCGCACCAAAGGTCAATCTGGAGGGAACACATCGTCGTGCACTGGATCTGGTGCCGCTGTCGATCCTGCAGGCCCATTCGACCCAGTAGTCGGCCTGCGCGCCCGTGCCTCACCCGGTTTTCGTTGACCACGCGGCGAATTCTCCGCTACTGAACCATATCGCCAGCCCTGGAGCGCGCCGCAGCCTGCCCTCGCCAGCCTCATGCAACAAACGCAGAGACAATCCGAGGGAAACATGACCTACATCGCAATGAACCGCTTCAAAATCCGACCGGGCCGTGAAGCAGATTTCGAATCCATCTGGAAAAACCGTGAAAGCCGTCTGAACGAGATGAAGGGGTTTCGCGAGTTTCGCCTGCTCAAAGGACCGAAAAGCGACGACTACAGTCTTTATTCGAGCCATGTGATCTGGGACAGTCAGGACGACTTTGAGGCCTGGACCAAGTCAGAGCAATTCCGAGCTTCGCACCGCAGTGCACGCTCAGCCGAGGAGGAAAGCCCGTTTGTGGGGCATCCGCAATTCGAGGGCTTTGAAACAGTTCTGCAAGAAAGCTGAACCGGCACAATATCAGACAGAGGCGCGCGCCCGCACCTCTGTCCCTAAGCGGCCCTGACCTGTTCCAGTTCGCTCTGCATCAGTTCCTCTATGAACAGGCTCAGTAGCTGCGTGCGCCCGCTGACGCCCGCTTTGCGGTAGATTGCATTGCTTTGAGCCTTGACTGTACCTTCAGACGTCTGTCGCAGTGCGGCGATTTCGGAAAGGCTCAACCCCTTCAGGGAGAACAGCGCTACATCCCGCTCGGCCGGTGTCAATTTCCAGGCAGCGAAACGTTCGTCTAAATGATCTTTGAAAGAAGCCTGCAACAGCCGCAAGGACTGTTCCGCAAGGCGAACCCGCTGCTGGCTGCGGCGATAGGCAATCCAGCCCAGAACGACGCCCAGAACAAGACCGACGGCCGCACCAATCTCGATCAATTCGCGCAAGTGCCAGCTGATCGGCCGCGAGCGCAGACCAAGCACGGTCATCGCAATATCAGAAACAAAGAACAGGGCGCAAAGCCCCTGCACCACAACCAGAACCGGCAGGAAAAAGCCAGTCTTCATGCCCGAAAGGCGTCTTGGTTTGCCTGCGGAACCGGATGCCATTCAGTCGTCTCCGTCTCCACTGTCGCCATCTCCGCTGTCGCCGGAGCCTCCCCCGTGCCCGTCGCCCGCTCCTCCCTGTCCGGAACCGTTGCCAGCGCCACCACCTGACCCGCCGCGGCCATCACCTCGCCCACCGGGGTCGCGCCCGTCGTCCTCTGGGTCATCACTGGCGTCCTCATCCCCCCCGGTACTGGCCCTTCCCCCTAAGCCCGCACCATCAAAGAAACTGAACAGACCGCCTCGGCCTTGTTTGGCCTCTTTGTCGTCTATGTAGTCGCGCAGGATCTCGCCGGTTCCCGGATTCACGATGATCTCCCGCTCTGTGTTAGGCGTGGAAGCAACGATCCTGTAGCGCCCCAGAAGGGTGCGCGTCACAACAATCTCACCATAGCCCTGACCGCGTAACTGGTCGGAAATCTGGTCGGTCAACTGGTCCGCAGCCGCCATGCCCGTCGGCATCAGGAGCAGCGCGAACGCAATGAGGAAGTCAGCCATCCTGCGGCGCACGGGTATTGTCCTCCTTCTGTGTAGGGCATGAGACGAGCGGATGCACCATGCCACTGAACGGTGGAAAAGCTCAACCGCGGTATCAGGCAGAACATACCGCGGTTGAACCTCAAGAGGCGCGTTCGGGAAACGGAGCAGTGGGACAGACACTCCAATGGCGCCTCGCACGCGCTTGGACCGCGCGTTCCGGATTAGTCGTGATCACCGCCATGGCCGTCGCCGCCTTCACCTCCGTGGCCCTCGCCGCCATGGCCGTCACCGCCTTCTCCACCGCGGCCGTCGCCACCGTGACCTTCACCGTCATGGCCTTCACCGTCATGACCTTCGCCGTGATCATCACTCTGGCCATCATCATCCGCATGATCGGTCTGGCCATAGGCAGAGGCGTGCTGATGCTCATGCTGATTTTGGTTCTGGTAGGCGTGCTCGTAGGAATTCTGGTTCTGCGCGCCGGATGTTGCCTCGGTGGCGGCATAGGAGGTCGCTGCAAGGCCCAGGAGGATTGCTGTGCTGGTCAGAAGTACGCGGTTCATCTGGATCATCCTTTTCTTGATCAGGTTGGCAGATGCTGGTCATCCGCCTTGAACAAGACTGGGCAAACCCGAGGGACAAAAGCCATTCGACCCAGGTTTAGTTTCCGGGCGAACTGCCTTTGGTTTAGCTTCCATAAACTTGGGTTTATGCGCCCAAAAAGAAAAAAGAGCCGTGGAAATACGGCTCTTTCTCGTTGGTGCTAAGGCAAACAGAGGGGCTGGCTACTCCTCCAGGTCCCGTCCTTCTTCGGTGTCGGACATGTCAAAACCAAGGTGACGGGCCACAGTGAAGATGTCTTTGTCGCCCCGGCCGCACATGTTCATGACGATAATATGCTCTTTGGGCAAGCTCGGCGCGATCTTCATGACATGGGCCAGTGCATGGCTCGGCTCCAGCGCAGGGATGATTCCCTCCAGCGCGCAGGACAGTTGGAAAGCCTCCAGCGCCTCTTTGTCAGTGATCGAAACGTATTGAGCCCGGCCCGTTTCATGCAACCAAGCGTGTTCGGGGCCAATGCCCGGATAATCGAGGCCAGCCGAGATCGAGAAGCCTTCGAGGATCTGCCCGTCGTCATCCTGCAACAGATAGGTCCGGTTGCCGTGCAAAACGCCCGGGCGCCCGCCAGTGAGCGAGGCGCAATGCTGCATCTTTTCATCCACGCCCTTGCCGCCTGCCTCGACCCCGATGATGTTCACGCTCTTGTCGTCCAGGAAGGGGTAGAACAGGCCCATAGCGTTGGATCCGCCACCGATCGCGGCGATCACCGTGTCGGGAAGGCGGCCTTCTCCCTCTTGTTCGGCGAGCTGCCAGCGGACTTCCTTGCCAATCACAGACTGGAAATCACGCACCATGGCCGGGTACGGGTGCGGGCCGGCCACGGTGCCGATGCAGTAGAAGGTGTCGCGCACATTGGTGACCCAGTCCCGCAGGGCATCGTTCATCGCATCCTTGAGCGTGCCACGCCCCGACGTGACGGGGATCACTTCAGCGCCCAAGAGCCGCATGCGGAACACATTCGGCGCCTGGCGTTTCACATCATGCGCGCCCATGTAGACAACACATTTCAGACCGAATTTTGCGCAGACGGTGGCCGTGGCAACGCCATGCTGACCGGCGCCGGTTTCCGCGATGATCCGCGTCTTGCCCATGCGGCGCGCCAGCAGGATCTGCCCCAGCACGTTGTTCACCTTATGCGCGCCAGTGTGGTTCAGTTCATCCCGTTTCATATAGACCTTGGCACCACCCAGATGGTTGGTCAGCCGCTCGGCAAAATAGAGCGGGCTCGGGCGGCCCACATAGTGCTTCCAAAGATCATCCATCTCAGCCCAAAAGGTGGGATCGTCCTTGGCGCGGTCGTATTCTTCTTCGAGGCTCAGGATCAGCGGCATCAGCGTTTCACTAACGAAACGCCCGCCGAAGATGCCAAAGCGGCCCTTTTCATCGGGGCCGTTCATGAAGCTGTTGATAAGATCTTCGGCCATGATTGTTCCTCTCTGCGCGGCTCGGCTAATGACTATAGCGCGTCTGGCGATGGGTAAAGGGACCAACGCGGAAAACCTCTAGACCCGCGTTGATCACAAAGGGTCAGCCGCGGGCAGTATGGGCGGCCGAGACGAAGGCGGTGATCTTTTCTGCATCCTTTTGCCCTGGCGCAGTCTCCACCCCAGAGGAAACGTCCACCTGCCGCGCGCCGGTCATGCGGATCGCTTCAGCCACGTTTTCGGGCGTGAGGCCTCCGGCCAGCATCCAAGGTTTGCGCCAGTATTTACGTGAGGCCAGCAGGCGCCAGTCAAAGACCAGCCCGTTGCCTCCGGGAAGGTCTGCATCTTTGGGAGGTTTGGCGTCGATCAGCAGTTGGTCTGCCACATCAGAGTAAAGATCGATCTGCGCCAGGTCCGCCGCATCTGCCACGCCAATCGCCTTCATGACCGGCAGACCGTAACGCGATTTCACCTCG
The DNA here is from genome assembly GCA_027019165.1 of Pseudophaeobacter sp. Classification (GTDB taxonomy): domain Bacteria; phylum Pseudomonadota; class Alphaproteobacteria; order Rhodobacterales; family Rhodobacteraceae; genus Phycobacter. The sequence continues at coordinate 21,800 of JALUXC010000002.1, forward strand.
GCCACGCGGACAGCGCTCTCGCCGCCGTGCAACTGCAACATATCCAGTGGCACCGCATCTACCAGCGCATCCAGTTCGGCATCCGAGGCATTGACGGTCAACGCGACCTTGCACAGGCCCACAGGCACATGGGCAGCCATACTGGCCGCGGCTTCAAGCGAGACATTCCGCGGGGACTTGGGAAAGAAAACAAACCCCGCATAGGCCGCCCCCGCGCGTGCGGCAGATGCCACATCCTGCGGTGTGCTGAGGCCGCAGACCTTGACCCGAATATCGGTGGTCATTCTATCAGACCGTATCGTCCAGCAGGGCGAGCACTTCGTCCTTACCTTCGTGCTTTTGCTTTTTCAGCTTCTGTACTTCGCGGGACAGTTTCTTGACTTCACGGCTTTGCTGACCCGCCTCGCGGCGGTGCTTGTGCTCGCGCAACCATTCCCAGATGAAACCGACTACAAGTCCCACGGCGATGCCACCCAGAACAACCACGAACAGTGGTAGGGCAATGGACGGGTTCCACCCGACCAGTTCCGCAAGGGCGGTCGGCATCAGCTTCAGCTCAACGACAGAGCGGTTCGCAAGGCACACCGAGACCAGAACGATCCCCAGCGTGCCAAGAATGGCGTAACGAATATAGCGCATTTAGGCCTTTCCGTTCAGACGGTCCCTCAAGAGCTTTCCGGTCTTGAAGAACGGCACATGTTTTTCCTCTACATGGACCGTTTCGCCGGTACGGGGATTGCGACCAACCCGCGCATCCCGCTTCTTCACCGAAAAAGCGCCGAAGCCGCGCAATTCGACCCGGTCACCCCGAGCCATCGCGTTGGTCACTTCTTCGAATACCGTGTTCACGATCCTTTCGACGTCCCGCTGATACAGGTGCGGGTTTTCGTCTGCAATCTTCTGAATCAGTTCAGAGCGGATCATCCTTCCTGCCCTCCCAAGCCAACGCAATCCTCTGCCAAAGTGCCCACGACTATAACAAGGAAATCGGCGCTCCGGGAACCGGAAGAGGCACTGCCAATCTCCTTATTTTCTAAGTTTGCCCGAAAATGCCATGTAAAACCAGAGATTTGCTGCCCCATGTGGCAGCGCCCGGAGCCATGAGAGGGATTTTGCCCATTGCCTGCCCCGCCGATTGGTTTGATTCGCGTCATCCGCACGCCCCCAGTCCATGTGCGGCAGCCGAACGGGCAAATACAAAACGGCCCCGCCAAAGGCAGGGCCATTTCAAGACTTTCAGGTCCGAATACGGAGCGATCAGTCGCCGGTCTTCAGCGCGGCGCCCAGGATATCGCCCAGCGATGCACCGGAGTCAGAGGAGCCATACTGTTCCACGGCTTCTTTCTCTTCGGCGATCTCGCGTGCCTTGATCGACAGGCCCAGACGGCGGGTCTTGCTGTCGACGTTGGTGACGCGCACGTCGATCTTGTCACCGACCGAGAAACGCTCGGGGCGCTGATCGGCACGGTCACGAGACAGATCGGAGCGGCGGATGAAGGACTTCATGCCTTCGTATTCCACTTCGATACCACCGTCTTCGATGGCGGTCACTTCGACGGTCACGATCGAGCCACGCTTCACGCCGCCCACGGCTTCGGCAAACTTGTCGCCGCCCAGGGCTTTGATCGACAGGGAGATACGCTCTTTCTCGACGTCCACTTCGGAGACAACGGCCGAAACCATGTCGCCTTTGCGGTAGTTCTGAATCGCGTCTTCACCGCGCTCGTCCCAGCTGAGGTCGGAGAGGTGAACCATGCCGTCGATGTCGCCTTCGAGGCCAATGAACAGACCGAATTCGGTGATGTTCTTGACTTCGCCTTCGACCTCGGTGCCCTCGGGGTGAGTCTCGGCAAAGAGCTCCCAGGGGTTGCGCATGGTCTGCTTGAGGCCCAGGGACACGCGACGCTTGGCGCCGTCGATTTCCAGAACCATGACGTCGACTTCCTGCGAGGTCGAAACGATCTTGCCGGGGTGCACGTTCTTCTTGGTCCAGGACATCTCGGAGACGTGGACCAGACCTTCGACACCGGGCTCCAGCTCAACAAATGCACCGTAATCGGTGATGTTGGTGACGCGGCCCTTGTGCACCGAACCCAGCGGGAATTTGGCGCCAACCAGATCCCACGGATCTTCCTGCAGCTGCTTCATGCCGAGGGAGATACGGTGGGTGTCTTTGTTGATCTTGATGACCTGAACCTTGACGGTTTCGCCGATCGACAGGATCTCGGACGGGTGGTTCACACGGCGCCATGCCATGTCAGTGACGTGCAGCAGGCCGTCAACGCCGCCGAGGTCAACAAATGCACCGTATTCGGTGATGTTCTTGACCACACCGTCAACCGCATCGCCTTCAGACAGTTTGCCGATGACTTCTGCACGCTGTTCGGCACGCGATTCTTCCAGGATGGCGCGGCGCGAGACAACGATGTTGCCGCGGCGGCGGTCCATTTTCAGGATCTGGAAGGGCTGCTTCAGACCCATCAGCGGGCCAGCATCGCGCACGGGGCGCACGTCAACTTGCGAGCCGGGCAGGAAGGCCACGGCACCGCCGAGATCGACAGTGAAGCCACCTTTGACGCGGCCGAAGATCGCGCCTTCGACGCGGGCATCGTCTGCGTATGCTTTTTCCAGGCGGTCCCATGCTTCTTCGCGGCGGGCCATCTCGCGGGAGATGACGGCTTCGCCACGGGCGTTTTCGGCAGCGCGCAGGAAGACTTCCACGTCGTCGCCGACAGCGATTTCAGGGGCTTCGCCGGGATTTGCGAATTCTTTCAGATCAACGCGGCCTTCCATTTTGTAGCCGACGTCGATGATGGCTTGGCCTGCTTCAATTGCGATGACCTTGCCTTTGACAACGGAACCCTCGTCCGGGGTATCCATTTCGAAGCTTTCGTTCAGGAGGGCTTCGAATTCCTCCATCGATGTGTTCTGAGCCATGTGGTCTCGGATTTCCTTTTCATATCACATTTTGCTGGCCATGCGGTTGTCTCCGCCGGTCTGAATGGGTTGGTCGGGCCGAGATCACGCATCGAAACAACGCTCTGGAGCAAACAAACACAAAGGGCCGGAGGTTGCCCCGACCCTGCTCAGAGTGTCTTTCGTGCGTTTTCGCATCTCTGTCGACAGGCGCCGTATAGGGGTTTTGGGCCTTTGTGGCAAGGGAAAAGGGAGGTTCTCCCTGTGGGGCGGCAAAGACTCGCCCTCGCCCGTCACATCAAGACCATCTCGCCGACAAAGAAAACGGGCAGCCGCGACTCCGCGCGTACTATTCCTGCCAGCAAAACGGGTATTCTCACTTTGAATTAAGTTCACTTGCCGCTTTGGTCTATTTGGTACTTATAGAGGGCATTGAGAACCGCCTCGTGATCCAAAATGTAATTTGGTCCGTGCCCATCAAGAACCACTAGGCTATGATCATGTCCGAAATGCGGATTGGTTAGCCCCACAGGCTGAACCTTTTGAAGCTCCTGACAGTTACTTTTGACAAACTTCAAAGCTTCCAAGTACTCCTGCTCGCCACCACTACTCTTCAACAGGCGGCTCATTAGGGTTCCTGCCCTCTCTCTGGTTAGTCTCGAACGCGGCAGAGCATCTTGGAAATTCTTCGGATCGAATTGCGCCGCAGCTTCATCCCGGAACGCCAGCCAGACCAGCAAAGCGTAATCAAGTGGCTTCTCGAAATAGCAGCGGATCGCCAACTCAACCCGCAACTTCACTCTCTCAATTTGGCGCATCGTCAGTCCACTCAGTGGTGCCAACTCACCAGCTAGCCGAGCCGCCCGGGAAATCGTGAACTCCTCCCCTTCCCCAAAGGGAGTGCCTTCGGGCAAGGTGTTGAATAAGTCCTCTGCCGCACTGGATAAGGCCTTTTTGGTTTGAGGCAGCTTCAGGCGGATGTTGACAAATTTGTCCAGATACCGCTCTCCCGTCTCACGCTTGCCAAACCGATGCTCGGCCAAGCCATTGAGGTAGGCATCATCTACGAACAGGCAGAAGACGAACCCCTCGTGAGAGAACACCAGCTTCATCGCCTCAAGGAAAGCAATGGCATAATCCGGGTGGCATCGGTCCAGTTCATCCACCAGGATAACCACACGCGGATTGGGTTTGCCATTGGTGAGCGCATCACGGACTGCGCTTAGCTGTGCGGGGATTTCCTGCGTCCTGATCCTTTCTGCCCCAATCTGGGATACAACCAAATCGCCAGCCGCCTTTGAAAGACCGTCTCCAAAATCCTTGGCGGCCTCCTGAAGCGCCTTGTCGCTCTGCTCCATTGCTTCGACGGCCTCGGCGGTCGCCGCATCGATTAATTCCTCTGCCCCTTGTCGCAATGCAACTCGCAACAAAGCACGCGCAGCAAGACCTCCATATTTTCGACTTTTCTCGACCAGCTTCCTACCTGTCGATGTCTCGCTTTCTGGCAAAGCCTCCACCAACGCTCCCACGAAAGTCAGGACTGGATCGCCCGAGTGATCAGACATGTGGGCGTCGATTTCGATAACCACCTCACCTTCAGCCTGCAACTGCTTTGCCCAGCGCTCCCGAAAGAATGTCTTGCCCTGCCCGTAACCCGCTTCGATCGAAATCACCTTGGTGTCGGCAATGGACTTAATAAGTGCGGTGAAGGTATCCCCCACCTCACTGTACCCCAGCCAATCCCCTTCCCAAGCGTTTTCACCATGTCCGACTACGGTTTCAGCCTGTGCGTTCATGATTACTTCTCTCAAATGCAACCTGCCCCAACGAAACAACCCTGAAGTGTTCGCGCTGCTCAGGCAACAAAAAACGGGCAGCAGGTTTCCCAGCTGCCCGCGTCGTTTGACCAAATCTGCGGCGATCAGTCGATTTCCGTGACCAGTGTCTCTTTGGCCTTGCGCACTTTCTTGAGCGGCAAAAGCCAGTCGCCTTCCTCAGCGCGGTAGCCCAGCGGCAGAATCACGACGGATTTGAGGCCTTTTTCACTCAGGCCCAGGATCTCGTCGAACTTGGCAGGGTCGAACCCTTCCATCGGGGTGCAGTCGACTTCCAGCTCAGCCGCAGCAATCATGGCAAAGCCCAGCGCGATATAGGCCTGACGGGCGGCGTGCTCAAAATTCACCTGAGGATCACGCGGCAGGTAGGCGGCCTTCAGATTCTCGTAATAGGTGGTCAGCAGCTCATTGGTGCCGCCCCGTTCCTCGGCCATCTGGGTGACCACGGCGTCGATGCGTTCGGCCGTGTAGTTGTCCCAGGCCGCAAAGACCAAAAGATGCGAGCCATCGGTGAGCTGCGCCTGGTTCCACGCATGGGGCTGCAGTTTGGCGCGCAGTTCCTTGTTGCGGATTACAAACAGCTCGAAAGGCTGCGTCCCGCTTGAGGTCGGCGCAAGGCGCACCGCCTCGACAATCTTTGCGACCTTCTCTTCAGGGACCGGTTGTGCGGGGTCCATTTTCTTGGTGGCGTAGCGCCAATTCAGCTTATCCAGCATTCAAGCCATCCTTCCAGCGAGGGGAGAGTTCATTGCCAACACAAAAACCAAACTGAACCGTTTAGTTCAAGTACTGCAAGTCGATTAAACCGCGATTTACGCCGCGTTCAAACGGCTTCGCACAGCGAAATAGCAAGGCCAAGCCAAAGACATGGCCAAAACGCGCACAGCCACCGTGCAGCCATGCAAGCTTTTGCCACTCACACAGGGAAGCAGACTCAGCTTTGTTTTTCCTTGATTGCGACGATGGCTGCCGCAACGGCGGCCTCGATGCTCAGATCGCTGGTGTCGATGACAACCGCATCCACAGCTGGTTTCAATGGGGCTTCTGCCCTGTTCATGTCGCGCTCGTCACGCGCTTTGACATCGGCGAGAACCGTCTCGAAATCGCTGTCTGAGCCGGCTTCACGTAGTTCCTTGTATCGGCGTTCTGCGCGCACCTCGGGGCTGGCGGTAACAAACAGTTTTGCATCGGCGTCTGGGCAGATCACCGTGCCGATGTCACGCCCATCCAGCACCGCGCCCCCTGCCCTGCGGGCAAAGCTGCGCTGGAAGTCAACCAAGGCTTGGCGAACCTCGCCGATGACGGCAACCTTGGAGGCCGCCTGGGCGACCTCGGCCGTGCGCAGGCCATCGGCCTGCAGATCCTCGGCCGTCAGGTCCTGAGCTGCCTCGACCGGTTTTTCTCCGACCAGGACTTTCGCTCCGACGGCGCGATACAGAAGCCCGGTATCCAGGTGCGCAAAGCCAAAGTGCTTGGCAACCGCTTTCGAGATCGTGCCCTTCCCGGCTGCGGCGGGTCCGTCGATTGCAATTGTGAAGCTCGTGGTCATGTCGCTATCCGCTCCGACGCTTTACTCGTGAGTGAACTTCGCCCCGAGTGCCGTCATCAGCGGCTCGAAGATCGGAAAAGAGGTAGCGATGGGGCCGCCATCATCCACCGACACGGGCTTTTGCGCGGCCATGCCCATCACCATAAACGACATTGCAATCCGGTGATCAAGGAAGCTTTCGCAGGTACCGCCGCCGGGGACGCCGTCGGGGCCAAGCCCCGTGACCGCCCACCAATCCTCGCCCTCGCGCACGGCAACACCGTTTGCGCGCAGGCCCCGCGCCATGGCGTCGATCCGGTCGCTTTCCTTCACCCGCAGTTCCTTGACGCCCGCCATCATGGTTTCGCCCGTGGCAAAGGAGGCCACCACCGACAGCACAGGGTATTCGTCGATCATCGAGGCGGCACGCTCGGGCGGCACTTCAATGCCCTTCATATCCGGGGAGTACTTGGCACGCAGATCTGCAACAGGCTCGCCGCCTTCGATGCGCTCGTTTTCATAGGTCAGATCGGCACCCATCTCACGCAGGGTGGTGAAGAGACCCGCGCGGGTGGGGTTGAGGCCGATGCCCGGAACCAACACATCCGATCCGGGAGTGATCAAGGCGGCACAGACCGGGAAGGCCGCCGACGACGGATCACGCGGCACGGCGATCACCTGCGGTTTCAACTCGGGGCGGCCCGCCAAGGTGATGACGCGGCCCTCGTCTGTTTCCTCGGTGCTGATCTCGGCACCGAACCCTTCGAGCATGCGTTCGGTGTGATCGCGGGTGGCTTCCTGTTCGATCACGACGGTTTGACCCGGCGCGTTGAGACCCGCCAGCAGCACCGCCGATTTCACCTGCGCCGAGGGCACCGGCACCACATAACGCACCGGTACAGGATCAGCGGCCCCGACGATGGTCATCGGCAGGCGACCGCCCGAGCGACCCACCGCTTGCGCTCCGAACAAAGCCAGCGGATCGGTCACGCGGGCCATCGGGCGCTTGTTGAGGCTGGCATCACCGGTAAATGTCACGGTGATCGGGGAGGTCGCCATGGTGCCCATGATCAGCCTCACCCCGGTGCCAGAGTTGCCGCAGTCAATCACGTTGTCCGGCTCGGCAAAGCCGCCAACCCCCACGCCAAAGACCGACCAGTTGCCACCGCCATGGTTCAGCACCTCGGCGCCAAAGGCCTGCATCGCCTTGGCGGTATCCAAAACGTCCTCCCCTTCAAGAAGGCCGGAGATCTTTGTCTCCCCCACCGCCATTGCGCCCAGGATCAGCGAACGGTGCGAGATTGACTTGTCGCCCGGCACTTCGGCCACGCCCGTCAGCGCGTCCGCACGGTGAGAGGTCATCGGGATGGGCGTGCCGTGTCCGGACATATGGCTTTCCTTCGTCAATGTATCGCTGTCAGCGTCGCGCTCGCGCATGTTTCCGCTATCGGTAACGAATTGGCGCCAAGCGGTCCAGCGCCGATCAGCCGCAAATCACCCCAGGCGGCGGAAGGTCAGATAGTGCGGGGTGCGCCCCTCGCGCAGGGCTTTTTGTTCGTACCGGGTCGAGATCCAGTCGTCCCAGGGTTCACGCCAGTCAGCAGGACGTTCGGCCAGCCACTCGAACCCGGCCTTTGGCACCTCTTCCAGCGTCTGGCGCACGTAGTCGGGAATATCCGTGGCAACGCGAAAGATTGCGCCGGGCTTGAGGCAACGGGCCAGAGGCTCCAGGTGCTCGGGCGTGACAAAGCGGCGGCGGTGATGGCGTTTCTTTGGCCAGGGATCAGGATACAGCAGGAAGGCCCGGGAGATCGAGCCTTCGGGCAGCACATCCATAAGGTCGCGCGCATCGCCCGGATGCACTGCGATATTGTCAGCCTTCGCCTTGCGGATCTTGCCCAGAAGCATCGCGACACCGTTGATAAAGGGTTCGGCGCCGATGATGCCCACGTTCGGGTTACTGGCGGCCTGATGCACCAGATGTTCGCCGCCGCCAAAGCCAACCTCAAGCCAGACATCTCGCCCGTCAAAGAGCGTTTCAAGGTCCAGTGGCACACGATCGGGATTCTCATCCCAACCCACGGCGCCGGGGGAAAGCGCACCCAGATCCTCCTCAAGGTAGCGCCGCTGGCTGTCCTTCAGGGTCTTGCCGCTGAACCGGCCATAGAAGTTCCGCCAGGGTGCGCCCGTGGGGTGAGTGTCGCTCGGCTTGTCAGACATTGTCTCTCTCGCTTGGATCGCCCGTGCCTTTGCCGCACAGGGCGCCCTAGGTCAAGTCAAAGCCCCTTTTCAACGGACGCGCCATGCTGTCACCCTTTGAAAACCCGTTTCAGAAGAAACATGCCGGGAATGGTCACGATATACATCGTAATGCCATAAAGCGCGGCCGGAACCGCATACTCCGGAATGCCAGAGGCCTGCGCCACCATGCCCGCAACCGCAATGCCAAGCGTTGCGTTCTGCACCCCCATCTCGACCGAGATACAGAGCCCATCCGGCCCGGACAGCCCGATCAGGCGCGCCACGCCGACCCCCAGAACCAGCAGCAGCGCGTTCAGGACAATCAACACCGGACCCAGCGACCACATATTTGCCGTGAACAGCTCCCAGTTCGTCGCCAGTGCTGCCACAACGATCACAACGAAGAGGATCAATGCGAGGGTCGAGACCCCCTTTTCGATCCGGTCGGCCACAGCCGGCACTATCCACCGGGCCAGAAGACCGATGATCACCGGCACCGCCGTGATGGCAAACATCGAAATGCCGATGCCCAGCACGTTCACCTCGGGCGCTTCCGCACCCAAGAACGTCGTCCCAGCCCATGCCACAAGGACCGGAACGGTGATCACCGACAACAGGCTCACCACGGCTGTCAGTGTGATCGACAAAGCCACCGTACCACCGGCCAGTTTGGTCAGAATGTTCGAGGTCACGCCGCCAGGGCAGAAGGACAGGATCATCACCCCGAAAGCCATCGCGGGCGGCAGATCAAAAACGAAAAGCAGCAGATAGGCCACCAAGGGCACCGCTGCGACCTGCATCACAACACCGGTCAGCACCGCTTTGGGCATCGCAAGCACCCTGCCGAAATCGGCAAAGGTCAGGCCAAAGCCCAATGAAAACATAATGAAAGCAAGTGATAGCGGCAGCCCCACATCGATGAGCATTGGTCGTCCTCCCTGTTCGCCGCGGGAGGTTTACATAGAATGCCGTGGACACCAAAGGTTCCGTGGGGGCACGGCCTCTCGTTTGCTCTCATCCGTCTGCAACGCCCGCGCCCACAATAGGAAAAGCCCGCCGCAATGCGACGGGCCCTCCAATCTTAGAAAGCCATCCGGCTTAGACTGCCTTTTTCAGGGCCTCGACCAGATCGGTGCGCTCCCAGCTAAAGCCGCCATCCGCATCGGGTTCACGGCCAAAGTGGCCATAGGCTGCGGTACGCTGGTAGATCGGCTTGTTCAGGCCCAGGTGCGAGCGGATGCCGCGCGGGGTCAGATCCATCACCTGATCAATGGCCTTTTCGATCGCCGCAGGCTCTACCTCGCCGGTGCCGTGGGTGTCGGCATAGATCGACAGCGGCTTGGAGACGCCGATCGCATAAGAGAGCTGGATGGTGCATTTGTCCGCCATGCCAGCCGCAACGACGTTTTTCGCCAGGTAGCGCGCGGCATAGGCCGCCGAACGGTCCACCTTGGTCGGATCCTTGCCGGAAAAGGCGCCGCCACCGTGGGGCGCGGCACCACCATAGGTATCCACGATGATCTTGCGGCCGGTCAGGCCTGCATCACCATCAGGGCCACCGATCACGAATTTTCCGGTCGGGTTCACGTGCCAGATAGTGCTGTCGGTCAGCCAGCCCGCAGGCAGGACTTCACGGATGTAAGGCTCAACAATGGCGCGGATGTCGGCAGAGGTCAGGCTTTCATCCAGATGCTGCGTCGACAGAACGAGCGAGCTGACGCCCACCGGCTTGCCGTTTTCATAGATCACCGAAAGCTGGGATTTCGCATCTGGCCCCAGGGAAGGCTCGGCGCCGCTTTTTCGCACTTCGGCCAGACGACGAAGAATCGCGTGGCTGTATTGTATCGGCGCAGGCATCAGTGCCTCGGTTTCATTGGTGGCAAAGCCGAACATGATGCCCTGATCGCCGGCGCCTTCATCCTTGTCTTCGCTGGAATCCACGCCTTGTGCGATATGGGCGGATTGCTCATGCAGAAGGTTGGTGATCTCCACGGTCTCGTGGTGGAATTTTTCCTGCTCGTAACCGATGTCCTTGATGCAAGCGCGGGCGATCTCATCAATCTTGCCCATGTAGTCGTGCAGTTTGTCCTGGTCGGACAGACCCACCTCGCCCCCGATCACCACGCGGTTTGTTGTGGCAAAGGTTTCAGCGGCAACGCGCGCTTCTGGCTCTTCCGCGAGAAAGGCATCCAGCACGGCATCAGATATCCGGTCACAAACCTTGTCCGGGTGGCCCTCGGAAACGGATTCCGAAGTGAAAGTGTAGTTAGTGCGGGTCATGAAAAGTGCTCCATTTGTGTTTTACCTCTCCACGCCAGGAAGCCGTTGTGGGAGGAATCACTGCTCAGTACGCAGGCATGTGCCTGCCGTCAATCTTTTTGCAGAAATGGGTTGAGCAGCTATGAACGTAGTGGCGGAATTGTGGCATGGCGCAACACAACAACCGCAAGGATCACACACAGGATGAAGACGGGCCAGTCGCCGGTGCGACTAAAGAGCGTTGCGGGCAAAGGCGCAGGAAGCACGACGTCAACAAAGCCAGCCTCCCCCAGGGGAAGCGACGGTCCAAGGCGCCCGTAGGGATCAATTAGTCCAGAAATGCCGGTATTTGCGGCGCGCAGCATCGGTAGACCCTGCTCGACCGCGCGCATCCGGGCCTGAACCAGGTGCTGATAGGGCCCCGACCGAGTGCCAAACCAGGCGTCATTGGTGATTTGCACCAGCACATCGGGACGGGCTGGCGCGGCGCGAAGATCCTGCGGGAATACCGCTTCATAGCAAATCAACGGCAGCGCCGCTCCTATCGGTAAATCCAGCAGTTGCATACCTGGGCCAGCGGCATACCCTGCCCCTGCCTGCGAGGCAAAGCCGTAGATGCCAAAGCGCGCCATGACATCGCCGAACGGAACATACTCCCCGAACGGGACCAGATGCGCCTTGTCATAGAGTGCCTGCACGCCGCCCTCCGGCCCAAGATAGGCCGCCGAGTTGTAGTAGGCACCGGCCTCCTCGCGCTGGATCCCAAGGAGCAATGGCACCCCCGGAGCAGCCCCCTGCACCGCCTCAAGCGTGTCTTGCGCATGGTTCAAAAGCTGCGGGACAGAGGTCTCTGGCCAGACAATCATATCCGGACGCGGGCCTTCGGCATTGAACACCATAGCGCGGCGCACGAAGTCCCATCGAAAATCAGGGTGCCATTTTTGATGCTGCGGCGCATTGGGCTGTACCAGGCGCACCACATGAGAGGTGAGAACCGAGGCAGGCGGTGTGGGCCAAAGAGCCAAGAGCGCGAACAGAGTGACACCCGGCAAAAGCGCGACTGCAGGGCAGTTTCGCAGCAGCGCCAGCGGTAGAAAGGCCACGAGAGTCAGCACAGCCACCCCGTGCGGACCAATCCAGGGCAAAAGCTGCGCGGCAGGCGTATCAATCCAGAATTGCCCAAAACCCGCCCAGGGAAACCCTGTCAGAACATAAGCGCGAGCGAATTCGGCGAGGCTCCAAAGGGCTACTAGTAGAAGGATCCGCGCGCCGCGCCGCGCAAAGCGTACCGCCCCGGCAAAGGCTGCCCCCCAGAACAGCGCAAGGCCACCGGACAGAAAGAAAAGCGCAAAAGGCGCCATCCAGGCGTGACGGTCAGGATCAACCAGAAATGGCTCGATGATCCATGCAAGACCAAGCGCAAAATAGCCCAGCCCGAAGGCCCAGCCAAGAGACGCCCCGCGCCGGGGGCTTTGGGCACGCAGTACAAGCGCAGCAATCCCGCCCAAGGCAATCGGAACGGTCCACAAGAAATGCGTGGGAGCCAGAGCAAAGGACATCAACGCGCCCAGAGCAAGCGCTATCAGGCCGGGAAGCACAGCGTCCCGGCTCAGGCGCAAGCGCGGCATCATTGCGCCGTGTTGGGCACCAGAACCCTGAGTCTTTTGATCCGCCGGGGGTCGGCGTCCACCACTTCGAATTCAGGGCCATCAGGGTGGACGATCACCTCGCCCCGGGCAGGCACACGCCCCGAGAGCATGAAAACCAATCCGCCAAGCGTATCGATCTCTTCCTCGTCCACATCCTCGTGCTTGGTCAGCGACATGCCGATCTCAGCCTCGAATTCAGACAGGGGGGTACGCGCCTGAGCGATATAGCAACCGGATTTCTCTCGGAACCAGGTCTGATCCTCGCCGGTGTCGTGCTCATCCTCGATCTCGCCGATGACCTGTTCAATCAGGTCCTCGATGGTCACAAGGCCGTCCACACCACCGTATTCGTCGATCACCAGCGCCATGTGACGACGCTCGCCCTGCATCTTGGCCAAGAGGACTCCAATCGGCATCGACGGCGGCACAAACAAAAGCGGGCGAAGCATCTTGCGCAGGTCAAAGGCTTCTTCACCACAGTTGAACCCGTGGGTCAGGGCAAAATCCTTGAGGTGGGCAAATCCAAGCGGCGTATCAAGCGTTCCTTCGTAGACGGGCACGCGAGTGAAGCCGCTTTCGCGAAAGACCTGTACCAGATCCTCACTGTCGGTTGTCACGGGAACGGCCACGATCTCAGCCGAGGGGATGGCAACGTCCTCTACGCGCATACGGCGCAGGTTGATCATGCCATGTGGCCGAACCTCTGGCACGGCCGCATCCCCTTCTTCCGGGGCGTCTGCTGCTGCCGTTGGCGCAAGCGATCCAAAAAGACGGCCAAAGAACCCTGTCTTTTCATCGTGATCCGCGCTGAGATCCGTGCCATTCTGACTGCCCGCAAGGGCCTCACTCTCTATCTGCAGCGCGCTATGCGCTGCGTTAGAACTGCCTTCTATGTCGCCCATCTATCCTATCCACTATGCCCCGTCAGGGGCGTCCACTTTCAGTATATGGGTTATCGATACCCAGTTTGCCAAGTATTTCGACCTCAAGAGCCACCATCACTGTGGCGTCCGGGTCGCGAATGTGATCGTAGCCCAAAAGATGCAACACTCCGTGAACAAGCAAATGCGTCAGATGATCGGCCAGCGGCTTGCCCGCAGCATCCGCCTCGCGCTGGCACGTTTCATAGGCGATGGCAATGTCGCCAAGGCAAATCTCGCCGGTGAAATCCGGTTCCGGCTGCTGGGGCATTCCGCCCGGTTCCTCAGGCGCCAGATCTTCGGCGGGCCAACTCAAGACATTGGTCGGGGTGGGCTTCTCGCGGAACTCAGCATTTAGATCCGCAATGCGCGCATCATCGCAGGCCAAAAGCGATATCTCGCACTCCTCCGGATCCAGCTCAAAATGACCAAGCACCGCCTCAATGGCGCGCTGCGCAAGAGGTTCGAACTCTCCCGCGCCCCAGCGTACCTCCTCAAGGGAAATCTCAAGTGTCATGGCTGGGCGCTACTTATGCGGCCGGGGCGTCAGCATCGTAGGCCTCGATGATGGCGGCCACCAACGGATGACGCACCACGTCCCGCGCGGTGAAATAATTGAAGCTGATCTTGGGAATGGAACTCAAAAGCCGCTCTGCATCGGCCAGCCCCGAGGGCACGCCGCGCGGAAGGTCAACCTGGCTGCGGTCCCCGGTGATCACCATGCGGGAGCCTTCGCCAAGGCGGGTGAGGAACATCTTCATCTGCATGGTCGTGGCGTTCTGCGCCTCGTCCAGCACCACAAAGGCATTGGACAATGTGCGCCCCCGCATGAAGGCCAGCGGCGCGATCTCGATGGTTTTTTCTTCTTTCAGTTTGGCCAGCTGTTTGCCGGGAAGAAAATCGTTCAGCGCATCATACAGCGGCTGCATATAGGGATCGACCTTCTCTTCCTGGGTGCCCGGCAGAAAGCCGAGCCGCTCTCCGGCCTCAACGGCAGGGCGGCAGAGGATGATCTTGTCGACCTGGCCGGTGATGAACATGCTGACGCCCACCGCCACGGCCAGATAGGTTTTGCCGGTGCCCGCAGGGCCAATGCCAAAGGCCATCTCATGCTCGTACAGAGCCTTCACATAGGCCTTTTGCGCATCTGTGCGCGGCTCGACAAGCTTCTTGCGGGTCTTGATCTCTATCTTGCCGCCGCTGAACATCTCAAGCTGGCTGCCTGCATCCGCTGTATCGGACTGCCCCATGCGCAATTCTCGGTCCACATCTGCGGCTTCGACACTGCGCCCCGTCTCAAGCCGGTCATAGAGCGCCGTCAGAACGGCAGCGGCCTGTTCGCGCGCGCCGGACTCGCCCATCACAGACAAAAGGTTGCCGCGGCGCAGAATCTGCACCCCCAGCTTTTGTTCGATTTCGGCGATGTTGCGGTCGTATTCACCGCACAGGTCGATCAGCAGGCGATTGTCAGGGAATTCCAGCAGCACTTCATGTGCAGTGTCGGGATGGGCGTGGGGCGACGGGGTCTGGGCGCTGGTGGCCAATCTGCGGTCCTCTGCTTGGGTGTTTGTACGTTCAGTGTGAACCTCTCGGCCACCATGCGCAAGCACAGGGCCCAAAAATTCACATCAGTGAAACAAAAACAGGCAAAGAAAACAGCCGCCCCAAACGGGACGGCTGAAAATGTCAAACTGCCAGAGACCGATCAGAGCGGATCGCCAAAGGTCGACCCCGATTTGAAGGGTCCGGTCGCGACGTTGCGCGGCAACTCACTGTTGCAGACAGGCTTGCCGTCCGGGGTGCGGCGCAGGTCGGCGTAGCCTTCCACACCATCGTCGATGATCCAGTGTTCGCAGCCCGCCGGATCGACCCAGATACCCGCAGTCAGCTGCGACAGGTCACCGCTTTTGCCGTCAAAAATGTTCTGGTCGCGGGTCTTGTCCGTAACATCGCCACAAGCGGCAACGGACAGCGCCAGGCACAGAGCGGCAGCTCCTTTGAGAATGGTCATCCTGTAGTCCCCCTAGCGCACACAGTAGATTTCGACGCGGCGGTTCTGCGCCATGTTTGCCGCGCTGGTGTTGGGCACACGCGGATCACGTTCGCCATAGGCACGGATATCGCCGATCCGAGCGCCCGCCGACTTGGCCACTTGAGCCACCGAATTGGCGCGGCGCTGCGACAGTCGAATGTTGTATTCATCCGACGCGCGGCTGTCGGTGTGACCGGCAATCACGAAGTAGCGCGTGCCCGGCTTTGCCTTCTGGAAAAACTCCGTCAGGCGAGCGCGGCCCGCCGCATTGATGTAGTGTTTGTCTGTTGCAAAGAACTGATCGGTCGGCATCATGCCACACAGCTGTCCCCGGCGGCACACCGGCTTTCCGTCCGGCGTCACATGGGGTGTCATATAGCCTTCGGCCCCATCGTCCATAACCCAGTGTTCACAGCCATCCGGGTCCACCCAGATCGTCGGCACATATCGCTCGCCCCGAACCGTACGGGACTGCGAGTCCTGCGCCACCGCCGGCGCCGTCGACAGGCTCAGCGCGGTCATGGCAGCGACCAGCACAGCACCTGCGGTTTTCATGTTGAACTTCAGCACAACCAGATTTCCTTCACCTAAGTCCCCCGGAGTTTGCCGCACAATGCGTTAACGCTCAGGCTATCATCAATTTCCATGTATGCTCGTAAAACTACACGATTTTCCTGCAGAATGCGCGCCATGATGACTTTTTTTTCACGAAACTATGCGGTTTTTACCAACACTCAAACCTATTTCTTAAAATTGTCCCCGAAATGGATGCAATAAAGACTCACCTCAAAAGGCCTCAGTGATGGGCGCTGAGGTTCGTTCGGCTTTTTCTTAATGTGAACGGCCTTTGGTTGCGCAGGCTATTCGACCAATTCACCCGCCAGAGAGTTCGCCCCGGATGAGACAATACGAACCCGGGCAAGATCGCCGATTTGGCGATCACAATCAGCCACATGAACGGCGTGCAGGTAGTCGGACTTGCCCACCATCTGCCCCGGCAGACGGCCTGCCTTTTCAAAGAGAACGCCGACTTCACGCCCGACCATGCTATCCTGGATCTCACGCTGCTGCCGCGTCAGGAGGGCCTGCAGGCGCTGCAGGCGCTCGTCAGCCACGGCAGCCTCAACCTGTGCACGTTCAGCCGCAGGAGTGCCGGGGCGGGTCGAGTATTTGAAGGAATAGGCAGTGCCGTATTTGACCTCTTCAATGAGATCGAGCGTCGCCTGAAAGTCCTCTTCGGTTTCTTCCGGAAAGCCCACAATGAAGTCACCCGAGATCAGGATGTCGGGGCGCGCCGCGCGGATCCGCTCGATCAGGCGGATATAGCTTTCGGCGGTGTGGCTGCGGTTCATCCGCTTGAGGATACGGTCCGATCCGGCCTGAACCGGCAAATGCAGATAAGGCATCAGCTTTTTGCAGGTGCCGTGTGCCTCGATCAGGTCATCCAGCATGTCATTTGGGTGCGACGTGGTAAAGCGGATGCGTTCCAGCCCATCGATTTTGTCCAGCTCCCAGATCAGCTGCGCCAGCGTCCAGTCGGCGCCATTTGGCCCCTCACCGTGGTAGGCGTTGACGTTCTGCCCCAGAAGGGTGATTTCGCGCACGCCGCGCTCCACCAATTCCTGCGCTTCACCAATGATACGAGAGACCGGGCGAGACACCTCGGCGCCGCGGGTATAGGGCACCACACAGAAGGCACAGAACTTGTCGCAGCCTTCCTGCACAGTCAGGAACGCCGTCGGGCCGCGCTTGGCCTTGGGGCGGTTCTTCAGCTTTTCGAACTTGTCCTCTTCGGGGAAATCCGTGTCGAGCACCTTTTCCCCATCGCGCGCTTTGGCTTCCATCTCGGGCAGGCGATGATAGCTTTGAGGGCCAACCACCAGATCCACCAGCGGCTGACGGCGCATGATCTCTTCGCCCTCGGCCTGAGCCACGCAGCCCGCCACGCCGATCTTCAGATCCGGCTTTTCCGCCTTCAGCCCCTTGAATCGGCCCAGCTCGGAATAGACCTTCTCAGCGGCCTTTTCCCGGATATGGCATGTGTTCAGCAGGATCATATCGGCCTCATCCGCCGATTTCGTCTCAACATAGCCCCGCCCGCCCAGCGCCTCGGCCATGCGTTCGCTGTCGTAGACATTCATCTGACAGCCGTAGGTCTTGATAAACAGCTTCTTGGGCGCGCTCATGAGTTCGTTGCCTTTTCGCCGGACAAAAGGAAGATCAGCGGCCTGCCATACAGGGGAATGTCGCCGCTTGCAATGCGCGCGCTGATACCTGATTTTGGGGCCAAATGCCAGAACGGCAGGAGCAGCCCCAGTGACCTACCCGACCCTCGACGACTTTCTGAGCCGACAGCGCGTCCTTTTGGACAAGGGGCCGGTTGCGCTGATCTTTGTCGAGGACGACGTGGAGGTTGCAACCACCCTGCGCCACCACCTGCAAACCGGATTCGAAACCGTGGTTGCCTTCATGCCCGACGCGTTTGAGCTGCCCGAAGCGGTTGCGACCAAAGTGCACCGGGTGACGTTTGATTGCCAGATCGCCTCAGACGTTTTCGCAGCCATCAACCAGGTGATCCGAGGCGCCACGCCAGGATGTTGGCTTTACTACTGCTACAACGCAGAGTTCCTGTTCTTTCCCTTCTGCGAAACACGCTCAATCACGGAAATGCTGCGTTTTCACAGCGAAGAAAAGCGTGATGCGATGCTGACCTATGTGGTCGACCTTTACGCCGGTGACCTGACTGCGCACCCCAATGCGGTGACGCTGGACAAAGCCTTTCTCGACAAATCAGGGTACTATGCCCAAGCACGCTACCTGGGCAACAACAGCTCCCCGCAAGAGCGGCAGCTCGACTTTTTCGGCGGGATGCGCTGGCGCTTTGAAGAACATATCCCCTGGGCAAGCCGCAAGATCGATCGCATCTCCCTGTTTCGCGCGCGGCCCGATCTGGAGTTGCAGCCAAATCACACGTTCAACATCGAAGAGTACAACACATTTGCCTGCCCCTGGCACCACAACCTGACCGCCACCATCTGCTCCTTCCGCACTGCGAAGGCCTTGAAACGCAATCCCGGGTCCTCCTTCGATATCAAGACCTTCCGCTGGCACAACTCGGTGCCGTTCGAATGGCACTCGCAGCAGCTTTTGGATCTCGGACTGATGGAGCCGGGGCAGTGGTTCTGAGGGCGTAGCAGTGTTCGGGGTGAAACTGGTCCTCTTAGCCATTTTGGCTCTGCTCAGCATCGCCCTCTGGTGGGGTTGGCCGGTCATTGCCTGCATGCGCGCTCAACACAGGCAGGTCGCTCTTCCAATATCCGCATCTTTCATGCTGCAATTCAGCCTGCTCTCCGCCATCTGGGGCGCACTGCAACTGGGCCTTTTTGGTGCAATTCTTGGTCTTTTGTTCCCCCCCTATTGGCTGCTTTCTGCATCTTTCTATCTTGAAACCGCCCAAGAACTAAATTTGCCGATTACCGAAACATCACTGGCTTGGGGCGTCGCAGGCGCTGTCAGCGCAGCTCTTCTTGCAATCGGAGCAAGAGTCAAAGCACGCGGCCTCGCGCACATTGCTCTAATCCTTCCCATCGGTGTCGCAACCTTCGCCAGCCTTTGGATCATGAATAGCGAGGTTCAAAGCCGCATGGAGAAGCGCGCCAACGAACTTGGCGCGACCTGCCTAGAAACGCGCGGCCTGTGGTCATCTGTTCGAACGGCCATCTACAGCCCTTGGGCACCCCGCCATGCCATTGCTATCGTTGATGGAGGCTTCATGGCGTGGAGCTACCGCCGAAACGATTTCTATCCCATCGACCCAGGTTTTCTCCCCGGATCCAAAACCAACTGCCCCGTCCCCCGATAGGTCGGGGCCGATATTGCTAGCGCTGCAACAAAACCGGGAACCAATCCTCGCGCAGGCGCTGGCCGGGTTTCATGTCATGCCCGGGATAGGGCGGAGAGGTGCGGCCCGGGCGCTCAACATAGCGGGCATCCTCCCCCACCAGCCGCAGGGAAAAGGCGCGGCGGCGTTGGTCTGATGTATTGCCGCGCGCGCCATGCAGGGTGCGATAGTTGAAGGCCACGGCATCGCCCGGCTCCATCTCCCATTCCAGCACCCGCATCCCTTCGGCATCCGGGTCAGGCACGGGCATGTACTGCCCTTCGTCCGGGAAGAACCCTTCCTCGGATACCCAGCGGGTCGGGAGCACCTCTTTTTCCCAGGCGTGCGAGCCTGCCACACAGCGCAACGTCGCCTCACGCACCGGATCGAGCGGCGACCAGAAGCTGATCGTCTGCTGCCCTTCGACAAAGTAATAGGGCCCATCCTGATGCCAGGGCGTCGCCATCGAGGTGCCCGGCTCCTTGACCAGCACGTGGTCGTGGAACATCTGCACCCGGTCAGACTGCATCAGATCGGCGGCTACCTCTGCCACCGGCGATGTCCTGATCGCCTCTTCGAATTCAGGAATACGGGTCCAGTTGCAGTAGTCGTCAAAGAACCGCCCCGTCTGCCCCGGCTTTTCGTTGTTCGAGGCATAGGGTCCCGGCGCATGCATGTTGGCCTCCACCCCGGCGCGCAACAGCTCCAGCTGATCGCGGAACAGCCCGCGCACCAGGGTCACGCCGTCGCGCTGGTACTGATCGATGTGCTCCTGCGTGATGAGAGGATGAGTCATTGCGGCCTCCAATAGTCCCTGCCGGTTTCGGGCCGAGACTGCCTGCGATCAGACCTGGGTTCAATTGCTATCTGACAAGCGCATCAGCACAAAAGAAAACGTCCCGCGAAACATCACAGGGCGCATCCAACAAAAGACAGGCAGATCACTTCTTGCGCAGGCGGATCACCACATCGACCGAGGCAATCTCCATCCCCTCGGGCGCGTCCGGCAGGCTCTGGATCACCAACTGGTCCGAAGGCGCATCGGTGACACGACCGTCTTGCTCCCAGTAGTAATGCGGGTGATCATGGGTGTTGGTGTCAAAATAGCTTTTCGACCCGTCCACCGTGATTTCCTGCAAGACCCCCGCCTCGCAAAAGGCGCGCAGCGTGTTATAGACCGTGGCCAGAGAAACAGCATCGCCCCGGCCCTTGGCGGCCTCAAACAGGCTCTCGGCGGTGACATGGCGATGCTTGCCGTCCCCGACCAAAAGTTCGGCCAGAGCCACCCGTTGCCGGGTCGGTCTCAACCCGGCCTGTCCCAGCCATTTGGTTGCCAGATCTTCGCTAGTTGGCGTCATGTGCAGATCCTGCCTCGCGTTGCTGACCGTATATATAGGGCCATTGCAGGGCCGTTTTCAAATGGATTCCCGTTAGAATGCCATTCGCCCCCTCCGCTGCGACCCCGTGTCCCGGCAGGGGGCCACCCTCGCACAAGGCTTGCAGGACCCTTTGGCGCGATGCTACAGGAGGCCAGCTAAACAACTGACACCCGAAGGCAGGAGAACCGCCAGCATGGCCGATTACCCGAGCAGCTTTGACAAAGAAGACTTGCTGAAATGCGCCAGAGGCGAGCTGTTCGGCCCCGGCAACGCCCAGCTGCCCGCCCCGCCGATGCTGATGATGGACCGCATCACCGAGGTGAGCGCGGATGGCGGCGCACATGGCAAGGGCCACATCCTGGCCGAGTTCGACATCACCCCGGACCTGTGGTTCTTTGACTGCCACTTCCCCGGCAACCCGATCATGCCCGGTTGTCTGGGTCTTGACGGTCTGTGGCAGCTCACCGGCTTCAACCTTGGCTGGCGCGGCTGGCAGGGGCGCGGCTATGCCTTGGGTGTGGGAGAGGTCAAGCTGACCGGCATGGTACGCCCCGACCGCAAGATGCTGACCTACAAAGTGGATTTCACCAAGGCCATCCAGACCCGCCGCCTGACCATGGGCGTCGCCGACGGCATCGTCGAGGCCGACGGAGAGGTGATCTACCAGGTCAAAGACATGAAGGTCGCCCTCAGCGAGAGCTGATCTGAGGCGCAGTCAGACAAGAAGATCAGGAGGCCCCGCGGGGCCTCTTTTTTGTTGGCGGGGAAGCTTCTGGTGTCAGTCTATAGCAGAAACGCAAAGCTTTTTGTAAACGCTAGTGCGCCCCAAGCGATGCGTTCACACAAAACGCCCTGCGTTATCCCCTTCCATATGGACGAAAGAGGAAATACCATCCCTCCTTCGAATAACGTTTTGAACATGGGATTTCCAGCATGGCTGAGAGTATTGCAATTCTTCTAGGGAACTCGAAATACACGTCACTCAATGACCTCGATTGCGTCAAGAAGGACGTTACTGAGATGCACAAACTCATTTCGGCAACCGACAAATTTAACAATATCCAAGTCTACTTGGATCGTCCAATATCTGAGGTGAAGGATGAACTGAAGGCACTTGCCAAGTCATACAGCCAAACGACCGAGTTATTCTTCTATTTTTCCGGCCACGGCCTATCAGACCAAGACAACTTCTACATGTGTTTTTCTGACTTCAACGAAACCACACCTAATCGCAGCGGACTATCACGAGATGAGGCCTATGATATTCTTCGTGCATTTTGCCCCACACAGACTGTTGTCGTAATAGATGCTTGTGCATCGGGAGGCAACCTTATCAAGAATGGAGCCGATTTCCTAAAAGCCGCACCGAAAGGGAAGTTTAATGACTTCCTACAAATTGGCTCTTGCCTAAACGACCAGTCATCAAGGGCTGGCGATGAATTAAGTCGGTTCACAGACGCCTTTATCGAATCCGCTTTAATGAAAGAAAGTGGAGTTGTCTACTATTCTGATATTGAAAACGGCCTAAAAGATGCATTCAAAAAACTTGACGATCAAACCCCACATTTCGTTTCGCAGGGAACTGGGCTAGCAGAGTTCTGCGGAGATGCTACGACTTTGAGTTATCTTCGAGCCGAATTTTTTCCCACTGACGACACGTCAGACCCCGTCGAACGTGTTCAAACCGACATTTTTTCAGTTGCACTCGCTGAAATTGATAGGATTGACCAAGAGGTTCCTGAGCGAGAAGAAGCGCAAGCATTCATTGACGGAGTTTTTAAAGCGGGCTTTGAGGACGAAGGAAATATGAGCGACTTTTCGAATATTTTTGAGCAACGTTTCGTGAAATACAATGACTTCTCTCACGTTGAGAACCAGGAGGCGATATACCGCCTCCTCCGGCAGAGGCCAGGGACCGATGTCTTGGTTGAAACCAGCCGATGGGAAAAGAACCCAAAATCTCGCGGATCTGTCTTCGATCAAATAGTGACGCCATCTTTCTTCAAGGAACCCATTGAGTACTCGTACTCCTTAAGCAACCTCTGTGACCTTGAATCAGTACACGTCGGAATATACTTTGAGCCAAAACGCAAATGCTTAAATCGTGTCTTCTCTGAGATCGTCTTTTTGCCGCGCCTGACTGAGTGCTTGATCCTTACCTCGAATAGTATTGAACTTCGTTCAGGCTGGGATTCATTCAAGCCATCTACAAACGCGAAGGAGTGGACATGGTCACATCACAAATGGTCTGACGACCCATCAGACGTCGCATCTTCAGATGTGCAAGATCCTTATGATTTTCTAAGAAAGTATATCTTGAGCTTCAGCAAAAAAGGGACTTAAGACCAACTCGCATCTAGTGGCTAGGAATGCAACGTTGGACACCCAGTTGCTGGTCCCTGTTGTCCGCTTGCCAGATTTGAAAAGCCGGCGCCTAAACGAGCGAGCAGCCCCCCAACCCAACCCATCTTGCACCCATGCCCTGCACGGCCTAGTAAGGCACAAGGTATCAAGGGAGTGCATCTATGCGTCGCGTTGTCGTCACCGGTCTGGGGATCGTCTCCTCGATCGGCAACACTGCCGAAGAGGTTCTTGCCTCGCTCAAAGCCGGGAAATCCGGCATCGTCGCCAGCCCCGAGATGGCCGAGCACGGCTTTCGCAGCCAGGTGGCCGGGACGCTGAAGATCGATGTCTCCGAACATGTGGACAAGCGCACCCTGCGGTTCATGGGGCCCGGCGCGGCCTATGCGCATATCGCCATGAGCCAGGCCATCGCCGATGCGGGCCTCACCGAGGATCAGATCGTCAATGAACGCACGGGTCTGGTGGCAGGCTCTGGCGGGCCGTCCACCTCGGCCATGCTGACGGCGCATCAGACCGTGCTGAAAACCGGCGCGACCAAGCGGATCGGGCCGTTCGCTGTGCCCAAATGCATGTCCTCCACCATCTCGGCAAACCTTGCCACCGCCTTCAAGATCAAGGGGATCAACTATTCGATCACCTCGGCCTGCTCCACCTCGCTGCATTGCATCGGCAACGCGGCCGAGCAGATCATGATGGGCAAGCAGGACGTGATGTTCGCGGGCGGCGGTGAAGAGCTGGACTGGACCCTCTCGTGCCTGTTCGACGCCATGGGCGCCATGTCCTCGAAATACAACGACACGCCCGAGAAAGCCTCGCGCGCCTTTGATCAGGATCGTGACGGTTTCGTGATCTCGGGCGGCGGCGGCATCGTGGTGCTGGAGGATCTGGATCACGCGCTGGCGCGCGGTGCCAAGATCTATGCCGAGGTCACAGGTTTCGCGGCCACATCCGACGGGCACGACATGGTCGCCCCCAGCGGTGAAGGCGGCGAGCGCGCGATGCGTCTGGCTCTGTCCACTCTGCCCGAAGGGCGCAAGGTCTCCTACATCAACGCCCACGGCACCTCGACGCCCGTTGGCGATGTGGGAGAGGTCGAAGCCGCCCGCCGCGTCTTTGGCGCCGGCAAGGTGCCGCCGATCTCCTCGACCAAGTCGATGACCGGCCACGCACAGGGCGCAGCTGGCGCGCTTGAGGCGATCTTTTGCCTTCTGATGCTGGATAATGATTTCATCACGCCCTCGATCAACGTCGAAACCCTCGCCGAGGGGGTTGAACCTGATGAGGTCGCCACCGCTTGCGTCGAAAACGCAGGGCTCGACAGCGTGATGACAAACAGCTTTGGCTTTGGGGGCACCAATGGCTCCATGGTCCTGAGCAAGTACAAGGGATAAACGCACCATGTCAGGACAATTGACCGGCAAACGGGGCCTGATCATGGGCGTTGCGAATGAACGTTCCATCGCCTGGGGCATTGCCAAGGCGATGGCCGATGCAGGGGCCGAGCTGGCCTTTACCTATCAGGGTGAGGCCTTTGGCAAACGGCTGGAGCCGCTGGCGGCAAGCGTCGGCAGCGACTTCATGGTCGATGTGGATGTGACCGACGATGCCTCGCTTGATACGGCCTTCGAACAGCTGGGCGCGCGCTGGCCGACGATTGATTTCGTCGTCCACGCGATTGCCTATTCCGACAAGTCGGAGCTGACCGGGCGGTTCATCAACACCACGCGCGCGAACTTCAAGAACTCGATGGATATCTCGGCCTATTCCTTCATCGAGGTGGCGCGTCGCGCCTATCCGATGATGCAGGAACACGGCGGCACGCTTTTGACGCTGACCTATGGCGGATCGAACCGGGTCACCCCGAACTACAACGTCATGGGTGTGGCCAAGGCGGCGCTCGAAAGCGCAACTCGCTATCTGGCAAATGACCTTGGCCCTGATGGCATCCGCGTCAACGCGATCTCGCCCGGCCCGATGAAGACTTTGGCAGGCGCGGCCATTGGCGGTGCGCGCAAGACCTACAAGCACACCGAACAGAACGCCCCGATGCGCTCGAATGCAACGCTCGAGGCGGTGGGCGGCACCGCAGTCTACCTGGCCTCAGATGCGGGCGCCTGCACCACCGGTGAGATCATCCGCGTCGACGGTGGCTTTCATGTCCTCGGCATGCCGCAGCAGGAAAACCTCTGAAGGCTTGCCTCAGCGAGACAAGATCTGCGGGCGCCTCAATCAGGCGCCCGTTCCTTTTTTGAGGCTTCAAACCACATCATCCCTCGCCTGACGGCGCCTCCCCGGCATTGCCTGCGCCTTTCTCCTGCACCCTGCGGCGGGAGCGCGCGAGGCCAGCCTGAAACCCCTCGCCATCCCCGAATTCGGAGAACTCGGCATAGCGGTCATGCGCCCCTTCCACGCGGGCGGCATGTTTGATCGGGCACCAGTAAGCCTCCGTCCGGCTGGCAACCTCGCGCACCCAGGCGATCACCCCGTTGCAGTAGCCACAATAGACGCAGTTCAGCTTTTGCACCCAGTTGAGATAGGCCAGATGCTGCCGGTCCATGCGGATGTAATCTCCCTGTGGCACCTTGGGGATTCCATAGACCGGGAAACAGGCAGCCTGGTAGATGATCACGAACAGATGCAACAGAACAAAGGGAATGATCAGGCTGTAGATGAACGGCGCCGTCAGCAGCACCATAGGGCGCGTATAGGCGAGAAAGCGCAGCCAGCGGACCCTCAGGGCCCGGTGTTGGCGCCGCGCCTCTTCCTCCCAGACGATGCGGCCGTTATCCAGCTTGTACCGGAAAGCCGCGCGTTTCTCGGCGATTTCCTCTTCCAGCTCGTCCTGGAGGGTCCGAATCCGCGCCAGAAGGTCGTCCATTCGCGTGCTCATGTTCAACTCCTTCAATGTGGCGCGTCTCAAGGCACCCTGTGGCGCATGGCAGATCAGGCCGTTGCGGCCCTTAACTCGGCAATAAGCGCCGCCATGATGTCTTTTGCCGCGCCGCTGCGTACCCGCGGCGCGCCCATACCTGCCCATTGCGCCCCAAAGCCCGACACTCCACCCGCTTTGGCAGCCGCATTGAGCGCCTTTCCCGCATCATAGGCGATCGGGTAATCGGGCGGTTTGGCTTCGGCAGTCTCAGTTGCCCAGGCCGTGAACTCATTGGCCAGGCAGCGCGCAGGGCGACCCGATATGGCCGCGGTCATCGTCGTGTTTTTCGCGGCATCCGAATGCAGCGCAGCGCGGTATGCTGCGTCCGCAAGGCTCTCCTCGCAGTCAATAAAGGCGGTGCCCAACTGCGCGGCCACGGCACCAAGGCTCAGGGCTTTGGCAATATCAGCCCCATCCATCATCCCGCCAGCTGTGACAACCGGGGTGTTGAGCTCGCCCACCAGGATCCGTGTCAGGTCAAAGGCGCTGAGGCGCGCATCCTCTGCATCCGCATCGAAGATCCCCCGGTGGCCACCCGCCTCCCAACCCTGCGCCACCACGGCATCAATGCCTGCAGCAGCAATGGTTCGTGCCTCCGCAAGGGACGTGGCCGTTGCCATCAGGACGATACCGGCATCCTTCAATGCGCTGATGACATCCGCATTGGGCAGACCAAAATGAAAGCTGACGACGGAAGGTCGCTCTGCAAGCAACATCCGCAACATCGGCTCATCGACAATAAAACTGGTGTAGATTTCCGAAAGCGAGCTGGGCGGCGAAGCCCCGAAACGCTGAAAAACCGGTGCCATCAGGCTGAGCCAGGCAGTCTCCCGAGAAGGATCCGGGCGAGCTGGCCTGTGGCAGAAGACATTGACGTTGAATGGAGCATTCGTCAGCGCGCGTGTCTTTCGGATCATGGACTGGGCCTGATCCACAGTTGAGGCACCGATCCCCAAAGCCCCCAAACCGCCAGCATTGCTGACACTTGCAGCCATGTCCGGCGAGCTGACGCCCGCCATGGGCGATTGGAATATGGGGACATGAAGTCCCAGCTTTCCCATGAAATCCTCGGACATGTTGCTCCCCTGCCCCGCACGTTCACCGGCAGGAAAGCGGCTTGCCCACGACAGTGCAAGGAGGAAATTGACAGGAATGCCACGGCAAAATGGCTCCCGCCCGTCACAAAGCCATCATGGATGGCCCTGTTCCCGTTGGGCCCGGCAGCGCGCATGGCGCGCTGCATCCACCTGGCCAAGATCGGGTCAAGGGCGGCAACGCCGCCGCACCATAGGTGTGGCTTGCCCTTGAAGCGGTCTTGGCCAGATCTGATACTTGCGTCGGTGCCAATAGGGCAGACTGCCCCTTTGGCACCTCTCAGCGTCCAATTGCGCCGCGCAGCGGCGCCACGCCCAACGGAAGGAGATGGATCTTTGATCCAATGCCTTCGGGCGGGAGCATTGCTCTGCGACCGAAAGCTTCGCTCAGATCAGTTGATCGAAACCAGCTCGATGTCGAAGATCAGATCCTTACCGGCCAGCGGGTGATTGGCATCAAGCGTCACCGTCGCCTCATCGGATTCGACAACCGTCACAGGCAGAACCTGCCCCTCCGGGGTCTGCATCTGCAGCTGCGTGCCCGGCTCAAGCGGAATATCCTCGGGGATCCCTTCGCGTGGGATGGACTGTCGTGCATCCGGGTTGGACGGCCCGTAAGCATCCTCGCAGGCAATCTCCAGCGTCTTCTTGTCGCCAGCGACCATGCCCGGCAGACCGGCATCCATACCGCTGATCACATGACCCGCGCCAACGGTGAATTCCAGCGGGTCGCGCCCTTCGGAGCTGTCAAAGACGGTGCCATCCGTCAATCGTCCCGTGTAGTGAATGCGCACGGTATCGCCGTTCTTTACCTCGGTCATGAGACCTCCAGATCATGCTTGGGTTATCAAAGGGTGCGACCCTACAGGCTCAGCCCATAATGTAAACCCGAAGTCGCCCCTAGGCATGTACGGATGCTGCCACCGGAAGAGGAAGACCCCAAAAGACCTTTGCCGATCTTCAAAGCCTTGATATCCCGAACAGAGTGATGCGGGTGAACCCGCCCGATCTGGTGCCGCGGCGGATATGCCCACCATATGCCCACCAAATGAAAACGCCATCCAACTGGGAGCTGCTGGCATGACAACAGAGGATCTGGCCGGGGTGTATCTGAAACCCGCGGTGATGCTCTTTCAGGCATCGCTCTTTGCCGCCCTTCTCTCCGGCCCGGCTACAGCCCAGTTGATAAGTACCGTTGAAGTCTACCCGCGCGATCAGGTCGTGATCTGCGATGCGCCGGAAACCCGTTTCGACGATATCCTGTTTTCCCAAATTTCAACGAAAGAGCGACGTGTTTTCTTTTCCACCTTTGAGGAGGATGAGGGAGAGCAAAAACCTGTTCTGACCGGCATCAAGGGCAAACGCCACAGCGCACGGAAAGTCACCCTGTACATCATGAGCGAGGCTACCGCTCTGGAAGGGGGATGCGTTCCCATGAAGGCGTCGCTTTCAGAAGAGTTGATCCGCTCGGTTGACGAGGCTCGCGACATGGAGGCCTTTCTGAGCTCTACGGACAGTGATTTCAGATCTGCGGCTGAGGCCAGTTGGTGCCAGCCAGTATATGTAGTGAACCTTGTCGAACGTGCCATCGCCTACATTCATCGGGTGGAAGCTGACGCATCGCAAATGGGCATCCCGCTTTGTGTTGACCGTTTCAAGACATTCATAGACTGGCACTGACGACGACATCCGGATTTGGATGCGGCCTGCTCCACACCGACCGCGAACAGGTCAAGACAGCCAGTCCCTTCCGCTCCAAATACGGCCTTCAACTCCGGTGCTAACAGGATTGTGACCGATACAAGTTCGCACTTTCTCTGTGGCTTCTTACTGTGACACAGTCCCCAAAATGGAGAGCCCCATGCCGATCACCACCTGTGTCTTTGATGCCTATGGCACGCTTTTCGACGTTGCCGCCGCCGCGCGTCAGGCCGCGAGCGAACCCGACTTTCCGCAGCTTGCCGATAAATGGGCCGAGCTGGCCAATCACTGGCGGCTGAAGCAGTTGCAATACACCTGGCTGCGCGCCGTGACCGGTGCCCACACGGATTTCTGGGAGGTCACGCAGAACGGCCTCGATTGGGCCCTTGAGGCAACCGACCTTGCGGGGGACGTCGCCCTGCGCGAGCGGCTATTGGCGCTCTACTGGGAACTGCAGGCCTACCCTGAGGTGCCGCAGATGCTGACCCGGTTGAAAGAGGCAGGCTTCAATACTGCGATCCTTTCCAACGGCTCCCCTGGCATGCTGGAAGGCTGCGTGCAATCCGCAGGAGTGGGCGAGGTTCTGGACGATGTGCTGTCGGTCGAAAGCGTCGGCGTCTTCAAGCCCCACTCCAGCGTCTATGATCTGGTCGGCAAACGCTTCGCTTGTTCCCCTTCCGAAGTGCTCTTTGTCTCATCAAACGGCTGGGATGCCGCAGCCGCCACCGGGTATGGGTTTGATACCGCTTGGGTGAACCGCGTGGGCGAGCCGATGGACCGCCTGCCCTGGACGCCGACACATGTGTTGAGTGACCTGACCACGATCCCCGAGATAGCCAAGAGCTAGGCCAACGCCACCAAAAGGGACCCTATCGAACTGATGCCGCACTTCACCACCTCTGACGGGCTGTCTCTCCATTTCACCGATACCGGGCAAGCAGACGCCCTGCCTCTGATCTGCCTGCCCGGCCTGACCCGCGACGGGCAGGACTTTCGCTATTTCGCGCCCCATGCCGCGCGCTATCGCATGATCACGCTGGATGCGCGCGGGCGCGGGCGATCGGATCACGACCCGCAGATCTCCAACTACAACGTCATGCGCGAGGCGCAGGACGTGACCGAGTTGATGGATCATCTGGGCCTGTCCACGGCCGCAGTCCTTGGCACCTCGCGCGGGGGGATGGTAGCCATGGTGCTGGCCGCCACCGCAAAGGAACGACTGAGCGGCGTGATCCTGAACGATGTCGGCTCGGAGATCCCGCAAGACGGCATTGCCCGCATCATGGAATACGTCGGCCGCCGCCCCGCCGCGAAAACCCACGCAAAGGCTGCCGAGACGCTGGCAGCCCTGATGGCACCCGCATTTCCGGATGTGCCGCCCACGCGCTGGCGCGAAGAAGTCGAGGTCTTTTACGATGAAACGCCGGAGGGCCTTGCCCTGCGCTATGATCCGCGCCTGCGCGATGCGCTGTTGGAGCAAGCCAAGGCAGGCCCGCCGCCGGATCTATGGCCCCTGTTCATGGCGCTCGACGGGCTGCCCTGCGGGGTGATCCGGGGCGCGAACTCGGATGTGTTAAGCCATGCGACTTTCCTTGAGATGCAGCGCCGCCTGCCAGACTTCAAAGCCGTTGAGCTTGAGAACCGCGGCCATGTGCCCTTTCTCGATGAACCCGCCGCCCTTTCCCTTATTCACTCTATATTGGACCAGATTTGATGACTTCTCTTGCCATGATCGAAGCCGCTGCCGAGCGGATCAAAGGCCACGCCCGCAAAACGCCGCTGCTGTCGTCGCCCTTCCTGGACGACATCGCGGGTCGACGCCTTTTGGTCAAACCCGAATGCCTGCAGCACACCGGATCCTTCAAGTTCCGTGGCGGTTGGGCGGCGCTATCGGCCATGGACGAGGAAACCCGCAAGCGTGGCGTTCTGGCCTTTTCCAGCGGCAACCACGCGCAGGGCGTCGCGGCGGCAGCCAAGGCCCACGGCGCGCCCGCCGTGATCATCATGCCCGCCGATGCACCGCAACTGAAGATCGACAACACCCGTGCGCTGGGGGCCGAGGTGGTGCTGTATGATCGGGTCGGCGGCGAAAGCCGCGAGGAACTGGGAAATCACTATGCCACGACGCGCGGCCTGACGCTGGTCAAACCCTATGATGAGCCAGAGGTGATCGCAGGTCAGGGCACCGTCGGGCTTGAAATCGCAGAGCAGGCCACCGCAGAGGGTGTTACTTCGGGCGATGTGCTGGTCTGCTGTGGTGGCGGCGGCCTCACCAGCGGCGTTGCCCTGGCGCTGGAGGCGCATGCCCCCGGCCTGCGCGTGCGCCCGGCAGAACCGCAAGGATTTGACGATGTGACCCGCTCACTGCAAAGCGGCCAGATCGAAAGCAACGCAAGCACCTCCGGGTCGATCTGCGATGCCATCCTGACTCCGGCGCCCGGCGATATCACCTTCCCGATCCTGTCGCGCCTTTGCGGCCCTGGCATTGTCATCACCGAAGACGAGGCCCTGCACGCCATGGCGCTGGCCTTTTTGCGCCTCAAGATCGTGGTCGAACCGGGCGGCGCGGCGGCGCTGGCCGCGGCTCTGTTCCATGGCGATCAGATCGAAGGCGACGCCGTCATCGCAGTGGCAACCGGCGGCAATGTGGACCCGGCGATGTTCATCCGCGCGTTGGAGCAGCACGCCTGAGATCCGGCCACTTCTCTCCTGCTGCCGCCAGCTTTACCTTCCCCGGTCTTCGCGGATAAGGTGCGCCGCGAAGGTGACGGGAGAGATATCATGCAAATCGCGGATCTGGGCGATGTCCAGCTGCACTACCGTGTCGACGGCGATCCAAACGGCGCGCCCATCGTTTTTGCCAACTCATTGGGCACCGACCTCAGGGTCTGGGACGCCGTGGTAGAGCGCCTGCCTGCGGGCCTCAAGGTAATCCGCTATGACAAACGCGGGCATGGCCTGTCCACCGTGCCCCCGGCTCCCTATTCCATGGGCGCCTTGGTACGCGATGCCGAGCGGCTCTTGGATCTGCTGGAGGTCCGTGACTGCGTCTTTGTCGGCCTGTCCATCGGCGGCATGATCGCGCAAGGTTTGGCTGTAAAACGGCTCGACCAGGTGCGCGCGCTGGTGCTGTCGAACACCGCCGCCAAGATCGGCACCGCCGAGATGTGGCAGGAGCGGATTGCAGCAGTCAATGAACAGGGCATCGAGGCCCTGGCCGATAACGTCATGGAGCGCTGGTTCGGCAAGGATTTCCGCGCAACGCCCGAGCTGACCCTTTGGCGCAATATGCTGGTGCAGCAATCGCGCGCGGGCTATGCGGGCTGCTGCGCCGCAATTGCAGGCACCGACTTCTACACCCCCACCAGCGGCTTGCGCCTGCCCTGCCTCGGCTTTGCCGGGTCTGAGGACGGCTCCACCCCGCCGGATCTGGTGCGCGAGACCGTCGATCTGATCCCCGGCTCGCAGTTTCACCTGATCCGCCGTGCGGGCCACATCCCCTGCGTCGAGAAACCCGATGAGTTCGCCGAACGGCTGGTGACCTTCCTCAGGGAGATCGGGCACATTGGCTGATTTCCTGCTGATCCACGGATCCTGCCACGGCGCCTGGTGCTGGCGCGACCTGATCCCGGCGCTTGAAGCCCGCGGCCACAGCGCGCGCGCCATTGACCTGCCCGGCCACAACGACGGACGCGATCTGACCAGTGTCACGCTGGAAGAAACCGCCGAGGCAATCCTGATGCACGCCGGGCCAGAGACCGTCGTTCTGGGCCATTCCTGGGCAGGGTATCCAATCTCCGCCGCCGCCGAGAAAGACCCCAGCCGCCTGCGCGGTTTGATCTATCTCTGCGCCTATGTGCCTGTCTCGGGTCTGTCTATGATCGACATGCGCAAACGCGGCCCGCGCCAGACGCTGGCCCATGCGGTGATCAAGAACGACGACAGCAACAGCTATACCGTGGATCCCGCCGAGGTGCCGCGCCTGTTCTACCACGACTGTCCGCAGGAGGCCGCGGCTTCCGCACTGGAGCGCCTCTGCCCGCAGCCGATCCGCCCGCAGGACACGCCGCTGACCCTTGGCGCAAACTGGGAAGGTATTTCCAAGGCCTATATCCGCTGCGCGGATGACCAGACCATTCCGCCGGAGTACCAGGCCGATATGGTCAAAGACTGGCCTACGGGGCGCGTGCATGTGATGGAGACCTCTCACTCCCCCTTCTTCGCCGCGCCCGATGCGCTGGCGGATCTGATTTCACAGATCGAAAAGGATCTCTGACATGGCCGGATCGGTATTTGACAGCCAGCTTTATGGCGATCTTTTTCCCGCGGGCGATGTCGGCCGCCTGTTCAGCGACAGTGCCGAAATCCGCGCCATGCTGCTGGTCGAAGGGGCGTTGGCCAAGGCGCAGGGCGCTGCGGGCGTCATCCCCGAGATCAGCGCCGCCGCCATCCAGCGCGCCACCATGGAGGTCGCGCTGGACCCCGGCGCCCTGCGCAAGGCCACGGGCCAGAACGGCGTGCCGGTGCCCGCGCTGGTCACCGCCCTGCGCAGCGAGATGAACGCGCCGGAGCACGCGCAATATGTGCATTGGGGGGCGACCTCGCAGGACATCATGGACACCGGGTTGATGCTGCGCCTGCGTCAGGCGCTGGCGGCGGTTGAAAGCGATCTGAAGGCCGTTCTTGGCGCGTTGTCGGCGCTTGCCCGCACCCATGCCGAGCTGCCCATGCCCGCACGCACCTACGGCCAGCACGCAACCCCCACCAGTTTCGGCGCTGTCGTGGCCGCCTGGGGCGCGCCGCTGATCGCCCTTCTGGAAGAGCTGCCCGCCCTGCGCACTTCCTGCCTTCTCGTCTCCCTTTCAGGCGCCGCCGGAACTGCCGGAGCTTTGGGACAAAACGCGCCTGCAGTCCGCGCTGCCCTAGCCGAAGGGCTATCGCTAGGCGACCCAGGCCGCAGCTGGCACACGGACCGCAGCCCGGTGCTGCGTATCGCCGACTGGCTGGTGCGCGTGAACATCGCCCTTGGCAAAATGGGCGAGGACTGCATAGCTCTGGTGCAGACCGGCATTCAGGAAATCCGCCTTGGCGGGGCCGGTGCCTCCTCGACCATGCCGCAGAAACAGAATCCTGTCGCTCCTTCGGCGCTGGTCGCCTTGGCGCGGCAGGGAGCGGGACTGCTGTCGATCCTGCACGGCGCCGCCATGCAGCAGCATCAGCGCGACGGCGCGTCCTGGTTCACCGAATGGATGTCTCTGCCACAACTCGTGCTGGGTGCTGCAAGTGCTGCGTCAACGGCCAAGGCGCTGGCCGCCGGGATAACGCCCAACGCAGAGGCCATGGCGACCGCTCTGAACAGCGGCCTCGACATGATCCACGCCGAGGCGCTGAGCTTTGCCCTGACCGAGACCCTGCCCCGCCCCGAGGCACAGGCCGCCGTCAAAAAGCTCTGCCTTGAGGCCAACGCGAGCCAGACGCCGCTGGGTGCCTTGGCGGCGCAGGAGTTCCCCGATCTGGACACAGGCGCGCTCTTTGATCCGGCACGGCAAATGGGACATGCCCCGGCGGAAGCCTTGCGTTTTGCCGAAAAAGCGGCCGAAGTCTGCAAGGCAGAGTAACCGGCCAAGAGGCAGCGACATGCGGCGCGGGACAGAGGTTTTGGAAACGGACTTGCCCCGCCCCATGACACATGCGGCAGGTGATTTCTGATGCGCCTACCGCTGATCTTTGTGCTCACTACGGTGATGATCGACGCGATGGGCATCGGTTTGATCATGCCGATCATGCCCAGCCTGATCGTCGAGGTGCAGGGCGGATCGCTTGCGGATGCTGCGATCTGGGGCGGGATCCTCAGCACCGCCTTTGCGGTGATGCAATTCCTGTTCAGCCCGGTTCTGGGCTCGCTCTCAGACGCCATCGGGCGGCGGCCTGTTTTGCTGGTCTCGCTCTTTGTGATGGCGCTCGATTATCTGGTGATGGCGCTGGCTGGCTCGCTTTGGCTGTTGCTGGCGGGGCGCGTCGTGGGCGGCATCACAGCGGCGACCCATTCCACTGCCGGGGCCTATATCGCCGACATTTCGAAACCTCACGAGAAGGCCGCGAATTTTGGCCTGCTCGGAGCTGCCTTTGGTGCGGGGTTCGTGCTTGGTCCGCTGGTTGGCGGCCTTTTGGGAGAGATGGGCACCCGCGCGCCCTTCTACGCCGCTGCAGCCCTTGCGGCGCTGAACTTTGCCCTTGGCTGGTTCGTGATGCGCGAGACGGTGACGGATGAGACCCGCCGCGCCTTTGACTGGCGCCGGGCCAACCCGTTCGGAGCCTTTCGCGCCATGGCGCGGATTCCGGGCATCGCGCCGCTCTTGTGGGTCTATTTCCTCTATTCGGTGGCAATCTACGTCTACCCGGCGATCTGGTCCTACTTCACCACCGAGCGCTTTGGCTGGCAGCCCCAAATCATTGGCCTGTCACTGGGGATCTACGGGATCTGCATGGCGCTGGTGCAGGGCTGGCTGTTGCGACACACGGTCAGATGGGTCGGAGAGCGCGGGACGGTGCTTTGGGGGCAGGTCTTCGATTTCGTCGCCTTTGGCGTGCTGGCCTTTATCGTCAGCGGTACGCTTGCCCTGGCGCTGATCCCGATCTCGGCGCTGGGAGCGCTGGTGCAACCTGCGCTGCAAGGCATCATGTCGCGCAGAGTAGCCGATAACCAACAGGGCGAATTGCAGGGCGTGATGACGTCAGTGCACGCGCTGTCGATGGTGATCTCCCCACCGATGATGACGATGACCTTTGCCTACTTCACGCGAGAGGGTACACCCGTCTATCTGCCCGGCGCCCCCTTCCTTGTGGCGCTGGTGCTGATGATCGCCGGATGCATCGTCTTCCTGCGCACAAAACGTTCCGCTGCGTAACGCGATCGGGCGCGAAACACTTTCTCACTTGCAGCAGGGCACGCGCCGCGCCACCGTGCGGATAAACACGCCTGGCAACCGGGAGAAAGAGCCATGCAAACCATCAAAGCCGCCGTCTGCCGCGAATTCGGCCAACCGCTCGTCATCGAAAATATCCAGATCGCAGATCCGCGCATGGGCGAGGTCGAGGTGACCCTGGATGCGGTCGCGATCTGCCACAGCGACATTTCCTACGCCGAAGGCGCCTGGGGCGGCCACTTGCCCGCCGTCTATGGCCATGAGGCTGCAGGCACGATCACCAAGGTGGGCGACGGCGTGAACGGTTTCGCGACAGGCGACAGCGTTGTCGTCACCCTGATCCGCTCCTGCGGCACCTGCCCTAGCTGCGCAGGCGGCAAGCCGACAATCTGCGAAACCCCCTATGACGGGGTGAAGAACGGCCCTTTGACCACCGCCGATGGCGACCCTCTGGAGCAAGCCATGGCCTGCGGAGCCTTTGCCGAAAAGGTGGTGGTGGATCAGCGCCAGATCGTGAAGATCCCCGAAACCATGGGAAAGGATGTCGCCTCGCTCATTTCCTGCGGGGTGATCACCGGCGTTGGCGCCGCTGTCAATGCCGCGGGGCTGCGCCCCGGGCAGGACGTGGTGGTGATCGGCGCGGGCGGCGTCGGTCTCAACGCCATTCAGGGGGCGCGCATCGCTGGCGCGCGCCGCATCGTTGCCGTCGATATGAGCGAGGAGAAGCTCGAGGTTGCCAAGGAATTCGGCGCCACCCACGGCGTTCTCGGCACACAGAAATCGCCCTGGCGCGCCTCATACAAAGCGCTTGGCGGGCGCGGCGCAGATGCGGTTTTGGTAACCGTAGGTGCCATTCCCGCCTATGAACAGGCGGTGCGCTATCTGGGCCGCGGCGGCAAGGCGGTGATGATCGGTATGCCCCATTCCGGAGCCAAGGCGGAGTACGAACCCGTTGTCATGGCCGCGATTGGCCAAGGGCTTGTCGGCTCCAAGATGGGAGATGTCGTGATTCAGCGCGATATCCCCTGGATGATCGACCTTTATGAGCAGGGACGCCTGAAACTGGACGAGCTGATCTCGGGACGCTGGAGCCTTGATCAGATCAACGAGGCGATTGCCGACACCAAGACAGGCTCGGCCCGGCGCAACGTGATCCTGTTCAACCGCTGACCAGTTGAAGGCAGCCCAAAGGAGCCTCCGATGAAGCTGCAGGACCTCGACATCATCGTGACCGCCCCGCCCGCCCCCGGATGGGGTGGGCGCTACTGGATCCTGGTGAAAGTGACGACCGACACCGGCATCACCGGCTGGGGTGAATGCTACGCCGCCTCGGTCGGCCCCAAGGCCATGACCCATGTGATCCGCGATGTTTTCACGCGGCATATGGAGGGGGAGAACCCGGAAAACATCGAACTGATGTTCCGCCGCGCCTATTCATCGGGCTTTACCCAGAGACCCGACCTGACGGTCATGGGGGCCTTTTCAGGGCTGGAAATCGCCTGTTGGGATATCCTTGGCAAGGATCGGGGCCGCCCCGTCCATGCCCTCATCGGCGGGCGCATGAACGATCGCATCCGCGCCTATACCTATCTTTACCCGCTGCCCCAGCACGAGATCGCAGAATTCTGGACCTCTCCCGAAATGGCCGCCGAAAGCGCCGCCGAGATGGTGCGTCAGGGCTACACAGCAGTAAAGTTCGACCCCGCAGGCCCTTACACCCTGCGCGGTGGCCACATGCCCGCGATGAGCGACATCAGCCAATCCGTCGCCTTCTGCAAGGCCATCCGCGAGGCGGTGGGAGATCGGGCTGACCTGCTCTTTGGCACCCATGGCCAGTTTACCACCGCCGGCGCCATCCGGCTGGGGCAGGCCATTGCGCCCTACCAGCCGCTGTGGTTCGAAGAACCGGTTCCTCCTGACTGCGTGGGTCAGATGGCGCGCGTTGCGGCGGGCCAGCCGGTGCCGGTCGCGACCGGAGAGCGCCTGACCACCAAGGCCGAGTTCGCCCCAGTCCTGCGCGAAGGCGCGGCCAGCATCCTGCAACCGGCGCTGGGGCGTGTTGGCGGCATCTGGGAAGCAAAGAAGATCGCCGCCATGGCCGAGGTCTATAACGCGCAAATGGCACCGCATCTTTATGCCGGACCGGTCGAATGGGCGGCAAACATCCATCTGGCCGCCTCGATCCCGAATATCCTCATGGCCGAGAGCATCGAAACGCCGTTTCACGATGCCCTCATCAAAGGTGGAATCCGAGTGGAAAGTGGGTTCATTACGCCGCCGGATGCGCCGGGCCTTGGCATCGAGATCGACGAGGATCTCGCGCGCGCGCATCCCTTTTCCGGCGAGGATCTGCACCTAAATATGCAGGAAGCGCCCTGTGACTATGTGAACGGCAATGCCTTTGCCGGAGGCGCGCCGCCGCTGCCCGAATAGGGGTACGGCAGCGCGGCTTGTGCGAATGGGGCAAAATAGTGCATTATGTGCCGCAAGCTCTAGCGCAGGAACTTGAACTCGTGACCATCCAATCCCCCGATACGATTTCGCCGGATACGCCGGTCGATATGGCGCAACGCGCGGCCGAGGCGGCGGCGTTCCTCAAGACACTCGCCCATGAGGGTCGCTTGATGATCCTGTGCCACCTCGGCACCGGGGAAAAATCAGTTGGGGAGCTGGAGGCGCTGCTCGGTATGCGGCAAGCCGCCGTGAGCCAGATGCTGGCACGTTTGCGTGATGAAGCGCTGGTGGAGACCCGGCGCGATGGGAAGACCATCTACTATTCGCTGAAGGACCAGAATACGGAAGAGATAATTGCCCTTCTCTATCGTCAGTTCTGTGGTGGAGAATAACCGGCCCTAAATGGCCTCGTCCTGTTTTTCGGGAACTGAACCAGTAGAAAATTGCATCGGCAGCACTTTGCAATCATGCGAGCGCTCCCGCGCCTGTCCGGTCCTTTGCCTGCGGCAAACCCCCGAAACCAGCCTTGGGCCCAGCGCGGCTTCGCCGCGCCACGCCCAACGGGCGAAGGGCATTCTTTGAATGCCATGAGACGGGCGGGAGTGCCCCCCGCCTGACGCTTGCATTCACAGAGAACTCAGCTGTCTGCCCGCAGATTTTGACGCTGTCGACCAAGGCCTTCGATCTCTAGCTCCATCACGTCACCGGCTTTGAGATAAACCGGACCGGGCTTCATCCCCATGCCCACACCGGGCGGCGTGCCGGTGGCAATCACATCGCCCGGATGAAGGGTCATGAGCTGGCTGAGATGAGAGATGATCTCTGCCACGGAAAAGATCATCTTGCCGGTATTTCCCGTCTGCATGCGCTTTCCGTTCACGTCGCAAGACAGAGCAAGGTTCTGAGGGTCTGCCACCTCGTCCCGCGTCACCAGCCAGGGGCCGATGGGACCAAATGTGTCGCAGCTTTTGCCCTTGGTCCATTGGCCGGTCAGCTTGATCTGAAAATCACGTTCGGAGACATCATTGATCACGCAATAGCCCGCCACGTGATCGAGCGCCTCGGCTTCGGTGACGTATTTCGCGGCCCTGCCGATCACCACGCCCAGTTCGACCTCCCAATCCGTGGCAACGGAGCCACGCGGGATCAGCACATCGTCATTGGGGCCCGCGATTGCCGAATTGGCCTTCATGAACAGGATGGGATGTTCGGGGATCGGCATACCTGCCTCTTCGGCGTGATCGGAGTAGTTGAGGCCAATGCAGAGAAACTTGCCCACGCCGCCGACGCAGGGCGCCAGGTCGATGTCGCCCTCTACCGTCGGCAGAGAGCTGGTATCCAGCGCCGCCAAACGGGCCAGCGATGCGTCATCAAGAACCTCTCCCGTGATATCCGCTACATGACCGGACAGATCGCGCACGACCCCGTCTGCATCCATCACCCCCGGACGCACTGCGCCCTCCACTCGATATCGCAGCAGTTTCATGGCTGCCTCCCCCTTTTCATTTGGCTTGAAACCTTGTGTCGCCGCTGCCTGTCAGATTTGCAAGGTCAGCTCGACACATAGCCCGCCACGACCTGCAGCAGTTTGAAGGCTGTCGCCGCATCATTTTCGACCACCGCAAGGAATTCCTCCTCGCCGATGCGCAGGCAGGTCAGATCGGTCTGCGCCACCATGCTGAGCGCACGCGGCTCTTTTCGAATGAGCCCCAACTCCCCCACCAGACGACCGGGACCGACGGTTGCAATCAGGCGATCTTCCTGGCTCTCCTGCGGCAGGAAAAGCCCCGCCTCCCCTTCGGTGATCATATAGGCGCCGTCGCTGGCATCGTCGTCTTTGAGGAAGACCACATCGCCCGCTTTCGCCTCGTACCAGCGGGCGCCAAACGCCAAAAGACGCAGCTGTCGGCGATTGAGGCCGGAGAACAGATCCGACTGCTCCAGCGCCCTGAGTTTTCGGGCCAGATCCTGACTGGCAGCGCTGTCAGCCACGGCCGCCTCCTGCGTCTCATCGCTGACCAGCCGTCCCTGGCGAAGCTGATAGAAGACATCAAAGACTTCGGACCGCTCGAAATCACTATCGAGGTAGACCAGTGTTGTGTTCGGCAGCAGCTTGCGCAGATTTTTGTGAACCGACACGCGGGTTTCCAGATCAAAACTGGACAGGGCCGATTCGAGGATCAGGATGTCGGGCCGCTTGATCGTGGCCCGCGCAAAGGCAAGCGGTTCGGCAAAACTGGCCGGCAGGCCCTGCCCGCCAAGCGCCACGGGCAGATCAAAGATCAGCTCGATCACCATGTTGCGGGCGCCGTTTTCAACCAGAACATCCGAGATCAGCTTGCGCAGCTCGTCCCCGCGCGCGCCGGAGGTGTCAGAGATTTTTCCGAACAGCGCGTTCTCTAGCACGGTCAGACCGGGTGCAAAGGCCGACGGATCGAGCGGCACAAAGATGTCTTCGAGCGTGCCAAGCAGCTCATCTGCGTGGCTGCGGCGGAACTGCAGGATGCGCTCTTTCATCTCGTCGCCAAAGGCGGGGCCGATCTGCTCGGCCGAGATGCTGAAAGGCACGATCAGCATCTGCGCCAGCTCGTCCTGCTCCAGCGCCTCGGCGCCCTTGCTGCGGGTCTTGTCCACCAGCGACAGCGCGGTTTCATAGGCCGAAGGCTCAAGCCCCAGTTTGCGAAACAAGGGGTGGCCGGTGCCGTCGATACCAAAGATCTGGCGCAGCATATCCACCACATCCTGCGTCAGCGTCACCAGATCGCGGTCCAGCTGAAGCTCTTTGAGGCGATCCAGGAATTTCACATGCCGCTTGAGCACCTCTTCGGTGATCGGCTCACGCAAGGTCGCATAGAGCAGGTTCTCGGCTACGGGCAGCGCGGGGTTGTAGGCCTGCGGCTCAAAAACATGCGCCTGAGCGGTCAGCCCCGCTTTCTCGACAGCCTCTTGGACCTTGGGGCGCAGTTCGATCAGTTTTTTGGTCAGCCGCGGATGAACCGCGCTGTCGAACTTCTGATCCATGCCACGGCGGAACAGGGCCGTGCCCGTGCCAATGCCCGAGACCAGCTGCACCCACCAGTCGCGCAGCTCCGCCTCGGTCGAAAATCCGGCCAAAGACGGATCGAGCCACGGCGCATCAAAGGGGTCGGCGCTGTTCCCGGCCCGCAAGGCAGCATTGAATTGCAGCATATCCTGCGCTTCGCCCTGTGGACGCTGACGCATCGGCATCATCACATTGTCCCCAAAGGAGCCCTGAAACAGCACCGGGCGAGAGGTCGCGTGACCGATACGAGATGCCACGATGGCCTGATGCACCTCGCGAAGGTCATGCCCGGCCACAGTCACATGGCCCGAGGCCGGCAGGACTTCACGCGTCAGCAATTCGGCCAGGGCGCGCCGGTCTTCTTCCGAGGGGGCTGCAATGCCGATCACCTGCCCTGCAGGCAGGATCGCACTGAGATCCTCAAGCACCAGATTGCCGTCAGCGTCGCGCACGTTGACTTCGGACAGTTCGATATCTCCGGTCAGGCGCGGGATCTCATCCGGCTCGCCGGTCATCAGGTTCTCATCGACCATCCCGGGCGGGGCAAAACGCTCCAGGATGACCTCCCAGCGCAGGGACATGTCCTGGGTCTGGTTGTAATAGGCCAGCAGCTCTTTCCACGGAGACGCGATATCCTTGTAGGCGGCCAGCGCCGCCACCAGCGCCCCGAGCGAGACCGAGCCCTGCAGCACCAGAAAACCGCCAACGGCGTAGAAGAAGAAAGGCGTCAGCTGGGTGATGAAGTTGTTGAGAAACTTCATGAAGAACTTTTTCTGATAGATATCGAAGCGGATATCGTAAAGCCGCCCCAAGCGCGCGGTGATCACCGCCATCCGGTAGCGCCAGCCGCCATTGATGCGCAGGGTGGCAGCACCGGCAGCGCTTTCCCCGATTTCAGAGGCGAGCGCCCGCACCTCTTTGATGCGCTCCTTGTTGAGCAGGTTGATCCGCCGCTGCAGCATCGGAATGAGCCAGCCTTGCAGCGGGATGAGCGCCACGGCGGCAAGGCCGAACCAAAAGCTTTGCATGAACAGGAAATAAAGGATCGTCAGCATCTGCCCGGCCTGCAGCACCGGCTGGCTGACCGCATCGCCCATCAAGCCCCCCATAGGCTCGGATTCGGACGTCACCATGGAGACCAGTTCGCCCTGGCTGACCCGCTCGAAATAGGGCTGCGGGAAGCGCAACACACGGGCAATCAACTGATAGCGAAACCGGCGCAGCATGCGTTCGGCCAGAACCCCCTTCATGGTATTGATGCGCATCTTGAGCAGGCCATGCATCAGCACCGAGATGAGGAAAGCCGCGCACAGCAGCCACAGGAAGGTCAACTGATTCAGGGAATAGCCGAAAATCTGGATCGTGTCGGTCTGGGCGCCAATGGCATCGTTGATGATCCGCTTGGGCAGCTCCAGCGTCAGGTACAAAAGCGGGAACAGGCAAGCAGTGACCACCAAGAGAACAAGCTGATCACGTTTGGAGTACTTCCAGATAAAACGAAACAGCGACCGTTCTATGAGACAGCTCCGGCTTGGCGTCTGATTTCAATATTCAATGCCTAGCGCGGTTTGCCCACCACAGGCAATGGCAAGAACACATTCCGCAACCAAGACTTGTCGTAACGGAACGAGGCGATGCAACATTTGCCATAGCGCAAAAAACACGTAAGGTTCCGCTCAATATGTTTAATCAGGGGATCGCCTTGCCGGAACCGACCGGAGCCTTGCTGTTGCTGCTCTGCCTTTTGCAGGTCAAACACATGTTTGCGGATTTCTATCTGCAAACGCCCAAGATGCTGTCCGGGCGTGGAGAGTATTTTCACAGCGGGCGTGCCCAGCATGCAGGCGTTCATGTGCTGGGCTCGATTCTGGTCTTTGTGGCGATGGGCAGCCCCGTGGGGTTCATCCTTGTGATCTGCGCCCTCGAATGGGTCGTTCATTTCAATATCGACTATTGCAAGGCCCGCTATTCCGACAGCAAACAACTGACGCCGCAGCAGGCGGTGTTCTGGCGCGCAGTTGGCACCGATCAGGCGCTGCACCAGCTCACCTATATTGCCATGGCCGCGGCCTGGCTGAAATACGCCCTTTGAATCAATACCCTATGGAACGACCGGCCGATCCCGTTTGATCGTGCGCAGGACCACGTTGGTCTGCGCGCTGGCCACCGCAGGCAGGCGAAACAGGAACTCTTCAAGGAACCGATTGTAGGCATCCAGATCCGGCGCCAGCACCCGAAGGTGGTAGTCGGACTGGCCGGTTGTGGCATAGCACTCCTGCACCAGCGTGTTGGTCTCGACCGCGCGAATGAACTCTTTCAGCTTTTCCGGGTCGTGCCGCGTCAGCTGCACATGGACCATGGCGTGAAACTCCAGCCCCATGGCCTTGGCGTTGACCACGGCGCCATAGCGTTCGATCACGCCCGCCTCTTCCAAGCTGCGCACCCGCCGCCACAAAGCCGACGGCGACATGCCCACTGCCTCGGCCAGATCGGCATTCGAGATGCGCGAATCCTCCTGCAAGAGCGTCAGAATGCGACGGTCCCTGTCGTCTAGCTGCATGGCAACGGTACTCCTGACCGCCAGAATTCTCATTGATGGATAAATTATCCACAAAATCGGAAAATACCAGTTTATCCGGCAAAAATTTCCGCCGCAGATGGATTATCCTTCCGGGAACAAGACCACCCGCGCGAGGACGAACCCCATGACCGAGTTGAGCCACGAATTTCGCAGCTACCAGTTGGATGACCGTTACGAGATGACCACGGGACGCGTCTTTCTGACCGGCACACAGGCGCTGGCGCGCGTCATGCTGGATCAGGCGCGCCGGGACCGCGCGGCGGGCCTCAATACCGCAGGGTTTGTCTCGGGCTATCGCGGCTCGCCCCTCGGCGGGGTGGATCTGGAGTTCTGGCGGTCTCGCAAGCGGATGGAAGAGGCCAAGGTCAAGTTCATGCCCGCCGTGAACGAGGATCTGGGCGCCACCGCAGTTCTGGGCGCGCAGCAGGCCGTTCTGGACCCCCACTGCAAGGTCGAGGGCGTCTTCTCCATGTGGTACGGCAAGGGGCCGGGCGTGGACCGCTCGGGCGATGCGCTGAAGCACGGCAACGCCTATGGGTCCTCCGAAAAAGGCGGCGTGCTGGTGGTGGCAGGCGATGACCACGGCTGCGTCAGCTCATCTATGCCGCACCAGTCGGATGTCGCCTTCATGGCCTGGTTCATGCCGGTGCTGAACCCGGCGGATGTCTCCGAATTCTTGACCTTTGGCGAATACGGCTTTGCCCTGTCGCGCTATTCCGGCACCTGGGTCGGTTTCAAGGCGGTGTCGGAAACCGTCGAAAGCGCGCGCTCGGTCGAGCTGCAGCCGGATCGCGCATTCACCCTGCCCGAGCTGCCACCCTACCCCGGCGGGCTGCACATCCGCCGCGCCGATCTCCCTTCACCCGAGATCGAGACCCGCATTCAGGCCAAGATCAAGGCGGTGCGCGCCTTTGCCGAGGCCAACCCGATCGACCGGCGCATCTATGACATCAAGGACGCCAAGTTCGGCTTTGTCACCACCGGCAAGGGGCACCTTGACCTGATGGAGGCGCTGCGCCTCTTGGGTCTGAATGAATCTGCCTGCCGCCGCCTTGGCATCGACATCTACAAGGTCGG
Organism: Pseudophaeobacter sp.; assembly: GCA_027019165.1. GTDB lineage: Bacteria > Pseudomonadota > Alphaproteobacteria > Rhodobacterales > Rhodobacteraceae > Phycobacter. Next base: position 66,611 of record JALUXC010000002.1, read on the forward strand.
CATGGTCTGGCCCCTCGCCCGCCCCGAGGCGCTGCGCTTTGTGAACGGCAAGGAAGAGGTGCTGGTCGTCGAGGAAAAGCGCGGCATCATCGAAAGCCAGTTCAAGGAGTATTTCTATGACTGGCCGGGCGACAAGCCCAAGAAGATGGTCGGCAAATACGACAGCCAGGGCGAGCCGCTGATCCCCTGGACCGGAGAGCTGAGCCCGCTGATGCTGGCGCCCATCGTCGCCGCACGCCTTGATGCCTTTTTCCCCGGCGAAGGCCTGCCCGCCAAGGCCGCCGCCCTCACCAACCAGCCGCCAAAGCTGATCAATGTGCCCGGCGCCACCCGTACGCCCTATTTCTGCTCTGGCTGCCCGCATAACAGCTCGACCAAACTGCCCGAGGGGTCAAAGGCGTTTTCCGGCATCGGCTGCCACGTCATGGCCAGTTGGATGGACCGCGACACCGCCGGCTATGCCCAGATGGGCGGCGAAGGGGTGCCATGGGCGGTCGCCTCGCAGTTCAACGGCAACAAGCACGTGTTCCAGAACCTGGGCGAAGGCACCTGGTATCATTCGGGCAGCCTTGCTATCCGCCAGGCCGTCGCCGCCAAGACAAACATCACCTACAAGATCCTCTATAACGACGCGGTCGCCATGACCGGCGGTCAACCGGTAGACGGGCCGGTCAGCGTATCGGGCATTGCCCAGACCTGCCGCGCCGAAGGGGTGGAGCGGATCGCGCTGGTGTCGGACGACATTGCCAAGTTCAATCGCGCCGATTTCCCCGCCGGAACTTCTTTTCACGACCGGGAAGAAATGGACGCGGTGCAGCGTGAGCTGCGCGAGATCCCCGGCGTCACTGTCCTGATCTACGAGCAGACCTGCGCCACCGAAAAACGCCGCCGCCGCAAACGCGGCAAGATGAAAGACCCCAAGAAGTTCGCCTTTATCAATGATCTGGTCTGCGAAGGCTGCGGCGATTGTTCCGTGGAATCCAACTGCCTCAGCGTGGAGCCGAAAGAGACGCCGTTCGGGCGCAAACGCAAGATCAACCTCTCCTCCTGCAACAAGGATTTCTCTTGCCTGAACGGGTTTTGCCCCAGCTTTGTCACCGTTGAGGGTGGCGCGCGGCGCAAAAAGCAGCCTGCCGGTCTCGATGCAGACCAGCTGGCCGCCCGCCTGCCCGCCCCGGACCTTCCCTCCCTCGCCGAGCCGTTCGATCTGCTCGTCACCGGGGTGGGCGGCACAGGCGTTGTGACCGTCGGCGCGCTGATCACCATGGCCGCCCACTTGGAGGGCAAGGGATCGAGCGTTCTGGACTTCACCGGCTTTGCGCAGAAGTTCGGCACCGTCCTCAGCTACATCCGCCTGTCGAACAGCCCCGACACCCTGAACCAAGTGCGCATCGATCAGGCCGCCGCAGATGCGGTGATTGGATGTGATGTGGTGGTCTCCTCAGCCCCCAAAGCCTCGGCCCATTATCGCGCGGGCACCAAGGTGGTGCTGAACCGCGCCGAAATGCCCACCGGTGATCTGGTGCTGCGCCGCGATGCCGACCTGATGGCGGGCCTGCGCGAACAGGAAATCGCAAATGTGGTCGGGGCCGAGAACCTGTCGGGCTTCAACGCCAATGAAGCGGCAGAGGCGCTGCTGGGTGATGCTGTGCTGGCCAATGTGATGATGCTGGGCTTTGCCTGGCAAAAGGGGTTGGTGCCGGTCAGCGGCATGGCGCTGTCTCAAGCGATTGAACTCAACGGCGTTGCCATCGACAAGAACCACCTCGCCTTTGCAATCGGACGCGCCATGGCCGTGAATCCCGGTCTGGTCAGCCAGTTCTATGACGAAGCCCCGGAAGAAGCGGAAACGCTGGAGCAGATGATCCAGCGCCGTGCGGCATTCCTGACCGACTACCAAAACGCAGCCTACGCAGACCGCTATCGCAATACGCTGGACCGGCTGCGCGGTGCCCTGCCCGAAGGGGTGCGGGACGATCTGGTCACGCGCGCGGCAAAATCCCTGTTCAAGCTGATGGCCTACAAGGATGAATTCGAGGTCGCGCGCCTTTTGACCTCCGACAGTTTCAAAGACCAGATCGCGGCCGAATTCGACGGTGACTATTCGGTCAAATACCACCTCGCCCCGCCGCTGCTGGCGCGCGGCAAGGACAGCCGGGGACGTCCGAAGAAAAGCGCCTTTGGTCCCTGGCTGCGCCCCGCGCTGTCGGTTCTGGCCAAAGCCAAAGGCCTGCGTGGCAGCGCATTGAACCCCTTCGGCTATCACGAAGAGGCCCGCCTGCACCGTGATCTTCTGGCCTGGTACGAGGGCGCTTTGGACAGGATCGTGAGCAGCTATTCGGCCCAAACGCACGACGACTGCGCAGAGGTGCTATCGGCCCCGATGGAGATCCGCGGCTATGGCCCGGTCCGCCAAAAGGCCGCCACAACGGTTCGCGCCGAGGCCGAAGAACGACTCAGCCGCATTTGAGGCCACCGATACGCCGCATACCCAAGCCCGTCATAAAACGCTGCACCCGTTTGCAGCGCAGCGTTTTATGACCAGCCTCTTCGCTTTTTGTGATGCTTTTTTGCTTTCCGGGGCAGCTCTGCCCCGAGGCTCCTGTGCAAGGTTCGTGATTTAAGAGAATGTTAAGTCGCAGCGGAGTAGGCTGTATTAACCTTTGGGGCATTTTTGGGGCGAGCGCGGCTGGTGGAACCTCTTTCAAAGACAAAGGCCGCCCATGGCAACATCTCGATGATGCATGTCATCGTGGTTGCTTTGTCCATCATGATGACCGTTGGCGTCTGGCTGTTCTCGGAACGCCAGATCGAGACACGCATTATGGCGCGTTTTGAGGCGAGCCGTAACCGGGCGCTGGATCTGATCGTAGACCGTATGGGCCAATATGAGGACGCTCTGTGGGCGGGGGTCTCTGCCGTGGAATCCCATGGCGGCGATATGAGCCTGGAAGAGTGGCGCATATTCGCACACACGCTGCGGATCGAAGAGAAATACCCCGGCATCAACGGCATTGGCATCATCCATTACCTCAATCGCGAGGATGTCCCGGCCTACATGGAACAGCGTCTGGCAGAACGCGAAACCTACCGCGTCTACCCGATCCACGATCAGGAGGTCATGATGCCGATCTCCTTTATCGAACCGGAAGCCGTGAACTCCGCCGCCGTCGGTCTTGATGTTGCACATGAGCGCAACCGGCGCACCGCAGCCCTGGCCAGTCGCGACAGCGGCGAAAGCCGGATCACCGGTCCGATCGTGCTGGTGCAGGACGAGGGCAGCACGCCAGGTTTCCTGTTCTATGCCCCCTACTATGAGGGCGGGCCACGCAATACGGTCAGTGAACGGAGCGAAAACATCCTGGGCATCGTTTACGCGCCCTTTGTTGTGCGCAAACTGATGGAAGGTCTTCTGGCCAAGGAACTGCGTGAGGTGCGCTTCAGCATTCGTGACGGCGATCAGCTGATCTATGATGAACACGCCATCAAAGACGGCCTCAATGATCCAAAACCGATGTTCTCTGAAACAGTCGAATTGGATATTTATGGCCGGGTTTGGACGCTGGACATGCGCACCAACCTGGCGTTTCGCGCAAATAACACCTTTGCCCAACCCACCGTCATCCTGCTTGCAGGGCTGCTGATCGAGGGGTTGATCATAACGCTGCTGATCATGATGTCGCGCGCCAACCGGCAGGCTGTTGCCTATGCGGACCGGGTCACCGCGGCCCTGCGCCAGGAGCGGAACAAACTGACCGAAGCGAACAAGAAGCTGACCAAGACCAACGAAGAGTTGGAGCAATTCACCTACATCACCTCGCACGATCTCAAAACTCCGGTCCGCGGGATCGGCAGTTTGACCGAAATGATCAAAGAGGACCTGGAGGAAGACTACCTCTCCAGACCGGGCGCAAATCCCGAAATCCAGGAAAACCTCGATCACATCACGGAACGCGTCGGGCGCATGAATGCTCTGATTTCCGGGGTGCTGGAGTTTTCCCGTGTGGGTCGGCGTGTTCCCACTGAGGCATCCCTGGAATTGCCCGACGTGATCGACGATCTAAGAGCAGATCTTGAGCTGCGAAAAGACCAGTTGCTGCTGGAAGGTAACGCCGAAACGGTGACTTTCGACGGCCAGATGTTCCGCAGGGTGCTGGAAAACCTGGTCAGCAACGCCGTCCGCTACCATCCCGAGACGAGCAAAGCTGAAATCTCCATATCGATTGAAGAGCTCGATGATAGATACAGGGTTGCCGTCAAGGACAACGGCAGTGGAATCGACCCAAGATATCACAGCAAGATCTTTGGCGTCTTCCAGACCCTCCGTGAAGCTGGAACACCGGAAAGCACCGGAATTGGCTTGGCAATCGTAAAGAAGGCTGTAGAGCAGCATGGCTTTTCGGTTAGAGTCGACTCAACACTTGGCAATGGCGCTATCTTCCGGTTTGATTGGCCGAAGCAGGCCCCCAACAACAACTACTAAAGGTTCGAAGAAGGCCACTTGAATGCCCGCTGAAATGAACATCCTTCTGGTTGAGGATAGTGATCTAGACGCCATGATCCTGGAGCGCACTTTGAAGCGCATGGAGCTGCCCGCCTCAATCGTACGGGCCCGCGATGGGGTGGAAGCTCTGGAAATCCTGGAGGGTGAACTCCCCAATGCGCTGACCGGACAACCATTTTTTATTCTACTCGACATCAACATGCCGCGCATGAATGGTCACGATTTTCTGAGCGCCCTGCGGTCCAAAGAAGCGATCTCCGACAGGCTGGTTTTCATGTTCACGACGTCAGACAATCCAGCAGACATTTCGCTGGCGTATAAGCAAAATGTCAGCGGATATTTCGTAAAGCCGCAAGGCTCGAGTGAGCTTCGCAAGGTCCTGACATCTCTTCACACCTTCTGGCAGGCGTGTATTCCTCCGGCACCGCTCTCCTTCAACAGCTGATATACTGCGTCGGGTGAACGGGGGCTTATTGGGACAGGCTGCAAGCCGCTAAACATCCCAAAATCGCTTGGTGTACTCCGTGAACTCTTCCAACTCTGCCTCTAGCGGCTCTCGGCCAGTGAACACCCGCAGGTACTGAGGTGTCATTCTGAGGCGATGCTCATAGCTCTCGTTCGGTTCTGCCATATCGTAGCCCAGCTGCATGTAATACAGTACCTTGGCCCGTGTCTGCGCCTCAAGTTCGGGGTACTCATAGCGACAAAACATTGCGCTGAGTGCAGAAACCCTGCGTGCATCCGAACGATCCAGAAGACTGCGCACCTTGCCCGAACGGCGCGCCCAGTCCCTCACCGCGAAATCCAACGCCGTATTGAACAGATCCGGATCGGTGATGCAGTGAAACACATTTAGAACGGCGCCGGTGATCGTTTGCGCCGGTGCCTCGGCCTGGGCCACCATGGCGGCCGTATTGGTCTGCTCCCAGGTCTCAAGCAGCGCATCCAGAAGGTCCTGACGCGACTTGAAATACCAGTAAAAGGAAGAGCGTGACACGCCCATGCGCTCAGCGAGGGTCAGCACCTTGACCTGCTCCACCCCGTCGCTGATCAGCACATCCATCGCAACGTTGAGCCAGTCCGCGCGCGTCACCTTGATATTGCCAGTCAAAGGCGCAGCGGTTGGGTCATCACGGTGCAGGATCGGCTTTGGGGGCATTGGCAAAAGACCTCTTGATAACATACCGTACTGGTTCCGCGCATCCTGCTTTGACACCATGGACTTGTCCATGCCTTTGACAGGAACAGCTGAACGCTATCATCTGTCTACAAAGCAATTGAGCAGGATGTCAGGCATGATTTCAGCGCTGCACGCAAAAGAAGACCTTTTGAACGACCTCAAACGGCTTGGCATTCGTCCAGGCGACGGGATTTTTGTTCACAGCTCCATGAAAGCCATCGGGTATACGGTCGGCGGTCCCAGGACTGTGGTCGAGGCGCTGCTGCAAAGTGTTGCAGAGCGAGGCCTGATCGCAATGCCGGGCTTTTCAACCGACGCCTATTTCCCGCCTGACCTTGAAAAAGCCGATCTGTCTCCCGAAGACATCGAGTGGATTGAAAACGCCGTTCCGGGCTTTGACCCGCACAGATCTCCCACCTCCGGTGTCGGGATTGTTGCCGAAACATTCAGAACCTGGCCCGACACGCATCGCAGCGCGCACCCGGCTGTATCTGTTTGCCTCAACGGTGCAGATGCCGCTCACTATGCCAGCGATCATAGCCTTGCCTGGGCCACCGGTGAACACTCTCCGATTGGCAGGCTTCTCAATCGCCCTTCGACCAAGATCCTGCTGATCGGGGTGGGCTGGAACCGATGCACCCCCCTTCACACGGCAGAAACCTTTGCAAAACACAGGCGCACCAAGACGCGCCGCATGAAGACAGGCGGCTCAAAGGGCAAATGGGTCGAGGAACCAGATGTGGCCGATGACGTGAACCGGCTGTTTCCCGCAGTCGGTGCCGCTTTCGAGCAAACAGGAGCCGTCACCTTTGGGACCTTTGGCGCTGCCCAGTGCCGGGTCTGCAACTTGAAGGACCTTATCGAGTTTGCCTCGGTCTGGATTGATCGCGCGAATGAAGAAAGCGGCGACCGCAGGTGAACTGCAGTCAGCCTGTGGCGAAGAACTGCGTGTCTCTCCCTTTTCTGCAAGACCTACTTCTCGAACGGCTCACCAAGCGAAGGCACGCCGTTGATCTTGAGCAGCGTGCGGTTTGACGAAATCACCCCCAGCACGATGATCGTCACCAGATAGGGCAGGCTTGTCAAAAGCTGCGAGGGCACCGAAAGGCCCGCCGTCTGCGCCGCGATCCCGCCCAATGAAACCGCTCCGAACAGGCAGGCGCCCCAGAACACGCGGCCCACCATCCAGGTGCCAAAAACGACCAGAGCGACCGCGATCCAACCCCGCCCCGCGATCATGCCATCCGCCCAAAGCGGCGTGTAGATGGTCGAGGCATAGGCCCCCGCGATCCCCGCCATGGCCCCGCCAAAAGCCACCGCGCCCAGCCGGATCAACACCACCGGGTAGCCGATGGAGTTTGCGGCCTTTGGGTTCTCGCCCACCGCCCGCAGCAGCAGGCCCAGCTTTGTATGGGCCAGAACATACCAAAGCACGACGGTCGTCCCAAGCGCCAGCCAGACCACGATATCCTGCGCAAACAACCCGCCCACCACCGGGATGTCAGACAGGCCCGGCACCGCGATCTTGCCAATGCCGGATACCGTGAAGCTCTCGTAGGGTTTTCCGTAAAAGGCCGAAAGGCCCAGCCCCAAAATGCCGATGGCGAGGCCCGTTGCCACCTGATTGGCCCTGAGCCCCAGCGTCACAAAGGCAAAGAGCAACGACAAAAGCACGCCGCCGAGGCTGGCCGCTACAAATCCAAGGACATGCCCGCCGCCATTGTAGACAACGATGAAACCCAGCGCCGCGCCAAAAGCCATGGTCCCTTCGACGCCAAGGTTCAAGACACCCGAACGCTCGGCCACCAGCTCTCCCAATGCAGCCAAAAGGAACGGCGTTGCCGCCGCCAACATGCCCGACAGGATGAATTCAATTGCGTTCATTGGCGGCCGACCTCCGATACTGCGGGCGCTTTGTCCGGCCATTCCAGCCGATTGCGCACGAATGTCGATAAGATGAGGTAGGCCAGCAAAAGGCTGCCCTGAAAGACATAGACCGCCGCAATGGGCAGCCCGGCCGACACCATGGCGTTGTCCCCGCCGATATAGAGCGTCGCCATCAGGAAGGCAGAGAACACGATGCCGATGGGGTGCAAGCCGCCGAGGTAAGCCACGATAATCGCCGCATAGCCATAGCCGGTGGAAATCGAGCGTTGCAGCTGTCCGACCGGGCCCGCAACCTCTGCCGCGCCAGCAAGGCCCGCCGCGCAGCCACCGATCAAAAGCGACAGCCACACGGCCCGGTTTTGCGAAAACCCGGCATAGCGGGCGGCATTGGGGGCCAGCCCTCCGACTTCAAGCCGGTAGCCTGCAAAACTGCGCTGAGTGAAAAGCCAGGCCGCCCCGGCCAGCACCAGTGCCAGCACAAGCGAGACATTGACCCGCGTCCCCGGCAGCAGGATCGGCAGCAGGGCATCATACTGGAACATCACGGACTGGGGAAAATTGAACCCCATAGGATCCTTCCACGGCCCAAGCAGCAGGTAGTTCAGGATCTGGATCGCAACAAAGGACAGCATCAGCGACACCAGAATCTCATTCGCATTGAGCCGCGCTCGCCAGAAAGCCGTGATCGCGGCCCACAAAAGCCCGCCAAACATCCCCATGACCAACATCGATGGCCAGATCCAAAGCCCCGAGGCTTGCGGCGCATAAACCGGGATGGCGGAGGCAAAGATCGCGCCAAGCACGAACTGCCCTTCCGCCCCGATGTTGAAGACCTTGGCGCGAAACCCGATCGCGAGGCCTTGCGCGATCAGCAGCAGCGGACCGGCCTTTAATAGGATCTCGGAAAAGGAGAAATAGCTGGTGAAAGGATCGATCAGCATCGCCTTGAAGACGATAAGCGGATTGATCCCAAGCCCCGCATAAAGCAAGAGGTTGCAAAATGCCGCAAGCGCCAGCGCCGCAAAGGGCGCGATCACCATCATCGACACCGAGGCATGATCGCGCCGCACCAGCCGCGGCAGGGTAAGGCCAAGCACTGTCGTCATTCTGCAGCCTCCGCGCTTTCGATCATATATCTGCCGATGTCTTCGGGGCGGGTCTCGCTGGTTTTGAGGCGTTCGCTCAAGCGGCCTTCGTTCAAGACCTGAATATGGTCGGCCAATTCGAACAGCTCTTCGATTTCTTCGGAGATGACGAGCACCGCGCAGCCGGAATTGCGCAGCTCGATCAGACGTTTGCGAATGGCCGAAGCGGCCCCCACATCGACGCCCCAGGTCGGTTGGTTGAGAAACAACAGCTTTGGCTCCAGCATGATTTCGCGGCCCACGATGAATTTCTGCAGATTGCCGCCTGACAGGGCACCTGCCTCGGCATCGGGGCCGGGCGTGCGCACATCAAAGGCGTTGATACAGTCCTTGGCAAAGGCGCGCGCACGGCCATAGCGCACCAACCCGCCCTGTTTGAGACCGCGCGCATGGGCGGTCAAAAGACCGTTCTTGACCAGCGATAGTTCGGGCACCGCGCCCTGCCCCAGCCGGTCTTCGGGCACAAAGGCAAACCCCAGCTTGCGGCGACCCGCCGCACCCAGCAGGCTGACGTTTCGGCCCATCATCGCGATACTGTCCCGCATACTGCGCGGCAGGGGCGTCTCGCCCGAAATGGCGGCGGCCAGCTCGCTTTGCCCATTGCCCGACACCCCCGCGATGCCGAGGATTTCGCCCTCGCGCACACGCAGCGAGATGTCCCGCAAAGAGACTGCGAAAGGATCGTCCGTCTCAAGAGTCAGACCGGCGATTTCGAGACAAGAAGCCCCCTGCTCCATCTCCTTGGGGCGGGCAAAGGCGGGCATGTCGCGGCCAATCATCATCTTGGCCAGCTCATGCGTGTCAAAGTCTTTTGGGGTCACATTGCCCGTCACCTTGCCAGACCGCAGAATGGTCGCATGGCTGCAGATGGAGCGTATTTCCTCCAGCTTGTGTGAGATGAACAGGATCGACACCCCGCGACCCGCAAGCCGCCGCAGGGTTTCAAACAGCTTTTGCGCCGACTGCGGCGGCAGAACCGAGGTCGGCTCATCCAGGATCAGCAATTTGGGGTCCGCCAGCAGGCAGCGGATGATTTCGACCCTCTGGCGCTCTCCGACAGAGAGTGTATGCACATGGGCCAGAGGATCGACCTCCAGCCCGAATTCGCGGCCAAACAGCATGATACGCTCAGTCAGCTCTTGTTTCGTCCCCGGCACCACAAGCGAGACGTTTTCGACCACTGTCAGCGTTTCAAACAGGGAAAAGTGCTGGAACACCATGCCGATCCCGAGCCGCCGCGCGGCTGCCGGGGAAGCGATCTGCACCGGCGCGCCATCCCATAGGATCTCGCCCGCGTCGGGGCTCTCGACCCCGTAGATCAGCTTCATCAGGGTGGATTTGCCAGCGCCGTTTTCGCCCAGGATCGCATGGATGGCCCCGGGTGCCACGTCCAGGTCCACGCCACTGTTGGCATGGACCGGACCGTAGCTTTTCGACACCCCGCGCAAAGAGAGCAGAGGTGTGGTCATGGGCTTAGTTCGGCAACGGCGTGGTGACACCTTTGACGTGCCAGTCCATCGAGATCACCTCTTCATTGGTCAGGGTAACGCCTGCCGGAACGCCCTCGGTTCCATCTGCCTTGAGGATCGGCCCGGTGAAGGGTGAGAAACTGCCATCCGCAATTGCCGCTTCGGTTTCCTTGATTTTCGCCATGGTCTCGGCCGGGATATCCGGGCTCCAGTCGACGGTTTTTACCACACCATCGGCCACACCAAGGAAAGCATTCGCGCCTTTGAACGTGCCCGCCACATGAGCATCTACTGAGGCCTTGAAGAAAGGCGACCAATCCGTCAGCACGCAGCCAAGGTAGGTCTTGGGCGCATAGGCCTTCATCGAGGAATTGAGGTTGAAGGAGTAGATCCCCAGCTCTTCACACTGGGCCACAACCGAGGGCGTGTCTTGGGCGTTGGAGAAAATCACATCGCAATCCTGCGCATGAAGCGCCTTGGCCGATTCCTGCGCCTTGGCCGGGTCAAACCAGGAGTTCAGCCAGACCACCGAAAGTTCCACATCCGGGTTGATCGCCTGCGCGCCAAGCACAAAGGCGTTGAGCGAGGTGATCAACTCGGGGATGGCAAAAGCCGAGACAGAGCCGATTTTGCCGGTCTTGGACAGCGCCGCGGCGGCCATGCCCATCAGATAGGTGCCTTGCGAATACTGCGCCGCAAAGGGCGAGAAGTTGGGCGCCACCATAAAGCCCGAGGCGTGCAGCACGGTTACATCCGGGTTGCGGCGGGCGATCTGCATGGCACCGTTCTGATAGCCAAAAGAGCCTGCCACCAGGAATTTGGTTCCCTCGGCTACGGCCTTGTTCATGATGCGGTCGGCGTCGGGGCCTTCGTAGATGTTCTCGATCACCGAGATCTGAACGGCGTCGCCATAGGACTCTTTTACCGCCAAAAGACCCTCATAAAGCGCGTGGCCCCAGCCCACATCGGCCACCGGAGACGGGATCACCAGCGTGATGAGCAGCGGATCCTCCGCGGTTGCGGCGCTTGCGCGCCCGGCGACGGCGGCGGCCATGCTGGCGACGGATGCGCCTGCGATAAAGTTCCTGCGCGTGATAGAAGTGGTCATTGTGGTTCCCCTGTTGGCTTATGTCGTCAGTGTCATCAGCGCCGTTTCCGCGCTTTCAAAAAGAGTGGTCTCGTCCACGCGGGCAAAGGAGCCGCCCTCCCAGACGATTTTTCCGTTGATCATGGTGAGGTCGGTGGGTCGTCCGATACCGACTTTCGGGATCAGGCTGCTAGGGTCGTGCCGGGTGCCGACGTACTCCATGCGCCGCGTGTCGATGGCAAAAAGATCCGCCGCCATGCCGGGCGCCAGCCTGCCGATATCACTGCGCCCCAGCAGCGACGCCCCGCCCGTGGTCGCATAGGACAGAAACTCGGACGGCGGCGGCACAGGATGCTGGCGCGAGGCGGCAACAAGGCATTGCAGCATGTAGGCGGAATGGATGCAGTGCATCAGGTTCGAATTGTCGTTGGAGGCCGCGCCATCTGCGCCCAGGCCAATGCGAACGCCCAGCGCAGACATCGCGGGAATATCCGTGACCTCTTCGCCCACCAGATAGACCGGTTCGGGGCAGTGAGAGACGCCGGTGCCGCTGGCGGCAAGGCGCGCCAGTTCATCCGGGGTCAGCTCCCAGCAATGGGCGTAAAAGGTATCGGGGCCGACAAGGCCGATCTCTTCGCAATAATCCACCGTGCGCATGCCGGTGCGCTGCGCCATCACCGGGCTTTCGCCCTCGCCCAGGTGGGTGTGCAGGATCACGCCCTTGTCGCGGGCCAGCGCCACCGATTGCACCAGCGTGTCCTTGTAGCAATTGACCGGCTGGCAGGGCGCGACCACCACCTGCCGCATGCTGAAGGGATCCGGGTCGTGATAGGTCTCGATCACCCGCTGGCAATCGGCGATGAACTCATCGGTGCTTTCCAGCATCGCGTCCGGGATGGTGGAGCCTTCGGACTTGGGCAGGGTATTGCCGCCGCGCCCGGCATGAAATCGCATTCCCAACAGCTCAGCCGCCTCGAACTGGCGATCGATCAGCGCTTTGCCCGCATGGCGCGGAAAGCAGTACTGGTGATCCATCGCCGTGGTGCAGCCGTGTTTGATCAGCTCGGCCATGGCCGTGAGCGAGGAATGATAGAAACAATCTTCGCTCAGGCGCGAAAAGATCGGGTAGATCAGGTCCAGCCATTCAATGACCGAAAGTTTCGTCCAGTCCAGATCGGCGCGGTTGCGCACGAAGGTCTGAAAGAAATGGTGATGCGTGTTGATGAGACCCGGATAGACAAACCAGCCCGTCGCCTCGCGGATCAGGGTGCCGGGGGGCAGGTCTTGCGCGCCCAGATCCGGCCCGATGGCCTTGATCTGCGGCCCTTCTGTCAGCAGGTCGACGTCGCGCAAGACGCGCATACCGCTGCCATCATCCATGACCACCGCCGCGCAGTTGCGAAACAGAACCCCGGCCATATTATGCGCCCTCCGCCGGGGTCAGCGGGTCCGGTGCCAGCTCGTGCCTGCGGTGAATGCCCGGCATCTCGACAAAGCCGGCCTGCCCGCGCAGGGCCCGCATCCAAAGCCGGATCGAAGGGTATGGATCCAGGCTGATGCTGCCATCGGGCGCCAGCGCCACATAGGGAAAGCAGGCCACATCGGCGATGGTGATGCTCTCGCCCACCAGCCATGTGCCGCCGTCAAGACGGCGCTTGAACAGGGCCGCCTCCAGTTCCCGCAGGGCCGCAATGCCCGCTGTCTGCAGCGCCTCAAGGTCGCCCTGACCATGCAGCATCTCGACCAGACGCGCGCCGCCCAGCGCAGCAGTCAGCCGGTGCGCAAACGCCAGCCATTGCTGCACCATCGCGCGAGAGGTCGCAGTCTCCTCTCCCAGCCAGTCAGGCGCATATTGCCCGGCAAGATAGGCCAGCATGGCCGCGCTTTCGCTCAGGATCAGGTCCCCATCCACAAGGATCGGAATGCTGCCCGCCGGGTTCAGCGCCAAGAGGTCCTCGCCAAGGTGCTCCTTGCCGGGATGAAAATCCACCGGGCGCAATTCAAGCGGCGCACCAATGAGGGCCGCCATCAGGCGCACCTTGTAGCAGCTCGGTGACAGGATGTAGTCGTAAAGGATCATTGCGCCACCAGCTCCGCGCCATAGGTGTAGCCATGCTGTTTGAGCCAGCGGCGATAGGCGATCGAGGTGAGATCGGCGCGCGTCGGCGTCTCCATACCGGGATCAAGCGGTAGCCGCGCCGGGATCTGGTTTTCCAGGATCGACCGGTCCTGCAGAAAGATCAGCTGCTGGAAATGGATCAGATCCGTCATCGAAGTGTCTTCATCAAACAGCGCCATCCACGGCCAGACGTCGCACAGCGTCTCGGTCAGAGGCTGCACAAAGAGGCAGATCACATCCCATTCACCGGGGCGCGGCGGGCAGGTCTTGTAGAGGACCGAAGAGGTCGGGGAAGGCACCCGGTACATATATTCGGTGGTGATCCCCTCCTCCGCGGATTTTGCCGCCTGTGGCTGGAAGAACTTGACCTTTGTGGCCCAGACCTCGTCCTCCTCTTCGCGGATTTTGACGTCGTATTTTTCGACCTCGGTGTGCGGCTCAGCGCCCAGAATGTCGGTATGCACGAAAGGGAAATGCGCAATATCGAGGAAATTCTCGACCGCGCGCAAGGGCGAGCATTTGACCCGCACAACGCCCACATCCACCAGCACGCGCTCGGGGTGATCGGCCTCGGGGATGGTGAAAAGATCCTTTTCAGGGGTGCCGAGGCTGGTCCAGACATGACCGAACCGCTCAACAATCGGAAGGCTCCGCCCATCGGCGGTCACCACCTCCGGCTTGCCGGTCTTACCCGCGCGCACCGTGATAGGTTGCTCCATCAAAAGGGTCTCGCGCCCCTCTCGCGTCAGCCCGCTGATCAGGCCCACGGGATACCATGCATCGATCATCGCAGTCCCGCTCATGCCGCCCCCCGTTTTTCTGTTTCCCCCTCGGCGCGACGGCGGATCCCTTCAAGCGCGCGAGAGATTTCTGCGCAGGCCTTTGGAGATGTCGCCTGATCAACCAACACCAGACACAGGGTTTCTGCGGGTGCCTGCCCCTGCAGCAAAAGACAAATGCGCGTGCCTGCAAGTGTTGCCTCCACGCCAAGATCGACCTCCGTCCCGCCACTGGCGGTCAGGATCGCCTCCGGCTCGGCGCAAAAGACAAGGCTGCGCAGCGGCTTCAGACCGTCCAGACGCGGCGGTTGTGACTCCACCTGATCCTCGGCCACCCAGATCACGCCGTCCTGCTCGGCAACCTGCAAGGGACCGCAATTGATAGATGCGGGCGGCACAACATCCGGGTGCGCGGGGATATGCTGGCAGGCGCCATCCTGCCCAAAGCGCCAGCCGTGATAGATGCAAGACAGCGTCTCGCCCCGCACGAACCCGTGCGACAGACGCATACCGCGATGGGGGCAGCGATTCCCATTGGCATTCACCTGCCCCGACTGGCTACGCCAGATCGCGATGGGTTTCGAGCAGAGTGTCGCCGGGATGACCGTTCCATTCGGAATGTCGCCAGACAGAGCGAGCGGGATCCAGGGTGACGAAGCGTTCAAGCGCATATCGGTTTTTCCAATTCAAAAGCCGTGTAGCCTGCGATGTCGACAGCTTCGACATGGCAGGCCGCCTCACGCAGACTCGCGCCAACGCCCCACAGCGACCGCGCCGAGTAAAAAGGAAGTTTAGGAAACAGGTCGAATGTTGCGCGCAGGCTCTACAACGCCTGCGGGAACCGCCCGAACGTATGCTGAAATTTTGATCGCCCCGCCCATTTTTGCATCAAATCAAGTCTGCGACAGGGGCGCGATCAATAGCGGAGACCCAGACATCAATTGGCCCCAGCAGGCATCCGACCTCGAGCGCGTCGATGAGATCCGGCTGGCCCGCCACCGTCACGCCGATCCGCCCCGGCGCAACGCTGAAGGCGCTGGCTTCAAGCCCAAGTCGCCCGCTATGACGCTTGATCCAGGGCACAAAGCTGGGGCTGTTCACCTCCCCCAGGATCTCAAGGCGTTCGCGCCGGGGCGGCATCAGGTCAGGCATCACGCAAAGGCTCCATGGTGGGATCGTTCAGGCCCATGGATCGCACTGCATTGTGCCTGAGAATGCAAGCCCCGGGGCGATTGGCCTCACACTTGCGCGCTGGGGCGTGCGCGGATCTTTTCTTGCCAGGCCAGGGTGGCAGCATTGGCTTCAGGCACGCGCATCTTGATCACGCGGGCAAAGTCCAGAAACACAAAGGCCGAGATATCCGCCAGCGTGAAATGATCCGTCGCCAGATAGGGGCTGTCCTTCAGGCGCTCTTCCAGAAGGTCGAAAAAGCGCAGGGTGCGGGCCTGCCCGCGCTCGGCCAGCGCCGGGATCTGGGCATAATGATCGGGGCCGGGAATAGCGCGGTTTTCAAAGGCGGGATGCGTGTTGCGCAGCGCCTCGGCAATGGGCATGCCGCCCTGCTGTTCGACGATGGCGTTCCACATCAGCACCAGCCCCTTTTCATCCGCGCTGCGCCCCATCAGGGGCGGCTCTGGATAGGCGGCCTCCAGATAGGCGGCGATACCGAGGTTTTCCGTCAGCACGGTGCCTTGATCCGTGACCAGCACCGGAATCGTGGCGCGCGGGTTCACGGCCAGGAATGCGGCGTCCAGCTGCTCTCCTTTGGCGATGGAGATATCATGCACCTCTGGCTCAAGCCCTTTTTCGGCAATGAACATGCGCGCCCGGCGTGGATTGGGCGCGGTGGAGCAATCGTAGAAAATCATGGCAGCCTCCCTCTCTATTCCGCAAGCCTATGAGCAGAAGGTCAAATCAGGCCAGCATGACGGCACGTCGCAGGCGCCTCAGGCGTCGCGGCGGTAGATGAAGCAGCGCCCTTCGACCGCACCCGGCGGAAGCGGCATCTCGCGCAGGTTATCGAAATACATTCGATCCGAAGAGACCATCAGACCGCCCACCGCCAGCAACGGCTCGATCAAAGGCGACACCAGCCGGGCAAAGGCGTCGTTCTTTTCCCGGTTATGGCCACCAAGATCGGCATGGATGAGGCTGGCCGTCGCGCCGAACCGCTCCAAAGCCGCAGGCAGCGTTTCCCGCACATCGCCAAGGATCGTCAGTTCTTCGGGTGGGGTGCTGTCGGGATGCGAGGCCACGGCGCGTTCAAAAACAAAGATGTCGCGCCCCGTGATATTGTGCTTCATGTGGTGATAGGTGCGCCCGTTGCCGAGGCCAAGCTCGAATACCGGCCCGTCCATACCGACGGTTTCGGAAATCGCGTGATCAAGGCAGGCACGTTGGGACACCATGCGGTCGATAAAAAGATCCAGTCGGGTGCTCATAAGGTGGTCTCCTTGCGGTGCATGGCCGCGATGCAGCCGGTTTGCGGCCGGTCTGGCAGAAAACACCGCAAATGTGTAGCGATTACAGAAAAGTGAGCGACAATCCTGTCCCCGCGACCCTCCGCCGCGTCATAAATCCCGCACCTATGGCTGCTATTGGCGATTGGGGGTTTGACTAGAGCGTATGGCCCGCGCGATGGTAAAAGAAAAAACTGGGACATGGGAAGGTAATGACGCGAAACCGCCGGATCAAGAACGGGGGGCACTGAATGGCGCCCCTGCTGTCAGTCGAAGGCCTCAGCATTGGCTTTGGCCGGGATGAACCCGTGGTACGGGACGTCAGCTTTGATGTCGCGCCCGGCGGCACCCTGGCTTTGGTGGGCGAAAGCGGATCGGGCAAGACCATCACCTGCCGCGCGGCCCTGCGCATCCTGCCCCGCGCGGCCCAGATCCGATCTGGCAAGATCACTCTGGGCGGTAGAGATGCCCCGCTTGACCTACTTTCGCTTTCGGAACGCCAGATGCGCAGCGTGCGCGGCAACCGGATTGCGATGATCTTCCAGGAACCGATGCGGTCTCTGTCGCCTCTGCACCGGATCGGCAATCAGGTTTCCGAGGTTCTGTGGCTGCATGGTCGCAAAAGCGAGGCCGAAGCCCGCAAGCAGGTGCTGGAGTGTTTCGAGCGTGTGGGCTTTCCCGAGCCGGAGCGCACCTACAATTCATACCCGTTCGAACTGTCCGGCGGGATGCGCCAGCGCGCGATGATCGCCATGGCCATGGTCGCAAAGCCCGACCTTCTGATCGCGGATGAGCCGACAACCGCGCTGGATGTAACGACGCAGGCGCAGGTTCTGGGGCTGATGAAGGAACTGCAGCGCGACACCGGCATGGCGATGATCCTGGTGACCCATGATCTGGGCGTCGTTGCCAATATGGCCGAAGACGTGGTGGTAATGCACAAGGGCCGCGTGATGGAGGCAGGCCCCGCCGCGCCGATTCTGTCTGATCCGGCCCATGCCTATACCCGCGCCCTGATCGAGGCCGCGCCCAAGATCCCCGCCGCAAGTCACAACGCGCCGCCAGAGCCAAAAGAGGATCTGATCCTCGAGCTGAAATCCGTCTCCAAAACCTACACGTTGCGCGCCGGGAAAGGCTGGGCGCCGCCCACCTATATTCACGCCTGCCGCGGGGTCGACTTCAAGCTTCCGCGTGGCAAGACGCTGGCGATTGTCGGCGAAAGCGGATCGGGCAAGACCACCGCCGCGCGCATCGCACTGGGGGCAGAGCCGCCGGATCCAGGTGGAGAGGTGCTGTTCCGCCCGACCCCAGATGGTGAGACTGTAAAAGTGCACCAGATGGACCGCGCCGCCCGCACTGCCTTTCAGCGCGAGGCGCAGATGGTGTTTCAGGATCCTTATTCCTCGCTCAGTCCGCGCATGCGGATTTCCGACACCATGACAGAGCCGCTTGAGATCCACGGCATCGGAACTGCGGCTGAGCGCCGCGACCGGGCCGCGCAGATGCTGCAGACCGTGGGTCTGGGGCCGGAAATGCTGCAGCGTTACCCCCATGCCTTTTCCGGCGGGCAGCGCCAGCGCCTGTCTATTGCCCGCGCGCTGATGCTGGACCCTGCGCTGATTGTTTGTGACGAGCCGACCTCGGCGCTGGACGTTTCTGTGCAGGAGCAGATCCTGCGTCTGCTGGAAGAGATCCAGGACAAGCAAGGCCTGTCCTATCTCTTTATCAGTCACGATCTGGCCGTCGTGGCCCGCATTGCGGATGAGGTCGCCGTGATGCGGCGCGGGCTGGTGGTGGAACAGGCCCCGCCCGAGACGCTGTTTCACAACCCTCAACACCCCTACACAAAGGCGCTGATCGCCGCGCAACCCGAACCCGACATCGGCCGCCCGATCAATCTGGATCTGGTGGCGCAGGGCGCAGGCGCGCCGGACAGCTGGCCGGAACATTTCAGATTTACAGGCTCTGAAGCGCCGCCACTGGTGCTTCTGGAACCCGGACACAAGGTACGTTGCCATGTTTGACATCACGAGAACAGCTTTGCGAACCGCTCCGAAAAAACTGCTCGCCGTGGCCTTTCTGGCCGCGCTTGCGCCGCTTGCCGCGCTGGCAGGCGCCCTTCCGCCGCTGAAGGAAAGCGCATTCTGGCAGCAGGAAGTCGCTGCGGGCGATCTCCCCCCCGTGGCCGAGCGCATTCCTGATGCACCGCTGATTGTCGATCTTGCTGCCAAAGGGCGTGCCTTTGGCGTGCAGGGCGGTGCGCTCAACACAATGGTGACGCGTTCCAAGGACATCCGGCAGATGGTGGTCTACGGCTATGCGCGTCTGGTTGGCTATGATGCCGACTACAAGCTGCAGGCCGATATCCTTGAGGCTTATGAGGTTGAGGACAACAGGCGATTTACCCTGCACCTGCGCCCCGGTCATCGCTGGTCGAATGGCGCGCCCTTTACCTCGGCCGATTTTGAATACTGGTGGAAGGATGTGGCCAACAACCCGCTCCTGAGCCCCGCCGGGCCGCCAGACTTCCTGCATGTCGAAGGAGAACTGCCAGAGGTTACCTTCCCGGATGAGACAACCGTTGTCTTTGAGTGGAACCATCCCAACCCCGGTTTTCTGCATCATCTGGCGCAGGCGCGTCCGCCTTTTATCTACCGACCCTCGGCCTACCTGAAACAGTTTCACGCCGATTACGCCGACCCTGAAACGCTGGCCGAAGAGGTGGATTACGCCCGTGTCAAAAGCTGGGCGGCGCTGCACAACAAATACGACAACATGTACAAGTTCGACAATTTCGAACTGCCCACCCTGCAACCCTGGATGAACGCCACCGCAGGCAAGAAGATCCGCCAGATTTTTGTACGCAACCCCTATTATCACCGTATCGACGCCAAAGGCGTGCAGCTTCCCTATATCGACAGGGTGGAAATGGAGATCGTCTCGGGCGGGCTGGTGGCGGCAAAATCCAATGCCAGCGAAGCGGACCTGCAGGCGCGCGGCCTTGGATTTCGCGACATTCCAATCCTGCGCAAGGGCGAGGCCGATGGCGGCACCTACAGAACCTACCTTTGGGGAACCGGTACCGCATCGCAGATCGCAATCTATCCGAACCTCAACGTGAACGACCCCGTCTGGCGCGCGGTGCTGCGCGACGTGCGGGTGCGCCGCGCCCTTTCGGTCGCCATCAACCGCGCCGCCATCAACAAGGCACTTTACTTCAAACTCGCCAAACCCGGCGCAATGGCCGTGCTTGAAAAAAGCCCCTTCTTTGACCCGGCGCTGCGCGCGGCCTGGGCCGAATTTGACCCGGAACTGGCCAATAAACTCCTCGATGAGGCCGGCCTCACTGAAAAGGACGGCTACGGCATCCGCAAGCTGCCCGATGGCCGCCTGATGGAGCTGATCATCGAGACCGCAGGCGAGCGGCAGGAGGTCGAGAACGCGCTGCAGATCATCACCGACGACTGGCGCGATGTGGGCGTGAAACTGGTGATGCGGCCCCTTGATCGTGACATCCTGCGCAACCGGGTGTTTTCCGGAACCACCATGGCCTCGGTCTGGTATGGCTGGGACAATGGCATCCCGCAGCCCTATACGTCTCCGGCCTACCTTGCGCCCACCGATCAGGTCTTTTTTGCATGGCCCAAATGGGGGCAGTACCACCAGACCGGAGGCCAGGTGGGGGAGGCCCCCGACATGGAGCCTGCCGCCCGCCTGATGGAACTGCTTCACGACTGGGAAATCGCCAAGACCGATGAGGAGCGCTCTGCCGCCTGGCGCGCCATGCTGAAAATCCACGCCGATCAGGTCTATGGCATCGGTCTTGTGGCGGATGCGCCGCAGCCAGTTGTGGTGTCAAACCGCCTGCGCAACGTGCCGGAGCGCGGCATCTGGGCCTGGGATCCGGGCGCCCATTTTGGCGTGCACCGCATGGATGAATTCTTCTTTGAGGACGGCAAAGGCTGATGGAGATCCTGCGCTACGCCATCTATCGCTTTGGCACCATGGTCCTGACGCTTTGGGTCGTCTCGGTGCTGGTCTTCGTGATTATCAACCTGCCCCCCGGCGACTATCTGTCGAACCAGATCGCCGAGCTGCGCGCCAGTGGACAGACCGCGGGCGTGGAAAAGGCCGAGTTCCTGCGGCGCGAATACGCGCTGGATAAGCCGCTTTGGCAGCAGTATTTCATCTGGGTCGGTTTCCTGCCCGGCCCGCATGGGTTTTCCGGCCTGATCCAGGGCAATTTCGGCTGGTCGTTTGAGTTCGATCGCCCCGTGGCCGAGATCGTCGGTGACAGCCTATGGCTGACCGTTCTGGTGAACCTTGCCGCTGTTCTGTTCGTCTATCTTGTGGCCCTGCCACTGGGGGTTCTGGCGGCGGCGCGCTCGCGCACCTGGGTCGATTACACCTCGGCCTTTGTCGGCTATCTGGGCCTTGCCACGCCGAACTTCCTCTTGGCGCTGATCCTGTTTTACTATGGCCACCGCTGGTTCGATCTGCCCATCGGCGGGCTGATGGACCCAATCTACGAAGGCGAGCCGATGAGCTGGGACAAGGTGAAATCCATCCTCATTCACCTGATCGTGCCAACCTTTGTGATCGGCACCTCCGGCGCCTCGGCCATGATGCAGCGTCTGCGCGCCAATATGCTGGATGAATTGGGCAAACCTTATGTGGAGACCGCCATCGCCAAGGGCATGGCCCCCTCGCGGATGCTGGCAAAGTATCCGCTCCGCGTCGCCTTCAACCCCTTTGTGGCCGATATCGGCAACCTGCTGCCCTCGATGGTGTCCGGCTCGGTTCTGGTGTCGGTCGTTCTGGGGCTGCAGACCATCGGCCCCGACCTGCTGCAGGCGCTGAAATCACAGGACATGTTCCTGTCGGCCTTTATCCTGATGTTCGTGGCCCTGTTAACCCTGATCGGCACAATGATTTCCGATGTGCTGCTGGTCCTCTTGGATCCGCGCATCCGCTATGAGGGGCGTGACGCATGAGCCAGCTTCCCGACGGTCGCTATGTCGACGACGCCCCCTTTGACCCCGAGCAATCCATCCGCGAACTGGAGCGCAAGGATCTCGACGCCCCCAACTGGGTGCTGATCTGGCGCAAGTTCAAGACCCACCGGCTGGGCCTCATCTCGGGCGCCTTCCTGCTCTTTTGCTACCTGATGCTGCCCTTCGTCGGCTTCATCGCGCCCTATGGCCCAAATGAACGTCATAGCGAGCATCTTTATTCGCCGCCGCAAAGCATCAACCTGTTCCATGAGGGCGAATTCCTCGGGCCCTTCATCTATCCGATGACCTCCGAGGCCAATATGGAAACCTTCCAGTGGGAGTTCAAACCGGACTATGAGAACCCCATGCGGCTCAAGTTCTTTTGCGAAGGAAAATCTTATCGCATTGCGGGGCTGATCGAGGCCGACACCCACCTGTTCTGCCCGCCGCAAGCGGATGTGCCCGTCTTCCTTTGGGGCTCTGACCGGCTGGGGCGCGATGTGTTCAGCCGCATCCTTTATGGGGCGCAACTGTCACTGACCGTGGGTCTGATCGGCATCACCGTGTCCTTTGTGCTCGGTATCTTCTTTGGCTCTGTCGCGGGCTATTTCGGCGGCAAGATCGACTGGGTCATCAACCGGGTGATCGAGATCCTGCGCAGCCTGCCAGAACTACCCCTGTGGCTGGCGCTCTCCGCTGCCGTGCCTTCGAACTGGTCGCCTGTGGCGGTATTTTTCATCATCTCGGTGATCCTTGGCATTCTGGATTGGCCCGGTCTTGCGCGATCGGTCAGGGCCAAGTTCCTGTCTCTGCGTGAAGAGGAATACGTCCGCGCCGCCGAGATGATGGGCGCAACCTCGGGCCGGGTGATCCGCAAGCACCTCTTGCCGAACTTCATGAGCCACCTCATCGCCTCGGCCACGCTATCGATCCCCGCGATGATCCTTGGAGAGACGGCACTGTCTTTCCTCGGCCTTGGCCTGCGCGCGCCGGCGGTCAGCTGGGGCGTCATGCTGAACGATGCGCAGAACCTCGCCAATATCGAAATCTACTGGTGGACCGCCATTCCGATGCTGCCTATCGTCGTGGTCGTACTGGCCTTCAACTTCCTTGGGGATGGCCTCAGAGACAGTTTGGATCCCTACCAGCAATGACCCTGATTTCCGCCCTGCCCGACCCTGCGAGCTATCGTATCACTGGCAGCGGGGTTCGGCCCTCGGCCTTTGCGGTGACTGAGCTGGCCAACGCCAGCGTCGCCGCTGTCGGGATGGAGCTGGCCCATTACATGCAGGCTGCAAACCTTGTGGCCGAGCCGCCCGCCGTGACCGTTGACCAGCGTCTTGCCTCGCTCTGGTTTGGCTACAGTTTCCGCCCCCAGGGCTGGGAGATGCCCGCGCTTTGGGACCCCATTGCAGGCGATTACCCTTGCGCCGACGGCTGGATCCGCCTGCATACCAACCTGCCGCACCATCGCGCCGCGGCCCTCGCCGCGCTTGGCTGCGCGAACACCCCAGAGGCCGTGCGCGCCGCCGTTGCCACTTGGCTGGGCGATGATCTGGAGCGCGCCATCGTGACGGGCGGCGGCGTCGCGGCCGCCATGCGCAGCCGCGATCAGTGGCTCTCGCATCCCCAAGGCATGGCCGTCTCCTCCGAGCCGCTGGTGCAATGGACCGCGCCGCGTGATGTCCGCCCGCGGACCTTGCCCCGTGCCACAGAAACCCGACCTCTGGCCGGGCTCAAGGTGCTTGATCTCACCCGCGTTCTGGCGGGGCCCATTGCCACACGCACCCTGGCTGGTTTTGGCGCCGAAGTATTGCGGATCGATCCCCCCGATTGGGACGAACCCGGCGTGATCCCGGATATCTCACTGGGCAAACGCATGACCATGCTTGACCTCAAATCGTCAGAGGGTCGTGCCCGCTTCGAAGCGCTTCTGGCCGGGGCCGACGTGTTGGTTCACGGCTACCGCCCCGGAGCGCTCGATGACCTTGGGTATGGCCAGGAGGCACGCGACCGGATCTCCCCGAACCGGGTCGAGGTCACGCTCAACGCCTATGGATGGACCGGCCCATGGGCCGGTCGGCGCGGCTTTGACAGCCTTGTGCAGATGAGTGCCGGAATTGCAGATACCGGCCGCGCCTGGGCAGACGCAAACAAGCCCACGCCCCTGCCGGTGCAGGCGCTGGATCACGCCACCGGCTATCTGATGGCCGCCGCCGTCCTGTCGGCTCTGCGCGAGGCAATCCATCACGGCAAGACGCCCCAGGCGCGCCTGTCCCTTGCCCGCACGGCCGAACTTCTGGCCAGCCTGCGCCCCTCCGCAACCGGACCTCGGATCACACGCAGTGAGGATGGCGACTACGCACCGACCATTGAGGCGTCGGGCTGGGGTCCGGGGCTGCGACTGAAGCCGCCTCTCGCGCTTGCCAATACGCCGATGCACTGGGAGCTGCCTGCGGCAAAGACCGGTTCATCCTCAGCCCACTGGACGCTCTGACCCCCGTTGCGACTGGGGGCTACCGCGCCGCGCATTCGCGCGGCGCCCGGCCCAACCCCAAGCGGGGCGCGCTTGCGCGGTCCGGCGCGGGGGCGGGAGCGCCCCCCTGCCACGAACTTCTGGGCCTAGCGGTCGTCGCCAGAACCTTCGTTCACGTCCAGTAGATCCTCATCAATCGCCGCTTGAACGGCGCCGGCCACGGCTTCCTTTTTCTGCGGTGTCATTCCGTCCGCCTGATCCTCTGCCAGCCGCACCGTAACCTCGCGGTGGGCGAACTTGATCCCTTCGCGCTCGAAAAGCTGGCGGATTTCCTCGTAGACCTTCTTGCGCACCAGCCATTGATCGCCCGGTTTGGTCATGAACTTGACCCGGATGATCATCGCCGAATCCTGCATTTCGATCACGCCCTGCGATTTCAAGGGCTGGATGAAATTGTCGCCAATCACCGGATCGCTCAGCAGCTGTTGTCCCAGTTTCTTGATCAGCTTGCGGACTTTTTCCACGTCGGTGTCATAGGTCACGCGCAGGGGCAGCTTCATCATCACCCAATCGCGCGAATAGTTGGTCAGCACCCGGATTTCGCCAAAGGGAATGGTATGCAGCGCGCCAAGGTGATGGCGCAGCTGAAAGGAGCGGACCGAGATCTTCTCCACCGTGCCTTTTACATCGCCAATGTCGATGTATTCGCCCTTGCGGAACGCATCATCCACCAGAAAGAACGCGCCCGAGAAAATGTCCCGCACCAGCGTCTGAGAGCCAAATCCAACCGCCAGACCGACGACACCAGCGCCGGCGAACAGCGGGCTGACGTTGATACCCAGTTCCATCAGAACAATCAGGATGATCGAGACCAGGACCACCGCCAGGATCGCGCCCCGAAACAGCGGCAGCAGCGTTGCAAGACGGCTCGCACCGCCCGCACCGCCCTCATCGCCCAATTCGGCTTCTGTCTGATCGCCGACCTCCTCGTCGATCTTCCCATCGATCCAGATGCGGGCCACGTTGTAGACGACATATCCAATAAACAGGATCACCACGATATCGTAGAACCGGTCGATGGCCGAATCCTCGATCCAGTCGATATCCGGGTTCCAGACATAGAACAGCGCAATTGCCCCCATGACAAAGGCCAGGATGCCCGCAACCCTGCGCGCAAGGTCTTCGAACGTCGCGATAGGGTGACGTGCGCGCGCAGATGCAGCCATATCTTCAGGATCTTCCAGACCCTCGCCATCCGCAGTATCGCCGTCGTCCTCCATGGTCTGCTGCGGCAGGCGCCGCCTGCCTGCATAGACCTCGATGCCGTAGTTGATGACGCCATAGACCACCAGGATCGAGGTCAGCACCATATAGGTGCCGATCATCAGCGGAATGGAGACATCCCGCTCCAGCACCAGATCGAAGGCGAGCTGCAACCACCCAAAGGCGATATAGGCCACCACGGCTGGCGCCCAGGCCAGGGACAGAACACGCAACAGCCACGAGCATTCCTCTGCCGGGCGGCCTGCCCGGATCGCGCCAGTAATGGCGCGGGCATTGAAGGCCACCAATGCTAGGTTGCCAACCACCCCAACAAGCGCCAGCGCGCCATAGACCACCGCATAGACGTTGTAGTTGAGGCCAAAATCCCCAACCCATGAGGCAAAAATGATGGTCGAGATATCATAGGTGGCCAGCACTGACGCCCATATATAGAGCCGCTTGGCATCGCGATCCGAAAACACCGGAATCCGGTATTGGCTCAGATAGGGCGACAACACCATGCGCCAGAGGTCGGAGATGGTCCGCGACAGGAAGAAGGCCGTATAGATTGCCAGAACCGTAAACCGGATCGAAGCATCGCCGGACGGGCCAAAGATCAGGAAAGAGGCCAGAAGCGCGACGACCATCGAAAAGATCGTTCCGCCAACGCCCAAAAAGAAGCGAAACACCAGAAACGGCATCTTTTCCTTGTAGCCCTCGGGCTGCTCTTTGGAGCGGGCGACCACATAGTGCACCGCAAATCGCTTTCCGTAGACCTCACCGGCCAGCCAGCGCCCAATCAACAGGAACAACAAGCTCCAGAACAGCAGCTCGACATAGGTCATGATCCGCCCGTCCGGGCTGGTCTGGCGCAGAATGTATTTCATCTCAAAGACGGAATAGGGCAGCGCCTCCAGCCTGCTGCGCAATTCATCTCGGAAGACATCCATCTCGGACTGGGCCTTCATCAGCATCGAGGCGCCTTCCATCTTGTCGGCGACCGAAGGGTCCTGGTCATCCCCTCCGGTGCCTTCCAGGTGGGCACCGCTGCCATCGACGATGATCACGCCAACGCCCTTTTCGGCGGCCAGCTCGATGGCCCGCGCGAAAGGATCGTTGTCTGGTTCTGCATCCGAGCTTGATGTCGTCTGGCTGCTCGCCTGACCGTATAGGAGCGTTTGCGCCTGAGATCTGGCAGGCGCAACGACCATCATCACAAAAACCAAGAGGAAGGCAGGAAAAACTCGGCCAAACTCGCGAAGAGCGCGCAACATCATGATAGGGAGATCCTCGTAAATCTGCCCAGCAGGTTAGCCAGCCGTCACCAAAGGTGCAATTGCCTGTGCGCAACAGTGGCGCAGAGTCTGATGCCCCTGCCGGTGACTCCCCCGCGGGGACATGGCATTTTCCCTCCAAACGGGACCATATAGACCAATCGCCCTTGATTTCAGCGTCTGGCTATTGCACCACCCCCTATGATCCACCTGTTTCGGGCGACCCAATGAAAGACCAGACCAGCGCAATGCCCGAGAGGGACAGCGGCACACGCAGCCCGCGTGTCATGCTATACAGCCATGACACCTTTGGGCTGGGTCATCTGCGCCGCTCACGAGCACTGGCGGGTGCGATCACAGCTGCAGATCCCTCGGCTTCGGCGCTGATCCTCACAGGATCGCCCGTCGCGGGGCGCTTTGCCTTCCCCAGCCGCGTCGATCACATGCGCCTGCCCGGCGTGATCAAGCGCAGCGACGGCAGCTACGCCTCGCGCACCATGGGAATGAGCATCGAGGAAACCACTGAACTGCGATCGGGCCTCATCCGCTCCATGGCGCAGCAATATGATCCCGATGTGCTGATCGTCGACAAAGAGCCGACCGGATTTCGCGGCGAGTTGATGCCTGCGCTGGACTGCCTGCGCAGCCGGGGCCGCTGCAAGCTGGTCCTGGGCCTGCGCGATGTGCTGGACGAGCCCGAGGTGCTGGCCGCTGAATGGGCACGCAAAAATGCCGTTCCTGTGGCCGAGGGCTACTATGATGAAATCTGGGTCTACGGGCTGCGCTCGGTCTATGATCCGACGCAAGGGTTGGAGCTCTCGGCAGAGGCCCGCGCCCGCATGCACTGGACAGGGTATCTACGCCGTGATCTGGGCGAAATCGGCACCCCACCCGAGCAACCTTACGTTCTGATCACACCCGGCGGCGGCGGCGATGGCGCAATGATGGTGGATCTGGTTCTCTCTGCCTATGAGCAGGACCCTGAGCTCAATCCCCGCGCCATTCTGGTTTACGGCCCCTTCCTGTCCGGCGAGACTCGAGACGCCTTCGAGGCCCGTGTCGCCGCCCTCGATGGGCGGGTAACCACGGTCGGGTTCGAAAGCCGGATCGAAACCCTGTTTGCCGGGGCCTGCGGCGTGGTCTGCATGGGGGGCTACAACACCTTTTGCGAGGTACTGTCCTTTGACAAGCCCGCCGTGATCGTGCCCCGTACCACCCCCCGGCTGGAACAATGGATTCGCGCCAGCCGCGCCGAAGAGCTGGGCCTTGTCGCCATGCTTGATGAGACCCGTGACGGCTGGACACCGGGCGCCATGATCCGTGCCATCCGCGCGCTGAGACACCAGCCCTGCCCTTCTGCCGCATTTGGTGCGGGATTTCTGGACGGGCTGGACTATGTCACTCACCGGGTGAGCGCACTGTTGGAAGCCGCGCCACGAAAGGCCGCTGAATGAACCCTGCCCGCCCGCCGCTTGCGGTTCTGGTCAAAGGCTGGCCGCGCCTGTCCGAGACCTTCATCGCCCAGGAACTTGTCGCGCTTGAGGCCGCCGGTCACGCGTTCGAGATCTGGTCCCTGCGTTATCCCACGGATGTGAAACGCCACCCCCTGCATGATCGGCTCCAGGCGCAGGTCAACTACCTGCCGGAATACCTCTATCAGGAGCCGGAGCGTGTCTGGCGCGCCCGCGAGACTGCGCAAACCCTGCCGGGCTATGCCGAGGCCCGTCGGATCTGGCGCGCCGACCTGCGCCGCGACCTCAGCCGCAACCGCATCCGCCGCTTTGGTCAGGCCTGCGTGCTGGCTGCCGAAATGCCCGAAAGCGTGCTGGGGCTCTATGCGCATTTCCTGCACACACCTTCGTCGGTGGCGCGTTATGCAGCGATCATGCGCGGTCTGCCGTGGAGCTTTTCCGCCCATGCCAAGGACATCTGGACCTCCCCCGATTGGGAGATCCGCGAAAAACTCTCATCCACCGAATACGGCGCCAGTTTTGGCGCCACCTGCACCGCCTTTGGCGCAAAGCACCTGCGTGAGATGTCCGATGATCCGGCCCGCATCGATCTGATCTACCATGGCCTTGACCTCAGCCGCTTTCCTGCCCCGCCCGAGCGCATCTGGCGCAAAGCGAACGATCCCCTGCGCCTGATGTCGGTTGGGCGGCTGGTCGAAAAGAAGGGCTTTGACCGGCTGATCGAAGCGCTGGCGCTGCTGCCTGCGGATCTGGATTGGCACTGGACCCATATCGGCGGCGGCGGGCTGGGTGATCTCTTGCAAGGCATGGCCGAGGACGCAGGCGTTGCGGACCGCATCACCTGGCGCGGGGCCTGTGATCAGCCCGAGGTGATCGAGGCGATGCGTCAAAGCGATATCTTCGTCCTGCCCAGCCGTGTTGCGGCAGATGGCGACCGCGACGGGCTGCCGAATGTGCTGATGGAGGCCGCCTCACAGCGTCTGCCGATCCTGTCGACGCCGGTTTCCGCCATCCCAGAATTCATCGACAGTGGTACCCATGGTCTGCTGAGCGAAGACGCGCCCAAGGCGCTGGCTGCCGCGATCTGCGATCTGGCGAATGATCCGGGCAAGACCGCTGAAATGGCCGAGGCGGCGCTGATGCGCCTACGTCAGGAGTTCGGCATGGATCCCGGCATTGCGCGCCTGTCAGAGCGGCTCAACGCCATGCTGAACGGCGCATGAACGGCGGCAGCGGCAAACACATCGCCTTCTATGCGCCGATGAAGTCGCCGCGCAGCCCGGTGCCCTCGGGCGACCGGGAGATCGCCCGCAATCTGATGGATGTGATCGCGGCAGGCGGCGCCGAGGCCGATCTGGTCAGCGAGACGCGTCTTTACGAAAAACACGGCGATGCAGAACGGCAGGCAGAGCTACGAGAGGTGGCCCGGCAGGAGGTCCGGCGCCTGCTGGACGAGATGCCGCAGGTCGATCTCTGGGTCACCTATCACAACTACTACAAGGCGCCTGATCTGATCGGCCCCGAGGTTGCCCGGGCCCGTGGCATTCCTTACGTACAGATCGAAAGCACCCGCGCCACCAGCCGCCTGACCGGCCCCTGGGCGGGCTTTGCAAAGGCGGCGCATGATGCGGCCGATGCGGCCGATGTCATTTTCTACTTCACCGCCAATGACCTGATCACGCTGGAGCGAGAGCGCTTTGGCTCTCAGGCGCTCGTGCACCTGCCCCCCTTCCTGCCGCAGACCGAACTGCCCGAACCCTCGCACCTGAACGGCCCGATGCTGAGCGTCGGCATGATGCGCGCGGGGGACAAACTGGCCTCCTACAGCATCATCGCACAAACGCTGGCGCATCTTGATGGCGACTGGCAGCTCGAAATTGCAGGCGACGGTCCAGCGCGTCACGACGTCGAAACCCTGATGGCGCCTTTCGGAAGCCGCGTGCGCTTGCTCGGCCAGTTGGACCGTGACGGCCTCAGCGCCGCATACAGCCGCGCCAGCCTGTTCCTTTGGCCCGGCGTGAATGAGGCTTTTGGCATGGCCTACCTTGAGGCACAGGCCCATGGGCTGCCCGTTGTGGCACAGGACCGCCCCGGCATGCGCGATGTTCTGGCGCCGGGGACCTATCCGGCACCGGATGAGGGCGCACAGGCGCTGGCGGTTCAAATCGATGCGCTCCGGGCCGATCCCGATCTACGAGCGCGGCGCGGCGCCACGGCTCGCGCGATGATCTCGCTAAACCACCTGGCGCCCGCCGCCACCACCCGCTTCTGGGATGCCGTGGCGCCCCTGCTGGAGGACCGCCCATGATCCGTCTCGCCCTCTTGCGCCATGGTCATACCGAGTGGAACCGAGCGGGCCGCATCCAGGGACGCAGCGACATCCCTCTGGACAACGCAGCGCGCGAGGAACTGGCCGCACAGGCCCTGCCCGCCCCGTGGGATCGGGCGGATCTGTGGTCCAGCCCGCTTTTTCGCGCTGCGGAAACCGCCCGGCTGGTGGCAGGGCGCGCGCCTGAAACAGCGGATGAACTCATCGAAATGGACTGGGGCGGTTGGGAAGGTCTGCGCGGTCTGGATCTCAAGGCCGACCCAAACAGCGGCTTTTGCGATATCGAGCATTGGGGCTGGGACTATCGCCCCCCCGGGGGCGAAACCCCGGCCGAGGTCTGGGCGCGCATCGAGCCTTGGCTTGAACGTCTGACGCGCGACACCGTTGCCGTCTGTCATATCGGGATCATGCGGATGATCCTCGCCCGCGCCCATGGCTGGGACTTCGACGGCCCCGCGCCCTTTCGGATCAAACGCAACCGGCTCTTTGTGGTGGAGATCGACGGCGCGCGCCTTACCCCCCTGCCCGAGCCGGTCCGCCTGATCCCGAAGGAGGCGCCATGAAGGTCCTGATCGCTGTCACGCATCTTTTGGGCACCGGGCATCTGTCGCGGGCGCTGACGCTGGGGCGTGCCTTTGCCGCCTCGGGTCATCAGGTCTGTGTGGCCTCGGGCGGGTTTCCTGCGCCGCAGCTGCGGCATGAGGGGCTTGACCTGTTGCAGCTGCCGCCCTTGCGATCCGACGGGGTGGATTTCACCCGGCTGCTGACCTCCGAAGGCACGGTTGCCGATGAGGGCTACCACACCGCGCGGCAAGACGCCTTGCGCCACGCTCTGGCGGAGATGCAGCCCGATGTTCTGATCACCGAGCTTTACCCCTTTGGCCGTCGCAGCCTCAAGGCGGAGTTCCTCGCGCTCTTGCAGGCCGCCCACGCCCTGCCGCGCAGGCCCGTTGTCCTTGCGTCTGTCCGCGATATCCTCGCGCCGCCCTCCAAACCCAAAAAGGCAATCGAGGCCGACGCGGTGATCGCCGAATTCTATGACGCGGTTCTGGTGCATTCCGACCCTGCTGCAACCCGGCTCGACATCAGCTGGCCGGTCTCGGACATGCTGGCGGACAAGCTGCGCTACACCGGATATGTGGCGCCCCCCGCCGCCGACCCGCATCCAGAGCAGACAGGCGCAAGTGAGGTGCTGGTCAGCGCTGGTGGCGGCAGTGTCGGCGATGCGCTTTATGAGACTGCGCTGGAGGCCGCCCGGCTGATGCCCGACACGCGCTGGCGGCTATTGGTTGGGGGCAGCGATGCGAGCGACCGGATCGCACGGTTTCAGGCAAAGGGCTCGCCTGCCCTGATCGAAGCGGCCCGCCCAGACTTTCGGCAGATGCTGCGCCATGCCGCCGCCTCGGTCAGCATGTGCGGCTACAACACTGCTCTGGACCTCTTGCAGGCTGGCACCCCCGCCGTGCTGGTGCCCTTTGATGCGGGCAAGGAAGTGGAGCAATCCTTACGTGCTGGCAGCCTTGCCCCGCTGGACGGAATCGATGTGGTAAAAACCGCAGACCTGACGCCAGAAGGTCTGGCACAGGCGGTGCGCGGCTTGATCGCAGCCCCC
Organism: Pseudophaeobacter sp.; assembly: GCA_027019165.1. GTDB lineage: Bacteria > Pseudomonadota > Alphaproteobacteria > Rhodobacterales > Rhodobacteraceae > Phycobacter. Next base: position 98,660 of record JALUXC010000002.1, read on the forward strand.
GCCCGCGCAACAGACAGCTTCCGGTTTGACGGCGCCGCCAGAACGGTAGAGATTGCAGCCGAACTGGCGGAGAAACGTGCATGACAGCGGACTGGAGCGCTCTTGATCAAGAGTTGAACGCCTGGCAGGAAGCCGGTCTCGCTCTGCTCCTGTGGTGGCGGGATGACGATGCCACCTTGGCCACGCCGCAACTTCAACAGTTGGCACAGCTCTCTGACGGGCTTGGCCTTCCGGTTCACCTGGCGATCATTCCCAAAGACGCAACACCAGAACTGGCCGGCTACCTTCGCTCTGCCCCGCATCTGATCCCCGTGGTGCACGGCTGGGCGCATCAGAACCACGCTCCGGTCACGGACAAGAAAGCCGAATTCGGCGCGCATCGCCCGGTGGAGGACAGGCTGGACGAGGCCGAAGAGGGGTTGAGGCGCCTGAAAGAGCTGTTCGGCGCCAGCCTGCGCCCGATGTTCGTGCCCCCCTGGAACCGCATTTCGCCCGATATGCTGCCGTGGTTGGCCGGTCTTGGCTATTCGGCGCTGTCGACATTCACGCCCCGCAGCCAGCAAAAGGCCGCGCCGGGTCTGGCGCAGATCAACACGCACCTTGACCCGATCGACTGGAAAGACAGCCGCTCCTTGCTGCCAGAAGACCAGTTGATCCGACAGGTCACACAGCAACTCAAGGATCGCAGGGAAGGCCGCGCCGATATGCGCGAACCCTATGGCATCCTGACCCATCACCTTGTGCATGATACCGCGATCTGGAGCTTCACCGAGGCGCTGATTGCCCGCCTTCTGGCTGGCCCCGCCGTGCCCTGGACCTATGACGAAAGGAGCTCCTGAATGAGCCGACTGGATTCCATGCTGCGCCGCCTTACGGCTCAGCGCGATGGGCTGAACTGGGCCGCCACGCAGGTCGCGGATCTTCCCGGAGACGCTTTGGACATGGGGCTTGGCAACGGGCGCACCTATGACCACCTGCGCGAGATCCTGCCAGAGCGCCGCATCTGGGTGATCGACCGGGTGCTGCAATGCCACCCCTCCTGCGTGCCGCCCGAGGCGGATTTCCTGCAAGGTGAGGCCGAACCCATGCTGAGGCGCCTTGCCGACGAGGCTCACAAGATCGCACTGGCACATTACGATTTCGGCTTTGGCGTCAAGGAAAAGGACGTCGCCGAGGCCGCAGCCATGTCGCCGGTGATTGCCTCTGTCATGGCCCCGGGCGGGATCATTGTCTCGGGACAGCCACTGGTGGGTTTTGAAGAACTCGACGGCCCCGAAGGCATCCCTGAGGGCCGCTACATGTTCTACCGCGCCTGAGGGAAGCCGGGGGTCAACCGCCTTTTATGCCCAGCTCATAGGCGCAAAAGATCTCGTTCTGGATCGTGATCTGGCTTCCGTCGATCAGAATGACGCCCAGCCCCGGATCCTCGGGCGCGGGGGCAAAACTGTCCCAATCCCAGGCGGGCACGGGCGGCGGCGCCTGAAAGAGGACGGATCGCATGGTGGCAAAAGGCAAGCCCGCTGCCACGCCGCTGGTGCTGCGGTGGACATGCCCAATGCACAGCTGAACCGGACCCGACGCGTGGCTGTGCACAAGGTCAAGGAAACGGTCGCCCTCATCCATCTTGATCTCATCCAGCATGGGCAGGCCAAGAGACATCGGCGGGTGATGCAGAAAGAGGACAACCGGCTGATCTCCAGCCTCTTTCAGGGTGCGCTCCAGCCAGCGGCGACGGTCCGAACAGAACTCCCCGGCCCCAGAGCCTGTCTTGTGGGTGTCCAGCGCCAGCACCATAGCCCCTTTCAAGGGCACGGCATATTGCACGAACCCCTCCATACAGCTTGTCGGCACTGGCAGGGTCTGGCGCAGCATCAGGCGATCGTCGTGGTTTCCCATCATCGGGAACCAGGGCATCGAAAGCCGATCCAGAAACAGCCGCAGGGCTTTGTAGTTCTCAGCTTTGGGGTCATTCACCAGATCGCCCGAAATGACACAGCCCTCCGCATCCCCGTGATGGGCGTTGATATGGGCGATGGCAGCTTCAAGCCGCAGACGGGGATCATGGCCAAGGGGCGTGCCCTCGGCCTCAAAATGAAGATCTGAAATCCAGACAATCTTGTGCATGCAGCGTCCTTTTCCGGTCTTTGCGGTCAGGCTACCCGTAGCCCACGAGAATAGACCCCCTGCAGCGAAGGCACACCAGCGCGCATGGCAAAACGGATCAGGTCCGCGCGCTTGCCGACCTCGAGCCGCCCGCGATCCTCAAGACCCACCGCCCTGGCAGGGGCGCAGGTGACCGTCGCCAACCCGCGCGCCATATCGCCCCAGATATCACCCAGACGCGCCGCCGCCAGCAAAAGCGCGGCCGGCACATAGTCGGAGGAGACGATATCCAGCAGATCCAGCTCGGCCAGCTCCTGCGCCGCCACATTGCCCGAATGCGAGCCGCCCCGGATCAGGTTCGGCGCGCCCATCATCACCTGGATATCATGCGCATGGCAGGCGCGGGCCGCCTCGACCGTGGTGGGGAACTCGGCCAGGCGGATGCCATGACCGGCCGATACAGCCACCTGATCCTCGGTGGTGTCGTCGTGGCTGGCCAGCACCGCGCCAAAGCGGCGCGCGGCCTTAACCGCCTCTACCTCGTGCAAATCGCCATAGGTGTCGCGCATGGTCTTCAGCTCGGCGATATGCTGCAGGAAACCATCGTCATCGAAGCCGTGTTTGCCCTTCACATAGGCCTCCAGTTTCGAGATGTCGCGGAACTGGCGCTGCCCCGGCGTGTGATCCATCAGCGAGACCAGCCCGACGCGGTCTTCGTCTCCGAATTCGTCCAGTTCCTCCACCAGAGTTTCCGAGCAGACCTCGGCCCGCAGGTGCAGGAAGTGGCTTATCTTGAGCGCATCCTTGGCGCGCAGATCCAAGAGCTCACTCGCAAGGCTGCGAGCATATTTGCCATAGCGCGCCTCCTTGGCGCGGATCGAGCCGACACGCATCGCGTCAAACACGGTGGTGATCCCGGTGCCTGCGAGTTCAGCATCATGGGCGATGATCGCGGCAGCATGGGGCCAGTCGACCTTGGGACGCGGCTGGATGTGACGCTCCAGATTATCAGTGTGCAGCTCGATCAGGCCGGGGCTGACGAAATCGCCGCCGCAATCCACCGCGCCGCTGGGCACGCCTGCACCCTCCGCCATATCCGCGATCTCTCCGTCCTTGATCCTGAGGCTGCCGGTCAGCGTTTCGCCAGGCAGGACAAGGGTGGCATTGGCAAGGATCATCTCTTGTGTCATCTGAGTTTCACATCTTTCGAGGTATTGGAAAGGCCACGTTTAGGAGGCCAATGTGACATTCACGCGATACGCGATCTATTTTGCGCCGCCCCATGGGGCGGAATGGAGCCGTTTTGGTGCCAGCTGGCTGGGCTGGGATATGGAGACAGGGGAGGTACTGCCGCACCCCGATGTTCCGGGTCTGGACGTGGCCGCAATCACCGCGACGCCGCGCAAATATGGCCTGCATGCGACCATGAAACCGCCGATGCGTCTGGCAGAGGGCACGTCCCGAACCGAACTGGAGGCCGCCTGCGCCGCACTGGCCGCCTCCCAGGCACCGGTGACGCTGGGCGGGCTGCAACTGGCGCGTCTGGGCCGGTTCCTGGCGCTGCGTCCCCTTGGCGATGAAAGCGCGCTCAACGCGCTGGCCGCCGCCTGCGTGACCGAGCTGGACGCCTTTCGCGCCCCTGCGCCCGAGGCAGAACTTGCCCGGCGCCGCGCTTCGGGTCTCAGCCCCGAGCAGGAGCAGAACCTCGTGACCTGGGGCTATCCTTACGTGCTGGATCAGTTCCGTTTTCACATCACCCTGACCGGCAAACTGCCCAAGCCCGAACTGCCGCGCGTCGAAGAGGCTCTGAAAACGCATCTGGTCCCGCTCATGCCCGAACCCTTTGAAATCAAGGATCTGGCGCTGATGGGCGAGGATACCGAGGGACGCTTTCACCTGATCCACCGCTACGCCCTGACCGGCTGAAGCGCGGCGCGGGCGGCCATGACCGCCGCGCCTAGATCGCCGCTGTTGTCGATCTCATGGACCTTAGCCAGCCCCGCAGGCAAAGGTTTGCTCGCGCGGACAAGTCGACGCTGCACCTCAGCGGCATCCTCGCGCCCGCGCGCCGCCAGACGGGCGGCCAGCACCTCGGGGCGGGCTGTCACCGACAGCACGCGGAAGTCGTCAAAAGCCGCCTGCGCCTGCAGCAGCACGCCGCGCGAGAGGTTCACCAGAACCCCGCTTGCGCCCTGCCGCAGGCTCTCGATCTCCTTCGGAATGCCGTAGTGCAACCCATGAGCGGGCCAATGGAGGGCAAAGGCACCTTTGCCCGCCAGGTCCAGAAACTCGCCTTCGCTAACGGGGGTGTAGTCCTCTCCGCCAGCCTCAGGCGCACGGGTGATCACCCGGCGCACCAGCTTGATGCCCGGGTCGGCCTGACGCAGCGCCTCCATAAGGCTGTCCTTGCCGACGCCAGAGGGGCCGACGACGGCAATCACCGGCCCCTTTCTTGCGCTCATGCTCATGCCGCAGCCCTTGGCGTGAAAGCCGAAACATCGACGAAGCGGTCGCAGACCTGCTCTCGCGCGGCCTCATCATGGAAGATGCCGACGATAGCCGCGCCGCGCGCCTTGGCTCCTTCGATCAGCCCCAGAACCGTGGCCCGGTTCTGCGCATCAAGGCTGGCGGTGGGTTCATCCAGCAGAAGCGCGGGATAGTCATAGGCAAAGCCCCGCGCGATATTCACCCGCTGCTGTTCCCCGCCCGAGAACGTGGTGGGGCTGAGGCTCCAGAGCCTCTCGGGAATGTTCAGCCCTTCCAGAAGAACAGCCGCCTTTTCGCGTGCCTCCTCAATCGGTGTGCCCACCGAGAGCAGTGGCTCTGCCACCACATCCAGCGCGGGCACACGCGGCACCACCCGCAGGAACTGGCTGACATAGCCCAGCGTCTCGCGGCGCAGCGCAAGGATCTCGCGCGGCTCGGCCTGTGCCACATCGGTATCGCCCACCATGATGCTGCCCGAGGCGGCGAGGTAGTTGCCGTAAATCAGCCGCATCAGGGTCGATTTCCCCGCCCCCGAAGCCCCAATCAGGCCGACACATTCGCCGGGTTTGACGGAAAGCGTGGCGCCCTCCATCACCGGGATCACGGCGCTGCCCTGATTGTGCAGGGTGAAGCTTTTGCTGACGTTTTGAAGTTCAATCATCCCTTTGCCCTCACACCTGCAACACGCTGGAAACCAGCAGCTGCGTATAGCCATGTTGCGGATCGTCCAGCACCTGATCGGTGAGACCCGTTTCCACCACATGACCGTCCTTCATCACCATCAGCCGGTCGGCCAGCAGACGCACCACCGCCAGATCGTGGGTGACGATAATGGCGCTGAGACCCATCTCGCGCACGAGGCCCCGCACCAGATCCAACAGCCGCGCCTGCACCGAAACATCCAAGCCCCCCGTGGGTTCGTCCATGAAGACAAGCCGCGGCCCGGTCACCAGATTGCGGGCGATCTGAAGGCGCTGCTGCATGCCCCCGGAAAAGGCCGAGGGGCGGTCATCGATGCGCGCATCTGAAATCTCCACCCGGCCCAGCCAGTCGGCAGCACGGGCGCGAATATCGCCATAGTGACGGTCACCAACGGCCATCAGCCGCTCGCCAATATTGCCGCCAGCCGAGACCGACATGCGCAGCCCGTCGCGGGCATGCTGGTGCACAAAGGCCCAGTCGGTGCGCCCCAGCATGCGGCGGGCGGGTTCGGACATGGTGACCGTATCCACCGGCCCTTCGGCGCGGGTATCAAACACCACCTCGCCCCGATCCGGCGCCAGATGCCCCGCAAGGCAGTTCAGCAGCGTCGACTTGCCCGAGCCGCTTTCGCCGACGATGCCCATCACCTCACCAGGGTAGAGATCAAAGCTCACATCCGTGCAGCCGATCCGCGCGCCATACATCTTGGCGACGTCTTTCACTTGCAGCAAAGGGGTCATGCCGCGGCCTCCTCTCCCAGACGGCCCACATGGCCTGCCTCGCGCCGCGAACGGCAGTAATCGGTGTCCGAGCAGACAAACATCCGGTTGCCCGCATCATCGAGGATCACCTCGTCCAGATAGCTGTCCTCGGCGGCGCACAGGTCACACGGGTGATCGGCCTTGCTGGCCTCAAAGGGGTAGTCCTCGAAATCGAGCGAAACGACCGATGTGTAGGGCGGCACCGCATAGATACGCTGCTCGCGGCCCGCACCAAACAGCTGGATCGCCGCCATCTCCATCTTGGGGTTATCGAACTTCGGGATCGGCGAGGGGTCCATCACGTAGCGATCCGAGACCTTCACCGGATAGGCATAGGAGGTCGCAATGGCACCGTGCTGGGAGATGTCCTCATACAGCTTCACATGCATCAGGCCATATTCCTGCAAAGCGTGCATCTTGCGAGTCTCGGTCTCGCGCGGCTCAAGAAAGCGAAGGGGCTCCGGGATCGGCACCTGATAGACGAGGATCTGATCCTCGGTCAGCTCCGCCTCGGGGATGCGGTGGCGGGTCTGGATGACGCTGGCCTTTTCGGTTTCCTCGGTGGTGGCAACCCCGGCGGTGCGTTCAAAGAACTTGCGGATCGACACCGCGTTGGTGGTGTCATCGGCTCCCTGATCGATCACCTTGAAGGTATCCTCGGGCGTCAGCGTCGCGGCAGAGACCTGCACCCCGCCGGTGCCCCAGCCATAGGGCATGGGCATCTCGCGACTGGCAAAGGGCACCTGATAGCCCGGAACAGCCAGACCTTTGAGGATCGCCCGGCGGATCATCCGCTTGGTCTGCTCGTCGAGGTAGGCAAAGTTGTAGTCAGACATTCTGGGCACCCTTCTTCCGTTTGGCCCGGCATCGCCGGGCCGCGCCCGACCTCCCCCCCGGGAGGGCGCTTCGCCCCCACCCGAGGTCGGGCACTGCCCTCTGTTGCATTAAGCTCATTCCGCCGCCTCCTTGGCCGCCATCTGCTCCACCGCTTCGGCAGCTTCGCGGCGCAGCTTGCGCACCAGTTCCAGCTCGGACTGGAAATCGACGTAGTGGGGCAGCTTGATATGTTCGAGGAACCCGGTCGCCTGGATATTGTCCGAATGGCTCAGCACGAATTCCTCGTCCTGCGCGGCGGCACCCAGATTGTCCTCTCCTAGCTCCTTCCAGCGCAGCGCGCGATCCACCAGCGCCATGGCGATGGACTTGCGCTCTGACTGGCCGAACACCAGACCATAGCCACGGGTGAACTGCGGCGGCACGGTTTTCGAGCCCTTGAACTGGTTCACCGTCTCGCATTCGGTCAGCTCCACCTCGCCGATCTTGATGGCAAAGCCCAGCTCGGGGATCTCCATCTCAACCGCCACGGTGCCGATGCGCAATTCGCCCACAAAGGCGTGGTTGCGCGCATAGCCGCGCTGGGTGGAATAAGCCATGCCAAGGATGAATCCCTCATCCCCGCGCGTCAGCGACTGCAGCCTGACCGACCGGTCAGCGGGAAAGGCCATCGGCTCACGCGTCAGGTCTCCGGGCTGCGCCTCGGACATAGGCTCGCGCTCGATAATGTCCTCGCCCTGCAGGAACTCGGTGATATGGGGCGTGGGTTCGGTGCGGGGGGCAGAGGTGGGGGCCTCTGCGGCTTCGCCTTCGGCCGCCAGTTTGAAATCGAGCAAACGGTGCGTGTAATCAAACGTCGGCCCCAGCACCTGCCCACCCGGCGCATCCTTGAAGGTCGCCGAAATCCGCCGGTCGCAGGCCATGGCGCCTGTGTCCACCGGCAGCGTGTAGCCAAAGCGCGGCAGGGTGGTGCGATAGGCGCGGATCAGGAAGATCGCCTCGATCAGATCGCCGCGCGACTGTTTGATCGCCAGCGCCGCCAGATCGGGATCGAAAAGCGAGCCTTCGGCCATCACCCGGTTCACCGCCAGCGCCAGTTGTTCGCGGATCTGCACGAGGGAGAGTTCGGCGACCGAAGTATCGCCACGGCGCTCCTCCGCCAGCCAGGCATGCGCATTGTCAATGGCGCGCTCGCCGCCTTTTACGGCTACATACATGGCTCAGGCCTCCGCACGGATCTGGGTCGAGCGCGGCAGCGCCGCCACTTGAGTGCCAGAGGTGAAAAAGAAATCGACGCCCAAGGGGTAGAGCATCGCATTGCCCGCGCAGGCCGCCGGATCCGGCAAGGCAATCTGCGCCGTGTCCTTGATGCCGGGGCCGCTAAGGGTGGCATTGGGGGCATCAAAACCCGCAACCTCGACAATCAGAGTGGTGGAGCGGTCCGGGTATTCCGCCGTCCCGATCGGAAAACGGTCCAGCGGCATCAGCGCGTCCCAGCCGCCAAGGGCGAAATCCGCCTCTTCGGCAGCGACGATGGGCGCGCCGGTGTGAAAGGTCAGCCAGCCGCGCAGGGCGTCGCTGTCGACATCAGGCGCAAGAAAGACGCCGGTTTCGGGATCGCAAAGCGTCAGCAGCAGGCTACCCGCCGCGAGGGAGATCCCCTCGGGCGGGGTTGCACCGGTGATCTCCTGCACCATGCCGGGCCGCGCCATGGCATTCATCGCGGCGCGAAAGGCATGGGCCGAGGCGACCGGCGGATTGGAAAAGCCTCCCGCGTAGACCGCGTTGTCTGTCATCTGGTTCATCAGTCCTCTCCCCGGACCATTGTGAAGAAATCGACCTTGGTCGCCGCCGCCTTGGAGGCGCGGGCTTCCTTGGCCGCGGCGCGCTCTTCCTGAAGCGGGATCAGGACCCTGGCGCGCAGGGTCTCTGCCGCGTCGGTTTGCATCAGGGCGTCGATCTTGGCGGCCGTCTCGGCCTTGGCCTTGGAGCGGCCCTGCACATAGCCATGCCCGACGGTGCCATCGGCCAGCGACAGGGCGCAGCGTGTGACGGTCATCTCACCCAGATTGAAGGGCGCGCCGCTGCCGCCCATGCGGCCACGGACCATTACGCCGCCCGCCTCGGGCGCGCGCAGCCAGTCAAAGGCGGGCTCATGATCAAAGGCGCGCCAAAGCTCAGCAAGCCGGGCATCGTCAGCTGAGGCCAGAAGACCCATCCAGGCCTTACGATCCTTTGCGGAAATAGTGGTGTTCATCGTGTCAAAGCCTCTTGGCCGGGTTGTCTATATTTACTATACAACTAGACAAATCATAGGTGAGTCGCCCCCTGGCGTGCAAGCCAATCCTTGTGAAAGTTTGATGACATGGCCCGCACCCCGGTTTGGAAATCCATCGCCAGCGCCCTGACCGAAGACATCGCGCAGGGACGCTATGACACCGGACACAAACTACCGGCCGAGGCACAACTGGCCGCGCGGTTTGGGGTCAACCGCCACACGGTGCGCCGCGCCCTGGCCGAGATGGCGGCTGGCGGGCTGGTGCACTCACGACGTGGCGCCGGCGTTTTTGTGGCGGCAAAACCAACGGATTACCCGATCGGTAAGCGCGTGCGCTTTCACCAGAACATCTCGAAGGGTGGGCGCATACCGGCCAAGCAGATCCTGACCACCGAAACCCGCGCCGCAGCAGCGGGTGAGGCCGAAGCGCTCGGGCTGAAACCCGGAGAGCCGGTCCATGTCTACGACGGGCTATCTCTGGCGGACGGGCAGCCCATCGCCTTGTTTCAAAGCATTTTTCCAAGCGAGCGTTTCCCCGGCATGCTGGAGGCGCTGGAGGAGACGCAATCCGTCACTGCCGCCCTCAAACGCTGTGGCATTGAGGATTACACCCGCCTTGAGACCCGCATTACGGCGCGCCAGGCGACAGCGACCCAAGCCCTGCACTTACGCATCCCCGAAGGCGCCCCGATCCTGCGCACCACCGGGATCAACGTTGATAGAGACGAACAGCCCATTGAATACGGACGCACCTGGTTTGCCGGGGATCGGGTGACCCTCACTGTCGGCAGCGAAGAAGGATGACAACGCTCTCCCGCCCGTCGGAATACTTCTGACGAAGCCCCCCTCCCGTTGGGCCCAGCGCCGCGCTCTCGCGCGGCGGGTCCGTTCTGCCGCCAACCGTTCGACAAATTCGGGTCAAGGGCCGCGCAAGCGGTCGTGCGCACGCACGGTTTACCCTTGAGGCGAATTTGGCGGACCGAACACTCGACATGGCGCATCAGGGCAGATCTGCCCCTGATGCGCCTCTCAGCAAAGAAAAAGCGCCGCGCGAAGCGCGGCGCCAGGCCCAACCGGGACAACGCATTTTTCAAATGCGGCGCCACGGGCGGGAGCACCCCCGCCTGCGGCACCTGATGCGCCTATTGCTTGGCGTTGAAGACAAACAGGGTCTCACCGTTGATCTTGTAACCGTTGATCAGCGCTTTGGCCTTGTCCGAGACCAGCCAGGCTTCCAGTTTCATCGCCAGGTCGTTCTTGGCGTGGGCATGCTTCTCAGGGTTCACCGGCAGATAGGCATATTGGTTGAACAGCACCGGATCGCCCGAGAACAACAGTGCCAGATCGCCTTTGTTGCCAAAGTTCAGCCAACTGGCGCGGTCCGCCATGATATAGGCCTCCATCCCCGAGGCGGTGTTGAGCGCAGCGCCCATGCCCGCGCCGACCGCGCGGTACCAGTTGCCAAATCCTTCGGCATCAAGCCCTGCCGCCTTCCACAGGCTCAGCTCCTTCTTATGGGTGCCGCTGTCATCGCCACGGCTGACAAAGAGCGCCTTGGCGCCCGCAACCTTCTGCAAGGCGTCAACGGCGGTTTCAGCGCCTGCAACCCCGGCAGCATCCGACTTCGGCCCGATAAAGACGAAATCATTATACATGATCTCGCGGCGGTGGGTGCCATTGCCCCCGTCCAGAAACCGCTCTTCGGCCTTTTTTGAGTGCACCAGGATTGCATCCACATCACCTGCCTCGCCCAGACGGATCGCCTGACCGGTGCCAACGACCAGAAGCTGCACATCCAGATCGAGATCCTTCTTGATCTCGGGCAGCAGGATCTCTGCCAGGCCCGAGTTGTGGAACGAGGTGGTCACGGCCATCTTCATCTCCTCGGCGATCGAGGCCGTGGCCAGAACTGCGGCGGCAACAGCGCCAAACAATACGTGTTTCATTCTACAATATCTCCTCTCAAGAAAGCGGCCCCCTGCGGGGTCTGTGGTCCGGCAAAAAACTCGGCCGCCGGGGAAAACTCGTGAATACGGCCACCGATGACGAGGATCACCTCATCCGCCAGCCTTTGCGCCTGACCCATGTTGTGGGTGGACATGATGAGGCGGGTCCCACTCTGGGCGGCCTCGGCCAGGATCTCTTCGATCTCGCGCGTTGCCCGTCCATCAAGCGAGGCGCAGGGTTCATCCAGAAACAGCACCTCTGGATCGCGGATCAGGGCGCGGGCCAGGGCGAGTTTCTGACGCTCCCCGCCCGACAGGAGCACCGCCTGCCGCTCCAGCGCATCGCCCAGATCAATCCGGTGCGCCCAGTCTGCGGCGCGTGCGCGCGCCTCCTTGCGGGGCACTCCGATCAGACGCAGCGGATAGGCGATGTTATCAACCACCGTGCGGCGCATCATCACCGGCATCTGAAAGACAAATCCTTGGCGCTTCTCAGCCTCTTCCCGCGGACAGGCCCAGTTCAGCCGCCCTTCATTGAGGCGCACGATCCCGTGCAGCATCTTCAAAAGCGAAGTTTTGCCGGCCCCGTTCGGCCCGACAACGATGGTGGTCCCCTGCCCCGCAAGCGTCAGATCCACGGGGCCGACCAGCACCTTGCCGCGCCTGCGCACCACGCCCTGCTCGACCGTCAGCGGAAACATCTGCATCACCAGCGCCCTCCGCGTTCGGTATGGCCGATCCAGTGGATCGCGAGGTTCACGGCGATGGCCATGCCTATCAGCACAAAGCCGAGACCCAGCGCCATGGCGAACTCACCCTTTCCTGTTTCAAGCGCGATGGCCGTTGTCAGAACCCGCGTTGCGTGATCGATATTGCCCCCCACCACCATGATCGCCCCGACCTCTCCGATGGCGCGGCCAAAGCCGGCCAGCGCCGCCGTCAAGAGCGCCCGCCGCCCATCCCACAAGAGCGCGCGAATGCGCTGCCCTTGGGTGGTGTTCATCGAGATCAGAAGGTCGTGGTAATCGCTCCACAGCTCCCGCAATGACTGATGCGCGATCGAGGCGATCAGCGGCACGATAATGATCACCTGCGCGATGATCATCGCGGTGGGTGTGAACAACAGGCCGAACACGCCCAAAGGCCCGGCGCGCGACAGGAAGACATAGACAATCAGCCCGACCACCACCGGCGGCAGCCCCATCAGCGCATTGAGCACAGCGATGGTCGCGCGGCGCAGGCGAAACCGTCTGACGGCCAGCAGCGCGGCCAGAGGCAAAGCGATCACGGAGGCGATCAAAAGCGCGGTCAAAGTGACCCTGAGAGAGCGCAAAGTGATTTCAACCAGATCGGGGTCCAGCAAGACCACCAGCCAGAATGCCTGGCTCAGCCCCTCCCACAGATCAGACATGACGCTTGGTTTTCTCCCGGATGGCTTGGGGTTAAAGGCTCTTTCCCCCTAGCTTCCCCAGTGTCAAAACACAGGAATGTTACCGGCGACAGAAAAAAATGCAGCCGACCTTCAAAAAGGACAATTTGTCCACCATATTTTGGAAGGCGCAGATGTTGGCGGACAGAAAGGCGGGTGCCGTGGTCCGCTCTCAAGCGCTCGCAGGTCTGTCGCCCGCCCCAACAGCGGCCTTGGGACCAAGCGTCTATCCCCACAGTGTCATCCCGCCGGCGTTTCGATTTTCCGCAGGAGATACCCGCTGATCACCTGCGGCCTTTTGGCCCCGCACCTTGCGCGCGCCATACGAACGTGAAAAAAGACCCACCCAAAGTGCCAGTACGGCGCGTTTTCGAGGAAAAGCCATGTTCGATCTGCAAAACATGCGTGATCAACTCGCCAGCGACTATGATCTGGCGCCCAATCCCGATCTGGCCCAACAGATGTCAGAGACCTACGCCCGCATGGATCGCGTGGTCAACCCGGTCGACTGGGCCCGCTACGCGCCCTATGTGGCCGCGATCAATGCGCTCAAGAAAGAGCGCGGCGCGGTCATTCTGGCCCACAACTACATGACGCCGGAAATCTACCACGGTGTTTCGGACTTTGTCGGCGACAGCCTGCAGCTGGCAATCGAGGCCGCGCGGGTCGAAGCCGACGTGATCGTGCAATGCGGTGTGCATTTCATGGCCGAAACCTCCAAAATCCTTTCGCCTGAGAAAACCGTGCTGATGCCGGATATGGCGGCGGGCTGCTCCCTGGCCGAAAGCATCACCGCAGCAGGCGTCGAAGAGATGCGCCACAAATACCCCGGCGCGCCGGTTGTCACCTATGTGAACACCACTGCCGAGGTGAAAGCCGCCTCTGACATCTGCTGCACCTCTTCCAATGCCGCGCAGATCGTCGCAGCGATGGAGAGCGACACGGTCATCATGACGCCGGACAAATACCTGGCGCAGAACGTGGCCAATCAGGTGCCGCAGAAAAACATCGTCTGGTGGGACGGCGCCTGCATCGTGCACGAGCAATACACCGCCAAGGACTTGCAGGAGTTCCGCGAGTGGAACCCCGGCACCCGGCTGATCGCCCACCCCGAATGCCCCCCCGATGTGGTGGCCGAGGCGGACTTCTCCGGCTCCACCAGCGGCATCATCAAATACGTCACCGACGAAAAGCCCGCAAAGGCGATGCTGATCACCGAATGTTCGATGGCCTCGAACATTGCCGATGCCCTGCCCGAGGTGGACTTTGTCGGCCCCTGCAACATGTGCCCCTACATGAAGATGATCACGCTGGAGAAAATCCTGTGGTCTTTGCACACCATGTCCACTCCGGTGGAAGTCGATCCGCAAGTTGCAGACAAGGCGCGCCTCGCGGTGCAGCGGATGATCGACCTCAGCCAGAAACTGGGTATCTGACCGGTGGCAGCGGCCAGCACAGGACCCATTGAGACGGGCCGCATCGTCATCGTCGGCGCGGGGCTTGGCGCGCTTTATGCGGCGCTGGAACTGGCACCGCGTCCGGTTCTGATGATCTCTCCCGAAATGCTCGGCCTCGGTGCAAGTTCCGCCTGGGCGCAAGGCGGTGTCGCCGCCGCCATGGACCAGAGCGACAGCCCCGAGGCCCATGCCGCCGACACCCAGGCGGCGGGCGCAGGCACCGTCGATCCAGAGGTGGCCGCCATGGTCACACGCGTTGCCCGCGACCATATCCTTGACCTCACCGACCTTGGCACGCCCTTTGACCGCGACGAGATGGGCAACTACGTGATGAGCCGCGAAGCCGCCCATTCCGCCGCTCGCGTGGTGCGCGTCAAGGGCGACCGGGCCGGGGCGCAGATCATGGAAACCCTGGTGGCCGCCGTGCGCGCCGCACCCTCGGTGCAGGTATTGGAGAACACACAGGCCGTCCGTCTGGAGGTGGAGGGCGATACCGTCACCGGCGTCTGGATCTCGCAGGCCGATGTGCCCTCAGAACCCGTTCTGATCACCTGCCCCGGAGTGCTCTTGGCCGGGGGGGGATCCGGCGGGCTTTATGCCCATACCACCAATCCGCCGCGCATTCGCGGACAGGTCATCGGCCTTGCCGCGCGTGCGGGTGTGCGCATTGCCGACCCCGAATTCGTGCAATTCCACCCCACCGCATTTGACATTGGCGAAGACCCCGCACCGCTCGCAACCGAGGCGCTGCGCGGCGATGGCGCGACCTTGTGGAACAACGCCGGCGAACGCTTCATGCTTGCGGTTCACCCGGACGCCGAGCTTGCACCGCGCGACATCGTGGCCCGCGCAATCTTTGCCGAGACCCAAGCCGGACGCCGCCCGGTGCTGGACACGCGGAAGGCCCTTGGCGCCGAGGTTCTAACCTGTTTTCCGACCGTTGCCGAGACCTGCACCCGCGCCGGGATCGACCCGGTGAATGAGCCCATCCCCGTGGCCGTCGCTGCCCATTACCACATGGGCGGTGTGGACACCGACATGCAGGGACGCGCCAGCCTGAACCATCTGTGGGTCTGCGGCGAGGTCTCCTCCACCGGGCTACACGGCGCCAACCGGCTGGCCTCCAACGGGCTGCTGGAGGCGCTGGTCTACGCCCGCACCGCAGCTGCCGACATGAAGGATCTGGCCCAGAAGGGCGATCTGTCAGAAGTCGCGATTCGTTTTGCCCCGAATGGTCACGAAACCGATCCCGCAGCCGTGCAGATCCTGCGCGACACCATGACCTCCCATGTGGGCGTGCGCCGCACCGAACAGGGTCTCAAGACGGCGCTTGCCACCATCGCGCGGCTGGAGGCGGAGAACGCTGATGACGAGAGCTTCGTCAACATGTGCGCCACCGCCACGCTGATTGCTGCCGCCGCCCTGATGCGCCGCGAAAGCCGGGGCGGACATTACCGCGATGACTTCCCCGAGGCTGACCCCTCGCTGGCCCACCGCACCCGTATCACCCTGACCGAGGCTCTCTCCCTGCGTGACCGGATCGCGGGCGAGGCCCAAAAGGAGCCCGCATGAGCACCGCCTTTGCCACCCTGCCCGACCTGATCCTGGAACCGATGGTGCGCGCCGCCCTGCATGAGGATCTGGGCCAGAACGGTGACATCACCACCCGCACGGTGATCCCGGCGGATGTAACCTATTCCGCCCGTTTGAACGCGCGGCAAGAAGGTGTTGTCTCGGGCATGCAGATCGCCCGCATCGCCTTTTTCCTGGTGGATGCCGGGCTGAAGGTGGAAACCCTGCTGTCCGATGGAAGCGCCTGCAAACCGGGCGATACGCTGATGACCATCGAAGGCTCTGCCGCCTCGATCCTGTCGGGGGAACGCGTCGCGCTGAACTTTGCTGGGCGTCTGACTGGGATCGCAACACTGACCCATTGTTTCGTGCGCGAAACATCCGACACAGATACCCGCATAACCTGCACGCGCAAGACCACCCCCGGCCTGCGCATCGCCGAAAAGCAAGCGGTTCTGCATGGCGGCGGCTACAACCACCGCTTTGGTCTGTCGGACGCGATCCTGATCAAGGACAACCACATCGCGGCTGCGGGCGGGATCTCGGCGGTGCTGGAGGCGGCAAAAGCCAGCGTCAGCCACATGATGAAGGTGGAGATCGAGGTCGACACGCTGGCACAGCTCGAAGAGGTGCTGAAGACCGGCGGCGCAGATGTAGTCCTGCTCGACAATATGGACACACCGACGCTGGCGGAAGCCGTCAAGATGGCGCGCGGCCATCTGGTGACCGAGGCCTCAGGCAATATGAAGCTGGACCGCATTGCCGAGGTCGCCGCCACCGGAGTCGATTACATCTCCTCCGGGGCGCTGACCCATTCGGCGCCGACGCTGGA
This sequence comes from Pseudophaeobacter sp., assembly GCA_027019165.1. Taxonomy (GTDB): domain Bacteria; phylum Pseudomonadota; class Alphaproteobacteria; order Rhodobacterales; family Rhodobacteraceae; genus Phycobacter. The sequence continues at coordinate 115,061 of JALUXC010000002.1, forward strand.
TCTGGGGCTCGACTTCTGACCGCAGATTACAGGCAGCCGCGCGGGACGGTTTCACTCCATTCCTTGACCAGCACCGGCTCTGATGCGCCGCCCTCATAGGCGTGAATGCGGCGCCAGAGGTAGAAATTCAGGGTATCGCAGGTCATCTTGTTCTCGGTGTCGATGGCCACCTGCCAATCGCCGCGTTCAAAGGTGAAGCGCCAGTCGGATTTGAAGGTAGCCGTTGCCGGATCATCTGGGTGGATCGCGTAGTGCATGGTGACATGGCTGCCCACCTGTTGCCCGTTGTGCGGGTTCACCGCCTCGCCGTAGTCGTCAAAGGTATCCAGCACCAGCGTGCCATCCGCCAACACCTTGGTTTCAGAGGTACCAGAGGGAGCGCGCAGCTCATCGCCGCCCAGGGTCGGATAAGGCTGCGCGGGACCGGGCGCTTGTGGGGCGATCTCGGCGCTCACGCTGCGCTCGGGCAGGATCAGGGCGCAGCCTGCAAGATCCAGCGTGATTTCCGCTGCCTCGGGCGCGGGCCAGACGATGGGCCAGTAGGAGGTAGACAGCGCCAGTCGCAGAACATGGCCCGGCCGCAGCACATGGGCGCATTCGCCCAACGTGAATTCCGCTTCATAACGCTGCCCCGGCACCAGCTTCTGAGGCGCATCATGGCCGTTCAGATGGGTGAGGTTAAAGGCCCGCAGGCTGATCCGCTGCGAGACACCATCTGGGGCAACATCACAAAGACGTCCGACGATCTGCGCCACCGGACGATCGACAGTAAAGGCAATGCGCACACGCGGGCGGCCCAGAACCTGCAGGTCTTCCGTCAGAGGCGCCGTGTCGAAACAGGCCGACATCGCATCATCGCCCGCCTGATCGCCGGGCAGTTCGTTGTCGATCCGCATCCCCGGGCAGAAATACCCGCCCGCCTGACCAAGGGTTGCCGGGTTTGAAACCCTGCAGTCCCCGCTGCCCGCAGTGTCGGTCAAAGAGTCTGTCGAAAGGTGAACCACCCGTTCGGTGACATTGGGCGAGGGCCAGTGCTGCTCGGCCACCCAGGTGCCTTGACGGGGTTTGTTTTCCTTGGTGGGGCCGAAGTGATCCTGCATGTAGACGCGGTAGTCAGGCAGTGCCTCCGCTCCGTTGTCCTCGCCTTTCAGCCAGTGGTCGAACCAGCGCAGCACCTCGCCGTGGAAATCCGACGCCTCCAGTTTCGAGATATGCGGGTAGCGATGCTCCCATGGTCCCATCAGGGCCTTGCACGGCGCGGTAAGGTTGGCGGCCAGCATGGGCGGCGTGTTGAGATAGGCATCGGCCCAGCCGGTGATCGCCAGCACGGGCGCGGTGATCGCGGACCAATCCTCGCAGACCGAGCCGTGTTTCCAGAAGTCATCACGGGTCTGATGGCGCAGCCAGTCGGCGGACATGAAGGGCAGCTTTTCGATCCGCTCCAGCCAGGCGTCGCGCCAGTCGGGGCGCAACTCGGGGTCAAGGGGCCGGGTCATATAGGCGAACATCTGGCTGCCCCAATTGGCATTGTCGCTCAGAAGACAGCCCCCCATAAAATGGATGTCGTCGGCATAGCGGTCGGCGGTGGAGGCGACCGAGACCACCGCCTGCAATTCAGGCGGGCGGCGATAGGCAAGCTGCAAGCCGTTGAAGCCACCCCAGGAGATGCCGATCATCCCGACCTTGCCGCTGCTCCAGGGTTGCGCTGCGATCCAGGTCAGAACCGCCTCGCCGTCGCTCAGCTCCTGTTCTGAGTATTCGTCATCAAACAGCCCCTCGCTGTCGCCGCTGCCTGCAATATCAACCCGGATGCAGGCATAGCCCTTTGAGGCAAAAACGGTGTGCGTCGTCTCATCCCTCGGCGCGGTGCCGTCACGCTTGCGATAGGGCAGGTATTCCAGGATTGCAGGGAACGGCCCCTCTCCCATTGGCAGCCAAATGCGCGCCGCCAGACGCCGCCCGTCGGGCATGGGAATCCAAGTGTTTTCAATGAGGGTAAAGGGGGGGCGCATCGTGGTCTTCCAATGTCAGAGTCTCTGGCGCCACCCTGCCCCCGCGCCCTGCTATTTGGCAAGCTTTGGCGCGGATTTTTCAAGCGCGAGTTCCGCATCCGAGAATTTCCAGGGCCCGCGCACACCCGGCACGCCTTCGGGCGCGATCTGCATGCCACGATGGCGGATCTGTGGATCGTCAAAGGCCTGACCGATGGTGTTGATCGGCCCGGCGGGCACTGTCGCGGCCTCAAGTGCTTTCAGCAGGTCGGCTTGCGTCCATTGGATCAGTGCCGCCTCCAAGAGGGCAGTCAGATCGGTTCGGTTGGCCACGCGGGACTGGTTGGTGAGGAACCGCGCATCCACCTTGAGATCCGGCAGATCCAAAGCGTCGCACAGCCGCTGGAACTGCCCGTCATTGCCCACCGCCAGAATGATATGCCCGTCCTTTACCGCCATCACCTGATAGGGCGCGATATTGGGGTGGTCGTTGCCAAGGCGCGTGGGGCTGGTGCCCGTGGCCAGATAGTTCATCGCCTGATTGGCCAGCATCGCCGTTGCGCAATCCAAAAGGGACATATCCAGATGCTGCCCCCGGCCCGTGGTGTGCCTCTGCTCCACCGCCGCAAGGATGCCGATGGTGCCATAGAGACCCGTCACGATATCAGTGATGGCAACGCCCACCTTCTGTGGCTGACCTGCGGGGTCACCGGTGATCGACATCAGCCCCGACATGCCCTGAAGCAAGAAGTCATAGCCCGCGCGGCTCGCATAGGGGCCGTCCTGTCCAAAGCCAGTGACGGAGCAATAGATCAGGCGCGGGTTCACCTTTTTCAGGCTGTCATAGTCCAGCCCGTATTTCCTGAGCCCTCCGACCTTGAAATTCTCGATCAGAATGTCCGCGTCCTTGATCAGATCGAGGACCGTCTGCCGACCTTCCGGGGTGCGAAAATCTGCCGTCACGCAGTCCTTGCCCCTGTTAGCGGCATAGTAATAGGCGGCTGTTTTGTCTTCGTCGCGTTCAATGAACGGGGGGCCCCAATGGCGGGTATCATCGCCAGCCTCGGCTTCGACCTTGACCACTTCCGCGCCCAGATCCGCAAGGGACTGGCCGATCCACGGACCGGCCAGAATGCGCGCAAGTTCAACCACTTTGAGGCCTGAAAGAGGGGTCATGACGGCTCCTGTCGTTCAAATGATGTCGCCTGTGTAGCCTAGCCCCACGGCCACAGCAATCAGCCCATCACTTGCCCTTGATTCGCACGGTGAAGCTGGTCTTTGCCCCGGGCGGTGGCGGCGGGAAGGGGGCCGCGCGGCGCACTTGGGCCACCGCGATCTCATCCAGCCGCGCCGAGCCGGAGCTGCGCGCCAGTGACAGCCCCGCAAGACCGCCGCCGGGACCGATGCGAAAGGCCACCATTGCCTCGCCGCGCACATTGGCGCGCCGTTTCGCCCGCTGGATGCGCCGCATGACAAGGCCGGGATAGTTGCTGGCGGCCGCATTGCCCTGCGCCTTGGCCGTGCCGCCCTCGGTGCGCGCCTGCCCGCCCGGTTTCGCCGCCCGCCCTTCGGAGACGCCGCGGGTGGCATTGGCATCGCTGTTGCCGCGCGGTTTCGCGGGGGCTTCCTGCCGTTTTGTGACGCGCTCAACCGGCTGTTCAGGCTGCGGTTTGGGCGGGGTTTTTACTGGCTCAGGCGGGCGGGTGAGCGGTTTCAGGGAAACCGTGACCTCAGGGGCCTGCGGGGTTGGCTCCTCTGGTTTCTGCTCTTGTGGCGGTGGTGGCTTTGCAGGGTCAACCGGCTTGGCCGCAGCGGCTTCCTGAACCGGAACCGGCTCCGCGCGCTCTGGCTCTGGCCGGTCCGGTTGCTGGGCCTCAGGAGCCTCGGTCTTTTGCGTCTCCTTTGGGGGCTCGCTGCGCGCAGGGGGCTCCGCCGGGGTCTGCGGTTCGGGGTCAGAGACAGGTGGCATGATCTCTATGCCAGGTGTCACCGGAGCGGTCGCCACCGGCGTCATCGCTTGCACCGGGGTCGGTGCAGGGGAGATCGGTGCTGGCGGCTGAACCGGTTGAACGGCCTTTGTAACCTCTGGCGGCGTCTCGGTCGGCTGGGGTGTTTCCTGCACTTCTTGCGGCGGCTCGGGCGTTTCCACGCCCATGGCGAGATTGGCAAAAGAGGTTCCCTCTGCCGCAAGGGCCGTCTGGCGACCGGCGATTTCAACATCCGTGCGGTGGGTCAGGAAGACGGCGCTTCCATGTGCGGCTGCCGCTGTGGCCAGAGCCAGAACAGCGATCACGCGGGAATGCGGAACCCGACTCATTTCAGGGCCCTTTCCGACACCAAAATCACCCTCTTCGCTCCGGCGGCGCGCAGGGTATTGCCGATTTTCACCAACTCACGCGCAGGCAGGTCACGATCCGGCACCACGCGCAGGGCCTCGCGCGCCTCATCCGGCAGGGCCGCGATATGCGCTCCGGCATCCGCCACATCCGCGCCCCGATAGCTGAGCCGGCCATCCTTGTGAATCACCAGCGTATCAGGCGGGGCAACCCCTTCAAGATCGGCGGTGCTGACCAGTTTGATCTCCCGGTCGAGCGGCGGCGCAAGGGTGCCTGCAATCATGAAAAAGACCAGCATCAGAAACACGATGTTGATCAGCGCGATGGTCGGCTCACGCTCGGATTGTATCTTTTGCCGGATCTGCATCAGCCAAGCACCACCGTCTGCAACCCTTCAACCTGGCGCAAGGCCGTCAGCAAATCGACCAGCCGCTGCGCGCTCGCTGTCTCATCCGGACTGATGAGCACTAGGTGCCCGCCTCCGTCCTGCGGCTGCAGGCGCACAAGATCGGCGATCCGTCCCAGATCCGCCTTCTGGCCGTTGAGGGTCAGATCCTCGGCGCTGAGCGTGACAAAGAGCTTTTGCCGATCCTGCACATTGGTGCCCTTGCCCGCCGACATCAGCTCAACCTCGCCGAACTTGGAGAAAGTCGAGGTCAGCATGAAAAACAGCAGGAGCAGGAAGATCACATCGATGAGCGAGGTCATCGACAGCCGCCTGCGGGGCTTGCCCTGCAGCTTAACCGGCATGGCGCACCTCTTGTGCCACATCCGGCAATTCGGTCGGGCAAAAGAGGATGCGCAAGGCACGGTTGGCAAAGACCCGTTCGTTTTGCATGCGCGCGGTCAGCCAGCTCAGCACCAGCGAGGTGGGCATCGCCACTGCCAGCCCCGCAGCCGTGGTCAATAGCGCCACCCAGATGCCCCCTGCCAGCAGGGCCGGATCGACCGAAGAGCCTGCGGATTGCAGCTTCTGAAAGGCCTCGATCATGCCGATCACCGTGCCAAAGAGCCCCATCAGCGGCGCCAGCTGTGAGACCATGTCCAAGGCCCCAAGACCGCGTTCGAGCCGGGCAAAGCAATCTTCTGCCTCGGCATCGGCGCGGGCAGACAGGGCCTCGGTCTGGGCCTGTTCGCCCTCGGCGGACAGGGCTGTACGAAACACCGGGGCGAGATAGGATTTGCTGCTTTCCAGATGCCGCAATGCCGTGTCGCGGTCGCCATGATCCCAGGCTGTGACAGCGGCGCTTAGGTGTGCATGACGCCCCACGCTGGCGGCGCGATACTGCCAGATCTTGTAGAGCACCAGCGCTGCGGTCAGCACCGAAACCACCAGCAGCAAAAGGACCACCGGGCCGCCAAGATCCAGCACCCGATTCAACGCATCGGTCACAAGGGTCATCCAATCAGCTCCTGATCCGTGCGGCTGGTGAGGCTGAGGTTGCGGCTACAGGCGCCCTCGGCCAGAGCCTCTCCGGTGCAGGTGGTGGCCCCGTTGATCAGAACGCGGCTGATGGCGCTGCAGCTGCGTGCGAACTGGAACTGACGCACCCGCATCCGCCCGGCGGGCAGATCCTGAAAATCCAGCAGCGTCAGTCGCGCCACCTGACCGTTTTCATCAAAGAGGACCGTTTCATAGACCGCCTGGGCGATGTCCTGCGCATGGCCATTCTGCGCCACAAAGGACAACAGGCAGGCCTCGCCCACCTGCTCTGCTGCGCTCAGTTCGATGGAAACCGCTGGCGCGGCGGCGGGGTCATCGGCCAGCGCTGCGCCCCCAAGCCCCGCCAGCATCACTGCTGCCGGGGCCACCCATTTCATATTCGGACGTATCATGGAAATCCTCTTTGATGTCGGTTGTGTCAGAAGGTCTTGGCCAGGGTCAGTTTCACGTTCCGTCCAGCGGCTTTCTCGGTTGCAAGGTTCGCCTGATAGGTCCGGTCAAAGGCGTTCTCGATCCCCAGACGCACCTCGGCGCCTTGCAAAACGCCGCTTTGCGGACGATAGGTCGCACGCAGGTTGCTGATCCCGTAGCCGCCGTGGTTGCGATTGCCGTTCTCGGCAACGACCTGCTCCCAGCTGATATCCCAGGCCTGGTTGATCCGCTTGCCGACTGTCAGGCGGGCCGAATTCGCCGGCGCATTGCTCCACTCCACCACTGCGCCCGAGGTATTGGTCGCCTCATAATCCCCGTAGGCCGCGTTCAGGTCGAAATAGAGGCCGCTGTCCATGGCATAGGTCAACTCCAGTTCCGCGCCCTGGCTATCCACGGCGTTGATGGCCGAATAGGAGGTCACATCCCAAAGATCGGTCACAAAGAGATTGAGCTTGGCCTGCAGGGAGTCGCCGCCTGCAAACACATCGCTGGCCGCATAAGAGGCCCCGACCTCGAAGGTCTGCGATTTTTCCGGCTGGTTCATATAGGTGGCGTTGTTCAGATCGTCGAGGATCGGCAGGCTTTCGGTATAAGCCGCGCTGGCAAAGACCGAGAAACCCGAGGCGAACTCATAGCGCGCCGAGATACCACCCATGAGCGCCGAATTGTCATACTCATCACCGGCATAGGTCGCCGCGCCCTTGATCGTCTGGTCTTCCCAGCGCAGCGCAGGTGTGATCGTCCAGTTGTTGCCCAGATCGATGTCATCCAACAGGAACAGGGCGATCCGCTCATCCGTGCCGCCGGGCACAGAAACGGCCCCGCTCATGGGGCTAACCTGGCTTTCAAGGCGATCTCTTTTGGTCCACTCCACCCCGACCCGCATGTTATGTGAGGCGGCGCCGGTGCGGAAGAACATGGCGTTTTTGACGGTCAGCTTGTCGATGGTGTAGTCGTGATCGCCATCCAAAAGGTAGTCGGCAAAACCGCCCGGGTTTGTCGGCTCGCTTTCGATATAGATGTCCGAATAGGAGTACTGCACCGACAGATCGATCAGATCATTGCCCACCGGGTTGTACTCATACTTCAGAGTCGCAACTTCGGATTCTGTATGACGGTTTACGTTGCCAAAGTTGACCACATTGAAGGCATCGTAGGGGGCATCAAATTCGTCCGTTGATGTCTTTTGATAGGCAAAGGTCAGGCCATGCTCATTGGCATCGCCAAAAGTGTATTTGAACTTGGCCAGCCCCGAATATGGCTCGGTGCCTGAATAGGTCACCACATTGCCGTCGCCATCTTTGTAGGCGTCGGTATCGCGTTTGGTGTAATTCAGCAGGACTTCAAAGTTCTCCATCGGCTGCCAGGCGATGATCGAAGAGCTGTGGTAGCCTTCACCATTCGACGAGTAGCCAAGCGTCTGACGAAAGCGCAGGCCGATCTCACCGCCGGTAAAGTCAGAGGCATCCTTGGTCTCGAACTGCACGACACCACCAACGATGCCAGAGCCGAATTCGAATGTGCCCACGGTGCCCCGGATCACCGACACGCTTTTGTACAGCGAGGGGTCGGTAAACAGCTGCGTGCCGATGCGGTAAATCTCTTCCGAACCGGTGGTGGCGCCGTCGATGACAATCGCAACCTTCTGGTCGGTGCCATAGGTGCCGTTGGCGCCAAAGCCGCGGATGTTGATGCCGGATCCTTCGGGGCGCGAGCCGTTCACCAGCGCCACCCCTGGAACGGAATCGATCAGCTCAGCCACAGTGCCAGCCTGACGGTCATCGATTTCTTCCTGGTTGATCACGGTTACAGGCACTGCGGTGCCGACCTGAACTTCGCGCTTGCCCTGGGTCAACTCAACGGTGCCAAGAAACGCATCGCCCTGCACTTCGCTTGCCGCTTCCTGCGCCTGAGCGCCCATTCCCATAGACAGCCCCAGAACCGACACGGTCCCCAACAGCCGCAATCCAATACGGTCTTTGCCCATCACATTTTCCTTCGCATCTCTTCAATTCTGAACCGAAGGCTTGCACGGGGCTGGCACGGTATTTCTGAGTGTATTTTAGCGAAAATCAAAATTCCGCTTGAGCCTGATAGTAAAGGTGATAAAAACAGTCAACATAAATTCAGCCGTGCTGCACAGACAGCCGCCAGCGTGCCTTGCCCTACGGCAGACACAGCCAGCCCTTTCTCAAATGCCACCAAGATCGCCTTTGAAAGGGCCAGACATGACCAAAGCCACTCCTGTCAGCGCAGAAGAGATTCGCGCCGCGCGCACCGAACATTCAGAGCTCCGCGACCGCGACTTTGCGGCCAAGCTGAACATCACCGAAGCGCAGCTGGTTGCCGCATATACTGGGGCGGGCGTGATTCGACTTTTGGCAGATCCCAATACAGTCTTCCCGCGTCTCCAGGATCTGGGGGAGGTGATGGCGCTGACCCGCAATGAGTCCTGCGTGATCGAAAAAGTGGGCACCTACAGACACTACCAAAGCGGCGAACACGCCTGCATGGTATTGACCCCGGAAATCGACCTGCGCCTGTTCCCCCGCCATTTTGCCTATGCCTTTGCGGTTGAACGTGAGGGGAAAAAGGGCCTTGCCCGGTCGATCCAGTTCTTTGATGCTGCAGGCGATGCCGTTCACAAGGTGCACCTGCGCGAAGCCTCGAACCTTGAGGCCTGGGACAGCCTGATCGCCGATCTTGCGCATGATGATCAAGCCGACACGCTGGAACTGGCAGAGCGCACGCCTCCTGAAGCCGCCAAGGCGGACCCGGAAAAGGCAGAGGTATTGCGCCAAGAATGGGCCAAGATGACCGACACCCACCAGTTCATGCGCCTGACCTCGAAACTCAAGATGAACCGCCTTGGCGCTTATCGCATCGTGGGTGAACCCTTTGCCCGCCCACTGCCGACAAATACCGTGAACACCATGTTGGATGCCGTGCGTGATCAGGAGATCGAGGTGATGATCTTTGTCGGGAACAAAGGCTGCATCGAAATCCACGGCGGCCCGGTCCGGCACCTGCGCGAAATGGGACCCTGGCAGAACATCCTTGACCCTGGCTTTGACCTGCACCTGCGCCTTGATCACGTGGCGGAGGTCTGGGCCGTCAACAAGCCTACCAAACGCGGCGATGCCATTTCATACGAGGCGTTTGACGCAAATGGCACCATCATCTTTCAGGTCTTCGGGCGCCGCACCGAGGAAAACGACAGCCGCCCCGCTTGGAATGCCATTGTCGCTTCCCTGCCCTCGCTTGAAGCCGAGACCACAGCAGAGGTGGAGACCGCATGATGCGCCTTCTTTCGTCTCTCACCACGGGGATCACCCTGGCCCTGATGACCGGCCCTCTGGCGATGGCCGCCCCTGCCGAGCGGATCGTCAGCGTCGGCGGATCGGTCACCGAGATCGTCTACGCCCTGGGCGAAGGGCACCGTCTGGTGGCGCGCGACAGCACCTCCAGCTACCCGGCCGAGGCCGAAGCCCTGCCCAACGTTGGCTATGCCCGTGCGCTGTCGCCCGAAGGGGTGCTTTCGGTGGACCCGGACCTGATCATCGCCAGCAGCGGCGCCGGCCCGCTCGAAACGCTTGAGGTGCTGAAGCAGGCCGATGTCGCCTACGCCGAGGTGCCCGAGGTCTTTTCCGCAGAAGGGGTGATCCGGAAAATCGAAACCGTCGCTGCCGCGCTTGGCGTCGAAGACAAGGCCCGCGCCCTTTTGGACGGAATTGAAACCGATCTGAAATCTGCCGAAAGCGAAGCGGCAAAGCGGGTTGGCGAGGCTCCGGTGCGGGTGCTCTTTATTCTTTCGACCCAAGGCGGGCGGATCATGGCCAGTGGACGCAACACCGCCGCCGACGGGATCATCCGCATGGCCGGTGGCATCAACGCGGTGGACAGTTTCGAGGGTTACAAACCGATGACGGACGAAGCCGTTTCAGCCACGGCGCCGGATGTCATCCTTGCGATGGACCGGGGCGGTGACCACGGCATCGCCATGGAACAGCTTGCCAGCCTTCCGGCACTGATCCCGACCCCGGCAGCGCAAAATGGGCGTCTGGTGCGCATGGACGGGCTGTCTCTCCTCGGCTTCGGTCCGCGCACGGCTGACACGGTCCGCACCCTTTCCAAGGCCTTTTATGAGGGCCAAACCGAATGAGCCTGGCGGCAGACGCAACAGCCCAGAACCGAGGCCAGGCTCGGGGCAGGTCCACCGGGGCGCCGGTGGACCGCCGTTACCACGCGCGTCGGCTGACACTGGTGTTGACGGCGCTCTTGCTGGTGACCTCGGTCACCTCATTGACCTTTGGCGCGGCGGGCACCTCTGTCTGGTCCGCGCTCGGCGATCTGGCAGCGGGGCGCGAGCTGTCGCAACTGGACCGGATCATCCTTTTTGACATCCGCCTGCCGCGCCTCTGTCTAGGCATCCTTGTGGGCGCTGCACTGGCGGTCTCAGGCGCGGTTATGCAAGGACTGTTCCGCAACCCGCTGGCCGATCCGGGCATCGTTGGCGTCAGCGCCGGAGCCGGTCTTGCCGCGATCACCGCCATCGTGCTGGGCAGCCTCCTGCCCGTCGCCCTGCGCGACACGCTGGGCAATGGGCTGGTGCCGGTTGCGGCCTTCTTTGGCGGCTGGGGCTCGACCCTGATCCTCTATCGAACAGCCACACGGGGTGGGCAGACCTCGGTCGCGACCATGCTGCTGGCGGGGATCGCCCTGGGTGCGCTGGCCGGAGCCTTGTCGGGGATCCTTGTCTACCTCGCCGATGACAATCAGTTGCGCGATCTGACCTTCTGGGGCATGGGATCGCTGGCGGGCGCCACCTGGGCCAAAGTGCTGGCCGCCCTGCCGGTGATCGCTCTGGCGCTCTGTGCGGCGCCGTTTCTGGCGCGCGGCCTCAACGGACTGGCATTGGGAGAAGCCGCCGCCGGTCACATCGGCATCCCGGTTCAGAGGGTAAAGAACATCGCCATCATGGCCGTTGCAGGCGCCACAGGCGCTGCCGTTGCCGTATCTGGAGGGATCGGTTTCATCGGCATCGTGGTGCCGCATCTGTTGCGCCTTGCCACCGGACCGGATCATCATCCCCTATTGCCCAATGCGGCGCTTTTGGGCGCAACGCTTCTGTTGGCGGCCGATATGATCGCACGGGTCATCATCGCCCCAGCTGAACTGCCCATCGGCATCGTCACCGCCGTGCTTGGCGCGCCGGTCTTCCTGTGGATCCTGCTGCGCCGCCGCGCGGGCCTTGGGCTGTGATTGGAACCGAATATGCAAGCCTCTGACATCACCGTAAAGCTGGGCCAGCGCACCATCCTGCATGGGGTGGATTTCAGCGCCGAAGCTGGCCGCGTCACCGCCATTGTCGGCCCCAACGGATCTGGCAAGACCACGCTGTTGCGCGCCATGACCGGGGAGATCGCTCATACGGGCCGGGTGCTTCTGAATGGGCTGGACACTGCCAAGCTCAAACCCTGGGAGCTGGCGGCGATCCGCGCGGTGCAGCCGCAAAGCACCACTATCGCCTTTCCCTTTACCGTGCTTGAGATCGTGCGCCTGGGTCTCAGCTCGGGCCTGTCTGCGGGAGAGACCGAGCTGCCCCTGCGTGCGCTGGAGGCCGTGGATCTGGGCGGTTTTGCCGGGCGCTATTATCAGGATCTGTCCGGTGGAGAGCAGCAGCGCGTCCAGCTGGCCCGTGTGCTCACCCAGGTCTGGGAGCCGGTTGTTGAGGGCATGCCGCGTTGGCTGATCCTGGATGAACCGGTGGCAAGCCTCGATATCGGCCACCAGTTCACCGTGATGGATCTGGCGCGGCGCTATGCGGCGGCGGGCGGCGGCGTGGTGGCGGTGATGCACGATCTGAACCTCACTGCTATGTTCGCCGATCACGTGGTGCTGATGCAATCGGGCCGTATCGCCGCACAAGGCACCCCGGCTGAGGTTCTGACCGACCGCACCCTGGCCGAGGTCTATGGCTGTCCGGTGCCGGTCAACACCACGCCACCCGGCGATATGCCTTTCCTGCTGCCACAGGCGCGGCAGGCGGCCGCCTGCTGATAAGCCACCCGGTCAGACCGAGACACCTTCAAGCAGCGCGTCGCGCTCGACCTCTCCCTTGCGGCCCTCCAGCACCACCTCGCCCCGGCGCAGCACCACGAACCGGTCGGCCAGCTCATAGGCAAAGTCAAAGAACTGTTCGACCAGGATGATCGCCATGTCGCCCTGCGTGCGCAGGAGTTTGATGACCTCGCCGATCTGCTTGATGATATTGGGCTGGATGCCTTCGGTCGGCTCATCGAGCACCAAAAGTCTCGGCTTGGTGATCAGGGCGCGGGCAATCGCCAGTTGCTGCTGTTGGCCGCCGGACAGATCGCCCCCGCGCCGCGCCAGGAAATCCTTCAGGATCGGGAAGAGCTCGTAGATGTGATCGGGGATATAGTGTTCTTCGGGCGGCAGGCAGGCAAAACCGGTCTCAAGGTTTTCCTTCACCGTCAGAAGCGGGAAGATATCCCGCCCCTGTGGCACATAGGCGATGCCCGCGCGCGCAAGCTGGTGCGCGGGCACGACGCCGATTTCCTGCCCGTCGAAATGCATGGTGCCGCCAGATCGAGGATGGGTTCCTGTCACGGCCTTCATCAGGCTGGTCTTGCCAACCCCGTTGCAGCCCATCACGCATGTGACCTCGCCCAGATCGGCCTGCATGGAGATCCCGTTCAGGATGCGGCTGCGGCCATAGTGGAGGGTGATATCCTTCAGATCCAGCATCGCTCAGCGCCCCAGGTAAACATCGATAACGTCGGGATCGGCGGTCACATGGTCCAATCCGCCTTCGGCCAGCACCGCGCCTTCATGCAGCACCGTGACCTTGCAATTGAGCCGTCGGACGAACTCCATATCGTGCTCAACCACCACAACCGCGCGGGTCTTGGCGGCCTCCACCAGCAGATCGGTGGTATGTTCGCGTTCCTCTGGCGTCATGCCCGCCGCGGGTTCATCCACCAGCAAAAGCCGCGGCTCCTGCGCCAGCAGCATGCCGATCTCAAGCCACTGTTTCTGCCCGTGTGACAGCTCTCCGGCGATGCGGTCCAGCTGGTCGGACAGGCCGACCTCTGCCGCAAGCTCCTCTACCCGCGTATTGTCCGCGTCGGAGGCACGAAACAGCAGCACCGCGATCACCCAGCGGTCCTTTTTCAGGGCCATCATCAGATTTTCGCGTACCGTCTGATCCTCGAACACCGTGGGTTTCTGGAACTTGCGCCCTATCCCTTCGCGGGCAATCCGCGCTTCGTCCATATCCAGAAGAGAGACCGATTTCTCCCCCCAGATCACCCGGCCTTCGTCCGGTTTGGTCTTGCCGGTCACGATATCCATGAAGGTGGTTTTGCCCGCGCCATTGGGGCCGATCACCGCGCGCAGCTCGGCCTCGGCGATCTGGAACGACAGGTTGTTGATCGCCTTGAAGCCATCAAAGCTGACAGAGACGCCAGAGACTTCCAAAAGCGTGCTCATGTGCGATCCTTTCGCTGCAAGAGGTCAAAGAGGCCGCCGATGCCTTTCGGCGCAAAGAGCGTCACCAGGACAAAGGAGAGGCCCAGAATCACCTGCCACCAGTCCACCCATTTGATGGTGTAAAAGCCAAGCGGGATGTCAGGGGCCTGTCCGCCGGTGAACCAGGTGGACACCAGCGAGACAAAAGCCGCGCCGATCACCGCGCCATAAAGCCGCCCGCGCCCGCCGATGGCCACCCAGACTGCCAGATAGATCGATGCAACGGGTGCCATTTCAGCCGGGTTGATGATACCCGCCTGCGGGTAGTAAAGCGCGCCGGCGATGGCGGCGATACAGGCCGTCAGCGTGAACACCGCCAGCTTGAAGGTCTCCACCGGGTAGCCAAGGAAGCGTACGCGGGCCTCATTGTCGCGGATGCCCTGAATGACCGAGCCGAACTTGCCCGACACCACCCAGGCCGCCAGCATGTAACCCAGGCCCAAGGCCAGCGCCGAAGCCCAGAAGAACCACATGGACACAGCGGACTGCGGTGCTTCCACTCCCGGCAGGTTCTGCAGGCCCGACAGGCCGTTGTTGCCGCGCAGGCCCGAGTCGTTCTGGAAGAGATAGAGCGCCAGCGCCAGAGTCATCGCCTGCGTCAGGATCGAAAGATACACGCCCGTCACCCGGCTGCGGAAGGCGAGCCAGCCGAACACCGCTGCCAGAACGCCCGGCACCAGCACCACCAGCATCAGCTGCAGCACCAGACTGTCGGCGAACATCCAGACCACCGGGAACTCACTGCTGCCGACAACGCCAAAGATCTGCGTGCCGATGGCATCGACCACCTCGGCCTCGGTCGGGGGGATATCGCCCTGCGCCAGCGCCTCTGTCACAATGAGGCGGGTGCGCTCATACATCAGCCACATGCCGATCATGTAGCCGCCAAGGCCAAAAAAGGCGAAATGCCCCAGCGACAGGATGCCCGTGTAGCCCCAGATCAGATCCATCGCGATCGCAATCAGGCACAGGCACAGCGTCTTGCCCAGTGTTTTCACAAAACTTGTGGGGATCACCCCGGCGCCCGGCCCTTCGGCCAAGAGCGTCACCACAAGCGTGAACAGCGCAAGGATCGCCAGAAAGATCAGAACGGAGGGGTTCTTTGCAATGAATGACTGCCGCATGGATCAATCCCCCGCCGCGCGGCCCTTGAGGGCGATAATGCCCCTTGGGCGGAACTGAATGAAGATGATGATGAAGATGATCATGTAGGTCTGCGCCGCCAGAGTGTTGGACGGGTTCAGCCACTCGATCCCCTTTTGCAAAGAGCCGATCATCGCCGCCCCGGCAAGAGTGCCGAAGATATTGCCGACACCGCCAACGACCACGGTCATGAAGCTTTGCACGATATAGTCCTGACCGAGCTCGGAGGTGACCTTGGCAAAGAGGCCGATGGCAACGCCCGCAATGCCTGCAATGCCCGATCCCAGACCAAAGGTCAGCATGTTCACCCTTCCGGGGTTGATCCCCATCGAGGACGCCATGCGCGGGTTCTGCGTCACTGCGCGGGTCTCAAGCCCCAGCCGCGTGCGCCGCATGATGAAAAGGAACAGCGCCAGAAAGATCAGCGCCAGCACGAAGATGGCGATGCGGATATAGCTGATCGCGACCACATCGTTGATCACCCAGGCCCCATCGAGCCAGCCGGGTGCCGTCAGGGGCCGCGCCTGCGTGCCAAAGATGTTCTTGGCCAGCTGCTGCAACGCGATGGAGATCCCGAAGGTCGCCAGAAGCGTTTCCAGCGGGCGGTTGTAGAGATGCCGGATCACCAGCCGCTCCATCGCGACACCGGCAGCAAATGTGACGGCAAAGGCCAGCGGAATGGCAACAAGGATCGAAACAGTATGGTTTGGAATCACCTGCTGCACCACATAGCCGGTATAGGCGCCCATCATGATGAACTCCCCATGGGCCATGTTAATGACCCCCATCAGGCCGAATGTGATGGCAAGACCAATCGCGGCAAGGAAATAGATCGAGGCGAGAGACACCGCATCCAGCCCCAGATCCACCGCCTGGTTGAGCGCAACTTTGGTGCCGATGGATGAGAGCGCCTGCTCGGCGGCATCTGTCACCGCGCTTGATGGCTCGGCATAGGTTTCAAAGAACACATAGCGGTTCAGGGCAACGGTGATCGCGTCCTCTCCGACAAAGGGGGCGACCTTCCCGTCAGAAGCGAGGCTGTCATAGACCTTTTGGCGGATCAGTTCATTTGACAGCTGCGCCACGGGAACGCCTGCGACCCGCCCGCCCTCGATATGTTCGGCAAGGCTTTGGCGTAGGGCGTCGGGGGTGGTGCGTTCGTGCGCATGACCTGCCGCAACAAGCATATCATAGGCCTCTATGCGGGTCAGGCCATCTTCGCCGGGTGTCAGAGTGCGGGCGATATTGCGCCCCTCGGGCAGCGCTTCGGCAACGTCGACAGTGACAGCGACCAGCGGGTTCAGCGCGGCGCGCACATCGACGCTGAGGTCATTGGACAGACCTTCGATTGCGGCAATCCGCTCTGCCTCATCAGCGCCATAGGCGATAGTCAAGAGACGTTCCAGCCGCGTCTTGCGCGCTTTCAGGGTCGGATCATCCTCTCCAGCTATGGAGGCCCGCAATGGCGCCAAAAGCTCTGCACCTGGCGCGCGTTCAATGGCCAAAAGCGCCTCGGCGCGGGTGGCAGGGTCAGGGTCACTCAGCTGGAATTGGACAAGGGCGGTGGCGATCAGGGCCCGAACACCGCTGTTGGGTTTGAGCTGTTTGAGATCACCTTTTTCATATTCTCCGACCGTCGCGCCATCGTCCGGATCGATGAGCGCATAGGTGCGTTTGGCCACTTCCTCGGCCATGAAAAACAAACCGTCCTCTTTGCGTTGCCAGATCTCCTTGGCCTGCCAGGCCTCAAGGAAAGTGCGCGCCTGCGGCAACCCGCTGGCCGCGATGGCGTCGATCACTGGCCCGATGGTCTTGCGCGAGCTTTTCTCGATCAGCGCACGGTTCTCCTGCAAGAGCTGCTGCAAGGGGCCATCACCCGCAGGGGTTTGGGCAAGGCTGACCTGGCACGCGCAGATCAGCGCGAGGCAGGCAAGGAGTAGTCGTTTCATGTCTTTGAGATCCGCTCTGCAAAATCCGCCTTGGATGGCCTGCCGCGCAGGCCGTGGGGAGCGTCGGCCGGGGCGGAGGCAAAAGCCCCCGCCGCGACCTTGGTCTTCTGGTTCAGAAGATCAGTAGTTGGACAGCGTCTGCACGCAGGTCTTGGTCTCGGTGTTGTACATACCGCAGCCCAGATCTTTCCAGTCGGACATCAGAACCGCCGATTCCGGCAGGAAGTCGGTCCAGGCATCGCCCGGCACCGGATCGGTGGCCGAAATGATGTCGAACTGGCCGTCCTCCTGGATCTCGCCAATCAGAACCGGTTTCGCCAGGTGGTGGTTCGGCAGCATCACGGCGGTGCCGCCCGTCAGGTTCGGGAACTCCTGACCATACATGGCGGTGCGAACTGCATCCACATCGGCGGTACCGGCTGCGGTCACAGCATTCGCCCACATGTTGAAGCCGATATAGTGGGCTTCCATCGGGTCATTGGTCACGCGCTCTTCACCCATGACCTCTTTCCACTTGGCAACGAAGGCCTCGTTGGCCTCGGTGTCAGCCGACTGGAAGTAGTTCCAGGCCGCCAGGTGACCGACCAGGTTCGAGGTATCCAGACCCGAGAGTTCCTCTTCGCCGACCGAGAAGGCCACGACCGGAATGTCATCGGCGGAAATGCCCGCTGCGGCCAGTTCCTTGTAGAAGCCGATGTTGGCATCGCCATTGATGGTGGAGATCACGCCGACCTTTTTGCCATCTGCGCCCAGCGCCACCACGTCAGCAACGATCTTGGACCAGTCGGAATGGCCAAAGGGGGTGTAGTTCACAAAGATATCGTCTTCGGCGATGCCTTTGCCCTTGAGATAGCTTTCGAGGATGTTGTTAGTCGTGCGCGGGTAGACATAGTCGGTGCCAAGCAGCGCGAATTTCTCAACGCCCAGCTCTTCGAGGAAGTAATCCGTCGCAGGAATTGCCTGCTGGTTGGGGGCAGCGCCGGTGTAAAAGACGTTCTTGGAGCTTTCCTCACCCTCATACTGGACGGGGTAGAACAAAAGGCCGTTCAGCTCTTCGATGACGGGCAGCACGGATTTGCGGCTGACGGAAGTCCAGTTGCCAAAGATCACGTCAACCTCATGCACGGTCAGCAGCTCGCGCGCCTTTTCGGCAAACAGAGGCCAATCGGAGGCAGGGTCAACTACGACCGCCTCCAGCTCGCAGCCCAACAGGCCGCCTTTCTCGTTCTGATCGGCCACCAGCATCAACATGGTGTCTTTCAGCGTGGTTTCGGAAATCGCCATAGTGCCCGACAGCGAGTGCAGAACACCCACCTTGATTGTGCAATCGGCGGCAAGGCCAGCACCGGCGGTCAGCCCAAGGGCCAGTACGCTGGCAGCGGTTTTCTTGAAGAAGCTCATCATTCCCTCCAGACAGGGCAGTCCTGTTCCGTCTCTTTCCCTTGCGGAACAAGGGCAGCGGCACTAGGTCAGCCCTGCAACTGTTGTTGCAAAACGTGTGGCGGTCTGATCGAGGTCCAATTCGTGTGGCCGCCACACTCCCATGACCCGCTTGCGTAAAGCTGCGAGCCACAGTCAGGTTTCTGCAGCGCGGCACACATGGCAAACCCTTGCGCTGGTCGCATCTCGCTGAATCTGCCGTTGCTGAAAAAGTAGGCGCTCTTTTCCGACTTGGATTAATTTCTGATCGCATTTACTTGTAGGGGGACCATTAAGCGCCTGCAAAATGGTCATTCTCGCCCGCAAGACGCAGTCTCTTAGGCAACTGGTAAGACTCACCTGGTGCCCGTGGGAGGAAAAGATAACCGAAGCCGCCATCATATCGCAGCATCAAGCGCAGGCTGTTCTGACAAGCCAGCCGCGGGCCATCGGGCGTGCGCGTGTCTCGGTTCAGCACAAGGACGGCGCGGTTCGACTGAAAGATCTGCACCAGGCGGGTGCCATGAAGCTATTGTTCCCGCAAGGTCGCCCTCACCCTGAGGCTGTGATGGTCAATACCGCTGGCGGCATCACTGGTGGTGATCGGTTCAACGTCTCGGCCACAGCACTTGAACGTGGCAAGATCACTGTGACCACCCAGGCAGCCGAGCGCGCCTATCGGGCCCAGCCGGGCGAGACGGGCCGCATGGAAACACGCCTAGAAGTGGCCAGCGGTGCAGAGCTCAACTGGCTGCCGCAAGAGACCATCCTGTTCGACGGATGCCGTTTTTCCCGGTCCTTGCGGGTGGATATGGCCATAGATGCAAGATTCCTGATGGTGGAGCCTGTCGTCTTTGGCCGGATGGCCATGCGGGAGGAACTGCGCAATGCCAACTTCCGCGACCGGGTCGAAATCCACCGTGCGGGTGAGATGATCTATTATGATGGGGTGGATCTTGAGGGCGATATCGCCGCCACCCTGGACCGCCCCGCCGTGGCCGCAGGCGCGCGCGCCATGGCGGCGCTGGTACTCGCCGCGCCCGATGCCGAAGCCTGGCTCAAACCCATGCGCGAGATGCTGCCCCCATCGGGCGGTGTGTCGCTTGTAACGGACGGCCTTTTGGTGCTGCGCCTTCTGGCAGAGGACAGTTTCACCCTGCGCCAAAGCCTTGTTCCCATTCTTGACCGGCTGACCGAAAACGGCCTGCCGCGCTGCTGGAGACTTTAGATCCGATGAACCTGACCCCCCGCGAAAAAGACAAGCTATTGGTCGCCATGGCCGCCGAAGTCGCCCGCAAGCGCCTTGCGCGCGGCGTGAAGCTCAATCATCCCGAGGCCATTGCGCTCATTACCGATGCCGTGGTGGAAGGCGCCCGTGACGGGCGCTCGGTTGCCGAGATGATGGAGGCCGGTGCCGCCGTTGTCTCGCGCGATCAATGCATGGCGGGCGTGCCCGAGATGATTCACGAGGTTCAGGTAGAGGCGACCTTTCCCGATGGCACCAAGCTGGTGACCGTTCACAACCCCATTCGATAAATCCGTTGAGGAGATCCCAGATGAAACACCTGCCCGCTCTCGCATCCGCCATCACGCTCACCGCTGGTCCGGCCCTGGCACACGGTGGGGCACACCTGCATCCGCATGGGGCGGAAAACTGGCTGCCCGTCATCCTGGCGGCGCTGACCGTCTGCGGCGCTGCGGCGCTGGCCTACCTGCGGTCGCGCAAATGATCCCCGGAGAGCTGTTACCCGCACCCGGCGATCTGACGCTGAACGAGCGCTCCGACGCCATCACATTTATGGTGGCCAATACCGGCGACCGCCCGGTGCAGGTCGGCAGCCACTATCATTTCGCCGAGACCAACCCCGCGCTTGACTTCGACCGGGAGGCGGCCCGGGGCCTGCGCCTTGATATCGCTGCAGGGACTGCCGTTCGCTTTGAACCCGGACAGCGCCGCGAGGTGAACCTTGTTCCCGTGTCCGGCGCGCGCCGCATTTATGGGTTCAACCAGCAGGTCATGGGGGATCTGGACTGAAATGTCGGATCGGTGCGGACATATGGTGGCTTTGGTTGACTTGACCGGCCCAAGCGCGCTGTCTTCGGATGCGGGCCGCTTTGGCCCGGATTTTGAAACAGGATAATGTGATGAAGACCCTTGCCATTTGCGCTGCTGCCGCACTGTTGCCCGCCACTGTATTTGCGGGATGTGACAATCCGCAGACCACCTATGAAATGCAGGACTGCGCTGCACGGGACTACGCCGCCGCAGATGCAGAGCTGAATACCGTCTACAAGGCCGCGCGCGACTATATGAAGTGGCTTGATCAAGACGTGCCGGAAAACCTGAAAGGCGCCCCTGATGCCTTGCGAGCGGCCCAGCGCGCCTGGATCCCCTTTCGCGATGCGGCCTGCGTCGCCGAAGGATTTCAGTTCCGGGGCGGCTCGATGGAATCACTGATCGTACTGGCCTGCAAAACCGAACTGACCCGCCAGCGTACCGAACAGCTGCGCTTTCTGGCCGAAAGCCAATAGACAAATCCGCCGCGCGCCAGCCAAGGGCGCGGCTCCGCACTGAGGGAGGCCCCGATGCCCGCCAAGATCACCCGCTCCGACTATGCCGCCATGTATGGCCCCACCACAGGGGACAGGCTGCGGCTGGCCGATACCGATCTGATCATCGAGGTTGAGCGCGATCTCATCGCCGAGCGCGCAGGTGGAAACGCCCCCCTCTACGGGGAAGAGGTCAAATTTGGCGGCGGCAAGGTGATCCGCGACGGTATGGGCCAGTCTCAGGCCACCCGCGCGGCTGGAGCCGTGGATACGGTGATCACCAATGCGCTGATCGTCGATCACTCTGGCATCTACAAGGCGGATGTGGGCCTCAAGGACGGGCGCATCCACAAGATCGGCAAGGCGGGCAACCCCGACACCCAGCCCGGCGTCGATATCATCGTCGGCCCCGGCACCGAGGCCATCGCCGGTGAAGGGCGGATCCTGACGGCGGGCGGTTTTGACAGCCACATCCATTATATCTGTCCCCAGCAGATCGAGGATGCGCTGCATTCGGGCCTTACCACCATGCTGGGCGGTGGCACCGGGCCGGCCCATGGGACATTGGCCACCACCTGCACCCCCGGTGCCTGGCACCTTGGCCGTATGATGCAGGCGGCAGATGCCTTCCCGATGAACCTCGCCTTTGCAGGCAAGGGCAATGCCTCGCTCCCTGCTGCGATTGAAGAGCAGGTACTGGGCGGAGCCTGCGCGCTGAAACTGCACGAAGACTGGGGCACCACCCCCGCCGCCATCGACTGCTGCCTTGGGGTGGCCGATGCCATGGACGTGCAGGTGATGATCCACACCGATACCCTGAACGAGAGCGGCTTTGTCGAACACACCGTCGCCGCCATGAAGGGGCGCACCATCCACGCCTTCCACACCGAGGGCGCGGGTGGTGGCCACGCCCCGGACATCATCAAGATCTGCGGCGAGGAGCATGTTCTGCCCTCCTCGACCAACCCGACGCGGCCCTTCACGGTCAACACGCTGGAAGAACACCTCGATATGCTGATGGTCTGTCACCACCTCGACAAATCCATCCCCGAGGATGTCGCCTTTGCCGAAAGCCGCATCCGGCGCGAGACCATCGCCGCCGAGGATATCCTGCACGATATGGGCGCTTTCTCGATCATCGCCTCCGACAGTCAGGCCATGGGCCGGGTGGGCGAAGTGCTGATCCGCACCTGGCAGACCGCAGACAAGATGAAGAAACAGCGCGGTCGCCTGGCAGAAGAAACAGGCGAGAATGACAATTTCCGCGTCCGCCGCTATATCGCGAAATACACCATCAATCCGGCCATCGCGCATGGTATCGCGCATGAGATCGGCAGCATCGAAGAGGGCAAACGCGCCGATCTGGTGCTGTGGAACCCTGCCTTTTTCGGGGTCAAGCCGGAGATGGTGCTGATGGCGGGCACCATCGTGTGTGCGCAGATGGGCGATCCCAATGCCTCGATCCCGACGCCGCAGCCGGTCTATTCGCGTCCCATGTGGGGCGCCTATGGGCGCTCGGTCGAACATTCGGCCGTGACATTCGTCTCGGAGGCGGCACAGGCCGACGGGCTGCGTGGAAAGCTTGGCCTTGCGAAACAGACGGTTGCCGTCAAAGGCACCCGCGGCATTGGCAAGTCGGATCTGCTGCTCAATAGCGCAACACCGGAGATAGAGGTCAATCCCGAAACCTATGAGGTGCGCGCGGACGGTGAATTGCTGACCTGCGAGCCCGCCAAAGAGCTGCCCATGGCACAGCGCTACTTTTTATACTGAGGAGTGCAAAAAATGAGCGTTTTCATAACGTTGCACCAGGCGCATGGCAGGCATTCCATCTGCGGCCTAGCTAGGTCAGGATTGATGTCCTATCTTCAACGCCAATGGGAGGAGTTCACAACTGAACAAGGAGTGACCTCCAATGGCATATACGACACATCACACTGCACCGGCTGCTCCGGCCAGTGCGCTCTCTGCTCTGAAAATCCTGGCGAAGCCCTTCGTTGCCCTCGGCAATGGGCTGGTGGCAATCGGCGAAGCAAACGACCGCAGCCGAAAAGTGCAAACCCTGATGGCCATGAGCGACGCCGAACTGGCAGAACGCGGCATCAAGCGCGACCAGATCGTGCAGCACGTCTTCTCGGACGTTTACTACCTCTGAACTGCGCCAAGGCAGCGCAGACATCGCTGCGCGGGGGGCTGTCATGACCGCCCCCACGCATCTGCACACGATGGTCGCCCGCCAGTACCACGGGCACGCCCATGATCCACAGCCCAAAGATCAAGTGGTTCTGGACTACGATGCGCGTTTCTTGCGCCGCAAAGTGCTCACCACCGAAAGCGGCGCGCGTCTGCTGGTGGATCTGCCACAAACAACCTCTTTGGACCATGGCGGCGTTTTGCTGCTTGAAGGGGGTGGCGAGATTGCAGTTGTTGCCGCTGCAGAAGAATTGCTTGAGATCACAGCAGGCAAGACGGGCGATCTGGTGCGCCTGGCCTGGCACATCGGCAATCGCCACACACCCTGCCAAATCACGCCAGAGCGGCTGCTGATTCAGCGAGATCACGTGATCCGCGCGATGCTGGGGCAGCTTGGCGCGACAGTGACGGAAGTGATCGAACCCTTTACGCCCGAGGGCGGCGCCTATGGCCACGGGCGCACCCACTCTCACGACCACGGCCATACCCACAGTCACGGACACAGTCATGACCGTGAAGCGGGGCACTCTCATGAGCATTGAGCCCGGCGCAGTCCTGTTGATGCAATGGCTTTCTCCGGCCTACCCGGTCGGCGCCTTCGCCTATTCTCATGGGCTGGAGACCGCCTGCACAGCGGGCCAGATTTCCGACGCGGAAACGCTGGCGGATTGGCTGGGGGATCTGTTGCTATACGGCAGCGGACGCAGTGATCCGATCATCCTTGCCGCCGCCTATCAAGCGCCGGATGATGCGGCCCTGGCTCAGGTGGATGCGCGCGCGCGGGCTTTTGCCCCGTCTCGCGAACGACTGGCCGAAACCGTGAATCAAGGCGCGGCCTTCTGCCAGACAACTGGCGGGATCTGGGGGGATGAGCTACCGGATCTCACGTATCCTGTCGCCGTGGGGCGGGCGGCGCGGCTTCATGGGCTGTCTTTGGACCTGACCTTGCAAATGTACGTGCATGCTTCCGTGTCGAACCTGGTCGCCGCCGCGCAGCGTCTGGCGCCCGTGGGTCAGCTTGAGGGGCAGCGGGTGCTGACCAACCTCGCGCCCCTGATCCGGGATGCGGCGCAGAACGCACTGGAAACGGACCTTTCAGCGCTGTCTGGAGTGAGTTTTGTAGCTGACATCGCATCGATGCATCATGAAACCCAGTATTCGAGGATTTTTCGCTCATGAGCAGTTTCAACGGACCCCTGCGCGTTGGCATCGGCGGGCCGGTCGGCGCTGGGAAGACCACGCTGACGGCACAGCTGGCGCGGGCGCTGTCGCCGCATCATTCAATCGGCGTGATCACAAATGACATCTACACCCAGGAAGATGCCGAAGCGCTGATGCGCATGCAGGTGCTGCCACAGGACCGTGTGATTGGTGTGGAAACCGGTGGCTGCCCGCACACGGCGATCCGCGAGGATGCCTCGATCAACCTGGCCGCCGTGGCCGAGATGCAGACCCGTCATGCGGACCTGGAAATCGTGTTGATCGAAAGCGGCGGGGACAATCTGTCTGCCACCTTCAGCCCGGAACTGGCCGATGTGACGCTTTATGTGATCGATGTGGCGGCAGGCGAGGAAATCCCGCGCAAGGGCGGCCCAGCGATCACCCGGTCGGATCTCTTGATCATCAACAAAACAGACCTCGCGCCGCATGTCGGCGCCTCGCTTGAGGTTATGGAGCGGGATGCAGGCCGCATGCGGGGTGCTCTCCCTTTTGTCTTCACCAGCCTGCGTCACGGCAAGGGGGTTTCGGATGTCGTTACCCACCTGTGCGGCATAGGCGGCGTCGCCTCACCGCTTTTTCTTGAAGAAACCGGTTGAGGATGGGGCCGCAGGCGAAAGCTCCCGCGCCTTCCATCGCCTTTGAAAAGGCGCTTTCAGTCTTGGGCCCGGCGCCGCGCTATGCGCGGCGCCGGGCCCAACTGCGAGGAGGTATTCCATGAATACCCCGCAACAGGCGGGAGCCTTTGCTGCACCAGTCCCCCCTCAGAGGTTCAACGCAATTGACGCAGGTACGGCGGGTTGAGATAACTCTGGCGAAACCCTTTACTGCCTATTGTGCGCTGACCAATTTGCCACTAAAAGCGTTAGCGCTAACTTTTGAGCGCTCGATCTGTCGTCCCAAGCGGCCTCGATCTAGCCTCAAACGATTTGCAAGGATCATTTTGGAATGAGCGACATCTGGGAACACCTGGCCAAACAGAGGGCGGCAACCGCTGAAATCCCTCTCGTGACCCTGTTTGAGCCCCCGGACAGGTTTGAACGTTTTTCAGCCAGCAGCGATGGACTGCTTCTGGATTATTCAAAAACGGCGCTTGACGATACCAGCCTTGCTCTTCTCATCAAACTGGCCGAAGGCGCCGGGTTGCAGCCGCATATCGATGCGATGTTTGCAGGGGCGCGGATCAATTCGACGGAAGATCGCGCCGTTCTGCACACCGCCTTGCGCGCGCCTGCCGATCGCAAGATTCTGGTAGACGGAACCGA
This sequence comes from Pseudophaeobacter sp., assembly GCA_027019165.1. Classification (GTDB taxonomy): domain Bacteria; phylum Pseudomonadota; class Alphaproteobacteria; order Rhodobacterales; family Rhodobacteraceae; genus Phycobacter. The sequence goes on from JALUXC010000002.1 coordinate 140,552, forward strand.
TGCTGTGGCTTCCGTTCAGGAAACCCTGCGCCGGATGGAAGATTTTGCCGAAGCCTTGCGCAACGGCAGGTTCCGAACCGCAAGTGGCCAACCCTTTACCGACATAGTCAATATCGGCATCGGTGGCTCGGACCTGGGGCCGGTGATGGCAACACTTGCCCTTGCCCCCTATCACGACGGACCACGCTGCCATTTCGTCTCCAACGTGGATGGAGCCCATATCGCCGACACGTTGAAAGGGCTCGACCCCGAAACCACGCTTGTGATCATCGCCTCCAAGACCTTCACCACAACCGAGACAATGACCAACGCAGAAACCGCGCTGAATTGGCTGCGCGCGGCTTTGGGAGAGAAGGCCAACGGGCACCTGGCGGCTGTGTCTTCGGCATTGGAAAAGACCAGCGCCCTCGGCATCCCGCCAGAGCGTGTCTTTGGCTTCGCCGATTGGGTCGGCGGGCGTTATTCCATGTGGGGACCGGTTGGTCTTCCGATCCTGATCGCAGTCGGACCAGAGAACTTCCGTGCCCTCCTGAGCGGGGCAGCGGCCATGGACGACCACTTCCGCACTGCGCCCTTTTCGCAGAACCTGCCGGTCCTCTTGGGGTTGGTCGGGATCTGGCACAACAATATCTGTGGTTACGAAAGCCGAGCCGTGTTGCCCTACGAGCAGCGCCTGTCTAGGCTGCCTGCCTACCTTCAACAGCTCGATATGGAAAGCAACGGCAAAGGCGTGATGCTGGATGGCACCGCTCTTGAGCACGGCTCTGGCCCCATCGTCTGGGGCGAGCCGGGCACCAATGGCCAGCACGCCTTTTACCAGTTATTGCATCAGGGCACCCGTGTGGTGCCTGCCGAATTCCTGGTCGGCGCACAAGGCCATGAACCCGAACTGGCGCATCAGCACCGCATGCTGGTGGCCAATTGCCTGGCCCAGTCTGAGGCGCTGATGCTTGGACGAAGCGCGGATGAGGCCCGCGCCATCGCCGCCAAACGCGGATTTGAGGGCGCGGATCTGGACCGCATGACAGCGCATCTGACATTTCCGGGCAACCGCCCCTCTGTCACCATCGCCTATGACAAGCTGACCCCTTTCGTGCTGGGCCAGATCATTGCGCTATATGAACACCGCGTGTTCACCGAAGGGGTTATATGGGGCATCAACTCCTTCGACCAATGGGGGGTGGAACTGGGCAAGGAGTTGGCGCTCAGTCTGCTGCCAATGGTCGAGGGCGCCAACAGCGATGGCAAGGACGGCTCGACCCGCGGCCTGTTGTCCAAACTTGTGCGCACAGCGGGCTAACACCGCAGCGCGTCTTATCGAGGATCTGAAAGACACATGGTTTCCCGCGTTATTCCCGTCGACCCTTTTGATCTGGTCCTCTTTGGTGCCACCGGCGATCTGGCGCGCCGCAAGATCCTACCGAGCCTGTTTCATCGCTTCCAGATCGGTCAGTTCGATGCGGCAACGCGCATTATCGGCACTTCGCGCGCGGATCTGGACCAGAAGGGGTTCCGCGAGCTGACGGCCGATGCCATCCGCGAATTCGGACAGGAAGAAAACACCACGGAAGAGGAAATCGCCGCCTTTGCCGAACTGCTCGATTACGTGCCGGTCGATGCGCGCGGAGACACCGGCTGGGATGAGCTGGGCAAACACCTGCGCGAAGATGTGATCCGCGCCTTCTACCTGTCGGTCGGCCCCAGCCTGTTCACCGATATCGCGGACAGGCTCAGCGCCAGCGGCATTGCCACCCCCGACAGCCGCATCGTGCTGGAAAAACCATTCGGACATGACCTGGCTTCTGCTCAGGCGCTCAATCAAGCACTGCGGGCGCATTTTCAGGAAGGTCAGATCTACCGGATCGATCATTACCTCGGCAAGGAAACCGTGCAGAACCTGATGGCGCTGCGCTTTGCCAACTCTCTGTTCGAACCCTTGTGGAACTCTTCCCATATCGACCATGTACAGATCACCGTCGCCGAAAGCATCGGAGTCGAGGGGCGCGGCGAGTATTACGACAAATCGGGTGCCATGCGGGACATGGTGCAGAACCACCTGATGCAACTTTTGTGCCTCACCGCGATGGAGCCGCCTGCCCGTTTTACGCCAAACGCGGTTCGCGACGAAAAGGTCAAGGTGATCGAGGCGCTCAATCCCGTCGCGCCTGATGACATCGCCCGCGGCCAGTATCGCGGCAAGGATGGCGATAGCTACCGTGATCATGCGGGCAACCCTGACAGCACCACCGAGAGCTTTATTGCCATGAAGGTGGAGGTGGCGAACTGGCGGTGGGCTGGCACGCCTTTTTACCTGCGCACCGGCAAATGCCTGCGCGAACGCGTCTCCGAAATCGCCGTCTTCTTCCGCGACCCGCCGCATAACATCTTTGAAGGCGCAGCGGGTGTGCATGGCAACGTGCTGGTGATCCGCCTGCAACCGGATGAAGGCATCACCCTGCGCACGACGATCAAAGATCCCGGTCCGGGCGGCATGCGCCTGACGGCGGCGAACCTTGATATGACCTTTGCCGACTCCCTGCCGGGTGCAGAGCGCCCGCAAGACGCCTATGAGCGGCTGATCATGGATGTGATCCGGGGCAATCAGACCCTGTTCATGCGCGGCGACGAGGTTGAGGCCGCCTGGGCCTGGGCCGATCCCATCATCGCAGACTGGACCGAGGCCGGCACCGAACCGCAACGCTATGACCGCGGCGGGTCTGGGCCAGAGGATTCCCTTCTGCTGATGCACCGCGACGGGCGGCGATGGCGCGGCATCGGAGACTGATCCGATCCCCCGCCTCCCCCTGCCCCAATCCCCCTGCCCTCAGCCAGCCCGCGCCAGACACCCGAAAGGCATCTCACATGAGCTTGAACCAGACACTCAAAGAGGTCACCGAACGGATCATCGCCCGCAGCGCCGAAACCCGCAGCGCCTATCTGGCGCGCATGCGCGCGGCCCAAGGCAAAGGACCCGCACGCGCGCATCTGTCCTGCTCGGGGCAGGCCCATGCCTATGCCGCAACCGGCGCCGACCAGGACACGCTCGCCACTGGAACAGCCGGGCATCTGGGCATCGTCACCGCCTATAACGACATGCTGTCGGCGCATCAGCCTTTTGAGACCTACCCGACCCTGATCCGCAACGCTCTGCGCGCCAGCGGCGGCACCGCACAGGTCGCAGGTGGCGTGCCCGCCATGTGCGATGGCGTCACCCAGGGCGAGGCGGGCATGGAGCTGAGCCTGTTTTCCCGGGACACCATCGCTCTGGCCACCGGCGTCGCGCTTAGCCACAACGTCTTTGATGCGGCGGTTTTCCTCGGGGTTTGCGACAAGATCGTGCCGGGGCTTGTGATCGGCGCGCAGACCTTTGGCCATCTTCCGGCGGTCTTTTTGCCTGCGGGGCCGATGACCAGCGGTCTGTCAAACGATGAAAAATCCAAGATACGCCAGCAGTTCGCCGCCGGAGAGATTGGCCGCGAAGAGCTGCTGAAGGCCGAGATGGCCGCCTACCACGGCCCCGGCACCTGCACCTTCTATGGCACTGCCAACACCAACCAGATGTTGATGGAGTTCATGGGGCTGCACCTTCCGGGGTCGTCCTTTGTCAATCCCGGCACCCCCCTGCGCGAGGCGCTGACCATTGAGGGCGCGAAACGCGCGCTCTCGCTCTCGGCGCTTGGCAACAGCTACACGCCGGTCTGCGACGTGCTGGATGAAAAGGCCTTTGCGAACGGCATCGTCGGGCTGATGGCCACCGGCGGCTCCACCAACCTGTTGATCCACCTCATCGCCATGGCCCGCGCCGGGGGCGTGATCCTCGACTGGCAGGATTTTGCGGACCTTTCGGATGTTGTGCCGCTTTTGGCGCGCGTCTATCCCAACGGTCTGGCGGATGTGAACCATTTCCACGCGGCAGGCGGGCTTGGCTATATGATCGGAGAGCTTTTGAATGCGGGCTTCCTGCATCCCGATACCAAGACGGTCGCGGGTATGGGGCTGGAACACTACACACAGGAACCCTTCCTGACGGATGAGGGCCTCACCTTCCGCCCCGGCACGACAAAATCTCTGAACGAGGGCGTTGTGCGCCCTGCAACGGAACCCTTCCAGAAAACCGGCGGTCTCAAGCGCCTGACCGGCAGCCTTGGCACCGCCGTGATCAAGGTCTCTGCCGTCGCCGAGGAGCACCACGTGATCGAGGCCCCCGCCCGTGTCTTTCATGACCAGGACGAGGCCAAGGCCGCCTTTAAGGCAGGCGAATTCACCGGCGATGTGATCCTTGTGGTGCGCTTTCAGGGGCCAAAGGCAAACGGCATGCCAGAGCTGCACAGCCTGACGCCGATGCTGGGCATTCTGCAGGGCAAGGGGCACAAGGTGGCACTGGTCACCGATGGGCGCATGTCGGGTGCCTCGGGCAAGGTGCCTGCCGCCATTCACGTGGTCCCCGAGGCGCTGGACGGTGGCCCCATCGCCCGCATTCGCGATGGCGATATGCTGCGGCTGGATGCCACGACCGGCACGCTTGATGTGCTGACCCCCGGCGCGCTCGAGCGGGAGCCTGCCACAGCCGACCTTTCCTCCTATCAGCACGGCACCGGGCGCGAGCTGTTCTCGCTGTTCCGCCGCGCCGTGACCTCTGCCGACACCGGCGCCAGCGTATTCGGAGACTGACCCCATGAGCATCACCCCCAAGGACGCCAGCACCCGCACCCGCGAGATCTGCCAGTTGGCCCCCATCGTGCCGGTGCTTGTCGTCCATGACCTCGCCCACGCCCGCCCTCTGGCCGAGGCATTGGTCGCAGGCGGCCTTCCCGCTCTTGAGGTGACACTGCGCACGCCTGCAGCGCTTGATGTGATCCGCGAGATGGCACAGGTGCCCGGCGGCGTGGTCGGTGCTGGCACTCTGGTGACGCCCGATGATGTGAGTGCCGCTGTCGAGGCAGGCGCGCAGTTTGGCGTCTCCCCCGGTGCCACCGACCGCTTGCTTGACGCGTGCGAAGCTGCCGGGTTGCCCATGCTGCCGGGAGCTGCCACCGCCTCCGAAGCGATGCGCCTTTTAGAGCGCGGTTATGACATGCTGAAGTTCTTCCCCGCCGAAGCCTCGGGCGGTGCGCCCGCGCTCAAATCCATCGGCGCGCCATTGCCGCAGATTTCGTTCTGCCCCACGGGCGGGGTCAGCCCGGCAAATGCCAAGACCTATCTGTCGCTGCCAAATGTGATCTGCGCAGGCGGCAGCTGGGTCGCCCCGGCAGATCTGGTCACGGCGGGCGACTGGGATAGCATCACTGAGTTGGCAAAAGCGGCGCGGGCGCTGACTGAAGGCTGAGCTGCACACCTGTTCGGGTTGACAGTCGAAACAGCTTCCGCGATGTATCGCAACCAATTCCAAATTGGTTGCAGCGCCTCTGGCTGCGCCCATAGTCAGAGGAGATCGCCATGCAGCCCTTTACCACCCGCCCGGAAATTCGAGGGCGTTTTGGCGTTGTCACCTCAACCCACTGGATCGCCTCGGCCGTGGGTTTTGGCATTCTGGAAAAAGGCGGCAATGCCTTTGATGCTGCCGTGGCAACGGGGTTGGTCCTGCAAGTGGTGGAGCCGCATCTGAACGGCCCGGCGGGAGATCTGCCCGCGATCTTCCATTCCGTCACGACTGGCGAGACCGAAGTTCTGGCGGCACAAGGCCCCGCCCCGGCAGGCGCCACAATCGAGCACTACAAAGCGCAAGGCCTCACGCTTATTCCCGGCTCGGGGCTTTTGTCGACCGTGGTGCCGGGTGCCTTTGACGGCTGGATGCTGATGCTGCGCGATCACGGCAGCCTATCCCTGCGCGAGGTGATGACGCCCGCCATCGACTATGCCCGCGACGGCCACCCGGTCTTGCCGCGCGTCGCGCATACCATCGCGGATCTGGCCGCGTATTTTGCTCGCGAATGGCCCTCCTCCGCCGAGGTCTGGACACCGGGTGGCGCGGCGCCCGAACCCAACGCAATGTTCCGCAACCCGGATCTTGCCGAGACCTATCAACGCCTTGTGGAAGTGGGAGAAGCCGCCGGTGAAGAACGCAGCGCCCAGATCGACGCCACACGCACCGCCTGGGCCGAAGGCTTCGTCGCCGATGCGATCTTTGACTACCTCTCAGACGCCTGCGTGCATGATGTCTCAGAACAAAAGAACCGCGCGGTGATGACCGCTGACGACATGGCAGGCTGGCGCGCGGGCTATGAGCCGTCGCTGACCTATGACTATCACGGCTGGACGGTCCACAAGACCCAAAGCTGGTCGCAGGGGCCGGTTATGCTGCAGGGGCTTGCGATCCTGAAACACTTTGATCTTGGCGCCATGGATCCCCTTGGGGACGAGTTCACCCACACGGTGATCGAAGCGATGAAGCTCGCCTATGCCGACCGCGAGGCCTATTATGGCGATCCCGCACACAGCGAAGTGCCGATGGAGGTGCTGCTATCGGACGAATACAACGCTGAACGTGCAGGGCTGATCGCACGCGAGGCCTCATTGGAGCAGCGTCCGGGCCGGGTGCCGGGATTCGAACACCTTGCCGATGCCTATGTCGAGCGCGCGTCCCGCGACTTTGGCGTCGTGGATGCTGCCCCGCAGGAACCCACCATGGCACATCTGACCGAGAAACGCGGCGATACGGTGCATCTGGATATCATCGACCGCTGGGGCAATATGGTCTCGGCCACGCCCTCGGGCGGCTGGCTGCAGTCCAATCCGGTGATCCCCGGCCTTGGCTTTCCGCTCAATTCCCGCGCGCAGATGTTCTGGCTGGAAGAGGGCCTGCCCACCTCGCTGGCACCGGGGCGCCGCCCCCGCACCACCCTGACGCCCAGCCTTGCAGAAAAGGACGGCCAGCGGCTGGTCTTTGGCACGCCGGGCGGCGATCAGCAGGACCAGTGGCAGCTGATCTGGTTCCTGCGCTTCGTGCACCACGGGTTCGACCTGCAACAGGGGCTGGATGCGCCACTGTTTCACACCATGCACTTTCAGGGCAGCTTCTTCCCGCGCGAGGCGTTGCCCGGCGAGATGATGATCGAAGCGAGTTATGATGCCGCAACCATCGCCGCCCTGCGCGCCCGCGGCCATGTCGTGACCGTGGCCGATCCCTGGACCGTGGGCCGACTGACTGCAGCTCTGCGCCATGCGGATGGCACCCTGCAGGCCGCCGCCACGCCGCGCCTGATGCAGGCCTATGCCATTGGCCGTTAGGCCCGCCCCCTCACAGCCCGACAAGGGAACACACCATGCTTGATATGAATACGCTTTTGACCCTCGCCGCCGTTGCCGCCGGATCCGGTATCGTGGGCGGGATCCTCGCTGGTCTTCTGGGTGTCGGCGGCGGCATTGTCATCGTGCCCGCGCTGTACTTTGCCCTGTCGCTGACCGGCATGGAGCCCGCGCTGACCATGCAGGTGGCGGTGGGCACCTCACTGTCGACCATCGTCTTTACCTCGCTCTCATCGGGCTATGGTCACTACAAGAAGGGCGCCATCGATATGGAGCTGCTCAAGCTCTGGGCCCCGTCGATCCTGGTGGGCGTGGTGATCGGAGGTATCCTTGGCGGCGTGGTTTCGGGCCAGGTGCTGATCGCGGTCTTTGCCACGGTAGCCGTTCTGGTCGCGCTGGATATGATCCTGCGCAAGGCACAGGACAGCGACACTCCCCGCAGCTTCTCCAAACCGGTCTGGGCGGCACTTGGTGTTGTGGCAGGGTCAATCTCGGCGATGATGGGGATCGGCGGCGGCACCGTCTGCGTGCCGATGCTGAACTTCCTTGGCTATGACATCCGCAAGGCCGTAGGCACCTCGGCCGCCATAGGGTTCATCATCGGAGTGCCCGGCGCTCTGATCTATATGGCAACGGGCTTTGGCGCCGAAGGCCTGCCACCATTTTCATTTGGCTATGTGAACCTCTTCCTTGCTGCCGTGATCATTCCGCTCAGCACCACCTTTGCGCGGGTCGGAGTAAAGCTCGCCCATAGCATCCCGCGTCGCGCGCTGCGGCTGTCCTTTGGTCTGTTCCTGCTGCTCACCTCGGCACGGATGTTCAAGGATCTGTTTTTCGGTTAAACCGCCATGACCGCTCCCCCCCAAATAGATGAGGAGATCGCAGAGCGCCTGCGCCGGGAGATCTCGCAAGGTGCCATGCTCGATGCGGACGGTCGCCTTCCCCCTGAACGGCAGCTGGCGGAGCGCCTGAGCATCAGCCGCGCGCATCTGCGTCGAGTTCTGGATCTGCTCACTGCTGATGGCACGATCTTTCGCCGCCGGGGTCAGGGCACCTTTGCCCTGCCGCCCCCGGCCACCGATGCTGCGCGTCTGAAACCCCTGTCACGCCGTATTACCCCGGCAGACGTGATGGAAGTCCGCCTTGGGCTGGAGCCAATGCTGGCCGCGCTGGCAGCGACCCGCGCCAGCGCGCAGGAACGCGGCCAATTTGCCCGAATTGCCGCTGCGACCCAGACCGCCCAAGATCAGGCCGCTTATCATGCGGCAGACGACATCTTTCACTACAAGATCGCTCAGATGGCACAGAATGCCCTCTACCTGACTATGTACGAAGCCATTCGCAGCGTCCGCCGCGAAGCAAGCTGGACCCGGCAGCGGGCCAAGACCTATTCCGAAGATGTGTTTGCGTTTTTGGCACGCCAGCACCAGTCCCTCGCGACTGCGATCATCGATGGCGATGCCGCCGGGGCCGAAACAACGATGAGAGAGCATCTGCAAACGGTCGCAACAACTCTTTCGCAGCCCCCTGGCACCGAATAAATGCCCTGCAGTTCACTCCACTGAGAGCGACGGGCAATTTGTCCCAGGTGAGGCCTGGAAGGTATTCCCTGCACAAAGCTGACCCGGAAACGCGCAAGACGCAAGCCTGCGGGCACCAGATATCTTCCATTTTTTTCAAACAATTAAACCGCTTTGCTCTGCAAACTCATTCCGAGAACCGGAAGGGGCTCCCTCGGCTTCCGATACCCGGCACGATACTGATTTTTCCTTTCACATCGCCGTGAGCTTGCGCTATCGAGATCCCATGACTCGCCTGTCCACCCGTTTCTGCCTGCGTCTTTTGACCGCTCTGGCCTTCACCATGGCAATGGTGACGGTTGGATTCGGGCATAAGCACGTGACACGGGACAACGGACAAACCGGCGCCCTGCCTGCTGAAATCATTGCGATCTATGGCGATGCGGCAGAGGATCTTTGCGGTGAGTTCAGCGACAGTGGCGCCGCCAACGACGCCGCCTGCCCGCTGTGCCGTCTGGTCGATACGGCAATGATGCCGGAGCCGCTGTGCCTTTACCGCGACATGGAATATGTCGCCCTGCCTGACCGGTTGGCCGAGGCTACCGTTCTGCCGCAGTTGCACACGCAGACCTCCCATGCGCCAAGGGCACCGCCCGCAGCCTGACCTGACAGGCTGACCTCTCTGGCCGCTGTGCGCTGCCCCCCCTTTTTTGGCCTGTCCACTGAAGTGCGCCGTGGCGCGGTCGGTCCTTTTTCCATCCAAGGATCAGCGCCTGCTGCCCATGCCCCTTTTTCGTGTCGGCACTCTGTGCCCGCGCGCTCATTCACAAACTCAGGAGATACTCCCGTGCTGAACATCTTTGCACGCCTTTTGTCCGGCATTCTGCTGGCAGTCGCCCTCATCTCGCCCGCCTGGGCCGAAAGCATCACCATCAAGGACGCCTATGACCGTGAGGTCGAGGTGCCTGCCAACCCCGAGCGCATCCTGCTTGGCTTTTACTATGAAGATTTCTTTGCCGTTGGTGGCGCTGACGCCTACGATCGCGTGGTCGCCATTTCCCGCAGCCCCTGGGAAGGCTGGCGCGGCCTGCAATGGAAAGCCTATGTCGCAGCCGTTCCGCGCATCGAAACCCTGACAGATGTGGGTGAAGTGGACAGCGGCACCTTCTCGCTGGAGGTCGCTCTGGCTGCCAAGCCGCAGGTCGCGATTCTGGCAGGCTGGCAATACAATGCCTTGGGCGATGGGGTTCAGCGCCTCGAAGCAGCGGGCGTTCCGGTGGTCGTGCTCGACTACAACGCACAGACGGTTGAAAAACACGTCGCTTCTACCCTCGCGCTGGGTCAGATCCTGGGCGCAACAGAGCGCGCAACAGAGCTGGCCATGGCCTACAAAGCGGCTGTCGAGGACGTTGCCGCGCGTCTGGAAGGGATCACAGAACACCCCAAGGTTTATGTCGAACTGGCGCGCAAGGGCGCAGACGAGGTGGATAACTCCTACGGCAACACCATGTGGGGCCGCCTGATCGAGACAGCTGGTGGCACCAATATCGCCGCCACCGAGATCGAGAAATGGGGCCCCCTCAGCCCCGAGTATGTGCTGGCGCAGAACCCCGATGTGATCTTCCTCGCAGGGTCTGGCTGGATGGGCCGCGACAAGGCCGTGATCATGGGGCCCGGCATTGATCCCGCGCTGTCACACGAGCGCATGCAGCCCTACACGCACCGGGCGGGCTGGAGCGGCATGAACGCCGTGAAAGACGGCAGTGTCCACGCCATCTACCATGGCGGTGCTCGCACGCTCTATGACTATGTCTTCCTGCAGTATCTGGCCAAAGCGCTGCACCCAGAACTGTTTGACGATGTGGACCCGCAGGCGAACCTTGAGGCCTTCTTTGCCAAATACATGCCGATCCAGTTCAAGGGCACCTATATGACCCGGCTGCCGGATCCTGCAAACGGATGATTTCTGTGCCTGACACCGCAGGAACAGGGGCGGCTTCGGCCGCCCCGCTTTACGCCCGCATCATTGCGCGGCGTCTAATTTGGCTGACCATCGGAGCCATTGCCCTGGGGATCGCTATGGTGCTCGACATCCTGACCGGCCCCGCGATGCTGGATCTGACAGAGGTGCTGCGCTCATTGTTTTCTCCCGGAACAGCGGATGCCACAGATGTGGTGATCGTCTGGTCGATCCGCCTGCCCATGACCCTGATGGCTGTCACCATCGGTGTTGCACTCAGCGTTGCCGGCGTTGCCATGCAAACGATCCTCGGCAACCCGCTGGCCAGCCCCTACACGCTGGGCCTGTCGGCCGCCGCTGGCTTTGGCGCCTCGCTGGCGCTATTGACCGGGATCACCCTTCCTATACTTGGCCTTTTCACCGTGCCCTTTGCGGCCTTTCTGGCCTCGGCCTGTGCCTCGGCTCTGGTCTACGGATTCTCCCGCGTGCGCGGCATGAGTTCGGAGATCATGGTGCTGGCCGGTATCGCGACGCTGTTTCTGTTCCAGTCCCTGCAATCCATGCTGCAATATATGGCCGAACCCGAGGTGCTGCAGGCCATCGTCTTTTGGCTGTTCGGATCGCTGCTGAAGGCGAGCTGGTCCAACCTGCCGATCAGCGCGGGCCTCACTGCACTATGCATCCTAGCGCTCCTCCCTGATCTGTGGCGGCTCACCGCGCTGCGCATGGGGGACGAGCGCGCCGCGGCTGTCGGAGTCGATGTCGGAAAGCTCAGGATCCGGGTCTTCACCCTCACCGCCCTTCTGACCGCAGGCGCGATCTGCTTTGTCGGCACCATCGGCTTTGTCGGTCTCGTCGCGCCTCATATCGCCCGCATGCTGGTGGGCGAGGATCAGCGCTTCCTTCTGCCCATGTCCGCCCTGACTGGCGCCTTTGTCATGGTCGCAGCCTCGGTCCTGTCCAAGCTGATCTCACCCGGTCACGTGATCCCGATCGGCATTGTCACCGCCGTTTTTGGCGTTCCCTTCCTGTTCATCCTGATCCTGCGCGGCAAGAGGAGAAGCTGGTGAGCCTTTTGATCCAATCCCTTTATGCCAGCCATGGGCGCAAACCGATCCTGACCGATGTCAGCACCACACTGGAGCCGGGCCGTATCACCGCCCTGATCGGCCCTAACGGCACCGGAAAATCGACGCTACTCAAGGCGATTTCTGGCCTCCTGCCCGCCATCGGAACCGTAACCCTGAATGGAGAGCTTCTGCATGCCCCAAAACGGCGTGAGATCTTTGCCTATATGCCCCAGGACAGCGGCGCCCAAAGCAGTATCAGCGTATTTGAGGTCGTTCTCTTGGGCCGGATGCGCAGCCTTGGCCTCTCGGTGCCGCAGGCACTGCAGACGGAGGTCGATGCCACACTGGCCCGGTTCGGTATCGCCCATCTGGCGGATCGCGTCCTCGATCAGATCAGCGGCGGGCAGCGGCAGATGGTGTTCCTGGCGCAAGCCATGTTCCGACGCCCCGAGGTGCTTCTGCTGGATGAACCCACCGCCGCGCTCGATATGCGGCATCAACTGGTGGTCCTTGAGACCGTTCAGGAAACCGTCCGCAATCGCAATATGATTGCCGTGATTGCACTGCATGATCTGAACCTCGTGGCGCAATTCGCCGATCACGTGGTTTGCCTGTCAAAGGGGCAAATCAATGCCCAAGGTACCTGCGAAGAGGTGCTGACGCCCGAACGTCTTGCTGCCATCTATGGTGTTCACGCCGAAGTGTCGACAAACCACAAAGGTGATCTGCGCATTCGGCCCATTAGACCCGTTTGATGGTTCAGGCAGATCCGGCCAGCGTCGGGCCTGCCTGCCGCCAGCCGGGGAGTTCCCGATCCAGGAAAGCCGCGATCTCTCTCAGGCCTGCGGCCTGCAAAGCCGTCTCCATCTGGCGCAACACGCGCGGCAGGAAACGCAGGTAGCCGGGTTTGCCATCGCGCAAGTTCAGCCGCAGGAAGACACCCGCAATCCGCGTGTGTCGCTGCGCACCCAAAAGATGATAGCGTCGCAGGATCTCGGATTGCCCCCCGGCACCTTGGGGCGCCGACGCGATGTAGCGCTCCAGCATCGCCTGCTCCAGTCCCGGTGCCAGATCGCGGCGGGCGTCCTGCAACAGGGAAACCAGATCATATTCCGGCAGGCCGACCACAGCATCCTGAAAATCCAGAAGGCCACATCTGCGCACGCCATCGCGACCGTCCAGTTCCATCAGGTTGTCCACATGGAAATCCCGCAAGACCAGCGTGTGAGGGCCGCCCAACAAAGGGCCAAGAGATGAAAGCCACATCTGGCGAAAGGCAGCATCAAATGCCGAGGGATCAAGCTCCGGGCGAAGGACGGGCGCAAACCACTGCGAAAAGATCGAGAGCTCATCCAGAAAGGTGGCCACATCATACTCTGGCACATCTACATCGATAGCCTTTGGCTGATGGTGAAGATGCAAAAGCGCATCGACGGCCAACGCGTAAAGAGCCGCCTCGTCCCGCCCTGCGGCCAGTTGTACGCTGTAGGTTCGGGTGCCGAAATCCTCGATCAGGGCGACACCTTTGTCTGGGTCAGCGCCGTAGACTTGCGGCGCGCTGAGACCAAGATCCGAAAGATGCCCTGCCACCCTGATGAACCCTGCAAAGCCAACCGGATCAAGGCGATCCTCCATGAGCATCCTGCCCCGCCCCTCAAGACGATAGTACCGTCGCGCAGAGGCATCCCCGGGCAGGGGCAAAAGATGCGCATCCGCCTCACCGCAGTCCGTGAGGAAATCCAGAAAGTCAGAAGAGGTCTTGGCAGACATAGCTATGGCGCTTTGCGTCAGTGTTCAGAACTGCGAAATGACCTGCCGGATTCTTGTGCCCAGGTCCAGAGGGACAGGGGAACGCTAACCCTGTTTCACCAGACGGTTTACAAAACCGCGCACCATCGGCGCAACGACCAGCACCACGCAAAAGGCCACCGGCCAGCCGAACAGCCAGGCACTCAGCCAGGCGTCAACGGCCTGAGACGAGAACCCTACATTCTTGATGGCGGCAACCAAGGTCACAATGCAGGACATGATCCCGGACAGCAGGAAGCCGAAAAGAATCGGGGCAAAACGCGCAGGCAGCATGGGCGACTCCATCATCACATTCGACAGTATTTATGTGATACACGAAGTCAGAATGCCAGCCGTTGGCGGCTTCACGACAGCACAACTCACTGTGCGTTGATGTCAGACCATCCAGCCAAGGCTGTCTTCGGTGCGCAACGTTGACGGTGTATACTCCGCACTGACCCAGCCGTCATATCCGCTGTCATCGATGGCAGCGAACAACTCTTCAAAATCCACCGGCCCGGTGCCCGGCTCGCAGCGACCGGGAGCCGCGCCGATCTGGATATGCACGACCTTGTCCGCGAAACCCTCCCAGACCTTGAGCGCATCTCCATGGATCAGCTGGGCATGGTAGGCGTCATATTGCAGCCCCACATTGGGACGATCCACGGCCTCCAACACCTCGGCGGCGAGGTTGTAGTCATTGAGGAAATAATCCGGCTGATCGCCCGCGTTGAGCGGCTCGATGGTGAACTGCTGCGCGGGCGCCCGGTCGGCGGCCCATTGCAGGTTCTGAATGAACGTCTGTTTGGCCAGATCCCCCGAGGCATAACCGGCCATGATGTGAATGGCGCCAGGGCGCAGGATGTCCGCATAGCGCATGACCCGTCGGATATCGCGTTGGAAACGGTCCGCCCCCCCCGGCAGCGCCGCATATCCGGGCATGCCCCCGGTATAGTTCGGAGGCGGAGCGTTGATCAAAAGCAGCTCCAGCCCGTTGGACAACAGCGCCCGCTGGGTCTCTTTTGCGGCCAATTCATAGGGAAACAGGATTTCGACGGCTTCAAATCCAGCCTTGGCTGCAGCCGAAAACCGCTCCAGATAGGGCAATTCGGCAAAGAGCAGTGAAATGTTCGCGGCAAAGCGTGGCATGAGGCGTCCTGTCGTTTTTACGCGAAGGTCTATCGCCTTGGCCCCTCTGCGCCAAGGGAGGGAACATGCGGCATTGAAGGCAAGCGCCACGCAATTGCCACAGTTCCGACTCGATTTTGCCATAGCCACATTTGCCGCCCAAACGGCAAATCAGCCATCCTTCGCTCAGCCCACTTCCAGCTCTTCAGAAGGAATGACGGGGAAAAACTGTCCCGACGACCAAAGGCCGAACCAGCCTTCGTTGTGGGCGCCAAGGTCCACCAACCGGTAGAAGCTCTTGCGATCAATGAGCGCCTCAAGACCCGCACGGATCATCACATAAGGGGAGGGTTCACCGCTTTCTGGATCGCGCACCACCCGGATCGGGTGATCCGGGCCCGCAACTGCACGATCCCCAACATGGGTGGTGAAGGTCAGAATCTGATCCGCCGCCGAGCCTGCAACTTCGAAATCCACGGCAACAAAAGGCGCATCATCGACCGTGATCCCAACCTTTTCGACTGGGGTCACCAGGAAGTACTTGTCCCCTTCCCGCTTCAGGATCGATGAAAAAAGCCGCACCAGTTCGAACCGGCCGATGGGTGTACCAAGGTAAAACCACGTCCCGTCGCGGGAGATGCGCATGTCCAGATCGCCGCAAAAGGGCGGATTCCACAGGTGAACGGGCGGCAGACCGCCCCCTTTTCGGGCCGCCTTGGCAGATGCGGCGAGGCCATCGGCCGTCGGTGTCACGATGTTTTGTCCACTCATTGTTTTTGCCATTTCCGCTGGGCGCTATACACTATTCACATATATGCGCTGTGAAAGGAAAGTCATGTCCGAACCCGATGATCTGCTGGCCGAGATCGAGGCGCTCGAAACCAAGCTGCAACAGGCACGCGAGTCCATCACCCGCCGTTTTATCGGCCAGGAACGAGTCGTGGACCTGACCCTGGCCACCCTGCTGTGCGGCGGACACGGGCTGCTGGTCGGCCTGCCGGGCCTGGGCAAGACGCGATTGGTCGAGACTCTGTCGACCGTGATGGGGCTGGATGGCAACCGGATCCAATTCACGCCCGACCTGATGCCAGCCGATATTCTGGGATCCGAGGTTCTGGACAAGGCCGCAGATGGCACGCGCTCCTTCCGCTTTGTGCCGGGACCGATCTTTTGCCAGCTTTTGATGGCGGATGAGATAAACCGCGCCAGCCCGCGCACCCAATCGGCTTTGCTGCAAGCCATGCAGGAGCGCACGGTCACCGTTGCAGGCGAAGATCGCCCGCTTGGCACGCCATTTCATGTGCTGGCGACCCAGAACCCGATCGAACAGGAAGGCACATACCCTCTGCCCGAGGCGCAGCTAGACCGGTTCCTGTTCCAGATCGACGTGCATTATCCCACCCGCGACACTGAGCGTGACATCCTTTTGGCGACCACCGGCGTTGAAGAGGCCGAGGCCCATCGGGTCTTTACCGGGGATGAGCTGCTCGCTGCCCAGACCCTTTTGCGGCGCATGCCGGTCGGAGAGTCGGTGGTGGAGATGATCCTCGATCTGGTGCGCGCCTTCCGCCCGGATGAACCCGGTGTCTCTGACCGCATTGCCCAGACGGTGGCATGGGGGCCGGGTCCGCGTGCGGCACAGGCGCTGATGCTCGCGGTGCGCGCCCGCGCATTGTTGCAGGCGCGCCTTGCGCCCAGCGCCGAGGATGTGATCGAGATGGCCCGCCCTGTCCTGACCCACCGGATGCAGCTGAACTTTGCCGCCCGCGCCCGTGGTGAAAGCCTTGCCGATCTTATTGATGAGACCGCCGCAAGCCTTGCCCGCACAGGGGCCGCCGCGTGAGCCAGCCCGCGCCCTCTCCTGCCGAAGGCGCTGCGGATCTGCGCCATCGCTCCGAGGCAGAGGCCAGCGCCCTGCCGCCCCTTCTGGTGCAGGCGCAGATGCTGGCAGGCTCGGTCCTATTGGGGGAGCACGGGCGGCGGCGCGCAGGAACAGGGGATGATTTCTGGCAATACCGCCCGCTGCAACAGGGCGACAGCCGCCGCATGATCGACCATCGCCGCTCTGCGCGAGGCGATGTGCAGTTTGTGCGTGAACGGGAATGGCAGATTGCCCAGACCGTGCATCTGTGGGCCGACCTTGGAGCCTCCATGCGGTTTTCCTCCTCCCCCGACCTACCGCAAAAGATCGACCGCACCCGCCTTTTGGCGCTGGCGACCTCGGTTCTGATGCTGCGCGGCGGGGAGCGAGTGGGCCTGACGGGTGGCAAATTGCCGCCTCGCAGTGGCAAGGCTCAGGTGCTGCGGCTCGCCGAAGCGCTGAGCGCCGAGGATGAGGTCGACTACGCCCCGCCCGAACACCGCGCCATGGCGCCCCATGCCCGCGCCCTGTTCATCTCGGATTTCCTTGGCCCCTATGACGAATTGCAACTGGCACTGACCAAGGCCGCCGACCGGGGCGTACGTGGCGTGTTGCTGCAGGTGCTCGACCCCAGCGAGGAAAGCTTTCCCTTCTCGGGCCGCACCCGGTTTCACAGCATCACCGGGAGGCTGACGCATGAAACCCTGAAAGCCTCGGCCCTGAAGGATCGCTACCTTGACCGGCTGGCGGAGCGGCGCGATGCGCTGGAAAGCCTGTGCCGCAGCGCGGGCTGGCGCCTTGGACTGCACCACACGGGCGAGTCTGCGCAATCGGCGCTGATGTGGCTCTATCACGCGCTGGAAAGGTCCTCCGCATGACGCTGATCGCCGGTATCGGATTCGCCTATCCTTGGCTGCTGTTGGGTCTCTTGGCCCTGCCGATCCTCTGGCTTTTGTTGCGGGCGGTTCCGCCTGCGCCCCGAAGGCAACCCTTTCCGGCTGTGACGCTTCTGTTGGGCCTTGGCGATGACGAAAGCCTGTCAGACCGCACCCCCTGGTGGCTGCTGCTGCTGCGTATGCTGGCGCTGGCCGCTGCAATCATCGGGCTTGCCGGTCCGGTCTTGAACCCTGAAACCCGCCAATCCGGCAGCGGCCCGGTGCTGATCGTTCTGGATGCGACATGGGCGGGTGCAGATGGATGGGCCGTCACGCGCGAGCAGGTCTCCGCCCGCCTTGAAGAGGCCGGGCGGGCGGGGCGCCCCGTTGCCCTATTGCGCCTGAGCGACCCGGACGCGCTGCAGTTCCGCGCGGCGGCAGATTGGCTGCAGCAATTGCCCGGACTGGATCCAGCGCCATGGCAGCCCTCTGCCGTTCAGGTGGACAAGGCGGTCGAGCATATATCACAAGCCTCCGAGAGCTTTGAAACACTGTGGTTCAGCGATGCGCTGGACTATCCGGGCCGCGACCAGATCATCGCCGCTCTGGAGGCGCGCGGTGCGCTCACCGTCTTTGAGCACCCTGGTCCTGTTTACGCCCTTGCTCCACCTGCCATCGTAGATGGTGCACTGGAGCTGACCGCCGAACGCAACCTTGCTGGCCCCGCCGAAGAGCTGACCCTGCAGGCCCGTGGCCGCGATCCCGGCGGCACCCTGCGCAGCCTGGCAGAGGCCACGCTGACGTTTGAAGAGGGCGCAAGCCGCGCCAGCGTGCGTCTTGCCCTGCCATCGGAACTGCGCGCGCGCATCACCCGTTTTGAACTCACAGGTCTGCGCAGCGCTGGCGCCGTGGCCCTGGCCGATGATGGGCTGCGCCGCCGCGAGGTGGCCCTGATTGCCTCCGAAAGCGAGGATGAGGGCCTCGCGCTGCTGTCGCCGCTGCATTACCTGCGCCAGGCGCTCTTGCCCTCTGCCGACCTCTTGGAGGGCGCCATCAGCGATCTTCTGCCTGCAAACCCGGATGTCATCATCCTCGCCGACGTTGCCCGCCTGCCCCCCGCACAGGAAGAGGCTATGATCGAATGGGTGGAGGCGGGCGGCCTGTTGGTGCGCTTTGCCGGGCCTCGTCTTGCGGCCAGTGACACCGCCCGCAGTGAAGAAGAGCCGTTGATGCCCGTGCGCCTGCGTCTGGGCGGGCGCAGCATCGGCGGTGCCATGAGCTGGGGAGAACCCAAGACCCTTGCGCCCTTTGCCGAAGGTTCCCCCTTTGCAGGTCTGGTGGCCCCCGATGAGGTCACGGTCACGGCGCAGGTTGTTGCGCAGCCGGACCCGACCCTGGCTGCACGCTCCATCGCGGCGCTGGCCGATGGTACTCCGCTGGTAACCCGCAAGCCCTTGGGACAGGGGCAGGTGATATTGTTCCATGTGACTGCAAACGCCGAATGGAGCAGCCTGCCGCTCTCCGGCCTTTTTGTACAGATGCTGGAACGACTTGCGGTCTCCTCGTCGGTAGGCACACCCGAGGCAGCCAGCCTTGAAGGAACGGTCTGGAGACCCGTTTCGGTCATCGATGGCTATGGCCGCGCGGGCGATGCGGGAACACTGCCCGGCGTACAGGGCCCAGATCTGATCACGGCCCCGGCAGGACCCCTGTTGCGCCCTGGCCTTTACGACGGCGGGAGCCAAACCCTGGCCCGAAATGTGCTGCGGGCGGGGGATACGCTGGACGCTGCCAGCTGGCCCGGTTCGGTGACAGTGCTCGGCTACAGCCAACCGAAGGAGCAACCTTTGGGAGGAGTGCTATTGGGGCTGGCAGTCGCCTTGCTGGCGTTGGATGTGCTGGCCACGCTGATGGTCTCAGGGCAACTGGCAAACCTTCGGCGCAACGCGGCAGCGATACCACTGATCGGGGGTCTGGCGCTCTTTGCTTTCATCCTGTCGCCAAATCACGCCCGCGCCCAAAGCGAGGGGCCAAACGATCCCATTGCCATGGCGGCGGAGCTGACCCTCGCCCATGTCTTGACGGGAAATGCGGAGGTTGACCGTATCGCACAGGCCGGATTGCAGGGCCTGTCGGACACGCTGTTCTTCCGCACTTCGATCGAGCCATCGGACCCGGTTGGCATCGACCTGGAACGGGACGAGCTGGCGTTTTTTCCACTTCTCTATTGGCCGGTGACCGCCGACCAGAAGATGCCCTCGCCAGCAGCATATGACCGGCTCAACGCCTATCTGCGCAGTGGCGGCATGATCCTGTTCGACACCCGCGACGCGGATGTGGCTGCGGTCGGTGCCACCAGCCCTCAGGCGCGCAGGCTGCAGCAGCTGGCGCTGGCGCTGGATATTCCGCCGCTGGAGCCACTGCCGGCGGATCATGTTTTGACCCGCACGTTCTACCTGCTGCAGGACTTCCCCGGTCGTCACCCCCGTGGCCCCCTTTGGGTCGAAGCGGCCCCGGCTGATGCAGAACAGACCGAAGGCATCCCCTTTCGCAATCTCAATGACGGGGTGACGCCTGTGGTGATCGGTGGCAATGACTGGGCTTCGGCTTGGGCCGTGGATCAAAACGGACGTCCCCTGCTGCCCGTTGGGCGCGGCTTTGCCGGCGAGCGGCAAAGGGAACTCTCGCGCCGGTTCGGGGTCAATCTGGTGATGCATGTGCTCACCGGGAACTACAAATCCGATCAGGTCCACGTGCCGGCCCTGCTCGAGCGGTTGGGTCAATAGGAGCGCGCCATGACGCAAACAATCCTTTTTGATCCGCTCCTGCCATGGCCCGCGATTTGGGCGCTGACATCGATAACCGTAGTGACCCTTGTGCTGGCGATCTGGACCCGCATGCGCGGCTGGCTGTTGCGCGCGGGGGCATCGCTTGCGCTTTTGGCGCTGCTTGCAGGTCCAGTTGTGCAGAATGAAAACACCGCGCCGCTCAGCGATATCGTGATCGTCGCCAGCGATGAGACCGCCAGCCAAAGCCTGCCCGCTCGCCCCGAACAGATGGAGGCCGCCAAAGAAGGCCTTGCCCGCGCTTTGGAGGCCCGGCCCAATACCGAAACCCGATGGATCACCGTGCCGGATGCCGCCGATGACAGCGGCACCGCCCTGATGCAGGCCATCTCGGATGCATTGGCTGATGCTCCACGTGGCCGGATTGCCGGTATCATCGCGCTTTCGGACGGGCAGGTGCATGATGTGGATCGGGCGCCGGACCTTCCTGCCCCGCTTCACCTTCTGCTGACTGGACGGGACAGCGATTGGGACCGCCGCCTTGTGGTGCGCAATGCCCCTGCCTTTGGCATCATCGGTGAGCCGATCACCCTGACGCTGCGCATCGACGATCAGGGGGCCGCGCCCGCAGGCGTGGCGACCGCCCCCT
This sequence comes from Pseudophaeobacter sp., assembly GCA_027019165.1. Taxonomy (GTDB): domain Bacteria; phylum Pseudomonadota; class Alphaproteobacteria; order Rhodobacterales; family Rhodobacteraceae; genus Phycobacter. The sequence goes on from JALUXC010000002.1 coordinate 161,434, forward strand.
TGGAGATCGCCATCGACGGGGGCGAACCCAAACGGTTCAACCTGCCGGTCGGAGTGGATTTCGACCTGCCCCTTGCCCTGCCCCACGGCGGGCGCAACGTGATCGAATTCTCAACACCCGAAGCCGTCGGAGAGCTGACGGCGCGCAATAACACGGCCCTGATCCAGATCAACGGTGTGCGCGACCGCCTGCGCGTGCTTCTGGTCTCGGGTGAGCCGCATCCGGGCGGGCGCACCTGGCGCAACCTGTTGAAATCAGACAGTTCCGTGGATCTGGTGCATTTCACCATCCTGCGCCCGCCGGAAAAGCAGGACGGGGTGCCTGTGGACGAGCTGAGCCTTATTGCCTTTCCCACGCGGGAGTTGTTCCTGGAAAAGATCGACGATTTCGACCTCATCATTTTCGACCGCTACAAGCGGCGTGGGATTCTGCCTGCGATCTATCTCGACAATGTGGCCGACTATGTGTCCAAGGGCGGCGCGGTGCTGATTGCAGCGGGGCCCGATTTTGCCAGCGCGGCCAGCATCTATCGCAGCCCCTTGTCCGCTGTTCTGCCCGCCAGCCCAACCGCGCGCGTCTTTGAACAGCCCTATCTGCCAGAAGTGACAGACCTTGGCGCACGCCACCCGGTGACGGCAGACCTGCAAGCAGACGGCACCTGGGGCCGCTGGTTGCGCCAGATCGATCTGGAAGCGCCCGAAGGCAATGTGCTGATGGAGGGCGTGGACGGGCGGCCTTTGTTGATCCTCAATCGTGAAGGCGAAGGGCGCGTTGCGCTTCTGGCCTCGGATCATGCCTGGCTTTGGAGCCGCGGCTATGAGGGAGGCGGCCCGCAACTTGAACTGCTGAGACGGCTTGCTCATTGGATGATGAAAGAGCCGGAGCTGGAAGAAGAGGTCCTGACCGCCGAAGCAACGGGCCAGACCATGCAAATCACCCGGCGCAGCCTTGACGGCAGCATAGGCGCCGTCACCATCACTGCCCCGAACGGCGAGGAAACAGCCCTCGAACTGTCGGAAGTGGCTCCTGGCATCTGGCAGGGACGGCATACAGGTAGTGAAATCGGGCTCTATCGCCTGAAAGAAGGTGAGGCAGAGGCGGTGATCGGTCTTGGACCCGCTGCACCAAAGGAATTCACCCAGACAATCGCCACAGGAGATGTTCTGCGTCCGGTGATTGCATCGGCACGAGGCGGTATTCTGCGGCTGGAAGAGGGATTGCCACGCTTGCGAAGTATTCGCGAGGGGCGACCGGCTTCGGGACGCGGGTGGATCGGTCTTACGCCGCGCGAAGCCTATGAGACACTCTCCGTTTCACAGCATCCGTTGCTACCGGCTTGGCTGTTGCTGCTGGTGATTGCCGCGCTGATGACCGCCGGGTGGTTGAGGGAAGGACGAAGCTGACCGGTCGGTAGGCACTTGTCCCTCCTGGTCCTGCAAAAACGCAGTCGGGCTGGCTCCCGCCCGTATCGGGCATCCTTACGGCTGCCCTCTCCGGTTGGGCCTGGCGCCGCGCAAGCGCGGCGCGGTGAGTTGACGTCAGGTCGTGATGGAATCACGCGGCCAAGGAGTGCGCAATCACTCTATCTGCAAGGCCACCCGCGCCGAGCGTCCTGCAGCATCTACAACCACGATGTCGGAGAATCCCTTGCCCGGGCTTGGAATTTCCAGCTCTCGGGCCTGCACTCCTTTGATGACAGGCTTGCCGTCGGCAAGCACAACAAAGGGCGCCTGCCCGCCGCGCAGCTTGAGCGGCAGGCTTTGCCCATCCAGCGCAAGCCGGGCGCCATCCGGCGGAAACAGGAGTTGCGGAACATCTCCAGCCTGCTCGAACACCGCATCCCGTGCCCGGAACCGGCGCAGAGGAGCAGGCAGTTCGGCAGCCGAAACGATGAGGGTTGCAGCGGGCGGCGGAGGTAAGGTCTCAAAGTCAGGTTTCAACAGGCCAAAAGCTTCGAACAGAACGGGAGCAGCCAAATCACCTCCAAAGGCGCCCGGCACGGGCGTGCCATCAGCGCGCCCCATCCAGATGCCAATCACATGGCGCCCGTCCCAGCCCACCGCCCAGGCATCACGGTGCCCGTAAGAGGTGCCGGTCTTGTAGGCGAGAACACCGGCCCGTGCACCCGTCGGCGGAGCGAGATCTCGAAGGATGTCGCCAAGATGCCAGGCCGCCACGTCCGAGATCATCCGGGCAGTCTCAGCCTTTTCTTTGCCGGAAATGATACGCAGATTGAGCCCCTGCCCGCCAGCGGCCAGCCCCGCATAAATCTGCACCAGATCCTGCAGTGAAACGCCCACGCCCCCCAGCGAGATGGCAAGACCGGGCGTGCCGCCTGGCAGTTGTGGGACGGCGCCTCCCCGGCGCAAGGCGGCCATAACCTGCGCCGGGCCCAACTCTCGGGTCAGTTTCACAACCGGAATATTGAGCGACAGCTGCAGTGCCTCGCGTACCCGCAGGTCGCCACGATAGACACCATCAAAATTCTGCGGCGCATAGCCGTCAAAATCGACTGGCCCGTCATGGATCAGGGTCTCAGGGTGAACCAGCCCTTGATCAAAGGCCAGACCGTAGATCAATGGCTTGAGGGTCGATCCGGGAGACCGCAGCGCCTGGGTCATATCGACAAACCCCTGCCTGCCCTGATCGGCGTACTCCGGCGAGCCCACGGAGGCAAGGATCTCACCGCTTTGGTGGTCCGCCACGATCAACGCAGCCGACAGCCGATCCCCGGCGCGCCGTGCGGCAGCCTGCACCAACCGCTCCATCCGGGCCTGAAGCCCTGCCTCAACTGTCAGGGACAAACGCCGCGCACCGGGCAGTTCAGAGCGAAGGCGATCGGCCAGATGCGGCGCCAGGCGCGGCATTGCAGCCATGGCGACTGGCAGTGAAGCCTTTTGTGCCACTGAACCATCCTCGGAGCTCAGCACACCGCTTGCAGCCATCCGCCCCAAAACCTGCGCCCGCGCCGCCAAGGCCGCCTCTGGCGCACGATCCGGGCGACGACCCTCGGGGGCTTGCGGTAGGGCGACCAGCAGCGCTGCTTCTGCAGGCGTCAGGCGACGCGGCTCTTTGCCAAACCAGACATAGGCCGCCGCGCGAAGGCCCTCGACGTTGCCGCCATAGGGCGCATGGGTGAGGTAGAGCGTCAGGATCTCTGCCTTGCTCAGGCGCCGCTCCAGGGCCAGCGCAAGCCGGATCTGCCGCAGCTTTCCAGACCAACGGCCCGTGGGGCCATCCTCCAACAGGCGCGCCAGTTGCATGGTCAGCGTCGAGCCGCCAGAGACCACCCGGCCATGGCGGAGCGCCTGTGCCCCCGCACGGACCAGCGCCAGCACATCCACACCCGAATGCGACCTAAATCGGCGATCCTCATAGGCAATCAGCATCTCGACAAAGCGACGATCCACCTGATCGAGGCGCAGCCCCATGCGCCAGATCCCATCCTCCACCGGATAGACGCGCAAAAGGCGCCCGTTCCGATCCAGAACTTCGATCGAGGTTTCGGCCAGTGTCAGAGGCAGCTCAGTGCCGTCGACCCAGGCATCGAACTGGCGCCAGCCAAGCCCCAGACCAAGAGCCAAGACGCAGATCAGCGATAGCCAGCGGGCATGTACTGACCGAACGGTAGGCTTTGGCATGTCGCTGTTCACCGGACCTCGACCCGGCCGGCTGCGGTATGGGCGCGATAGGCCGGGCGGTACATGTCTTCAACCGAGGCCGCAGGGTGATGGAAGCTCCCCGGCGTCACGGCCCGCGCCACGTAGGCCAGGGTCACAGTGCTGCGGCCACCGATATCCACCGCTGCCAGGAACCGGTCAGAGCGGAACTCCGCATGGGTCGCTTCGGAAAGGTTCAGCCAATCGAGGTCGCGCAGATCGCCTGAACGCAAGAGGTTCGGATTGTCGATCTCCACCCCGGCGGGCAGGGGATCATCCACCATCAGCCGTGCGCCGGTGTCTTCGTGGGGAATGACCGTGAGGACCGTCACAAACCGGGCACCCGTTTCAAAGCTGAGGGTCTCAATCGGCGCGCCTTCCATCGTGTAGTAAGCGCGGTTCAGCGTGTAGCCGTAGCCGCCCGCCTCTGGCGCAACCTCGGGCACGCCCATGGTTGTCAGCGTGATCTCTGCGTTTCGGCCCGATGCAGCAGTGATCGATTTTGCTACAGCACTGCTCCCCCCGTCCAAGACCTCAACAAACGGGCCGGTGACCGGCTGTCCATTGACCAAGAGGCCGCTGTCCTCGGGATTGGAGACCAGAGCCTGCGCCGCCATCAGCGTCCAGGCGGCCTCTTGCGTGGACATGGTCGCGCCATCCTCAGTGATGCGCGCCAGCAGGTAGTCCCGGCTGACGGCAGCGCTGCCCGCTTCGCTCGCCAAAGCGAGAACTGCTGCCGCATCCCGGCGATGCGTTCCATAGTCCACTCGCCAGACAGGGGACTCTGCCCCGCTGCGGCCAAGCATCTGCGCAGCGCGGGCAAACATCCTGTCCGCGCGGCGCTGATCACCATAGGCCGCAAGGGCAGCCCCCAATTGGGCCGCGGCAAGCGGAGTTGCGAAATCGTCTGCCTTGACGTCAGCATAGTAGCGCAGATCCCCCATGGCGGCGGCCCCTTCACGCGCGAGGACAAGCAGCGCATAGGCAATATCTTCTCCGCCGTCATCAAAATCGGGGGCGTAGTTGATGCGATTGCGCAGGTTGTCCATCGCCTGCGCAAAGGCCTGATCCGGCACGGTATGCCCTTGGGCGCGGGCACGGGACAGGAAATCGCTGGCATAGGCGTCGAGCCAGAAATCCCCGCTTTCCGCGCGCCACAGGCCAAAGGCCCCGTTGCTGGCCTGCCGTGTCAGAACCTTGCGAATGGCGGCATCAATGCGCGCATTTACTGCAGGACCATTGCCCAACCCGGCAGCTTCTGCCACGGAGGACAGATACAAGAGCGGCATCGCGGTGGACGTTACCTGCTCGGTACAGCCATAGGGATAGCGATCCAATTGCGCCAGAAGACCCGGCACATCGAACCTCGCCAAAGGACCGGCCGAGAGCACGGCGCGCGCGGTGCCGGGTCTGAGACCGGCAAAAACATCTGTGCTGAACTGGAAACTGTCGCCCGCCGCAAGACGGAACCGCCGCGTTTGCGCAACAGCCGGGTCATTGGCCCGCACGGGCAGCCGGAGCCGCTGTGTCACAGGCAGCCCGGCAGGCGTTGTCAGGGTGAGTTCAATCTCAGGATCGCCCACGGTCAGAGCTGTTACGGGCAGTTCCAGAACAGACTTGCCCTGCTGTGCCAGAGTGACCGAAGTCGGCAGGCTGCCAAGGCTTATCCCCGCACCAACAGCGCGCGCCGCAAGCATCATCTCCCCGGCGGGACCATCAGCATGGACGATCTCGATGCGGGCGCGGCTTTGATCTCCCGGCGCAAGGAAACGCGGCACCGAGGCCGTAACAACGACCGGATCGCGCACCAGCATGTCTGCCTCGGCCTGCCCTACAGCACGCTTGGACCAGGCCACAGCCATCAGCCGAACCGTTCCGTCGAAGGCGGGCAAATCGACCGGGACCATCGCGGTGCCGTCCTCCCCGACCTGCAAGGCCCCTGAGAAGACCGCCACCAGATCCTGCGTTGGCGGCGGCGACTGCATCCGCAGGCCGTTGTCCGCATCCCCGCCCGAACGCACCTGCCCCATGGCGCCATTGCCGGGATCGATCAGTCGCCCGTAGAGGTCACGCAACTCCATCCCCAGACGCCGCTGGCCGTGGTAGTAGGCCGAAGGATCGGGGCTTTTGAAACCGGTGAGATTGAGGATACCGAGATCAACCGCAGCGACGGTCAGCCAGACCTCTTCCCCCTCGGCCGCACCATCGACGCGCACCCGCGCCATTTCGGTGCCGCGCGGACGCGCCACTTCGGGCACATCGATTGTTACCTCTAGCTCCTGACCCGGCTGTGTGACCGTTGCATGCGCCAGCCCCAGGGCGCGCGCTGGCGTGCGGCTGGCCTTGCCCGTGACGGGCTGAAGCACGGACGCGGTCACATAGGCCCCGCTGCCCCAGTCCTCGGTCACGGACAGCGGGATCGTTGTCTCTCCGGCAGGAACTTCGACCGCCATGCGTTCAATCAGGCGGTTGGAGACCACCGAGATCAGAGCCGTTCCCGGCGCCCGTGGCACGATACGCAACCGGGCGGTGTCGCCGGGTTGATAGCTGTCCGCATCCAGAGACAGCTCCAGCCGGTCGGGCGTTGCGGCGCTATCGGCGGGCGCATACCAGCCCGCGTAGAAGTCCAAAGCGGCCGAGACAGGCGCGCCGTCCAGCCGCTCAACCACCAGCTCATAGCGGCCCCAGTCCACGGGTTCGGACAGTTGCAAGGGCGTGGTGCCGAGCGTTGCCTCTCCGGTTGCTACCCGTGTGCGACGGGTGGTCGGCTCCCAGTTCCAATTGCCGTAAAGCTGGTACCATTGATAGCGGGTCTCCACCCGGTTCAGGGTCCATTTCACATGCATCGGCTGAGGCAAAAGGTCGGGACCAAGGGAGATCACCTCGAACCCTGCCTCGCTGCCTTCACCCACCACATCCTCGAACAACGGGCGGATGCCGATCACCGGCGTCGCAGGACGAACAGGTAGGGTCAATTCACGCTCAACAGGTCGCGCGGCACCATCCATCAGACGGGTTGTGATCCTGGCCTGCAAAGGTTTTCCTTCGACCGCCACCGCAGGGAGGGAGACCACCAGTGAGGCCTGCCCCGCTGCATCAGTCGTCCCCCCGCCAAAGTAAGAGCGCTGAGGGCTGGACTGCGCGTCATAGCGACCAAAGTGGTATCCGGGCCAGCCTTCAACCCTTTCGCTGGCGCTGAGGCGCAGATCGCCGTCGATGGTCAAACCGCTGCCTGGCGCGCCGAACAGGTAGCGGGCCGAAATATCCAGTTGCGCCGCTTCACCCGGCATCAATGCCTCGGCATTGGCGACACTCTGATCAAAATCGATGCGCTCGGGCAGGAAATCCTCGACAAGGATCTGCCGGGTCGCAAGCGCAGGGCCTTTCGGATCGCTTTTGAGGTCCAGTCTCCAGGTGCCACGCGGCGCTGACTGACCGATCGGTAGGGATATCACATGTCCGCCAATCTCGCCCCCGGCCGAAACGTGACGGCTGTATTCTACCCCATCGGGACGATGCAGGATCGCGGTGAGCGGCAGACCCTCAATGGCCAGAGCACGGCTGTCGCGGGTCAGCGCCGTTACATGGATCACTTCCCCCGCCCGATAAGCACCGCGATCCGTGGTCAAGAAGACATCCACCGGACCCGGCGCGGGCCGACCTTCAACACCCCGATCCGACAAGTCAAAGGCTGTATCCTTCAGAGATAGAAAGGAAAAATCTACGTCCCCCTGTTTTGCCATAACCATCGCAGGCGCCGCAGCGCCGCGACCACGTGACAGGCCCGGCTCAAAGCGGGCATAGCCGCTTGCGTCGGTTTCTGCGATGGCCAGCACCGCATTTGCATTGGAAATCAGCGTGACTTCGACGCCCGCACGCGGCTTGGCATCCGTCAGCCCCTGCACCTGAACATGCAGCCCATCGGCGCCGGACATGGTGCTGAGACCCAGGTCCGTCAGCACGAACCACTGCGTCGCGCCGGGGTCATCATAGGGGTCAGCGCCCGGGATACGAGCCGTCAGCGCATAGATCCCTACCGGTCGGTCAGCCAGAACCTCGGCCAAGGGAATACGGGTGGTCATGTCGCGGTTCAGATCGTCCTGAACGCGGGCCGTTCCGGTCCAGACTTCCTCTCCGATGTCAGAGGAGAAATACTCATCCTGCCAATGGGATAGGGGGCGGCCGAAATAGCCCTCCTGCAGGGTGCGCAGCAGGTTGCGGTCGCTGACCCGGCGCAGTTGCAGGTCAATATCGCGCAGATTGACCGTTTCAACGGGCAAGGCGATTTGATCGGATTTCGCCAGCACGTAGGCACGGCCCGGAAAACGCACTGCAGGCGCGCGGTCACGCACATAGTGCGTGAGTTCGACATCGCGGATCAGCGCCTCACCGCTGGCGGCAGGCAGACCACGCCGCAGGACGACACGATAGCGTTTGCCGTGTTCTACGCCATCAAGGCACAACTGGCGACCGCTTGCCTCAACCGCGAGCCCTGCCTCCATGCCTTTGACATAATCGCCATAATTCACGCCACTGCGCTGCAGATCCTCGGAGAACTCAACACAGATACGGGGTGCCGCGCTGTCACTCTCCACGGTGCTGTCGGCGACGCGAAAGCCATATTTTCCAATGGCCTCGTCCAGCAGCGTCGCCGTTTCAGGGCGCGGCGCGAGATCCTGTGCATGGCGCAGAGCGAAGAGCATGTCGCGCCCCCGGCCAAGCGTCTCCAGCGCGCGCGCCGCACGCACCATGGCGCCAGCCTGCTGCGGCAGAGGTCCGGCCCGCAGGTACCCGTTGATCGCCGCGGACAGGGCCGCCTCGCGCCGGGTGCGTGCTTTCTGGTTGTCCTGTTGCGCGATTCGCAGCCAAAGCGTGGAAATCTCGCTCCAGAGCATCGGATCGTCCGATATGGCAACCGCTGCGCTGAGCCAGCCAAGCGCGTTTTGCACATTGCCGCCGCGCGCCTGCATCCGGCCCGTGCGGATCATTTCGTCGAGGCTGGCGCCATAGGTCGGATATCGCAGACCGATATTTCCTGCCTGCCGAAGAGCAGCATCAAAATCACGTTTGCGCAGGAATGGCACCGCATCTGCGCGTTGGCGAGCCGCCGCCTGCGCAGCAACAGGGACGGGCACTTTCACGGCAGAAACAGCGCCACTGTAGGGCGTTGCCTCACTCATCTGCGATTTTGGGAAACAGGCAGCCGCCTTGGTGTTGAAAGAAAAGCCCGCACAGTTTCGGTCAGCACTGCAGGCCGCGACACAGGACCCTATGTCTGTGTCGAAAAGAGCTTGCAGATCAAAGCCATAATAGTCGGTGTCCGCAAAAGACTGATAGCGCACAGTCGGCAGAACCTGATCTGAAATGGGCTGCGCATGCGCCGCAAAAACCCAGAGTAGCGAGACAAAGACAGAAATTAATCGACCCAACATGGCACCCTCCAAATAATGTCAGGCTGACATGCGTTTAACGCCATAGCAAGGTTTCCCGTCGTAACACCGATATCGGGCACATGTGTCGCATTTGAGTAAGGCCAGGCGCAGTGTGTCTGTAGATTGAGGTTGGAGCACGCAGGGATGAACCTTGCCGAAAAACTCGCTGAGGAACGCCGGGCGCGCCTGGCGGCAGAGCGGCTGCTTGAACTCAAGCAGGCCGAGCTGACCGCTGCGAACCGCAAACTCGGCCGTCACGCGCTCGCCCTCACCCGCCAGATCGGCGAAACCCAGGCCGAAGTGGCAAAGACCCGCGACGAAAATGCCAAGGTCAAATCAGACCTCTCCATGGCCAACGAAAAGATAGAACAGGCCGAACGTCGCCTGTGGCATTCGATCCAGGCCTTTCAGGATGGTTTTGCCTTTTTCGACAGTGACAGCCGGTTGATTGGCGCGAACACGGCCTACCTCAATATCTTTGACGGTCTGGAAGAGATCACTCCTGGTGTCTCCTATGTCCGTATCCTGCAGATCCTGACTGATGAGGGGCTGGTCAACACTGGCGACATGCATCCTTCGGACTGGCGCGGGATGATGACCGACCGCTGGATGTCTCTTAAGCCTGAGCCCATCGTGATCCAGATGTGGGACGACCGCTTCCTGAGGCTGATCGACCAACGCGGACAGGGCGGAGACGTGGTGAGCCTGGCGCTCGATATCACCTCATCGGTGCGCTACGAGGAAGAGCTGCGCGCCGCCCGCGAACGCGCCGAGAGTGCAAACCGCGCAAAATCAGCCTTCCTCGCAAATATGTCCCACGAGATCCGCACCCCGATGAATGGTGTGATCGGCATGGCAGAGCTGCTGAGCGATACCGAACTGTCCGAAGAACAGCGTCTTTATGCCAATACGATCAAGAACTCGGGCGAAGCGCTTCTGGTGATCATCAATGACGTTCTGGACTATTCCAAGATCGAAGCCGACAAACTGGCGCTGCATCCCGAACCCTTTGATCTGGAGCGCAGCATCCACGAGGTCGTCATGCTGCTGCAGCCCACGGCGCGGGACAAAGGGCTGGCGCTGCTGGTTGATTACGACATCTTCCTGCCGACGCGTTTTGTGGCCGACCCCGGGCGCATAAGGCAGGTTCTGACGAACCTCGTCGGCAACGCGGTGAAATTCACCAAGGAAGGCCACGTGACGATCCGTATCACCGGCCTTGCCGAACCTGAAGGCAACCGCTGCTCGGTCCATGTAACCATCGAAGACACCGGGATCGGCATTCCGAAGAACAAAATCGAACACATCTTCGGTGAGTTCAATCAGGTTGAAGATGAGCGCAATCGCAAGTTCGAAGGCACCGGCCTCGGCCTGGCGATCACCAAACGCCTGATCGATTTGATGGGTGGTGAAATCTGGGTCGAAAGCGAAGAGGGGCAAGGATCCTGCTTCGGCTTCCGCCTTCCGATGCCAACGCCCCAAGGTGCCTTGTCCGACATCCCAGAGGTGCCCGGTAGCCTGAAAAAAGTGCTCTTGGTGGATGATATCCCGCTGAACTGCGAGATCATGCAGCGCCACCTGATGCTGCGCGGAGTGGACGTCAAAACCGCCCAAAGCATCGGCTCGGCGATCGACGCAATGACACCGGATATCGATCTGGTCATTTGCGAACACAGTCTGCCCGGTGGGGGCGGGGTTCAACTGGCCAGAACACTGCACGACGGGCAATGGCCGCACGTCCCCTTCCTGCTGCTCAGTGCGAACCCGCATACTGTTCAGGATGCCGATGTGGATGAGTTGAGCTTCCACATCCTGCAAAAACCGACGCCCAGAGATGAACTTTTTGAGAAACTGGCAGAAATCGGAACAGATCCGATCGAGGCAAAGGATCAGACACCGGCCGATCCCGAGGAGGCACAGAGGCTCACCCTTGAAGAAGCCTATGCTGCGGACAATGCCAAAGCTGTTTCGCCTGCCCCGACCCCGGACCTTGCAGCTCCGGTCGGGCCTGGCCCATCTGCCCCCCGCCTGATGCGGGTTCTGGCAGCCGAGGACAACAAGACCAACCAGCTGGTTTTCCGCAAGATGGTCAAGAATACCAATATTGACCTGCAATTTGCCAACAACGGTGTCGAGGCGGTGGCTGCCTACGAAAGCTTTGAGCCCGACCTGATCTTCATGGACATTTCCATGCCGGTGATGGACGGCAAACAGGCAACTGCAGAAATCCGCCGGATCGAAGAAGGCACTGGGCGACACGTTCCCATCGTGGCCCTGACCGCCCATGCCATGACAGGGGATTCCGAAGGAATCCTGGCCGCCGGACTTGATCACTACCTGACCAAACCCCTTCGCAAGGCGCTGATCCTAGAACGGATCGAGGAACATGCGCCTGACGATGCGCAGCCGATCGACATTTCCCCGGCTGCCTGACCCGGATCATTCGCCCCGCAGGAAGACCGGCTTGTCCGGTTCGGACAGACCCGGCTGATAGGCATAACCACCCGTATCGAAGTCTTTCAACGCATCCGCGTCTTTCAGCCGGTGCTGGATGATATGGCGCGCCATCGCGCCGCGCGCGCGTTTGGCGTAAAAGCTGACGACCTTGGGTGTGCCGTTTTTCAGTTCCATGAAGACCGGTGTGATGACCTTTGGCTTCAGGGTCTTCAGGTCCACGACGCCAAAATATTCCTGGCTGGCGCAGTTCACCAGTATATCGCTGCTCGTCGCTTCGGCCTGGGCATTCAGCGCTTCGGCGATCTGGCTCCCCCAGTAGTCATAAAGGTTCTTGCCGCGCGCGGTCTTCAGCTTCGATCCCATCTCAAGCCGGTAAGGCTGCATTCCATCCATCGGGCGCAACACGCCATAAAGGCCGGACAGAATGCGGAAGTGATCCTGCGCCCAGGCCATTTCTTCGGCGTCCAGCGAGGTGGCCTCAAGACCCTGATAGGTATCGCCCGCAAAGGCCAGGGCAGCGGGGCGCAGCGCGTCTGCCGCCGGCGTCTCCTCAAAGGCGCGAAACCGGTCGTAGTTCAGCTTGGCCAGATCCTCGCTGATGTGCATCAGCTTCATCAACTCGGCCACCGACAGCTCGCGCGCGACCGCATTTAGCTGCACCGCATCCTCTTGGAACGCAGGCGCGGTCATTTCCATGTCACGCTCGGCCCAGTCCAGTTTCTTTGCAGGGGAAACCACTACCAGCATACGTCATCCTCGCTCTGTTCTGGGTCAGACTTAGCCCGCGCCGCGCAAGACGTCCAGAAACGCCACAGCGAAACGTTCCGCGCGGCGCTCTCCCAAAAGCCGTTCAACCCCGGCCTCGTCCTCGGGACGCAATTGGGCCACTTTTGCCAAAAGAGAGGCCGAACAGCTGAGCGGTTTCAGGGTGCCACATTCTCCTCGCGCAAGCCGCACCTGCACTTCCAGAAGGGCGTCAAAAACCGACCCAGCCCCAGCCCGCGCGGCAAGCTTCCTGCGCTGCGGATGCATCTGTTCCACTGCGCCCGTGATCACACTCAGGAAATCGTCTCCGTACCGTTCCAATTTTTTGGCGCCGACCCCGCTGATACGGGCCATCTGGTCCAGGGTCTCAGGGCGTTGCTCGGCCATCTCGATCAGGGTGCGGTCCGGGAAGATCACATAGGCAGGCACCTTCTGCGCCTCTGCCAGGGCGCGACGCTTTGCCTTCAGCGCCGACAGAAGCGGTGCATCCTCGTCCGAGACCAGTGCCTTGACCGTCGGGCGGCGGTCTGCGGATTTGATTGTATCCTTGCGCAAGGCTATCTCTGCCTCGCCGCGCAGCACCGGCAGGGCCGCCTCGGTCATGCGCAGCGCGCCGTGCCGTTCGGGGTCGGGGCGCACCAGATCGTGCCCCATCATCTGCCGGAACACCGCTTGCCACTGGGATTTTCCGTATTCTTTGCCACAGCCAAAAACCGACAGCTCGTCATGACGTTTGGCCCGTACCCGGTCCGTCTCGGTGCCGCGCAGAATGTCGATCAGATGGCCCGTACCATAGGTTTCATTCGTACGCAGGATGGCGGACAGGGCCTTGCGCACCGCCGTGGTGCCATCAAAGACCTCCACCGGGCTGTCACAGAGGTCGCAATTGCCGCAAGGCGCGGCCTCTTCCCCAAAATAGGCCAGCAAGGTCTGACGGCGACACTTCAGCGCTTCAGCCAGCCCAAGCAGAGCATTGAGCCGCGCATGATCCGCAGCGCGCCGTTCGGGCGGTGCCATGCCTTCGTCGATCTGGCTGCGGCGCAGCCGGATATCCTCGGGGCCGAAGAGGGTCAGGGTTTCTGCCGGTGCCCCGTCTCGTCCTGCGCGGCCGATTTCCTGATAATAGGCTTCGATGCTTTTTGGCAGGTCTGCATGGGCGACCCAGCGGATATCGGGCTTGTCGATACCCATGCCAAAGGCCACCGTCGCCACCACGATCAAGCCATCCTCGCGCGCGAACCGCGTCTCCACGATGCGCCGATCCTCGGCCTCCATCCCCCCGTGATAGTGACAGGCCACATGGCCCGCCTCGCGCAGGGCGGCGGCAATCGCCTCGGTCTTGGCCCTTGTGCCGCAATAGACAATGCCGGACTGCCCCTTGCGCGCCGCCGCAAACTCAAGGATCTGGCGGCGCGGCCCATCCTTGGCGCCAAAGGCCAGATGGATATTGGGCCGGTCAAACCCACGCAGGAAGGCACGCGGCGCTTCGCCATCAAAAAGCTTCTGTACGATCTCTTCCTGGGTTTCCTGATCCGCCGTTGCGGTAAAGGCCGCCAGCGGCACGCCCAGCGCCCGGCGCAGCTCACCGATGCGCAGGTAGTCAGGTCTGAAATCATGGCCCCATTGGCTGACGCAGTGCGCCTCGTCCACGGCGATCAGCGAAACGCCGATCCGCCGCAGCATTCCCATGGCCGCGCCCGAGGCGAGCCGCTCCGGCGCCATGTAAAGCAGCTTGAGCCGCCCCGCCTCGATCGCTTCCCAAACGGCTTCGGTCTCTTCTTCCGTATTGCCCGAGGTGAGTGCACCGGCCACCACGCCTGCCTCTTGCAGGGCGCGCACCTGATCACGCATTAGCGCAATCAACGGCGAGATGACGACCGCAACACCGTCACGCAAGAGCGCTGGAAGTTGATAACACAGGGATTTACCGCCCCCTGTTGGCATGATCGCCAGCACGTTTTCACCCGCCGTCACCGCATCGACGATCTCTTCCTGCCCGGGGCGGAAGGCATCAAAGCCAAAGATGTCGCGCAGCAGCGGGGTTGCCTTTGGCAGGTCTGTCGTCTGCGTCATCGAAGGGGGGCCTCAAGGGAGTGTCTGCTCGGGTTCGCCGCACAATCCCACATGAAGAATCGGGCAGCAAGAGGCCACCCGATCAAATCCGACCTTACGCCCCGCAGGCCGTCAGTGGGTCAGTAGAACATAACCATGTTGTTCTGGATGATGATCCTGAGCGCATAGACTGCAATCAGCACCACAAGCGGTGTCAGGTCGATGCCCTGCATATTGGGCATGATCCGGCGGATCGGCGCGTAAAGAGGCTCAAGGATGCGGTTCACACCATACCAGATCTGCGCCACCAGCTGCTGGTTCAGGTTCAGCACCTGGAAATTGATCAGCCAGCTCATGATCACATGGGCGATGATGAAGAACCAGACGATGTCCAGGATCAAAAGCAGGATTTGAAACAGCGAGAGCATCCTATTCCCCTTTGTTAGCCGCGTAACAGGTAAGCAGCCCCGGCCCGATGCGCAAGCCTTCCGCGAGGTTGCGGTTGACGGGCGGTAAATGGGTGGCATGACGGGCACGCAACAGCCGGAGTACCTGCCCCCATGTTCCCTATCGTGCGCCTTCTGAAGGATCTTTATATTGCCAGCCGGATGGAGCCGCTGCCGCTGACAGCGGAGCATCGTTCGCGCCATATCTGCTGGCCCTGGGATCTGGATATCTGGCTGGAGCTGAACAACGGCCGCGCCATGACCCTTTATGATCTGGGCCGCACCATGCTGGCCCAGCGTGTGGGGCTGATCGGCGCCCTCAGGCAAAATCGCTGGGGGATGACCGTCGCCGGCACCTCGGTCCGGTTTCGCCGCCGCATCCGTGGCTTTGAGCGTTTCGAGATGCGCAGCCGCGCCGTCGCCTGGGACGACAAATTCATTTACCTCGAACAATCCATGTGGGAGGCAAACGGAGACTGCGCCAGCCACGTCATGCTGCGCACTGCCATCACCGACGCGCGCGGGATTGTTCCCCCGGCAAAGGTGCTTGCCGCAATTGGCGCAGAGAGTGCTCAAAGCCCAGCCATGCCCGATTGGATCAATGGATGGTGTCAGGCGGATGCCGCACGCCCCTGGCCGCCCATGTCATAGAAAAGAGGGTCTTGCCTAGCGGCCCCCGCCCCTGTCTTATCGGCATCAACAAAACGTCAGGGGATGGGCGACATGGCAGAGGTTTCGCGACGCAAGCGCATTTGGGGGTGGTGGTTCTTCGATTGGGCCAGTCAACCCTATCATACGCTCCTGGTGACGTTCGTTTTCAGCCCGTTTTTTGTTGAAGTCGCTGAACAGTACTTCATTGGGCATGGACTTGACGAGCATTCCGCAGAGGCACAGGCGCAAACCATCTGGTCCATTGGAATGACCGTGACAGGGTTGCTCATTGGCTTTGGAGCGCCTTTTCTGGGCGCTCTTGCGGATATATCTGGCCGAAAGATGCCTTGGATTATGGTATTCTCAATCATGTACCTTATCGGCGCCTGGAGCCTTTGGTACATGGATCCTGCCGGCAGCAATCTGTGGTGGATGTTGGCCTGCTTTGGCGTCGGCTTTATCGGCGCCGAATTCGCACTGATTTTTGTCAACGCGCAGCTCCCTTCCCTTGGCACCAAAGATGAGGTCGGCGCCATCTCTGGCTCGGGCTTTGCTTTCGGCTATTTGGGCGGGGTTATCGCACTTTTCATCATGCTTTTGCTTTTTGTAGAACAAAGCAATGGGAAAACCCTGATCGGTATGGACCCCATCCTGGGCCTCAATGCCGAAACCCGAGAGGGTACCCGCGCCGTTGGGCCAGTGACCGCGATCTGGTTTGCGATCTTCATGGTGCCCTATTTTCTTTGGGTGCATGATGACAGCGCGACTGGCCAGCGCGGCACCATTGGACGCGCTGTGCGAATGGTGATCGATCTGGTCGCCGGGCTGCGCCACCGTGCAAGCCTGACAAGTTATCTTGTCTCCTCCATGCTCTATCGTGATGCGCTCAATGGGCTCTATGCCTTTGGTGGGGTCTACGCGAGCCTTGTGCTGGATTGGTCGATCACCTCGATTGGCGTCTTCGGAATCATTGCCGCAATTTCAGCCACGCTGTTCAGCTGGCTCGGCGGCAAGGCGGACCGGCGCCATGGCCCGAAACCGGTGATCATCGTCGCCATAGTGGTGCTCACGCTGGTCTGCATTACCGTCGTCTCCATGTCCCGCGAACAGTTCTTTGGAGTGCCCCTGCCAGAGGGTTCCTCTTTGCCGGATGCCGTTTTCTTTGGCTGCGGCGTGCTGATCGGAGGCTTCGGCGGAATCTTGCAGGCCGCAAGCCGCAGCCTGATGGTGCGCCACACAGACCTGGCCAAGGCCACGGAAAGCTTTGGTCTTTATGGGCTTTCGGGGCGGGCAACGGCCTTTCTCGCGCCCGCTTTGATCGGTCTTGCCACCACAATCACCGGCAGCGCGCGGCTTGGCATCACTCCCGTTATCGGTCTCTTTGTACTAGGCTTGATTCTATTGAAGTGGGTGAACGGCGAAGGAGACCAGAAGTGAGATTGCTGATTGCGACGTGTTTTGCCCTGATCGGACTTCTGGGTCCCGCAACGGCTGAAACGCCCGCAAAGCAGCTGTTCGGCGCCAAGGCGACCGGCTCGCAGCAACGCCCTGCCCCGCTTGGCTCCTATGCCAAGGGCTGCGTTGCCGGCGCGGTTCAGCTGCCGGAAACCGGCCCCACCTGGCAGGCCATGCGCCTGTCACGCAACCGAAACTGGGGCCACCCCGAGACCATCGACTACATAAAGGACCTCAGCCGGTTCGCCGCTACTCTCCCCGGTTGGAAAGGGCTCTATATCGGCGACATCAGCCAGCCACGGGGCGGGCCGATGCTGTCGGGTCATCGCAGCCACCAGATCGGTCTGGATATCGATATCTGGATGCTGCCGCCCGACCGGCTGAACCTGAGCCACGCCCAGCGCGAAAAGATTTCCTCCATATCTCTGCGCCGAGACAAGGGCGCCTATGTGAATGGCAGCTGGAGCCGTCAGCATCACGAGCTGCTGAAAGCCGCCGCCAGCGACAAACGCGTTGCGCGCATCTTTGTCTTTCCCGGTGCGAAGGTGCAGATGTGCAAGGACGCCAAGGGCGACCGGCGCTGGCTGCGCAAAATCCGTCCCTGGTGGGGCCATCACTACCATTTCCACGTAAGGCTCAACTGTCCGCGCGGCGCCCGCGGCTGCGTGGATCAGGATCCACCGCCACGCGGCGATGGCTGCGCTGATGCGCAGAAATGGGTCAATGACATCCTGAACCCACCGCCGCCCAAGCCGCGCGATCCCAATGCGCCAAAACCCAAGCCGCGCCGCGACTACACGCTCAAGGATCTCCCCCGGCAATGCGCCGCCGTGCTTCAATCAGATTGACCTTTGCTGTGCTTGCCGGACTTGCCTTGGCGCTCGCTGCCTATGCAAGTGCAAAAGAGTTGCAGACTGAAGGGCGGGCGCGTTTTCTGGCGACCTTCACGTGGACGCCTTCAGCATCGCAATCGCAGCCATGGTTCGGCGGGTTTTCCGGAATTGAGGTTCTGGACCAGGGCCAGGAGATCGTTGTGCTCAGCGACCGCGCAACCCTGGTGCTCGCAACACTTGAGCGCAACCACGGTTTGATTTCCGCAGCGACAATCACCAAAGCCCGTGCACTGAGGTCCTCAACCGGGAAGATCATCAAAGGCTCAGTCATGGACAGCGAGGGGCTTGTCCTTTCGCCAGACGACCGACTGTTTGTTTCCTATGAGGGTGTCTCGCGCGTTGCGGAACACCAGTTGAACAGAAATCCCGCAAGGGTTCTGCCCCGCCCTGATGCGTTCCGCCACCTGCCCCTCAACAAATCCTTCGAAGCTCTGGCGATGGATCCCACGGGGCGTCTTTACACGATGCCGGAGAATGACCCTGACGAATTTGGCAACATCCCGATCTGGCGCTGGGACGGCACGCGCTGGGACCAACCCTTTAGCCTGCCGCGCCGTGACGGTTTTTTGCCTGTGGGCGCAGACTTTGGTCCCGACGGACGCCTTTATGTGCTGGAGCGGCGCTTCCTGCTCATCGGCTTCCAAAGCCGGTTGCGCCGATGGGATGTGACCGAGGATGGCGCCAAGAATGAGATCACGCTCATTCGCACGCCTTTGGGCACTCATGACAATCTCGAAGGTGTGGCTGTCTGGCGTGATACGGCCGGCCAATTGCGCGCAACGATGATATCGGACGACAACTTCAACCCCTTTCAGCGTACCGAACTGGTCGAATACAGCCTGCCGGATTGAAGCAATGCACCCGCCGCGTGCGCCAGCACGCTGCCCGGCCCAACGGTCGGTGAGACATTTTTTGTCTCTTCCGGCGGGCGGGAGCGCAACCTTGGCCGCAACACTCGGCCTTGCCAAACCCAACAAAAAGGCCTAACTGGCCCGATCCTTGGCGCATAGACGTTGCGCCGGGCCAGCAAACAAGTCTCCGCTACCTTGTCAAAACGGACCAGATACATGACACGTTCCCATATCCCCGGCATTCTTGCCATGGCCGCCGTCGTTGTGGCCTCCAACATCCTGGTGCAATTCCTGTTCGGCAACTGGCTGACCTGGGGCGCCTTCACCTATCCGATCGCCTTCCTCGTCACCGATGTGATGAACCGTGTCTATGGCGAAGGCCCGGCGCGCCGCGTTGTCCTGGCCGGTTTTGTGGTGGGCGTGATCTGCTCCCTCATCGGCACCCAGATCATGGGCGAATTCGGCCCGCTCGTGACCCTGCGCATCGCCATCGGCTCGGGCCTGGCCTTCCTGACCGCCCAGCTTCTGGATATTTCCGTCTTCTCCGCCCTGCGGGAAGGAAAATGGTGGCGCGCGCCGCTGGCCTCCACCTTGGTCGGGTCCAGCGTCGATACCGCATTGTTTTTCACCATCGCCTTCTCAGGCGCGCTGTCCTGGATCGAGCCTGCCAATGATGTCTCCTGGGCCGACGAAATGCTGCCGCTGCTCGGCGCCGGTCCGATTGCGCCGCTTTGGGTCTCGCTCGCGGTTGCGGATTGGATGGTGAAACTGTCGCTCGCCCTGGTGGCTCTGATCCCCTTCCGTGTGATCGTGAACCGCCTGACCGCACAGCCAGCCTGATCCAAGGCGTCTGACCACTGCTCAGAAATGCAACAGCTTCGGCCTCCGGTTTTCGGGGGCCGTGTTTTTTTGTTTGGCAGATACGGAAAACCGTGCAACGCTGAGATCAACGGAAACAGAAAAGAAAAGGAGGTGATCCAGTGTCAAGAAAGGTGTTGGAGCAAGGTGTTGGAACAACCGGAGGGTCCGCCTGCTGAGGCAGCCCTTTGCTGTGTGGTCCCCTCGGCTGATTTGCAACGGGCAAATCTAACCGACCCGACCTCCTGAGAACTTTCGAAGGGCCGTCCCGGGTGGGGGGCGGCCCTTTTACCTTGCCGTAAGACACTTTAGGGTCCGCCCCAAGATGATACGGATCACTGATGATATCGCCCTCCAGGACTGGGAACTCACCGAAAGCTTCATCCGCGCCTCTGGGCCGGGCGGGCAGAATGTGAACAAGGTCGCCACTGCGGTTGAGCTGCGGTTCGAGGCCGCACGCTCCCCGTCTCTGACCCCGGCGGTCAAGGCGCGCCTGAAACGACTGGCCGGACGGCGCTGGACCAAGAAGGGCGCCATCATCCTGCAGTGCGACGAAACCCGATCGCAGCAGCGCAACCGCGATATCGCGCGCGAGCGGTTGGCCGAACTTTTGCGCAAGGCGCTAGTGGCCCCGAAACGGCGCATCGCCACCAAACCCACCCGTGGATCGGTGCGACGTCGGCTGGACGCCAAGAAACAGCGCAGCCAGATCAAAGCGGGCCGCGGCAAGGTCGATCCAGAATGAACCGCCGAGTGGCGATCAGCGATTGCACCTGCCGGGATCGCTGCTAAAGCTATCAAAACGAGATTTTGGAGCGTTATGCGAAAAACCTGACTCACCCAACGCTGCCTGAAATCAAAGATTTCAACGCGTTGCGTGATACCTGATGCATCAGGTATTTCGTCAAACGCAATATACTGACGGAGAAAGACTTATGCGGCTTGCAGGGAAAACGGCGATTGTAACCGGGGGCGCCTCGGGATTTGGCGCCGGGATTGTCGAAAAGTTCCTCGCCGAAGGCGCGCGGGTGATGATTGCAGATATCAACGCTGATGCGGCGGCTGCTCTGGCCGAAGAAAAAGGCAGCGCCGCCATCGCTCAGGCCGTCGATGTCGCGGACGGCGGTTCGGTCAACAGCATGGCCGAAGCTGCGCTCACAGCCTTTGGACATGTGGACATCCTGGTCAACAATGCTGGCGTCACCCACCTGCCGACCCCACTGGATCAGGTGAGCGAGGATGATTTTGATCGCGTCTTCAACGTGAACATGAAATCCGTCTACCTCACCGCCCGCGCCCTGGTACCGCATATGAAAACAAGGCAAACCGGCGCGATCCTGAACGTCGCCTCTACGGCAGGGGTCTCGCCCCGCCCGAACCTCAACTGGTACAACGCGTCCAAGGGCTGGATGATCACCGCAACCCGCACCATGGCGGTCGAGCTGGCCCCGGCTGGCGTGCGGGTCAATGCCATCAATCCGGTGGCTGGGGAAACGCCGCTGCTGAAATCCTTTATGGGCGAAGACACCCCCGAGGTGCGCGCAAAATTCCTGTCCACAATTCCGCTGGGCCGCTTTTCAACGCCCGAGGACATGGGCAACGCGGCGTGCTTCCTCTGCTCTGACGAGGCCTCGATGGTCACCGGCGTCGCCATGGAGGTGGACGGCGGTCGCTGCATCTGACCCCGCTCAACTTACCGATCGGTAGAAACCACTCAGGAGGATCGCCATGCGACCCGGCCCCCGCAACCTGATCACTGACGTTCCCGGCTTTGTGGTTGGAAATGCCCAGGATGATGCCCTGAAATCCGGGGCAACTGTGCTGACAGCTCAAAGCCCCTTTACAGCCTCGGTCCACGTGATGGGCGGCGCGCCGGGCACGCGCGAGACGGATCTTCTGGCCCCCGACAAATCGGTTGCCCAGATCGACGCGCTGGTCCTGTCGGGCGGTTCGGCCTTTGGCCTTGATGCCTGCTCGGGTGTGGTTGATGCGCTGCGAGATGCTGGCCGGGGGTTCCGCCTTGGCCCTGCAATTATCCCTTTGGTGCCCGGTGCGATCATCTTTGACCTTTTGAACGGCGGTGACAAAGACTGGCAAGAGAACCCCTATCGCGCCCTTGGTCGCGCGGCGTTTGAAGCTGCAAGCGAAGACTTTGCCATTGGCACGGCCGGTGCAGGCACTGGGGCGCTGACCGCCATGGTCAAGGGCGGGCTGGGCTCTGCCTCTTTCGTGCTCGAAAGCGGCATCACGGTGGGTGCGCTTGTTGCGGCAAACCCGATGGGCGCTGTGACCACACCGGGTGATCGGCATTTCTGGGCGGCGCCGTTCGAGGTGGACGGAGAATTCGGAGGCCTTGGCCCCGACCCGCGCGGCGGTTTGGGTCAGGCCGAAACCAGCCGCAAAATGCAGGCCATGCGCGGACAGGCCGAAGGATTGCCCCTTCCCGATGAACGCGGCAACACCACCATCGCCATAGTCGCCACGGATGCAGATCTGACCAAGGCCCAGTGCCAAAGGATCGCTACCGCCGCCCATGACGGCATTGGCCGCGCAACCCTGCCCGCCCATGCGCCTGGGGATGGAGATCTGGTCTTTGCCGCAACCACCGGAGCGCGGCCTCTCACGGCCCCTGAGGTGGAACTGGGCCAGATTGGACACGCTGCGGCGCTGTGCCTCAGCCGCGCCATTGCAAGGGCGGTTTACGAGGCAAAGCCCGCGTCTGGAGACCTTTTACCCTGCTGGAATGCATCGTGATCTGATCCGCCCGGGGTCGGCAAATCTCTGCAAATTTCCCTCAGCGCGTCAAAACGTCCATTGACTATGACCAATAATGCGCTCGTATTCCCCTCAGCCAACTCAAACTGGAGCAAGCATATGAAACGTCTGATGTCCGCCGCCATGATCACTCTGCTGGCTGCACCTGCCTTTGCCGAAGGCGATGCTGCCAAGGGCGAAAAAGGCTTCAACAAGTGCAAATCCTGCCACATGATCGTTTCGGACAGCGGCGAAACCATCGTCAAGGGCGGCAAGACTGGCCCGAACCTCTGGGGTGTTGTCGGCCGCACCGCCGGCACTGCTGAGGGTTTCCGATATGGTGACGATATTGTCGCAGCTGGTGAAGCAGGACTGGTCTGGGATGAAGAAAACTTCGTGACCTACACCCAGGACCCTCGCGCCTTCCTGCGTGAGTATCTGGACGACAGCAAGGCCAAGTCGAAGATGTCCTTCAAACTGAAAAAGGGCGGCGAAGATATCTACGCCTTCCTGGCTCAGCACGGACCTGCCGCAACAGAATAAGCGCCAAGGCTCAAAATTTCGGCACAACAGGCCGCGGCCCCTGGGGCGCGGCCTTTCGCGTAATTGCCACGGATCCCTTTTACGACTAGCGAATTGAAGACAGGCTGACTGAAACTGCTTCAGCGGCTGATTTTTGGGGATTGAAACGGGTTTGAACCGCAGATGACACATCCGATCCCGGCCTGGGTGAACGGCGAACTGATACCCGTGGACAAACTGGCCGCTCATGAAGAGGGGCTGAAGCACAAGGCTGTCTCGGTGTTCGTGGTCAAAGGAACCGAGATCCTGATGCAGCGCCGTGCCATGGGCAAGTACCACACGCCGGGCCTTTGGGCGAACACCTGCTGCACGCATCCGATGTGGGAGGAGGCCGCCTCTGCCTGTGCGGTGCGCCGCATGAAAGAAGAACTCGGCATCACAGGTCTTTACCCTGAGTTTCGTCATCAGCTGGAGTACCGGGCCGATGTCGGCCACAGCATGGTCGAACACGAAGTGGTGGATGTGTTCCTGGCCCATGCCCACAGGCCCGTAAGCCTGGATCCCAACCCGGATGAGGTGATGGAAACACGCTGGGTCGACTACCACGATCTGATTGCCGAAGTGCAGCGTCACCCTGAACGCTTTACCCCTTGGCTCAAGATCTATCTGACAAACTACGCCAATGTCATCTTTGGACCGGACCTGATCATCGCCGCCTCCGGCTGACATCCTGGGCATGGTCTCCGCGGCCTCTGCACGGCAGCTCTTGCCCTGCCCTGCCCCGGCATGCTTTTAACGGCCAGACGAGAGATCGACAGGAGGGGCCGGATGACCATTCTTATTGCCGGGGGCGGTATTGCGGGGCTGACGCTGGGCCTGACGCTGCATCAGATCGGTGTTCCTTTCCACATCTGCGAATCTACGCCCAAGCTGAAACCCATGGGTGTCGGCATCAACCTTCAGCCAAATGCCGTGCGCGAGTTGATGGATCTGGGGCTGTCGAAAGAGCTGGACGCGATTGGCGTGCGCACGCGGCAGCTGGGCTTTTACACCAAACTTGGCAAGACCATCTGGGAAGAGCCACGCGGCCTGGAAGCGGGCTACGCCTGGCCACAATACTCGGTTCATCGCGGCGCCCTGCAGATGATGCTCTATGAGGCGCTGATTGCACGGGCCGGACCGGGCTGCATATCCACTGGCGCCCGCGCGGCAGGGTTTGAACACACGGCTGACGGGGCCGCACTTTTGCTGTCCGACGGACGCCGTATGGATGGCACGCTGCTTATTGCGGCCGATGGCATCCACTCTGCCCTGCGGAAACAGATGTATCCAAATGAGGGGGAGCCGATCTGGAATGGTCGCATCCTGTGGCGTGCCACCACACCCGGGCCAGTCTGGAATGGGGGTGGCGCCATGTGCATGATCGGGCACAACGCGTTGCGGATGGTGGCCTATCCGATTTCGGACCCTGATGAGACTGGCATCGCGACAATAAACTGGATCGCTGAAAAGAGCTTTGACCCGGACTCCGAATGGAAAAAGGAAGACTGGAATCGCGCGGCGGACATCAGTGATTTTGTAGGTCATTTCGAGGAATGGCGTTTCGACTGGATTGACGTGCCTGGCCTAATTCGCGGAGCAGAGGTCGTCTATGAGTACCCGATGGTGGACCGGGACCCGCTTGAGAAATGGACGGACGGCGCCGTAACTTTAATGGGCGATGCCGCCCACCCGACCTATCCGGTCGGCTCCAACGGTGCCAGCCAGGCCATTCTGGATGCCCGGCTTATCGGCGTTGCCCTGCTGAAGTACGGTGTAACGCGCACCGCATTGGAAGCCTATGAAGCCGAGGTGCGCCCCCTCACGACAAATGTTGGTCTTGCAAACCGTACCGCTGGCGGACCCGATGCAGTTCTTCAGATGATTGAGGACCTTTGCGCCGGTGACTTTGACACCGTTGAGGACGTTGTCTCAAGGAAAAGCCTTGCAGAGCACGCCGCCAAGTACAAATCGATCGCCGGCTTTAGCATTGATGAGCTGAACGCCCGCCCGCGCACCATAGCGGAAGGCGCCCGCGTCACCTGAGGCCCCTGGGTGCACTCCCGCCCCTTTGGCGCATCATCAAAGATGACGCACTTCGGGTTGGGCCGAGCGCTGCACGATGTGCAGCGCAAGAAGGACTGCTGAGATGGCTTTCAGGGGCAGGTCTGCCCTGAAAGCGCGATTTCAAGTCTGATGTTCCCAGCCGAGTCGCCTCAAGGGTGAACCACGCCTATGGCGTGGCCGCAAGATGCGGCCCTTGACCCGAATCGGCTCTATCTCCCCTGGCGTGACCGCGCCGCGCATCAGCGCGGCGCCGGGCCCAAGACCGCCATAGGGGCGTTGCCGCAGGCAAAGCACCTGCGGGCGCGGGAGCCCACCGGTTTGGTGAAAGGATCTGATCTCTATACTCCAATCACCGCCTGCACCGCGCGTTTCCAGCGCGCATAGGCGGCCTCGCGCTGCCCCTCTTCCATCGCGGGACGAAACTGACGGTCCCGCGCCCAAGTCTCTGAGAAGCCTTGTTTGTCTGGATAGAGGCCAGCTTTCATTCCCGCCAGCCAAGCGGCGCCCAGAACCGTCGTTTCTTGCATGACCGGACGATCCACTGCCGCGCCAAGAATGTCCGACAGGCTTTGCATGGTCCAGTCGCTGGCGCTCATACCACCATCAACACGCAAGGTGACGGTGCTTTCCGCGCCCCCTGCAGCGCCCTCCCAGTCAGCCCGCATCGCTTCCCAAAGATCCCGGGTCTGAAAGGCGACGCTCTGCAAGGCGGCACGCGCGAATTCCGCAGGGCCCGAGCTGCGGGTGAGGCCAAACATACCGCCCCGGCAGTCCGGCTCCCAATAGGGTGCGCCAAGGCCGGTGAATGCTGGCACCAGGATCACATCCTGCCCCGGGTCCGCCGAGGCGGCGAGCCCTCCGCTTTCCTGAGCGGAGCCAATGATGCCAAGCCCGTCACGCAGCCATTGCACCGCTGCGCCCGCGATGAAAATCGACCCTTCCAGCGCATAAGTCGGCTTTCCATCCAGCTGATAGGCGATGGTGGTCAGCATGCGGTTGCGGGATTCGACCGGCGTCTCCCCGGTGTTGAGCAGCGCAAAGCACCCCGTGCCGTAGGTGGACTTCATCATGCCCGGCTCAAAGCAGGCCTGACCAATTGTGGCTGCCTGTTGATCCCCCGCCACGCCCAGGATCGGGATTTCGCCGCCAAAATGCACAGCCTCGACAACGCCAAAATCGGCGGCGCAGTCCTTGACCTCGGGCAGCATATCCATCGGTATGTCCAGGATCTCGCAAATCTCTGCGCTCCAACCGCCCTTGCGGATATCATACATCAGCGTGCGCGACGCATTGGTCGCGTCAGTCACATGAGAGGCACCACCCGTCAGACGCCAGATCAGGAAACTGTCGATGGTGCCAAACATCAGCTTGCCTTCGACGCCCCGGGCACGAGCGCCCGGCACGGTATCGAGGATCCACTTCACTTTGGTGCCCGAGAAATAGGGATCGAGTAGCAGACCGCTGGTTCGGTGCACCAGATCGCTGTGCCCCGCAGCGCGCAACTCTTCGCAGATGGCCGAGGTACGGCGATCCTGCCAGACAATGGCCTTGTGGATGGCTTGCCCGGTTTCACGGTCCCAGACAACGGTGGTTTCACGCTGGTTGGTGATGCCAACGGCGGCAATCTGCGCGGCCGTCACGCCCTGCTCGGCCATCACCCGGCGACAGACCTCAAGCGTTGACGACCAGATCTCCTCTGGATCATGCTCGACCCAGCCCGCCTGCGGAAAATATTGCGGGAATTCCTGCTGGGCGCTGCCTGCAACCTGCATCTTGTCATCAAACAAGATCGCCCGTGTTGAGGTGGTGCCCTGGTCGATCGCCAGAATGTAACTCATCTCCTGCCCTCTCTCCTATCGTTCTGAGGGCAGACTTTAGACGCAAACCTGTTAGCGCGACCAGCCCCTACTAATCACTTAGTTCGGGAACCGGGATATTGTCGATAAGCCGCACGTCATTGAGCCATACTGCCGCCAAAAGTCGAGAGGGCCGGGTTGGCCGCTGCAGCGGTGCCAGCATTTCGGCGCAGCGCAGGTCGAGATATTCGACCTCTCCAAAGCCCGCTGCCTGCAGGGCCGCGCGGGCCTCCGCTTCGATCTGCTCGAATGCCTCTCCTGCCGCCAGGCGCGCGGCACAATCGGTCATGATCGGGTAGAGCTGGCCTGCCTTTTCAAGGGCCTCAGCCGACAGGCGCATATTGCGCGAGGACATGGCGAGGCCCGAGGCTTCGCGCACCGTGGGGCAGCCTATGACCTCGATCGGGATATCGAGATCCCGCGCCATGCGGCGCACCACCATGAGTTGCTGAAAGTCTTTCTCTCCAAAGAAGGCCTTGTGGGCGCCGGTCTGCAGGAACAGCTTGGCCACGACCGTGGCAACACCGTCGAAATGTCCTGGGCGGAAGGTACCCTCCAGCTCATCCGTGATCCCTTCGACCGAGACTGATGTGGCATAACCGTCGGGATAGATCTGATCGGGCTCGGGGACATAGATAGCATCCACACCATAGGGCGCCAGCTTCTTGGCATCCGCCTCTTCGGTGCGGGGATATTTTGCCAAATCCTCGGCGCTGTTGAACTGTTTGGGATTGACGAAGATGGTCACGATCACCCGGTCGCAGGCGGCCTTGGCCGCCTCCACCAGAGACAGGTGACCGGCATGAAGCGCGCCCATGGTGGGAACAACGCCCACCACCTCACCGGTGCGAATCCAAGTGGCGTGTTTTGCGCGCAGATCAGCCAGTCGGCGCAGAATAAGAGCTGTCATGTCTCGGATCAGTCCTTTGTCGCAGGGGCGTCTGCAAAGACGTGTTCGGGTGCGGGAAAGCTACGGGCGCGCACCTCGGCGGCATAGGTTTCGATTGCGGCCTTGGCGGCCTGGCCAAGATCGGCGTAGCGTTTCACGAATTTCGGCTTGAAGGCGGTGAACATGCCCAGCATGTCATCCACCACCAGAACCTGCCCATCGCAACCTGCCGAAGCGCCAATGCCAATGGTCGGGATCGCGATATCGGATGTGATCCGATCCGCCAGAGCCTGCGGCACCTTTTCGAGCACCACGGCAAAAGCCCCAGCCTCGGCCACGGCGCGGGCGTCGGCGATCACCGCATCGGCTCCGGCATCGCGCCCCTGCACCTTGTAGCCGCCAAGCGTGTTCACCGACTGCGGCGTGAGGCCAATATGCGCCATCACCGGAATGCCGCGTTTCACCAGGAAACGGATGGTCTCACCCATCTCGACGCCGCCTTCCAGCTTGACCGCACCGGCGCCAGTTTCCCGCATCAGGCGCGCGGCGTTATGGAATGCCTGCGCCGGTCCTTCTTCATAAGAGCCAAAGGGCATGTCGATCACCATGAGCGCGCGCGACAGCCCCCGCGCAACCGCCTGCCCGTGCAGGATCATCATCTCCATGGTCACCCCAAGGGTCGAGGGCAGCCCATGCAGCACCATACCGACACTGTCGCCCACCAGCACAAAGTCGCAGGCCTCGTCCATCAGCGTGGCCATTGGCGTTGTATAGGCGGTCAGGCTGACGATGGGTTCCTTGCCTTTTCGGGCCCGGATATCTTCGGCCGTGATGGCCTTTGTCTGCAGGTTGGCGCTCATCTTTTTCCCATGGTTCGTTCGGGTTGCGCACGGCTATCATTTCGCAGTGGCAGCATCCAGTGCGCGAAATGTCCACTTGGTGGCACTCATGTGCTCTCTGTCGTTTTTTCAGGGACTTACCCTCTTGATTACTTCCGCAAAAACGGGACAGAGTTGATGAAAAGCCCGGATCAAAGGGCACCGTTCCAACTCAGGGAGTTTCAAAGTGACATTCAGATCCATCCTCTTCGCCGCCGGATCGGCCCTTGCGCTGAGCACCGCAGCCGCTTTGGCCAAAGACAGCATCACCGTTGGTCTGCAACTTGAGCCGCCACATCTTGACCCGACCAGCGCCGCGGCTGGGGCCATCGATCAGGTGCTTTATTCCAATGTTTTCGAAGGTCTGACCCGTTTCATGGGCGATGGGTCGGTGGTTCCCGGCCTCGCCAAAAGCTGGGAGATCTCCGAAGACGGGCTGACCTACACCTTCATGCTGAACGAGGGCGTGACCTTCCATGACGGCACCACCATGGATGCCGAGGACGTGAAGTTCAGCCTTGACCGCGCCCGCGCAGAGGACAGCACCAACGCACAAAAGGCGCTGTTTGCCGATATCGCCGAGGTGACCGTGGTTGACCCGATGACGGTTCAACTGACCCTCAGCAAGCCCAACGGCAATATGCTCTTTAACCTTGCCTGGGGCGATGCGGTGATCGTGGCACCCGAAAGCATCGACGACATCAAGACCGCGCCCGTGGGCACCGGTGCTTTTAAATTCGCAGGCTGGGTGCAGGGCGACCGCATCGACCTGGAAAAGAACGCTGATTATTGGGGCACACCCGCCGTTCTGGACAAAGCGACCTTCAAGTTCATCTCTGATCCGACCGCCGCCTTTGCCGCTGTGATGGCCGAAGACGTGGATGCCTTTGCGGGTTTCCCGGCACCAGAAAACCTGCCCCAGTTCGAGGCCGATCCGCGCTTTCAGGTGCTGGTGGGCTCGACCGAGGGAGAGACCATCCTCTCCACCAACAACAAACAGGCGCCTTTTGACAATGTGAAGGTGCGCGAGGCGCTGGCCCATGCCATCGACCGTCAGGCCATCATCGATGGCGCCATGTTCGGTTATGGCACGCCGATTGGCACGCATTTTGCGCCGCACAACCCGGCCTATGTGGATCTGACGGGCCAGTCCGCCTTTGATCCCGAAAAGGCCAAGGCGCTGCTTGCCGAAGCCGGTCTGCCGGACGGGTTCGAGACCACGCTGCACCTGCCGCCGCCGTCATACGCGCGTCGCGGGGGTGAGATCATCGCCGCCCAGCTGGCCAACGTTGGCATCAAGGCCGAGATCATCAATGTGGAGTGGGCTCAGTGGCTTGAGACCGTATTCCGGGGCAAGAACTTTGGCCTGACCATCGTCAGCCATACCGAGCCAATGGACATCGGCATCTATGCCCGCCCTGAATACTACTTCCAATATGACAACGCTGCCTTCCAGCAACTGATGACCGATCTCAACGGCACCACGGACCCGGACAAGCGGACCGCCATGCTGCAAGAGGCACAAAAGATCATCGCCGATGACTATGTGAACGGCTACCTGTTCCAGCTTGCGGCGCTAAGCGTTGCCAAGGCCGACCTTCAGGGGCTTTGGTCCAACGCGCCGACCCAAGCCACTGACCTGACGGCGGTCAGCTGGGCCGACTGAGATTTCAAGTCAGACACAACAAAGGGCGCGCCTCGGTGCGCCCTTTTCTATTGGTCAATGCCGCGCCGACTGCGCAAGTAGGCAACCCTCTGGCGAATCACCTCGCGGATTTCACCGCCGCGTGGCGCATCGCGCAGTGTGGTGAACCAGTGCTCTGGCGGATTACGGCCCAAACGATGCCCCTTGAACTCAAGCGCGCGCAGGACCTCTTCGGCCTCGCGCGGCAGTCGCTCCGGGATCTCAGCGCCGCATAGGGTCGCCCAGAGTCCGCTCCAAAGCCGCCCGACGGACCACGGATTATACCCGCCGCCGCCAAGCACCAGGACTCGCGGCGCCATCCCCATCAGCGATTTCACCACGGCCCAATGGGCATTGTTCGTCAGATCCAGATGCGCTTGCGGATCTTCTTGCACTGCATCTGCGCCGCATTGCAGGACGATGGCATCAGGTTTGAACTGCGCCACGGCAGGCAGGATCAGCTCTTCGCGCACCAGATCCATTTCGCTGTCGTTGAAACCACGCGGGACCGGCAAGTTCAGAGCCGATCCGCCTGCATCCTCTTCCAGCTGCCCTGTCTTGGGCCAGAGGTTTTCCTCATGCACCGAGATCATCAGGACGTCGGGATCCCCTGCAAACCCATGCTCCACACCGTCAGGATGATGGGCGTCGATGTCCACATAGGCGATGCGCAGCAGCCCGTGCGCTGCTCCATGATGGCGCAGCGACAGGATCGCCAGGACCGGATCGTTGAGATAACAGAACCCATTGGCCCGATCCGGCAGCCCATGATGAGTGCCGCCCGCCGGATGGTAGATGACCCCGCCCCGCGCCAGCAGTTCTCCGGCGAGGATCGATCCCCCGGCCGAGGTTGCGGGCCTGCGGAACATTTCGGAAAAGACCGGGTTTGACACCGTGCCCAAGTGATGGCGCGCCTTGATCTGGGCTGAGACCGCTTGAGCGCGCTCGGCCTCCTGCAGGGCCGCGATGTATTCCGGCGCATGCCAGGCCGCCAGCGCCGCAGGCCGGGCACGGGGAGAGGTTACATAGGCCGCGTCCGGCAGCCACCCCATCGCCCGCGCCAGATCCATCACCGTCGAAACCCTTGGCACCCTCAAGGGATGCCATCCGCCATAGCTGGAATGGCGATAAATCTCATGCCCGATGAATTGAGGATGTTCTTTCATCCCGGTGAGTTAGCCCATTTTTCGAGCAAACCAAACCGCCTTGGCCGTTTGCCGCACGAATGTAGCATGCTGGCTGATTTCATGAGGAGCAGAGGTCAAAAAACCTGCCATCAAACCAAAAAGAAACACGACTTTCTCTGGACCATGCCGCCGGGCGATTCTAGCGTGCCTCATAATGATACGATATAGCCTAAAACGCCTCTTGTCCCTGTGCCTCAGTCTTGCTGTGGCCTCGGTCGTGATATTTGCCATCATCGAGATTGCTCCGGGTGATCCTGCCGAGTTCATGCTGGGGATCAATGCCCAGCCGGATACCGTCGCAGCCCTGCGCAGCGAACTGGGTCTCGATCAATCGAAACTGCAGCGCTACCTGACCTGGGTTGGCGGCATGCTTACCGGAGATTTCGGCACCTCATACACCTACCGCACGCCGGTGTCAGAAATGATCGCGGACCGGCTTTGGGTATCGCTGCCGCTTGCGCTTTATGCGCTGGCGCTGTCGACCCTGATCGCCTTTCCCGCCGGGATCTATGCAGCTGCGCGCCGGGGCAAACCGGGTGATATGGCTGTGATGGGCGCCACGCAGCTGGGTGTTGCGATCCCGAACTTCTGGTTTGCCATGCTTCTGGTTCTGGTCTTTGCCATCAACCTGCGCTGGTTCAGCGCCGGAGGCTTTGCAGGCTGGGAGGACGGGTTTGGCGCCGGTCTGAAATCCCTGACCCTGCCAGCAATTGCCCTTGCCCTGCCACAGGCCGCAATTCTGGCGCGGGTCATGCGCTCGGCCCTGCTCGATATCCTGGGCGAAGACTTCATGCGCACCGCCCGCGCCAAGGGATTAAGCCGCAGACAGGCCCTTTGGCGGCATGGGCTGCGCAACGCGCTGATCCCGGTGCTGACCATCATCGGCCTGCAGTTTTCCTTCCTGCTGGCCGGGGCGATCATCATTGAACAGGTGTTCTATCTGCCCGGTCTGGGGCGGCTGGTGTTTCAGGCGATTTCCTCCCGCGATCTGATCGTAGTGGAATCGGTGGTGATGCTGCTGGTCTTTGCAGTGATCACTGTGAATTTCCTTGTCGATCTGGCCTATGCGCTGGTTGACCCCCGCCTGAGGAGCCGCACATGAGCCGCAATCTGCTTCTTGGTGCGATCCTGTCGTCGCTGGTGATCCTGGCGGCGCTGGTCTCGTATGTCTGGACACCCTTTGATCACACGGCGATGAACATCCCCGAAAAGCTGCAGCGCCCCGGAGCTGTGCATTGGCTGGGCACCGATCACTTCGGGCGGGATATCTTTTCGATGATCATGGTGGGCGCGCGCACCTCTTTGGCTGTTGCGCTGGTCGCGGTGGGGATCGGCATGGCCATCGGCATCCCTCTGGGCCTGACCGCCGCCGCGCGCAAAGGATCCTGGCTCGATGAGTTGATCATGCGCGGAAACGATCTGGTCTTTGCCTTTCCGTCACTGGTGATCGCGATCCTGATCACCGCCATCCTTGGCCCTGGTGCCATCAATGCAATCATCGCCATCGGCATTTTCAACATCCCGGTCTTTGCCCGCGTCACCCGTGGCGCCGCCCTGCCCCTGTGGCAGCGCGAGTTCATCCTCGCGGCGCAGGTGGCTGGCAAGGGCGCTGCGCGCATCTCGGCTGAGCATATCCTGCCAAATGTGGCGAACCTTCTGATCGTGCAGGGCACCATCCAGTTTAGCCTCGGTATTCTGGCCGAGGCGGGCCTCAGCTATGTGGGTCTTGGTGCGCAGCCGCCTACGCCCAGCTGGGGGCGGATGCTGGCCGATGCGCAGACCATGGTCAGCCTTGCGCCACATCTGGCGATCATTCCCGGGTCGGCCATCGTGCTGACGGTGCTTGGCCTCAACCTGATGGGAGACGGGTTGCGCGACTGGCTGGATCCCAAACTGCGGGAGGCCCGCACATGAGCCTTCTTGAGATCAACAACCTCACCCTCTCCATCGGCAGTCACCCAATCCTGAAAGGCGTTTCGCTCTCGGTCGATGCCGGTGAGATCGTCGCCGTCACCGGCGAAAGCGGATCGGGCAAGTCGATGACCGCCTTTTCGGTGATGCAACTCTTACCGGAGCGCACCGCAACGACAGGGCAGATTCTGCTCGAAGGCACCGATCTGCTGAAACAATCAGAGGCGCAGATGTGCGACCTGCGCGGCCAGTCCATCGGCATGGTCTTTCAGGAACCGATGACCGCGCTCAACCCGGTCAAGACGATCGGCGATCAGGTGATGGAGACCATCCTGATCCACAACGCCATGACAAGGCCCGAGGCCGAAGCCCGCGCTGCAGAGATGCTGGACCGCGTGGGTCTGCCAGCCGACCGCTTCCCGCTCAGCCGCTTTCCACATGAATTGTCGGGCGGTCAGCGTCAACGCGTGGTGATCGCCATGGCCATTGCCCTTCGCCCCAAGTTACTGATCGCGGATGAGCCGACCACGGCGCTCGATGTGACCACACAGGCGCAAATTCTCGATCTGCTGAAAGACCTCGTGCAGGAATTCGGCATGGGTCTTTTGATCATCACCCACGATCTGGCGGTGGTGGCAGATCTCGCCGACCGGATCGTCGTCATGCGCCACGGCGAGGTGGTTGAGACCGGCGCCACGGATTGGCTGCTCAGGAACATGAGCCACCCCTATACAAAGATGCTCTTTGCCGCCTCTGCCCATGAAGTCTCCCTGCCCGAGGTTCCGGCAGCTGACCCGCTGCTTGAGGTCAAAAGCGCGGTGCGTGACTATAAGCTCCCGCGCACATCCCTCTTTGGCCCGCAAGGCCATTACCGCGCCGTGAACGAGGTCTCCTTCACCCTGAAACGGGGCGAGCGGCTGGGTCTGGTGGGCGAATCCGGCTGCGGGAAATCGACCCTGACACGGGCCATTCTAGGGCTTGAGCCGCTGCAAGGCGGGCAGATCCTGCTGGATGGAGAGGGTGTCACCACAGACCGCACCCCCGATCAGCGCCGCAAAATGCAAGTGGTGTTTCAGGATCCCTTTGGCAGCTTCAACCCGCGCCACCGGGTCGAGCGGCTGATCACCGAACCGTTCTACAGCTTGCCCGACCCGCCCAGCGGCAGCGCCCGCGCGGATCTGATTGCCGAAACCCTGACCGCCGTCGGGCTGACCCCGGATGACGCCCAAAAATACATCCACCAGTTCTCGGGCGGGCAGCGCCAGCGCATCGCCATTGCCCGCGCCCTGATCACCCGGCCTGAGCTGATCCTCTTTGACGAGGCGGTGTCGGCGCTGGATGTTTCGGTCCGGGCGCAGATCCTCGACCTGTTGGTCGAACTCTGCGATGCCTATTCACTCACTTACCTCTTCATCAGCCACGATCTGTCGGTTGTGCGCACCATCACCGACCGCTGCCTTGTCATGAAAAAAGGACAGATCGTCGAAGAAGGTGCCACCGAGGACGTCTTTGCCACGCCGCAACACCCTTACACTCAATCCCTGATCGCAGCGGCACCCGTGCTGCCCGACCTTGAACAGGGGGCGGCATGAGCCTGACACTGTCGCTCATACTACCCAAAGAGCAGGCGGTCCTGACCAGCGTTCTGGCCGCCTATTTCGAAGAGACCGCCAGCAAGGCCCGTATTGATCCCGGCAGCCGGGCAAAACAGATGCTGCACCGCAAGGATGTCACCGCCTTCTGGATCGTGAACGATGAAAAAAGGATCGGCTTTGCCTTGGTGCTGAACCTGCCGGACGACCGGCGCGAGCTGTCCGAATTCTCGATCTTCACGCCTCATCGCCGTCTTGGCCACGGGCAGGAAGCTGCCCGGATCCTCTTGCAGGAATTTCCCGGCTACTGGCGCATGGGGATTTCCGCACAATCGCAATCCGCGCTCGCCTTTTGGGGCACCTGCCTCAGCATCCTACCAGGTGTCATCGACCTACGGGAAGGCGCGCCTTTCACTGAGTTTCAAAGCAAAAGCTACTCTTTCCAGATTGCCGATCCGGCGTCTGGGCAGACCACAGGACCCTAGATATGACCGAAAAGACGACTTCGCGTTTCGACCCTAGCCTTTGCCTCATTGGCGACGGCTGGAAACCCTGCGCCAGCGGCGCCACCCTACCGCTGATCAACCCATCGACCGGTGCCGAGATCTGCCAGATCGCACGTGGCGGCAGCGAAGACATTGACGCTGCCGTCAAGGCAGCCGAGGCCGCGCTTAATGGCGAATGGGGCAGCATGAGCGCCCTTGAGCGCGGCCGCATCCTGACCCGCCTGGGCCAACTGGTGCTGGACTGTGTCGATGAACTGGCAACCCTTGAAGCCATGGATGTGGGCAAACCCCTGACACAAGCCCGCGCTGACGCCGTGGCCCTGGCGCGCTATTGCGAGTTCTACGGCGGCGCAGCGGACAAGGTACATGGCGAGACCATCCCCTACCTAGATGGCTACACGGTCTACACCCTGCGCGAACCGCACGGTGTCACGGGCCATATCGTGCCCTGGAACTACCCGATGCAGATCATTGGCCGCTCTGTCGGCGCGGCGCTGACCATGGGCAATGCCTGCGTTCTGAAACCCGCCGAAGAGGCCTGCCTCACGGCCCTGACCTTTGCCCAGTTGGCGCGGGATGCCGGCTTGCCGGACGGTGCGCTGAACGTGGTGCCGGGCCTTGGCGCCGAGGCGGGCGCAGCGCTGACTGCGCATCCGGGTGTGCATCACATCTCCTTCACCGGCTCGGTCGCCACTGGTGCGTTGGTACAGCAGGCCGCTGGCAAGAACGTGGTGCCGGTGACGCTGGAGCTGGGCGGCAAGTCGCCGCAACTGGTCTTCGATGACGCTGATCTAGACGCGGCGCTCCCCTTCCTTGTGAATGCCGGGATCCAGAATGCAGGTCAGACCTGCTCTGCCTCCTCTCGCATTCTGGTCCAACGCGGCGTCTATGAAGACGTGAAAGCGCGGATGGCCGCCGCCTATGAGGTGCTGACAGTTGGACCCGCCTCAGACGATCTACGCCTCGGCCCGCTGATCTCGGCCCGCCAGAAAGAAATCGTCGAAGGGTTCCTGGCAAAGGGCGCAGACCTAAGCATCGCGGCGCAAGGACAGATTGTCGAAGGCGCGCCGGATGCGGGTGCCTACGTGCGCCCGACACTGTTTGCAGATGTGCCGCCAGACCATGCCCTGGCACGGGATGAGATCTTTGGCCCTGTCCAAGTGTTGATCCCCTTCGACAGTGAAGAAGAGGCCGTCGAAATCGCCAACTCCACAGACTACGGTCTGGTGGCAAGCGTCTGGTCCCGTGATGGAGCCCGCCAAATGCGACTGGCCAAGAAGCTGCGCGCTGGTCAGGTCTTCCTCAACAACTACGGCGCGGGCGGCGGGGTTGAACTGCCCTTTGGCGGTGTCGGCAAATCCGGCCATGGACGCGAAAAAGGCTTTGAAGCGCTCTATGGGTTCTCACAACTCAAAACCGTCGCAGCTTATCACGGATAAGGTTAGGCGTCCGGCAAGAGGTATTGCGCTGCGCCTTGCGCATCGCGAGGGGGCAGGCCGCGCCTTCGGCGCGGCCTGCCGGGCCCAAGGGGAGAGCTTGCATGTTTCATGCATGTGATCCGCGCGGGAGCTCCCTGTCCCTGAGGCACGTCAGACGATGACCTCCATCCTCTGCTGAGCACCAACCCCGAAGACACGTTTGTAGCGAGCGACCTCCCCGGCCGGACCCATTGCCTTTTCCGGGTTGTCCGAGAGCTTCACGGTCGGGCGCCCATTGGCGCTGATCGCCTTACAGACCAGCGAAAACGGCGCCAGCCTGTCTCCCGGCACAAGCCCGCGGAAATCATTTGTGAGCAGCGTGCCCCAGCCGAATGAGACCTTCACCCGCCCTGCGAACTGCGCGTGCAACTCGGCGATCTTCTCCACATCCAGGCCGTCTGAGAAAATAACCCGCTTTTGCGCCGGATCCTCTCCGCGCTCCTGCCACCATTTGATCGCCACCTCGGCGCCCGCCGCCGGATCGCCACTGTCGATGCGAATACCCGTCCAGCCGGCAAGCCAATCGGGTGCATGCTCCAAGAAGCCCTTGGTGCCGTAAGTATCGGGCAGGATGATCCGCAGGTTGCCCTCATGCTCCTCATGCCAGTCGGACAAGACATCATAGGGGGCGCGGGCCAGTTCTTCGTCGGTTTCAGCCAGAGCAGAGTAGACCATGGGCAATTCATGCGCATTGGTGCCGATTGCTTCGACCTCGCGCCGCATGGCGATGAGGCAATTGGAGGTGCCGGTGAACTTGCCCCCCAAACCTTCGATCATCGCCTGCACGCACCAGTCCTGCCACAGAAAGCCATGCCGCCGCCGAGTGCCGAAATCGGCGATCGACAGACCGTCGATCTGGCGCAGGGCTTCGATCTTTTCCCAGACTCGCGTCATGGCCCGCGCGTATAGCACCTGCAATTCGAACCGCCCCATGTCGTTCAGCACCGCGCGACTTCGCAGTTCCATCAGAACCGCCAGCGCCGGGATTTCCCACAGCATCACCTCGTGCCACTTGCCCTCAAAGGTCAGCTCGTATTGATCACCCTTGCGCTCAAGATGATAGGGCGGCAGGCGCAAGCCCTCGAACCATTCCATGAAATCCGGGCGGAACATCTGGCGTTTGCCGTAAAACGTGTTGCCCCGCAAAAACGTGCTTTCGCCGCGCGAAAGCGACAGGGAGCGGATGTGATCAAGCTGTTCACGCAGCTCGCCCTCGTCAATCAACCGCGCCAAAGGGACATGGGAAGACCGATTGATAAGAGAAAACGTGACCTCGGTATCCGGTTTGGTTCGGAAAACGGACTGGCACATCAGAAGCTTGTAAAAATCAGTATCGATCAACGAACGGATGATCGGGTCGATCTTCCACTTGTGATTGTAAACGCGGGTTGCAATATCCACCGGCAGCCTCGTTCTGTTGGTTTCTCAACGTGATAGGGCAGGCCCACGCGAGGCGCAAAGAAAATCAGCCCGCGCGCCGCCGCTGGCCACGCCGCCCATATGACAGCAAGGCTTCGATCAACTGGGGCCTGCTGATCGGTTTGGTGAGGAACTCATCCATTCCTGCCTCAAGGCAATCCGCCTTGTCCGTGTCAAATGCATTGGCCGTCAAAGCGATGATGACCGGCTGACGGAAGGATTGCGCCCTTATGGCCCGTGTTGCCTCGATCCCGTCCATCACTGGCATGCTCATATCCATGAGAATGATGTCAGGCAGGAAGGTCTCAGCTCGCTCCACTGCCTCGGCTCCATCAGAGGCAATCTCAATATCGATCGGGAAATCCTTGAGGAATTTTTGAACCAGGATTTGATTGACCCGGTTGTCCTCGGCCACCAGCAGCCGCATTCCCTTTAGGGCAACCTTTGTCATCGCGCTGTTCAGATCTGCTTCTGATCTTGCACGGGCCGCGACCCCTTGCGTCTTTGGTGGAGCGAAGGGCAAGCGAACCGTAAAACACGACCCATGTCCCGGTTTGGAAGTTACCGAGATATCCCCCCCCATCGCGATGGTCAGGCGGCGGCAGATCGCCAGCCCCAACCCGGTGCCACCGAACCGGCGGCTGATGGCCGCATCCGCTTGCGAGAACCGTTCAAAGATCTTGGAGAGCATCTCCTCCTTGATCCCGATTCCCGTATCCCGGACCTCAAAAACAAGCTCACTCCCTTGCGCAACAGGTGCCCCTTTCAGGGTAATTTCGACCTTTCCAGCCTCGGTAAACTTGATAGCATTCCCCACGAGATTGGTGAGGATCTGGACCAGTTTGCGATCATCACCGTTCACGACTTCTGGAACGCTGTTGTCACAGGCGAAAACAACATCCAGTGACTTTGCCTCCGCCTGAGACTGCAGCAGACGAAGCGTATTTTCAAAGCACTGGCGTGGGTTGAAATCCTCTGCATCCAGAGAGACTTCGCCAGAATTCAGTTTCGACAGATCAAGCACGTCATTGATCAGGTCAAGCAGCGTGCGCGCGGAACTGACAATTGTCTCTGCATAAAGACGCTGATCGGAATCAAGCTCGGTATCCTCCAGCAACTGCGCCATTCCGATCACCCCGTTCATGGGTGTGCGAATCTCGTGGCTCATCGTGGCCAGGAACTCGGACTTCGCGCGGGCACCGTCTTCGGCAGCGCGACGCGCCTTCTCTAGCGTGACTGCGTATTCCTTGGCCTCGGTGATATCGCGCTCAACGGCAATATAAGTGGCCACCTCACCCTTGTCGTCCAGCATGGGGACCTGGTTGGTTTCGATCCAGATCTTTGAGCCATCCTTGCGCTGGTTAAGCACCTGCACCCGGAAGGGCGCCTTTTTCAAGCGGCCCTCTTCGACAATCCGGATGGCTTCGGAATCTGTTTCGGGATGATTCAAAAGTTCACCGGGATTGCGTCCAATGGCTTCCTCTGCGCTCCAACCGGTAATGCGGACGAAGGCATCATTTACCCAGATGATCCTGCCGACCTGATCCATCAGCATGACGCTGTCATTGGCATGCCGTGCGACAAGGGCCAGACGTTGCGTCTCCAGCTGTTGCGCATAAAGGCGCTGATACGCCGTCTCGAGTTCTTGGCGCTGAAGAGCCTGGGCCAGAAGACTGCTCCGCGTCCGGTGAAAGTTTCGTGTCGAAAAAGACAAGAGCCACAGAAGGGAGCCGAAAAAGATACAGAGCGCCAGGAGGTGAAGCCGCGTATCATCCACATCACCTCCCAGGACAGGGCCGCGAACCATGATGACCGAGACTGGCGTAAGCAGGTAAATCAAAAGCCGTATCGCGACGGCCGTTCGATGGAAGGGGAACAGAAGACCTGCATTGAGAGCGGCGCTGGTCAGCAAACCGATCGAGAAAAGCTGATCGTATTCATGAACACTCTCGACGCCGCTAAAGGGAACCAGAAATGCCCAGACTGGCGCCGTTGCCCCGACGGTCAGGCCGATGGCATGCAGCATCGCCGTAAACAAACTGAAGATCCGAACCTTATGCTCCGAGATGGCATGGCGACGCAGTTTCCATCGCGCTCGTCCGAGATACATGCAATCAATCAGGTCCGGAATCGTTGTAGCAAGAAAGCTGATCAGTGCGACGATTGGCGAGATCAGGATGCCAAGAGCCACACACACTGCAGCACAGAACGCAATGCGCGCTCCAAGACCATTGATGCGGCCTTTGGAATAGCGATCCAGCAAACCGACGGAGCTATAACGTCGGTAGTGGTTTGTCAGCGGCCCGTTGCCAGACATGCGCTGCTCAGTCATCGGTATAACCTGCGAAATTAAATCAGCGTTATTGATAAACGACCCTCTCTTTAAGAACCCCTAACCCTATGTCCAGAAGTCAGGAAATCAGACAAGCTCCACTCCGGCGTCCTTCATGGAGGTCAGGGCATTGGCCAGCGAGCCTTGCAGATCTATTCCGCGACAGGCCGCAAGATGGACCTGGACCTCAAAGCCAAGCCGCGCTGCATCCAGGGCGGAATAGGCCACACAAAAATCGGTGGCCAGACCAACCAGAGCCACTGCGCCAATCCCGCGGTTGCGCAGATATCCCTCAAGTCCCGTAGGGGTGACCTTGTCATTCTCGAAAAAGGCTGAATAGCTGTCGACGGCCGGGCGAAACCCCTTGCGGATGATCAGATCCCCATCCAGCCGCAGATCCTTGTGAAAGGCGGCTCCGGATGTGTTCTGTACGCAATGGTCCGGCCAAAGAACCTGGGGACCATAGGGCAGATCGATCATTTCCATGGGGGCTTTGCCCGCATGGCTGGACGCAAAAGACGAATGCCCTGCCGGATGCCAGTCCTGCGTAAGGACGACTGCTTCATACCTCTCCATCATCGCATTGATCGGCGCTACGACGTCGTCTCCACCGGGAACGGCAAGCGCGCCTCCAGGACAGAAATCATTCTGCACATCAATCACGATCAGAGCCGCGGAATGGGCCGCATGTGCCATAAATCCCTCCTTTGTTCCCGCCCTACCGGTAAGCTGCGTCGGACAACCGGTCAATGCATGGTCGCCGCAACGTCCCGCAAAGTCACCCGTTGTTGCCCCATCCAAGGCGCAGGGCTGATTTTCGCCGTAACTTGTGGCGATCCCGTCACCCCGTCTTGCGGCAAATTCACACTCTGGTGTAAAGGCAGGTCATGTACACGATCGCTGCCCTTTATCACTTCACCCGTTTTATCGATCCCGCTGCCTTGCGGGCTCCGCTCCTTGAGCTGTGCACTGCACAGAATGTCAAAGGGTCACTGCTGCTGGCCCGGGAAGGCATAAACGGCACAATTGCGGGACCACGCGCAGGCATCGACGCCGTGCTTGCCCATATACGCGCCCTGCCCGGCTGCGCCGATCTGGAGTGGAAGGAAGCCACCAGCGAAGACGCCCCCTTCGGCCGCATGAAAGTCCGCCTCAAGAAAGAGATCGTGACCATGGGCCAACCGGACGTAGACCCGAAGGCGCGTGTCGGTCATTATGTGGAGCCGGAGAACTGGAACGATCTGATCCGTTCGGATGACGTGGTGGTCATAGATACCCGCAATGACTACGAGGTCGCGATCGGCACCTTTGAAGGCGCCATCGACCCCAAGACTGCCAGCTTCCGCGAATTTCCCGCCTGGTGGGAAGAGAACAAGGAGCGCTTTCACAACAAGCGGGTCGCCATGTTCTGCACCGGCGGTATCCGGTGTGAGAAATCGACCAACTACCTGTTGGGCCAAGGCGTGCCAGAGGTCTACCATCTTAAGGGCGGCATTCTTCGATACCTGGAAGAAGTACCGGAAGACCGCAGCACCTGGGAAGGCGAATGTTTCGTCTTTGACAATCGGGTCTCCGTTGGCCACGGCTTGAAAGAGGGTCCGCACGCGCTGTGCCACGGCTGTCGGCGCCCCCTTTTGCCGCAGGACCGGAACCGCCCCGAATACGAGGCGGGGGTCTCCTGTCACCAATGTATTGATAAGACATCCGAGGCCGACAAGGCGCGTTTTCGTGAACGACAAAAGCAGATGCAACTGGCCCGTGCCCGCGGCGAAGAGCACTTGGGGACAATTGCCCTTTAAGAGCGCGCGCCGTGCGTAAAGCGCGCAACACCTAGAAGCTCAAGACACCCGAAAATAAACCACCATAGGTGGAATTTATTCTTGCATTTGGAAGCCTTCTTTTTCATTTTGATAAAGTGAACTGCATATGAATTCCGGCGAACAGTACATTTCACTGAAAAAGCCCGGCATTGGCGCATTTTTCGCTGTTAAATTTTGAAAACCTTGGGGAAGAGGTGACATCCATGGTCGAAGGCGCGACCGAGCTACAAAATCGCCCCGATGAAGCCGCAAACATAAAGCTGGGAAAAGTCTCTATTCCAAGTCTATTTCGGGACCTCCCGGAGGCCGTTATTGTGGCGGATGAAAACCGGCGCATTGTTTGGGCAAACAACTCGGCACTGGCGATGTTCGGCTATTCAATCGATCAGTTGATCGGCAATAGTTCGGCAATGCTCTACACCTGCGAAGCCGACTTCCTGGATGTTGGCAAGGCACTTGTCGGACAGTCCGGCATTACGACGCAGCACAACTATGAAAGGGAATATCGTCGCTCGAATGGCAAAGTGTTTATGGGCGAAACAACGGGTGGCCCAATGCGGGATTCGAACGGCGGCATCCTGGGCTTTTTTGGTATAACCCGGGACGTGTCCAAAACACGCGCGGTCGAGCGCCTGATGAGCAAACTCTTCAAGGTTTCATCTGATCAATGCCGTGGAACGGATGAGAAAATCCGCGCAATTCTGAAAATGGGCTGCGAGCATTTTAATACAGACTCCGGGTTGGTGAGTTGGGTTAGAAGCGACGACTACACCGTTCTTTACAGCTATTCCGATATTGCCGAGATCGAGCGAGGCAGCCGGTTCAAAATCGATAATTGCTGCTGCGCCAAGGTGTTGGCGGAAAACGGTCCGGTGGCCTGTAATTCCTCAAAGGACAACGGTTGCGCACCGCACCCCTGCTATAGCCTCTTTGTATTGGAGACCTATATTGGCGTGCCCCTGATCGTGGATGGCGAACTTTTTGGGACCGTCAACTTCACATCTCCGGAAACACGCGCCCCTTTTGAGGCCGGTGACCTTGAGCTGATCAAGATGTTCGCGGCCTGGATTGCCCAACAGCTCAGCATCGAGAAAGAACTGAACCGGCTGGCCGACGTGGGGTGATCCGCCAAAGGCCGACCACCCCACGCACACGTTCAGAAATCCAGATTTTCGACGCTCAGAGCATTCTTTTGAATGAACTCACGACGCGGCTCGACAACATCGCCCATCAGCTTGGTGAAAAGGTCGTCCGCCTCGACCATATCATCCACGCGCACCTGCAACAGGGTGCGGGCATCCGGATCTAGCGTGGTTTCCCACAGCTGATCCGGGTTCATTTCGCCCAGACCTTTGTAGCGCTGCAACGACAGGCCTTTTTCCCCCTCTTCCAGGATCGCTTGCAACAAGCCCAGCGGCCCGTGGATCATTTGGCTGCGATCCTTGCGCACCAGGGTCGCGGTCTGTCCGTAGATC
This sequence comes from Pseudophaeobacter sp., assembly GCA_027019165.1. Lineage (GTDB taxonomy): Bacteria > Pseudomonadota > Alphaproteobacteria > Rhodobacterales > Rhodobacteraceae > Phycobacter. The sequence goes on from JALUXC010000002.1 coordinate 205,362, forward strand.
TCTTGCAGGCTCTTGGTGAAACTACCGGTTTTGCGAGCCTCGCCGGAGCGTAGCATCGGACCGTCCAGCGTGCGCACTTCCTCGACTCCGCGCAGGATGCGGGCCAGACGGATGCCATGATCCTGGGTGATGCGGCCCTGCCAGCCACGCTCATATTCAAGCGCAATGAGATCCAGACGTGCGGCAACGCGATCCGCAACCCCCTGAAGGTCGGCATCCACGGCACCCGGGACAAAGGCGCCTGCAACAGCGGCCTGCTCGAGGATGTGACGGGGATAATGGGTCGGGAAAGCATCCAGGACACGTTTCAGCTGGCGCGCCTCATCCACAACGCGGGTCAGATCCTGGCCAATGATTTCTTCGCCGGTTCCCAGCTTCAGCACTGCGCCCTCGACGCCCTGATGGATCAGGTAGTCATCTAGCGCCGCCTGGTCTTTCAGATAGACCTCGGACTTGCCGCGCGCCACTTTGTAGAGCGGCGGCTGGGCGATGTAGAGATACCCACCCTCGATCAGTTCCGGCATCTGGCGGTAGAAAAAGGTCAAGAGCAGGGTTCGAATATGCGCGCCATCCACGTCCGCATCCGTCATGATGACGATCTTGTGGTAGCGCAGTTTCGAGATATCGAACTCGTCCCGGCCAATGCCGGTGCCAAGCGCCATCACGAGGTTACCGATCTCCTGGGATGACAGCATCCGGTCAAAGCGTGCGCGCTCTACGTTCAGGATCTTACCGCGCAGGGGCAGGATCGCCTGAGTCTGACGATCGCGCCCTGTCTGCGCCGATCCACCCGCCGAGTCACCCTCGACGAGGAAAACTTCGGTCTTTGATGGGTCTTTTTCAGAGCAGTCTTTCAGCTTTCCGGCAAGGAAGTTCACATCCATCGCCGTCTTGCGCCGGGTCAGCTCACGCGCCTTGCGAGCGGCCTCACGGGCCAGGGCGGCCTCGATGATCTTGCCGACGATCTGCTTGGCCTCATTGGGGTTTTCCTCAAACCATTCAGCCAGTTTCTCGTTCACGAGGCTTTCCACCACCGGGCGCACCTCGGAGGAGACCAGCTTGTCCTTGGTCTGGGAGGAGAATTTGGGATCCGGCACTTTGACCGACAGCACGCAGGTCAGCCCCTCGCGCGCATCATCCCCGGTGAAGGAGACCTTCTCCTTCTTCGCAATACCGGAGGACTGCGCATAGTTGTTGATGGTCCGCGTCAGCGCGCCCCGGAAGCCCGCCACATGGGTGCCGCCATCACGCTGGGGGATGTTGTTGGTAAAGGGCAGCACGGTTTCGTGGTAGCTGTCGTTCCACCACATCGCCACTTCGACGCCGATGTCGTCCTTTTCCCCGACAATATAGATCGGGGCATCCATAACCGGGCTTTTGGAGCGGTCGAGGTATTTCACGAACTCCTTGACGCCGCCCTCATAGAACAACTCGGTCTCAAGCCGCTCTGCGGGCCGCTCGTCGATCAGAATGATCCGCACGCCCGAGTTGAGAAAGGCCAGCTCCCGCAGGCGTTTTTCCAACGTCTCGAAGGAGTATTCGAGGTTCGAGAACGTATCGGTCGACGCCAGGAAACGCACCTCGGTGCCAGTCCGATCACCGCAGTCGCCCACGACCTCAAGGTGTTTGACCGTATCGCCACGCTCGAACCGGGCAATATGCTCTTTCCCGTTCCGCCAGATGCGCAGCTCCAGCCAGTCCGACAGGGCGTTCACAACCGAAACACCCACACCGTGCAGGCCACCGGAAACCTTGTAGGAGTTGCTGTCGAATTTGCCGCCCGCATGCAGCTGGGTCATGATGACCTCAGCCGCCGAAACGCCTTCTTCTGCGTGGATATCCACCGGAATCCCGCGCCCGTTGTCGCTGACCGAGACGCTGGAATCCGGGTGAATTTTCACGGTGACAGCGTCAGCGTGACCCGCCAGCGCCTCGTCGATGCCGTTGTCGACGACCTCATACACCATATGGTGCAGACCCGATCCATCGTCGGTGTCCCCGATATACATGCCGGGACGCTTGCGGACAGCCTCCAAGCCTTTGAGAACCTTGATGGAATCCGCACCATATTCGGTGGGGGCGTGCTCGTTTCCGGACATTCGCGCGTTCCTGTTTTTACTTTCGGATTTTATACGCAGTCCGGGGGGGAATGTCACGCGCAGGCGCCCCTTTTTCTTTGGCTCTTCAGGCCGCTTTTGCCCCCAGGCCGGCGACTTTTTGCAGCCAGCCTTCAACCTTCTTTCCGCCCGCATCTGTCGCCGGCGCAAAGGAGGAAAACCGGGTCGGTTTTACACCAACAAAGCCAAGGATCTGTCGGCTGATGATCTTCTTGATCGCGTTGCCATAGATAAGCCTCAGGAACAAAGACGGCGTGTCCGACGTCAGCAAGACACGCGCCGTCTTGCCGGTCAGCATTGGCGCCGGAACGCCGAACATATTTGTGTTGCGCGTGTCAAATGTACGGCCAGGCAAGAGCGCGCGGTCAAAGATGCCTTTCAGCTTGGCCGGGATCGCTCCCCACCACAGAGGCGTGGCCACCACCACGTGATCCGCCCATTCCAGATCTTCAAGAAAGGCTTCCAGATCCGGCTCCAGCGGCTTGGGATTGCTGTAGCCGCCCTGCCCGTAGTCCATGTCGAACTCCATGGCCGAGATATCGTGATAGCGCACCGCGTGCCCCTTTGCCTTGGCCGAGGCCGCATAGGCATCGCAGAGAGATTTCGACAGGGAGGTGTCGCCGGGGTGGCCGTTCAGGATGATGATTTTCTTGGTGGACATTTTGCACTTCCTACAACTAAATTGACCTTGGTCAGTTTAATGACTCACAAAATGACCTCGGTCAATATTTAAATTGACCCCGGTCAAATATTTTTGCGCAAGGATGTCCGATGCCCCGACAACCCCAGAAACGACGCCTCGAAACCCGGGCCAAACTGCTTGAGGTCACCGCCGAACTGGTCTCGGTACACGGCTACAGCGGTCTCAAGGTCGACGATGTCGTCACAGGTGCGGGCGTGGCCAAGGGAACGCTGTTCTCTCACTTTCGCGACAAGGATGGTCTTTTGGCGGTTCTGATCGGCGCCGAGGTGATGCGTTTTCTCGACGAGATGGAGGCGGCAGGCATCCCGGAGAGCCGCGAGATGCTGCTCCAGCGCCTTGCCCCCTTGCTTGACTATGTCGCAGGGGATCGGGTGATCTTTGACCTCTTGCTGCGCTATTCAGGCTCAACCGGAACAGAAACGGACGAGGTCATAACCGAGAGCTTCTATCGGCAGATCGGGATATGGGCTGGGTGGATCGCGGCACTGCAGGAAGCCGGGGAGGTGCGCCGCGATTGCGCCCCGGATTTCCTTGCTGAGGGCATTCAGGCCTTTCTCAATCAGGTGATTGCCATCTGGTTCTGTATGGCCAGCCCAAACACCACAACCCCGCTTGAGGCGCTGCGCCCCTTCCTTGAGGCCTGGCTTGCCCCGCCCGACTGATCCAGCCGTTATGAGAAGGGAATGATCAACCCAACGCAGATCAGCAAGACGCCAGAGACCCTGTTCACATGCTTGAGCGCCTGAGGTGACGACAGGAGCGCCCGCACCCGGTGCACCAGCGCTGCCAGTGCCAAGTTGCCCAAAAGCGGCACCATGAAGGACAGCGTCACGATCGCGACCACATCCACCCAAGTCACCGCCGAAAGATCAAAGAACCCCGGCAGCAGCCCCATGTAGAACAGGATCGCCTTGGGATTGCCCAGGATCACCGCAATCCCGGCCATGAACCCCGCCCAGGTACCGGGCCGCAGCAGCGCGCTGTTTTCCTGAATGCGCACACCCGCGTGCCGGATCAGGGTGATTCCCATGAACAGGAACATCAAGCAGGCGATCCAGCGCAGGGCTGTCATGATCCCGGAAAACTCCGACACCAGCCAGGACATGCCCGCCACAGCCACCAGCGGCCACAGGATATCACCACAGGCCACCCCCAGCGCCAGCGGCCAGGCCGAATGAAAACCGCCGGACACCGCCCGTGCCAATAGCGCCAGCCAGACCGGCCCTGGCGTCAGGAACAACACAAACAGAGCCCCGGCATAGAGCACAAGATCCCAAGGAGACAGACTCATGACCGGCCCACAACAACCGATCCGCTGTCAGCCTCCGTGACTTCGAACATCTGGGAACGGGCGCCCATCTCGGCAAACAGCTCCGCCTCGGTCCCCGTCATCCAGGCCTGCGCACCAAGGGCACAGATCTCATCATAAAGGGCAGCGCGGCGGGTGGCATCCAGGTGGGCGGCGACTTCATCCAGCAGCACGATGGGCGGCGCCCCTTCCTTACGGGCCAGCGCGCGGGCATTGGCCAGGATCAGCGAAACCAAAAGCGCCTTTTGCTCTCCGGTCGAACAATCGCGGGCCGGTACGCCCTTGGCGGCATAGGTCCCGATCAGATCGGTGCGATGCGGGCCAACCAGTGTACGCCCCGCCGCCAGATCGCGAAAGCGGCTTTCAGCCAGCGCCTCGCGCAGGTCGTCCTCGGTGTCTGGCATGGTGCCTTCGCTTTGGATCAGTTCCAATTCAGCGACGGGAAAGGCTGTTTCAGCCTGCCCTTGCGCCTCTTGCAGCAGAGAAACGACAGCGACCCTCGCCGCGTTGATCCGGTGGCCAGCCTCGGCCATCTGAGCCTCGAGCACCCTATACCAGGCCGGGTCGCGGTTCTGGTCCTTCAGCAGGCGGTTGCGTTCGCGCATCGCCTTTTCGTAAGTGAGCGTTGCCTCCGCATGAGACGGGTCAAAGCTGAGCACGATCCGGTCCAGGAACCGGCGGCGCCCTTCCGCAGCTTCGATCCAGAGCCGGTCCATCGCAGGGATCAACCAGACCACGCGGCAGATCTCTCCCAGCGCGATCTGATTCGAGGCTTTGTTGTCGATCCGAACCTGCCGCGCAGCGCCTCCCTCGGACCAGGTTTCCACCTCATAGGCCTGATCCGGTGCCTGCAGGACCGCCTTCAGCTTCCACCCCAGCGCCTCAGGTCGGCGGGTCATTTCGGCGGCACTCGCGCGCCGCAAGCCCCGGCCCGGTGAAAACAGCGACACCGCCTCAAGGATATTGGTCTTGCCTGCGCCATTTGGACCAAAGAGCGCCACTGGACGTCCGTCCAAATGCAATTCCGCCCGCAAATGCGAGCGGAAATGAGACAGGATCAATTCTGTCAGGGCCAGCACTTAGGGCGCCCCTTTCCTGATGTGGGCTGCACCGGAAATGGTCAAACCCGCATCGGCATGACGACGTAAACGGCGCTTTCGTCCGTGCCTTCGCGCATCAAGGTCGGATCGCCAGAGGAGTTGAACATGAACACCGCGTTTTCACGATCTACCTGGCTGGCGATCTCGAGCAAATACTTGGCGTTAAACCCGATTTCGAGCCGCTCATCGCTATAGGCCACGGCCAGTTCTTCCTCGGCCGCACCGCTGTCCGGGGCATTGACCGACAGGGTCAGACGGTCTTCTTCAAGCTGCAGCTTGACCGCGCGGGAGCGCTCTGACGACACTGTCGCGACCCGGTCCACCGCCTTGGCGAATTCGGCTGCATCCACCTCAAGGCGGCGCGTGTTGCCCATAGGAATAACGCGGGTGTAATCGGGGAATGTGCCGTCGATCACCTTAGACGTCAGGGTAATGTTCGGCGTGGCAAAGCGCACTTTGGTTTCCGAGACCGACACCGCGATGTCCATCTCGTCATCATCCAGAAGCTTGCGCAGCTCACCTACGGTCTTGCGCGGGACGATCACGCCCGGCATGTCCTCGGCGCCCATCGGCAGCGGCGCATCGATGCGCGCCAGTCGGTGCCCGTCGGTCGCCACGCAGCGCAGCGCCTTGCCGCCCTCGGTGCTGTCGGCCACATGCATGTAGACACCATTCAGGTAATACCGGGTCTCCTCGGTGGAGATGGCGAATTTCGACTTGTCGAACAGGCGGCGCAGCATGGCCGCATTGGCGGTGAAGTTCGAATGATACTCCGACGAGGCCATGACCGGGAAGTCTTCGCGCGGCAGGGTCGCCAGAGAAAAGTTCGACCGGCCCGCCTCGACTGTCAGGCGGCCTGTTGCGGCATCCGCAGTCAGAGTGACCAGCGCACCATCGGGCAGCTTGCGCACGATTTCATGCAAGGTCGTGGCGGCAACCGTGGTGGCACCGGCGCGCTCAACCTGAGCGGGGGCCTTATCGACCACCTCGATATCAAGGTCGGTGGCGCGAAACTGGGCGGTGTCGCCCTCAGCCTCGATCAGCACATTTGCAAGAATCGGAATAGTGTTGCGACGCTCGACAACCGACTGCGCCTGGGCAACAGCCTTGAGAAGCGTGCCGCGTTCGATGCTGATCTTCATGTCCCTTGTCCTTTTGTCTTGCCTCAGGCATTGGCCGGGACCAGCAAATTAGCGTGTTACCCCTGCCATACAAGGCTTTTTATCGAGTTCTCCAAGGGTTTGCGGGCAGCGTCAAGGGGCCTGTGGCCCAAGCGCCTCAGAACAGTGCATATCGTTGCCCACAGGCCCTCGGAAATACGCAGGTCGCCTGACAAAAAAGGCCCCGGTCACCCCGAGGCCCCTTGCAGTTTCAGGATCCGCGCCTGATCACGCCTCCAGCGCGCGGCGCAGCATTTCCACGTCTTCGGCGATCTGCCCATCGGTGGTTTTCAGCTCTTCGATCCGTTTCACACCATGCATCACGGTTGTGTGGTCGCGCCCGCCAAAGCGGCGGCCGATTTCCGGCAGCGACCGGCTGGTGAGCTGCTTGCACAGATACATCGCCACCTGACGCGGGCGGGCATAAGAGCGCAGACGCTTGGGACCAATGATGTCGGACATGCGAATGTTGTAGTACTCGGACACCTTACGCTGGATTTCCTCAACGGTGATCTTGCGCTCCGAAGCCCGCAGAACATCCGCAAGGCAGTCCTGTGTCAGATCCATGTCGATCTCGCGCCCCACGAGCGAGGCAAAGGCAAAGAGACGAGTCAAAGCGCCTTCGAGAACGCGGACATTGGTCGAGATGCGATGGGCCAGGAATTCCAGAACACCATCGGCGATCTCCAGCTCTGGGTAGGTAGCGCGGTGCTGCTGAACCTTGGTCTGCAGGATGCCAAGACGCAGCTCATAATCGGTGGGGTGCAGATCGACAACCAGACCACACTGCAGTCGCGACTTCACGCGATCCTCAAGATCCTTGATCTCACCCGGTGCGCGGTCAGCCGAGATGATAATCTGCTTGTTCTGGTCCACCAAGGCGTTGAAGGTGTGGAAAAATTCTTCCTGTGTGGAGTCTTTTCCGGCGATGAACTGGACATCATCCACCATCAGCACATCGACCGAACGGAACAGGTGCTTGAAGTCCATCATCTTGCGCTCGCGCAGGGCCTGCACAAAACGATACATGAACTGCTCCGCCGACAGATACAGCACATTCAGATGCGGGTTCTGCTCTTTCAGTTCCCAGGCGATGGCGTGCATCAGGTGGGTCTTACCAAGACCGACACCACCATAAAGAACCAGAGGATTGAAGGTCACGGGGCCACCTTCGGCGACCCGGCGCGCGGCAGCATGGGCGAGTTCGTTCGGCTTGCCGACAACGAAACTGTCGAAGGTAAAACGCGGATCAAGCGGGGCGGCAGGAATCATATCCAAACCGTCACGAGGTGCGGCTGCAGCTACAGTGGAGAGGGGCTCTGCAGCCTCTTCCAGATGCGCATCAGCCGACAATTCCACAAAAGGCTCTGCTGCATGCTCCACCTGGCGCACGGGGCGCATTGGTGAATTCGCCGGCACTTTGAAGGCCAGACGCTGCACGGGCTCACCCGACAGGCTCAACTCATGCAGAATCAGATCCGCAAAGTTCTGGCTGACATAGTTCCCCATGAAGTTTGTCGGCACGTGGAATACCGCTACACCCTCTTCAAGCGCACCAAATTCAAGCGGCTCGATCCAAGTGGTGAAGTTGTTCTGACCGACTGTCTTGAGCAGTCTTTTTCTGAGCTGTCCCCATTTTTCTTCCGTCATGCTGCGCCTCACGCATCCCCAATAGCAGCGGCCCTTGTTCGACCTATCGTTTCATCATGCCCCCCTGTCCGGAGGCGCGTTCACACACAGAGCAATCGGTGCGGACCAGCAGAACCGGCCGCAATACCCAAAACGGGCGGCAGGGATCGTGTACAACACAAAATCCTTCGACCGCCGCAAAAAATGCGTTGAGTCGATATGCACCAATATCAAAACAGGACTATGTGCAGTCTATACCTGCACAGCATGTGTACCGGATCGTGTTGCCATTTGGCCTACGTCTCCGATCACTTCGGAATGATCTTAATGCCCGTTAAGATCATCGCGAGCAGCCTGTCCCCCAGCGAGTGAATCGCTGCATTAGTGGTAGCAATTTGTGAGGGCAACGAGCAACGAAACTATGATGTTGACTCACGCTTTGGCTCCAAAGAATCTCTCGCACCTGCAGCACCGGCTCATGTTGAGATCAAAAGAAAGGCGCCGCGAAACGCGACGCCTCAATAAAGAGCCCGGCCCGGAAGCCGCCTCAATTTTCTTTTGAATCAGCCCAGTGCTTTGACGCGGGCGGCAAGGCGCGAGATTTTGCGCGATGCGGTGTTCTTGTGGTAAACGCCTTTGGTGACGCCGCGCATCAGTTCCGGCTGAGCGGCGCGCAGGGCTGCGGTCGCGGCTTCTTTGTCGCCGGATGCGATGGCTTCTTCGACTTTACGCAGGAAGGTGCGGATGCGCGAACGACGGGCTTTGTTGACGGCAAAGCGTTTCTCGTTCTGACGGGCGCGCTTTTTTGCCTGGGGCGAATTTGCCATGATGTGTGACCTTTGTCTCGGGTTCGTTGTTTTCAAAAGGCGCAATGCCAGCCGGACCCGGATCAGATCACCGGTGTGATTCTAGCCTAGGCGGGCTGCACGCGCATGTATGACGGGGGTCTATACAGAGATGGGTCCTCCTTGGCAAGGCCAATGCAAAACCCAAACTGGCCACAAAAAAGGGCAGGTCCGGCCTGCCCTTCCGTACTCGATATGATCGCGCGACGATTACTTGTCGCGGAACTGTGCTTCGCGTTTTTCCAGGAAGGCGGCCATGCCTTCCTTCTGGTCTTCGGTGGCAAACATCGAATGGAACACCCGGCGCTCAAATAGCATGCCTTCGCTCAGCGGCATCTCGTAGGACCGATTCACGGTTTCCTTGACGGCCATCGCGGTCAGCAGGGATTTCTCGGCAATCTTCTGCGCCGCACCCATGGCTTCTTCCATCAACTTCTTGGCGGGCACAACACGCGACACCAGCCCCGCACGCTCAGCCTCTTCGGCGCTCATGAAACGGCCCGTAAGGTTCATGTCCATGGATTTGGACTTGCCCACGAAACGCGTCAGGCGCTGGGTGCCACCGATACCGGCGATCACACCCAGATTGATCTCGGGCTGGCCGAACTTGGCATTGTCGCCCGCGATGATGAAGTCGCAGAGCATTGCCAACTCGCAGCCACCGCCCAGCGCATAACCGGACACGGCTGCGATGATCGGCTTGCGGACCGCCTCGATACGGTCATTCACGAAAGCAAAGAGGTTGGTCGAGAACACTTCGGTAAAGCTCATTTCCGACATCTCCTTGATGTCGGCGCCCGCAGCGAATGCCTTTTCCGATCCGGTCAGAACGATGCAGCGCACCTTGTCGCTGGCGTCCGCCTCATCAAGGGCAGCGCAAAGTTCGGTCAGCAGCTCTTGATTGAGCGCGTTCAACGCTTCGGGTCGGTTCAGTTTGATGAGGCAAACGTGGTCCTTCACTTCGACGTTGATCGTCTCATAGGCCATGGGTATCGCTTTCAGTTGTTCCGTTCAAAGACGAGTCATTATCACGAGACATATCTCGTTCAAGCTATCTTTGGCACTTGCCACAGTAGAAAGAAGATCGTCCCGATTGGGTGATTCTCGCAATGGTTCCGTTGCATCCCTCACGTCTGCAAGCCTCTCCTTCGCGGCCGTAGGCATCGAATGTGTGCTGAAAATATCCAAGCTCTCCATTGGCTTGGCGAAAATCCTTGAGCGAGGATCCGCCTGCCCGAATGGCATCTTCCAGTACAGTTCGAATGATCGGCACCAGCGCCGCGACACGCGGCGCGGCGATCTGCCCTGCCTTTCTTTTGGGCGAGATCCCGGCGCGGAACAATGCCTCACATACGTAGATGTTACCTAGGCCCGCGATGATTCCCTGATCCAGTAACGCAGATTTCACGGGCGTATTGCGGCCCTTGAAAGCGGCGATCAGGTGGTCCTCGTGGAAGTCATTGCCCAAAGGCTCTGGCCCTAACACCGACAGCAGTTTGTGCTGTTCGGCCGTTGCCGTCTGTAGCAGATCCATCGCCCCGAACCGGCGCGGATCGTTGAAGGTGATGCGGGCGCCGTTGTCCATATCCAGCACCACATGGTCATGCTTCTGGGCCTGCGGATGATCATGCACGAACTGCCCCAAAGGATCGCCCGAGACGGTCATACGCCCCGACATGCCGAGGTGCACCAGCAGCGTCTCGCCCGTATCGAGATCCGCCAGAATATACTTCGACCGCCGCCGCAGACCATTCACCCGCGCGCCGGTCAGCCGCTCTGCCATGCGATCGGGGAAGGGCCAGCGCAGATCCGGGCGGTTCACCGCTGCCCGCGCGATCACCGCACCTTCCATTGCAGGTGCCAAACCACGGCGAACCGTCTCGACCTCGGGAAGTTCAGGCATGCTTGCGGTCTTTCATAGATGACTCGAGCATTCGCAAAATCAGCGCAAGCTTGGGGTTTCCTTGTGCAAGCTGGTCCAGCAATTGGCGATAACCCGACATCCGCGCAGGAACCCGCAGCTTTTGCCCGCCTTTGAAATCGAGGAACACGCCCCCCGCAATGGTTTTTGATATCGGCCGGAAACCCAGCAAATCGGACATGGGCAGAACCAAAGGTCTACGGAACAAGGTGCGTCTCTCAATCGTTTCACCGTTAAAGATGATGCGCGTAAAGGAAAACGCGATCAGCCACAGACCCAATACGCTGAACCCAGCACCACTAACCACTGCAAACCAGTCTTTCAAAGAAGCGTCAGGACGGCTCAGCCTGGTCTCAGCCATGAACAGTGCGCTCCCTCCAAAAAAGACGATACAAAGAATGGCTATCGGAAGTACTTTCACCGGCTTCATTACCAGCACGTCCTGATGTCCTACGCCAGTTGGATGTGTCCGGGTTGATCGGCTGGCGCCCTTTGTCCAGCCCGCGTAGTTCTGCTTGAGAGTAGACTGCATCGCGCGGCCCATCAGCCAATATTTGAACCATATCAGGCACAAGCCCACACCGAAAATAGTTGAGAACAGCAACGGGTTTGCCTGAAAGGCGGCCACAATGCTGCTAGCAGTTTGCTTTAAGGTCTCGAACATGGGGCCGTGGTGATTTGTGCATTTGTCTATCCGCCCCGGACGCTATATCTCGGGCATGAGTGAATCAAGGTGCCTGAAATGACAGAGAACAAGACCACCCATTTTGGCTTTGAAACCGTTCCTGAAGGGGAAAAGGCAGGCCGCGTACAGGGTGTGTTCAACTCTGTTGCCTCGAAATATGACGTGATGAACGATGTCATGAGCGTCGGCATCCACCGCATCTGGAAAGATGCGATGATGGACTGGCTGGCGCCGCGCCCTGGTCAGCGGCTACTGGATGTGGCGGGCGGCACCGGCGATATCTCCTTCCGCTTCCTGAAACGCGCGGGCCATGGGCATTCTACCGTTCTGGACCTCACTCAGCCCATGCTCGAAGAGGGGCGCATGCGCGCCGAAGCGGCGCAGATGGCCGACAGCCTCGATTGGGTCACGGGCGATGCCATGGCCCTGCCATTCAAGGACAATACCTTCGACGTCTACACGATCTCCTTTGGCATTCGGAACGTCACCCGCCCGCAAAAGGCGCTGGAGGAAGCCTATCGCGTGCTGAAGCCCGGTGGCCGCCTGATGGTGCTGGAGTTCTCGCAACTGCCAAATGACGGCATGCAGAAGCTCTATGACCTCTACAGCTTCAACGTGATCCCGCGCATGGGCCAGCTGATCGCCAATGACTATGACAGCTACCAGTATCTGGTGGAATCGATCCGCAAATTCCCCGATCAGGAAACCTTCCTGCAGATGGTCAAGGACGCGGGCTTTGCCAATGCCAAGTACCGGAACCTGTCCATGGGCATCGCCGCGCTGCACTCCGGCTGGAAGATCTGAGCCATGCGCGGCCCCCACAATATCATTCGCCTGATCCGCACGGGTGCCACGCTGGAGCGTACCGGCGCCATGAACGTGGTGCTGGATGCCTTTGAGGCGCCCAAGCCTCTGCGCATTCTGGCCCATACCCTTGGCTGGCCGTTCAAATGGCTGGGCTACAAGGGTGATCCTGAAATGCCGCCCGCCACCCGTGCCCTCACCGCGCTGGGGCCGGCCTACATCAAGTTCGGGCAGGTCCTGTCCACCCGCCCCGATGTGGTGGGCGATGATCTGGCGCAGCAGTTGCGCGTGTTGCAGGACAAGCTCCCCCCCTTCCCGCGGGAGGCCGCCATGGCCGAGGTGGAAAAGGAGCTGGGCCGCCCAGTTGATGAGGTGTTCTCCGAATTCAGTGAGCCCATCGCCGCGGCCTCTATCGCGCAGGTGCATAGGGCGCGCCTGGCTGACACCGGCGAATATGTCGCCGTCAAGGTGCTGCGCCCCGGCATCGAACGCGCCTTCAACAAGGATGTGGACGCCTTTTATTTTGCGGCGCGCATCGTGGATCTTTTTGCCCCCGGCGCGCGCCGGTTGCGGCCAATTGATGTGATTGAACACTTCGACGGGGTGGTACAGGGTGAGCTGGACCTGCGCCTGGAAAGCGCAGCTGCCTCGGAATTTGCGGCCAACACCGGCCAGGACGAAGGCTTCACCCTGCCGCAGATCAAATGGAACCACTCGGCCCGCCGGGTTATGACGCTGGGATGGGCGGATGGCCTGCCGCTGGGCGACAATGATGCGCTCGATGCTGCTGGTCACAACCGGCAGGAGCTGGGCGAACGGGTGCTCACCCTCTTCCTGCGCCATGCCCTGCGCGATGGGTTCTTCCACGCCGACATGCATCAGGGCAACCTGAAGGTGGCCTCCAATGGCGACATCATCGCCTATGACTTCGGGATCATGGGCCATATCGACGAATACACCCGCCGGGTCTATGCCGAGATCCTGTTCGGTTTCATCAAGCGCGACTACAAACGCGTGGCCGAAGTGCATTTCGAAGCCGGCTATGTGCCCGCCGACCGCGATGTGGACGAATTCGCCCGCGCCCTGCGCGCTGTGGGAGAGCCGATCTTTGGCATGGACGCCAGCCATATCTCGATGGGGCGGCTGCTGAACTACCTGTTCGAGGTGACAGAACGCTTTGGCATGGAAACCCGGACCGAGCTGATCCTGTTGCAGCGCACCATGGTGGTGGTCGAAGGCGTCGCGCGCTCGCTGGATCCCCATATAAACATCTGGGAAGCGGCCCGCCCCGTGGTCGAGGATTACATCAAGAAATCCATCGGCCCGCGCGCCGTGGCCTCGGACCTGATCAGCACGGCTCAGGTCATGGCCCGCTTCGGCCCCCGCCTGCCCGCACTGGTGGAGCGCGCCCTGATTGCCCAGGTGCAAGGCGGCGAGACGCAGAAACGGGGGTCCTGGGGATGGCTGGCCCCGGCGATGATCGGAGCCGGTGCGGGTGGTCTGTGTGTGGGGCTGATAGCGCTGGTCCTTTGAGAACGGCTGGCAGTCCCACCTGTTCGAGCGCGACAAAAACCGAAGTGTTTTTGAAAACGGAGATTTCCGTAAACCGCTTGGGTTCGCTTTGCGAGACAAAACGTTCTTTCGCTACAGATGTGCCAACGTCTGTTTCGCAAACACTGTATCGCTGTTGCCCACTTGGGTATGATCAGTAATTTTAGCTCAATAAGAATTGACAAATTCTACGTGCCGTTCTCAAGGAGTCTATAAACGTGACCACTTTCATCTACGTTCTTCTGATTGTGGTGGTCTTTGGCTTGCCCGTTACGACGTATTGTTTCCTAAAGTTCTTTGCATCGTTTTCGAGCTTGATCTTTACGTCAAATGCCGCTGCGCGCGGTACGTTGGACGTTGTAGCGGGTGGCTTCATTTCGCTTTTTCGCGTTCTGAGTCACACCGGAAACAGAGATGCGAGAAATGCGCTTATCCGAAACGCTGTGTTTTTCATCGGCTCCTTCGCTGTAACCATGGGCGCAGCTTTGCTGTTGGTAGAACTCAATTCGAGGCACTGCGTTCTCAACATGGCCCAAACTGCTTCAGAAGGAACTGTAACTTCTGTTTGCGATGCGTCCAGATGACGGTTTTTGACGGCCTTCGATCTGGCAGCGGACATTGGCGCGACATGCAGCATCGGAAACTTCGGATTCAAACCGGACCAGCTTGATTTGGGGCCACTCCGTTGAAACGAGAACTGGCTCTCCCGCGCGGATTTGTCCTCCTTGCGGAGGTCTGCATCCCCTTGGGCCCGGCTCGACGCCAAAGGCGTCGAGCCGGGCCCAAGGGCGCAAGGCGTGCGGCGGCATAGCCGCCGGATCCCGAGCGCGCGCGGGAGTGCCACGCGCGCTGGTTTTGTCAGATCAGAGGCGTTCGATCGCCAGGGCGATACCCTGACCGCCGCCGATGCACATGGTGATGAGGCCCAGCTTGCCGCCGGTGCGCTCCAGCTCATAAAGCGTCTTGATGGTGATGATGGCGCCGGTTGCGCCCACCGGGTGGCCCAGCGCGATGGCACCGCCGTTCGGGTTCACCTTGGCGGGATCCAGACCCAGCTCCTTGTTTACCGCCAGCGCCTGGGCGGCAAAGGCCTCGTTCGATTCAATCACGTCGAAATCGCTGGCCTTGAGGCCGGTTTTCTTCAAGAGGTTCTGCACCGCAGGAACCGGACCGATGCCCATCACCTCGGGCCGCACACCAGCGTGAGCATAGCCCACCACCCGCGCCTTGGGCGTGAGGCCCGCTTTCTCAGCCGCCTCGGCCCGTGCCATGACAATCGCCGCCGCGCCATCGTTGATGCCCGAGGCATTGCCTGCGGTCACGCGGCCATCTTTCTGGAACACCGGACGCAGCCCCGCCAGCGCCTCCAGCGAGGTCGCCTTGGGGTGCTCATCCACCTCAAACGGCACCATGTCGCGCTTGACCTTCACCTCGACCGGCACGATCTGGCTGGCGAAATGACCTGCCTCGATCGCCGCAGCCGCGCGGGTCTGGCTGGCGAGCGCGAATTCATCCATCTGTTCGCGGGTGATGTCGTGCTCATCCGCGACGTTTTCCGCCGTCACACCCATGTGGCCGGTGCCAAAGGGGCAGTTCAGCGCGCCCAGCATCATGTCGAGCGATTTCACATCGCCCATCTTCGCGCCCCAGCGCTGCTGCTGCATGATGAAGGGGCTGCGTGACATGTTTTCGGCGCCGCCCGTAAGCGCGTAGTCCGCATCGCCCAGCATCAGGGACTGGATACCCGAGACGATGGCCTGCGCGCCGGATCCGCACAGGCGGTTCACGTTCATCGCAGGGGTGCCATTGGGCACGCCCGCCTGCATCGCCGCCACGCGGGACAGATACATATCGCGCGGTTCGGTGTTGATCACATGGCCAAAGACCACATGGCCGATCTGTTCCGGCGCCACGCCCGAACGCTCCATCGCCGCCTTGGAGGCCACCGTGGCCAGATCGATGGGCGCGGTATTGGCCAGCGCGCCGCCAAAGGTGCCAATGGCGGTGCGGGCACCGTCCAGGATCACGATATCTGTCATTCTTTCTCTCCTCACGAGTCAGTTGCGCGCATTATGCAGATGCAGCATCGACTGTCTTGTCAAACGTACCGTCATTGACAATTTCCCATATCGGGCGCAGGCTTCCGTTATGCCGGACAAATCAGACGATATCCTGACACTACTGCCCTCGCGCTTGAAAGAAGCCCGCCGCGCCAAGGGATTGAGCCTTGAGGCGGTGGCGCATCTGTCTGGTGTCTCCCGTTCCATGGTGAGCCAGATCGAACGCGGCGAAAGCAGCCCCACCATTGCCACCCTTTGGAACCTGACCCGCGCACTGCAGGTCGATTTTGCGGGCTTACTGGATTCAGGGGAAAAGAAAGACCGGATCGAAGTTCTGCGCGCAGGCGACGTACCCACCATAGACAACATAGGCCAAGGCTGCCGCATCCGAATCCTCTCTCCGCCCGAGGACGCAGGGGGCCATGAGGTCTACGACATCGATTTCGACGCAGGCGGGACCCTTGATAGCCAGCCCCATGGGCGCGGCACGGCTGAGCATGTGACCGTTCTGGAAGGCGATATCAGCGTTACATCTGGCAGCGCTCAAATGCGCCTGCACGCAGGGGATACCGCGCGCTATGCTGCCGACATCCCCCATAGGATTGCGGCAGCAGATCGGGCTGCGCGGGTGTTTCTGATCGTCAAAAACGGCTAAGCCTCGGCCGTTTTCAGCCCCGACCAGCGCAGTCCGAGTGCCTTGGACAGGCCTTTCGCCTTGTTGGACCCTGGCTCTTTTGCCCGTGGACATATCATGCCGCATGGATTTCCGTTTTTACGGATTTTTATCCAAAATCATGAAATCCCTTATTTCGGAATCAGTTCCGTTATGATAGATTTTCGGTGAACACAAAAGGAATCTCCCTATGTCATCCGCCTTTTTGACCGACATCTCCGACACTCTGGACAGCATCAAAGCCGACGGTCTTTACAAGAAAGAGCGAATGATCACCTCCCCGCAGGGGGGAGAGATCACTGTGGGCGGTCATGAGGTGATCAACCTTTGCGCCAACAACTACCTTGGTCTAGCGGATCATCCCGATCTGATCGCAGCGGCAAGGGGCGTCATGGATGACAAGGGCTTTGGCATGGCCTCGGTCCGGTTCATCTGCGGCACGCAGGACATTCACCGCGAGCTGGAACAGAAGCTGGCGAAGTTTTTGGGCAAGGACGACGCCATCCTCTTTGCCGCCTGTTTCGATGCCAATGGCGGGCTGTTTGAGCCTCTGCTCGGCCCGGAGGATGCGATCATCTCGGACAGTCTCAACCATGCCTCGATCATCGACGGGGTGCGCCTGTGCAAGGCGAAACGCTATCGCTACCTCAACAGCGACATGAACGATCTGGAGGCTTGGCTGAAGCAAGCCCGCGAGGACGGCGCGCGCCATATCATGATCGCCACCGATGGCGTGTTCTCGATGGATGGCTATCTGGCGAAACTCCCGGAAATCCGCGCGCTGGCCGATAAATACGACGCCGTGGTGATGGTGGACGATTGCCACGCCACCGGGTTCATGGGGCCGAATGGCGCGGGCACACCCGATCATTTCGGCGTCGACGTGGACATCCTGACGGGAACCTTGGGCAAAGCACTTGGGGGGGCCATTGGCGGTTACATCGCCGGGCCGCAGCCAGTGATCGACCTCCTGCGGCAGCGGGCGCGGCCCTATCTGTTCTCCAATTCGCTGCCGCCCTCCATCGTTGCTGCCGGGATCGAGGCACTGCGCCTTGTCGAAGAAGGAGCTGGCCTGCGTGCGCAACTGTTCGAGAACACCCGCTTCTGGCGCAAAGGACTGGAAGATCTGGGTTTTGACCTGTTGCCCGGTGAGCATCCCATCGTGCCGATCATGCTGGGCGAGGCGCAGCTGGCGCAGGACATGGCGGCGCAGCTCTTCGACGAAGGGGTCTATGTCTCAGGCTTTTTCTTCCCGGTGGTGCCACGCGGGCAGGCGCGTATCCGCACCCAGATGAACGCAGCGCTGAACAAAGACGAACTGGAACGCGCGCTTGCCGCATTCGGCAAGGTAGGAAAATCGGCGGGGGTGATCTCATGAGCCGTCCAAACACGATGAAAGCCTTGGAGAAATCCAAACCCGAAGAAGGCCTCTGGATGGTAGAGGCGCCGGTCCCCGAGATCGGCCCCGACGATGTGCTGATCAAGATCAATATGACAGGGATCTGCGGCACGGATCTGCACATCTGGAACTGGGACGATTGGGCGCAGCGCACAGTTCCGGTGCCGTTGATCACAGGGCATGAGTTTGCTGGTGAGATCGTGGAACTGGGCCGCAATGTAGCTGACCTCCAGATCGGGCAGCGCTGTTCGGGAGAGGGTCACCTCATCGGCAATCACTCGCGTCAATGGCGGGCCGGGAAATTTCACCTAGACCCGGAAACCCGTGGTATCGGCGTAAATGAACAGGGCGCCTTTGCTCAGTACCTGCGTCTGCCCGCCTTTAACGTCGTGCCTCTGCCCGATGAGATCCCGGATGAAATCGGTGCCATTCTCGACCCTCTTGGGAACGCGGTCCACACTGCACTCAGCTTTGATCTGGTTGGAGAAGACGTGCTGATCACCGGTGCTGGTCCAATCGGGATCATGGCCGCAGCCGTCGCCCGGCACGTGGGCGCGCGCCATGTGGCGATCACCGATGTGAATCCCGAACGGCTGGCTCTGGCAGAGCAAGTTGCAGATGTCCGCCCCGTGAACGTCACCAAAGAAGATCTGCGCGATGTGATTGCTGAGCTCGGCATGACCCAAGGCTTTGACGTCGGGCTTGAAATGTCGGGCAATCAGGCTGCACTGGACCAGATGGTCGAAGCACTGGTCATGGGCGGAAAAATCGCACTTCTGGGCATTCCGCCGGGCAAATCACCCGTCGATTGGAGCCGTATCGTTTTCAAGGCAATCACACTCAAGGGCGTTTACGGACGAGAAATATTTGAAACCTGGTACAAGATGATCGCCATGCTGCAGAACGGCCTGAAAGTCGATGAAATCATCACGCATCGATTCGGAATAGAAACGTTCCAAGACGGCTTTGCCGCGATGAAATCCGGCTATTGCGGCAAGGTAATTCTGGACTGGAACACCCTGCGCTAGCGCTCCACGCCCATCCCCGATAGCGCCCCAACAGCCATAAAAATAAAGAAAAAGCCGCCCATCATCAGGGCGGCGTTACTCATCATGAACTTGGGTCTTTGGTGTGACTGGCGCCGAAACACGATCATCCCAGAACCGAGAAGAAAAACAGAATAAAACTGGCAAAATGACAACCAGCCACATTCATAAGTTAGCATACCTTCGAAAGAGATGCGAAGGAAAACTGGGCATTTGTGCGTAAAATGCACAGTTCTTTCGGTTAGTTAGCACTTAACCTTTTGCGCCCCTCAGGGGTGAGTTGCCAGCAGTCCGCTCCCTCAAAAACTGCAGCCGTCAGCGGGCGGCCAAAGCCGGCGCCGCTGTCGAGGTTGACTCGGTTCCCGCGATGCTCAGCGGCCGGAACATGGGTGTGGCCATGCACCACAAGCCAGGGATGCTGGCGGGTGTCGTTCAGGAATTCTTGCCGGATCCAGATCTTGTCATCCTCTGTTTGCTCGGCGAGCGGGACACCGGGCCGGATCCCTGCATGAACAAATAAAAGCCCTTCCTCTTCGTGGTGACTGGGCAGGCCTGCCAGAAAAGCGCGGTGGCGGTCTGGCACGGCGGCACGGGCTTCGGCATGTATCTCAAAGATGCGCGCACCGCCCGGCACATCGACGCCGTAGGAGGAAAGCGTCTCCACCCCGCCGATCCTGTCGTGCAGCCAATGATAGCCCACCAGCAGCCGGGCATCGTTGCGTGGATACTCCTCCACGAACATCGAGAACATGCGATCATGGTTGCCCATCAGGCAGGTCCAGTTCTTGCCCGCCGCCTGCCCTTCGATCAAGAGATCCAGAACGCCCCGGCAATCAGGCCCGCGATCCACGTAGTCGCCCAGGAACACCACCTGCGCGTCTGGCCCGCCATCCGCCGCGATCCGCTCCAGAGCCTGTTCCAGCATCTCGCGCTGTCCGTGGATGTCACCAATGGCATAAATCGGCGCGGTCATGAGGTATCTCCTTGGCTGCAATGCAGAATAGATGACCCAAGCCCGCCCGCATCACAAGGGGGAGGCTTGCCGAGTGGCCGCCAGGGCGCCTATCGTCACAGCCATGGGTTGAGGGATGGATTAATGCGCAACATTCGAAGCTATGCGGATATCGAGGCCGCCCACGCGGCAGGCGAGCTGACCCCGGCAGAGGAAAAGCTGATTGAGTGCTGCCAGTCAGGAGAGGGCTGCATTCTGGGCGATGGCAAACGCCCCTCGGCACCCAGCCCAGAGCGGAGCGTGGGCGCAGACCTGCTGCGCTATCTGATCCTTGGCGGCTGCGATGGATGCAGGGTGCATGACAAGGGTGTTTGGCTGGGGGGCGCCTATATTGCGGAACCGCTGGATTTGCGTTTTGCCACCGCAAAGGGCGCAACAACGCTAGACCATTGTCATTTTGAGCAAAGGATCAGCGCCCAAAACAGCGTGTTTGACCAACTGAGCCTGAGCAGTAGTTACCTGAGTAAGGGTATTTTTGCCCAAGGTGTAAGAGTTCAAGGCAGCGTTTTTCTAGACGGAGGACTCACCGCCACCGGGATTGTGGACTTCGACAGCGCCGACATCGGTCAGGTGCTCACCTGTCAAGGCAGCAGGTTCAACGTGGCCGAGGGCGATGCTCTCAATGTACAGCGTGCAAAAGTAGCAGGAAGTGTTTTTCTGTCCGAGGGATTTTCTGCTAAAGGGTCCGTCGATTTCAACAATGCAATCATTGGCGGACAGCTCGACTGTGAGAGGGGCAGCTTTCGATTGGAACGGGGCAGAGCGCTAGGTCTGCAAGACACCCGCGCCAATGCTCTTTTCTGGCGACATGTCACCGCTATCAATGGCGAATTGGACCTGAACGGGGCGCATTTCTCGGCCCTGACCGACGATCCCAGTAGTTGGGACAAGGTGCAGGAACTTAGCCTTGTCGGGCTCACCTATGACCACATTGCCAACCCCGGCGACATGAGCAAGCGGCTGGAGTGGCTGGGCAAGGGCGACAGGATGAACGGTGAATTCTCGCCGCAGCCCTACACGCGGCTAGCCAATGTGCTGCGCGCCATGGGTCATGATCGCGATGCACGCACAGTTTCGGTGGAAGGGGAGGCCCGGCATCGGCGCAGTGAATGGGTTGATTTGGAAACCCTGCGCGCCGAACGCAGCGCCTTGCGGCATTTCCTGAAGTCTCCCGATCAGGATCTCTGGGACACCTATGTTAAGGCCACGGCCAGTGATCAAAGCGATCAAATTTATGATCGCTACCAGCGGATCTGCGTGGATGCCACCAAAGACCACCCAAACCGACCGTCGGAAGATCAACTAGCCTTGGCAAAGATTGGCTTGCGCTATGACCTGCAATGGCTCAATGCCAAGGACAAACTGCGCATTCACTGGCTGAAGGCGAAAAGCTTTGGCCTGCGCTGGCTGGTCGGTTATGGCTACCAGCCGTTCAACAGCCTGTGGTCCTTGGCCGCACTTGTGCTGCTGGCCGCATTCGTTTCCCAAATGGCCTGGCGCGCGGGAGATTTTGCACCGAATTCGGATGTGATCCTGTCGACCGCCGAGTGGCAGAGACTGGCCGAGGATGAAGGCATCGCCAACCCTGCACGCGCATGGTCAGACAAGCACGGCAAGGGGCGAGACTACGAGAGTTTCAATGCCCTCGCCTATGGGTTCGACGTGGTGGTTCCCATTGTCAACATCGGGCAAGAGGCCGCTTGGGCACCCTCGACCGCGCGGGGCCTGTGGGGCTGGCACCTGTGGTGGCTGCGCTGGGTCTTTACCGTTTTCGGCTGGATCGTCACCGCCCTGGGTGCAGCCGCCATCGCCGGGATCATCCGGCGTGAATAGCAGGTGTTGCGGCATCCCATCGCGGAAAACATGGAATGAGGCGGCGAAATCCTTCACAGTGGTCCGGTCTGCCGCACCCTGCCCGATGGCCTTGCTTGCCAAACAGGATTCGGCGGCCAATGAGAACAGACCAGAACGGGGGACTTACGAATGAAGGGACTTGCAGGGGCATTCTTTTTGATCGCCGTGATCGCGGCGCTTGGAGGCATGGTTTGGGGGATACAGATGTCCGCATCGGGCGATCATAGCCTATCTCCGGCCCATGGGCATCTGAACCTGATCGGCTGGGTGAGCATGGCCATCTTTGGCTTTTACTATCACCTTGTGCCAAATGCCGCCGATGGCCTGCTGCCAAAACTGCATTTTGGCCTTTCCGTTGCAGGTCTTGGCGTCATCGTGCCCGGCATCGCAATGGCGATTTCGGATCAGGGCGATGTGCTGGCCAAGCTTGGCTCGGTCCTGACGCTGGCGGGCATGCTGGTGTTTCTGGTGGTGGTGCTGCGCAGCCGCCAAACGACCTGAAGCAAAAAAGCCGCCCCATATCCGGGGCGGCTTTCTATGTCTTGGATTGATCCGGCAGATCAGTTCACGTCGAACTCAAGCGGTTTGATCTGGTTGAAGAGACCGGTTTCCGCCAGCTTGGCGCGGGCCTCGGCGGGGACCAGACCGTCCACATATAGAAGTGCGATTGCCTCACCGCCCGCGACCGCCCGGCCAAGGGTAAAGTTCGCGATGTTGACGCCGTGATCGCCCATGGTCTTACCCAGGGTACCGATGATGCCCGGCACGTCGTTGTTGGTGGTATAGAGCATATGCTCCCCAACTTCGGCGTCGATGTTGATGCCCTTGATCTGGATAAAGCGCGGCTTGCCGTCCGAGAACACGGTCCCCGCGATGGAGCGTTCGCGCGTCGGGGTGGCCACGGTCACCTTGACGTAGCCTTCAAAGGCGCCGGACTGCTCCTGATTGGTGGTCGAGATCTGAATGCCGCGCTCCTTGGCGATCATTGGGGCCGAGACCATGTTCACATCCGGGTTGATCGATTTCATGATGCCGGCGATCAGCGAACAGTTCAACGCATCCAGGTTCATCTCGGCTGCGCTGCCATCATAGAGGATGTTGATCGCCTTGATCGGCTCATCATCGGTCATCTGGCCAATGAAGGCGCCCAGATGCTCGGTCAGTTTGATCCAGGGCCCCATGACCTTGGCTTCTTCGGCGGTTACGGATGGCATGTTGAGCGCGTTCTCGACAGCGCCGGTCAGGAGGTAGTTCGCCATCTGCTCGGCCACCTGCAGGGCAACGTTTTCCTGCGCTTCGGTGGTGGCGGCGCCCAGGTGCGGGGTGCAGACCACGTTGGGCAGGCCAAACAGCGCGTTTTCCTTGGCGGGTTCTTCCTTGAACACGTCAAAAGCCGCACCAGCGACATGGCCAGATTTCAGCAACTCGGCCAGCGCCTCTTCATCGACCAGACCACCGCGGGCACAGTTGATGATGCGCACGCCCTTCTTGGTCTTGGCGAGGTTCTCTGCCGACAGGATGTTCTTGGTCTGATCGGTCAGCGGCACATGCAGGGTGATGAAGTCGGCGCGGGACAGCAGCTCATCCAGCTCGACCTTTTCGACGCCCATCTTGTCGGCTTTTTCCTGGCCGAGGAAGGGGTCATAGGCCACGACCTTCATTTTCAGGCCACGGGCACGGTCGCAAACGATGCCGCCGATGTTGCCGGCACCGATGACGCCAAGGGTCTTGCCGGTCAGTTCAACGCCCATGAACTTGGATTTTTCCCACTTGCCCGCGTGGGTAGAGGCAGAGGCCTCGGGGATCTGGCGCGCCACGGCGAACATCATCGCGATGGCGTGTTCGGCGGTGGTGATCATGTTGCCAAAGGGCGTGTTCATCACGATCACGCCTTTTTTAGACGCGGCTTCCTTGTCGATGTTGTCGGTGCCGATGCCGGCGCGACCGATGACTTTGAGGTTGGTCGCGTTCTCAAGGATTTTTTCGGTGACCTTGGTGGCCGAGCGGATAGCAAGACCATCGTAGTTGCCGATCACCTCGGCCAGTTTCTCTTTGTCCTTGCCAAGGTCGGGCTGGAAGTCGACGTCGATACCGCGATCACGGAAGATCTGAACGGCGGCTTCGGAGAGTTTGTCGGAAATCAGTACTTTGGGGGCCATGGGTTTGGTCCTTTGTGCGGGGGCCTTTTTTGTGAGGCCATCAATTTTGAACGAGGGGAGCGTCCGACCCTGGTGGGTGCAAAGCGCCCTCCTGGGGGAGGGTCGGACGCTGCCCGGCGGTGCCGCCGGGCGAAGTCACTTGATCAGCCTTGCGCGGCGATTTCGGCTTCAAAGGCCCATGCGAGCCAGGGCAGCATGGCCTCAACATCAGAGGTCTCGACCGTACCACCGCACCAGATCCGCAGACCTGCAGGCGCATCGCGATAGGCGCCGATGTCCAGCGCGATGTTTTCCGCTTCCAGACGCTTGGCCACGGCCTTGGCAAAGGCAGCACCGTCCTGTATGCGATCATCGGTGAACTTCAGGCAAACCGAGGTGTTCGACCGCGTCGCCGCATCCACAGCCAGGTTGGCAATCCAGTCATTGGCGTCACAGAAGTCAAACACCGCCTGCGCGTTGGCATTGGCGCGGGCTTGAAGCCCTTCGAGACCGCCAACCGAACGCGCCCAATCCAGCGCGAACAGGTAGTCCTCGACCGCCAGCATGGAGGGCGTATTGATGGTCGCACCCGAGAAAATACCGTCGATCAGCTTGCCGCCTTTGGTCAGGCGGAAGATCTTGGGCAGCGGCCATGCGGGCGTGTAGCTTTCCAGACGCTCCACCGCGCGCGGCGACAGGATCAGCATGCCGTGGGCCGCTTCACCGCCCAGCACCTTTTGCCAGGAGAAGGTGGTCACATCCAGCTTGTCCCAGGGCAGATCCTGCGCAAAGGCTGCCGAGGTGGCATCGCACAGGGTCAGGCCTTCGCGGTCTGCCGGGATCCAGTCGCCATTGGGGACGCGCACGCCCGAGGTGGTGCCGTTCCAGGTGAAGACGACGTCATTGGCAAAATCGACCGAAGCCAGATCAACGATCTCGCCATAGTCGGCGGTCTTGGAAACGGCATCCAGTTTCAGCTGTTTCACGACATCGGTAACCCAGCCCGCGCCAAAGCTTTCCCAGGCGAGCATTTCAACACCGCGTGCGCCCAGAAGGCTCCACATGGCCATTTCCATGGCGCCGGTGTCCGAGGCGGGCACGATGCCGATCTTGTAGTCAGCGGGGATCCCCAGAACTTCGCGGGTGCCTTCGATGGCGGCCTTCAGTTTGTCCTTACCGACAGCGGCACGGTGCGAGCGGCCCAGAGGCGCATCTGCGAGTTTCGTCAGATCGAATGTGGGGGGTTTGGCACAGGGGCCAGAAGAAAAACGCGGATTGGCCGGCCGCGTAGCCGGTTGCTGGTTAGCCATTTATGCTATCCTTCCAGATAAATGCCCCTCGTTGGGGAGGGGTGTCCCACGGACGGAGCTAAGGCCTGCCGTCGCAACGCGCAATATGCAAAATGACCGATTGCGGCGATCTGGCGCGCAATTACGACCTGACCTGACGCCTTTCGGAAACTTCGTAAACAGAGTTTTGCCAAACTCGCTGTTTCGCCGCTGTTTCATTGCAGCAGCGGGGGCAATGCTGTTCTCTGTTTCCGGACAGAAATCGAATCGGATGCCGCAGATGAGCAGACTGGCCCTGGTCACCTATTCTCTTGCCCTTTTGCTGATGGTGGGCTGGCTGCTGACGGCCGGACAATCCATTCTCTTGCCGATCCTGATCGCCATCATCGCCGTCTATATCCTGACCACCGCGGCTGAGGTTCTGGAGCAGGTGCCGGTCATCGGCAGCCTGCCCCGCACGATACGGCGTCTGCTGGTTCTGCTTGCGATCCTCGCCGCCTTCATGGTGCTGGCCTCTTTCATCACCGCAAGCGCCACGGCAATCTCGGCTGCCCTACCGCAGTATGCCACGAACCTCGACAAACTGCAGCACGAGTTTCTGACTTACCTGGGCGTGGACGAGGTCCCAAGCTGGGCCAATCTGGGCGAAAGCCTTCTGGACCTTATCGATGCCACGACTTTGATGCCCGCCATGCTCGCCACGATCAGCAACGGCGGCACCCTGATCGTGGGCGCCGGTCTTTATGCGGTGTTTATCCTGACCGAGCTGGACCGCTTGCCGGAAAAGACCTTGAAGGCGATGAACGACCCTGAAGACGCCGAACGCACTTTGGAGCTGGCCCGCAAGATCAACGACAAGATCGGCGGCTACCTTGCGGCCAAAACGTTGGTGAACGTGGTGCTGGGCCTTATCTCCTATGCGATCCTCTTGATGCTGGGCATTGCCCATCCTGCGTTTTGGGCAATCCTGATCGGGCTTTTGAACTATATCCCCTACATCGGATCGATCATTGCGGTGTTTTTTCCGGTCACCATCAGCCTGATCCAGTTTGGCTCCTTCGGCCATGCAGCGCTGGCGCTGGTGACACTGATGACCCCGCAGATGATCATAGGTTACTACGTGGAGCCAAAGTACCTCGGCCAGTCCGTCAACCTCAGCCCGTTCTCAGTCCTTCTGGCCCTGGCGCTTTGGACCGAGCTTTGGGGAATGACCGGCGCGATCCTGGCGGTACCGCTGACCGCCATGGTGATGATCATCCTGGCCGAGATCCCCAACACACGCTGGATCGCCGTCATGATGTCCGAGAACGGCAGGATCTGATCCCAACAGCACGCATTAAGACGCCTTTCGCCGCAGGGACTGGCCCCTTTGCTCCCGGCCCGCTAATAAGCCGCAAACCTGCCCTCTGACGCTTTGGAGCCTGCTCATGTATACCGTCACCCTGCTTTGCAACCCTGCGGCCCCCTGCCTTGAGGCGGCGCTGGTCGAGTCCCTGCGCAATGCATGGGGGGGCGGCGAGGCGCATTGGCTGGCCCCCGATATTGCGGCAGAATTCTCGATTGAGGCACTGCCGGATAACCAATGGAATGTTTGGGACGACCTGCAAAAGCTCTCTGTGGATCTGGTGATCCAGCCCACTAAGGGCCGCCGCAAGAAGATGCTTCTGGCGGATATGGATTCCACCATGATCCAGCAGGAATGCATTGACGAACTGGCCGAGGTCGCGGGCGTTGGCGAGCGCGTGAAGGACATCACCGCCCGCGCCATGAATGGCGAGCTGGACTTCGAAGGCGCCCTCACAGAGCGCGTCGGGCTGTTGAAGGGCCTGCCGGAGGAGATGATCACAGAGGTTCTGAATACGCGCATCTCTCTGATGCCGGGAGGCAAGCAGCTGGTGGCAACAATGAAGGCAAATGGCGGTTATGCTGCGCTGGTCTCGGGCGGCTTCACCGCCTTCACCGCCAAGGTCGCCGCCGAGCTGGGCTTTGACGAAAACCGCGCCAATACGCTGCTGGTGGCGGATGGCACGCTGACCGGCGACGTCGCCCGGCCGATCCTGGGCCGCGAAGCAAAGGTGAACGCTCTGGAAGAGATCACGGCACAACTGGGAATTTCAGAGGCTGATGTGATCGCCGTCGGCGATGGCGCCAACGATCTGGGCATGCTCAAGCGCGCAGGCGCAGGGGTGGCCCTGCACGCCAAGCCTTCGGTGGCCGCGGAATGCGACATCCGCATCAACCACGGCGATCTGACTGCGCTCCTCTATGTTCAGGGCTATGCCCAGGACGACTTCAAAGGCTGATCTAAGTGCCCGAATTCCTGCTCGGGGCCGAGGTCGCCCCTGATATTCTGTTGCTGTTGATGGCAGCGGGCTTCGTCGCCGGTTTCATTGATGCCATCGCTGGCGGCGGCGGGTTGATAACGGTGCCGGTGCTGCTCATTGCCGGAGCCAATCCGGTAACTGCACTTGCCACCAACAAGATCCAAGGCCTGTTCGGAGCGGCGACCGCAGCGCTCTCCTATGCGCGCGGCGGTCATGTGGACCTGCACAGCCAATGGGGCTCCGCTTTGATTGCCTTTGGCGCCTCAATCCTCGGCGCTTTGCTGGTCTCGGTCTTGCCGGTCGAATGGATCCGGATGATCCTGCCCATATTGCTCATCGGCATTGCATTGTTCTTTGCCTTCAAGAAGGGGCTTGGCGATCTGGACCGGGCGCGCCGCCTCTCCCCTGCCCTCTTTGCGGGCACCATCGTACCGCTTTGTGCCGCCTATGACGGGCTGTTGGGGCCGGGGGCCGGGAGCTTTTACATGCTCGCCTTCGTCTCGCTTGCGGGGTACGGGATCCTCAAGGCCACGGCTCATACGAAACTGCTGAACCTCGCCTCCAATGCTGGGGCGCTGATGGCTTTTGCCTTCGTCGCAACACCATGGTGGATCACAGGGCTCGCCATGGGCGCCGCGCAAATTGCCGGAGCCAGGTTGGGTGCCATCATGGCTCAGAAAATCGGCGCCCGCCTGATCAAACCGCTTTTGGTGGTCACATCAGTTGCGCTGGCTGCAAAGCTCATTCTCGACATGATCTAGAAACGGTAGAAGCGAAACGAGGGGCTCCCGCGCTTGCGCGTGCAACGGCCTTGAGGGCCGTCACCCGCTGGCAACCTTGGGCGTGGCGCCGCGCAATGCGCGGCGCCACGCCCAACGGGAGGGGGGCTTTTTCAAAAAGACCGCCGACGGGCGGGAGTTCCTCTGCTTGAGACCCGATTTCTCAGAAAACAAGTTCCGACGCAGGGCGCAGCGCACCGCAATCGATACCCCGCCGATTGAGCAGCGGTGCATTCATG
Source organism: Pseudophaeobacter sp. (assembly GCA_027019165.1). GTDB lineage: Bacteria > Pseudomonadota > Alphaproteobacteria > Rhodobacterales > Rhodobacteraceae > Phycobacter. The sequence continues at coordinate 233,999 of JALUXC010000002.1, forward strand.
TATTTGCGGGTCTCCGGATGATCCGCCTCCAAGACGCCAAGACCGACAAGAATGGTTGCAATGGCACATTCGCTGGCTCGGGTTGCCCCATCCACGATCTTGAGCGCGACGCCCAGTTGCTGCTCGGGCAGGATCGCCACAAACACCGCTTCGGCACCGGTCTTGATCGCAACGCGCCCGCCCATGGCACGCATAAGGTTGGTACAGGCGCGGGTTTCTCCGGCAACCAGCTCAGGATGCTTGGCCATCGCCGTGACCAGTTGCGCCGCGCCTTCGGATGCGCGATCGGTCCGCTTATGAGCAGAGGCAAACCACCCCATTGCCCGCGCAAGCCCATGAACCGAGGTCGCAAAGTTAGGCGCCGAACAGCCGTCGATGCCATAGCCGGGGCTGTCCATACCCGTTACCTCTTCAAAGGCAGCAAGACAGGCCTGCTGGACCGGGTGATCAACTTCGACATACTCCGGCCCCGCCCCCAGATGCTGGCTGAGCGTCAGAAACCCCGCATGCTTGCCCGAGCAATTGTTATGTACCTGGCAGGGGGACTGATCCGTCTTTATCAGCTCGTCACGCGCTGGGATATCGGCAGGCTCCTGCGGACCGCAGCGGAAATCACCGTCCGACAGTCCCAGCTGAGCCAGCCAGGCATTGACCCGATCCGTATGAATATGCGCCCCGTTGTGCGAGGCACAGGCCAGTGCCAATTGTTCGGATGAGAGCCCATATTTTGCCGCAGCCCCCGAGCTCATCAGCGGCAGCGCCTGGATCATCTTGGCCGAGCTGCGCGGGTAGATCACCGCATCTGGATCCCCCCAACTGCGCACAATCTGACCTTTCGCATCGCAAACCACCGCGTGGCCCAGATGCAGGCTTTCCAGCAGTGGACCGCGCCAGACTTCGGCCATGGGAACGGGTTTTGTCATGATATCAGCCTCGTTTCTTGGCGAAATCCTGCCAAAACGCACTTTCGCCCGTGGTGCTTGTTACGTTACTGTGGTTCTGTAAGGCAAGCGGGGGAATGCGGGCAAAGACGGCGGTTTAACGCTGCCAGACCCAAAGCTGCCCCCGGAAATTGAGGTTATGACAGTCTTGGAGTCGGGACAAATGGCATCGAAACTCGTCCGCTTGGCCGCGGGCCTGTGTATGGCAGCAGTGGCCACCACCGCACACGCACAGCAGGCAACCACAGACAACCGCGTTGGCGCAAACGTGGACTGGAGCGTCTTCCAGGCCGACAACCCAAAGGAATGCTGGGGCGTTTCAGCCCCCAAGGAAACCGTCAACACCCGCGACGGCCGTGTCGTTGCAGTGCGTCGCAGTGACATTCAGCTTTTTGTCCTGTTCCGTCCCGATGACAGCGACAAAGGACAGGTCAGCTTTACCGGCGGCTATCCTTTCGCACCGGGGTCGACCGTCAACATGGTGATCGGAGACTCCGAGTTCGAACTCTTTACCGAAGGCGAATGGGCCTGGCCCGCCACCCCGGCGGATGATGCAAAGATCATCACGGCGATGAAGCGCGGCGCGGATGCAGTTCTGACCGCGCGCTCGGCCCGCGGCACCCAGACCAAAGATAGCTTCTCGCTCCTTGGGTTCACCGCCGCCTTCGAAGACGCCGAAAAGCGCTGCACGCAGTAGCCCGGAAAGCCCACTCAGGCGATAGAATTGGCCCCGCCTTCATAAGGTGCCGGGGCCTTTCTTTGCGCGGCCCACGCTCTCCAGGGCGACAGATCTTGCAGCAATTTCTTTTGATCTTCGGGCAAACTCCTATATAGAGCCGCATCCAGCCATTAATTCGAGTCGCCTCATGTCCGCCAATGCGCCGATCACCCAAGACGTTCTGACCCTGCCCCGCAAACTGCCCGAGGGCGGCAAGATCAACCTTGTGGGCCTCACCCGTGATCAGATGCGCGCGGTGCTGATTGAGCATGGCACGCCGGAGAAACAGGCCAAGATGCGGGTCGGGCAGATCTGGCAGTGGATCTACCAATGGGGCAAGCGCGACTTTGCGGATATGACGAATCTCGCCAAGGCCTATCGCGCACAACTGGCCGAACACTTCGAAATCGCCATCCCCGAGGTTGTCAGCAAGCAGGTCTCAAGCGATGGCACCCGCAAGTATCTGGTGCGGATTGCGGGCGGGCATGAGGTCGAAGTGGTCTACATCCCCGAAGAGGGGCGCGGCACGCTCTGTATCTCGAGCCAGGTGGGCTGCACGCTGACCTGTTCCTTCTGCCACACCGGCACGCAAAAGCTGGTCCGCAACCTGACCGCCGCCGAGATCGTCGGCCAGGTGATGATGGCGCGCGACGATCTGGAGGAATGGCCGGTTCCGGGCGAACCCAAAGACGAAACCCGCCTTCTGTCAAACATCGTTCTGATGGGCATGGGCGAGCCGCTTTATAATTTCGACAACGTGCGCGATGCGATGAAGATCGCCATGGACCCCGAAGGGATTTCCCTGTCGCGCCGTCGGATTACCCTGTCCACGTCCGGTGTGGTGCCGGAAATCGCCCGCACCGCCGAGGAAATCGGCTGCCTGCTGGCTGTCTCGTTCCACGCCACCACCGACGAAGTGCGCAACAAACTGGTGCCGATCAACAAACGTTGGAACATCGAGGCGCTTCTGAACGCGCTGCGGGACTACCCGCGCCTGACCAACTCCGAACGCATCACCTTTGAATATGTGATGCTGAAGGATGTGAACGACAGCGATGAAGACGCGCACCGACTGGTCGAGCTGATCAAGGGCATCCCGGCCAAGGTGAACCTCATTCCGTTCAACGAATGGCCCGGCGCGCCCTACAAACGTTCGTCAAACAACCGCATTCACGCCTTTGCCAACATCATCTACCAGGCGGGCTATGCCTCTCCTATCCGCACCCCGCGCGGCGAGGATATTCTGGCGGCCTGCGGTCAGCTCAAGTCCGCCACCGAACGCGCCCGCAAAAGCCGCAAGCAGATCGAGGCCGAAACGGGGCTGTCGTCCTGATCGTCACGTCCAGCCAACACAGGACTGCAGCAGAGATACTCAAACACGCCCGATAGATCGGTCGGTGACCGCTTTTTGCCATGATTGCGTATTCACCGCCGCAATCTTTCCCTTATTCAGGTGAAATTTTGCCATTCAGGCGGAACAGTTTCAAATCCGGAGACAATGAAGTCCAGAAAGGAATCGAAATGCAGGACAGCGTCGGCGAAGCCGCCAATCTCAATGAGATCGAACCTGGTGTTCTTACCATGATCCGCGACGAGCGTGATAAGGCGCTCAGCCCGCGCGAATGGAAGTTCCGCCTGCGTGGCTATGGCTATGGCATCAAGACCGTCGAAGGGGAACAGATCCTGACGCGACTGCCCAAGAACGTACCCATCGGTGTCCTGCCGCCAGAATTCTGCTGAACACGAACGGCAGGCGCCTAGGCCGATCAGTCGATCAGTTGAGGCTCAGACAGAGCGATCTGGCAGTGTGTCTCGGGCTGGCGCAGGCTCCCAGTTCTCGATGATGTCCACAGCCTCCTGTGCCGTTTCAACAAAGCGGAACAGGCCAAGATCACGATCTGAGATGGTTCCGGCATCAGCAAGTGCTTCCCAGTTGATGATCTTTTCCCAGAAAGCGCGACCGAACAGGATGAAGGGCACCCGTTCCATCCGCCCGGTCTGAATGAGGGTCAGGCTCTCGAACAGCTCGTCCAGGGTACCAAACCCACCGGGGAACACCGTGATCGCCCGCGCGCGCATCAGGAAATGCATCTTGCGCACGGCGAAATAGTGGAAATTGAAGCTCAAGTCCGGCGTCACATATTCGTTTGGCGCCTGTTCATGGGGCAACACGATCCCCAGCCCGATGGAATGCCCGCCGGCATCCACAGCACCAAGGTTGCCCGCCTCCATCACACCAGGGCCACCGCCTGTAACCACCACGTTGTGACGGCCAGAAGACTTCAACGACTCCACTGTCATCAACCGCGCAAATTCCCGCGCTTCGTCATAGAAATGGGATAGATCCGCCAGGGTCTGAGTACGCGCCTGTGCCTTGTTCTCGGGGCTGGGAATTCGCGCGCCACCAAACATGACGATCGTGCTTTCGATGCCCTTTTCATCCAGCAAGAGTTGCGGTTTCAACAGCTCAAGCTGCAAGCGCACCGGACGCAGCTCGTCCCGCAGCATGAAGGCGTCGTCCGCGAAGGCCAACCGATAGGAAGGAGACTCCGTTTGCGGCGTAAGAGGAATATGCTCGGCCCGACTGCGGTCGGATAGAGCATCGGGAAACGGGCTTTTGCGATCATCACTCATGGGAACTGCCTGCTTTTCTTGTTCACTTAATCTAATGTCTATCCGCGCGACACAGAAGGCGCCAGTCAAAGGCGGGCTCCACCCCTTGCACACCGCGTGCAGTGGCGTAGTCTCCCCCCGCACGAGCAAAGAATAGGCGGATCAAATGAATTGGACAGGCGAAATCACCAAGGCCGCAGAACGTACGAATGGGCATGTGCAAGTCACGCCTGTTCTGCGCACACTGGGTTTTGGCCTCCCCTTCGCGGTTGAGATGAAACTCGAGCACATGCAGCACACCGGCAGTTTCAAGGCCCGCGGTGCCTTCAACACGCTTCTTAGCAGCGAAGTCCCTCAGGCAGGTCTCGTTGCCGCCTCCGGTGGCAACCATGGCGCAGCCGTCGCCTACGCCGCCAGCAAACTGGGCCACAAGGCACGGATCTACGTGCCGGAAATGGCAGGCCCAGCAAAGATCTCCCTGATCCGCGATGCGGGCGCCGATTTGCAGGTGGTGCCTGGTGCCTATGCCAACGCGCTCGAAATGGCTCAAGCCTATGAGGCCGAAACCGGGGCGATGCAGGTCCACGCCTATGACGCCCCTGGCACCGTCGCCGGTCAGGGCACCTGTTTTGCCGAATGGGAAGACCAGGGGCTTGAAGCCGATACCGTGGTGATCGCGGTGGGTGGCGGCGGACTGATCGCAGGCGCGCTAGCCTGGTTCGATGGCAGGAAAAAGATCGTCGCAGTCGAGCCGCAAACTTCCTGTGCACTGCATGCCGCGCTTGAGGCGGGTGCCCCCGTTGATGTTGAGGTGTCAGGTGTGGCGGCCAATGCGCTTGGCGCCAAGCGGATCGGCTCCATCTGCTTTGATCTGGCACGGGAAAAGGGCGTAACCTCCGTCACCGTTTCGGACGAGGCGATCACTGCGGCGCAAACAGCCCTTTGGCGGGAGCGGCGCATTCTGACCGAACCGGCGGGTGCGACCGCGCTGGCGGCCCTGATGTCCGGTGCCTATCAGCCCAGCCCCGGCGAACGTGTGGCCGTGCTGATCTGTGGTGGCAATATCGCCCCAGATCCGCTTGCATCACAAGGCTAAGGCTTGCGACCCGCCCAAAGGCATCCTATCGCAGGGTCATGACCGCTACGATTGCAGACAGGATCTATCTGGAGCTCAGCGAGCGTATTGTCACCGGACAATTGCTCGCAGGCGAAAAGCTGCGCCAGGACCATATTGCGCGCGAGTTCGACACCAGCCATGTGCCGGTGCGCGAGGCCCTGTTGCGGCTTGAGGCCCACGGTCTTGCCTATTCCGAGCCACGCCGGGGCACCCGGGTCAGCGCGCTTGACCCGGCCGAGATCCGCGAAGTGATCGAAATGCGCGTGGCGCTCGAAGTCCTCGCCTTGACCCATGCCTTTGCCAGGCTGAGCGATGCAGACATTGCAGCCGCAGACGCCGCCCGCCTCGCCTGTGATGAAGCAACCGACATGGCCACCTGGGAACGGCTGAACCGCCAGTTCCACCGCACCATCCTGTCACCCTGCACCATGCCGCGCCTATTGGCGGCTATCGACGATCTGCACATTGCCTCGGCCCGGCATCTGTTTGCGCATTGGAAACACCAATGGCGCCCGCGCGCCGACAAGGATCACGCCGCCATCGTTCAGGCGATGATGCGGCGAGACGCTGCTGCAGGATGCGAGATCCTGCGCCGCCACCTGCGCCGGGTGCGTTAGATCGACCAAGGCCGCCAAAAGGCTCCCACACACCGCAATCGGCACATGACCTCGGCCACAAATGCCGTTATGTAAGCGCGAAACCCTATTCTTGCCGGAGAAACACCCATGTCCAACGCACAGCTGGAAGCCGCAATCGAAGCCGCCTGGGAGGCGCGTGACACCATCACCCCTGCCACCGCCGGCGAGACCCGCGAAGCGATCGAAGATACGCTCAACGCGCTCGACAGCGGCAGCCTGCGCGTCGCCGAGAAACTGGAGAACGGCGACTGGCACGTGAACCAATGGGCGAAAAAGGCCGTGCTGCTGGGCTTCCGCATCAAGGACATGGAGATCCAGACCGGTGGCCCGCAGGACTCTGGCTGGTGGGACAAGGTCGACAGCAAGTTCAAAGGCTGGGGCGAAAACCAGTGGAAAGCCGCCGGCTTCCGCGCGGTCCCGAACTGCGTCGTGCGCAAATCCGCCTTCATCGCGCCGGGCGTGGTGCTGATGCCCTCCTTCGTGAACCTTGGCGCCTATGTGGATGAGGGCACCATGGTCGATACCTGGGCCACCGTCGGCTCCTGCGCGCAGATCGGCAAGAACGTGCACCTGTCGGGCGGCGTCGGCATCGGCGGCGTGCTGGAGCCGATGCAGGCCGGTCCCACCATCATCGAGGACAACTGCTTCATCGGTGCCCGCTCCGAAGTGGTCGAAGGCTGCATCGTGCGCGAAGGCTCGGTTCTGGGCATGGGCGTCTACATCGGCAAATCCACCAAGATCGTCGACCGCGAGACCGGCGAAGTCATGTATGGCGAAGTTCCGCCCTACTCCGTCGTAGTCTCCGGCTCCATGCCCTCCAAGAACGGCATCAACCTCTACTGCGCGGTGATCGTGAAGCGCGTGGATGCGCAGACCCGCTCCAAAACCGGCATCAACGAGCTGCTGCGCGACTGATCCCAGCCTTGATTGCAAACATTTAAACGCGCCCCAATTCGGGGCGCGTTTTTTGTTACAGGATCCCCGGCAGGGTCAGTTGATGCTGACGCGCGCAGTCCTTTGCGATCTCATATCCCGCATCCGCATGACGCATGACGCCGGTGGCCGGATCGTTCCACAGCACCCGCGCAATGCGGCGGTCGGCATCTTCGCTGCCATCGCAGCAGATCACCACCCCGGAATGCTGCGAAAAACCCATGCCAACCCCGCCGCCATGGTGCAGCGACACCCAGGTCGCCCCCGAAGCGGTGTTCAGCAGCGCGTTGAGCAGCGGCCAGTCCGACACCGCGTCCGATCCGTCCATCATCGCTTCAGTCTCGCGATTTGGAGAGGCGACCGAGCCGCTGTCGAGGTGATCGCGGCCAATGACCACCGGCGCAGACAGCTCTCCATTGCGGACCATCTCGTTGAAGGCCAGCCCCGCCCGGTGGCGGTCGCCAAGGCCAATCCAGCAGATCCGCGCGGGCAGGCCCTGAAAAGCGATCCGTTCCTCTGCCATATCCAGCCAGCGATGCAGGCCTTCGTTGTCGGGGAACAGCTCTTTCATCTTGGCGTCTGTCTTGCGGATATCCTCCGGGTCCCCTGACAGGGCGCACCAGCGGAAGGGGCCGATGCCCCGGCAGAAGAGCGGGCGGATATAGGCGGGCACAAAACCGGGGAAATCGAAGGCGTTCGTGAGCCCCTCCTCCAGCGCCATCTGGCGGATGTTGTTGCCGTAATCGACGGTAGGGATGCCCATGGCATGGAACTGGCACATGGCCTCGACTTGCACCCTCATGCTGGCGCGAGCAGCCTTTTCCACCGCTTTTGGGTCGGTTTCTCGCTTCGCAATCCACTCCCCCATGGTCCACCCTAGCGGCAGGTAGCCATTGATGGGATCATGGGCCGAGGTCTGATCGGTCACCAGATCGGGGCGGATGCCGCGCCGGACCAGTTCCGGGAAGACATCGGCCGCATTGCCCAAAAGACCCACCGATTTTGCTTCACCCGCAGCGGTCCAGCGCTCGATCATAGCAAGCGCCTCGTCCAGGCTTTCGGTCTTTTCATCAAGGTAGCGTGTGCGCAGGCGGAAATCGATACTGTCCGGGTTGCATTCCACCGCAAGGCAGCAGGCCCCGGCCATCACCGCGGCCAGAGGCTGCGCGCCGCCCATGCCGCCAAGACCGCCGGTCAGGATCCATTTGCCGCCGAGGTCGCCACCATAGTGCTGGCGCCCGGCTTCGGCAAAGGTTTCATAGGTGCCCTGCACGATGCCTTGAGTACCGATGTAGATCCAGGAGCCAGCGGTCATCTGACCGTACATCATCAGCCCCTTGCGATCGAGTTCGTTGAAGTGATCCCAGGTCGCCCAGCGCGGCACCAGGTTCGAATTGGCAATCAAGACGCGCGGCGCATCCCTATGTGTCTGGAAAATGCCCACCGGTTTGCCGGATTGGACCAGAAGGGTCTGATCGTCCTCAAGGGCGCGCAGGCTGTCGACGATCAGGTCGAAATCCTTCCAAGTGCGCGCGGCCCGCCCGATACCGCCGTAGACCACCAGTTCATGCGGGTTCTCGGCCACATCGGGGTGCAGGTTGTTCATCAGCATCCGTAGAGGCGCCTCTGTCAGCCAGCTTTTTGCGCTGATCTCGGGTCCTGTGGGCGGGTAGATATCGCGGGCGTTCTTGCGGGGATCGGTCATGTCGGCCTCCAGGAAATGAGATCGGTCAGGATTTGGCGAAGGTAGCCGCGCAGCCGCTTGGCGCGGGTGCGGTCATAGGTCCAGGGCGGAGCCTCAGCGCAGTAGGTGGCCTGCGCCAGTTCCATCTGGATGGCATGAAGCCCCTTGGCAGGGCAGCCATAGTGGCGCGTGGTCCAGCCGCCAAGGAACCGGCCATTGAGGGTTGAGGAATAACCTTCGGCAGCCGCGCACCGCTGCAGAACCTGCGTCTCAATCCGCTGATCACAGGTCGCGCCGCGATTGGTGCCGATGTTGAAATCCGGCAGCCGACCGTCGAACAGAAACGGGATCTGACTGCGGATCGAGTGGCAGTCAAAGAGGATCACAAACCCATGGAGGTCGCGAATGCGGTTCAGCTCTGCCTCAAGCGCCGCATGATAGGGCGCATGATAGAGATCCCGCCGCCGGGCTATTTCTTCTGCGTCCGGTTCCGCGCCATCTTGCCAGATCGGCTGCCCATCAAAATCGGTCAGCGGCACAAGTGTTGTGGTGTTCTGGCCGGGATAAAGGCTTTGCCCTTCGGGATCGCGGTTCATGTCGATCACGTAGCGGTGGATGGGCGTGCGCACCGTGGTTATGCCCTCGACGAGATCCGCGTAAAGATCGTGCACATGCCAATCCGTATCCGACTGAGCGCGGCCAGTGTCGTTCAGACTGTCCCAGACCGGGGCCGGGACATCGGTGCCGGTATGGGGAAGCCCCAGCACAAGAGGCGATGTCCCGCGCGTCACTTCGATCATTTTGCAACCTCGATGCCCGCCGCTGCCGCGATGCGCCCGTGGCGGATCATGGCGGCGGCTGTTTCGATCTCGGGCGCGAGATGGCGATCCTCCGCCAGTGGCAGGATCTCGGCGCGCAAACTCGCCATCACATCTTGCAAATGGGCGGAAGTTGTCAGCGGCGCGCGGGCCTCGACCCCTTGCGCAGCGCAAAGCAGCTCGACCCCAAGGATCACCGAAAGGTTCTGCCCCATCCGTGCCAAACGCAACGCGCCATGGGCGGCCATGGAGACGTGATCCTCCTGATTGGCCGAGGTCGGGGTCGAATCCGTCACGCAAGGATTGGCGAGATGCTTGTTCTCGCTCATCAGGGCCGCCGTCGTCACCTCGGCAATCATAAAGCCCGAATTCAGCCCCGGATCGGGCGTCAGGAAGGGTGGCAGATTGTGGGACAGGGCCGGGTCCACCATCAGTGCCACCCGGCGCTGCGCGATGGCGCCGATCTCGGCGATGGCCAAGGCAATCTGATCGGCGGCAAACCCCACGTATTCGGCATGAAAGTTCCCGCCCGAAACGATCCGCCCGGCCTCACTCAGCACCAGCGGGTTGTCGGTGACGGCGTTCGCCTCCACCTCAAGCGTGCGGGCGGCCATGCGCAACACGTCAAGCGCCGCGCCCAGCACCTGCGGCTGACAGCGAATGCAGTAAGGGTCCTGCACCCGGCTGTCGCCCTCGCGGTGGCTGTCGCGGATCTCGCTGCCCTGCATCAGGTTGCGCATTTCACGGGCCACGTCGATCTGCCCGGCATGACCGCGCAGATCGTGGACCTCAGCCAAAAGCGGCGCGGTGGAGCCCATGATCGCGTCGGTGGTCAATGCCGCCACGACAATGGAAGCCTCCGCCAGCCGCCATGTATCGAACAGCCCCGCAAGGGCGCAAGCGGTGGTAAACTGGGTCCCGTTGATCAGGGCAAGCCCCTCTTTCGGGCCCAAGACAATCGGCTCTAGTCCGGCCTGTTTCAGGGCCTTTGCTCCGGGCAGGCGGGTGCCTTTCAGGGTGGCCTCCCCTTCGCCGATCATCACCGCCGCCATATGGGCAAGCGGCGCCAGATCGCCCGACGCGCCAACAGAGCCTTGCGACGGAACCACAGGGGTAACCCCACGGGCCAGCATCTGTTCGATCTGTGTAATCACTGCCCAGCGCACGCCCGACGCGCCGCGCCCCAGTGACACCAGTTTGAGCGCCATCATCAGCCGGACCTTGTCTGCCGCCAGTGGCTCTCCCACCCCGCAGCAATGGCTTAGGATCAGGTTGCGCTGCAACTGTGCCGTATCGGCAGGAGCAATCCTGGTTGAGGCCAGTTTTCCAAAGCCAGTGTTGACGCCGTAGACGGGCTCATCCCCTGCGGCAGCCGCAGCGACCATATCGGCTGCCTTTTCGACCCCCGCGCGGGCAGATGGATCAAGGCGCAGGGGATCCGCGCCCCGATAGATGGTTTCCAGCGTATGCAGCGTCACGGTGCCAGGGGTTATCTGGAGCATCTCTGGCCCTCAAAAATCGTTTCATGAAGCGGGTTGAACCCGATGCGATAGGACAGCTCTGCCGGGCGCGTGACGTCCCAGATCGCCAGATCCGCCCGCACTCCTGCAGCGATCCGGCCCCGGTCTGACAGCCCCAGCGCACGGGCGGCATGGGTGGTCACCCCGGTCAAAGCCTCCTGCGGAGTCATGCGGAACAGGGTGCAACCCATGTTCATCGCCATCAACAGCGAGGTCATGGGAGAGGAGCCGGGATTGCAATCCGTTGCCAGCGCCATTGGCACGCCATGCTTGCGGAACAGATCTATCGGCGGCGCTTGAGTTTCTCGGATTGTGTAATAGGCCCCCGGCAGGATCACCGCGACAGAGCCTGCCTTTGCCATGGCAACGGCGTCCTCCTCGTGTGCGTATTCAAGATGATCGACCGAACGCGCCCCATAGCGGGCGGCCAGGGCGGTTCCGCCCTGATGGCTCAACTGCTCTGCGTGGAGTTTCACCGGCAAGCCCAGCTCAGCAGCGCATTGAAATACCAGATCGATTTGCGAAGCGGAAAAGGCGATGTTCTCGCAGAAGCCATCCACCGCATCGACCAAACCTTCGGCATGGGCCGCGCGCAGAGCCGGAATGCAGACCTCGGTCAGATAGGCCTCGGCCTGCCCTTCATAGTCCGGCGGCATCGCGTGCGCACCCAGAAAGGTGGTGGTGATTGTCACAGGGCGCAGCTGAGCCAGCCGCCGGGCCGCGCGCAGCATGGCCAGCTCGGTTTCGCGATCAAGGCCATAGCCGGATTTCACCTCAACCGTCGTCACCCCTTCTGCAATCAGCGCATCAAGGCGCGGCAGGGCGCTGGCGACCAATTCACCCTCGGACGCCGCACGGGTTGCTGTAACGGTCGAGGCGATCCCGCCTCCGGCCCGCGCCAGCTCTTCGTATGACGCCCCGTTCAGGCGCAGCTCGAACTCATGCGCGCGGTCACCCCCAAAGACCAGATGGCTGTGACAATCAATCAATCCAGGCGTCAGCAACCGCCCCTCAAGATCGATGCTCTCCCAACCCCGGAGGTGCAGCGGTAAATCAACCGAACGGCCCACCCAGGCAATGCGCTCACGGTCAATGGCAACCGCCGCGTCCGGAATCAGACCATATGGGTCAGGCCCTCCTTGCATCGTCGCGGCGCCGCATCCGCTCAGCACATATTGGGTTGGATCGCTCATTGGCCCCCTCAGAAACAGCTTGATGGCAGTTTGATATGCGCATATCAATATTATGTCTATACATAAGGTAAACTCATGCAGACAATTTTTGCGCGGCAGGCCCGTCTTCCCGATGGCTGGGCGGAAAACCTGCGGCTGAGGATTGAGAACGGAACCATTGAGGCACTTCAGCCGGAGAGCACACCTCTGGCCGGGGACATGCAGGTCGATACGCTTTTGCCGGGCATGGCCAACCTGCACTCACACAGCTTTCAGCGGGCCATGGCCGGGATGACCGAGCACCGCGCCCCGGGACAGGACAGTTTCTGGACCTGGCGCGACCTGATGTACCGCTTTGTCGAAAGGCTCACCCCTGAACATGTCGAGGCGATTGCCGCACTGACCTTTATGGAGATGCTGGAGGCCGGTTTCACCTCGGTTGGAGAGTTCCACTACCTGCATCATCAACCGGGGGGCACGCCTTATGCCGACCTTGCCGAGCTGAGCCAGCGGGTCTTTGCTGCCGCCAGCAAAACCGGCCTCGGACTGACCCATCTGCCCGTGCTTTATTCCTACGGCGGGGCCGGGTTACGGCCGCTCTCTGGTGGACAACTCCGCTTTGGTAATTCCGTCGATCGCTTTTCGGCACTCCTGGACCGTGCGCGCGCATCAGCCCAGCGCGACATGCCCGCCGATACGGTCGTCGGCCTCGCGCCTCACTCGTTGCGGGCAACCTGCCCCGAAGAGTTGTCAAAGGCCCTCATACTACAAGAAGGCGCTCCCTTTCATATCCACATCTCCGAGCAGACCGCCGAAGTGCGCGCTATCGAAGAATGGCTCGGCGGGCGGCCGGTCGAATGGCTGCTGGACAATGCACCGGTCGACGGCAGCTGGTGCCTGATCCATGCCACCCATATGACGGGTGCAGAAACCCGGCGCATGGCCCAGTCCGGGGCCATCGCGGGCCTGTGCCCCATCACCGAGGCCAATCTCGGGGACGGTCCCTTTAATGGGCCGGAGTTCCTGTCAAACGACGGGCGCTTTGGCATCGGCTCCGATTCCAACGTGCGCATTTCCCTGCCCGAAGAGCTGCGCACGCTCGAGTATTCCCAGCGCCTGCGCGACATGGCCCGTAACGTGATGATCAATGGCGCCGGATCGGTGGGCAGCGCGCTGTATCTTGGCGCGGCCAAAGGCGGGGCGCAGGCTTTGGGGCGAAACAGCGGGCGGCTCGAGGTGGGCGCGCTTGCCGATCTCATCGCCATCGACAGTCGTCTTCCAGCCCTTTGCGCGCTTGCACCCGAACAGCTGCTGGACGGCTTTTGCTTTGCGGCAGGCAACGACGCGGTCACAGATGTCTGGAGCGCCGGACGCCATCAGGTCCGGCACGGGCGACACATTGCCCGCGACGCGATCCTGGCGCGCTATCGCAATGCCATCCGCGATCTCTGCGCATCGCTTTGACCGCGTCACTTTACAAACCGCGCCTCGGGACCGACAAAGCCCCTTACGCGCCATTGCAGCCACCAACAGGACAGCCATTGCAACCGGACAAGAAGACCACCTACCAGGATGTAAGAGACGAGGTCCTGCGCCGCATTCAGGGTCGGATCTGGGATCAGGGCAGCCTGTTGCCAACGGAGCAGGACCTGTCCGAGGAATTCGGCTGTGCCCGTGCCACCGTCAACCGCGCGCTGCGGGAGCTCGCCGAGCGCGGGATCATCGACCGCAAGCGCAAGAGCGGCACCCGCGTCGCCATAGCGCCGGTGAAACAGGCGCGGCTGGAAATCAGCGTCACGCGCCAGCAGATCGAAGAGATGAACGCCAGCTATCGCTACAGGCTGGTGAGCCGCGAGATCGTGCCCGCGCCCGGCTGGCTGGCGGCGCAGATGGGTCTACCGGCGCAGGCCCAGGTGCTGCATCTCATATGCATGCACTATGCGGACAATCGTCCCTTTCAGCATGAAAACCGCTGGATCAACATCGACGCAGTCCCCGACATTGCCGAAGCGGATTTCTCAGACACCGGACCGAATGAATGGCTTCTGGCCCGTGTGCCCTTTTCGGATGCAGAGATAACCCTGTCTTCAGTGGCTGCAGAAGCAGAAATCGCGTCCTTTCTAGGGGCAAAAGAAGGAACGCCCTTGTTCCTGATGGAGCGCAGCACATGGTTCCAGGAGCAGCCTGTCACCTTTGTGCGCCTGCATTTCCATCAAGGATACAGGATGCGGACACGTTACTGAGCAGAGCCCGATCTCAGGCAACCTTGAGCAACAACTCAGCCTCGTAGCTTTTCAAGGCGAGGCGTGCCGAGGGGCCATAGGCGTCAAGATCACCCCCGATCAAGCGCAGGATTTCTGCGCGCGTCTCTGCGTCAAACCCTTCAATTGTCTCATGCCCTGGGTGATAGCTTTCGCTGAACAGACCATTTCCGCAGAGAATCTCATGCTGATCGAACAACAGGTGGACGTAGGTCACAGTGGCTCCATCAGCACGCCTGCAGATGCTCGTTTCGTTGATCAGATCCTTGGCCTTGACCAGAATCTGAGCCGATCCGAACAGAAACTCCGCACGGTTCGAGGCCACAAGAACCCGGTGACAGGGTGACAGCTCGATCTCATCATGGGCGCCCAATGCCCCGGCCGCAAACACGACAGGCGCGTCCGCGCCCTTGGCCTGGCGCTCACTGCGGCCGATCCAACGCAGCGGTTGAAAACCGTTGTCGCGCGTGCGCACCTGCATGCCTGGCGACAGATCCTCCACAGGAACCGGACCTTCGAGGGTTTCAATCAACGTTCCCGAGACGAAACAGGGCACTGTCGTCATCTCCACAACGCCGGTGTCCGTGTTCCCCAGATCATCCGCCACGGTATAAGTGAAGGTGGTCGCCTCGGGGTCGTCGACGTCCGCCTGCCCCGCAACGGTAAAGGTGCCATCGGCGTTCAGCGTGACCTGTTCGCCATTTGCAAGTGTCACTGTACTGCCGACCACAACCGGCTGGCCATTGATATGGGTGACAGTCAGTGTCGAGCCCGGCGTATGTGCATCGTTGCCCAGGACATCCAGCGTTTCAGTGTCGCCTTCGGTCACGGTCACCTCATCGTCACCAGCAACCAGCGCAGTCTGAATGGAATCCCCCGCGATCAGCAGATTGGAGTCATATTGGCTGTCACCCGCGTCTGCGATGCCGATCTTGATCGTGTTCACTTCACCTGGGTTTACGGGCGCTGTCAGGGTCAGAGTGATGGTGAACCCGTCCATTTCAGTGTTGTAGTTGTCATCACTCCGATTGTTATCGACATAAAGGTTTTCGTTGGAGCCATCGTTGATGTTGTCGATAGAGATATCCCCGGTCCCGATGGTCATCTCCGCCTGCTCGCCATTCACCCAGACGCCGACAACATCGTTGAACCCTTTATCGACCCATTCGAGATACTCTTCCGAAGAGAAGACAAACTGCATGGTTAGAGTCGAACCTTCGGGAACGAACTCGGCTTCGAAAACCGCAGCATCATAGGTTTGCGCACCGGCCAAAGCCGTCAGATCATCATCCCCTGATTGCCCCAGACGCGTTGTGGTGCGCGAACTTGTGTTCACATCTCCACTGCTGTTGGTCACATCCTCGGCGTTCCCTGTGGACAGTATCACACCGCTGTCGGACGGGGTTATGTCCGGAGCTACGGCGTCGCCGTTTGAATAGATGCCCGAGGCACTTTGTGCGCCAGTGTAGCTGGCACTATTGATCGTGATGCCACTGCCGAACATGGCATCCGCCATCTGCATGGCAGAGGCAGAGGTATCGATGGGCAATTCAGATGCAACTGGCATGACGTAAATCCTGAGCTGGAACATATGGTCAGGGACGGCCCACTGCGGACAGGACCGTTTTGCGGTAGATTGCACTTTGAATCGTTGTGAATTGGTGAAAATTCTCAACGAATTGCAGCAGGGCTGTTGGTCACCGGCCAGCAGGCCGCCTCTCGGACAAACAGATTGACCACAAGCCCGCACCGGCGTAGGTCCGACGTCATGGAAAAAAAGAAACCCTCTCGCCAGCAGGTCTACACGCTCTTGGTTCAAATCGGACGTAAAGAGGGCGATGGGCTGCCCGATGGCGCCACAGGTGCGGCGCTGATGGTATACGCGTCAGGCGTGGACGAGGCAGAGGCCGTGCGTGAAACAGTCGCGATCCTGAAACAGGCGGATACGGCGCCGCTGGATGTCACCGGCTATGGCACGCTTGAGGAACGCGAGGCCGAAGGACATGAGATCGGGTCGGAAGAGCGCGATCTCATGCAGCGGGCCTTGGAAGAAAACGCTGTGATCGTAGCTCAGATGACGCCGTTCTTTGACGGCGATGAGGCGACGATCCACTAGCCGCTGCACCGGCATTCAATCTTACTTGGCGTTGCCAAACCAACGCTTGTAGATCTGGTCGTAGGTGCCGTCTTCCTGAATCGCGAGCAGCGCGCGGTTCACCTCTTCGGTGAGCGGAGAGCCTTGTGGGAACAACAGACCGTAATTTTCACGCAGGAAGGATGCCCCGATGGTCCGCCCATGCGGCTCTCCTTCATGGCTGACGTAGTAGTTCAAAACAGGCGCGTCAAAGACCACGGCATCGATGTCGCGCGTCTCAAAGGCCTCAATCAACTCTGACAGCCCGGCGAAATCATAGTAATCGATGTCGCGCCGCTGCAGGAAACCGGCTGCGGTCGAGCCGGAAATCGTGCCTACTCGCTGGCCATACAGGTCGTTGACCGAATTCACCTTTCCGGTGATCGCCTCCACTGTCATGGCCGTCGTGATTTTTGCCACGAAAACAGAGACAACAAAGAGCGAGGAAATCACCAGGAGTACCCCGAACATGCGCCCGATGGGCGTGCGGGGCACACGTTCCTCAAAGCCGCCGTTCACAACCAGGTTCAAAGCCCACCAGAAGGACGGGAACCAAGCCTCGTTCAGGGGGCGGTCAAAGTAGGGCTGCGCGCGCCGCTCAAACACCCACATCAACATACCGCCGCCAAATAGAACAAGAAACGCAAGGCCGATGGCAGCCGCCAGATCCCAGGATAGCATGGCCCGCAGCAGCGACGGAGGGCGCACGTCTTCGGCGTGGACCATGATCTGCAAGCCGCTTTCGAATACCGGCTGGCTGAAGTCCATTTCGGTTTCGCGCGCCGCCGTGATCGAGATATTGGCCGCAGCCATATCTGCCTCGCCGCTGCGCACGCCCTCCAGCATCGCAGCGAAAGTATCTGTCCGATTGATCTCATAGGCCCAGCCAAGACGCTTGGCCAGGGCATCGACCAACTCAATTGAAAAGCCGGTATCCTTCCCGTTTTCAACCATCGAAAACGGAGGGCGGCTCACCGTGTTGACCGTCAGCGTCTGCGCTGCAATCGCCTGCGCCCAGAGCATGAGCAGCATCATCATGGATAAGCGAAGAAAGCGCACGTTCGACCTGGGCCCATTGTTTGGGAAATCAAAAAGGTCTTAGGCGCTCAGGGTGTTTCACGCAAGCTTGATCACCCATCGGCCCCATAGTGTGCGCTCAAGCGTGTCATAGCCGCACATCTGAACGCGACCGTTTGTGCCTCGGCTCAGCTCATATGCATCGCTGAGAGCAGTCGCCCTTCGGCCCCGGAAAGGGTGCGACGCGCAGCCGGTCCGTAGCCTGCACCGGTTTCGGGATTGAGGTCAGGGAACAACATACAGATTTCCTCAAGCACCTGCTGCTCGAACAAATCCTTGATTTGAGGGCCGGGCAGGAAACTTTCGCTTGGCAGATCCTCTGAATAGACGATCTGGTGACGGTCAAACATCAGGTGAACATAGCACACCTCCGGGCAGGGCCGCCGACGCACGGTGCAATCATTGATCAGATCTCGGGCAGCGACCAATACCTCCACTTCACCAAAGAGCAGTTCGGCCAATGCACCGCGCACCACCACACGGTGCTGCGGCGAAACCTGAAGGCGCCTGTGCGCCCCAAAGGTTCCAGCGGCAATATGGATGGGGGCAAACTCTCCCGTTCCAGCGACTGCGCGCGATCCGACCCAGCGCAGCGGTTGCGGCCCCTCATCACGGGTCATCACCAGATCGCCGGGCTCCAGTTCTTCGACGGGAACATCGCCACGCGGCGTGCGGATCATCGTTCCTGCCACGAAACAGGGGATCGACGTCGCATTGACCAAGCCCGTATCCGAAATCCTTCCATCGCTGACTGTATAGCTGAAGGCAAAATCCTCAACGTCACCATCCCCTGTGAGGGTCAGCGTGCCGTCTGCATTCAGAGTAACTTCCTGCCCGGTTTCAAGCGTCAGCGTCGATCCCGGCGCAACCTCAAGTCCGTTCAAATGCGTGATCGACAAAGGTGCATCGGTGGAACTCAGATCGTTTTCAAGCACGTCTATGGTCTTACTGCCGCCGGGCTGCACGTGAACCATGTCCGCCTGCGCCACAAGACTGGTCTGAACAGAATCCCCCGCAATCAACAGGTTGCTATCGTAGACACTGTCCCCGACATCTGCGATGCCAATCCGCAGGGTATTCACCTCATCCGGTTTGACCTTCATGGTCAATGTCATGGTGACCGTCAGCCCGTCCATCTCAGTGTTGAAGGCATCTGTGGTGTTGTCGAGGTAGAAATTCTGGTTGCGCGTGGCGCTCACATTGTCAGGGGTTGCGGTTCCACTGCCCAGTTCCAGCTGGACCTGCTCGCCATTGACCCAGACAGAAACCACGTCCTGGTAGATTGAAGCTTGATACTCCGGGAATTCTTCCGAAGAAAAGATGAACTGCATGGTCATCACCTCGGCATCCGGAATGAAGCTTACATCCAGATAGGAGGCGTCAAAGGTGCTGGCGCCCGCAGCCGCATCGAAGTCGGCATTGCCATTCTCGCCACTGGTATCGGTCGAGCGGCTTGCGGACTGGTTCGCCTCGCCGTTGGCATTGGTGTAGTCATCGGCACGGCCTGTGGACAGGATCACGCCTGTGTCTGCGGGGGTTGCCCCCGGCGCAAGGGTATCCCCGCCGGAATAGATACCGGACGCGCTGCCATCCCCGGAATAACTGGCGCTCACCACGGTCACGCCGGGGCCAAAGATCTCCTCGGCCATTTCCTCAGCCGATGCGCTCAGGTTGTAATTCAGATCAGACGCCCCAACCATGACTGCCCTACCCTTTTCCTTCAAGGCAAAGCACTGCCATCCCAGCCACGGCAATGACGCCCGGCCAGAGTCTGTCTCCCGACTCCAAAAGATACGGGTGCTTTGGATAAGGCCTTCCCGCTCTGCATAGATGCGGCCGACCTGCCTTGGATTTCTTATGGTTAACGGATCGTTAACACGATTCTTTTTGCGAGTCCCCGGCTACAAAGCTGGTTCACGAAATGACCTTGGTCGCGCCACAGTTGCGCATGTGTTTGCCAGATTTTTGCCATGCCCCGGTTTGCACCCAAAGGGGAACCGCGCTAGGCCTTGAGCACCCGAAACTCCAGGAGCCCGCACCATGATCCCGACCGATCCCGCACGCCTTACCGCCAATCTGATCCGATGCCCCTCGGTCACACCCGAAGAGGGCGGCGCGCTGGAGCTGCTGGAAAAGGTGCTGAGTGCAGCTGGCTTTGACTGCACACGGGTCGACCGCAACGGAACCCCTAATCTTTTTGCCCGCTGGGGCACCAAGGGCCACGCCCACACATTCGGCTTCAACGGGCATACGGACGTGGTCCCCGTGGGCGACACAGGTGCCTGGACCACCGATCCCTTTGGCGCTGAGGAGAAGGATGGCATCCTCTATGGCCGGGGTGCCACGGACATGAAATCGGGCGTTGCCGCCTTTGCTGCAGCCGCCATCGATTTTGTGCAAAGCACCCCCCCTGACGGTGCCGTCGTCCTGACCATCACCGGCGACGAAGAGGGCGATGCCACGGATGGCACCACGGCGCTGCTCGACTACATGGATGCCGAAGGTGAAGCCATGTCCGTTTGCATCGTTGGCGAACCCACCTGCCCCAACACCATGGGCGAGATGATCAAAATCGGACGGCGCGGCTCGCTATCGGCGTGGTTCACGGTGACCGGCACACAGGGGCACTCGGCCTATCCGCATCGGGCCAACAACCCTTTGAACGCCATGGCACGGCTGATGGATCGCCTCGCCAGTCACGAGCTGGATCAGGGCACCGAACACTTCGACGCCTCCACGCTGGCCGTGGTCACCATCGACACGGGCAACCCGGCCACCAACGTGATCCCCGCACAAAGCCGCGCCACCGTGAACATCCGTTTCAATGACGCCCACAGCGGTGCCAGCCTGACCGACTGGCTGCGCAGCGAAGCCGACAAAATCGAGGCGGAGTTTGGCACCAAGGTCGAAATGAGGGTCAAGATCTCGGGCGAAAGCTTCATCACCCCGCCCGGCGCCCTGTCGGATCTGGTCTCAAATGCGGTTGAGGCGGAAACCGGCATCAAACCCGAGCTTTCGACCACCGGCGGCACCTCGGACGCGCGCTTTGTCAAAAGCCACTGCCCCGTGGTGGAATTCGGCCTGGTTGGCAAGACCATGCATCAGGTGGATGAATGCGTCGAGATCGCCCAGATCCACCAGTTGAAGGCGATCTATTCCCGCATCCTGAAAGACTATTTTGCATGAGCGTGAAGATATCGATCACCGAAGACCGCAAGACCTGTTTTCGCCTGCGTTTTGAGGTCTTTGTCGAGGAACAGGGCGTGCCAGTCGAGGAAGAGATCGACGCTCTGGATGATACCGCAACCCACCTTCTTGCAGTCCTGGATGACAGCCCAATCGGCACGGCGCGTATCGTCTTTGACGCAGATACAGCCAAGATCGGCCGCGTCTGCGTGACCAAAGCGGGCCGGGGCACCGGGCTTGGCAAGGCGCTGATCGAAAAGGCGGTCCAGATTGCCCAAGAGACACCCGGCGTCACCCGCGCCAAGCTTGGCGCGCAGGTTCATGCCCTTGGCTTCTATGAAAAGCTGGGTTTTGCCGCCTTTGGTCCCGTCTATGACGATGCCGGGATCGACCACCGCGACATGGAGCTTGCGCTGTGAGGCCACGCCCCACCCTTGTCATCATGATCAAGGAGCCGCGCCCCGGACGCGTCAAGACGCGGCTGGCGCAAGGCATCGGCACCATCCCCTCTACCTGGTGGTTTCGCCATCAATCCGCCCGCCTGATCCGCAGCCTACGCGATCCCCGCTGGCAGATCGTCCTGGCAGTTTCGCCTGATCGGGCCATCACGTCTGCAATGTTTCCTGTCGATCTGCCCCGCCTGCCGCAAGGCGATGGAGACTTGGGCCAGCGCATGAAGCGGATGCTCAAGGCGGCTTCCGTTGGTCCGGTCTGCCTGATCGGCGCAGACATTCCCGGCGTGACCCGCGCCCATATTGCCCGCGCTTTTGCGGCGCTGGGGGCGCATGACGCCGTCTTCGGACCTGCTACCGATGGCGGCTATTGGCTGGTGGGGGCACGGCACCCTGCCCGCCTGCCAGATGGCCTCTTTCACAGGGTGCGGTGGTCCAGCGAGCACGCCCTCTCTGATTCTGTCGCAACCCTGCCCGGATGGCGGATTGCGCTCGCCGACACCCTGCAGGATGTGGATACGGCAGCAGATCTGCGCCAAACCAGCAGCTGAGCCCCTCTTTTCACCATGACCTTGCCCGCATGGCGTGATACGCGGGAATCATGACCCGTATCCCTTCCAAGGCCGAAATCCTCGACTGGATTTCCGCCCACCCGACCCAGACATCGAAACGCGACATCGCCAAGGCCTTTGGTATCAAGGGGGCCGAGCGGATCGACCTCAAGCGCGTGCTGAAAGAGCTGGAGGCCGAGGGGCACCTGCAAAAGCGCAAGAAGACCTACAGTGACCCGGACCAGTTGCCGCCCGTCACCATCCTGACGGTGAAACGCCCGGATCGTGACGGCGATCTTTATGGCCGCCCGCTGGAATGGCATGGCGAAGGAGTCGAGCCGGTCGTGCTTCTGATGCTGCGCGCCTCGGACCCTGCCTTGGGAGAGGGGGATAGGATCCTTGCGCGCCTGACAGCGGTGAAGGGAGAGGATCACAACTATGAGGCCCGGCTGATCCGGCGCATCGGCACCAACCCGAAACGCGTCCTTGGCGTCTTTCGCACCGGGGCCGAGGGCGGCCGTATCGTACCCATCGACAAGAGCGCCTCGACCGAGTGGATGGTGCCGACGGATGCCACCAATGGTGCCAAGGACGGTGAGCTGGTTGAGGCAGAACAGGCCGGACCAAAGGCGCGCATGGGCCTGCCCCGCGCCCGCATCGTAGAACGCCTCGGCGATCCATCCGCGCCCAAGGCCGTGTCGCTGATTGCCATCCACCAGCATGGCATTCCCGATCAATTCCCCGATCAGGTCATGGCAGAGGCGGATGCCGCCAAGCCCATCGGCCTCAAGGGACGCGAGGACCTGCGCGATCTGCCGCTGATCACCATCGACCCCGTTGATGCGCGTGACCGGGACGATGCCTGCTATGCCGAGGAAGACGTCGATCCAAACAACCCCGGCGGCCACGTAATCTGGGTCGCCATCGCCGATGTCGCCGCCTATGTGCGCCCCGGCTCGGCACTGGACCGCGAAGCGCGCAAGCGTGGCAACTCCAGCTATTTCCCCGACCGGGTGGTGCCGATGCTGCCGGACCGGCTGTCGGGTGATCTCTGCTCTTTGCATGAGAATGTGCCACGCGCCTCGGTGGTGGTGCGGATGCAGATCGATGCGGAGGGCAACAAGATCTCCCATCGTTTCATGCGAGCCTTGATCCATTCCAGCGCGGCGCTCAGCTATCAGGAGGTTCAGGACGCCATGGACGGGCGCCCCAGCGACAAGACCGCGCCCCTCTTGGAGGATGTGATCAAGCCGCTCTATGCCGCCTATCGTGCCCTGACCAAGGCCCGCGCCGCGCGGCAACCGCTTGATCTGGATCTGCCTGAGCGACGAATCGTGCTGGACGAAGACGGCCATGTGGCCTCGGTCAACTTCCGCGACCGGCTGGAGGCGCACCGGCTTATCGAGGAATTCATGGTGCTGGCCAATGTCGCCGCTGCCGAAACCTTGATCCAGAAACGCACACCGCTGGTCTTCCGCGTGCACGAGGAACCAGCGCCGGACAAGCTGGATGCCTTACGCGATACGGCGCAGGCGGCAGGGCTGACTCTGGCCAAGGGGCAGGTTCTGCAAACGCGCCACCTCAATGCGCTGTTGAACGCTGCAGCAGGGACGGATGATGCCGAGCTGATAAATATCTCTACCCTGCGATCCATGCAGCAGGCCTATTACAACCCGGAGAACTTTGGGCATTTTGGGTTGGCCTTGCGCAACTATGCGCATTTCACCTCTCCGATACGCCGCTATGCTGATCTGATCGTGCATCGTGCGCTGATCACTGCCCATGGCTGGGGGCCGGACAAAGGCAAGGATGGTCTCAGCCCCGACGAAATCGAACGGCTGGACGACACCACCACCCATATCTCGGAAACCGAGCGCCGCTCGATGATTGCTGAACGGGACACCACCGACCGCTATCTCGCCGCCTATCTGTCAGAGCGGGTCGGCAATGAATTCACCGGGCGGATCAGCGGCATGGCCCGCTTTGGCGCCTTTGTGAAGCTGGATGAGACCGGCGCCGACGGGCTGGTGCCGGTGCGCACTATCGGGCGCGAGTTCTTCCATTTCGACGCCGAAGCCGGCACCCTGATGGGCGCCGATACCGGCTTTACCCTGGCCATCGGGCAGCGCGTCACCGTGCGCTTGACCCAGGCCGCACCGGTCACGGGCGGGCTTGAACTGGAGCTCTTGTCGGTCGAGGATGAAACAATCCCGACAGGCGGTGGCGGACGCGGACGCGGACGGCGCAGCCCGGCTGGGCGCACGGTCAAACGCAAGGCGGCCAAATCCCGCCATAAAGCGGCCAAGACCAAGCGCAAGGTCGAGCGCAAACGGCGCAAGTAATCCAGCATAACGGTCACGTAAATTCTGGCGGAGCTTTGCCAACCATAGCTCCGTTTTTGGGACAGAGGCCTTTTGCGATGGCACACCAAGGGCTACATTCTTTGCGAGCAGACAAAACATAAGGTAACCGTCACATGCGGATCTGGATGACGGCGGCAGCTTTTGCCGCAACCGGAACACTCGCTGGGGCCACTGCGCCCGATATTTCCCTGCGCCCCGCAGGCAGGCCCCTAGCGCAGGCGCAGAACGGCGTTCAACTGGCAGCGGCCACATCACTGCGCCCTCTGGCCCGCCCAGACGATGCCGCGCCCTTGATCGAAGCGCCAGAACAGGCGCAACCTGTCGCCTCCAACAGCGCCTTCCAAGCCTGGATCAACGGGTTCCGCAAACGCGCGCTTGCGCAGGGCATAACTACGGCCACTTTCAACCGGGCCTTTCGCGGTGTGGAATACGACAATGAGGTCATCCGCCGGGATCGCAACCAGTCTGAATTCACCAAGACTCTGCAAGATTACCTTGGCAGCGCGGTTTCGGACACCCGCGTCAAGAATGGCAAGAAGGCCCTGCGGGAACAGCGCCGCCGCCTGAAGCAGATCGAAGCCACCTATGGCGTCGACAAGGAGGTCGTGGTCGCCGTCTGGGGCATGGAAAGCAACTACGGCAACAACCGCGGCACGATGGATGTGATCCAGTCACTTGCGACGCTGGCATATGATGGACGGCGCGGAAAATTCTTTGAGAAGCAACTGATTGCCGCGCTGAAGATCCTGCAAGCGGGCGATGTGCCGCCGCGCAAGATGACTGGTAGCTGGGCCGGGGCCATGGGGCATACGCAGTTCATTCCGACCTCCTACCTCGCCTATGCGGTTGATTTCACCGGCGATGGCAAACGGGACATCTGGTCGGACAACCCGGCTGATGCGCTTGCCTCAACCGCGGCCTACCTGAGACGGTTCGGCTGGGTCAAAGGGCAGCCCTGGGGGGTTGAGGTCAAGCTGCCACGCGGCTTCAACTATGGGTTGGTTGGACGGTCGATCAAGAAATCCCCGGCGGAATGGGCCAAGCTGGGCGTCACCGGCGTCGATGGCCGGGCAGTGCCAAACTATGGCTCCGGCGCGCTGTTGCTGCCTGTTGGCGGCAATGGTCCGGCCTTTATGGTGTTCAAGAACTTCTCGGTGATCGAACGCTACAATGCTGCCGATGCCTATGTGATCGGCGTCGGCCACCTGTCGGATCGCATCAAGGGCGGCGGCGAATTCCAGGCCAAATGGCCGGGCGGAGACCGCTCTCTGACCTTCCGGGAGCGCAAGGAGTTGCAACGCAGGCTTACCCGTGCGGGCTATGATACCGGAGGGGTGGACGGCAAGATCGGTCCAAAGACGCTGGGCGCGATCCGCGCCTTTCAGAGTTCAAAAGGGTTGGTACCCGATGGCTTTGCCTCTTTCAATCTATTGAAGCACCTGCGCTAGGAGCGCAGCCGAATTGAAAAGGCCCCGGCGCTAAGCCCGGGGCCTTTTCTGTTTCATGGCACGTGCTTGGGGGATCAGCCAGGGCTCATGCCACGCAACCGCTCAGAGCGGCGACGCAGCAGCTCCAGAACCGTCAGCAGGCAGATCGAGATCGCAACCAAGATCGTGGCCACGGCCAGGATGGTGGGCGAGATCTGCTCGCGCAGGCCGGTGAACATCTGCCAGGGCAGCGTCTTTTGTCCCGCTGAACCAACGAAAAGCACCACGACGACCTCGTCGAACGATGTGATGAAGGCAAATAGCCCACCGGAGATCACTCCAGGTAGGATCAGCGGCATCTGCACCCGAAAGAAAGTCGTGATTGGATCTGCGCCCATATTGGCCGCCGCCCGTGTGAGTGAGCGATCAAAGCCCACCAGCGTCGCCGTCACGGTGATGATCACGAAAGGAATGCCAAGGGCCGCGTGCGCCAGAACGACGCCAAAATAGGTGCCCTGCATGCCGATCCGGCTGTAGAAGAAATACATGCCCGCCGCCGAGATGATCAGCGGAACGATCATGGGCGAAATCAGGATCGCCATGATGGCGCGTCGGAAGGGGACATGCGGCTGACTGAGGCCGATGGCGGCAAGGGTGCCAAAGCTCACCGACAGAAGGGTCGCCATGGGCGCGATCTTGATCGAGTTCCACAGCGCCTGCTGCCAGTCATCGTTGGTGAAGAAATCCTGATAGTGTTTGAGCGAATAGCCCGCCGGATCGAACCGCAGCATTTCCGGGGTGAATGTGAAGAAGTCTTCGGCATTGAAGCTAAGAGGCATCACCACCAGGATCGGCGTGATCAGGAAGACAAAGATCACCCCGCAGATCACCCGGAAGGTGTAGTGCCACAGGACCTGACCAGGCGTGAGGTAAGGCGCGAGGTGCTGCCGGTAGCGCGAGGTGGCCAGCCAGAAGATAAACCAGCCTGCGAACCAGCCGAACAGGCCGCCAAGCACGGCTTCAGGCAGTCCGCCCAAAATGTAGCCAAGCACGACGAACAATGCAAAGGTCGCCCAGCGCAGCGGCTTTTCCTTGTCGGTCATGCCCGCAAAGACAAAACCAAGGGCGCCCAGCAGGGCTGCGCCGATCAGGATGCCGATCAGCCCGGTCGCCTGTGCAGTGCCGACAAAGAGGCCAAAGAAGGCCCCGGCGCCCGCCGCAACGGCAGCGGTGAAACCGGGAGTTTGAGGTGTAACAGGTGTCAGTGCCATGTGTCTTATCCCAGCTTCACGTTGTCGATGCCGACGATCTTGTCATAGGCCCAGTAGAGCAGCAGAACGACCACCAGAAGGATCGCGCCCAGCGCCGCAGCCAGACCCCAGTTGAGCGAGGACGAGATGTGATAGGCGATCCGGTTGGAGATGAAGACACCCTTGGTGCCGCCGACGATCTCGGGCGTGATGTAATAGCCAATGGCGAGGATAAAGACGAGGATCGACCCCGCGCCGATACCCGGCACCGACTGCGGGAAATAGACCCGCCAGAAAGCGGTCCAGTTGGTCGCACCAAGGGATTTCGCCGCCCGGAGGTAAGAAGGGTTGATCGTCTGCATCACCGAATACATCGGCAGGATCATGAAGGGCAGCAGGATATGGGTCATCGCAACGATGGTGCCGAACTGGTTGTTGATCATCACCAGGCGTGCGTCGTCCGCCACCAGCCCGAGCCAGACCAGAACGTCATTGATCACCCCCTGCTGTTGCAACATCACCTTCCAAGCCGAGGTCCGCACCAAGAGTGACGTCCAGAACGGCAGAAGAACAAGGATCATCAGAAGGTTGGCGGATCGGGCTGGCAGGTTCGCCAGGATCCAGGCAATCGGATAAGCCAGAACAATACAGGAAGCCGTGATCACCAAAGACATGAACATCGTGCGCTGGAACAGCGTGATATAGATCTGCTGGTTTTCGGGGCGCGCTTCGGCGCCATCCGCGCCTTTCTGCATGTCGATGGAGTTCAGGAAGTAGCCGTTGGTGTATTTTGGGCTATAGGTCTGGATGGTGCGCCAGACCTCGGGATCGGCCCAATCCTTGTCGATATCGATGAACTTTTCTTTGAAGGGTGCGTCCTCGGCCAGATCCCAGCGCTTCACCTTGCGACCGGACTTGCGGAACAGCGAGGAAATCCCCGTCATCTCATAGTTCAGGCGCGTGCCGAGACGGGTATGCGTCTTGGCCTCGACCGCCACGATCAGATCAGCCGCAAGGGCTGCGTAGACGTCCTCTCCGGGGGCTTCGCCGCTGTTTGCATCCCACTCCTGCAGGGCCACAACCGTCTTGGGCAGCGTGTCCGAAACGATCCGGTTCTCGACCGAGCGGAACAGCATATCCGCAATCGGGAGAATGAAGGTCAGAAGGATGAACAGCAAAAGGGGCGCAATCAGCATCAGCGCACGCAGCTTTTGCATTCTCAGGGCGCGGGCCAGGCTGCGCTTCAATGGCGTGCCGTCAGCCGCCAGAACCGGACCGGATTGGGTGGTGTCGCTCATATCTATCCCTGTGTTTGCCCGCTGTTTAGGCCGCGGGTTTTGCTCTTCCAGCCGTTCGAATGCGGCTTGATGTGAAGAGTGAAGGGCCAGAGAGCGACGGGCGCTCTCTGGCAAGAGTCTCAGGTCGGCTTACTTGGCCAGCCAAGCCTGGAATTTCGCGTCGATGTCGTCGCGGTAGTCAGCCCAGAACTCGTAGTTGTAAAGGAAGGTGTTCTTGGCGTTGTTCGGGTCGGTCGGCATATGCGGCGCCATGTCGATACCCAGTTCGGCGTGCTGACCAACCAGCGGAGCCGAGGAGGCACGTGCGGGGCCGTAAGAGATGAACTTGGCCTGATCTGCCAGACGCTGGGTGTCGGTTGCGAACATGATGTAGTCCAGCGCACGCGCCTGACGCTCGGGCGACAGACCTGCCGGAATGATCCAGCCGTCAAGGTCGAACACCTGCGCGTCCCAGAGCATGCCAACCGGCTGCTTTTGCTCTTCGATCACCGAGAACAGACGACCGTTGTAAGTGGAGCCCATCACGACTTCGCCATCAGCCAGCAGCTGCGGAGTGTCGGCACCAGCGGACCACCAGATCACGCTGTCCTTGATGGTGTCGAGCTTGGCCAGCGCCTGCTCTTGACCTTCTTCGGTTTCCAGAACGTCATAGACGTCTTCCTTGGCGACACCGTCGCACAGAAGAGCCCACTCCATGTTGTTGATTGGACGCTTTTCCAGCGCGCGCTTGCCCGGGTAGGTTTCGAGATCAAAGACGTCGCAGATGTCATCCGGGGGTGTATCGCCAACCATATCGGTGCGGTAGCCGAAGGTGGTGGAGTAAACGATCTGCGGGATGAAGCAGTCAGAAACCAGCAGTTCGCCAAAGTCTTCGGACGCCGGAGTGCCATCGGGCGCGGGCGCCAGTTGAGTGTCCGCGTCGATTTCCAAGGCCAGACCTTCGTCGCACAGGCGCATCGCGTCAGCGGCAACCACATCGACCACGTCCCAGGTCACATTGCCCGCTTCGTTCATCGCGCGCAGTTTGGCCACGGCTTCGGCGGAGGATTCATCGTTGATGATCTTGACGCCGGTCTTTTCGGAATAGGGCTCGTGATAGGCCTTGAGCTGGGAGTTCGAGTAGGCCCCGCCCCAGGATACGATGGTCATCTCATCGGCCATTTCGGCAAAGGCCATCGGTGCGCAAAGCGCGGTGGAGGCTGCAAGCGCAGTCAGTTTGGTGAGTTTCATAGACACTCTCTCCTTGTTGATCTTGAATTTACGTCATGCCCCCCGGTCACTGGTCCGCCGGGGGTTGGTTGGCTGCGCGCTGGCGTCAGGCGTCCAGCGCGCGGCAATCTTCGGGAAGCCAGCCGATTTCAATCTGCTGGCCTGGCTTCAGGCGCACCTGGTCGGGAGCGTTCCGGGTCTTGATGATGAACTCATCATTCCCGGCCACCCGCAGGCGTGTGCGGAAGATGTCACCCATATAGATGAACTCCAGCACTTCTGCTTTCAGCGTGTGCGCTCCTTCCTGGAGGCGTTCCTTGTTGTATTCGACCCGCTCGGGGCGGATGGAAACACGTGTACGCTCCCCCGGCTGGGAAACATTGACCGGCTTGCAGTCGATCAGCTCGCCGTCATCCAGCTGCACAAGTGCAAGGCCGTCTTTGATCTCTTTCACTGTGCCTTCAAGGGTGTTGTTTTCACCGATGAACTGGGCCACGAAGCTGTTTTCCGGCTCTTCATACAAAAGGTCCGGCGGTGCCAGCTGCTGAATGCGACCGTCGTTGAAGACGGCGACGCGATCCGACATGGTCAGCGCCTCGGTCTGGTCGTGGGTCACATAGACCACGGTGATCCCGAGCCGATGGGCCAGATCGGTGATCTCGAACTGCATCTTTTCACGCAGCTGCTTGTCGAGCGCGCCCAGAGGTTCATCCATCAACACCAACTCAGGCTCGAACACGAGCGCACGGGCCAGAGCAACCCGCTGCTGCTGCCCGCCCGAAAGCTGGGAGGGACGACGACCGCCAAAGGCACCCATCTCGACCATATCCAGCGCGCGTTTGACTTTTTCCTCGCGCTCGGACTTGCCCATCTTGCGGACCTCCAGCGGGAAGCTGAGGTTCTCGGCAATGGTCATATGTGGAAACAGGGCGTAGTTCTGGAACACCATGCCGATGCCGCGTTTATGCGGCGGGATGTTGTTGATTGAGACGCCACCAAGCCGGATATCACCGTGGGTGGCCGTCTCAAAGCCCGCGAGCATCATAAGGCAGGTGGTTTTGCCAGAACCGGACGGCCCCAACATTGTCAAAAACTCACCTTTGGGCATGACCAGGTTCAGATCTTTGACGACGAGCGTTTCGCCATCATAACTCTTTTGTACACGTTCGAATTCAACGAACGCATCACTGTTTGACGCATCAGCCAAAACAGGCTCCCCGTGTTAGTCTTTCTGTCGCCGGATATGATTTCCGTGCTTTCATGAGAAAATCAAAGCACAGATGCACCGACGGGTGCAACCGCTCCCTGATCGATTCGCGAATTGCAGGCGATTGGACTGAATTGCGGCTCCAATTCAGGAGAAAGAGCGCTATTTTTTAGTCAATCTGGCCAATTCGCCCGTCGCCGCCCCGATCACAAGTACACCCAAGCGCTTTGAATGGTTCGGTGGCAACCGGGGATTCGACCCCCTATTGCCAAACAAAATGGCGAGCCCGACCAAACAGACCCGCCACTATGGTTCTCACAGTAATGACGACACCACGCCACGGTGCCGCTCTATTCTGGCCTCAGAGCGCTGTGTACAGCCCCTCCGCCTTTACCTGCTCATAGCATTCGTCCAACGACAGGCGTGCCCGTTCGATCAACGTGTCGATCTCTTCCGGGGTGATGACCAGCGGCGGCGAAATGATCATCCGGTCGCCCACATGGCGCATGACCAGATTGTTGGCAAAACAGCGCTCGCGGCAGATGTAACCCACGGTGCCCGCAGGGGCGGCAAAGGCCGCACGGGTTTCTTTGTTGGGCGTCAGCGCAATCGACCCCATCATGCCGACGATCTTGGCCTCGCCCACAAGCGGGTGGTCGGTCAGCGCCTCCCATTTGTCTTTCAGATAGGGCGCCGCCACATCCTGCACATGACCAACGATGTTTTCTTCCTCCAGAATGCGCAGGTTTTCCAGCGCCACCGCCGAAGACACCGGGTGCCCGGAATAGGTATAACCGTGATTGAACTCATCCCCGCCAATCACCGCGGCAACCTCGTCTGAAACGATGGAGCCACCGATGGGCGCGTAGCCAGAGCTGAGTCCCTTGGCAATGGTCATGATGTCGGGACGAATGCCCATGGTCTGGCTTCCGAACCAGTTGCCTGTACGACCAAAGCCGCAGATGACCTCGTCTGCAATCAGCAGGATCTCATACTTGTCGCAGATGCGCTGGATTTCCGGCCAATAGGTTGCGGGGGGCACGATCACACCGCCCGCGCCCTGCACCGGCTCGGCGATGAAGGCCGCTACACGATCTTCGCCCAGCTCCAGAATGGCCTGTTCCAGCTCCTGTGCGCGCTGCAGGCCAAAGTCTTCGGGTGTCGTATCGCCGCCCTCGGCCCACCAGTTCGGCTGGTTGATGTGATGGATATCCGGGATCGGCAGACCGCCCTGCTCGTGCATTGCGCTCATTCCGCCAAGGCTGCCACTGCCGACGGATGAGCCATGATAGGCGTTTTTGCGGCTGATGATGATCGACTTGCTCGGCTTGCCCTTACGCGCCCAGTAATGACGCACCATGCGGATGTTGGTATCGTTGGCTTCAGAGCCAGATCCGGCAAAGAAAACGTGGTTCAGATCGCCCGGCGCCAGTTCGGCGATCTTCTTGGCCAGCGCGATGACGGGCACATGGGTGGTCTGGAAGAAGGTGTTGTAATAGGGCAGCTCGCGCATCTGGCGGGCAGCGACATCGGCAAGCTCATCGCGGCCATAGCCAATGTTCACACACCACAGCCCCGCCATGGCATCGAGGATCTGGTTGCCTTCGCTGTCGGTCAGAGTGACGCCACTGGCGCGGGTGATGATACGGGCGCCCTTTTCCGCCAGCTCACCATTGGCGGTAAACGGGTGCATGTGGTGTGCTGCGTCCAGAGCCTGCAGTTCGGCCGTCGGCATGTGATTGGTGATCGCATTCATGGGAGTCGCTCCAAAACAAGAGATTGACCCCAGAATATGATCAAATTTCGCAGTGTCAATCGAATCAGTTGCCCTCGGACAAGCCCATGCTGACCTGTTCCATGCCCTGACAAACGTCCCGCTCCATTGCCAATGCGGCCATTTCCGGGTCCCTGCGACGCAAGGCCTCAAGGATGTCCTTGTGCCGGTCAGGGAAGCTCTGCGTGCCAAAGCGCCCGCAGACCACCCGCAGCGAGGGTCCGAACCGGAGCCACAGACGGTCGGCCAGATCGGTCAGGATCGGTGCCCCGGCGTGGCCATAGAGCGCGGTGTGAAAGCTATAGTTCTGCGCCAGATACCCCGGCACATCCCCGGTTGAAATCGCCCGATCAAGATCGGTATCGATCCGCTCCAATTCAATGATATCGCCGTCTGTGATATTGACTGTCGCCAGCCTTGCCAATTCACACTCTATTGTTTTTCTTGCGAAAATTAGCTCTTTGACATCAGCGGGCGTTATCTGTGGCACCGATACGCGCCTGTTGCCCTGGAACACCAGAGCGCCATCGGAGATCAACCTGCGGATCGCTTCGCGCACCGGGGTCATCCCGGCATCGAGTGCCGCAGTCAAACCCTGGATCGTCACCGCCTGGCCTGGCGCCAGTTCACCAAACAGGATCTGCGCCCGCAGTTGCTGATATACGGCCTCATGAGCCGGCCTTTTGGCCGCACCTTCATCTGCTGTTTGCGCCGAAGAACTGGTCTCTGTCACCTTTGGGGATCCTCCTAAATTTTGGGCAGCTTGCACCAAACCGGCCTCGGTGAAAACATAAACAGTATTGCCCCAAGAGGCAAAACTTGATCAAATCTACTCGAGCCGGACACGGAAACCGGCAGGCACAGGGAGATACTCATGACACTCAAGACGATGACACTGACAGCCGTCGTTGCCCTCAGCAGCGCCGCCGCCGTCGCGGAAGAAGTGCGCGTTTACAACTGGTCCGACTATATCGACGAAGCACTTTTGGAAAAATTCGAAACGGAAACCGGCATCAAGCTGGTCTATGACGTTTTTGACAGCAACGAGCTCTTGGAGACCAAGATGCTCGCAGGTGGCTCTGGGTATGATGTGGTTGTCCCGACCGGCACCTTCCTGCAGCGCCAGATCATGGCGGGCGCATTCCAGAAGCTCGACATGTCGATGCTGCCCAACCACAAGAACATGTGGGATGTGGTCGAAGCCCGCACCGAGCAATATGACCCGGAAAACGCTTACTCCATCAACTACATGTGGGGCACCACAGGCCTTGGCGTGAATGTCGGCAAGGTTACCGAGCTATTGGGCGAAGACGCGCCCATCAATTCGCTCGAGCTGGTCTTCAACCCCGCCAATATGGAAAAGCTGGCGGAATGCGGCGTGCACTTCCTCGACGCCCCGTCCGAGATGATCCCCGCCGCGCTGAAATACATCGGTGAGGATCCCAACAGCCATGATCCTGACGTGATTGCCAAAACCGAAGCTGTTTTCATGGCGATCCGCCCCTATATCCAGAAATTCCACTCTTCCGAGTATATCAACGCCCTGGCCAACGGTGACATCTGCGTTGCGGTCGGCTGGTCCGGCGACGTGTTGCAGGCCCGCGACCGGGCTGCCGAGGCTGAAAACGGTGTCGAAATCGTCTACAACGCGCCGGTCGAGGGCGCCCAGATGTGGTTCGACCAGATGGCGATCCCGGTGGATGCTCCTAATCCGGAGGCGGCACACAAGTTCTTGAACTTCATCATGGATCCCAAGAACATGGCGGACGCCTCGAACTATGTTTATTACGCCAACGGCAACAAGGCGAGCCAGGAGTTCCTGGTTGAGGACGTGATTGGCGATCCGGCGATCTACCCGGATGAAGCCACGCTTGCCAACCTCTTCACCACCACCCCTTGGGCACCCAAGGTACAGCGTGTCGCCACCCGTCTGTGGACCAAGATCAAATCGGGTACCTGATTGCAAACACCTGATCCTGCAGGGCGCCCCGCGCGCCCTGCTCTTCCATGATCAACACCCTTCAAAGAGGCTCAGCGCCGCTTTGAAAAACGACCGCGCAGGGGGCCCGGCTTGACACTTCCCGTATTCGAACCCTGGAACGATCCCGAGGCAAAGCCGCTGATCGAGTTCCAAAACGTCACCAAGCGATTTGGCGATTTTACCGCCATCGACGATCTGACCATCGGCATCTACGAGCGAGAATTCTTCGCGCTCCTCGGCCCGTCGGGCTGTGGCAAGACCACACTGATGCGCATGCTGGCAGGGTTTGAGACTCCGACCGAGGGCAAGATCTTCCTCTCCGGTCAGGATATGGCCCCGGTGCCGCCCAACAAGCGCGCGGTGAACATGATGTTCCAGTCCTATGCGCTGTTTCCACACCTCAGCATCTGGGACAATATTGCCTTTGGCCTGAAACGCGAGGGCCAGTCGAAAGGTGAGATCGAAACCCGCGTCAGCGATATGCTGCGTCTTACCCGGCTCGAAAAATTCGCCCGCCGCAAACCGCATCAGATCTCGGGCGGTCAACGGCAAAGGGTCGCGCTGGCCCGCAGTCTGGCCAAGGCGCCAAAGCTGTTGTTGCTGGACGAACCCCTTGGCGCGCTCGACAAAAAGCTGCGCCAGGACACGCAGTTCGAACTGATGGACATTCAGGAAAAGACCGGCACCACTTTTGTGATCGTTACCCACGATCAGGAAGAGGCGATGACCGTCGCCAGCCGCGTGGCCGTGATGGACAACGGCAAGATCATTCAGGTCGCTACCCCTGCCGACATCTATGAAGCGCCGAACTCGACCTATGTGGCTGACTTCATTGGTGACGTGAACCTGATCGAGGGCACCGCGACACCAACCGACGAAGACACTTATGCCCTGCATTGGCGCGAGGGGGCAGAGCCGCTCACCGTCAAAACCGCCACCACGTTTTCCGATGGGCAAACCGCACATCTTGCCATACGGCCCGAGAAGGTCACCATATCCGCCGAACGCCCCGAAGATGCCGACAATGCGGTGCAGGGCAAGATCCTGGATATCGCCTATCTCGGCAATATCTCCACCTATCACGTGGAGCTGCCCTCTGGCGCCGTGATCAAGGCGCAGGCCGCCAATACCCGGCGCATTGCCCGCCGCTCCTACACATGGGAAGACACTGTCTGGCTGTCATGGACCGCCACGGCAGGCGTTCTCTTGGCTGACTGATGCGCCGCTTTGCCCTGATCGCCATCCCCTATCTTTGGCTTCTGGCGCTGTTCCTGGTGCCTTTTGCAATCGTCCTGAAAATTTCGCTCTCCGATGTGGCACTGGCCAGGCCGCCCTATGCTCCTCAGTTCGATTGGGCCACGGGTATCTGGGCGTTCCTGTCAGACCTCGATTTTGAGAACTTTGTCTGGCTGACACAGGATGACCTTTATTGGAAAGCCTATCTCAGCTCGCTGCAGATCGCCTTCTTTTCAACGCTTCTGACCCTGCTGGTGGGCTATCCGATGGCCTATGGCATGGCCCGCGCACCAGAGGAATGGCGCGCCACACTGATGATGCTGGTGATCCTGCCCTTCTGGACCAGCTTCCTGATCCGGGTTTATGCGTGGATGGGGATCCTGTCGAACGAAGGCTTCCTCAACCAGGCGCTGCTCTGGCTGGGTGTCATCAACGAGCCCCTGATGATCCTCAACACCAATACCGCCGTCTATATCGGCATCGTCTACACCTACCTGCCCTTCATGATCCTGCCGATCTATGCCGCGCTTGAGCGGATGGACGTTTCCCTGATCGAGGCTGCCGAGGATCTGGGCTGCTCGCGACTGTCGGCCTTCTGGCTGGTGACCATTCCGCTGTCGAAATCCGGCATCATCGCAGGCTGTTTCCTGGTCTTCATCCCGACCTTGGGCGAATTCGTGATCCCGTCCCTTTTGGGCGGCTCTGACACTTTGATGATCGGTAAGGTCCTGTGGGAAGAGTTCTTCTCCAACCGCGACTGGCCCGTTGCCTCGGCCGTGGCTGTGGTGCTGCTCCTCTTGCTGATCGTTCCCATCGTGCTGTTCCAGCGCAACCAACAGAAACAAGAGGAGGCCGAGCCATGAATCGTATGAGCTGGTTCAACACCGTCTCGCTAAGCTTGGGCTTTGCCTTTCTCTATATCCCGATGATCATTCTGGTGATCTTCAGCTTCAACGAAAGCAAGCTGGTCACCGTCTGGGCAGGCTTTTCGACCAAATGGTATGGGGAGCTGATGCAGAACGAGGCCTTCCTCAATGCCGCCTGGGTGACGATCAAGGTCGCGGTCTTTTCCTCGACCATCGCGACCGTCCTTGGCACCATGGCCGCTTATGTGCTGGTCCGTGGTGGGCGGTTCTTTGGCCGGACCCTGTTTTCCGGCATGATCTACGCGCCGCTGGTGATGCCCGAGGTGATCACCGGCCTGTCGCTGCTCTTGCTATTCATCGGCATTGGTCTTGATCGCGGGGTCTTCACCATCGTTCTGGCTCATACGACCTTTGCTATGTGCTATGTCTCAGTGGTGGTATCTTCGCGGCTGGTGACCTTTGACAAATCGCTCGAAGAGGCGGCACTGGATCTTGGTTGCTCCCCGGCAGAGGCCTTTCGTCTGGTCACCTTGCCGATCATCGCACCTGCGGTGATTTCCGGCTGGCTCTTGGCCTTTACCCTGTCGCTGGATGATCTGGTGATCGCCTCCTTTACTTCAGGGCCTGCCGCGACCACTCTGCCGATCAAGATCTTCTCGGCGGTGCGCCTTGGGGTCTCTCCCGAGATCAACGCGCTCTCGACCATCATGATTGCCATCGTCACTGTGGGTGTGATCACGGCATCGCTGGTGACCAAGCACCAGATGGTCCGGCAGAAACGCGACGAGCAAGCAGCGGCGCGCACCTGATGCGGCGGATCTTCTCTGACTATGCCTATGGGCCGGGTCCGCGCACGGGCTGCTGGTGGGATGAAACCATCGCGGCCCCGAACTGGCCGCAGCTGACCTATGAGGCAAGCACGGATGTGGCCATCATAGGCGGCGGCTTTACCGGCATCTCAGCCGCGCTGCATCTGGCAGAGGCAGGGGCAAAGGTCACCGTATTGGAGGCCGAAACACCCGGCTGGGGTGCCTCGGGGCGCAATGGCGGCTTTTGCTGTCTGGG
This sequence comes from Pseudophaeobacter sp., assembly GCA_027019165.1. GTDB lineage: Bacteria > Pseudomonadota > Alphaproteobacteria > Rhodobacterales > Rhodobacteraceae > Phycobacter. Next base: position 271,490 of record JALUXC010000002.1, read on the forward strand.
CGGCGCAATGCTGCCGGGCGACGCCATGCGGCGCAAATACGGGAACGAGGCCACCGCGACCTACGCCGCCGGGGAGGTTGCCGCCATCGATCTGGTGCGCAGCCTGCTGGACCGGTACGGGATCGTGGCAGACACCCACTCCAAGGGCGAGACCCGCATGGCGCACAGCCCCCGCGCCATGAAGGCCCTACGCCGCGAGGCGGATGAAATCGCGTCAAACGGCGGCACGCCGCAGCTTCTGGAGCAACAGGCGCTCGCAGATCACGGCCTGAATGGGCAGTTTTTCGGAGCTCTGACCACGCCCGCAGGGTTTGGTCTCAACCCACGCAAGTACCTGTTTGGCCTTGCCGGTGCAGCGCAACAGGCTGGCGCAACGCTCTACCAGAATAGCCCTGTGACCGGCCTGTCCCAAGACTCAGGCGGCCATATTCTGACGACCCCGCGCGGAGGCCTGCGTGCCAAACAGGTGATCATTGCCACCAATGGCTATTCCTGGGACGGGCTACCTAAATGGCTGTCAGGCCGCTACATCCCGGCGCAATCCACCGTAATGGTGACCCGCCCGCTGACAGACGCAGAGCTACAGGCGCAAGGCTGGTTCAGCGATCAGATGGCCTATGACACCCGCAACCTCTTGCACTATTTCCGCCTGATGCCCGACCGGCGCTTCCTGTTCGGCATGCGCGGCGGGATCTTTGCTTCTCCCCGCGCCGAGGCTGCGATCCGGCGGCTGCTGCGCAAGCACTTTGAGGGGTTGTTCCCAGAGTGGCGCGACGTGGAAGGCACACATTTCTGGTCTGGCATGGTCTCTATGGCGCGCAACCTGGTGCCCTTTGTCGGCCCGGTGCCCGGAACGCCGGGGATGTATGCGGGGCTTTGCTATCATGGCAACGGCGTCGCAATGGGCAGCTATGCGGGGCGGCTTTTGTCCGACCTTGTGCAGGGCATAAAGCCCGACCTTCCCTACTCCCCGGTGGTGCGGAGCATGGGCAAATTTCCCTTCGGCCCCGCCCGCCGGATTCTGGTGCCGCCTGCCTATGCCATGCTTGGGCTGATGGACTGAAGCGCTGCGATCTCCAGTTCCATCGCCTCGCGATCCTTCGCCCCGCCCTGTTCGGCCTTCCACAGGCAATAGGCCGCCATGCGCCAGTGAAACCACGGCAGCAAAAGGCGAAGACGCGCTGTGACCTGCGGGTCCGGGTAGGCAGACAGAAAAGCCTCCGCCTCATCAGCGCTCAAGGGAGCCCCGCGGTACAAGAGTTGCATCGCCGGCGACAGGAAAAGGGCCAGATCCTCGGCCGGATCGCCCAGTTTCGGACATTGCCAGTCAATGAGTGTAAGTGTGCCATCATGCGCCACCAGGTTACCAGGAACCGGGTCGCCGTGAATGAGGGTCTGGCGCGCTGCTGGCGGCACCGGGTGGTCCGGGCGCAGGCTGCGCAGGGCATCTACATCGCTGCATCCGGTCAGGATCGCCTGCACCTGCACATCGATCATCGCGCTGCCATTGACGCCTTTTGGCAGGCCCTCAAAAGCTGGCTGGTCGTGCAGGCGCCCCAATAGGCGCGCAACCGGGGCCGGGTCATGCTGCCAGGACGTACCTTTCAGATGGGAATAGGCCAGCCAGTGATGACCTTCGAAACAACCCGAACGCACCAGATGCGGCACCATTCCGGTGCCCGAAAGCGCCCTCAACGCCGCGACCTCACATGCAGGATCATTGGCAAACAACGGATTGAAGCTGCTTTGATCATAGAGCTTCACCACAAGTGGATCCATGCGCCACACGTAGTTCGAACGCCCGCCGGTCAGGATCCGGGGCGCCTGCGCCTTTAGCCCCAGGCCCACAAGATGGGCAAAGAACCTGGCGTGAAAGTCACTATTCAGGGCTGACAGGGTCCGCTCCCGTTGGCAAAGGCCCACGAATGTGGGGGGGTCATGAAAGACGCCTTGCCGCTGATCATGCGGACCCTGTCAAAAAGATCAGGCGTCCGTGGACCGGTTGCGCAAGGCTGTCACAGAGGAAGCCAAGATCGCCGAGCCGCCTTCGGTTATCAAGACCACATCGCTGCCGACCATCTGGGTTTCTTTCACTTCGGTGTAGACCTCGGCCAGATCTGTCAGCAGAACATCATCGTTTCTGCGGCTTTCGATGGTGAAGGTGTAGCTTCCTTCCTCAACCGTATTGCCGTCCTTGTCTGTTCCGTCCCAGGAATAGGGTTCGGCCGAAACGGGCAAGGCAATACGGTTGACCTCTGTCCCGTCGGAATCCCGCACGATCATTGTCACCGTATCAGCTGTGGCTGCAGGGTTAGGAGAAACCACCACCGGAGACGTACCGTTGAAATAGCCAGGCGCAGACACACGCGCCTCCATACCAACCCAGCCAGACATGGCCGCCATATTGGACAGACCCAACTGGTTCTGCATCGCGATGAGGTTCTCGTTGCTTTGAACCTGTTGCTCAACCATCGAGAACTGCGCCAGTTGCGAGGCGTATTCAGTCGAATCAAGCGGCTCGAGCGGGTCCTGATAACGCGCTTGGGCCGTCAGCATCTTGAGGAAGGTTTCGAAATCAGAAGCCAGCCCCGATGCGCTCGTGCTCTTCACGCTGCTTGTTTGAGTCGTGGTTGCGGAGCCAGCCGCGCTTACTGCATCAGTCATTGTTTATACCCTCATGTCCACGCCGGTCGAACCCAGGCGAAGGTCTTGCATTGGTGTATCGGCAGCTTGTTCAGCAATTGCCATTTCGGAATCTGTCCCGGCGCCCCCAACGGAAGCTCCAGATCCACCGGTCAGCCCCTGCTCAGCCTGCCCCCCAAAAGAGGAATCACCGCTGCTGAATTCGAAAGAGATGTCCTGGAAACCCATTCGGCGGAATTCTTCGGCCAATTCGTTGATATGGCGCCTCATCAGGTCGCCTGTTTCCGGCCGTTCGGTCTGGATGGTCATAACGATGCCCGTCTCACTGGTGGAAACACGCATTTTTACGCGCCCCAGTTCCTCGGGATTGAGCGACACTTCCATGTTGCGCTCACCCTTTGCCGCAAAAGCTTCGGCCAATTGCGCTGCGATCATACGCGGGGTTTCTACCCGATGTGTCGCGCCGGGCTGGAAAACGGCCTCTGTCAATAGTTGCGACAATCCGGGCAGTTCTGCGGACAACGAGCTGTGGCTTGTCAGCGAATCGGCCAGCAATGATGCCGACTGAGATCCCTTGGCCATATCGGCCTGCAATGTCTGGGCCAAAGAAAGCGCTGCGTTTGCCGAAGCCATGGCCGCATTCGGGGCCGTGACACCAGCAGCGGCAGCGCTGGCTTTGGAGACAGCAGGAGCAACCTGCACCTCTCCCTCTCGCGTGCGGTACCGAGCTTGGCGCTTCTCTCCGGCTTCGGCCGTTTCAACCTGCATCTGGAAAACCGATTGCGGCGCAGAGGCAGCGGTCGTATTCCCGGATGCCGGGGCGGCGCCCGGCGACGCTCCAACGCTCTGCTCACGCCCCTCAGCGGCGCGCTCCGAAGATGGGTTGGCCGTCTTCCCCTCACCTGCTTGTGCTTTGGCTTGCAGAGCAGCAGCTTCCGGGGAGGCCGCGCGGGAGGCTGCTGCGGCAGCTCCGGGTTCTGAGCGGGCCACCCCAGTTGCAGAACTCTCCGCCTGCGCAGAGCGCGCCGCCGTTTTGGTATCGTCTGCGTCCAACTGGCCATCGCTTTCGGTCTGCGCTGCAAGGGTCGCCTTCTTATCCTCAATGCCGACTTTAATGCCGACTTTTGCCGCCGCATCTGCTGGAACGGCCTGTCCGGAAAGCGTTGTCTTTGTTGCGGCTGCATTCCCTTCGTCGACTGCAGGCGTCGGCACGGGGCCGCCCTTGGCCATCTCAGCTTCACCTTCTGCCTCACCGGGCTGCGTTGCATGAGAGGTCACACTTTTGGGTGCATGCTGATGGATTTGTCCGACCATCTCTCCACGTGTTTGCGACGTGGCAGAATTCAAAGCCGCATGCGCCTGGATCGGCGCATTCGCAGCTTCCGCGGCAAGTTCGCCCCCATCAGCCGCGGCCTGTTGGTCCGTCGAATCCGCAGCGCTATCTGCAGCGCTATCTGCTGACTCGAAGGTCAAACCACCAGCTTGTCCCTCCGAGGTACTGTCGGCGGGACTCTGAGACGTATTGTTTGATTGCGATTGCGCTCCATCTGCGGAGCGGGGCGCTTCCGCCTCAGGCTTTTTCCGTGCATCCTCCACATGATCAGCAAAGGATCGTTCCTTTGCTGCATCTGAAGACGACTTGGACGAATCCTGCGCCGGTGAGGCCTTGGTCCCTTGGGCTCCGCCGAGGGCCTGGCCGATGAGTGATGTGCTGTGCATGGGCTTCCAGACGTTCTATCTCGATGCAACCGGTCTACAGCAAAGCGGTTACGGCAATTTTAACCGGTTCTGTCGCAGTCTCTGAAAAATCGAAGCAATTCGAAACTTCTTTCCAGTCGAGGCCAAAATGCCGGATCCAATTCAAATCACCCAACTGACACCGCTTTCGAAATCATCTTCGAAAACGGCACCACACCCCACCGCTGAAGACCCGCTTCGCAAGGCGGCCATTGACCTAGAGGCTTCATTTCTTACGGAAATGTTGAAATCGGCAGGGCTTGGAAAGTCACGGGAAGGCTTTGGCAGCGGCGGCGCCGGAGAAGATCAGTTTTCGAGTTTTCTGGTTCGCGCCCAAGCCGAGCAAATTGCAAAGGCAGGCGGTATTGGCCTGGCCGAATCACTCTACCACGCTCTGAAGGAGACACAGAATGACAACCCCTGATCCACAAACCTACATCGATGATCTGGACCGAATCCTGGATGAGGAACGTGCGGCCCTGATGGAAGGAGATCTGGCAAAGCTGGAAACGATCCTTTCCCGCAAAGAAGACGCCATCGATCAGCTCAATGCGATCTCTGATCTGGAACGCGACACACTTGCGAAGGTTCAAAGCAAGGTCATTCGCAATCAGGACATGCTTGAAAGCGCCATGAACGGAATTCGCTCGATTGCTGCCCGCATGGCCGAACTGCGCCGTGTGCGTAAAGGGCTGGACGTCTACGATAGCACTGGCCGCAAAACCCGCTATGGCACCCGTCTGGACAAGAAGCTGGAGAAGCGCGCTTAAGCCAATGCAATTTAGGGAAAATTCTACAGATTGGAATTTGGCTCATTAGCACTCCCTTAGCAAATATCGCGGCAAAGTCACCTTGCATCTCGGAAACACGAGGTGGCGCGAAAACCGCTCGGTTGAACGCATTGTCAGAAAGACGTCAGAGAGCGCCCTTCGGGGCAGGGAAAATCAGAGACCAAAATGTCTCTTCGCTAAAGGAATACAAGCTATGACCAGCATTCTGACCAACAACGGCGCAATGGTTGCGCTGCAGACCCTGAAAACCATCAACAACAACCTGGAAAACACCCAGAACGCGATCTCCACCGGTAAAGAGATTGCAACCGCCAAAGACAACTCGGCAATCTGGGCGATCTCCAAGGTTATGGAATCGGACGTCTCCGGCTTTAACGCCGTGTCCGACTCTCTGGCGCTGGGTGAATCCACTGTCGCAGTTGCACTTGCCGGTGCAGAACAGATCACTGACCTCCTGAAAGAGATGAAGGAAAAAGTGGTTGCAGCAACCGGTGAGAACGTGGACAACGCCAAGCTCGACGCAGACGTTACCGAGCTGAAGAACCAGATCACCTCCATCATCTCCGCTTCGCAGTTCAACGGTGCAAACCTGCTGAACAGCGAAGGTGGCGACATGACTGTTCTGTCCTCGCTGGATCGCGACTCCGCCGGTGACATTTCGTCGTCCAACATCACAGTTGCATCGGTGAACTTCGAATCCAATCTGGACCTGACCCAGGTTCGCGTGTCGACCTCGGCACTCGCCGATGCCTCGATCAGCGAAATCGAACTTCTGATCCAGACTGCTGTTGATGGTGCGGCCGCACTGGGTGCCTCCGCTAAGCGGATCGAAAAGCAGTCCGATTTCGTATCGAAAGTGACCGACGCGATGAAGAGCGGTATCGGTTCGCTGGTGGATACAGATATGGAAGAAGCATCTGCGCGATTGAAGGCTCTACAGACGCAGCAGCAGCTCGGCGTACAGGCGCTATCAATCGCGAACTCAGCACCGCAGACTCTGCAGCAGCTGTTCCGATAAACAGCCTGATCTGGGGCGCGCTTGGCGTGCCCCAGTCATCTATCCTCAGAGAACCTGAAGAAATAGTACGTTAGGAAAACACGTGAATGCCCTTCTGAATGCGAAGCGCGCCTATTCTGCGGCAAAAGCCCCGACACGCACACCGAAAGACCTGGAGTTCGAGGCAATCGCTCGGATTACGCACCGCATGATCCGCGCATCAAAACAAGGACCAGAGGGTTTTACTGCACTTGCCGAAGCTCTGAATGACAACCGCAAACTGTGGCAGATCTTTCAAACAGATGTCGTCAGTTCGGAAAACGGGCTTCCCGAAGATCTCAAGGAGCAGATCCTCTACCTCGCGGCGTTCACAACCCAGTACACCAGCCGGATACTCGCCCGCAAAGCGGGAGTCGGCCCCCTGGTAGAAATCAATACGGCCATCATGCGTGGCCTGCGCAGCGGAGCATCCTGAACATGAGCGGTCTGGTCCTTAAACTTGCCCCAAAAGAACGCGTCCTTGTGAATGGCGCGGTTATTGAAAACGGAGATCGACGCAGCCGTCTCTCCATCGTTACACCTGACGCGAACATCTTGCGTCTGCGTGATGCAATCCACCCCGAAGAAGCCAATACGCCGGTACGGCGTGTCTGCTATGCAGCGCAACTGGTACTCTCAGGCGATGTGGACCCTGAAGAAGATCGCCTGCCCATGCTGCGGCGTATCGAAGAGCTGAGCCAGGTCTTTACGGATCCTGACAGTCGAGCCGCCCTGGCCGAGGCCACCGACTCGCTCCTGAGCAACAATCATTATCGCTGCCTGAAGGCTCTGCGGGCCCTGTTGCCACGCGAAGAACGCCTGATGGCAATTCGCCCGTCATGATCCTCTATCAGCCGATCATACCCACCGATGGCATTGCAGGATGGAAATTCCTGCAATCGACCTATGACAAGCAGTTCGATACCTTTTCCAAGGATCCTGTTCTGTCTCGGGAAAGCGATTACTTCCTTGAGAACATCGGCAAGGTCGAAACGGCGGCTGACCTGGTCAAGGACACCCGACTACTGGGTATCGCCCTCGGCGCCTTTGGCCTGGATGATCAGCTCCCAATGAAGGCCCTCGTTCAGCGTGTGTTGGAAGACGGCTCGTCGGCAGACGATGCCCTTGCAAACAAGCTTGGTGATGATCGCTGGGTTGCCTTCACTGAGGCCTTTGGCTTTGGGCCCGGAGAGTCGGTCAAAACCAAATCGGCCAAGGACATGGAAAACATTGTTTTCTCGAACAAGACACAATCGTTCGAGGCTGCGGTTGGTCAGCAGGATGAATCCATGCGGATCGCGTTGTTTGCCCAACGGGAACTGGTCAATATCGCAACTGACGTCAACGAAGATGGCGAACCGACTTCGGTCAATACCAAATGGTTCAACGTGATCGGTCAGCCGGCCCTTCAACAGATGTTCCAGACAGCGTTGAACCTGCCAAGCAATTTCATCCAGCTGGACATCGACCAGCAGCTGGGAATCTACAAGGATCGCGCTCAGCGTTTCCTGGGAACGGATGACCTCAGCGTCTACGCCGACCCCGAAAAGATGGAAGAGCTGACAACACGTTATCTTGCTCAGGCACGGCTTGCAGACTTTCAAGCCTCGCAATCGAGCGCATCAACTGCACTGATGCTTCTGATGCAATAACTGGTGAGATCGCTCCCCAAAACCAAAAAACGCCTGCCGGATTGCTCCGGCAGGCGTTTTCTTTGTTTCCAAGTGACGTACCCAGCGCCGCCGGATCCCACTTGGAAGGCCGGTTCTCGGGCCATTGGTTACCGTCCGGCAGCCGCGCGGCGCAGGAGGAGTTTCAATCGGTCAAAGCTGCCCTGCACCCCACCGGTTTCATCTCGCCCGAAGAAACCATCCAACTCGGGCCAGAGCTTCACAGCTGTATCCAGCACCGGGTCAGTGCCTTCGGAATAGAGCCCGGCACGAATCATCACCTCGGACTGTTCGTAAGACCCCAGATACTTGCGCACTTCCAAGATCAGGTCATTTTCTTCCTTGCTGGCCGCCGCAGGCAAACTGCGCGAGACGGATCGTGACACGTCAATCGCCGGGAAACGGCCTCGCTCTGCGATTTCGCGGTTAAGCACGATGTGCCCATCCAGAACCCCCCGCAGGATGTCTGCAATGGGTTCATCCATGTCAGATCCTGCCACCAGAACACTGAAAACCGCCGTAATGTCCCCTTGTTCGCCAGAGCCGGGCCCTGCGCGTTCGCACATCCCCGTGATCAGAGGCGTCACCGAAGGAGGGAAACCGCGCAAGGCAGGCGCTTCCCCGGAAGCGGCAGAGATTTCGCGGTGGGCCTCGGCAAAACGGGTCACCGAGTCCGCCAGAAGAAGAACGTTTTTGCCTTGATCTCGGAAGTGTTCCGCAATCGTCATCGCGGCCCAGGCACAGCGGCGGCGCACCAGCGGAGACTGGTCAGAAGTTGCCGCAACGACAACGGATCGACGCATGCCTTCCGGTCCCAAAACCTGTTCGACAAAGTGGTTCACCTCGCGCCCACGCTCACCAATCAGCGCCATGACGACCACATCGGCTTCCATATTTTGCGCAAGTTTTGCCAGAAGTGTCGATTTACCAACACCTGAGCCAGCAAATAGGCCGATCCGCTGTCCACGCACCACCGGGAGAATCGTGTTGAGAACCGACAATCCCGTGTTCAGACGTTCGCCCATATGGCGACGCCCCGCGGCCTTGGGAGGGGCAGACATGATGTCCCGCGCCTTTTCACCGCGCAAAAGGGGTCGCCCGTCCAGCGGTTCTCCGAAGGGGTCAATGACCCGTCCAATCCAGTTGTCGCCCGGGGCAAAATCAGGCGCTGAGTAAAGAAAAACCGGATCTCCTATGGCGACACGATCCGGAGCCTTATCAGACAACATACTGATTTTATTTGTATAAATTTTTAACACTTCGCCATGCAGCTCATCCTTGGGGCCACGCCGCAGAACCAGCCGGTCCCCGATGCGGGCCACACTCTGAAGGCCGGAAATTTCTATTTCCCCACCGGCGATTCCGATCACCCGCCCCATGGGGGTTGCCAGCCGCTTGCTCGCGATTTCTTCGGTCATTGCTTTGAGCTCAGCAATCATGGTCGAGACCTCCAATTGTTTCCCGCAAACAGTTTTTAAAGGAATCGGGGTTAAGCCTTGATTGAAATCGATCGAGGGAGAAGCCCCGGTGTTTACGGAACTGAATGTTTTCAAGATTGCATATGCTATGGCGTCCCATGCCGGGAAGCGCCAGGCACTGGTGTCGCAGAATATCGCGAATGCGGACACCCCTGGCTATCACGCCAAGGACATTAAACCCTTCAAGGAAGTCTACGCAGCCAATGCGCGCCCTGGTGACATGGTTGCCAGCCGCGCCTCCCATCTGAACGGCACATCCGGGGTCGGGATGGATTGGGCTGTGACCGAGACGGATGCTGGATCCGACCCCAACGACAACTCCGTTTCGATTGAAACAGAGCTGCTGAAAAGCGTTGAGACCAAGCGCCAGCATGATCGCGCAATGGCGATCTACAAGTCTTCGATGAACATCCTGCACGCCAGTATTCGGCGCAACTAAAGGGGAGATGAGCCATGAGTGAGTTTTCCAAAGCCCTAAGCGTAACGGCAAGCGGAATGAAAGCCCAAGCGGCGCGCCTGCGCCATGTGTCCGAGAATATCTCGAACGCCGATACACCCGGCTATCGCCGCAAGACTGTGCCCTTCGAAGCGATTCGCGATCTCAACACGGACGTGGAAAGCGTCAGGACGGGTCGCGTGACGCTCGATCGCAGCGACCTAGAGAAAGTCTATGATCCGTCGCACCCGCTGGCCGATGAGAGCGGCCACTATCAAGGCTCCAACGTGGACCTGATGATCGAGATCGCAGACGCCCGCGAAGCCCAGCGCAGCTATGAGGCAAACCTCAAGATGTTTGACCAGACCCGTCAGATGTCCGCATCGCTGATGGATTTGCTGAAACGATAACGCAACACTTTGAACCAGGAGATCCAGAATGGATATTCGCACCCTTTCCGCAACAAGCGGCTATGCGGCAGCACGCCCGGCAACAAAAGCCGACCCGGAATTCAACGCCACTAGTGCCACTGAACGGGCCAAGGCGAGCTTTGAGAACTTCACCAACACACTGAAGACCAGCGAACAGGCCTCCGTGCAGGCAATGACCGGAAACGGCGATCCGCATGCGCTCGTCCAGGCGCTAGCCCAGACCGAACTGGCCGTCGAGACCGCCGTGACAGTCCGCAACAAGGTGGTGGAAGCCTATCAGGAAATCCTGAGGATGCCGGTCTAAGCCATGATGACTGAAGGCCTTTTCTACGACACCCTGCGCCAGGCCCTCTGGGCCGCGGTCACGATGTCCACTCCAATCCTGATCGTGGCGCTCGTTGTTGGCCTGGCGGTCGGCCTGTTCCAGGCTCTGACCTCGATCCAGGAGATGACACTGACCTTCGTGCCAAAGCTGGCCGCGATCGTCGTCGTTTTCTGGGTGTCGATGGGCTTCATGACACAAACACTCGTGGCCTTCTTCAATGGTCACGTCATTCCGCTGATTTCTGGAGGTTCTTGATGGAAACCGCAGGCTACGCAACGCTTTCCCGCCAATCCGGGCTGATGCGCGAAATGCGGGTGGTGGCGAACAACATCGCCAACTCCGCTACCACGGGGTATCGGTCCGAAGGCTTGATCTTCTCCGAATACGTGAAGTCCGCGCCAGGACAGGAGTCTATCTCCATGGCGCGTGCGAATATTCACAACACCTCTCTGGAACAGGGCCAGCTGACAAAGACGAACGGAACTTTCGATTTTGCCATCGAAGGGGATGCCTTTTTCATGGTCGAAACGCCGCAAGGCGAACGCCTGACCCGAGCCGGTGCTTTCTCTTCGAACGCCGCAGGCGATCTGGTAACGATGGACGGATATCGGGTACTCGACGCTGGCCGGGCGCCGGTTTTCGTCCCCACGGATGCCGAATCGGTGCAGGTCGGCGCAGATGGCACCATCAGTGCAGACGGACAACCATTGGGTCAGATCGGTCTGTTCAAACCCGTTGAGAAACACACCATGTCCCGTGAGGACGGAGTGATGTTCCGCGTGGACGGCGACATCGAAGAGGCCCTGGATGGGCGCGTTCTGCAGGGTTTCCTCGAAGGCTCGAACGTCAATGCAATCCACCAGGTCTCTCGTCTCATAGAGATCCAGCGGGCCTATGAGATGGGCCAAAGCTTCCTCACCACCGAAGACGAGCGCATCCGCGCCGCCATCAAGAACCTGATCAAGTAGGAGAACCACGATGCGTGCCCTTAAGATCGCCGCCACCGGTATGAGCGCGCAGCAATTGCGCGTCGAAACCATTTCGAACAACCTCGCCAACATGAACACCACCGCCTACAACGCGCGGCGTGCCGAATTTGCCGACCTGCATTATCAGCAGGTGTCACGTGCAGGCACGGTGAATGCCTCGGACGGCACCGTTCTGCCCACCGGCGTTCAGGTTGGTCTCGGTGTGCGACCCGCGGCGATTTCCCTGCACCTGGCCCAAGGCCCCCTGCAGGAAACCCAGAATGATCTGGACCTGGCCATCGACGGCAAGGGGTATCTGGAAGTCACCCTGCCCTCGGGTCAGACCGCCTACACCCGCGATGGTGCGTTGAAACGCTCAGCCGAAGGGTTGATCGTGACCTCGGATGGCTATCCGGTCTCTCCTGAGATTACCATTCCCGATGATGCCCGCAGCATTTCGATCAACGCAGAAGGCGAAGTCTACGCCTATTTCGACGAGGCTGCCGAGGGTGAACTGCTCGGCCAGCTGACACTGTCTGGATTCTCTAACCCCAAAGGTCTTGAGGCACTGGGCAGCAACCTGTTCAGCATCACCGAGGCATCTGGTCCGGCGCTGACATCCACCGCTGGCGCTGACGGCCTGGGGACCCTGCGCCAGGGTTACCTGGAGGCCAGCTCGGTCGATGCGGTACGTGAAGTCACCGAACTGATCGAAGCCCAGCGCGGCTATGAAATGAACGCAAAGGTTATTTCGGCCGTCGATCAAATGATGGGCGCAACCACACAGGTCCGCTGATGAAACTCAAACTCGCCTTTCTTGCCATGCTGATTGCGCAGACCGCCGCCGCCGACATTCTGGTGCCGGTCCGCACGATCCGCCCAAAGGAAGTCATCACGGGAGCCGACCTGGCTATGAAACCCGGAGACATCCTGGGGGCGCTGTCGGAGCCAAGCGACGTGATCGGGCAAGAGGCGCGGGTTGCGCTCTATCCAGGCCGCCCCGTTCGGGCTGGCGACATCGGACCGCCTGCCATCGTTGAACGCAACGATCTGGTCATCCTGACCTTCCGACGCGGCGGGCTGACAATTTCTGCCGAAGGGCGCGCGCTGGGACGTGGCGCTGAGGGTGAACTGATCCGCGTGATGAACCTAGCATCGCGCTCAACCGTAACCGGACGCATTGCGGCCGACGGATCCGTCGAGGTAAAATAATGAAAAACAGAGCATTTTATTCAAAATCCGCCTTGGCTGGGCTGATCATTCTCGGCGCTTGTGGACGTGCAGACCATATCGGCAAGCCGCCCTCCTTTTCCCCTGCGAATGAATCATCTGAACATGTGGCGATGCTTTGGCAGGGTCTCCCCCTTGAAAGCCAAACGCGCCGGGCGGTGGACAACGCCTCACTCTGGAGCGGCTCTCAGAACTCCCTTCTGGGCGATCGGCGGGCCATGAAGAAAGGCGATATCATGACCGTCGTCATCGAGATCGATGAAACGGCCGAGATCAAGAACGATACGGCCCGTTCACGCTCAGGGTCCGAAAGCCTTGAAGTGCCGCAGCTGTTGGGCCTGCCCCAGCGCATTGACGAAAAGCTGCCCGATGGCGCCTCCTCATCCAATGCGGTTGAGCTTGGTAGCTCGAGTTCGGCATCTGGCAAAGGGTCAGTCAAACGCAGCGAGAAGCTGGAATTGCGGGTGGCTGCCACAGTTGTCGACGTTCTGCCAAATGGCGTTCTGGCGATCAGTGGCTCACAGGAATTGCGGGTTAATTTCGAAATGCGTGAACTGTTGGTGACCGGCTATGTGCGCCCTCAGGACATCAGCCGCCAGAACGAAATCACCTATGACAAGATCGCTTCGGCGCGCGTCTCTTACGGCGGACGCGGTCAGATCACCGACATGCAGCAACCGCGTTACGGACAGCAAGTCCTTGATGCGATCCTGCCCTTCTGAGGTTTCAAATGATTGCCAAACTTCTTCCAGTCATCTTGCTGATTGTCGGAACCGCAGCCGGGATCGGTGCCGGGCTCATGCTGGCCCCCGAACCCGCTCCCGAGGTTCAATCTGCGGACGCACAGCATCAATCCGAACCCGAACATGAGGAAACAGACTCCAAGGATGGCAAACCAGAAGAGCACGAGTACACCAAGCTGCCAAACCAGTTTATTGTGCCGGTGGTCGAACGAGATGAGCTGACATCTATGGTTGTGATCACGCTCAGCCTCGAGACAAAGACGGGAATGGCTGAGAAAATTCGCCTATACGAGCCAAAACTGAGGGACGTATTCCTGCAAGTTCTGTTTGATCATGCCAATATGGGAGGCTTTCGCGGCGCCTTCACACGGTCAGATGTGATGACACCGCTAAGAACCGCCCTTCGCGAGGCTGCTCAGCAATTGTTGGGCAAAGAGGTATACGATGTCCTGATCATGGACATTACACGCCAGGACGTCTGAGGCATTTCGCCATCACAAACAAAACGGCCGGAACTGTTCAGTTCCGGCCGTTTTGTTTTATGAGAATGCTCAGGATGCTGTGTCGCCCACGCCGCCAGGCCAATCTGACAAGAATAGGGTGAAAGAGGTGCTCCGGCACTGTAAGGCCGTGTTGCCTCAGGAGCCCGTCAGCCCTCCTGAATCAAGACAACAGGTTCTCTTGGAGCGCCTTTATCCTAGCCATTCTAATTCTCTTCTGCTCGGCCTTGGCCATGTCTTCGATTGCAGTCTTGCGACCGAAAGACTTGCGAAGCTTATCCATTGCCATCAGCTTCCTCGCCGTAACCTTGGCAAGTTCCATATTTAGCTCCCGGCGGGTCCGAGTGTGCCAGCCCTCCCAAAGGAGATCTGCGCCCAGTGCCTTCATGGCATGGTCCCCATCTGCTTGTGCCCGTGTTTCTAGAACGCGTTGTTGCAGCTTGTTCAATTGACCGCGCAGCCGAGCTTCTTCGTCTAGAACAGGTTTGACCCGTGCATGTTCACGCAAGTACTGCGCATGTGTCACGGCCGCCATCTGATCCAGCATCTTTTTCTTTTTCATCAGATCCCTCCTTTCGCCCTCTCTCGCATGGCTTCTGCAAAACGGATTGCCGCAGCCACTGGGGCGTAGTGCTCTTCCTGAATTTCCTGTCCAATTTCGATCGTGGCATGCAGCGCCCTGGCGGTGGGAGGATCGCTATGAATCGGCACGGCATTCTCGTTGGCAACCCGGCGAATTGCTGCAGCAACCTCGTCCACCCCTTTGGCCACACATGTTGGCGCCGACCCTTTTTCGCGGCTCCATTGCAAGGCCACCGCATAGTGAGTCGGGTTGACGATCACAACGTCAGCATTGGGGACATCCGCCAACATCTGTCCCATGGCGATTTGTTGCGCCTTCTGCCGACGCTGGCCCTTCATCTGGGGATCGCCCTCTGCGTCTTTCGTCTCATCCTGAATTTCTTTGCGCGACATCATGTTTTTGCGCCGATGCTCTGCTTGCTGAAAAGCAGCATCGATCACGCCAACAGGCAAGGCGATCAAAAGTGACAGGACCAGGAACTCCATCCCCAGTTTTGCCAGCATCATCACGACTGAAAAGGCACCGGTTCCAGACGTGGCGATCATCTCCGGCATACGATAGCCAAGATAAAGACCAAGACAGATCGAAAAGAGCACAAGCTTGACGAAACTTTTGAAGAACTCGAAAAAACCTGCTCGACCAAACTTGTTCTTGGCATTCGAGATCAGCGAAATTTTTGAGATTTTTGGCTCCAGCCTGCTCGGAGCAAACACGAATGCCTTTTGAGCCACGATCGATAGAAAAACCGCCGCGAAGGGCACCACAAAGATCGGCAGCAATGGAGAAACCAGAGCCATAATCAAACCGCCGATAGGTGTTGTGCCCGAGCCGTTGAAAATGAGCTCTGCGTGCCTGTCAGCCTGGTCCAGCAAAGACATCAACGCCGTACCAAATCCGTGCATCATGTCGCCGCCGACCGCATAAAGGGCAATCAGCAGGCCTGCGTAAGCCGCAGCCACCGAAAGATCGGTGGACTTTGGAACATCACCCTTTTCCCGCGCCTTTCGGAGTTTCGCTTCCGTCGGCTCAAATGACTTGTCTGAATCGTCGTCCTGATCGCCACTCATGGAATGTTGCCCCCAGGATTGCCAAGGAAGGTCGTCAAAGCGCGGAACCAGACATCCAAGATCATCGGGCTGGCGATCATCAGAATAAACAGCCCGCCAAAGGTAATCACCGGAGCGCCAACAAAGGCAACCATCAACTGGGGCATCGCCCGGTTGATCACGCCAAGTGTCAGATTATAGATGACGGCCGTAATCAGGAAAGGTGCCGCAAGAGTAAAGGCCATGTAGAAGCTTTTTGCTATCCGCTGCACGCCCCATTCCGAAAGAGAAGCCGCATCTGGAAAAGCGCCAACCGGAAAGGCCTCGTAGGAGTAAATCATGAACTGCGCAACGCGCACATGAAGTCCAAGCATCACGGCAAGCGCAAGGCCAGACACCAGCAGGACGGCCCCAAGAGCCGGCATAGGCTCAGCACCGATACCCCCCAGAACCTGCGACAAAGAGGTGCTTTGCGCGGCGATCGTACCCGCCGTCTGCAACGCGTGCACAAACAATCGGATGCCCATCCCCAGAGCCAGTCCCACCACAGCCTCACTAATCGCATAGACCGCATATTGCAGCGGCCCGCTCGGGATGGGCATCTGAGGCAACGCTGGAGCAACGATCGCTGTGAAAGCCAGCGCGATAACTAGTTTGACCCGCGCTGGAACGTATTGCTCCCCAAAGGCAGGCAAAACCGAAGTCATCGCCCCGATCCGCAAAAACACCATCGCCCCGTGCCAGAACGCGGCGCCAAACAGCGCGACGAGTTCAGGAGGGAGATCCAGCAGGGTCATGCCTGTACCATGCCCACCAGAGCCGGCCGTGCCTCTAGCCCGATCTCCTCAAAAGACAGAACCGGGTTGGTGATGCCACGGGATTTCAGGATTGTGCGCAGATAGCGGCGGCGGCGGGTCGAGGTTACCACCGCAGCAAAGACCCCCTGTTCGGTGATATGCGTCAGGCGCTCGCTCAGCCCTTCGGCGAGGCGATTGAACATATCCGGGGGAAGCGCGATGTCGAGACCGCCACCTTGGGTGTCGACTTGGTAGGTCGAGAACGTGTCTTCCCATTCCGGGGCCAGCTGCACCAGCGGGATTGTCCCGTCCTCGCGCTTCATTTCGGCAACCAGCTGGAAGCCCATGCGCTGGCGCACATGCTCGCAGATCAGTTCGGGCTGTGTAACATGCACCCGCGCCTCTGCGATGGCTTCCAGGATCAACGGCATGTTGCGGATCGAGACCCGCTCATCCAACAACAGACGCAAAACCGCATGCAGAATATCCATCGGAACCTTGTCCGGGATGAGATCATCCAGGAGCTTGCGGTTGGCTTCGGACCGGAACGGATCTGACAACTCTGTCATCTCATTGAGGATCCGGCGCAGCGATTTGAGGGTCAGCAGACGCGAGAAGTTCTGCTTGATGACCTCAAGAAGGTGCGTCGCCAGAATTTCAGGAGCCGTTACGACGGTTGCTCCGGCAACGGCAGCCTCATCCTGGCTTTTGCTGGAAATCCAGCGCGCTGGAGCGCCGTAGACAGGCTCAGTCACATCTGTTCCCGGGGGCAAGGCGGAATGATTGTCAGGCATAAGAGCAAGCACCATTTCGGGATGGAGCGTACCCCGCGCCTGTTCAACGCCTTGAACCTTGATCACATAGGTGCCCATTTCCAGATCGGCCTGATCGGTCAGGCGTATCTCTGGAAGGATCAAACCAAAGCTGGTCGCTATATGCGTCCGCATGTTGGCAATCCGCGCATCAAGGCCCGTGCCTGAATCGAGCACCATGCTGACGAGGTCCGGCGAAAACTCCAGGTGAAGATCGTCGAGATCCAGAATATCGCCCAAGGCCTTGGATGGCTCAGGATTGGCCGCAATCTCCAGCTGTTCTTCTACCTCAGCCTCTTCGGCTTCCTGTTTCTTCATCTGGATCCGATAGGCGAGATACCCAAGAACAGCACCGCCCGTGATGAAGGGCAGAAACGGCAAACCCGGAACCAAGGCGAACATGACCATCAGAACAGCAACCGTGGTCAGCGCTGCCGGATGCTTGCCGAATTGTTCGAACAGGGCAATGTCGGTCGCGCCGGTTGCGCCACCACGAGCCAACAGGAGAGCGGCGGCAATGGAAATGATCACAGAAGGGATTTGCGACACCAGGCCGTCACCGACCGTCAGAATGGCATAGGTTTCAAAGGCGCTGCCAATCGGCATGCCATGAACCAAAACCCCCATGATAAGGCCCATGATCAGGTTCAAAAGAGTGATAAGAAGCCCCGCAACCGCGTCGCCTTTGACAAATTTCGATGCACCATCCAGCGAACCAAAAAATGTGGTCTCACGCTGATCATTTTCACGGCGTGCGCGCGCTGTGGCATGGTCGATCGCCCCTGCGGACATGTCGCTATCGATGGCCAGCTGCTTGCCCGGCATCCCGTCCAAAGCGAAACGAGCTCCAACTTCTGCCATACGGGCCGCACCCTTGGTGATGACCATGAAGTTTACGATCAATAGCACGCCAAAGACCACGAGGCCGAGGAACACGCTGCCGCCCATCACGAACTGGGCAAAGCCTTGAATGACATCACCCGCTGCATCCGTTCCGGTATGCCCCTGACCGATGATCAGCTTGGTAGACGAGACGTTCAATGACAATCGAAGCATCAAGGACGCCAGAAGGATCGTCGGAAACGACGAAAAATCCAGAGGCTTCTCAATAAACAAGGTAATCGTGAAGATCAGGATCGCCAGACCAAAAGAGGCGGCAAGACCCACATCCAACACCCAAGACGGCATCGGCAGGATCATCATCACGATAATGGCCATCAGAGCCAGTGCCAGCAGCACGGTGGGGCTGAACAACTGTTGCATGGAAAGCTTAGGCACCTGTCATATCCTCTATTTCAAAGGTGTCAGGACACACGGCAACCAAGCCGCAAAACGCTGAACTCTTGCAGAAAGTCGCCCATTGCACGGCCGAACCTGCGCAGTCCCCCCACCAGCGGGACGTGGCCTTTGAGACACAAGCGGGCCGCGGCCCTCCTTGTCTGGGCAACACCGCACCCGCCAGGCAGAACAAGTCTTGCACAACGGCCAAGACACGCGCAGCGACACGCAAGTCACGCCGCGGGGTGCCATGCGATCCATGATCGCCAAAAAATATCGAGCAAACGTCAGGCATATGTAGGCGCCATTGGCTACACCGCCGCCCGACAAGGCGTGTTTTTTGTTGTTTTTCCGGCATTCTGCCCGTTCCAATTGCGGATTCATCCGCAAACGAAGCTAGGCTGAGACGGTTTATAAACCGTTATCATTCAATGCAAAGACCGCACCCAAAAGGTGCGGCCAATGTCACGACATGCTATTTCGAGTCTACTCGGAAGCCGCCCTCGTCGCCGTGAGCTGGTTGAGGAGTTCCTCAATCCCACCACGGGTTCCCTGGCTGCTTTCCACCAACGCGCGTGCATGGGCCAGAGGCGTCAGACCTTCGGGATCTTTCGCTGTCTCGCCAATTTCCGTGGTCATATCGGCCACCTGTCGGAAGGGAGCATCGGCTTCAGTCTCAATCATCTGGATCGCTTCCAGATCCTCGGAATGCCAGAAACCTCGCACGGCTTGGTTGGGATCCTGCGCCACTTGCATGTATTCGCCAGATCGCCCGTATTCCCCATTCCGCCACAAAGCCTCCGCCCGCAGCCTGTTCGCCTCTGTGCTGTCAAGCCCCATAAGCTCAACCAAGGCCTGTTGCGGCTTGTTCTGAGCCAGGGCAGCTTCGGCCAGCATGAGACGGCGATCTTCGTTCTCAGGCTCCAGCGCAAGCTTCTTCAAAAGGGACATGGCCTGATCGGCAAACCCAAGGCTCAGCAGGCGCCGCGCAATGAGATCCGCAACAGGCGCTGCTTCGGAGGCCGTGGACTGCTTGGCAAATACCAACGCATACTGGAGAAACGTTACATCATCCGCACGTTCAGTCAGAAGCGTCATCAACGGATCCAAGGCTTTTGCTCTGGCAGCTGGTCCGTCATTTTTGGTGACTGCCTTCAATTCCTGGAACGCATCGTGGAACCGTCCCGTCAAGGCCAGGGCGGCAATCTGAGCCTGACGCAGCTGCGCACCAAGTTCACCATCCTTGTTTTCATGCTCGTACGATCCGATAAGATCGGGTACGTCCGGCGACAGAGCCTTGCGTTCTTTATAGTTAAGCGCCACCAATTCAATCAGCGCAATTGGCGTGTTTTCGGTCCGATCAGTCACCTCTTCCGTCAGCTTTTCTGCCATGGTTTCGGTATCGCCAGCCAGATCCGCAATCGCAGCTTCCGCCATGTTCATCTCTGGCACGTCCTCTACGCCTGTCCGGTTCACCGCGCGCAGAATAGCCTCAGCCACATGAGAATCCCCAGCTTCGGCAAAAATGGAACTCAAGCGTGGACCTAGATGCACCCTCATATGCCCGGGCAAGCGGTTGAAGGCCTGCTGAATCGCATCCGAGTTGGCGCCCTTTTTGACGGTGCCATCAGCAAGAACAGCCCAAAGAGGCGAATTTCCTTCACAGATCTGCTGTCCCGAGAAAACATGGTTGATCGGCAAAGTGTTGCCATCCACCAAGTCTGCAAGAGCCATCAGCGTCTCTTTGGTTTGCGGAGCGATCCGATCGCCCGGGAGTATGCTCAGCATCGCCTTGGCCTCAGTTCCGAAGCCGAAGAACAGATAGAGCCTGGCAAGAGACATAACTGTTGACGGATTTACGTCGTCAAACTCCTGCACCAATGCACCACGCAAGGGTCCAAGCTGGTCTGCAAACGAGCTGTCATTTCCCCATGCGTAGATCGCGGTCGCACCGTCAGGCAGACAGAATTCGGGTTCCTCGTCCTTTGCGGCCCGCGACACAAGGCCTGCCTCGCGATCAATAGCAGAGGTTATCATGATGTTGGCCAAAGGATCCAACGGGCGGCCGTCCCGGTCCAGCGGGCTCAGTTGCCGCGTGGAAGTATCGATCTGCGCATCTGCAATCGCCATATCCAAAAGACCCTGGTTTGCGGCGCGGCCGATCTGCTGCAACAAACGTTGTTCCGATGCGTTGACAGTCGCTGCCCTTGCAGATTCTTCCATATCCAAAAGCAGGTTCACCTCGGGAAGCTCTTCCCTATCCGGCGCCTCGCCCATGTTGACTTCGACGGAATCAGGGGCAGGCAAACCTCGCGCTTCGGCCAGACGCTCCAGCGGAAGAAGAGCGGGCTTGCGCGGCTGTTCGGGAATGGCCGCAGGACGGGATTCGGTATCAGTTACGGCGGCGGGCGCAGATGCCCTAGGGGTTGCTCGTTCAGGAGATGCCGGAGCATTTCTGGCAATGGCAGAAGCCATATCCAAAGCAAGGCGTGCATCAGCTACGGCCTGTTGTCCCAGATTGAAGCGATAGCCCGCTCCAGGCTGTTCAATCGCCGCAATAGGCGCAGAGGGCAGAAATGGGGCGCCGTTGCCATTCGATGCATAAACCGGCTCATTGTTGCCATCGCGAATGTCTATCACCAGATAGCCATTGCTCAGCACATAGGAGCGAATTTCACAATTGCAGCCCAAATCCATGCGCAGGGGTTGCCCCGGCGCGGTTTGACGGATCGCCGCCAGGCGATCCCTGGGGATAAGATCGAAGACACGTGACGTGTCGTAGACAATATTGGGAGCGCCAATATTGAGAGTGGCGCTGCGACCATTTTGGGTCAGCGACCAGTCCGCCCCGTCGGGCAGACGCATGACGAGCCGGGAAAACCCGTCATGTTCACCAGAGCGGGCCACGATGGTCTGGGCCTGGGCTTCGCCCGACGCCAGAAAGCCAATCGCAAGGCCCGCAAGTATCGCGAATGCGCGCAAGATCATGCTGCGTCCTGTTTCACCGATCTAAGAGCTTCTTCCAGTTCCGAAAAACCGGGGCGGATATGAGATGGCGTATTCTGACGGCCAACCTCGATACAAATGGCAGCTGCGTGGTTGTGCAGGTTTGCCACCAGCACTTCGCGGATCAGCTGATAGAAATGAGCGTCTTCCTCGGTGACGGATTTCACCTTGCTCGCGAAGGGACCGACCAGACCATAGGCCAGGAACACCCCGAGGAACGTCCCCACCAGAGCGCCGCCGATCATCTTGCCCAGAACCTCTGGCGGCTGGTCGATCGAGCCCATGGTCTTGATCACACCGAGAACGGCCGCAACGATCCCGAGGGCGGGAAGGCCGTCTGCCATGGTCTGCAGGGCATGGCTGCCGTGCATGGCGTGGTGGTGGTTTGCCTCCATGCGTTTTTCAAGCACCTCTTCAACCTGGTGCGGATCGTCATAGTTCATGGACGCTGACCGCATCGTATCGCAGATAAGGTTCACAACTTCCTTGTCCGACACGATCTTGGGGTATTTGTTGAAGACCGACGAGTTTTCCGGATCTTCGATATGCTGCTCCACCTCTACCGGGTTCGCACGGGCGATCCGGATCAGGGCGAACAGAAGACACAGAAGGTCCTTGTAGTCATCCGGCTTCCACTTGGGGCCTTTGAAGACCTTACCGACGTCTTTGAGCGTGTGCTTGATGCCGCCCATGTCGTTGCCGATCAAGAAGGCGCCAATCGCAGCGCCACCGATCATCATCATCTCAAATGGAAGCGACTTCAGGATGATTCCCATTTTGCCGCCAGCCAAGAGGTAGCCGCCAAAGACCATAGCAAAGATGACGACAATACCTACAATACCGATCATAGGTTCACTCCGAATTTCATTGGTTTTTAGAAGCTTAGCCGAGTCTGATTAAGAAAGGCTGATCAAGGGGCCGCAAGTTCGGTCCCGAAGCGAGAGCCGGACTATTCCTTGGGCACCGCACCATTGCGCCCGGCCAGAACCACGCTGATCGTATAGGCCGCTTCGGGGCTGAGCCCGGCCATGATGCCGGCAGCTGCCTCGGGGCGCATACGCGCCAGGAAACCGGCCGCAAACGTGGGATCCATTTCCTCAAACAGCGCAGCTGATTCCTTTGGCTTCATCTGCTCATAGACCGTGGTCAGACGGGCCACATCCGCTTCGGTTGCACCATCTGCCAATGCCAAGGTCGATTTCAGCTTTTCCTCAGCGTCCTGCAGGGCCGCCAGCTTTTTCTCGATGGCTTCATCGGCGATTTCGAGGGCCTTCATCCGATCTTCGATCTCAGCCTCACGCGCTGCCAGAGCAGCCTCGCGCTCTTTGAAGGCCGCCAGCATTTCCTGAAGTTCAGCAGAAGATGGCATAGTCGGGCTTTTCAGCTGACCACTGTCCGCTTCGTGTTCGGAACCGCCCTTTTGCAGGCTCGCAACCTCACGCGCGATGGCCGGACCGGCATCGATGCCAAGACGAACGATTGCGGAGCCCATCAAAAGAACAGCAATCATCATCAGCGTGCCGCTTTTTGCGCGCCCGCCTCTTTTCTTTTTCTTTTTCTCGCTCATCACGCCACCCGATTCTGACCACGGCTATGGCGGACAAACATCAGACCAGAAGAGCTCGCAGCCTCTTCGGACGGTTTCTCCGGTTCAGCCTGTGATTCGTAAGCCTCTGCCAGGGCATCTCTTTCCTCGGCGGGTTTGGGCTGAGCAGGTGCAGTCGGAACTGCAGCTTCCGGCATATCGTGCATCGAAGCCATCATCAGTTCCAGCCGCTGGGCCACAGTCTCAGCGCGGCCCGTCAATTGCTCCAGCGCCTTGCTGGAGCCGTCAGACACCTGCCGCGCCGAAACCAGTGATTTGTTAAGGTCATCCACCTGCGCAGACAGAACCGCGACGGCACCGCCGACGCCCTTTTCAAGGTCATTGAACCGTTTCAACCGGCGCGACAGCACCAGACAATAGAAACCGGCCCCGAGGGCTCCAGCTGCAAGCAGGATATCAGCAATAAGGTCCATCCTGTCCTCCTAGTTTAGTACGAAATCCATGATCAGCAGATCACGCACACGCCCCTGTCCGGTGGCTATGTTGATCCGCCGCAGCATCTGTGCGCGCAGTTTTGGCAAGGCCATCGGATCAGAAAGATCCTCAACCTCCAAAGCTCGCAGATAGCTGTTCAGTACATCGACAACTCGGGGGAGGACTTTTTCGACTTCGGCTTGGTGAGCCACGTCGACCTCTAACTGAGCGCGGAACCGCAGATGCATCATTCCGCTGCTGCTCCGCAGCGAAATAACAATCGGTTCCATTTCGATGAAGGCAAGACCTGCAATATCCTCTGCTGTCTCGCCACTATCCACGCCTTCTGGCGCCTCATTGGCCACATGCGCCGATTCGGGCGCGCTTTTCTGACCAAAAGGAAGAAGGCCTGACTGAACAGCGAAGAATCCGCCGCCCCCACCAGCAACCGCGAGCACAACCCCAATAATAAGGGGCATTTTGCTCTTTTTGGCTGGTTCTTCTGTATCAACTACAGCGTCTGTCATGGCTATCCCTAAAACGTCGTGCACCCTCTTCATAACCTGCGAGGAACTAACCGAATGTTAAGGCCGATGCTTCAAAAGGGTTGCATACCGGACAGAACGCCGGTGCGACGGAGGTTAATGTGCAGCAGATCAAGAATGTCTGGGCAGGTTTGGATACGCGGAAGCGCTTGATCGTAATCGGCGCGACTTTGGCAGTGATTGTCAGCGTCCTTGCGATGTCCAATTTGGCAACCAAGCCAACAATGAAATTGCTCTATGCCGGACTGGAAAGCGGTTCGGCGGGAGATGTTGTAAGCTCGCTTGAGCAGCGCAACATACAGTATGAAGTACGTGGCGGCTCCATTTATGTCCCGGCGGACAGGCGCGATGAATTGCGTATGACGCTGGCCAGCGAGGGCCTTCCGGCAAACGGTGGCCGAGGATACGAGTTGCTCGATTCGCTGAGTGGGTTCGGAACGACTTCGCAGATGTTTGACGCCGCCTACTGGCGCGCAAAGGAAGGTGAACTGGCGCGCACCATCGTGGGCAGCCCCCACATCAGTCAGGCGCGTGTTCACATTGCAAATACGGGCACCAATCCTTTTCAGCGCACAGCAGACGCGACGGCATCGGTCTCAGTCGTTCCAATGGGCGCACCCATTACCCCTGCACAAGCAAATGCGATTCGCTTTCTCGTCGCATCGGCCGTCACCGGGCTTGCCGTAGAGAACGTCGCCGTCATCGATGCAAACGGTGCCCTGATCGGCTCAACCGAAGCCGCTGCTGCAGCGGGCGCCGGCTCTGACGACCGTGCTCAGTCGGTTCGCGAACGGGTCATGCGCTTGGTCGAAGCACGCGTAGGACATGGGAATGCCGTGGTCGAAGTCAGTGTCGAAACCGTAACCGACACCGAATCGATCCGCGAAAAGCGCGTTGACCCTGAAAGCCGTGTCGCCATCAGTACCGATGTCGAAGAACGCGCCGACTCGTCTCAGAACCAGGCCGGAGAGGTTACCGTCGCCTCGAATATTCCGGATGGAGACGCGGCCTCTGGCCAGGGCTCCAAGGCCAACACAAGCGCGACTCGGGAACGGGTGAACTATGAGATCTCGGAAACGGAAAAAGAAATCGTCCGCGGCCCCGGCGCAATCAAAAGGCTCACGGTTGCCGTCCTGGTCAACGGCAACTCCGTTACCAACGCAGCCGGCGAAACGGTGTTTGAACCGCGGCCTGACGAAGAGCTTGACGCCCTGCGCGAGCTGATTTCAGCAGCCGTCGGTTTCAACGAAGAACGCGGAGATGTGATCACCCTGAAATCAATGGATCTGCCATCGGTAGAGCCTCAGGGCACGGTTGCCACCAGTTCTTTCCTGGACAACCTCTATTTTGATGCCATGTCCCTCATCCAGCTGGCTGCGCTTGCACTTGTTACCCTGATCTTGGGTCTCTTTGTGGTGCGCCCGATCCTCGCTGGACAGGGCAGCTCTGTTGCAGCCTTGAGTGGACCTGATTCGTCGCTTCCAGACCTACCCCAATTGGGTGGTGGAGATTTCATGGCAAATCCGGATCTGGGTGCGAACCTCGCTCTGGATGGGGAAATACAGGACGACATGGGTGGTGACTTTGCCCCCCTCGGAGACATGCCCGGCATGGGTACGGGCATGGATGAACTTGGCGGATTGCCGGCCCTTGGTGGTGCCCATGACAATCCCGTCGACCGCCTGCGCGCCATGATCGGTGAGCGCCAGGAAGAAACCGTCCAGATCCTGCGGGGCTGGCTTGAAGAGAACGAGGAGCGGGCCTAATGAGCATCACTCACCTTCTTGAGGACTTCGGCGGCGGATCCGCCGTCGAAATTCAGGATCCGGGACTGTCGGAGGAAGCTGTCGAAGAACAGCGCCTGGCCTCCTTCGAAAAAGGCTACAGCGCCGGCTGGGAAGACGCGGTGGAGGCGAAGGACCAGGAAGCGACTCGGATCTCCGCAACCCTTGCCAGTTCGCTGGAAGATCTGAACTTTACCTACCATGAGGCGCAGACCCAGCTGATCGAGTCTCTGGACCCGATGTTCAAGGTACTCACCAGCGCAGTCCTGCCCGACGCCATGGCGGCCACATTTGGCCATCACATCGTGGATCAGCTCACGGACATGGCACGCGCACAAACGGATCAAGCCATGCAGATTGTCGTTGCCCCCGGTGAAAGCGGGGCGGTGCGCGCCATCGTGTCCGAACATGTTTCGGTCCCGGTCAAGGTGAAGGAAGACGAAAACCTGTCCCCAGGACAAGCCTATCTGCGTGTCGGTGATACCGAACGCGAAGTGAATTGCGCAGCGCTGCTCGAGTCGATCCACGATTCGATCGACGCCTTTACCTACCATGTCAGAGAGGACAGCCAGTATGGATGATGCAGCCGATCTCAATATGAAAGCCACCGACGCCAGCAACCCCTTTGTATCCGTTCCGGTCGAAGTGGTCGTCTCGGTTGGCAAAGCCCGCCCCTTGATCCGCGATCTGGTCAATCTTGGCGAGAATGCCATTCTGACCCTGGACAAACGTGTTGAGGATCCGGTCGATCTTTACGTCGGTGACCGCCTTGTAGCGCGCGGCCAATTGGAAGAAATGGAAGGCGATCAAGCCGGTCAGTTGGCCGTGCGTCTGACCGAAATCGCCGATTTACAAAACGGCCTGGGATGACACAGAAATCTTTTGCCTATGCTCTGCTCTTCACCTTTGTGGTGCTGGCATTGCCACAGGCTGCTGTTGCTCAAGAACTGAGCTTGTCATTGGCGGATGGGCAGTCGATCACGGCCCGGTCCATCCAGCTGATCCTACTGATCACGGTCCTGAGCCTTGCTCCGGGCCTGTTGATCATGATCACCTGCTTCCCGTTTCTGGTGACGGTTCTGTCGATCTTGCGCCAGGGCATCGGCTTGCAGCAGGCCCCCCCCAACATGCTGATCATCAGCCTGGCTCTGTTTCTGACCTATTTCGTGATGGAACCGGTCTTTACAGAGGCCTGGACAGTCGGGATCAACCCGCTGATCGAAGAACAGGTCGATGTGGAAACCGGGATCACCCGCGGCCTTGAGCCGTTTCGGGCCTTTATGGCCAACCGCCTGGATCCCGACACCTTCTACGCGATCTCAGATTTGCGCCCAGCCACACAAGGGCTTGATCCGACCCCGGACGCACCGCTTTCCGTGTTGGTTTCCAGCTTCATGCTATCAGAAATCTCCCGCGCTTTTCAGATCGGGTTTCTGGTGTTCCTGCCCTTCCTGGTCATCGACCTCGTCGTGGCCGCCATCCTGATGTCCATGGGCATGATGATGGTTCCCCCTGCGGTCGTCTCTCTCCCGTTCAAGCTGGCCTTCTTTGTGGTGGCAGACGGATGGAGCCTGATCGCAACAGCCCTGGTCCGCAGCTACTACCCATCCTGACGGCCCCGGTACTTCCGCAGACTCACAACGCCCTCCGAGCGATGCGTCGGGGGGCGTTCTCTGTTTCGCTGTCCCGACAGTCCGAGCAAGCCCACTATTGTGCCAAAGAGCCCTGATCTCTCAGGTTCCTGACCTCTCAGTGTTCCTGACCTCTTGACGTAGAAATACGCGAGGCCACGAAATCGCGCCGCCTTTCTCAACAGAACACAATGGCTAAGTGTAAAAGACCCTTGACACACCGAGGCGCGCAAGAAAAAGTAAAGCACACTTTACAAAAGGGTGATCCATGAGACGCAATTTTTTCGGAATGATATTGGGATTGGCAATCTATGCAGGCATATTGATTGGCTCAAATCTGTTGCTGAGCTGGGGCATTGAGAACACGATTTTGCGCCTCGTGATTTCACTTGCCCCGATCATGCCTGCAATTTTGATTTGCGGTGTGATCGTTCGTACCATCAGTCAACTGGATGAGCTGCAACGCAGACTGCAGTTGGAGGCACTGGCCTTGGCGTTTGCCGGAACAGCCTTGATTACGTTCAGCTATGGGTTTCTTGAGGGTGCGGACTTTCCGAAGCTTTCGATGTTCGTCGTATGGCCGATCATGGCAACACTTTGGCTGGTTGGTATTGTACTGGGACGCGTGCGCTACGGATGAAGAACCGCATCTCAGAACTGCGCAAACACCGGGATTGGTCTCAGGCGGATCTGGCGGCAAAACTTTCAGTCTCTCGACAGACCGTGAACGCACTGGAGCGCGGCCGCTATGATCCGAGTTTGCCCTTAGCGTTCAGTATTGCCCGTCTTTTCCACATGACGATCGAAGAGGTTTTCCAACCCGATCAGGACTAGCTCCCTTCTTTTCTTGGGACCTCGAGACAGTCCAAAGGGGCTTCAGAAAATCGCGAACAAAAAGCCCGGATAGCAAAGGCCATCCGGGCTTTCTCGAATACTGGGGTCGGGTCACACCTATCTAACGATGAATTCCGCGTGCAGGGCACCTGCTGCCTTGAGGCTTTTCAGGATGTCGATCATATCGCGGGGAGACACACCCAGCGCATTCAGTCCAGCGACAACCTGCGACAAGGATGTGCTCTCGGGCACTTCAGCCAGTTGGATACCTTCTTCCTCTTCGATGGCTGCACCGGTGCGGGGAACGACAACGGTTTCGCCATCTCCAAACGGGTTTGGCTGAACCACCAGCGGGGTTTCCTCGACGCGCAGCGTCAGGTTGCCCTGGGCCACCGCGACCCGAGAAATGCGGACATCGCTGCCCATCACAATGGTTCCCGAAGCCTGATCCACAACCACACGCGCCTTGCGCTGAGGTTCGACCAGGATGTTCTCGATCCGGCCAACCGCATGGGCAGTGGAGCGGGCATTGGTGCGCTGGATATCCACCTCGACCGTACCGGAATCTCGCATCAGGGCTACGCTGCGCCCGAACTCGGCGTTGATAGCGCGCTCAATCCGGCCAGCGGTGGTGAAATCGGGTTCGCGCAGGGCGAGGCGCATAGACGACAGGGAGGAGAGATCAAAGTCAATCTCCCGCTCCACGCGGCCACCAGAGGGGATCACGCCGGATGTCGGCACCCCTTGCGTAACGGTCGCCGCCTCCCCTTCTGCAACAGCGCCTCCAGCCAGGATCGTACCCTGGGCAACAGCATAGATCTGACCGTCGGCCGCATTCAGCGGCGTCATGATCAATGTCCCCCCCAGAAGGCTGCTCGAATCGCCAATGGCTGAAACCGTGACATCGACAGTGCCACCGACCCGTGCAAAGGGCGGCAGCGTCGCAGTCACGAATACGGCGGCAACGTTTTTGGGGCGAAACTGCTCGCCTGCGACGTTGACTCCCAGCCGTTCCAGAATGTTGGACATGATTTCTTCGGTGAACGGGGAATTGCGAAGCCCGTCCCCAGTGCCGTCCAGCCCGACCACAAGACCATATCCAACGAGATCGTTCCCTCGAACCCCGTCGAATTCGACTAGGTCTTTCAGGCGGATCGCGCTGGCCTGAGCCATGGCCGGAAACAGCAGGCAAGCAACCAGAAGGCGCAGGAGTTTTATCATGACATGTACCTCAGCAGGGACAACTGGGCACTGCGCGCGGTGACCGAGTAGAGGCTTTCAAGCTGCAACTGCGCCTCTTCCAAACGGGTGTGAACCTCGTAGGGATCGGCGGAAACCAGTTTGTTCTTGGCGATGCTCAGGCTGGTTTCTGTTGCCAGGTTGCGGGCCTCAACCCGTTCCAGCTGCCCTTCGATAAAGCCGACATCCGCCTGTTTGGTAACAAGCTTCTCATTGCTTGTTGCGAGCTCCATTCCGACAGCCCGCGCAATTTCGACTTTCAAATCATCACTCCAGCCCAAAGACGTCTCCCCGACCAGAGCAGCAATCGCAAAGCTCTGCAGTGAGTGTTTCAGATCCGGATCATCCGCCCGCAGGCCGATCGAGACGCGCTCTCCATCGCTGACCTCAACGGGTGAAAGATCTGTCGTCGATCCTACATACATCACCGTGTCAAAACCGGCTGGATCTGCAAACCAATCCTTGACCGCCTGAATGATGTCAGTGCTGGTTGTCAGCGCGGTGACCTCAGCCACCAGATCCGTCATCAGAGTGTCCCCATCATTCAGTGGCGATGTGGAGGTCGCGGTGCCCGCGAACAGGCTGCGCCCGCCGGACCAGCTGTTCAGCGTGTTGATCGCATTGTCCAACTCGATCCGGCCACGGTCTGCAAACTGCTCTGCATCTGTCGCCGTCATCGTGGACGTCAGAGACAGAACGTCATCGCGCATGTCAACGACATTGGACTGAAGCCTCTCAAGGCTGCCTTGAACACCGGTTGCAAAAAGCTTTGCTTCCCCGGTCGCAACCTTGTGGCTTTCCAGACGCTGAAGCGTAGTCTCAATATCAGAAAGGTATGTGAAGTCCCCACCCAGACGGCTGGTGATATTCGCCACTTTTCCGCTTGCAAGCTCCCCGGACAGCGTTTCGATGTTCTGCTTCAATTCCGCATTTCGGCTGCGCAGGAACATATGCTGCGCCATGTCGCCATAGGACTTAATAATCATTCATCAGATCCTCAGAAGAGTTTCCATCAGGCCGTCTACAACGGACAGCACCTTTGCATTGGCGCCATAGGCTTTTTCGAACAACATCAGGTTCTGCAATTCGGCATCCGTATCGACCCCAAGGCCGGCCTCGACCTGAGCGATCTCGGTGTAGCTTGACGATGCAAAAGCCAAGGTGATCGAAGAGGCTTCGTCGTCCCGCGCAAAACGCGACAACAGGATCGAACTCAGCGTCGAAGCACCTCCGCTGACAGTGCCAAGGCCCACAGTGGATACGGTTTGGCTTTCTGAAAGCGCATCAGCATAGCCACTCAGCAAGCTGCCATCACCCGGATCACCGGGCGTTGCTGCGTACAGACCGTCACGGAAGCGCCAAGTCTCGGCCTGGCCATCCATCGCGACCAGGTCATTGAGTTCAAGCCGCCCGGAAATCCCAAGGGTGTTGGTATTGTCAAAAAACGCGCCTTCGTCTGTGAAAATACCGGCATCGGCGACGCCAATCGTGCCATCCAAGGCAGGATCCTGGAAACGCTCAATCAGGTCGCGTGCAATCGCATCAAGGTCGTCCTGTGCTTCCACTGCAATGACATCGCGGATCTCGAATTGCGTGACCAGTGTCCCCCCTCTGAGCGGGCCATTGACGCCGACATCCACCGGGCGCCCGTTTATCTCGAGGCCGGAAAGCAGACCATTGTCCATGGTCATGTGCGGAAGCATGTCGCTCTTGGGAGAGAAGCTCAACTCCGATGCCTTTCCATCGATCAGAGCCTGCCCTCCTTCCGAGTACAGCGCAATCCGCCCCATATCCCGCTGGATCACGTTTACCGGGATCATCTCACTGATTTCATCGACCAGCATGCTGCGCTGATCAAGCATGGCCGAAACATTGGCCC
This sequence comes from Pseudophaeobacter sp., assembly GCA_027019165.1. Taxonomy (GTDB): domain Bacteria; phylum Pseudomonadota; class Alphaproteobacteria; order Rhodobacterales; family Rhodobacteraceae; genus Phycobacter. Next base: position 302,932 of record JALUXC010000002.1, read on the forward strand.
CGCTTGCGTTTGCAACGACGATCCTTGCGTTCAGCTTTTCGACTTCCTGCAAAGCCGAGTTCAAACGGTCAACCTGCACACCGATTGAAGCGTCAGCCTGGACCCGCATTTCCCTAAGCCCATCTGCCGCATCGGTGATGGACCGCACGAGCATTCCAGCCTTCACGGACAGATCATTTAGGCGCGGCGTCGAATCTGGGCGGGAGATTGCCTCGACCATTGCACCTTCGAAATTCGCCATCTGCGATGTGATCGACATTTCATCGTCGACCGTGCCCACGAGCGAACTCATGCGCGAAAAGAACGAGGCACGCACCTCAGCCACCGCCTGCTCGGACTGCGCATCGCGCCGGGCAGAGGTAATAGCAGGATCGACCACACGCTGGACTGAACCGATGCTCACACCCGGTGCAAATGCATTGGAATTCAAATCCAGTGTTCGCCGCGAATACCCTGGCGTCAGGGCATTCGCGAGGTTTTCAGACACCACTTGCGTTGACCGCGATGCAGCGTTCAGCCCGCTCATGGCGGAACTAATTGCACTTGAAATTGACATGATCAGCCTGCTCTTTCTAAGCCGCGTTCAATGTGCATCAGCGCCTTAGCGCTTGATGTTGGTGGTTTCCTGCAGCATCTCATCGACGGTCTGGATCACCTTCGCGTTCGACGAATAGGCCCGCTGGGTCTGGATCATGTTGGTCAGCTCGCCGGCAACATCGGTGGCAGATTCCTCACGAGTGTAGGAGGCGACTTCACCGGTTGGTCCTTCACCAGCATTCCAAAGGAAGAAGGATCCGCTTTCGGAAGTGGGAATATAGGTCTGATAGTCCATCGACACCATACCATTGGGGTTGGCCATGTCCACGAGAGGGATCTTGTAAAGAACGCGGCTCGCACCAGTGTCATAGTTGGCGGTGACATAGCCAGAGGCGTCCACATCAACGCCAATCATGCTGCCGGCGGTCGATCCGTCTTTGGTGATTGTTGCTGGTGCAAATTTGTCAGACACCTGCGTGAATCCATCGTTTTCGCCGATCAGACCGATGTTGATTTCAATCGGGCCGGAGTCCACGGTCACAATGATATTGCCGGTCGCAGCGTCATAAGTCCCGCCTGTGGTGGTTGTTACGGAGGCAAGATTGCCGCCATCCGTCCGGCTGTCATCAAACACCATCGTGTATTCGCCGACGGTCGCACCACCACTGGCCGAGTCGGTGATGATCATCGTCCATTCATTGGACTTGCCAGTCCCAGGGACAGTGGGAACAAATTCAATGGACAGCGTCTCGGAAGAACCAAGGTTGTCGAAATACTCAAGCGGCAAGTCGATACTATCGCCACTGGCACCGGCAGCCGTCTCGGTCGAAGGCAGGTTTGCGCCAATCTGCATTTGTGTCGTCGGCTCACCAACCAGCTGGTTGCGGTTGAAATAGACCGGCTCCAGACCGTCGGTCGAGTCAATCGCTCCGCCGATGACATTGCCGTTCGCGTCTGTTTTCCATCCCAGCAGCACAAGACCGGATTCCGTCGCCAGATATCCATCTTCGTTGGTACTGAATTCGCCAGCCGTTGTCAGACGCATAGGAGGATTGCCGTTGCCCAAGGCAACATCTGCCACAGTGGCGACAGGCAAGAAGCCGCTGCCACGTACGGCAAGATCGGTCGGATTGTCGGTCGTAACGAGGGGACCACGTTCGTCGATCAGGCGCACGTTGGTGGTACGCACACCGCCCGCGCTGTAACTTCCCTTTGAGGACGACATAACGACCGAATGGAAATCGGTCTGAACGCGTTTGTAGCCTGCGGTGGAAGAGTTCGCGATATTGTCGGAGATGGAGGCCAGTCGGCTGGCATTCGCACCAAGCCCGGAAACACCCGCATATAGCGACGAAGAAATGGTCATAGCACGCCTTTCTGCTGCTTTAAGATCTTGAAGCAATAGGTAGCGCACGAGCACTTAACGGGCGGCTAACAGATAAAATCCGAATTATCTGCAGCCGCCCGGGGTGGTGAATTGTCTTGGTTTACTTGCGAAGAAGGATGATTTCGACGCGATTGTTGCGAACCCGCATTGGGTTTTCGACAGCCAGATTCCGATCCGCGTGACCTGTAACCCGGTGAATTCGGCTGGCCTTTACCCCACCTGATTCGAGCAACACGCGTGCAGCATCGGCGCGGGCATGGGACAGCTGCCAGACAGGGTTCTTGGCCAGAACCAAGGGCTGCGACCGAGTGTGGCCGCTAATCGCAACCCCATTGGCAACAGTACCGCTGACACGGGCGACCATGCGCACCAGGTCACGGAACAATGGGGTTGGCTCTGAGGTGCCCGCTTCGAACAGCGGCGCATCTTCGGTTTCGAACAGCTCGATGATCAGACCTTCGTCAGACACACGGGTCACGATGTGGCGCGCCAGATCAATGGCAACCATGCTCTCACCGCCGCGGCCCCGGAGTTCTTCTTCAATGACGCGGAAGACCTCTTCCTGCGCCGCCTGCTCGGCCTCGCTGACGACCCCGGTCTCACCTTGCGCCTGCCGTGCATTCATCGGGTGTTGATCCGAGGCACCAGTGCCATTTTGAGGCTTGATGTCTTCGGTAAACATGCTGTCGCCACTGAAGGCGCCGTTGCCACCACCCGAAACACGGCTCAGAGGGATCGACGGTGAGAAATAGTCCGCCAGCCCTTTGCGCTGCTTTTCTGTCGTGGCGTTCAAGAGCCACATGAGAAGAAAGAAAGCCATCATCGCGGTCACAAAGTCGGCATAAGCCACCTTCCATGCGCCGCCGTGGTGACCATCGCCACCACCTGACTTTTTCTTCTTGATAATAATCGGAGCTGCGTTGCCTTGAGCGCTCATGTCAACCACCACTTTTTTTCACCCACAACCGGGGTATCAGGCGGTTCGTTAATCAGGCCTTAACAGCTAAAATTGGCGACTGTTAAGACCTCTAAACAAATGATTTATAGTCATAAATGTGTTCTTAACGAGCAAAGCAAGTCAGCCTCAAGTCACCCGCATGGCAACACTGTGTCATGAATGTGGCGAGAGGTGGATCCCGCCACGAAAATGGCGGGATCAAAAGGCGGGATCAGGCGTTCAAAAGGATATCGCCGAACGATTCGCGTAGCTTGTTCTTGAGCACTTTCCCGGTTCCGCCAAGCGGCAGTTCATCCGTGAAGACAACCTTGTCAGGGATTTGCCAGCTGGCAACTTTGCCCTCGTAGAAGGCAAGCAGTTCTTCTTCGCCGAGACTATCGTCGGCGCGCACCGCGATCACAACCGGACGCTCGTCCCATTTTGGATGGCGTGCAGCAATGGCTGCAGCCTGGGAGATCTTGGGGTGAGACATGGCGATATCTTCCAGCTCCACCGTCGAGATCCATTCCCCGCCCGACTTGATGATGTCCTTGGAACGGTCACGGATGATCATATAGCCATCCTCGTCGATCGTGGCGACATCCCCGGTGTCGAACCAGCCGTCCTCGGTCAGGGCGCTGGTGTCATGGCCAAAGTAGGTATCGATGATCCAGTGACCGCGGATCTGAAGCTCACCTTGTGTCTTGCCGTCCTCGGGCAAACGCTCGCCATCGTCACCCACGATGCGCAGCTCAACGCCATAAGGCGGCCTCCCCTGCCCTTCGCGGATCTTGCCCTGCTCTTCGACACTCAGATCGTCATGCTTCTGCAAGAGGTTGTTGAGCGTCCCCAGCGGGCTGGTTTCGGTCATGCCCCAGGCGTGGATCAGCTCAACGCCATATGTGTCGCGGAAGGTGGGGATCATGACTGTCGGCAGGGCCGAGCCGCCGACAACCGTGCGCTTGAGGCTTTCTGCCTTGCTGCCGGTTTTCTCCAATGCCTGCAAGAGGCCCATCCAGATCGTCGGCACACCCAGCGCCAAGCTGACGCGCTCACCGTCGATCAGCTTGACCAGGCTTTCCCCATCTAGATTCGGCCCCGGCAGCACCAGCTTTGCCCCCACAGCGGCAGCAATATAGGGCACGCCCCAGGCGTTGACATGGAACATCGGCACCACTGCCATCACCGTATCGCGGGCCGAGATCGCCAGACCGTCCGGCTGGTTGCCTCCCAGCGAGTGCAGCACCGTCGTGCGGTGCGTGTATTGCACGCCCTTGGGATTTCCGGTGGTGCCAGAGGTGTAACACAGGCTCGACGGCGTGTTTTCATCAAGCTCGGGCCAGGCGCTGTCATCGCCTTCGGCGGCCAGCAGCTCATCGTAGAACAGGATGCCCGGCACCGCCTCGGCGGCGGCTTCATCGCGCGGCCCCATCAGGATGATGTGTTTGAGCGTGGTCAGATGCTCTTTCAGCTTGCCCACGGCAGGCACAAATGTCGCATCGATGAACAGCACCTGATCGTCGGCGTGGTTGATGATGTAGATCAGCTGTTCCGGCTTCAGGCGCGGGTTGATCGTGTGACAGATCATGCCACCACCCGCGACGCCAAAGTAGATCTCCAGGTGGCGCCGGTTGTTCCAGGCGATGGTGCCGCAACGCTCTCCTTCCTTGATCCCAAGGCGTTTCAGTGCGGCCGAGAGTTTACGGGCATTCGCCTCGATCTCACCCCAGTTGGAATGCACGACCTCGCCCGAGGTCTCCACCGAGGTCACGGTGGTGTTGCCGTGGTAGCGGCCCGCGTGTTCGACCAGTGAGCTGATTGTCAGCGGTTTGTGCATCATCTTGCCAAGCATATCGCTTTGCTCCTCCAAATATCATTCGGCGGCCAGGGCCGCCTTGTTGCGGATCATGTCCGCGGCTTTCTCTGCGATCATGATGGTCGGAGCGTTGGTATTGCCGCCGATCAGCCGGGGCATGATCGAGGCATCCACAACGCGCAGACCTTCCATGCCGCGCACTTTCAATTCCGGATCGACGACCGCCATTTCATCCTGCCCCATCCTGCAGGTGCCCACCGGATGATAGATCGTATCTGACCGGGCACGGATGTGCTGCTCCAACGCTGCGTCATCCGGCTCTCCTTCGATGAACAGCTCCTTGTGAATGTAGTTCTGCAAGGGGGGCGTCTCCATGATCTGCCGGGTCTTGCGGATCCCCTTGATCATCACCGCCAGATCTTCTGGGTCTGCCAAGAACTGCGGATCAATCCGTGGGGGTGCCATGGGATCGCCCGTGGTCAGCCCGACAGAGCCACGGGATTTCGGGCGCAGCACGCAGACATGGCAGCTAAAACCATGGCCCATATGCAGCTTGCGCGCGTGATCGTCCACAATCGAAATCACGAAATGCAGCTGCACATCGGCGCGGGCCAGCGAAGGGTCGGTCTTGAGGAAAGCCGCCCCTTCAGCAAAGGGGGTCGCCAGCATGCCCTTGCCGGTCTTTCGCCAGTCATTGATGTGTTTCAGCAGATTGACGCTGCCGGGCAGCGAGATCCCGAAATTGTCCCGATCCTTGCTCTTATAGGCGAGGGTGAAGTCGAGGTGGTCCTGCAGGTTCTGCCCAACGCCCGGCAGCTCGTGCACCATCCCGATCCCATGGGGCGTTATATCCTCAGGCCGCCCAACGCCCGACAGCTGCAACAACTGGGGAGAGTTGAAAGCGCCGCCGCAGAGGATCACCTCGCGCCGGGCATTCACTGTCTCGTCCTGACTGCCCTTGCGATAGGCCACACCAGTCGCGCGCTTGCCCTGAAAGAGGACCTTGGTGGCATGGGCGCCGGTGATCACCGTGAGGTTACTGCGCTCCATCACCGGATGCAGATATGCGGCGGCGGCCGAGCAGCGTTCGCCGTTTTTCGACGCCTCGTGGAACTGGGTCACCTGATAAAGCCCGATCCCCTCGTTGTCGCCGCTGTTGAAATCCTCCACCTCGCGGATCTGGAGCGCCTTCCCGGCCTCGACAAAGGCGCGGGTAATCGGGCGCGGCGATTTCTGGTTGCTGACCTGCAGGGGGCCATCGCTGCCATGGGCCTCATCTGCACCGCGCTCGTTATTTTCGGCGCGCTGGAAGTAGGGCAGCACATCCTGCCAGCCCCATCCCGGGCAGCCGAGCGAAGCCCATTCATCATAGTCCCCTGCATGGCCGCGAACATAAAGCATGGCGTTGATCGCGCTGGAGCCGCCCAGAGCCTTGCCGCGCGGCTGATAGCCCTTGCGCCCATTCAGACCCGGCTGCGGCACCGTTTCAAAGGCCCAATTGTTGATCTTGGGGCGTCCCGGCAGCATCGCCACCACCGCCGCAGGCGCGCGCACCAGAATACTGTCGCCGCGACCCCCCGCCTCTAGCAGGCACACGCTGATATTCGGATCCTCGCTCAGCCTTGAGGCCAGAGTCGATCCCGCAGATCCCCCTCCGACGATCACATAGTCAAATTGCATTGCGTCCCCTCCCAAGGTTGCATTTGAATCAAAGTGAACTCGGGAAGGGGCAGCCTGTCCATCTTTTCTCTACGTAAAGACGCTTCTAGCCGTCCTCTTTTGCGCCGGTCACCGGGCGGGCCGAGGAGGCATAGCGCTCTGAAGCCGCATAATAGTCATCAAACCCGATACGTCGGCGCAGATCCATGAAACCCATCAGGTTGCTGCGCGGCTGGCCCGCCTTCATCTCGCTCAGCGTCTGCACCATCGCCTGCATGGCCGAGGCCATCAGCGACAGCGGATAGGCTGCAATGCGATAGCCGATCTCCTCCAGCGCCTCGGGCGCCAGGTCGGGGGTTTCTCCGCCCTCGACGATATTGGCCATATTGGGCGCATCGGTCGCGGCGCAGACCTCGCGCATCTCGGCCTCGGACCGGGGCGCTTCGACAAAGATGATATCAGCGCCCAGCTCGTGGAACTTTTGCGCGCGCATCAGAGCCTCATTCAGCCCGTGATCGTGGCGGGCATCGGTGCGGGCCAGGATCAGGATATCCTGCCCTTCGTTTCGCGCATCCACGGCGGCGCGGATGCGGTCATAGGCTTCCTCGCGGCCCACCACGGCCTTGCCCGGCGTATGGCCGCAGCGTTTGGGCGCAAGCTGATCCTCGATCATCACGGCGGCGCAGCCAGCATTTGCCATGCCCTGTACCGTGCGGCGCACGTTCATCGCGTTACCATAACCGGTGTCGCCATCGGCAATCAGCGGGATGCTCACCGCTCCGGCGATATTGCGCGCCTGATCCAGCACTTCACCATAACTCATGAGGCCCAGATCCGGTTCCCCGATCCGCGAGGCCGAAGCGCCAAAGCCGGTCATGAAGGTGAGGTCAAACCCGGCCTGCTCAATCAGCTTGGCCGAAAGCGCATCATAGGCGCAGGGCATGGTGTGCAGGCGGGGCTGCGCCAGAAGGGCGCGTAGCGTGTCAGCAGGGGTCGTCATGTCGCTCACAGTTTGAAGGGAATGTAGAGGGCAAGATCCGGCATCAGATACAGCAGGATCACGCAGAGGAACATCAGCAGAAGGAAGGGGATCGCGCCGCGCGCCACATCTCCCAGTGTGGCCCGCGCCACCGCCTGGATCACATAAAGGTTCAGCCCCACGGGCGGGGTGATCAGGGCCGCTTCGACCATGACCACCATGAAGACGCCGAACCAGATCGGATCGAAGCCAAGACCCATGGCCGCAGGCAGCAACACCGGCGTCATGATCAGAACCATCGACAGCGCTTCAAGCACCAGCCCCATGACCACCAGGATGGCAGCCACCAGCAGCACGAACATCAGCGGGCTGGACACCGCATCCGAGATGAAGGCGCTGATCTCCTGCGGGATACGATAGAGGGTGATCGCCTTGCCAAACACTTTGGCCCCCGCGATGATCAGCAGGATCGCAACCGTGGTCGCCATACTGTCCTTCGCCGCCTCCCAAAAGGCCGCCCAGGTCAGGGTGCGCAGGATGAAAGCTGTGATGAAAACGGCAAAGGCAAAGCCGATGGCCGCGGCCTCGGTCGGGGTGAAGGCACCAGAGTAAATCCCAGCCACCACCACAGCCGCCAGCGCCATCGATGGCAGCGCGCGTAAGCTCGCCGCGCGGCGCTCGGCTCCGGTGGCTTTTTCGCTGCGGCCCATGCCCTTCATCGAGGCATAGACCATCGAATAGCCGGAAAACAGAACCAGCAGCGCAAGGCCAGGGCCGACACCCGCAAGGAACAGCGCGATCACCGATTCCTCGGTCACGAAACCATAGACGATCATCGGGATTGAAGGTGGGATCAGGATTCCCAGCGTGCCGCCCGCCGCCAGCAACCCGTAGACAAAGCGCCGCTCGTAGCCGCGAGAGATCATCTCGGGTATGGCCACGGTGCCGATGGTCGCCGCCGTTGCCACCGACGAGCCAGAGATCGCCGCGAACAGCCCGCAGGAAATCACCGTCGCCACAGCCAGCCCGCCGGGCCAATGCCCCACCCAAGCCTGCACCGCCGCGTATAGATCGCGGCCCACGCCGCCTTTCAGCAGCACGTTCGACATCAACAGGAACAGCGGCACCGCCAATAGAATGAAACCGTCCAGCGTGGACAGGATCGCCTGCGGCGCCATCAGCGGAGAGAACCCGCCAAAGATCAAAAGGGACAGTCCAAGCCCGCCCAGGGCAAAGGCCACCGGAACGCCGATCAGCAACAGACCAAAAAGCGCAAGAAGAATCAGGAAAACAGTCATCAGTCGTGCTCTCCCTCAGCCACGATCTGCCCCTGCAAGGCACGAACCGTTTCTATCACCGCCTGGATCAACAGAATGGCAAAGCCAAAGGGAAGCGACAGCTCGACGTACCACATGGGCATGTCCAGCATGGTTCCGGTGGTGCGGCCTCGGACAAAACTGTCGTGGAAAATCTCATATCCGTAGACCAGAACGATGGCCGAAAAGACAGCGACCATGGCCATGGCAAAGACATCCGCCGCCAGCCTTGGCCCCCTTGGCAGGTTCGCAATCACGGCGGTAATGCGGATATGGCGCCGCTCCCGCAGGCACCAGGGCGCCGCGATAAGTGATCCCCAGATCAGGCAGAACTGGCTCAGCTCTGCCGCCCAGATGGTGGGCCGCACAAAGAAATAGCGGGCCAGCACCTCATAGGTGAGCATGATCCCGGCAAGAACGAAAAGCGCCGCCGCCACAAGGGCCAGCGCGGTCACGAACCTGGCAAAAACGTCCATGGAATGTCCCGAAGAATAGAAGCGGACCAGCCCGTGATGCCAAGGGCTGGTCCGGGATGGTCAGGTTCAGAAGCTTTCGGCAGCAGACAGGATCTGCGCGCCCAACTCTCCTGCCTTGGCGCGGAAGCCGTCATAGACCGGGGCTGCTGCCGCCTTCCAGGCGGCAATTTCCTCGTCCGAGGGTGTGTAGATGGTCATGCCCGCCTTTTCAGCCTCGGCGTAGGCGGCAGCCTCGATCGCGGACATCTCATCCCGCACGGAAATCTCGGCCTTGCGCGCGGCATCCGCCATGATCTTTTGGTGTTCGGCCGACAAGCCATTCCACCAGTCGGTATTCGCCACGACGATGAACTCGATATCCGCATGGTTGGTGACGGTGATGGTATCCATGACCTCCCACAGTTTGCGCGATTTGACGCCCGAAACGCCGGTCATACCGATATCCACAGTGCCACGCTGATAGGCCAGATACTGCTCGGATCCCGAGATCATCGTCGGCGCGCCACCGGTTGCGGTCACGAAATCACCGAGCGTCTTGCCAAACACCCGAGCCTTCTTGCCCTCCATGTCGGTCGGCGTTTTCACCGGGCCTCCCTGCGAGAGCATGATCGCGCCGCCATAGGCCTGCCACCACAACACCGTCGCTCCGGTGTCGGCAATGGCCGCATCGATGGGGCCGCGTACCGGGCTGCCGGGTTCGACCGCCTTGCGGACCTTTTCCTCTGAGTTGAACAGGAACGGCATGTAGAAGACATCCACCGCCGGGATATCGCCCACATAGCGCGTCAGCGACGCCACCCCCATCTCAATCGCACCCGATCCAACGGCGGCAGGCACTTCCTTATCCTTGTAAAGCTGCGCCGAGTCGTAGATTTCAACCGCGATGTCCCCGCCCGAGGCTTCCTCCACCTCTTCCTTGAACATCAAGAGATTCTGCCCAAGATGGCTTTTCAGCGGCAGCTGCAAAGAGATGCGCGCGGTCACATCAGCCGCAAAGGCGGGCAGAGCAGTGCACAGCGCCAGCGCGGCGCCAGTCAGCGTCGAAGTCAGTTTCATGAATTTTCCTCCCTTAATAAAATGATGTTCCATCAAGGGCTTACCAATGGTCAAGAGGAATGAGGCAGGCTTTTTGGGTGCGATATTCGAACCCAAAATTATGAATTAATTTCAATAGGTTGAGACAAATTTCCAGCCAAAAAATTTGAGAGCCGCTCCGCTCGCAGCTGGAACCGGGCCGTTCAAGAGAGCAAATCAGCCGCAAAACGCAACACGCCGCGCCAAAGGCGCGGCGCTGGGCCCAACGGGAGAGGATCATCCTTTGGATGCTCCGATCCGGGCGGGAGCGCCCGCCCGAGGGTTAGCCCAAAACAGCCTTCACCGCACGGGCCGTGGCCGCAACTACGGTATCAGCTTCCTCCCGGCTCAGGCAGAAAGGCGGTGCGAAACCCAGGATATCGCCCTGTGGCATGGCGCGGGCAATGACATTGTCCTGCTCCAAAAGCTTTGCTGCAATCTGCGGGCCGATCTTCTCCGACGCTTCAAAGAAGCTGCGGCTGTCCCGCTCCTTCACGAATTCCACCGCACAAAGCATGCCTTCGCCGCGGATGTCACCCACATGAGCATGATCGCCCAGCGCATCCTTCATCGACTGGTTCAGGTAGGCCCCCACGCTGCCCGCATTCTCCACAAGGTTCAGCGCATCAATCAGCTTGAGGTTGGCAACGCCCGCCGCAGCCCCAATCGGGTGCGCCGAATAGGTCCAGCCGTGACCAATGGGGCCGTTTTCGTCGGTGCCCTGCTCCAGCACTTTCCACATTTTCTCCGAAACGATTGACCCGGACAAAGGCGCATAGGCCGAGGTCAGGCCCTTGGCGATGGTGATGATATCCGCCTCGATCCCGTAGTGATCGCTGCCGAACATGGTGCCGAGACGGCCAAAGCCGGTGACCACCTCATCGGCCACCAATAGGATGTCGTGTTTCTTCAGCACGGCCTGGATCGCCTGCCAATAGCCTGCAGGCGGCGGCACGATGCCGCCCGTTCCAAGAACCGGCTCACCGATAAAGGCTGCAATGGTGTCCGCACCTTCACGCTCGATCAGCGCCTCTAGTTCGGCGACGCAATGCGCCACGAACTGCTCTTCACTCTGGCTCTGATTTTCGCGGCGGAAGTAATAGGGCGCATCGGTATGAATTACCTGCGCCAGCGGCAGATCGAATTTCTTATGGAACAACTCAAGCCCCGTCAGCGACCCCGTCACCAGACCCGAGCCGTGATACCCCCGCCAGCGCGAGATGATCTTCTTCTTCTCGGGGCGGCCCAGAATGTTGTTGTAGTACCAGATCAGCTTGACGTTGGTTTCATTTGCATCCGAGCCACCAAGGCCGAAATAGACCTTGGACATATTCGCGGGCGCCCGGTCCAGGATCATCTTGGACAGGGTGATCGAAGCCTCCGTGCCATGCCCCACATATGAGTGGTAATAGGCCAGCTCCCGCGCCTGATCGGCGATGGCCTCGGCGATCTCCTGGCGACCATAGCCCACGTTCACACAGTAGAGGCCGGCAAAAGCATCAAGCAGTTTCGTGCCGTCGCGATCCTCGATATGAACGCCGCTGGCGGTTTTGATGACCCGGCTCGGGCTTTCCCCGCGCGCGTGCTGCGCCAGATGCGTGGAGGGGTGAAAGAAATTGTCCCGGTCCCACTGGTCCAGTTGATCGTTCTTCAGCATGGTTTGTCCTTCTGAGGTTTCCGGCGCCTGCTGCGACCGGGTGTGTTCGATTTTGTTTCCAACGCCTGCGAAAGCGGGGTTCAGGCCCAGTCGCGACAGATGTATTTGACTTCGGTGAACTCCTCCATCCCGAGGCGCGCACCCTCGCGCCCAAGGCCCGATTGCTTGGCCCCGCCAAAGGGGATCGGAGCGCCTGTCACCTTGGTCCGGTTCACGGCCACCATGCCGAACTGCAAGGCGCGCGACAGCCGGTAGATGCGGCGCGGATCTCGGGTGTGGATATAGGCAACAAGGCCGTACTCGGTCTCGTTCGCGCGGGCGGTGATTTCCTCTTCCGTGTCAAAGGGCGTGATGGGCGCCACCGGACCAAAGGTCTCTTCATACATGATGCGGGCATTCGCGGGCACATCGATCAAAACCGTCGGCTGGTAGAACAGCGGCCCAAGGGGGTGGCGCGCGCCGCCACAGGCCAGTTTCGCGCCCTTCTCAATCGCATCCCGAACATGCGCTTCCTGTTTTGCAACCGCACGTTCGTGCATCAGGGGGCCTATGTCAGGATCATCCATGCCTGCACCCACGCTCAGCGCCTTGGTCGCCGCAGTCAGCCGCGCGCAGAAGGCCTCATAAATGCCGCGCTGCACGAAGATCCGGTTGGCTCCAAGGCAATCCTGACCGGAGGTGGCGAATTTTGCCTTCATCGTTTCTTCCACCGCCTGATCTAAGTCTGCATCGTCAAAGACGATCACCGGCGCATGGCCGCCCAGCTCCATCACCAGACGTTTCACCGTATCGGCGCTTTGCCGATACAGGAACTTGCCCACTTCGGTCGAACCCGTGAAGGAAAGAGCGCGCACGCGGGTGTCCTCGGTCCAGGGTTTGACAACCGTCGGCGCATCTCCCGTGACCACGTTGAACACCCCGGCAGGGAGACCTGCGCGCTCGGCCAGTTCCGCAAGCGCCAAAGCACTGAAAGGGGTCTCAGCCGAAGGATGCGCCACCACGGTGCAGCCCGCCGCCAGAGCCGCGGCCGCCTTGCGGGTCAGCATCGCAGACGGGAAATTCCACGGCGTGATCAGCGCCACGACCCCCACCGGCTCGCGCCACAACTCGACCTCGGCGTCGGGCAGATGGCTGGTCACCCCTTCGATATTGGGGCGTTTGGCCTCTTCGGCGTAGAATTCCACAAAACCCGCGCCATATTCGATCTCGCCGCGCGCTTCGGACAGGGGCTTGCCCTGCTCCGACACTATTATGCGGGCAAGGTCCTCTTTGTGGTCCAGTTGCAGCTGGCCCCAGCGCCGCAGAATAGCAGCGCGTTCCTGCGGCAGCAGCCCGGCCCAGCCATCGAATGCCGCCTGTGCTGCATCGACCGCAACAGAGGATTCCTCTGCCGACAGGCTAGCGACATGGCCAAGCTCACAGCCGCTGGCAGGATCGTTGACGGCAAATGTGCTGCCATCAGCAGCGCCCGTCCAGCGGCCATTCACATATGAGAAAGAGCGGACAAGCCGCTTGTCGGTAATATCGCTTCGGGCGGAAAGGGCGGTTTCGGCCATGGCACATCCTCCGTTGAACGTCAGGAGGACAATCCCTTGCCGCGATCAGAAATCGAGACCGAAATTCAGCACACTGGTAGAGGATTATCCGCCATTCCCCTGCCCCAGCAGAAGATCCAACGGCGGCACCCCTGGCCCTTTGACCGGTTTGGTTACAATGTAGGTGAAGTAGCGCGACAGACCGATACGGGCATCCAGCATGGAATCGATCAGCCTCTGATAGGCATCGATGTCATGGGTGACGATCTGCAACAGATAGTCAAACCCCCCGCCCAGCGCCCAGCAGGCCGTCACCTCTTCATAGGTCTGAACGGCTTGTTCGAATGCCTGAAAACGCGCCGCCGTATGATCCGCGATCTCTGCCGCCACAAAAACAGTGATATGAGGCGCCAGTTTGCGCAGGTTGATGCGGGCGCCATAGCCCTCGATCAGCCCCGCCTTTTCCAGTTTGCGCAGACGGTCCCAGCACGGGGTTGCAGACAGGCCAATACGATCGGCCAAAGCCGCTTTGGTGATGCGCCCCTCTTGCGTCAGCACGCGCAAGATCGCGATATCCCGGTCATCAAGACGTAACATAACCAAGGGCTGTAGCACGGCCCCCAAGATTGGAAAAGCGGCCAGAGCGACACCTGCGCCCAATTTTCAAACACGTCAAAATACCGCTTGTTGTGCACAACAAGCTCGCGAGACTTGCTGAAATTGCGATCATTCGGAGATTTTTGTGTCGTTTTCAGACATTTTCTTTGCCGCGAACAGGCCGGAATCACACGATGTACTCAACTAGACAGAAATGAGCTTATTGCTGGTCACACACCCCACCCCTTGTCAGAGGTCGCCATGCCACTGGAACACGCCCCCTTTTCGCACGGCGAATATACACGCCGCATCGCCAAGACACGCAAAGCCATGGAGGCTGCTGGAATCGAGGTCCTGTTTGTCACGGACCCCTCAAATCAGGCCTGGCTGACCGGCTATGATGGCTGGTCCTTCTATGTGCATCAGGGCGTAATCCTGGGCCTGAACGGCGATCCGATCTGGTGGGGCCGCACCATGGATGCCTTTGGCGCCCTGCGCACCGTCTGGATGGAGGAGAAAAGCGTCATCGGCTATGACGACCGCTACATCCAGTCCACCACCTGCCACCCGATGGAGGATCTGGCAGCCCACTTGACACGTCTGGGCTACGGCTCGGCCCGCGTCGGGGTGGAGATGGAGAATTACTATTATTCCGCCAAGGCCCACGCCGAACTGGCCAGGAACCTGCCCAATGCCACCCTGATGGACGCCACCGCCTTGGTGAACTGGCAACGCACAGTGAAATCGGATGAAGAGCTGATGTTCATCCGCCGCGCCGCGCGCATCAGCGAAAGCATCGTCAATCTCGCTATCGAACGCGCCCGTCCCGGCCTGCGCAAGAACGAGCTGGTCGGCGACATCCTTCAGGCCGGCGCCTATGGCGTGGGCGATGATTGGGGCGACTACCCGGCCATCGTGCCGCTGACGCCGTCTGGCCTTGATGCCACCGCAGCCCACCTCACATGGGACGGGCGCCCGATGCAAACCGGAGAGGCGACCTTTTTCGAGCTGTCCGGCTGCTACCGCCGCTACCACGCGCCGCTCTGCCGCACGGTGCACCTTGGCAAGCCGCCACAGGAAATGCTCGACGCCTCAGAGGCGCTGAACGAGGGGATCGAGGCGGGGATCGAGGCCGCCAAGGCAGGAAACCGCGCCTGCGACATTGCCAATGCCCTCAATGGCGCGCTGAAAAAGGCCGGAATCGATCGCAACGGGCGCTGCGGCTATCCCATCGGCCTCAGCTACCCGCCGGACTGGGGCGAGCGGACCGTGTCGCTGCGCGATACGGATGAGACCGTGCTGGAGCCGGGCATGACCTTCCACTTCATGCCAGCCCTCTGGATGGACAGCTGGGGCCTTGAGACCACCGAAACGATCCTGATCCACGAAAGCGGCCCAGCCGAGGCGCTGTGCAACGTGGAACGCAAACTCTTTGTGAAAGACGAGGTTCTGAATGACCTTCCTGCCCCGAACGACGGCTTTACTGGGCGAACTCATCGCGTTGCCGACCGTCTCCGCGAGCAGCAACCTGACGTTGATGTCCCTATTGGCGGACCGGCTGGATAGCGCAGGCGCGACGGTTCACATCTGGACGGATGAGACTGGCGGCAAGGCGAACCTCTTTGCCACTATCGGGCCGGACCGGGACGGGGGCATCGTGCTGTCGGGCCATTCCGACGTGGTGCCGGTGACCGATCAGGACTGGTCCAGCGATCCCTTCCAGATGGTGGAGCGGGACGGCAAGCTGTTCGGGCGCGGCACCTGCGACATGAAGGGCTTCATCGCCGCCGCCACGGCGATGGCGCCCCACTATGCAAGCCTGAACCCGTCTCGTCCGATCCATTTTGCCTTCACCTATGATGAGGAGGTCGGCTGTTTCGGCGCACAGGCCCTGGCCAAGTCCTTGAAAGAGCGAGACATACGCCCGTCGGTCTGCATCGTGGGCGAGCCGACGATGATGCGCATCATCGAAGGGCACAAGGGCTGCTATGAATACTCCACCCATTTCACCGGACTTGAGGGGCACGGGTCAGGGCCGGACCTCGGCGTCAACGCCGTAGAATATGCGGCCCGCTATGTGGCCCGCCTTCTGGACCTCAAGGACGCCCTGCGCGCCCGCGCGCCCGAGGGCAGCCGGTTTGAGCCACCCTGGACCACCATCAACACCGGCTCTTTGGTGGGCGGGCATGCCCATAACGTGATCCCCGGCAAGGCTCGGGTCGATTGGGAGATGCGCCCGGTGCAGAAATCCGATGCCGATTTCGTCAAGGAGGACCTGCAGCGCCTGTGCAAACATTCCCTGCTGCCCCAAATGCGCGCCGTCTGCCCCGAGGCCGACATCGTGACCGAAGTCATCGGAGAGGTCGACGGGCTGGAGCCAGTCACAGACAACGAAGCCCGCGAGATCCTGCAGGAGCTGACCGGTGCCAATGGTGCAGACCTCGTGGCCTTTGGCACGGAAGCAGGGATCTTTCAGGGGCTTGGCATGAACGTTGCTGTTTGCGGGCCGGGATCTATCGAACAGGCGCATAAAGCCGATGAATACGTCTCGCTGGATCAGCTGTCCCAATGCCTTGGCCTGCTGGAAGGGCTCAGCGCCAAGCTGCACTGACCCGGTATTTGCGCGATGCAGCGCGGACAGGTAAACAGGCGTTCGACCAAGGGGAGCCTGACATGACCGCATCCTCACCAAGCTCGGCGCTGGACCTCGACAACGCCGATCTAAGTGCCCGCGACCGGTTCGAGCTGATGCACCGGGAAATCCGGGATCGCATCTGCTTGCTCGACTATGCGCCCGGCACCCGCCTGTCCGAGACCGAACTGGCCGAGGAATTCGGCGTCAGCCGCACCCCCCTGCGCCGCGTTCTGGCTCGACTTGAAGATGAAGGGCTGGTGCAATCCGTCCATGGCGTCGGCACCTTCGTGACGGATGTGAACCTTGACGAACTGGCGCAGACCTATCAGCTGCGGATGGAGCTTGCGGGCATGATGGGTCGCGTGATGCCCGTTGCGCCGGATGGCGCACTTTTGTCTGAGTTCCAAGCCCTCTCGGCCCGCTCCAAATCGCTGCTCAACGCCCCTGCCTCGCGCGAATTTGCCCGCCTGATCACAGATTTTTTTCTCGCCACACTGAAACTCACTGACAATATGCCACTGCGCACCACGGCCGAGCGTCTTTACTATCAGACCTCACGGATCTGGCTGACCTCGGTGTCGGATTCGGTGATCGACCTTGGTGAAGAGATGCGCATTTTTGATGGTGAGCTGAACACTGTGCTGGCCGCGCTGGAGGTCGGCGATCTGCAGGCCGCAGCCATGCTGCAACAAGCCCATATCTCGATGAGTTTTGCGCGCTTGTCCGAAGAGCAGGCATAGCGCAATCGGCAATTTTCGGACTGCCTGCCCTTCTTAAACCGCATATTAGCATCCATGAGGTCCAGTGCGTCGGGGCAAGACGGCTCACCCCATTGCCCTCGCGCAGTTGAGTTCGCTGGCTTTAGCGCTTATTTCGGCAGGAAAGGAAGCGCGCACGAGGCCGCTCAGACAAAGGATATCTCCATTGGCCAATCACCTTTACAAGAACGATCTGCCGGACGGGCTGGATCTGGGGCCGATCGTGGCCATCGATTGTGAGACCATGGGCCTGAACCCTCACCGGGACCGGCTTTGCGTCATCCAGATGTCGGGCGGCGATGGCAATTCCCACATTGTGCAGGTCGAAAAGGGCCAGAGCGAGGCACCGAACCTCTGCCGGATGCTGGAAGACCCAGCCGTGCTGAAGCTGTTCCACTTTGGCCGCTTTGACATCGCCGCCATGTACCACGCCTTTGGCGCACTGGCCGCGCCGGTCTATTGCACCAAGATCGCAAGCCGAATGGTGCGCACCTACACCGACCGGCATGGTCTGCGGAACCTCTGCCAGGAGCTGATTGGAGTCGATATCTCAAAGCAGCAGCAGATGAGCGACTGGGGCGCGGAAACCCTGACCGAGGCGCAGTTGGAATATGCAGCCTCTGACGTCCTGTATCTGCATCGCCTGCGCAATGAGCTGGACAAACGTCTGGCTCGTGAGGGACGCACAGAGATGGCACAGGCCTGTTTCGACTTCCTGCCGATGCGCGCGCGTCTGGATCTGGAAGGCTGGCCCGAAACCGACATCTTTGCCCACTCATGACCGAGACAGAACAGCTCCTTGCCACCGCTCGCCAGGTGGCCACCGACGAGGCCCGCGCCCTTGAGGCCCTGGCCGATAGCTTTGATGATCGCTTTGCCGATGCGGTGCGCCTGATCCTTGCGGCCAAGGGCCGCGTGATCGTCAGCGGTATCGGAAAATCCGGCCATATCGGGCGCAAAATCGCGGCAACACTGGCCAGCACCGGCACGCCCGCTCATTTCGTGCACCCGGCCGAGGCCAGCCATGGTGATCTTGGCATGCTGTCCAAAGGCGACGTGGTGCTGGCGATCTCCAACTCTGGTGAAGCGCCGGAACTGGCCGACCTGCTCCTGTTCACCCGCCGGTTCGAGATCCCGCTGATCGGGCTTTCCAGTCGCCCCGGCAGTACTCTGATGACCCAAGCCGACGTGCACCTGCAAATCCCTGCCATGGGCGAGGCCTGCGGCTATGGCATCGTGCCATCGATCTCAACGACGCTGACCCTCGCCATGGGGGATGCTCTGGCCATCGCCATTATGAAGCATCGCGATTTCCGCCCCGAGAATTTCCGCGACTTCCACCCCGGTGGCAAACTGGGGGCGCGCCTGTCAAAGGTTCGCGACCTGATGCACGAAGGCAGCGCGCTGCCGTTGGTGCAGGATGCAACACCAATGTCCGACGCACTGATCGAAATCAGCCAAAAGGGGTTTGGCGTTGTCGGCGTCAACGATGCAAACGACGCGCTCGTCGGCATTGTTACCGATGGTGACCTGCGTCGCCACATGGAGGGGTTGCTAGATCACACGGCAGCCGATGTCATGACCAAGGCGCCCACGACCATCGCACCAGATGCTCTTGCAGAAGAAGCGGTTGCGATCATGAACGCGCGCAAGATCACCTGCCTTTTTGTGGTTGATCCTGAAAACGGCCCCCAGGCTCTGGGCCTCCTTCATATCCATGACTGCCTGCGGGCAGGACTTGGCTAGAATGGCGCGAGGGGTGCAGCAAATGGACCGCTATTCGCGTGCGGTGGCCTACCTTAAGGTTCTGCTACCGCTTACGGCTTTGGCTCTGCTGTCCACGCTGTTCCTGATCTCACGCGGGATCGACACAGAAGCGATCATCCCCTTTGCCCAGAAAGAGCTTGAGGAGCGGATGCGTGGACAACAGGTCACCGCTCCATTCTTTTCGGGCACCACATCGCAAGGCGATGAAATCATGGTGACGGCCAGCACGGCACGGCCGGGGATATCCTCTGGCAATGGGGCCATGGCAAGCGATCTCAAGGCCGAGATCCGGATCGCGGACGGCGGACTAATGACCCTGGCCTCTGACAGGGGCACTATTCACCCGGATCAGGACAAAGCCCTTTTTGCCGGCAACGTCATCATAACCTCAGCGGACGGTCTGGTTGTTGAAACCGATGAGTTGGAAAGCGCTCTCAGCGCCGTGAGGGCCGAAAGCATGGGGGCCGTCCGCGCCACCGGACCCTTGGGTGTCCTGACCGCGGGGCAGATGCTGCTACGTGCCGAAACAAAGGGCGCCCCTGTGCAATTGCTATTTAAAAACAGAGTCAAGCTGGTATACGATCCCAGCAAAACAGAAAGATAGACCGTGTTAAGATTGCCTGCCTTGTTGATTTGCCTGGTATGCGCTTGTGCGCTGCAGGCCTCCGCCGCATTGGCCCAGTCTGGCAGCATCGCCTTTGGCGAAGTGAAAGCCGACCCCAGCCAACCGGTCGAAGTCACGGCGGACTCTCTTGCAGTAAATCAGGCGGATGGTTCGGCAGAGTTCACAGGCAACGTCCTGATCATTCAAGGTGTTATGCGTCTGTCGGCAGACCGCGTTCTGGTCATCTACAAAACCGATGAAGCAGGCAAGCGCGGGATTGATCAACTGACGGCAACAGGCAACGTGCTGCTGGTCAGCGGCCCCGATGCCGCCGAGGCCGAGCGCGCGGACTACTCAATCGACAGCGGCATGATCGTGATGAGCGGGAATGTCCTGCTGAATCAAGGTGACAGCACGCTGACCTCCAACCGTCTGGAAGTGAACCTGACCACCGGTACCGCCAATATGGCCGGGCGGGTCAAGACGATCCTCAACCCGGATGGCGGCAACTGATGGCGGCCAAACCCGATCTGAAAGTCACCGAAGGATCCTCAGGCCTCCGGATTGAACGCCTTCGCAAAAGTTATCGCAAGAAGGTGGTAATCCGGGACGTCACCATGCGCCTGGACCGGGGCGAAGTCGTGGCACTGCTGGGACCGAACGGATCGGGCAAGACCACCAGTTTTTACGCCATAGCAGGCCTGGTTTTTCCCGAGGCGGGCACTGTCACCATCGACGGGCAAAACGTGACCACCCTGCCGATGTACCGCCGTGCGCGTCTTGGCATTGGCTACCTTCCGCAGGAAATGTCCATTTTCCGCGGGTTGTCTGTCGAGGACAACATCTCGGCGGTTCTGGATATCGCGGAGAAGCACGAGCACAAACGTCGTGAACGATTGGAAGAGTTGCTGTCGGACTTTTCGATCGAACACCTGCGGCGGGCACCGGCTTTGGCCTTGTCCGGCGGGGAGCGTCGCCGGGTTGAGATTGCGCGCTGCCTGGCGGCCAATCCGAAATACCTTTTGCTGGATGAACCCTTTGCCGGGGTTGACCCAATTTCGGTCGGGGATATCCGGCATCTGGTCGCCGACCTCAAAAAGCGTGGCATCGGCGTCTTGATCACCGATCACAATGTGCGCGAAACGCTGGAAATCGTGGACCGGGCCTATATCCTCCATGATGGGCAGGTGCTGATGTCCGGCACGCCGGCAGAGGTGGTCGAGAACGAAAACGTGCGCCGAGTCTATCTGGGTGAGAACTTCCGTATCTCTTGAGCCCAAAAGCCATGGCTGATTCGGCCTATTCCCGCCGGTTTTCCATTCCTTCACCAATTGACGCGCTTCTTCATTGACTCTGACTCTCAGTTGTCATGGAATTGTACTATGGCAAATGTGCAGTTCGATGCAGTCCGCAATCAGGCCTTGGCGACAAGGTCCGGTTGGTTGCTTACGGACGTTTTGCCTAATCCCTTCATCCGCAGCTGAATTTCTTTCACCGGGCTTGGTCCCGGTGGCGTTGCGGGTGGCTTTTTTGTGAAGGAGATCACATGCGTTACAAAATCAGCGGTCAACAGATCGATATCGGCGAAGCATTGCAAACTCATGTGAAGGAAGAGCTGGGCGCAGCGGTGGCGAAATATGCAGAGCGTCCTACGGATGCCGCCGTGGTCTTTTCCCGTTCGGCTCATGAATATGTCTGCGAGGCCACAGTCCATCTGTCGACCGGCCTGACCGCGCAGGCCAAGGCGCATGCCACTGAAATCTATGCAGCTTTTGATGGCTGCTGCGCTAAGATGGAAAAGCAGCTGCGGCGCTACAAACGGCGCCTCAAGGACCATCACCGCGAGCGCAGCGAACCGGTTGAACTTCTTGGCGCCAGCTCCTATATCCTCGCCTCTGACGAAGCGGAAACAGAAAACGAGCCTGACTCGCTGCAGCCGATTATCGTGGCAGAGATGGAAACCAAGATCCCGTCCCTGTCCGTTGGCGAGGCAGTCATGCAGATGGAGCTGGCCGGGGCACCTGTTCTGGTGTTCCGCAATGAAGGCAAAGACGGACTGAACGTGGTTTATCGCAGGGAAGATGGCAACATCGGCTGGATTGATCCCTGATAGAAAACCCTGCGGCGCGCCGGAAGAGGCGGCCGAGCGGAGCAGATGACAGAGATGCAGATTTCCAACATCCTCAAACCGGAGGCCGTTCGCGTTATTGGCGGTGTCTCCAGCAAGAAGCGATTGTTTCAGGAAATCGCAGAGGTCGGCCAACAGGCCTATGATCTGGCTTCGCAACCCACGGTCGAGGCTCTCCTGGATCGTGAGAGCCTTGGCCCAACCGGGGTAGGACACGGTGTTGCCCTGCCCCACGCCCGCCTGAGTGGCCTGTCTGAGGTCTGCGGTGTATTTGTGACCCTTGAGAAACCACTGGATTTTTCGGCCGTAGATCGCCAGCCCGTCGATATCGCCTTTGCGCTGTTCGCACCGGAAGACGCCGGCGTTGAGCATCTCAAGGCGCTTGCTTTGGTGTCACGCACCCTGCGCGAGCAGAGTTTCTGCACCAAACTGCGGGCCAATTCCGATCCCGCGACGCTTTACACCATCCTCACTGAGAACCAGCCGGTTCAGGCAGCTTGACAAGGGGATACCCTTACACGGGCGCACCTTGCCAAGGTTCAAATCCGAACAGCAGATAGTCACGCTGGTAGATGGAAGCGATCCGCTTTTCCAACGCATCATCATGGATCTCACCCAAGCGATAGGGACCATCCTGTCTTATGTCGCTAAACGCCGGGGCACTTTTGCACCCCACCCGGTTTGCCAAAGCGGGCAAGTCCTGGAAGAGATCCTCTTCGCGCAGAATGAGATCGGGCGCTCCGATTTCTGCAAAACCAGAGATCGCCTGTGATTGGCTACCCCATTCAGCATCCACCCGGATCGAAGTCTGCCCCGCAAGATTGGGTTTCACAAAGTCCAGAAAAGCTTCAAAGGCAAGGCGATGGTCGTCGCGGGAGTATGCCTCATCCGGGCCGTCTTTGGGCACAGGCACCTTGAACCGCCTGCGCAGGGTTTCGCGGATACTGCCATAGCTGCCGTCGCCCGCATTCAGGATCCGGCGGCAGAAAACCTCGTGAATGCGTTCGGCTGGGTGGCGTATCACTGTGAAACTGCGAAACCCTGTGTTGTGCGCCTTCCATTGACGCAACTGCTTTTGGTTCATGCCGCACGTCAGTTCATCCACGCTGACCCCATCAAGCGCAGCAAGCCAGGCTGAGACCGCGATTTCAGGCCCGCCACGCACAGGCAGATACAAGAGCGGCGATTTTGCTGCGGCGATGTACTTTGGAACAGCTGGCCCGCGACGCGGCTCAAAGTTTGGCGTTCGGGCCAAATCGAACGGATCCATTTCGGCCATAGCCAGAGTAACATCATCGGGATTGGACACCTTCGCCAGGATCGGCGCCGGATTCTGCCGTTTGAGGCTTTCGTCCAGAGAGTGCAGTCGGGACGAAACTCCGAGCCACTTGGCCAGACCGTTCATCACTTCAACGCTTTGCAGGTCCTCATAGGCCACGTAGAACGCAGTCTGACCGCTTTTTTGAAGCCTGTTCAGAAGCGTGATCTGAAACTGCTGCAAGGTCTCCAGATGTATGGCAAATTCGGCGGCGTCAAACTCCGCCTTTGCCTCGCGCCTGCGTTTGATATTGGCCAGCTTCCACTGCCCTGTCTGTTCAGCAATTTTGAGCGAGACGTAGCTTTCCAGAGGATTGCGGGTCAGCACGATTTTGGCGCAGCGCGGATCTTCAAGCGCCAGATCCAGAACCCGCGGATCGTGGTCATGGAAATATCGAAATCCCCCCAAGACATCGGGCTGGGCTCGGATCCGCTCGATCAACTCCGCTGGGTCCGCCTCGCGCTGGTCCTGTGAGACCCCGAGGATTTCGGTTTTGTTCGGATAACCGATGAAATTCGGGTTGAAAGCCTCTCCATGGCATAGCACCCCATCAAGCGCATTTAGGTTGGTTTCCAAAAAGTTGGATCCCGTGCGCATCTCCGCAAAGACTATGAAGTAATCGAATGAAGAGGTCATCAAGTCTTTCGCACCAAATAAGTTTTGCGAGGAGACTTTGGCACGACAGAAGGCTCATGTTCCACCGGGAAATCCCCCATAAGATATGGATGCATGCCCTGATTCTTTAGGTTTTGAAGAAACAGCCCAAAGCCTTCAAGATCGGCCATCTTTGGAACCTCATTGAGATGACGCGGCCCCTGCACGCCCAGTTCCTCTAGAATGTTTCTGAGCGGCTCCATGGGCGCTTCGATAAACTCGGCCATTGTCCAGATCCGCACCCGAGCCTTGGTCTGGTGTTTCTGCAAAATCCTGAGTTGGGCCGCTTCCGTACGTTGCAAGTGCGCTGCAATCCGCCTTAGTTCCGAAAAACTGCCCTTGGCGCGAGACAATGGAATCGCCCAGGCGCCACTGATGACAGAAATCTGCGCATTTGGATCAAGGGCTATGAACGGGACGATTTTCTGGCGATCCTGAGGACCGAACTGGAAGCATTGGCGCTCGCCACGTGTGTTCCATACAAGATTGGTCAAAAACCGCTCAGGGTTGTAGTCGCGCCACTTTGCATTTGCACTAAGCGCACCGTTCACGATCGGCTCATCTCCCGCGAACTCGACCGAGTCGGGCGCGAACAGATGGCCATGAACCCTTGCGCCGGTGGTCTTGGCCAACCAGATATCAAAGCCTTGGAACAGCTCTGAGAAGCCCTGAAACACCGAATAAGGGTTCGCAGTCACGTCCTTCACAGCCCATTGATGCGGATACCTGCTTTGCATGTAGAGCCCGGCGCGACCACGGGTGCGGCGCTCGACTGCCTTGCTGAAGACCCGGTCAATCTTGCCGGGGTTCGGCTCTACTCCAGTAATGACCCCTCTTGGACTGTCCAGAAAAGTGTCATACAGCCGATCCGCACGCGGCCAGATTTTTCGAGCCACAAAACAATCTGATCGGCGCAGCAATTGCAGGTGGTCGTCATAGAAAATATGCGGCTTTCCTTCGAAATCGAACTTGGACAAGGTCAGTGACCGGCTTTCGATCTTTGCCGAGTGGAGGCGGGCAAGGGTTTGAAAGTAACTTTCGTCGGGGATCCAGACCTTGCGAAAGTAGTGATCGTAGATCGGTCGGTCAGGATCCGCCAGTATTGCAGAAAGCGTCTTTGCAGTCAGACACCACCATTGACTGCCCATATGGGGAACAAGGCCTGTCGGGATACGTCGCTTGATCCGCAGTTTGCGCTGCAGATCCACGTAGCGGTCGAACAGGTAACGATGCCGTTTCCAAGAAAAAGGGAACCGCAGCGTAAAGCGTTCCACGTCAAGCCCGCCTACAATCCAGGGCACATCCGCCGTCGTAGCACTCTCGATGAAATCGGTGTCCGGTCGCGCCGCCAGATAATCAACCAGATCCTGAACCGGTCTCAATGGCAGGCATGAGCCCGAAGCCAGATACACATGACGCACGCCGGGATGCTGCCGCAACATCTGTTCCGATGCCGACAACGCAGCCGCGACGATGCCCCAAGTGCCCCATTCGCAACGATGGCGGCGTGAGAAACTGATCAGGTCTGTCTCAGATAGCGCGCTGCGAAACCGGTTGAACTCTGACTGTGGCACCTTTCGGTCCACGTGGATCACCACTGGGCAGCCACCTGCCGCCCAGTGTCGCGCCACCTGCTTCGCACGGTCAAGGGCTGTGTGTACCAACATCACAATGCCAACTGTGCCGCTGTTCTCGGCCTCCAAGCTTGAGACCTGTCCGCGTTTCATGCCCAGTTCCCCTTGGACATCAGACCGAGGATCTCCAGCTGGCGCCAGTTGATGTATCGCTCGCTCCATTTGCACCAAAGCTCGGGCGCGTCCTCCAGCACTTCTGCATAGGCCTTGTATTCCGCAGATTCCGCATAGTGCTGGTTGCGCTTCAGTTCCTCTTGCGCTTTTGCCCCAAAGGTATCCAGAAACTTGGCATGCAAAAGGGCGCCACTTGCCTTTTCCCCGCCGCCCGTCTCAAACACCCGGTTCAAACCGCGCGGCAGCAACGCATGAGTAGAGCTGACATAGGCGTATTTCCGGTGCCATTTGACCAGTGGGATCTTGTTCAGGGCTGGTGCCTTCTTTGGCCGGTCCGCAAAGAACATCCGCGCCCTGGGCCCGCCTTGGATCCATAAGTTGCCATAGGTTGGATTCTGGCTGATCGTGTAGTTGCCGCTGTCAAACCAATGCGCGATCTCAAGAGGATCTTGCCCAGGCTGATAAACTGCGTCTTCGACCCGCCCTTTTGGGTAGACATCAATCAACATCGCCGAAAAGCTTCGGATTGCCGAATTGTCGAGCCAATCTGTCAACGCCCGGATCGGCCGAGTATCGCAGAACGGATAGATAAAGAACTCATCCGGATCGACCACAAGGACCCAATGCCCATGTGCATAGCGGCGCTTGAGGTAATTCAGCCAATCAATGCCAAACCCGGCACGTTGATAACTCGCCTCGGTCCGCCAGACGGAGACATCGGGCATTCCGGTCAAATACTCTGAGGTGCCATCTGTAGATCCGTTGTCCACAAACAGGAAATGATCCACACCGAGACCGCGATAGTACTCAAGAAAGTATGGCAGTCGGATCTGTTCGTTGCGCATGGTGGAGACCAGAAGGATATCATCCGGTCTGATGGCCTTGGTATTGTCCTGAACGGAGGTCAGTTCACGGGATTTGCGCAGCGCCCGGGCCAGCCTGTACTTGCGCCGGATGCGCATGCGGTAAGACTGCCAAAGACCCACGTCCACTCCTTATCCGTCGTTGAATCCGACCCAGCGCCAGCCGATCCCAAAGGCTGCGCGCAATATGTCACGCACCTAGAGTATTAACAACGAATTTAGAAACAGTTACATGGTTCTGCCAAGGCTTTTCGCAACGCCAGAGAACGCGCCTACCACTCTGGTTCACGCATCAGCCCCAGTTCCAAAAGCTGCTCTGGCCCCTTGTACTTCAGGGATCTTTCGCTCCAAAGGTCAGGAGCGGCGGCCAGGTGATCATAGTAGGCGTCAAAATCTCTAGGGGTGTGAAAGTGCTCTTGCCGTTGCTTCTCTGTTGCTGATTTCCGAACAATTTCCGGAAGAAACTTCGTGTGCAACAGCACCCCTGAAGGATGCTCCCCACCAGGCCCGTCGTAGAGGCCATTGAGGACAGGCGGCAGGGCACTGTGGGTGGAATTCACATAGGCGTAGCGACGGCTCCATCGGACAAAGGGAATCTTGTTCAAGGTTGGAGAGCGTCGCGGTGCAGTCGGAAAAAACAGTCTCTCCCGGACGCCGCCCTGCAGCCATAGATTCCCCATGGGGCTTTGGCGCACGGCGCGATAGGGGGCAGGGTCAAACCATTGCAGGACCTCCAAGGGATCCTGACCCGGGGAATAGCGGGGCTTGTCCAGCGGACCGCGTGGATAAAGATCCAACATCATCGCCCCAAACCCGATGCGACCTTGTCGGCCCAACGAACCCGCCAACGCCTTCAAGTCATGGAACTCGATGCCGCCGTATGTGAGCAACTCGTCGGCATCAACAGTCAGACACCAGTGATCATGTCCATATGTCATCTGCAGATACGTCAACCAATCGACGCCAAACCGGGAGGCCCTGTAGCCCGCATCGGTATGCCAAACAGAGACATCATCCTGCTGCGCAAGCATGTCAGAGCTGCCATCGTCGCTACCATTGTCGATCACCAGAAAATGGTCGACCCCCAGGCGCCGGTAGTAGTCAAAGAAGTAGGGCAGACGTATCTCTTCGTTGCGTTGCACCACAAATGCCAGGATGTCCGATGCGGAAATTCTGGCAGTCCTGTCACGAACCAATTTCAACTGATGCCGAGACCGCCAGGATCGCCACAGCATTCGGCGCCTTTTCCAACGCAGGAGGTAAGCCGCGCGCCAGCCGATCCTTGGCATCTCGGCGGCAACGCGCAGGGCCTCCATATCAGGCCTCGTAGGCGCCGGTCTGGTGCCACTTCCAGGCATCGGTGATCATCGTTTCCAGATTTGAGCGCTGCGGAGACCAGCCCAGATCGGTGATCGCGCGGGTGGATCCTGAAACCAGCTTGGTGCAGTCCCCTGCACGGCGTGGCCCTTCGGTACACGGAACCGCGCGTCCGGTCACCTCTTCGGCCTTGTTCATCACTTCCCGCACGGAAAAGCCCGTGCCGGTACCGAGGTTGAAAATCTGGCTTCCCTTACCGTCCTGCAGCCACTTGAGGCCCAGAACATGGGCATCGACCAGATCGCAAACATGCACATAGTCGCGGATGCAGGTGCCATCAGGGGTATCATAGTCGGTACCAAAAACAGTCAGCGCATCCCTTTTGCCGTCGATCGCATCCAACACCAAGGGCACCAGATGAGTTTCAGGACGGTGGAACTCTCCCACCTCGGCCTCGGGATCTGCTCCGGCGACATTGAAATAGCGGAAGATGACAGAGCGCAGCCCATGGGCGGCGCCGAAATCCTTGAGCATGTCCTCGACCGCGCGTTTGCTGGCGCCATAGGCATTGAGCGGCATCTGTGGCGTGTTCTCGTCCAGCACCACGTTGTCATGTTCACCATAGGTGGCGCAGGTCGATGAAAAGACGAAATCAAGGCACCCGGCAGAGACCGCAGCCTCGATCAGATTCAACGATCCCCCGGCATTGTTCGCCCAATAGCGGCCCGGCTGGCTCATCGCCTCACCGACCTGACTGAGAGCGGCGAAATGCATGACCGCAATCGGCTGATGCTTGGCAAAAACCGCGTCGATGCGCCCGCGATCCGCCAGATCGCCTTTCTCAAAGGGACCAAATTTGACTGCGTCCTGCCACCCCGTGACAAGGTTGTCAAAAGTAACAGGAGTAAACCCTGCCGCCTTCAAGGCCTTGCACGCGTGCGAGCCGATGTAACCGGCACCGCCAGTCACCAGAACCTTTGCTACGGTCACTGCACCCTCAATTCAATGTTGCTGCCAACCTGAGAACATGCCGGGCGCGGGCCGACCGTTCGTTATTCGGCAGCCTTCCCGACCTGAGCGATTTCAGTGATATACTGCATCAGCTCATCCCGCAATTCCTCGCGTGCCAATGCAAAGGATACCGTTGCCTGCAGGAAGCCGGCTTTGGAACCGCAGTCAAACCGCTGGCCACGGAAACGGTAGCCATAGACCGGCACATCCTGTTCGATGTCCTGAGCGATCGCGTCGGTGAGCTGGATCTCACCGCCCGCGCCCTGCTTCATCTTATTGAGATTGCGCAGCACCGAAGGCTCCAGGATGTAGCGGCCGATCACCGCCAGATTGGACGGGGCCTCACCCATGGCGGGCTTTTCCACCATACCGCGGGCCTGAACCACGGACCCCATATCATCTTTCACGTCAAGAACACCGTAGGCGCTGGCCTTTTCGGGAGCGACTTCCATCGCAGCCACCATATTACCGCCGGTTTCCGCGTAGGCCTCGACCATTTGCTGCAGGCAGGGTTTTTCAGCAGCGATCACATCGTCGGGCAGGATCACCGCAAAAGGTTCATTGGCGATCAGCCGCCGCGCGCACCATACCGCGTGCCCCAGGCCCAAAGCTTGATGCTGGCGAATATAGGCAATTGCCCCACTGTCCATATTCGTTTGCTTTAGGATCTCCAGAAGCTCGGTCTTGCTCTTTTTTCGCAGCTCCTGCTCAAGCACAGGTGAGTGATCGAAATAGTCTTCCAGAGCACCTTTCCCGCGAGAGGTCACAAAGATAAATTCCTTGATGCCCGCAGCCCTAGCCTCGTCAATGGCATACTGAACCAGCGGCCGGTCCACCAGTGTCATGATTTCTTTGGGTACGGATTTGGTTGCAGGCAAGAATCGAGTCCCGAGACCCGCAACTGGAAAAATCGCCTTCGTCACTTTCTTACGCATGATGGTCTCTCAGTGTTTTGCTTGGGACTAGAATACCCGAAATTTTCACAATACCCTGCCACAGCCTAAGCGCAGCCATGACAGGCTCGTTCGCAAGTCTGGAACACTGCATCACCAAAATAAGTGTTTTTGATGACAAAATGTCCTCAAAAAGGTGTCCGGCAGTATATGCTCAGGCTGGGCCTGCTACCGGCTCACTCCTCGTCCATTCTGGACATCATTTCTTCCAACCGCGGCACGTCTTCAGGGTTGTTGAGTTCCCAGAATTCGCGCCCCCGCGCCTCGACTTCGACGCATAAGACTTTGCGCCCATTCTCGAGGAAACGAAGCTGCTCAAGCCCTTCCAGCGTTTCCAACGGCCCGGTTCTCCACTCAGGATAGGCCGCAAGAGCATCCGGGCGGTAGGCATAGACCCCAACATGGTGGAACACCGGCGTGTCTTCGCCGCTTTTGTAGGCACGCGCACAAAAAGGGATCACCTCTTTGGAAAAGTACAAGGCGCTATGATCCGCAGCAAAAACGGCTGTGGTTCCGCCAACGCGGTCCGCGCGCCGATCCGCCAGAAGGCTGTTCAGTGTCTCACCATCGCAGCGCAAGACAGGCGTGGCCAACTCCATGCCAGGCGCTTTGCGCAACCCATCCACCAGGTTTTCAACAAACCAATGCGGCGTGAGGGGGGCATCCCCTTGCAGGTTGACCACGATGTCATAGCCACCGCCCAGTGCGACATGCGCCTCTGCACAGCGCTCAGTCCCGTTGGCGCAGTTTTCTGATGTCATCACCACCTCTGCGCCGAAACCTTCGGCGACAGTGCGGATCCTGTCGTCATCCGTTGCCACGACGACGCGATCCACGCCAGAGACAGCAGAGGCCGCGCGCCAAGACCGTTCTATGAGCGTGCGCTTTTCCCCCGTCGCGCCGGTCAAGGCCACCAGCGGCTTGCCAGGATAGCGGGTCGAAGCGTACCGCGCAGGTATGATGATCAGAACAGACATCAAGCTTCTTTCAGTTCAACACCAGGAGCGTAAGCGATGAAGAACGGGTTCGCATAGTCTTCCTTGCCATAAACAAGGGGGGAATGATCGTCGAAACGCACCACTTTTCCGCCGGCACCAGCCAGCACGGCATGTCCTGCCGCGGTGTCCCACTCCATAGTGCGCCCAACACGCGGGTAAATGTCCGCCTCTCCTGTGGCCACCAGGCAGAACTTGAGCGAGGAACCTGCGCTCTTCATGTCCTTGACGCTGTATTTGTTGATGTAATCGTCCGTTGCCTGATCACGATGAGACTTGGACGCCACCACCATCAGTGCGCTGTTGTCGCTGTCGGCCACTCGGATCGGCGCGGTGGCGCCCATCTGTTCAGGATTGAATGCACCGGTTTCCTCGACGCTAGAGCCATCCGCAAGCGTAAAGAACATGCGCTCCCTTGCCGGAGCATAGACCACTCCGCGGGTCGGCAGGCCTTTTTCGACAAGCGCGATGTTTACGGTAAAATCCCCGCGCCGATGGATGAACTCCTTCGTGCCATCCAGCGGGTCCACGATGAGGAACGTATCGCCACGCATCGAATGGGAATCGCTCTGTTCTTCGGTGACCAGCATGACATCAGGGAAGGCCGCACGCAGCCCGGCTGAAATCAATGCGTCGGCGGCTTCATCCGCAGCCGTAACCGGGCTGTCATCAGACTTCACCTTAACGTCAAAATCATCGGAGTTATAGATTTCCATGATTTTCTCACCGGCTTCAATCGCAAGACGGCGGATCACGGGAACGAGCTCTTCATACGTCAAGCGGACTCTCCAGAACCTAGGGTTAATTGAAAATTTTCCTATCGACCCTTATGCTGGCTCCTGCAGGGAACAGCAAGAAGTCCATACCAATATCCCGGGTCTATATCCGAACACCCCAAACCAATGCCTCTCGGCGCAGCGAACCATCGGCAAAATGTTTCAGCTTCGAACGCAAAAATCACCGTTCACGGGCATCATCACCCTGAGTGAGGTAGTGTTCCACTGCACCGTTCGCAGTGTGCGCTCCAAGCACAACAATGCATTTATCGCGCTCGGCCTGAACATCCTCCAGTCCGTCCTGTTTGTGGCAGCGTTCTATTTCATGTTCGCTATCATGGGCATGCGCGGCTCGGCCATCCGTGGCGACTTCCTGCTCTACGTGATGTCCGGCATTTTTCTCTTCATGACGCACGCGAAGACCGTGGGCGCTGTGGCCGGAGCCGAGGGACCAAGCAGCCCCATGATGCAACATGCGCCAATGAATACGATGGTTGCGATTCTGTCAGCAGCAATTGGCTCTCTATATGTTCAAACACTCTCCTTGCTGATCATCCTGTTCGTATATCACGTGGCCTTTACTCCGGTGCATATCGAGGACCCGATTGGCGCCTATGGGATGGTATTGATCTCCTGGTTCACCGGCGGCGCAGTGGGGCTTTTGCTTCTTGTCATGAAACCCTGGGCGCCAAGCATCGTCGGCATCATCAGCACCATTTATCAGCGGGCCAATATGATTGCCTCGGGCAAGATGTTCCTGGCCAACACCCTGCCCAGTTTTATGCTCGCCATGTTTGACTGGAATCCGCTGTTTCACAGCATCGATCAATCGCGCGGCTATGTTTTCATCAACTACAACCCGCATTACAGCAGCTGGGAGTACGCCCTATGGGTAGGCGTCGTGCTGGTCATGCTGGGCTTGATGGGTGACTTTTACACCCGCCGTCGTGCCTCGATCAGCTGGAATGCGCGGCGCTAGTGGCGCATCCCCACCGCATTCTCGTTTCAGTCAATCTGCCCGACGGCACGACTTGCACCTGTGTAGACATCTTTCAGCGCAGCGACGGATCATTTGGGTTTGACCTGTTTCGGAGAGACCCCGAAGACGGGCGCGGCTGGTTCTCCATCGGCTACTTTGGCGAGCGCCTTTTTGATACCGCAGAAGACGCCGCAAAAACGGCCTCAACCGAAGTTCACTGGCTGGAAGAGGCAGCGCCAGATCTGCTCGAACGCCTCAGGTCACAACCCGCAGTGTCAGGTTAAGCCGCCCGCCCTTTGGCAGCAGGCGAGAAGATCTAAAGCGGATGCGGTCCACCCCATGATAGGCAAGCCGCGCCTCCCCTCCCATAACCACGACGTCCCCTGAATTGAGCCACACCGAGTCGGTCCTGCCGCCACGGCTCTGGCCGCCAACGCGCAGCAGCCCGTCATCCCCCAAAGAGACAGAGACCACAGGGTAAGAAAAATCCGCTTCATCCTTGTCCTGATGAAGCCCCATCCTGGCCTCTTCCCCATAGTAGTTGATCAGACAGCAGTCCGGCTGGCGTTCCAGCCCTGTCAGGTCCTGCCAAATCGCAAGAATCGGCGCAGGAATTGCTGGCCATTCCACCCCGCGCGGGTGTTTTTCGGCGTATCGATACCCTTCAGCATCCGAATACCAGCCAAATGCGCCCGCCGAGGTCATCCGAACCGACATTTGCCCGCCGCCCGGAACTTTTGGCGAAAACAGCGGCGCAGCCTTCAAAACAGGGCGCAGCGCGTCAATCAGATCGCGCTGCGCCTCCTGGGGCAGATAGCTCTTGTGAATTTCAAATCCGCGCAGGCGCAGCTTGCTCATCGCTGTTATCTCATTCTTAACCATACCCCTTGCAAAAAAGCGCATTGAATCGTCTTTCTCGACGTGTTCTGGCGGTTGCAGGGGCTATTTCTGCTCCCTATATACGCCGGGAAGCCGGGAGATGCAGACCTCTCGGCACCGAAATCGGGGGCTGGATGCCAAAACGGGTCCGGTCTTCGGGAAATCGCCTTGAAAAGAAAAGGGATCGAAAATGAGCAAAGTTATCGGGATCGACCTCGGGACCACCAACTCCTGCGTTGCCATCATGGACGGCTCGCAGCCCCGCGTCATCGAGAACGTCGAAGGCGCGCGCACCACGCCTTCGATCGTGGCCTTCACCGACGAAGAGCGTCTGGTCGGCCAGCCCGCGAAACGTCAGGCCGTCACCAACCCGGACAACACCATCTTTGGCGTCAAGCGCCTGATCGGTCGCCGGTTCGACGATGCAGACCTCGCAAAAGACAAGAAAAACCTCCCCTTTGCCGTGATCAACGGCGGCAATGGCGATGCATGGGTCGAAGCCAAGGCTGAGAAATACTCCCCCAGCCAGATCTCGGCCTTTATCCTCGGCAAGATGAAAGAGACCGCGGAGTCCTACCTCGGTGAGGAAGTGACCCAGGCCGTCATCACCGTCCCCGCCTATTTCAACGACGCCCAGCGTCAGGCCACCAAAGACGCCGGCAAGATCGCGGGCCTTGAGGTGCTGCGCATCATCAACGAACCGACTGCTGCGGCGCTAGCCTACGGCCTTGACAAGGAAGACACCCAGACCATCGCGGTCTATGACCTTGGCGGCGGTACCTTCGACGTGACCATCCTGGAAATCGACGACGGCCTGTTCGAAGTGAAATCCACCAACGGTGACACCTTCCTTGGTGGTGAAGACTTCGACATGCGCATCGTCAACTACCTGGCGGATGAGTTCAAGAAAGAGCACGGCGTCGACCTGACAAAAGACAAGATGGCCCTGCAGCGTCTGAAAGAGGCCGCTGAAAAGGCAAAGATCGAACTGTCCTCCAGCTCGCAGACCGAAATCAACCAGCCGTTCATCTCGATGGATCCCTCCTCGGGTCAGCCGCTGCACATGGTCATGAAACTGACCCGCGCCAAGCTGGAATCGCTGGTGGGCGACCTGATCAAGGCATCGATGAAGCCCTGCCAGGCGGCCCTGAAAGATGCCGGCCTGTCCGCGTCGGACATTGACGAGGTGGTTCTGGTTGGCGGTATGACCCGCATGCCCAAGGTCATCGAAGAGGTGACCAAGTTCTTCGGCAAAGAGCCCCACAAGGGTGTGAACCCGGACGAAGTGGTTGCCATGGGTGCTGCCATTCAGGCCGGTGTTCTGCAGGGTGACGTCAAGGATGTTGTTCTGCTGGACGTGACCCCGCTGTCGCTCGGCATCGAAACCCTGGGCGGCGTCTTCACCCGCCTGATCGACCGCAACACCACCATCCCGACCAAGAAGTCCCAGGTCTTCTCGACCGCCGAGGACAACCAGAACGCCGTGACCATTCGTGTGTTCCAGGGTGAGCGTGAGATGGCGGCCGACAACAAGATGCTGGGTCAGTTCAACCTCGAGGACATCCCGCCCGCTCCGCGCGGCATGCCGCAGATCGAGGTGACCTTTGACATCGACGCCAACGGCATCGTCTCTGTCGGCGCCAAGGACAAAGCGACCGGCAAAGAGCAGCAGATCACCATCCAGGCCTCGGGTGGTCTCTCGGACGAGGACATCGAAAAGATGGTCAAGGACGCCGAGGAAAACGCCGAGGCGGACAAAGAGCGCCGCGAGTTGATCGAAGCCAAGAACCAGGCCGAAAGCCTCATCCACTCGACCGAGAAGTCGATGGAAGAGCATGGCGACAAGGTGGACCCGACCACCATCGAAGCAATCGAACTGGCGATTGCCGCGCTGAAGGACGATCTGGAAAGCGACAAGGCCAATGCCGAAAAGATCAAATCCGGCATCCAGAACGTCACCGAAGCGGCGATGAAACTGGGCGAGGCGATCTACAAGGCGCAGGCCGAAGAGGCTGACGACGAACCGGCCGCCGCTGACGAGGCAAACGCCTCCGGTGATGACGACATCGTTGACGCCGAGTTCGAAGACCTGGACAACGACAAGCGTTAAGGCCTGAGATCAAAGGCTTGACCACGGGCCGGTCCGCACCCCGGACTGGCCCGTTTTTCGTTGAGGCATAAGGAATACACCGATGTCAAAACGCGACTACTACGACATTCTTGGCGTCTCCAAGGGCGCCAGCGCCGATGAGATCAAGAAGGGCTATCGCAAGAAAGCCAAGGAATTGCATCCGGACCGAAATGCCGACAACCCGGATGCAGAGGCGCAGTTCAAAGAGGCCAACGAGGCCTATGAAGTTCTGAAGGACGCCGAAAAGAAGGCTGCCTATGACCGCTATGGCCATGCTGCATTTGAAAACGGCATGGGTGGCGGTGGCGGCGGCCCGCGCGGTGGTCATCCCGGCGGCGGCGATTTCTCTTCAGCCTTCTCGGATGTGTTTGATGATCTCTTTGGCGACTTCATGGGCGGGCGTGGTCAGGCTGGTGGACGCCAGCGCGCATCACGCGGCGCAGATCTGCGCTATAACCTCCGCGTGACGCTGGAAGAAGCCTTCTCTGGCCTGCACAAGACCATCAAGGTGCCGACCTCGGTTGCCTGTACCTCCTGTGATGGCACCGGAGCTGAAGGCGGGGTCGAACCCACCACCTGCCCCACCTGTTCCGGCATGGGTAAGGTGCGCGCCCAGCAGGGTTTTTTCACCGTTGAACGCAGCTGTCCGACCTGTTCCGGGCTTGGCCAGATCATCAAGAACCCCTGCAAGACCTGCCATGGACATGGCCGCGTCGAAAAGGACCGCTCTTTGTCGGTGAACATCCCGGCAGGGGTCGAGACCGGCACCCGCATCCGTCTTGCCGGTGAAGGTGAAGCAGGCCTGCGCGGCGGGCCTCCGGGTGACCTCTACATTTTCGTAGAGGTGGCAGCGCATGATCTGTTCGAACGGGATGGCAACAACCTTTATTGCCGTGTTCCGGTGTCGATGGCAAATGCAGCCCTTGGCGGCGCGATCGAGGTTCCGACCATCGATGGCGGCCGTGGACGGGTTCAGATTCCCGAAGGCAGCCAATCCGGCCGCCAGATGCGCCTGCGGGGCAAGGGCATGCCGGCCCTGCGCGGCGGTGCGCCCGGTGACATGTTCATCGAACTTGCCGTGGAAACACCTGTGAACCTGACAGCGCGCCAGAAAGAAATTCTGCGCGAGTTTGAAGATCTTTCCGAAGAGAACACAAACCCGGAATCCCGCAGTTTCTTTTCTTCGGTCAAGAGCTTCTGGGACGGCATGAAAGGCTGATCCCTGCCTCTTCAGGATGCGCCATTTCGGAAGGCCATCGCAAAAACGCCCCAACTCGGGGCGTTTTTCTTTTGTTTGTTCAGCATTGACTGCCAACACTGGTGAAAAGGACCAACCTTGATGTCTCCAACGTGGTGATCATGGGGAAAGCTGGCGCATTTCGGGACGAAACTCTGCCGCTGTTTGACCGCAGTGACGAGGCGCGCGCTGCGCTTGTACCTGCAGGCCGCCTGCCCTCATACATCAAGGACCACCGCGCACGGCTAAGAAGCCGTTTCATGGATGGCGGCGCTGCAGCTATGCCAGATTACGAACTTCTGGAACTTGTTCTGTTTCGGTCCATTCCCCGAAAAGATGTAAAACCGCTGGCTCGCAGGCTGATGGATACCTTCGGTGATTTCAACCGGGTCATCACAGCACCGGTAGAACGTCTCCTGCAGGTCAAGGGAATCGGCGAAGCTGTAATCATTGATCTCAAGGTGCTGGAAGCGGCCGCACACCGCATGGCCCGCGCCCGCATCATTCAGCGTCATCT
Organism: Pseudophaeobacter sp.; assembly: GCA_027019165.1. GTDB lineage: Bacteria > Pseudomonadota > Alphaproteobacteria > Rhodobacterales > Rhodobacteraceae > Phycobacter. The sequence goes on from JALUXC010000002.1 coordinate 340,172, forward strand.
GCTGTCCAGTTGGGATGCGCTTCTGGACTATTGCCACACGACGATGTCCCATTCCGAAGTAGAGCAGTTCCGCGTGCTGTTCCTGGATCGCAAGAACGTATTGATTGCTGACGAGGAGCAAGCGCGCGGTACGGTGGATCATGTCCCGGTCTATCCGCGTGAAGTGGCCAAACGCGCGCTTGAGATAAATGCCAGCGCCGTCATCCTGGTGCATAATCACCCCTCAGGAGACCCTACCCCGTCCGAAAGTGACATCAAGATGACCGCCAGTGTCGGTACGGCTCTTGCGGCTCTCGGCATCACGCTGCACGATCATCTGATCATCGGAAAGTCCAGCGAACTCAGTTTTCGTAGCTACGGCTATCTTTAGTTTCAAGCGGCGCAAAGCTGACCCGCACCCGTAGTGCACCGGCTACCCCAGGTTTCTGTTGGGGACCTTGGGCGCAGCCCCCTTTCTGGAGCCACGGTCTGGCTTAGCGCACCCACACTTCAACACGCCGATTGACTTCCCGCCCCCAGGCACTGTCGTCGCATGCCATTGGAAGGGCCTCGCCAAAGGCTGCCACATCAATATCCACACGTTCGACGTTGGCCGTTTGAGCCGCCTCGATCACGGCATCCCGCACCGCCTCAGCACGTTTGAGGGCAATCTGTCGGTTCATGGCCGCAGGACCATCCCCGTCGGAAAAACCAACAAACAAAAGTCGGCCCGCATCATACACGCCAGCTTCCAGGGCACGGCCCAACTGCTCGATATTGCTCCGTGATTGAGCATCCGGCCGGGTCGATCCTGGCTCAAACCTAAAGGAGGTCGTCAACCGCTGATGGCCCCTGAGTTCTGCAACCATGCGCTGAAGGTCAGCCAGCTCAACCTCCGGCCCCGCCGCCGCAATGGCATTGGCGAACCGATCCCCCTGAGCAGCCAGAGAAATCCGCTCTGGGGCCTGATCCACAAACCCCGCTCTCCGGATCACGATTTGAGCGCCAGGACCCCTTACGTAGCTCAGGAAATCCCGTGCGACCTTGGCCAGGCGCCGCTCTGGAAGATAGAGGAACATCGGAGAATTGAGCGGATAATCCTCTGTCTTGATCGAACGCCGCGTTGCCCGTAGCGAAAAGCCGCAGGACCCCGACAATGTCAGGGCTCGCGCCGTCCCTGTATTGGCAAAACTTCCAATACCGATCGCAAATGGATCCGTTGCAATCACCCGCACAAGTGTGCTGTGGCGGTCGTGGCGGCGCAAGCCCTCTGCCAAACCTGCGCCAGCTGGCGCCAGCAACTTGTCTTCAAAGGCCTGCGCAAGGCCAGAACCTGCGACAGGGAGATGCAAAGAGATCGGCGCATCTGCTCCGCCAAGTTCTGACCAGTTGGAGATCTCACCGGAGAATACCGACACCAATTGCGGCAGCGAAATACTTTGGACAGGATTTTCAGGTGAAACCAGTGGCACCATTGCATCCAAGGCCAGCACCCGGCTGCGTGCCGCCGCCGTCATATCTCCCATGCCTGCCTGACGCGCAAGTGCTTGCTCTGCAGGACGAATCTCGCGCAAGGCCATGACGATATCCGCCTGATCTGCAAGAAGATCGGCAAAGCCTTCGTCCGTGTTGCTCACAAAAAAGCTGAAACGGGCCGCAGGGCGGTTGCCATCGCGCAACAGGACGTACTCAAAGTTGCCATTTGGCAGTGCATCCCGCCGGGTCTGATAGCCGTTGCGCAGGGCGAAGCCCTCAATCAATGCAGGCAGCAACACCTCAGCCATATTGGATGACCCGGAGAGGCTTACCTCAGCCACGAAATCAGACAGGCTTGGACATCCCGGACCATCGCAGGTGACGCCCGAACCATCTACTGTCAGTTCGCCGAATTTCGTGTCCACACGGTAGTATTCACCGTCAAATCCCAAGAGATCGCCAGTGATTTCTACCGCTCCGTCAGGGGATGACAATGTCACATCCTGCGCAAACAGTGGCAGAGGGACAGCGAACAGAGAAAGTGCGGCGCAAATCGCCGCACGCAAAAAAGCCATGAGAAATCCTGAAATGGTAGCAGGTCAGTTTGCAGCGATTTTCAGGTTTTCCATCAGATTATTCAACACCAGAAAATCACCTGCAGCTTCGCAACCGGGCATGGCCAATGTCAGATCCTGAGTACGCACCCGCTCTCCATTGCCGTCCTGTCCGAGGCTCAGCGTTTGAGCATCGATCTGCCGCCCACAATTGATCTCGGTAATCTCGGTTTCAACGCTGATATCCACCGCCCCGACACCATTGCCATGGCGCGGCAGGCTATAGACCTCCGCCAATCGCGGCGCCAGAAGCTGATCGTTCCCCAAGCGCACCATATGACCTACGCCGAGCGCGGGGTCAGAACCGCGCCAGACATGGCCAGGCGCCCCGTATTCAGCGCCATTTTCCCGCGCATGGATTTCAAAACCGCTGTCACCGCTCCACTGCAGAACAACACGGTTCACTTCCGTCAGATCCGGCACCGGCACGACTGCCAGTTCGGCCAGCCCTTGCTCGGGCTCTACGATAAAGACCGCAGATGAGGCCAAAGCTGGCACCTGCTGATGCCAACGCCCCTTTTCATCGAATGCGGCCGAAAACATCATTCCTTGGTGGTGAACTGTCAGGCGTTTTCCGGCCTGACAGGGTGCAGAGGCAGCCAGATCCACCATCGCACCCGGCACGGCTACGGCCGATACCGATATGATGCACGCTTCCTTTGGCGCTGCAGCAAATGCCCTAGTCGTCACGGCCAATTCCTCAGCCGGGGTTGCCGCTTTCGAGTCCTCAGCGTGCAGGACCGACGTCAATGTGATATTCTTGATGGTAAGCTCACCAGCTTCGGGTTCAGAGGGGACCTGAACTACCGACCCGGAAGATTCTGGGATCAAAGCCGTTCTTGCGTCCTCTGCATCTAGCACGCGCGGCGGTGTCGATTGCTGCATGAAGAAGCCGATGCCCAAAGCACAGGCCACTGTTGCGCCACTCAACGTCAATATCCGCTTGTCCATCGTCACCAGCTCCACCCCACCAACAGGTTAAGGAAAGGTTGCAGGAGAAAGGCGGCTAGTTTGTGGCCACGCGCGGGAGATATTCAGGCAAAATAAAGAGAATTTTAACGTATTCACCCGTGCGGCATAGCGCACGGGTGGGAGGGTATTGAGGCCCGGACCGGGCGATTTGCGGGTTCGGCCTAGGCCAAACGACCATGGCAGTGCTTGAACTTCTTACCTGATCCGCAGGGGCATTTGTCATTGCGCGAGGGATTGCCCCAGGTGGAAGGATCGTTCTCGACAAAGCCAGGCGCGGCCGCTTCCGGCGTTTCTCCCGCAGCCTCCAGCGAGGCCGCATCCGCTGCGGCCGTGGCGGCCTGCTGCATCGCAGCCTGTCGGGCCGCCATCTCCATCATCATCTGGCGCTGCTCTTCCTCGTTCATCGGGCGCACGCGGCTCAGTTGCTTGGTGACATCTTCGCGAAGGGAGTCCAGCATGCTTTCAAACAGCTGGAAGCTCTCGTTTTTGTACTCGTTCAGCGGATCGCGCTGCGCGTAGCCACGGAAGCCCACAACCGAGCGCAGATGCTCCAGCGTCAGCAGATGCTCGCGCCATTTGGCGTCGATGGTCTGCAAGAGAACCTGTTTTTCGATCTGGCGCATGTTTTCCGGGCCAAAGGCCTCGGTCTTTTCTGCCATCATCGCATCGCTGGCTGCCTCAAGGCGTTCACGGATCTGTTCATCGTCCACGCCTTCTTCGGCAGCCCATTCGGCAACCGGCGCGTCAATGGAAAGCCCTTCGGCAACGGCGGCCTGCAGCCCTTCGGTGTCCCACTGGTCGGCGTAGGTCTTGGGCGGCATATAGGTATCGATCAAATCGTCGATCACCTCGTGGCGCATATCCTGAATGATCTCGGACAGGTCCTCGGCGGCCATAATCTCGCGGCGCTGGCCAAAGATCACCTTGCGCTGATCGTTCATCACGTCGTCGAATTTCAGCACCTGCTTGCGCATGTCGAAATTGCGCCCCTCGACCTTGGCCTGGGCGCGCTCCAGCGATTTGTTCACCCAAGGGTGGATGATCGCCTCGCCTTCTTTCATGCCGAGAGACGACAGCACCTTGTCCAGACGTTCGGAGCCAAAGATGCGCATCAGATCGTCTTCAAGGCTAAGATAGAACCGGGTCCGGCCCGGATCGCCCTGACGGCCAGAGCGGCCGCGCAGCTGATTATCGATCCGGCGGCTTTCGTGGCGTTCAGAGGCCATCACAAACAGACCGCCTGCGTCGAGAACCTTTTGCTTTTCAGTTGCGTGCTTGGCTTCTTCCTCGGCGCGCAGCGCAACGGGGTCGGCATCCGGGTTGGCTTCGAGCGCATCCATGACCTTCATCTCGACGTTCCCGCCCAGCTGAATGTCGGTGCCGCGACCGGCCATATTGGTGGCAATGGTCACCGCTCCCAGACGGCCCGCATCGGCCACGATCTGCGCTTCCTGCTCGTGATGGCGGGCATTGAGAACGTTATGCTCGATGCCTTCCTGTTTCAGCAGCTGGCTCAGCAGTTCGGATTTCTCGATCGAGGTGGTGCCCAGAAGAACCGGTTGCCCCTTGGCATGGGCTGTCTTGGTCTCCTCGATCATGGCGCGGTATTTCTCGGCTGCGGTGCGGTAGACCTGATCGTCCTCGTCCACACGCGCAATCGGTTTGTTGGTGGGGACTTCGACGACACCCAGACCATAGATCTCAGCAAATTCCTCGGCCTCGGTCATGGCGGTGCCGGTCATTCCGGACAGTCGGTCATAGAGGCGGAAATAGTTCTGGAAGGTAACGGAGGCCAGCGTGGTGTTCTCGGGCTGGATCTGGACCTCTTCCTTGGCCTCGATCGCCTGGTGAAGACCCTCAGACAGACGGCGGCCTGCCATCATCCGTCCGGTGAATTCGTCGATCAGAACCACTTCGCCGTCGCGGACGATATAGTCCTTGTCGCGCTGGAACAGCTTGTGTGCTCGCAAGGCCTGGTTGACGTGATGCACCACCGTGGTGCTTTCGGGATCATAGAGCGAAGCGCCCTCGTCCAGCAGTCCATGCTCGACCAGAACCTGTTCGAGATACTCGTTGCCGTCTTCGGTAAAGGTCACGCCACGGGTCTTTTCGTCGACTTCGTAGTGATCTTCGCTGAGCAGGGGAATCACCTTGTCGATGGTCACATAAAGCTCAGAGCGATCCTCGGCCGGGCCAGAGATGATCAGCGGTGTGCGCGCCTCGTCGATCAGGATCGAGTCCACCTCGTCCACGATGGCGAAATTGTGCTGCTTCTGGAACACCTGATCCAGGCTCGGCTTCATGTTGTCGCGCAGGTAGTCGAAGCCCAGCTCGTTGTTGGTCGCATAGGTCACATCAGACTGATAGGCGGCCATTTTCTGATCCTCGGGCTGACCGGACCAGATCACGCCGGTGGTCATGCCGAGCTGTTCGAACACCTTGCCCATCCATTCGCTGTCGCGCTTGGCCAGATATTCGTTCACGGTGACCACATGCACACCCTTGCCGGTCAGCGCATTGAGGTAGGCCGGGAAAGTCGCAACCAGCGTCTTGCCTTCACCGGTTTTCATCTCCGCAATATTACCCTGATGCAGGAAGACACCGCCCATCAGCTGCGTGTCAAAGGCACGCAGGCCCAGAGCCCGGCGCGCGCCCTCGCGGACGTTGGCAAAGGCTTCGGGCAAAAGATCATCAAGGCTCTCGCCCCCCAGAGCGCGCTTGCGGAGCTCTTCGGTCTTGGCGATGAGGCCCTCATCGCTGAGGTTCTCGAACTCGGGCTCCAGCGCGTTGATCTTTGCAATCAGCGGCCGCGTCGCCTTGACTTTCCGGTCGTTCGGTGTGCCGAAAATCTTTTTGGCGAGTGTTCCGATACCCAGCATGTGCTCTCCAACAGTCCTGTCATGGCTTCCGTTCTCAGGCAGGCTTGCCCGCCCTGCCCGCAACCCATAAACAAAGGTGGAAACGACGGTGCTTCCCAATAGCCCCTAGGCGATGTAAGCGGCAGCCATATAAGTGTCAACGCCGCGCCATGCTGCGGCCCGGGAATAGGAAGAATTCAATGCTGAAAGGTCTCACTTTTCTGCGAGGCGCCGCTGCAGCGGCGCTTTTGGCGGTCGCGTCCGGGCCATCTCTGGCCGCCCCACATGCCAATACGGTTGTTGCTACAGTGAACGGTGAAGACATTACTCTGGGTCACATGATCATGGCACGTGAAAGCCTGCCTCAGCAGTACAAGCAATTGCCGGATGAGGTGCTTTACAATGCGATTCTGGATCAGTTGATCCAGCAGACCGCGCTGAAACAACAGCTCAACGGCGAGGTGCCGCATTACGTGCAACTCTCCGTTGAGAACGAAAGCCGCGCCCTTTTGGCCGCTGACGTGATCGAGTCGGTCATGGAAGGCGCTGCCAGCGAAGAAGCCCTGCGCGCGGCCTATGACCGCAAGTACTCCACCGGCAATGGCGGCGACGAATTCCATGCCGCCCATATTCTGGTCGAAACCGAGGAAGAAGCCCGCGAAATCAAGGAAGAGCTGGTAGATGGCGCCGACTTTGCCACTTTGGCCAAGACGCGCTCGACCGGCCCCTCGGGGCCAAGCGGCGGAGACCTGGGCTGGTTTGGTCTTGGCAGCATGGTTCCCGAGTTCGAAGAAGCTGTTCTGGCCATGCGTTCGGGCGATATTTCTGATCCGGTTCAAACCCAGTTCGGCTGGCATGTGATCCTGCTGCGGGAGCGGCGCAAATCCGAGGCGCCCAGTTTTGATGAGGTCCGCGGCGAACTGGAACAGGAACTGCGTACCCGCGCGGTAGAAGACCGCGTGAACGCCCTGACGGCTGCTTCCACCATCGAACGCCCTGAAATCGAAGATATGAAACCTTCGATGATCCGTGATCTCAGCCTGGTGAGGAACTGATCCGATGGCTGGCGCACTCCCCCGTTCCCCGCTTGCACCGGATCACTTTCCTGACCTGCCTGTGATCAAAGGCGTGCGTTTCGCCACCGCATCGGCTGGTGTGAAATACAAGGGCCGCACGGATGTCATGCTGGCGGTTCTCGATCCGGGCACCACGGTTGCCGGGGTCTTCACCCGCTCCAAGACACGGTCTGCCCCGGTCAGGGATTGTCAGGCCAAGCTTGGCACAGATCCGTCGCAAGCGGCAGCCATCCTGGTCAATTCGGGGAACTCCAATGCCTTTACGGGGCACTACGGACAAACGTCGGTGACAGAAATCGTCTCTGCGGTGAGCAACATCACCGCAGCACCGCAATCGCGGGTCTATACGGCTTCGACTGGCGTGATAGGAGAGCCGCTGCCCCATGACCGCATCGTTGCAAAGCTCGGCGAGCTGAACGCCGGGTTGGATGAGACCGCGCTGGAAGCGGCGGCCGCCGCCATCATGACCACCGATACCTTTCCAAAGGGCGCCGGGGCTGAGGTTACGATTGATGGCAAGACGGTGAAAATTGCCGGAATTGCCAAGGGCTCGGGCATGATTGCCCCCGATATGGCCACCATGCTGGTCTATATCTTCACCGATGCGCAGGTCGAACAAGCCGCCCTGCAGGCGCAGCTGGCAGAGATCTGCAACTGCAGCTTCAACTGCATCACCGTGGACAGCGATACATCGACCTCGGACAGCCTGATGCTCTGCGCCACGGGGGCCTCTGGCGTGGACGCAACCGGAAACGCGGAATTCGCACAGGCGCTTGAGGGCGTGATGATGGATCTGGCGCATCAGGTGGTGCGCGATGGAGAAGGCGCGACCAAATTCGTCGAGATCCAGGTCACCGGTGCAGTGTCTGACGCCGAAGCAAAGACCCATGGCATGGCGATTGCCAACTCGCCTTTGGTAAAAACCGCCATCGCCGGCGAGGATCCAAACTGGGGCCGCGTGGTCATGGCTATCGGCAAATCCGGGGCCGAGGCTGACCGGGACCGCCTGTCGATCTCTTTCGGGGATGTTCTGGTGGCGGAAAAGGGCTGGGTCTCTCCCACATACAAGGAAGAGGACGGCGCCGCGCAGATGAAACAGGATGAGATCACCATCAAGGTCGATCTTGGCCTGGGGGACGGCACAGCGACGGTCTGGACATGCGATCTGACCCATCAATACATCAGCATCAACGCGGATTACCGATCATGAAAACGGTTCTTGTTTCGGCCGTTGCCCTGATTGACGTTGAAGGGCGGATCCTGCTGGCGCAGCGCCCCGAGGGCAAATCCATGGCCGGTCTGTGGGAGTTTCCGGGCGGCAAGGTCGAAGCCGGGGAAACCCCGGAGGCGGCCCTGATCCGGGAGCTGGAAGAAGAGCTGGGGATCAACACCTGGTCCTCCTGCCTTGCTCCGCTGACCTTTGCCAGTCACAGCTACGACGACTTTCACCTGCTGATGCCGCTGTTTGCGTGTCGCAAGTGGGAAGGCATTCCCCAGGCGCGTGAAGGTCAGGTGCTGAAATGGGCCCGTCCACAGGACCTGCGCGACTATCCGATGCCGCCTGCCGACATTCCGCTGATCCCCATCCTGAGGGACTGGCTTTAGAGGGCGGCAGCGTTAAATCTTAAAAAATAGGATGGCCGAAAAAGCGTGCTTTCGGGACATGTCATGTTTTTTTGGCTGATCTAGGGGTTTTTTACGGTAGAAACACCAGCCTTGGTGGGTTTCGATTAAACTTGGAAAGACTTTGTTAACCTTTTTGTCAAAAAATAGACACACTATCACGCAGTGAACCTCTCCAAAGTCTCCCTGAAGAAGGACCAGGATACTCCAAACTAAGCAAGGCCGGGCTGTCCTGGTCCGAGGCTGATTCATACAGGCACATATCTAAAACCGACCGCAGATAGGTGGGCGTTGCGCATTGGCGCCCCCGTTTCCCTCAAGTTCCGCGGCACAAAAAACCAACCACTCACACTCCCAGAGGGCAGCCTATTGGCTGTCCTCGACCTTTTTGGGGTATGTCTGCCCCTCAAAGGCAAATTCAAACACCCAAACGAAAAAGCCCCGGATCAAAAATCCGGGGCTTTTCAAATTTCATAAACATCAGCGTGTTAGTCGAGTTTGCGTTCGACTTCCTGACGCTCAAAGATCTCGATGACATCACCTGCGCGGATGTCTTCGTAGTTTTCAAAGGCCATACCGCATTCCTGACCGGACTGAACCTCTGCCACTTCGTCCTTGAAGCGCTTGAGGGTCTTCAGCGTGCCTTCGTGGATCACCACGTTGTCGCGCAGCAGACGCACCCCAGCAGAGCGGCGTGCAACCCCTTCGGTGACCAGACAGCCGGCGACCTTGCCAACGTTGGATACCTTGAAGACGTCCTTGATCGTCGCGTAACCGATGAAGTTTTCCTTGATCTCAGCCGAGAGCAGACCCGAGGCAGCGGCTTTCACATCGTCCACGAGGTCGTAGATCACCGAATAATAGCGGATCTCGACACCCTTCTGGTTAGCAGTGTTCCGGGCCGAAGCATTGGCACGCACATTGAAGCCAAAGACCGGAGCGCCCGAAGCTTCGGCAAGGCCGATGTCCGTCTCGGTAATGGCGCCCACGCCCGAGTGCAGCACGCGCACGCGCACCTCTTCGTTGCCGATCTTCTCCATCGCCTGAACGATCGCCTCGGCAGAGCCCTGCACGTCAGCTTTCACCAGGATCGGCAGCTCGGCGACGTTCTCGTCTTCCTTGGCCTTCTGCATCAGCTGCTCAAGGGTGGTCGCGGCACCGGCAGCAGCCCGCTTGTCCTTGGCGGCTTGCTCACGGTAGGCGGCGATCTCGCGGGCCTGCGCTTCAGTTTCAGTCACGTTCAGCACGTCGCCCGCTTCGGGGGTGCCGTTGAGGCCCAGAACCTCAACCGGGACAGAAGGACCGGCTTCCTTGACGCGCTCTCCCTTGTCGTTGATCAGCGCACGGACCTTGCCGTACTGCTCACCCACAACAAAGATGTCGCCCTGACGCAACGTGCCGTTCTGAACCAGAACCGTGGCAACCGGGCCGCGGCCCACATCGAGCTGCGCCTCGATCACGGCGCCTTGGGCCGCGCGGTTGGGGTTGGCCTTCAGTTCAAGAATTTCGGCTTGCAGCGCAATCGCTTCAAGCAGTTCGTCCAGCCCCTGACCGGTGTGGGCCGAAACTTCCACATCCTGAACTTCACCGGACATGGCTTCAACGATCACCTCGTGCTGAAGCAGCTCTGCACGCACCTTATTCGGATCGGCGGCCGGTTTGTCGATCTTGTTGATCGCCACGATCATCGGCACGTCGGCGGCCTTGGCGTGGTTGATCGCCTCGATCGTCTGCGGCATGACCGAATCGTCTGCGGCAACAACCAGAACAACGATATCCGTCACCTGAGCACCGCGCGAACGCATCGAGGTAAAGGCGGCGTGGCCGGGTGTGTCGAGGAAGCTCAGCACCGCACCGCTATCGGTTTTGACCTGATAGGCACCGATATGCTGGGTGATGCCGCCGGCCTCGCCTGCCACAACACGCGCGTCGCGGATGGCGTCCAGAAGCGAGGTTTTGCCGTGGTCAACGTGCCCCATGATGGTGATCACGGGCGGACGCGGCTGCAGGTCTTCTTCCTTGTCTTCGACTTCCTTGATGACGTCCTCGACGTCGGCGTCGGAGACACGAACAACCTTGTGGCCGAATTCTTCGATGATCAGCTCGGCGGTGTCGGCATCAATGGTTTGGTTCTGCGTGACCATCATGCCCATCTGCATGAGCGATTTCACAACATCGCCAACACGTTCCGCCATACGGTTTGCCAGTTCGGAAACCACGATGGTTTCCGGTAGCTGCACGTCGCGGATTACCTTTTCGCGCTCGACCGAACCACCCATGGCCTTTTGACGCGCGCGCTCCTGCTTTCGTTTCATCGCAGCCATGGAACGTTGGCGTCCGCCTTCGCCAGTGGCCTGGCCAAGAGTCAGCTTGCCCGAGCGACGTCCCTCGTCACGGCCCTTGCCGCCACGGCCACGCTCTTCACGCTCGCGGTCTGACTTGCGCGGGGTCGGCTGACCACCGCCCTTGGGCGCGCCACGTCCGGCACCGGCGCCGGAAGACTTTGCCTTGGCGGGCTCTTCGGCTGCTGGGGCCGCAGCCGCACGTTTGGCGGCTTCTTCGGCCTCTTTGCGCTTACGTTCTTCTTCTTCAGCCTTCAGGCGCGCTTTTTCTTCAGCTTCGCGCTGCTCGCGTTCCTTGGCTTCCTGTTCGGCGCGACGGCGCTCGCGCTCTTCGGCGCGGGCCTTTTCCTCAGCCTCACGTTGCGCAGCCTCTTCGGCCTCGCGTGCCTTGGCAGCCTGAAGCGCCTTCAGCCGACGGGCCATTTCCGCATCGGTGATACCCGCAGGGCGACGAGAACCGTCCGTCGCAGGAGAGGAGCCGCTGCCCCCTTTACCCGCACCCGGCTTGGGAACCACAACGCGCTTGCGCTTGGTTTCCACCACGACATTCTTGGTCCGCCCATGGCTGAAGCTCTGTTTCACGTTCCCAGGCCGGGAACCAGCACCACGCAAACCCAATGTCTTTTTGCCGTCACTATCGCTCATAAAGCTCTTTATCCTTCCGTGCGGCCGCTGCCGCCCACCATTTCGCGCAAACCCTGCAATCGTTGCGCTTCCTCTACAACACGTTTGCTGAGTCCACCAGAGGCAAGCGCCGCATGTATCACAGTTTGACGCCCAAATGCCATCCCCAGCTCATCCGCAGAGAGGCAACCGATGTATTTTCCCCGGTGGGGCGTGCTCAGTTTCGATTTTCCGCGCCCGGATCCATCGGACGCCTGAATGAGGACGGATGCTTCTTCTTTCAGCAGCCAATCCTTGACTTTCTCATAGCCGCCAACCGCATCACCTGACTTGCGCGCCAGGCTGATCAGGTCAACGAGACGACGCAAAACCTGGCGCTCGACCTCATCGACGAGGCCTTCGGGCACATCTACCTGGGCCTTGAAGCCACGGGCAAAGAGCCTCCTTTTGACTGCCGTATCTAGCGCCGAACGGCTCGCTGTCACGTAAACGCCGCGACCGGGCAATTTACCTAACACATCGGCAACAACCTGACCATCCGGCCCAAGCACAAAGCGGACAAGACCCTCTTTGGGTTGGATCTCACCTGTTGCAATGCACTTGCGCTCCGGACCGTCATCCCGGTCTTTTGCCGCGCCACCACGAGCCATTCAGCCTCTCCTTCTCAGAAAGCCGCCGGGATCAGGCCCCGGCGCCCTCCTCTTCGGCCTCATCACCGTCAACTTCTTCTTCAGAGGCTTCCGGCTCCAGCTCAGCCGGATCAACCCAGCCAAGCAGAACGCGGGCCGTCATCACCATGTCCTGCGCTTCTTCGAGCGACATGCCGAAGGGTTCCAGAATACCATCGTCCTTGACACGCTCGCCGCCGTCGGTGGTCCAGCCACCGGCCAGTTCCCAGTCAGCGCAGGTGGCAAAATCCTCAAGGTTGAGGATGCCATCCTTAGCCAGCGCCTCTACCATCTGGGGAGTGAGACCGTCAAAGTCAATGAGGCTGTCCTCGGCACCCAAGCTGCGGGCCGCATCGATGGCCGCTTTGGCCTGCGCCTCCAAGTAGTCGCGCGCACGGGCCTGCAGCTCCTCGGCGGTGCCTTCGTCGACGCCGTCGATGACGAGCAGCTCATCCAGCTCGACATAGCCGACCTCTTCGAGGTTGGTGAAGCCTTCGGAGACCAGAAGCTGGGCAAAGAACTCGTCCAGATCCAGGGTTTCCATAAAGAGCGCGGTGCGGGCCTCGAATTCCTTCTGGCGGCGCGCCGATTCTTCTTCTTCGGTCATGATGTCGATGTCGAGCGCGGTCAGTTGCGAGGCCAGACGCACGTTTTGACCCCGGCGACCGATGGCGAGGCTCAGCTGTTCTTCGGGGACGACCACCTCGATCTTGCCGGCTTCTTCGTCCAGAACCACCTTGGTGACTTCTGCGGGCTGCAGCGCGTTCACCAGGAAGGTCGGCTGATCCTCGTTCCACGGGATGATGTCGATTTTTTCACCCTGGAGTTCGTTCACCACGGCCTGAACACGGCTGCCGCGCATACCGACACAGGCCCCCACCGGATCGATGGAGCCGTCATAGGAAATGACGGCGATCTTGGCGCGCGAGCCAGGGTCACGGGCCACGGCCTTGATCTCGATGATACCGTCGTAGATTTCCGGAACTTCCATCTTGAACAGCTCGGCCATGAATTCCGGCGCGGTGCGGCTCAGGAAGATCTGCGGGCCGCGCGGTTCGCGGCGCACGTCCTTGATGTAGCAGCGGATGCGGTCGTTCGGGCGATAGCTTTCGCGGCCGATCTTTTCGTTGCGGCGCAGGATGGCTTCGCCGGCGCCCACATCGACGATGACGTTGCCGAATTCCTCGCGCTTGACGAGACCGTTGATGATGGTGCCCGCACGGTCCTTGAATTCTTCGTACTGGCGGTCGCGCTCGGCTTCGCGCACCTTCTGCAGGATCACCTGCTTGGCCGACTGCGCCGCGATGCGGCCCATTTCCACCGGCGGAACCTCTTCCACAAAGGTGTCGCCCACCTGCGGGTCTTCCATGTACTGCTTGGCCTGTTCAACGGTCATCTCGGCCTGGTAGTTCTCCAGGTCCTCATCCGCAACGACCGAGCGCACGCGAGTGAAGGTCGCCTTGCCGGTCTTGCGGTCGATGGACACGCGGATGTCCATCTCGCTGCCGTAGCGGCTTTTGGCCGCCCGGGCGAGGCTTTCTTCCATGGCTTCGACCACCAGACCGGGGTCGATCATTTTTTCGCGCGCCACGGCTTCGGCGGTTTGCAACAGCTCAAGCTGGTTTGCAGAGGTGATGGCCATTACTTGTTCTCCTCTTCGGACCCTTCGGTCACTTCGCCCTCAAGGGGCGCATCTTCGATAACGTCGTCAAAAGCATCTTCGTTCAGCGTGCCCGCCGCCTTGCGCTGGCGCAGCATTTCCTTGATCAGATCGTCGGTCAGCACCAGCTTTGCATCGCTCAGCCAGTCGAATTTGAGACCGATGGTCACGGTTTCGCCGTGCTCCTCGATATTGATCAGAACCTCGTCATCCTCGATCCCTGCCAGTTCGCCCTTGAAGCGGCGGCGCCCGTCGATCAGCTCGGCGGTTTCCAGCTTGGCCTCGTACCCCTCGAACATGTCAAAGTCCTTGAGGCGCGTCAGAGGTCGGTCGATGCCGGGGCTCGAGACCTCCAGCGCGTAGGCATCCAGGATCGGGTCTTCGACGTCCAGCACTGCGCTGACGGCATTGGAGATCTCGGCGCAGTCATCCACCTCGATCCCGCCATCGGGCTTGTCGGCCATGATCTGCAGGGTCGTCGTCTTGCCGGACATCAGCCGGATGCGGACCAGCTCATAGCCCATATCCTCGATCACCGGGGTGATGATCTCGGCAAGGCGGCGGTCAATCGCGGCTTTGGCAATCAGGTCGTTGGTCATTCGGGTTCCAGCTGTCGTTAGAACAAAGGTCGTGCGGACACAAAAAAACGGGCGCGCGGCCCGTTGAAAATCCCGGTGGAGCTTTGGACCAGAGCCCAACGCGCCGCTGTTGTGACAGGCATATACGCCTGATGGGGCGAATCTGCAAGGAGAAGTTCAGATCGTCGTCTTGCAGCGGCTCAGATCCGCCACCACCGTTCTGCAATGCGCCCATCGTCCAGTGCCGTGCGACTGCCAACGGTACGGGGAATGCCCACGTCCGAGCGCGCGGCCAGAGCCATATCGCTGGCCGAAGGGTGATACAGGAACCCGCCCTTTTCGATCAGCCCATCTGGTGCGGGCAAGGCCGCCACATCCACATACCCATCGCTCAGAGCTTCAGCACGGACCTGCGCATCAGGGATCACGATCACCTCGACGGTTTCCACCCAGCCGGCATGACCGGACTTGTAGTGATCTACGACTTTTGTCGCGCGGAAATGGCGACCGTCCTGTGCGCGCTCCACTCGATAGCAGCCGGTACCCACAGCCTCGGCAAGCGGCAGATCCTGCTTGCCTTCCGGTGAAACCGAAAGCGCCGGATTGGCCAAAAGATAGGGAAGATGAGGATTTGCACCAGTCAGAGCGATTTCGATCCGGTGCTCCGACAACTGTTGAACCGAGGCCACTTCGACCCCTTCAATCGTGCTCTTGTCCAGGGACGCAACAACATCTGCAGCCGTCAGAAGTGCACCATCATGGAACCGCACATCCCGGCGCAGGTCGAAGGACCAGGTTTTCGCATCCGCGCTGCTGTGCCAGGCCTCTGCCAGTTCGGCGCGCAAGACGCCGTCGGGCGCGATTTCGGTCAGGGTATCAAAGATGGCCCCGCGAGCGACCTGCTCCATCAACCCGTCCTGACGCGGCACCGCCAGACGCAGCACGCCACCCGCACGTGGCGCGGCCACAAGCGATGTGCCCGTGGCCGCCAGCAAGGCAGCGGCCGCACCAGAGGTGAACAGCGCGCGGCGGTCGATACGGGTCATGGCAGCAGCTCCTCGGCAATCCGGTCCATCGCGCGCACCAGTTCAGCGCTTATTCCCGGCTCTGACAAGGCATGACCTGCATTGCGGATCATTTTCAACTCTGCATTTGGCCACAGCTCATTCAGGCGCCAGGCCGAGGTGGGCGGGCAGATCATATCATAGCGACCCTGCACGATGATGCCGGGAACATGCGAAATGCGGCCCATATTGGCGAGGATCTGACCGTCAAAATCAAGAAAGCCGCCGTTGATGAAATAGTGATTCTCAAGCCGAGCAAACGCACGGGCATAATCACCGGGACTTTCGCCGCCATGACCGTTGGAATGAACCGAGGCGAGCGCATTCTCCCAGGCGGACCAGGCGCGGCCAAAGCGGATTTCCTCCTGCATGTTCCCGGAAAACAGGCGTTTATTGTAGGCCTTGATCATGTCTCCCCGCTCATCGTCAGGAATGAGGGAAACAAACCGCTGCCAGGTTTCCGGCCAGAACCGCCCCGCACCACCGCCGTAGAACCAGTCCAGCTC
Source organism: Pseudophaeobacter sp. (assembly GCA_027019165.1). Lineage (GTDB taxonomy): Bacteria > Pseudomonadota > Alphaproteobacteria > Rhodobacterales > Rhodobacteraceae > Phycobacter. The sequence continues at coordinate 356,212 of JALUXC010000002.1, forward strand.
GGCCTGGGTCATCAGGAACACCCCGCGCAAGATCATGCGCTGCACCCGGTCGGGGTGAGTCTGCGCATATATCAGCGCCAACGTCGCGCCCCAGCTGCCGCCAAACAACAGCCAGCTGTCGATCTCGAGCGTCCGGCGGATCTCTTCCATGTCGGCCACCAGATGCCAGGTGGTATTGTTCTCGCAAGACGCATGCGGCCGTGAGCGCCCGCAGCCGCGCTGATCAAAAAGAATCACCCGAAAAAGCTTGGGGTCGAAATAGCGACGCATGGCCGGGCTGCTGCCGCCACCCGGGCCGCCATGGCACACCACCACAGGGATGCCCTTGGGGTTCCCCGATTGCTCTACATAAATGCTATGGCCCTGCCCTACATCCAGCATGCGCTGGTCGTAGGCGTCGACCGGGGGATAAAGATACTGCACTGCGCGCTTTTGGTCCGAGTATTTGTCCATTACTGACCTAACTAGTCTAATAGGCACAAAAGAACACACGGAGACAGGAATGCAAGCGCATCAATCCACGGTAGATCCGTCCGAAATCGCCAAATTCGAGGCAATGGCCGCGGAATGGTGGGATCCGAATGGCAAGTTCAAGCCGCTCCACATGCTCAACCCCTGCCGTTTGGACTATATCACGTCGCAGATTGCCGGTGAATTTGGGCGGGATCTGACCCAGAAGGACTCCTTCCAAGGGTTGCGTCTGCTGGATATTGGCTGCGGCGGCGGTCTTTTGTCTGAACCCATGGCGCGGCTTGGTGCCGAAGTGGTGGGTGCCGATGCCGCAGCCGGAAATCTGCCCGTTGCGCGCATCCACGCCGAACAATCCGGCCTTGAGATCGACTATCGACACACCACAGCCGAGGCCCTGGCCGAAGCGGGTGAGCAATTCGATGTGGTCCTGAACATGGAGGTGGTGGAACATGTGGCCGATCCGCTCAGCTATCTGACGGCGACGCAGCAGCTTTTGAAGCCGGGCGGTTTGCAGATCTGCTCGACCATCAACCGCAATCCAAAAAGCTATGTCATGGCGATCTTTGGCGCCGAAGTGGTGATGCGCTGGCTGCCCCGCGGCACCCACGAGTGGAACAAGTTCATCACCCCGGATGAACTGTTTGATCTGCTCGGCAAAGCTGGATTGGAGCCGGTGGACCGAAAGGGATTCGTTTTCAACCCCGTCACCTGGAACTGGTCGATTTCGGCGCGTGATCTTTCGGTGAACTATGTCACTGCAAGCACCAAACCTTCTGCCTAAGGCGCAACAAGACGGAAATCCTATACGAAAGGATAGGCGCCCCCATCCCAATGGATGCTTGGCCTGATAGGATTAGTAGCGTATTAACTGACCGTTCGGTTGGGTTTTCTGACCGGCGCCGGGCACGCGCCCAGAACCGAGTGAATGCTGTACCCGATGGTTGTCCAGGCAGTCCCGATGGGGTTGCCCGTCACTCACGGAACCAGATGGGGATATTCGAGAAAGGGATGCCTGAATAAGGTGTCCCTTTCTTTTTCAGGATTTTTGGTGGTTCTCGCTAACGGAGCTTTCCACGTCGTGATCTTCCATTGGCTGTACCAGATCAATCGTCTTCCAGCTTGGCGCGCAGCTCTCGCAGGATCGGCAAAGCGGCGCGGACGCGGTCGCCGCCGAGTTCCTCGACCACCTCTGAAATCACGGGCACGATACTGGCCAAAGCCGCGTCGCGCGCCTGGCGCCCCGCCGGGCTGATCGCAACCATCTTGCGCCGGGCATCGTCCCAGTCGGGGCGAATGTGAACATATCCCGCCATTTCCAACTTGTTGAGCGTATTGGTCATGGCGCCGCGGGTGACGTGAAACGCCTTGGCCAATTGCGCCGGCGAGCGCTCAAGTCCGGCCCGCGCAAGGTGGTTCAGAACCGAGAAATGCGACAACTCCATTCCCTTGGGCAGTGCTTTGCCCAGCCGTGATTTGGCAAGCTGTTCGGCCATCAGGATTTCGCTGAACAGCGAAACGGCCAGGGAATGGGTTTCTTCCATCAGGGTCCGTCGAACTCTCGGTCATGGGTGAGCGCAGGAACACGCTTGCGCGCTTGTGCCACTTTTCCCATGTCGAGATCAACGTAGACAATCCCCGGATCGGTGCCCGCATCGGCCAGGATCTCTCCCCAGGGCGCCACGATCAACGAATGCCCATATGTGCGGCGTGCAGCGCCCCGGCTGGCCTTGTGGGTGCCGGTTTGCGCAGGCGCCAGTACATAGCAGCCCGTCTCGATGGCGCGGGCCTGCAGCAGCGCATGCCAATGGGCCGCGCCCGTCACATGCGAAAACGCCGCCGGAGCCGTGAGGATCTGCGCACCTGCCTTTGCCAGCGCCCGGTGCAGATGAGGGAAACGCACGTCATAGCAGATGGTCATGCCGATCTTGGCAAATGGGGTCTCGGCCAGTACCGCGCGGGTGCCGGGCCTGTAGCCATCGGATTCCCGGTAGGTTTCCTCGGGCGTCACCTCCACATCGAACATGTGGATCTTGTCATAGCGCGCGGCGATCTCTCCTGTCGGAGTGATCAGGAACTGGCGGTTGGCAAAGCGGCCATCCGCATCGTGCGTCTTCACCCCCAACGAGCCGATCAAAAGCCAGATCCCATGGTGCGCCGCCGCCTCGCGCAGGCCAGCAAGGGTTGGGTCGTCTTCCTCATGACAGAGCACCGCCTTTTGGTGGGTGCGGCTGGTCGAGAGGCAGTTTGTGACCTCAGGCGTCAGGACGAATCCCGCCCCTTCTGCCACGGCATCGGCCATCATGGCCTTCACCGTTTCCAGGTTCTCAGCGGGATCGTCGCTAGAAGTGATTTGCAACAAAGCTGCGCGCATAAGACGGGGCTCTCCAGTCAGTCGGCCAGGAGCGCGTCCAGTTTCCCGGCCTGCTCCAGCGCATAAAGGTCATCGCAGCCGCCCACATGGGTCTCTCCGACAAAAATCTGCGGCACGGTGCGGCCTCCGTTTGCGCGCTGGATCATCTCGGGCTTGCGATCCGGATTCATCATGACGTCAACCTCGGAAAAGGTCACGCCTTTCTGATTCAGCAAACGTTTTGCGGCATGGCAAAAGCCACACAAAGGAGAGGTGTAAATTTCCACCGGTTTCATTGAAATCTCCAAGACATTCCGATTTTCGCGTTTGTGAGCGATATGGGGGCGCATTGCAATCATTGCCACCGTAACAGTTCTGGGATCAGTCAGAACCTGGAACCTCAGCACAAGAAATACACCCTATAAATACACCCTTTCGGTTTCTCGACCACACCCGCCGTTCGACAACCGAAGCCTCTGGTCCGAAAAGAAAACAAGCATCCAGCGACATTTTCCTCTCGGCAAAACAGTCATCTTTGCGGTATCGGCTCGTGAGGTCCGCCTTTTCATAATGCGCATGCGGGCTGTCTCACCGAAATTTCTGCGGAGTTCCTGTGTTTTGACATCAGACCTTTCATCCAGCCTCTGGCGCGACACCTGCCGGGAACAGGTCACGACGTCGCCTCTGAATGACACGGCATCAGCAGATCTGGTGGTGATCGGCGGTGGGTACACAGGCTGCGCGGCTGCGCTTGAGGCCGCACAAATGGGCGCCGAGGTGCGGCTTTTGGAGGCCAGTGCCTTTGGAAGCGGCGGATCCGGGCGCAATGTCGGGCTTGCGAATGCGGGTCTGTGGCTGCCGCCCGAGGATATCAACGCCCAGATCGGCGCCAAGGCGGGCGGCCGCTTGTCGTCTCTTTTGGCGGATGCCCCCGACATGGTCTATGGGCTGATAGAAAAGCACCAGATCGCCTGCGAGCCGGTGCGCAAGGGGACGCTGCACTGCGCCCATGCGCCTGCCGGAATGAAGGATCTCAGACGCCGCTTTGAGCAACTCAGCGCGATTGGCGCCCCGGTCCGGTTGCTGGATGCAGATGAGGCGCGGGCGCGGGTTGGCTCTGAGCATGTCTATGGCGCGCTGTTTGATCCTCGGGCCGGCACCATTCAGCCCCTATCCTATGCCCGCGGTCTTGCCCGCGCGGCAGTGGGCGCCGGGGCCAAGCTGCATGCTGACACACCGGCGCTTGGCGCCACGCGAAACGGCGATATGTGGGAGATCGCCACGCCGCAAGGGCGCGTGCAGGCCAAACACATCATCGTTGCGACCAATGGCTATGCGTTGGGGATCGAGGGGCTTCAAACTCCCGATCTGATTCCGGTCCACTATTTTCAGGCGGCGACCGATCCGCTGCCCGGTCATGTTCTGGATCAGCTTCTGCCCGGTCTGGAAGGGTGCTGGGATTCGGCTCTGGTCATGTCATCCTGGCGACGCGATCAGGACGGGCGGCTGATCATCGGCGCCATGGGCGCGCTGGACCATATCGGCAAGGGCATTCATCTGAACTGGCTGCGCCGCAAGATTGCGCAGCTTTTCCCGGCCCTGGCAGAGACGCCCCTGCGGCAGACCTGGTTCGGGCGCATCGCGATGACAACCGAGCATCTGCCCAAGATCCAAACCCTGGACGGCGGCTATGCCTGCTTTGGCTATTCGGGGCGCGGGATCTGCCCTGGCACCCTGTTTGGCACCCGCATGGCCCGCGCGCTTTTGACCGGAGATGAAGCCGACCTGCCTGTCATGCCTGTGCAAACTCACAGCCTGCCCTTTGCAGGGCTCCGGCAGGCCTACTACGAGACGGGTGCAACCTTGACCCATCTCGTAAAGGATCGGATTTGAGGTCAGGCCAAGGTGTTCTCGGCCTGACACAGTGCTGCGATGGTCTTAGCCGCAGCTGGCCATTGCCTTACCAAGACCCTTGATAAGGTCCGTGTAAAACGTAGGTCCGGTATCAATTTTTGTTCCGAGCGGGTCGATAACAACGGTCTTTGCCGCCGTGCCATCCAGAACAGTGGCCACCAATCCCGGATTGAACTGCGGTTCGGAGAAGACGCAAGTCACACCATATTCCGCCACATCATCGCGAATCTCCGCGATGCGCGCCGGGCTGGGATCAGAGGCATCGCCAAGCGAAATGGCACCGGTAGCGGCAATCTCAAAACTGGTCTCAAAGTATTGGTAAGCATCGTGGAAAACGATGAAGGATTGTGCGCGGAACGGCTCCAAGAGGGCGTCGACCTCTTGGATCGCCGCATCAATCTCGGCTTTGCCTGCCTTGGCGTTGGCTTTGTAGGTCGCCGCGTTCTCTGGATCGAGTTCCGAGAGTTCCTCGGCAATTGCCATCAGCCAGACTTCAGCATTCCCCGGCGCAAGCCAGGCATGAGGGTCAAGACCCGAGTGGCTGTGCCCCTCGTGATCGTCATGGTCGTCATGGTCGTGTTCATCGTGGCCGTGTTCATCATGGTCATGCGCGTCGTGATCATGACCCTCATGCGCCCCGTGGTCATGCCCCTCATGATCATGCTCCTCGTGATCCGCGTGTTTCTCATGATCGTGGTCGTCATGTTCTCCGTGATCATGGCCCTCCGCGTGGTCGGCATGCTCGTCTTCGTGATGATCCTCCTCATGGTGCTCTTCACCGTGGTGTTCATCACCGTGATCATGCGCCTCGAACGTCGCCCCTGTGCGGAACTCAAGGGTCATGGTGCCCGGGACAGCCAGCAACTCGGTCACGTGGGCATCAGACGCCAGCGTATCAAGCGGCCCTTCAAGCCAGGGAGTCAGTGCTTCCCCGATCCAGAACACAGCATCCGCGCGTTCCAAGGCAAGGGCTTCGGAAGGGCGCATGGAATACCCGTGCGGGGACGCCCCCGGCGGGATCACCAGATCAGGACTGCCGACCCCCTGCATGACCCGCGCGACCAGCCCGTGCACAGGCGCGATATCCACCGCGACGCGCGGCACATCCGCCAACGCCATCCCCCCGCCGAGAACTGCGGGGACGACGGCCGCATATGATAAGCTTTTCATCCCAGGACTCCTTTGATCTGCTGGCTGCACCTGCTCCCGAGAAACGGACGCAGATGTAATTGTATAACATTACGCCGCTTGATAAGCGTCATAACATTACATATCAAGGACGAAAATACACGCAGACCTATGCCCCTGGAGATCCCGGATGGAAACGATCGGTTTTGAGACCCATGATCACGACAGTTGCATCCATGATTGCATTGCCACCGTCGACGCAGACTGCAAGGCAAAAGGCCTTCAATTCACTCCGGTACGGCGACGGGTTCTCGAAATCATGCTGCAAGAACATCGTGCTCTTGGCGCCTATGAAATCCTCGACCGTTTGCGCGAAGAAGGGATGGGATCGCAGCCCCCTGTGGCCTATCGGGCGCTGGACTTCCTTGTAAAGAACCGCTTTGCCCATAAGATCGAGCGGCTTAATGCCTTTATCGCCTGCACCCATCCCGGCGACAAACACGCGCCCATCTTCATGATCTGCCGCATCTGCAACGCAGTGGCTGAGGTGCACACCGACCCGACCAAAGGCCAGCTGGGCGAGGCCGCCAAAGAGGCCGGTTTCCTGATTGAGCGCACCGTGGTCGAGGCCGAAGGCATCTGCCCCAAATGCCAAAAGGCAGAGGCCGCATGAGCCTTGTTAACCTGAAGGGCCTGTCGGTCCGCTATGGTGGCAATACGGTCCTGTCCGACGTGAACCTCTCGATAGAGCCGGGAGAGATCGTGACCGTTGTCGGCCCCAATGGATCGGGCAAATCCACCCTTTTGCGCAGCATCATCGGTGCCCTGCGTCCCAGCCGGGGCGATGTGTCCCGCGCGCCGGGTCTCAGGATCGGCTATGTGCCGCAGAAACTGCATATCGACCCCACGCTCCCCCTGACCGTACGCCGGTTTCTGAGCCTGCCTGTCCGCGTCAGCGATGCCCGCGCCCAAGACGCTCTGCAGCAAGCAGGTGCCGGTCCGCTCGCGGGGCGGCAGATGTCGGATCTGTCTGGCGGTCAGTTCCAGCGGGTGCTGCTCGCCCGTGCGCTCCTCAGTGATCCGCAACTGCTGATTCTGGACGAAGCCACGCAGGGTCTTGATCAGCCGGGATCCGCCGCCTTTTATCAGCAGATCGCAACTGTGCGCGCCGAACTGGGCTGCGCGGTCCTGATGGTCAGTCACGAATTGCATGTGGTCATGGCGGCCTCGGACCGGGTGATCTGCCTCAACGGCCATATCTGCTGCGAAGGGGAGCCGGAACACGTCGCCTCTGCCCCGGAATACCGGGCGCTATTCGGGACGGGCACTCAAGGCGCGCTGGCCCTTTACCGGCATGAGCACAACCATTCCCATGATCACGCGCATAATCACAACCATGGCCCTGACTGCGACCACAGTCATGGTGACGCGAAAAAGGACATCGCCTCATGATGGAGCTTTTCGACAGTTTCCTTGTCCGAGCCGCTCTGGCCGGGGTGGGCGTCGCCCTGGCCGCTGCTCCGCTGGGCTGTTTCGTGGTCTGGCGCCGCATGGCTTATTTCGGAGACGCAACCGCCCATGCCTCGATCCTGGGGGTTGCGCTTGCTTTGGCCTTTGACACCTCGGTCTTTGCCGGAGTTCTCGTCACTTCGCTGGTGATGGCCACCACGGTCTCGACTCTCAGCAATCGTGGCTATGCCATGGACACGCTGCTGGGCGTTCTGGCGCATTCCTCACTCGCCTTCGGCCTTGTGGCCGTGTCCTTCTTGCAAGGGATTCGGATCGATCTGATGGCCTATCTCTTTGGCGATATCCTCGCGGTGGGCCGGATGGATCTGGCCGTGATCTGGGGAGGCGCGGCGCTTGTGCTGCTTCTGCTTTGGGCGCGCTGGTCGGCGCTTTTGACAGCCACGCTGAACCCTGACCTGGCCTATGCCGCCGGGATTGACCCCAAGCGCGAACAGATGGTGCTGACCATCGCGCTGGCCCTTGTGGTGGCTGTCGCGATCAAGGTGGTCGGGGTTCTGCTGATTGCTGCGCTCCTGCTGATCCCGGCTGCCACTGCGCGCCCCTTTGCCAACACACCCGAGCGTATGGCCCTGATCGCCGCACTCATCGGTGCCCTCTCCGCGCTCGGAGGATTGCAGCTGGCCTTTACCTTTGACACGCCCACCGGGCCGACAATCGTCTGCCTTGCGGCGGTATTGTTTGCCGCCTCAAGCCTCGGAGATCTCCTGCGACGCAATGCATTGCGGGGATAAGGGGCACCAGGTCAGACCAAATGGTTTTTGTTTGCCATTTCCCGCGCATTTGCTCTTAATCGCGAAATGGATCCACAACTTGACCCGAAACAGACAACCCGGCTGATCGCCACGCTGAAAGAGCGAATTGCCGGGATGCCGCCAAAACTGGCAGCAGCTGCCAAGCATATCATCGACAACCCCGGCGATTTCGCGCTCGACCCGGTCCGTGTCACGGCTCAGAAAGCCGGGATCAGCGCCAACACGCTGGTACGGCTGGCCGATTTTTTGGGATTTGACAGTTTCGAAGCCCTGCGCGCGCCCTTTCGCGGTGCCCTGGTGACCGGGCGCGAGGCAGGGCTTGGCGAAGACTGGCTGACGCAGATGCAGGCCTCAACCGCCCCGGCTGCCGCTTTGCAGGCCCGCGCCGCGCGCAACGAAATCAATATCGTCACCCGCTCCTTGCGGCTGATGACGCCTGAACGCACTGCCGCCATCGTGAAAACCCTGACCGAAGCGCGCCAATGCTATGTCACCGCCACCCGGGCGTCATATGCGCTGGCGCATTACTTTCACTATGTGGGACGCATGGCGCTGCCGGATCTGGACCTTGTCCCGCGTCACATGGGCTCTGCCATTGACGATCTGATCGACCTTTCAGAGCAGGACTGCCTGCTCGCAATCACCTTTGCGCCCTATTCTTCGGGAACCATTCAGGCGCTGCGCATGGCGGCCCAGCGCAAGGCCAAGGTGGTCCTGATTTCCGACAGCGAAGTGATAGCCCCCGGCATTCATGCCGATCACGTTCTGGCGGTTTCCGCAAACTCGGTCCATGCCTTTGGCGCCTATGGCGGCGCCATGGCGGTGCTGGAGTGTCTATTGACCCACTTGATCGAGGCGGGCGGCGATGAAGCCCGCCTCAGGATCGAAACCTATGAAGAGTTGCGTCAGGACAGCGGCGCCTATTGGAGCGCCTCGCGTCTGCCACGCCTCAAGGGATAGCCATCAAAAGCGCAGCGACAGGCAGGACATGCCGCCATCCAGCTTGGCGCAATCGCGATTGTCGATCTCCACCACATCGAAGCCCGCGCGATCCAGCATTTCAGCCGTGCGCGGGAACCCTGCCGCCATGATCACCAGCGCGTTAAAGCGGATCGCATTGGCAGCGGCCTCCTCCCCCTCTGGCACGTGCAGGACGCGGTAGCCCTCGAAACACCCCGAGGCCGCAAGCCGCTTGGTCGACAGGATGGTCTCTGCATCCAAAAGAGAGCAATCGGTCTTGAAATGGAGAACACCAGGCGGGGTGACGACCTCGCGGACCACATGCCCCCAGTCCGACACGATCTTTGACAGCTCAGCGACACCTGCGGCATCCGTCCGGTCGGACCGACCGACAAGAATCTCGCGCCCGGTGACAAGGATATCGCCACCCTCGATATGACCGGGGCCAGAGATTTCGCGCAAGTCATCATAGCAGCCGCGCAAAGCGGGCACCATTTCGGCCACCTCTCCCGCACGGGAGGGCGCGCCGGGCCGCATCAGAACCGCGCCTTGTGGCAAGCACAGGGCAGTGTCTTCGACGAAGAGCGCGTCGGGGAAATTTTCGAGCGGCTCAAGTTCAATGACCTCGGCGCCGGTACTTTTCAGGGCAGCCACATAAGAGGCGTGCGCCTTCAGCATGGTCCCGAGATCAGGCGTGCCGATGTCTTCGGCCCGCAGGCCGTTGATGACGCTCTGGCCCGGTCGGCGGGTGATGGCGCGGGTGAACTGATAGGTTGGGTCGGTCATCTTTGATCCTGTTCTGGCACAAACCGCGGCGCGGTGATTTCAATCATGGACGGGCCGCCTACCGGCGCGGCGTTCAGGGCTGTCGCAACCTCAGCCGGGTCGGCTGGCACCCGCTGGTAGGAAATGCCAAAAGACTGTGCCGCGGCAGCAAAATCCGGCGGGATCGGATCACAGCCCACCACCGCCACACCGACATCCTGCATCGAGGTGGCGATTTCCCGGTACCCATGGTTGTTCCAGATGACAAAGGTTACGGGCAGACGCTCCTCAACGGCCACCATGATTTCAGGGAGAGTGAACTGCGCACCACCATCGCCGAGGATCGACAGAACGCGCGTGTCGGGAGCTCCGATGGCAGCACCAATTGCCGCCGGAATGCCATAGCCCAGCGCCCCATAGCCAGTTGCCGCGTTGAACCATCCACCGGGGCGGTCGTGGTCATAATAGAGGTTGCCAGCATAGATCGGCTGGGTCGAATCCCCGACCATGATGGCCCCCGGCAGCGCATCGCGCATGGCGTTCAGGATTTCGACCTGCGCCCGGTAGTCCGGTCCGATCTCATCCCATGCAGCTGAGCGGGCCTTGGCGGCACGCTCAGCTCCCTCTGCTTGCAAGGTGACGCCTTCCAGATGGGCCCGCAGCGCCATCAAAAAGGGCTCGGCTGCGCTGTGAATGGTCAGCTCAGCCGGATGTCGCGCCAGTTGCTGCGCGCAGATATCCACGCGGATCATCCCATCCATTACAGGCATGGTGCCGCTTGCATACATGTCATAGTCGGTCGGCCCCAATTCAGTACCCAGAGCGAGCACGGCGTCCGCCTCTTCGATCAGGGAGCGGGTCGCGGCAAGGCTGGGGCTGGCAGGAACCGAAAGGGCATGTCCATGCATCAGCCCCCGCGCATTGACGGTCTGTACCACCGGCGCGTCCAGCCGTTCAGCCAAAGCCCGAAGGCTGGCCCCGAGCTTCTTTGCACCGCCACCGGCAAGGATCACCGGACGCTTGGCGACTCCAAGCCGCGCTGCAGCCTCTGCCACCTGATCCTGTGTCGGCGCAAACGGCTCTGGCGCATCATAGGCCGGCTTCGAAACGGCCTTTGTTCCCGCAACATCCAGAGGGATCTGGATATGTGTCGGTCCGGGGCGACCCTTGGAAAACGGCTCGAACGCCCGGTTCAGAGCCGGGTCCAGAGCCTCGGGAATTTCCAGATGCTCAGACACCAACGCCACGGTTGAGGCCAGAGCATGCTGATCCGGGAGTTCGTGCAGATGCCCCATCCCCTGCCCCAGTGAGGCGCGCGTGTTGACCCCGGACACGACCAGCATCGGCACCGAATCGGCGCGCGCCTGCGCCATTGGCGTGAGCGTGTTGGTCAGCCCCGGCCCGGTGATCACAAAGGCAACGCCCGGTTTTCCAGTGACACGCGCATAGCCATCGGCCATGAAACCTGCGCCCTGCTCATGTCGCGGTGTGATATGGCGCAGCCCCGAGGCCGCGAGTCCACGGTAGAGCCCAACCGTATGCACCCCGGGGATCCCAAAGACACAGTCGACACCCCGCGCTTTGAGCCCCAAGACGAGTGCTTCACCCAGCGTCGTCATGCGACTGCCTGCCTGCGTTTCTTGGCATGGGCAGCGATCCGTGAAACGGCCTCATCAAAGCGCGCATCTTCAATCGTCAGGGCAACGCGCACCCAGCCGGTCAGCGTGTCTCCAAACGAAGACCCCGGCATGACCGCAACCCCGACGTCTTGCAGAAGGTCAATCGCATATGCTTCACCCGTCTGACCTGTCGAGCCCACATCAATCATCGCAAACATGCCTGCTTCGGGGCGGTGAACGCGCAGATCGGTCTGCGCGTGCAGTTGCTCGGCCAGCCGCCCTGCGCGCGCCGCAAACCGGGCCACCATACCTGCCGCAACCGGAGAGCCTTGGCGAACGGCCTGTTCGGTCATATCCGCAATGAAGGGCGGGTTTCCGAACAGCATGGTCTCGCAATAGGGCAAGAGCGCATCGCAGAAGGTAGCGGGCGCAACGCACCAGCCACTGCGAAACCCTGGAGCTGCGTGAGATTTTGAAACCGAAGACACCACAATCACCCGGTCAGCGATCTCCTCTGCCGCGAGCGGTGACGTGAAGGTCGCCCCCTCAAAGACCAGATCGGCATAGACCTCGTCCGACAGGATCCAGAGGTCATGTTTCAGGGCAAGTATTCCTATGTTTTCGATATCTTTGCGTGTCAGGATCGATCCCGTTGGGTTGTGCGGCGTGGTCAACAGGACGGCGCGCGTGCGCGGCGTGATGCGAGCTGCGATATCCTCTGCCTGCATTCTGAAGCCATGCTCGGCACACAGTGGCACAGGCACCATCTCCGCCCCGGTAGAGCGGATCACGGCCTCATAGGTGGCGTAAAGCGGATCGCCCACCAGCACCTCGTCTCCATGCTGCGCAACCCCTGCCATCACTGCAAAGAGCGCGGTCTGCGTGCCGGGGAAGCAAAGGATATTGTTCGGACTAATGTGACGGCCGGTACGGGCTGAATAGTGTTCGGCCAGGGCGACGCGCAGGTTCATCTCTCCACGCCCGTCGGAATAGCCGGTGCGCCCGGCGAACATCGCACGCGCAGCTGTATCGAGCAGCGATTGCGGCACAGGCACGTCTGGTTCTCCGATGGTCATCTCGATCACATCCTTGCCCGCCACGGCCAGTTCGCGGGCCTTGAAATGGAGGTCCCATTTTGCCCCGCCAAGGCCAGAAAGACGTTGCATTACATCAGTTGTTTTCATGGCTATCCAGCCTTTGCATCAGAAGGAATTTGTAGGTTCAACCCGGTGATCGCGCTGACGGACCGCAGGCCGATCTGTGGTAACTCACCGGGTTCAAAGGCTTCGGGCAGCGCGCCACCCTCAAGCCACAGCCCGTCCACCACCGCGTTGGCGGCAATGGCAAGCTGACGCAATTGCGCCGGGGTGCCGGGGGTGCCGACCTCTTCAAGGGCGGCTGCGATCAAACCTTCCAGGCGGCCCCGAAAATCCGCATAGGTCTCAGCGTGGATCCGGCGCATATCAGGATCCTGCTGTACCCGGTTGAGAAAACTGGCCCAAAGCGCGACTGAGCGTTCATCCACCACCGGCGGTTTGAGCGATGCCACCACAAACCCCGCCAAGCGTGAGACGGCGGTACCGGCGTTCTGCTCTGCCAATGAGGCGGTCAGCTCGGTAAGGCCGGTCATATGCTGCTCGTAGGCGGCGGTGATGAGTTCTTCCTTGGATGAAAAGTAGTGACGGATCAGACCAGGCGTCACATCAGCCCGTTCCGCAATGGCACGCACCGTCGATCCGACCACGCCCTTTTCAGCCACAAGCGCAAGAGTGGCATCAATCAGGGCCGCCCGGCGCGCATCGGCAGGTTCACGGCTGAATTTTCGGCGGTTCTGGGTCATGGTCTTTCTGAAAGTGAAATTATTATACAAACGTATAAATACCAGCTCCCGCAATCACGCAAGCGAAAATTGAGCCACAAAAAAGACCGGTTCGTTCCTTGCCGAACCGGTCCCGGAGTGCTCAGGTTGATGTCGAAATAGGCTGGATACAGCACACCGCAGCGAAAACGGCAATCAAGGTCCTGGCGCCACAAGCGCCACCAAGTTGCTTGCAGCCTTGGGCATATCTAGGCTGCGGTCACCCGATCGCTTGGCGCGCCGCTCTGACCTTGCACTGTGTCCACGCCAGTTAGCTTGAGTCGGTAGTCCGCAATCTGCCGCTGCACCAGATTTGTCCGTTGAGCGGCGGTAGCGCCTTGATACCACTCGGCCGTCCAGTTCAGCATCTCAGACGCGTCAAGCTGTGGGCGCCAGCCCAAATACTCGCGCGCAGCTGCACAATCCAGTCTCAACAGCGTGGCCTCATGCAGCCCGTCGCCCGGTTCCTTGTTCCATTGGAACGCGGGGCCAAGAATGTCAGCAAGAGAGGAGATCACCTCTCCAACGCTGAGTGTCATGTGATCTGCAGGACCGAAATTCCATCCCTTTGAGAACCGTTCAGGCGCCGCCCAGCCGCGTTCGGCGAGCAGAAGATAGCCCGCAATCGGGTCCAGCACGTGCTGCCAGGGACGCAGGGCGTCGGGATGCCGAATCGAAAGCGTTTGCCCAGACGCCAAAGCACGCATGGCATCCGGGATCAAACGGTCCAGGCTCCAATCGCCGCCACCGATAACATTGCCGGCCCGTGCTGAGGCCACCGCGACAGGATGACGACCATCCAGTTGCGAAGGCGTGTTTTGAAAGAATGAATTCCGATAGGAAGCGGTCACCAATTCAGTACAGCCCTTGGAATTCGAATAGGGATCATGCCCTCCCATGGGGTCGCTTTCTCGGTAGCCCCAGATCTGCTCGCGATTCTCGTAGCATTTGTCGCTGCTCACCACGACGATGGAACGCAGCGAGGGCGCCGAGGTCCTGCAAGCCTCCAGCAAATGTACTGTGCCCATCACATTGGTGGCATAGGTGTCGACCGGGGCTGCATAGGACAGGCGCACCAAAGGCTGAGCGGCCATGTGGATGACGATCTCGGGATCAAAGTCAGAAATGGCCTGTCGCAAAGCATCCCTGTCGCGAATATCACCTTCAACGTGATCCATCCGCGCGGCCAGTTCCAACTCCTCGAAAAGGCACTGACGGTCAGCACCGTTCGGCACGCCATCGCGCGTGGGAGCCAATGCAAACCCCCGCACCTCTGCCTGCATCTGCAGCAACCAAGAGGTCAACCAACTGCCCTTGAAACCTGTATGCCCAGTAACAAAGACACGGCGATCACGCCAAAAGGCTTCGCTTGGATAGGGATCGAAACGGGTCAATGCTTTTCTTCCTTTGCTTTGACGTAAGCCCGGTCAGGACACGCTCTGGCGCGTGCCCCAATTGCCAGGCTGGAGGTCGGGCAGGTTCACAGTCTCTTCTGCCTCATTCAATACCGAAACCTCGGCCTGCCATCCCATCTGCGCAATTTGGCTACGGATTTCAGCCTCATAATTCGGGTTCATGATGACCACGGTCTTCACACCCTGGGTCATCGCAGTGGCAGGATCAACGATTGGGGTCACGCTGACAGGCATAAAACACTGTTGTTTGGCCGGGTTCAAATTAATTCCCATGTCAATCAGATCGCCCGCGCGTGCATTAACAAGTAAGCAGAAGGTTACCCCTTTGGAGGCCGCCCCCCATTCGGCGACGCCTCCTGCTGCACGGCGCGCTTTGAGATATTCCGCCCAGCGACCCAACAGCGCATTGCGCCGCAAAAGGTATCGCTCGCCAAGGTCCGAAGCCTGATCGCCCGTTGTGCTTGCCTCTGCGACGTTCGAGGCTGTCGGATTACTCTGAACGGCCTCAATCCACATGTATTGCTCGTCATAGACAGGGATCACCTGTGCCTGCAAACCATGCGCCGCGAAGAGCATTTGGATGGAAACCGGATTGTAGAGCGCGCAATGCTCATAAAAGAAATCCTGAAAAGCCCCGTGGCGCAAAATCCAATCCACGTCGGGTGTTTCTACGAAAAGCTTGCGCCCTGGCGCCATCGCCGCTGCCAGACTTGCGGCGAAGCTTTGCACGTCCTTCACATGCTCGATGGTGTGACGGGAACAAATGACATTGGCCTGTGAAGGGATCTTGGCCACGTCCTCCAGGGTAAAATATCTGGGATGAATCACCGCGCCTTCGGGCAGCGGCTTTTCTGTTGTGCAAGAGGGATCAAACCCAACTGCACTCTTCACGCGTCCCTTTGAGCGCGCATGAAGAAGGCGCAGGAAGTCGCCTTCCCCGCATCCGATCTCGACATAGTGAATATCCTGATCCGCGGGCACCGCTGCCAGAATCTTGTCCGCCATCTCGCACAAATGCGCCTGATAGAACCCAGAGGCAGAGACATCGTTGTTGTAACCGCCATCGTAGGAAATCCGCTGCGGATCGAAGGAGGCGTCCCAAACAAAGCCGCGTCCACCGCAGTGCACCATGGTCAAAACACCGCGACTGAAGCTCTGTGCACGATTTAGATCCGGCGGTGTCACATTCTGCAGAGTCGGCACATTGAGCCGTCGTTCTATCACCGTGGTTTGGGCACCGCTACAAACTGGGCAGGCGTGAGGCTGAATATGGGTCATAGAAATAGCGCTTTCTTTCTCCAGCAGACCCACGCTCGGTTGGCACAGGGTTTGTGCATGCGCCGAAAACTAAAATGAAATTCTTACTAATTTAGAAACACAGCCGCTTCCGATGAAGCATACCAAAAGGTCGATGCGGATTGTTTCAATTTTCTGCAATTCAACCAAAAATTAACTGCAGCATTCATAAGGTTGAGCGCAAAGAGGCAAACACTGAATCGAGAGCACACATGAAAGTTGTCATCCTGGCCGGCGGACTTGGAACGCGCATCAGTGAGGAATCCCACCTGCGCCCAAAGCCCATGATCGAAATCGGTGGCAAGCCGATTCTTTGGCACATCATGAAAACATTCAGCGCGCACGGTCTGACCGACTTCGTGATTTGCTGTGGCTACAAGGGCCACATGATCAAGGAGTACTTCACCAACTACTTGCTCTATAATTCGGACGTCCAAGTGGACCTCGCTAGTGGTGAACACAAGATCCTCAACCACAGCGCCGAACCCTGGCGAATCACCATGCTCGACACTGGCGCAGAAACCCAAACCGGCGGTCGCCTTGCCCTGGCCCGTCCTCATTTGGGTGAGCGGTTCTGCTTGACCTACGGCGATGGTGTTGCGGACGTCGACATCAAAGAACTGATCACATTTCACAAACGAGAAGGCCGCAAAGCGACGGTCACGGCCGTGCAACCTGCGGGGCGTTTTGGCAGCCTCGAAACGGATGGAACTGCTGCGCTGAACTTTGTGGAAAAACCGGCCGGGGACAACAACTGGGTAAGCGGCGGCTTTTTCGTCTGCGAACCAGATGTTCTGGATCTTATCCCAAGTCTCGACACGATCTGGGAACAAGACCCCTTGGAGACACTCACGCGTGACAGGCAGTTGTCGGTCTACAAGCACCGCGGCTTCTGGAGCGCCATGGACACCATGCGGGACAAACGGCTGCTTGAAGAGCTTTGGAACACCGGAAAGGCACCTTGGAAGGTTTGGGAAACGCCAGAAGCACAATTGCCCTTTAGCCTCGTCGCGAAAACCGGCCCAGCAGTTGGGAACTTGAGTGCATCGTCAAAATCGACGCCGATCGGACACTAGTAGATGGCCAACCCTGAACTTAGAGAACTGCCTCTGGCTGGTGCCTTTCATTATCGCCCCACGCCCCACAATGATCATCGCGGCAGTTTTTCGCGTCTCACCTGCAATCAGTTTCTCGCGGACGCCGACCTGAACACCAATTGGGTGCAGACCAACCTGTCGCGTACAAAGACGCGGGGCACAGTCAGGGGAATGCACTACCAGACGGACCCGTTTGCGGAAATCAAGCTTCTGACCTGTTTGTCCGGCCGGATCTTCGACGTATTGGTGGACTTGCGCCCAACCTCTGCCACCTATGGGCAATGGACCAGCGTCGAACTTGACGGAGCAACGGCGGACACGGTCTATATTCCAGTCGGCATCGCCCATGGGTTTCAGACACTGAGTGATGACGTCACGCTACACTACAGTCATTCGGCCGCTTTTCATCCAGATCATCAGGCGGGTGTCTCCTATAGCGATCCACACATCGGGATCCGCTGGCCGCTCCGCGTGAGCGGCGTGTCTGAGCGGGATGCCAACCTGCCCCCACTTAAAACTCTAGAGGAGGCTCTGTAATGCAGTGCCGCCATTGCGCAACAGAACTGTCCCTAACGGTGCTTGACCTCGCACATGCGCCGCCCTCCAACGCCTATCTGGAAAAAGGTCAGCTGCGACAGCCAGAGATGCATTTTCCGCTGCGCCTTTTCCTGTGTGAAAGCTGCGGGTTGGTTCAGACAGAAGATTTCTGCGACGCGGACCAGCTGTTTGATGACAACTACGTCTATTTCTCTTCGACCTCCAGCAGTTGGTGTGCCCATGCAGCGCGTTTCGCAGAAAGCGCCATTGCACGGCTGGGCTTGACAAAGGACAGTTTTGTCGTCGAGGTCGCCTCCAATGACGGCTATCTGCTGCAGAACTTCGTGAAGGCCGAGATTCCCTGCCTCGGCTTCGAGCCTACAGCCAGCACCGCAGAAGTCGCGGCGCGCAAAGGAGTCCAGAGCCGAACGACGTTCTTTGGTGAACTCGAGGCAAAAACGCTTCGGCAGGAAAGGCCGCGAGGGGCCGATCTGATCATCGGAAACAATGTCTATGCACATGTTCCCGACATCAATGACTTCACACGCGGGTTGGAACAGCTTCTGGCCGAGCAAGGTGTGATCTCTCTGGAATTTCCGCATTTGCTGCAACTGGTCGAGCAAGGCCAGTTTGACACGGTGTATCACGAACATTTCTCGTATCTGTCTCTGACGACAGTCCAGAAGATCTTTGCAGCGGCAAACCTGCGCATCTTTGATGTCGAGCAGCTCTCGACCCACGGCGGCAGTCTACGGGTATGGGGATGCCGATCCGCTGCAGAACACAAACAAACGAAAGCCGTAGACACGATCCTGCAGCAAGAGCGCAGTGTCGACATCACAAAGGGTGCCTTCTTTGAGAATCTGCAAGGCCAGGCCGATCATGCCGCGGATGCGCTGCTCTCGTTCCTGCTGGACCTCAAGGCCAAGGGTGAGAGCGTAGCGGCCTATGGCGCTGCAGCCAAGGGAACGACGCTGCTGAATTACGCAAGGGTAAATGACCGGATCTTGCCCTATGTCTGTGATGCGGCGCCATTCAAACAGGGACGCTACCTGCCGGGATGTCATGTCCCGGTGAGAAACCCAATCGAATTGCGCAACACCCCCCCGCAGCATCTGTTGATCCTGCCCTGGAACATCAAAGACGAGATTGCGCGTGATCTGAGCTGGCTGGCTCGTGAACACGGTACGACCTTCTGGACCATTCTTCCTCAACCCGAGCGCATAGAGCTCGACACTCGCGCCCACTCACCTGCCGCACTTTCGGCATGATGACGCACGCGCCCGGAGCCAATTTATGTCACAGCCGAAACTGAGCATTTGCATACCGACTTACAACCGGGCACGATACCTTGCCACCCTTCTGACTCATCTGGAAGAGTTGGTCGAACAGCTGCCGTTCGAGGTCGAGATTATTGTCTCTGACAACGCCTCCTCCGACAACACCTTGGAGCTTCTGGACGAGGCTCGTGGGCGCCTTCCTCTCCTGATCCTGCAACAATCAGAAAACCTTGGCTCGATCCGCAACATGAGCTGTGCAAAGCGGGCTGCAAAAGGCGAATATCTGGTTTATCTGGCAGACGATGATCGGCTGAAGCCGGATGCACTGGTCGATTCGATCACCCGTTTGGACGCGAACCCAAAGGCCGCAGCTCTCTATGCCCCCTGGGAAGTCTTGGATTTGGTTTCCAACGAGATCCTGTCTCAATTCTATAAACAATCCAAGAACGTGACGATCCCGAAAGGGAACTACGCCAGGCTTGTCGAGCATGTTGCCGAGCACCGGATTTTCTCGGAAATCTGTATCCTGCGCCGCAATGCCTTTCGCGCGTTGCATCCGGTGGGCAACGATCTGGCGTATTGGGCTTTCACTATGCCCTGCGAATACCTCGGGTATGGCGATCTGATCTATGCAAAGACCCCATTCTACATCTCCGTCGCCCGCCACTTCGAGGGAGACACGCGCGCGCAAGAGGGGTTTTCAGAAGTCATGAGCGCCTGGGACAGATACCGCGGCGGCGCGGAATACATGTACGGCCTTGCGCTTCAACAGGGTGGAATGAGGGACCCTGCAAGAACTCTGTCTTTCGTTCATTCCATGCCAATCGAGCGCATGATCACTGCACTCAGGTTTCGGATTCAACAAGGCCGGGACCCACTGGAAAACTACGCTATTGCAGCGCGGATTAGGGGAAACGGCTACGAAAAACACTTGCCAGTTCCCATGGAACAAATCCGCACAACGGCAGGCCTCTATTTCGCCACTGTGACATTGCCGGACACTGTTCAGGCCGAAGGCGTCGCGATCATTGGTCAGTGTGATCAGGATACCATTGCAACACTCAACACCATATCGAACCGGCCGGTGCGCCATGTGACCGAAGGCACAGAAATCTACGCCACAGATGTTGTACTGAATCTCGGCTGCAAGGATAGCGCGATTTTGAAACAGGCCGACACCGTGGCTCTGGCACATGTACGCGACGCCGATCTGATGCGGAAATTCTTATGAGCAAGACCGCACAGCATATCCTTTTGACAGGCTCTACCGGGTTTGTCGGTCGGGCGGTTACCAAGGTCCTGCACCACGCGGAGCATCGGTTGTGCCATGTGGTGCGCCAAGGCAGTGCGGATCGTATCCCCGTTTTGGGACCTCAGGACCGTGTCATCGAAGTTCCGGATGTCTTCTCGCAAAGTGCCGCATGGTGGGCCGAAGTGATGCAGGGTCAGGACATGGTGATACACATGGCCTGGTACGCCGAAGCCGGAAAATACCAGACCTCTCCCAAGAACACCGATTGCCTGATCGGCACTCTGGGGATGGCACAGGGGGCGGCTCTTGCACAGCTGGACCGCTTTGTCGGGGTTGGAACCTGCCTTGAGTATGACCTTCACACAGCTCAGGCCGAACGCCAAAGCGTCGGTACGAACAGCCCCGTGAATCCACAATCTCCCTATGCAGCCGCCAAGGCAGCCTGCGCTCTCGCCCTGGGCCAGAGCCTGCCGCAGGCCGGGGTGGACTTCTTGTGGGCGCGTCTGTTTTACCTGCACGGCGCAGGGGAAGATCCCCGCCGCCTGGTCGCCGCGCTGCATGAAAACCTCTCCAAGGGGCAATCGATGGCCCTGACTTCTGGCCTGCAGGTTCGGGATTTTCTGGACGTTTCGGATGCCGCCAAGATGCTCGTAGATGACGCGCTTTCGGATCGCTGCGGCGTCAGCAACATCTGCTCACAGACCGGCATCACCGTGCGGGCCCTGGCCGAACATATCGCAGATCAATACGGGCGCCGCGATCTATTGCAATTCGGGACGCGCCCCGACAACCCCGACGATCCGCCCTACGTCGTCGGACACCGTGGACCAATCCCACACAGACTTTTCTCTCAATCCGCCGCCTCTGGCACCGGCGTGAAAGCCATGACCGAAAGGATGACACAATGACGACCTTCCAAAGCGAAATCACCGCACGCACCCAAGATATGCGGGGCGACCCGGCCCTGCAGTCCGCCGCTATGGATTTCCTTCAAGCCTCGGCCAAGGCAAAATATTCCTACAACTTCCAGTGGATGGGCCGCCCAATTATCCAGTACCCGCAGGATATCGTCGCCATGCAGGAACTGATCCACGAGATCAAACCTGACCTGGTGATCGAAACCGGCATTGCGCATGGCGGCTCGCTGATCTTTTCGGCCTCGATGCTGGCGCTACTGGAAATGACCGAGGCGATTGAGGCCGGCACCAGCTTTGATCCCAACAACCCCAAACGCAAGGTGCTGGGAATCGACATCGATATCCGTCCCCATAACAAAGCCGCCATCGACGCTCATCCGATGCGCTCTCGCATCGAGATGATCCAGGGCTCTTCGATCGCTGATGACGTGGTCGCCAAAGTGCACGACATTGCCAAAGACTATAAAAAGATCCTCGTATGCCTGGACAGCAACCACACGCATGATCACGTTCTGGAAGAACTCAAGGCCTATGCACCGCTTGCGTCAGAGGGCAGCTACTGCGTGGTGTTTGATACCCTGATCGAAGACATGGCACCGGACACATATAGTGACCGTCCCTGGGGCAAGGGGAACAATCCCCACACCGCGATCCACTCCTACCTCAAGGAAGCAGGCGGATTTGAAATCGACCGCCAAATCCATGACCGTTTGCTTATCACAGTCGCTCGTGACGGTTTCCTGCGACGCCTGTCCTAAGGACTCGCTGGTAGACAAAGCACCAAACCGAACCGAGGGACGCCTGCATGGGCGTCCCTTTCCTTTTTCATGATCCGCTGATCTTGCTAATATCTCCGGGCGCGATGGCAACGGACTTGATGACGGCATAGCAGTCGCTGCCTTCTTCCAACCCAAGGGCCTGCGCAGAACGTTGCGTGATCCGGACCAGGATGCGTCCTGCAGGCGTTCGAAGAGAAACCATCGCGCCGGGGCCTTCCCCCGAATGGATCTGGTCCACCTGCCCCGGCAGAATATTGAGCGCAGACAGCCCTTCTGGTTTGCCCCGCGACAGGATCACCTCATGGGCCGAGATGCGCACGCGCACCATCTGCCCCGGCGCCTGTGCAACACGCGGCAGGAACAGCGAAAGCCCTCCGGCATCCAGCTCGCTAAGGCCGTCAGGATGGTGCGCTTTGAGCCGCGTTTCAAGCACAGCCCCGACCGACCGCACCCCTGTCGGCATCACCTTGGGATCGCTGAGGATCTCAGCTGCCGGTCCTTGTCGCGTGGTTTTCCCATCTTGCAAGACAACAACGGTAGTGGCGAGGCGGGCGACCTCGCTTGCGGAATGGCTGACGTAAAGAATGGGAATGCCGCTCTCATCTCTGAGACGTTCAAAATAGGGCAGGATTTCTGCCTTGCGCGCCTCATCCAGGGCAGCAAGTGGCTCATCGGCAAGGATCATCTCCGGGGCCGACAAAAGAGCGCGCCCAATGGCTATGCGTTGTTTCTCACCGCCGGAAAGGCCGCCAGGTCGCCGCTTCAGCAGATGGCCAATACCAAGCATTTCAACGATCTGATCCAGATCGGCGCGCGGGGCTGCCTTTGGCGCGAACCAGTTGCCAAACAGCAGGTTCTGCCGAACCGTAAGATGCGGAAACAGCCGCCCCTCCTGAAAGACATAGCCGATGCGGCGGCGGTTTGGCGGCAGCCACAGCCCCTGATCCGTATCGCACAGATCCCGGCCATTCAGGGAAATACGTCCCTGTGCAGGCCGCAACAATCCCGCAACCGCATTCACCACGGTTGTCTTGCCAGACCCGGATCGCCCAAACAGCACAGTGATCCCAGGGGGAGCGTCAAAGGCGACATCCAGCGCGAAACCCGGTCGACTATGTTGCAGGCTGACCGACAGCATCACCCGTCTCCGATCCGTCTTGCAGCCCGGCGGGCCAGAAACTCAGAAAGCAGCAAGGCGCCCATTGCTATTGCAATGGAGATCATCACCAGCCGTGCGGCGGCCGCCTCACCTCCCGGGGTTTGCAGAAAGGCATAAACGGCAGAGGGCAAAGTCTGGGTTTGGCCCGGAATGTTGGACACAAATGTGATCGTCGCGCCAAACTCACCCATCGCCTTGGCAAAGCCCAGGATCGAGCCCGCAATAACTCCCGGCAGAATCAACGGCAGTGTAACGGTTGCAAACACCCAAGGACGCGAGGCCCCAAGCGTCGCTGCGGCCTGTTCCAGCTTCGGATCGACGGCCTCGATCGACAGCCGGATCGCCCGCACCATCAGAGGAAACCCCATGATGGCCGCAGCCAGGGCAGCACCCGTCCAGCGAAAAGCCAGAACAATCCCCAGCTCCTGCAAGAGACCGCCAACCGGCCCTTGGGTCCCAAATGTCAAAAGCAGAAGATAGCCCGTCACTACCGGTGGAAGGATCAGCGGCAGATGGACAAGCCCATTGAACAGCTGCTTGCCCGCAAACTCCCACCGTGCCAATGCAAAAGCCGTCAGCACAGCAAACGGCATGGCAACAAGCGTCGCCCAGAACGACACCCGCAGGGAAAGGGCAACTGCCTGCCATTCTTCAGCGCCGAGCCACTCCATGTTAGCGGTCAATCGGGCAATCGGGAAAACCCTTCTTCCATCAGAATGGACTGAACGGAGAGTGTTTTCAGGTGGTCAAGAAAGCCAAGCGCGGCAGGGTTGTCTGCTGGCGCAACGGCGGCGGCCGGATATACGATTTGCGGATGGCTATCGGCTGGAAAACGCGCGACGACGCTGACTGCCGAACTGGCGCGCGCATCCGTGGCATAAACAACGCCAAAAGGAGCTTCCCCGGTTGCCACCAAGGCCAGGGCGGCCCGGACGTTGTCCGTTTGCACCACATCCGGCTGCACACTCTCCCACAGGTTCATCGAACTCAGGGCTGCCTTAGCGTATATTCCGGCCGGAACAGCCTCAGTCAGGGCCATCGCAAAGCGCCGCCCGGACAAACGCTCTAGAAGATTATCTTTTGAAGTCAGGTCAGCCGGAGGCTGTTTTCCGTGGCCGATCAAAACCAATTGGTTCCCAACAAGATCAAATCGCGTTTCACCAACTATCCGTCCTTTTTCCTCAAGATAGTCCATCCAGGCCGGATTGGCAGATAGAAAGACATCTGCCGGAGCCCCCAGCTCTATCTGGCGGGCCAGTACGGAGGATCCCGCAAACGACACCAAGACTTGATGGCCAGTTGCCGCCTCAAACTCTGCTCGGATCCGGGCAATGGCGTTGGTCATACTGGCAGGTGCAAAGACAATGACCTGACCTGCACGCAAAAAAGTCGGCGCCATCGAACACAGGACAATCCCCAGCACGGCAGCCAGTACGTGGCGGCAAATGCGGGAGAACATCATGATAAGCCTCGCTACCAAATTGCGTTACCCTTTCGGACTATCCGCGGGCTTCCAACGGAGCAAGGAATAAATTCTGCCCTGCGCTATGGGCACGAAAACATGATCGACAGGAAAAGGCCGATCACACGTTGGTGACCGGCCTTGGTAACTCAAAGACGCGACGCAGATATGGATCAGAACAGGGTGAGATCCCCTGCGCCAGCGGGAGCAGCTGCCGGTGCAGGCTTCGGCGCGGCGCGTGCTGCAGCAATTTCCTGTTCGCCCAGACGACGGTCATTGGCAACACGTGTCTGCTGCGCGCTTCCGCTGGTTGGGTGGAACCTGACCCTGCGGGCCGAGGTACCGCCTACGCTGGATGAAATGCACGGGATGCCTTCGTCTTTCAGAAACTGCTGCACGAATTGCGCATTGGACGCGCCAATATCGGACAGGTTGGCGGACATCTTGGCTCCACCGAACACCTTGGCCTTAAGATTGCGCCGTTCGGCACCCTTTTTCATGACCCCGTTGATCAGAAGTTCCATCGCGTGAATACCGTAGCGTGCGCTGACGGCACCGCCATTTGCATTCGCCAGCAGGAAATGGTTCATCCCACCAACACCGTTTTCTGCATCATAAATGCAGGCCGCAATGCACGATCCGAGAACCGTCGAGAACACGACCGAAGGATCGGTGGATACCCGGTATTCTCCCTGCAAGAGCGTTACCGAAGTGGAGTTGGCGAATACTGACGTCACAGCGGTCTCCTTGTTAACCTTTCACTCAGGACTTCGCGGCCTGAAGCAGAGCTCCAGCCATCCTTGCGAGCGATACTTGTTTTTGCGCGGCTCCAGTTTCCCAAGCAACTCTTGGCATTCCATAAACAACAGAGGATTTTTCATCCTGTGCAAAGGTCGATGCACCAGCTTTGCGCAATTCCATCAGACCTTTAGCTCCGTCCTGCCCCATTCCTGTCAAAATAGTTGCCACCACGTCTCTTCCATATGGCACGGCAGAAGTGAATAAAGCGTCAACAGAAGGCGTATGACCCGAAATTGGCGGTCCATCCTTCATACGCAGACGGACAGGTTTGCGCGGAGATAGCCCCATGTGGCGCGTTTGCCCGGCGGCCACGTAAACATGCCCTGATTGGATCTGCATTCCGTCTTCGGCAGGCACGACTTTCGCGGCACAGATACGATCGAGCAGCGATACCAGACCGGGTCCAAAATTCTTTCCAGTGTGCTGAACGATCATGGTCGGCGGGCAGTCCTGTGTGAACCCGACCAGAACGCTGCGCAATGCCTCCACACCCCCAGTCGACGATCCGATCAGGATCATTTTCTTGAAGTCGTTTTTGGCGGGTGCTGATCGCGCGGCCGGCGAACGCGAGGGCGCGCCCCGGCGTGGCGCCTTCACCATCATGTCAAAATACTGGGCGAACTGACGTGGGCTGTCCGCCTTGGTCAATTCAAAAATGCCGGCACCAACGTTCAAAAGAGGGTTGGACTGGCGTGCGGGCGTTGCCCCGGGACTGTCCATAACCGAAACCCAACGCGTGTCGACAGCCGAGAACAGCGCCAACATCATTTCAAACTCAGGCAATCGGGTGAAACCATCCTCAACAAAGGCAAAGGTTGGCTGAGCCGCCTCTGCCTGGTTGTAGGCCATCATCAGATTGTTGGCCAAGAGAACCTTCATACCGGGATATGCCGATTCCATATGAGATTGCAGTGACCGGGCAAAAGCCCGATCCGTCGTAATGATAAGAAGGTTTTGAGACGTCAATGCTTCACCCAGTCACGTTTTTTTGGCGAACAGCCAAAAGTTTCCCTAATTTGTGAAGTGCACGAAAACACTTCGGATTGCTGGTCCTTAGAAATCCTGCCACTTGTCGAGGGCTGCGTTGCCGTCGGTGCCGGTGGCCGCCGGGGCGGCGTCGCTGAAGTCTGAGAAATCCCAGTCATCATCGCCATGCGCCGTCGGCTTGCTCGGGGCAGGTTTTGGCGCGCTCATCTGCGTGATGCCGCCACCGCCCGAAATCTTGAAATGCGCCACCAGTTCGGCCAGCTTCGTCGCATCGCTGTTGAGCATATGCCCTGCCGCGGTGGCCTCTTCGACCATGGCCGCGTTCTGCTGGGTCACCTGATCCAGCTGCACAACGCCGGTGTTGATCTCGCCCAGACCCGTGGATTGCTCCACCGCGCCCTCGGCGATATCCGTCACCAGTTTCGAGATGTGGTTGACGCGCTCGACGATGTTGTTCAGCGCATCGCCCGCCTTGCCGACCAGATCCACCCCGCGCTCCACCTGGCGCGAGGAGTCGCTGATCAGCGTCTTGATCTCCATCGCCGCATCCGAGGAGCGCTGCGCCAGGGCGCGCACTTCGGAGGCAACCACCGCAAAGCCGCGGCCCGCTTCGCCCGCACGGGCGGCCTCGACGCCTGCGTTCAGCGCCAGGAGGTTGGTCTGGAAGGCGATGTCGTCGATCACGCCGATGATCTGCGCGATATGGGTCGAGGACTGCTCGATCTCGGTCATGGCCGAAACCGCGCTTTGCACCACGACACCGCTGTTCTCGGCCTCTTGCTTGGCCTCTTCCATGATGTTCTCAACGCTACGGGCGCCTTCGGCGGCGGATTTCACGCTGGCGGTCAGCTCATCCAGAGCCGCGGCGGTCTCTTCCAGCGTCGCGGCCTGGCTTTCGGTGCGGTGCGACAGGTCATCCGACGACTGGCTGATCTCAGCCGCCCCGTTGCGAATGCTTTCGGCCGATTCAACCACCTGGGCAATCGTGGCACTCAGAGTTTCAACAGTACGGTTGAAATCAGTGCGCAACTGCTCGTGCTCTTCGGAGAAGGGGTCGGTGATCGTATCGGAGAAGTCACCCTGCGACAGCCTCAGAAGTCCCGTGCTGAGCTTTTCCACAACCTTTTCCTGCTGGCGCTGCTGTTCCGCGCGCTCCTCCTGAGCAGTGCGTGCATGACGCAGGTCTTCCTGCATGGAGACAAGAGTCTTGCCGATCTGGCCAATCTCATCGCTGCGCTTGGCTTCCGCCACTTCGGTATTCAGGTTGCCAGAGGATACAGAGTCCATGTTTTCACTGAGCCGCACAAGAGGCCGTGTAATCGAGCGTGCAAAGAGCCAGCCCAAAACCGATAGCCCGCCGGCACAAGCCAAAGACACAGCAATCATAAAGGCCATGGCGGAATTGACCGGCGCCATCAGTTCGGCGCGATCCTGTTCGATGACGATCGCCATGTCCACACCCATCATTGAGAAAGGTTCTGAGAAGGCGCTTACCTCATTCCCGTTCACTCCCATCACGGCCGGATAGAAGGCGCTTTGCCCGTTCAAGGCACCTCTGATCTGCTCTAGGTCGGGTGCCGGATCCAACGTTTGGTGGCCATTCTCATAGCGCGCGCTGGAGCGAAAAAGATTGTCCGGCCCGACAAGATAGGCATCGACGGTGTTCCCGATACCCCGTGAATCATTCATGAAGGAATCGATCATTCCCACCGGGATCTGCAGGATCAGAATGCCGACCATTTGCCCCGAATTGGACACCAGCTGCGTAGCGGCAAATGCCGCCGGTGCATTATTGCTGGGGGCATATGGTGCAAAATCCGAAAACAGAACCTGCCCCGGTTCGGCTTCGACCGCTTCACGATAGAGAACACCAATACCGGAATCCTTGTAGGGACCATCAATCAGGTTGGTGCCGTAGTCGTCTTCCTTGTAGACTGTGTAGATGATGTTGCCCGTAAGATTGACCAGGAAGGCATCATAGTAGCCCTTGGTGGTCAGCAACGTCCGAAAGGCCGGATGGAATTTGGCGTGATGGATGTTATAGGGGATCGTCGCCTTGCCACGATCAAGAAGGTGACGCTCACCCAGAGGATTCGGGTTGTTCGTGATGTAGGCGTCCCGGACTGTATCAGCCGCCCCGTCACCAAGATTTGCCCAGGCCCCCGAAAGACGCTGCAGCGCGGTTTCGGTCGATGGCATGGCAGCTAACGTCAGAAGGTCAGCCTCAAAGCCGTTCATCAAGGCTTCGACAGCCGTCTCGCGGCCAGCGATCAGCGATTCGAAATGCTCTTCGGCCTGATGCCTGGCACTTCTTTGTGAGGTCACTGTACTGATCGTCACGATAACTGCGGCCAGCACCACGACAAATCCGACAACCAAGAGCGGGAGTTTTTGAGCAATCTTCACTGTACAACGCGCCTTTCCGTCTGGGATCTTGAGCGGCCCAAGAAGGGCTATTTCCCAATAGTGAATGCTCAGCAGATGTTAATTTGCCGCTTAAATTTGGCCTGCTGCTTCAAATTTTACGAAGGCAATCTGCAGAAGAGCCAACCGGCAACGACAAAGCGTGACCAATCCCATCCTCGTTTCGCACCCTCGCGCGCGCGTAATAGGATTCTAACTGTGTAGCCCAATCCCCAACTCGGAAACACAGACCAAAGACCGCCTGGACAGGCCCCTAAAATTTTCCGGAAAAGAGAGCTCCTGATGCAGCGCGGCGCCATATAAAACGGCATTCCCGCCATATTCCGGCAATCAATTATTAAGCCCCCAACCCTAAGAATGGGCCTATCGAACTCTAACATGTGACCGACAACGGGGGTGCGACTCGCGGAAGATGACCACGGAAACGCAAAAACACCTTTTGGAATTGCCGAATGCATTCTCGGATCTCGATCCGCTGATTGCATTTCTGCGCGGCGCGCGCACCTCAGCGGTCGAAATCGACTGCAAAGGGGTAGCCGCCATGCCATCGCGCTGCCTCCAGCTTCTGCTTAGTGCAGAGCAGCAGTGGCGCTCTGAAGAACTGGGCTTTGCGGTCACTAACATCAGTGAATCGTGCCGAAAGTCTCTGTCGCTTTTGGGTTTAGAGTCCAACCGGTTTGAAGACGAGGAAACAGCATGAAAACCAAAGTTCTTGCCATCGATGATTCCCGCACGATTCGGAATCTGCTTGCGGCCACTCTGGAAGAGGCCGGTTTTGAATACCACTGTGCGGTAGATGGCCGCGAAGGGGTGGACATGTATCCCGAAGTGGCCCCGGATGTGGTGATCACGGACATCAATATGCCGAACCTGGACGGTTTCGGTGTGATTGAAGAGCTGCGCGGCGAAGGCATCAATTCCAAAGTGCCGATCCTGGTTCTGACCACGGAAAGCGCTGCCGACATGAAGGCGCGCGCACGCAATGCCGGAGCAACTGGCTGGATCACCAAACCCTTTGACGATGCGTCGCTGATCTTCGCTCTCAAGCGCGTAACTGGAGCCGCGGCATAAGATGTCCGGGTCGATTCAAGATACCTTCTTTGAGGAGTGTGAAGAGCTCCTTGAAGCAACGGACGAGGGTCTGACTGCCATCGAAGGTGGCAATCACGATCCGGAGGTGGTCAATGCCGTCTTCCGTGCCGTTCACTCGATCAAGGGTGGCGCCGGGGCATTTGGCTTGGACGAGTTGGTGGCGTTTGCCCACAGATTTGAGACCGTTTTTGACGAAGTGCGAGCCAATCGGCTGGAGCTTGAGCCCAAGCTGATACAGCTGCTTCTGCGCTCCAGCGATCACCTGTGCGACTTGGTTGCCACTGCCCGAGACGGCGGTGAGACCGACGAAGCGCACCACAACATGCTGATCGCCGCACTCGATGAGTATATCCCTGAAGAGGAAGAGGACCTCACCTTCGAACCGATGGGTCTCGGTGCTCCCGGCGGCTTTGCCCCGGCGGCGATCGATATCCCAGCCGCACCGACGGAAGAGACCTATCGCATCCGCTTCCATCCCATGAAAGAGATGTACGGAACCGGGAACGAGCCTTTCTTCCTGTTCCAGGCCCTGAAAGAACTCGGCGAACTCGAGATCAAGCTCGATGATACCGAACTTCCTGGCTTTGATGCGATCGATGTAGCGGAAAGCTATCTGGCTTGGGATCTGGTTCTGACCTCCACTGAACCTCGCGACAAGATTGAGGCCGTCTTCGAATTCGTGGAAGGCCTGTGCGAACTGTCGATCGAAGGGGATGGCGACGCCGAAGCGGATGCTGCGGCCCTCGAAGCACTGAATGCTGCATTTGGTGTTGCTCCGTCCGCAGAGGACGGGGACGCCGCTCCAGCCCCTTTTGACCAACCGGCCCCCGCTCCGGCGGCAGATGCAGGCCCCGCACCCGCGGTGGACGCGTCTGCTGACAAGGCTCCCGCTCCCAAGGCAGACACCGCAAAAGCGGAGCAGCGCGGGGGTCCAAAGCCGACCTTGCGCGTAGAGCTTGAACGGGTGGACCGGCTCATCAACGCGGTTGGAGAGCTGATCATCAACCACTCGATGCTGGCTCAGCAGATTGCCAATCTTGATGTCGCCGACATGCGGGATGTGGAGACCGAACTGGAAGGGTTCAAGAATCTGGCCCGGGACATCCAGGAAGGCGTCATGTCGATCCGCGCACAGCCGGTCAAACCGCTGTTCCAGCGTATGGCCCGGATTGTCCGCGAAGCCTCCAGCGCGACGGGCAAGACCTGTAAGCTTGTGACCGAGGGTGAAAACACCGAAGTCGACAAGACCGTCATCGAACGCCTGTCGGATCCGCTGACGCACATCCTGCGCAACGCGGTGGACCACGGGATCGAAAAGCCCGAGGACCGGGAAAGCGCCGGAAAGGGCAAGGTTGGTGAAATCAAGCTGACGGCCTCGCATCGCTCGGGAAGCGTCTGCATCGAGATCAAGGACGACGGTGCCGGTGTGAACCGACCACGCGTCAAACAGATCGCGATCGACAAGGGGCTGATCCCCGAGAACGCCGAGCTGACCGACAGCGAGATCGACAACCTGTTGTTCTTGCCAGGTTTCTCGACAGCCAAGGAAGTGTCAAACCTCTCGGGGCGCGGCGTGGGCATGGATGTGGTCAAGAACGCTGTGACCGGCCTTGGTGGCCGCATCAACATCTCGTCCGCGCCCGGCAAGGGCTCGACATTTACGATCATTCTACCACTGACCCTTGCGGTCATGGACGGAATGGTGGTGTCGGTTGCGGATCAGACCATGGTGGTTCCGATTACCTCCATCGTGGAAACGATGCGTGGCAGCGACGATATGATCAACAACTTGGGTGCCGATGGTACTCTGTTGTCGATCCGTGGGAACTTCGTGCCCGTCTGTGACGTGGCCGGAGCGCTGGGCCTGGAAAAACAAGATGACCAACCGCCCGGCGTCTATCTGCTGGTCGAGACGGAAACCGGTCAGCGCAGTGCGCTTGCGGTGGATGATATCCATGACCAGCGCCAGGTGGTCATCAAGAGCCTGGATGGCGTGTGCGGGGAGATTGCCGGTGTGGCAGCCGCCACAATTCTTGGAGACGGCAAAATCGCCATGATCCTTGATCCGGAAAGCATTATCGCGGCCTCGCCCTCGGCAGCCGCCTTTGACACCGAGCGGAGAATGAACAATGCAGTCGCAAGTTGAAGTCAAGCACGGCGATCAGGAAGTAAAACACGCCCAGTTCAGTGAATTTGTGAGCTTCACTGTGGCGGGCCAGGCTTTCTGTCTCAAAATCACTCAGATCCGTGAGATCCGCCGGTGGTCCCCAGTCACGATCCTGCCGCACGCCCCGTCGGACGTGCTGGGCGTGATGAACCTGCGTGGAGCGGTGATCCCGATCTACGATCTGTCCGCGCGTTTCGGCCTGCACCAGACCGAAGCCAGCGAGCGCAATGTCGTGATCGTCGTCGCGGTTGGTGGCAAACCGGTTGGCCTGCTGGCCGAGTCTGTCTCGGAAATCATCTCGATCAATCCGGATGACATCCAGGACACGCCTCCAGTCGATAGCCGCTACACCATGGAGTACATCCAGGGAATCATCTCGCACGATGAAACCATGGTGCGGATCATCAATCTGGATGCAGTTATTTCTGTGCCTGAACAGGTGATGATGTGAACGCAAGAAGTCCTATCGATCCCAAGACAGACGGTTTCACCCTGACTGATCAGGATTTCGAAGCCATCGCCCAATTTGCCTACAAGCATTTCGGGTTGTCTATGTCGAGCAGCAAGAAACCACTGGTTTCTGCGCGCTTGGCACGGCGTCTGCGTCAGCAGAACGTTGTGAATTTCAAGGACTATCTTGCCCGTCTCAACGGGCCGAATTCTGACGCAGAGCGCAGTAACCTTCTGTCGCTCCTGACCACCAATGTGACGCAGTTCTTCCGAGAGCCGCATCACTTTGAGACCATGCGAAAGGATGTTCTGCCCGGGCTGATTCAAAAGGCACGGGAAGGCGGTCGGGTCCGGATTTGGTCGGCCGGATGTTCCAATGGCCAGGAACCCTACACTCTGGCGATGATCATTCAGGATATGTGCCCTGATGTGAATCGTCTGAACTTCAAGATCCTGGGCACCGACATCGACCCGGTTGTTGTGAAAACGGCCACAGCGGCAAAGTACCCGGCTGACGAACTGGCGCAAATCCCTGCGGAATACCGCAAGTATGTACCAAAACTGGATGCGGACGGCAGGCTGCCGGAAAGCATCCGTTCGATGGTCACGCTTGGCGTTCTGAACCTGATCGAACCCTTTCCATTTAAGGGAAAATTCGATGCAATATTTTGTCGGAACGTGGCCATCTACTTTGATACACCGACCCAGCAGAAGGTCTGGCAGGCGTTTCAAAGGTCTTTGGTGCCAGGAGGTTACTTGTTTATCGGGCACTCAGAGCGAATGTCCGGCCCCGCCGCGCAACACATGAAAACGGCCGGCATCACAACATACATTCACACTCCGTCGGGTGGGGATGCCCGATAAGTTTGAGCAGTAAAGAGAAACACGAGGAAAAAACATGAGCTTGAAAGACAATCTGCGCGTTATGGTTGTGGACGATATGTCGACAAGCCGAGGGATCCTGACGCAGTCCTTGGACGAACTGGGCATCAAGAACTATATGGTGGAAAACAACGGGCAATCCGCGTTTCAGAAAATGACGAAAACGCCTGTGCACCTCGTGCTGTCTGACTACAATATGCCTGGCATGGACGGCCTTGGCCTTCTGCAGGCTGTACGCGGGCACCAGGTCACTCAGCGCGTCGGGTTCATCCTGGTTACAGGGAAACCGACTCCTGAGATCATCGAAGTCGGCAAAAAGCTCGGGCTGAACAACATTGTACGCAAGCCGTTCACCGTCGCGACAATGAAGCAGGCCATCGAACAAGTGGTTGGACGCCTGTAATCATGAAGCATCCCGACAAAGCCCTGAGAGATCTCTGCGCCATTTCCTCTTGGGAAATGCAGCAGCTGAAGGCAAAGATTCAAGAGTTAGAAGACGTTGCGTTAACGGTTCTGGAGCGCGGAACGCGCCCAACCAGCCAAGAGCTAAAAGCACTGCAGGATTTTGATCTGGTCATCCAGACACTTTCAGGTTTGTCGGGTTTCTATGACCGGGTTGAAGACCAGATCAATGCATCTGGTCCCGCCGATCTTCCTGCTGCGGCAAAAGGCGTAACGTTGGAAAAACTGCGTGAACGGCTATTGGCCCCCGGGGACTTGCACAAGCAAAGTGCCTAACCAGAGTGCCGCCCTTTTGGGCGGCGCTTTTGCTTTTGGATCCGGAATGGGAAACATCTGCAGTCATCGCAAGATCAACCCCGTTTCCTGCCAGCACTGTCAAACTCATTGCGAATCGCGCGGTGGAGCCGCTCTCATGACCGGCTAGAGATCTCGGATCACCCCGGCGTCACATACGTCAAAAATCCGGCTTTGGCCATCGCGATCCACACAATGGAACAGATGCCAAGCAATTGGTCTGTTTCACTCGCTTCTCATTCAAACCGACATATGACCCAGGCTCGCAACAACGGCCGCCCTACAACCTTTCTTTTTCTGCAGTCTCTTGCACGCATGGGTCTTTCAGGGACCGCAAGAACCAAATTGTATTTTTTACTACGTCACCCCTGCCAAGACGCAGACGCCTCACGTCAGCTCGGACAGTCTTTGCGCCCCCAGACGCAGCGCAGGTAGTCGTTCCACAAGACACATCAGGCTGCAACGTTGCACCGGTGCATGCACAGACAGCGTTGCCAACAGCCTGTCACTTCGGTCCCACACCGGAACGGCAACCGCGACCATTCCAGAGATGAATTCTTCATCGTCCGTTGAGTAACCTCTTGCACGGATAGCATCCACTTCGGTCAAAAGCGCATCTGGGTCCGTGAGCGTCTTTGGCGTCGTCGCTTCCAGCGGGTGTGATCGAACAACCGCTTCAAGGGCCTTGGGTTTCAGCGAAGAGAGGTACATCTTGCCGCTTGCCGTGCAATGGAAGGGCACCTGGGTGCCAATCGGCAGCTGTATGCGAAGCGGCCACTTGGTTTCGACCCTGTCGAGATAGATCATCCCTTCCCGGTCTGCTGCCGCAAGGTTGCAGGTCTCGCCCAGCTCTTCGGCAATGCCTTTCAGAATGCTGAGCCGCGCGGTGCGCAGGTGTTCGGACGACATTGTGTCCAGCGCCATCTGGCGCAGGCGCGGCCCCGGCCCAAAGGCCCGCCCATCAAGATCGCGTTGCAGGAACCCTTCGGCCTCGGCTGTCTGGATCAGCCGATGCACGGTCGGTTTGGGCAAACCCAGCTCTTCGATCAGATCTGCCGGTCGCACTGCGATCCCACGTGCAACGACAACCTCCAGCAGTCGCAGCAGCCGGAGGTTGGTGGGGATCTGTCCGTCTTGCTTTTCCGATGCGTCTTCTGCCATCGCCCATCCGCGCTATTTGTTTGGCAGCAGCACCAAGGCAAAGTCGGGCACAAGGGAAACCAAAAGCCAAACCCCGATAAGTGCTGCAAGATAGGGCACCGTATAGCGGAGCAGTCTGAAATACGGAACACCGGTTACCCCTGACGCCACATAGAGGTTGAGCCCATAGGGCGGCGTGATGAACCCGATGGAGGCGCCAACCAGGAAGATGACCGAGAAATGGATCGGATCGATTCCCACAGAGGCCGCAATCGGGGCAAGGATCGGCGCAAGGATGATCGTGACCGGAAGGCTCTCCAGCACCATACCGGAAAAGAAGACGATAACCATCGAGGTGAACAGGACAGCGTGATAACCGCCCATCGAGGTCACGAACCCGCCGATGACCTGCTGCGCCCCCAATAGCGACAGGATCTGCTGCATCACCACCGAGATGGCGATGAGGGGCGCAAGAATGCCGGTGATCTGTGCCGATCGCACCACGATGGACGGGATCTGCAAAGGCGTGAACCCTTCCACCACCAGCATTTCTGCAAAGGATTTCTCCTGCCAGGTTTTGTCTGTCTTGCCCCCCATCATGCGGGTCACAATCCAAGACAGAACTCCGGCGATAACGCAGAACCCAACGGTCACGCCTGCGGCCTCGGTCGGGGAAAATTTGCCCGTGTAGATCCCCCACAGCACCAGACCGATGGCAAAGAAGCCAAGCCAGGCGCCAAAGGCCGTCTTGAGCACTCGGGTCATCTGCAAGGGGATCAGGTGCCCCCAGCCGTTGCGGCGGCAGATGATCCAGCAGGCCAGCTGCATACCGATGACCATCATCGCGCCGGGCAGGATCCCGGCCACGAACAGGTCCGAGATTGGCAAATTCATCAGGAACCCGTAGACGATGAAAATGATCGACGGCGGGATGATGATGCCAACTGTCCCGCCCGCCGCTGCGGTCGCCGCCGAAAAGCGCTCGTCATAGCCGCCCTTGACCATTTCCGGGTGCAGCATCGAGCCGATGGTGGCGGTGGTGGCCGAGTTGGATCCCGAAATCGCGGCAAACAGCCCACAGGCCCCGAGCGAGGCCATGGCCAGCCCGCCGCGCATCCAACCCAGACAGGCATAGGCAAAGTCAGAAAGCCTGCGCGCGATGCCGGACTGGTTGATCAGATCTCCGGTCAGGATGAACAGCGGCATCGCCAAAAGGGCAAACCCCTTGTTGAAGACATTCAGCAGCTCAGCCCCCATATTATCAAGCGTCAGCCCCAGCACGAAAGAGCAGCCAATCACCCAATAGGCGATGACCAAAAGCACCGGCACCCCCAGCATGAACAGGAAGGTGACCCCCAGCGAGATCAGCGTGACCCAGGTTCCGTCCGTCATCACGTATCTCCTCCGATCACGGCTTGCTGGATCATGGGCCGTCCATTGCGGAAATTGCTGATATCGTCCCAGAGGTTTTCGAACACCCGCGCGATCATCATCACAAAGGCAAGGGGCGCGGTGATCAGGAACCACCATTGCATCACGCTGTCGGTGCCCAGAACGATCTGAAAATTGGAGGCAGACAGGGCCGTCATCCGTGTTGTGGTCACAAAGACGATAACGGCGAACCCGAACCAGAGGGCCGCATCCAGCACGAGACAGGCCAATTGCCCGGCACGGGGCATGGCCATGCGAAACTCGATAAAGCTCAGATGGGTGCGCAGCCTGACGTTAAAGGCCGCGCCAAACCAGGCCATGATCATGAACAAAAGGGGCGGGATAGTAGTGGACCAGGGTTGCTGGTTCTTGAAAACGAAGCGGTCGATCACCCCCCAAAAGATGATCAGGGCAATGGCCAGATAACTCCAGACCATGACGGTGCGCTCCAGATGGCGATCCAGAAGCGGCACCAGACGGTAAAGCCCCATGACCAGCAGCCCGCCAAATATGGCCACCGCTGTGCCAGCAACCCAGGCGGCATTGCCCTCCAGCGCATTGCGAATTTCCCAACTGTCTTGCGACGCAAAGGCGGCGACAATGTCGCCAATGTCCGACCAGACCTGCATGTCTTCCTCCCAGAATTAGCCGCCGACAGCCTCCACTCTGCCGGGACGACAGGGGCGGCGCAGTCCTTGGCGCCGCCCCTCTTCTCCTCTACTCAGGTTCGGTCTGGCTCACCCTTTCCACCAGCGGCGCGGCTCCACGTTTTCGGGCTTCATGTCTTTTTCGACTTCCCGCGCAATGGTGTAGATTTCCTGATAGGTGTCGATGCCGCCTGCCCATTTGTTGAGACGATCCCGCCACTGTTCCCACAATTGCGGCTGGAACTCGGGCGAGCACATTTCCTCGGCCATGCGGATTTCGCTTTCCGGCAGGAAGGCGGGGCGCACGTCGTTTTCCACAAAGATGGTGCCCGGCAGCTGCGGGTCCGAGAAACCGACTGTCTTGACCAGTGCCGCCTCGTTTGCGGCCTGAACATGAGCCTGCGCCCAATAGGCGCTCTCCATCACGGCGTCCTGCAGATAGCCTTCCAAGCCGTCAAAGACCTTGGCGGACATCGAGGTATGCTCGGTCCCGCAGAAGAACTTGAGATCAACGGACTGGCTGACCACCGGCGACATATTGGCATAGGCCACGGCAGAGGCCCAGGTTTCCGCCCCATCAATCAGCCCCTGTTTCAACCCATCGAGCGTCTCTTCCCAGGCCACCGGCACCGGATTGAGGTTCAGCGCCTTCATGGCAATCCGCCCCAGCTGGGTGCCGGTCACGCGGTTCTTGGTGCCAAAGAGCTGCTCCAGCTTGGTGACGGTAGGCTTGTCCTGCCAGCCAAGACCCAGCTGAATCCCGCGCAGCTCACAATGGCTGAACAGGAATTTGAGGCCATGCCGCTTTTCCAGCGGATCGCGCAGGATCTCCTGGCTTTTTGGATGGTAGAGGAAGTGATACTGCGACGCGCGGCCCGGGAACATGAAGGCATAGTCCAAAACGTTCAGATAGGGCGCGCCGCCGGCAGAGTTCTGGGTCGAGGCCGCATAGATATCGACGATGCCCTGCTGGGTTTTTTCCACACAGCTCAGCTGCCCGCAGATCTGGTTGTCACCGATAAACTCGATGCGGATCTCCCCATCCGTCCGCGCCTCAAGGTCTCGGGCAAACTCCAGGGCCCCTGCCCGTTCGATCAAGAGATTGCGCGCGTTAAAGCCTGCAGCACCAAACTTTAGCGTGTGTTTTGCAGGCTTGGAAAAGCGCCTCTCATAGGTCGATTCTGCCGCAGCGGCGAGGCTGGCCAGACTCATGGCCCCACCAAAGCTGCCGGCAGCCAACAGCGTCGAGCTCATCCCGTAAGTCCCTGCAACGCGGAACAAATCGCGCCGCGTTATGCGGCTCAAATTCTTTGAAAGTCCCATGCTTATCCTCCCTGATCGCATTATTGAGACACTGTGTATCAAAAAAGGCTAGCTTGCTTTAGCCATCCTGTATAGAAAATTTTTCCACGGAGAGTCGGGAGGGACGGTCTTGGAGGCTGATTTCATTGTAGTGGGTGCCGGATCCGCAGGCTGCGTGATCGCCAATAGATTGAGCGAAAACCCAAAAAACAAGGTTGTCCTGCTTGAGGCCGGAGGAAAGGACACGAACCCCTGGATCCATGTCCCGGTCGGCTATTTCAAAACCATGCACAACCCGTCTGTCGACTGGTGCTACAAAACCGAACCCGATCCGGGCCTGAACGGGCGCTCTATCGACTGGCCGCGCGGCAAGGTGCTGGGCGGGTCTTCGTCGCTGAACGGGCTTTTGTACGTGCGCGGCCAGAAAGAGGACTATGACCGCTGGCGCCAGATGGGAAACAGCGGCTGGGGCTGGGATGACGTTCTGCCACTCTTCAAACGATCAGAGGATCAGGAACGCGGCGAAGATGCCTTCCATGGCGTCGGCGGCCCGCTTTCGGTGTCGAACATGCGCATTCAGCGCCCGATCTGCGATGCCTGGGTCGCCGCCGCGGTTGAGGCGGGCTATCCGTTCAACCCAGACTACAACGGGGCCGAGCAAGAAGGAGTCGGTTACTTCCAGCTCACCACACGCAACGGACGCCGCTGCAGCGCCGCCGTTGCTTTTCTGAAGCCCGCAAAGACCCGACCAAACCTGGAGATCGTCACACGAGCGCTGGTGCAGCGCATCGATCTTGAGGGACGACGGGTCACTGGGGTGACCTATCTGGATGCAAGCGGAACTCCCCGCAGCATCATAGTCCGCAAGGAGGTCATCCTGTCAGCCGGAGCCATCAACTCGCCACAGACCTTGATGCTTTCTGGGATTGGCCCGGCAGAGCAGCTCAGGGAAAACGGCGTAACGCCGCTGGTGGATCTGGCGGGCGTAGGTCAGGCCCTGCAGGATCATCTGCAGGCGCGACTTGTGTTCAAATGTAAGGAACCCACACTGAACGATGAGGTGCGCAGCCTGTTCAACCAGGCCCGGATTGCGCTGAAATACGCTCTGTTCCGCTCTGGCCCGATGACAATGGCAGCAAGCCTTGCAACGGGGTTCATGAAAACCCGGCCCGATCTGGCAACCCCCGACATTCAGTTCCACGTTCAGCCCTGGTCCGCCGACAGCCCCGGCGAAGGCGTGCATCCGTTTTCGGCCTTCACCATGTCGGTTTGCCAGCTGCGCCCCGAAAGCCGGGGAGAAATCCGCCTGAATGGCCCTGATCCAAAGACCTATCCAAAGATCATACCGAACTACCTATCAACCGAGGCGGACTGCAGAACCATCGTGGACGGGGTCAATATCGCCCGCAAGATCGCACGGCATGCCCCCTTGGCCTCCAAAATCGCCGAAGAGTTCCGCCCGTCTTCCGACCTTGCCATGGAGGACTATGAAGCAACTCTGGACTGGGCGCGCAGCAATTCAACTTCGATCTATCACCCGACGGGAACCTGCAAGATGGGACAGGGACCGGATGCGGTTGTTGGCGCAGATCTGCGCGTGCATGGCATTGAGGGTCTGCGGGTCGCAGATTGCTCAATCATGCCGGAAATCGTCTCGGGCAACACCAATGCCCCCGCCATCATGATCGGGGAAAAGGCCAGTGATCTGATCCTTGAGGCCTCAGTGTAGCGAAAACTAGCGTGCTTTTGCCCCGATCGCCGCACTCAGGAACGCCTTCAAACCCGGCAGGAGTTTTCGCATCTTCGCCTCCCCCAGAACGCTGTGATAGGCACGGCCTTCGATCAGTTCGAGCACCATATGCGCCGCCTCTTCAGGGGATGTCGGTAAGTTGAAATCCCCGTTTTCCACGCCGCGTTGCAAAAGGCGTGTCAAGGCGGCGACCAGCGCCGCACGGTTTTTCCAGAACAGCTCTCCAAGGTCGTCCTTGCGAATGGCCTCACTGGTGATCTCGATGGTCAGGATCACGTTTTCAGGGGCTGCCAGGTATTTTGCGTAGACCCCAACGAACTTTCCGAACCTTTTTGGCGCAGGGCCGTCCTTTTCGAGCAGCGCAATGAAAGGGTCCAGCTCCTGCCGCTCAAGCCGCGCGATTTCCAGGAGCACATCATGCTTGCCCGGAAAATGGTTGTAGAGATTGCCAAGGCTCACCCCTGCCCGCGCCGCAATATCGCGCACGCCGGTCTGGTGAAACCCGGTCTCCAGAAAGCACATCACCGCAGCCTCAAGGATTTTTTGCCTGCGCGCAGCCAAGGCCCTGTCACGTGAGTTTTGCGGCGAAGGATCTGATGGAGTGTTTGATTTCATTGCCATCTACATATTGAACGAACGATCGTTCATTGTATATGCCATGTAGCCGCAGGTCGCAACACGCATTGCGATTCGAAGTTTCGACAACGGAAAGACACGCTATGCCAGACATGCAGATTGAGTCCCCCACCTCCAAACCAAGACGCTGGCTCTTTGTCACCCTGGCCCTTGCCCTCTTGTCGGCGGTGGTGGTCCTGCTGCTGGAGACCGAAGACACGGTGGACGTCTCCCGCACGACTGCGGCACCTGTCGCACCGGTTGTTTCGGTGCTGCATAGGAGCCAAGCGGAGGTTACGGCGCAGGTCTCTGCCTTTGCCGAGCTGCGCCCCCGGTGGAGCGCCGAGATCCGCGCGGCGGTGTCGGGCCGTATTCGCGCGGTGCATGATGCCGCGCTTGCAGGCACCCGCGTCACTGCAGGAACGCCCCTGTTCGAGGTAGAGCGCACCCCCTTTGAAACCGCCGTGACCGCAGCCGAAATGGCCGTGGAAGAGGCAGAACTGGCCCGCCTGCGTGCGCAGAACAATGTGACCGTGTCGCGACGGCAGTTCGCCCGTAACGATATCGAGCCGCCCAACGATCTGGCCCTGCACCTGCCGGACCTGCGGATTGCCGAAAAATCGCTCGCCTCGGCGCAGGCGCAACTGGCCGCAGCCCGACAGCAATTGGCTGACACCGTGGTAACGGCACCATTTTCCGGCTTCGTCACATCTCGGCTCGCCAGCCTCGGACAGACAGTCAGCGCCGGAGAGCCGCTGGTGACACTCTCGGATGACAGTCATTTTGAGATGACTGTGGAACTTAGCAGGTCGGACTGGGCCTTGCTGGACCACCCCATCGCGGGCGGAACAGCGCGACTGTTTCACCGGGATGGACGACCCCTTGGCACAGCGACCATCCGGCAGGGGGGCGGCTTTCTCGATCCCCAAACCCGCCAGATACGTGTCTTCCTGGACGTCTCGGATCCGGCCGAAGGGGTGCTGGCCGGGGATTTCCTGCGGGTGGTATTTGACGGACGCCGCATTGCAGACACCCTGACCCTACCGGAAACCGCGCTGACCCGCGCCGGATACATTTGGATGGTTGACACTGACGACCTGTTGGTCCGACTGAGCCCCCAAATCCTGTTCCGCAGCGAGGACAGGATCACCATCGCCGCTCCGCAAGATCTGCCCGCCCCGTGGCGCGTGGTGCGCACGCCGCTGGCCTCTTTCCTGCCCGGGCAACGGGTAGCGCCGCAGCGGGTAGAGGGTTGATCCATGCACGCATTGACCGCTTGGTTCATCCGCAATCCTGTTGCTGCCAACCTCATGATGCTGCTCATCCTGTTCCTTGGTGTGCAGACCCTCTTTTCCATCCGCATCGAAGGCTTCCCCCGCATTCCGCCTGAGAGTGTCGAGATTACCATTGAGTACCCCGGCGCAACCGCCGAACAGGTCGACGAGCTGATCACGCAGAAGGTAGAGCAGGCCCTTGAAGGTGTCGAAGGCGTGCGCTCGATCACTTCGACGTCCGGGAATGGGTATTCGGCGGTCACGGTACACCGAGCCGGAGGGGTGCGGCTGCAAGACGTGCTGGACCGGGTGCGTATCCGCATCGACGGGCTGACTGACCTGCCCGAAAAGGCGCGCAGACCGGTGATCG
This sequence comes from Pseudophaeobacter sp., assembly GCA_027019165.1. Taxonomy (GTDB): domain Bacteria; phylum Pseudomonadota; class Alphaproteobacteria; order Rhodobacterales; family Rhodobacteraceae; genus Phycobacter. The sequence goes on from JALUXC010000002.1 coordinate 398,841, forward strand.
AAGCCTCCGGCTATGACTTCCCGGCGCTTTACGTCAACCTGCACGGGCAGACCGATCCGGCCACCCTGCAAACTCTGGCGCAGCGGCTGAAGGAGACCCTTCTGGCGGAACCGGAACTGTCCCGGCACAAGATTTGGGGCCTGATCCCACGCGAGTTGCGGATCGAGGTCGAACCCGAAATCCTGCGTCAATACGGGCTGACAGTTGCAGATGTGAGCGCTGCGATCCAGGCCAACTCTCTCAGTTTTCAGGCCGGTGAGCTGCGCACCAAGGGCGGCACCATCTACCTGCGCGCCGACGACCGCGCCCGCTATGCGCCCGAATATGGCGCCCTGCCGATCATCGAACGCCCCGACGGCTCTTTCGTGCCACTGTCTGACATCGCGCAGATCGGAGACGGTTTTGAAGAGGGCGATTTCCTTTTTCGCCTGAACGGCAATCCCACCATCGGCATGGAGGTGCTGATCGGGCAAAAGGAAAACCTGCTGGATATCAGCCGTGTGGTGCGCCGCGTGGTGAGCGATTTCGAACGCCAGCTGCCCCCCGCGATCCAGGCCGAAGTCTGGGGCGACAGCGCAGGATACATCGCCGACCGCCTCGCGCTGTTGCAGTCGAACGGCGTGCAGGGGCTGTTGCTGGTCACGCTGCTGCTGTCGATCTTTCTGAATGTACGGCTGGCCTTTTGGGTGGCCATGGGCATTCCGATTTCGGTCATGGGCGCACTGGCCGTCGCCGGGTCGAAATGGGTCGACTACTCTCTCAATGACGTCACCACATTCGGCCTGATCATTGCTTTGGGCATTCTGGTGGATGACGCAGTGGTCGTAGGCGAAAGTGTCTTTGAAGAGCGCCGCAAAGGGGGCGATCCCATCAAACAGACCGAAATCGGCGTCAAACGGGTCGCCACTGCCACCGTTTTTGGGGTGTTGACGACCGTGGCGGCCTTTTACCCGATGCTGCTGATCGACAATCCGCTGGGCAAGGTTCTGGCCGGGTTCTCGGGCATCGTCATTCTGGCGCTTTTGTTCTCGCTGTTTGAAAGCAAGTTCATCCTGCCCGCGCACCTCGCCCATGTGCCGCTGACTGAGCAGCGCCGCCACTTGCCCGCGCGGCTTTGGGGGCGGGTGCAGGACGGGGCGCGCGGCGCGCTGATGTGCGTGCGTGATCGCCTGTATCAGCCGACCCTCCGGTTTTCGCTGCGGCACCGATACGCGGTTCTGATCCTCTTCATTGCCGCCGGTGCGCTGGGTCTTGGCCTCTTGGAGAAGGGCAAGGTCAAGACCGTGTTCTTCCCGGATGTTCCGGGCCAGGTGATCACCGTGAACCTTGAGATGGACGCCCGCGCGCCCTTCTCTCTGACGCGGGACAATGTCGACCGGATCGAGGCCGAAGGGCGCCGCCTCAACCAAGAACTGGCGGAAAAGGCCGACATGGAGGATCTGCCGATTCGCACCTTCTTTGCCATCGTGAACGGCGCGGGTAGCGCCCAGATCTATGCCGAGATGCTGCCGGTGGCAGAGCGACCCCATGTGCCGATCCTTGACGTGGTGCGCCAGTGGCGTGCTCGCGTGGGGGCCGTTGAGGGGGCAAGCGAGCTGGAATTCACCGGCTCCGAAGCCCTTGCCGGAGGGTTCAGCATCCGCCTGATGTCCAAGGACGAGGACCTTTTGCGCGCCGCCAGCGAGGAGATGCGCGGCTTCCTGGGCGGCATCGACGGCGTGGCCAATATCCGCGACGGTCTGGTCGGCGGCCAGCCCGAGCTGCGCCTGCGCCTGCGGCCCGACGCCCGCAACCTTGGCTTCACGGCTGAAACCCTGGCCAGTCAGATCGGCTATGGTTTTGGCGGCGCCGAGGTCACGCGGGTGCGCCGCGATGGCGCCGAGGTGCGCGTGGTGGTGCAAAACGCCCGCGATGCGCGCGACACAATCCACGATCTGATGCAGATCCGCCTGCGCAGCGACACCGGCGTCTGGGTACCGCTCGGCACCGTGGCCGAGGTCGAAGGCAGCTATGTCTCTGCCGCGCTGCATCGCCGCGATGGGCAGCGGATGAATACGGTAATGGCCTCGATCGACCGCAGCGTGGTTGCCCCGTCTGAGGTCGGACAGGCCGTTTTTGAACAACTGGTGCCGCAGCTTTCAAAAACCTATCCAAGCGTCAAGGTTGTTGCCGCCGGAGAGCTGGAGGAGATGGGAGAGATCCAGGGCGGGTTGATCCGTGCCCTGATCCTTGCGGCCGTGCTGATCTATGTGTTGATGGCCGTGCCGCTCAGAAGCTATTGGCAGCCCGTGGTTATCCTCGCCATCGTGCCTTTTGGGTTCATCGCCGCAGCAATGGGACATCTCATCATGGGGGTGTCGCTGTCACTGTTCTCCTTCTTTGGGATGCTGGCGCTTACTGGGGTGGTAGTCAATGACAGCCTGGTGATGATCACCCGCTACAATCAGGCGCGCGACGAGGGCAACAGCGTGCCCAAGGCCCTGCATGAAGCCGGGATCGGACGGTTCCAGGCAATTTTCCTGACCACGGCCACGACGGTGATCGGCCTTCTGCCCCTTCTGACCGAAACATCCGAACAGGCGCAATATCTGATCCCGGCGGCGGTCTCTCTGGCCTTTGGAGAGCTGTTCGGCACCGCGCTGATGCTCATCCTCGTGCCGGTTCTGATTGCCATCACCGAAGATGTAATCGCACTGTTTCACGCCCCATCCAGTTTGCCCGAAAGCCAAAAGGTACGCCCATGAAACTGATCTCCACTCTGGCCCTTCTGATCTTCCCGTTGGGGGCCGCCGCCGAAGGCATTGATCTGACCGTATCCGGCGTTCGCAGCGATGTGGGGCAAGCGCTTGTCGCCGTCTTTGACAGCGCGCAGGCCTTTGACCGGCTGGATTTCGAAAAGGTCGCCGGATTTGCCGCACTGCCCGCGCAAAGGGGGAGCCTCGCGCATCATTTCACAGGTCTCAATGCCGGGCCTTACGCCATTTTCCTGTTCCATGACGAAAACAGCGATGAGGATCTCAATGTGCGCGGCTGGACCCTGCTCGAAGGGATCGGCGCATCCGGTGCGGACGCGCCCGGCGACGAGCCCAGTTTTGCCGAAGCCGCCTTTGCGCCGGGGCCGGTCACTGTCAAACTTCACTACGGCCAATGACCCGCCATGCTGAGTGATCTTCCCTTGACCATTGGCAGCCTCTTCCGGGTGTTTCGGCTGCGGATTTTTCTGACCTGGGGCATGATCCTTGGAGAAACTGCCCTCATGGCCCTTATCCCTCTGTTCATCGGGCTGGCCATTGATGACCTCTTGACCGGAGGTCGCACTGCATTCTGGCAACTGGCGGGGATCATGGCGCTGCTTATTGCTCTCTCGGTCGTCCGGCGGGCCTATGACACGCGCATCTATGGCGCGATCCGGGTGGAGCTTGGGAAAGCACAGGTAGAGCGCGGATCGGGGCAAGAGGTCTCGACCCTCAACGCGCGTATCGCCATGGGGCGCGAGATGGTCGACTTCCTCGAAGAGACCCTGCCCGAAGCCATCGCGGCCGGGGTGCAACTGGTGATATCGGTGATTGTCCTGTCGTTCTTCTCGCCGCATCTGGCGCTGGTGGCAGGGGGCGCCACACTGGCCATGATCGCGCTCTACGCCCTGTTTCACCGCAGGTTCTATACCCTCAACGCCGCCATCAATCAGCGGAGCGAGCAGCAGGTCGCCTTGCTGGAGCGCCGCAATCTGCGCGCCATGAGCGCGCATTTCCTGCGCCTGCGTCGCCTTGAGGTGCGCCTGTCGGACAGAGAGGCGCTGCTTTATGGCGGGATATTCGTGATCCTTCTGGGGATGATCCTGGGCAACCTGCGCATTGCGACCGCCCTGCCCGAGGTGACAGCGGGCACCCTGTTCTCGGTTGTCAGCTATTCCTGGGAATATGTCGAAAGCGCTCTCGCGCTGCCGATCACCTTGCAGAGCTGGACCCGCCTGTCGGAAATCATGGCCCGGATCAATCAGGATGCCTTGATCTGAAATAGGGCACTAGGCCTCCAGCTGCTTCAGGAGCGTGCGAAAGGCGCTGCGGGCGCTGCCGGGGTGGCGAACCTTCTTTGCCTTGGCGAGGTTGTGCAGATCACCGCCGACCACGATCAAACCAACCATCCCCCATTCGTAGTGCGGGACACAGATATGCCCGTAAATCCCCGGCACGGTGAAGGTAACGGTCAGCGCCTCATCAAGGGCGCCGTTCCAGGGCGCGGCCCCTTCGGGGATCATCCCGCGCTTGCTGGCCGAATTGTGGCCCGCATCAGTTGGCAGAAAAGTCACGCTCTCTCCGGGGTTCACATGCAGGATTGCCGGCTCAAACACATTTGGAGTCTCCGCATCGCCGCAGGCGGCATTCAGCATCAGAACCGAATGCGCAGCACCATCCGCCTGTGGCGCAGGGCAGGCCAATGCCGCACCGGACCCGGCAAGGGCAGACATGGACAGGATGAAATTACGACGGGTAAGCATGGACAAGAAGATCCTCCCGGGGGCCAGTGGTGATTTCGATGTCGACGCCGTAGATCTCTGAAATTGCAGGCGATCTGAGCACATCGTCGGGGCGTCCTTCGGCCATCACACGGCCCCGCCCGACCAGCACCAGATGGTCGGCAAAACGGGCCGCGAGGTTCAGATCATGCAGCGCAACCATGCCGATGGCACCACGCTGCACCACCGCCTGTTTGATCTGGTGCAGAACCTCCAGCTGGTGCCGCAGGTCAAGCGCCGAGGTCGGCTCATCAAAGAGATAGACATCCGAAGTGCGCACCAGGGCCTGCGCGACCGAGACCATTTGCGACTGCCCACCGGACAACTCGCTGACATAGGCCTCGGCAAGGTGGCCGATCCCATAGGCCTCAAGCGCGCGGCCCACGGCCAGCATGTCTGCCTCACTCACCCGCCAGCCGCGCAGCTGTTTGTGGGCCATCATCACCACATCAAAGACCGTGAGCGCGGCATTGGCGGCAAAGAACTGCGGCATGAAACAGACCTGCTTGAGGCGCGCTTTGCCAGAGAGCGTTGCAAGGTCTGCCCCGTTCAGATGCACGCTGCCGGTCTCGGGTTTCAGCAGCCCGGCGATCAGGCGGAACAGCGTCGATTTACCGGCTGCGTTCGGGCCGATGAGGGCGGTCAGCTGGCCGGGTTTCAGGGCCTCAAAGCCAACATTCTGAAGGACCTTGCGTTTGCCGTAGGAAAAGCTCAGATCCCGCGCGATCAATCCAGTCATTGCCAGTGCCTTTTTCGTTGCCCAAGGATCAGCATGACAAAGAAGGGAATGCCGATCAGCGAGGTGATCATACCGATGGGATAGACGATCCCCGGCGTGATGGCCTTGGAGGCGATGGAGGTGCCCGACAGGATCAATGCACCGCAGAGCGCCGACAAGGGCAGAAAGCCGCGCTGATCCTCGCCCACGATCATGCGGGCAATATGTGGCCCAACCAGACCGACAAAAGCGATAGCCCCCACGAACGACACGGCCACGGCCGCCAAAAGCGACACGCCCGCCAGAATGGTCACCCGCAACAGGCCGACATTGACGCCCAGCGCGGCGGCCTTGTCTTCTCCCATGCGCAGCGCCGTCAGCGCCCAGCTGCGCGACAGGAACCAGGGCAGGATCACCACCAGCACCACAAGACAGATCCCGACCTTGGTCCAGGTCGCCCGCGCCAGCGATCCCATCTGCCAGAACACCAGCTGCGCCAGTTGAAACTCGGAGGCCCCATACTGCAGGAAGGCCAAAAGCGCGTTGAAGGTGAACAGCATGGCGATCCCGACCAGGATCATCGCCTCGGGGGAGACCCCGCGCAGCCGGGTAAAGGCAAAGAGGAACATCGCCGTGCCCATCGCAAAGACAAAGGCGTTGACGCTGACAAACAACCCTCCGATGCCGGGGATTACCGACCAGCCAAGGACAATAGCCAGCGCGGCCCCAAAGCTTGCCGCCGAGGACAGGCCCAGTGTGAACGGATCCGCCAGCGGGTTGTTTAGAATGGTCTGCATCTCGGCCCCGGCCACGCCCAGCATGGCTCCCACCATCACCGCCATCAGGGCAACGGGCAGGCGCACCTTCCAGATGATGACGCTTTCCTTCGCGCTCGCCACCGATGGATCCAGGATCACATGCAGGGTGCGCAGAAAGCTGAGATTGGCAGGCCCGGTGATGATATCGATGACCACCATGGTCAAAAGCGCAAAGACCGCCAGACCCACCAGCGCCGCACGTCTGAAGTTGCGACGCCGATAGGCGCTGACAAGGGCGCTCGCATCGGGCGTATAGGGCTGATCTGTCATGAAACCATTCGCAAAAGAAGGGTCTGCGGGCAGCGACCGCCCGCAGACCGATGGAATTTACTTGTCGCCTGCTGCGGACATCCAGAAGGTCCCAGAGGCCTCGAACGGCAGGAACCGCGCGTGCAGCTCTTCAAAGGTTGCCTGCGGATCGAGATCTTCGAAATCGTCCGGGTGGAACCATTTTGCCAGCTGCTGCACGGCGACAAAGTGATAGGGCGAGTTGTAGAACTGGTGGAAGATGACGTGATAGTTGCCTTCTTTCACCGCATCGAGATCGGCAAACCCAGGCCGCGCGGCCAGATCGTCAATCCGCTTGGTGTTGATCGCATCATCCGCCTCATAGCCAAGCAGAACCGAGCCCACTTCAGGCTTGGATTCCGCCCAGTTCGCGCCCGTGGCGACAATATGCGCCGGGTCGGCAGTGATCACGCCTTCAAGGTTCAGCGTCACCGAATAGGCATTCGCCAGGGTCGAGGCATAGTTGGTGCCACCAGCCAGTTCGACAAAGCGGCCATAGTTATAGGGGCCAAAGGACCAGCAGCAGAAATCGGGCTGCCATCCGGCGGCGTTTTCTACCACCACCATGGGCCGCTCTTCGGCCGGGATGGTGTCGACGATGTTGGTCACCTTGCGCATCTGCGCGATGTAGAAATCGATGAACTCAGCCGCGCTCTTTTCTTCGCCCAGGATGCGGCCCAGCATCAGAAGGGAGGGCACGACATTCTCGGTCGCATTGCGGCGGAAATCGATAAAGGCAACCTGAACGCCAGCTTCACCCAGCTTGTCCATCAGGCCGGTTTCCTCGGCCTTGAACAGGCTGCCGGACTCCAGAAGCACCAGATCGGCATCAGCCTCAAGCACGGCTTCGATGCTGAAATCTCCGGCATAGGGGTTGCCAAAGTCGATCATCCGCGCCGTGTCCTCCGGGAAGGCACCCTGGAATTTGCGGAACCCATCGGGGTCGTACTGGATCAGATCGCTGTTCCATCCCACGATCTTTTCGAACGGGTTCCCGTCGGTAACGGCGCTGATCCCGTACATCATGCGCCCTTCGCCAAGGATGATCCTCTCGGGCATCTCGGGAAGCGTGACTTCGCGGCCAGCAATATCGGTAAAGGTCAAGGCTTCAGCTTGAGCATCGGTTGCTGACACGAGACACGTGCTGGCTACAAGAGCACCAAGGAAGCCGCTCTGGACTGTCGAAAAGGACATAGGCGGTCTCCGGTTACTATGTATGAGCGGCGCTTAACACTGCATGCAGGTATAGGCAACTGTTTTACTCAGGAAATTGAACTACTGTCGTTAAAAAGGGATCGGCAAATCGCACAATTGAAGGGGAACCGTGCAGAAACGTCCAAATGCGGCTGCTTTTTTGCCATTTTGCGCGCCTATGACGGAAGGCCAAAAGACACAGGATAGACGCGTCACCAGCCTGAAGCGCTGTAGTTAGACACGCAGAAGCGACCCGCAAACCAGAAGTGAAAAATATCGTCGCGCAGTCCGATTGCAAAAAGGTCCGGGCCCAATGGCCAATATTGACATCCTTCGAAGTGATGGAACGCCGCGCGAAACCGACTATGGCGTTCGCTCTGATACATCGTCGCGCGGGGTCGACCTTGAAGGGGCGCAGATCACCGCGACCTATGCCGATGGCACCACCGAGACGCTGACGTGGAAAGCCCTTGACCCCTACACAACGGGCGGAGCCAGCGGCACGGACATCAAAATGTTCTTTGGGTACAGCTGGCACGAGCTGACAACCACAAAGACACTTGCCTCGCTCAGTATCGACCTGTCGCCGGCGAACTCGGTCTTTGATACCACGACGGCGATGGGGGACGATCCCAGCGCCCCCTCGACGCCGGGATCCCTCAATGGCTTTCCTTTCAAGCTGGCGCCGGACTACGCAGATACCACAGGCGATATCACAGCGACCTATTCAAACATCGTGAACCTGTCCGGCAACGCTCCGGTTGGCGATCTCTACACGACAATGACGATCGATTTTTCCGGGCTGCCCGGCGGTGGGCTGTTGGGGCGGCTTGACTGGAATTCCGACATCGACACGATGACCGGCCCATTCAAAGACACGCTCGATGCGGTCGATGACGTCCTGACGATTTCCGGCGACGGGTCCGAGCAGTTGAACATTCTGGACAACGACCAACATAGCGATGGGACCGAGCTTTCAATCACCCAGATCAACGGTCAAGCAATTGCGCCCGGCGGATCGGTGACCCTGCCCAGCGGCGAGGTTGTGACACTCAACGCCGACGGCACGCTGTCGATCACCAATGACAGCACCGTCAATGAGATCAACACGTTTTCCTACACGGTCGACGATGGGCAAGGCCACACGGATGTCGGGACCGTGACGGTCAAGACCAATGTCAAAGTGCCGCCCTGTTTTGTCGCCGGGACGCTCATCCGCACCCCGAAAGGCGACGTTGCGGTTGAGGATCTGGAGATCGGAGACCTTGTTCTCACCCGCGATCACGGCCCTCAACGCCTGCGCTGGATCGGACGCTGTCACCGCCGGGCTGAAGGGGTCAACGCGCCGATCACCTTTGCCGCAAATGCAATCGGGGTCCATGGTCCCATCTCGGTCTCTCCAAATCACCGGGTTCTGCTGCGGTCAGAAATGGCAGAGCTGCTTTTTGGTCAGCGCGAAGTGCTGGTCAAGGCCAAGCATCTGTTGAACGACCAGACCATCCGCATCGATGCCCATGGCGGTTTGGTGACCTATGTGCACCTCCTGTTCGACCAGCACGAGATCGTCATCTGTGACGGCTTTGCCAGCGAAAGCTATCACCCCGGCGCCGAGACTTTGGACGCTTTCGATCCCGAGACCCGCGCCGAAGTTCTGGAACTGATGGCTGAGATGGAAACCTACGGCCCAACCGCGCGGCTTGAGATCAAGGCCCACGAAAGTCGGCTTTTGACCTGAGCAAAAAAGCCGCCAACCGGGGTTTCCGGTCGGCGGCCATCTGTTTGGTTCAGATCGATCAGAAGAAGCCGAGCTTGTTCGGATTGTAGCTGACCAGCATGTTCTTGGTCTGCTGATAGTGATCCAGCATCATCTTGTGGGTCTCGCGCCCGATACCGGATTGCTTGTAGCCGCCAAAGGCCGCATGCGCCGGGTAGGCATGATAGTTGTTTACCCAGACGCGACCGGCTTCGATATTGCGGCCAAAACGATAGGCGCGGGTGCCGTCACGGGTCCAGACACCGGCGCCAAGGCCGTACATGGTGTCATTGGCGATCTGCAGCGCTTCTTCCTCGGTCTTGAAGGTGGTCACCGAAACCACGGGGCCAAAGATCTCTTCCTGGAAGACACGCATCTTGTTGTGTCCCTTCAGGATCGTGGGCTGGATGTAAAAACCGCCCGACAAATCGCCGTTAAAGCGTTCGGCATCGCCGCCGACCAGCACCTCTGCCCCCTCTTCCACGCCGATGGTCAGATAGGACAGGATCTTGTCTTGCTGCTCTGCGCTGGCCTGCGCGCCCACCATGGTTTCCAGATCGCGCGGATCGCCGCGCTTGATCGCCTTCACACGTTCGATGCAGCGGGCGATGAACTCTTCGTAGATGTCTTCCTGGATCAGCGCGCGGCTGGGGCAGGTGCAGACCTCACCCTGGTTGAAAGCAAAAAGCACAAAGCCTTCGACCGCCTTGTCGAGAAAGGCGTCATCTTCGGCCATGACATCGGAAAAGAAGATGTTGGGGGATTTGCCGCCGAGTTCCAGCGTCACCGGGATCAGGTTCTCGGTTGCGGCCTGCATGATGATGCGGCCCGTTTCGGTCGATCCGGTAAAGGCGATCTTGGCAATGCGCGAAGATTTGGCGAGCGGCCCGCCCACTTCGGGGCCCATGCCGTTGACGATGTTGAGAACGCCCGGCGGCAAAAGGTCGGCAATCGCCTCAACCAGCACCATGATGGCCGCAGGGGTCTGCTCGGCCGGTTTCAGCACGATGCAGTTGCCCGCCGCCAGCGCAGGCGCCAGTTTCCAGGCCGCCATCAGCACCGAAAAGTTCCAGGGAATGATCTGCCCGACCACGCCCAGCGGTTCATGGAAGTGATAGGCCACTGTGTCGTGGTCGATCTCGGACATGCTGCCTTCCTGCCCGCGCAGCACGCCCGCGAAATAGCGGAAGTGATCCACCGCCAGCGGGATATCCGCCGCCATCGTCTCGCGCAGAGGTTTGCCGTTGTCCCAGGTTTCCGCGGTCGCGATGATCTCGAGGTTCTCTTCGATCCGGTCCGCAATCTTCAACAGCATGTTGGAGCGTTCCGCAGCCGAGGTCTTACCCCAGGCGTCCTTTGCAGCATGGGCCGCGTCCAGCGCCAGCTCTACATCCTCGGCGGTCGAGCGGGCCACTTCGCAGACCTTGGCCCCCGTGATCGGGGTGATATTGTCGAAATACTGCCCCTTCGCAGGCGGCATGAACGTGCCGCCGATAAAGTTGTCATAGCGCATTTTGAAGGGCGAGGTGTAGCCGCCCGCAACTTGGGTCATTTCATTCATTTGATGTTCCTCCATGTCTCCCGGTCCTCCGCCGGGGATGAAGGCACCCTGTTGCAAGACGACCCGCCCTGTCAGCCGGGGGAAAACAGGCATCAGCGCCAGACTGTCTCAGGAGTGAGACAGGTCCGAGCCGCTTTCACCAATGCCCAGCCGTTTCATACGCCGGTAAAGGGTCGCGCGCCCGATCCCAAGGGCACGGGCAGCCTCGGAAACATTGCCATCCGCGCGTGACAGCGCGCGCACCACGGCTGCACGCTCGGCCTTTTCAAAGCCGGTCGGCCCCGCCTCGCGGCCAAAAAGGTCAGACGCAGGGGTGGACCGGATCGGCCCCGAGGCGCTGAGGCCAAAGGCCCGGCGCGCACCGCGCGTTGCCCCCAGCAGCAGGTCATCGCCGTCGACCGCCAGCAGCATGGCCGCATCGCTGTCGTCATTGTCTGCCACGATGATCCGCGCCTTGGGAAAGGCGGCGCGGAAGGTGTCCACCTCGATCTGGCGCGCGGTCTGGGCGACCTGCGCCGCGATCAGCCTATTGAAGGCCTCGGTCTGATCCGCGCGCGCCGAGGAGACATCCAGCGCCCCGATCAGCTCTCCTTCGGGGCCAAAGATCGGGGCATCCATACAGCTCATGCCGGTGTTGCGGGCGTGGAAGTGTTCGTCGCGGTGTATGATCACCCGGCGGCTTTCGGCGATACAGGTGCCGATCCCATTGGTCCCTTCCGAGGCTTCGGACCAATCGGAGCCCGGCGTCAGCCCCCATGTCTCGAACACCGCACGGTCGCCATCGGCCGCGCGCAGATCCAGCACCACGCCTTCGGCGTCGGTCAGCAGAACACCACAGCCCGAGCTGCCGACAAGCTGATAAAGACTGTCGAGCTTGGGCAGGGCAATCCGGTGCATCACCTCGGATTTTTCGCGCCTCTGGGCCAGTTCCATTTCTGTGATGCGCTGCACATCGCCGCGCTGGCCTGGATCCAGCCCATGATGATCGAGCGAGCGCCGCCACGAGGCCGCGAGCCGCGAGCGCGCCGCAGCGCTTGGATCGCTTGCCGTTTTGACCACCCGGGTGATGTGCAGATCCGTCTTCGCCACGGCCCCCTCCCCTCCGTTTCCTCCCGTTTGAGTGACGCTAGGGCAATTTTGACCATTAGGAAACCTCAGCCCAGCGGCCTGCTTTATGCCGCAGCGCGGCGAGTTGCGGTGCTTGACACCTGATCCTCCAGCACCTAGCAAAATCTCCAATGTTTTGCAGACTGGTGGACAGTTTTGATCTTTGGGGGGAAACATCGGGAGGACGACACTGTCGTCGAAATGCTGGCGTCCGCCCTGCGGCGCGACATTTCCTTTGGGGTTCTGGCTCCTGATCAAAAGCTCAAGATTGAACAGTTGCGTCAACGCTACGGCGGGTCGAACCACTCCATGCGCGAAACGCTGCGGATGCTCACCGTTGAGGGCATGGTCGAAGCCACAGCCCAGCGCGGATTTCGCGTGACCTCAGCCACCGAACAGGACCGCAACGACATTCTGCTGATGCGGCTCAGCCTCGAAGCGCTGGCCCTGTCGCGGGCCCTGCAGCATGGCGATGTGGACTGGGAAGCATCCGTGATAGCCGCGGCGCACCGTTTAGACCGGGCCGATCACGCGGTTCAAAGCAGCCCGGACGATGTCACAGCGCTGGAATGGGACGAAACCTGCCGGGCCTTTTCCTTTGCCGTGCTGGGAGCCTGCGACAGCCCCCGCATGCTCGATACCATCGGTCGCCATTTTGACCAGTCGCGCCGGTTCCGCCTGACCCTTTTGCGCGAGGGGCGCATCGATTTTGCCGAGCGCGCAAGGCGACGAGAGGCTTTGAAGGTCGCGATCATTGCACGGGATGAGGTCGCAGCGCTGGCCTTGCTCGAGACAGATATCCGCGCCGAGATGACATAGGCGCGGCACCAGATTTGAACGACAGGTTGCTATTCAGGGAGGAGCACCACAATGACACCATTCAACAGACGTCAGGCCATGGGCCTTTTGGGCGCGGCAGCGGCAACTGGGCTTGCAGCCCCGGCCATTGCCAAGAACAGCAAGGCTGTTGTGGGCGCGCTGAGCCTCACCAGCCATTCGGGCAGCTTCATCGCCGTCGAGCGCAACTACTTTGCCGAGGCGGGGCTTGATGTTGAGCTGAAGTTCTTTCAGGCGGCGCAGCCCATGGCCGTGGCCATCGCCAGCGGTGATGTGGATTTTGGCGTCACGGCAATCTCTGGCGGGCTGCTGAGCCTTGCGCAAAAAGGCGCAGTCAAGGTGATCGGCGGCGCCCTGTCCGAAGAGGCTGGAATAGACGGTCAAAAGATCCTCGCCTCGGACGCGGCGTTCCAGGCGGGCCTGACCAGCCCCGAGGCACTGGGTGGCAAACGCTTTGGCATGACCACCGCCGGCTCCTCATTCCACTACATGGGCTCGAAAATCGCCGCCGCACATGGGGTAGACGACCTGAAGTTCGTGCCCCTGCAAAAGGTCGGTGCGATCATCGGCGCGCTCAAGTCCGGCCAGATTGATGCCTGGTCCATCGTTCCGCACATCGCCAAGGCGTTGGCCGGTTCGGGTGCGGTCCATATCATAGGAGATGTGGCTGATTACCTGCCGGACTATCAGGTGACAACCGTTTTCACCTCGGCCCAGAACGCAGCCAATGACCGGGGCTTGGTCGAAACCTTCCTTGCAGGCTTTACCCGTGGGGTGAGCGACTTCAACGCCATCATGGTGGAGAAATCTCAGGGCGATGCGGCGATTAACGAGATGGTGCAGCTGATCCACAAATACGTCTACACCGACCGGCCCCTTGAAAAGGCCGCGCCTTCGATCATCAACGGGGCGATGCGCATCAACGAAGGCGCCGCGATCAATGTGGCTTCGGTCCGAGACCAGTTGGAGTGGATGCAATCGGCCGGACTGGTGGATAGCGCTATCACGCTCGATACCTTCCTCGACACCTCTTACGTCGACACCATCGGCGCCTGAAACCACTGAAACCATCGCGGGGCAGCAAGAGGGTTTGCCCCGCGCATCAATCAAGGGCCAAAAGCCATGGATATCCGACTGGACGGGGTCAGCCATCACTATGGCAGCACAGAGGTGCTGCGCGACATATCGCTGGACGTTCCGTCCGGGCAGATCGTTTGCCTGGTTGGCCCCTCAGGCTGCGGGAAGTCGACGCTTTTGCGTTTCATGGGCGGCCTGGAAAAGCCCGAGGCCGGGCGTGTTCTGCAGATCGGCACACCTCCAGAGGGCTGCCTCAACCCGCTGACCTATGTGTTTCAGGACTTTGCCCTGCTGCCCTGGCGCAGCGTTGAGGGCAATATCTCTTTGGTGCTGGAGGATCACGGCATCAAAGGCAAAGCCGCCAAGGACATCATCCGTGACGTTCTGGCGCGCACCAAGCTTTCCGATTTTGCAAAGGCGCTGCCAAAACAGCTGTCGGGCGGCATGAAGCAGCGCGTTGCCATTGCCCGCGCCTTGGCGGTGAATCCGGCGGTGATGCTAATGGATGAGCCTTTGTCAGCGCTGGACAGCCAGACCCGCGAATTGCTGATGGATGATCTGATTGCGCTTTGGACGCGCGCGCCCTTTACCGCCGTCTATGTGACTCACAACCTGGCCGAAGCGGTGCGGCTGGGTCATCGCATAGTTGTCCTGTCCCGGCGTCCGGGCCGCATCCGCGAGGTGGTTGAGATCGACAAACCACTGGCCGAGCGCGGCTATGCCGACCCGGATCTGGAAGAGGTGCAAAAGCATCTTTGGGATCTGATGCGCGACGAGGCGCGCGCCGCCGATGAGGAGCTGCTGCATGTCTGATCTGACAAACAGCCCGCAGCAGGTGAAAGGACCTGTGGAAATCCGGTTTCGCGGTGCAGGCTTTGCTCCCAAACCTCAGAAATGGGTGGGGGCCGCGGTTTTTGTACTGCTGATTGCCATCGTGGAATGGGGCACGCGCAGTGGCTTTATTTCGGCGTTGACCCTGCCCAAACCTTCGGATGTGCTGGCCACCTTTGGAGAGCTTTGGCAATCGGGCATGCTGTTCCAGCATCTGGCCCCATCGCTGACCCGGCTGGCTGTCGGAGCCTCGATCGGGGCCGGAATAGGCATCTGCGTGGGTGTGTTGATCGGGCTGTTTTCATATGTGCGATCCGGCCTTGTGCCGCTGGTCGCTGCCATCTTTCCGATCCCGAAGATCGCGCTCTTGCCGCTTTTTGTGATCTGGTTCGGGATTGACGAGGGATCAAAGTACGCGCTGATCGCCTTTGGCACCTTCACGCCCACGGTGGTTGCCACCTATGGGGCGGTGGACAATGTCGACCGCTCGCTGATCCGCATGGGGCAAAGTTTTGGCCTCAGCTGGCTGTCCATTGTGCGCAAGATCGTGCTTCCGGGTGCCATGCCGGGGATCCTGTCGGGGCTGCGCATCAGCCTGGCCATTGCCATCATCCTGCTGGTCGCCGCCGAGATGCTGGGCGCGCAATACGGGATCGGGGCCTATATCCTTGAGGCAGGCTCGCTTTATGATCTGGAGCGGCTTTTTGCAGGCGTGGTCATCCTGTCGCTGCTTGGCGTTTTGACCTCTGGCGCCATCGGTCTGGTGGAACGTCGCCTGCTCAGCTGGCGCAGCTAATCACATGCACGCACAGGAAGGGAGCCGACCGTTTCGACCGGCCCCCTTTGACTCAAACAGCGAGCGCCGCTTTGACGGCTTCGTTCAACGATGTCGTGGGTCGGCCGATCAGCTTGGACAGGGTCTTGCTTTCGTCCAGCAACCAGCCGTCGGCAGCGTGAACATCGGCGTCGGTGATCAGCTCAGGCACACCGGGCGGCAGACCGATGCTGGACAAAAGCGCCATGTAGTCGTCCTTGGGCATATTCACATAGGGCAGTGGCTTGCCAATTTGAGCTGATGTTTCTGCAGCAATATCCGCAAGGCTGAAAGGCGCATCACATCCAAGCTCATAGATCTTGTTTTCGTGACCCGCCTCGCTGGCGACTGCGGCCAATGCCTCGGCCAGATCCTGCCGGGTTGCCGGGCTGACTTTCGCCTCACCAGCGGATCCCACCAGCGCCCCATTGGCGATGGCCGCACCAAGACCGGCGGTCCAGTTCTCGGTGTACCAAGGGTTGCGCAGGATCGTATAGCTCAATCCACAATCCTTGAGCAGAGCCTCCGTCGCCTTGTGATCCGCCGCAATCATTAGGGGCGAAGTGTCTGCTTTCACGATAGAAGTATAGATGATGCGGTGAACGCCAGCACCTTTGGCAGCTTCAATCGCGTTGCGGTGCTGGCCGACACGGTCGTTGAACTCACTGGCAGAAATCAGCACGAGGACATCGACGCCCTGCAGCGCGGCATCCAGTGAGGCCCGGTCCGTATAATCCCCCTGGCGGACCTCAACCCCCAGCGATGCGGCCTTTTCAGGGGTGCGGGCGATGGCGACAATCTCGGCCTCTGGGGCGCGGGTCTTGAGTTCGGCAATGGCAAGTTGGCCCAGCTGGCCTGTGGCCCCGGTAACTGCAATCTTCATCTCTTTTCTCCTGTTTGAGAATGGCAGATGTGGAACAGCTAGTTGACCAACTTACGAATAGTAAGTACTTACATTTTTGTTAGTTTGAGATTTCCAAAAGCATCGGAGGCGCAGAATGTCAGGATCCCTTGAAACGCTGGCCGCCATCGAAATTCCTGACGTCATGGCAGCCGCCTGCCCGTCGCGACGGATTTTGAACCACGTGACCAGCCGGTGGGGGGTGCTTATTCTGGTCGCGCTCAGCCGTGGCAAGATGCGGTTCAGCGCGTTGCGCCGACATATCGGTGGCGTGAGCGAGCGAATGCTGGCGCAGACACTGCAAACCCTGGAGGCAGACGGGTTTGTCATTCGCAAAAGCCATAACGTGGTTCCGCCCCACGTCGATTACAGTCTCAGCCCGCTGGGCCATGAAGCCGCTGAAAAGGTCGCAGATCTCGTCTTTTGGATCGAAGAAAACCTGACGCGCATCCCTGGTGCCCTGCCCGAAGAAACGACTCCTGTATCGGCAAAGACCGGGTGATTTGGCAGTGTTGTCTTGCGATCAGCGCGGCTGCGCCAGCGGGTTTGAAAAATAGTCCTTGAAGTACGCATGGAGAATGGAAACGGGCCGGTCGAATTCCGCATCCTTGCGCCAGGCGAGCCCGACATCCATCGACGGGATCTCCATCTCGACCGGCACCGTCCCGATGCGCTTGCCTTCCAGCGACCAGGGCCGGTAGACCATGTCCGACAGCACCGTGATGCCCTGCCCGTTGGCCACCATCGAGCGCACCGCCTCAACCGATGAGGTGCGCAACCGGACCTTTGGCTGCAGATTGGCCAGCCCCCAGTACTTCATGGTGGTGTGCGCGGCCTCGTCCACGGTCAGCATGATGTAATCTTCGCGAGCGATCTCTTCGAGAGAGGCCTTGCCCTGCCGTTGCAGCGGGTGGTTGTTGGGCACCCACAGACGCCGGTTCGAGCTGAGCAGAGTCTCGCTTTCCAGCGCCGGGTTGTTGATGTTCGAGGTCAGCACCACGGCCATGTCGAACCGGTTGTTCAAGAGCCCCTCTTCGATGCTTTCCCTGTTCAATTCACTCAGCCGGATCTCAAGGTTCGGGTGCAGTTTTGCGATGCGGTCCAGATGATAGGGGAGGAAATAGCCCAGAACCGTGTAGGTGGCCGCAAGGGAGATGACACCGCTCACAGTCGACCGGCGCCGCGTCAGGTTCTTGGCCTCATCCACGCGCTGCAAAATATCGCGGGTAGAGGCCAGAAACTCCCGCCCGGCATCGGTCAGTTCCATCCCATGCGCGGCGCGGACAAAGAGGGAGACGCTCAACTCGGCCTCAAGATCCCGGATAGCGCCGGTGACCGATGACTGCGAGATCGACAGCATGTTGGCGGCGCGGCTGACCTGACCGGTTTCAGCGGTTGCAAGGAAATACTTCAGATGGCGGAGATTCACGAGCGCGCCTTGTGCATAACGATAAATTGATTATCGAAAATTCCGATAATGGTCGCCCAAAGTCAAGGCACCATGAAAAAACGTAAATTTATCAATGGGAAAATTTCTCCTCTTCCAAGAGCGTTATCCATTTTTCCAATATTCAACGCACAAAAATTAGAATTTTACACCTCACATACCCCTGAGTGATGCTGTTGGAAACACGAACAGGGACTTGCGGAATGCGTGATTTAATCGATTTGAACTGCGACCTCGGAGAAGGTTTTGGCCATTGGTCCCTCGGCGAAGCCCCTGATGAGTTGCTGATGCCTTTGATCAGCTCCGCCAATATTGCCGCCGGGTTTCATGCGGGCGATCCGAACTCAATGGACCGCGTCGTGAAACTGGCGCAGCAGCATGGTGTCGGCCTTGGGGCGCACCCCGGTTTTCGCGATCTGCAGGGGTTTGGCCGCCGCCACATTCAGACGCGTGCCGAAGAGCTGGTGAATGACATCGTCTATCAGGTTGGCGCGATCCGCGAATTCGGGCGCCGTCACGGGATTGCCCTGCAGCACGTAAAACCACATGGCGCGCTCTACATGGAGGCAGCCATCAACGAAGAGCTGTCGGAACTGATGATCGACACGCTGCGCACCACCAGCCGCGATGCGATCATCTTTTGCATGAGCATCTCCAAGACCTATGAGGTTGCCCGCCGCGCAGGCCAGCCTGTGGTGCGCGAGTTCTATGCCGACCGCGATTACGACGACAGCGGATCGATCGTCTTTGCGCGCCAGGTCGGCCGGCACGACCCCGATGCAGTAGCGGCAAAATGCGTGCGTGCCTGCAAAGAGGGCGTTGTGCGCACTGTTACGGGCACTGACATCGAGATCGAGTTCGAATCCATCTGTTTTCACTCGGACACACCCGGCGCGCTGGAAAATGGCGAGGCCATTCGTCAGGCTTTGCAGGCCGCAGGCATCAAGATCGCTCCCGCAGCGACCGTATTGGAAAAATGCGCCTGACGCCTTGGCGGCACTCAGGCAAACCGACTGGCACTAGGAGGTCGACATGGCACAGATTCAATCCCCGCTTCCCGGCACGTTCTACCGGCAGCCTTCCCCGGAAGAGCCTCCCTTCAAATCCGCAGGCGACGCAGTTGCGGTTGGCGACACCATCGGTCTGATCGAAGTGATGAAGACCTTCATCCAGGTCAACGCTGAAGATCCCGGAACCTTCAAAGCCTATGTTGCCGAAGACGGCGCGCCGGTCATGGCTGGTGATGTTCTGGCAGAGCTGGACGGCTGAGCGATGAAGATCAAACGCCTTCTCATCGCGAACCGGGGCGAGATTGCCGTGCGCATCATCCGCGCTGCAAAGGCGCTTGGCATTCACACGATCCAGGCGCACTCAGAGGCCGATGCCGATATGCTGGCCGTCAAACTGGCGGATGAGGCGATCTGCATCGGACCCGCTCCGTCACGGGAGTCCTACCTTGATATCCAAAAGGTCGTCTCAGCGGCCCAGGGCACCGGCGCAGATGCGGTGCATCCGGGCTATGGCTTTCTGTCGGAAAGCCCCGCTTTTGCCCGTGCGCTGGAAAGCGCGGGGATCATCTATGTCGGCCCATCCGCCGACACCATCGAACGTATGGGCGACAAGGTGGCCGCCCGCATTGCCGCCGAGGCCGCGGGCGTGCCGGTGGTGCCCGGCTCCAAAGGGCGGATCGCCTCGGTCGACGAGGCCGCAGCGGTTGCTACCGAAATCGGCTACCCGGTGATGATCAAGGCCGCTGCGGGCGGCGATGGTCGCGGCATTCGCATCGCCAACGATGAAGCGGCTCTGCGCAAACTCGCCCCCATGGCCCAATCCGAAGCCGAAGCGGCCTTTGGCGATGGCGGGCTGTATCTGGAACGTGCGGTACAATCCCCGCGCCATATCGAGGTACAGATCCTGGGCGACGGCAGCGATGCCATCCACTGCTACGAGCGGGAATGCTCGCTGCAGCGCCGCCGCCAAAAGGTCTGGGAAGAGGCTGGCGCGGTCTGTCTGGACGATGAGACCCGCGAAAGCCTCTGCGCCTCGGCTGTGGCGCTGGCGAAATCGGTTCAGTACCGCGGCGCGGGGACGCTCGAATATCTTTATGATGAAGCCCGGAATGAATTCTACTTCATCGAGATGAATACCCGCATTCAGGTGGAACACCCGATTTCAGAGATGATCACCGGCGTCGATCTGGTGCAGGAAATGATCCGGGTCTGCGCCGGTGAGCCGCTGCAATACAGCCAGTCAGACATCAAGGCGACCGGACATGCCATCGAGGTGCGCATCTGCGCCGAAGATCCCTTCATGCAGTTCCTGCCTTTCCCCGGCAAAGTTCAGACCCTGATCGAACCCACGGGCGACGGCATCCGCTTTGATCACTTTCTGTATGAAGGCTACCAGATCCCGCCCTTCTATGACTCGCTGCTGGGCAAGCTGATCGTCCACGCGGACACGCGTGCGGCGGCCATCGACAAGCTGCGCGAGGCCCTGCGGGACCTCCGGCTCGAAGGGCTCAAAACCACGGCACCGCTTCACCTGGCATTGGCGGATGATCCGGACGTTCAGGTGGGCGCCTTCCACACTCAATGGCTCGAACCGTGGTTGGATGCGGGCAATCTCGCTGCCACAGCAAAAGGGGACGCAGCATGAAGACCAGATACACATATGGCGGCGATGAACACATCTATGTGGAAATCGGCGAGGAGATGTCTCTTGAGGCCTTTTTTGTCGCCCTGTCGATGAGCAACGCCGTGCGCGATGCAAACCTGCCCGGCGTGACCGAAATCTGCCCGGCGAACTCCTCCTTTCAGGTGCGCTTTGACCCGGATGTCACCGACCCCGAAGAGATGATGGCGGCCATCAAGCAGCTTGAGGCATTCTCTGACCAGGCTGAAAAACGCCTGTCTACGCGGATCATCGAAATCCCGGTCTTCTATCAGGACCCCTGGACCCATGAGACGTTGATGCGGTTTCGCGAGCGTCATCAGGATCCAAGCGGAACCGATCTCGACTATGCGGCGCGGATCAACGGATATGACAGCGTCGAGGCCTTTATCGAGGCCCATCACAGCGCGCCCTGGTTCGTCTCGATGGTCGGTTTTGTGGCTGGGCTGCCCTTCCTTTATCAACTGGTGGAGCGCGAAAAGCAGCTTCAAGTGCCAAAATACCTGCGCCCCCGAACTGATACGCCAAAGCTGACCGTGGGCTATGGTGGCTGTTTTTCCTGCATCTACTCGGTGCGCGGCGCGGGCGGCTATCAGATGTTCGGCATCACGCCGATGCCGATCTACGACCCGGAACAGAAGGTGTCCTACCTGAAAGACTTCATGGTCTTCTTCAAACCCGGCGACATCGTGAAATGGAAGCCGATCGACCGCACCGAATATGACCGGATCGAACAAGAGGTCGAAAACGGCACCTATCAGCCGCGTATCGCCGAGGTTGAATTCGATCTGGAAGCCTTCAACGCAGATATCGCCGGGACCAACGCCAAACTGATGGAGGCGCTCAATGACGCTTGAGATTGTCAAACCCGGCCTTGCGACCTCCGTTCAGGATCTGGGCCGTCCGGGGTACTTTCACCTTGGCATCCCCGAAGGCGGCGCGATGGATCGTTTTGCCCTGCGTGCGGCGAATATGCTGGTCGGCAACCCCGAAGATGCCGCCTGCCTTGAGGCCGTCTTTATGGGGCCTGAGATCAAGTTCACCGCAGATACCACAGTGGCCGTGACCGGCGGCGAAATGCCCATCATGGTGGACGGAGAGCAGCAGCAGACCTGGACCTCCTTTGCGGTCAAGGCCGGTCAGACCCTGTCCTTCGGCTTTCTGAAAAGCGGCGCGCGGATCTACATTGCGGTCAGCGGCGGTATCGATACCCCGCCAGACCTAGGCAGCCGGTCAACCTATCCCATCGGTGCCCTTGGCGGGATCGAAGGGCGCGCAGTGGCCGCGGGCGACGTGCTTCCCATTGGCGCAGGCACAGCCGCGTCTGCGGGCCGGAGCGTTCCGGCAGATCTGCGCCGGGGCCCCTCCAATCCGGCAGAGCTGCGGGTTCTGCCCGGTCTTTACTGGCACCGCCTGACAGAGGCCGCGCAGGCGAGCTTTTTCGACGACACCTGGACCGTAGCGCCTGAGGCCGACCGCATGGGCTATCGCTTCAAAGGCGGCCGTCCGCTTGAGCTGGTCGACCGTGAGCCGCCCTTTGGCGCAGGCTCAGATCCCTCGAACATCGTGGATGGCTGCTATTCCTATGGATCGATCCAGGTGCCCGGCGGCACCGAGCCGATCATCCTGCACCGCGATGCGGTTTCAGGCGGAGGATACTTTACCCTTGGTGCCATAATCTCGGCCGATATGGATCTGATTGGGCAACTACAGCCAAACACCCAGGTGAAGTTTGTCCGAGTTGAAATGGCAGAGGCGCTGAAAGCCCGCGCCCAGCGCAAGGCCATGCTTCAGAAATTACGAGAAGAGCTCATGTAAGGGCTCCACCCACCCCCAGCAAAACAGCGGAAAACCGCACTGGACTGATGTAACTGACAAGGAGGTCAGAACAATGAAACTCACCCTAACGACTGCGGCAACGCTGGCGCTTGCCGCAACCCTACCCGGCCTCGCCATGGCCGAGGACAGCTGGTTCCCCTACGAGGCCGAAGAGGTCACACCCGCCTTTTCCGCAGACGGAACCGTCAGCGCGATCACCTACACGCCGCTTGAGAAAGCCGAAAAACCCTGGAACATCTGCGTGTCCTTTCCGCATATGAAAGACGCCTACTGGCTGGGTGTTGACTATGGCGTGGTAGACGAAGCCGAACGCCTGGGCGTCAAGATGAACCTGGTCGAGGCAGGCGGGTACACCGAACTGGCCAAGCAGATCAGCCAGATCGAGGACTGTGTTGCCTCGGGCGCGGATGCGGTGGTTCTGGGCGCCATCTCTTATGAGGGGTTGAACAACGTCATCGCCGAAGTCGCCGGCAAGGGCGTGCCGGTGATCGATGTGATCAACGGTGTGTCCTCCAGCGATATTGCGGCCAAATCCCTCGTCTCGTTCAAGACCATGGGCTTTGAAACAGGTCGCTATCTTGCAGAGAAACACCCAGCGGGCTCTGAGCCGGTCAAGGTTGGCTGGTTCCCCGGTCCGGCTGGCGCAGGCTGGGTCGAGGCCGCCCACGCTGGTTTCATGGAGGCCGTTGAAGGCTCGGCCGTAGAAGTGCTGGAGCCACGCTTTGGTGACACCGGCAAGGAGGCGCAGCTGAAACTGGTCGAAGACGTGCTGCAGGCCACCCCCGAGGTGCGCTATCTTGCGGGCACCGCCGTCACCGCCGAGGCGGCGCAGGGTCTGATCCGCGAACGCGGCCTGCAGGGTGAGGTCGACCTTCTGGCCTTTTACATGACACCCGGCGTCTATTCCGGGATCAAGCGCGGTTTCATCCTAGCTGCTCCGGCTGACAGTATGGTCATCCAGGGCCGCATCGCCATGGACCAGGCCGTGCGCATTCTCGAAGGCAAGGACTACGTCAAACACGTCGGCCCCAAGATCTTTGTGGTGGATCCAGACAATATCAATGACGTCGCCCGCGAAAGCATCCTCCCGCCGGAAGGCTTCAAGCCGGTCTTCTCGGTGAACTGAGCGCAGTCTCAAAAGGCAAGAGACCAAAAGCAGCATGGTCAGGCGGAGCCTCGCCTGACCTCACCCACAGGGCGCAGCGGTCGGAAAGATGACATGGACGACACTCCTCTCATAAAAACAGCGGCTTTGACAAAAAGCTACCCGGGCGTTCTGGCGCTCGATCATGTGGATTTCGACCTCAAGGCGGGCGAGGTGCATGTGCTCTTTGGCGAGAACGGTGCCGGAAAATCCACGCTGATTTCCATGCTGGCCGGGGCGAACAGGCCCACCGGGGGGCAGATCCTCTTGAATGGCCAGGAGGTGCACCTGGCCAACGTTGCCGATGCACAACGCCGAGGCATTTATACGGTCTTTCAGGAATTTTCGCTGATCCCCACCCTGACCGTGGCCGAGAATATCTTTCTGGGATGGGAGCCGATGATAGGCCCCTTCGTGAACCATGCGGCCATGCGCAAGCGCGCCGCAGAGATGTTTGCAGAGCTGGATTTTCCGATTGACCCCAATGCCATCACGGCCAACCTGTCACGGGCGCAAAAGCAGATGGTGGAAATCACCAAGGCCTTTCACGGCGATCTGTCGGTGCTGATCCTGGATGAGCCCACGGCATCGCTGACGGACCGCGAAGTCGACCACCTGTTCGGCTTTATCGAAACGCTCAAAGCGCGCGGCGTCGGCATCATCTATATCTCGCACCGGATGCAGGAATTCGCCCGCATTGCCGACCGCGTGACCGTGCTGCGCGATGGCGGTAAGATCGGCACTGTTGCCATGGCGGATACCGATCAGGACGCGCTGGTCGAGATGATGACCGGTCGCGCCATCACCGAGATCTACCCCACAATCGAACGGCGGACCGGTGAGACCCTGCTCAGGGCTGAGAACGTCAGCGCTCCCGGAGTTTACGGTGCCAATCTTGAAATCAAGGCAGGTGAGGTTTTGGGCATCGCCGGTCTGGTCGGATGCGGCAAATCCCGCCTTGCCCGTGCGCTGATGGGCCTTGGCGCAAAAACCTCGGGGCGGGTCACGCTCAAAGAGCAGGACATCACCCGCACCAGCACCCAAAGCATCATTCGATCAGGCATGTACTACCTGTCCCCGGACCGCAAAGCCGAAGGGTTGGATCTGGCAAAGACAGCCGATGACAACCTCGCTGTGAACCTCGTGATGGGCGGGGGCACAACCACCGGTGCCGGTTTTGTCGACTGGGGCAAAGTCCGGCGCAGAACCGCCGAGATCGCCAACCATGTGGAACTGCATGACGGCTACAGGCGCAAACTGGTTTCTCAGCTCTCGGGCGGCAATCAGCAAAAGGTTCTGTTTGGCCGCTGCTTTGGTCAGGAGGCCGATATCATCATCCTGGATGAGCCGACCGTGGGCGTCGATATGGGCACCCGTGCGGCCTTGTACCTGTTGATCAAAGAGCTGGCAGAAGCAGGCAAGGCGGTCGTGGTGATCTCCTCCGATCTGCCTGAAGTCCTTCACCTGTCACACCGGATGATCGTTCTGGCGCATGGCCATATCACGGCCGAGCTGGAAGGGGACGATCTGACCGAAGAGCAAACCCTGAAATACTTTTTCGAAGAAAACACCGGAGCCACGGCATGACCGCAGACCAATCCCAATCCCGCGCGCTGGAGCCGATCAAACGCCTTTTTGTCAAAGTCGGCGTGCTCCCGTTTTTCCTGCTGGGCGCGCTGATCGTCTTCACGCTTTTGTCACCAAAATTCCTGACCGGGCAGAATCTGGTCAATGTGGCGCGGCAGTCGGTCTATCTGGTCCTCGTCTCGCTGGGGCAGATGCTGGTCCTGATCTCGGGAGGTTTTGACCTGTCGGTCGGCACGGCCATTGCGCTCACATCGGTGGTGTCGGCCCTGTCCATGGTTTGGCTCTCTGGGGTCTTTCCCGATGCAATCTGGCTGGCGATTGCCCTTGGCGCCTTTATCGGGTTTGGCGCGGCGCTGATAGTGGGGCTGATCAATGGCATTGGCGTCGCCTATTTTGAGGTTTCCCCCTTTATCATGACACTGGGCGTCTCGTCAGTTGGCGCAGGGCTTGCACTGTTCCTGACCGGCGGCGTGCCGGTGTCGGGCATCCCCTTTGCCTTTGCCGATACATTCGGCTTTGGCAGGGTCTGGGGTATTCCGGTGCCCGTGGTGATCGCCGCCCTGTGCATCGTTGTGATGTGGGTGTTCATGTCCCGCACCCGTCTTGGCACACAGATTTATGCGGTCGGCGGCAATATCAAGGCCGCGCATCTGTCTGCAATCAACACCAAACGCACACTCATGCTGACCTATGCGATCTGTGCTCTGATTGCCTCGCTCACCGGGCTGCTGCTGACCGCGCGCGTCGAAAGCGGAGAGGCCAACCTTGGCGGCACCATCGCGCTTGAATCCATCGCCGCCTGCGTCATTGCCGGAGTGTCTCTGCGCGGCGGGATTGGCCGGGTCGAGAATGTGGTTCTGGGCGGTTTTTTCATCGTGCTGGTCCAGAACGGGATGAACCTTGCGCAGGTCAGCTCTTACATGCAGATGGTGCTTTTGGGCGTCTTGCTGATCCTCGCGGTTATCTTTGACCAGATGCGCTACCGGATGATGATGGGGGGGCGCTGACGCCCTCCTGCCCCCAATCAAAACTTCTGCTCAGCAATACCGCTCAGGGCCTTTCCATTGCGCCTCGGAATAGCGGTCTCCATGGGCCCAACCCACGGGCAGAACGGCCTCGATCCGGGCCAGATCCGCCTCTGACAGCATCAGATCGGCGCCCGCCATACATTCATCGAGGTGATCGACGCTGCGGGTGCCCGGGATCGGGATTACATGATCTCCGCGGCTGAGCAGCCAGGCATTGGCAAGCGCCGCCGCCGAGGTGCCCATCTCAGTGGCAAGCCTGCGGAACGCATCTGTCAAACGGAGGTTTTCGGTAAGGTTCGGCTCCGTGAAACGCGGATTGCCCGACAGAAAAGAGAGATCCTTGATCCGGTCTTTTGGGATCGGATTATCCGTCAGCAAAGACCGCCCCACCGGCGAAAAGGCCACCATTGCAACGCCAAGATCAGCACAGGCCTGCACAAGGCCAAGCTCCGGGAAGCGCGTTGACAGCGAGTATTCCGATTGAACCGCAGCAATAGGAAAGGCCTTCATTGCGCGCCTGAGCGTAGATGGCGCCACTTCGGAAAGGCCTATGGCGCGGGTCTTTCCCTTTTTGACCATCCGCCCGAGGTTCTCTGCGGTTTCTTCCGGCGTAAAACGGGGATCGCGGCGGTGCGCATAGAAGAGATCGACACAATCCACACCAAGACGCTGCAGGGATTTGTCCAGCTCTGCCTCAAGATGCTCGGCCGAGTTGTCAAAACACCGGTTGCCATCTGCATCTTTGGTGATTGTGGCCTTAGTGGCGATCACAAATTCATCCCGCGCGCCCGGGTTGGCTGAAAGGTAGGTGCCGATGGCGCTTTCGGATTTACCCATGCCATAGACATTGGCCGTGTCCAGGTGGGTGACCCCCAGATCCCGGCAACGGTTCAGGATCGCGTGGCTTTCGGCTTCATTGGTGGGGCCGTACATGTCGGAAAAGGACATCGCTCCATATCCGATACAACCGATCTCGGGGCCGGTGGCGCCCAGTTTGCGCGTTTTCATGTCGATAGGCTCCCTTGCTGCTGAGGAAAGTGACAGGCCTGGAATGAGCTCATGATTCCGGTTTGTCGAACCTTTGCAAGTGCATAGACCATTGCCTGCCTGTTTGGATACGGACGCGCACCCAGTGCTTGCCAAAAAAATGTGCAAAAGTTTGAAATCTCCCGCCTATGATCAACCAGAAATTGGCCCTTGCGGCAACAGGCTGCTAGCGTGACCTCACTGGGAGACGCCATGACAGATAATGCACGTTATTTTGACGAAATGTACGGCAATGGAGACGCACCGCGCGCTCCTTATGCGCAATACGCTGACTGGTTCAGCCGGGAAAACCCAAAAGACCTGATCAAGGAAGCCCGCGAGGCCGAAGATTTCTTCCGCCGGACCGGCATTACCTTTAATGTCTACGGCGAAGCGGATGCCGAAGAGCGGCTGATCCCCTTTGACATCATTCCGCGGATCATCTCAGCAAAAGAATGGAGCCGCCTCGTCAAAGGGATCGAACAGCGGGTTCGGGCCATCAACGCCTTCCTGCACGATATCTACCACAGGCAGGAAATCCTGCGCGCGGGCCGGGTGCCGGTTGACCTGATTGCCCGCAACGAAGCCTTCCTGCCCATGATGGTGGGGGTCGAACCTCCCGGCGGGATCTACACGCATATTGTTGGCATCGACATGGTGCGCACCGGCGATGATGAGTTTTTCGTCCTTGAAGACAACGCCCGGACCCCGTCTGGCGTGTCCTATATGCTGGAAAACCGCGAAACCATGCTGCAGATGTTCCCGGAGCTGTTCAGCAAAGTAAAAGTGCGGCGGGTTTCGGATTATCCGGCTTCGCTGCTGAACTCGCTTGCCCATTGCATGCCTCCCGACCCAAGTCCGGATCAAACTGTGGCGGTGCTGACGCCGGGCATTCACAACTCGGCCTATTTCGAACACGCCTTCCTGGCCGATCACATGGGGGTGGAACTGGTCGAAGGAACCGATCTCAAGATCGTCGACGGTCGGATCGCCATGCGCACCACACGAGGCTACAAGCCTATCGATGTGGTCTACCGGCGCGTGGATGATGATTTCCTCGACCCGCTCAATTTCAACCCGGACAGTATGCTTGGGGTTCCCGGTATCTTTGACGTCTATCGCGCGGGCCGCATCACCATTGCGAATGCACCCGGAACCGGCATTGCCGATGACAAGGCGATCTACAGTTACATGCCGGATATCGTTGAATTCTACACGGGCGAGAAAGCCATCCTGCAGAATGTGCCCACATGGCGCTGCTCGGAACCGGATTCGCTGGCCTATGTGCTCGACAACCTTGCAGATCTTGTCGTCAAAGAGGTGCACGGATCGGGCGGCTACGGGATGCTGGTCGGCCCTGCTGCCTCGAAGAAAGAGCTGGCGGCCTTCCGCAAAAAGCTGGAAGCGAAACCCGCAGGCTATATCGCGCAACCGACGCTTGCGCTGTCGACAGTGCCGATCCTGACCAAGGCAGGCCTGGCCCCGCGCCATGTCGATCTGCGGCCCTTTGCACTGTTCAGCCCGCAAGGCATCGACATCACGCCCGGTGGCCTGACACGGGTGGCGCTGAAAAAGGGCAGCCTTGTGGTCAACTCCAGCCAGGGAGGCGGCACCAAGGACACCTGGGTGTTGGAGGACGACTGATGCTGGGAAAAACCGCAGGAGGCGTGTTCTGGATGTTCCGGTATCTGGAACGCAGTGAAAACACGGCGCGTCTGATCGAGGCAGGCTTTCGCATTGCACTGACACGGCCGGGCAGTGAGGAATGGACAAGCGTTCTGAAAACCGCCGCCGCCGAATATGCTTATAGAGAAACCCACGGAGAGGTCATTCAATCCAAGGTGATCGATTTTCTGCTGCGTGATCCAAGGAACCCCTCTTCGGTGATGTCTTCTTATGCGCAGGCCCGCCAGAATGCACGCACAGTGCGCACGGCCATCACGCAGGAAGTCTGGGAAGCGGTGAATGACGCCTACATTACCCTGAAGAAACGGCTCGCCCGCCCCGTGGCTGAACGGGATCTGCCGGATGTTTTGGCGCAAATCCGTCAGCACTCAGGGCTGGTGAGGGGCGCGCTCCATGGCTCGATGCTGCGCAATGACGTCTTTGATTTCTGCCGGCTCGGCACCTTCCTGGAGCGGGCCGACAACACCGCCCGCATCCTGGATGTGAAATACTATGTCCTCTTGCCTTCGGTCACGCAGGTCGGATCGTCGCTGGATAACGTCCAATGGGAGACGATCCTGCGCTCGGTGTCGGGCGTGCGGTCCTACAGCTGGCTCAACCAGGGCAAGGCGACGCCTATGGGGATTGCCGATTTCCTGATCTTCGATCCCCGGATGCCGCGCAGCCTGCGATCCTCAGTGACCAAGATCCGCAGCAATCTGGCAATGCTGGAGAATGAATATCTTGAACAGCACCCCTGCCATGAAACGGTTGAAAAACTGGACCGCTGCCTGAGCATCAGCAGCGTTGAAGAGGTCTTTGAAGATGGCTTGCATGAGTTCCTGACAGAGTTCCTGGCGAATATCGCGCGGCTTGGCGCCGAGATCGAGGCCGATTACAGGTTCACGGAGTGACGCATGCGACTGAAGATCGAACATTCAAGCCGATACAGATTTGATCACCCCACGCGCTATGGTCTGCAGCAACTGCGCCTTACCCCCAAAAGCCGGGTGGGTCAGAAGGTGGAAAGCTGGTCAACACAGATCGAAGGCGGCCGGGTCGAGACCGAGTTTGAGGATCAGAACGCCAATCTTGTGTCTCTGATTTCCTTTGCGCCCGGAGCGCTTGAAATCCATGTGCGCTGTTTTGGCGAGATCGAGACCGAGGATCAGCACGGTATTGTCGGCAAACACCGCGGGTTCTTGCCCTTGTGGCTGTTCAAACGCTCAACCGATCTGACCCGCGCAAGCGCCAACGTGCGGCGGCTGACCAAGGGGCTGCGCGATGCCCATGACAATGACATCGCGCTTTTGCACGATCTTTCCGCCCGCATTCTTGAGGCGGTGCCTTATGCGATCGGCGGCACTCATGCGGCCACCTCGGCGGATGAGGCGATAGAGCATGGCTACGGTGTCTGCCAGGACCACGCGCATATCTTTATCGCGGCGGCGCGGGCAATGGACTACCCGGCGCGCTATGTATCGGGCTACCTGATGATGGAGGGCCGCGAACAGCAGGATGCCACCCATGCCTGGGCCGAAGTGCACATTGACGGGTTCGGCTGGGTCGGCTTTGACGTCGCTAACGGAATATCACCAGATGCTCGCTATATTCGCGTTGCAACAGGACTTGATTATCGCGAAGCCGCGCCCATCTCGGGGCTCAGGTTTGGCGCGGGCAGTGAAACCTTGTCGGTGGACGTGGCCGTCCAAGAGCAATAACAGGTCCGCAACAAGAGCGGAGCGTCGCCATGACATATTGTGTTGGTTTGAAACTTAAACGCGGGTTGGTCTTCATGTCCGACACCCGGACCAATGCGGGTGTCGACAGCATCAGCGTCTTTCGCAAGATGTTCCACTGGGAGGCAGAGGGCGAGCGCTGCATCACCATCATGACCGCCGGCAATCTGGGCACCACGCAGGCGGTGATCAGCCTCTTGAACGAACGCACCCTCCCGGCCGAAGAGCGGGGCCTGCCTTCGATCCTGCAGGCTTCGTCCATGTATCAGGTGGCCAAACTGGTCGGGGAAACTCTGCGCGAGGTTATCCGGGACCAGGCCGGACAGGATGGCCCCCGCGCCGAGGCGCAGTTCTCAGCCACTCTCATCGTGGGTGGACAGGTCAAGGGCGGCGAGCCGCGCCTGTTCATGATCTATCCAGAGGGAAATTTCGTTGAAGCCGGCGAAGAGACGCCCTTTTTCCAGATCGGGGAGACCAAATATGGCAAACCGATCATCGTGCGCGCCTTTGACCCCGAGGTCAGCTTTGAGGACGCCATCAAGATCACGATGCTGAGTTTTGATTCCACCCTGAAGGCGAATTTGTCGGTTGGCCTGCCGCTTGACCTGCATGTCTATCGCAAGGACAGCCTCAAAATCGGCACGCAAAGGCGGATAGAAGCGGGGGACCCGTATTTTGAAGCTCTCTCACAGGGTTGGGGCGAGGCCCTGAAAGAAGCTGTGCAGGCACTTCCTCCTTATTCCCTTGAACAGGATGGTGAAACGCGCTGATCAAAAGCGGGATGTGAGGTCTTCACACATCGGGCAAAAGGCCCACTGAGCAGCCTATCAAAGACACCGCACCGCACACTGCTGATCATTGCATTGGGAAAACCTGGCGAAACCAGGCCATCGGGTCATCTTCAGCGTCTTTCCGAGATTGTTGAAAAGACACAGCCAGCCCCCTTTCCCCCTTGCAACATTGACCTGCAACTGCCCAGGCCACAAGCTCCCGCAAGATTTGGGAGAGATCATGATTACCAAGAAACGAAAATTGTCGCGGTCTGCAGCAGGGATCTGTGGCGCAGCCCTGTTATCTTCAATGCCTGTTGGAGCCGACGCACAGTCGCTGGTTCCTGGTGATCGCCTCCTCTCCGTCAGCTACACGAACCTGGAGCGCGAGGACGCGGGAACCGAACGCAACGCCGACACTGCCATCATCAGCTACACCTATCAGCGGACCACCCGGATGGCATTCACAGGCTATATCGGCCAAAGCCGCACCGAAGGTGTGTTTCCACCCGCTCCGGCGGATCGGCAGGAAACGGACAATCCGCTCATTGGCGCAAGGCTGTCCTATGATCTTGGATCGGGCCGTGAAATCAGCGCATCATTGATTTATGGTGACATTGGTGAGCAATACACCTCGGGCGGCTCCACAACGCGCGGCAACGGCGATACGCTTACGGGCGCGATCAGGATCAGTCAGACACTGCCCCTAGCGGCACAATTCTTCCTGAACGGTGCGCTGTCCGGGTCAGTCAGCAAAAGCGAATATGACACCCCCGGCATCAGCTCCTCATCTACAACGATCCGCTATGATGGGTCTTTGACCCTTGGATATATGGCGACACCCGATCTGTTCCTTGAAGCAGGCATCCACCGTGCCAGCGCCAACAACGTGATCACGATCACTGGCAGCCGTGGCCTGACCCGCGGCAAGATCGGCGCGACCTACCGCTTCAACCGGGACACGGCGATCGCCCTGAACTGGATGGAGGGCATCGGTGCAGAAGACACCCATCAGCGCCTGCAGATCAACCTGATGCGCCGCTTCTGAATACATCCCCAGAAAGGATGCAACTTATGATGAGATCATTTCTCCCCCGCCTGTCCCTGCCCGTCCTGCTGCTTTTTGCTCTCGGCCTAGCGGCATGCACAACCTATAGCGGCCCCATCACCGGCACCGCTGCCAGTGAAAGCCGCCAGATCGAAACAGCAGATGGCGAGACCTTTTCCGTCACTGTCGAGGCCCTGACCCGTCACGTGACCGTCGAAACCGGAATTAACCGTTCAGCACGTGAACCTTTCGATGCCTATGTAACCCGCATCACGATCACAGACTCCGATGGCCAGGACCGCGTTGTCTTCATTCCGCCGGGCGAAATCAAGTCGAACGGGCAATTCTCCAATGCAGAAGAAGCCGGGTTCAGTAATCCTGAGAAAGCCATGCAAGCTGGATGGGATTTTGTTAACAAAGAGTTTTCCGGAGTGCCCTTCAGCTTTGTCGAGCCCCCGATCGATGCCCATCTTGACGCCATAGATACGGTCACAAACTGACGGGTCGGCCCGCACCGCCTGATGCTGCCGGTGAACAAGCAGCTGACCCTCGCAGGTCGCAGTGATCCGCTCTGCCCTTGCAGTTTCGTTGACAAGCCAGTCGAGCGACCCCACCTGCAATGACAGAGCTTGCGCGCTGCGAATGAAGAATAGCAGAATTTTCGCCTCGAAAAGGGAACTGCAGGGGCAGGTGTTCTGCTTCGCTCGCCCCCCGAGGACGCAGCCAGGCGACTAAGGAAAACCTAACTCCGACACAGGAGGGCACTATGACCGATATGACCATCGCCCGTGAGGACACCGACAGCAAAGCCCGCTATGTCGCACGCATTCCCGGCCTGGAAGGTGAAGGAGAGCTGACGCTGTCCAAGGCCTCCGACATTTTGATCATCGTGGATCACACCGGCGTTCCGGACAGCATGCGCGGCATGGGTGTTGCGGCCGCACTGGCAGAGCGGGTGATCGCCGATGCGCGAGCGGCGGGTCAAAAGATCGTGCCCCTCTGCCCGTTCTTTAGCGCCTACATCGCCCGCCATAAGGACGAAACTGCCGATGTGATCAATTAGCATCCGCCTGCCTTTGCGGGGATGACGTATTTTCAGTGATCCGCTCGACAGGCTCGGCAACTGCTCTACCCTGAAGTTCAGGATACGCATGACCTGATCCCCACAGCAATTCCCGGAGAAGCCGAATGAGCTGGAACCCGACGCAAGATCCAAACTGTCCCGATGCGGGCTGCAGCGCGCTTGAGACGCTGATTATTCCACGTGCACGCGATCTTGGCGGCTTCGAGGTCCGTCGCGCCCTGCCCTCGCCCAAACGCCAGATGGTCGGCCCTTTCATCTTTTTCGACCAGATGGGACCGGCTGAGTTCATCACCGACGGCGGCATTGATGTGCGCCCTCACCCGCATATCGGGCTGGGCACCGTGACCTATCTTTATCAGGGAGAGTTCGAGCATCGCGACAGCATCGGCACCCATCAGATGATCTACCCGGGTGAGGTCAACTGGATGGTTGCTGGGCGCGGGGTCACCCACTCCGAGCGCACCTCGGAGGAGACCCGCGCCACACGGCACAAGCTGTTCGGCATCCAGACCTGGATCGCCCTGCCCGAAGACAAGGAAGAGATGGCGCCCGATTTCGAGCACCACAAGGAAGCCGCCCTGCCCGTCATCCAGAGCGAAGGCGCAACCGCACGGCTGATCCTTGGCGATGCCTATGGGGAACGCAGCCCCGTGACCATGCAGTCCGAGACCTTTTATCTGGATGTGGTGCTGGAGCCGGGCGCCGGGTTTCCCCTGCCCGATAACCATGAGGACCGTGGTCTCTATGTGACCCAAGGCAGCATCGAGGTCGCAGGCGACACATTCGAGGCAGGCCGCATGATGATTTTCCGCCCCGGTGACCGGATCTCGGTGAAAGCCGGCCGGGAGGGGGCCCGGTTGATGGCCCTTGGCGGCGCGACGATGAACGAAAGCCGCTATATCTGGTGGAACTTCGTCTCCTCGTCAAAAGACCGGATTGAAGAGGCAAAGGAAGCCTGGAAGGTTGCAGACTGGGCGAATGGCCCCTTCCGCCTGCCCCCCGGCGATGACGCGGAGTTCATCCCCATCACCGACGAGCTGGAAGGACGGCTGCCTCTGCGCAAGTGATCCTTTCGGGGTGGACCCTATCGGGCGCAGAACCAACAATACGCGCCCGTCGCTGTGGCTTCTTTCCCGAAGCGCGCCAAAAACGGCGTCGGCCTCCTTCTCATGCTCCTGATTTTTGCCAATCAGCTTCACGATAGGTGCGTTGCACGCGGGCAAGCACCGCCACCCTTACTTCTGACGCCCCGGCCTTGAGGCAGGCGTCCGTGCAGGCAGAAAGCGTGGCACCCGATGTCATCACATCGTCCACCAGCAAGATGGCGCGCCCCCTGATCAGGGCCTCGTGACGCGCGGGCAGCTGTATTGCTTTCGCCAAAAGCCCGAACCGCTCGGCGCGGGAGCGTCCATCCAGCGAAGGCGTCTTGCGGGCGCGTCGCAGAAGATCCGGCCAATAGTCAAGCCCGGCAAGCTTTGCCAGTGCCCCTGCCAGCAAGGCCGATTGGTTGTACCGCCGCTTCAACAGGCGGCTCCAATGCAAGGGAACCGGGCAGATCAGGGGATTGTCACGCAGGAGCGGCAACGCCGCGCGCTCGATCCAACTCGCCGCATGTGAGGCGATATCCAGGCGGTCCCCATGTTTCAGCGCCAGCACCAATTGCCGTGCTTTTCCTTCGTAGACCAGCGCAGCCCGACCTTGGCTCCACGGGCGCGGACTGGTCATGCATTCGTCGCACTCAACGCGAAATCCGTCACACTCTCCCGGCAAAGGCACCCCGCATCCCTCACAGACCGTACCCGATATGAACTCAGCTTCCCGCCAACAGGGGCCACATAGACCTGGCTCCTGATTGACCAGCCCTCCGCAGCCCAAACACTGTGGCGGGTAGATCATTGAAACAGCGGTTTGAAACCGGGCGTGCAGCATATAAGTATCCCCCCATGACTCACACTCCCACAGCACAGCCGAAGCTGTTTGACAGGAAAGCACTGGCAGCGAATAGAGCCCGGCGGCAGCTAGGGGCCCTGTTCCTGCACGAGATGGCCAGGAACGAGGTCGAGGATCGACTCGCCTTGGTTAACAGAGTCTTTACCGCCCCCGCCGTGGTGACTCCTTTTGCGGAGGTTTGGACGGAAGGTTTGTCCGGTTCGCTCGCCGGGGCCAAGCTGGTTCCGGACGACGATGTATTGGGCCTTGAACCCGGCGCCCATGATCTTGTGATACATTCCATGGGCTTGCACTGGGCCAACGACCCGGTGGGCCAGTTGATCCAGTGCCGCCGCGCGCTGAAAGAAGACGGGCTTTTGCTGACCGTTCTGCTCGGCGGTCAGACCCTGCAAGAGCTGCGCGTCGCCCTCGCCGGAGCCGAATCCGAAGTGCTGGGTGGCCTGTCACCGCGAATCGCACCCATGGGCGAGGTGCGCGATCTGGGCGCGCTCTTGCAGCGCGCAGGCTTTGCCCTGCCGGTCGCCGATGTGGTGCCGCTGACGGCCGAATACCGTGACCTGATGCATCTGATGCACGAGTTGCGCGCCATGGGAGAGGCCAACGCGCTGGAAGCGCGCCTGCGCCGCCCCGTCCCGCGCCGCCTGTTCACCCGCGCCGAAGAGATCTACCGTGCGCACTTTGAGACAAAAGAGGGCCGCCTGCCCGCCAGTTTCGAGCTGATCTGTCTTACCGGCTGGTCCCCCTCCGACAGGCAGCAGAAACCGCTGCGCCCCGGATCGGCCCAGATGCGCCTTGCCGACGCCCTGAAGGTGCCGGAAACAAAACTGCCAGACTAAGCGACAATAGACACCCGCAATAGGCAAACACTTGAGCGGCGCAAATGTGATCCGATTGGTGTTTGCTCACGTATGTATCTATTGTTCCACCGCAACAAAGATGCCAACCGCACAGGATTCCGAAATGCTGGATTCGACCTCGACTGCCAAATGCCCCGTCCACGCTCCTGCCGACCACCCCAAGGTCATGCCGGAGAAGGTCGGCATCCTCCTGGCGAACCTCGGCACACCGGACGATTTCAGCTACTGGCCCATGCGGCGCTATCTGAACGAATTCCTGTCCGACAAGCGCGTGATCGATTACCCCTCTTGGAAGTGGCAGCCACTGCTGCAGCTGATCATCCTGACCAAGAGGCCCTTCACCTCGGGCGAGGCCTACAAATCCATCTGGAACCACGACAAGGGCGAAAGCCCGCTCATGACCATCACCAAAGACCAGACTGCCAAAATGGCAAAGGTCATGACTGATCGCTACGGCGATCAGGTCATGGTCGATTTCTGCATGCGCTACGGCAACCCCTCGACCAAATCCAAGGTCCGCGAGATGGTGGAGGCCGGCTGCCAGAAGTTCCTCTTCGTGCCGCTCTACCCGCAGTATGCCGGCGCCACCTCGGCCACCGCGAATGACCAGTTCTTCCGCGCCCTGATGGAAGAGACCTGGCAGCCCGCCGCCCGCACCATCGCCCCCTATTTCAACGAGCCCCCCTATATCGAGGCACTGGCCCGCTCCGTCGAGGAAGCCTACGCCAAGGCCGAAAAACGCCCGGATATCCTCGTGGTTTCCTATCACGGGATGCCGAAACGCTACCTGATGCAGGGCGATCCCTACCACTGCCAGTGCCAGAAAACGACGCGCCTGTTGAAGGAACGCCTTGGCTGGGAGGACACCGAGATCACCACGACCTTCCAGTCGGTCTTCGGCCCCGAGGAATGGCTGAAACCCTATACCGTCGACCATGTCGCGACGCTCGCCAAGGAAGGCAAAAAGAACATCGCCGTGATCGCCCCGGCCTTTTCCGCCGACTGCATCGAAACGCTGGAAGAGATCAACGAGGAGATCAAGGAAAGCTTTGAAGAGGCGGGCGGCGAAGACTTCCTCTATATCCCTTGCCTGAACGATGATGATGACCATATCGCAGCACTGGCAGGCGTGATCGAGCAGAACCTGAAAGGCTGGCTGGACTGAGCGCTGGAATTTTGCTCCACTTCACGTCGTCTCATGCAATAAACGTGCGAGGCTGATCTGGCTGTGCAACCACTTAAGCGATCGAACCGGAGGAAATACAGGATGGCGCACGGCATTTTCACAGCTACTGCCGTCATCGCTTTGACTGCCGCGGTCAACATATCTCTTTACAAGATTTGGAACTTCCGAAACCCTGACAGAAAAGGGGTACTTCAATTTTTAAATGATATCGCCTTTTTTCGCGACAAACTAATGCTACCAATTTGGATGCTCCACGGACTTGTTTACCTCTTGATAATTGGAGCCCTCGCTTAGGTCATGTTGACAAAAGTGGAAACCACTAGGGCATGAGTGCCAAACAGATAACGCTCACATGTATTGCCCTGATTATCCTTACGTTAGGATTGGACGTCTTCTTTGCCTATCTGGCTGACAAGCGCATCCAGCGTGTCGGCCACTACTTGGACCAACACCTCAGCGAGGTCGATCTTGGTGCAGAACAAGGAAAACGTTACTTCGAACGATTTGGCAACGAGTTCAACTATTACACATTCAAGACGTGTCTAATAAGAAGAACCGAGGCTGGAAACGAAAAATGGACCTACACATTTCACTATGCCAGACCTTATCCAATTTTGCTTGGCGGCATGAACAGAAACAGCTTTCGGTTCAAAGAGTGCGGTCAGTTTCTGGCCATCAGAGTATTGTTTGATGGAACCATTCAAAGACCGGAGACCTGACTGCTTCGTGGGGGGCCTCTGCAGATCAGGCACGGCCAACCTCCCAGAGCAGTTCTCGTGTCATCACCACCCGGCAGGTTCGGCAGGGTATCTCGCTTTGCCACGATTTGCTCTAGGGATCCAATATACCGAAATGCTTGCCGGGGGATTTGATGATGAAGGGACATTGTGCAGACCCCTTTGCGGCCCATTGGGGGCTCGAGGCGAAGCTGCCGCGCCTTGATGGGGAATACGTTCGAGAACTCAAACTCGGACCGGCAGATGGCGCCGAATAGATAACAAAGGCAATGTGTAAAGGTGCGCAGCAGATCGTGCGACCTAGCAGGTGCTGGCGCGCGGCCCTATCGCCGGAAGCGCGCCCAGACTTTGCAGCGCTCAGACAGGCGGCTGCCGCGTCTGATACGAATGCCTCTGCCGAAATGCCGCAAGATTTTTTGCGACGATGGGACCTGGATGCGATGCGTGACCAAACCCAAAATCGCCAATCCTGCACTGGCAAGGCGCAGCACAGTTGGATTGGACTACAGGCTTGCGGACCTGTCGCCGCTGAAGCACGCAGCAAAGACATCATAGATGTATCTTCCCTTTGCCGCGGCAGGATGTAATCTGCAGCCAGTCAGGGGGAGAGACACATCATGAAGCTCTATTATTCAGCGGCCTCGCCTTTTGTGCGCAAGGTCATGGTGGTTCTGCACGAGACCGAACAGCTGGACGATGTGGACATTATCGATGTGCACACCACGGCTCTGGCACCGGACGAAGGCCTCAAAACCAGCAACCCGCTGGCCAAGATTCCAGCCCTGTCGCGCGGCAATGGTCCAACCCTTTATGACAGCCGGGTGATCTGCGCT
Organism: Pseudophaeobacter sp.; assembly: GCA_027019165.1. GTDB lineage: Bacteria > Pseudomonadota > Alphaproteobacteria > Rhodobacterales > Rhodobacteraceae > Phycobacter. The sequence goes on from JALUXC010000002.1 coordinate 437,866, forward strand.
TATCTGGATCATCGCGCGGGCAGCAGTCTTTATGGCCGTTCCTGGGACACCAAGGTTCTCGAAGCCACGGCGGATGGCATTATGGAGGCCGCGGTGCTGATGACCTATGAACGGCGCCTGCGCCCCGAAGATATGGTCTTTGAACCCTATCTGGAGGCACAGCTGGGCAAGGTTCTTGGCGCTTGCTCTGCGCTCAATAATCGCTGGATGGCGCATCTCAAAGGACCGCTGGACATGGGACAAATCGCCGTAGGCTGCGCGCTTGGCTATCTCGACTTCCGGCATCCCACATCAAACTGGCGTCACGGCAATGACGCACTGGCCGAGTGGTTCACGGCCTTCGAATCGCGCCCTTCCATGCAGGAAACAAAGCCACCCGTCGGCTGACTGCGCCATTTGGTCCCACGAGCCATCAACCATATCATAAGTGATTTTTGCGACAGCATCGCAAAAGAAACTGCTCGGGCAGGCCAAGTGCGCGTATATGACGGCTGGACGAAACCACTTGTCCCCGCTAGATACCCGCGATGAGGCACTGCGGAATTTGAGCGGTGCATGCGCATGTTTGCCCTAAACGGGCGCTGGAATTGGAGAAAACCTCGTGTCCCACGCAGAAGACAACGAAGGAACCCGGAGAGATTTCCTCTACTACGCCACTGCCGGCGCCGGGGCAGTCACCGCAGGTGCCGCAGTGTGGCCCCTCGTCAACCAGATGAATCCATCTGCAGACGTTAAGGCGCTGTCCTCGATCCTGGTCGATATTAGCGGCGTTGAGGTAGGAACCCAGATTTCCGTGATGTTCCTCGGCAAGCCGGTGTTCATCCGCCGCCGGACCCAGGCCGAAATCGACGAAGCCCGTGCAGTCGCGCTGGCGGATCTGATCGACCCCGCGTCGGAAAACCCGAACAAGCCGGGCACCGATGCGTCGGACGAGAACCGCACCATGGACGAAGCCGGCGAATGGCTGGTGATGATGGGTGTTTGTACTCACCTCGGCTGTGTGCCGCTGGGCGATGGTGCCGGTGAATTCAACGGCTGGTTCTGCCCCTGCCACGGGTCGCACTACGACACGGCTGGGCGGATCCGCAAAGGTCCCGCACCACAGAACCTGCACGTACCGGTCGCCGAGTTCGTCGACGAAACCACAATCAAGCTGGGATAAGGAGACGCCAAATGTCCGGTATTCCGCACGACCATTACGAACCGAAGACTGGCGGCGAAAAGTGGCTCCACAGCCGTCTGCCGATCGTCGGTCTGATCTATGACACCATTATGATCCCCACCCCGAAGAACCTGAACTGGTGGTGGATCTGGGGCATTGTTCTGGCCTTCTGCCTTGCCCTGCAGATCGTCACCGGCATCGTTCTGGTGATGCATTACACGCCCCATGTGGATCTGGCCTTTGCCTCGGTTGAGCATATCATGCGCAACGTCAATGGCGGCTATATGCTCCGCTATCTGCATGCAAACGGCGCCTCGCTGTTCTTTGTTGCCGTCTACATCCACATCTTCCGCGGCCTGTTCTACGGCTCCTACAAGGCCCCGCGCGAGATCACCTGGATCATCGGCATGCTGATCTACCTCTGCATGATGGGTACCGCCTTCATGGGCTATGTTCTGCCCTGGGGTCAGATGTCCTTCTGGGGCGCAACCGTGATCACCGGCCTGTTCGGCGCCATCCCCTTCATCGGGGAACCGATCCAGACCTGGCTGCTGGGCGGACCGGCCGTGGACAACGCAACGCTGAACCGCTTCTTCTCGCTGCACTACCTGCTGCCCTTCGTGATCGCCGCGCTCGTGATCGTTCACATCTGGGCCTTCCACACCACCGGCAACAACAACCCCACCGGTGTTGAAGTGCGCCGTGGCTCGAAAGAGGAAGCCGAGAAAGACACCCTGCCCTTCTGGCCCTACTTCGTGATCAAGGATTTCCTGGGTCTGGCCGTGGTGCTGGTAATCTTCTGGGCCATCGTCGGCTTTATGCCGAACTATCTTGGCCACCCCGACAACTACATCGAAGCCAACCCGCTGGCGACGCCTGCACACATTGTGCCCGAATGGTACTTCCTGCCGTTCTACGCGATCCTGCGTGCCTTTACCGCTGACGTCTGGGTGGTTCAGATCGCCTCCTTCGTCACCGGCGGCATCGTCGACGCCAAGTTCTTCGGCGTGCTGGCCATGTTTGGTGCCATCGCAGTGATGGCGCTGGCGCCCTGGCTGGACACCAGCCGCGTGCGTTCGGGTCGCTACCGTCCGATGTTCAAATGGTGGTTCTACCTCCTGGTCATCGACTTCTTTGCCCTGATGTGGCTGGGTGCCATGCCGGCGGAAGAGCCCTATGCTTCCTTCTCGCTGGTCGCCTCCGCATATTGGTTCGGTTACTTCCTGGTGATCCTGCCGCTCTTGGGTGTGATCGAGAAGCCGGATGCCATCCCGGAAACCATCGAAGAGGATTTCAACGCCCACTACGGCTCGAAATCCGGTGAAGCCACTCCTGCCGAGTAAGCTAGAAGGACAGCTACCTATGTTGAAGAAACTCGCAACCGGTGCCGCCTTCGCTCTGGCGCTCACTCCTGCCGCAGGTTTTGCGGCAGGCGGGGCGGGCCACGTGGAGGACTTCAAGTTCTCCTTCGAAGGTCCCTTTGGCACCTATGATCAGAACCAGCTGCAACGCGGCCTTCAGATCTACACCGAAGTCTGCGCCGCCTGTCACGGGCTGAAATTCGTGCCCATCCGCACCCTCTCCGATGAAGGCGGCCCCGGCCTGCCCGAGGATCAGGTGAGGGCTTATGCGGCCGAAAACTTCACAGTCTATGATCCAGAGCTGGACGATGACCGCCCGGCAAAGCCCGTCGACCACTTCCCGGCGAACACGGCAGCCGGTGCACCTGACCTCAGCCTGATGGCCAAGGCGCGCGCGGGCTTTCACGGCCCCTACGGCACCGGCATGAACCAGCTGTTCAAAGGCATGGGCGGTGCGGAATATATCGCCTCCCTGCTGGACGGCTACACTGGTGAAGAAAAAGAAGAAGCAGGCACCATCTTCTACGAGAACACCGCCTTCCCCGGCGGCTGGATCTCGATGGCGCCGCCGCTGTCTGATGAACAGGTTGAGTTCGCGGACGGTCATGCCAACGACGTGCACCACATGGCGCAGGACGTCGCGGCCTTCCTAATGTGGACCGCAGAGCCAAAGATGATGGCCCGCCAGACCGCAGGTTTTGTCGGTGTGCTGATCCTGACCGTGCTGTCGGTGCTGCTCTATCTGACCAACAAGCGCCTCTGGGCACCGCATAAGGGCAAGAAGATCTCCTAAGCCAGGTCTTCCCTCGAAACGCTATCTACCCCCGCTCCAGACGGAGCGGGGGTTTTTCTTTGTCAGCGCCCATGCGCCCACAAGACGCTGCGATCAGCAAAAACCAAAGTCTCAGCTGGCGAAAAACCGGGAGCGGCCCCGTGGCATAGAGAGCGCATCCAAAACGCGAACGGCGTTTTCATCAACCGGAGCGCCGCCGTCTAGCGTCAGGTCATATGAGAGGCCCTTGTGCACCCTGTCGTAGTCCTGTTCTGCGCTGCCCTTGCGGCGATCGCCTCGCGCATTTTCCCGCAGGTTCAGCACCTTCAAGTCTGTGTGCAGACCCACGAACAGGACATCATGGCTCTGAAACAGCTCCTGTAGCTCCCCATGCCAACCGGGAGTATCAAGGATGTGCTCTGCAATCAGGTCGTTGCCCGCATCCGCGAAAGCAGCCAAAGCGCGATGAAAGCCCGCAAAGAAAGCCGGGCGAGCGGCGCTCCAATCGGGATAAGTGTCCGGCTTCCAGGCACCGCTATCCCGCAGGTGGTCGATGGAGAGATGCAAAAAGGGTAGATTAGAAGTGGCTCGAATCGCCGCTGCGAGCGTGGATTTGCCACTGCTGGAGGCGCCATGCAGAAAGACAATCAGCGCCATGTCGGGCATCTCCTATCAAACCGTCAGTTGCTGTCCCGTCGTCCCACCGATCACCGCAGTCACGATCTTCCCCTCTTCCTGCGCCGCCGCAAAGGTCACCTCGGTGAATTGCTCGGTCCGGCCCATATGGGGGTTTTCCATCAGAATACGGTGGGTCTGACCGACTTGCGCGGCCAGATGTTTTTGCACCTGGGCATCGCCTGCGGCTCGCAGACGCGCCGCGCGCTCTTTGATGGTTCTGCCATCCACCTGTTTCGGGATCTTGGCCGCTGGCGTGCCTTCCCGTTTCGAATAGGGGAAGACGTGCAACCAGGTCAGATCACAGTCGCTCACCAGCTTGAGCGAGTTCTCGAAATGCGCCGCGCTCTCGGTCGGAAAGCCCGCGATAATGTCCGCTCCAAAGGTCATCTCGGGGCGCAGGCGGCGCGCCTCCTCGGTGAACCGGATGGCATCGTCGCGCAGATGGCGCCGCGCCATGCGTTTGAGGATCATGTCATCGCCATGCTGCAGGCTGAGGTGCAGATGCGGCATCAGGCGCGGCTCGGTCGCGATGGCCTGCATCATGTTCTCGTCCACCTCGATCGAGTCGATGGATGAAATCCGCAGGCGCGGCAGGTCCGGCACCAGCTTGAGGATCCGCATCACCAGATCGCCCAGTTTCGGCTGCGCAGGCAGGTCCGCCCCCCAGGAGGTGAGATCCACACCCGTCAGCACCACCTCGTTATAGCCCCGGTCCACCAGACGTTTGATCTGATCCACCACGACGCCCGCAGGGACAGATCGCGAGTTGCCCCGGCCATAGGGGATGATGCAGAAGGTGCAGCGATGATCGCAGCCGTTCTGCACCTGCACATAGGCGCGGGAGCGCGTACCAAAGCCGTCGATCAGATGGCCTGCGGTTTCGGTCACCGACATGATGTCATCGACCTGCACCTTTTCCGTCTCGCCGATGAAATCCGGCCCCTTGGCTATTTCGGCCCAGGTATCTGGCTGCATCTTCTCGGTATTGCCGATGACGCGGGTGACCTCTTCCATGGCGGCAAAGGTCTCCGGCTCGGTCTGAGCGGCGCAGCCGGTGACGATAATCGGGGCTTCCGGGTTCTCGCGGCGTAGGCGACGGATTTCCTGCCGGGCCTTGCGCACTGCCTCGGCCGTTACCGCGCAGGTGTTGACCACCACCGCATTTTCCAGCCCCGCCGCACGCGACAGTTCCTTCATCGCCTCGGTCTCATAGGCGTTCAGGCGACAGCCTAATGTGGTGAATTTGGGCGCTGTCATCCCAGTGTCTCCAGGAAAGCGGCGGTGAAGGTGCCGCTAAAGACATGCATGGTCGGACCGGTCATCCAGACGCCATCCTCGCGCCAGTCGATCCAGAGGGTGCCGCCATCCAGATCAATGCGCACCTTGCGCCCTGTGAGGCCCCTGCGCGCCGCTGCAACGGCCGTAGCGCAAGAGGATGAGCCAGAGGCAAGCGTCACGCCCACGCCGCGCTCCCACACCCGCATGCGGATGTGATCAGGACCGACGATATGGGCGACCTGCACATTGGTGCGCTCAGGGTACAGTGGGTGATGCTCATAACGCGGGCCGAAGTCCTCAAGCGGAATGAGATCTGCGTCCTCGACAAAGAAGGTACAATGCGGGTTGCCCATACCAGTGGCGGTCGGGGCGCCTTCGATGGGCAGCTCCAGCGTGTCCATCGCCTCGGCCAGCGGGATCTCCTGCCAGTCCAGCTGCGGCGCACCCATGTTGACCGACGTCAGCCCCTCGCCCGCATCCCGCGCATAAAGATCGCCGCGATCTGTGGTCAGATGCAGCGCGTCCTTGCCGGTCTCAAGCATCAGGTGGCGGGCAATACAGCGCGTGGCATTGCCGCAAGCCGCCGAGGTAGAGCCATCGGCATTGTAAAAGGTCAGATGCGCATCCCCGGCGCCGTTTGAGATCACGGCCAGCTGATCGAATCCCACCCCGAATTGCCGGTGGGCGATTCCCTTCGCCAGAACGGGCGTGATCGCGATATCCTGCACGCGTGCGTCCACAACGACAAAGTCGTTGCCCAGCCCGTGCATCTTCATGAAGGGAAATCCGATATGATCTGATGTGCTCATGGCGGGCATATAGACCCCGCGTGTAAATGAATCCAGCCTTGCGCAGATAAACTTCAAAAAAGGGGGTTGACCCCCCGCGTTACTCCCCCTAGATACGCCGCCTATCGGGACAGCATGGAACGCAAAGCCAAGCCAGCCCGACGCGAAATAAGCGCTTGATCCTTAGGGATGTTTTCGCTTAGACCGCATCAAAGAAGTGGGCCGTTAGCTCAGTTGGTAGAGCAACTGACTTTTAATCAGTGGGTCGCAGGTTCGAATCCTGCACGGCTCACCACTTTCTCAAATCTGGATGAAAAACAGGACCTTGTCCTGTCTTGCCGCCCTTTTACATCGTTCGGGGTGCGCCGCTTCTGTGGCGGGCAGGCCGTTTCTGCGCAACCCTGCACTGAAACAATGATTTGTTGGGAAAACCAAGGCGCGACCTTGACCGGGGTCAAAGCCCTGAACTGGGAATCACCCTAGTCTGCGCTTGATAGGTTGGTCAGGCGTCCGCCAAGTTTTGCATATGGTGGGCTGCAACTGGCTCTTGTTTCCATTGAACCAAAACGGAGGTGCGCCCCCATGGCCAAAACCCGCAAGAAACAATCCGCCCCCGAAGGCCCAGTGCAGGCGCTTTTGTCGCTCAGCCCTCTGGCAGGTCCGCAGGTTCACCAGTTCTGGGAGATGCAGGAGCGCCTCCTGAAGGAAGCCGAGACGTTTAGCAAACACTGGTTCGAGCGGCGCCACACTGCGGCCCGCACAGGATTGCAAACAACGGCAGCCATGTTCGAAACCTGCACCAGCGATCCGGCTGCTGCGGGCAAGGCGCTGCATGACTGGCAGATGCAATCCGCCGAACGGATCACCGAAGATGTCCAGGAATGGATCGATCTTTGCACCCGCAGCGCCGAATTGTTTGCCTCAGCCGAGGTTGCCGTGAACAGGGAAACAATGGAAACTGTCTCTGAAACGATAAAGGATGCAGGCCATCGGCATGCCACTCCGGTCTGACTCCCACCAGGGCTGACGCATTATCCGCCGCGTGACGGAGAAGAACATGGCAGAAGTCACGGGCGCAGCGCCCCATGCTCTTGCGGGCGAAGATGTTGTCGCCGTACTTGGCTCGGATCAGACACTTGGTCTGACTGCACCGCAAATTGCAGAGCGGCGCGCCCGTCACGGGGTGAACCGGCTCAGGGCGCAAAAACCGCAGAGCCTTCTATCGCTGCTCGCGCATCAGTTTCGCAGCATTATCATCTGGCTGCTGGCCGCTGCTGCAGCTCTGTCCTTTGCGTTTGGAGATTTTGCCGAAGGGATGGCGATTCTTGTCGTCATCCTGTTCAACGGCGCCATAGGCTTTTTTACGGAGCTGCGCGCTGTGCGCTCGATGGAGGCGCTGCTGCGCATCGCCGAAGTGCAGACGCTGGTGCGCCGCGACGGCCGCATAGAGCGCATTGATGCGCGTGATCTGGTGCCGGGCGACATCGTGATTCTGGATGCCGGCGATGTGATCACCGCCGACCTACGGCTTCTGCAGGCCTCGAATCTGCAAAGCGACGAATCGATTCTGACCGGGGAATCCCTGCCTGTCGCCAAGGGCACCTCTGCCCTGCCCGTCCAGACCGATCTGCCCGAGCGCAGCAATATGGTCTTCAAGGGCACGGCCCTCACCCAGGGCGCCGGCGAGGCCGTGGTCACCGCCACAGGCATGCAGACCGAGATCGGCCGGATCAGCGCGCTGACCGAAGAGGCGCAGGCCGAAGTCTCTCCTCTGGAGCGGCGGCTCGACAGGTTGGGGCATCGGCTGGTCTGGCTTACGCTGGGACTGGCGGTTTTGATGGTCGCGGTAGGGGTGATGCGCGGTCATGCGCTGATCGATATGATCCGTACCGGCACGGCGCTGGCGGTGGCCGCCGTGCCCGAGGGGCTGCCCATCGTCGCCACCCTGTGCCTTGCGCGCGGCATGTGGCGCATGGCGGCGCAGAACGCGGTGATCACGCGGCTCTCGTCGGTTGAAACCCTGGGCGCGACCACCCTGATCCTGACCGACAAGACCGGCACGCTCACGGAAAACGAGATGGCCGTGGTGCGTTACCTCTTCGCGGATGGCGATATGGCGCTGAAGCCCTCAACGCCGGCCGCCGGTGATACCCGGCTGGAGCTCGCCCTGCGCATCGGGGCCTTGTGCAACAACGCCACCCTTGTCACCGGCACAGCAGAGGCCAGCGGGGAGCCGATGGAGGTCGCCCTGTTGCGCGCGGCCCGTGACGCAAGCCTGGCCCTGGACAACCTTGACGAGGTCTGGCCACAGGTTGCCGAACACGCTTTTGACCCCGCTCGCAACATGATGGCCAGCGTCCATGCAGGCGGCGAGAGTTTTTTCTACGCCATCAAGGGCGCCCCCGAAGCTGTGCTTGAGGTCTGCACTCACGAATATCGCCCTGACGGCCCTGTCCCACTGGATGCGACATCTCGGCAGGCCTGGGCAGACCGGCAATCCGCCGCCGCACACGAAGGCCTGCGGCTGCTCGCGCTTGCAACCAAACAGGCGGAAACGGCAGAGGATGCCCCCTACGACGGTCTGACACTGGTGGGTCTGGTCTGCTTCCTCGACCCCTTGCGCGCCGATGTGCCTGCTGCAATCCGCTCTAGCCTTGCGGCAGGGGTACGGGTCGCGATGATCACCGGCGATCACGCCGACACCGCCGCGACCATTGCCCGTCAGGCGGGGCTGGCCGAAGGCGGCTTGCATGTCATCGAGGGGAAGGAACTGCGCGGGCTTGACCCCGACAGGATGGACCCGGACCTGCGCGCGCGGGTTCTGTCGGCGGATGTCTTTGCCCGCGTTGCCCCGGAAACCAAGCTGAGCCTCGTGCGCCTGTTCCAGAAGGCAGGCCATGTGGTCGCGATGACCGGTGACGGGGTGAACGATGCGCCCGCGCTCAAGAAATCCGACATCGGCATCGCCATGGGCCAGCGCGGCACGCAAGTCGCCCGCGAAGCCGCCGACGTGGTGCTGAAAGACGACGCCTTTGGCACGCTGATATCGGCGATGCGGCAGGGGCGGGTGATCTTCGACAATATCCGCAAATTCGTGATCTACCTGATGTCCTGCAACGTCAGCGAGGTTCTGGTTGTCGGCATCGCCGTGGGCGCAGGCCTGCCCGCACCGCTTTTGCCGCTGCAGATCCTGTTCCTGAACCTTGTGACGGATGTCTTTCCTGCCTTTGCGCTGGGACTCGGCAAAGGGGATAAGGGCATCATGTCCCGCCCGCCGCGCGATCCCGCCGAGCCTATTGCCGGTCGGCCCGAATGGGCTTTGATCGGCCTCTTGAGCGGCGCGATCACCGCGGCCACTCTGACCGGTTTTGTGCTCGCGCTGTTCTGGCTGGGGCTGGACGAGGGACAGGCGGTCACCGTCGCCTTTCTGACACTGGCGCTGGCCCAGCTGTGGAATGTCTTCAACGTGCGCAGCATGGGCGGAGCCCTGTGGGTCAACGAGGTCACGCGCAATCCTTTTGTCTGGGGCGCGCTCGGCTTATGTTCTGGCCTGATTGCTGCGGCGCTTTGGCTACCGGGGCTTTCTGACCTGCTGCGCCTGCCCGATCCCGGCCTTGCCGGACTCGGGCTTTCCGGCTTGCTTAGTCTAGCGCCGCTGGTCATTGGCCAGATTGCCGTGAAATTTCGAGCCCAACATAGCAAGAGATATGACGCTGAGACCTCCCCGATACCCCCGCCCAAAAAGAGCGCAGTTGGAGCTGACTGATCTGTGTCTGGCTGTAACAGCCCTGCGCGCCCCAACGGGTTCTGCGCCTCATTTCATTCTTTGACTGTTCCGCTTTCCTGAATGCCCCACTCTACTGGCAATTGCCGCGTGGCTCAGCGCAGGCCGCGATGCAGTCGGCCAAGGCGGTCGGACAGGTATTCGATTAAATGGTCGAAACTGTCCATGTCGCCATAGTTCGCCCCCCGCATATCCAGTCCAAACCGCTCACCAATCGCTGTCAGGAGATTGAGGAAATCAATCGAGTCAATGTCGAACTCATCACTCAGATCACCACTTAGGTCGATCTCGTCCAGCTAGATATTCGGCGCAATCCGCATCAGCGCTTCGCCGACAACTTTTTCGATCTCGTCGGATGTCATAGGAGGCTGTCAGACCGCAGAAAAATCTGTCGATATTAAGCATTAGCAGACTCGGCCCCGATCAACTCAAGAAACACGACGGTGACATCGGCCTCAGTGGATACTTCACGTTGCGCGCTCTCATGGTCGCATTTTTGGAGCGTACAGTGTCACGGAAAGAAGTATCATGTTTCATCGCTTTCCATGGTAGAAAGATCTCCTTCGGGCAGCCCAAGTGCGCGCGCTTTCAGAAGACGTCGCATGATCTTGCCACTGCGGGTCTTTGGCAGATCCTCGCTGAAAGCGATCTCTTTCGGAGCAACCGCAGGCCCCAGTTTTTTGCGGGCATGCGCCAGAATGTCGAGCCGCAGATCCTCGCTTTCATCGAATCCCTGCCTTAGCGTCACAAATGCCTTGACCACTTCGCCCGCCGTTTCATCGGGTATTCCGATGACGCCGGCCTCGGCAACGGCCTCATGCTCGATCAGAACGCTTTCAACCTCAAAAGGGCCAATAAGGTGGCCAGCGCTTTTGATAAGATCATCAGCGCGACCGACGAACCAGAAATAGCCGTCTTCGTCGCGCAGGGCGAGATCGCCGGTCAGATACCAGCCATCAAGGAAGCACTTGTCGTACCGCGCCTGTTCGTGAAGATAGCCGCGCATCATCGAAGGCCAGCCCGCCCGCAGGGCCAGCTCACCCATCGTATGCGGCTCAGTCACCTCGCGCAGGACACCGGTGTCCTCGTCTTTTTCGACGATCCCCGCCTTGATCCCCGGCAACGGCTGCCCCATCGAGCCAGGCTTCACATCTGTCGCGGCAAAATTGGCGATCATGATGCCGCCGGTCTCTGTCTGCCACCAATTGTCATGGAACGGTTTGCCAAAAGCCTTGCTTGCCCAGACCACCGCCTCGGGGTTGAGGGGTTCACCCACGCTGGCCATAAAGCGCAAAGCCGCGAAATCATGATGTTGCATTGGCCCGGTTCCAGCCTTCATGAGCATGCGAATAGCGGTGGGGGCAGTGTACCAGACCGTGACGCCTTCACTCTCCAGGGTCTCATACCAGCGGGCAACGTCGAACTCCGCCTCATCCACGATCATGGACACCCGATTGGTAAGGGGGGCCACGATCCCATAAGACGTGCCGGTCACCCAGCCCGGATCTGCGGTACACCAGTAGACATCCCCCGCCCGCAGATCGAGGGCAATATGACCAGTCCAGTTGTGGGCCACTACCGCCTCATGTACATGCACGACACCCTTGGGTTTGCCGGTGGTTCCCGACGTGAAGTGAAGCAAGGCCGTATCTTCGCGGTCCATCGGTTCGGTTTCAAACGCATCCCCAGCCCAACGCATCAGATCCGCAAGCGACAGCGTGTCCTCGGGCGCATCATCGATGACGAAGACATCCCGTAGATCTGGCAACGCCGAGCGCAGGGATTTGACCTTGCGCTCGTAAAGCCGCGCAGTAGTGATTAGCGCATTGGCACCTCCGATCTCCATCCGGGCTCGGATTGGCTCGGGGCCAAAGGCCGAAAACAGCGGACAGAAGGTGCATCCGGCCTTCAGCGTGCCAAGAGCAGCGATATAAAGCTGCGGCACCCGCCCCAGTAGCGCATAGACCCGATCACCCTTTTGAAAGCCTCGGGCGCGCAAGACATTGGCAAACCGGTTGGCCTCGCGCTGCAGGTCGCCGTAGGAAAAATCATGCCGCTGGCCGGATTTTGTGATCCAGCGCAGGGCCAGTTGCTCTCCGTGACCAGCGGTGACGTGACGATCAACGGCCTCATGGGCGATGTTCATCTTGCCCTCTGGCAAGCCATCCACCAGCGCCCGCGCATCCGTCCAGGAAAACGTAGCGCTCAAGGACGTGTAATCCGTCATATTGGAGACGATCTTGACGCCGTCTGATTTGGTTATCCGCGTGTCATCCATGCGCATCCTCCCCCAGGATCCAGCATAACAAGTTTGGGCAAATTATCCGAGGGCGCAGATGGCCAAGAGCAGGACAGGCGGCTATCCCAAGTCCGTTCGGCTTTCGCAGGACGCCATCCAGCCCCCCTGCCTTTCGTACCTCATCTTGTCACCTCCCGGCCCCCCCGCGCGACCCAGTAGATTGCAGGGATCACAAGGAGCGTCAGCGCCGTTGAGGTCGCAAGACCAAACAAAAGCGAGATGCCAAGCCCCTGGAAGATCGGATCGACCAGGATAAAGGCCGCTCCCGACATCGCCGTGATGGCCGTCAGGAAGATCGGCAGGAACCGCACGCCCCCCGCCGCCAATAGCGCATCATGCAAGGATCGCCCGTTCTCCTGCTCACGCCGGATGAAATCCACCAGCAGGATCGAATTGCGCACGATAATGCCCGCAAGACTGATGAAACCGATCATCGAGGTGGCCGTGAACGGCGCATTGAGCGCCCAGTGACCCAAGGTGATCCCGATCAGCGTCAGCGGGATTGGCGTCATGATCACCAGCGGCAGCTTGAAACTGCGGAACTGGCCGACGATCAGGAAATAGATCCCGACCAAGGCCGCGCCAAAGGCGGCGCCCATGTCGCGGAAGGTGACATAGGTGACCTCCCACTCGCCGTCCCACAACAGGATCGGTTTGCTTTCATCCATCGGCTGGCCATAAAGCGTGACCTCAGGCGTCATGCCTTCGGGCCAGTCGCGGGCGTCGATCTCCTCCTGCACCGCGATCATGCCATAGATCGGCGCCTCGAACCGGCCGGCCAGATCTGCGGTGACCATTTCCAGATCCAGACCGTTCTTGCGGAAAACCGGCCATGAGCCCTGCTCGACTGAGACGCGTACCACTTCGCCCAGCTCCACATTCCCCTGGCCGATGCCAGCAGGGCCACGCGCGGGTAAAGGCGTCGCCAAGAGGGCCTCGGTCACCTGGCGGCGTTCCTCGCTCAGCTTGAGGCTGATCGGGATGGGCCGCACCCCACCGCCGCGCTGGGAATAACCGACCGTGGTGCCGTGGAACAGCAAGGACAGGGTATCATAGACCGCGCTTTGCTCGACCCCGTGGAAATCGAGGCTGGCCTGATCGATCTCGATCCTGAGCCGTTCCGGCGGGCGGCCAAAACTGTCATCCACATCGACGATGAAATCCACATCCGTAAAGATCTCTTTCAACCCCGTCGCGACCTCGCGCCGGGTGTCGGGATCAGGGCCATAGACCTCGGCCAGGAGGGTGGCCAGAACCGGCGGGCCGGGCGGCACCTCCACCACCTTGACCGAGGTGCCAGCGGGCAGGTCAACCGCCGCAAGGCGTTCGCGCAGCTCCAATGCGATGGCGTGGCTCTGGCGGTCACGCTCTTCCGAGTCGGCAAGATTGATCTGCAGATCGCCCAACTCGGGGTTCTGGCGCACAAAGTAATGGCGCACCAACCCGTTGAAGTTAAAGGGCGCGGCGGTGCCCGCATAGGCTTGGATGCTTTCGATCTCGGGGATCTCTCCGGCGGCAGCGGCCAGTGAGAACAGGGCGCGCTCGGTATCCTCCAGTGTGGCGCCCTCTTCCAGATCGACGATCACCTGCACCTCGGATTTGTCGTCGAAGGGCAAGAGCTTCACCACCACCGACTGAGTGCCAAACAGGGAGACGGACGCCCCCGTGCCAACGAAGACGAGGATCAGGAAGATCGCAGCGCCGGTGCGGCTGGCCAGCAGAGGCCTAGCAACGGCGCGATAGATCCGCGCCATGCGGGTGTTTTCGCCGTGGCCGTCCTCCCCTCCGCCATGGGCCGGGGCGGCACCGGGTGTCTTGCGCTGAAGCCGCAGCATGATCCAGGGCGCAAAGACCACCGCCACAAAAAAGCTGAGGATCATCGCCGCCGAGGCATTGGTGGGGATCGGGCTCATGTAGGGGCCCATCATGCCCGAGACAAACAGCATCGGCAGCAGGGCAAAAACGATGGTGAGCGTTGCGATGATCGTCGGATTGCCCACCTCCGCGACACCGCGCAGGGCAACCTTGGTCTTGTCCCCCATGGGATCCAGCCGCCAGTGCCGGGCGATGTTTTCCACCACCACGATGGCGTCATCCACCAGGATCCCGATCGAGAAGATCAGCGCGAACAGCGACACTCGGTTGATGGTGAACCCCATCAGATAAGAGGCGGCAAAGGTCATCAGGATCGTGGCTGGAATGATGATCAGTGTCACAACCCCTTCGCGCCAGCCGATAAAGACCACGATCAAAAGGAAGATCGACACGCTGGCCCCCGCCAGGTGCGAGAACAACTCGTCCGATTTCTTCTGCGCGGTCTCACCGTAGTTGCGGGTGACTTCGACCTCCAGCGCATCGGGCAGGAAGTCGCGTTTGGCGGTCTCCAGCCGCTCCAGCAGTTCATCCGCCACGTTAACCGCATTGGCCCCTTCGCGCTTGGCAAAGGCGAGCGAGACCGCCGGGCGCGGCGCCGCCTCACCCGGATGCAAGGTCCAGGCGCGGTTGTCGGCATCTGCGGGTGCAATGCTGACGCGGGCCACGTCCTTCACATAGACGGGCCTGCCGTCCCGCGTGGTGACCAAGAGCAGACCCAGATCCGGCTGCCCCACCAGGCTTTGACCGCTCAACAGATCCAGCGAAGCCCCGGTCTGGCGCACCCGCCCTAGCAATTCGGAGCGGTTGGCGTTGCGCACCTTTTCCGCCAGCTGCTCCAGCGTGACACCATAAAGGGCCAGCGCGGCGGTGTCCGGCTCCACCCGGATTTCGGTGCGGCTGTCGCCGACGATATAGGTGCGCCCAACGTCATCGGCCTTGGACAGCTCCGACATCAGCTGCGAGGCGACCTCGCCCAGATTGGCCCTGTCCCACCGCGCGGCCACATCGCGCGGCAGATCCGCGCGCGGGGCGAGTGACAGAACCAGGATAGCGACGTCGTTGACCCCGCGCCCGATGATCAAAGGCTCCGGGATGCCGATGGGAAGTTGGTCGAAATTGGCACGGATTTCCGAATGCACCCGCAGGATGGCGTCATCCTCGGGCACGCCGACCTCGAAACGGGCCGTCGCCATCACCCTGTCGTCAAAGCTTTGGCTGTAGACATGTTCAACGCCGGGCAGGCGCGTCAGCAGCGCCTCGATGGGTTTGGCGACCAGTTCCACCGCGTCGTCGGCGGCGAGCCCGTTGGCCTGGATGAAGACATCCACCATGGGCACCGAGATCTGCGGCTCCTCCTCACGCGGCAAGAGCAGCAGCGCCACAAAGCCCAGGATCAGCGAGGCGATCAGCAATAGCGGTGTCAGAGGAGAGTTGATAAAGGCGCTGGAAATCGACCCGGCAATGCCGAGGGCTTCGTCGGCCTGCTGGTTCTGTGTTTTCTCGGTGCTCATTGCTGCGCGGCCTCATAGGCGGCCAGCCGGTCGCCGGGTTTCAGCCCCGCCAGCACTTCGATGCCGCCGTCAACGCTCACGCCGGGCTGGACCACGACCTCGGATGCGTTCTCAAGCCGCGCGAAAGTCACGCCGTTGCGCTGCTCCAGATAACCGTCCGGCACCACGATGGCCGGGCGCTGCCCTGTGGCGATCAGCAACCGCACCCGTTCCCCGACAAAGAAATCACCCAGACCCTCGGCCGCCACATCCACCACCACCTGACCCGCGACCAGCTCAGGATAGATCTTGGCGATGCGGCCATCGCTTTGCACCTCGGTATTGGTCAGTGCGCCGCGCGCCAGGATCCGCACCGTATCACCTGCTCCCAGATAGCGGGCATGGCGTTCCGGCAGTTCGGTACGCAGCACGAAGTTTTCGGTCGCGATTGTCGCCACGGTTTCACCGGGGTTCACGAACATCCCTTCCACCACCGGCACACTCAGGATTCGCCCCGCCTCGGGCGCACGCACGATGCCTTCACCCTGACGCGCCAGCAGCAGATCGCGCTGCGCCTGCTGGGCCGCGTGGTTTTCCTCGGCAACGCTCAGTGCGGTCTGCGCTTGATCCACGGCGGTTTTGGGCGAGGCGCCTCGTTCACGCAGCTCCAGCACACGCGCGAGATCGATCTCGGCAAGGGTGATCTGCGCTTCCAGCGCGCGGATACCCGCCTCAACGCCCGCAATCTCCAGCGCCAGCTTGTCATCCACCACACGGGCCAGCACTTGATCGGCGGCAACGCTGTCGCCCTCATCTGCGCTCAGCTCCACGAGGCTGCCGGACAGGCGTGCGCGGGCCAGAGCGCGCTTGACACTTTGCACCTTCCCAAAGACGGGGCGCCAGTCCGACACCTCGGTCACTTCGACATTGAAACCTTGGGCCGACACCTGCTGCGCCATCGGCAGGCAAAACAGGGACAGCGCGGCAGGCAGAAACAGCATTCGGATCAGAAAGCGCATATTGGTTCCTCTTCAGGGCCTTTGCTGCGCACCCCAATCGGCGCAAAGCGGTGGCATTAAGAGACACATTCGGCAAAATAAATGTATCTGACTTTGACCTATCTCAAGCCAGCTTTCCAAAGGATGCGCAAAAGACAAAGCCCATAGAACGTGGAAAAACCAAAAAATCTCGTGTCTGCTAAGTGTCACGGGCAGACGAGGGAGAGGACGTCATATGGATCGCGCCGAGATCGTGCATCAAAATTTCCTGAACCGGGTGGCTGGCGGGCAGCTCCCAATCGGCGCCGCGCCGCGCGATGGGCTGCGGCCTGAGATGGCCGTCGAAATCTACCGTGCGCAAGTGCTGAGCCGGGCGTTGGATCTGACCAGCCGCGCCATGCAGAAGGCTGGCCAGGGGTTTTACACCATCGGCTCGTCAGGCCACGAAGGCATGGCCGCCGTGGCTCGGGCGCTGCGGGCCGATGACATGGCCTTCCTCCATTACCGCGATGCCGCCTTTCAGATCGCTCGGGCCGATCAGGTGCCAGGGCAGAGCATCGCCCGGGACATGCTATTGTCCTTTGCCTGTTCGTCCGAAGATCCCACCTCGGGCGGCCGCCACAAGGTTCTGGGTTCCAAAGCGCTGATGATCCCGCCGCAAACCTCTACGATTGCCAGCCACCTGCCCAAGGCGGTGGGCGCGGCCTATTCCATCTGCGCCGCCAAACGGCATCGCCCCGAACATCAGGCGCTGGCAGACGACAGCATCGTGATGTGTTCCTTTGGCGATGCCTCAGCCAACCATTCCACCGCTCAAGGGGCGATAAACAGCGCCGGCTGGACCTCGGTGCAATCGATCCCACTGCCGCTCCTGTTCGTCTGTGAGGACAACGGGATCGGCATTTCCACCAAGACGCCAAAGGGCTGGATAGAAGCCTCGATGGCAGGGCGCCCCGGCATTACATACTTCAAGACCGACGGGCTGGATATCTATGAGGCCTACGCCGTAGCACAAGAGGCCGCGAGCTACGTGCGCAGCAAGCGCAAACCCGCCTTTCTGCACCTGCGCACCGTGCGCCTTTATGGCCATGCGGGCGCCGATGTGCCCACCACCTACCTGACAAAGGCCGAGGTGGAAGCCGATGAAGCGAACGACCCGCTCCTGCATTCCGTGCGCCTTCTGGCCGAAGCTGGCGCGCTCAAGCCACAGGACGCGCTGCAGATCTACACCGAGACTTGCGCCCACGTCGAAAGCATGCGGGCCGAGGTCGTGACCCGCCCGCATCTAAAGACCGGCGCCGATGTGGCGGCAAGCCTGATCCCACCCGCGCGCACCTGCGCGCCCACCAATGGCGTGCCACCGGAAAAACGCGCCGACGCCTTCGGCAGCGATATGCGCGCCATGGAGGACCCCCAGCCCATGTCGCGCCTGATCAACTGGGCGCTGACCGACCTGATGCTGGAGCATGGCGAAATCGTCATGATGGGCGAAGACGTGGGCCGCAAGGGCGGCGTCTATGGCGTGACGCAAAAGCTGCACCAGCGGTTCGGCCCGGACCGGATGATCGACACGTTGCTCGATGAACAGTCGATCCTCGGCCTGGCCATCGGCATGGCGCACAATGGCTTCCTGCCGATGCCCGAGATCCAGTTCCTCGCCTATCTGCACAACGCCGAGGATCAGATCCGCGGCGAGGCGGCGACGCTGCCATTCTTCTCGAACGGGCAGTTTTCAAACCCCATGGTGCTGCGCATCGCAGGACTTGGCTATCAGAAAGGCTTTGGCGGGCATTTCCACAACGACAACTCGCTGGCCGTGCTGCGCGATATTCCGGGGATCGTGATCGCCTGCCCGTCGGACGGAGCCGAGGCGGCGATGATGATGCGCGAAGCGGTGCGGCTGGCGCGGGAGGAACAGCGGGTGGTGGTCTTTATTGAGCCCATCGCGCTTTATCCCATGCGCGACTTGAACGAGGCCAAGGATGGCGGCTGGATGCGGACCTACCCCGCGCCCGATCAGCGGATCGCGCTGGGAGAGGTCGGCATCGACGGTGATGGCACCGATCTGGCTATCGTGACCTATGGCAACGGGCGGTATCTTTCGACCCAGGCCAAGGCCGAACTGGAGGCAAAAGGCATCAAGACGCGGATCATTGATTTACGCTGGCTGGCTCCGCTCCCGACCGTGGCGCTGCTGGAGGCCACCAAAGGCTGCAAACACGTGTTGATCGTCGATGAATGCCGCACCACCGGCAGCCAATCCGAGGGGTTGATGGCGTTCTTCACCGAGGCAGGTGTGACATCGCTCGCGCGCCATGCGGCAGGGGACTGCTTTATCGCTACGGGGCCCGCCTATGCGGCAACGCTCCCCTCGAAGGATAGCATTCTGGTCGCAGCGATGGATCTGACCGGAAGGGCAAAATGACCCTTTCGGCTGTTCTACACCACCCTGACCAAAACTGCCCTAGCACCCAGATTTGGTCACAGGTAGCGGGGCGTGTTCCGCAGTGCATTGGCTGTGATCGCCGAGCGCGGTCAGCACCTTGCACTGCCCGCCATCGCCGCCGTCACAAAGATGAGCAATCCGCTCCAGCTCGCTCGCCAGTTGCTGCAGCCGGGCAATGCGCGCGCGCACCTGATCGAGCTGGGCGCGGGCGATCCGGTTCGCCTCGGCGCAGTCTGTGCCCAGCTCACCATCCAGCGCCATCAGGACCTTGATATCCTCCAGCGCAAAGCCAAGGTCGCGGGCGTGTTTGATAAAGCCCAGCGCCTCAAGCCCCTCCTGCCCATAGCGGCGCTGATTGCCTGCGTTGCGCTCAGCCTCGGGCAGCAGACCGATCTCTTCGTAATAGCGGATGGTGGGCACCTTGACCCCGGTGGCCTTGGACAGCGCGCCAATGGAAAACACCACGGACCCCTCTTGAACCTCTAGTGACTAGAGGCCCTAGGTTGATCTCGAATCAAGACAAAGGACAAGGGCAATGGCAGGATGTTGCGGGCATGAGGCGCGGTTTGACGGGGTGTCGGCGGCCTACAAAAGGCGCCTGTGGATCGTGATCGCGATCAACGCGGGCATGTTCGCGGTGGAGATGGGCGCGGGCCAGGTGGCGGGCAGTCAAGCGCTGAAGGCGGACGCGCTGGATTTCCTTGGTGACGCGCTGACCTATGGGATCTCGCTGGCCGTCATCGGTGCCAGCCTGCGCACCCGCGCGCTGGCGGCGCTGGCCAAGGGGGTCAGCCTGTTGCTGATGGGGCTATGGGTGTTTGGATCGACCCTTTACCACGTCTTCGTTTTGGGCGTGCCTCAGGCCGAAGTGATGGGAGTCATCGGTTTTATGGCGCTGGCGGCCAACCTGACCTCGGTGCTGCTGCTGGCGGCCTACAAGGACGGAGATGCCAATGTGCGCTCTGTCTGGCTGTGTTCGCGCAACGATGCCATCGGCAATGTGGCGGTGATGATTGCCGCGCTGGGGGTCTGGGGCACGTCCTCCGGCTGGCCGGATCTGATCGTGGCCGGGATCATGGCCGGGTTGTTCCTGAATTCGGCATGGCAGATCCTGGTGCAGGCCATCGCAGAGCGGCGCGAAGATCTGGCACATCAACATTAGGGGAGTGCACGAACCGGCGGGGTGGGCGTGAAGCGCCCACCCCGTGGGGGGCGGTTCGGGCGCTGCCCGGGCCTTTGGCCCAGGCGGGCAGAAGGATACGCCTCTCAGGCAAACAGCCCGGCGTGGGCCTCGCGCAGAGCTTTCTTCTGCACCTTGCCCATGGTGTTGCGCGGCAGGGCACCAGTCAGGATCACCTCTTTGGGCTGCTTGAACTTTGCAAGCTGCCCCGACAGAGCCGCCTTCACAGCCTCGGCACTGGTGCCGTCGCCCGTGGGCACGACCACGGCCACCACCGCCTCGCCGAAGTCGGGATGCGGCACGCCGATCACGGCGCTTTCCAAGACACCGGGCAGATCGTCGATCAGGCTTTCCACCTCTTTCGGGTAGACGTTGAACCCGCCGGTGATCACCAGATCCTTGGCCCGCCCCACGATGGTGATATAGCCATCCTGATCCATCCGGGCCATGTCGCCGGTGATGAACCAGCCATCAGGCAGCAGTTCTTCGGCGGTCTTCTCCGGCATCTGCCAGTAGCCCTGAAACACATTCGCCCCACGCACGTGCAACACGCCGATCTCGCCCTGCGGGACCTCTTTTCCATCCGCCATGATCCTTGCCTCGACCCCCGGCAGCGGGAAGCCGACGGTGCCTGCGCGGCGCTCACCCTCATAGGGGTTCGAGGTGCTCATGTTGGTCTCGGTCATCCCGTACCGTTCGAGGATACGATGGCCGGTGCGCGCCTCCCATGCCTCATGCGTGTCCACCAGCAAGGGTGCCGAGCCGGAGATGAAGAGGCGCATGGTCTCTGCCCTCTCGCGCGTCAGGCGGTCGTCCGCCAGCAGGCGTGTGTAGAAGGTCGGCACCCCCATTAGGGCCGTAGAGCTTGGCATGGCGTCCAATATCTCATCTGCGTTGAAGCCCTTCAGAAACACCACACGCGCCCCGGCCAATAGCGCCACATTGGTCGCCACGAACAGACCATGAGTGTGAAAGATCGGCAGCGCGTGGATCAATACATCCTGATCGGTGAACTGCCAGTAATCGCGCAGCATCAGAGAGTTCGAGGCGAGGTTTTCATGGCTCAGCATCGCCCCCTTGGAGCGCCCGGTGGTGCCCGAGGTATAAAGGATCGCCGCCAGATCGTCCGGCCCGCGCGGTATGGGATCGAAACCGCCGCGCCCCACAACGGCATCGGTGAGGCTGCCTAGCCCCTTGTCATCCAGCGTCACCACGCGAGCCTCGCCTGCCACCTCGGCCAGATCATCAGCGCGGGCGGGATCGCAGACCAGAACGCGGGGGCTGGCATCGCCCAGGAAATAAGCCACCTCGGGCGTGGTATAGGCGGTGTTCAAGGGCAGAAAAACGCCCCCGGCCATCACCGTGCCAAGGTAGAGCTGGATCGCCTCGATGGTCTTTTCCACCTGCACCGCCACCCGGTCACCGGGTTTGACGCCCATCCCCACCAAGGCCGCCGCATTGCGCTCGGCCCCTGCGAAGAGCTCCCCAAAGGTCATGCTGGCCCGCGCCGGAAAGGTGGCAAAGTTGCGCGTCTCATGGGTGATCGAGGCCGCGCGCAGACGGGAAATCAGGTGGTTGGCGTCATACATCGGCAGCATCCTTTGTGAAATGCCGCTATCTGCGCCAAGCCGGGGCGGGAAATCAAGCCGTTGGTTCTGGCCGGGTCTAGCAATCGTGTTGGTTCGGTTTGAGGCCCTTAGTGACACCCTATTCGAAGAAGGTGTTACTTTCTTGTGATGGTTGTTTTGACATCCAGCGGCTCACCATCAGAAGAAAAAGTAACTCCGACCGACACACTGTGGGCAAGCAATCGGTCCAGAAACCCGACTCGAATTGGCCCGCTTATTGGAGCACCGGCGCTCACAAGAACACCATCACCGTCGCGATTGTAGAACCTCATCGAGCTCGACTTCTTTTCAACTAATGTCGCTTTGAAACCATTTTGGTTGAACCAGTTGGCCATTTGATTGTGATTGTTCAGTTCTGCAGCCAGTAGGAAAACACAGACATTCACTTTCTCTAGTGTGTTTAGGTGGTTCCAGCGCATCAGAGAAGAACCGTACCTTGGTTCGTCCTCAATATCCGCAACGCAACTATCGACATGTTGAAATTTGGCCAAAGCCGTCCGGTATCGACGAAACTCAGGGGCGCTCAATCTTTCGACTTGTTGGCTCAGTGGTATTCCGAAGATAAGGAATTCAGGTGCGTCATTATCTTCTGCGGAGCCAATGGAAGGCAACAGAAAGACACTCATCAGAGCCAAAATGATCGTCCGCACTATTTTCTTCATGGTCTTGAGGTTGGTCTAGAAGGCGCGATTGTTCAAGATACTGAACGACAGACATGTCCCCATCACCGCCCAACACGATTTGCAGAGATGTCCTTGATCTTTGCCTCTCGCAGGCGCAGGTTCCTGCCCATGACGAAACCCTTAACATCGCATCGACCTGTTCTGGCCATACTTCTCAAGGTTGCCGCCATCGGGCTGTTCACCATGCTCTCGGCAATGATCAAGGCCGCGACCGAAGAGGTTCCGGCGGGGGAGGCGGTGTTCTTCCGCTCCTTCTTTGCCATTCCCGTCATTGTTGTCTGGCTGGCCCTGCGCGGGGATCTGAAGGACGGGCTGAAAACCAAGAACCCGATGGTACATGTCTGGCGGGGTCTGGTGGGGACCTCGGCCATGGGGATGACCTTTCTGGGTCTTGGCCTCTTGCCGCTGCCCGAGGTGACGGCCATCGGCTATGGCACGCCCATTTTTACGCTGATCCTCGCCGCGCTCTTTCTGGGTGAGACCATTCGACTGGTGAGGATCTCAGCCGTCGCCATCGGCCTGATCGGGGTGATGATCATGATCTGGCCACGCCTTGGCGGCGGCGCGGACCTGACGGACGGGGCAACGCTGGGCGTGCTCTTTGTGCTGGGCGCAACCATTGCCCGCGCCTTTGTGCAGATCCACGTGCGGCGCATGGTGATGACCGAGCCGACCGCCGCCATCGTCTTCTACTTCTCGCTGACCGCCTCGGCCCTGTCGCTGCTGACTCTGCCGTTTGGCTGGGTCATGCCCAGCGCCGAGGTTCTGGCGATGCTGATCGGAGCGGGGCTTGTGGGCGGGATCGCGCAGATCCTGGTGACCTCCTCTTACCGGTTTGCCCCGGCCTCGATGCTGGCACCCTATGACTATGTGTCGATGATCTTTGCAGTTCTGCTGGGGTATTTCTGGTTCGATGATCTGCCGACGCTGGTGATGCTGGCGGGCGCAACATTGGTCATTGCGGGCAACGTGCTGGTGATCTGGCGCGAAAGCCGTCTGGGGTTGGAGCGTGGCAAGGCCCGCTCCCTCACCGATCCAAAGGGCGGATAACGAAATTGCCCCGGGCGTAACCCGAGGCCAATCCCATTTTCTCACTGTGATCCGGGGATCAGATGCTGGTGCCCTTGGGGTCCAGCGTCACTTTCCACAGCTCCTTGTCGGCGCGGTCCATCAGGCGCACGGTCATCTGCTGGGTGGCACCGTCGATGTCCACAAGGCCGAAGAACTGCAACCCTTCCGAAGGCGGCAGGTTCACGCCCTGGCCTTCTTCCGGCGCTTTGACAAACTTCACCTCGGGGCCAAAAGTCCCGTCCAGCGCGTTGGGACCGAATGTACCGGCATGCAGCGGGCCAGAGACGAACTCCCAGAAAGGGTCGAAGTCCTGGAAGGCGGCCTTGTCCGGGTTGTAGAAATGGGCGGCGGTGTAGTGCACATCGGCGGTGAACCAGACGGTATTGTCGATGCCCGCCGTCTTGATGAACCGCAAGAGGTCCGCGATTTCCAGCTCGCGCCCTTTGGCGGCGCCATGATCGCCGTTCGAGATCGCCTCGGCGCCAGCCTGTTCTTTCCAGTTGTCCCAGACGATCAGACCAATCGGCATGTCAGATGCGATCACCTTCCAGGTCGCCTTTGAATTGGCCAGCTCGCGCTTGAGCCAGGCCAGTTGCTCGGCGCCCAGGATGCGGGACTTGTCGGTCATCTCTGTTTCCATCGAGGCACCGTTGGGGCCGCGATAGCTGCGCAGATCCAGGAAGAAGACATCCAGCATCGGACCGTAAGAGATCTTGCGGTAGACGCGGCCCGGCTCGGCCGGGGTGATGCGCAGCGGGGTCATCTCGTGGAAGGCGCGGGCGGCGCGGGCCTGCAGCACATGCACGGATTTCTCGGAATAGCGGTCGTCCGAGATCAGATCCTTGGCGTCGGACCAGTTGTTCACGACCTCATGGTCGTCCCACTGGAAGAAGGTCGGGCAGATGGCGTTCATGGCGCGCACATGCTCGTCCATCATGTTGTATTTCCACTGGCCGCGGAACTCGTCCAGGGTCTCGGCGACTTTGCGCTTCTCGTCGATCAGCGTGGTGTTCTTCCAGATCAGCTTGCCGTCTTTCTCCACCTCATCTTTCATCGGGCCATCGGCATAGATGGTGTCACCCGAGTGGATGAAGAAATCGGGGCGATGCTGCGCCATGGTGGCATAGGTGCGCATGCCTTCGTCATCGATGCCCCAGCCCTGACCCGCGGTATCGCCCGACCAGGCAAAGCGTACGTCGCGGCGTGCGGTGGGGGCGGTGCGGAACTGGCCCACGATGGGTTCCGAGGTGGCCTGCATGTCATTGAGATCGGCGGCCACGAAACGATAGAAGATATCCTGATCCGAAGGCAGGCCATCGACCAGGCGTTTCACCGCGAAATCGCTTTCGGGCATGGCATTCAACGGTGCCAGCTGGCGGGCGTTGGCAAAGCTTTCGGTGGTGGAGACTTCCATCATCACCCGCGCGGGGCGGTCGGTGCGCGTCCAGATCATACCGGACATGGTGTCCACGTCACCGGACTGAACTCCATGGGTGAAGACCGGACGCGCAGCGGCGCGCGAGATCGAAGGCGCCGCCAAAGAGGCAGCAAAAGCGGTACCGCCCGCCAGGAAAGCCCGGCGGCTGGGACGCATAAAGCGATGAGACGACATGATGAAACCCTGTCTGTTGCATTTGGATAGGTGGCGCCACTCAAACCGCGGAATTGTAAAAACTGGTCAGGTTCAAAATGAAACTTTGGAAACGGTTTTGTGAAACCGTTTGGGGTACGCTCAGGCCTGGTCCAATCGCAGGCGCAAGGCATTGATACGGTCCCGCAGATCAATCAGCTCTTTGATATCGCCACCCATCGCCTCGATCACCGATGTCGAGATATGGCGTGCCTCGGACTGCAAAGCGCGCCCCTTTTCGGTAAGGCTCACGATCAGGCTACGCTCATCCTCGGGGTTCCGGCGACGACTGAGGTAGCCTGCGCCCTCCATCCGTTTCAGCAAAGGTGTCAGCGTATTCGTTTCCAGATCCAGCCGTTTGCCCAGATCGCTGACCTTTTGCCCGTCCTCCTCCCAAAGGGCAACCAGCACCAGGTACTGCGGATAGGTCAGGCCAAGCGGCGCCAGCAAAGGGCGATAGAGGCGCGTTAGCGCGTGGTTTGCCGAATAGAGCGAAAAACACAAAAGGTCGTCGATTTTGAGCCGCGGATCCATAGGACAAAAATATATCGCGCACGCTTTAATCGCAAGCGCTTGATCTTTGCCGCACAGCCATTACTTATATCGCACACGATATATTCGTGCGCGATTCGAAAGGAGACACCATGTCCATCAACGCGATCTACACCGCAGCCGCCACCGCAACCGGCGGACGGGACGGCAAGGCCAACATCCACGGAAGCGACGTCAGCTTTGATCTCGATCCGCCAAAGGAAATGGGCGGCGGCGGCAAGGGCAGCAACCCCGAGCAACTCTTCGCTGCGGGCTACGCCGCCTGCTATATCGGCGCGATGAAGTTCGCGACCACCCAGGACAGCACCCTGGCAAAGGTCCCGAATGACGTCTCAGTTGACGCCGAAGTGGGCATTGGCCCGCGCGCCGAAGGCGGCTTTGGCCTTTCGGTAAAACTCAAGGTTTCCATGCCTGGTGTGGACAAGGCCGAGGTACAGCGCATCGCCGATGCCGGCCACGCCATCTGCCCCTACTCCAACGCCACGCGTGGCAATATCGAGGTCACAACCGAGGTGGTCTGATTGAGCGCCACAAGGCACCAGCGGCACCCTACAGCGTTTCCAGTTTTCGTTGAAACTCAGCATCGCCGATGTCCCGAGAATGCCGAAGGCATGGCAGGGTATTGGCGATCCAACATAAGCTGGAAACGCTTTAGGTGCTGAAACTGAAAAAGCGCGGGCCATTTGGTCCGCGCTTTTGCCATTTAATAACAGTCTGATGCGATCAGCTGCGCACCAGCGCCTCATAGGCTTCGGCGATTTCACGAGTCAGCGCGCCGACCTCAAACGTGTAGGGGCCGATCTCACCCACCGGGGTCACCTCGGCGGCGGTGCCCGTCAGCCAACACTGTTCGAAACCTTCCATTTCCTCCGGCATGATGTGGCGCTCATGCACGGTGATGCCGCGCTCCTTCAGCATACCGATCACGGTCTGACGCGTGATCCCGTTGAGGAAACAATCGGGTTTCGGCGTGTGCACCTCACCGTCCTTGACGAAAAAGATATTGGCGCCAGTCGCCTCGGCCACATAACCGCGGTAGTCCATGAACAGCGCGTCCGAGCAGCCCTTGGCCTCCGCCTTGTGCTTGGAGATGGTGCAGATCATGTAGAGGCCGGCCGCCTTGGCATGCACAGGGATGGTTTCCGGGCTCGGGCGTTTCCACTCCGCGATGTCGAGCTTGGCCCCTTGCATCTTTGCATCGCCGTAATAGGCGCCCCAGCCCCAGACGGCCACCGCCATGCGAACCGGGTTCTTGGCCGAGGCGACGCCCATATCCTCACCGGCGCCACGCCAAACCACGGCCCGCACATAGGCATCGGTCAGACCCGACGCCTTGAGCGTTTCTTCCTTGGCCGCCTCGATCTGATCAACGGTATAGGGCATCGGCATGTCCAGCGCCGTAGCAGAGGCAATCAGCCGCTCGGAATGTTCCCGGCTCTTGAAGATCTTGCCATTGTAGGCGCGCTCGCCCTCGAACACGGAAGAGGCATAGTGCATCGCATGGGTCAGGATATGCACCTTGGCATCCCGCCATTCGACCATCTCCCCGTCCATCCAGATCAATCCGTCACGGTCATCATATCCGGCCATGCCGCATCCTCCCTAACACCTAGCGATATTTTCATAAGTTGCGCCTGAAATGACCGAACCGGACATATTGTTGCGCCAAAGCTGCGATTCGATACATCTTCACCCTTGGAATGTCAATAACGCTGACTTAAACTGCCTGTGAGAGCAGGCGCAAAGGCCCGCCGCAACAGGACCGAAAAGGGGGGACAGCCATGCCGGAAGGACGATCAGGGCAGGGATTTGGCGGCGAGAGTCTGTTGTTCCTGACGGATGAGCAGCTGCGCCAGGGGATCGAGGCGATGTTCTTTGCCTATCGTGGCTTTACCGCCGATCCCGATCGGATCCTCGCCGAGATGTCCTATGGACGCGCGCACCACCGGGCAATCCACTTCATCAACCGCGCACCGGGCACCACTGTGAACAATCTTCTGACCATTCTTGGCGTCACCAAACAGTCGCTCAACCGCGTGCTGCGCACCCTGATCGAAGACGGTCTGGTGGAAAGCCGCGTGGGCACTGCCGACAAGCGAGAGCGGCATCTCTACCTGACCGAAAAGGGCATCGCTCTGGAAACCGCCTTATCCGACGCCCAGCGCGCCCGCATGCGCACCGCCTATAAAGAGGCCGGTCCCGAGGCGGTGCAAGGTTTCAAAAGGGTGCTTGAGGCAATGATGGATGCCGATATGCGCCGTGCCTATACCAAACTGCGGGAGTCGGGCGCATGAGCGGTTCCGACGCGCATCTGATGATCGTTGATGATGACGAACGCATCCGCAGCCTGCTGAAAAAGTTCCTCATGCGGGCTGGTTTCCTTGTCACCGCAGCCCGAGATGGCGCCCATGCCCGGCGGCTTTTGGCAGGGCTCGATTTCGACCTCATCATAATGGACGTGATGATGCCGGGCGAAGACGGCGTCAGCCTGACCCGGTCCTTGCGTGAAACCATGACAACGCCGATCCTGCTGCTCACGGCCAAGGGCGAGACCTCGGACCGTATCGCAGGGCTTGAAGCCGGCGCGGACGACTATCTCTCCAAACCGTTTGAGCCAAAGGAACTTCTCTTGCGGGTCAATGCGATTCTGCGGCGCATACCTGATACCGTGGCCGAAGACAGCGCCCCCAAGGTCCTGCATCTTGGCGATATCCGCTATGACATCGAACGCGGAGAAATGTGGCAAGGCGAAGAGCTGATCCGCCTCACCGGCACCGAGGTTCAGTTGATGAAAATCTTCTCAGCCTGCCCCGGGGAGCCGATCAGCCGTTCCAAACTGGTCGAGGATCTTGGTCGCGACCGTGGCCAGGCGCAGGAACGCGCGGTAGATGTGCAGATCACCCGCCTCCGCCGTAAGATCGAAGCCGACCCAAAGCAACCGCAATATCTCCAGACAGTGCGCGGTGCCGGCTATATGCTGGCTCCTGATTGACACCTTCCTGAAAGCGCCCATTCACTTCTGCTTTCAAAAAGGCACCCGCAAACGAACAAGCGCGCGCCCAGGCCCCCAGGATGCGCGCCAGCCGTTGATCGTGTTGGATTGTGCTTCACATATGGCGGAGGGAGACAACCCGCACCTTTGGGGTTCCTACCATCTGGCGCAGCCCGGCTGCGATATCCGCGACCGTCAGACCGGCGTCTTCATACATCTCTTGCGGGCTGGCCTGCTGTATGTAGCGGTCGGGCAGCGTTGAGTAGCCCCCCTTGAGTGGTCCAAATTGAAAGTTAGTGCATGGTTGGCCTTTGGTCCATCAGGACGATGGCCTCTGGCGCAGGTGGGCGGTAGCCCAGAGCACTGTGGGGCCGTTTGGTGTTGTAGTGTTTTCTCCAGCTTTCGATGATGATCTGGGCCTCGCGTAGCGAATTGAAGATTTCACCGTTCAGCAATTCATCCCGCATCCGCCCATTGAAGCTCTCGCAGTATCCGTTCTCCCATGCACTGCCCGGCAGGCGCATGCAAAGCATGCTGCCGAGAGGGGTGATCCAGGCTCAATGTATGCGGTCTTGGTCCCGACGGCTTTGATCCAGTCCCCGGCGGGGCTTTGTTGCACAAATCGGCTGAGAGATTCACTGTTTGAATCCAGCGTGATAGCTGGCTGTCATGAGCAGTTGGTCACCTACGAAGTACAAGACCAGGAACTGGCCTTCGTACAGTTGCCCATTGATGCGCGATTGGTTCGAGCACAATGGGCGACGCGCTGAAGCAGCGCGGTTCGCTATCGATCTGGTTTGATGCCGAGATGGAATGGTCTGCCCCGGCGACCGGCAAGCGCGGACGCCAGCGCGAGTTCAGCGATGCGGCAATTCAGGTTTGTCTTACGATGAAGGTGCTGTTCGGCATGCCG
>JALUXC010000003.1 GCA_027019165.1 Pseudophaeobacter sp.
CGTGAAACTGACAGAGCTCAGCCCCGAGCAAGCCGCCTATATCGGCGTCAGCCCCGAAGGCCCCTTCAAGCCCGAACACTACCGCTACTGATCGGCAGACGTCAGACCAAACAAACAAAAGCCCCCGCAAAACAAGCGGGGGCTTTTGCGTTGGGGGATCGCAAAAGAGCCAAGTTACGTTTGGTCGAACGGGCCTAATGCCCGCAAATCCCCCTGCCCAGGCCAGAATCGCCGCGCTAGGCTTGCCCTTGTCCCTTTGGCCATCGGCCAACTGGGGCATGGAGGAGACAGGGGAGGCAGCCATGAGCGACCAAAAAACACATTTTCGGACCTGCAACATATGCGAAGCCATGTGCGGGCTGATCGTGACACATGATGATACCGACGTCATTTCGATCAAACCGAACCCGGAGGACCCCCTGTCCCGCGGGCACATTTGCCCCAAGGCCATTGCGCTGCAAGACTTCCGCACCGATCCGGACCGCGTCACCACTCCGCTGAAGAAGATTGATGGCGTATTTGTTCCGATCTCGTGGGATGAGGCTTATGACTACACGGTTGAGCGGCTGACTGCGGTTCAGGACGCCCACGGGAAGGATGCGGTCGGCGTCTATCTTGGCAATCCCAACGCGCATAAGTTCGGGAACCTCTTGACCCTGCCTCGGCTGGTCAAGGCGCTGGGAACGCAGAACCGCTATTCCTCGGCCACGGCAGACCAGATCCCGCACCATGTCGCCTCGATCCACATGCTGGGCCATCCCATGCTGATCCCTATCCCGGATGTCTCGCGCACCGACTTCATGCTGATCATCGGCGGCAATCCCCTGGTGTCGAACGGGTCGATGATGACCGCCCCCGGTTTTGGCAAGCGCATGGAGGAGATCCACGCGCGTGGAGGGCGCACTGTGGTGGTCGACCCCCGCCGCACCGAAACTGCTGAAAAGGCCAGCGATCATCAGTTTATCCGCCCCGAAACCGATGCTTTCCTTTTGCTGGCGTTGATCCACGAGGTCTTTGCGGCTGGCCTTGCGCGCCCTGGCGCGCTGGAGCCGGTGATCGAGGGGTTGGATGCGCTGCGGCAGGCGGTAGAGCCTTTTACGCCAGAACTGGCGGCCGAGCGGACCGGGATCAAAGCAGATAGCATTCGCAGGCTCGCCCATGATTTTGCCACCTCGAAAACGGCTGTCTGCTATGCCCGCATGGGCGCCTCGACGCAAAGCTTTGGCTCGATCTGCCAATGGGCCAGCAACGCGCTCAATATCATCACCGGCAACTTTGACAGCCCCGGTGGTGCCATGTTCACAACGCCTGCGCTGGATTATGTCGGCATGACCAGCCGCAAGGGGCGCGTGCGCAGCTACCCCGAGAAACGCTCCCGTGTGTCAGGTCAGCCGCTGTATAACGGAGAGTTCCCGGTCTCGGTCATGGCCGAAGAGATGGAGACACCGGGCGACGGGCAGATCCGCGCCATGATCACGGTTGCGGGCAATCCGGTTCTGACCGCGCCAAATGGGCCGCGCATCGGCAAGGCGATGGAGGGGCTCGATTTCATGATGTCGATCGATCTGCACATCAACGACACCACGCGCCATGCCGACCTGATCCTGCCCGCCACCGTCGCGCTGGAAGAGCACGTCTATGACATGGTGTTCCACAGCTTTGCCGTGCGCAATACCGCCGCTTTTGCGAAGCCGATTTTTGCGGCTCCGAATGGCAACCCGCAGGAGTGGGAGGTGATCTCAACCCTTGCCGCACGGCTGACCGGCAGTAATAGCATCGGCCCCTCGCCGGTTGAGATGCTGGCCGCGCTGCTGCCGCAGGGACATCATAGCGAACGTGTGACCATCGATGCCATGCTGAGCGCTGAAACCGGATCCATCGATCTTGGCCCTCTGGTTCCCAACCTCGCTGACCGGCTAGAGACGGCTGACGGGCTGCTCAACCTGGCGCCAGAGGTCTTTTTGGAGGATCTGGCGCGCCTGCAGGCATTTGCACCTCCCGTCACAGCGGATTTCCCGATGATGATGATCGGCCGTCGGCAGGTGCGCAGCCACAACAGCTGGACCCAGAACAGCCATCGTCTGGTCAAGGGGCGCAACCGCTGCACCGTGCAGGTGAACCCCACCGATGCCGCCCGCCTGGGCCTGAGCGACGGGCAGGACAGCCTGGTACAAAGCCGTGTCGGACAGGTGACCTTGCCGGTCGAGATCACCGACGAGATTGCACCGGGTGTGGTCTCGATCCCGCAGGGCTGGGGGCAGAGCGGTGCGCATCTTTCGGTCGCGACCATGGTCCAGACCATATCGATCAACGATCTGACAGACGATCTGCGCATTGATCCTGTCAGCGGCAATGCTGCATTCAATGGCGTTCCGGTGTCTCTGCAACCCGTGGCGTAGGCAGGCTAAGCTCCTGTGAAAGGGACAAAAATGATTCCGGTCGGCCCGTGTTTTGGCTGACCGGACATCTTTCTTTGCTCTGCAATTCCAGCGGCAGGAATTGGCGCAAAAGTATAGGCTGTTATCATTTTGAAGAGCCAATATCGTCTTTGGTGTCCGCGCCTCTCAAAAAGTGCTTCACCATTGAACTATTGCGACCAGGCGCGTGAATTGACTCAAAACCCTTAAAATTCGATTTTCGCTTCAACGAAATTTAGCCGGTCTTTTCGTCGGCTTTGGGAAAAGAATGGGACAAATCGATGCGAAAGAACCTCGTGGCCAAAAAAGTAAAAGCCCCCCGGAAAGTCAAATTCCTCGCAGAGATCGATCAGCACATCTCTTGGGCTGATCTGGCACAATTCGCTGAACCCTGTCTTGAGGGCACCACAGGGGGAGCCATCAGAAAATCGTCACTTGAGGCGCTGGTTCGCATTGCGGTCCTCGACCGGTGCTTTGGTGTGACGCGTCAAGAGCTGGAAGAAATGGAGGCAGCAAACACCGACGAGGCGCTGTCTTCGGCTTCGCGCTCTGCGCCCAGTCAGACAGAGGTCGAGAGTTTTTTCCAGATCATAGCACGCTGCAAATCACGGGGGGACGTCCTGCAAGAACTGGACCGCCAGCTGGCGCGCGTTGGAATCAGCCGGGGTCGGACACTCAGCATCGTGTAACGCGCCCCTCCGAAAAAGCTGACCCTTCATCAGAACAGAAACGAAACTTCTTTTGACAAACTGTATCATGGGTTTGGCCTGCTGTTGAGGGTGCACGGCACCCGGTGGGCCAAAGGATTTACGCCATAACACCGCTATACATTCCTGCTGCAATAGCCTATACCCAGTCAATTGTTGGCTCTGGCCCCGCATGTCGCGCCGCCAAGAAGCCATGCTCGCTCCTATAGAAAAAAGCAGACCCTCCTTTGAAACAGACACTTGCTATGGCGCTGGAGCGCCGTGGATATGAAACACTTACTCCTGTTCAGGAGGCTGTGACCGATCCCTCCCTCGGTAGCGCGGATCTTTTGGTCTCAGCGCAGACCGGATCAGGCAAAACCGTCGGATTTGGCCTTGCGATTGCTGGCGCCATTCTTGGCGAGGAAGACCGATTTGGTCCCGCCGCACTGCCGCTTGCCTTGATCATTGCGCCCACCCGCGAGTTGGCCTTGCAGGTGAAACGCGAACTTGGCTGGCTTTACGGCGAGGCGGGCGCGCAGGTTGCGTCCTGTGTTGGCGGCATGGACATGCGGGATGAACGGCGCGCCCTGGAACGCGGCGCCCATATCGTTGTCGCAACGCCCGGCCGGTTGCGCGATCATATCATGCGCGGGTCTATCGACCTGTCCGATCTGCGTGCCGTGGTGCTGGACGAAGCTGATGAGATGCTGGACCTCGGCTTTCGCGAAGATCTGGAATTCATCCTGGGCGAATCCCCCGAAGAGCGGCAGACGCTGCTGTTCTCGGCCACCGTTCCGCGCGCCATTGCCGAGCTTGCCAAAAGCTATCAGCGCGATGCGATACGGATTTCGACCGTCGCCGAGAAATCTCAGCACAGCGACATCGAATACCGCGCCATGGCCGTGGCGCCGCGCGATGACGAGAACGCCATCATCAACGTCCTGCGTTATTACGAGGCGCCCAACGCCATCGTCTTCTGCAACACCCGGGCCATGGTGAACCGGCTGGTCACCCGCCTGTCGAACCGGGGGTTCTCGGTTGTGGCCCTGTCAGGTGAACTGTCCCAGGCTGAACGTAGCCATGCGCTGCAGGCCATGCGCGACGGGCGCGCCCGTGTCTGTGTTGCCACCGATGTGGCCGCGCGCGGCATTGACCTGCCGAACCTCGATCTGGTGGTTCACGCTGAACTGCCTTCGAGCCATGAAACCCTTCTGCATCGCTCGGGTCGGACAGGCCGCGCCGGTCGTAAGGGCGTCAGCGCTCTTGTCGTCCCTCCGAAGGCACGCAAAAAGGCCGAACGCCTGCTGAAAATGGCCAAGCTTCAGGTCAATTGGGGCAATGCCCCCTCTGCTGAAGAGGTCACAGAACGCGACGGTGCTCGCATGCTGGAAGATCCGGTCTGGCAAGAGGCAATCACTGACAATGAACAGCCCATGGTCGCCCAACTGACCGAGACGTTTTCGGCGGACCAGCTGGCTGCTGCCTATCTGCGGCTCTGGCGTGCTGGGCGCTCTGCCCCTGAAGAGCTGTCGGAGGCGAATGCCAAACCGGAGCCTCGGGCGCCCTTTGGCCCGAGCGTCTGGTTCTCCATCGCCACGGGCCGCAATGATGGCGCCGATCCGCGCCGCCTGTTGCCCATGCTGTGCCGCGCCGGGGACATCACCAAATCTGACATCGGCGCCATTCGAATCCAACAGGACGAAACCTTTGCCGAGATCCGGGAAAGCAGTCTTCAGGGTTTTCTAGCCGCGCTTGGCACCGAGATGGTTCTGGATGACGGCAGCAAGCTGACCCGCCTTGAGAAGGCCCCCGACCTGCCCGCCGGGCGTCCCTCGGGGCCGCGCAAGTTCGACGGCCCAAGATCCGGCAAGCCGGGACCAAAACGCCCGCACCGTGGCAAAAGCACCTTTGAAAAACCCGAAGGCGAAAGCAAACCTCGCCCGCCGCGCGAAAGCAAACCCCGCCAGGACGCCCGCCCGCACCGCCATAAGCCCGAAGCCGAAGCGCCGCGTGAGCCCAATGCCATTGTGAAACCGCGTGGAAAATCTGCTTCAAAGCCGACGAGCAAACCGGGAGCAGGCGACACCAGCAAGAGCCTGCGCGGCAAGGACGGCGGCAAACCACGGTCAGGACCCGGCCGTCCCAAAGGCCCGCCTCCACCGAAGGGCAAGCCGAACAGCAAGAAGAACAAGGCAAGGGCTGCAGCAGCCAAGGCCGGAAAAGGCGCGCAAGGCGGTTTCTCAAAACCAAAGCGTCCAAAGGCCTGAAGACAGCACGGGGTAGAGACGCGTCTCTGCCCCGTCGTTATCGATCAGTTGGAACCGCCATTGACCGCAAGGCGCGGAACGCGAACATCATGATCAGGCACAGGAAAAACAGGCCAAAGAAATCACCTATCAGATAGGCGATGTAGTTCTGAGGCGAGTTTCCGTAGGCAAGGTTGCTGAGGACGGAAGACACAACCGAGATCACAAGGCCGACGATCATGATGCTGGCCCACCGGGGCCTGCGGCCGACCTTGGGGAAAAGATCCCAGCCAATCCTCTTGGAAAGATAGAACACCGCTGCCGGAACAAGGACAGCGGCCAGAACCGCTATCATCCTGTGGGGCGCAAAAACGCCCCAACCGGCAAAATAGGCAAACACGGCCAGAACGCCGGGCAACAGCGCAATGCTGGACCGCCATCCCAGCAGCCAGGCCGATAGGACCTTGACCCCATGGGGAAGGAACAGAAGGCTGGCTCTATTTTCCAGACCGGGAAACAGGCTTTGTTGGACGGGCATGACGACGGCAAAGGCTATGAAACTGGCCGCCAGATAGAATAGCGAAACCGCCGTCGCCTCTACCGCCAGTTTTTTCAAAACCTGCTCCCGCCATAATCCGCGTCAATTCCCCAGACTATTTTGGCGCTTTGACGAGGTATCTGCCGCGGCTCGCACTGCCGCTTTGTTCCAGATAGCCTTTACCCACGAGAGATTTCAATGCTCGAAAGAACGTCGGCCTCGACATGCTCGCAACGATTGCATGTTCGCGGATCCGATTGGTTCGCACGCTGTCCGAAGCATTGGTGCAATCGCTTGCAGCGTAATACACGTCCCGTTCGACCGTGGATAATTCCTGAAGCCCCATGGCATGTTCCATGTCCAGCATCAGTTTGCGCAACTCGGTAAGTTTGGAAATGTCAGACATAGTGTCCTGTTCAATTAGTACCATATACGACTATAGATAATAGACTAAAGTTTTCGTCATGTGAAACGCGATTTGGTATCACGTTGACACATTTTTCCTATACGATAGTATAGGTTCCGTTCGGTAGCTTCAAAAAACCGTGAGTGGTGGCCGCCGCACAAACAATTTCAGCATCCAAGCATTTTCTGGCGCGGTTCCACTAGGTGCCGCGCCCTTGGCATGTTGACCTTGGGTGAATGTCGTATCCTGCGCTTAAGCGCGGGTTTTTGATTTTGCCTTGCACGGCCACGCGCGACGGTCTACATCCTCATCCGCGTCACCTTGGATGCGCTATTTCTGGATGTATGACCCACTTCGTGGGGCAAATTCGGACCTCTGGCGACAAGATACCAAGGAGCGTGAACGTCCTTTGACCAGACACCAGAGCCGGTCAAAGCAGGTTGCCGCTGTAGCTCAGATGGTAGAGCACGTCATTCGTAATGATGGGGTCGGGGGTTCGAGTCCCTTCAGCGGCACCAGGGCCTCCAGAATGGCTTATGGATATCCGGAAATTTCGTTACTCGGCATCCGCCAGCGCTCTCATCGGGATAACTCGGCATTGTGCAGCCTGCAGAGATCGTTTTTGTCACAGCAACGACATACGACTGAGGAACAAGCATCCAAGGCACACTGAATGGGTTCTCTGAAGGCGGCACCGAAATGGAAGGCGGGATTGAAGTTTTTGACCTTGGAAAAGAGTATGAGGGAACGGCCGCCGTTGATGGCGTGTCCTTCCAGGTCGCGCCGCAAGAGTTGTTTGTGATCGTTGGGGAGTCCGGTTGTGGCAAAAGCACCCTGCTGCGCCTGATCGCTGGCCTCGACTCCCCGGACAGGGGCAAGATCCGGCTGCATGGAAAAACTGTCGCGGCAGAGGGCGTGACGGTTTCGCCCGAGGCGCGCGCAACCGGTTTTGTTTTTCAGTCCTACGCGCTTTGGCCGCATATGACCGTGCTGGACAATGTCGCCTTTCCATTGGAAGCGAAAGGCATCCCTCGCAAGACCGCCATGGCGGCGGCAGAGCCGCACCTTGAAACCGTGTCGCTGAAACACCTGGCAAAGCGCAAGCCAGATGCGCTTTCAGGTGGTCAGCGGCAACGGGTCGCTTTGGCACGGTGCCTTGCTGGCGGGGCAAAGACCATTCTTATGGACGAGCCGCTTGCCAATCTCGACCCCCATCTGCGCGCCACGATGGAACGGGAATTGCTGGCGTTTCACAGGTCTTCCGGGGCGACGACGATCTACATTACCCATGACCAGCGCGAGGCCATGGCGCTGGCTGACCGGATGGCGGTGATGCGCAACGGACGGTTCCTGCAGGTCGGCACGCCGCAAGACGTCTATGACCGCCCGTTATCGCGTGAGGTGGCCGAGTTCATCGGTCAAGGTGCAGTGGTGCCGGTGCACTATGCCGACGGCATGGCCGATTTGGATGGCGTCGCCTTCCCCGCCGAAGCCGTTGCAGGACAGACGCCCGGTGCAGCGCTGGCGATCCTGCGTCCCGAGGCGATCGAGATCCTTCCCGATGGGGACGAGCAGGGTATTGCCGGAACAGTTCGGGGGATCTTTTATCGTGGTGGCGCGTGGGAAGCAGAACTGGAGCTTGCCGGTGGGGCGGTTCTGTCTCTGTCGCACGGCGCACGGCTTGAGCCGGGGCAGTCGCTTCACGTCCGGGTCAGGCGGGCCTGGATCCTGCCGGAGTAGGCAATGCGACGGCCTCAGGACTATTTCCCGTCCACTTCGAACCGCTTGGTCCATATCTTAAAGGTCATGCAGATCGCGCGGGCCCTGGAGGCGCGCCGGTCCTTTGGGGGGCGGCTTGTCACGGCGGCGGCCTATCACGATATCGGCTATGCCGAAGCGCTAGCCGTGACCGGGTATCACCCGATTGATGGCGCCCTGGTGGCGCGTCACGACGGCCTCGATGCAGAGATCGTCGATGCGGTTCTGCATCATTCGGGTGCGCGGACCCTGGCGCAGCGCAGCCGACCGGACCTGATGCCGCATTACGGGCCCGATTGCCGGATGATGTGCACCGCTCTCAGCCGCGCCCTGACCTTTTGCGACACCCATTCCGGGCCGCAGGGCGAGCACTTTACCCTGACCGAGCGGATCGCGGAGATCCGCACCAGGCACGCCTCCAATACCGCTTTGTTGGCAGCGCTCGAGGAAAGCCAACCGGAGTTTCAGGCCATCGAGGCCGAATTCCTGCCGCTTATGTCTTGAAAGTCAAATCCGCCAGGGAATGACGCCAGGCGGTGCGCGGCGCCCCAGCAGGTCCAGCAGAACCATCAACACGATTGTCGCCAGCACGGTGACGGATGACATGGCGGCCGCCAGCGTGGTGTATCCGCCATCTTCGTAGTTGTAGATCGCCGTGCCGATGGTTTCGTTGCCCGTAGACCAGAGCAGCGCGGACACCGTGACCTCGTTGTAGGCCGTCAGAAAGACAAGGATCGCCCCAGAGGCCGCGGCAGGCGCAATAAGTGGCAGAAAGATCCGTCGCATGCGAATCAGAAAACCGGCTCCGGCGATGCGCGCGGCCTCATCAAGGGCAGGGTCGAGCTGCACATAGGCCGCCGAGACCGGCTTGAGCGCGATCGAGAAAAAGGCGCAGAGATAGGCCAGGAAGATGATCCAGAGCGTGTTGTAGAGAGAGACGTTCAGCAGTGGCAACGGCTTGATGAAGGCGAGGATGAAGGCAATCGAGATGACCAGCCCGGGAATGGCGTAGGTCATCTCTGCCAATGTTGCCAGCCCAGTCGACAGGCGCCGAACCGGC
Organism: Pseudophaeobacter sp.; assembly: GCA_027019165.1. Taxonomy (GTDB): domain Bacteria; phylum Pseudomonadota; class Alphaproteobacteria; order Rhodobacterales; family Rhodobacteraceae; genus Phycobacter. Next base: position 9,115 of record JALUXC010000003.1, read on the forward strand.
CCGCGCGCATCTGTCATGAAACGGGCAAGGAAGACACACCCAAGCGCGATGATCGCGGCTGCGGCCCCGGCGGTGAGCGTCGAGTTTGCGAAGGCTCGGGCCGTTACAGATTGCCGGAACAGGATCTCGGTGAAGTTGTCGAGCGTGATGGTGTCGGCATTCAGCGGCAATCCGTAGGTGGTGACCAATGCCGTGGCCAGCAGCGCAGTGATCGGCAGCACAAGTGTTGCGGCGATCAATAAGGCCAGCGCCGTTTCGACCAGCCCGCGCCAGCGGCCAAGCGCGATATGCAGAGGCGCTTGTGGCGGGCCGATCAGCCGGGCACGGCTGCGTGCCAGCAGCGCGGTCTGTGCCAGAATGATCCCCACGGCGACCAGTGCCAAAAGCGTGGCTATGACGGCCACATCGGTCAGCACGGAAGGCCCGAAACTGGCCAGCCGTTGCCAGATCAGCACCGGCAGCGTGATATAGCGTGCTGGTATGCCCAGCAGCGCCTGAATGCCGAAATTCCCAAGCGCAGAGACAAAGGCCAGCGCGAATGCCGCGATCAGGGCGGGCGCCAGTAGCGGGAGCAGGATGCGACCCAGCAGGCGCAACGGCTTGGCCCCGGCGATGCGGGCGGCGTCACTCATTTCGCGCGGCAGTGTCCGCAGTGCAGCAAGCAAGACGAGGAAAACAAGCGGCGTATGCTGAACGCCAAGAAGAAAGATCATACCGCCAGCGGAATAAAGCGGGTGCGTCGCGCCAAGCTCTGGTGCGATGCCAAGCGTGCGCAGGATCGGAGAGGATGGCCCAACCGCCTGGATCCAGGCGATGGCCGTCACATGTGGCGGAATCATCATAGGGATCAGCAGCAGAAAGGTGAAACTGGCTTTCCATCGGATGTTGGTCAATCCCATCACCAGCGCGACGGCGGTGCCCACGACCAGCGACAGAGCCGAGGAAAACAACGCGGTGATCAGCGAATGCGTGAGCGCGCGCCACACCGAACGGCTGGAGATCGCTTCTGCGAGAGGAGCGAAAGAGAGAGAGCCACCTTCGGTCAGACCGGTCCGGGCAAGCAGGCTGAGCGGGAAGACGAACAGGGCAAGAACGAAAAGCGTGACAGCGGCGAAGGTCAAGCCCTCGCCGCTGCTCAGGAACTTCGGGGTCTTCAAGTGATTAACCGCCGAAGATCTCGGAGAATCTCATCTTGTTGGCCTGATCGTCTTCCAGTGCCTTGGCGGGGTCGAAGTCCAAAAGCTCAATGTCGGTCAGCGCCGGGAAGCCTTCGGGCGGGGTGATGCCGGGATGGGCCGGCAGGTAGCCCATATCGGATGCCAGCTGCTGGCCTTCCTCAGAAATGAGAAAATCGACAAAGGCCTTCGCGGCATCCGGGTTTTGCGCAGTGGACAGGATCGCCACCGGCTCGGTCACGGCAGAAACGCCTTCCTCGGGGAAGACAAAGGCCACCGGAGCGCCTTTTGCCATTTCACGGATCGGCAGGAAATCGACAACGAAACCATAGAGTTTCTCACCGCCGGCGATGGCCTTGTAGGTGCCGCCGTTGCCGCCCTTGGGGTTGGCGCCCTGATCCGCGAGCCCCTGGTAGAATTCCCAACCCAGGTCTTCATTTGCAGTGATGGCGGCCATATGGATGGTGGCGGCGCCGGAGGTCAGCGGCGAGGGCATCGCCAGCTTGTCCTTCGCCTCTTCCTTCAGCAGGTCCTTGTAGGACGTGGGCACCATCTGTGCGCCGGTGTTGTAGATGATGCCGGTGGTGATCAGCTTGGTCGAAAAATAATGGCCTTCGTCATCCATCAGCGCGGCATCATAGGCGGAGACATCCGCCTCCGGGTAGGCCATCAGGCGGCCTTCGGCTTCGAGACCTTCCATGGTGACCATATCGGCGATCAGCAGAACGTCGGGCTGCGGAGCCCCTGCCTCGAATTCGGCGCGCAGCTTGGCCATGATTTTGGTGGTGCCGTCTCGGATCCACTCGACCTCGACACCCGGGTGCCTGGCCTGGAAGGCATCGACAGTCTGCTGCGCATCCGCGTTGGGTTGCGAGGTATACAGCACCAGCTTGCCGGAAATATCTTCGGCCATTGCAGTGGAGGAAAGAAGAGCGGCGGTGACCGCAGAAAGAACAAAACGCATGACGTTCCCCGATTTTGCGTTGCGATTGCCGATGCGATACCACTGCAGTGCGACAGTTTCCTGACGCCAGCGGTTGGTTTTCTGTATTGCGGCAGTGACTTTTCGAATGGTGCAAAAGCGGAGTAAGGCATTCTTCCATCTCCGTTGCGCTGATCAGGATGAGTGTGGGGGGCAAGCGGTCCAGCTTGCAGGCCGTGCGAAAAAATCTTTGGCGTTTTGGGGCATTTCTGGGCTGCTTGCCGGATGTTGATTGGTGACCGTGGCTATGAAGCCCACAGATCCGGAAGGTCATGAAAGACAAAGGCATGCGCGCCTGCAAATTTGGCCAAGGGCAACGAAACAAGGCCCAAGAACACGACACGCGTCGCTACAAACGACGCTATCATTTTTGGGATCATGTTCGGCAGGCTGACGGATTGGCGACGCGTGGCGACCTGATAGGATAGGTGCCCGATAGTCCGCCTGTCCGCCCTCGCAGCTCTCGCTATCGACTGGCTTTGAAGCTCAACCAGGTCCGGGCCTTAGGCTTCTGGCTGACCTGGCTCGCGCATCACGCGAGCGCGGGAAGTTCGGCGAGGAACTCTGCCTTGGATTGCTCATAGGAAACAAAGACGGCGTTCAGATCAACCGATGCGGCGGCTCCGGCTGCCGAGTCGCGCTCGCCTTTCAGGCAAAGTGAGGAAAAGCCATCAAACCCGAGGTTCATGGCGCTGCCTTTGAGAAAGTGCAGATCCTGTTCCAGTGCACTGCGATCCCCGGTGCGCAGCTTGCCGATCACACCTTCCACCTCTTCCAGGAACAGTTCCACCACCTCATCGAAGTCTTCCTCGCCGACTTCTTCGCGGAGTTCTTTGACACGCGGCCAGTTGATCATGGCAAAAGTTCCCGATTTTCTTTCTTTGGTAAGTATTTCATAAGAGCCAACCCGTAAATTTTGGATGAAGTCGCCGTATCTTTCAAATTGTAGGTTTCATGTCCCATTAAAGAACCGGCTTGATACTGTGCCCATTGCGGGCCAATTCGTTGCTAGTGTATGAGGTATCGATAGTTGCTGCCAGACAGTCCAGTGGACCATGAGGAAAACACCATGAGCGGTTCCATAAACCGTGTTCTGGTTGTCGATGACAGTCGGCTTCAGCGCCGAATCCTTGTGGCGTCCCTAAAGAAATGGGGATTCAATGTCCTGGAAGCCGAAAGCGGCGAACAGGCGATGGAAATCTGTCTGTCTGACCCCCCTGATCTGATCCTCAGCGACTGGATGATGCCGGGAATGAACGGCATCGAATTCTGTAGAACGTTCCGCAAACAATCCACTGATAATTATAGCTATTTCATTCTTCTTACCTCTAAGAGCGAAAAGAACGAAGTGGCTCAGGGGCTGGATGCCGGTGCGGATGATTTTCTGACCAAACCCGTCAGTTCGGACGAGTTGCGCGCGCGGATCTCTGCCGGGGAACGGATCCTGCGCATGCAGCGGGAGCTGTCGGAGAAGAACCGCATCGTTTCTGAAACCCTGGGCGAGCTGCAGCGGGTCTATGACGCGATCGACAAGGATCTCATTCAGGCGCGCAAAATCCAAGAATCACTGGTTCCGGAACTGTCGAAAAGCTTTGGGTCTTCGACGGTGAGTCTTCTGCTGAAACCCTGTGGTCACATCGGTGGCGATCTGGTGGGCATGTTCAGCCCTGGCGTCAATCGAATCGGGTTTTACTCGATTGATGTGTCCGGCCACGGGATCACATCGGCGATGATGACCGCGCGTTTGGGCGGGTATCTGTCCTCTACTTACTTTGATCAGAACGTCGGCATGGAGAAGCGCTTCAACCGGTTTTATGCGCTGCGGCAACCGGAGGAGGTTGCGAGTCTGCTGAATGCCCGCCTGATCGCCGATACCGGGATCGAAGAATACTTCACCATGGCCTATTGCATCGTTGATCTGCGCAGTGGCGTGTTGAAAATGGTGCAGGCCGGTCATCCTCACCCGCTGCTCTTGCGCAAGGATGGCAGCGCCGAATTCATCGGCAAGGGGGGCGTGCCTGTCGGCTTGGTCCCTGACATTGGCTACAGTCAGGAAGAACTGATCCTCGAAAAGGGTGACAGGCTGCTCCTGTATTCCGATGGTTTCACCGAAGCGCGTCTTGAGAATGGTGACATGCTTGAGGCCGAGGGTCTGCTTGATCTGGTCAAGAAATGCGACAGCAGTCAAAGCGGCAAGGAATTCCTGGATGACCTTTATTGGAACCTGACGCAGATACTGTCTCAGGAACACGGTCTTGAAGATGACGTGTCGGCCACGCTGTTCGAATACGAAGGTCCTTGATCCTAACCGTTGGCCTCTATTCACCGGTTGATCCAACGAATCAGGGCGCTCCCGCCAATCGTGCAATGACCAAAGGTCACTGCCTCTTGTTGGGCCGGGCTGCACGCTCGCGCGTGCAGCGGTTCCGGCATATCTTCACATTGGCTATCAGACGCGACCGCAGCGCGCGTGCGCGCTGCCATGCCCAAGGCTGACCAAAGGCCCCACGGGCCGATCAGGTCGGGCGCGGGAGGGGCGCCGGTGCCGGACCCGGGTTCTTGGGGCGGAACGTCAGCTGCAGAACCGGGCGGCGAAATGGCGGTCTCCGGGGTTGCCAAGGTGGCGCAATGCCTCTTGCGGCTCCATCCACAAGGCCTCGTGACCGACTTCTTTTGGTGGGCCCAGGCGGCGCAGGGGGCGGGCCATGTAGATATGGCACAGTTTTTCGGCCCAAAGATCGTATTCCGGCATGAAGACAAACCGGCGAAAGGCCCCCAGCCTGCGCGGCTGAGCGATGCTCCAGCCGGTTTCCTCGAAGACTTCGCGGTGCAGCGCGGGAATGGGGCCCTCGCCCGGATCTATGCCGCCGCCGGGCAGCTGGATATCCGGCCCCGGATCCATCTGGCAGGTCAAAAGCAGCTTTCCATCCCGCGGCAACAGTGCATAGATCCCCGGCCGCAGCCTGTAATCCCGCCCCGCCTCTGGCGACTTTCCAAAACGTCTGATCACCTGCGCCCCCTTCACTCCAATTGGGAAAACCCTATATAGGCTCGATATGCCAACCTCCGGCGTGTAAGGAAACCCCATGACACTTGGTTCGAAAATCGCGTGGGACGATACGGTCCTGCCCTTCCAGCTTGATGCCTCCGACATGCGGGGTCGCGTCGCGCGCCTTGATGGCGTGCTTGATGGTATCCTGAAGCAGCATGACTACCCGCCTCAGGTCGAGGCTCTGGTGGCAGAGATGGCCCTCTTGACCGCGCTGATCGGCCAGACGATCAAGCTGCAGTGGAAGCTGTCGCTGCAGGTGCAGTCCAAGGGCGCCGTGCGCATGATTGCGACCGACTACTACGCCCCTCAGGCAGAAGGTGAGCCTGCCAAGATCCGCGCCTATGCCAGCTATGATGACGCGCGTCTGACGCCGGGCCTGCCCTTTGACCAGGTGGGCGAGGGGTACTTCGCGATCCTGATCGACCAGGGCAAAGACATGCAGCCCTACCAGGGGATCACGCCTCTGGCGGGCGGGTCGCTGTCCTCCTGCGCTGAGGCATATTTTGCCCAGTCCGAGCAACTGCCGACGCGGTTCAGCCTCAGCTTTGGCAAGTCGTCCGAGCCGGGTGTCGCAGAGCATTGGCGAGCGGGCGGCGTGATGCTGCAGCATATGCCAAAGGCATCACCTTTCGCGGCAGAGCTGCAGGGGCGCGGTGATATCCTGAGTGCGGACGATCTGGTCTCGGGCGATACCCAGGAGAACTGGAACCGCGTCAACATGCTGCTGGAGACTGTCGAAGACCTTGAGCTGATCGGTCCCACGGTTACCCCTGCGGATCTGCTGGTGCGCCTGTTCCACGAGGAAGGCCCGCGCGTCTACGATGCGCAGCCCGTGCAGTTCGGCTGCACCTGCTCGGAAGAGCGTGTGCGCAACAGCCTGTCGATCTACTCGGCCAAGGATCTGGAAAAGATGACGACCGAGGACGGCCGCGTTACCGCGGATTGCCAATTCTGCGGCGCCCATTACGATCTTGATCCAAAGACGCTGGGCTTTGATGCCGAAAACCCACCGTCGTAACGCTCCAAGACTGAACAGGCCCGAAAATGTATGACACCCCCGAGGAGCTGACAGACCGCTTGCACCGGGCAATAGTGACCGGGCCGGAAGATGGCTCCTCGGATTTCGACCTCAACCCCGAGTTCGAGCTTCCTGCGGGACGCAAGCTGCGCCCGGCTGGCGTTCTGGTGCCAATCTCTTTGGTAGGGGCAGAGCCCTGCCTGATCCTGACAAAACGCTCTTCTGCTTTGAAACACCACCCGGGCCAGATCGCCTTTCCCGGCGGCAAGGTGGATGAAGGCGACCGGGATGTGACCCATGCCGCCCTGCGTGAAGCTTGGGAAGAAATCGGCCTGCCGCAGGACCTGCCCGAGGTCATCGGGACCCTGCCACCCCATGAAACGGTCACCAGCTTTCAGGTCACCCCGGTGGTGGCCGTCCTGCGCTCCGAGTTCGAGATCCGGCCCGAAGCGGGAGAGGTGGATGAGGTCTTCTCGGTCCCGCTCTCTCATGTATTGAACCCCGCCAGCTATATCGTCGAATCCCGCCGGTGGCGCGGCACGCGGCGGCGCTACTACACCGTACCCTTTGGTCCCTATTACATCTGGGGCGCAACCGCGCGCATGCTGCGCCAGTTTGCGGATCGGATGGGGGCGTGATGCGGATCGACCAGCCTTGGCTCTGTGCGCCAGGGACACAGGCGGTTTTTGCTGCCCTGACGGCCAAGGGGGCCGCAGCCTATGTGGTGGGGGGCTGCGTGCGCAATGCGCTGCTCGGGGTGCCGGTCTCGGACATAGACATCGCCACCGATGCAACGCCCGAGACAGTGCTTGAGCTGGCAAAGGCCGCCGGGATCCGGGCGGTGCCTACCGGCATCGAACATGGCACCGTGACCCTGATCAAGGGCGGCATCCCGCATGAGGTCACCACATTTCGCAAGGATGTCGCCACAGATGGCCGCCGCGCGGTTGTGGCCTTTTCCAGTGACATTGCCGAGGATGCGGCGCGGCGCGACTTCACTGTGAACGCGCTCTATGCCCGCCCGGATGGCAGCATTGTCGACCCGCTGGATGGCCTCCCGGATCTGAAGGCGCGGCGCATCCGGTTCATCGGCACGGCCGAGGACCGAATTCGCGAGGATTATCTGCGCTCGCTGCGCTATTTCCGCTTTCATGCCTGGTACGGCGACCATGAGGCCGGGTTCGACCCAGAGGCGCTGGCGGCGATTGCGGCCAATCTGGACGGGCTGGACCAGCTCTCTCGCGAGCGTGTGGGGGCGGAACTGCTGAAACTCCTAGCCGCGCCCGACCCGGCGCCCGCGGTTGCAGCGATGCGGCAGGCCGGCGTTCTGGCGCAGATTCTGCCGGGGGCTGAGGACCGCGCGCTTGCCCCGCTGATCCATCTCGAAGGGGAGGCCGGGTTGGCCGCTGATCCGGTCCGGCGTTTGGCCAGCCTCAGCGGCGGCGCGGAACTGCAAGAGTCCCTGAGACTCAGCAAGGAACAGGCGCGAAGACTGGATCGCATTCATGAGGCCGCAACTGGTACCATGGGTGCGGGCGAGCTTGGCTATCGATTGGGGGCGGAACAGGGGCGTGATGCGCTGGTCCTGCGCGCCGCGTTGATGGAGCAGCCGCTTGAGGCTGCGGCTCTGAAAGAGGCAGATCATGGCGCGGCGCAAACCCTTCCGGTAACAGCGCGGGATCTGATGCCTGATCTGACCGGTGCGGCGCTGGGCGCTGCATTGAAACGGCTCGAAACGGCCTGGATCGCCTCTGGCTTTGTCCTTGATCGCAAAGCACTATTGGCTCTCTTGCACAACTGACGGACCGGCCAAGTAACAATTTGAGACATCAAGGGGTGACAAAGCCGACTGTCGGCGTTATCCCTATGCCTGAACGAAACGCACCGGGAGGAATGCGCATGTATTACGGGATCTGGTACAGCTAACGCCGATACCGCCCGTTTGTCAGGGGTCGTACGGCACGCACCTGACGCATGAATTGCATTCTGAATTTGCTCAACGATTAGGAGCACCCGCTATGTTTCGTTTTTTCGAAAACCTCATTGATCCTTATTGCGACTATCCTGAGAAGGACACACCGCCGACCCGGCTGTGGCCGTTCCTGCGTGACTATGCGCAGCCCTTCAAACGCATCTTCATCCTGACCGGATTTATGTCCGTGGTGGTCGCGTCGATCGAAATCGGGCTGATCTATTACATGGGCCGTGTGGTGGATCTCTTGGGCGGCTCGCCTGCGCAGGTCTGGCAGGACCATGGAACTGAGCTGATCACCGTGGCGCTGTTGATTCTGTTCCTGCGGCCAGCCTTGCAGCTTTTGGACGTTCTTCTGCTCAACAACGCGGTGTTGCCCAATTTCGGAACGCTGATCCGCTGGCGGGCGCATCGCCATGTGCTGCGCCAGTCGGTGAGCTGGTTTGAAAATGATTTTGCGGGGCGCATTGCCAACCGCATCATGCAGACGCCCCCTGCGGCAGGGGAAGTGGTGTTTCAGGTGTTTGACGCCATCACCTTTTCACTCGCATATCTGGTGGGGGCGGGGATCCTGCTCTTTGCTGCCGATGCACGGCTGATGCTGCCCTTGGCGATCTGGTTCGCGCTTTATGGCCTGCTGGTGCGCTGGACGATCCTGCGTGTGGGACCGGCGAGTGAGGCCGCCTCGGATGCGCGCTCCACAGTGACCGGGCGGGTGGTGGACAGCTATTCCAACATCCATTCGGTCAAGATGTTCGCCCATGACAGCCGCGAGCTGAGCTACGCGAAAGAAGCCATCGAAGAGTCGCGCCGTACCTTCCAGATCGAGATGCGCATTTTCACCGTGATGGATGGGGTGCTGGTGGTCCTGAACGGCTTGCTGATTGTCGGCGTCGTTGGCTGGGCCTTCCTTTTGTGGATGCAGGGTGCGGCCTCGGTTGGTGGGGTGGCGGCGGCAACGGCACTGACGCTGCGGCTCAATGCCATGACCGGCTGGATCATGTGGGCGCTCACCTCGTTTTTCCGGCAGCTTGGCGTGGTGGCCGAAGGCATGCGCACCATCGCCCAGCCCATCGATCTGGTGGATCGCCCGGATGCAAAACCGTTGCAGCTGAGCAAGGGCGAGATCGCGCTGCGAGACCTGTCGCACCACTACGGGCGTGAGGCGGGCGGACTTGATGCCATCAACCTGACCATTCGCCCCGGTGAAAAGATCGGTCTGATCGGGCGATCGGGCGCGGGGAAATCGACCCTCGTGAAGCTCTTGCTGCGGTTCTATGATCCCGACAAAGGTCAGATCCTGATCGACGGGCAGGATATTGCTGGCGTTACGCAGGACAGTTTGCGCAGCCATATCGGCATGGTGCAGCAGGACAGCGCGCTTTTGCATCGCTCGGTACGCGATAACCTTCTCTATGGGCGCCCCGGTGCCAGCGAGGAAGAGATGATCGCCGCCGCCCGTCAGGCCGAAGCGCATGAGTTCATCCTCGATCTGGAGGATCCGCAGGGCCGCACGGGCTATGACGCTCATGTGGGCGAGCGCGGCGTAAAGCTCTCGGGCGGGCAGCGCCAGCGGATCACCCTTGCGCGGGTCATCCTGAAGGATGCGCCGATCTTGTTGTTGGACGAGGCGACCTCGGCGCTGGATTCCGAGGTGGAGGCTGCGATACAGGAGACCCTATACGGCATGATGCAGGGCAAGACGGTGATCGCCATTGCGCACCGCCTGTCCACCATCGCCCAAATGGACCGCATTCTGGTGCTGGATCAGGGCCATATCGTCGAAGAAGGCAGCCATGACGCGCTTTTGCGCAAAGGCGGCCTATATGCTCAATTCTGGGCGCGCCAATCGGGCGGGTTCCTCAATGCAGAGGCAACAGAGCAATGCTGAAATCCTTTCTTGACCGGCGGCTAAACCCGTTCCGCCCGGCCTCTGGCCCGCCGCCCAGCACCCTTGTGGGGTTCACGCGCTGGGCGCTGGCCGGGGCCTGGCCGGTGCTGGGGATCTTTGTGATCCTGTCGACGCTGGCGGGAGGCATGGATACGCTCAATGCCTTCCTTTTGGGATACATAATCGACACCGCGGTCGAGGCCGGGCCGAGCGAATTTTTCTCGCAGCACATGCCGGTGGTCATTGCTTTTGTGGCCTTCTTTTTGCTGCTGAGACCGACGATCCTGGGCCTTGGCGCTTTTGCGAATTCGGTTCTGGTGCAGCCCTTTATCTCTCCGCTGATCCTGTCGCGGCTCAACACCTGGGTGCTGGGGCAATCGGTTAGCTATTTCGACGACGATTTCGCAGGCCGTATCGCGCAAAAGCAGATGCAGACTGCCAATGCGCTGACAAATGTCGCCGTTGAAGGGATCAACGTGGTGATTTTTGGCCTTGCCGCCCTTGCCTCTACCTTTGCGCTGCTTGTGTCTATCGACTGGCGGATCACGGTGTTGTTCGCGCTCTGGCTGGTGGGGTATTTCGCCTTGATCCGCTATTTCCTGCCGCGCATCCGGCAGCGCTCGGGCAAGATGGCCGGTGCGCGGGCGATGGTCTCGGGCCAGGTTGTCGATACCATCACCAATATCAAAACGGTGAAGCTGTTCGCCCATGCGGGCAACGAGGAAGAAAGCGCCAAGGACGCCATGGCTGGCTATCGCGCGGCGCGGCTGCATCTTGGCACCCTGTCCGCGAGCTTCCGGTTCTTCCTGATGGGCTGCGCCGGGGTTCTGCCGGTGATGATGATTGGCGCTTCGCTGATGCTCTGGCAGGCCGGACAGGCCACCGAGGGCGATATCGTTGCCGCAGGAACCATCGCCATTCGCCTTGCGCAGATGACCGGCTGGCTCAGCTTTGCCCTGATGGGGATCTACGCCAACGTGGGGGAGGTTGAAAACGGCATCAAGACGCTGGCGCGGTTTGACCGGATCACCGACGCTGATGACGCGCGGGATCTCACCGTGCGCGAAGGGCAAGTCGCATTTGATGGCGTCGACTTCTCCTATGGCCGTGATATCGGTGGCGTGCGCAGCGTCGATCTGACCATCAAACCCGGTGAAAAACTGGGCATCGTCGGCGCATCGGGGGCGGGGAAGTCTACGTTGGTGTCGCTGCTTCTGCGCCTTTACGACCCCGAAGGCGGACGCGTGCTGATCGACGGGCAGGATGTGGCCCATGTCACGCAGGACAGCTTGCGCCGTCAGATCGGCATGGTCACGCAGGAAACTGCCATGTTCAACCGCTCGGCCCGCGAGAACATCCTTTATGGCCGCCCCGATGCCAGTGAGGAAGAGCTGATCACGGCCGCGAAAAAGGCCGAGGCGCATGAGTTCATTCAGGATCTCGCCGATGGGCAGGGGCGCAGCGGCTATGAGGCGCATCTGGGCGAGCGGGGCGTCAAGCTTTCGGGTGGGCAGCGCCAACGGATCGCCTTGGCCCGCGCCATTCTAAAGGACGCCCCGATCCTGGTGCTGGACGAGGCGACCTCGGCGCTGGATTCCGAGGTTGAGGCTTCGATCCAGACCGCGCTTGAGCGGGTGATGGAGGGCAAGACGGTTCTGGCCATCGCCCACCGCCTGTCGACCCTCAGCGAGATGGACCGGATCATCGTCATGGATCAGGGCGAGATGGTTGAGAGCGGCACCCACGAGGAACTGCTGGCCTTGGGCGGGCGCTATGCACAGTTCTGGGCGCGCCAGTCCGGCGGTTTCATCGGCACCGAAGACGAAGAGGCAACGCAGGCGGCAGAATAGCGCGACCCTGCGAGCGTTTTGCGCGGTTGTCCCTTTTGCAGGCGCGCGACGCGGTCTATTTAGGCCCCATGACAGACGCAGCCAGAACCACAGCTACGATCCTGCGCCTCGGCGCGCAGGGAGACGGGATCGCCGAAGGCCCGCTTTTTGCCCCCCGCACCCTGCCGGGTGAGGTCATCAGCGGTATTGCTGATGGCAGCCAGCTGATGGATATCCGTATCGAGACGCCCTCTGACGCGCGGGTGCAGGCACCCTGCCGCCACTACAAATCCTGTGGTGGCTGCCAGTTGCAGCATGCCAGCGATGCCTTCGTGGGGGATTGGAAAGTCGATGTGGTGCGCAACGCGCTCAAGGCGCAGGGGCTTGAGGCAGAGTTCCGCCCGATCCACACATCGCCTCCGCGCAGCCGCCGCCGCGCCACCCTGACCGTGCGCCGCACGAAAAAAGGCGCGATGGCGGGCTTTCATGGCCGCGCATCGGATGTGATCACCCCGATCCCCGACTGTCACCTGCTGGATCCTGCTCTGATCAATGCAATTCCGATGGCCGAAGCGCTCGCCATGGCGGGGGCCAGCCGCAAGACGCCCCTGTCTGTAACGCTGACCACTTCCGAGGTTGGTCTCGATGTCGTGGTGCGCGATGGCAAGCCGCTGGATGGCCCTTTGCGGGTGGAGCTGGCGCGCATTGCCGGGCAGAACGGCGTTGCCCGCCTCACCTGGGAGGATGAGCAGGTCGCGATGGAGCAACCGCCGGTGCAGGCTTTCGGCGCGGCTCGCGTCTGCCCGCCGCCGGGTGCCTTTTTGCAGGCGACCAAGGATGGGGAGGCGGCCTTGCTTGCGGCAGTGCAGGAAATCACCAAAGGCGCCAAACGCATCGTTGATCTCTTTGCAGGCTGTGGCACCTTTGCGCTGCCACTGGCCCGGGACGCCGAAGTGCACGCGGTTGAGGGTGAGCGGGGAATGATCGCCGCATTGGATGCAGGCTGGCGGCAGGCACAGGGCCTCAAGAAAGTCACCAGCGAGGTGCGGGATCTGTTCCGCAACCCGCTGCTTCCCGAGGACCTCAATCCCTTTGGCGCCCATTTTGAGGCTGCTGTGATCGACCCGCCCCGCGCAGGCGGCGAGGCGCAGGTGGCACAGCTGGCCAAGGCGCGTACGCCGGTCATTGCCTATGTTTCCTGCAATCCGGTGACCTTTGCCCGCGATGCCAAGGTGCTGGTGGATGCGGGCTATCGGCTCAACTGGGTGCAGGTGGTTGACCAGTTCCGCTGGTCCGCCCATACGGAACTTGCCGCCAGTTTCACCCTCATTTCCTGACCTTCAAAACCTACGTGGAGCGACGACCGAAATGGACACCCTTCGCAAGATCCTCGACAGCGCTCGTTTCAGCCGTTTCATCACTGCGGTCATTCTGGTCAATGCCGTGACGCTTGGGATGGAGACCTCTCCGGCGATCATGGAGCGGATCGGACCGCTCATCTTGATGCTTGATACGATATGTCTGTCGATATTCGTGGTCGAAATCCTCGCAAAGCTGATCGTGAGGCGGCATCGGTTTTTCCTCAGCGGTTGGAATGTCTTTGACTTTGTCATCGTCGGTATCGCGCTGATCCCGGCGGCGCAGGGGCTTTCGGTGCTGCGGGCGCTCAGAATCTTGCGGGTCTTGCGGGTGATTTCGGTCGCGCCGCGCCTGCGCCGGGTGGTCGAAGGCTTTATCACCGCCCTGCCGGGGATGGGATCGGTCTTCCTGCTGATGGCGATCATCTTTTACATCGGCGCGGTGATGGCGACGAAACTGTTCGGAAGCAGCTTTCCGGAATGGTTCGGCAACCTTGGCCAAAGCGCCTATTCCCTGTTTCAGATCATGACGCTGGAAAGCTGGTCGATGGGCATCGTGCGCCCGGTGATGGAGGTCTACCCCTATGCCTGGGCCTTCTTCGTGCCCTTTATCATGGTCACCACCTTTGCGGTGGTGAACCTTCTGGTGGGTCTCATTGTCAACTCAATGCAGGACGCCCACGCCGAGGAAGACAACGAGCGCACCGATGCTTACCGCGATCAGGTCCTGTCCCGGCTTGAGGCAATCGAGCGGCGTCTTGCGGAAAATGCGGGCGCGGGGCCAGAGCAGACGAAGAAGTGATTTTGCCGCAGCTCTGAATCGGTGTATTTTCAATCCCAGGCAAACATAAGAGCGGACAACAAATGGACAGGCGGACATTCGGGCTTGCGGCAGCGTCGTCAGTGGCATTGGCGGGGTGCGCCCGGACTGAGAGTAAGTTCAAAACCTATCGCGGGCCGGAGGTGACCTCGATCGTGGTCAACAAAGGTGCGCGAAAGATGTACCTGTTGAACAACGAAACCGTTCTGCGTGAATATGAGGTGGACCTTGGTTTTGCACCCGAAGGCCCGAAACGGATCGAAGGCGACGGAAAAACGCCCGAAGGCACTTATCTGATCGACCGGCGCAATCCCAACAGCAGCTTTCACCTGTCTGTCGGCATCTCTTATCCGAACTCGGCCGATGTGGCCTTTGCCCGGTCGATAGGAAAAAAGCCGGGTGGCGAGATCTTTATTCACGGCGAGCCGAACGACCCTAAGGATCGCAAGCGGGCTGACCGTGTGAAAGACTGGACCGCCGGCTGCATTGCCGTAAAAAACCATGAGATCGAAGACATTTACGCCATGGTCAACAACGGGACGCTGATCACGCTGCGCGCCTGACGATTGCAGTCTTGATCAAAGGTTGAGTCGCCCCAGGTCGGCTAGCGTCACGTTGGCTTGGTGCTGGGGCTTTGCCTCAGTTGGCCATCACCAGGGTCCACCACAGCTTGCCGTTTGGTTCCTGGAACCAGGAAAAACCCATGTTCACGGCTTTGGGGTCGAGAATCACTGCGCGGGTTCCATTGTCTTCCATCCAGGCGGTCAGGGTCTGCAACTCATTCTCGTAGGTTTCCGAGATCGCTTCGCCTAAAAGAGAGCCCGGGTACCCGGTCCGCGCCACCCGATCCAATGGGGAGGATCCATCCGAGCCAAAGTGCCATGGGCGGTTCTGCACCGACATATCGCGCGAATGGGTGGCGGCTGCTGCGTTGAGCTGGGCATTCAGCTGAACGGCCGGAGCGCCTGCCGCCTGCCGCAGGGCGTTGATCGAATCGAGCATGCGAACCTGAACTTTATCGGCGTTGCGAATGCGATAGACCTGTCCGCTTCCTTCGCCACTTTGCGGAACCGGAGTGCAGGCTGCAGCAAGGGTTACCAGGGCAGCGGCCAGGATCAGAAATACGCGCGTCATTAGGCTTCTCGCTCAAGTCACAGTGACATTGCACTTAGCGCTCCTGTGGCATGGGTGCAAACATGTGCGGGGCAATCGGCAGGCCTGATCGGTTGTTTGGTTTGCGACTGAGGCATTCCAGCCATATTATGCCCAACATCTAGTTTTTCGTGCAGGACCGAATTCCATGACCCGTCGTCTGTTTGATACCCCGTCCCGGCGCCAGTTTCTGGCCGGGTCCGCCGCGCTGGTATCAGCGCCCGCTTTCGCCGAGGAGAAAGCGGAGGAGGCCGAGGTTGCCTATGACCCTCTGCGTCCGCCGCCGGAACCGGAGCCTCCTGTAAAGCGAAACATCTCGTCGTTCCGGGCCAAGAACTGGCGCCCCTATTTCGATTCCCTGCGCAACGGGGCAATCCTGGTCGATATCGACAGCCGCGCGCTGCACTACTGGTCCGAGGACGAATCGACCTATCGGTTGTTCCCCTCATCGGTTCCCCTGTCGGATGATCTGACCCGGCGCGGTCGCACCAAGGTGGTGCGCAAGGTCGACGGTCCCAGCTGGGCACCGACGCCAAACATGCTCAAGCGCAATCCGGAATGGCCAAAGTTCATCCCGCCGGGTCCGGATAACCCGCTGGGATCGCACGCGCTGTACCTGTCCTGGAAGTTTTATCGCATCCACGGGACCCATGATACGCGTAAGATCGGCCGCAAATCCTCCAACGGCTGCATCGGGCTTTACAACGAACATATCGCCCAGTTGTTCGAGATGACCAAAGTGGGCACTCAAGTGTTGCTTATTTGACCACATTTCGGCGCCTGAGCGGCCGCTTGCGGAAACAAGCATTTGCATTCCCGCAAGTTAGCTGTTTAGAAAAAAATACGAGATATGTCTTGGGTGCGTCGGCCATAGGTATGCCCGGCGCGAATTCTGGAGGTTAACATGAAAAAACTCGTTATCGCTGCTGCTCTGACCGCTGCTGCTTCCACCGCTTCTGCCGGCAACCTGGCAGAGCCCGTCATCGAAGCACCGGTGATCGTTGAGCAGGCCGAAAGCTCGTCTTCCGGCATCCTGCTGCCGCTGCTGCTGCTGGTTCTGGTTGGCGCAGCTGTCGCAAGCAACTAATTGCTTCGTTAGAAAATTTAAAAAGGCGGTGGTTTTCCACCGCCTTTTTTATTTGGATCGGAGGGTTGGCGGCGCCGGTCAGGAGGCCGCGATCTCGTCCAGGATCAGATCCAGCGTCGCAACGATCATCTCCACATCCTCGGCATCGATGGTCAGGGGCGGGCGGATCTTGAGGACATTGTCCTTGGGACCTTCGCTACCGATCAGAATGCGGTGATCGCGCATCCGGTTCTTGATGTAGGAGCAGATCTCGGTTGCTTCGCTGCCATCCTCGCGGATCAGCTCCACCCCGAGGAACAATCCCATACCACGGACATCGCCCATACAAGGATATTTCCCTTCAAGCGCTTTCAATCCGGCCATCAGCTGATCGCCCATCACCTTGGCGTTCTGCTGCAGGCCTTCGTCATCGACGATGTCCAAGACCTCCTTGCCGATGCGGCACGAAAGGGTCGAGCCGCCGAAGGTCGAGAAGAACTCAGGCCCCTTGGCAAAGCTCTCCGCTATGGCGCGGGTGGTGACCAAGACGCCCAGCGGGTGCCCGTTGCCGATGGGTTTGCCCATCACCACGATATCGGGCAGGGCGCCCTGGTGCTCAAAGCCGAAGTAATGATCGCCAAGGCGGCCCAGCCCGGTTTGCACCTCGTCGGCAATGCAGACACCACCCGCGGCGCGGATCTTTTCATAGACCGCTGGCAGATAGCCCTTGGGCGGGATGATCTGCCCGCCGACGGACGGGAAAGTTTCCGCGATGAAGCCGGCCAGCCCGTGCCCCTTGTCCTGCAGGCGGGCAATGGCCGGCTCCACCAGATCCGCAAACCTCTGCGCCCGGCCCGCGTCATTGCGTTTGAAACTGCCGCGATAATCGTCGGCGACCTCGACCAGTTCGACCCAGTCCGAAGGGCCAACCCCTCCGGGTGCGTTGAACTTGTAGGCCGAGATATCGACCGCGCCGGTGGTATTGCCGTGATAGCCGTGATCTGGTGTCACCATCCCCTTGGCGCCGGTATGGGCGCGGGCCAGTCGCAGGGCCAGTTCGTTCGCCTCGGTGCCGGAGTTGACGAAGAAGCAGACCTCAAACGGGTCCGGCAATTTCGATAGGATCTTCTCGGCAAAGGCGACCTGCGCAGGGTGCAGGTAGCGGGTGTTGGAGTTCATCCGCTTTAGCTGATCCGCCGCCACCGCCTGAATGCGCGGATGGGCGTGGCCCACGTGAGGGACGTTGTTATAGGCGTCCAGATAGGGCCTGCCCCATTCATCAAACAGATGATGCTTCCAGCCGCGCAGCAGCATCACCGGATCGGAATAGGTGAGGCTCAGGTTGCCGCCAAAATGCGCGCGGCGCCCCTGCAGAATCTCTGCCTTGTCGGTGGGCTGATAGCAGGTCTTTTCATCGGGCAGGTTCATCAGCGCCGCCGGATTGGGGCAGATCGCGTGCCAGAGATACATCTCGTCCGGATCCCCCACACCGGGCCAGTCTGCCTCGATCCCGTCGGTTGTCATCGCCAGTTGGAAATGCACATGCGGCGCCCAGCCGCCATTCTGGGTCGGATCGCCAAGGCGGCAGAAGGCTTCGCCCTTGGCCACATGGTCACCGGGTTTCAACCTGTCGCAGCACTCAGGATCGAGATGACCATAGAGGGTGTAGAAGGCATCCCCCGCCGGGGTTTCATGGCGCAGGATGATGGTTCCGCCATAGTCCAGGTGATGCGCGCGGTTCTCGACGATGAAGACTTCGCCCGCCAGCGGCGCATAAAGCGGTTCCCCCGCAGGCGCAAAACCATCCACGCCCAGATGCACTGTGCGC
Source organism: Pseudophaeobacter sp. (assembly GCA_027019165.1). Lineage (GTDB taxonomy): Bacteria > Pseudomonadota > Alphaproteobacteria > Rhodobacterales > Rhodobacteraceae > Phycobacter. The sequence goes on from JALUXC010000003.1 coordinate 27,258, forward strand.
CGGTTGCTGGCCTTGTGGGGGCCTTTGCTGAAGGCGGGCGCAGTGTAGATCAGCCGGGGTTCGTTGTAATAGCCCAGCCAGATGCCACCGCCGAACTCCTCTCCAACGCGGGCGGCTTCCTCTAGCGGCATATCAAAGGGGTTCTGCGGCCATGTGGAGTTCTCGACCGAAAGCGATCCCATGGGGGCATCGCTCAGGTCCGTTCCCATCAGGGGGGCGAAATGGCCACGCTCCGCATCGAGCCAGGCCAGAACCCTGTTGGCGCCCTCCACCACCGGCAGGCCAGAGGCGGCGCGCAGGCGGGCGTTGATCAGCTTGCCGTTCAGATCATGACCTTCGAGGAAGCGCCAGGCAGGCGCCTGCGAGATGGTCACATAGGGATCATCGGGGTTTTCCGCTGCCATCAGGGTGGAGTTCACCACCGAGACCGCCAGCCGCATCCGCAAGAGGGGCCAGATCATATCGATCTCTGTCGCGGTCAGCGGATTGGCGGCGTGATATCCCGCCACAAAAGTTGCCAAGGCGGCCTCGGGGTCAGGCTGGTCAAGCACGATATAGGCCGCCGCAATCGCGAGATCGCAGATACGCGGCGCGCGGCACATATCACCAAGATCAATGAGGCCAGAGACGCGGCGCGGTGTGCTCAGGTGTCCTTCGACGATGATGTTGTAGTCGTTGGCGTCGCCGTGGATCGCCTGTGCGGGCAGCGCCGACAGGGCCGGGTGGTGTAGGTCGGAAAACGCCTTGCAGATCTCTTCGAGGATCGCGCGGCGTGCCGGGTCCGTGATGCAGCCCAGATCGTCGGCAATCCAGCCTGCCTGCATCGGGTTCCATTTGAAATCGCGTTCAAGGCCGTCGTGCTGGAAATCTTCCAGCGCTTTGTCCATGCGGCCCAGAACCTCGCCCACTTCGTGGATCAGGGTAGGGCTTTTGGGGGCAGCCTTGGCATAGCAGCGCCCCGGCAGTTCGTTGATCACCCAGACCAGCCGCTCGGCGCCATTTTCATCGGCAATCGACTGCATTGCAGCACCATTGCTGCTGCGAATTACACGCGGGCAAGGCAGATCCGGCGCCGCACTGGCGATATGGTCGAATGCCTGCACCTGCATATCGACAAGCTCTTCTGAACAGCCCGGACGCATCGCTTTGACGATGTAACCCGCTCCATCAGTCGAGCGGGCCAGGAAGTTCAGATCATACTCTCCATCAAGCCGCGTCAGCTCAGCCGTGATCCCCCAATGCGCCGCCAACACTGCTGCCCAATGCCCGTTTGTCATCACATCCCCCGACAAGCCGATCCGTATATTGGATCCCTAGAGCAAAACCTTTTGGAGCAAAACACCCTGCAATAGCTGACAGCCGGGAACGACTTGAAAAATGTGCTGGTATGCCTGTCGAGTACGAGCCGCGCTGCGGAAAGTTGAGCGCGCTTTTCAGCCAGTCGCTTGCGCCCAAAATGCAAAACCCACTTGATCTTAGCAATGTTATCTCATAACGCACTTCTGCACGGTTTTTCGACCGCGCCAAAGCGTCAATTTGGGAGTCTCCATATGCATCTGCGTTCCAGCGCAGCCCTCGTCGCGGCTGTTTTTCTGTCCTTGTCGCAAGCCTTTGCCGACACAAAGCCGGTGACTATCGCAGCGCCCTGGGAGGTTGCGAGCTATGATGTTGCGGTCTCTGGATTTGCAATCCAGAAGCTCGAAATCCTTGAAAACCTGGTCGATGCCGATGAGAACGGCGTTTTGGAACCTGGCCTTGCCACCGAATGGGCCGCGAGCGACGATGGTCTGACGTGGACCTTCACTCTGCGCAAAGCGGTCAAGTTTCACGATGGCACAGACTTTGACGCCGCTTCGGCCGCGCTTGCCCTGCGCCGCGCCTGGCAACAGCCGGGCATTCTGGAAAAAGCGCCGATCACTGCAATTGAGGCGGGGGACGGCACCGTCATCTTCTCGCTCAGCACTCCTTTCGCCGCTCTGCCGTCGCTTTTGGCCCATGCGACCACGATCATCCCGGCGCCGGCCTCATTCGACACCGATGGCAAGCCGGTGGCTCTTATCGGTACGGGGCCGTTTGCTGTCGAAAAATTTACCCCGCCCCAAAGCATCAGTGTCACGCGGTTTGAGGGCTATTGGGGGGACGCGCCTGAGATCGAGACGGCGAGTTACCTGGCCGCTGGCCGTGCCGAGACGCGGGCGCTGCTGGCTGAAAGTGGCGACGCCGACATCGTGTTCTCGCTGGATCCGGCGGGTTTTTCGCGCCTGTCCGCGGTTGATACGGTCAAGACAACCGCCGTTCCGATCCCTCGTGTCGTGACCTTGAAAGTCAATGCCGCGCATCCATTCCTTGATGACCCGCGCGCCCGTCAAGCTCTGAGCCTGGCAATGAACCGCAAAGGCATTGCCACCGCGATCACGCGCTTCCCGGAATCCGTCGCCAGTCAACTCTTCCCACCTGCGCTGAACATGTGGCACAACACCTCGCTGTCGCCTTTGAAGCATGACGTGGAGGCTGCCAAGGCCTTGCTCGCGGAGCTGGGATGGGCAGCGGGTGAGGATGGCATTCTGGTGAAGGATGGAGATCGGTTTGCAGTCACCTTGCGCACTTTTCCTGACCGCCCGGAATTGCCTTTGATCGCTGCTGCACTGCAGGACATGTGGCGTGAAATCGGGATCGAATTGACAGTGGATGTCAACAATTATTCGATGATCCCGCAGGGGCATCAGGATGGGTCGCTGCATCTTGCACTCTACGCCCGAAACTATGGGCTGACGCCGGATCCTGTGGGCACCGTCTTGCAGGACTTCGGTTCTGCGGGCGGCGATTGGGGCGCGATGGGCTGGGACAGGCCGGACGTGGCAGAAGCTCTGGCGCGTGTGGCCGCAACGGATGATGAGGCTGCCCGCGCGGCAGACATCGCCTTGGTCACGAAAGCCATCCAAGACGAGCTGCCGCTCATCCCGGTGGTCTGGTATCAGCACACTGTCTCTGTCGCACAAGACCTTGAGAATGTCATCATCGACCCGCTGCAACGCAGCTATGGCCTGAGCGAGATGAACTGGGCGAAATGACACAAACGAACCCTTTCATTGCGGCCCTCGCACAGCGCGGGCTGCAAGCGGTCGTCGTGGCTCTGATCGTGGGGATCGTGAGCTTCGCGATGATGCAGGCCTTACCGGGCGACGCGGCGTATCGGATTGCTGCCGGGCGCTATGGATATGACATGATGGATGCCGCCTCGGCCGAGTTGGTGCGGCAGGAACTGGGGCTTGATCGGCCATTTTGGGCTCAATTGCTCCAGTGGCTTGGCGCTTTGGCCACATTCGATCTGGGCCAGTCCGCCGTCTACGGCACACCTGTGATCGATGAGATTGCGACGCAGCTGGGCTATTCCCTGCTGTTGGCAGCAGGCGCAGTTGTTGTGTCGGTCCTGATTGCGGTGCCGATGGGGATTGCAGCGGGACTGCGGCCCGGAGGCCTCGTGGATCGGGTGAGCCTTGGCATCTCGATTTTGCTGCGGGCCATCCCGGCCTTTGCTTTGGGCGTGGTGCTGGTGCTGATCTTCGCCGTACAACTGAAGCTCTTCCCGGTCGCCGGTTTTCGGGGGCCGCAGCACTTGATTCTGCCCTCTTTGACATTGGGTTTGGGGTTGGCAGCGGTGTCCAACCGTGTGGTGAGAGACGCGGTGGTCGAAGCGATGGATGCAGAATGGCGTCTTTTCGCCCGGACCAAAGGCCTGTCTGCCCGGCTGACGTTGGTGCGCCATGTTCTGCGCAATGCCTCCTTGCCTGTGGTGACCTATGTCGGGGTGCAGATGGCCTATCTGATCGAAGGCGTAGTGATCGTTGAAACCGTCTTTGCCTGGCCCGGGATCGGGCATGCATTGGTGCATGCGATCTTTGGACGCGATATCGCGATGGTGCAGGGCACGGCCCTCGCGCTTGGACTGATCTATGTTGCCCTGAACCTCGTGATTGATCTCGCCTGTCGGGCCATTGATCCAAGGACCCGAGCGACATGAGCGATATGCTGCTTTCAAACCTTCAGACGGCCCGTTGGCCCAAGATCAAAGCGCCCCGCGCGGCGGGATTTGTGATGCTGGCAGGCCTTGCCATCTGCGTAATGATTGGTCCCGATCTGGTGGGGCAGGACCCTGCAAAACAGTCTCTGCTGTCCCCCCAGGAAAGACCGAGTGCAGAGCATCTTCTGGGCACCGACCATCTGGGACGCGACATGGCTGCAAGGCTGCTGTCCGGGGCACAATTGTCGCTGTCTCTGGCGCTGTTGTCGGTGCTCACTGCAGGCATACCGGGTACGGCGATTGGGGTGCTCTCTGCGTGGTACGGCGGTTGGGTGGATCGGGGTCTTGGTGCGTTTGCAGATGCAGTTCTGGCATTGCCCGGGCTTTTGCTGGTTCTCATGCTAGCTGCAATCGCGCCCGGGTCCTGGTGGGCTCTGTACGCGGGGATATCTTTGACACTGTGGGTCGAATACTATCGCTATTCCCGCCAGCGCGCCCGCATCGTGCTGTCAAGTCCAGCGGTCGAGGCGTCGCGGCTTTTGGGGCTGCCTGTGCGGCTTATCTTGCTGCGCCATCTGGTGCCAGAGATTGGACCCGGCCTGATGACAGTTGCCGCCTTTGGTGCTGCAACTGCGGTGACGGCCGTGGCGGCCCTGGGTTTTGTCAGCGTTGGCGTTCGCCCGCCCACCGCAGAATGGGGGGTGATGATGACCGAACTGTTGCCGTATTGGCGTGAAGCGCCGTTCTTGATCCTGCAGCCGGTGGCCTGTTTGGTCATTACCGTGCTCGCGCTTCACCTCTGCGTCGGAGGGCTACACAAAAGATGAGCATCGTCACAGTATCCGAGCTTCAGGTTTTTGCCGGAGATGAGCGGCTGATGGGGCCCGTCAGCTTTGCTCTGGGGGCAGGGGAAACTCTGGTCATTATGGGCGAAACCGGTGCAGGCAAAAGCCTGATCGCACAGGCCATTCTGGGGGTCTTGCCTAACGCTTTGCGGATGGAGGGAGAGATCTGCGTGAATGGGCGGCGCGTCGATACGCTCACCCCTGCAGAACGCGCGGCAATGTGGGGCCATGAAATTGCTACCCTGCCGCAAGAGCCATGGCTGGCACTCGATCCGCTGATGCAAGCCTGGCGGCAGGTGGCCGAAACGCATGTGCATGTCGCCGGTTTGTCGAGGCCGCAGGCGCAGCATCAGACCGCCAAGGATCTTGTGGCACTGGGACTGAACGGTACAGAAGACAGGCTGCCTGGCCAGCTTTCGGGTGGTATGGCGCAGCGTGTGGCTTTTGCTGCGGCAACAGCGGGGCGCGCACCAATCCTGCTGGCGGATGAGCCGACCAAAGGGCTGGACAGCGACCGGCGGGACAGGGTGACCCGCCTGTTGGCGCAGGTTCCAAAGGACGGCGGAACCTTGTTGGCCATCACCCATGAAGCTTCGGTTGCGCGTGCACTCGGCGGAAAGATCATGGTGCTCCGCAAAGGAGTTTTGGTCGAAGATGGCGAGACGTCCTCTGTCCTGACCAAACCGCAGCATTCCTACACCAGGGATTTGTTGGCTGCCGACCCGGTGGAATGGGAAAAATCTGAAGCACCGCCGCGCGGCGATCCCCTGCTGATCGCAGAAGACCTGACGCTTGGCCGCGGGGGCAAAATCCTTATCGACGGGCTGAACCTCACGGTTCATCGGGGCGAGCGCATTGCCTGCCTTGGCCCCAGCGGCGTTGGAAAGAGCACACTTTTGGATACACTGGCCGGTCTGGTTGCGCCGATGCGTGGAACACTGTGCAAAGCTGACGGCCTCGGATCTCATGCGGTCCAGAAATTGTATCAGGATCCGCCTGCCGCGTTCCCGGCGCATGTCAGGCTGGGGCGCAGCCTGCAGGATGTGGCGACTGTGCACAGGACTCCCTGGGACCAAGTTGAAGCCAACATGGTGGCGCTGAAGCTTTCTCCGGCGCTTTTGGAGCGTCGACCGGATGCGGTTTCCGGGGGCGAGTTGCAAAGGCTGTCTATCGTCAGAGCCCTGTCTGCGAACCCCATGGTACTGCTGGCGGATGAACCCACCAGCCGTCTGGACCCGATCACGCAAAAGGAGACGATGGCGCTGCTTGGTCAGTTGACTGAACAGCTTGGGATTGCGGTTGTTCTGGTGACCCATGACCGAGGCATTGCCAGAGCTTGGGCGCAGCGTGTTCTGGAACTCGGACCGCAGCCAGAACCCAGCCACAGCGGGTGACGCGATAAAGCAGAGCAGATTCTGGCTCGGAGCAACGCACTGATTGTGTTTGCAGGAGGATCCTTGACCTTGGATACGTCACCGCGCAGATCGCACCAAGTGACTGCTTGGCTTTCGACGTCATGACTGTCCGGGACCGCCCTGCGGTCCTGGGCTGCATGTCATGCGGTCTTTTGGGGGTGTGCCAAAGAGGGACGCATTGAGCGTGACCTGTCGCTTCAGCCGCGCTCAGGCGTTTTCGTTCCGCTGTTTGGCACGGTTTCCTGGTGCAAGACACCGGGCAACGTCGGAGGTTTCTTCGGGGTCACTGTGAGGCGATCAATGGCCATACATGAACTGGGAAGGCAGGCCAGCGGCATCCCAGTCGTTGAACTCCCCGAATGAGCCCAGCAACCCAAACCGCGCTGCCTTGGCGACCGCTTCGACATCGTTGCGTGCACCCAGAGCTTTGCGAACGCGCGCCATGTGGTTGTCAACGGTCTTGGGATTGTCGCGGTCTATCTGATACAGGATTTCTTTCACACGCAGACCTCTTGCCTTGAGGCGCAGCACCCGCAAGTTCATTTCACTCAGTCTGGTTTGAGATATGATCTCGCTGGCCCAGTTGGAAGACAGGTGCAGCTGTTTCGCAAGCGCTTCGATTGTTGCATGGTAGTGATCAAAGCGCTTGTCATGCTTGGCGCCATCACCCTCTGGATCATAAAGCCCGACGACCCCATTGCACCCATTTGCGGCAACCGGAACAACGACGCCGCATTTCACATAGTCATGCACGCCGCGTATGACTTCTGCATAGCGGTCCGGCAATTCGTCTTTCTTGAGCATTCTGTAAAACCGGGTTTGAAGGATCGGTTTTTTCCCTATGGCAGACATCATTTTGGCAAGGTCGCTGCGACCATAGCCTCGCTTCTGATAAGTTTCCCGCCACTCAGAGGACAAGCCAGTGCGTTTTGCGACAAAGGTGCTATGGATGGATTGCTCAGTGCGCACATCCAGGAAGATGCCATAGTTTACACCGCGATATCCGAACTCGCCCTCCACGAAATCCGCAAACAAGCGATACTTCCGATCAAGCGCCGGCTCTTCGATGATTTGCGTCATGATGGTCATGATAGCGGACATGGGTATTTCCTGGTTAATCAACAGTTTGAATGACTTATGGCAGACGTTTTTGGGCTCAAGGCTTTCGGCCAGTGTTTCGCCGCGACAATCGTGACACATCTTTTTGACAGATGTCTTGACGTCCGCGGCGTAACCTTTGCGCTGCTTGCCGGGCGGATCTCAAAATTTGGTCAGTACGAGATTTGCGCCAAGTGATTTCTTCTGAAAATATTGCAAGGGAGATCTGGTTTCCGAGTAGCTGAGGTCAAATGCGATTTTTGATGTAAGGGGCAGAGATATCGATAGTGAGGTTGTGCGCTCGGTTCTCGGTAATCCGAGGAATTTGCTACCGCTGGCGGTAGAGAAGCGCAAGACTGCAGAGACGGGACGTCCAAAAACGGATCTGCTGAGCCTCAAATAGGTCGCCTTGTCTTCACTATGGCCTTCTCCTGCTACCCGGGCTGTCACCCCGAGTTCGAAGGTCGCGCGTTCCGTGTTTACGTTGTAATTGGCATGTATCTGGGTGAACTCCGCCTCGTTGCTCTTGGTCTTGGACAGTCCAAATTGCAACGACTTGGGGAATTTTCCGTAATCCAACACCCTGCCAATCGACACACGCGCAGACTGAGTGTGGGTTTCCGAAAGTTCGGTCATGGATAGCCCTGCCGCCAGACAGGCCTGTGCGAAAGTCCAGTTCCGTGCATCAAAGTGATAGCAAGCGCTGGCTGTGGCGGCCTTGCTGGCGATGTCATGGGATAGAGCATGCTCATATTGGGCCGACAGGCTGCCTGAAATGCGGTGGCCCTGGGCAATGAAATGTTCTTTGCCCAGACGCGCCAGCAGACCGGCTTCCAGTCCTGCAATGGCCCGATCCTTTTCCTTCACGGTGAATTGCAGCCCGTTGATGTCCACCGTGTCATGGGGAACGCCACCATTCAGATTTGAATCATACCCGAATACTGGCAGCACACTGATGCTCCAACGGCCTTTGGGTGGCGTTTCGACCTGACCGTATTTTGCCAACGGATCGTAGGGCAAGACGACGGGTACGCCTGCCGCTGCCAGTTTCAATCTGTAGTAAGTGCGCAAGCGCTCATCTGCATTTGCGCCTCCTGCAAGGCAGAGGAAGGCGATCAGCAATATCAGCCGTCTCATATGTTGCCCTAAGAACTTCGAAGTGAAAAAGTTTGGGGAAGCGGAAGACCGCTTCCCCAAATTGACCAAAACCAGGAAAAAGGGTCAGTCGTCCAAAGCGCCAATAATACCGATATTTGCGTTAAACGGCTGGTTGGAATCTGTGTACGCATGCCCCGTGACCAGTTCAGGCGCGCTGGCGTTGGTCAGGGATTGGGTGTGCCCCGCAAGGGACAGTAAGGTTTGACCGTTCGCCTGTTGCGTGTCGGAGTTGAACACGACCGAGCCCGTGATCTTTTGACTTGAAGCGTCGTAGGTCAGGGTTCCGTCCTCATCGATGATCATTCCCTTCGCAGTGGGGTGGTAGACGTGGAGATCTGCCGCTCCCGTGCCGCCATTCACAACGATGTTAACCGCGCCGTCTTCAAAGGTTTTCCCGTCGACTTCACCGTTCCACTGGCCCCAGTATTCAACCGAACCGACCACGGCGGCCGTTGTGGCATTGCTCGCACGGGATTCGATCGCAACGAGATCATCGTTGGGGTCATAAAGCCGGTAGGTCTCGACAAAGCTGCCTTCTACCCCACCAATCCTGTCCAAGGAAACTGTGGAGCCGTTGGCCCCAATGGACGCCACCACCGTCCGGTCGACCTCTGTTTCCCAACGGCTGACCCCTACCCGCTGCAAGAGATTCTCACCGTTTGCCAGTCCAGGCATGGTTTTGTTTATGGTGCTCGGGTTGTCGCCTGCAGCGCTGTAGACTGCGAGCGCGCTGTCATAAGCTTTGTCATTGGAAACCACAGCCCCCGTTGCCGTGTTGGTGACTATCATTTCTCCGGCTGTCTGCGGCGCAGTCGGACTTGTTCCCGGCGCCCCTCCGCCCGAGCATGCCGCAACCAAGGGAAGCAACGGCAGAATAAAATAAGTTCTCATCGGTCCTCTCAAATCATCATCCGCATCATCGCAACAGAAGCCATGGCTCCAGAGAGAAGATCTCTCGGGGCTGCAGGTTTCGTTCTGCGATGACCCACGTTCAGGTCGCTGTTGGATAGTTGCCGACCGGAGGGAGTAGAATATGGGTAATTCTCCACCTTGATGCGCGAAGGTGGGGTTCGTGAAGCCACTCAAATAAATTGGCTTTTGGGCGCCTCACGTGCGCCGAAGCCAATGTGATCCAAGTCTAATCCCACAAGGTTGGCGCCTGTGTCGGCAGCTTCTCAAAAGCAGTTTTGCCGCTCAAAACGGGCGAGGCTTCATGCGTTGTGAAGAGTTTCTTCTCAGCGGGGTGTTCCACCTTGCCCGCCGGGCGCGGCGCGCAAGCGCAGGCTATTGATCCGAAGCATGTCAGGCGCCCCCACGGCGCCTACTGTTTGCTCGGCTCTTCCGGATCTCCAGCCCCAGTGGGATATGGCCGTCAAAAGATGCCAGTGACGCAAAGGCTGCGACAGCGACTGCGGCCCTCCAAAAAAGGGGGATCCGCCTATTTGCCGCACAACCGATAACGTCCCTCTCAGGGAGACTGTTCAGATCTGCATTTGGGGCAGGGCTGATACGGGCCGTATCAGTCAGCATTGATCGCCGGGCCACCCTGGCAAGATGCCCTGGCTCTGGTGACCGGTTGCAAGGGGGTGGCGGCCCGTTCCCTTCTCGGCCCGCCAGAAAAGATCGCACTGCCCGTCACCTCTGTGTCAACGACCACTGGCCTTATGCGGCTGTCGATCCCGGCTTGGCCTTTTTGCCGGACATATGGGTCTCGTAGTCCCGATCCAACTCCGCTTCATTGTGCCCTATGGCGGTGCTGAACCCATCCATCGTTGCCTTGAGCTGTCCGGCATCCTCGACCAGTTTCGAGCAAGTCTCATAGACCTCATTGGCTTTGGAGGCATTGTCCAGCGTTGTGCGCCCCAACTCGTTCATGCTGGTGTCGATTTCCTGCAGGCTGAGGGACTGGCGCGAAATCACGGCCGAGATCTCATTCATCACCTGAGAGACATCCAGCACCCCTTCGCGGATTCCGGACAGGCTGTCGCCGGTGGCGCGCACAAGGTCGCTGCCATCATTCACATGGACCGAGCTATCGGCGATCAAGGTTTTGATTTCAGTTGCAGAATCCGACGCGCGTGCCGCTAGGGAGCGCACCTCGGAGGCGACCACCGCAAAGCCACGCCCGGCTTCGCCGGCACGAGCCGCCTCAACACCGGCGTTGAGCGCCAAGAGGTTTGTCTGGAAGCTGATGTCCTCGATCACATCGACAATCTTGGCGATCTTGGAGGAGGAGCTTTCGATCCGTTCCATGGCTGCGATGGCTTTTTCCACGACAAGGCCGCCCTGCTCTGCGTCTTTGCGGTTGGTTTCGGACCGTTCTGTCGCCTTTTTTACCATTTCAGTCGCCTCGGACGTCCCTGCGGTCACGTGGCTGACGGCCGCGACCGCCTCTTCAAGCGTTGCAGCCTGCTGTTCGGCGCGGTTGGCCATCTCCTGAGTCAGCACGGACGTCGAAGAAATCTTGCCTGCAACCGAATGCGAGCGCGTCGTCGCATCCGACAGGATCCCGGACCAATGGGCGATCAGATTGTTGTAAGATTTGCGAATGCCATCAAAGCGCGGCGGAATGCCGTCTTCGACGCGGATCGGCTTGGCAAGGTTGCCCTTTTCCAACTCGTGAATGCCATTGGTCAGGACATCCAGCGCCTTGCTTTGCTCGGCGTTCTGGGCTTTGAAATAGGCCTCGATCACCCGCTCACAATCGGCAAGCATCAACCGGTTCAGAAGCTGGATCTGGCTGGACAGTTTCGCGCGACCCGTCATGCGCTTGCGGATCAGCAAATCCATCATGTCAGCCCCGGCTGAGGCGTATCCGCCAAGGTACTGAATGAACGGGAGGCGCAGCTCGTAGTGCACCTTTCCGACCCGCGCAGCAGAGTCGAAATAGTCAGATCCGAAACTGCCCGAAAACAGTTTTTCCCAATGCGCTTTTTGTGCGGCTTTCGCATGGGCGACGGTTTTGTCATCGGGGAAGAATTGGCGTGTTTCAGGCCTTTCCAGAACACGCGCATAAAACCGGTCCAGAACCTTGTCCATGTGAGGAACAAGGGCGTCTCTGGTGTCCTTGATCAAGTCTTTGCAGTCCGTGTCCAGGGAAAACCACTGAAAGAAACTCTGATGATCGTCGGATGACATAGCATGGCCTTTAGAATGATAAGTCTTTGCCTCCTATTGCCATGTCGGTGTTTTACAAGGTCTTAAAATGGCACGTGAGATTCATGGTTTTCCACGGCTAAGATGCTATTTTCGAAGGGTTTTAAATCTCCAAAAAATCTGGACATTACGCAGGGTCAACAATCGCTCTCAACTCACGCGTGTCGAGGCGCCGACTGTGGTCTCATCAAAGGTTCAGGAAAGGCGCATCGTGCTGGCAGTGAGTCGCACCCTGCGAGGGCAGCCTTATTCAACAAGCCGCGCAACAAGCTCATCCGGTTGGAGTCTCTGAGAGACGGGATATCGGCACGCACCAGACGCGCATTGCCTGATCCAATCCCCGGATGTCTTGCGCATCCTTGAGGACAAAATCCTCCAGCAGGTCCACGCCAGAATGCTCGATAAGAACCTGCCTGCGCAGGTCGTCGCTCATAACGATCCGGGCTTGGAGAGGGCGGGTCATCTCTTCCAGCCGCGCGGCCACGTTTACAGCGGTTCCGATCACGGCATATTCCAGCCGGTTCGCGCCGATATCGCCCAAAACCGTCTCGCCATAGTGAATGCCGATGCCCGCGCAGATTTCGGCCTCTCCACGGCGACGGCGGTCGCGGTTCCAATCGTCCAGTGCCTTTTGCATGGCAAGGGCGCAGGCCAGAGTGTCTGTCGCGTCCTGGGGTCCGGCCATGGGGGTGCCGAAGGTCGCCATCAGACCATCGCCAAGGTATTTGTCCAGGGTGCCGCGATGGCGGAACACCTCGCGCTCCATCCGGCCATGGAAATCGCGCAAGAGTTCGATGACCCGGTGCGGATCCTGCCCCGCGCTCATCCGGGTAAAGCCGACGATATCGACAAACAGCACACCCACATCCTGGCTGCGCACCTGCTTCAGCGGCTCGTCGTTCTGGGACAGCTGGTTCACCACATTGGGCGAGAAATAGCGCGACAGGTTGGCCCGCTCCCGCTCCAGCCCAGCGTTGCTCATAAGCAATCTGCTGAACCGTTGTGAAGATACGGCCAAGGTCAAGGCTACGAGCAGAAAGACAAATATCTCCTGGATGCGCAAGGGAAAGTCGAAGTTGTTGGGATCCATCTCGACGGCCAGTTCGGTGCCCGCGCCAAAGGCTGCAGCGGCAGCGGCGGCGAGTTCGGGGAAGGGCTTGGCATAGTACCAGGCAAGACCCAGCGCCACCGCCCACATCACCGAGGTCCAGACACCAATGGCGATCACCGTGCGCCAGGAGAATGCCAGTGTCCCCCCGGCAAGGATGACAAAGAAATAGATGAAGTTGTCGAACCGATACTGCATGGCCAGGGGCAGGTCGTCCGGGCTGAAGGGATTGGGGGCAACAATTCCGACAGTCATGATCAACAGATCAAGAAAGATCAGAAACAGCTCGGCACGGGAATGTCCCACGCGGCCATAACGCTGGATCAGCCAGCCATTCACGCAAAGCAGAAAGAGAATCCCGTGATAATACAGCACATCCCAGGCTGGATTGACCCAGACCAGAAAGACCGAGATGACCGCCATCGCGACAAACCGCGCCCGTACCGCAAGTTCCAGCCCTTCGCGCTTGTGCGTCTCAAGCGCCGCGGCCGCGTATTGGCTGTCTTCCACCGGGTCAGCCACCTGATTGGTCTCCGCCTGCCTCGTGCTCAGACTGGTATCTGCCGCAGTATCCGCCATCATCCGTCCCTTTGTTCCCGCAAGAACAATAAGCATCGCCAAGGCCCGGCGCACCCCCTATCCCGTGTGTTGAGACAAAAAGGCCCCGCCGATAGGGGCGGGGCAAGGTGAGGCACCCGGCCCGCGACCAAGGAGGTCGGGGCGCAGGCACCAGCGGTGTTCTTTTGGGGTGTTCTAGAGAAGCGGTGAGCCGATCAGTTCTGCATTTCAGCACGGATCTGCTGGCGCAGAACGTCGATCGGAACCGTCTTGCCGTCGCGCCGGAAGCACCAATAGGTCCAGCCGTTGCACGAGGGCGCGCCTTCCAGCGCGGCGCCGACCTGATGGATCGAACCTTTGACTTCGCCACCAACCAGCGTGCCATCGGCGCGCACCTTGGCCTTATGACGCTGGTTCATGGAAAACAGCTCTTCGCCTGGGCGCAGCATGCCGCGTTCGACCAGCTGGCCAAAGGGCACACGCGGCTCGGCGCGTTTGCTGGCCGAGACCTGCAGCGCCTCGCGGTCGAACTTGCGCACCGCCTTGATGCGTTTGGCGGCCACCTCGCGGTAGGTATCTTCCTGCTCGATCCCGATGAATTCGCGGCCCAGCATCTTGGCCACAGCGCCGGTGGTGCCGGTGCCAAAGAACGGGTCCAGCACCACATCGCCTGGATTGGTCGAGCCGACAAGAATGCGGTGCAACAGCGATTCCGGTTTCTGCGTCGGATGCGCCTTGTCGCCTTTCTCGTCCTTGATGCGCTCATGCCCGGTGCAGATCGGCAGCACCCAGTCACTGCGCATCTGGATGCCTTCGTTCAGCGCCTTCAGCGCCTCGTAGTTGAAGGTGTATTTGGCGCCTTCCGACTTGGACGCCCAGATCATCGTCTCATGGGCGTTGGTGTAGCGCTTGCCGCGGAAATTCGGCATCGGGTTCGACTTGCGCCAGATCACGTCGTTCAGGATCCAATAGCCTTCGTCCTGCAGCGCGGATCCAACCCGGAAGATGTTGTGGTAGGAACCGATCACCCAGATGGAGCCGTTCGGTTTTAGAATCCGGCGGGCCTCAGCCAGCCAGGCGCGGGTGAAATCGTCATAGGCGCGGAAGCTGTCGAATTGATCCCAGTGATCATCGACCGCATCCACCTTGCTGTTGTCGGGGCGGTGAAGCTGCCCTTTGAGCTGCAGGTTATAGGGGGGATCGGCGAAGATCAGATCGATGGAATTTGCCGGAAGACCGGCCATGACCTCGATGCAATTGCCACCAAGAATCGCGTTTAGAGGGAGCGCGGCTGCGCCCTTCGTCATGGTTTTGTTCATTTGCTCTGCCTCAATAACCACGGCGCTTTTTGCGCTCATTTTGGTTATCCACAGGATGAGTCATCCCGGATTCGAGGTCAATTTGTTTTTTAGAACAGCCGCCTACGGTTCACTCTTGATACAATATCTTGTGGACGGGCCTGAATGAGCGCCGATGATGTGGTGTCACGCCCAAGTCTACCAGTGCTTCGCGGTGTTGTTTGGACGGATAGCCTGCGTTTTTCTCCCATCCATATCCCGGAAACTGTTGCGCCAAATCCACCATGATCCGATCGCGGGCCTCTTTGGCGACAATCGAAGCCGCAGCAATCGAGAGTGATTTGCCGTCCCCTTTGACCACCGCTTCGGCCGCAATCCTGAGGCCTTTGGGGATCAGATTGCCGTCTATCAGCAGGTAGTCGGGCGGGGGATCGAGCGCGGCCACCGCGCGCTCCATCGCGATGTGTGAGGCGCGCAGGATGTTATGGGAATCAATCTCTTCCACCGATGCATGCGCGATGGAGACGGTGGCGAGCTCAAAGATCTGGGCCTCCACAGCCTCGCGCCTTTTCGCACTCAGCTTTTTCGAGTCGTTCAGGCCCTCGGGGATATTCTCAGGGTCCAGGATCACCGCTGCCGCCGTGACAGGCCCGGCTAGGGGGCCGCGACCTACCTCGTCCACTCCGGCGATTCTGACATGGCCCCGCGCAAGGGCCGCTCTTTCAAGGCTGTAATCCGGCATATCCATGCCCCTGTCAGAGCGAAACCAGCGCCAATTTGCAAGGGATGCCTCGGTTGCAGATGTGAAAAGAGGGGCTCAGCGCCCCCCTTGTTGCGTGCTCACCTTTGCACCAGGCGGTATCCCTTGCGCTGCAGGCAACGCGGCTTGTAGCCCGCGCGGTTGCGCTGCCCGTTCCAGAAGGTCACGCGGCAGGATTGCGGCAGGCTGTGGGCATACTGATAGTTCTTTCTGAGGCACTTCTGTCCCAACAGTGTGCGCGTGTTGCTGTAGCGCGGGAAGTAGCGCACGCATTGAGCGGGCAGATCGTATTTCGCCACATGCGGCGGAAGCGGGCGCGGACCGGGATGGGGCGGGCGCGGCTGAACCGGCGCCGGGTGCGCGCTGCGTTTGTCATGGCGCGCGTCGTTGATGGCAGCCCCCAATATTCCAAGCAATGCCGCTCCTGCGATAAACTTCAAGACGTCTTCATCGGCGCGGGCCGGTGCCGCCGAAAACCCGGTCACGGCAAGAGACAGCGACAGCACCAGCGCGATGAACTTGCGGTGCTGATTGCGGGGCGAAGAGAAAACGGACATGTCAAAACCTTTCGGTGGGGGGTGCGTATCTGCCGATTGTGGAGACGCACCAGGAAAGAGGGATGTGGCACAGGGCCAGTGTTCAAACCCTCGCCGCACCCCCGCCGGACAGGCAATAACGGCCCCCTGATATCGGATATCAGCCCGTGCAAAGCGCTGTTGTTATTGAATATCGGCGCAATCGCGCGCAGGGTTGCGGCATGAAACAGATCCTCCTGATCCCCCTCCTGATCCTATCCCTGCTGGCAGGCGCTCCGCAGGCCCGCGCGGCGGAGTGCTATGCCGATTACAAGGCAAAGCAGGACAATCCGCTGAAACTGCATTACGGCGTCATCCAGCTTTCCGGCCCTTGCACGCAAAGCGCCGCACGGCAAGAAATCGCTGCCCGTCTTGCCCCGGCGGGCTGGACGCTTTTGAATGTGATCTCTCTCTTTGGTCCCGAGGGCCTGCAACAAAGGAAGGCCAATGCGGGCTCCTACTTCCTCCGTTTCTGAAATGCGCGCCGCCGGGGTGCGGGTGATCGCCCTTGGCATTGGTGCCATTGTCGGCATTCTCATCCTCGCCGGAACCGTGCTGCTTTTGACCCTGCCCGACGCCAACGCCTTCAATGCGCGGGTCGAGCGGGTCTTTGTCGAGAATGATCTGACCAGCCAGGCGGAGATCAAGCTTTTGGAGATCCTTGCCCAGTCCGGCACCGCCTTTGCCGACACGCTGGCCAGCTATCGCATGGTGATCTTCGTGCTCTTGGTCTTTGCCACCGCCATGCTGATCGCGGCCCTTGTGGTGCTGGCAATGCTCCTGATGCTGAACCGGCGCATGGCCCAGATCGAGCGGGCCGGTATCCAGGTCAACGAACTCCTGATCAGCCGCGAAGAGAACACCGTCTACCTCAACAGCATGGGGTTCAAACTGACCCCGGCAGCGATGGAGACCCTTTCGGCCCTCGCGGAGGCGCGCATGGATGATGATGTGCTGTCCGGTGCCGAGATCGAAGCCGTCATCTCGGGCCGCCACAGCAGCGACTGCGACGAGGCGGCCGGTGCCACCCGTATCAAACGCCTGCGCGATACCCTTGGCAATCAGATGGTGAGCGAGCTTCTGGTGAAAAACATCGCGAAACGCGGCTATGTTCTGGCCATCAGCAAGGATGTGATCCGCATGGTCTGACCCGCACCCCCACCGCATTTTGCACATCACCTGTGCGAGAGGGCTTGCCGATACCTCTGGAAAACGGCGTGCTTCGGGTCCATATTGGCCACCAGCCGCCCGAAGAGGTCGTTTTCCAATGAATGTTCATGTTGCACCGCCCACCGGGGGCTATGGGATCCTTGTCGAACCGCTCAGCGGTCCTGTGCGTGTGTTCCGCAATGGGGTTTTGCTGGCACAAACCACTGCGGCCAAGGTGATGTATGAAACCCGCATGCCGCCCATGGTCTATTTCCCGCGCGAGTCCATTCAGGTCCCCCTCTCCGATCACGTCGGGCTGCAGACGTTCTGTCCGTTCAAGGGCACGGCCTGCTACCATGATCTCAAACTGCAGGACGGGCGCGTCGACAATGCCGTCTGGATCTATGAGCAAACCCTGCCTGAGGCCGCTGGGATCGCAGGCCATGTGGGCTTTGTCTGCGACGAGAAAACCCACATCGACCTTGGAGACAATGAGCTTACCCCACCCGACCATGGCAATATTTCCGGGCCGCTGATCGACTGGCTCCTGCGGGAAGCGGCCATGCTGCCAACGCCTGAGGATTTCACCAAAACGCTGGCCGAAAAACTGCGCGAACAGGGCGTGTATCTGACGCGCCTGTCGGTTCTGTCCTGGTCGCTGCACCCGATGATCGCCGGCAAGAACTATGTCTGGAGACAAAGCTCGGACGACATCACCGTGATGACGCCCAGCTACGACATTCTCAGCTCGCCTGAGTATCAGAACAGTCCGCTACGCCACGTCTCGCAAGGCCTCGGCGGCGTACGCCACCGGCTGCACCGGGATCTGCCGGATGATGCTTTCCCGATTCTGCAGGACCTGCGCAAGGAAGGCGCCACCGATTACGTCGCCATGCCGCTGCCCTTTTCTGACGGGCGCATCAACGTGCTGACCGTCGCCAGCGATCACCCCGACGGCTTTACCACCGCCAATCTGGGCCTGATCTTTGAATGCTCCGCCGTGATCGCCCGCTATTATGAGGTCTTCATGCAGCGCGAGAATGCGCAGTCGCTTTTGGAAACCTATGTGGGCAAACGCTCTGGCGCGCGGGTCCTGGGCGGAGAGATCCGCCGCGGCGATGGCGATGAGATCGACGCCGCTATCATGTTTTGCGACCTGCGCGGCTCGACCCGGCTCGAAGAGGAACTGGGTCGCAGCGCCTATATCCAGCTCTTGAACGGGTTCTTCGAGACCATTTCGACCATCGTGCATGAGACCGGCGGCGAAGTGTTGAAATTCATCGGCGACGCTGTGCTGGCGGTCTTTCCGGCCGATCCGCAGAAAAGCTACCGCGCGCGCAGCAACGCCGTGAAATCAGCCCGCGCCATTGTCGATGCCCTTCCCGCTCTGGCGGCAGAGACAGGCGTCGATGCGCTGCACTGTTCGACAGGCATCGCCTATGGATCGGTCACCTATGGCAATGTCGGCTCGCAGGAACGGCTCGACTTCACCGTCATCGGCCAGGCCGCTAATGTGGCCGCGCGGCTGGGGGACTACGGCAAATCGCTTGGCTATCAGATCGTGGTCAGCGCCGATGTGCTGAAGGATCCTTCGTCAGCCATCCCGCTTGGAGAGGTCGAGTTGCACAACGTCTCCCGCCCGGTGAACAGCTACGCCATTCCCACCAACTGACGTGACCGCGTTTTGGAGAGGGGTCAAGGGCCGCCCCGCGGCCGCGCGACAGCGCGGTTCACCCTTGAGGCCTCACCAGAGCGCATGACACTCGAAAAGGTCCGCCTGAGGGCAGATCTGCCCCTCAGCGGCCTCTCAGCAGATCTTTTCCCGCTGCCCAAAGGGCAGCGCCGGGCCCAAGGCCGCACGAAAGGGGTCCGGCGCAGCCGGGCTCCTGCGGGCGCGGGAGCACTGCACCTTGCGTTTTTTCAGATCAAACCAGCAGCCACAACAGGACGGTCAAGGTCACAAAAGCGAGGCTCGTAGCCGTCAGCATGGCAAGGCTCGCGGCGCCCTCAAGCCCCTGCCGCTGTGCCAGCACCGTGTAGATCCCGAACATCGGCATCGCCGCCGACAGGATCACCGCGCTGTGCAGCTCGGGCGGCAACGTCACCAGCCCCGCGCCAAGGAGAACCGCCGCAACCCCCGCCACCAGCGCCGGGTGCAAGAGCAGCTTGCTCGCCGCGATCTGCGCTGCAAGGCTGCGGTTGCCGTGCATCGGCAGCCCCACCAGTGAGCCTCCGATCACCACCAGCGACAAGGCCCCGGCCGAGGCCGCCAGCATATCGACAAAGCGCAAAAACGGCCCCGGCAGCGAAAGCCCCGTGGCCGACACCACAAGCCCCAGCGCCAGCGCGATCAGCATCGGCATCTTCGCCATGTTCCAAAGGATCCCGCGCAGTCTTGGCAAAAGCGGCTGGCCAGAAGCACTCGCCGCCAGCTCCATCAGCAACAGGCATGTGGGGATCAGGATCAGGTTCTCGACCAAGAGGTTCAGCGCCAGGATCACCCCGGCAAGGTCTGGAAAAACCAAGAGCATGATCGGATAGCCGACAAAGCCGTTGTTGGGACAGGTCGACCCCATCACCCCCAACGCCCGGCGTCGCGGATCAACGCCGCGAAGGGTGAACAGCCCATAAGCCACCGCGAGGGTCGACAGACCGCCAACGGCATAGATCAGCACATATCCCGGCTGGAACACCTCTGCCGGATTGCGCGCAGCCACGGCGGAAAAGATCAGCGCAGGCAGGGCGATATTCAGAACATAAGAGCCGAACCGGCGCATGTCCTCAGGGGCGAACCAGCCCTTCCAGACGATGAGATAGCCAAGCGCAAGCGCCGCATAGATTGGAAATGTAATGGCAAGGATCGCGCCCATGGAACCGACCCTTTTAGCCGATCCTGCCCTGGTTCTCTCCGATCTGACCGCGATGCAGCAACAGGTGATCCAGAATAACGCAAGCCATCATCGCTTCGGCCACTGGAACCGCGCGGATGCCGACGCAAGGATCGTGGCGCCCCTTGGTGATCACCTCGGCCGGGGAGCCATCCTTGCGGATCGACTGGCGCGGCGTCAGGATCGAAGAGGTCGGCTTGACGGCAAAGCGCACCACCACATCCTGACCCGTTGAAATCCCGCCAAGGATGCCACCCGCGTGGTTGGAGGAATAAACCGGCTGGCCGTTATTGCCCATGAAGATCTCATCGGCGTTTTCAGACCCTTTCAGACGCGCGGCATTCATGCCCTCGCCAATCTCGACGCCTTTGACCGCGTTGATCGACATCATCGCGGCGGCGAGATCGGTGTCGAGCTTGCCATAGACCGGCGCACCGATCCCGGCGGGCACACCGCGGGCGACAACTTCGATAACTGCACCAACGGAATCATGCGCCTTGCGCAGGGCCTGCAGATAATCTTCCCAACCCTGCACCGCGCCCGCATCGGGGATCCAGAAATCATTCTGATCGATAGCCTCCCAGTCAAAGCGTTCGCGGTCGATCTCCATCTCGCCCATGGCGACCATGTAGCCCTTGATCGTGAGGCCCGGCACCAGCGCCTTGATCGCCTCGCGGGCAACGCCGCCGGCAGCCACCCGCGCTGCCGTTTCCCGCGCCGAAGAACGCCCGCCGCCGCGATAGTCCCGGTTGCCGTATTTCTGGTAATAGGTGATGTCGGCATGACCGGGGCGGAAGGTCTGGGCGATATCGCCGTAATCCTTGGAGCGCTGGTCGGTGTTCTCGATCATCAGCTGGATCGGCGTGCCGGTGGATTTGCCTTCAAAGACGCCCGACAGGATCTTGACCGCATCGGGTTCGTTGCGCTGGGTCATGTTCTTGTTCTGACCGGGGCGGCGCTTGTCGAGCCACTGCTGCAGCATTTCCGGTTCAATCGGCACGTTCGGCGGGCAGCCGTCAACCGTTGCGCCCAGCGCGGGACCGTGGCTTTCACCCCAGGTGGTGACGCGGAAAAGATGGCCAAAGCTGTTCATCGACATGGGGGCGGTCTCCTTTGCGAGACGTGCTTAGCGGCGGGGCGGGCACGGCTCAAGAGCAATTGCGCCTGCAGCGCACGGTCCTGCAAGGCTTTGATCACCTGTTTCGCGCGCGAAACATTTCCCATGGCACCGCTCCTTCCTTGTCATTCCCCTGCGCGCAGCCTAGTTTGCGGCACACCTCGGGGTGCGCCACGGCGCTGAGAGTACACCCGTTGAACCTGAACCGGCTCATACCGGCGGAGGGAAGGTTTTGGAGCAGCCCCGAATGTCAGGCCCTCCCCTTGCCCGTCGCCGCAAAGGAGGATGCCATGAAGTATTCTGTTTTTGCAGCGGGACTGCTGGGCGCATCGGCGGCATTGGCCGAGACGCCCGAATTGACCGTTTACACCTATGACAGCTTTGTCTCTGACTGGGGCCCCGGCCCTGCGGTTGAGGCCGCCTTTGAAGAGGTCTGCGGCTGCGATCTGAAACTCGTCGGAGCGGGCGATGGCGCGGCGCTTCTGGCGCGCATCAAACTGGAAGGCGACCGCTCGGATGCCGATGTGGTGCTGGGGCTCGATACCAACCTCACCGCCGCCGCAAGGGACAGCGGGCTGTTTGCGCCGCATTCCGTCACTGCCGACTATGACCTGCCGATCGCATGGGGTGACGACACCTTTGTGCCCTATGACTGGGGCTATTTCGCCTTTGTCCACAATGCGGACGCCGCTGTGCCGGGCGATTTCAAAGCGCTGGCCGCCAGTGACACCAAGATCGTGATCCAGGATCCGCGCTCCTCTACTCCCGGTCTGGGCCTTCTGATGTGGGTCAAAGCCGCTTACGGAGATGAGGCCCCCGCAATCTGGGACGGGCTGTCGGACAATATCGTCACCGTCACCAAGGGCTGGTCCGAAGCCTATGGCATGTTCCTTGAGGGTGAGGCGGATATGGTGTTGTCCTACACCACCTCCCCCGCCTATCACCTGATCGCCGAAGAAGACGCCAGCAAATCCGCCGCCTCCTTTGCCGAAGGGCACTACATGCAGGTCGAGGTCGCCGGAAAGCTCGCCGCGTCAGACCAGCCTGAGCTGGCCGATCAGTTCCTGCAGTTCATGGTCTCGGATGCCTTCCAGTCGATCATCCCCACGACCAACTGGATGTATCCGGCCGTCACCCCCGCAGGTGGTCTGCCCAAGGGGTTTGAGACCTTGATCACCCCGGAAAAATCGCTGCTGCTGCCTGCGGATGAGGCTGCGGCGGTCCGTGATGCAGCGCTGGACGAATGGCGCGGCGCGCTCAGCCGTTAAGCCCGGCTGCGGGATATGGCGCCGCTGCCCTCGTGGCGGCGCTGATCCTTGGCACGCTGGCGGCTGTGGCTTTCAATGCCGAGACCGGGCGAGGCCTCAGCGCCGCCGATTGGGCAGCGGTGCGGTTCACGTTAATACAGGCGAGCCTTTCAGCCCTGTTCAGCGTCGCCTTGGCGGTGCCCGTTGCACGCTCGCTGGCGCGGCGCAGGTTCAAGGGGCGCTCGGTGCTGATCACACTTCTCGGCGCGCCTTTCATCCTGCCGGTGATCGTTGCCATCCTTGGCCTGCTGGCGGTCTTTGGCCGCGCGGGCTGGGTCAGCGAAGCGCTGGCGCTGTTCGGGCTTGAGCCGCTCTCCATCTACGGGTTGCACGGCGTGGTGCTGGCGCATGTGTTTTTCAACCTGCCACTGGCAACCCGGCTGATCCTGCAAGGCTGGCAAGAGATCCCCGCCGAACGTTTCCGCCTGGCCGCGCAGCTGGGTGCAGGCCCGCGCGCCATGTGGCAGCTGCTCGAAGCGCCAATGCTTGCCCGCGTGGTGCCCGGAGCGCTGGCAGTGGTCTTTGCCATCTGCCTGTCGAGTTTCGCAGTGGCGCTGACGCTGGGCGGAGGGCCGCGCGCCACCACCATTGAACTGGCGATCTTTCAGGCCTTCAGCTTTGATTTCGACCTTGGCCGGGCTGCGCTGCTATCAGGGCTGCAACTGGTCTTGACCGCATTGGCGGCAACGCTGGCCCTGCGCACGCCGGTGGGTGAGGGGTTTGGTTCTGGCCTTGACCGGATGCTGCGCCGCTGGGATGGACAGAACACTTTTGCACAGAGCCTTGATACCTTCTGGATTGTCTTTGCAGGCCTGTTCCTGCTGCTCCCTCTCCTCGCCGTTGTCCTGTCGGGGTTGCCCGGAGTGCTGTCCCTGCCTGCTACGGTCTGGTCAGCGGCTTTCGCCTCGGTCCTTGTGGCCTCTGCCAGCACCCTCATCCTGCTGGCGCTGGCGCTGCCCATGGCTTTGGCGGCGGCGCAGGGACGCCCGCTGCCGATGGAGATCGCCGGGCTGTTGGGCCTTGCCGCCTCTCCGCTGGTGATTGGCACCGGGCTTTTCATCCTGATCTACCCTGTCGCCAGTCCATTTGCGCTGGCGCTGCCGGTCACCGCGCTGGTCAATGCGGTGATGGCGCTGCCTTTCGCCTTGCGGATTCTGGTCCCCGCCTGCCGCGACGTGGTGGCGCGGCATCGCAAACTGGCGCTGACGCTCGATATGCGCGGCTGGCCTTTTCTGCGCCGGGTGGTGCTGCCGCGCCTGCGGGCACAGATCGGATTTGCCGCAGGCCTTGCCGCGGCGCTGTCGATGGGGGATCTTGGCGTCATCGCCCTCTTTGCCGACCCTGAGGTCGCCACCCTGCCGCTACAGGTCTACCGTTTGATGGGTGCCTATCAGATGCAGGCGGCGGCCGGGGCGGCGCTGCTCCTTTTGGTGCTGTCGATGGGGGCGTTCTGGATCCTCGACCGTGGAGGCCGCTGGCATGCTGAAGCTTGATCGCACCCGTATCAAGAACGGCGGTTTCACCCTGACCGCAGATCTGCAGATCCCGCGCGGCGCGCGCGTGGCGGTGATCGGCCCCTCGGGTGCGGGCAAATCCACCCTGATCGAAGCGATTGCAGGCTTCCTGCCTCTCACCTCTGGCCGTGTGCTGTGGGAGGGGGAAGACCTGACCGACCGCCTGCCGGGAAAGCGCCCGGTGGCTATGCTGTTTCAGGATGGCAACCTCTTTCCTCATCTGACAGCCGCGCAGAATGTCGGTCTTGGGCTCAATCCGAATCTACGGCTCAGCGACGCGGAACACGCGCGGGTGCAGGAGGCGCTTACCCGCGTCGGGCTCAAGGGGATGGACTCGCGCAAACCCGCTGCCCTATCGGGCGGGCAGCAAAGCCGTGTGGCGCTGGCGCGGGTGCTGGTGCAGGCGCGGGATATTCTGCTTTTGGATGAACCCTTTGCGGCGCTGGGGCCGGCGCTCAAGACCGAAATGCTGGACCTGGTCTCCGAACTGGCAACTGAGACCGGCGCAACGCTGTTGATGGTCAGCCACGACCCCGGTGATGCCCGCCGCATTGCCGAACAGGTCATTCTGGTGGCCGAGGGCGCAGCCCATGCGCCCCAAGCGACGGCAGAGCTTTTGGACAACCCGCCGCCGGCCCTGAAAGCTTATCTGGGGTAGTTTGTTTTCAGAAGCGCAGTTCAGCGTCCGACCGATGTGGGAGCGGAACGCGCCCGCCGTGGGGGCGGGCGGACGCGTGCCTGCCGCTGAAGCGGCAGGCTGTTGGTCACACATACGAAGGATTACGCAGCCTGCGCCAATCCCTTTGCCTGTTCCCGCGTTTTGGTGATCATCAGAGCAGCCTGCGCGGCCTCTCGGCCCTTCTGGACGAAGTGATCGCGGTAGATCGCCATGTGGTGATCCGTCTCCTGAAAATGATGTGGCGTCAGCGAGACCGACAAGACCGGGACGCCGGTGTCCATCCCTGCGCGCATCAGCCCGTCCACAACGGCCTGGGCGACAAAGTCATGCCGGTAGATGCCGCCATCCACCACCAAGGCGGCGCAGGCCACGGCGGCGTATTGGCCGGTCTTTGCCAGCTCTTGTGCCATCAGCGGCATCTCAAACGCGCCAGGCACGTCAAAGACGTCAATCTGATCGGCCGGGATCAAGTCCTGAAACCCTTCGAGCGCGCGATCGACGATATCGGCGTGCCAGTTGGCCTTGATGAATGCATATCGGGTGTGTGTCATAGGTATCTCCTTTAGGTTCGACACGTCACCCAAGGCGATAACGAACGGCAGGAGACCCGCCGCCATGGCAGGCCCTGTCGCACGTTCTCTTCCATCCGGACTATAACCGTCGGCTCTGGCCTCTCACCAGATCTGCTAGACACTTTCCTGTCTGCTCCACAGCTTGATCCGAAAACCGGTTCTCCCTTTTCGGGCTGTGGACGCGTTTGTCCAAGCCGCCGGAGCCGATCCTCGTCCCATTGGCTGTGGGTGCATGACCCAAAAGCCGCTCGCGGGCTTACGGGGACACGCCCCGCATACCGCCGGTGGGGAATTCCACCCCGCCCTGAGAACGGATGCAACTTGCCAAGGGCGGTGCATTGATTCAAGCCTGTTCGCGACGTCAGGAGATCGAAATGCACCCCAACCCCGTCTTTCACGATGCAGATGCCGCTCAGAACCTGGATTTTGCCCGCAGCCGCGCCTTTGGCGTGCTGGCGGTTTCGACCGACGAGGCCCCGCTGATCAGCCATGTCCCGTTTCTGCTGAGCGAGGACGGAACATATGCTGATCTGCATCTGGTGCGTTCGAACCCGATCGTGCGGGCACTGACCAAGCCTCATCCCGCGCGGCTGGCGGTCAGCGGGCCGGATGGCTACATCTCGCCCGACTGGTACGGGATAGATGAGCAGGTGCCGACCTGGAACTACATCGCGGTCCACCTTACTGGCAGGCTGGAGCGCCTCCCAGATGAAGACTTGCGCGGACTTCTGGACCGGCAGTCAGCATTCTATGAAGCGCGTCTTTTACCCAAACCACCCTGGAGCAGCGCCAAGATGGACGGTGCGGCTCTGGCCCGCCTGATGCGGATGATCCTGCCGGTACGCCTTGGAATCACCGGTGTGGATGGAACCTGGAAGCTGAGCCAAAACAAGCCCGAGACAGCACGTCTTGCTGCTGCAGAGGCTGTCAATGGCGGTTTCGGGGCTCAGTTGGCAGATCTTTCGGTGCTGATGCAGGCCGCAAAAGCGCAATAGGATCGAGGTCAATTGCGGCCAGGTGAAGGGTCGATGACGGACCGCAATTTGATGGGACAGAGGTCCGCCAGGGCGTTCTGACCGCAAAAGCGCTGACTGTCGTTGTCGCGTTCCGGCTATCCACCTGAGTCAAAACAGAACTTCGTTCGCATGACCAAGCTCGGGAAAGCGCTCGTCTGATGTCTGGTGCTTCCTGTTCGGGAGGGCCGCTCCTCAGGAAAATCAAGCTCAGTTTGCTTTGCCATGCGCCAATCATCTTTGGCGGCCACAATTGCCCCGCAAGACGGGTGCGAAAGATTTTAGGTCAATCCCTGGCAAAAAAATCAGTTCCTTAAGCAAGCCCTAAGATCCTTCGGTCACCCTGTGCGCGAGACGTTCAGTAAAGCTATGGAGTAAGAGTATGTCATTCAGAAAAGCGATGCTTGCCGCGGCAGCGGTTATTGCATTTCCCTGTTTCGCTCATGCCGAACAAGGTGTCACACCAAACAGCGTTGCATTCGCCCAGGTTGCTGCCTTTGAAGGCCCTGCGGCCGCTCTTGGTCAAGGAATGCGCCTTGGTATCACGGCCGCTTTCGAAGAAGCCAATGCGGCCGGTGGGGTGCATGGCCGTACCCTGACCCTGGACAGCATGGACGATGGTTACGAGCCTGACCGTTCTGCAGCCCTGGTGCAGTCGGTGGTTGATGGAAACAACCATATCGGTCTGATCGGGGCGGTTGGTACGCCCACGTCCTCTGCGACACAACCGATTGCGACCGCGGCGAACATGCCGTTTGTGGGTCCCTTCACTGGTGCCGGTTTCCTGCGTGATGCCAGCCATGGAAACATCTTCAATGTCCGCGCGACTTACTTTGCTGAGACCGAGGCCTGGATTGAGTATCTGGTCGATCAGCAGGGCATGAGCTCGATCGCTCTGCTGTATCAAGACGACGGCTTTGGCCGTGTGGGTCTGGCCGGCGTGACAGCTGCTCTTGAAAAGCGCGGCATGACTCTCGCGGCCGAGGGGACCTATACCCGCAACACCACTGCAGTCAAAAAAGCGCTGCTGTCTATCCGAAAGGCAAAGCCGGACGCTGTTGTCATGGTTGGTGCCTACAAGCCAGTTGCCGAATTCATCAAGCTGTCTCGCAAGATGAAGTTCAATCCGACCTTTGTGAATATCTCCTTTGTGGGATCAGACGCTCTGGCCCAGGAACTCGGTGATGCAGGCGAAGGCGTGATCATCAGTCAGGTTGTCCCGTTCCCGTGGGATGTGTCCATCCCCGTTGTGGCCCAGTACACCGAAGCCCTGAAAGCTGTCGATGCCGAAGCAAAGCCCGGTTTCGTATCGCTTGAGGGTTACATCGTCGGTCGTCTTGCCATCGAAGCACTGGACGCTGCAGGTTCTGACCTGACCCGGGAAAACTTCCTTGCGGCGCTTTCCGGGCTGACAACCGTGGATCTTGGCGGTGTCACGATGGTCTATGGTGCCGATGACAATCAGGGCATGGATGATGTCTTCCTGACGCGGATCACCGCGGACGGAGGGTTTGAACCCATCGTACCCGGAGGCGGGTCCTAACTCCCTGTCGGCGCGCGCCGGATATTACAGTCAATCTCCTGCCCGGGATGCGGGCAGGAGTAGTAGCCAGTTTCTTCGCAAAGGTGCCATCATGATCCGTGAACTGGGATCCACTATCTTTCGACGCCTGAACCTGTTGTCGAGCATTCGTGGGAAAATCACCTTCATTCTGCTTGCCTTGACGCTGACTGCAGGCGGCGCGGGCTATATGATCTACAAGTCCTTTGATCGGGTATCGATCAGCGTGACAGAGATGACCTCTGATGATCTGCCCAAGCTGGCACAAAGCAACGCTTTGATTGGGGCTGCGGCCAAGACCAAGGACGCGATGATCAATGTCATGTTGGCCCAAAGCCATGATGCACTTGCCGCGGCTTCGTCCGAAGTTGAACAGTCGCGCATCGCCCTGCAAGAAGCCATTTCAGCGCTTCCTGTCGAAACACAGGCAGACTTTGAGGCCGTGTTTGCTACGGCTGAGGAATCGCTGCGCACATCCATTCAGGCACGAGAGGATGTATTCAAGAACTCCGAACGCTTTGGCGCCATGACCAGAAGTCTGCAGGAGCTCACAGCCTCCCTGCAGGCCGTCTTGCTCGAAACTGCAGATGACGCCTATTTCAACATTTCCATCAACGGCGAAGATACGATCACTTCTATCGAGGAGACCATGATCGACCTCGTCGAGAACAAATTCGCCACACTTCAGGCTCTCCTCGAAATTCGGTCTGAAATCAACCTCATGTCGGGGGTGGCCTTGGCTTTGGCCTCGACCGATGACGCGGCGATGACCTCGATTCTCCGGGATCTTGCAGTTTCGTCTCGCGATCGGTTGAGCGGATCAATCGATGTTATGAGCGATCTGGACACCGGCCTGAGCATTGACGAAGAACTTGGGGAAGTGCTGGCAACACTGGACACGGTGTTCGCATCCGTTGGTACGTCGCGGCAGATCGATCGTGCTGAGGTTCTCTCGGCACGTCAATCCGCAGATGTAGCCCTGGCCTCTGCTGTGGATGACATGGTGTTCGAGCTGACGATTGCGGCTGATGACGCCAGCACAAACAATCGCGATACGATCCAAAGCCTTTTGGACAATGAGGTCGCGTTCATGAATACGCTTCTGGAAATCAACTCCAAGCTGGGTGCGTTCCAGATCGAGGCTCTTAGAATCGCAACGGCCGATACTGTCGAGCAAGCCAAGGTCGGTCAGAAAGCATTGTCCGCGGCGGCCACCGCGCTCATTGGCTATCGGGACTTCGGCGACGGCGTGCTTGCCGAGGGGTTGGATGGTATCGCTGCTATGGCGGATCCGGATACTGGCCTTGCATATTTCCGCATTCAGTCCCTGTTGGCGAATGGGAGGGCGGCACAGGCTGCTGACGCCACCGTCAAAGAGGTTCTCGAGATTTCCGGCCTTGCCTCCGTGCGAGGATTTGAGAGCCAACAGGCCATCTCGGATCGTGCGATCAACATCGCCCAGGATTCGACAGTGGTGAAAAGTAACCTTGTAACCTTGGGTTGGGTTGGATCGGGCTTCTTGTTCTGCGCATTGCTGTTGAACCATTTCCTGATCGCCAGACCGCTGAACAGGATCAGCCACACCACGGAGCGGCTGTCGCAGGGAGACATGAGCCCAGTCACCGGCTTCGACCGCTCCAGCGACGAAATCTTGCGCATTGCAAAGGCGCTGAAAGTGTTCCGGGATGGTCTTGTGGAAAAAGAAGAACTCGCTCGGGTAGCGGAAAAGGAGCGAGAGGAAAACCACGCGAAACAGACCGCTGCAGTGAATGCAATCGGCACCGGGCTAGAGCATCTTTCCAGGGGCGATCTGACCTATCGGATCGAAGAGGAGCTCACCGAGGGCTATGCCAAGCTGAAAGAGGATTTCAATGCCACAGCCAGGACACTCAATCTGACAGTCGTGGACGTTGTTGCCGTGGCCGAATCCATTCGCAGCGGATCCACCGAAATCAGTCAGGCGGCTGATGACCTGTCTCACCGAACCGAAAGCCAGGCCGCTACGCTGGAGCAAACGGCGGCTGCGCTCGAAGAGTTGACCGCCAGCGTGCGTTCGGCAGCGGATGGAGCTCGTGACGCGGCCGCTACCACCGAAGACGCCCGTTCCCAAGCAGGCGAAAGCGGTGACGTTGTGAAAAGCACGGTCAAGGCGATGAAAGACATCGAAGAAAGCTCGGGCCAGATTTCGCAGATCATCGGTGTGATCGATGACATTGCCTTCCAAACCAATCTTTTGGCTCTCAACGCCGGTGTCGAGGCCGCCCGTGCGGGAGAGGCTGGACGTGGTTTTGCCGTTGTTGCATCAGAGGTTCGCAGCCTGTCACAGCGCACCACCGACGCCGCCCGGGAAATCAAGGCCCTCATCACCAAAAGCTCTGATCAGGTCGAGCAGGGAGTGAGCCTTGTGGACCGCGCCGGTCAAGCGCTTGAGAATATTGTTGAGCGCGTGACGCATATATCGTCTCTCGTCAGCACCATTGCGGATGCGACGGGCGAACAGGCAACGGGACTTGCAGAGGCAAACATCGCGATTTCTCAGCTCGATCAAGTCACGCAGCAGAATGCCGCAATGGTCGAAGAAACTACGGCAGCGGGGCATCTTCTTAGCAATGATGCCAGAAAGCTTGCCGAGCTGATGGCTGGTTTCGCGGTCTCGAGTGTCTCAGGCAACGGCGACAATCAAACCTCATACGCCGGGCATGACGGGGTCCCCGACGAACAACGGGCAAGTGCGTAGTCCAAGACACCCACAAACTGCTGTGGGTGTCTTGAGGCTTTGCTGACGGGGCCTTGAGCGCTTTTGTTGTGACTTTCGGTGGGAGAGAGGCCCTTTGGTCTTGCTGGCCTTCGAGCCTCTCTCGCTCTGAATGAGCCAGAGGCCTGTCGTTGGGGCAACTGGGTGATCTTCTGGGCAAAAGGACGAGGTCAGTTCCACCCTTTTGCTCCATTGCCGGGGCGTAGGAGGTCTGGATATGCCTCCCCCAGTGCGGTTGCGGGTTGGCAACACATATCGCGACAGGCGGGAGCGGCCACGCGGCTCGGGGTGAAGCAATCCTTTAAGCATTTTGAGGCCAGACGGGAAGAACCATCTCAGGCCCCATATGCCCCAGATCGATGTCTGGCGTAACTTTGGTGTCTGCCGCAGTGGCATTCACATTCTATGGGGCAAACATGTTTCTTGAAGTTTCTGGTCGGAGTGAGAGGATTCGAACCTCCGGCCCCTGCCTCCCGAAGACAGTGCTCTACCAGGCTGAGCTACACTCCGACCGTGGCGCGGAATTATACCCGGAGGGACGGCTTTGCAAGCGCATTTCTGCGCCTTTTTATCCGTTGCCAAAATAGAGCCTCTTGCCCCTGTCGATGTGCACAGCCATCCTGTTGGAAAAACGGCTTTGCGATGACAGCAGATTATCTTTCGGTTTTGGGCGGGATCGGAATGTTCCTTGTGGGCATGAAGATCATGACTACGGCCTTGCGCGATGCGGCGGGGGCAAACCTGCGCGCCATTCTGACCCGCTTCACCACCACGCCGCTCAAAGGGGTGGTGACCGGAACCGTCACGACCGCCGTGATCCAGTCGTCCAGCGCCACAACCGTGATGACCGTCGGGTTCGTGGGGGCAGGGCTATTGACCATGCCCCAGGCGCTGGGCGTGATCTATGGCGCCAATATCGGCACAACCGCGAC
The DNA here is from genome assembly GCA_027019165.1 of Pseudophaeobacter sp. Classification (GTDB taxonomy): domain Bacteria; phylum Pseudomonadota; class Alphaproteobacteria; order Rhodobacterales; family Rhodobacteraceae; genus Phycobacter. The sequence continues at coordinate 58,737 of JALUXC010000003.1, forward strand.
CGGCTGGCTGGTGTCCATTCTGGGCTTCAAGCTGAAGCTTGGCAGCCTGGCGATGGCAGGTCTTTTGCTGTCTGGTCTTGCCGACCTTTTGGGGCGCGGTGTCGTTGCCCGGACAGGGCGGGTCATGTCCGGGTTGTGTCTGCTGCTCATTGGACTGGACCTGATGCAATCGGGCATGGCGGATGTCACCGGCCTGATCACACCCGAAATGCTGCCTGCCAAAACGATTTGGGGGATGGTGCTGCTGGTTGGGCTGGGGGCTGGGATCACCATTGTCATGCAGTCCTCATCGGCCGCTATGGCGCTGGCGCTGGTGATGGTGCAGGGTGAGGCGCTGACCATGCTGCAGGCGCTGGCAATCGTGATTGGCATGAATGTCGGAACCACCTTTACGGCAATTCTGGCCGCCGTTGGCGGCTCTCGGTCGATGCGGCAGACGGCCTTTGCGAACCTGGTGTTCAACATCGTGACGTCGTTTGTGGCTTTCGTCATCCTTTTCCTGGGAGCGGCTTGGTTGTCGAGCCTGGAGGCCGCCGCTGGGCCCGTGACCACTGTGCTGTTGTTCCATATGGGCTTCAACATCCTGGGCACCGCATTGTTCCTGCCTTTCACCGGGATCTTTGCCACGTTCATCGCCCGAATGGTTCCAGATCATCCCGCAGCGCCCGCGATCGACCTCGACCAGGCATTGGCACAGGATTCAGATCTTGCCCTCGTCGCAGCAGAGGCCGCCGCAACCGACAGCTTTCGCCGCATCAACGAGGCCCTGTCAGCGGCCTTGATTGCGCCTCCCGACTATAGACCTTTGGCGGCACTGGGACCGTTGCGCGAAGCGCTGCCGCAGTTGACCGAGTTTCTTGCAGATATTCGCCTGCCTGAGGGGCGCGAGGATCAGGAAACCGCCTATGGCGCCCTATTGCATCAGACGGACCATCTGTTGCGCCTGATGGAACGATGCAAGCAGACCGGTCATATTGCGGATCTTTTGGAGGATCCCATGCTGCGCCGACCGGCGCAGGCCTTTGCCCTGGCCCTGGCCCTGACCTCTATCGCCAATGAAAGTGCAGATCTCGACAGGGTGGCCTTCCGATTGCAACGGCTATTGACACTGGTGGAGAGGCGCACAAAACGACACCGGAGAGCGCTCATGCTTGGGGAACATGCGGGGATGTATCGGCTGTCCGAGGTGTTTGCCCATACGGATGCAATGCGGTGGTTGCAGCGCAGCCTGCATCATGCAGAGCGGATCGCGCACTATGGGCATGTCGCGCGCAATGCGCTGGCTGCGGCAAAACCTGCTGCCGCAGCCGATCCTGTTGAGATGCCTTAGAGGCTGGCGTCCAACGCGGCGACGATGGCATCGCCCATTTCGCTGGTCGAGACGGGATCAACGCCTTCTTCACCCAGAAGGTCTGCGGTGCGCACACCGTCTGCCAGAACCTTTTCAACGGCGGCTTCGAGGCGGTCAGCCTCGGCGCCCATGTCGAAGGAATATCGCAACGCCATGGCAAAGCTGAGGATACAGGCAATCGGGTTTGCCTTGCCCTGACCGGCGATGTCGGGGGCCGAACCGTGCACCGGTTCATAAAGCGCCTTGGGGCGGCCATTGGCCATCGGTTTGCCGAGGCTGGCCGATGGCAGCATACCCAGCGATCCGGTCAGCATCGCAGCAGCATCGGACAGAAGGTCGCCAAAGAGGTTGTCGGTCACGATGACATCAAACTGCTTGGGCCAACGGCACAGCTGCATGGCGCCTGCGTCGGCATACATGTGGCTGAGCTCGACCTCGGGGTAATCCTTGGCGACCTCGGTGACGACTTCGCGCCACAGGATGCCCGATTCCATGACGTTGGCCTTTTCCATCGAACACAGCTTTTTGCCCCGGCGCATGGCCAGTTCAAAGGCCGAGCGGGCGACGCGGTCGATCTCGCTTTCGGTATAGCGCTGGGTGTTGATGCCGACGCGCTCGTTGCCCTCTTCGATGATGCCGCGCGGCTCGCCAAAGTAGATGCCCGAGGTCAGCTCGCGCACGATCATGATGTCGAGGCCGGCAACCACGTCTTTCTTCAGCGACGAGAAATCCGCGAGCGCATCAAAGCACTGCGCCGGACGCAGGTTGGCGTAAAGATCCATTTCCTTGCGCAGGCGCAGCAGCCCACGTTCCGGTTTGACCGAGAAGTCCAGCACGTCGTATTTGGGGCCGCCCACGGCGCCCAGAAGAACCGCGTCGACCTCTTGTGCCTTGGCCATGGTGTCGTCATGCAGCGGCGTTCCATGCGCGTCATAGGCGGCGCCGCCGACCAGATCCTCGCTCACATCGAACTGAACGTCACGCTTGTCGCCGTACCAGCCGATGACCTTGCGGACCTCTGCCATGACTTCGGGGCCGATGCCGTCACCGGGCAGAATCAGAATCGATGGGTTGGACATGCACTTCCTCCTTGAAATAGCTGCAGAGGGGGTACTCTTCGCAACGGCCAGCGTCAATAACGCGCCCTTGAATTTAAGGGGCTGTGGCGCGTTTTGCTGCCCTTTCCAGCCCCGTCGCCAACAGGTCCCAGACAGCTCGAATGCGTGGTGTCTGTCGCATCACACCATGGGCCGCCAGCCAAACCGGCAGCGGCGGCAGGGACAGGTCAAGACGCAGCTCTTCAATCTCCGGGTCCGCAAGGGCTGGGCCGCGCTGCGAGAACCCGATCCCGCAGCCTGCGCGCAGCAACTGCCAATAGGCCGACTGGTTGTCACAGCGCACGGCGAAACTGTGTCTGTCGGCCTGAAACCCCATCGCGGCCATGGTCTTGAGAATCAGATCGTCCGCATCATAGCCGATCAGGTCATGCTGCCAGAGTTCGGCAACCGTGCGGGGCTGCCCGCGCCGCTCAAGGTAGCTTTTGGCAGCAAAGATCCCAAGCGGCAGATCCGCGATATGGCGGGCGACGATATCCAGCTGCGTGGGGCGATACATGCGCACAGCGATGTCGGCGGCGCGGAACACAAGGTTTTCCGTGGCATCACTGGGCACCAGTTCCAACTCGATGCCCGGCTGGATGCGGCGGATCTCGGCCAGGATGGGCGGGAGAACGTAATGTGCGGCAAAGACGCTGGCGGTGATGCGCACGGTGCCTGTCAGAGCCTCTGATTGGCCGGCCGCAGAGAGGCTGATGGCATTCATCCGCGCATTGACCTCCCGTGCCAGCGGCAGCAGCTTTGCGCCCTCGGGGGCCAGCGTCAGCCCGCGCGGGTGCCGGTCAAACAGGCGCTGGTCCAACTCGCGCTCCAGCGTCTGTATGTGGCGGCCAAGCGTCGGCTGGCTGCGGCGCAGGCTCTTGGCAGCGGCCGACAGCGATCCTGTCTCGGCAACGGCAAGAAAGCTCTGGATCAGGGTCCAATCGGTCAGTTGTGGTCTATCCATTCATTCATGAATGGCAGATCTACGCATCTATGCAATATGAATTGTCTTTGCCGAGGCCTATTTTGGGGCCGTTCACGATGAAAGGAACGGATCATGCCTCGCAATGTGCTTATCCTTGGAGCCACAGGCCGGTTTGGCCGTGCAGTTTTCCACGCGTTTCAGGTCGCTGGGGATCACGTCACGGCTTTTGACCGCAAGAAAGACGATCTGATGCGCTCTGCCATCGGCAAGGATCTCATTGTCGTTGGCTGGAACCCGGCCTACCCGGATTGGGCAGCTCAGGTGCCGCGGCTCCATGCGCAGGTGATTGCCGCGGCGCGGGCGAGCGGGGCAACTGTCATCGTTCCTGGCAATGTTTATGTCTTTGGCGCCGAGACACCGCCGCCTTGGTCAGAGCGATCACCGCACCTTGCGCAGAACCCTCTGGGGCGCATTCGCATTGCGATGGAGGAGGCCTATCGCGCGTCGGGTGTAAAGACGATCCTTCTGCGGGCTGGGGATTTTCTGGACACCGAGGCATCCGGCAATTGGTTTGATGCGGTGATGACAGCCAAGCTGGCCAAGGGAAAGTTTGTCTACCCCGGCAATCCCGACATTCCTCACGCCTGGGCTTATCTGCCGGACATGGCGCGGGCCGCGGTGGCATTGGCCAATCAGGCAGGCAGCCTGCCGGATTTCGCGGATGTTCCCTTTCCCGGATACACGCTGACCGGTCGGGAGCTGCATGCGGCGGTGAATGCATGCCTTGCCAAGTCCACCGATTTGAGGCCGATGTCATGGCTGCCCCTGCAGCTTGCGCGTCCGTTCTGGCCAATGGGGCGCTGCCTGTTGGAGATGCGCTATCTCTGGAACACGGCACATAGGCTGGATGGCAGCCACATCCGAAGCCAGCTGCCTGATTTCAAAGAGACACCGCTTTCGGAGGCATTGCCTCAGGCTCTGCCCAAGTCTTTGCTGGCGTAGTGTCTTCTGGCCGCAAGCCCTCCCGCCCCCGCAGGTGACCTGACTTACGTCAGATCCCCTTGGCGGCCTTGGGCGTGGCACCGCGCATAGCGCGGTGCCACGCCCAACGGGAAGCGCCTCTGACAAGAGGCAATGACGGGCGGGAGCACCCGGTTTCCTTGGTTACTCGGTCTCGCTGGTGGGGGTGCGTGCTGAAAGATCGATGTCCACCCAAACCAGCCTGTGTCGACTGGCTCGTGCCGCTGTCTGTGCATCGGGTACCGACCAAGCCACACCTGATTTTTCAATCGCCAGATCTGCAGAGGGCAACAGGTAGTCCACTCGCATGCGTCCTGGTCGGCTCCAGTCCACCGTGTCCAAGCCTGCGTCCGGGCTGGCGGGACGAGGGTCCACCAGCCGGGGATCATCGAGAAGATCAGAAATGGCAGCGCGCAGGCCGTCGCCCTTGTCCGGGTCCAGATTGGCTCCACCCGCGACAACAAAGGGGCGGTCATCCTCTCGCTGGTAGGCTTCAGGAAGACCGTTATCAAGGAGGATCTGCCACAGGCGGATTTCATCGTGATTGCGGCGGCCATTGCGGTCTTCGGGACCATCAAAGACAGGCGGTCCTGCCTGGAAAGTCATCAGGTCGAGCCGTGTCCCTTCTGCAAGCTGCACCGGAACCACCCAATGCGCGGTCGAGGACAGGCGCTGTACTTCCTGCGCCTCAGCCGAGGGAAACGGGCTTTGGTCCGGGTGACGGGGCAGGAGGGCGCCCGGCATGTCCCGCCACAGAAGCGGCGACAGATCCAGGGCCTCCGTTTCAAGGATGGGGAAACGCGACAATACCGCGATCCCGCCCTTACCGGTGAAATCGCCATAGCCGTGAGAATCCCCGGGTCCACCAAGGCGCCCGTCACCGTCAAGATCAACGCCGGAGCGAAGTCCGGAATTGGGCCGTCGCGAGAAAACATAACGATACGGCGCTCCTGCGGCAGCGAGGCGATGCTCCAGCGCCCGAAGGCCCTTGTTCTCGTAGTCCCAATCGATGCCCTGAAGGGCGATGATATCTGCATTTGCCGCCACGATGACCTTGATCACGGCGGCGACCTGCGCGTCCTCGCCTTTCTCGATGTCGCGCAACATCAGCCCGGGTCCCTTGCGGGACAGCTCGGTGTTGTAGGTTGCAATACGGAGAGTGTCAGACAGGGCAGGCAGGCAGACAAACGGAAGCGATAGTAACCCGGCCGCAAGGTATGCGGCCAGCTGCCTCATACGGTTTGCAGGATGTCAGGGTCGGCATATGCGGCCCGGCGCCTTTGGGCAATCAACTCTGCCACGCGCAAGAGCGCCAGCCCGCGCATGATCATTGAAGCGGGTACAAAGGCCCAGGCGCTGATCGCCCAGATCAAGGTCTGCGGTGCGGCCAGCAAGCTGGGGTCGAAAAGCCCATGCCCCAGTTTCACCACCGCCGGAATGGCAAAAGGCAAAAGCACGCCGATCACCATGTTGACGCGTCCGTCACGCTGGAGTCGCGACACCACATCGCCGCCGGTTGTGGGGTCGAACAGAGGCAGGTTGACCCACACATTGAAAGCCCCATTGCCAAGAGGCCAGTTGCCAACCCGAATGGCCAGAGCAAAACCGATGATGGCCAGGGTCGCCAGAAGATAACTGAGGCCTGCAGCCGAACGCACTGCCAGAACCAGCGAGTCCGGCACCTCTGCGGGCATCATCAATGTGGTAAGGCGCACAGGAGAGTAGGCAAAATCCATGATCGCACCAAGCCGAGCGCCAATCTCATGGATCAGGGCTGTCAGGCTCGTCGGATCCAGCGGGTGGCGAGCCAGAAGGCTCAACAGTCCTACGGCCGCCAGAAAGCAGACAAAGCGAATTCGGTTGAGCGGTGGCGCCTGGCGGAATTCCACAAAGCTTGGGAAGTTCGAAAAATATTCGGCAAAGGTCAATGTTGCGCCCAAGAGCGCCATGAACACGACGATTTCGGGGGACTCCGTGGCGGATACCGGCAGCAGCAAGGACGGCATCGCAATCAGCAATGCCACCAATACGCCGCGGATTGCCGCGCCTATGATGCGTGCAAACACTACGATCTGTTCCCTTCAACCTGGACCGGCCGGTACTTTGCCGAGCCTGTTTTCCAACTTGTATTCTCCCCGGCATCTGCCACGGAGTCTGCCTCATTTGTGCCGCATTTCAGCACGCCTGTGGACAGGCACTCAAGTGGCTTGATCCGGAAACCGGGAAACGAGGTCGAATTTGCCAGCCAACTGGTGCCGGATTACATCAGCCTCCGCCTTTGATTTCAGCGCTTTCTTGGTCGCCACACAACATATGGCGGGTAGGAGTGGCACAACCGCAAGAAGCGTCTGGCGCACCTTGATAGGCATCTCTGAATTTAAGATATCTTTATTCAATGTGTCTGAATTGTGGCGCTCATGGGGTGCTTGCTGGTCACGGAGTGTCCCCGGGGGGCATGTGGCGCGGCATGGAGCGTTCCAGCTTATTCGTCTCCTTGGCACGAGGCAGGCCAATACCGTTGCCTTGACAAAAAAGCCGCCCAAAATCCGGGCGGCTTTTGAAATCTGTGCAGTTCTTCTGGGAGGCGATCAGACCCAGGGACGTTCCTGAGACATCTTGGCCTCAAAGCTTTCGATGGCATTCGCCTTTTCCATGGTCAGGCCGATGTCATCGAGGCCATTGAGCAGGCAGTGCTTCTTGAAGGCGTCCACGTCGAAGGTGATCACTTCGCCGTCCGATGTGGTGATTTCCTGCGCTTCCAGATCCACGGTCATGCGGGCGTTCTCACCCTTTTCCGCGTCCTTCATCAACAGATCGACCTGTTCCTGCGGCAGCACGATCGGCAGGATGCCGTTCTTGAAACAGTTGTTGAAGAAGATATCGGCAAAGGAGGTGGAGATCACGCATTTGATGCCGAAATCCGCAATCGCCCAGGGGGCATGTTCACGCGAGGAGCCGCAGCCAAAGTTGTCGCCCGCCACCAGGATCTCGGCCTTGCGGTACTGCGGCTTGTTCAGCACGAAGTCCTCGATCTCGTTGCCGCTGCGGTCATAGCGCATCTCGTCAAAGAGATTGACGCCAAGACCCGAGCGTTTGATCGTCTTCAGGAAGACCTTGGGGATGATCATATCGGTGTCGATATTCACCAGCGGCATGGGCGCCGCGATACCGTGCAGTTTTTCGAACTTTTCCATATCGCTGGCTCCTTACATCAGCTCGCGGACATCGGTCAGGTGACCGGTGATGGCGGCAGCGGCGGCCATGGCCGGGCTGACCAGGTGAGTGCGGCCCTTGTAGCCCTGACGCCCTTCGAAATTGCGGTTCGAGGTGGCGGCGCAGCGCTCGCCCTCGGACAGCTGGTCGGGGTTCATCGCCAGACACATGGAGCAGCCCGCAAGGCGCCATTCGAAACCGGCTTCCTTGAAGATATCGGCCAGGCCTTCTTCTTCGGCCTGAGCGCGCACGAGGCCCGAACCGGGCACGATCATGGCGCGCAGTCCGTCCTTGATCTTCTTGCCTTTGACCACTTCGGCCACGGCGCGCAGATCCTCGATCCGGCCATTGGTGCAGGAGCCGATGAAGACAGTGTCGATCTCGATATCGGTCAGTTTTTGACCGGGGGTCAGACCCATGTAATCGAGCGCGCGGCGGGCCGCTTCGACCTTGCCGCCTTCGAAATCCTCAGGAGAGGGAACGGTCGCAGTGATCGGCAGAACATCCTCGGGGGAAGTGCCCCAGGTCACGACGGGCTGGATGTCTTCGCCTTTGAGGGTCACGACCTTGTCGAAGTGAGCGCCTTCATCGGTGTAGAGCGTCTTCCACCAGTTCAGTGCCGCTTCCCACTGAGCGCCTTTGGGGGCGTGCGGGCGGCCTTTGACATACTCAAAAGTGGTTTCATCCGGCGCGATCAGGCCCGCGCGGGCGCCGCCTTCGATGGCCATGTTGCAGACGGTCATGCGCCCTTCCATGGACAGATCGCGGATCGCTTCACCACAGTATTCGATCACATAGCCAGTGCCGCCGGCGGTGCCGGTCTCGCCGATCACCGCAAGGGTGATGTCCTTGGCGGTCACGCCCGGCTTCAGCTTGCCGGTGATCTCCACCTTCATGTTCTTTGATTTCTTCTGGATCAGCGTCTGGGTGGCCAGCACGTGCTCAACCTCGGACGTGCCGATGCCATGGGCCAGCGCGCCGAATGCACCATGAGTCGCGGTGTGGCTGTCGCCGCAGACCACGGTCATGCCGGGCAGGGTCCAGCCCTGTTCGGGGCCGACGATATGCACGATGCCCTGACGGATGTCGCTGACCGGGTAATAGTGCACGCCGAATTCCTTGGCGTTCTTGTCGAGCGCCTCAACCTGGATGCGGCTTTCCTCGGTCATCTGCGCCGGGTCTTCGCGGCCTGCCGTGGTGGGCACGTTGTGGTCCGGCACGGCGATGGTTTTGTCCGGCGAATGCACTTTGCGGCCCGCCATGCGCAGCCCTTCAAAGGCCTGCGGGCTGGTCACTTCGTGGACCAGGTGGCGGTCGATATAAAGCAGGCAGGTGCCGTCCTCTGCTTCATGCGCAACATGCGCATCCCAGATTTTGTCGTAGAGTGTCTTGGGGGACATGGGTCCTCTCCCGTTCTGTATTGGATAAGCTGGCTTTGGGCTGGGCTGCAGCCTTATAGGCGCGCCAGGACCGTGCGGGCGGCGCCATAGAACCGCTCGCGCAGACGCGCGCGATCTTGCAGTTCGATATTCTGGGCCAATACGAAGGTCATGCCAGTGAGATACATCCGCCCCGCGCGACAATCAAGGTTCCACGCAGAGGCGCAGCGCCATTGTTCTTGCATATCTCCCTTGGCCACCGGCATGCTGGTGATATGGAGCAAGAGATCGTTCAAACCCCGCAGCCCGACACCCTGACGGAGGCTTTGCCAGAAAGCCTGCCAGAGAGCCTGTTGCAGGTTCTGGGCTGGCTATGGGGCGAAGGGCAATCGATGCTCACCCTGTTTGTGACCCCGGGCTGGCGGCAGTATCAGCTGTTCCTGATCCTTGGATTGGTGGTTCTGGCCTATCTGATGAAATTGGTCTCCAGCGGCGGCTGGGACCGGTGGGCGCATCGGCGTGAGGGTTGGCCCAAATGGCGGCTGCGGGCACTGCTGCATGTGCTGCGGCGGTTGACTCTGATCTACTTCGTAACATGCAGCTGGACACTTTATTGGGTGATGCAAGAGGTCACCTGGCCTTCGCGCAGCTACCTCATCGGGATCGCAGCCACGATTGCGACAGCCTGGCTGGTCATCGGTTTTCTGGCCCGGCTGGTGCGCAATCACACGCTGCGGCGGATCTTTACTTGGAGCCTCTGGATCTATGCGACCCTTTTGGCGCTGAACCTCGTCGATGATGTGGCGGTGGCGCTGGATAGCATCGCCATCACCTTTGGGCAGATGCACCTGTCGCTGCTCGCGGTCCTCAAGGCGCTGATGCTGGCGGCGGTCCTGCTGACGCTGGCGCGGCTTGGGTCCAATGCCGCCACGCGCGGGCTGAAGGGTAACACGGATATTTCGCCTTCGATGCAGGTGCTGATCGGCAAGGGGATCCAGCTTGCTCTTTATGGTGTAGCAGTCGTGGTCAGCATTCGCGCCATCGGGTTCGATCTGACCGGACTTGCGGTTCTGTCGGGGGCCGTGGGTGTTGGCATCGGCTTTGGCCTGCAAAAGGTGGTGTCGAACCTTGTTTCGGGCATCATCATCTTGATGGACCGCTCGATCAAACCGGGGGATGTGATTTCTCTCGGAGAGACCTTTGGCTGGATCAACGCGCTGGGCGCGCGTTATGTTTCGGTCGTGACGCGGGATGGGCGCGAGTACCTGATCCCGAATGAGGATCTGATCACCTCACAGGTGGTGAACTGGTCTCATTCCGACCGCTATGTGCGGCTCGATATCCATTTTGGCACCGCCTACGCGGATGATCCGCACAAGGTAAGGCAGGTTGCAATCGCGGCGGCGCGCTCGGTGAACCGGGTGCTGTCGACCCCCGGCAAGGCGCCGGTTTGTCATATCGTGGGTTTTGGCGATAGCAGCGTCGACTACGTGCTGCGCTTCTGGATCGGAGATCCGACCTCTGGCCTCACCAATATCCGCGGCAACGTCTATCTGGCGCTTTGGGATGCCTTTCAGACCGAGGGCATATCGATTCCCTTCCCGCAGCGCGAGGTGCGCGTCCTGAATGAGCCGCTGACTGTGGATGATGGCACAGGCGCGACGGCTCAGGCGGTGCCAAGCGACTGAACCAAAGGCGGCTTTCCCCCCTCTTTTGCACCTGCGGCAGTGCAGCGAAGCTTGATTGAAAACACGCCTTGGGCTTGCTACATTAAAGGTATTCCCGGCGCCGGGGGATGTCGGCGCGCTGCAAGGAGGACACTGTCCTGTCACCCGAAACCCTGGCGGCAGCTGCCGCTGACACCGAGGCCGCCGTGATGACGGCCAAGACACGCCCCAGCAGCGAAGTGCTGATGGAGCGGATCCTCTCCTCTCTTGATGACGACAAGGCCGAAGACGTTGTGCAGATCGATCTGCGCGGCAAATCTGCCATTGGCGATTATATGATCATCGCTTCCGGCCGCTCGACACGCCAGGTGGCCGCGATGGCGGAAAAGCTTACGGACCGGCTCAAACAGGACTATGGCATCATCAGCAAGGTCGAGGGCAAGGATACCGGCGACTGGGTGCTGATCGATACCGGCGATGTGATCGTCCACATTTTCCGCCCGGAAGTGCGCGAGTTCTACCAGCTCGAAAAGATGTGGGTGCCCGGCGCGGCCAGCGCTGCGACTGGCACCTGAGCCACGAACCGGGGCGCTGACGGTAGGCCGCCCCGCCACGACTCCGGGCGTGCCCGGCGAACGGGATCGTCTTTATGCGTGTCCATATCTGTGCGGTCGGGCGGCTCCGCTCTGGCCCGGAAAAATCTCTGATCGATGATTACTTGACGCGGTTCGACCGCACCGGCCGGGCGCTGGGTCTTGGGCCTGCGCGGGTGGTCGAGGTCGAGGACAAAAAGAACCTTGGCATGGGCGCCGAGGCGGATTTGCTGCGCAAGGCTCTGCCCAAGGGCGCGGTGATCTGCACGCTGGATGAGCGCGGCAAGCTGCTGTCCTCGCCTGATTTTGCAGACAAGATGGCGGGTTGGCGCGACAGCGGGCGGCAGGATCTGGCCTTTGTTATTGGCGGTGCCGACGGGATTGACCCAAGCCTGCGGGCCGAGGCGGATTTTTCGATCTCATTCGGAAAGATGGTCTGGCCGCATATGCTGGTCCGGGTGATGCTGGCCGAACAGATCTATCGCGCCGCCACCATCCTGTCCGGCAGCCCCTATCACCGCAGTTGAGGCGATCTAGGGCAGGGTCAGGCGAAACAGCTCTTCTCCCCAGCCATCCACATTACAGCGCGCCTGGATCATGACGGAGGTGGCGCCTTCAGGCAGTGCGATACCGCTCAGGCTACGGGTAAAGGGTTGTTCATTCACATGTGGATGCGCCAGCACGCGCAATCCCAGCTCATTTCCTTTGTCATCCAGAACCCGCCAGCCATCGGCGTAGTGATCCCAGCCCGTGTCGGGATGCGATAGCGTCACGCTTATCGCCCACGTGCCGCCGCTTTGCCGCGCGGTGGCGTTTTCGATCCTTGCATCGTCGGCTAGTGCAGGCAGGGCGGTGCAGAGGGCATAGAGCAAGGCAGTCAAAGCGGTTTTCATAGCCACCAGCATAGGCAAGGTGGCGGTACTTGCAGAGTCACGATACCGTGTCTTCCTTGGCGGCCTTTGAAATCTGAGGCGGAATGCGCAGCAGAACGCTGCGCGATTGAGAGACAAATTCACGGCGATAGAGCACGGCGATGGTGATCAATGTGGCCAGGATCAACGGTATGGCCCCGGCCAGCCAGGCGGCAGAGGCCAGCGCGAAATAGGTGCAGCGCATGCCCCGGTTAAAGCTGCGCGCCGCCGTGATAGACAGATCTGCCGCCTGCGCCGCGCGCGGCAGGGCGAGGGGGTCATTTGCATCGTTGGGCACCGCCGCCATCAGCACCGAACAATAGCCAAAAAGCCGATGCGCCCAGACGTGTTTCAGGAAAGCATTGGCGAGAAACAGCAGGATCGTGAGGATCTTCACCTCCCAAACAAAAGCGGGCGCATGGTCCTGGATCAGATCCTCGGCCACTCCGGCCAGTTGATCGGTATTGCCGATCAGGGCCAGACCGCCGCCCATGGCGATCATCGAGGCCGAGGCGAAGAACGTGGTCCCCTGCCGCAATCCGCTGATCAGCTGCGCATCGAACATGCGGGGCTGGCGTGTTACCATCTGAACCATCCAGTCGCGGCGGAAATCGGCCATAAGGTACGACACCGAAGGCTTGTCGGCGCGGGGGTTTTCTATGCGCCAGCCGATCCAGATCCAGCCCGTGACAATTAGCGCCAGCGCAGCAAAATCCAAAGGTGAAAACAGGGCGATACGGTCAATCCAAATCATGCCGCCACCCTAGCGGAGCAACTGGTCCCTTGCCAGATGGTATGAATTGGTAATATAACTTTACCAAAGAGGAGAGCCCGCCATGGAAATGCCAGCCCCGGATCCCGCCATCCTGTCGCGCAAAGCCCATCTGGCGGCGCGCCTGTCCAAGGTTCTGCCCGCAGACGCCCTGATCGTGGATGAGGCCGAAACCCGTGCCTATGAATGCGATGCGCTGACGGCCTATAAATGTCCGCCCTTGCTTGCGGTGCTGCCGCGCAACACTCAGGAAGTGTCCGATGTGCTGCGCATCTGCCACGAGGAAGGCGTGCCCGTGGTGCCGCGCGGATCGGGCACTTCGCTGGCCGGGGGGGCCTTGCCAACCGCCGACAGCGTGATCCTGGGCGTGGCCCGCATGAACGAGGTGCTTGAGACCGACTACGAAAACCGCATCATCCGGGTGCAGACAGGGCGCACCAACCTCAGCGTTTCCGGCGCGGTCGAGGAAGAGGATTTCTTCTATGCGCCCGATCCCTCCAGCCAGCTGGCCTGCGCCATTGCCGGCAATATCGCGATGAACTCGGGCGGGGCGCATTGCCTGAAATACGGCGTCACCACCAACAACCTGATGGGTGTCACCATGGTGATGATGGACGGCACCGTGGTCGAGATTGGCGGCGCGCATCTGGACGCGGGCGGCTTGGATTTGCTCGGTGTGATCTGCGGCAGTGAAGGGCAGTTGGGCGTTGTGACCGAGGCGACCCTGCGGATCCTGCGCAAACCCGAGGGCGCCCGCCCGGTGCTGATCGGCTATGACAGCAACGAGATCGCCGGGTCCTGCGTCTCTGACATCATCAAGGCGGGCGTTCTGCCTGTCGCCATCGAATTCATGGACCGCCCCTGCATCGAGGCTTGCGAGGCCTTTGCCAAGGCGGGCTATCCGATGTGCGAGGCCCTCTTGATCATCGAGGTCGAAGGCAGCGACGCGGAAATCGACGCGCAGCTGGCTGTGATCAAGGAGATCGCCCAGTCCCACAATCCGGTTGAGCTGCGCGAGGCGCGCGACGCGGATGAAGCCGGGCGCATCTGGCTGGGTCGCAAATCCGCATTCGGGGCCATGGGGCAGATCAACGATTATATGTGTCTGGATGGCACGATTCCTGTGTCCTCTCTGCCCTATGTGCTGCGCCGCATTGGTGGGCTGAGCCAGCAGTTCGGGCTGGCCGTTGCCAACGTCTTCCATGCGGGCGATGGCAATATGCACCCGCTGATCCTCTTTGATGCCAACAAGCCCGGCGATCTGGAACTCTGCGAGGAGTTCGGCGCCGAGATCCTCAAGCTATGCGTCGAGGTGGGCGGCTGCCTGACCGGCGAACATGGCGTTGGCATCGAAAAGCGTGACCTGATGCTGCATCAGTATTCTGCCGAGGATCTTGAGGCGCAGCTGCGCGTGAAGGACGTCTTCGACCCGCAGTGGCTCTTGAACCCTGCCAAGGTCTTCCCACTGTCGGTGACCGAGAACCGCCGTGCGCCTGCTTTGGCAGCGGAATGACCCCGCGCCCTGACAACAGTTTTTGATAGGTTTGGAACAGACCATGATGCGACCCGAAAGCGAGGCCGATCTGGCCCGCATGATCGCCGAGGCCAAGGGGCCATTGAACATCCAGGGCGGCGGCACCCGTGGCATGGGCGTTGAAGGGGAAACCCTGTCCTTGTCAGCCCTCAGCGGTGTGGAACTTTATGAACCCGGCGCGCTGACGCTGGTAGCAAAGGCCGGAACGCCGGTGGCCGAGATTGAAGAGCTGCTGGCGGGCGAAAACCAGCGCCTTGCCTTTGAACCTGCAGATTATCGCGGGCTTCTGGGCACCGACGGCACGCCTACGATCGGCGGGGTCTTTGCCTCCAATATCTCTGGACCACGCCGCATTCAGGCAGGCGCTGCGCGGGATTTCCTGCTGGGCGTGCGGTTTGTCGATGGCGCCGGGCAGATCGTCAAGAACGGGGGCCGGGTGATGAAGAACGTCACCGGCTATGATCTCGTCAAGCTGATGTCCGGCGCGCAAGGCACGCTTGGGGTTCTGAGCGAGGTTTCCTTCAAGGTGCTGCCACGGGCCGCCAGCATGGCGACCGTCTCGGTCGCGGAACTGGATCTGCCAGGCGCGGTGCGGGTGATGTCGGCGGCGCTGGGTTCGCCCTTTGATGTGACCGGCGCGGCCTATGACCCGGACAGCATGACCTCCCATATCCGCGTCGAAGGCTTTGCGGAGTCGGTGGAGTATCGCTGTGGAGAGTTGATCAAGATCCTTGGACAGCACGGAACCGCCGAACGTCGGGATGACACCAACGATCTTTGGCAGGGCATTCGCGATGTCTCAGCCTTCCACGGGCGCGCTGGCGATGTCTGGCGGATTAGCGTCAAGCCCTCGGATGCGGTCGAACTGGCACCGCGCCTTGGTGCCACCGCGCTGCAATTTGACTGGGGTGGCGGCCTCGTCTGGGCCTTGATGCCCGAAGGGCGCGATCTGCGCATAGCGATGTCAGGGGCAGGCACCGGGATGGAGGCGATCCCGGGCCATGCCACGTTGATCCGCGCCAGTGCGGATACCTGCGCACGACTGGGACGGTTCGAGCCGCAACCGGCACCTTTGGAAGCTCTGAACAGGGGGCTGCGCGCGCAATTCGATCCACGCGGCATCCTGAATGCGGGGCTGATGGGATGATCACGCGGGGGCGCCGGAAACAGGCCGCACGCCGCGTGGCCCGCGCGCTTCAGCAGGGCAGGCCAAAGAGTGCTTGCCATTGTTGCGGTTGCCTGACGATCAGCGAGCGTGGCCGCCACGACATTTGTCCCGTTTGTTTCTGGGAGGATGACCCGGACCAGACGCCGGAACAGGATCTTGGAGGCGCCAATCCGATGTCCCTGATCGAGGCACAAGCCAACTATAAGAAAATCGGCGCCTGCGAGCCTGCCATGCTGCCCCATGTGCGTGCTCCGGGTCCACATGAACACGCCCCGGAGATCTGACATGCAGACAGTATTTACCGACGACCAGCTCAAGGATCCCGGCATCCAGCGCTCGAACGAGATCCTGCGATCCTGCGTGCATTGCGGGTTCTGCACTGCCACCTGCCCGACCTATCAGGTGCTGGGGGATGAGCTCGACAGCCCGCGCGGGCGGATCTACCTGATCAAGGACATGCTTGAGAACAATCGCGTGCCGGATGAGAAGACGGTCAAACACATCGACCGCTGCCTGTCCTGTCTGGCCTGCATGACCACCTGTCCCTCGGGCGTGCATTACATGCACCTGATCGACCATGCGCGGGCCTATATCGACAAGAATTACAAACGCCCCTTCACCGACCGCGCGTTGCGCTGGGTGCTGGCGCGCATCCTGCCCTATCCGATGCGGTTCCGTGTGGCCTTGTTCGGTGCGAAACTGGCGCGGCCCTTTCGAGGGGTGATGCCGGATGCCCGCCTGCGCGCGATGCTGGACATGGCACCGAAAGAGATTCCTCCGGTCAGCCGCAACGATGATCCGCAAAGCTTTGCCCCCGTCGCCCCGCGCAAGAAACGCGTGGCGCTGATGACGGGCTGTGCTCAGAAAGCGCTCAACACCGATATCAACGATGCAACCATCCGCCTGCTGACCCGGCTTGGCTGCGAAGTGGTCGTGGCCAAGGGCGCGGGCTGCTGCGGCGCGCTGACCCATCACATGGGCCGCGAGGACGAAAGCCACGCGACGGCGGCCAAGAACATCCGTGCCTGGTGCGACGAGATCGACGGCGAAGGTTTGGACGCCATCGTGATCAACACCTCCGGCTGCGGCACCACGGTCAAGGACTACGGGCACATGTTCCGAAACGACCCTCTTGCGGCGGATGCGGCGCGGGTGTCGGAGCGAGCGATGGATATCTCTGAACTGTTGATGCAGCTCGACCTGCCCGAAGGCGGCGATAAAGGGCTGACGGTCGCCTATCACGCGGCTTGCTCGCTACAGCATGGTCAGCAGATCAAGACCCACCCCAAGACCCTGCTGAAACGTGCAGGCTTCAAGGTGGTGGAGCCTGCCGACAGCCACCTTTGCTGCGGGTCTGCCGGGACCTACAACCTGATGCAGCCTGAAATCTCCGGTCAGCTCAAAGAGCGCAAAGTGAAAACGCTGGAGGCCAAGAACCCCGACCTGATCGCAGCGGGCAATATCGGCTGCATGATGCAGATCGGATCGGGCACCAAGCTGCCCATCGTGCACACGGTTGAGCTATTGGATTGGGCAACAGGTGGTCCGAAACCGCCCGCGATGATCAAGGGCAACGGTCACGCCGCCAGCGGAAAAGACCAGGTGCCGATCTTGCGCTAGCATCAGAGCCCATCAACCCTACGCCGCAACTTGCCCGCCTTCGATGTCTTGCGCTGCAGGGCGGCGTAGGGATTTTGAGATGTTCTTCCGGCTTTGCCTGACATACCCTTTGACCCAGAACTGAAAGCGTCAGAGGATCTTCAGATGATTATTCGCGATGCCGTGTTGGGCGATGTTCCGCAGATGAGCGCCTTTCTCAAAGAGCTTACGGCCTCCGGCAAACGGAAGAGCCCGGATGATGAGACTTTCGTGCGTGCCAACTACATTGAGGATCCCGGCAAAATCCGCTGCTCGGTAGTTGAGGAGGATGGCATCGTACTCGGGTTTCAATCCCTCAAACGCGCTGAGGCTGGCAACCCATGGGGCGTTGAGCCCGGTTGGGGCATTATCGGCACGCACATCAGGCCCTCTGCCGCCCGTCGCGGTGTGGGGCGTGCGCTTTTTGATGTGAGCCGAAAAGCCGCCAAAGATGCGGCGATTGAAAGGATCGATGCGTCGATTGCCGCTGATAACCCCGAGGCCCTCGCCTATTACGAGGCGATGGGATTCAGGACGTACCGAACGCCTGACGGGCTGATCTGCAAGTCATTTGATGTTGCGGAAGGCTGAGCCTTTTTGACCTCTCGGATACAATGAGGTTAGCCTGCCTGACGACATTTTTTTGCGATAGAGCCGGTCAAATGAAATTGCTTAAACCCAGTGTTGATGAAATCCCTGCCTACCTTTCCGCCCTGAAAAGAGGCTGGTCTCCAGACAACCTGCGCCCTGAAGTCGCGCAAGAACAGATCGCTAGGATATCAGCTGACGCGGGTTCTTTTGTTGCAAGCCTTGAGGACCCGACTGCACAGGCTGGTCTGATTACCCTTCCAGACGGTTCCAAGGTGCCGCGCCTGCCCAGCATGCGCAGATGGATATGGGATGACGGCTTTTGCGGCCACATCAGTCTGCGCTGGAAACCGGGCACAGAAGAGCTGCCGCCCACCTGCTCTGGCCACATTGGCTATGCTGTCGTGCCTTGGCGGCAGGGAGAGGGGCTGGCCTCGGCGGCTCTTGTTGCGCTTCTTCCCGAGGCGAGGAGCGTTGGCTTGCGGTACGTCACGATCACGACCAGCCCCGCAAATGCTGCATCGGTTCGCGTCATCGAAAAGGCAGGTGGGACACGTGTCAGAACCTATACTGCCGATCAGGCGCTGGGTGGACATCAGACTTTGGAGTTCAAGGTTGTACTGATCTAAGCTCAGGACAGGTTAAGACTACACACTGGTTTACAAGAGAAGGCGGAATATGCGGATCGGCTTCAATCGCACGGCCTTGCCCCAATTTCGCCAAATGGGCTACCTATCCTGATGGCAGGGTTATGAAGGAGAACCGGGTGCGGGGTTGGATGATTGCGGTTTTGGCGGCTCTGCTGCCAGCGGTGGCGCTGGCGGGTGACAGTCGCCTTTTGCGCCTTGATACCACCGATGCGGGCCGCGATTGGGAGGCGGTGGGCCGCCTTGACGTCAACGGCGAAGGTTTTTGCACAGGCTCGCTCATCGCGCCGGATCTGGTTCTGACGGCGGCTCATTGCCTGTTCGATGGGCGCACCGGGCAAAAGATCGCGCCTGAAACCATCGAGTTTCTTGCTGGCTGGCGCAACGGACGGGCCTCGGCTTACCGTTCGGTGCGGCGGGCTGTGATCCACCCGGATTATGTCTTTGACGGAGAGGTCTCGACCGGCCGGGTTCGCAAGGATATCGCGCTGTTGCAGCTGCAGCGCCCCATTCGAAATACCACTGTCATCCCGTTTGAAACCGACCGCCGTCCCCGCAAGGGCAGTCGCATCGGCGTTGTGTCCTATGCCCATGACCGATCCGAGGCGCCCTCCTTGCAAGAGGTCTGCGCCGTGACCGCGCAGCAGCAGGGGGTGCTTGTCATGTCCTGCGATGTGGATTTCGGTTCGTCCGGCGCGCCGGTGTTTTCCTTTGAGGGAGACTTGCCCCGCATCGTTTCGGTTGTTTCCGCCAAGGCTGAGGTGAACGGACAGCGGGTTTCGCTGGGCGCCTCGTTGGGGGAGGAGCTCGATCTTTTGCAGGCGCAGCTGACGGGCACCCACATCGGCAGCCGCATGCCTGCGGGTGTTGGCCGGGTGCAGGTCGGCGACGGCCGCCGCGCGGGCGGGGCAAAGTTCATCCGCAACTAAAGGTCCGCTTGTCGTCTGTCGGCCTCTTGAAACGTCATTCTCAATCCATATGTCGATCGTGTCCGGGTCGCCGCCAAGCGGGGCCCGGTAGAGACCGCCCGGCCCCCGATGTGGGCGGGCACGCTTGAAAATCGCTCTAGGATGAGGATGACACATATGCGTAGTTTTGATTTTGCACCGCTGCACCGTGCAACCGTTGGCTTTGACCAGATTGCCGACCTGATGGACCGGGTCATGAGCAGCGACGTGAGCCAGCCCAGCTACCCCCCTTACAACATTGAAAAGATCGACGCCGACAGCTATCGGATCTCGATTGCCGTTGCCGGTTTTGCCGAGGCCGATCTCAGCGTTGAGGTCAAGGAAGGCGCCCTTGTGGTGGCTGCCCGCAAGGCCGAAACCGAGGAAGAGCGCACCTTCTTGCACCGTGGAATTGCCACACGTGCCTTTGAGCGCCGCTTTACCCTGGCCGATCACGTGCGCGTCACCGGTGCCAGCCATGCGGATGGCATGCTGCACATCGATTTGCAGCGCGAAGTGCCCGAGGCCCTGAAGCCGCGCCGGATCGAGATTGCCTCTGCCGCGCCCCAGCGCGCCGCACTCGATGCGCAGCAGGTCAACTGAGCCGCCGCACCCTTGTAGGCTAACCCAGTTCTGACACTCCCCGAGGCCGCTGCCCCCATGGCGGCCTAGCCTTCCCCCGTGTCCGCATGACGGATGCGGGGGCTTTTCTGCTCCATGGCAGATATGTGTCAGACACATGGGCTGACCGCATGGTAGGGCGGCCTCCTTTCTGATAGAAGTATCGGGAAAGGACAGACCATGCCTCAGACCAAAAGCCCCAAGGACTTTGTTGCGGCCGCCACTCGGCTCTTTGCGGCGCGGGGCTATCATGGCGCCTCGATTGCGAACATAGCTGCCGAGCTGAATCTGACCAAACAGGCGCTCTTGCATCACTTTGTCAGCAAGGACGCCCTTTACGAACGAGTGCTCTCGGGCGTGGCGGAACGCATGATGTTGCTGCTGATGGATGTGCAGGAGGATGCGGAGACGCCGGAAAAGCGTCTTGAGGCTTTCTTTGACAACTATCTGGAGCAGGCCTTGGCCGGGGCCTCCGACAGCCGCCTGATGCTGCGGGAACTTCTGGATGATCGCCAGCAGGACGGAGCCGCCGAACGGTGGTTCCTGCGCCCTGTCCTGCAGGAACTGGTTGCCATGGTTCAGGATGTAAGGACATGGCGCGTGGCCCCTCCTGACCAGGCTCTTGCGGCGATCTGTGATCTTTTGGGGGCCATCAGCTATTTTGCGATGGCGCAGCCGGTCCTGCCGCGCCTGCCAGGGCAGGACGGGGTGGATGAAGCTTTTCGCGAGCAAATACAAAAAAGGGTCCGTGACCTTTGCAGCCACGGACCCCAATCCTGATCTTTTGATGCCGGGTCAGACCGACATGCAGATGTATTTCATCTCAAGATAATCCTCGATGCCGTGGTGGCTACCTTCGCGCCCCAGGCCCGACTGTTTTACGCCGCCAAAGGGGGCAACCTCGGTCGAGATGATGCCGGTGTTGACGCCGACGATGCCATACTCCAGCGCTTCGGCCACCTTGTAGACGCGGCTGAGATCCTTGGCGTAGAAATAGGAGGCAAGGCCAAAGATGGTGTCATTGGCCATGGCGATGACCTCATCCTCATCCTCGAACTTGAAGAGCGGCGCCAGCGGGCCAAAGGTCTCTTCGGTGGAGAACTGCATGTCGGTGGTCGCGCCGGTGACGATGGTTGGTTCAAAGAAGAAACCACCCAGCTCCGACGGGTTGCCGCCAAGGATCACCTCAGCACCCTTGGCGGTCGCATCTGCCAGATGGCTCTGCACCTTTTCAATGGCTTTGCCGTTGATCAGAGGGCCGAACTGCACGCCGTCCTCAAGGCCGTCGCCGACCTTCATCTTGGAGACCGCCTCTTTCAGCTTGGCTGCGAAGGCGTCATAGACACCGGCCTGCACATAGATCCGGTTGGCGCAGACGCAGGTCTGGCCGTTGTTGCGGAACTTGCACATGATCGCGCCTTCGACGGCGGCATCGAGATCGGCATCGTCAAAGACGATGAACGGCGCATTGCCGCCCAGTTCCATCGAGCATTTCATCACCTGATCGGCTGCCTGACGCAGCAGGATGCGGCCCACCGGGGTCGAGCCGGTGAAGGTCAGCTTGCGCACGGCGGGGTTTTCGCAGAACTCAAGGCCCGTCTCCGGCGCATCCGAGGTGGTGACCACGTTGAAGACACCCGCAGGGATACCTGCGCGTTCGGCCAGAACCGCCAGCGCCGTGGCCGAAAGTGGCGTTTCATCCGCCGGACGTGCCACAAAGGCGCAGCCCGCCGCCAGCGCCGGACCTGCCTTGCGGGTGATCATTGCATTGGGGAAGTTCCACGGCGTGATCGAGGCGGCCACACCGATGGGCTGTTTCAGAACGGTGATGCGCTTGTCGCGCTGATGGCCGGGAATGGTTTCGCCGTAGATCCGCTTGGCCTCTTCACCGAAGAACTCGATGAAAGACGCGCCATAGGCGATCTCGCCCTTGGCTTCGGCCAGGGGTTTGCCCATCTCGGCGGTAAGGATGGTGGCCAGATCGTCCTGGTTTTCCATCATCAGATCGAACCACTTGCGCAGAACTTGCGCACGCTCCTTGCCGGTCCAGGTCGCCCAGTCTTTTTGCGCGGCCTCTGCCTGTGCAATCGCGCCCGCCACCTGAGCGCGGCTGAGATCGGCCACCTGCGCCACCACATCGCCGCGGGCAGGGTTCAGGACATCAAACGTGCCCTTGTCGCCTTGGACAAATTGTCCCCCCACATAGGCGCGGGTTTCAAGCAAGGTCGGGTCCTTCAAAAGCGACTTCAGCTCGGTATTTTTGGTCAGCATTGGTGTCTCCCCAGCTAAGATTGCGGGCATGCAAATCAGGTGGCCCTTGATATGTCCAGAACCTTTGATGAGTCCAGAATTTGATCACAATATATTTAACATGGCAATCAAACGGGTTCCACCTTCTTGCACGGCTTAGCTATTTGACAATGGGCGGTCCGCACCGTCACTTTAGCGAAAAGAAAAGATCGGGGAGACTGTCATGGATCTGGACGATGCCTATGCCAACGGGGCCTATATCAAGGGAGCGGAGGATTTCCCGCCACGCTGGGCCGCCTCGGCCGAGGATTTCCGCAACAGCCTGCATGAGCACGCCAAGCTGGACATTCCCTATGGTCCCGGCACCCGCAACCGGTTTGATCTTTTCCTGCCCGATGGTGCGCCAAAAGGCGTCTTTATCTTTGTACACGGTGGCTATTGGCTGAATTTTGACAAAAGCACTTGGTCGCATCTGGCCGTCGGCCCGCTTGCCCATGGCTGGGCGGTGGCGATGCCCTCTTACGACCTCTGCCCCGACGTTTCGATTGCCGAAATAACCCGGCAGATAGCCTCTGCGGTCGTGCATATCGCCGAAGAGGTGGACGGCCCCATCGTGCTGGCAGGCCATTCCGCTGGCGGGCACCTGGTCGCCCGGATGCTGGATCGGGCGCTGATCCCAGAGGACATTGGTGCGCGGCTCAAGACGGTGATCCCGATTTCGCCGCTCTCTGATCTGGTGCCGCTGCTGCGGACTTCGATGAACAAGCAGTTCAAGATGGATGCCGAGGCCGCCCGCGCCGAAAGCCCGGTGGAGATGCAGGATCGCTATGACGTGCCGGTCACTGTCTGGGTCGGAGCCGAGGAACGCCCCGCCTTCCTGGATCAGGCGGTCTGGCTTTCGGATGCCTGGGGTGCGGATCACGTGATCGCTTTTGGCAAACACCATTTCAACGTGATCGACCCACTGGCGGACCCCGATAGTGACATGGTTGCGCTGATCGTGAACTAGGCAATTTGCCCGGCCTGCTTAGCCTGTTGAAAATGCCACGCAGAAAACACTTGCCACAGGCCCCGTTCCGCAGCATTTCTTGCGACAGGGCCGGGCGATGGCGTCGCCGCGTGGGCCGCGTCCACGGGCCTCGATCACATCAAAATCTGTCCTGTACGCCGGGACCTTTCTTATAAACAAAGGAAGGATCCAGCATGACTGCACGTCCTGACATGTACCGTTTTCACAATGGCGAAAAGGCGCCGTTGCAATTCCCCGTGGCCGAGTATGAGGCGCGCATTGCGGGCCTGCGCAAGATCATGGAGGCGTCTGGCGTTTTCGCTGCTGTCTTCACCTCGATGCATAATATCTCGTATTATTCGGGCTTTACCTACTGCGCTTTTGGCCGTCCCTACGGCCTTGTGGTGACCGCCGATGCCGCCGTCACGATCAGCGCGGGCATCGACGCGGGCCAACCCTGGCGGCGAAGCTTCTGCGACAACATCACCTATACCGACTGGCAGCGCGACAACTTCTGGCGGGCAATCCTGTCGGTCGCGGGCTCCGGCTCGCGGGTGGGGTATGAGAGCGATCACCTGACCCTGCTGCAAAAGGGCAAGCTCGACTCCTTTCTGCAACCGGCTGAGATGATTGACCTTTACGAGCCGACCATGCGCCAGCGCATGAATAAATCCGCGGCCGAGATTGAGATGATCCGCGCCGGTGCTGCCGTGGCCGACGTGGGTGGCTATGCCATCCGCGATGCGATCCGCGAAGGGGTGCGCGAGATCGACGTGGCGATGGCGGGGCGCGATGCGATGGAGCTGGAGATCGCCAAACGCTTTCCAGATGCCGAATACCGCGACACCTGGGTCTGGTTCCAGTCGGGCATCAACACCGATGGCGCCCACAACCCGGTGACCGCCCGCAAGCTGCAGCGCGGCGATATCCTGTCGCTCAACACCTTCCCGATGATCTCGGGCTATTACACCGCGCTGGAGCGGACCCTGTTCGTCGGAGAGGTCGACCCCGACAGCCTGAAGATCTGGCAGGCCAATGTCGCCGCCCATGAATACGGCATCTCGCTGCTGAAGCCGGGGTCAAGCTGCGCCGAAATCACTCATAAGATCAATGCCTTCTTTGAAGAGCGCGACCTTCTGCAATATCGCACCTTTGGCTATGGGCACTCGTTTGGCGTCTTGTCCCACTACTATGGGCGCGAGGCAGGATTGGAGCTGCGCGAGGACATCGACACGGTGCTGGAGCCGGGCATGGTGATCTCGATGGAGCCGATGCTCACCATCGCGACAGGTAACCCCGGAGCGGGCGGCTACCGCGAACATGACATCCTGGTGATCACCGAGGACGGCAACGAGAACATCACCGGCTACCCCTACGGCCCGGAGTTCAATGTGGTTGGGTGAGGCGCGTCTCGGAAACGCTCTGGGAGAGCGTTTCAGCGCCGAACGGGCGGAGCCCCGGCTGAGGAGACATCCGGGGGGTGACATCCGTACACCCCCCGTACACCGGCTGTGCACCCCTGGTGTGGCGGTGGTTTGGCGGCTTTGCGCAGATAGCGACCTTTGCAAATTCGGCCTTCCATCGACCTACTGCGGCCACGGGCGCTGCTACGCCGCATTCAGAAGCAGCCATTCGCTGCAGTTGCACCTTCGGTCAGCGTTCGATAGGCCGCTTTGCGGACTAAGCTGCCGTTCCAACTATGCTTGCGGATGTCCGGTCTCCAGCCCAAAGCTACGGTTTTGCGTTGACAGGATAGAGCATGAAACGGGTCGCTCAAAGCGGCTCGAAACGTCTAAGCCTGAATTTCAATTCAAACATGGAATTTCGGAATGCATCAGACGACACTCGCGCTCATCGTATTCTTGTTCCCGCTCGCTTACAGCCCCGGACCGGGAAATATGTTCTTCGCTGCCAATGGTGCGCGGTTCGGGTTCCGCGCAACCATTCCTGCGAATGCCGGATACCACATCGCGACTTGGTTCGTCACGGCAGCCATCGGCTTTGGATTTTTGGCGGCCATTGAGCGTTTTCCGCAACTATTCTCGATCCTCAAAATCGCCGGTTCGCTCTATGTTCTTTGGATCGCATGGAAAATGCTGAAAGCAGGCACGCTTCAAGGATCAGAGGACGCAAAACCGGCTACGTTTGTGGACGGAACAATTTTACTTCTGCTCAATCCAAAAGCCTATGTCATTATCGCTTTGATGTTCACACAGTTCTTGAGGCCGACAGGCATGAGCAATTTCGCCTCGGTCATTCTAATCACGACTGTCTTTACACTTAACAACCTGATCGCCTTTTTGATTTGGACGTTGGTGGGAGACCGGATCGCAAGCTTCTTCAGGTCACCGGAAAGTTCCCGAAAGCTCAACTTGTTATTCGGGACAGTATTGGCAGCGGTGGCAATATGGATGCTTGTTTCATAGGTCCGCTGTGCCCGTATTGTGGACCTTCGTCCCTTTGCGGCATTTTGCACATTGGGCTCAAAGCCGACTTGCGGCACCGCGGCACCAGGGTTCCAGCGACATCGCACCTTGTCCCCGCCGCCAGATGACATCGGCCAGCCCAAAGTGACCGATGCGAAGCGAGGTTGGTTCTCGTTGCCGCACATGCACAAATCGCGTCTCGCCTTTCCAGAACCGGACATTCAAGCTGTCAAACGCGGCTTCTTACGCTCAATGTCGGCATTGAGCCCTTTTGACATGTGCTGAGTGGTCAACGAATGTCTGCTTAGGGAAACATGCGTGAGGTCTGGCGGTGGGTGTTATGGACATACTGCCGCTCAACAGCGGCGACTTCAACGGACGGACACTCCGCAGGAGGCTAGCGCAATTACTTTCTTACGACTCTAAAGTCGTTGGGATCGTCTGGTAACACCCACTTGTAGCCAGTAGCAGGTCGGAGCTTGCCGTCTTTCGTGCGAACTACATTTGGGTGAACAGAATTTTCTTGTGCGATCACTTCATTTGCAAAAAGTGCGGCACCAACGCCAATTGCAAATTCTAGCAAAACTATCCTGAAATTCTTAGCTTCCGCCGCGCTGGCAGAAGTCATCAACAGGGCACATACTGTCATAGAGCATACAATTGCTTTCATTCCTTTTCCTTCCCAAGAATAGCTTCGATATTTTGTCACTCCAAAGTCAGTCTATTTTTGCGACCACCGAATTTCTAATCGCACAAGCGACCTTTACCCGGATAGTTAACGCTAACACAAAATCCATCTGGACGCAAAAACTTGGTTAAGTGACGTAGGGTCAATTGCTCACGAACAATTGACCGCTATGTGGATTGCGAACGCAGCATTTGAGTTAAGTCGTGAAAGTCTCTAATGGGCCTTCCCCCTGCAAGGTGGCTCGCTGACCACGACTTTGCAAAGGCCGAAACCTGCGCTTCGCTTACATCTGCGTCGGGCGCAGCATCACCTGGGTCAACTGAGAGGATTTGAAGGTCCGCTTTCGGGAAGCGTTTCGCGCTCGCAGAAGCGCCATCGCCATACCTTGCATGAATGTCGAGTTTGGGCTGCAACCGCCCCCTCCCATTGCACGCCCCCCTGTGATCAGGCATAGCGGGGGCGGCTCTGCTGCGCTATGCAGGGGAGGGCGGGGCTTTGGACTGCGCCTGCCCGACCATCACCCCTTATGACCTCTGACAAGACTGACCTCCGCCCCATGGACGATCTGCCCAAGAAGACGAAAAACGAATATGCTCTGATCCAGCTGCTCCCGAACATCATGACGGTGGGGGCGATCTGTGCGGGGCTGTCGGCGATCCGGTTCGGGGTGCAGGGCAATTACGTGCTGGCGGTGCAGCTGATCCTGCTTGCGGCGCTGCTCGATGGGCTTGACGGACGGCTGGCGCGGGCCTTGGGCAGTGATAGCAAGATGGGGGCCGAGCTGGACTCGCTGGCGGACTTCCTGAACTTCGGGGTGGCGGCACCGCTGGTGATCTATTTCTGGGCCTTGCAGGACATGCGCAGCGCCGGGTGGATCTCAGTCCTTGTGTTCTCGGTCTGCTGCGTGGTGCGGCTGGCGCGGTTCAACGTGGCGGCGAAATCCGAAGAACCCGTGGTCGGGGAGCGGCTGGGCTATTTCACCGGCATCCCGTCTCCTGCCGGGGCGATGCTGGCGATGCTGCCGATGTTCCTGTCGTTCTCCTTTGCCGAGGGGTTCACCATCCCGGGCCTGCTGATCTGTTTCCACATGGTGGTCATCGGTTTCCTGATGATCAGCCGCATTCCCACCTGGTCACCCAAGGCGGTGAAAATCAGCCGGGAGAATGTGAAGTACTTCCTTGTAGGGTGTGCCTTTGCGGGGGCGGCGGTTCTGACCTATGCATGGACGACGCTGGTTGTTCTGTGCCTGGCTTACGTGGTTCTGGTGATCTGGGGGTTGATCCGCAAGGTGCCGGATTAAGCCCCTGGCAAGAACGGGGCGACAGCCTTGCCCTGACAGAGCAGGAAAGCCTGCCGCCCCTTGGCATGATGACCTTTCTGATGCGGAAGAAAGCCCCACGTAGCCAGGCGGGGCGACCCGGCATTGGCATCCCTCCCAAAGTGCCTATGTTCAAAGTATCAGCCGCGCATGCTGTCGTGGTTTGACCTGTGGCAAGGGGCAGAGGCTTTGGCGTTTATTCGGCTCGTTTTCTTTTTGATGGTCGTGCTTACGGTGGTCTATGGGATCCTGTGGCTCTATTCACGGCAAAGGCACCGGGCCAAACTGAACCGACGCTGGGCAGAGAAGGGGTTGACCGGGGACCGCGCGGCGTTCATCCAGCGGGGGCTGAAGCAGTTCGACCGGTCCGTTCAGCGCAAGATGCTTTTGTTGGTTTACATCGTGCCGCTGAGCTTGATTGCTTTGGTGATTTACATGGTCAATTTCGCATAGGAGCCCGACATGGCCTATATCAAATGGGGTTTTCTGATCACCATCTGGGTGCTGTTTGGTGCCTTTCTGCATTACACTTTGCCGCAGTACGACGTGGTGCGTATCGTCAATACCTATGAGGAACGGCAGGAGCTGAACGACTGGACGCGGATTTTCTGGTCCACGCCGGATACCCAGTCGACCACCATCAGCAACCGCGATGTGCAGTTCATTCAGGCCGTGCGCCCGAATGGTGATGCGGTTGTCTACCGGAACGAGGACACAGGCTGGAACTGGCCGCCCTATTTCAAATTCGACACGGCCAACCTTTATACCGAAGCCAATGATGCCATTTCCAACAAGGCTGACCCCGAATGGGTCGCCGTGCTGCACTATGGCTGGCGCAGCGAGTTCCTGTCGGCCTTTCCCAATGCGGTTGCGATCCGCACGGTTTCAGGGCCAGAGGACAAGCCGCTCAACTGGGTGAGCATCGTGATCCTGGTGCTGATTGCGGCGCTGTTCTGGGCCATCTACGTGCGCTGGCGCCGGTTCCGCCGCAACCGGCTGGATCCCATGATCGAGGACGTCGAAGACAGTCTTTATGCGGCCGGCGATGCCATTGCGGAAAAGAAAAGCCGCCTGCGCCGCTGGTTTGGCGGCAAGGGCGCCTGAGTGCCTCACTGCAGGTGAGAGCCACAGCCTAGTCAGCGAACAACGCGTTGTTGCTGGCCATCCGCAACGCGTCTTGCTGCGACAGGCCAAAGGTCTCGGTCAGGGCTGCGGCAGTCAAAGCGGCATCATCGCCTTGGCGGATACACTGGTAGAAGGCAAAGCCAGCTTCGCGGATCCTGTCCGCCTCATGGTGAATGTCATTGCGAATAGTGGGAAGGATCCTGTCTCGGGTCTGGGGGGGTGTTTGCGCCCCCAAAAGCCCGGTGCGCTGGGCATGGGCAACCAACTCCGCGTCTGAAAAATCGCACTCCAGATGCAGGATCCGGGTGATCGACCTGTCAGAGGCAAAATCCTGCATCAGATCCAGCCCGGATGGGTCGATACAGACGATCATCCGCTTGGCTCCAAAATAGTCAAACAGCATCCGCATGAGCGCGCGGCGATGACGGTTGCGCTTGTCCAGTGAGGTTTCGATCCCGCCAAGATCGGGCAGGGGGGCGTCTTCTTCATGGAACAGGTACCCTAGGGCAGGTGTGCCTGTAAGCTCGCCGATGCGACCGGCCAGACGTTTTGCCAGATGCCATTTCTTGCAGACCACCATGACCAGATCGCGGTCGCGCCCCAGGGTGCTTTCGGCCTCCCAGAACCGCGGTGCAAACCGTTGGCCCACACGGCCGCGCTGCACCAGAAACTGGTAAAGGTTGCGTCCTTCGTCAGAGATCTGAAATTCCACATCCTCTGCCATATAGAGGCGCCCAAGTCGGCGTTTCAGATCCTTGGCCTCGGGGCTGATCTTGCGGGCAAACAGGAAATCCTGCCCCAGCAAGAGATCGTAGTGATCATTGTAGAAGTTCACCGGCATTCCGTAGTCGGTGAACATCAGGAAGGTAAGGGTACGGCTCTGAATTTCCGGCTCGGGCACCAGATGCCGCACGAGGGTTTGAAAGAAGGTCTCATCCGGGATCCAGGTGGTGCGGAAAAAGCGGATGATATCGCGGCGTTTTTTCACAAGGTCGAGGATGGCTTCAACCGTGCGGCGGCGCAGGCACCACCACTGGCTGCCGATCTGCATCTGAAGGTCGTCTGGCACCTCGCGCTCCAACCCCAATTTTTGCTGGATTGCGACGCTCAGCTCGAAAAGGCGTTTGTATTTGCGCTCATTGAAATAGTGCCGGTAGATGAGCCGCTCCTCTTTCAGGCCGGTCTTGATCCAGTTGCTTTCGAAGAAGTCAAAGCTTTCGATGAAATCGCAATCGTGGCGATCGAGGAACTGATGGGCGTATTGCGCGGTCTTGATCGCCATGCAGTCGCCCGACAGCATGTAAAAATGCGTGGCGCGGGGGAAGGCATCGAGCCCCGCCTTGATGGCATTGAGCGTTGCCTGCACCAGGGACCACTCTCCCCAGCCGCATTTGATGCGGCGGCGGGTAAAGCAGACATTGGGGTTGTGTTTAAGCGCGCTGCGGATTTCTTCGAAATCCTGATCGCTGGCGCGTCCGTCAAAGTGGATCACCATGTAGTCGCCAACCGCCGTCAGACGCTCGGCCTTCTGGATGATGGCCTCTGGGTCCTTGTGGCAGAGCAGGAGATACGCGATTTTTGCCATTCTGACGACGATTTGCCCGGATTTCGGTGGATTGTGTTCTTGATACCGGGGCGGACTGCGCGGCGAAACAAGTTTATTTGTCTTTTGAATGCGATATGGGCATTGTGGCGTCGATTGGCAGGGAGAAAGAGGGCAGGACATGGGGTTTCCGGGAACCTGGATGACCGAGAGTGAAAGCGTGATCTATCGCGTGGTGCCCAAATGCGCCTGTTCTACCATTGGGCAGATCCTCTACTATTCGGATCACGGGCGGTTTTTTGAGGGCGACATCCACGATTCCACCGAAGGGCTGCATAAATGGGCGCAGGACTACAGTCAGGAGCCGATCCGCAAGGCTGTGCAGGCGCAAAAGGCCTATGCCTTTACCTGCGTGCGCAACCCCTACACGCGCATTCTCAGTTCCTTCTTTGACAAGATCTGCGGCATCCAGCGCAACGGTCGGCGCTACCGGGGCAATCTCGTGCCCAAGCTGGCCTATGAGTACGGGGTCGAGGTTGGCGGTGAAGATGGCAAGCAGGAATTCGACCAGATCAAAAGCTTCCGGCGGTTTCTGCTTTTTGCGCGCGACACCATCCGCTGGCGCCGCCCGATGGAGCCGGATATTCACTGGTCGGCCACGTCAGGTCACGTGTCGACCTTCATCGTGAACGGCGGGCGCTACAACAAGATCATCTGGACCGAGGCCTTCAACGACGGCATGCAAGAGGTGCTGGACGCCATCAAGACGCCGCACAAGGTGGATCTGGCGACCATCCCGCGCTTCAACGAAAGCGAAGGCCACGGCCCCAAACGTGCGCATCCGGTGGAGGATTACTTCGACGATCTGTCGATGCATCTGGTCTACGAGATCTACAAGCGCGATTTCGATCTGTTCAAATACGATTTTGAAAACCCGGGCAACAAGATGCCCATTGGAGAGATTGATCTGGACGAGGTGCACGCCAAGCTTGGGGACTGACCTGTTCAGACAGGCGGAGGGGCTCCCGCCCATCGTCCGGGCATTGAAAATGCCCATCCGCTGGTTGGGCCTGGCGCCGCTGACGCGGCGCAAGGGGGGCTGAGAAGCGGTTCAGGGGCAGGTCTGCCCTGAACGCGCCTTTTCGATTGTGAGAAGGACCGCACCCCGCCTCAAGGGAACCTCGCGCTGTGCGCGAGGCCGCTGGCGCGGCCCTTGACCCGCGGTGCGGTCCGGTTCGGTTTGGAGAGATCAGCGCCGCGTCAGCGGCGCCGGGCCCAAGGCCGCCAAGGGGGCTTGCCGCAGGCAAGGCATCTGCGAGCGCGGGAGGGTTTGCCTCTAATTGGTATCTCGTTTGAGAACGGTACTGTTGCGAAGTTCTTCCTTGAGACCCGTTGGATAAAGCTCCAGCCCACCGGCTTCAAGATCTTCCAGCGTGTACCACCCGGCGGTCCAGATCATGCCATTGCCTTCTTTGAAAGAGATGTCTTCCATGTCAAGACGGGGCAGCTTTGGCAGTGTTACATTTGCGGCAAAGATGATCTCATGACCCGGCTGTCCTTCGTGATGGTAGATGTTTTCAAAGACCTGAGGCGGGCCAGATATGCTGATTTCGACAGCCAGCTCTTCTTTAAACTCCCGTATCAGCGCCTGTTGCCATGTCTCGCCAAACTCGATGGTTCCACCCAGTGGGCGCACGCCCTTGATACGTCCGGAATCTTCGGTGACTCGAGCTGCGAGGAATCGCCCGTCGCGCCAGGGCAGGCCGATTGCCTTGGCACGAATAGAAGAATGTGGCCGCCAGATGGTCATGAAAATTTTCCCACTACTCAATTCGAGGCCGTCCTAAAAACGAAAGGCCCCGGCGATCAACTGCAGGGGCCTTTGCTTTTCGATGCAGCGTCAGCTCAGCTGTCGTCTTCAGGCAGCGCGCGCACGGCACCTTTGGCGGCGCTGGTGGTCAGCATGGCGTAGGCCTTGAGTGCGGTCGAGACCTTGCGCCTGCGCGGTTTGGCCGGTTTCCAGCCTGCGGCATCCTGCGCGGCGCGGCGGGTGGCGAGCTCTTCGTCCGAGACCGCCAGGTGGATCGAGCGGTTCGGGATGTCGATCTCGATGGTATCGCCTGTCTGTACCAGACCGATGGCGCCGCCCTCGGCCGCCTCGGGCGAGACGTGGCCGATCGACAGGCCCGAGGTGCCGCCCGAGAAACGTCCGTCGGTCAGCAGGGCGCAGGCTTTGCCCAGCCCTTTGGATTTGAGGTAGGAGGTCGGGTAGAGCATTTCCTGCATCCCCGGACCGCCGCGCGGACCTTCATAGCGGATGACGACCACGTCGCCCTCCTTGACCTTTCCGGTCAGGATGTCGCTAACGGCCTGGTCCTGGCTTTCGCAGACATAGGCCGAGCCGGTGAACTTGAGGATGCTTTCATCAACGCCCGCAGTCTTCACGATGCAGCCATCCAGCGCGATATTGCCGAACAGCACCGCAAGGCCACCGTCCTTGGAAAACGCATGTTCGACTGAGCGGATCACGCCGCCTGCGCGGTCGGTGTCCAGCTCCTTGTAGCGGTTCGACTGCGAAAAGGCCTCGGTCGTGCGCACGCCGCCGGGCGCCGCCTTGAACAGCTCTTCGGCCTCGGGGTTGTTGGCGACCTTGATGTCCCATTTGGCGATGGCCTCGCCCATGGTGCTGGAATGCACGGTGCTGCAATCGTTGTGCAAAAGACCGGCGCGGGACAGCTCGCCCAGGATCGAGAAGATGCCACCGGCGCGGTGCACGTCTTCCATATGGACGTTTTCGATATTGGGCGCGACCTTGCACAGGCAGGGCACCTTGCGGCTGAGCTGGTCCATGTGGGACATGTTGAAATCCACCTTGCCCTCATTGGCGATGGCCAGCAGGTGCAGCACGGTGTTGGTGGAGCCGCCCATGGCGATATCAAGGCTCATGGCGTTCTCGAAGGCCTCGAAGGTGGCGATTTCGCGCGGCAGCAGGCCCTTTTCCTCGCCTACATAGTGGCGCTTGGTGATGTCGACGATCTTGCGGCCCGCTTCTAGGAACAGCTGCCTGCGGTCGGCGTGGGTGGCCAGGGTCGAGCCGTTGCCGGGCAGGGCGAGACCCAGCGCCTCGGCCAAGCAGTTCATCGAGTTTGCCGTGAACATGCCAGAGCAGGAGCCGCAGGTGGGGCAGGCGTTTTCCTCGATGTGCTTGACCTGCTCGTCGGTGAAGGTCTCGCTGGCGGCGGCGACCATGGCGTCCACCAGGTCGATCTTTTTCATGTCGAGATCGGCGATGTCGATCTTGCCCGCTTCCATCGGACCGCCCGAGACAAAGATCGCAGGGATATTGAGGCGCATGGCGGCCATCAGCATGCCGGGCGTGATCTTGTCGCAGTTGGAGATGCAGACCATGGCATCGGCGCAATGGGCGTTGACCATGTATTCGACGCTGTCGGCGATCACCTCGCGCGAGGGCAGGGAATAGAGCATGCCGTCATGGCCCATGGCGATGCCGTCATCCACCGCGATGGTGTTGAATTCCTTGGCAACGCCGCCTGCGGCTTCGACCTCGCGGGCGACCATCTGGCCGAGATCCTTGAGGTGGACGTGACCGGGCACGAACTGGGTGAAGGAGTTGACGATGGCGATGATCGGCTTGCCGAAATCATCGTCCTTCATGCCGGTTGCGCGCCAAAGGCCACGCGCGCCGGCCATGTTGCGTCCATGGGTGGAGGTTCTGGATCGGTACATTGGCATGTGGCTATTTCCCTCTTTTGCCCTCAGGGACATGATTTGCGAAACAAATGCAATAACCGAGGGGTGTTTTTGGTTGTTTTGCTCCGTTTTGGGGAGCCGTTTTGGAATGGATCATACGGGTTTCCTCGATGGGGCAGGGCGGTTGAGCGCCACATGGGCCACAAGACCGATCATCAGCGCCCAGAAGGGCGCGCCGATCCCGAGGAAGCTGATGCCTGAGACCGTGCCCATGAAACACAATAGCGCCGCCTCACGGCCCTGCGCGGGGCCGAGCGCATCGGACAGCCCGTTGCCGATGGTCGATAGCAAGGCGAGGCCTGCGACGGTGGCCACCAAAGCATGCGGCGCGATCAGGAAGAGTGAGATCACCGCTGCGCCACCCAACCCCACCAGGCAGTAGATCACCCCGGCAGCCACAACGGCCAGATAGCGGGTCTTTGGGTCTTCATCCGCCTCGGGGCCTGCGCAGATGGCGGCAGTGATGGCGGCCAGGTTGAAGGCATAGCCGCCAAAAGGCGCAAGGATGAGCGAGGCAAGCCCGGTGACGGTCAGCGCAGCGGAAACCGGCGGCACATAGCCCGCGCTGCGCAGGGTCACGACGCCGGGCATATTTTGCGAGCACATGGTGACAATATAAAGCGGCAGACCAAGGCCGATGAGCGCCGAAAGCGTGAATTCGGGCATCACGGCTTCTGGCGTGGCAAGGGTGAGGTTCAACTGAGCGATGTCGCCAAAGCTGCCCGCCGCGCTGGCCCAGAGAATGCCCGCCAGCAGCACCAGCGGGATGGTGTAGCGCGGCGCATAGAGCTTGCCGATCAGGAAAGCTGCCCCCATGACGGCGACCAGCCAGATGTCCTCTTCCAGCGCGGAAAACGCCTCCAGCCCAAAGCGGAACAGGATCCCCGCTAAAAGCGCATTGGCCAGCGTGTCCGGAATCAGTCGTGCCAGCCGTTCGAACCAGCCGGTGAGGCCCGTTAGCGTCAGCAGCACCGCGCAGAACAGGAAGGCGCCGGTGGCCTCGGGCAGGGTCGTCGCGCTGCCGCCCACCGCAAGCAGGGCCGCCCCCGGCGTGGACCAGGCGGTCAGCACCGGCATGCGGAACCAAAGCGACAGGATCAGGCTAGTCACCCCCATGCCCAGCCCCAACGCCAGAAGCCAGCTGTTGGCCTGCGCCTGTGTCGCCCCGAGTGCATCGATGGCCTGAAAGATGATCGCCACCGAACTGGTGTAGCCCACCAGAATGGCGACGGCACCGGCCGTGATATGTGAAAGTTTCAGCTGCGGCATCTGGGGCTTTCCTAGGGGGTTTTCCTGCGCTGCGGGCTCTTGTAGGTTTGGTTCGTGCGTTATAGCGCACAATATGCGCCGTGCGCTATAACGCACAAGCCTTTTTTGAAGAGACCCGACGACAGATGCAGACCCTTCCCGCGTCACCCTCCTTGAGTGAAGACAAGATTGCCCAGAATCTGAAACAGATACGGGCCGAGGCCGGGTTCAGCCTGTCGCGCGCGGCCGAGGTCACGGGGGTCTCAAAGGCGATGCTGGGGCAGATCGAACGAGGCGAATCAAGCCCGACCATTGCGACGCTCTGGAAGATCGCCAAGGGGTTTCACCTGCCGCTGACCGCCCTGATCGAGGACGCGAGCCGCCCCAAGGTTCTGGGCGAGAGTGTGTTTCGCACCGTGCAATTCCCCGGCAGCATCGCGGTCAAGATCGTCTTTCCCTTTGATGCGGCCCTTGGGGCGGAGACCTTTCACGTGCGTTTGAAACCCGATCAGTGCCATCAGTCCCAAGCTCATGATGCAGGTGTAACCGAAGAAGTATTCGTACTCGAAGGGCCGCTGGACGTTCTGAACGACGGCACCTGGAAGCGTCTGGAGGTGGGCGAAGGGCTGCGCTTTGCCGCCGATCAACCCCACGGCTATCGCGCAGGCGCGGGCGGCGCCGCCTTTCTCAACATGCATCATTACCGCAAGGCCTGATGCGGCTGGGGTGCTCACACCACCCTCGCGCCCTGATCACGATATTGTACCACACCCCCTGTCCACGCTTGTTCATCCTGCGCGGCCTGACTAGGGCTAGGGCATAGATACAAAGGCCGATTGGAGGGAGGCCCCGATGGAGACGCTGCGCGGCAGCCTGTTGATGGTGCTGGCCATGGCGGCCTTTGCGCTGGAGGACATGTTCATCAAATCCGCCGCCCAGAGCCTGCCGGTGGGGGTGATCCTGGTGATCTTTGGCTCTGGCGGCATGGTGATCTTTGCGGGCGTGGCGCGTGCGCTGGGTCAGCCCCTTTGGCACCGGGGCTTTTGCACGCGCGCGATGGCGTGGCGCTCTCTGTCAGAGGTTGCGGGGCGGCTGTGCTACACGCTGGCCATCGCGCTGACGCCGCTGTCTTCGGCTTCGGCCATTCTGCAGGCGACACCGCTGGTGGTGGCGGCGGGTGCGGTGGTATTCTTTGGCGAGACGGTCGGCTGGCGGCGTTGGATGGCGATCCTGGCGGGCTTTGTCGGCGTGTTGATCATCTTGCGCCCCGGGTTAAGCGGCTTCGAGCCTGCCTCCCTTTTTGCCGTCGCCGGAACGCTCGGCTTTGCCGGGCGCGATCTGGCGACCCGCGCTGCACCAAAAGACATGCACAACAGCCAGCTTGGCCTTTTGGGGTTTGCCATGCTGGTGGTTGCGGGCGCTATCGTGCTGGGCTGGACCGGCCTCGATGAGATGCAGGCCGTAGACTTGCCGCCGCATGTCTGGCTGGATCTGCTCGGCGCCACACTCATTGGCGTTCTGGCCTATATGGCCCTCACGGGCGCGATGCGGCTGGGGGAAATCTCGGTCGTGGCGCCCTTTCGCTATACGCGGCTGGTCTTTGCCATGGTCCTGGGGGTGCTGGTCTTTGGCGAACGCCCCGATGCGCTGACCCTGCTCGGCAGTGCGGTGATCGTGGGCAGCGGTGTCTTTACCCTGATCCGCAGCCGCCGCGCCTGACCGGCTGTGCTGAGTCATCTTGCGTCTGCCGCCGGGCGCGCTTACATCTGCCTGCCATGGCCAAACAGAAATCAGATCCGAACTACAAGGTAATTGCCGAAAACCGCCGGGCGCGGTTCGACTATGCTATTGAAGAGGATCTGGAGTGCGGCATCATCCTGGAAGGTTCAGAGGTGAAGTCCCTGCGGGCGGGCGGATCGAACATCTCCGAATCCTATGCCACCGTGGATGACGGAGAGTTGTGGCTGGTGAACTCTTACATCGCGCCTTATGAGCAGGCCAAGATGTTCAAGCATGAGGAGCGCCGCCGTCGCAAGCTCTTGGTGTCGCGCAAGGAGCTGGCCCGCCTGTGGAACGCAACCCAGCGCAAGGGGATGACTCTGGTGCCGCTGGTGCTCTATTTTAACCATCGTGGTATCGCTAAGCTGAAGATCGGCATCGCCAAGGGCAAGAAGAATCACGACAAGCGCGAAACCCAGGCCAAGCGCGACTGGTCGCGCCAGAAGCAGCGCCTTTTGAAGGACGCCCGCTAGCAGGCGTTTGGGCGATCCATCGTGCCTATTTTGTCGTGCAATCGCAAATATTGTACCCCTAGGGTGCGCTCTCTTGCGCCTTGTGGCAGTGGGTTGTACCCATGCGCGAGCGATGATTGCCCGGCACAGTTGGCTTGGGCGGTTTTAGCCTTGCGAACCTGAAGGGGAGGCCTCGAAAGATGGATGATCCGAAAACTCTGGTGTCGACCGACTGGCTGGCGGCCCACCTCAAAGACCCCGACCTGCGTATTCTGGACGGCTCCTGGTACTTGCCGAACGAGAACCGCGATCCCAAGGCGGAATATGATGCCGCCCACATTCCCGGCGCGCGCTTCTTCGATATTGATGACGTGGCAGATCACCGCTCGGACCTGCCGCATATGGCGCCGCCGGTGGAAAAGTTCATGTCGCGCCTGCGGGCGATGGGCGTTGGCGATGGGCATCAGGTCGTGGTCTATGACGGCGCGGGCCTCAAATCCGCGGCCCGTGTCTGGTGGCTGTTCCGCCTGATGGGGCAGAGCAATATCGCGGTTCTGGACGGAGGCCTTCCCAAATGGCAGGCCGAGGGGCACCCCGTTGAAGACCTGCCGCCGGTGATCCGCGACCGCCACATGACCGTGCGCGTGCAGAACAGTCTTGTGCGGGATGTGACTCAGGTGTCGGCAGCCGCCAAGCTGGGCGATCACGAGATCATCGATGCCCGCGCCGCCGCACGGTTCCGGGGCGAGGTTCCAGAACCCCGCGAAGGCTTGCGCGCCGGCCATATTCCGGGTTCCAAGAACGTGCCTTACACCGACCTTCTGACCTCTGATGGGACGATGAAGGACACGGCCGGTCTTCGCAGCACATTCGAAGCCGCCGGTGTCGATCTTTCAAAACCTGCCATCACCACTTGCGGCTCGGGCGTGACCGCCGCCGTTCTCAGCCTGGCCCTGGAGCGGATCGGCAAGACCGATCATGCGCTTTATGACGGGTCCTGGTCCGAATGGGGCGCCTTCCCGACCCTACCCGTTGCAACCGGAGAGAACTGATGTTCGAGACCCTCAAACCCCAGCCAGCCGACAAGATCCTGGCGCTGATGCAGATGTACCGTGAAGACCCGCGCGAACAGAAGATCGACCTTGGCGTCGGTGTCTACAAGAACGCCGAGGGCGTCACCCCGGTGATGCGCGCGATCAAGGCTGCTGAGCACAAACTATGGGAAGAGCAGACCACCAAAGCCTATACCGGCCTTGCGGGCGATCCCGGCTACGCAGATGCGATGATCAAGCTGATCCTGGGCGATAGCGTTGCACGTGGGAACATTGCCGCTGCCGCCACCCCCGGCGGCACTGGTGCGGTGCGCCAGGCGTTTGAGTTGATCAAGATGGCCAATCCCAAGGCGCGTGTGTTTGTTTCTGATCCGACCTGGCCGAATCACATCTCGATCCTGAAATACGTGGGCATCGAGACCGTCACCTATCGCTATTTCGACCGCGAAACGCGCGGCGTGAACTTTGACGGGATGATCGAGGATCTGAAGGGCGCCGAAAAGGGCGACGTGGTGCTGCTGCATGGCTGCTGCCACAACCCGACCGGCGCCAATCTGAACGTGAGTCAGTGGCAGGAGGTGATCGACCTTCTGAACGCACGGGGCCTGATCCCGATGATCGACATTGCCTATCAGGGCTTTGGCGATGGTCTGGAGGAAGACGCGGCGGGTGTGCGCATGGTCGCCGCCCAGACGCCCGAATGCCTGATCGCGGCAAGCTGTTCCAAGAACTTTGGCATCTACCGCGAGCGTACCGGTCTTTTGATGGCGGTGAGCCAGGACGGCAGCGCTCAGGCACTGAACCAGGGCACGCTGGCGTTTTTGAACCGGCAAAACTTCTCCTTCCCGCCGGATCATGGCGCGCGTCTGGTGACGATGATCCTGAATGATGAGGCTCTGCGCGCCGACTGGGCCGCCGAGCTGGAAGAGGTGCGCCTTGGCATGCTGGATCTGCGTCAGCAGCTGGCGGATGAGCTGCAGCGCCTGAGCGGCTCGGACCGGTTCGGTTTCATCGCGCAGCACCGCGGCATGTTCTCTTTGCTCGGCACGACGCCGGAATTGGTGGAGAAGATGCGCGTGGACAACGGGATCTACATGGTGGGCGACAGCCGCATGAATATCGCGGGTCTGAACAAGACCACCGTTCCGCTGCTGGCCAAAGCGATCATAGACGCAGGCGTCTGACCCGCCCGAGCCTGTGCCAAACTCATGGAAAGCGCGCTCCTGCGGGGGCGCGTTTTTATTTGGAGCTATGTTTGCTGGAAAAAGGGGGGCTCCCGCGCCCGCAGGTGCCTTGCCTTCGGCAAGATCCCCTTGACCCGTGGTGCGGTGCGGCTTCGGCATGAGGGCTGCGCCGCGTCAGCGGCGCCGGGCCCAACCGCAAAGGTGCAGTCTTTGACTGTGCCGGAGTGGGCGGGAGCGCCGCTTTCTCAAAGCAAAGGACATCGTGGTGGCAAAGAAAAACGCGGCCCCTTTGGAGCCGCGTTCCTTGGTTTGTTATGAGGTGGCGTTTAGCCTGCCTTGAACTCCGGATAGGCTTCCATGCCCAGTTCCGACATATCGAGACCGGTGATCTCATCCTCTTCGGAGACGCGGATGCCCATGGTTGCTTTCAGGATGAACCAGACAATCAGCGAGGCCACGAAGGTGAAGATACCGTAGGCGATGATGCCGGTCAGCTGGGTCACGAGGCTGGCTTCACCGTAGAAGATGACAGCGATGGTGCCCCAGATACCTGCCAGCAGGTGAACCGGAATGGCGCCGACCACATCGTCGATCTTGAACTTGTCCAGCATCGGCACGGTGAAGACAACGATCACACCGCCAACAGCACCAATCCAGAGCGCGCCAAACAGCGTCGGGGCCAGCGGCTCAGCGGTGATCGAAACCAGACCCGCCAGAGCACCGTTCAGAACCATGGTCAGGTCGACCTTTTTGTACATCACCTGGGTCAGGATCAGTGCGGTCACAGCACCGGCCGCAGCGGCCATGTTGGTGTTGGCAAAGATACGCGATACGTCAGAGACATCACCCACGGTGCCCATCGCCAGCTGCGAGCCGCCATTGAAGCCGAACCAGCCGAGCCACAGGATGAACGTGCCGAGGGTCGCCAGGGCCAGGTTGGAACCGGGCATCGGATTAACGCGGCCATCCTTGTACTTGCCCAGACGCGGGCCGAGGACGATGGCACCAGCCAGTGCAGCCCAGCCACCCACGGAGTGCACAACGGTGGAGCCTGCAAAGTCGGAGAAGCCCATTTCGGACAGCCAGCCGCCACCCCACTGCCAGGAGCCGGAGATCGGGTACATCAGGCCGGTCAGGACAACGACGAAGATCAGGAAGGGCCACAGTTTGATACGCTCAGCCAGGGCGCCGGATACAATGGAGGCGGTTGCCGCCACAAACACCAGCTGGAAGAAGAAGTCAGAGCCAACCGACGCATAGTCAAGCGCTGCATCCGCTGCGGATACGCCGACCGCATCCAGAACGGTCTGACCGCCGATGGAGAAGTAGCCGTTGAAATCGCCCGGGTACATGGTGTTGAAGCCGACCAGCCAGTACATGATGGCCGCGATCGAATAGAGCGCGATGTTCTTGGTCATCTGCATGGTGACGTTCTTGGAACGCACCAGACCGCCTTCGAGCATTGCAAAGCCCGCAGCCATGAAGAACACCAGGAAGCCGGCCATGCAGAACAGCAGGGTCGTCATGATGTAGGGGCCGATTTCGTCAAAGCCCGGCGCGGCCGCATCCTGGGCCAAAGCCAGACCCGGCAGGGCGGCAAACCCGAGGGTGGCAAGTGAGAGTTTCAGTTTACGCATCTGTATTTTCCTCCAAAACGAGCGCTCAGAGCGCTTCGAGGTTGGTTTCGCCGGTGCGCACCCGCACGGCCTGTGCCACATCCAGGACAAAGATCTTCCCATCGCCGATCTTGCCCGTGCGCGCGGTGGACGAGATGGTGTCCACCACCTGGTCGGCCAGCTCGCCCGGCACCACGATTTCCAGTTTGACCTTGGGCACGAAGTTCACTTCGTATTCGGCGCCACGGTAGATTTCCGTGTGGCCTGCCTGGGCTCCAAAGCCTTTGATTTCCGTCACCATCAGACCCGAAACACCGATTTTGGTCAGCGCCTCGCGGACCTCCTCGAGTTTGAAGGGTTTGATGGCTGCTATGATCATTTTCATCTCGACACCCTTTCCTGGACCGTTTTGTCCGCTCCATTCGCACCCGCAGAAAAGCGGCCACCCCGAGTCGGGGGAACAGTCGGGGCCCGGTTTGACCGGGCGCGACGGGGCGTCGGCCTAATTATTTTGCTTAAAAAAGCGTCAATGCACGGTTTTTGGGCGGTGTGAGGAGGGAGTTTGCTGCAAAACTGCCCCTCTACAAAGCAGTGGGATGGGTTTATTGTTCCCAAAACGGGCAAACCGGGCAGCAGAGCAATAAAGCATTAACCAGAACTTTGGTCTGGATGCCGGGCGGAATACTGGACAGCACACCGAGCAGATACTGGGCAGATACTGGGCAGGACAAGGACATGGCACAAGGATCAGGGCGCAGGCCACTGGTGGCGGAAAAACGCTATCCCAAGGGTGGATCCCGAAAGAGGGCAAAACCGACCCGCAAGCCCGTGCAAGCCCGGAAGTCTCCCGGTTTGTTAAAACGTATCTTCTTTGGATCTTCGAAAAAGACGCCGGCCAAGCGCAAGCCCGCCGGGCGCAGACGTGGCCTGATCGGGACGCTGCTCACTCCATTCCGGTGGCTCTTCCGTCTGGTCTGGGGGTTCACCTGGAGAATTGGGTTGATCTGCTGCGCCTTGGTCGCGCTGGCGGTCGGCTATCAGTATGTGAAGCTCCCCGAGGTTTCGGCCTTGCTTGACGGGCGCGCGCGCGGCTCGGTCACTCTTTTGGACGCCAAGGGAGAGGTCTTTGCCTGGCGCGGGGACCAGTTCGGCGGCGTTGTAACTGCTGAAACCGTCTCCAAGCATCTCAGGAATGCGGTGGTCGCCACCGAGGACAAGCGGTTCTATCGCCACTTTGGCGTCTCGCCGCGTGGGATCGCCAGTGCCGTGCGCATCAACCTGAGCGAAGGGCGCGGGCCGCTTTCGGGCCATGGCGGCTCCACCATCACCCAGCAGACGGCGAAACTCCTCTGTCTTGGTCAGGTCTATGACCCCGATGTCTGGGAGAGCGAGCGCGCCTATGAGGCCGACTGCCGTCAGGGGTCCCTGTGGCGCAAGGCGACCGAAGCCGTCTATGCCATGGCGATGGAGGCCAAATACTCCAAGGACGAGATCCTCTCGATCTATATGAACCGGGCCTATATGGGCGGCGGGGCCTACGGGGCCGAGGCCGCCGCGCAGCGCTATTTCGGCAAATCCGCCAATCAGCTGAGCGCTGCTGAGGGCGCCATGATTGCCGGCCTTTTGACTGCGCCGACCTCGCTGGCGCCCACCAACAACCTCAAACGATCGCAGGATCGCGCGGCCACCGTGCTGCGCTTGATGAACGAGCAGGGATATCTGAGCGCAGAGGAAACCCGCTATGCCCAGAGCCATCCGGCCGTGCTGAGCGAAGCCGCCGAGGCGCGCGCGGGCGGCTATTTTGCCGATTGGGTGATGGACACCGTTCCAAACTTCCTGGGCGATCAGACGACCGAGGATGTGGTCATTCGCACCACGCTTGATCAGCGCCTTCAGACAGCGGTCGAGGAGGCGATGAAACATGTCTTTGCCACCAAGGTGCGCGAAGGCTCCAAAGCGCAGGCGGCTATTGTGGTGATGAGCGCGGATGGCGCGGTGC
Source organism: Pseudophaeobacter sp. (assembly GCA_027019165.1). Taxonomy (GTDB): domain Bacteria; phylum Pseudomonadota; class Alphaproteobacteria; order Rhodobacterales; family Rhodobacteraceae; genus Phycobacter. Next base: position 102,268 of record JALUXC010000003.1, read on the forward strand.
GTGCCATGGTGGGCGGGCGCAAGACCCGCGTCTCCGGCGTCTTCAACCGGGCCACACAGGCCAAGAGGCAGACCGGTTCGGCCTTCAAGCCCTTCGTCTATGCCACGGCGCTCGAGCTCGGGTATTCGCCGCTCGACCGGGTGCTGGATGCGCCCTATTGCCTGAATATCCCCGGGTCCGGTGAATGGTGTCCGCAGAACTACACGCGCAAATACTACGGCGAAATCACCCTGACGCAGGCGCTGCGGGATTCGCTGAATGTGCCCGCCGTGAAGATATCGGAGGCTGTTGGCCGCGATCTGGTACGCCGTGTGGCGGGTGATTTTGGCATCGATAACGCGATGGCTGACGGGCCGGCACTGGCGCTGGGTGCTTCGGAAAGCACGCTTCTGGAGATGACAGGCGCCTACGCAGGGATCCTGAACGGCGGCTCTTCGGTGACGCCATACGGGCTCACGTCACTCAGCCTGGTGGGGGATGCGGAAGCCCTGATGGGATCAAGCGGCGGCATGGGAGAGCGGGTGATCCGCCCCGAAGCGGCGCGCCAGCTGGTCTGGATGATGGAAAAGGTGATCTCCGAAGGGACCGGCCAGCGCGCCCAGATCCCCGGCTGGCAGGCGGCCGGGAAATCCGGCACAACCCAGGCGGCACGCGATGCCTGGTTCATCGGCTTTACGGCGGACTATGTGGCTGGAGTCTGGATGGGCTATGACGACAATACGCCACTGACGGGCGTGACGGGCGGCGGCCTTCCGGCCGAGATTTGGCATGAGGCCATGGTGCGCGTGCACGAGGGGCTGGAGCCAAAGCCTTTGCCGATGCAGGAACCTGCGCCGGTGGAACTGCCCCAGCAGCCCGCGCCCGGCGTGCGCAACCGCCCCCGTCTGGGTCAGGAGCTTGGCCGCGCTGTGGATGGCATTCTGCGGGACATCTTTGGAAATTGAAGTGTTGTGCAGGGACGCAGGGAGGCTCTCCCGCCCATCTTGTGCGCCCTGACGGGCGCCCCAAGACAGTTGGGCCCGGCGCCGCGCTCTGCGCGGCGCAGCCGCACTTCGACCCTGGACGGAATCGCTCACCGCAAACGAAACAGCGCCGCGCAGAGCGCGGCGCCATGCCCAACGGGGCAGAAGCATTTTCAAATGCTGATGTCCGGGCGGGAGATCTCCGGCCCCGCCGAGATAAGCCCGATGCCGCGTGTCAGCTCAGGCGTTTGAGTTCAGAGATCATCTTGTCGATGTCGCCCTTGTTGCGATCCAGGATCGCTCCAATCTCGGTGCGCTCGGTCAGCAGAAGGTTTACGCCCTCGATATACATGTTGAAGAACAGATCCTTGCCAGAACGATCTGACACGAGGAAAGTGACCTCGAATGGTGACTGGCCCTGCAGATAGGCAATGGTGGCGACCTCATACCATTTCTTTACCCGCTTGACGCCGGTGACCTCCAGCCGGCCGCCAATGAATTCGCGGAACCGCTGACCGTACTTGCGCGAAATATACCCTTGGAAGGCCTGCGAGAAGGCTTTCTTTTGGGCGCTGCTTGCGCGGCGGCCATCAACCCCCATGGCGTAGGCGGCAATGTATGATGTGTCGCTATAGCGTCCAAAGATCCGCTCGAACTCGCGGTACATCGCTTTTTCCGATTTGCCCGAGTCGATCACCTTGTTGATGTCGGCCACAAGGGCATTGATCAGGCGGCTGGCGGAGCCCTCGTCCAGGGCAGACAGCGCAGCGGGTGCGGTCAGTGTTGCGGCCCCTGCGGCGGCAAGAAACATACGACGGTGCATCGTTAAAACCCTTCAGTATCCAGTTCGAACGGATCAATTTCCGTGATTTCCGCACTTTGTCCCAACTCAAAGCGGCGGTTCTGCAGGTAGATCAGGCGCGCCTGAGCATAGCTGTCGGCGCTGTCATAGAGAATGGAGTCAATCGTATCAGAATATCTGCCACGATCACCAAGACGACGCACGATCTCAGCGTAAACACCGATGTTGTCGGCTGGATTATGCTCAGCAAAGGAGATCGGATTGGTGAAAAAATCGACGAAGATGCCCACCGCGTCACGGGTCGTGGAAGGGCCATAGACAGGCAGTTCGACGTAGGCGCCCTCTCCAAAGCCCCAAACATGCAGTGTTTCACCGAAATTTGTGTCCACCGGAGGGATGTCAAAGGCGCTGGCGGGATCAGACAGGCCGCCAACACCCACGATGGTGTTGATCGCAAAGCGCGCCAGAGCGATGCCTGATTCCTTGAAGTTGCCCTGCAACAGGGCGTTCACGGCTTGCCCCGGCATCGACAGGTTCTCGGCAAAATGGGAGAAGCTGGTCACCATTGGATCGGGCACAATTGCCACATAACCCTTGGAGGCGGGGCGGAAGGCAAGCCGGTCTACGCCCCGGTTGAAGCTGTGAATCGCGCGGTTGGTGTTCTCGTAAGGGTCAAAGATCTCTCCCGCAGCCCTTGCAGCAGGGTCTTGCGTCGCGCAGCCTGCGATCAAGAACGCCGAAGCTACGAGGGCACAGATCCTAAAAAATGATCGCGAAAAAAAAGACATCGGTTACGGGTTTTCCTTGGTCCGGATTTGGCGCACATCTTGGGGAAATATTGGGAATATTTTCTTATCCCACCCATGAAAGGCTTTGAAAAACAGACTGTGGCAGAATTGGAACATATTTGCGGGCCCCAGCCGTCTGACCTGCTTTAATATGATCTGTGCGATTTGAACAGGTATTGGAACCTGAGATGAGAGAAAAACTACCTAAACCTGGCCCTGATGAGCTGCGTGCTGTGCGCCGCCGCAGCCGTGGGCTCTATTGGTTCACAGGCATTTTCAGTTTCTTCGTGAACATGTTGATGCTGACCGGCCCGCTTTACATGATGCAGGTCTATGACCGGGTTCTGGGCAGCCGCTCAGAGGCGACACTGGTTGCGCTGTCACTGTTGGTGGTCTTCCTTTACGGAATGATGGGGCTGCTGGACTATTCACGCGGCCGACTGCTGGCGCGGGCAGGGGCGCGTTTTCAGGCCGCATTGGACCAGCGGGTCTTTGACGCGATGATTCGTCGTTCGGCCGTGGCCCGAGACCCGGTTGCGCAAACCGGGCTCAGCGATCTGGAATCGGTTCAGCGGCTGATTTCCTCTCCGGTGCTGGGGGCGGCCTTTGATCTGCCTTGGACGCCGATTTTCCTTGCGGGCATTGCTTTGTTTCATCCCTGGCTCGGCCTTTTGGCCCTGGCTGGCGGTACGGTTCTGATCGTTATTGCGCTGCTCAATCAGCTGTTCAGTCGCACGCCGCAGCAAAAGGCCAATGCATCCGGACATAAGGCCAGCCTTCTGTCCGAGGAAATCCGCACCGAGGCAGAAATGATCCAGGCCATGGGAATGCGTCAGGCCGCGTTCCAGCGCTGGTTGACGGCGCGCAGCGCCGCCCTGAGGGACAGTATGGCGGCCAATGATACTGGCGGTGGTTTTACCACATTGACCAAGACACTCCGCCTTTTCCTGCAATCCGCCATGCTCGGGCTTGGGGCCTACCTTGTGTTGCAGGGAGAGATGACGCCGGGTGCCATGATCGCGGGCTCTATTCTGATGGGGCGCGCCTTGGCGCCGATTGAACTGGGTTTGGGGCAGTGGCCCATGGTCCAGCGCGCCATGAAGGGCTGGGACAATCTTGGAGAGCTGCTCACCAAAGTCCCACCAGAGCAGGAGCGTACGGCCCTGCCTCAGCCCAAGGCCTTGCTGGAGGTGCAGGGTCTGGCCGTGGTTGCCCCGGGTGAGAACCGGCCTCTGTTGCGCAATGTGACGTTCCGGGTGCAGCCGGGACAGGCCATCGGTGTGATTGGCCCGTCCGGGTCGGGCAAGTCCACCCTGGCCAAGGCGCTCACCGGTGCCTGGCGGCCGGCGGCCGGGACTGTTCGCCTGGATGGCGCGTCTGTCGACCAATATGCACCCGACGTCCTGGGCCGACACATCGGATACCTGCCGCAGCGTGTGCAGCTGTTCGACGGCACCATTGCGCAGAATATTGCGCGCCTGAGCAGCGAGCCCGATGCCGAAAAGGTCGTCGCTGCAGCCAAGAGAGCGGCCGCGCACGACATGATCGTCAAACTCCCCGAAGGCTATGACACTCAGGTTTCTGCAGGGGGCGGACGGTTGTCGGGAGGGCAGATGCAGCGCATCGCCCTGGCGCGCGCGCTCTATGACGATCCGGTGATCGTGATCCTGGATGAGCCCAATTCCAACCTGGATAACGATGGTTCAGTTGCTCTCAACAATGCGATCAAACAGCTCAAGGCCGAGAAGAAATCGGTGCTGATCATGGCGCACCGCCCGGCGGCCATCCAGGAATGCGATACGCTTCTGGTGATCGATCAGGGCACGCAGACGGCCTTTGGCCCCAAGGATAAAGTGCTCAAGGAAATGGTCGCAAATCATCAGACAATCCAGAAAGCCAGAACCCCTGGAGGTGTGCAATGACCATCGAAGAACAATGGTCTGCCCGCAAACCGCTGATCATCGGTCTGGTGGGGTTGCTGGTTCTGGTGGGGGGATTTGGCACCTGGGCCGTGATGTCCTCGATTGCCGGCGCGGTGGTCGCCACAGGCCGTATCGAAGTCGATCGGAACCGGCAGGTGGTGCAGCATCTGGATGGCGGTATCGTTTCCGAGATTCTGGTTGATGAGGGCGATACCGTTGCCGAAGGGGATGTTCTGCTGCGTCTCGATGCAACGGATCTGAAATCGCAACTCGTGATTACCGAGGGCCAGCTGTTCGAAATGATGTCCCGGCGCGGTCGTCTCGAAGCCGAGCGGGACGAGGCCGATGAGATTACCTTTGATCCAGAGCTTTTGGCCATGGTGCCCTTGCGCGAAGAAGTGCGCGACCTGGTGGAAGGGCAGAGCCGCCTGTTCCAGGCGAGACGCGATTCGACCGCCCGCGAGATCGAGCAGCTCGAAAAACGCCGCGCCCAGATCAAGGATCAGATTGTCGGGATCCAAGCGCAACAGGAATCGATGCGCGTCCAGCTGGATCTGATCGGACAGGAGTTGAGAAATCAGGAAACCCTGCTGGAACGCGGTCTGGCGCAGGCGGGCACTGTTCTCAACCTGCGCCGCACCGAGGCAAATCTGGGTGGCTCTCTGGGGGAGCTTTTGGCGAATGAAGCCCAGGCTGAGGGACGGATAACAGAGATCGATATCCAGATCCTGACCCTGGCGACCCAGCAGCGCGAAGAGGCGATCACCCGTCTGCGCGATCTGCGCTATCAAGAGCTGGAGCTGGCTGAAAACCGGCGCTCCATCATCGAGCGGCTGAACCGGCTGGATATCACGGCGCCGGTATCGGGCGTGGTCTATGGCCTGCAGGTCCATACGCCGCGTTCTGTCATTCGTCCGGCAGAGCCGGTACTGTACCTCGTGCCCCAGGACCGGCCGCTGGTGATTGCGGTACAGGTCGCACCGACAGACATTGATCAGCTGTTTGTCGGGCAATCCGTGTCGCTTAGGTTCTCGGCGCTGGACCAGCGGCAGACGCCCGAGCTGTTCGGGAAGGTCTCGCAGGTCTCGGCAGATGCTTTTGAACAGGAAGGCACCGGCATGTCGTACTACCGGGCCGAAGTCGAGTTGAACGAGGGTGAAATAGATCGCCTGCCAGAGGGCGCGGTACTGATACCCGGCATGCCGGTGGAAAGCTACATTCGCACCAATGACCGCTCTCCCATGGCCTATCTGCTAAAGCCGTTTACGGATTACTTCGTCAAAGCCTTCCGGGAAACCTGATCCTCTCCGCCTTGCCCCTGCGGCGGGGCGGTTTTGCCCTTTTCGCCCGCCTGCTTCGGCGCTAGCGTCGCGAGCAACTGAGCGAAAGAAAGGACAATGGCCGATGAGCATCGAAGCCAAACTTGCAGAACTGGGCGTCAGCCTGCCCGAAGCCCCGGCACCGGCGGCGAACTATGTGCCCTTCGTGATTGCGGGCGACATGGTCTATGTGTCCGGTCAGATCTCGGCCGATGAAAACGGGCTGATCACCGGAACCCTGGGCGATGACATGGATATCGAAGCTGGGCAGGCGGCGGCCAAGCGCTGCGCGATTTCCCTGTTGGCGCAGCTCAAGGCGGCTTGCGATGGAGATCTGGAGCGGCTGGTGCGGGTGGTCAAACTGGGCGCCTTTGTGAACTCTACCGCCGATTTCACCCAGCAGCCGCAGGTGGTGAACGGCGCCTCCGATTTCCTGGTCGAGGCCCTGGGCGATGCGGGGCGTCATGCGCGCTCGGCCGTGAGCAGCCCCTCGCTGCCCCTCGGCGTTGCAGTAGAAATCGACGCGGTGTTTCAGATCAAATGAAGCCCGTGATGCCCGAGGCCCTGTTGCGTTTGCCGGTGGCGCATCGCGCGCTGCATGATGTTGCCAAGGGCCGTCCCGAGAACAGCCGCGCGGCCATCCGCGCGGCCATCGCCGCTGGCTATGCGATTGAGATCGACCTGCAGCTCTCGTCGGATGGTTGCCCGATGGTGTTCCACGACGATGACCTCGACCGGCTGACGGATGAGAACGGCCCTGTCCGCGCCCGCAGCCGGGACGCGTTGCAGGCCATTGCCCTGAAAGGCGGCGATGGCGAGGGCATCCCCGATCTGGCCGAGGTGCTGGATCTGGTGGCCGGGCAGGTGCCCCTGTTGATCGAGATAAAGGATCAGGACGGTCAGATGGGCCGCAACATCGGAACGCTGGAGGCCGCCGCCGTATCCGCTCTGGACGGATACGAGGGCGATGTGGCGTTGATGTCCTTCAATCCCCATTCCGTCACCGAACTGGCCCGGCTGGCGCCCAGCATCGCCCGTGGGATCGTGACAAGCGCCTATGTGCCGGATGAGTGGCCCGAACTGCCCCGTGCGGTCTCCCACGATCTGCGAAACATCCCCGATTTTGACCGCAGTGATGCTTGTTTCATCAGTCACGAAGCCAATGATCTGGCCCGTCCCCGTGTGCAGGCCCTGCGGGATGCGGGCGTGCCGGTTCTGTGCTGGACCATCACCTCGCCCAGCGAAGAGGCAGAGGCGCGCGCCCTTGCGGACAATGTGACCTTTGAGGGCTACCTTTCCCCTCTGCCGACTTGATCCGCGCCTGCAAGGGTCCAGATACTAAGGCAAAACGGGAAAGGCCAAACGGGCAGATGGAGCAGGCACAGATCGAAATCCGAGTGTTGGACAGCCTGACGCAGATCGCGGCCAGCGACTGGGACGCCTGCGCCTGCCCCGAGGCGGCGGATGGCGGACGCCCGCTTGATCCTTTCACCACGCACCGGTTTCTGCTGGCGCTTGAGGAGAGCGGTTCGGTCGGGCGCGGCACCGGCTGGCAGCCGCAGTATCTGACCGCCTATCAGGGGGATACGCTCATTGCCTGCGCGCCGCTCTATGCCAAGTCGCACAGCCAGGGCGAATACATTTTCGATCACAACTGGGCCCACGCCTATGAGAGTGCGGGGGGGCGCTATTATCCCAAACTGCAGATCGCGGTGCCCTTTACGCCTGCCACCGGGCGGCGCTTTCTTGTGCGCCCCGGATATGAGGGGATCGGCCATTCGGCGCTTGTGCAGGGGGCGGTGCAACTGGCAGCGGATAATCGGCTGTCGTCCCTGCATGTGACCTTCTGCACCGAAACAGAGGCCAAGATCGGCGCTGAAATGGGCCTGATGAGCCGGGCGACACAGCAGTATCACTGGCTCAATGACGCCTATGGCGATTTCAATGACTTCCTTGCGGCGCTGTCGTCGCGCAAGCGCAAGACCCTGCGCAAGGAACGTCGCGAGGCGCAAGCCTTTGGCGGCACGATCACCTGCTACACCGGCGCGCAGATCCAGCCTGAACACTGGGATGCCTTCTGGGCCTTTTATCAGGACACCGGCAGCCGCAAATGGGGCACGCCGTACCTGACACGCCAGTTCTTTGACATCGCCCATGAGGTGATGGCTGATGACATGCTCTTGGTTCTGGCCGAGCGGGACGGCTATCCAGTTGCGGGCGCGTTGAACTTTATCGGGCGGCAGACGCTGTTCGGGCGCTACTGGGGCTGCATCGAACATCATCCCTTCCTGCATTTCGAACTGTGCTATTATCAGGCCATTGAACAGGCCATCGCCATGGGGCTGAAGCGGGTGGAGGCGGGCGCGCAGGGCGAACACAAACTGGCGCGCGGCTACCTGCCGACCCAGACGCATTCCCTGCACTGGATCGGCGATCCGGGTTTTGCGGATGCTGTGAAACGCTATCTGCAGGCTGAGCGCGCCGCCGTTGAAGAAGAGATCGAGATCCTGACGGACTATGGCCCTTTCAAGAAGGTTCATGTGGAGGAACAGGAATGAGCGAAAAACTGTCCGAGGCCACCCGCGGCCCGCTTCTGGACCCCTTGTTTGCGTCGGGCTGGGCCATGGCCGAGGGGCGCGATGCCATCACCAAGACCTACACCTTTGGCGGCTTTGACGAGGCTTTTGGCTGGATGACCCGCGCCGCGATCTGGGCCGAAAAATGGAACCACCACCCGGAGTGGAGCAACACCTACAACCGGGTGACAGTGGTGCTGACCACCCATGACGTGGGCGGCCTCAGCGCGCTGGATGCAAAGCTCGCCCGCAAGATGGACGCGTTGTTTCCCGGTGGATGACGGGAGGTAACAGGTCCATGCTTGTGCCGCGGGTGGTTGAATTGCAGAACATCACACATGCCAAGACTTGAGCCATGCCAATGTTCTGCTTTGGCGATGGGGCATCTATCGCTTGCTTGCTTCACTCAAGAACATGTCAAACAGTGTTTGAAAAACGGATGGATCTTCCAAAAATGGAGCGTGCCCCAAATCGCTCAGGCTTACGTTGCCATCGGGTAGGCTGGAGCGTTTTATGCGCGTCTCGCAATATTGCTTGTTCACAAACGGATCCTTTGCACCGTTGATCATGGCGAATGGGACTTTGCGCTCTGAGATCACTTTCATTTGTGCGGGCAAATTCAGGGCGCGGATATGCGCCATCATGCGTTGCCGTGCCATGCCGTCTGTGCGCCATACGGCATTGCGCGCAAGCGGGTTGGAATCCAAAGCGGTGCCAAGTGTTTGCCGTGCATAGGCGGACTTTTCAGCACGTGAGTGAAACCGCTTTCCTGCCAGTTCCATGTGAGGGGTCGCGTTGTAGCCGCGCGCCATGTCGTCGGGATAGCTCGACAAGGGGACGGTGCCGCTGATGGCAACGCCGGACACAGGATTGCCTTGCGCGGCATATTCAAGCGCGACGTAACCGCCAAGAGACCATCCAAAGACAATCGGGCGCTCAAGTTTGAGCCTCTTGGTGAGATCCGCAACCACCTCGGCATAGGCCGTGATGTTATAGCTCGTGTCAGGGTCCGCGTTGGGTGAAACCCCATGCCCCGGCAGATCGAAGGCGACACAGCGAAACTGGTCGCGATAAGCTGCAAATTGGTGATGAAAGACCTCTTTGCAGCTCGAATTTCCATGCACAAAGATGATGGCCGGCCCATCGCCGTTGGTGTCGCAGACACTGACGGGTCCGTGTCGTGTTTCAATCAAACTGTCCGAGGTCTGCATCACATGCGCGCGTCGCGTTGCATCAAACCTGCGCCTATATCGTGCGATGACAGATGTTTTTAGCCGGTCCGCGAAGTTCCAGATTTCTTGCAACATTGCAAATAGGCCGCCGGGATAGACCGCGACAACCAAGATGATTGTCAGCGCGATGACAATGTTTCGCCATGCGCCGAGATCAGCCATGGTTTGGTTCAATCCAACCACGACAAAGGCAGCAATAAGCGGTCCCCAGATTGTGGCTGCTCCGCCCAACAAAAGCACCGACAAGGTGAGTGTCAGAAACCCGAGACCAAAAACATCCGGCGATGCAACGCGCAAATACGCACCGTAAAAGGCGCCTGCCAGTGCCGGGAAAATCGCCGACAGCACCAAGGTCGTCAGCCGTATCCGAGCTTCGGATGCACCGCGGGAAATCGCATAGTACTTGTTGTCCCGCATCGCCTTGATCGCACGCCCGATGGCCGAGCGCTCCAGCTTGTACAGAAACACCGTCGAGGCCGTCAGCAAAGCCAAAGCGACATAGTAATACCCGATGCGGTTATCCTTGGAGAGTTTATAGTCCCCAATCTCAAGGCGCGGCAGCAACACCATGCCACTGGTTCCTCCGGTATAGTCTGACTGGCTCACGACCACCTGGCTTAGCAATTGCGTCGCTGCGATGGTCACCAGGATCACATAGACCCCTTCGAGCCGCAGGATCGGGATGGCCAAGAGGGTTGCAAAGATCACGGCGGGCACGGGCGCGGCGAGCATCGCCAGCCAGGGATCGAGACCCAGCACCTTGGACAGGATCGCATAGGAATAGAGCCCGATGGCAAAGAATCCCAAATGGGCAAAGTTGAAGATACCGCCGAGCCCCAACGAGATATCCCAGTTGGACGCAAGGATGCCAAACACGAAAATCAGGATCAGAATATGGCGGGCATAGGTCTCGGTTACAAACAAAGGCAGCGCCAAAAGGACCGCAAAAATCAACAGGACCGGAGGAAATCCGTTGGTGCGCTGAAAGGGGGGTGCATATTTCATGTTTGTGGCCTCACAGCGTTTTTGACCGATGGCCAAACAGGCCCTCGGGTTTGACCAGCAACACAGCGATCATCATTGCGAACAAAACGGCGGGCGTCCAATAGAGGCCCAGAAAGAAGGTCGAAAACGCCTCTGCGATCCCGACCACAAACGCGGCGTAGATGGGGCTGGAGAACCGTGCCACGCCGCCAAGGATCACCACCACAAGGGCTTTCATCAACGGATCGTTCCCAAAGGTGGGGGCCATAAAGCGTAAAGAGCCGACAAATATTCCGGCCAGAGCCGCCGCCGCTGCCGCAAGCCCCAAGGTCACGGCAAACAGCATCGATACGTTCAGGCCCATCAGTTCTGCCGCCTCGCGGTTTTGCGCCACCGCCCGCATGGACCGGCCAATTCGCGAGATCTTGAGAAACACAGCCAAGGCCGCGAGCGCCAGTAGTGACACCCCGAGGATGACCAGATCAAACAGGTTGATATTGGCCCCGAACACTTCGATCACGCCGGTGATTGGCGGGGTGATCTGCTTGTCACGGGGGCCCCACCCCAAGAGGATCGCGTTCTCGATGATCGTCGCGCCCGCAAGCGTCGTGATCACCGCCAGCAGAACGACGTTGTTTGTCTTTTCAAAGGGTTTGATCAGGATGAAATGCAAGGCAAAGCCGATGCCAAACATCGCGATCATGGAAATCGCCGTCGCAAACAGGTAGCCAAGCGCGCCTGTCGTCGTCTGTGCCACCTGCCAGGCGATATAGGCTCCGAGGGCCACAAACGTGCCGTGGGCAAAGTTGAACACTTGCAGTGTCGTCCAGACCACGGCCAAGCCGGTGGCAAGCAGCGCATATAGACCTCCGAGCAGCACGCCGGAGGTCAGCACGAACATGAAGGTGTCAAAGCTCATGCTGCCCCCTCTCCAAACATCATACGCATCAATGTGGCGTGATCCGGCATCTCGGCGGCGGGCAACTCATGTGTAATTGCCCCGTGATCAAAGAGGATCAGACGATCCACAAGGGACGTCAGAAATTCGAGATTCTGGTCCACCACAATCAGCGGTACGCCGGTTTCTCGGATCTTGTGCACAGCCACGGATAGCTCGCGCCGCAGCTTGGGGGACAGGCCCAGGGTCGGCTCGTCCAGCATCAGCAGACGCGGCATCGCAAGCAACCCCACAGCAATCGAGACCATCTGGCGCTCGCCGCCGGAGAGGTATCGGATTTTCGATGTTTTGCGTTCGGCCAATCGCGGGAATAGATCATCCAGCCGCGCGCGCATCTCGGCCACTCCGGGGCGGCCCTGCGCAGCTACGGGGGCGATGGCCAGCACCTCCTCTACCGTCATCTCAGGAAAGAGCAGGTTGCCCTGCATCACGTAGATCAACCCGGCCTTGACCGCGTCTACCGCGCGGATGCGGCGGCGGCGAAACAGGTCATAATTCACATGGGCCGAGGTGCGGGCACGCATTGCTCCTTCTTCATTCAGGCGCTGGCCTTCAAAATAGACGCCGCCGTCCCAGGGGTCCTGAAGCCCTGCAATGGTGCGGAGCAAGGTGGTCTTGCCATGGCCGTTTGGACCAAACAGCCCCACAGTTTCCCCGGTCTGCAACGTCAGTGAGACATCGCGAAACACGGGGATCGGCGGATAGCCCCCCCAAAGGTTCTTGAGTTCCAAAAGTGGCTTGGTCATGCGGCACTGCCCAAATAAGCTTCGATCACGCGCGGCTCGTTGATCACGGCGCGCGGTGCGCCAGAGGCGATCAGGCGCCCCTGTTCCAGCACGATGAGGCGTTCTGAGACATCCATCAGCAGCGGCAGCACATGTTCGATCAGCAAGATCGTCACGCCCTCGCTTTTGAGCCGCAAAATGGTATCGCGGACCCAGTGGATCTCATGTTCGACAAGTGATGAGGCGGGCTCATCCAAAAGCAGCACCTTGGGGTTTTGCGCAACCGCAGTCGCCATCATCAGCTGCTTTTGGTAAAATACGGGCATCGACGCGGCGGGCGCGTTGTGGAAATTGCGTGGAAAACCGACGCGGTCGGACGCTTCATCGGCGGCCTTTTCGGCAGCCTTGCCGCGCAGCCCAAGCGTTTGCTCCACCGCCACCAAGATATTGTCGACACAAGACATGGAGGCAAAGACGGCTTCGCGCTGAAAGGTGCGGATCACTCCAAGCTTGGCAATCGCCACATCGGACAAGCGGTGGATGGGCGCCCCGTTCAGCAAGACTTCGCCGCGATCTGCGCTGAACGGAATGCGGCTGATCAGGTTGAATAAGGTGGATTTGCCGGACCCGTTAGGTCCGGCAATCCCGAGGATTTCCCCGGCCGCAACGTCAAAGGAAACATCGTCAACGGCCTTGAGCGCTCCGAAGGATTTGCCGAGGCCGTTGACCGCGAGGATCGTCGCCATCTGATGTTTACTCCATCCACGCAGGTTTTACGAAGTCGCCAGACTTGAACGCGTCCGGGCCGATCATCACGCCAGCGCCATCCTGGATCTGGAAGAACGTCACCGGGATAAAGTCATTGCCGACATGGGCCACGTGGGTCTTGGGATCAAACTCCAGCATGCCGGACACCACTGGGCGTTTTATGGCCCCGATCGCCTTGCCGATTGCCTCGCGATCGGTGGGATCTCCGACAGTTTCCAGCGCGTCAAAATAGATGCTGACCTGTTCGTAGAGGCCGGTGCCATAGGGGCCCGGAACCTTGCCATACTCGGCCACGTATTTTTCCGTCGCTTCCTTGCCGCGCGGATGGGCATCGACATTCAGTGTCGCGCCGATCGCATTATAGAGGATACCTTCGGACTTTTCGCCGGTCAGCTGGAGGAACTCCGGGACCAAGGGCGCATATTGCAGGAACACCACCGAATCCGTTTCATTTTCCCGGAACTGGTTGGTAAAGAGCGCGGCGTTGGAGGGGATATAGTCCGCGTTAATGATCACCTCGGGCGCGCTTTCGCGGACCTTGGCCAGGATAGGGCGCCAGTCGCTGACCGGGCCGAATGGCACCAATTCGTCTGTCGTGATCGTCCAGCCGGCTTCGGTGAAAGCGACCTTCATGCCTTCGGAAATTGTCTTGGAATACGGGTTGTCCGATGAAATGATCGCAACCGTCTTGTCTTCCAGATCAAAATGACCCTGAGCGGACAGCGCTTCAATCATCGGCGTGACTTCTGTTTCGTAGCCTTTGAAGTCTGCGGTGAAGGACCAGCAGCAGTTATAGGCTTCGGGATCCTCAGAGACGATAGCTGCAAATTGCGGAGATGGCCCGGACGCAAGGTAGGGCATGTTTTCTTCGGCCATCAGTTCGACCTCAAACATGCTGAGGCTGGCATAGCCTGTCATGATGACCTCAACACCGTCCGTGCCGAGCAGCCGCTCGGCGGCGGCCTGCACGTTGGCCGCGGAATGGTCGATCACATCGGCAACGACAACTTCGAACGTGTGGCCGGCCACGCCGCCATTTGCGTTGGCCTCTTTCACGGCCAGTTTGACACCATTCACGAACTCCTCACCATCGGCGGCGGTCGCGCCCGTCAATGGGGCGAGAACACCGATTTTGACCACATCAGCAAAAGCAGGCGCGCTGCTCAGCATGGCCAGGGTGGTAAGCGCAGTTGCGGATCGGAGTAGGCTTTTCATCTATGAACTCCCTGAGATTTTGTTTTGCTGACAGCGTAAGAGAGCCCCGAGAAGCCGGACAATAGTAAGGGTTTGCTAGTTTCATGCCTTTTTCGCTAAGCTGGCGCTGAAATTCCCGCTCAGGTGATCCCGCTCATGTCACTACAGGCATTGTTCGAAGACCGATCAGACTACTCCGATACCGATACGTCCGCCGCCGTTACGCAGCGCATGTCAGAGATGACCCGCTCGCTTGGTCTCGACTTTTTCTCGTTTATCTTTCTCAAAATGCCGTTTGGCCGCGCCAGCTCAGCTGAAGCCACGCTCTATGCAAGCTACCCGATAGATTGGATCAAGACCTATCTTCGTCAGGGATACGCGGCCCATGATCCTGTGACCGACCTTGGCCGCCAAAACTTGCGCCCCTTTGCCTGGGGCGGCAGTGCATTTCTGAGCCATTTTCCAGAACATCAACGCCGGGTTTTTGACGAAGCAAGTGATTTCAACATCAACCATGGCGTCACATTCCCTTTGCGCGGTCCAAAGGGCGACCTTTCGATCTTTTCCTTGGCCTCTGAGCGAGCCGCTGATCTACGCGACGCGATGGAGGGCGCGGGGGGGCGTATTCTGTCCGCAGCCTACGACACGCACAGACTTGTTTTGGAGGATGCTGTGCAAGACATGGATGGCGTATCACTGAGCCCGCGCGAGAAAGAATGCCTGTCCTGGACGCTGGAGGGAAAAACGGCTGGGGAAATCGCCATGATCCTTGGTATTTCCACGTCTACAGTGAACCAGCATGCCTTTAACGCCTCGCAAAAGCTCGGATGTCTCAACAAACACCACGCGGCTGTCCATGCGCTGCGATGGAACATGATTTGAATAGCTGCTCGCCCTTGGTCTCAGACTGTCAGAACATCCAAAAGATCGTGCCGATCTGCCTTGGGTGCATTTGCGCTTGATGCTGTTCGTCGCTGACCTGCAGTGTGCAAGGCGGACTTGGTGAGCGAGAAACTGCAACGGCAACTTTGTACCCCGAACTGATATGTAACCCGGTCATCCGTGCTCTGGCAGAGACCGAAACCCGGCATCTGCACAGATGTTTGAGCTGCGAGCGCATGCAGCAGGATGTGGAGATTTTTGGTATGGGCTCATGCCTGACCTTTGCCGCTCCATGACCCAACCTCCGCTGCTGAAAGCAACGTGCGATCCGGCGCCGCGATGGGGCAGGAGAAACGGGTTTTGCCCGGCACACAACAGGTGCCGGACAGCCCCACAAGTTCAGTGCGCCTCGGCCCAGTTGTCGCCTGTTCCTGCATCCACGGTCAGCTTGACGTCCAGATGCACCGCCGGGTCGGCGGCGCCTTCCATCACCCGGCGGGCGGTTTCGATGGTTTCATCGACTGCCGCCTCGGGCACTTCAAAGATCAATTCGTCATGCACCTGCAAGAGCATCTTGGCGGGCAAATGCGCGATGGCATCGGGCATGCGGATCATGGCGCGGCGGATCACGTCGGCGGCGGTGCCCTGGATCGGCGCGTTGATCGCCGCCCGTTTGGCAAATCCGGCGCGCGGACCCTTGGCGTTGATCTCGGGCGTGTGGATCTTGCGCCCGAACAGGGTCTGCACGTGGCCGTGTTCCTTGGCGAATTCCACGGTGCTGTCCATGTATTTGCGGATGCCGGGGAAGCGCTCGAAATAGCGGTCGATAAAGCCCTGCGCCTCGCCCCGGGGGATGCGCAGGTTGCGTGCCAGACCAAAGCCCGAGATGCCGTAGATGACGCCAAAGTTGATCGCCTTGGCTTTGCGGCGGATGTCGGGCGTCATCTCGGACAGCGGCACGTCGAACACCTCGGAGGCGGTCATCGCGTGAATGTCCAGCCCATCGGCAAAGGCCTGTTTCAGCGTGCCGATATCGGCCACATGCGCCAGAATGCGCAGTTCGATCTGGCTGTAGTCGAGCGAGACCAGCTTGTTGCCCTCCGCCGCAACGAAAGCCTCGCGGATGCGGCGGCCTTCCTCTGATCGCACGGGGATGTTCTGCAGGTTCGGATCCGCCGAGGCGAGGCGTCCGGTGTTGGCACCCGTCTGCACATAAGAGGTATGCACCCGCCCCGTTTCCGGGTTGATGTGATCCTGCAAGGCATCGGTATAGGTCGATTTCAGCTTCGACAGTTGCCGCCAGTCCAGCACCCGCGCGGGCAACTCGTGTTCGGTCGCCAGCTCTTCGAGAATATCGGCGCCGGTGGCATAGGCACCGGTCTTGCCCTTTTTGCCGCCTTCGATCCCCATCTTGTCAAAGAGGATCTCGCCCAGCTGTTTCGGGCTGCCCACGTTGAAGCTTTCGCCCGCAAGCGTGTGGATCTCATCCTCAAGCGCCGCCATCTTCTGGGCAAAGGCGTTGGACATGCGGCTGAGCGTGTCGCGGTCCACCTTGATGCCGTGGCGCTCCATCCGGGCGAGCACCGGCGACAGGGGGCGTTCCAGCGTTTCGTAGACGGTGGTGACCTTTTCGCGGTGCAGCTGCGGTTTGAACAGCTTCCAAAGGCGCAGGGTGATGTCGGCATCCTCGGCCGCATAGGGCACCGCGTCAGCCACAGGCACCCGGTCGAATGTGATCGCGGATTTGCCGGTGCCCAGCAGCGGTTTGATCGGGATCGGCGTGTGATCGAGATAGCGTTCCGACAGCGTGTCCATACCGTGGCCGTGCTCACCGCCGTGCAGCGAATAGGACAGAAGCATCGTGTCATCGTAGGGCGCGACGGTGATGCCATCTTCAAAGCCCGCACCGCGTTGGCGCACCATGATTTTGGCGTCGTATTTCATGTTCTGGCCGATCTTGAGGATCGCGGGGTCCTCAAGCACCGGTTTCAGCATCGACAATGCCGTGTCGAAATTCATCTGCCCTTCGGCCAGCGCGTCAGAGCCAAAGAGATCGTCCTTGCTGGCCTCGGCCTTGTGGGTGAGGGGGATATAGCAGGCCTCTCCAGCCTCAACACAAAGGGAGACGCCGACCAGATCGGCAGTCATCTCATCAAGGCCGGTGGTTTCGGTGTCAAAGGCGACCCAGCCCCGGCCCCGGATGCGATCGATCCAGGTTTGCAGGGCGTCCGCATCACGGACGCATTCATATCTTGCAGCGTCAAAGGGCACAGCCTCTGCCGGGGTGTCCTCGATTGGTCCACCTGCGGGCACTTTCGGTTCGGGGATGGTGGGCGCTTCACGGCCCAGCTGCTTGGCCATGCGGGTGCTGAGGGTGCGGAACTCCATTTGCGCCAGAAAGTCGAGCAGCGTATCGGGGTCTGGCTCTTGCAGTTCCAGATCTTCGATTGTGAAATCGAGGTTCATGTCACAATCCAGCTGCACCAGTTTCTTGGACAGTTCGATCTGATCGCGCATCTCGATCAGGGTCTGGCGGCGCTTGGGTTGCTTGATCTCTTCGGCGCGGTCCAGAAGGTCCTCAAGCGAGCCATATTCGTTGATCAAAAGCGCGGCGGTCTTGATCCCGATCCCCGGCGCGCCGGGCACGTTGTCGACGCTGTCACCCGCCAGCGCCTGCACATCGACGACGCGCTCCGGGCCGACGCCGAATTTTTCGACCACGCCGTCGCTATCGATGCGCTTGTTCTTCATCGCATCCAGCATCTCGACGCCGCCGCCGACCAGTTGCATCAGGTCCTTGTCCGAGGAGATGATGGTGCAGCGCCCGCCCGCATTGCGTGCCTGATGGGCAAGGGTCGCGATGATGTCGTCGGCCTCGAACCCTTCGATCTCTTTGCAGGCGATGTTAAAGGCGCGGGTGGCATCGCGGGTCAGCGGGAACTGCGGGCGCAGGTCTTCGGGCGCAGGGGGGCGGTTGGCCTTGTAGAGATCATAAAGATCGTTGCGAAAGCTCTTGCCGGAGTGGTCAAAGATCACCGCCACATGGGTGGGCGCATCGGGGCCGGTGTTGCTCTCGATGTATTTGAACAGCATGTTGCAAAAGCCCGCGACCGCGCCAATCGGCAGCCCGTCGGATTTGCGCGTCAGCGGCGGCAGCGCGTGATAGGCGCGAAAGATGAAGGCCGAGCCATCAATCAGATGAAGATGGCTTCCCTTGCCGAATTTCGTCTCGCTCATGGCCGATACTCCCGTTTGGTCCCGTTATCGGTGATCAAGCCGGGGAGGGCAATTGCCCTTTGCCCTGGGATCCGCCGGTTTGTACTGCATGTAAAAGTTGCAGGTGACATATGAGCGGTCCGCCTTATGGTGAATGAGACTGGTACCGTTTTGTTTTCAGGAGTTGGGGATGAGCAAACACATTCATGGCTGCATCTGTTGCAGCGGCGATTTCGGACAGATCTTCAAGACGAATCAGCGTGTTCAGCATTTGAAAGAGCAAGTGGCTGAAGGCAGCTGGACCAGCGCCTGGGGCATGAACCTTGGCAATCTTGGTCGGCGCGATTTCCTGAAAGGCGGCGCAGCCATTGCCGGCCTTGCGGCGGCCCTGCCAAGCGGGGCAAAGGCGCAAGGCACCTCCACCCTTGTCTTTACCGGCGGCACGGTGCTGACAGTGGACGAAGAATTCTCCGAGGCTGAAGCCATCGCCATTCGCGGCAACCGCATTCTGGCGGTGGGCACCGACGGAGAGGTGCGCTCGGTCGCCGGGGCGGATGCCATTGTGGTTGATCTGGACGGCAAGACCGTCCTGCCGGGGTTCATCGACCCGCACACCCATGTGGTCAGTGGCGCCGTGATGGATGCGGTGATGGAATATGTCGGCATGGCCCGCTTTGGCACCGTGGCCGAGGTTCTGGATCACATCGCCGCCCGCGCGGCAGATGCGCCCGCCGGGGAATGGCTGGTGTTCCGCAACTTTGATCCGGCGGTTCAGGAGGGGCTGGATGAGCTGACCTTTGCAGAGCTGGACGCCATCTCAACCGACCATCCCATCGTGGTGATCAATGCCTCGGGGCATCTGGCCTATGCCAACTCAACCGCTTTTGCGGCGTCAAACGTGCCTGAGGATGTAGCGAACCCTCCGGGCGCGGAATTCGTGCGCGATGCGGATGGCAACCTCACGGGTGTGATCAAGAACAACGTCGCCTTTCTCATGGTGCTGGCCGGATACACCGAACTGGCGGAAACAGATCCGGTGGATGCTCTGATTGATCTTCTGTCCAAATGGAGCGCCCTTGGCATGACCACGGTGAGCGAGCTGGCGCTGGGCACGCTCACGCAGTCTCCGGCGGATGTGGATATTCTGTTGGGCGCGGCGGCCACAGGGCGTCTGGCCGCTCGTCTGCGGGGCTATTCTTTCTACACCATCGGGGCCGAGGCATGGGATGCCGGAGAGATCACCCCGAACATGGGCAACGCGCTGGCGCGGGTGTCGGGCTACAAACTGGTCGCGGACGGATCGAACCAGGGCTACACGGGCCTGCAGCGCGAGCCCTACCTCAACTCTGACAACTACGGCATTGCCTATATCGTCAGGGACGAACTGGTCGAGATGGCCGTCGAGCGCGCCAGCAAGGGCTGGCAGCTGGCGATCCACGGCAACGGCGATGCGGCCATCGATAACGTTCTGGACGCCTGCGAAGCGGTGCGCGATGCGGGTGTCGACATGAGCCGGGTGCGCGCGCGCATCGAGCACTGCTCGATCCTGCATGACGAACAGATCGCCCGGATGAAAGAGCTGGGCGTCTCAGCCAGTTTCCTGATCGGCCACGTGCATTACTGGGGCGTTGCCATGCGCGACGAGGTCTTTGGCGAGGAAAAGGCCCAGCTTCTGGACCGCTGCAAAAGCGTCGAGGATGCGGGCGTCGGTTTTACCATCCACTCAGATTTCACCGTGACCGACCCGAACCCGCTGCACATGATCGAAATGGCGGTGACGCGGAAGACCTGGAAAGAGCCTGACTATGTGCTGGCTCCGCAGGAAAAGGTCTCGGTCGAAACGGCCATTCGGGCGATCACCTCCGAGGCGGCCTGGCAGCTGTTCTCGGACCATGAGATCGGCAGCCTTGAGCCGGGCAAACTGGCGGATCTGGTGATCCTTGATCAGGACCCGCGCAAAGTGGACCCCGATATGATCAAGGATATTGCCATTCTGGAGACCTGGATGGACGGCCGTCAGGTCTACAAACGCGGGGCGTGAGGGGGGCACCGAGTAAGGCGGCATCTTGCCTAAAAAGGAACCGCCGGATGGCCCAGGCCTTTTGCAGACACTGTTGCTGAGCAGGGCAGAGAGCCTTTGGCGGCAACATGATTTGGAAAAATCAGCTCTCGAAAAAACCGTCGGGACTGACACCGACAAATGTTTGCTCTGCGGACTTTCTGCCGTTCCTACCATTTGTTTGAATGGCAGTTGTCGTTTCGGTTGGCGTGGTGTTTTGGATCAAGCCAACGTGGGTAACATATGTTTGTCTTTGGAAGATCGCGGAAACGCGTTTTTGACATCTACAAACCAAACCAAAACGCCATCACCACAACCATAGTGACAGCGAACACCACTATGATGGTGGTCAGCGAGGGTTTGATTAGATAGGATTTGTGGGGTCGGGCAGGACTGTAAAACACGGTTACGCCGCCACTTCCATGTCTTTGGATGCCGGACTTTTGCCACTGCGCAATTCTTGTTCCTGTGGCACTAATGAATGTTGGGCTCAGTCGGCTTCCTATATGGCGTTTGCCGTCGACATAATACTCATAGCGCACTCTCGCGTGATATGTTCGTTCAGTATGAGTGCCAAGGCTTGCAACCCCGTCTTCCAAAAGTACACCTTTCGTTTGGGGCCAACGACGAATGTAAATGCATCCTATGATACTGATGCCTCCCATACACAGAGTATAGGTGATAAATGCCGTAAGGACCGCATATCGTTCCCCAGTAAACAAGTCATTCAAGAATATTTCCATATGATGATTACAAACAAACGATTTTGGCTAGAAGTTGGCAAAAAGATGTAGATTCAGCAGCCGCGCAAGTCGTGGGAAAAGGACGGTCTACAATTGTAGTTTCGGCAATCCATCTCCTGAGCCCCCCAAAAAAATTGCATCGAGGCTGCGCGCAACAAAACAGACATTCACGCAAGCCGCAGCATTAGGCACTTTGGGCTCAGAGCGGACCTGTCAACCCCAGCGCGTTCCTTGTTCGCTACTGCAACATTTACTCCAAAGGTATGGCCGGATAGCCGGGGCGCCTTTGTGCATGTGTTGATTGAAGGCGGTTCAGTCGACCTTGCCCTCAAAATCCTTGTGGATGTACTTGCAGTCGCAATAGGGGCATTCGACCCAGCCGGTATCTTCGGGGATCTGCAGGTAGACCCGCGGATGTCCCAGCGCGCCTTCGCCGCCGTCGCAGGCGACGCGGTAGCTGTCAACGATCTTGGTTTCAGGCGCTTCGATGGTCATCGGCTGGCGATCCTCTTGCTGATGGGGTAGGGGCTTTATGTGACAGGAGAGCCGAGGGAGCAAGAGCCGCGATGACTGATGATGCAATCCGGATCGAAAGCTTGCGCAAAACCTACAAGGGCGCAAAAGGCCAGCCCGAGAAACACGCGCTGAAGGGCATTGATCTGACCGTGCCGCGCGGATCGGTCTTTGGTCTTTTGGGCCCCAATGGCGCAGGCAAGTCCACGCTGATCAATATCCTTGCCGGGCTGGTGGTGAAAACCAGCGGCAAGGTGACGATCTGGGGCTTTGATCAGGACGAAAACCCACGCCAGAGCCGCGCTTCGATCGGGGTGATGCCGCAAGAGCTGAACCTTGATCCCTTTTTCACCCCGCGCGGCGCGCTGGAGGTGCAGGCGGGCCTATACGGCGTGCCGAAATCCGAACGCTACAGCGATGAAATCCTGCGCATGATCGGGCTTGAGGACAAGGCCGAGGCCTATGCCCGCACCCTTTCGGGGGGTATGCGGCGGCGTCTCCTTTTGGGCAAGGCTCTGGTGCATCGTCCCAATATCCTGGTTCTGGATGAACCCACCGCCGGGGTGGATATCGAGCTGCGCCAGATGCTGTGGGACAATGTGCGCAAGCTCAATGAGCAGGGCATGACCATTATCCTGACCACCCATTACCTCGAAGAGGCCGAGGAAATGTGCGACGAGATCGCCATCATCAACCAGGGAGAGGTGGTGGCGCGCGACAGTACTGCGAACCTCCTTGGCCGTCTGGATGCCCGCGCGATGGTGGTACACCCTGCCGCGCCCGTGACAGAGCTGCCGCAAGGCGCCGGGATCGAGGCCGAGCTGCGCGGCGATGGCGCCGTGGTGCTGCGCTATCATAGCCAGACCACCAGCGCCGAAGAGGTGCTGGCCGCCGTGCGCGCCGCCGGGATCACCATCCGCGATGTGAAGACCGAAGAGGCCGATCTTGAGGATGTCTTCCTCGCCCTCACAAAATCCCGCTAGGGGGGCGCTATGCGCATCCGCCCCTTTGAGGATCGCGATGCCGCCGATTGGGGCCGCATCTTTCACGCCGCCGTGCACGGCATCGGCGCGCGCGACTACTCGCCTTCGCAATGCGCCGCCTGGAGCCCGGAGGAAGCGCCGGCAGAGGTGATCCGCGAACGCGCCCGCGATGGTCGCATCACTTGGGTCGCGGTGGATGAGGGTGACATGGCGCAGGGCTTTATCGAGCTGGAAGCCGACGGTCATATCGACTGTTTCTACATCGCGCCGGATCACGCGGGCATCGGAGTGGGCGCCGCGCTTTATGCCGCGCTGGAGGAAGAGGCCCGCAGGCGCGGCCTTGCCCGCCTTTACGTGGAGGCCAGCGAGGCCGCCCGCCGGTTCTTTTTGCGGCAAGGCTTCACCGATCAGGGCCGCCGCGATTTCATGCGCCGAGGGGTGGCTATGCACAACTACGCGATGGACAAGGTGTTGTCGTAATTGCTGCGCCGGATTTCGGAGCTTTCCGGATAGAGCTGAGTTTCTTTGGCCTCAGCTCAGCTCAGCACGGTAACGAGGCGGGCCAGGATACCGGCCATTTCGCCCGCGCTTTCCAATATCTTGGCCACCGTCTTGATCCCCTTGACCATTGCATTGGCCCGTTTGGTTTGGGTCACCAGACGTTTTTCCGCCTCCGATTGGTCCAACTGAGTCGCCTGAAAGGCCAGTTCGGCCTCCAACAAGGCGGTGTCATTCTGGGAGAGCTTGACCCGCTCTGCCCGGAGTTTGTCGACCAGAGGTTTGTTGTTGGCCTTGGCTGCCTCGATCAGCGCCTGTGTGTTTTTGCGGTAGAGATCGTTTTGCCGGTTGCGCAGTTGCTGGAACTGGTTGGATGCGGTGGGTGTGGTGATATCTGCCATTGCCTATCCTTCCACGGCTTCGATCAGGGATTTCAGGGTTTCGAGATAGCCAACAATATCGTCAACGCTGCCCGGGTTTCGCAGGGCCTTGTCGAGGGCATCATGGACCTCGGCGACCAGGCCGACCTTGTAGACAGATGTTTTCTGGAAAAAGCTCATAAAGGCCTTTTGCTCGGCCTGCAGATTGACAATTGCCGCGCGATACCCCGCTGCGTCCGACGTATCAAAGCCAAGAACCTTCTCATTGGCGGCGGTGAGCGCTTTTCTGCGCTGTAGGATTGTCCGCTGTTGGCTGTCTTTGTCGAGTCCCAGGTTCATGAGATGCAGCTGCAGCTCTCGCACAACCTCTTTCACATCGGCATTGGAGGATGTGACGACCGTGCGCATTCGGTTGTAGCGCAAGGTGGCGATTGCGGCGGGTATGACTTTGTCGACCGCCTGCTTTTCTGACTGGCGCTGTCGTTTGGCTACGAAATCGATCAACTCTCTGGCTTTTGCGGCATCGCCGAGTTCACCAAAGGCTGCCAGAGCTGCGGAATAGCTTTCGGTGATGGCTGTGTCGCTGGAGGCATCCATCAGCAGTTCCAGCGCGCCGACATAAGCGGTCAGCACATCCAGCTTGCGCTGGATCGCGGTCGCCTCTGTCTGGAGCGGAGGTCGATCGCCCAGAGGAATATGGGTTACACGGCAGGAACTGGAAGGCACTGCGATGCTGTCATTCAGCAAAACTCTGCATCCCTCGCTTAGAAACCAGGGATCCCCTGCTTGCGCCGAGGCGGTCAGCTCTTGTTGCCGCGCCTCTTCCAGTTTCGGCTCTATCAAGGGGGTGATCTGCTTGTCAGCCTCGGTGATCGCCGTGTTGAGTGCGCCAAACTCAGTTGAAACGCGATCCGTTGTGCAAGCGAGCAAAAGGGTAGGGAGCAAAAGAATGGTAACGCGGCGCAAGAAAACTGACATTTCTATTCCCTTTGCTGACTGCAGTGAAATCGAAATTCTTTCTTCAACCTTTTCTAAGGGTTTTCATACACCTTTAGCAATAAATTATTGAAGAAAGTTGCCTATAGATAGATTTAAGCATATGCCTTGGAGTCGTTTAGGGCAATGGAAATTTGTTTTACACATCCTCTTTTGGGTCAGAATTGGTCCCCGCCGAGTGTTTTTGGACGCAGTCTTTTTCGACCAGAACGGCGATTTCCGGCGCCGAGATTTGGTAATGCACAACAGCGCGATGGAGAAGGCGCCGGGAGAAATGTTCAGCCGCAGTCACTCTTCTTTGAATTGAGCTTGTTCGTGTCGTTCATATTTGAGTACGTTTTGGAATGTCCGCATTTCTGCCAGTCTTTGGCCCGCCAAAGCGTTTGGGCCTTGTGCTTGTTCCCTGCCTGCTGTCGGCCTTTATGATCGGATGGCTGGCTTACCTGCCGCATCAGACCATCCGGCATGATGAAATGATCGAGTACTACGACGTGGATGCGCTCAGCTACGAGGCGCTGAAGCAGCAGATGGAGGACAGGGGGCCGCGTCACTCATACGGTTCCGTGGGTTTGACCGAATGGTCCGTTTCCTGGAATTGGGCCTGCCAGGTCTCTGTCCGCACGCGCATCTTGTTGCCGAGGCATACCGATCCCGAAGCGATGTCCATCCGCCAGCGCCAGAACTGGACCGCCTTTACGATGGCCCTGCGCCTGCATGAGCGCACCCATCAGCATCACTTCCTTCAAGCGGCACGGGAGATCGCCAAAAACCGCTGCATTGGGGCGGACTATATCCTCCGCTATTGGGTGGCGGAGACTCACCTTTTCGATCTGCGCACCGAGCATGGCCGAAGGGAGGGCCTTGTGTTGAGGTTCTGAGGCGGATTTTCCCTTCTATTTGAAGGGGCTACTCCAAGTCATCGGGCGTTGGTGAGACGGTCCAATCGCCTGCCTTCACTTCCAAAGCCTCATCCCTGAAATAGAAATGGAAGTGTCGCTCCCCGCTGCCTGCCGCCTCAACCCAAGGCGTGGTGTCCAGGCCATCGCGGGTGTTGCCGGTGATCTCGTAGAATTCACCCCAGGCCGGGGCAAGGCCGCTGAAACGGCAGTGCTGCCCGTACCATCCATGATCGTTGACGGCGGTTACACGATACCGGCTGCAGTCCCAGAATCTGAGGGCGATGTCCTGTACGCCCTCGTATCTGCGGAATTGATAGCGGTTCGGGGCGAAGGTCACGAGCAGATCCCTGTCTTCGAGCGCCACGCGTGGGTTCGGCGTATTCGGAGCGGCATTCCAGCCAGTGTTGAGGTGGTGAAAAACCGGCAGGTCGTCCTCTGTAAACGCCCAGCCAAGTTCATCCTTGGAGGTCCATGAGACCTTTGGTCGTGGTGTTTGCCTTGCAAAGGCGCGCAGCGTTTTTTCATCGCCGTTGACGGCAACACCAATCGACCCCAAGCCCCTGAGAGGCCAACCCATAAGACAGGACCGGGTTTGTTGTTTGCTGACGTCAGTGATTTCCAAGTTTTGCCCTGCTGCATGCAGGATGTCGCCGGTCTCGGGAATGCGTGTCAGCTGGTCCAGCATCAGGATGAGGCGCGTTTCTTCATTTTCCGCGTTCTTCAGTGGAATGACGTCGTTCAAACGCGCTTGGGGCTGTCGCATGGTCGGGTTCAGGTGATTTGAAATTGACTGACTGACATTTCAATCCGTAGCAGTGTTCCCCCTCAAAGGGCAATGCGGCAGCCGCCTGCGAACGGCTGCCAGATCGTTCAGTGATATGTTGCACTATGCCCGTGCATTTTGGTCAGATGATTTTTATCAATACTAACAGCGGCCTACACTGTTTCGCGCGCGAAACACTTGCAGCTTATTCCCGGTCGATCCGCGCCTGATAGCAGTTGTTGCGGGCGGATCTGATGTGGATATAGGCGACGCGGGGATCGGTGAAGATCGCCTCGGCCTGTTCCATCATGCGCGCCTGCTCTACCACTACGCCGGTGCCATAGACGATGCGATCTTCTGCATTGTAGCCCTTGATCAGATAATCGGGGGAGCTTTGCAGCACCTCGGGCATCTCCTCCCCGTCATGGCGGGCGCATTCGTCGGCGCACAGAAAGATCGGGCCGAGTTCGGCATAGGGTTGCGGCGCGGGAAAGGGCCGGTGGGCGAGGATCAGCATCTCCGCGCCCTTGGGGATGTAGCGCAGGCAATGGCGGCAGGGGTTGCCACCGCCGTCGGAAATGCTGCGCTCGGGTGTTTGGCCGTTGGCGTCTGGTCCTCCCGCCTGCAGAGCGCGGGCGGTGTCGCTGGGAAGGGCGGTAATTTTCAGCATATGAGTCTCCTGTCTTTTTCGGTGCCATTGACCGCAGAAAAGGAGGCCGTGGCGACCCGGATCCTGCGCATCTGATGGGGGAGGCGCTCCCGCCCGTCTCAAAACCGGCAGAGCCGGGTTTTCGCCGGTTGGGCGTGGCGCGGATCCCCCTTCGGGCGTGATCCGCCGGGGTGACTCGAAAACGGAACAAAACGTGAATATATAGGTGGGGTCATGTCTGTTGAGTTTGCGATTCTGTCCAATTTCACCTTTCTCACCGGGGCCTCGCACCCGGAGGAGTATGTGGCGCGCGCGGTGGAGCTGGGGATCGAGGCGCTGGCGATTGCGGATGAGAACTCGGTCGCCGGGATCGTGCGAGCCCATAGCGCGGCGCGTGATATTGCCCGTCGCGTGGGAGAGCGGCAGGCCTGGGACCTGTGCAACAGTCCGATTGGTCCGCCCCGGCCCGGGCATATCCCTCCTGCGCCCTCCTTCCCGATCTATGCGGTGCCCCGTCTGATCCCGGCGGCGCGGCTGGTCTTTACGGATGCGCCGCCGGTGATCGCCCTGCCCATGGATCGCACCGGCTGGGGCAGCCTGTGCCGCATGCTTTCGACCGGGCGGCTTCGGGCCGAGAAAGGCGCTTGTGATCTGCAGTTGTCCGACCTTTTGGAATTCTCCGAAGGTCTCCACCTGCTCCTGTTGCCACAGACGGAACATCTGCCGGGCGGCGCGGGCGGGTGGGTGCCGCATATGGACGCGCTGACGCGCCGCTTTGCCGGGCGGATGCACCTGATGATGGTGCCTGCCTATGACGGGCGGGATGGGCACCGCTTTGCCCGGCTTGCCGCCCTCGCCGATGAGCTGAACCTGCCCACCATCGCCAGCGCCGCCCCGCGTATGCACCATGGAGCGCGCCGCCGCCTTGCGGATGTGCTGAGCGCCATCCGCCTGCGCTGCCGGGTGGAGGATCTGGGCCGCGCCGCCCTTGCCAATGCCGAGCAGCGCCTGCGCGCACCGGATGAGATGAAGCGCATTTTCCGGGGCCACGAAGACGCCGTGATACGCGCGCAGGATCTGGCTGTCAGCCTCACCTTTTCGCTGGATGAGCTGCGCTATGACTACCCGGACGAAGGGCTGGAGGGCGAAACACCATCCCAGCGCCTGCGCCGCCTTGCCGAACAGGGGCTGATCTGGCGCTATCCGGCGGGTGCCCCCAAAAAGGTGCGTGCCATGCTGGAGCATGAGCTGACCCTGATCGCCAAGCTGAAGTACGAACCCTACTTTCTGACTGTCCATGACATCGTCGATTTCGCCCGCTCCCGCGACATCCTCTGCCAGGGGCGCGGCTCGGCGGCCAATTCGGTGGTCTGCTATTGCCTTGGGGTCACCTCGGTCAGTCCCGAAATGGGCACCATGGTCTTTGAGCGCTTTGTGTCCGAGGCGCGCGACGAGCCGCCCGACATCGACGTGGACTTTGAGCATGAGCGCCGCGAGGAGGTGATCCAGTGGATCTATGACCGCTACGGCCGCCACCGGGCAGGGCTCTGCGCAACCGTGATCCACTATCGCGGCAAGCGCGCCATCCGCGAGGTGGGCCGCGCCATGGGGTTGAGCGAGGATACCATTGCCGCCATGTCTTCGCAGCTCTGGGGGAGTTTCGACCGCAGCGGCGCGAACCCCGACCGCCTGCGCGAGATCGGCCTTGACCCGAACGCGCCCCGCCTGCGCCAGACGCTGGATCTGGTGGGGCAGATCATCGGCTTTCCCCGGCATCTGTCGCAACATGTGGGCGGATTCATCATCACTGCGGGCCGTCTGGACGAACTGGTGCCAATCGAGAACGCCACCATGGAGGGGCGCACGGTCATCTGCTGGGACAAGGACGATATCGACGCGCTGGGCATCCTCAAGGTCGATGTCCTCAGCCTTGGCATGCTGACCTGCATCCGCAAGGCCTTTGATCTGATGCGCCAGCATCACCGGCTGGACTACGCCCTCGCCACGCTGCCGCCCGAGGATCCGGCGGTTTATGACATGCTGTGCCGCGCCGACAGTATCGGGGTCTTTCAGGTCGAAAGCCGGGCGCAGATGAACTTTCTGCCCCGCATGCGCCCGCGCAATTTCTATGATCTGGTGATCGAGGTGGCGATCATCCGCCCCGGTCCCATCCAGGGCGATATGGTTCACCCTTACATTCGCCGCCGCAACGGGGAGGAGGCGGTCGAGTTCCCCTCGGATGCGCTGGGAGAGGTGCTGGGCAAGACCCTTGGCGTGCCGCTGTTTCAGGAGCAGGCGATGCAGATCGCTATGGTGGGGGCGGGATTTTCCCCCGAACAGGCGGACCGGCTGCGCCGCTCGCTGGCGACCTTCAAAAAGCACGGGAATGTGTCGGAATTCCGCAGCCTGTTCCTGCGCGGCATGGCGCGCAACGGCTATGATGCCGACTTCTCCGAACGCTGCTTTTCCCAGATCGAAGGCTTTGGTGCCTATGGCTTTCCCGAAAGCCATGCGGCCAGTTTCGCGCTTTTGGTCTATGCCTCGGCCTGGATCAAATGCCACCATCCGGGCATCTTTGCCTGCGCGCTTTTGAATTCCCAGCCGATGGGATTTTACGCGCCTGCGCAGATCGTCCGCGATGCCCGCGCCCATGGGGTTGAGGTGCGCCCGATCTGCATCAACGCCAGCTATTGGGACAACGTGATGGAGCCGGACGGGCAGGGCGGGCTGGCGCTGCGGCTGGGGTTCCGGCAGATCAAGGGGCTGAGTGACGAGGATATCAGCTGGCTGACGGCGGCGCGTGGCAATGGCTACACCGAGGTGCAGGACGTCTGGCGCAAGGCGGGCCTGCCGCCGCCGGTGATCGAACGGCTGGCCGAGGCGGACGCTTTTGCCGTGCTGGGGCTGTCGCGCCGCGAGGCGCTGTGGCAGGCCAAGGCGATCACCGCGAAAAAGCCACTGCCTCTGTTTGAGCGAGAACTGGAAGGCGAGGCGATAGACGAGCCCGCCGCCCACCTGCCGCAGATGAGCATCGGCGAAGAGGTGGTGGAGGATTACGTCGCCATGCGCCTGTCCCTGCGCGCGCATCCGGTGGCACTGCTGCGGCATATCCTGTCGCCAGAGGGCTGAGGATCGTTTGATCGGGCGCGCCCTCCGCTTTACGTGCACCCTTTGCCACATCTGGCGCTAACGGCGGTTTCCCAATCTGCGGCAAGCCTGTAGAAGACGTCTCAACCCTGATCTTACCGACCACGCCGGAGATGAACCGATGAGCAGACCCAAACCCGTTGTCCTCTGTATCCTCGACGGTTGGGGCACAGGGGAGCCGGGGGTGGCCAATGCCCCTCATATGGCCAAGACACCCACCTTCGATGCGATCATGGAAAAAGGTCCCACCGCGCGGTTGATCACCCATGGACCGGATGTGGGGCTGCCCTCGGGGCAGATGGGCAACTCAGAGGTGGGTCACACCAATATCGGTGCGGGCCGGGTGGTGGCGATGGATCTGGGGCAGATCGACCTTGCCATCGAAGACGGCTCTTTCTTTCAGAACGACGCCCTGCAGGCCTTCATTGCCAAGCTGAAACAGACCGGCGGCGCGGCGCATCTGATGGGGCTTGTTTCCGATGGGGGCGTCCATGGCCATATCACCCATATCCTGGCGGCGATCAAAGCGATCCGGGATGCAGGTGTGCCGGTCTGGCTGCATGCGGTGACCGACGGGCGCGACGTGGCGCCGAAATCGGCCTATGGCTATTTCGAAGAGCTGAAGGAAAAAATGCCCCAAGGCGCGCGCATCGCCACGGTGACGGGGCGCTATTACGCCATGGACCGCGACAACCGCTGGGAGCGCGTCAAGGAAGCCTATGACGCCATGATCAAAGGGCAGGGCCGCAGCGTGCGCGACGCTCATGATGCGGTGGATCACGCCTATAACCAGTCCGAAACCGATGAATTCATCGGCGCCAGCGTGGTGGCGGGCTTTGACGGAGTAAAGGATGGCGACGGTTTCTTCTGCCTCAACTTTCGCGCCGACCGCGCCCGCGAGATCCTGCGCGCCATCGGCGAGCCGGGCTTTGCCGATTTCGACACCGGTCCGCGCCCCGATCTGGCGGGGCTGCTGGGCATGGTGGAATACTCGGACGAGCACAACGCCTATATGACTACCTGCTACCCGAAAGCGCCCATCGTCAACACGCTGGGGGAATGGGTCGCCAGACAGGGCCTCACCCAGTTCCGTCTGGCCGAAACCGAGAAGTATCCGCATGTGACCTTCTTTCTCAACGGTGGCAAGGAAGAGCCCGAGGCGGGCGAGGACCGCTACATGCCGAAATCGCCAAAAGTGGCGACCTATGACCTGCAGCCCGAGATGTCGGCGCCCGAAGTAACCGAGAGGTTCGTTGAGGCCATCGAAAAAGGCTATGACCTGATCGTCACCAACTATGCCAACCCCGATATGGTCGGCCATACGGGCGACATTCAGGCCGCAATCAAGGCCTGCGAGGCGGTGGATCAGGGACTGACAAAAGTCGTTGCCGCGCTGGAAAAGGCAGGCGGTGCGATGCTGGTGACGGCAGACCACGGCAACTGCGAGGTGATGGTCGACCCCGAGACCGGCGGGCCGCACACGGCTCATACCACCAATCTGGTGCCGCTGGCGCTGGTGGGCGGACCCGAAGGGGCAACCTTGCGCGATGGGCGCCTTGCGGATCTGGCGCCCACCCTGCTGGAGCTGATGGGCCTGCCCAAGCCGGAGGAAATGACCGGGGAGAGCCTGCTGGCATGATCCGCTACGCCGCCAGCTTCCTCAGCGCTCTGGCGCTCTGCCTTGCGCTGGCCCTGCCCGCGCAGGCCGAAACCGAGGCCGCCCGCGCGGCGCGACAGGCCGCGGCAAAGCTGGAGGCGGCGACGCTGAAACTGGAGCAGGCCGACAGCGCCCGTGACCGGGTGAAGGCGCTGAGCGAGACCATTCGCGCCTATGAGGCGGGTCTGGCCGCCATGCGCGACGGTCTGCGCGGCGTGGCGCGGCGCGAATCCCAGCTTCTGGCCCAGCTCAGCGCCCGCGAGGACGAGGTGGCGGAGCTTCTGGGGATCATCCAGACGATTGAGACCTCTTCCGCGCCGGTTTTGATGCTGCACCCTTCGGGGCCATTGGGCGCGGCGCGCTCTGCGATGATGCTGGCTGCGGTCACGCCGGGTCTCAATGCGCGGGCCGAGGCCCTGCGCGCTGATCTGGAAGAGGTGCAGACCCTGCGCCTGTTACAGCAGGCGGCGGCGGAAAAACTGCAAGAGGGGCTGAGCGGCATCCAGACCGCCCGCACCGAGTTGTCGACGGCCATCGCGGACCGCACCGATCTGCCAAAGCGCTTTACCGAGGATCCCATCCGTACCGCCTCGCTGATTGCCTCGACCGAAACCCTGTCGGGCTTTGCCAGCGGCCTTTCCGAAATTGCCGACGGCGCGGTGATCCAGAGCCGCGCCGATGTGAGCGCGTTGCGCGGGGATCTGCCCTTGCCGGTCGAAGGTCTGGTGCTGCGCAAGTTTGGCGCGCGGGATGCGGCGGGGATTGCGCGCCCCGGCATTCTGGTGGCCGCCCGCCCGCGTGCGCTGGTCACATCGCCCACCGCTGCGACCATCCGTTATCGCGGGCCCCTGCTGGATCTGGGTAACGTGATGATTCTGGAGCCGCAGCCAGACACGCTGTTCATTCTGTCGGGCCTTGCCGAGGTTTTTGGTACCACCGGAGAGGTCATCCCTGAAGGCACGCCTGTCGGCCTGATGGGCGGTCAGACGCCGCAAGCAGGGGCGATTTTGTCACTAAGCGGTGAAGGGGGTGGAACTGACCGCACAGAAACGCTCTATATAGAAGTGAGAATGGACAATAGCCCGGTGGATCCTGAAACATGGTTCGACGCCGGAAAAGGTGGATAGAGGTTTCATGAAAAAATTCGCGATGGCCGCATTTGGCGGAACGCTGGCAGGGATCGTGGCAACCACTTATGTGGCTGGCCCTCTTTTGGCCCAGGAAGGGGCGCGGGAGGCAACAGTCTATGAGCAGCTTGATCTCTTTGGCGACATCTTTGAACGGATCCGCGCGCAATATGTCGAAGAGGTTGACGAGAAAGAGCTGATCGAAGCGGCCATCGGCGGCATGCTCTCGTCGCTTGATCCGCACTCCAGCTACCTGTCGCCCGATGATGCGGCCAGCATGCAGGTGCAGACGCGCGGCGAATTCGGCGGGCTTGGCATCGAGGTCACCCAGGAAGAGGGCTTTGTGAAGGTCGTTTCGCCCATTGATGGCACCCCGGCGGATGAGGCCGGGATCGAGGCCGGCGATTTCATCACCCATGTGGATGGCGAAAGCGTACTTGGCCTGTCGCTTGACGAGGCGGTCGAGATGATGCGCGGCCCGGTTGGATCCGAGATCATCATCACCGTGGTGCGCGAAGGCGAGCCGGAACCCTTTGACGTGTCGATCATCCGCGACACCATCAAGCTGACCGCCGTGCGCGCCCGCACCGAAGGCGAGACCGTTGTGATGCGGATCACCACCTTCAACCGCCAGACCACGCCGAACCTGGAAAGCGGTCTGAAAGAGCAGATCGAAGCCGCAGGCGGTATCGACAACGTCAACGGCATCGTGCTGGACCTGCGCAACAACCCCGGTGGTCTCTTGACCGAGGCGATCCAGGTGGCGGACAGCTTCCTTGACAGTGGTGAGATCGTCTCGACCCGTGGCCGCAACCCCGAAGACGGCGAGCGCTTCAACGCGACACCGGGCGATCTGTCGGGCGGCAAGCCTATCGTGGTGCTGATCAATGGCGGCTCGGCTTCGGCCTCGGAAATCGTTGCAGGCGCCTTGCAGGACCACCGCCGCGCCATCGTGGTGGGCACGAAATCCTTTGGTAAGGGATCGGTCCAGACCGTGATGCCCCTGCGCGGCGATGGTGCCATGCGCCTGACCACGGCGCGCTATTACACGCCATCGGGCCGCTCGATCCAGGCGCTGGGCGTCAGCCCTGACATTGTGGTGGAACAGCCGCGCCGCCGCCCCGCCACCGAGGAAGAAGAGGCAGCCTCGGCCGCAAGCCGCTCCCGCTCCGAAGCGGACCTGCGCGGGCGTCTGAATAATGACAGCCTGACCGAGGACGAGATCCGCCAGATTGAAGCGGATCGCGAAAAGGCCGAAAAAGCTGCCGAACTGCGCGAGCAGGATTACCAGCTGGCCTATGCAATCGACATTCTGAAAGGTCTTTCGGCGCTGGGTCCGAACGACTGATCAGGTCGGTGATGAACAAAAGAAAAGGCCGCCCTGTTCGGGGCGGCCTTTTTCATTTCAGGGGATGCAACTCGCGCGCTATTCCAGATCAACAAAGATCTGCGAGGCCACGCCTGCCTTGAGCAGGGCCTCCTTGATTTCATCAATTGCATTGACGTCGGGTGAGCTGACGATGACCACATCATTGACCACCAGCGAGTAGAGCGGTGCATCCGGCGCAAGGTTTGCCAGGTATTTCTCGGCCGCCAATTGCGATTTGGGCCCCCATTTGCCGTCATAGGCCACCCCGATTGTGTATTGGGCGTCCATGGTCATTTCCTTGCTGACGCTGTTGCCGTCGTTCAGATCCTGCAAGACCTTCTGAAGCTGCGCCTCATCCGTGATGCGCGCGGGCACAAAGACGTTGGTGCAGGTCTCTACCTTCCGGTATTTGGTGACGGTGTTCTTGCTGGTCTCGTTGGCAACGGCACCACCTACGATGGCCCCCACGGCAGCACCGGCATTCTTGTCGGTCACGACCTTGCCGATCACGCCGCCAACAATCGCGCCGCCGATGATTTTTTCAGGGCTGCCGCCTTTCACGGTCTCCTGGTACGGCACCATCTTGGTCTCGCACCGTACCTCGTATGACCCGGCAAAGGCCTGGGAAGCCATCAGAGCAGCCGTAGCTGCCGTCGCAATAAGCTTCATGGTTGGTTTCTCCTTTTGCAGGTTACCGGAGCGCTTCCTTAGTCTTGTGAAGAACTAGGTATTCTCTCAACTGTTATTCAATATCACGCCGGGAATTCGGCAGCTTTGCGCCGCGCATGGATCTGCATCTGCCGGTGGGATCTTGTGGTCTGCGGTTCATATTGCCAGCCCGCGCTTGCACATTTAGGTTGAACGCAATCCGCGCCGGGCGGGAGCGCATTGATTGAAGGATGAACGATGGACAGGCTTGGGCGTTACTTTCTGGACCGGCCGTCCTGGTTGGTGGCACTGGTTGCTATGGCGCTGATTGCCCTTCCTGTGGCGGTTTACCTGGATCTGCGGGCGCTCTCTGATGAGACCCTGCGCCGTCAGGCTGCCAGCCTCAATGGGATCGTCTCTTCGGTGCGGGCCTATTATGCGCGCAATGTTGCGGGGCGGGTGGCGGCCTCGGATGCTGAGACGCAAGTCTTGCACAACTATCTTGAGGTGGACGGCGCCATACCGATCCCTGCCACCCTCTCGCTGGAGCTGGGTGAGGCGATTGGTGCGGCCGAGGGCGATGTCACCTATCGCTTTGTCTCGGACTACAGTTTCGCGGACCGCCCGCCGCATGTGTTGAGTCCGTTTGAACAAACCGCGCTGGATCACTTCAGAGACACCGAAACCCCCGAGCCGTTCCTGGTTCACTCCTCCGGCAATATCAGCAACCGGGAAATCACATTGGCAACGCCGGTGATCATGGCTGGGGCCTGTGTCGAATGCCACAATGCCCACCCCAAAAGCCCCAAGCAGGACTGGAAAGTGGGCGATGTGCGGGCGGTGCAGACCGTGACCGTGCATCAGCCCGTGGCGCTGAACCTGTGGTCATTCAAATGGCTATTGCTCTATTTTGCCGTTGCAGGGTCGATCGGGCTGTTGTTCTCTGCCTTGCAATTTCGCCTCGCAGGGCGCTTTCGCCGTGTGAACGACGAGTTGGCCGCCAACAATGCCTTCCTTGCGGATATATCGCTCAAGATCTCGAAATATCTGTCGCCGCAGGTCTATAAATCGATCTTCTCGGGGGCCAAGGATGCCTCGATCTCGACCGAGCGCAAGAAGCTGACGGTCTTCTTTTCCGACATCAAGGACTTCACCGCCACCACCGAGCAGATGCAGCCGGAAGAGCTCACTGAGCTTCTGAACCAGTATTTCACCGAGATGTCCAAGATCGCCGAGGAGCACGGCGCCACAATCGACAAATTCATCGGCGATGCCATCGTGGCTTTTTTTGGGGATCCTGAAACCAGAGGGCCCAAGGAAGATGCCCGTGCCTGTGTCAGGATGGCGCTGGCCATGCAGAAACGACTTGCCGAGCTCGGTGAACATTGGAGCCGTCAGGGGCTGGAGCATCCCTTCAAGGCGCGGATGGGGATCAACACAGGGTACTGCAACGTCGGTAACTTTGGCTCTGACGCGCGGATGGATTACACCATCATCGGCGCCGAGGCGAACCTCGCGGCGCGGCTGGAAAGCATCGCTGAGCCGGGCGGGATCGTGATGAGCTATGAGACCTATGCTCATGCGCGCGACATCGTGGAGGCCACCCCGGGGGAGCCTGTGCAGATGAAGGGGATCGCGCGACAGGTCGTTCCCTATCACATCAAAAGCGTGGTTCCGGATGCACCGCCTGCGTCTGCTTCGGCGGTCGAAGAGGGCGATGTGTTGATGTTGAACCTCAAGGTGCTGGATGACGCAACGCGGCGCGCCTTGCGCAAGGCGGTTCAGGATGCGCTCAACAGCGCGTCAGAAGACAAGGCCCCGGCGCAGTAGCCGCGATGGGAGAGCGCAGACTGCGAAATTGAGGGGCATTTGAGAATAGACGCCCGGAAACCGGCGGCATCATGCATCTGGCCGGGCTAGACTGGCCTCATGATGTTTGACCTGCCTGATTCCAAAACCCTCTATGACGCCCTTGTGGCGCGCGATGCCTCCTACGAGGGACGCGCCTACGTCGGTGTGACCTCCACCGGGATTTTCTGCCGTCTGACCTGTCCTGCGCGCAAGCCCAGGTTTGAGAACTGCCGGTTCTTTCAGACGCCGGGCGCCTGTATCGAAGCCGGGTTTCGGGCCTGCAAGCGATGCAAGCCGCTGGCAGCCGCGGCCCAGGACGATCCGGTCGTGCAGCGCCTGTTGGCGGTGCTAGAGGAGCGCCCGGCCTATCGCTGGCGCGAGGGGGATATCAGCGCCATGGGCTTTGATCCATCGACCGTGCGGCGCAGTTTCCGGCGGCACTTTGGCATGACCTTTCTCGAAATGGCCCGGCAGCGCCGCCTGCGCGACGGGTTCACGACGCTGAAAGCCGGAGAACCGGTAATCGCGGCGCAGATCGACGCAGGGTTCGAGTCTCCTTCGGCCTTCCGCGCGGCCTTTGCGCGCCTCACCGGATTGGCTCCGGGCAGTTTCTGTCAGGATGCCCTGTTACTGGCCGATTGGATTGACACCCCCCTTGGCCCCATGATCGCGGTCAGTTGCCCGCATCGGTTGCATCTGCTGGAGTTTGCGGATCGCAAAGCTCTCCCGCGCGAGATGAAGCGGCTGGCGGCGTCGCAACCCGGTGGCATCGGCTTTGGCCGACCTGCGCCGACCGATCAGATCGCCGAAGAGCTGCACGCCTATTTCGCAGGAACATCCGGGCAGTTCGACACCCCGCTGGCCTTGCATGGTACGCCCTTTCAGCGCGCGGTGTGGGAGGTCTTGCGCGATATCCCTGCCGGTGAAACGCGCAGCTATTCCCAGATCGCCGCAGACTTGGGGCGGCCTTCTGCCACCCGTGCGGTCGCGCGTGCCAACGGCGCCAACCAGCTTGCGCTGGTCGTGCCCTGTCACCGGGTTCTGGGGGCGGACGGTAGCTTGACGGGATACGGTGGCGGCCTCTGGCGCAAGCAGCGCCTGATCGAGATCGAGGCCACCCTTGCCCGGGCGAAGGGGACGGCGGCATAAAGCGTCTGACGAAAAACCTGAAACAAGCTGCATCACGGAACGCGCCCAAATCTATGATTTCAGGCAGCGTTGCGTGATTCAAGTTTTTCGCATGACGCTCTAGCTCAGGTTTGGGTGGCTTCGACGCAGTGACGCCGGAAAGCCCGTTTCAACATGTCGAGTTCGGCCCGCAAAAGATCGACTTCGGTGCGCAGGTCTTCGGCGGCGATATCGCCCCCGATCAGGGTGAAATGGGCAAGAGGCTCGTCCTGTGCGGCACCGGAAATCACAAAGCTATGGACGCCGTCTGCCACCGCCTCTTGCGGGATGGGTATGACCAGCTTCCAGACACCGGTGGTCTCCGTTTCGCTCAGGCTGACATCCTCCACAGGGCGATCGAGGTAGAGCACCTTGATGTCCGGCGGGGGGGCACTGGCCGTGCGGCTTTCGACAAGTCCTTCCCAGCGGCCATTGCGGAAACGGATCTTGGTGACGGTCAGAGTGCTCATGTCACGGCTCCTCACAGGTTGGCGCGGCGATGGCGGGCAAAGGTGAGATCGCGCAGGACCACCTGGTTCATCTCGGGCGCTTCAAAGATCAGATCAAGCCAGGCGCTGGTGATGCGCTTTTCGTTGATATTCGTGTAAGCCAGGTCGAATTCCACGGCAACGCGGCGTTCTCCATGGGGCAGTTCGCGCACGATCTGTTCGGTGTTCGGTCCGTGGTTGATGTTGAGCCGCGCAAAGATCTCGAGCGGCTTTTCGGTCTCTACGATGGTGTCAAAGCGGATTAAATGCTGGCGGCTCAGATCCTGCACGGCCTCGGACGGAAGGGCGACGACCAGAGACAGAAACGAGCCATCAAAGTTGAAGACATCCATACGCAGGCCAAAGGGGGCGAGGTCTTCTTCGCGGGTATTGCGCAGCTGGCGCAGGGTCAGTTCGGAATAGGCGCAGTCATGAAACATCTGCAGCTCATCGCCCAGCTTGGCCTTGGAGGGCACCGAAGAAAGGCCCGGAACCGATAGCGGACCGCGCCAGGCCTCGGGGCGCCAGGACCAGTCGCTGCCCTGTGGCGTTGGAAATGAGCTGGCGCCAATGTGCGGCAGTGCCAGCCTGTCTTCGGCCACGTGGATCACCCGGTCCAATTGAGTCTTGAGCTTCTTTGCCTGCACGTGCTTGCGCCGCAGTTCACCCAAGGAAAGGGCGCTTGCCCCTTTGGCAATGCGCCGCCAATGGCGCAGGGCACGGCGGTGCAGCAGCTTTTCCATTATCCTGCTCATGAACTTTGAGGCCCCGCCTTTTGACTGTTCTTGCCTTGCCGGTTTCACCGGTCCTGTCTCTGCTTGCAATCTAGCCGTTCCGGCTCAGTCAAATAAACCTGCAATCCGCTCTTTCAGCGAGAGTTTTGTGCCCGCAGCCCTGTCCGTTCCGCCTTTTGCAGCGGCGCCGAGATCCCCGCGGGCAACCGGACGCAGCGCCCCCGAAGCGGTTCGGCGCGCGGGCATAGCCACAGCGGGGGGTGGCACTGCGGCCGGATCAGCCGTTTTTGCCTCAGGCTGCGGGGCAGAGGCGGCGCGGGTTCGCCGGGCCATCTGCTCAAGCAGTTCGGCGCCGCGCTCCCCCAAAAGCGGGCTTTGCTCTGGTGCATAAAGCGCCAACAGCACGACATGGCCGTCCTCCAAAAAGGCGCCGCGCCAGTGTTCCGGGCTGGCGCCGCGCGCACCGTGACCTGCCATGTCCAGTTTTACCAGTGGCAAGCTGCCGCTCCTGCGCTCTTCCAGAACATGCGCTCCGGGGACGCTGGCTGCCAGATCCGCCGCGGACGGCCCGGCAGCGCCAGACGGCGCCTTGCCAAGAGTGGCCGTAATGACAGCGCTTTTGCCAAAGCCTGAAAATACGCCACCAAGGCCGAGCCTGTCGCAGCGGGGCAGAAGCGCAAAGCCACTGGCCGCATCCCGGCGCAGCATCTTCTTGTCAAAGCAGTAACCCGAAGGGGCCGCGAGAACCACATCGGCACCTTTCATGGCGACTTCGGTCAACCCCGTTTCACGGGCACCGGCACCGGCACCGGCACTGGCAAAGGACAATCCGCCCTCCGGAAATTCGCTACAGGCGCCGAGCAAGGCATAGAGCGCCAGTGCCGACAGGAGCGGAGCGCGCCGCCAGCGTGGAAACAGCGGGGGATGAGGCATATCCTGCCCTATGGTCGCTCTCTTGCCCAGCTTTGCTGCTCCCACGGCGTTGGCTTTTCTTTCTGCGCCCCAAAGGGATAGATGCCGCAACCTTTCAGGACAAGAGATAAGCTCTTCTCCCACTGCGACACCTTGTCAAAATGCCCTCTGCTGCCTAATTTCGCTGGATTGTTTTTGACTGCGGAGAGTACTGCCTGCGGTTCGAAATGGTGATTGTTTCAGCGTGGCTTTGTGGCGACGGCACAGGTAAGACCGGGTGGCATCATGACATCGACGAAATCCGGGGCCTACTCCGACAGGGCGCAGGCTTTGCCCGCCTCTTTGTTTGCCTTCATCTGGGCGCATTCACGCCGTCAGCAATTCCTGTTGCTTGCGCTCACTGTCCTGACCTTCCCCTTTCTCTACGCCAGTCTTGAGCTGCCAAAGCGGATCATCAACGATGCCATCGGCGCCGAGACGCCACTGATTGAGGTCTGGGGCGGGCATCAGGTGGCGCAGGTCGACTACCTTTTGCTGCTGTGCCTGGCCTTCCTCGGAGCGGTTCTGCTGGGCGGAATGATGAAAATGCGGCTCAACACGATGAAGGGCATCGTGGCGGAACGTTTGCTCAGGCGCCTGCGCTACACGCTCATCAGCCGCATGATCCGCTTCCCGCGACCCTATTTCCGCACCACCAGTCAGGGTGAGCTGGTGTCGATGATCACATCGGAAAGCGAACCCATGGGCGGGCTTATGGGCGATGCTGTGGCGCAACCGGTGTTTCAGCTGGGTCAGATGCTGACCATCGTGACATTTCTGTTCATGCAAAGCCTCTGGTTCGGGCTGGTGTCGGTCGCTCTCATCCCCTTGCAGGCCTGGCTCATCCCGATGCTGCAGCGCCAGATCAACCTCTTGAACAAGGACCGTATTCACGAAGTACGGATGCTCGCGGCCGAGATCGGAGAAACCGCCGCAGGGATAGAGGATCTGCGCGCCAATGGCGGCTGGCGTTATCGGCTGGCGCAGGTCTCGGACCGGCTCGGGCGCCTTTTCGAGATCCGCCGCCGGATCTACACCAAAAAGTACTTCATGAAGTTCCTCAACAACATGATCGGCCACCTGACACCTTTCCTGTTCTACTCGGCTGGCGGCGTTCTGGCGATCCGGGGAGAGATTACCGTGGGGGCGCTGGTGGCGGCGCTGGCGGCCTACAAGGATCTGTCGGCCCCCTGGAAAGAACTTCTGACCTATTACAACCAGGTGCAGGACATGTCCCTGCGCTGGAAGATCATGATCGACCGCTTTGCCCCGCGCGGCATGATCGATGCGGCTCTGATCGAGGGAGAGCCGGATGACATACCGCATCTGCGCGGGGATATCGAGGTGCGCGGAGTCTCGGTGCGCGATGGTGATGGCAATATCGTGCTTGAGGATATCTCCCTGACGATTCCGGCGGGCAGCCGCGTTGCCATCAAAAGCTCCAGCGACAGTGCGCGCGCCGCTTTTGGCCAGTTGCTAACCCGCGAAATCCTGCCCTCACGCGGGGTGATCGAGGTGGCCGGGCATCGTCTGGACCGGCTCCATCAGGGTGTGATCGCGGCCCGCATCGGCTATGCCTATTCGCATCCCTACCTGTTCTCGGGGTCTTTGGGGGACAATGTGCTGATGCCGCTGCGCAGCCGTCCCGGCACTATCAGCCGTGACCACGCCACCTTGCGCAAACAGGCCGAAGCCAAGCGGGCCGGCAATAGCGGTGATCTGTTGGAGGCTGATTGGGTCAATCCAGAACTGGCCGGCTTGGGCTCCGAAGGGGATCTGCGCGACTGGTGGTTCCAGCTGATCGAGGCGATGGGCATCGACGAGCAATTGTTCCAGCGCACTCTGCATGCCCGTTTCGAAGGCGGCGCCCACCCGGCGCTGGTGCAGCATATCATTCGTCTGCGCCCGGTCATCCGCGAGCGCCTGCAAGAGGCGGGCCTTGCCGAAGTCGTGCACCATTTTGACCCTGAGCGGTTCAACCCGGCGGTGCCTCTTGCCAGCAATATCCTCTTTGCGGTGCCGACCCGCGATGTCCCGGTGGAAGAGCTCATCGCCCCCGGCGGGCTGCTGCTGCGTCTGATCCGCGAACAGGGTCTCAGCGCCGACACCATGGCCATCGGCCTTGGCGTGGTGGACACCCTGATCAAGACCTTTGGCCGCGAGGATACGGACCATCCCCTGTTCCAGCGCCTAGGGCTGGACGAAGACCTTTATCGGCGCCTGTGCAGCGCGGCCGAACAGTTCACCGCCCAAGGCAGCGGTGGCATGACCGAGGAGGAGCAGGCGCTTTTGATGACCGTGCCCTTCCTGCTGAGCGAAGAGCAGATCGGATCAAGCCTGCCGGAGGCCTTCAAGGCGCGCATTCTCAAGATCCGCAAAAACCACGCCGCGCGGCTGATCGCTGAGACCGAGGGTCTGTTCCAACCTCTGAAACAACACGCCTATTTCGCCCGGCTGTCGGTGCTTGAAAATGCGCTCTTTGGGCGTATTTCGCTGCGGGCCGGGGCGCGGGCAGCACAGGTCGAGGCTGTCGTGGCTGAGGCGTTGAAATCTCATGGCCTGCAAAAACGCCTGGCGCTGATCCTCTATGATCTGCCGACCGGCCTTGGCGGCTCGATGCTGGAGCCGGTGTTCCAGGAACGCGCCGCCTTCACCCGCGCGGCCATCAAGCGGCCTGACATCCTGATCCTCGACAAGGCGCTGGCCAGTCACAGCGCCGAAAACCGCCTGCGCACCCGCGATCGTCTGCGGGATCTGATGCCAAAGACCACCATGATTTTCATGGAGGATCATATCCGGCATCCAGAACGATATGATCTTTACTTCGAGATCCGCGACGGGCGGATCGATGGGGTGAAACGGCGAGCGGAGAGCGTTCCTGAGGGGGCCGCCGCCACCGATTTTGCGGCCAAGTTCGATATTATTGCCGCAACCGATCTCTTTGCCCGGCTCGATACCCGCAACCAGCGGCTATTGGCGTTTTCGGCAGGCTGGCACGAGGTGCCTGCAGGCGAGCGGGTGTTTGCCGCCGGCGAGAGCGGCGATGCTGTCTACCTTTGCCTGTCGGGCCGGGCCGAGCTGAGATGGCCGAACGCCCCGGCCGGGGCCCCGCCTGTTTCGGTAATCGAACCGGGGCGGCTGATTGGCGATCTGGCGGTGATCATGAATGATGCGCGCAAGATGGATCTTTTTGCCGCCGAGGATTGCCGGTTTCTGCGCATCGGGGCTGCAGAGTACAAGGCGGTGATCGAAAGCGATATCAACGTGGCCCTGCGCCTGCTAGAGACCGTTGCGGGCCATCTGTCGAGCGCCGGGGACAGGATGCTTTCGATGGCGCAGCAAAGCGCACAAGGCGAGGTGCGAGGCTCGGCGCCCGGCGCAGGGCAGGGACCAAAAAAGGACTAGGAGTCGATGCTGGAACGGCAGAATTACACCGCCCATGAGGCGCTGGTGCGCGGCGCGCGGGCCAAGCCAGAGCTGTGGCGGCTGGGGGTCGGCCTTGTCCTTGTCTACCTGATCGCATTTGCGCTCTCTTCGGTTGCCTTGCCCATCCTGGCGGTGCTGTTTCCCGGCACCTGGCTGAGTGGGATGGCCGATGGCAGCACGCCCGGTGCGATGCTGGTGCTGCTTGGCGGGTTTGGGTTCATCATCCTTGGCGTCGCGCTCAGCGCACGGCTGTTGCAGGACCGCCCTTTCACGTCGGTCATCGGCCAGCCGCGCCCTTTGATCCGCCAGTTCCTGCGGGTGAGCCTTTACCTCTTGGGCCTCGGTATCGTTCTGTCACTGCTTCCGCCTTATGAGATGGGCGCGCCGATGGAGCCGAACCTGCCGTTCGGGACATGGCTGGCCTTTCTGCCTTTCTCGCTGCTGGTTGTTCTGATCCAGACCAGCGCCGAGGAGATTCTCTTTCGCGGCTACATCCAGCAAGGCCTTGCGGCGCGGTTCAAAAGCCCCCTGATCTGGCTTGTGCTGCCTTCGGCCCTGTTTGCGCTGGGCCATTTCCTGCCGGACGAGGCTGGGGACAATGCGGTTCTGATCGCTCTTTGGGCCGGGATCTTTGGTTGTCTGATGGCGGATCTGACCGCGCGTGCCGGCACGCTTGGCCCTGCCATCGCTGTGCATTTCTTCAACAATGTCACGGCGCTGCTGCTCTTTGCTTCGCCGAGCAGTCTTTTCGGGTTGTCGCTTTATCTGCAGCCTTTTGCCATGTCCGATGCCGAGGCTTTGCGCCCCTGGATCGCGGTGGACTTTGCCGTGATGCTGGTCACCTGGCTTGCTGCGCGCCTCGCGATAAGGCGCTGATTGCATTTAGAGGCGATGGGGCTTATCTGAGGGGCCAAACAGCCCCTACAGAGGCATGATATGAACTGGATCACCAACTACGTCCGCCCGCGGATCAACTCGATCTTCTCGCGCCGCGAGGTCCCGGAAAACCTGTGGACCAAATGCGACGAGTGCGGCACCATGCTGTTTCACCGCGAGTTGAAAGACAATCTGAACGTCTGCACCAACTGCGGCCATCACATGCACATCACGCCGCGCGACCGGTTCAAGGCCCTGTTTGACGGCGGGATCTTTGCCGAGGTCGCGGTGCCCGAGCCGCTGGCGGATCCGCTGAAGTTCCGTGATCAGAAAAAATACCCCGACCGCATGAAGGCGGCGCAGAAAAAGACCGGCGAGAAAGAAGCCATGCTGGTGGCTGCTGGTGAAATGGGCCGCACGCCCATCGTGGCCGTGGCGCAGGATTTCTCCTTCATGGGCGGCTCCA
The DNA here is from genome assembly GCA_027019165.1 of Pseudophaeobacter sp. GTDB lineage: Bacteria > Pseudomonadota > Alphaproteobacteria > Rhodobacterales > Rhodobacteraceae > Phycobacter. The sequence goes on from JALUXC010000003.1 coordinate 146,986, forward strand.
TGGGGATGTATGTGGGCAATGCGATCATTGCCGCCGCCGAAGAGGCAGTAAAACTGGGGCGACCGCTGATCCTGTTTTCGGCCGCGGGCGGCGCGCGCATGCAGGAAGGCATCCTGTCGCTGATGCAGATGCCGCGCACCACCGTCGCCGTTCAGATGCTCAAAGAGGCAGGTCTGCCTTACATCGTGGTTCTGACCCATCCCACCACCGGCGGCGTCACCGCGTCTTATGCGATGCTGGGGGATGTACATATTTCCGAGCCGAACGCGCTGATCTGCTTTGCCGGCCCGCGCGTGATCGAGCAGACCATCCGCGAGAAACTGCCCGATGGCTTCCAGCGTGCGGAATACCTCTTGGATCACGGCATGCTGGACCGGGTGACCCCGCGCACCGAGATGCGCGAAGAACTGATCACCATCCTGCGCATGCTGATGGGCTTGCCGCCGCAGGTGATGGGCGACCTGCCGGCGCCGGGAGAAGCTGAAGATCTGCCCGCGCCCGAGGTCGAAAGTGGCGCGGAATCTGCCGCAGATGCAGAGGCCGAGGGCAAGTAACCCTGTCATAGAAGACGTGCACCCGCGCCGGGTGCTGTGCTACGCCCGTCTGCCTGATCCGGCGGGCGGGCGTTTTCATCAGATCCGGGTAGGAGCGCCCCATGACGCAAGCGAGTTCTGACGCCATCCTCGACCGCATGATGGCCTTGCATCCAAAGATCATCGATCTGACCCTTGATCGGGTCTGGCGGCTATTGGAGGCAATCGACAATCCGCAGGACCGCTTGCCGCCGGTCATTCACATCGCCGGAACCAATGGCAAGGGGTCGACCCAGGCGATGATCCGGGCCGGTCTTGAGGGCGCCGGGAAGGCGGTTCATGCCTATACCTCTCCGCATCTGGCGCGGTTTCATGAACGAATCCGTCTGGCGGGTGAGCTGATTTCCGAAGACCACCTGACAGAGGTTCTGGACGAATGCTACGCGGCCAATGGCGGTGAGGATATCACCTATTTCGAAATCACCACCTGTGCGGCCCTTCTGGCCTTTGCCCGAACCCCGGCCGATTACACGCTCCTGGAGGTTGGGCTTGGCGGGCGGCTCGATGCCACCAATGCGATCGCCAAACCTGCCCTGTCGGTGATCACGCCGGTGTCGATCGATCATGAGCAGTTCCTTGGCAATACCATCGCCAAGATCGCAGGCGAAAAGGCCGGGATCATCAAGCGCGGCGTGCCGGTGGTGGTCGGCCCGCAGGCGGATGAGGCGATGGAGGTGATCGAGGAGGTCGCCGCCCGCCATGGCGCGCCGGTGATTGCCCATGGTCAGCACTGGCATGTCTACACAGAGCGCGGGCGGCTGGTCTTTCAGGATGAAACGGGATTGCTTGATCTGCCCATGCCCGCGCTGATCGGCGCTCATCAGGTGCAGAATGCCGGGATCGCCCTGGCGGCTCTGCGCCATCTGGGGATGGATGAGGCGGCCTGCGAGGCGGCTTTGACGCGCGCCACCTGGCCTGCGCGGATGCAGCGGCTGAAAACCGGCCCGCTGGTGGAGGCGGCAGCGGGCGCCGAGCTGTGGCTGGATGGCGGGCACAATGCGGCGGCAGGTGTGGCCTTGGCGGATGTGCTGGCTGGGCTGCCAAAGCGCCCCACGCATCTCATTTGCGGGATGCTGAACACCAAGGACGTGACCGGCTACATGGCGCCGCTTGCGCCCCATGTGGAGAGCCTGACGGCGATCTCGATCCCCGGCGAGGCGGCAACGCTCACCGCAGAAGAGACCGAGGCAGCGGCGAAATCCGTGGGCATCACGGCCAGCCGCGCCGAAGGCGCTCTATCGGCGCTCAAGGCGATTGTCGCCAAGGATCCGGCGGTGCGGGTGCTGATCTGCGGCTCGCTCTATCTTGCGGGCAATACCCTCCGCGAGAACGGCTGAGGGTTCTGGCAAGAGGGCGTGCTCCCGCCCGTCTTCGATCTTGCGATCTCATCCCGTTGGGCCCGGCGCCGCTGACGCGGCGCGGGTCGGAGCAGCCGGATCTGTGTTCTCAGGATCTATCGTGAAGCAGGGCACGGGCCTGTTCGATGGCGGCCAGCCGCTCTATCGATCTGATATCCTGCCCGACCAGCCGGACGCCACCAAAGAGCGTTGTCGCCGAGCCAATCGCCGTGAGCGCCATGGATATGAGCGCGGGGACACCGAGAGGCGTGGTGAGAAAGCCAAAGCCAAGAACCGTCGCCGTCCACCCCCCGCCGGCCAGGACATACTCGATTACGGGAGGGGCCTTGTTCAGCTCACGTTGTCTGGCCTGCAAGAGGATATCTGCCCAGAACCGGGGCCGGGTCTGGTCGGCAGGATGGGGGTGTCGGTCGAGACCGGTCCAGATCAGGATATCCGCCGGGTTCTTCACCAAAGCCGCAACAATCTTGTCCAGATCGTCGGGGCTTGCCGTGTTGAGAACGGGCGGTTTCATCCGAAGCTAGTGTTTTTCTGCGCTTTGCGCGAGCGCGGCCTGGATGACCTCTTTCTGGTCAAGGCTGGCTGCTTTGGCGGCGGCATGCGGATCACGCGCATCGATCCGGGCGATTGTCTGGTGAAGACGGCCTTCAAGAGCAAAGGCCAATCGCCTGCGTCGCATGCGCACGCCAACAACTGTCATTACGACCACAATGGCGACGGCCAGCCCGCCAAGCGCGACCAGATTGCCGTAGTCCACTCCGGGCATGGCCTCTCTGAAGGCAAAGACCGACGCGCCATAGGCCACCGTGGTGCAGAACCCGTTCCAAACGGCCGACGACCAGGCCTGCCCCACCAGATCATCATGCAGGTTGCTTTGGGAACTCAGGGCTGTTGAGGCGGCATCATTTGGCATGTTTCGGACCCTCCTTTGGGAAAGAGAGTAAGCCCGATACGCCGCATTTTCAACTTTGGCCCCAGTCCTTGTCCTGCATTTCGCGCAGGCGGGAGGCGGTGCGTTCGAATTCGAATGCGCCGTCGCCTTCGACATAGAGGTATTCAGGCTCGGCGGCTGCGGTGCAGATCAGCCGCACCTGCGCTTCATACAATGCATCGATCAGGGTAACGAAACGCTTGGCCTCGTTGAAGTTGCTGCGCGACAGGCGGGGGATGTCCTCGAGCACCAGTACCTTGACCTCTTCGGCAATGGCAAGGTAGTCGCCCGGTCCCAGCATCTTGCCGCAAAGGTCATAGAATGTCGCCCGTGCAACCCCGTTGCGGAAACCGGGCAGGACCACCTCGCGGCCCTTGACCTCAAGCGTCAGTGGCTGGGCATCGCCGCCCGACAGATCCTCCCAGATGGCACGTATCTGGGCGCGGGAGTCGGCATTGACGGGGGAGAAATAGACCGGCGAACCTTTGAGCCGGTCCTGCCGGTAATCCACCGGGCTGACCATCTCCCAGACCTGCATCTTTTCCTTGATGAGGTCGATGAAAGGCAGGAACAGCTGGCGGTTGAGGCCGTTCTTGTAAAGGTCATCCGGCACCCGGTTCGAGGTGGTGACGACGGTGACGCCCGCCTCGAACAGCGCCTCGAACAGGCGACCGACGATCATCGCATCGGTGATATCGGTGATCTGCATCTCGTCGAATGCCAGAAGGCGCACCGAGTCCGCGACCTCCTTGGCGACCGGCGCCAGAGCATCCTGTACGCCCTGCTGGCGCGCCTCGTGCATCTTGGCGTGGATTTCTTGCATGAAGGCGTGGAAATGCACCCGCCGCGCCGGGATGCCCTCCAGACTGTCGACAAAGAGATCCATCAGCATGGATTTGCCGCGCCCGACCCCGCCCCAAAGGTAGAGCCCCTTGACCTCAGGCCGGACCGCCTTGCGGAAGAGGCCGCGCTTTACCGGCGGCGCCATGAGGCCCGATGCGATGCGGTCAAATTCCGGCAACACCGCCTCTTGCGCCGGATCCGGGCGGATCTGGCCTGCTTCGCTGCGGGTCTGATAAAGCGCGCTAACCTGGGTCATGGGCCAGCCATAGCGCGCGGCGCCGGGGATGGGAAGATTGGGAGTTGATTGGAACGGATCGTGGCCTCACAATTCCTGTGAGGCGCCGCGCAGATGGCCTGCTGAATAGCATACGGTACGGAGACAGTGTTGATGGCCCTTTTGCCAAAAGAGACTTTGTGGGTGAAGACTTGCCTGTTTCTGTCGTGTTTGATTGTCCCGCATTTGGCATGGGCCTCTGACAACCGTTTCGCGCGGTTAACGAAATCGGGCTTGCTCGATCGTGCCGAAGAGCGGGGTGGCTGGGATGTCACGGTCTTGCCGAATGCAATTGAATACACGTGTTTGGTCTGTGATGGAGAGGTGACTGCCCGACTGGAGATTGTGGCCCCTTATGATGCGGGAGGGCATGCATCCGTTCGGCAGCGCTATGTCGCGGAGCGAAAGCAGTTTTGTTCAGAGCTGGCAGCATCGCAGGACGGGCGCTGTGTGTCATTCAAAGATTTCAGCGGTCGTGGGCCGCTGCACTGGTTTCACGCGGCCCATGAAACGGATACAAGCCGTACATTCTGTATTTCGCTATTTAATCAAGGGAACAGCGGCGAACCCGAGTTGATCCAAACGACGATCCGTGCTGGAGAGGGCGCAAGCTCCCCGCTGCAATTGAGTGGGTTCTTTATGCATCATATGGCTCGACTAACGTTGTGGTTCTGAGAAGCTGAAGGCCTACTTCCCGCTCACATCAATTCTCCTTATGTGACTGCGCAGATTTCTTGAATTGACGCCGCGCGCTCAATGCCTACCGTCGCAGCTCTGATTTGAGAGGATCCATTATGAGCGGCGCAGCGGCACAGAAGACACCCTTGTTCACCCCGGTTTTGATCGTGGGCTGCGTGATCATCATGGTCAGCTTTGCGGTGCGCGCCTCGTTCGGGGTGTTCCAGATCCCTATCGCCGAAGAGTTCGGCTGGCTACGCACCGAGTTTTCGCTGGCTATCGCGATCCAGAACCTGGCCTGGGGAATCGGGCAGCCGATCTTTGGCGCCCTGGCGGAAAAGATCGGGGACCGCAAGGCGATCATCCTGGGTGCCTTGGTCTATGCAGCAGGGCTGGTGCTGAGCGCCGGGTCAACGACGCCGATTGAGCATCAGGCCTATGCCTGGCTGGTGGGTTTTGGCATTGCGGGCACCGGCTTTGGCGTGGTGCTGGCGGTTGTGGGGCGGGCGAGTTCCGACGAGAACCGCTCGATGTCGCTGGCTATTGTCACGGCGGCAGGCTCGGCCGGGCAGATTGTTGGCGCGCCCTGGGCCGAGTGGATGCTGACTTTCCTGACCTGGCAGACGGTGTTCCTGGTCTTTGCAGGTGTCGTGCTGGCGTTGATCCTGACGCTGCCCCTGATGCGCGCGCCGGAAATGGCAAGCAAGGCAGAGCTGGAAGAAAGCATGGGAGCGATCCTGATCAAGGCCTTCAAGGATCCCTCTTATACGCTGATCTTCCTCGGGTTTTTCAGCTGTGGCTATCAGTTGGCATTCGTGACCGCGCATTTTCCGGCCTTTGTCACCGAGATGTGCGGGCCGATCATGCCGGGCGGCGCGCTTTACAGTATCGGGATCACCTCCACCTCGGCGCTTGGGGCGGTTGCGATCTCCCTGATCGGGGCGGCCAATGTGGGGGGGACGTTGCTGGCCGGGTACCTGGGCAATCGCTATTCCAAGAAATACCTCCTGGCGGCGATCTACACCGGGCGGACCATCGCGGCGGCGGCTTTCATCATGGTGCCGATTACGCCGACAACGGTGATCATCTTTTCCATCGTCATGGGCTCGCTGTGGCTGGCGACAGTGCCGCTCACCTCGGGGCTGGTCGCGCATATCTATGGGCTGCGTTACATGGGCACGCTCTATGGGATCGTGTTCTTCAGCCACCAGCTGGGCAGTTTCCTGGGCGTGTGGCTGGGGGGGCGGATGTATGACGCCTATGGCGATTACACCTTCGTGTGGTGGATTGGTGTCGCGGTCGGAGCCTTCAGCGCCATCGTCCATCTGCCGGTACGCGAACGCCCGCTGACGAGCGTTGTGGCGTAGTAGAAGTGGAGTCGGTACGGGCCTTTGCCCGGTCAACCCTAAGAAAGTAAAGCCCTGACAAGTCTTGCGGTCTTGCAAGTACCCACCGGTTCTTTGCGGTGGGCAAGAGGGGGGGTGGTCTCTTGCGGTCGGCCGTTCGGAACAAGTTTAGCGATCTTGCAGGAGGCAGTTCATCTCCCCTTAAAGTATCACATGGATACCGTTTGCGAGGCCAATTAGCGGCCCGACTGTCATTTCGTGAGGCCATTATGCAGATCAACAATACCATCACCACTTACACAACATCGCTGTTTCAAAGCTCTGGAGTGAATGATCCCGCAGGTCAGCCCTCTGCGGCCTCCGATCAGGCAAGCGTCTATTCCGCTGGGACCGGCATAGATATGACCGGTTTTTATACCGATCCAAGGGTGACCTCGGTCAGCCCGGCCACCCTGTCGCAACAAACGCAGGATGTTCTGGATACGATTCACTCCCTTGGGAACAATGAGCTGAAGGCCATTACCGCAAAGTTCCGTGAGATGGCGACCGAGGAACTTGGGCTGCAGCCAAACGAAGCCCTGCCAGAGAACATTACACTGTCCGACCTCGAGACTGAGCAACGTCAGGCACTGTCCGGTGAAACAAGAGACGTGGGGCAAATGCAGAAAAGGCTTGATTTCTTTGCCTTCCTCGCGACGCAGACAGCCGAGAACCTCAGTACTTCCCGGGCGATTGTCTTTGGGGAGCAGTACATGAATATGAGCGAAGAAGAGCTTGTCGATGACCAGATCAACAAAATGGTGGATCGTCAGATGAACGCCATCAAAACCACTATGGACATGGCGCGCAGTCAGGCGTTCCAGGATGCCTCAGCCGGTGTGGAGGAGCGAACAGAGCTTGGCGCACCGATGGAAGAGGCTGAACTGGAGGCAATGCGCGCCGATCTTCTGGCCAAACGCCGGGACGAATTCGAGCGTGGCGAGTTGCGGATCCGGGTCGAGGTCTTTTCCAGCGCCCATGCCGCCAACTATGGAAAGGTCTATGCGACGCTTGATACAGACAGCGGAGACGGCAGGGTCGTTCAGGAGGAGAACCGCGTGGCATTTGATGAAAATTGGGAGATGCCGGAGTCAGCCAAGAAAGAGCATTTTGCCCGGAAGTTTGAAGGGATCACCGTCGTCGATGGTCAACCCGTCCTTGATCCTGGCAAGAAAAATGCTGCGTCCCATAGTGGAATGGAGTTCCTTAAAAAATTCGGTGCCATCGGGCTGGAGTACATGCGCGACGCCCGTGCGTGATAGGCTTTGGCTGGCGCGCTCTGAGCCTTATCTAGTCTGATGGCGAATTGGGGCAGTGCTATTGGGTGGATAGGTTGCTGCCGAACGACGAGAGTGCGGCCGGTCCATATTGGACTGGCTGTATAGGTCATCGAAAAACCGACCATCGGTCGTGTGGTCAATGTTGGCGACCATTTTTTGTGTGAGCGGATGGCTGACCTGGCTTGAATGGGTGAGGTAAACACCAGAACCGCGCCCCTCCATGTCATTTCGGTGGCTCGGGTCTATGACTTGTCCTCAAGAAAGCCAGCCACGTCCAGCTCAATCATTGCGTTTGTCGACAAGTGTCCAAGGTCCATGTCTTCCAACATCAAGACCAGCACATCTCTACCGCTAGATTGCTGACGGCGCTTTGCGTGAATGCCACCAACAAAGAGCGAAATGGCATCGTTCTCAACTTTGCACGTTACCACATAGCCCTTGTTTGGCGTCATTCTGTCGATCAGGTCTGAGGGAACGTTCTCAGGCCAGATCAAGAATTGATCTGTGCGCCCATTGTGCCCTTCAAGAAAGACACTTTCCCCGACCTTTAACCGCACGTCACCCCCTTGCCCGCCATTTCTCGAGGATATGGCGGCTGGTCATCAGGTCCAGATGGGCGCCGCCGCCGTTCTTGAACAGGGTGATGGCGGCAGGGTCATAGGCGGGGAAGGCGTCCAGATCGTAGAAATCCGCCAGCACATCGCCGCGCTGGATAACGCCTTCGGCCAGCGGGATCTTGAACTCTCCGATGTGATCCAGCGTGGTGTCGAAGCTGTCACAATAGATGCGCGCGCGGCAAAGCGCCTCGTCATCACTCTCGCGCATGTCGGGGCGGTATGCGCCGATCAGGTTCAGGTGCTGGCCGGGTTTCAGCCATTCCCCTTTGACCACCGGGGTCGAGGACATGGTGGAGGTCACGATGATATCTGCCGAACGCACGGCGGGTTCGAGTTCCGGGGCGACTTCGATCTGCGGGTAGGTGGCCTTCATGTCCATCGCCTTGGACTGGGTGCGGTTCCAGACCCGGATCTGGGCGCGGGGGTAGGCGGCGCCAAAGGCCTCGACCAGCGATCCGGCGACGGTGCCGGCCCCCACGATCAAGATATCGCGGCTGTCAGGATTAGCCAGCCGCATGGCGCCAAGCAGGCTGTCGCCTGCGGTTTTCCATTTGGTCACCAGATGGAAATCCACCAGCGCATCCAGCGTGCCATCCTGATCGGAGTACAGACAGACCGCGCCGTTGACCATCGGCTTGCCCGCCTCCGGGTTGCCGGGAAAGATCGTCGCCGTCTTCACCGCCAGCCCCAGCCCATCGATCCAGGCCGAGCGGCTGAGCAGCGTGTCGGGATCGCGGTAAAGGAAGGTATCGCCAATCTCGGCCTTTGGCAGATCATGCCCCTTGGCCAGCGCCTGGGTAAATTCGATCCAGTCCAGAAGGGCCTCGCCTTCGTCAAATCCGATGGATGGGATGGTCATGCGGCCTCCTCGGGCGTCAACAGCCCCTCGGACACAAGGCGCTGTGCCCAGGTGCCCGGTGTGGTGAAAAGATGGGTGTGCCAGCCGCGCGCGGCGGCAGCTTCGACGTTCTTTTCGCTATCGTCGGTAAACAAGAGCCTGTCCGGGGCGATGCCGGTGTCGCGCTCGACATGTTCATAGATTTCCGGTTCGGGTTTCAGTGTGCGCAAATGGCCCGAGACAAAGGCCTGGTCGAACTCGTTGAAGAACGGGTAGACCTTGCGGGCGATCTCGAAGGTGCCGATGCCAAAGTTTGTCAGCGCAAAGACCGGGGTGCCGCGCGCCTGCAGGGCGCGCATCAGGCGCACTGAATGGGGGATCTCGGGAGAGGCCATTTCGATCCAGCTGTCGTGCCAGTGGCGGATCTCGTCGGCCCACTCCGGGTGGCGCTCGGCCAGCCCATAGACCGAAGTGCGGAAATCATCGCCGCGATCCACGCCAAGGTTCATGCCGTGCAGGTCCACCTCCTGGAAGAGCTGCTTGCGGCGATCCGGGCCAAGGCGGCCGTCAAAATAGCTTTCGGGTTTCCACTCGATCAGCACGCGGCCAATGTCGAATACGACGGCGTCGATGGGCATCTGGTCTTTCCCTGTTCAGTTGCGTCACCCGGCCGAACGGGGGCGCGGGCGGGGCACCGGGCGGCTGCGCCGGGTTTCCCGCCAGACTGAAACAAGGCCCGCGCCAATGATCAAGGCCGAACCGACCCAGACCGGCAGATCGGGCCATTCATCGAAGACAAGAACGCCCCAAAGCACGGCCATGGGCATGGCGACATACTCAAACGGAGCCGCAAGGCCCGCCTCGTTCAGCCGATAGGCCTGGCTGACCAGATAGCCGCCGATGGATCCGGCAAGGCCGACGCCGACAAACAGCCCCCAATCCTGCGGCTGAGGCCAGACCCAGGCGCGCAGGATGAAATCCATGGCGGCATTGTCACCGGTTGCAAAACGCCCGTCGCCGGTAACGAGACCGACCAAAGCGCCGACCACCAGAAAGCCCAAGGTCGGATAGAAAGACAGGGTCGAGGCCTTTTCGGCCCCGCCCGCCCGCCGGGTCAGCACATGCAACGTGGCATAACCGCAGGCCCCCAGCAGAGGCAGGACGGCTGCGGCCTGAAAGCTGCCAGGACCGGGCCGCATGATGATGAGGACGCCCAGAAACCCCGCCGCAACAGCCCCCCAGCGCCAGGGGCCGACACGCTCTTTCAGGACAAAAACCGACAGGGTGGTCACGATCAAGGGCGTGGCAAAGGCGATGGCAACCGCTTCGGCGAGAGGCATGATGGCAAGGCTGGTGAAAAAGCAGAGGTTGGCAAACAATACGGCGCAGCAGCGCATCAGATGCAATTTGGGCTGCCGGGTGCGCAGGATATGAAAGCCGCCCTCCAGCGGGATGATCACCGTCATCAGTACGACCAGGGCCACCACCGAGCGTGTCATGACCACCTGATACAGCGGATAGTCGCCCGACAGGAACTTGAAGATCACGTCGATCACGGAAAAACAGACGGCAGATCCCGATGCGGCCATCAGCCCCAGAACACTGACTTTGATTTCCTGGCTCATGGTCTGCCTTTCTGGCGTGTTTGTGATGCATCAAGGCCTGTTATCCCCCTGATGACAAAACACCATTGGGCGTCGCGACGCTTTGTTCCTACCGTGAAGACAACAGCGAGGGAATGCCAGAATGATCACATGTTACATCGCCTATGACATCAACCCGGACCAGGTGGAGGCCTTCGAGGTCTACGCCAGGGCCTGGATCCCGCTGGTCGAAGGTTTTGGCGGCACGCATCACGGCTATTTCCTGCCTCATGAAAGCGCCAATGACCTGGCGGTGGCGCTGTTTTCCTTTCCTTCGCTGGCCGCCTACGAGGACTACCGGACCAAGAGCCTTGAGGACGCCGATTGCCAGGCTGCGTTCCGCTATGCAAAGGAACACAACATCATCCGCCGCTATGATCGGACATTCCTTCGGCCCGTGCTGGAGGGCGATCTTGCGCCCTTGTTGGCTGCGATGGGGTGATCGGGCAAGTCGCACACTCCAGAAGGCCCCAAAGGATTGACGTTGGCGGTCGCGTGCATCGATGCGGCTCAATACGGTGGGTGGATTTGAGCCTATTCTGCGGGCTTTCCAGTCATTGCCGTTGCTTCCGCAAGCGCGGCGGCGCGGATCTCAGCGGCGAGGCCAGAATCGGGCAGGGTGCGGGCCAGAACCATGCCGCCGACACAAAGCGCCGCCATGGCCATCGCCTTTTGTCGGGCCTCGGGTGCATCCTGTTGTAGCAGGCTGCTTTGCAAAAGGCCGACCATTGCGGTCAAAAGCTGCTGAAAGGCGCCGCGCACCTCGGGGCTGGCACGGGCAACGTCCGATGGTAGGGCGATCATCGGGCATTGGTCCTGCACGGCGCCAAGATGGGCATCCGACAGGTAGCTTTGAACCATCTGCAAAGCGGCCTCGCTGTCTGGGTTCATCGCGTTGATGCCCGCCTCATGGCGCCACTCAGCGCCGCGCCCCATCAGAAAGCTTGAAACAGCGGCGCAGAACAGATCCTCCTTGGTTGCAAAATGGTTGTAAAAGCCCCCCCGCGTCAGGCCCGCCTCTGCCATGACCATATCGATTGTCACGCCATGAAAGCCGTGAAGGTTGAACAGGATGCGCGCCGCCTCGACGATGCGGGCGCGGGTCTTTTCCTTGTGGATGCTGCTGTAGGGCATGGGGCTATGGCTCCTTCTGGGGTACGAATGCAGCCAGTCTGGCAGATATCAAAATATGTTCTTTAACATATTTTGATCGGGGCTAGCCTTGGCGTCACCGACGATTTCAAAAGGAGCATTGAGATGCCGAAATTCGTACTCGCCTATCATGGCAAACCCGATGTCAACTCGCCCGAGGACGGCGCAAAAATGATGGCAGATTGGAAAGCCTGGATGGCCGGTCTTGGCGCTGCGGCAATAGACCCGGGCCTTGCCGTCGGGCCATCAAAGACTGTGCTCAGCAATGGTTCGGTGGCCGAGGATGGAGGCACCAATCCGCTGTCGGGCTATACGGTAATCGAAGCTGCGGACATGGACGCCGCGATCAAGATGGTCCGGGGCTGCCCGCATTTGTCGGGGAGCGGAACCATCGAGGTCGCACAGGACCTTGAACTCGAAATGTAGGGCAACAACGCGCCAATGGCCCTGTTGTGGCCGGAGCGGTTTGCGTTCTGTGCCGGAGCAGGGCCTCGCGCCCCTTGCTGGTGGCGATGGGCTGACTGGTCATCTCACACGCACCTGGAAGGCTCTCGGAGGGGGCCTTCAATGCGACAGGCGGGCATCAGAACGCTCCATGGCAGCATGATACCGCTGGAAGGCCACCCGGAGGAAACACGGAATTCTTCCCGCAGCAAAGCTATTCCTGGAACGCCCTCTCCCTGACGCGGACAATTGGCTTTTTCAGATACTCGGCGATGGTCTTTTTCCCTGCAAGGATGTCCACCTGGGCCACCATGCCCGGCACCACCTCAAGGGCTGCACCATCTGCATCCAGAATATTGGTGCTGGTGCGGATCTGAACCACAAAGGCCTGCTCGTCCCGGTCTTCGCGGGTTACCGCATCGGCGCCGATGCGGATGATCTCTCCGTTCAGCGCCCCATAGCGGGTGAAATCATAGGCCGTGATCTTCACCCGGACCGGCTGGCCGGGGTAGAGGAAGGCAATATCAGAGGGGCGGATATAGGCCTCGACCAGAACCGTGTCATCCAGCGGCACGATCTCGATCAGAGGGTCGCCGGCCTTGGCCAGACCGCCGAGAGTGGTCAGATGGATCTGGTTGACGATCCCGCGCATCGAGGCCCGCAGGTCAGAGCGCGCCACCCGTTCCTGCAGAGCAGGCAGCCGGGTTTCCAGCTCGGCCAGTTCTGCCGTGGCGATGGCCAGTTCCGACAGGGCTTCGGCTTCGGTGCGGGCGCGATAGGCGCGGATGCGGTCGTCGACCTCTTCCAGCGCCGCGCGCAGGCGCACCAGAGCAGCCTTGGCACGCACCACGCGGCCGCTCCATTCCGCCCGTGATCGGCGCAGCCCCAGAAGCCGGATTTCCGGCTCGACCCGGCGCTCTACCAGCGGGCGCAGGATTTCGATCTCTTCGTCCACAAGGGCGAGGGTCTCGCGTGCCGTCTGCGCGTCCACCTGGCCTTCCTCGTATTCCTGCTGGCGCTGGCTGCGCTGGCGTTCATAGACTTGGATTTCATCCGCGATTTCGCGCTGGCGGGCCATGAACAGAGCGGTCTCCGATTTGGCGACCTCGGGGGTGTGCTGCACGATCTGGTCCGGAAAGATGAGGGCATCCTTGCCGTCGATAAAGGTCTGAAGGCGCAGAATGCGCGCCCGCAATGCCGCCGCGCGCTGTTGTTCTTGATCGAGCTGGCTTGCGACGATGGTTCGGTCCAGCTCCATCAGCAGGTCATCCTGTTCGACGACCTCGCCTTCGCGCACGTGCAGCGCCTGCAATACTCCGGTTTCAGCGGCCTGAATGATCTGGATGTTCCCCGTCGGCACGATCCGGCCGTCCCCGCGCGTGACGTCGTCCAGTTCCGTGTTCCACGCCCAGACACCGGCCGACAGAAGGAAGGCAATGATCAAGAGCAGCAGCAGCGACGCCCTGAGCGGCGACTTGCCCCGCATGTCGCGGTAGAGGCGGTCGAAATCGCGAATATTGTTCATTGCTGGCCGCCTTTCGACGCTGGAGTACCGCGGCTGAGAAGTGATTTGTCCCCATCGGCCACCACACGGCCCCGGTCGAGTACGATCACCCGGTCCACCAGTTTCAGCAGGCTGGTGCGGTGGGTCACGACGATCAGCGTGCGGTCTTCCATGTCCTGCGAGAGACGGTCGATCACCTCTGCCTCTTTCTGCACATCCATCGCGGCGGTGGGCTCGTCCAGCAGCAGGATGGGAGGCCGCCCGATCAGGGCTCGCGCCAGGGTGATGGCCTGTCGCTGCCCGCCCGACAGACCCTCGCCCCGTTCGGCAACCTGCAGATCATAGCCCGACGGGTTTTGCGAGATGAACTCGTCCACGCCGGCAATGCGGGAGGCCTCAAGGATATCTTCGTCGCGGGGGCGCAGGGCACCGATGGCGATATTGTCGCGCACCGATCCTGAAAAGAGCCAGACATCCTGCAGCACCGCACCGATATTGCGGCGCAGATCGCCGGGATCAATCTGGCGGATGTCGGTGTCATCCACCCGCACGGCGCCCTTGTCCGGGGCATAAAGGCCGAGGATCAGCCGCGCGACGGTGCTTTTTCCGCTGCCGATCCGGCCAAGGATGGCAACCTTTTCGCCCTTTTCAATGGTGAAATTCACCCCTGAGAGGCTTTCGCTCATGGCGCCTGGGTATGAGAAATGCACATCCTCAAAGGTGATCCTGCCGTTCAGATTCGGGCGCGAGAGCCAGCTGCGCCCATCGGGTCGTTCGCTGTCGGCCCGCATCAGCGCGTTGAGCGCCTTGTAGGAAGCCCGCGCCTGGTTGAAACGCGTCATGGTCTGCGCCAGCTGCGCCAAGGGCGCCAGCGCGCGTCCGGTCAGGATGACGCTGGCAATCAAGGCGCCCATGCTGAGCAGGCCCTTGGTGATCAGGAACACCCCGACAAAGATGGTCATGACCTGCGCCACCTGCTGCACAAAAGCGGTGATGTTGAGGGCAAACTGCCCCACCGCCCGGCTGCGCACACCATGTTCGGCCTGGCGCGAGACCGCATCATCCCAGCGGGCGCGCATCTGGCGCGCGGCGCCAACGGACTTGATCGCTTCAAGGCCGGAAATCGTCTCGACCAGTACGGATTGTTTGGATTGCCCGTCCGCCATGGACCGCTCGGCAAGGCGCGACAGGAGGGGCTGCACCGCGACACCTGTGAAGAGCACGACCGGCACGGCAACCGCAGGCACCAGCGCCAGCGGGCCGCCGATGAGGTAGATCACAAAGACAAACAGGGCGATGAAGGGCAGATCCACCACTGCCACCAGCGTTGCCGAGGTGAAAAAGTCGCGCAGCGTCTCGAATTCGCGCAGGGTGTGCGCAATGGATCCGGTCGAGCCGCCGCGCGCCTGCATCTTCATCTCAAGGAGGCGGTCAAAGATATGGCGGCCGATCACCATATCAGCCCGCTGACCGGCGCGGTCAACAAATCCGGCCCGCAGAGTGCGGATCAGAAAGTCAAAGACCAGCGCGATCCCGACCCCCGCCGTCAGGGCGATCAGGGATTCAACCGCCTCGTTCGGCAGGATCCGGTCATAGACCACCATCGAGAAAATCGAGGTCACCAGCCCAAGGACGTTGGCGACGACTGCCGCCAGCGCGACCTGCACATATAGCCACCGGTTGGCAGCCAGAGCAGACCAGAACCAATGGCCGGATGATGCGGTTTCGCTTTGACCATCGCGGCGACATTCCGCCCGCAGCAACAGTGCATAGCCCGAATAGTCTTGTCCGGCCAGTTGCGAGCGGGTCAGGACAGCGCTGCCATCTCCATGCGCGGGGTCATAGACGACGTATCTGTCCTTTCCTTCCAAGGCTTCGACAACCACGGCGCGGCCATCATCCTGCAAAAGGATGACCGGCAGGATCTGAGGGTCGAGCTTGTCCAGGGCCAGTTTGCCAAAAGCCGCCAAGATGCCGGCCCGCCGCGCTGCATCGATGAGTTCTTTGACGCCAAACCCGCCGTCCACATCCATATAGACGGACTGCAGGGTCGACAGGGTCACGGGCCGCCCAAGAAGCTCCCCCGCATAGACCAGGCACTGTTCAAGTGGGCTGAGTTCGGTGTTGCCGGCCCCGTTTTCTTGGGAAACCATGTGGAAGGTATCGATGTCTCTCACTCCGCAGTTTCATCGGGCACGGGGGGCGTCAGGCCAAAGACATCAATGATGTCTCCCGTCAGTGCCAGTGCCGCATATTGGGTAATTTTCAGATCGCTGCGGGCCCTGATCAGGCTTTCTGACGCATCAAAGAGGTCACGCTGTGCGTCCAGCAGCTGGGAGATGCTTTGCCGCCCGGTGCTGAATTGCTCGTCGACTGCACCCACGGTGGCGGTATGTGCCTTGACCGAAGCCGCGCCTGCGGCAACCGTCGCCCGGCCGCTGCGCTGATCGGCGCGCAGCACCTGCAGGGTGCGGCGGATGTCACGCGCCAACTGGTCGCGCTCGGCCTGCAGCCTGGCCAAACGTGCTTTGGCCTGCGCCACAACCGCATTGCGACGACCGCCATTGGAGACTTCGAACCGCGGGCTCACCCCGACGCTGACAGCAGGATCGCCAAGGGTTGGATCATAGCCTACCCCCGCCTCAAAGCTGACGGGAGGCTGGCGAGCGGCTTCGGCGGCTGCAACCAACTGCGCGGCGGCATCGATTTCGGCATCCAGAGACTGCAGCCGCGGACTGGTCTTGATCAGCCCATCGTCCGATTGAGCGGGCAGGGAAGGGCCCGTCGGAACAGAGGGAAGATGCGTCGGCAAAGTTGCGAAAATCTGGCGATAGTCGGCCTCGGCATGTGCAAGCGCATTGATGGCTGCCGCTTTGCGCGCCGTGGCCTGGGCCAGACGGCTTTGCGCTGACAGATAGTCGACCTGCGTGCCGACGCCGGCGTCCGACAGCTCCTGTACCTTTTCGAAAAAGTCCTGATGGGTGGCTTCGTTCTCCACTGCCAGATTGCGGATCTGCCGCTGCTGGATCAGGTTGATCCAAGCCTCTACGGCACCAAGAGCGGTTTGCGCCGTTGCGGCATCCCGCAGATAGGCCTCACGCTGCACGCTGATCTCGGCAGCTTCAACCCGGCGCTTGGTTGCTCCGCCGTCGAACAGCAGTTGGGTCACCTTGACCACCGCACTGTTGCGAGAGCCAAACCCCTGTCCCAGGGCCGCACTGGCGGCCAGATCCAGCCCAAGGGTCAGGCCCGGGCGCGCAGCGCTTTGGGCTTCGGACAGTTCGGCCTGGGCAACTGCGATCTCAGCGGCGCTTGCCGACAGCTCGGGGCTGCTGCGGACCGCCTCTGCAACAGTTTTGCCAAAGGGTGTTTTTGCCAGAACAGGCTCCAGGCGGGCCACCCTGACCGGCAGTTCGGCAGGTTGCGGTTTGGGAGCGCAAGCGCCGAGAAGCAGAATTGCCAGACACCCGGCCAACACGGATCCTTTGGCTGCACGTGGCGGCAGCCCCCCAGAGAATAGTATCACGCTTGTTCCCACCCCTTCTGGGGTCCCCCAATCCATATTCTTTTCAGGCAGTCTTCAAACCCGCGAATATGCACATCAATGGCCCAACTGGGCTTATCTATCAATGTGTTGCGCAGGTTCTTTTTCAATTCCAGCAGCGATTGACGGTCTTGCGCTTTGCGTACGGCGGTTGCCACATACTCGTCATCCGTCTTGGCCACCCAGTCGTGCAGCCCGGCATGGGTCATGAAACTTGCCCCCATGCGGGCCACGAACTGAGCCCCCGCCTTGGTGACCACGGGCACGCCCATCCACATGGCCTGAAGCGTGGTTGTGCCGCCGTTGTAGGGCATCGGATCCAGACAGATATCTACATCGCCATATTCGGCCATCATGTCGGCCAGCCCGGACGGGCCGCGCAGCTCAAGCCGCTCCGGGGCGATGCCGCGCTCAGCAAACAGGGCGCGGACCCTGCGCTGGGCGCCAGGATCCTGAAAGCTTGGCGCCTTGAGCAGCAGCCGGGAGTCCGGCACCTTCAGCAGGATACGGGCCCAAAGGTCCATCGTGTGGGGGTTGATCTTTGTGATCGTGTTGAACGAGCCGAAGGTCAGAGGCCTGGTCAGGTGATCCGCCCCAAAGACCGGGCTGGGATAGTCCGCTTCCGGCGCATAGCAGAAGACGGCTGTGTCCAGGGGCATCAATCGCTCTGAGTACAAAGGGGCGTGGTCTGACGGCGTAACCACCGGATCGCCGATCAGGTAGTCGATATTCGGCACGCCGGTCGATCCGGGATACCCCAGATATGTCGCCTGAACCGGGGCCATGCGCCGGGCAAACTGCATGAGCTCGGCGGAATGGGTGTGCCCTGACAGATCGATGAGGATATCGATCCGGTCCGCACTGACCGCTGCGGGCAGCTCTGAGGTGCCCAGGCTGCGCCAGGCCTGGACCCGGCTTTGGGCGAGACGGGTCTGATCGTCAAACGTGCTGCCGGTATGGTAGAGCGTCAGCGGGAAGTCTTGGTTGTTCCAGCGTGACAACATCGGCTGCAGGAACAGGTTGACCGGGTGTTGCCGGTGCAGATCCGCCGTGACCATGCCAATGCGCAAAGGCCGATCCACGCTGCGGTCATTGGGAAAGTCTGCGACCGGGCGGGCGCCCTTGCCCCAGGGCGCAAAAGCTGCGCGGTTGCGCTTGGCCCACCGTTCGGGGTCGGCGGTTTCGCTATAAAGGGCCGTCATCGCCAGGGAGGAGGCATATCCTTTGGCGTCCAGATCCGAGATTGCCTCATATTCCTGAATGGCCCCATCGGCGTCGCCCATCCGGTTTGCGATCTGCGCGCGCAGCAGTCCGACCCTCTGGCGGTGCCGCGGCTCAAGGCGATCTGCAATGCCGTCCAGCGTGCTGCGGGCAGGCTCCAATAGCCAGCTTTTGGATTGCATCTCAGCAAGCGCCAGATGCAGGTCGGTTTCATCAGGGTGAAGCGCCACGGCGCGCTGAAGGATCGCGATGGCCTCCTGCCACAGATTGTGCCGGTAACTGCGCTCGGCGACCCGCAGGAGAACCATACCGCCCTCGGCATGTCCGGCGCGCTCCAGCAGGGGGATGGCCATTTGCTCCAGATCCAGATGGAAGAGGGCATCTGCCAGATCCACCAGCACATCGGCCAGCGCATCGGAGCAGGGACCAGCTTGCGTCTCAAGACAGGCGGCGGCGGCGCGAAATGCCTCACTGGCCCCGGCAGGATCCCCCAGTGCCATGCGGCGGCGGCCCATATGCTGATGCACCTGCGCGGCGCCTTCTGCGCCATTGGCCGTGCGGGCAGCCTGCAAGGCTGCCTGATAGTGCCGCCCGGCGATCCAGCGGGCCTTTGGCAAACTGTCATCCTGACACAGCACGGCGAGCGCCAGATGACCCCGCCAATCGTCGGGCCGCGCCGCCACCGCACCGCGATAGCAGTCCAGCGTGCCGGTGAGGTCATGTTTTCGGCGCAGCAAGTTGCCAAGCTCTAGCTGAGCTGAGAACTCCGCAGGATCCAGCGCCAGCGCCGCCCGATAGGCTGCGATGGCGGCATCGGTCTGTCCGATCGCCTCTTGGCTGCGGGCCAGAAGAACGTGCGCCATGGTCAGATCCGGCGCCGCCGCAAGGGCAGCCCGGCAGGCCGAAACCGCGGCAGCGTGATCTCCGGCACGGGCGGCCTTGTTGGCGTCATTGAACGCCGTGGCCGCCGCGACGGGAACCTGCGCCGCTGTTTTGTCTGAGCAAGCCCGTGCCATCGGTCAGTGCCGGGGTCCGCCTGTTTCTTCCTCGTCAACGATGCGTGCCGCGAACCGGATTTCATCGTTGCGGAAACCGAGCATTTTGGGTCGCTGCACGCCTGGCACG
Organism: Pseudophaeobacter sp.; assembly: GCA_027019165.1. Classification (GTDB taxonomy): domain Bacteria; phylum Pseudomonadota; class Alphaproteobacteria; order Rhodobacterales; family Rhodobacteraceae; genus Phycobacter. The sequence continues at coordinate 166,416 of JALUXC010000003.1, forward strand.
ACGGCAACATCGTATAGCTCATGCACCAGGCCTTCGATGTCCAGCCGGTGCTCGACGTCTCCGGTTTCAAGGTTCACGATGCAGAGCGCGCATTTCGCGGTGGCGCCTTCGGCTTCGAGGCGCTCGTTCAGGGCCAGACCGTTGAAGGTGCGCCCGTCGCGGGGTTGCGACAGGCCGATGACGGCATAGTTGCCAATGAAGCTCAGACCGCGGGCAAAGCCCGGCAGGAAGCAGATCGGCTCAAAGGTGCCCTCATCGAGATTGATCTTGCCGAACTCCCCGGTGCCCGACTGCAGCATATACAGCGTATCGCGGTACAGGCGCGGGGAATGCGGCATCGACAGGCCACTGACAATGGTTTCATTGCTGTCCACATCGATAACAAGGCCACCGCTTGTGCGGTGATCCCGCCAGCCGTCCGATACATTCGAGGCACCAACACAGGTCACATAGCGGGGACGGTCGTTCTCAACCGCCATACCGTTCAGGTGGCAGCGATCCTCGGCTGCGATCCGGTCGATAAAGGGCGGGTGCCAGACCGGGGTAAAACTGCCTTTTTCCGCCAGCCGCGCGATACAGTTGAAGCGGGTGACCACGAACAGCGGGCTGCCATCGGCGCAGACATGGATATCATGCACATCCACATCGCCCGTGGTATGGCCCGCCAGCGGCACATAAAGCGCATCATAGCCATCCGGGGTCGTTCCCTGATCGAGAAAATTCTCGAACCGCCACATCTGGTACAGGCTGCTCATCCAGAACTGACCCTGCCCCATGCCAAGGCCCATGCACCGGTCAAAGGTGCGCTCGAACACCGACAGAGACTGGTCAGGCTTCAGCCCGATCATGAACAGTTTTCCGGCCTGATAGGTGGTGAACGCAAGGCTTGCGTTACAGGAGGCCAGCCAGCTCACAAAGAGGCGTGATCCGCTGATGTCGAGTTTGGGCGTCTTCGCGTCCATCATATGTCCGTCCTTCTGTAACGGTCTTCATTTTCAACAGGTTTCCTGTTGAGTTTCCTCAGCGGGCAGCTCCATCAGAAACTGCCCGGCCACGTCCTGCATCTCATCAAATTGAGCTGTGGACAACGCCGTCAAAAAAGCATCTGCCGGGGCTGTCGTGGCGTCATTGACGCCGAAAGCGGCAGGCGTTGTCCTTGCGGGTTTGCTATTGTTCACCGCCATGGCTTTCTGCAGCCACGGAATATGGTGCATCGAGACGATCTGCACATAGGCAAGACCCGCTGCATGGGCGCTATGCAGGCGCGCCATTGCATCCCCGGACAGCGCCTGAAGCTTTGCGGGATCCACCGTGAACAGCTTTTCCTGCGAAGCCTCTTCTGTCGCCTCGTGGCCCGGCGGATGCCATTGGGTCAGCAGCCCTTCTGCCTCAAGCGCGGCGATGGCACGGGAGGTAATCCCGGCGGCCGCAGCTCTTTGTTCAAACTGCGCGATCACCCTGGCCAGCTCTGGGCCCGGTACGCCGTCCTCCAGAAACAGGGCATCGCCGTGCCCCGGTTCATGGCTCAGCAAGCCGCTGCTTTCATCCACAACCAGCCCGAACCGCCCGCCTGCAACAGGCGCAAGGCTGAAGGGGTAAAGCTGTAAAAGCGGAGGGATCTGGGCGGCGCGCCAGCGGCCATCCGCCCCCACAAAAGGGCTGGTCCCCCCATCGCCCAGCCGCAGCAAGGCAACAAGCTCCAGCGTCCCTGCCTGCGCGCCTTCCTGGCGGGCAAACAGCAAAGGGAAGGCGGTCGCCATTGCGCTGGCCTCGGTGGCCAGAACCGGCACAGAGCGGATGGCGCGGGCAAAGGACCAGTCACCCGGCCTTTGCCACATCATGCCGCTGTGGGCCTGTGCCGTGACGGGTCGGTATCCGGTCACGCAAGCACCACATTGCTGGGCACCAGGATGTCGGGTGCAACGTCTTCCAGGATGATGACCGTATCGGCGTCCAGCGCGATGCGGGTGTCGTGCCCGCCCGGCCCTTCGGCGCTCACCAGCGCCTGGAAGGCGGTAAAGTCCGCGATGCCAAAGGCGCTGACATCCAGAACGTCGCCTTCGTCGCCGGGGCCCCCGTTGCCGCCGTTAAAGTCGATCACCGTGGTGGTGCCCTCCAGATCGCGGAAGGTGAAGGTATCAGCGCCCTGTCCACCCGACAGACGATCCGTGCCGCCGCCGCCATCCAGCGTGTCATTGCCCATGCCGCCATAGATGATCTCATTGGCCGAGGTGCCGGTCAGAGTATCCGCCCCGGTGGTGCCGACCGTTGTCACGGCGCCCGAGACATTGCCGCCAAAGACCACAAAGCTCGCGCCCGAATCATTTCCGTTTGGATCATCGCTCTGCGCTCCGACAATCAGGTCATCAAATCCATCGCCATTGACATCCCCCGCCCCGCTGACAAAGGAACCGGATAAGTCGGTCTCAGAGACGCCGTTGATCACAAACCCGCCGCTACCGGTTTCGACATCCGAGAGTTCCACCGAGGTGCCGTCGCTTTTGCCAAAGACCACAAAGCTCGCGCCGGAATAGCTGCCGTTTGGATCATCACGATACGCCCCGACGATGAGATCATCGAGCCCGTCGCCATTGACATCGCCCGCAGTGCTGACGGAGTAGCCGGACCAGTCATTCGCAGAGACGCCATTGATCACAAAGCCGCCTGTACCGCTTTCGACTTCAGACAGCTCGACGGTGGTGCCATCGCTTTTGCCAAAGACGACAAAGCTTGCTCCTGAGCTGTTGCCGTTTGGACTATCATGCTGCGCCCCAACGATCAGGTCATCCAGCCCGTCTCCATTCACATCGCCCGCGTTGCTGACCGAGTAACCGGAATAATCGTTCGTAGATACGCCATTGATCACAAATCCGCCAGTGCCAGCCTCCACATCTGACAGTTCCACGGCGGTGCCATCGCTTTTGCCAAAGATCACGAAGCTGGCGCCGGAGTAGGATCCGTTGGGATCAGCGTATGGCGCCCCGACGATCAGATCATCGAGCCCGTCGCCATTGACATCGCCCGCATTGCTGACCGACCGACCCGACTGGTCAACCATCGAGACACCGTTGATGACGAACCCGCCTGTGCCGGTTTCGACATCCGACAGTTCTACTGCAGTGCCATCGCTTTTTCCAAAGACCACAAAGCTTGCGCCGGAGGTGCTGCCGTTTGGATCATCGCTAGGCGCGCCGACGATGAGATCATCCAGCCCGTCGCCATTCACATCGCCCGCGTTGCTGACGGATCGACCGGAACTGTCACCCACCGAAACGCCATTGATCACGAAACCGCCTGTACCGCCTTCGACATCCGACAGCTCCACAGCGGTGCCATCGCTTTTTCCAAAGACCACAAAACTTGCACCGGAGTAGGATCCGTTGGGATCATCGCTAGGCGCGCCGACGATGAGATCATCCAGCCCGTCGCCATTCACATCGCCCGCATTGCTGACGGACCGACCGGAATTGTCACCTGCCGAAACGCCATTGATCACAAAACCGCCGGTCCCGGCCTCCACATCCGACAGCTCCACGGTAGTGCCATCGCATTTTCCAAAGACCACATAGCTTGCGCCGGACGAGTTGCCGTTAGGGTCATCAAATGGTGCGCCGACGATGAGATCATCCAGCCCGTCGCCATTGACATCGCCTGCATTGCTGACGGATCGACCGGACCGGCCATTTGCCGAGACGCCATTGATCACAAATCCGCCGGTTCCGGCCTCCACATCCGACAGTTCGACCGCCGGAGCAAGGTAGGTACCGCCATTGACCGTGACGCCCTGCTGCACTTCGATGCGGGCATTGCCGTTGGTGAGCACGGTGAAAGTGCCCTCGCCGTCGGTCACATCGGTTCCATAGACAAAGCCGGGCGCCAGGGTGACGCTGTTGGTGCCGTCGCCATAGACGCGCAGGGTGTTGCTCTCGTCCGAAAGCTGCTGCAGCTCAAGCTTCGACAGCTCCAGCGTGTTGTTGTCGCCACTCAGATCGATGCGCTCGATGCCGGTGACCTGCGAGCTGCCAAGGCTGCCCAGATCCAGCGCCAGGTTGCTGCCGTCGAGCCGCAGCACGTCGCTGCCGGTGCCGCCCGCCAGATCGGCAAAGCTGAGGTCGCTGACCGCCAGCACATCATCGCCCGCGCCGCCGCGCAGCACATCGGCGCCGCCCGCGCCCACCAGCGTGTCATCGCCGGTGCCCGCGATCAGCCGGTCCGCCGCAGCGGTGCCGGTGAGGGTATCATCGCCGGTTGTGCCTATCTCGGTCGCCTCGTTCTGGAAATCGCCGCCAAAGACCACAAAGCTCGCGCCGGAGCCATCACCATTGGGATCATCTCCATTGGCTCCGACGATCAGGTCGTCAAAGCCGTCACCATTGACATCGCCCGCACTGCTGACCAATCGACCGGAGTGGTCATATTCCGAGCCGCCGCTGATCACAAAACCGCCGTTACCGCCTTCGACATCCGACAGTTCGACCGTGGTGCCATCGCTTTTGCCAAAGACCACAAAACTTGCGCCTGAGCTGTTGCCGTGCGGATCATCGTATGGCCCTCCGACGATCAGATCATCGAGCCCGTCGCCATTGACGTCGCCCGCATTGCTGACGAAGCGCCCGGCATGGTCATGCGCCGAGACACCGTTGATGACAAATCCGCCAGAGCCAGCCTCCACATCCGAGAGTTCGACCGCAGTGCTATCGCTTTTGCCAAAGACCACAAAGCTTGCGCCGGCAAAGCTGCCGTTCGCAGAACCGCCGGGGGCCCCTACGATCAGGTCATCCAGCCCGTCCCCATTCACATCGCCTGCATTGTTGACGGAATAGCCAGAGTAGGCCCCTCCAGAGGCGCCGTTGATGACAAATCCGCCGCTGCCGCTCTCGACATCCGACAGCTCCACCGCGGTGCCATCACTTTTTCCAAAGACCACAAAGCTTGCACCGGAGTTTGCGCCGTTTGGATCGTCTCGATTCGCCCCTACGATCAGGTCATCGAGCCCGTCTCCGTTCACGTCACCGGCATTGCTGACAGAGTGACCGGACCGGTCACCCCCAGAGGCGCCGTTGATGACAAATCCGCCTGTGCCGGCCTCAACATCCGACAGCTCCACCGCGGTGCCATCACTTTTTCCAAAGACCACAAAGCTTGCGCCGGAATAGCTGCCATTTGGTTCATCACGATACGCCCCGACGATCAGATCATCCAGCCCGTCTCCGTTCACGTCACCGGCATTGCTGACGGACCGCCCTGACAGGTCACCTACCGAGACGCCATTGATCACAAAGCCGCCGGTGCCGCCTTCGATATCCGACAGCTCCACCGCGGTGCCATCGCTTTTGCCAAAGACGACAAAGCTGGCTCCGGAGCTTTCGCCGTTCGGATCGTCCTGCATTGCTCCGACGATCAGGTCATCAAGGCCGTCTCCGTTCACATCGCCCGCATTGCTGACGGAAAAACCTGAAGCGTCACTTGCCGAGGCGCCGTTGATGACAAATCCGCCTGTTCCGGCCTCCACATCCGACAGCTCTACGGCGGTGCCATCGCTTTTGCCAAAGACCACAAAGCTGGCGCCGGAGCGGTTGCCGTTTGGATCGTCTTCTGCGGCCCCGACGATCAGGTCATCATAGCCGTCTCCATTGACATCGCCTGCATTGCTGACAGACCTGCCGGAGGTGTCACCGGCGGAGACCCCGTTGATGACAAATCCGCCGGTGCCTGCCTCCACATCCGACAGTTCTACCGCCGGGGCCAGGTAGGCGCCGCCATTGACCGTGACGCCCTGTTGCACTTCGATGCGGGCGTTGCCGTTGGTGAGCACGGTGAAAGTGCCCTCGCCATCCGTCACATCGCTGCCATAGACGAACCCCGGCGCCAGGGTGACGCTGTTGGTGCCATCGCCATAGACCCGCAGGGTGTTGCTCTCGTCCGATAGCTGCTGCAGCTCAAGCTTCGACAGCTCCAGCGTGTTGTTGTCGCCGCTGAGGTCAATGCGCTCGATCCCTGTCACCTGCGAGGTGCCAAGGCTGCCCAGATCCAGCGCCAGGTTGCTGCCGTCGAGCCGCAGCACATCGCTGCCGGTGCCGCCTGCAAGGTCGGCAAAGCTGAGGTCACTGACCGCCAGCACATCATCGCCCGCACCGCCGCGCAGCACATCGGCGCCGCCCGCGCCCACCAGCGTGTCATCGCCGGTACCCGCGATCAGCCGGTCCACGGCAGCGGAGCCGGTCAGCGTGTCATCGCCGGTGGTGCCAATCTCGGTCGCAGCGCCCGAGAAATCGCCGCCAAAGACCACAAAACTCGCGCCGGAGCTTTCGCCGTTTGGATCATCACCACTGGCTCCGACGATCAGGTCGTCAAAGCCGTCACCATTGACATCGCCCGCACTTCTGACCGACCGACCTGCCTGGTCGCTTCCAGAGACACCGTTGATCATAAAGCCGCCGCTTCGTGTTTCAACGTCCGACAATTCGACGGCGGTGCCATCGCTTTTGCCAAAGACGACGTAGCTGGCGCCGGAATAGGCTCCGTTTGGATCAGCGAATGGCGCTCCGACGATCAGATCATCAAGCCCGTCGCCATTGACGTCGCCCGCACTGCTGACAGAGAAACCTGCAGCGTCACCGTCAGAGGTGCCATTGATCACAAAGCCGCCGGTACCAGTTTCAACATCCGACAGCTCTACAGCGGTGCCATCGCTTTTGCCAAAGACCACAAAGCCTGCACCTGAAAGGCTGCCATTCGGGGCATCACCCCGCGCGCCGACGATCAGGTCATCCAGGCCATCGCCATTCACATCGCCTGCGTTGCTGACAGAAAAACCGGACCTGTCACTCAAAGAGACACCGTTGATGGCAAAGCCGCCGGTACCCCCTTCCACATCTGACAGCTCCACGGTGGTGCCGTCGCTTTTGCCAAAGACCACAAAGCTGGCGCCGGATGAGGTGCCATTCGGGGAATCGTATAGTGCGCCAACGATCAGGTCATCAAGCCCGTCGCCGTTCACGTCACCTGCATTGCTCACGGAGAACGCTGCTTGGTCATAGCTAGAGACGCCATTGATCACAAAGCCGCCGGTCCCAGTTTCAACATCCGACAGCTCCACTGTGGTGCCATCGCTCTTGCCAAAGACAACGAAGCTTGCGCCGGATTTACTGCCATTGGGGTCATCGTATCGCGCGCCGACAATCAGGTCATCCAGCCCGTCTCCGTTGACGTCGCCCGCGTTGCTGACAGAGAAACCGGACAGGTCACCGGCAGAGACGCCGTTGATCGCAAATCCGCCGGTGCCAGCCTCGATATCCGACAGCTCCACCGAGGAGCCATCGCTTTTGCCAAAGACGACGTAGCTCGCGCCAGAGTTACTGCCATTCGGGTCGCCTGAAATTGCCCCGATGATCAGGTCGTCCAGCCCGTCTCCGTTCACGTCGCCCGCAGAGCTGACTGAGCGACCGGAGTGGTCGCTTGCTGAAGCGCCGTTGATCACAAAGCCACCCGTGCCGGCCTCGACATCCGACAGCTCTACAGCGGTCCCATCGCTTTTGCCAAAAACCACAAAGCTGGCGCCGGAGCTTTCGCCGTTTGGGTCATCATATGGGGCTCCGATGATCAGGTCGTCAAACCCGTCGCCGTTCACATCGCCTGCACTGCTGACTGAGCGACCGGAGAGGTCGCTTGCCGAAACTCCGTTGATCACAAACCCGCCGGTGCCTGCCTCCACATCCGAAAGCTCTATCGGGTCATTGGAAACTCCTGTCAGGGTGACCGTGACCACTTGAGTGGTGCCGTCCGCTGTTGCGGCGGTGAAGCTGTCTGTGAGGGTTTCGCCCGCGCCAAGGCCTTGAATGGCGCTTTGGCTGTTGTCGGCGCTGTAGGTCCAGCTGCCATCGGTGCCGAGGGTGAAACTGCCATAGGTGCCCGCCGCCGAGGTTTGGGCAACAAAGACCGCTTCGCCCGTGTCTACGTCGGTTACGGTGAGTGTGCCGCTGGCGGTAAGAGTGGCTGCCGCGTCTTCGGTCACCGCGCCGGTGGTGGTGCCGCCGATCACCGCGACGTCGTTCACGCCGGTCAAGGTGACGGTGACCACCTGTGTGGTGCCGTCCGCTGTTGCGGCGGTGAAACTGTCTGTGAGGGTTTCGCCCGCGCCAAGGGCCTGGATGGCGCTTTGGCTGTTGTCTGCGCTGTAGGCCCAGCTGCCATCGGTGCCGAGGGTGAAGGTGCCATAGGTGCCCGCCGCCGAGGTTTGTGCCACAAAGACCGCTTCGCCCGTGTCTACGTCGGTTACGGTGAGTGTGCCGCCGGCGGTGAGAGTGGCTGCCGCGTCTTCGGTCACCGCGCCGGTGGTGGTGCCGCCGATCACCGCGACGTCATTCACGCCGGTCAGGGTTACGGTGACGACCTGAGTGGTGCCATCTGCGGTGGTCGCAGTAAAGCTGTCGGTTGCCGTTTCGCCCTCACCTAAGGCCTGCAGCGCAGAAGTGGCGTTGTTTGCGACAGTTGCGGGTGTCTCGCCTGCGTCAGGTGCCTGTGCTGAAACCGTCGTGCCGTAGACGCTGTATGTCCAGCTTCCATCGGTCTCCAGCGTAAATGTCCCGTAGGTGCCAGCCACCTCGGTTTGTGCTACAAAAACGGCTTCACCGGTGTCAACATCGGTGACAGACAACTGGCCCGTGATCGTCTGCGTTGTTGCGGAATCCTCGACCACGCCGCCGGATGTATCGCCGTTGATGATCGCCACATCGTTGGAGCCGGTCAGCGTCACAGTGATCACCTGCGTCGCGCCGCTTTCGGTGACGACAGTGAAGCTTTCTGTGACGGTTTCCCCTTCCCGGAGGGCCTGCAGTGCGGTCCGACCGCTGTCGGCGTTGTATGTCCAGCTTCCATCGCTCGTCAGGGTGAAAGTGCCGTAGGTGCCTTCGGTGCCCGTTTGCTCCTGAAACCGCATGCCAGGGGCGCCCTCAATGGCGATGGTTCCGGTGGTCTCACCTGTACCATCTTCGACTGCACCGCCGCTTGTATCTCCGGTGAACGTGACGGGTCCGCCGCCCGTGTCGCCACCTCCGCCTGAACCGCCTCCCGCAGCGGCGCCAAGCCCGGCAACCCCGCCGGCCACTGCAACCCCTGAGGGAATGCCCCCTGCGAGTGCCCCCAGTTCCGCCGCGGTCGTCTCGGCGACCATGACAACACCCTCTTTGGAAACCACAACCTGTGTGGCGTCCAGAATCGAGACTTCGCCATTGGTCATGGTAACCTTGACCGTGCCGTCGTTCATGACCTCGTAGGAGGCCACGCCCTTTACCTCGGACAATGCCTTGAGCGCTTGCTGGGCTTCTGCGCCTGCTGCCAGAAGCGGCAGCAATCCAGCAGCCAATCCGGCCGTCATCGCTTTGGCTTTGGTATGCTTTGGTGGGGAGGTTTTTTCGGAGGCAGACACTTTAATGGGGCGGGGCACAAGTGGATTTTTGCTCATCTGAAACGGGGCCTTGAAATGATATTTTTTCAGTTTCTTAATGATACCAATATGTTTACAAGCGGTTTATCGGCGCAACAATAAACTTCCGTTTTTCAAACGGATATCTTCCTTTCCGGCCCGATTTTCGACAGGGGCGCGGCATCCTTTGCACGGGGGGGCGGAAGCAAACTCACAGCTCTGCCGTGAAGGCGACCGGGCCATAAAAACAAAGATAAGTCGTGCTCTGATCGTCGAAGACATACGCTTATTGGTGTATGTTTGACTCACATTTGCACTGGGGGAGGGGCAAGCCGGCGCTTTCGGTGTGGGATGGCGTCACTCTGCAGCCTGACGCAACGTCATTTTGAGGTTGTTGGCTCACAAAAAGCAGGCAGCCCAGCTTTTCGCCGAGCGGAACGGGAACATCATATGCAGGCTTGAATGGAAATGCGCTGACAGCCCTCGCCTTTGCCGGGGAGGGATGTCACTTGGGGGGCACAGCACCTTGCGTGTGGATCCTTGTCAACCGACGCTTGTGATCCGGCCGCTAGGGCTATTGCCGAGTTATTGCGGCAGCCGCCCTGATTTCCCGCTCCAGTGCATCCAGAAACCGCGAACGGTCCGCCTTGGTAAAGCCCTTGCCACTGCCGCCTGCGCCAAGCGGGTTGGCGGCGCGCAGGTCCGCCATCAGGTCGCGCATGGCAAGCTGTTGGCCGATGTTGGCCTCGGTGAACCGCTCGCCATTGTGGCGCAGCACGCGGGCGCCTGCCTCGATGCATTTGGCGGCCAGCGGGATGTCTCCCGTGACCACCACATCGCCCGGCCCGCAGCGCTCGGCAATCCACATATCCGCCACATCGGCCCCTTCGGAGACGATGACGGTTTCCACCAGCGGGTTCTGCGACGGGCGCAGGCCACCGTTGGAGACCACATACATTTTCAGCTTGTGGCGGGTGGCGACCCGCTCGGCCTCTGCCTTGACCGGGCAGGCATCGGCGTCGATGTAAAGCGCGCTCACGCTTTTCCCTTTTTAGGCTCTGATTTGCCGGATTTCTTGGTCGGGTGTTTCACCTTGAACTCATCCGGGATCGGCATCCGGTTAAAGGCATCGAGACCGGCGATCTTATAGGCCTCGGCCAAGGTGGGGTAGTTGAAGGTGTTCTGGACGAAGTATTCCACCGTGCCTTTGAGGTTCAGCACAGCCTGGGCGATGTGAATGAGCTCGGTCGCGCCCTCGCCGACAATCTGCACGCCCAGCACCCGACGGGTTTTGAGGCTGAACAGCATCTTTAGCATGCCATGCTCCAGCCCCATGATATGCCCGCGCGAGGTTTCTCGGAACCGCGCGATGCCGACCTCATAAGGCACGCCACGCTCCTGCAGTTCCTCTTCGGACATGCCGCAGGTCGAGATTTCCGGCACCGAGTAGATGCCATAGGGGAACCAGGGGCTTTCGGGCACTGTCGGCGTGTCGAGCGCATGGCAGGCGGCAACGCGGCCCTGCTGCAGCGATGTTGAGGCGAGCGAGGGGTGCCCGATCACATCGCCGGTGGCATAGACGTGCGGAACCGCAGTTTGGTAGGTTTTGCGCTCAACGCTGATGCGGCCGCGGTGGTCGGTCTCAAGCCCGACGGCCTTTAGGTTCAGACTGTCGGTATTGCCCATGCGCCCGGCGGCGAACAGCAGCATCTCGCCGCGCACATGGCGGCCATTGGCCATGCTGACCTCGATATGGGTGCCTTCGTCCTCGATCTTTTCAATGGCCGAGCCAAGCCGCAGATCGACGCCGTTTTCGCGGATCTGATGGGTGAAATCCTGAATGATGGTGCGATCGATGAAATCAAGGAAAGTCTCGCGCGGCTCGATCAGGGTGACGCGCACATCCAGCGCCGAGAACATGGTGGCGTATTCAACACCGATGACGCCGGCACCCACCACGATCAGAGAGCGCGGGATATCCTCCATCTCAAGGAACTCGTCGCCATCGACAATTGTCTTGCCGTTGAAGGGGACATCGTCCGGGCGATAGGTGCGGGTGCCGGTGGCGATAAGGAATTTTTCGGCCGTGACGCGGGTTGTATCGCCCGCCTCGGTCGCGACCTCCACCTCATGCGGGCCGGTAAAGCGCGCCAGCCCCGCCAGCCATTCGACGTGATTGCGGTTGAACTGGTGTTCCAGCACGTCCACCTCGTGATCGAGCGTCATATGCAGGCGGGCCTTCAGATCCTCGGCGTCGATCTGGTCCTTCACCCGGTAGGCACGGCCATAAAAACTGCGCTCGCGCCAGCCGGTGAGGTTGAGCACCGTTTCGCGCAGGGTTTTCGAGGGTACCGTGCCCGTGTGGACCGACACACCGCCCAGACGGTCCTTGCGATCTATGACCAGCACGCGCCGCTTGAGTTTACCGGCCTGGATGGCGGCGGTGCGCCCCGAGGGGCCGGATCCGATGATGACGAGATCGTAGTCGTACTGGCTCATGATGGTTGGTCCTTTTCGGGATCAGTCGCGGTACAGCGCCTCGGCGTGGAAGGCGACGTGATCTTCCATGAAGGTGGAGATGAAGAAATAGCTGTGATCATAGCCCGGCTGCAGGCGCAGAGTGGCCTGCTGGCGGCGTTCATTGACCGCCTGTGCCAGCGCCTCGGGGCGCAGAAGATCGATGAACTGGTCCGAGGTGCCGGTGTCCACCAGAACGGGGCCGTCAAAGCCCTTGTCGCGCATCATCAGCGTGGCGTCATGCCTGGCCCAGGTGGTCTCATCGCTGCCCAGATAGGCGCTGAGCTGCTTGCGGCCCCAATCGCTGGCGGTGGGGTTGCAGATCGGCGCAAAGGCCGAGACCGAGCGGTAGCGCCCCGGCAGGTTCATCGCCAGCGTCAGCGCGCCATGCCCGCCCATGGAGTGACCGCAGATCGCCTGACGGCCCAGATCCACGGCAAAGTTTTCGCCCAGAAAGGCGGGCAGTTCTCCGGCGATATAGTCCCACATCTGATAGTGCGGTGCCCAGGGCTCTTCGGTGGCGTTCACATAGAAGCCTGCGCCCTTGCCCAGATCGTAGTTTTCATCGTCGGCCACATCATCGCCGCGCGGCGAGGTGTCGGGAAAGACGATGGCGATGCCCTGCTCGGCGCACCAGGCCTGCGCGCCCGCCTTGGTCATGGCGTTTTCATGGGTGCAGGTGAGGCCCGACAGGAACCACAAAAGCGGCACCGGGCCGTCCTTGGCCTCTTCGGGCAGGAACAGGCCAAAGGTCATCTCACAGTTCGTCGCGCTGCTCTTGTGCCGGTAGACGCCCTGCACGCCGCCAAAGCATGTGTTTTCCGAAACGGTTTCCATGGTGAGGCTCCTTGAAACTGGTTGTCTATCAGCTACCCGGCAGCGGGGATGGGGTCCAGTGTCGCGGCGCCCTGTCGCAGCCTTTTTGCGCCAGAAGGTTTGAGAAATGGCAAATGCGGCCTTTGGAGAGCGGCACTCTGGCTGGACTTGGGGCATGAAACCGAGGACAGATGGGCGAAAAGGCAATAACAGGAAAACCCGATGAACACGTTCCAAAGACTGACCCCCGCAGCCGCCGAAGCAGAGGTCGAACGCCCCGACCCGGCCAAGGTCATCGCGGGTGATCCCGTCTTTACCACCTGGAACGCCGAAGAGGTGGACGGGCTATACTGCGGGATCTGGCAGTCGACACCGGGCAAGTGGCGGATTTCCTACGATGAATGGGAGTATTGCCGGATCCTTGAGGGGCGCTCGGTGATCACTGCGGAGGATGGCACCGAATATCCTCTGGCGGCAGGCGACAGCTTTATTCTGCGCCCCGGATTTTCTGGCACCTGGGAGGTGATCCAGACCACCCGCAAGGATTACGTGATCCGACTTTAGGAGACCCAGGCGATTGCCAGCGGCACCGTCAGGATCGACACCGCCGTCGAGATCAGGATCGCCGCCGAGGCGCGCTGCGGGGCCACGCCGTAGTGCTGCGCCAGCATGTAGACATTGCCCGCCACCGGGAGGGATGCGGCGGCAATGGCCACCGAGGCCGGGAAGCTGGAGACCGGCACCAGCCACAGAACGCCGATGGCGACAAACAGCGGGTGCAACACCAGCTTGGCAAAGCTGAGCCAGGCGGCCACTTCAATGCGTTCGGCCGATTTCGAGGCGAGCGAGGCGCCGATGGCAAAGAGCGCGCCGGGCGTTGCCGCGCCGCCGAGGATCGACAGGAAGTCATTGACCGGCGCTGGGATCGGCTGGGTCGAGGCCGACCAGGCCAACCCCGCCACGATGGCGACGATCATTGGGTTACGCAAAAGGCCAAGCGCCACGAGTTTCAGGGTGGAAAGCCCCAGCCCCGATCCACGCCCGGCATTGATCAGAATGACGATGAGGGAGGAAAAGACCACCAGATCCACGCTCAAGACCACCATCATCGGCCCGATGGAGGCCTCCCCGAACAGGATCGCCATCATCGGCAAGCCAAGAAAGCCTACGTTGCCGATGGCGGCGCATTGCGCCTCGACCGCGGCGGTGGGGATATTCAGACCTCTGATGGCTGCGACGGCAGTGGCCACCAGATAAACCGCCAGGGTCCCGGCGAGATAGCCAAGGATCAGGTTTGGATCAAAGACCTCGGCAAAGGAGAGGTTGGCCGCAAAGCGAAAGATCATCGCCGAGAGCGGGAAGAAAAAGACGAATTTCGTCAGATAGGCTGTCGCCTCTTCGGTAAAGAACCGCGTGCGCCCGGCCCAGTATCCAAGGCCGATGATCGCAAAGAAGGGCAGGGTTCTGAAGAAAATATCAGCCATCGCAGGATTGGTAACCTGATTTGACCAAAACGGAAAGACTGTTTGGGGGGCGGCGGCTCTGGCGTGAGCCTCGTCGGAGGATGTAGGGGCAAAAACCCCATGTGAAAAAGATCACGGGCGGTGCGTGACCAAGTTAACGAACCAATGCCAGAGAAGAGTAGCAGTTCGTGAGGGTCACCGCGCCGTGGGTGCCGAAATACCGCGCATTCCATACCGCTTTGTCGCTGGCACTGAGATGCATGAAATGCGCAGTCCTCCCGCCCGTCGCCTCTGCATGACACATGCAGGGCTCCCGTTGGGCCGGGCCGCGCTGGCGCGCGGCGGGGGCTCGTGGCTGCTCTCGACCATTCGCAAGGAGCCCGGTTCGTGTTGCATCTTCCACAAGCGCTGCCGGTTGGAGCAAGATCGTCCAGGCGACCTTGATTGCTGGCCAGACAGGCCTGCCGGGCCTTGGGTCCCATCGGTTTGGGTGCTAAGGCAGCGTTTTAAGACCCAGGCCACTTTTCCTCATCAAAGGCCGGCCGATATCAAAGGTTGGCAAGCATTTCAGAAATCTGCGCCTTGAGGTCTTCAACCCTGCTTTGCGCCTGATCCGCATAGCCGCCCAAGGTCACAATCTCTGACCTGAGAACGGCCAAACGTTCAGCACTTGCGGTTGGAAGTTCCTCCAGCAGTTCAAAAAGAACCTTGCTCGCGACCTTGGCTTCCTTTTTGCGGTTCTCCATTTCGCCTTCAGTGCCGACAAGCCGGATGACATCGCTGTATGCCTGATAATCACCACTGTGAATGGTCAGCTTGCGCTCCAGCGACATTTGAAACAGGGCGTCGATGGCGTCCTTGCGGCTGAGGTGACGCACGCTGTCGTATAGGGATTGCGCCTTGGAACGCTGAGATGCCGCCACGCGTGTGTCAGAAGCGAGGCGGTTCGTTTTCTGTGCGTCTTGCGATGCGAGCGGGCGGGCCGCAGCAGCGGAATGCCCGACATTCTGTTGGGGGGACAACATATTGGCCTGATCCTTTACTGGTTATGGCTGCAGTGTCCCCAAAAGAGATGTGTATTGGGTAAATTCCGTGCCTTTTTTGTTGAGTGGCAGGTCGCATCTGGCTGGGTTCATGGAAGGTTTCGACGGGTTGCCTGCGCCGGTCTCCAGCGCCTGCCGCGCTGGTTGGATCAGAGCGCTTGCGTTGAAAACCAACCCCGCCGCGCGTCAGCGCGGCGCCACGCCCAACGGGAGGGGCTGCCCGCAGGGCAGCGTCCGACGGGCGGGAGAGCCTCCCTTGCGGTTTGATCCGATCAGCCGCTGCCGATCAGGGCGCCTGCGCCAAGGACCAGCGCGCCGCCCAGAACCACTTGCAGCGTTGCGCGCCAGAAAGGCGTTTCCATATATTTGTTCTGGATCCAGGCAATCGCCCACAATTCGACAAAGACGATGATGAAGGCGATCGTTGTTGCCGTCCAGAACTCAGGAATCAGGTAGGGCAGGGCATGGCCCAGCCCGCCCACCGTGGTCATCACGCCCGAGGCAATCCCACGTTTCATAGGCGAGCCGCGCCCCGACAGTTCTCCGTCGTCGGAGGCCGCCTCTGTAAAGCCCATCGAGATCCCTGCCCCGACAGAGGCGGCCACCCCCACAAGGAAGGTTGTCCAGGTGTCCTGCGTGGCAAAGGCGGTGGCAAAGATCGGGGCCAGCGTCGACACCGAGCCATCCATCAACCCGGCCAGTCCCGGCTGCACCCAGGTCAGCACGAATTGGCGGTGGGCGGTGCGGTCTTCCTCGGAGCGGGCATCGCTGGTGAGATGCGCCTCTTCCAGCTCGGCCGCCGTTTCGTGGTGACTGGCCTCGGCAGCGGCGAGATCGCCCAGCAGCTTGCGCGTCTCGGCATCTTTGGTGCGGGCGGCGGCTGCCAGATAAAAACGCTCTGCATCGGTCTCCATCGCCTTGGCTTCGTCGCGGATCCGGTCGAGGCTCAGGTTCTCCATCAGCCAGACGGGGCGGCGGTTGTAGTACCCGGCCACATGTTCGCGCCGAATGAGCGGGATCGCCGGGCCAAAGCGTTTTTCGTGCAGGGCAATCAGCCGGGCGCGATGCTCGTCCTCCTCGGCGGCCATCCCATCGAACATGGCAGCCGAGGCCGGGAAATCTTCCCGCAGCCGCGCCGCATAGCCGCGATAAATGCGCGCGTCATCCTCTTCCGAGGAAATCGCGAGGGCCAGGATTTCCTGGCCGGTGAGGTCGGAGAACCGTTTTCGCTGGGGCAGAAAGCGCATCGTAGTTTCCTTTTAGAATTATTCTAAACTAGAATATGGGCGGCACCAGAAAGTGCAAGTGGGAAAGCCGATACAGCTTGACGCAGGCAGAGCTTGCGGGGAACACAGTTGTTGAACCGGAGGCCACTGGGCTAGAGTGGCTTGGTCACAGCTACAGTCACCGCGCGAGCGACATGAGGTCGGATCATGAACGAGCAAGCCAGCATTCTGCGGACAGGTCGCAAGTTCGACCAGGTCCTGAAAGGTGCGCGCGAAGTTTTCATGGCAGACGGGTTCGAAGGCGCGAGCGTTGACGACATCGCCCGCGCGGCGGGGGTCTCCAAGGCGACGCTCTATAGCTATTTCCCGGATAAGCGCCTGTTGTTCATGGAGGTGGCCCGGCACGAATGCGCGCGGCAGGCGGATGCGCCGATGGACCTTTCCGGTGCCCATTGCACGCCGCGTGATGTGTTGACGGCGGCGGGACGGCATATCCTGTCGGTCAGCCTGTCGGAATTTGGCCTGCGCATGTTCCGCATCTGCGTTGCCGAGGCGGACCGATTCCCGGATCTGGGGCGTCAGTTCTATGAGAGCGGGCCGATGGTGGTGCGCGCGCGTCTGCGGGATTATCTGCAAGGCGCAGCGGCGCGCGGAGAGCTGCGGATCGGCGATTTTGACCTGGCTGCGGATCAGTTCGCCGAGCTGTGCCGCGCCGATCTGGTGCCGCGCCTTGTGTTTAACATCGACACCAGGTTCTCTCCAGAAGAGCGGGAGCGGATCGTGTCGGGCGCCGTTGAGATGTTTCTCGCGCGCTACGGTACCTGATCGGACCGCCTCTTTGCTTTGCGCATGGGGTTACGCAGGCTCAATGTGTGATGAAATCGTTGGGGGTGTTTCGATAGGTCTCATGACAGCTGAGGCAGGCCTGAATCATGTTCGGCACTGTACGCAACAGGCCGTTGCGGGTATGGGCACTGATCTGCTTGGCGGCCTCCTCGGCCCGTTCGGCGCGTGTTTCGAAGTCTTCCCATTGTTGCCAAACCAAGGGACGTGCATGTGAGTTGGGATCCATGCGCGGCTTTTTGAACCGCTTGCGAATGTCCCCGGTGCTTTTGATCAGGCTGCGCCGGGCGGCTTTGGCCTTGGCTGCGTTGAATACCATGCGCCCGGCCATCATGTCGGCCAGAGTTGTTATGGCGGCCTTTTGGCTGGTCATCAGTTCGACCCGCCGTTTGACATGCTTGTCGGTGATCGGCGCAGCTGCATCCAGCTGAGCGCCCACAAGAGCCAGGATCAGCACCAAAAGTGCAGGCAGGCTGCGTAGCGCGCGACGGTGTGTCAGGCGTATACGGTGCGACGTCATGAGCGGGCTTCCTTCATGGGCAGTCCCATCACGGGAGAGAGGATTGACCGAATCGAATATTTGGAACAAATGTAGAACATCGGCGGTGCTAACTGCTGGTTTCCAGAAATTTCAGGCTTTTGATCCGGATCGTGCCATGCCTCACCGCCGCATACTGTCGCTTTGGTTTCCGCGCCTTGGCGCAGAGCGGGTGATGCGGGCGGTGCAGGGCAGTCTTGCCGGACCTTTGGCCATTGTGGAGGAACTTTCCAACACACAGGTTATTTCTGCGTTAAATGCCGAAGCCGAGGATCAGGGGCTGTTTGTCGGCCAGCCCCTGCGCGATGCCCATGCCATCTGCGCTGCCTTGCTGACCCGCAGGCGCAACGCTCCGGCGGAAAAAGCCTTTCTTGAGGCGCTGGGGCGCTGGGCCGGAAAGTTCAGCCCCTGGGTCGCGCCCGAGGGGGCTGACAGCATCAATCTCGACATGACGGGATCCGCGCATCTTTTTGGCGGGGAAGAGGCCCTCCTTGGGCAGATCGAAGAGGACTGCGCGCGGATGGGGCTCACCGTGCGGATGGGGTTGGCGGATACGCTGGGGGCGGCCTGGGCGCTGGCGCGCTATGCGGGGCAAGAGGCGGACCTGCCGCCAGATCGCTCGGGCGATGCCATCGACCAGGAGGCCCGCGCCACCCGCGCCCGCGCGGCCCGCAGTCCGGCGCGGGCTGCGCAAAAGGGCAAGGCGGGGCGCAGGCACTGGATACGGGGCGGCACCGCCCCCCAGCCGGTCGAAGCCGAACAGGCATCACACCGGATTGCCCCGCCGGGGTCGGCGCGTGCGGCCTTGGCCCCCTTGCCGATTGCGGCGCTGCGGCTTGAGGGTAGCACCGTGGCGCAGCTTGGCCGCCTTGGCCTGCGGCAGATCGGCGATCTTCTGGATCAGCCCCGTGCCAGCCTTGCGCGGCGGTTCGGGCGCGGGCTGGTGCTGCGTCTGGATCAGGCCATGGGCAGCACGCCCGAGCCGGTCTCTCCGGCCCGCGCGGTCGAAAGCTTCGCGGTGCGCCTGACCCTGCCTGACCCGATTGGCCTGGTCGAGGATCTGCTGGCGGGCATCGACCGGATGCTGCCCCGTCTTTGTGCGCGGCTTGAAGAGCGCGGCAAGGGCGTGCGGCTGTTGCGGCTTGAGGCGCACCGGGTGGATCAGGCCGCGCAAAGCGTGACCGTGGGGCTGGCCCGTGCCAGCCGCGATCCCGACCGCATCCGCCCCCTGCTTGAGATGAAGCTGGAAGAGATCGACGCAGGCTTTGGTATCGAAATGCTGCGCCTTGAGGCGCTCCGGGTCGAGCCGATCCATGCCCGCACCCAGGCCGGACATCTGGAGGCCACTGCTGCTGCCCGCAGCCGGCAGGCGGGCGGAAATAGCGTGATGATGGAGGATCTGATCGGTCGCATCGGTGCCCGCATCGGTCTTGAGGCGATCACCCGCCGCCATCCGGTCGACACGCACATCCCGGAAAAGACCGCCAAGGTGCTGGCGGCGGCCTGGTCCGAACCGGCGCAGGAGTGGCCGCCCTCTGAGCATCCGCGCCCCTTGCTGATGTGGCGGCCCGAACTGGTGATGGCGCCCGATGTGCCCACCGTGCCCGAACGCTTCCGCTGGCGCGGCCGCGACTGGCAGCTGGCCGAGGCCGAAGGCCCCGAACGCATCGCCCCGGAATGGTGGCTTGAGGATCCGAACTGGCGCAGCGGGGTGCGCGATTACTGGGTGGTGGTCACCGCCTGCGGCGCGCGCCTTTGGCTGTTCTTTGCTCATGGCGCGGCGCTGTCGCGCGGTTGGTTTTGTCACGGCAGTTTCGCCTGAACGGCTTGGGGCGAGATGCGCGAACCCTTCGCTCTGTGGCGAAGTCTTTGTCCTATGGGGCGCGGTCAACAGGGGCTAGTATTGGCGCATGACCGCATCGCATCCGCACAGACCGCCGCGCACCCCGCGCTTTGACATTCTTGGGCAGGCCATTGGCGATGCCAGCCGTACTCGTATGCTGTGTGAGTTGATGGAGGGGCGGGCCTTTACCAACAAGGAACTCGCCTCTGCCGCCGGGATCACGCCGCAGACCGCCACCGCGCATCTGCGCCTGTTGTGCGATGCGGGGCTGGTCGTGGCCGAAAAGCGCGGACGCTGCGTCTATCACCGGCTGGCAGGGCCCGAGGTGGCACAGGCGCTGGAGCAGCTTGCAGCTATCGCTCCGATGGACAGCCTTTACTTGGCGCAGCGTCGCAAGGCGGGCGGATTGGCCGAGGTGCGCAGTTGTTATGATCATTTGGCCGGCCCTTTGGCTGTAGCGATGACAGAGGCCTTTTTGAACAAGGGCATGCTGGTCGAGCGGGACGGCGGGTTTCATGCCGCTCCCTCCGCCGTGTGGGAGCCGCTTGGTGTCAGTCTGCCCGATCCAGACACAGCCCGTCGCCAGCCCTTTGCACGCCCCTGCCTCGACTGGACCGAACGGCGCCTGCATGTGGCGGGGCCACTGGGGCGGCAGCTTTTGACCCATGCGCTGGAGCGCGGCTGGATGCAGCGTTGCCAGCACAAGCGCGGCCTGACCCTGACCGCGCCGGGGCGGATGGCGCTGGAGCAGATCCTTGGATTGCAGATGTCCGAGATCGGCAGCGGAGTACAGCAGCAGAGCCCTGCCTGAACATCCAGGTTCGCAAAGCCAAAAGGAAACGGAGGCCGAAACCGCTTGATTCACGCGCGGTTTGGCGCGACCTTGGGGCATGACTTTTCAAAGCAGCGCGTCCTTCCCCGGCTCTGGTATCCCCGAACAGGTTTCATTCGACCGCAAGGAATTGTCGGTCATCCTCTCCCTATACGGTCGCATGGTCGCCGCAGGGGAGTGGCGGGACTACGGCATTTCCTCGTTGCGGGATCTGGCGGTGTTCTCGGTCTTTCGCCGCACCGCTGAACATCCGCTTTACCGGATCGAAAAACACCCCAAGCTGCGCAATCGGCAGGGGCAGTATTCGGTTGTCGGCATGGATGGGCAGATCCTGAAGCGCGGACATGATCTCAGGACCGTGTTGCGCGTGCTGGAACGCAAGCTGATCCGCGCGGTCGAATAACGCGGCACGTCAGCCAAGCCGTTTATGCGCCGTCACAGGCCCGTCGCCCTGAGCAGCGATGCGTTTGATTGCTGCCTCGAGCGGTTCGATTGCCACCGCCATATGATGCACGTTTGCATGGATGATGCTGCCCGGATCACGCACCAGTGCCACATGGCCTTTCCAGAACAACAGATCGCCGCGGTCATAGCCGCTGGCTGCGGGCGCGGGGCTGCCAAGTGCCAGCTCCTGCGGGCCACTGTCGCCGGGGCAGGGGATACCACAGGCCAGCAGCGCTGCCTGCACCAGCCCCGAACAATCGATGCCAAAGCGGCTGTTGCCGCCCCAAAGGTAGGGCGTTCCCAGAAACTTCTCGGCGACCTCCAGCGGGTCACTTAAAAGCGTGCCGGTGGGGCACAGATGCGTCTTTGGGATATGGCCCAGCTCGGTCTCGGCAAAGCGTTCAGTCTCAGCCTTGACCTGCACCCTGCTGCCAAAGCTGAGCGTGCACATATCGCGGGATTTGAAATCGGCCTCTGTGTAGGCGTGGGTGGCCGGAGCGCTGACCCAGTGGGTGGTTTCAAGCGGTGCATCCAGTGCCGATGCCTGCAGATGGCCGATGTAACCGTCCTTGGCGGCCCGAACTTTCGCCCAGCCCTCATTCCTGCTCAGAACCTCGACCGCCTCACCGTACACCAACTGGCGCTCGCGCGGCCCATTCGGCGCGCGCAACAGGTCCACGACGGGGCGATTGATCCGGGCACTCGAGCTCATAGGTTCAGCAGCTCCGGCAGGGCGGCAAAGATCGCCCGTGCCCCCTGACCGACGCCGCCTTTGGGGCGGGCCGGGGCGGCGCTGGGGGTCCAGCCGTAGATGTCGAAATGCATGTAGCGCGCATCGCCCGCAAACCGGCGCAGGAACAGCGCGGCGGTGATCGAGCCTGCAAAGCCGCCCGAGGGCGCATTGTCGAGATCGGCAATGCCCGGCTCTATCATCGCTTCATATGGGTCGTGAAAAGGCATCCGCCAAACCGGGTCGGCCATTTCTGCGGCGCCGCTAGTAATGGCGGCGGCGTCCGAATCGGATCCGGCATAAAAGGGCGCCAGATCCGGCCCCACTGCCACCCGCGCGGCCCCGGTGAGCGTCGCCATTGAGATCAGCAGATCCGGGTTGTCTTCCTCGGCCAGCGCAAGGGCATCGGCCAGCACCAGACGCCCCTCGGCGTCGGTGTTGTTGATCTCCACCGTCAGCCCCTTGCGCGAGGTCAGGATATCGCCGGGGCGGAAGGCATTGCCTGCTACGGCATTCTCAACCGCTGGAATCAGCACGCGCAGCTGCACGGGCAGACCCGCAGCCATGATCATCCGCGCCAGTCCCAGTACCGTGGCCGAGCCGCCCATATCCTTTTTCATTAGGCCCATGCTGCTGCCGGGTTTGAGGTTCAGCCCGCCGGTGTCGAAGCAGACGCCTTTGCCCACCAGCGTCAGTTTCGGCCCCTTGTCGCCCCAGCGCATATCGATGAGGCGCGGGCGGGCTTCAGCGGCGCGGCCGACCGCGTGGATCATGGGCAGGTTCTGCGTCAGAAGGTCGTCATCCAGCGTCACTTCGGTAGTGGCACCGAACTCTTGCGCCAAGCCTTCGGCGGCGGCCTGCAACTGCTCCGGCCCCATATCGGCGGCGGGTGTGTTGATCAGGTCGCGAGTCAGGCATTCGGCGGCAACCAGCGATTCGACCGCTGTCGCATCGATCCCCTCAGGAGCGACTAGGGCAGCGCCTGCCCCTTTGGCCTCTTTGTAGCGATCAAAGCTGTAAGCGGTCATCAGCCAGCCAAAGCACTCTTGCGCCAGCATATCCTGAGGGATGGCATTGTCCCCCGCCGTTTCGGCCAGCTTGTAGGTGCCTTGCGGCAGCTTGCTGGCCCCGGCGGCCAGAGCAAACCGCTGGCGCAGGCGCTGGGCCGCCGTGCCATAGCCGACAAGCGCCAAAACCGGCGCTGATCCTTCAGCGCCGGGCACCAATAGCATTTGTCCGATGGAACCTTTGAACCCGTTTGTCTCGACCCAGCGCACGACATGGGGCGGCTGGCTCTTCAGCCAGTCGTCAAACGAAACCTGATCTATGACACAAACGGAAATCGTAAAATCGCAAGGCGCGGCAAAAACGGGGGGCATCCAGATACTCCAGAACATGGGGGCGTATTTGCCACCAGAGTATCTGCCTCCACGGTGCCTGCAAGCCCTGCTTACACACCAGAAAACACGCAGATTTCGCTATGGGGGTACGTCTCGGTCCGGGCTGTCCCGGATTGACCGGTCAGATGGAGAGGTCTTGTTGCTCCCACACCGCCATCAGCGAGCGTTCGCCCACGCGCAAAAGCCGGAACACGGTCGCCGCGATGGCGGGCGCATCCTTGCTGTCGATCGCGCCCGTGACATCCTGAGCGATGGAGGCCATCGCCGTCATGCCGATCTGATCCGCGATCGCGATCAGGGAACGCGCGTTCTTGCGCAGGTTTTCCATATCATCCTGGCGCCACAATCGCTCACAATGCGACAGGCGGACAGCCAGTTCTTCTATTGCACGGCAGACGACATCCTCGGCTCCGGTTTCGCCCAGCTGTGAGTACAGCTCGGAGAGTTTTCCCGGATCCAGGTGCACGTTCTCCTTGTGCATGACAGTGATTATATTAGCCACCACATTCACCCCAATTCATTATGCCCCCACGGCACGATGCCCAACTTGCACCTCACAGGTTGTCAAAAGGTTTCCGCGCGGGTGTCCAAATCGCTCGAATTTACCGACAATGCAGGCTATCAGCTTTCCCAAGCTCAATTCAGGGAATGCTCTACATGCAATATGCCAAACCACTGCCCGGGTATCTGGTGACACGCTATCATGGCTGGAAGGCGACCTCCTATCAGGAGAACCAGGGCTGGTACCGGCGTCTGGCAAGTGAAGGCCAGCGCCCGCGGGCCATGGTGATTTCCTGCTGTGACAGCCGGGTGCATGTGACCTCCATATTTGGCGCGGATCAGGGCGAGTTTTTCATCCACCGCAATATTGCTAACCTGGTGCCGCCCTATGCGCCCGACGGCGATCACCACGGCACCAGTGCCACGGTTGAATATGCGGTGACGGTTCTGAAGGTCGCGCATCTGATCGTGCTGGGGCATTCGCAATGTGGCGGAGTGCAGGGCTGCATCGACATGTGCAAAGGTCAGGCCCCTGCGCTTGAAGAGAAAAGCAGCTTTGTCGGGCGCTGGATGGATATCCTGAAACCCAAGTTCTCATCCGTGGCAGAAATCGAAGATCCCGAGGCTCAGGCCCGCCAGTTCGAACGTCAGGCGGTTGTGGCCTCGCTGGAGAATCTGATGACCTTTCCCTTTATCGAAAGCGCCGTGAAAGAAGGCGCCCTGAGCCTGCATGGCCTGTGGACGGATATCGGAGAGGGCGGTCTGGAATGTTATGACCCCAAATCGGGCGCCTTCCAGCAGGTCTAGGCAGTCTGGGCAGCGGCGGCACTCGCACGGCGTTGCAGATCGGCCGCAGCCCGCGTGTAGCCGCCCGAAGCGCCATCGACGAAATGCACGTGATCGTCGCGCATGGCTGAGGGGACGATACAGGTAACCATGGCGGCATCCTGCTCATGCAGGCCATAGCGAATCTCTCCGGCGGCTTCGGCCTGTTCAAGAAGCCCTGTAATCTGATCCCGGACCTTGGTGCTGCAATCCACGGTCATCTTGAGCCCGTCATCGAATTTGCGAAAATCGGAATTGGCGCTGATGACCGACCGGTAATGCGCCGGGTCAAATCCGCCTGTGGGTTTGCCGCGGCCGAACAGGAGCCCCGCTATGGCCGATCCGGCGATCAACCACAGAGCGCGCAAAGCCATAGGAAGCCGACCGCGTGTCAGGCGGGCCTCAATCATCAATCCCGGTGGCGGGTAACGTAGCCGGGGGCCGGATTGCGGAACAGGATGTCCGCCGTCTTTGAGCTGCGCTGTCAGCGCCAGCAGTTGCGTTGCAAGTTCTGCAAAGCGTTTTGGATCGCCATCCTGTGCGGGCAGGACAACCAGAGAAAGGATGAGTCCGTTGCGGGCAGGGGTACCGTCCCATCGGCAGGAAAGGCCAGTCAAATCCGGTGGCGCCGAATCCTGTGCAGGGGCCACGGCGTAATCCCCCGCTTTCATCTGCCGTTCGGCCCAGGACAGGCCGCCACCCGAGAACATCGCGTAGTCTGCGTCCTTTGAAACCGCATAGCGCGCAACCCTCACGTCCAGGCCTTCGGCGCGGATACGTTCGATCGGCATCTGCGCAGCCCGCAAAGAAATATCGAATTCCCGCAGAACCCACTCACGCAACCGGGCCAGCGTATCCCGGGCGGTCTTTGCTTTTTCAGGGGGGACAGCAAAAGAGGCGCCATCGCCACCGAAACTATAGGGAAAGCGGGTGTTCTCGAGGGCATTCATCATTGCAGCGATGACCGAGGCGCCCACCATGTTGACCGTCTTGTACCGGCCGGCCGCCACCAGCTCTGTGGAAGATACGATATCGGTGCAGCATATCACCCATCCATCCGGCAATGGGACAAAGGCATCCGACCGCGTGAGATCGGAGAACGCACGCTGCTTTGGCAGACGTTCGTAGAACTCGGGAAGCTTTGCCATCAATGCGGATACCCATCTTGAAATGCGATTTGCTATTGAACTGTGGCGTTCGACTGATCATGCAAGCTGTGAGGTGCAGTTTTGTCGTTCATCTTCTGATGACGTTGCGCAATTTCGGAGGAGGGAGTGAATGCAGGCAGGTCTGATCTTGCTGTGTCTGGCCTATGTGCTGAGTCAGTTCTTTCGCGCTTTTCTGGCAGTTCTGGCCCCGGTTCTGGCCAAGGATATTGGTGCCGGGGCTGATGACCTCGCTTTTGCCTCGGGCATGTGGTTCCTGGCTTTTGCAGCGCTGCAGCTTCCGGTGGGCTGGGCGCTGGATCGCATCGGGCCTCGCCGCAGCGCGGCCGTGCTGTTGCTGCTGGGCGGTGGTGGAGGCGCCTTGGTGTTTGCCCTGGCGAGCGCGCCCGGTCACATTGCAGTTGCCATGTTCCTGATTGGGATTGGCTGTTCTCCGGTTCTGATGGCGTCTTACTATATCTTTGCGCGCAATTACCCTCCTACACGGTTCGCCACTCTGGCGGCGCTGATGCTGGGCGTTGGTTCGGCCGGGAATCTGGTTGCCTCTTACCCAACGGCGCTGGCGGTCGAGCTGGTTGGCTGGCGGGCCACTCTGGCTGGGCTGGCGGTTATCTCTGCATCTGTGGCTGCAGGTCTCTGGCTGACGGTCAAGGACCCGCCTCATATCGGCGCCGAGCTGAAAGGCTCAGTGCTTGATCTTCTGAAATTGCCGGTGCTGTGGGCGATCTTTCCCATCATGCTGGTCAGCTACGCGCCGGTTGCAGCCATCAGGGGGCTTTGGATTGGTCCCTATTTTGCCCAAGTGCACGGATTGAGCACCAGCCAGATTGGTCTTGTGACTCTGGTCATGGGGACGGCAATGATCCTTGGCACCTTTGCCTATGGTCCTCTTGACCGCGTTCTGGGCACCCGCAAATGGTTGATCTGGGGGGGCAGCATGGTGGTGGTTGCGTTTTTGGGGGCGCTTATCCTGTGGCCGCAGGCGCCGGTCTGGGTTCCGATTGCAATGATGGCAGGCATCGGGTTCTTTGGCGCCTCCTTTCCTGTCGTGATCGCTCATGGCCGCGCCTTTGTGCCGCCGCATCTGGTGGGGCGGGGGGTGACGCTTTTGAACTTCTTCGGCATCGGAGGCGTTGGACTGATGCAGTTTGCCAGCGGGCGCATTCATGCGCAGATGGCCGGGGCAGTCGATCCGGCTGCGCCTTATGTCGCGCTTTTTGCGTTCTTTGCGGCGACGCTTCTGATCGGCTGTCTCATCTACCTCTTCAGCCGCGATAGCCTTGACTGACTTGGGCCTGTCATACGCAGACCCTTTAAATCCTGCGTCAATCCCTATATGACACCGCAGCCGGCCACGAGGCCGGGCAAAACTGGAGAAACGATTATGGGTTATCGCGTCGTCATCGCGGGTGCCACGGGTAACGTGGGCCGCGAAATGCTGAACATTCTGGCTGAGCGCCAGTTCCCTGCGGATGAGGTTGCCGTTCTGGCCAGCCGTAAATCCCTGGGTACCGAAGTCACATTCGGCGACAAGACCCTCACGACCCAGGATCTGGACACATTCGATTTCACCGGCTGGGACATGGCGCTGTTCGCCATCGGCTCGGACGCGACCAAGAAATATGCGCCCAAGGCGGCTGCAGCGGGTTGCGTGGTGATCGATAACTCTTCGCTTTATCGCTACGATCCGGAGATTCCGCTGATTGTTCCGGAAGTGAACCCCGAGGCGGTGCATGGTTATGCCAAGAAGAACATCATCGCCAACCCGAACTGTTCGACCGCGCAGATGGTCGTGGCGCTGAAGCCGCTGCATGACCGCGCCAAGATCAAGCGCGTCGTGGTCAGCACCTATCAGTCGGTGTCGGGCTCGGGCAAGGATGCCATCGATGAGCTGTGGGATCAGACCAAGGCCGTCTACAACCCCACGCAGGATGTTCCGCCAAAGGTCTACACCAAGCAGATCGCCTTCAACGTCATTCCGCATATCGACGTCTTCATGGAAGATGGCTCGACCAAGGAAGAGTGGAAGATGGTCGCCGAGACCAAGAAGATCGTCGACCCCGCCATCAAGGTCACCGCGACCTGCGTGCGCGTGCCGGTCTTTGTTGGCCACTCCGAATCGATCAACATCGAGTTCGAAGATCATCTCGATGAAGACGAAGCCCGCGACATCCTGCGCGAGGCGCCGGGCATCATGGTGATCGACAAGCGCGAAGACGGTGGCTACGTGACGCCGGTGGAATGTGTCGGCGACTACGCCACCTTCATCAGCCGGATCCGTCAGGACAGCACCATCGACAATGGTCTGAACCTGTGGTGCGTCAGTGACAACTTGCGTAAAGGCGCTGCGCTGAACGCCGTTCAGATCGCCGAACTCCTGGGCCGTGAGGTCTTGAAAAAGGGGTAAGTTGCCGCGCAACTTGCACCAAATACCAATAAAACTGGGGCCATTTCGCAAGAAGTGGCCCCATTTGCGTTTCCGGCGGCCCCATTCTGGTCACAAACAAGCTCATGCTTGGACGGGCCAGATACAAAACGAGGAACGCGCCATGTACTCTCAGGACTTCGAACGCGAAACAGTGACAACCGGCGATGCGGCCATGGCCCAAACCGCCTGGTCCAGCGCCTGCGACCAAAGCAGGCTCGACACAGAGATGGTCATCCAGCTGCGCATTTCGCTCGCCCCGGTGTTTGAGAGTGCGACCAGCTGGTCTGATCTGCGCAGCGCGCTGCAGGCCAAGGGATTTTATATGAAACGCGCCAAGGGGCATATGCACCTCTATGACGGCCACAGCCATGTACAGATCTGTACCTGCAGCTTCCTTGGCTACCCATCCGAAGATCTGGACAAACGGTTCAAAGAGTCGGCACCGACCCGCAAGGTGCGTAAACTCCCGGTGCGAAACTGACGTTCAAAGGGCAGGCCGCCGACCTATCCTTTTGGAGAGGGAGGCGCGGAAAAGAGTGCGGTTTTCGCCCCTTCGGACAGATAGCCACGCGAGAATGCGGCAGGTAGGGTTATGTTACTCCAACGGGATCTGCGGATCCCAACCTGTCTGAGAAGCCGCTGACCACTTGGCCAGCTTCCGCCCGAACCGCCGGCTGCACCGCCCCCCGTGGCCCTGGCGGTCACATCCCTACCCTGATCGGGTGCTTGGCGGCTTCGAAGACCTGGATCTCACCGTCGCGTTTTCGAACAGGGTGCCGCTCTCTCACGGCGCCCTGTTGTCGTATTGGGGAAACGCCAAAGATCATGGCTAGGCCTGGCACCGTGCAGTCATTAGGGTCATGTCATGGACCAGGTTGCCAGACTAAACCAATGGATGATGACGCAAGGGCGGTGTTCGGGTGACCCGGTCAAGGTCGTCTCGCATTTCTGTTTGTCGCTGCGTGCGGCAGGCGTTCCGCTGTGGCGGGTCAACATCGGCCAGCGGTTTGCCAACCCCTTGCTTGTGGCTTGGGGCATTGTCTGGACGCCCGAGGGCACCGACATCTACGATGTCACCCATGAAAGAATGCTGACCGATGGCTACGTGGGCAGCTCATTCGAGTATATTCTGAAGCATAGAAAACCGCTTCACAAAAGCCTGCGCGGACTGGATCCTGAAACAGACCATCTGTCCTATCTCGAATTTGCCGAATTGGGCGGCAGCGATTTTTATGCCACCTTGCTGTATTTTGGGGATGAATCGCTGCATGGCTGCACCTTTGTGACGCAGGATGCGGATGGGTTCTCCGAGCAGGATCTCGCGATGATCGAAGCAAGCCTGCCCGCACTGTCCTGCGCGCTTGAGCCGGTCACCATGCGCAAATCGTCCAAAAGCCTGCTGCGAACCTATCTGGGAGACGGGCCATCGGATGCGGTCTGGAATGGCACCATCAAACGCGGCGAACGCTCAACAGTAGAGGCTGTCGTTCTGTTCTCTGATCTGCGCGGCTTCACGGCCCTGTCCGAGGCGGCGGATGAGGACGAGATTTTCGGCACGCTGAACGACTACTTCGATCTGGTCGTCACAGCGGTCGAAGACCAGGGCGGAGATGTTCTGAAGTTCATTGGCGATGGGGTTCTGTCCATCTTCCTGGTCGAGACAGAGGCCGAGCGCAGTCGGCAATGCCGTAGGGCGGCGCGGGCCTCTCAGGAGATTTTGACGGGTCTCGCAGCGCTCAATACCCGTCGGCAATATGCCATGAAGCCCGCCTTGAACCTTGGCATCGGGCTCAATGTCGGGCCGGTGAGCTATGGAAATATCGGCAGTCCCGGGCGGCTCGATTTCACGGTGCTTGGCCGAACCGTGAATCTGGCCAGCCGGATCGAAGATTTGACCAAGGCCATCGGTTGCCGTGTACTTGCGACCACCGCGGTGGCCGAAGCCTGCCCGGATTTGTTCCTGGGATGCGGGCCTTACGAGATTCGCGGGCTTGCCGATCCCATTGAACTCTTTTCTCTCGTGGATCCCCTGCAGGCCGGTTAGGCGCGCTGCATCACCGGCAAAGCCTTGCCGATGGATCACCAGCCACTTTCCCTGAACCTTCAGGGTGATAGCCTGCTGACAAATGACAATTTGCCCATTTCAAAACAAGAGATACCCATGCGATATTTTGCAACGGCCTGTGCCCTCCTGACCGCTTCGGCCGCACTGGCAGACGAATTCTCCCTCTCTTCAATGATCACCGATGTGACGGTCTATCCACAAGGGGCCGAACTGATCCGCAGGGGGGAGGTCGAGGTTCCCGCTGGGCGTCACCGGTTCATCTTGCAGGACATTCCCAACCGGGCCGTGCTTGAGACCCTGCAGGTGCAGGTCTCGGGCGCCACATTGATTGCAACGCGCTACCGCAGCGAGGATGTCCCGCCGCGCGACAGCAGCAGCCCTCAGATCCGCGCCGCTGAGGCCCGGATCGCCGAGATCGAAACGCGCATCCAGTCGGTCAGGGACGCCGCCGGACTGGTGCGACAGAAAGAGCGCGCGGCGCAGAACGCCATAGGGTTTCTGCGGGATCTGGGCGGCAATGACGGGATGGCGCAAATCGGAACGGATGGCCTGCGCGATATTGCCCGCATGATCGAAGAGGAAACGGCGCGGGCGGGCGCTTCTGCGCTTGAAGCCGAGGTTGAGGCGCGCGGGATCGAGGCCGCCCTGGAGGATCTGGAAAAAGAGCTGAGCGCTGCCCAGCAGGCGCTGGCAGCCATCCGGCTGGAGGATGAGGACCGGCTCTATCTGGTTCTTGATGTTGCCGCCGAAACCGCCGGAACCGTTGCAGTCGATCTGTCCTACGCCAGTGATGCGGGCTGGCAGCCGAGCTATGAGTTTCATCTGACCACGGGGGAGGCCCCTCAGTTGAGCGTGAAACGGTCGGTCATGTTGTATCAGGACACCGGTGAGGCCTGGAAGGACGTGGCACTGACCCTCTCGTCGCTGACACCGTCTGAACGGGGCAGCCCGTCAGAGATTTATCCGCAGCGCTTGCGGATCGCAGAACCCGCGCCCGCGCCTCGGTTGAAACTCTCTTCCGACACCGCGATGGAGCCTCTTGCAGAGCCAGTGCAGGTCGAGCCGATGGTTGTGGAGCAGTCCCGCGCGCCTTGGGAAAGTGACGCGGATGGGCCGGGCGTGACCTATCATTTTGACCACCCGGTCTCGGTTGCGCCGGGCGGTGAAGGGCTGCGCCTCGAGATGGATCAGCTGACCACGGAGGCAGAGCTGGTGGCCGTGGCCGTTCCCTTGCGCGATGATACGGCCTTTCGCGTTGCGCGCTTTACCAATACCTTTGGGGAGGATCTGCTCTGGGCCGACACGGCGCTCTATTTCGTCGATGGCAAGCTGGTCACCGCAGCCCCCTTTGCAGCCCTTGCGGCAGGGCAAGAGACGGAGATGGGATTTGGCGCTCTTCGTGGGCTGCAGGTCACGCG
Source organism: Pseudophaeobacter sp. (assembly GCA_027019165.1). Lineage (GTDB taxonomy): Bacteria > Pseudomonadota > Alphaproteobacteria > Rhodobacterales > Rhodobacteraceae > Phycobacter. Next base: position 197,938 of record JALUXC010000003.1, read on the forward strand.
CAATGTGCTGTCTCAAAGCGAAGGCGAACGGGGTATGATTTCCCGTAGCAACCAGCAGGTGCAGCGGGTGGAGATCGAGGTTGAGAACCTCACCGGGAAATCCTGGCCTCTGCGTCTTGTGGACCGTGTGCCCTATTCGGAGCAGGAAGACCTTGAGATCTCCTGGCGGGCTTCTCCGGTGGTTTCGGAGGAGAACGTCGACAAGCAGCGCGGTATTCTTGCATGGGAGTTTGAAATTGCTCCTGGCGAGACGCGAAACGTGAGTCTTGAGACTTCCATTGAGTGGCCCGAGGGTATGGTGCTGCGCTGACGCAAAGGCGGGGGCTCCCGCCCAAAGCCGCCGGATCAAAGATCCGTCCCCGTTGGTTGGGCGTGGCGCCGCTTGCGCGGCGCCGGGTTTTGCTGAGAGGCGCCTTGAGGGGCATGACTGCCTCTCAAGACACCATATCCATTCTTGGTTTTATCTCGTGTAAAGGGCAAGCCGCACCAAAGGTGCGGCGGCTGCGCCGCCCTTGACACGGGTTGCTTAAGGTCGCTGAAGCGCCGCGTCAGCGGCGCCGGGCCCAAGGCCGCTCCGGGTTTTGTGGCGCAGCCACTGCAGCCGGCGGGCGCGGGAGGGCACGCCTATCCGTTGTTGCGCAGGCGCCCGACGATACCGGTCGGGAAGAAATAGACGCTGAGGATGAACAGAACGCCCAGCCACAACAGCCATCGATCCGCGTTCAGAAGCTCTGGCACCAGCGGCAGCCCGCTTGTCAGTTCGGAGGCGGCGCCCATCAGGTTCTGTAGGTAGTTCTGTGCCAGCACAAAAAGCGTTGCACCGATCACCGCGCCATACATGGTGCCCATGCCGCCGATCACCACCATCAGGAGGATATCGATCATGATCTCCATCGACAGTGAGGTATCAGGTCCCACATAACGCAGCCAGACCGCGTAAAGTGACCCTGCCAGCGCGGCGACCGCTGCGGAGAGGCATGTGGCGGCCACGCGGTAGTAGACCACGCGGTAGCCGATCGCCTCAGCCCTGAAATCATTCTCGCGGATGGCTTGCAGCACGCGGCCAAAGGGTGAATTCACCACCCGCAACATCGCCAGAAAGAGCACCAGCGCTCCGATGAAGATGAAGTAATAGGCCAGCAGTTTCCCATTCAGCTTCACGCCGAAAAGAACGCCGTCAAAGGCCTCCTTGCCGAATTTGAACGCGGGTCCCAGCTCGCGCGGGGTCTTGAAGGTCAGGCCGTCCTCTCCGCCGGTGAGACCCGACAGCTGACTGACCAGCACGGCGACAGCGGAGGCAACGGCAAGCGTGATCATCGCAAAGAAGATCGCCCGCACCCTGAGCGAGAAAAGGCCGATCACTAGCGCCAGGATTGCAGCCAACAGGGCGCCCGCGACGGCACCAACCGCGATTGAGTCAAATCCGCGCCCCATATGTGTTGAGGCCAGCGCCACCCCATAGGCCCCGATGCCAAAGAACATCGTATGGGCAAAGCTGACGATGCCGCCGTAGCCCAAGAGCAGATCGTAGCTGGCCACAAGCACGATAAAGACACAGATCCGCGCCGCCGTATCCACCGTGCGCACCCCTGGAAAGAGGAAGGGCGCCAGCGCAAGGCAAATCAGGATCACGCCAAGGATCAGCGCCAGCGGAAGGGAGCGGGGCAAATCGTTCGAAAGGAGGGAGCGTATCATTTTGCTTTTACCACCGGGATCATGCCCATGGGCCGCCACATCAGGATGGCCACCATCAGGGCGATGTTGGAAATCAGAGCGGCTTTGGGTTCGATGAAGGCGATGTAATTCTGTAAAAGACCCACCAGAAGCGCGCCGATAAAGCAGCCTTCGACCGACCCAAGCCCGCCAATGATCACCACGATGAAGATCAGGATCATCGCGTGATTGCCCATATGGGCGGTTATGACTTCCTGATAGAGACCCCACATCACCCCGCCAAGGCCCGCCAAGGCAGAGCCTGCGATAAAGACGCCGACGAAGACCAGCCGTAGCCGATAGCCAAGCGCCTGAACCATCTCGCCATTCTCGACCCCTGCGCGCACGATCAACCCGATCTTGGTGCGCCGCAGCACCCAGCGCATCGCCAGAAAAACCACAAGACCCACGCCCACCGCGACCAGCCGGTATTTCTCAATCGCAGCCCCGGCAAATGTAATCGCGCCTTTCAGGGCCTCGGGGCGCAGGATGTAGATCTCCTCGGGCCCCCAAAGGACGATAATCAGCTGCTCGACCACGATCAGCCCGCCCATGGTGACAAGGATCTGTTTCAGGTGATGGCCATAGACCGGTTCCACGATCACCTTTTCAAAGGCCCAGCCCATCAGGCCAGTGGCCAGCATGGCGCCGATCACGGCGAGCAGGATGGCGCCAAGGTTCAGCATTAGCGAGGGCGCCTCGGTCATATGGCCCAGCAGCATCAGCACCGAAATGCCGACAAAGGCCCCGACAGAGACAAAGGCCCCATGGCCAAAGTTGATCACATCCATCAGGCCAAAAACCAGCGTCAGGCCTGAGGCCATGATGAAGATCATCATCCCCATGGCCAGCCCCGACACCGTCAGCGTCAGCCAGCTGGAGGGGTTCTGGATAGCAATAAACCCGGCAATGGCGATCAGCGGTACCAGCAGCACCGGCATATGCGGCGCAATACGGTCCCGAAAGGTGACCTCGGCCATCTTGGGGGCGTGTTCAGGTGCGGCGGTCATCTTGGGCCTCACAAAGTGCGGTTGCGGGAAGCGGGGCGAAACGAGTAGCCATCAATGCGCCTCCAGGCTGAGGCCCATCAGGCGTTCCTGCAGAGCGGCATCGGTTGCCAGCTCCTGCATCTCGCCGGACCAGATCATGCGCCCGTCGTCCATCACATTGGCGCTGTCCCCCAGCGCCTTGGCGACGGCAAAGTTCTGTTCCACGAGCAGCACCGAGGCGCCCTGATCCTTCAGATCCTTCAGCGCGCGCGCCATGGTCGAGATAATGGCAGGGGCCAGACCCTTGGTCGGCTCATCGATGAGGTAGAGTTTGCGCTCTTCGACCATGGCGCGGGCAATCGACAGCATCTGTTTCTGCCCGCCCGACAGGGTCCCGGCGTCGGACTTCCAGAAGGTCTTGAGCGGCGGGAAGGCGGCAAAGATCCAGTCAAGCCGGGCCGAGTTGATCGGACCGGAGGCGGCGGCCAGCACCATGTTCTCCTCAACCGTGAGATCGGCAAAGATGCCCATATCCTCGGGCACAAAACCCAGCCCCATGCGGGCAATCGCCGGGGTGGGCATCTTCGTAATGTCCTCGCCATCAAAGAGGATCCGGCCCTGATGGGCGCGCCAGTGGCCGATCACGGTGCGCAGGGTGGTGGTCTTGCCCACGCCATTGCGCCCCAAAAGCATGGTCACAGCGCCCCGCGGCACCTCAAGATCGACCCCTTGCAGGATGTGGTACTGGGCGATGTTGGTATAGACGCCTTCGAGTTTCAGGATCGCATCAGACATCGGCAAGCACTCCTTCCAGGCCCCGGCCCATATAGGCCTCTTGCACCACGTCCGAGGCCATCACCTCGGCTGGCGGCCCATCGGCAGCAAGCGCGCCGTTGTGCAGGACGATAATGCGGTCGGCGAGGGTGCGGATCACGTCCATCTTGTGCTCGACCAGAAGGATCGTGCGGTCCCGCTGGTCTTTCAACTCTTCGATGAGGTCGAGCACCACGGGTGCCTCATCGACGCTCATGCCTGCGGTGGGTTCGTCAAACATGTAGACGGCAGGATCCAGCGCGATCAGCAGGGCGACCTCCAGCTTGCGCTGGTTGCCGTGGGAGAGTTCCGAGACCACCTGATGGCGCTGCTCCAAGAGGCGCACCCGGCGCAGGATCATCTCGGCGTGATCGGTCAGGTCCTGATGGCGGGAGACCATGGACCAGAGGTTGAAGCTGCGCCCGGATTTGGCCTGCACCACAAGGCGCACATTCTCCAGCACCGAGAGGTTGGGAAAGAGGTTGGTCAGCTGAAAGGCACGGCCAATCCCGGCGCGGGTGCGGGCGGAAACCGACAGCCCACCAATGTCGCGCCCTTTCAGAAAGACGCGCCCGGCGCTGGCAGGGATCTGGCCTGAAATGAGGTTGAAATAAGTCGTCTTGCCCGCGCCATTGGGGCCGACGATTGCGGTTAGCTGACCGGCGTGAAAGTCGCAGGTCACCTCATCGACCGCCACATGGCCGCCGAACCGGACCGTCAGGTCCTTGGTGCTGAGTATGGGAGAGGTGGTCATGTCAGTCTCTGGTCTGTCCGCAAGGCGAGAAAGCTCAAGGTTGCGGAGGTGGGCCATCGCAGGATGGCCAGGCCAAACAGGAACGGCCCGAGGCAAAACCCTGGGCCGCCCTTTACTGTCAAAGGATCAGTTGCGCACCGGGATCGGCAGATCTTCGATCTTCAGCTCGCGCACCAGTTCCGGGATCGCCCAGTCGACACCGTCTTCGACCTTGATGCGGAAGTGATACATGGGCTGCAGCGCCTGGTGGTCTTCGGCGCGGAACATCATGGTGCCCTTGGGGCTTTCCCATTCCATGCCTTCCATGGCGGTGATCAGCTCTTCGGTGTCGGTCGATCCAGCCTTTTTGATCGCCTCAACCGCTGCGATACCGGCTGTCATGCCGCCTGCGGTGAAGAAATCCGGCGGGGTGCCAAAGCGGGCCTGGTGTTCTTTCACCAGCCAGTCGTTCACTGGGTTTTGCGGGATTTCATAGTAGTAGTAGGTGGCCCCTTCCATGCCGGGGAATTCCTTGTAGCCCTTCATGGCTGCCAGGATGTTGCCGCCGGTTGCCAGTTCGATGCCGAACCGGCTGGGGTCCATGGCGTTGATCTTGCTCATCGGGTTGCCGCCGCCGGCCCAGATCACAAAGAGCTTTTTCTCGCCGTCCAGATCCTTCATCGCGTTGAAGATCCGCTCGGCCGCCGCGGTGAAGTCGGTGGTGTCGGTGGGCACGTATTCCTCATGCGCCACGCCACTGCCAACGCTTTCGAGCGCCTCTTTGAAGGCGGCGATACCGTCGCGGCCAAAGGCATAATCCTGTGCGAGCGTTGCGATATGCACGTTCTCACCGGCCAGCGCGATGGCGTTCGATACCGCGTCTTGCGACGAGTTGCGCGAGGTGCGGAAGACATAACGGTTCCAGTTGGAGCCGGTGATGCTGTCGGCCACGGCGGGCTCGACGATCAACAGCTTTTCGTACTCCTCGGCCACCGGCAGCATGGCCAGCGCCACGCCCGAGCTGACCGGGCCAATCGCCAGATCGACCTCGTCATCGCCATAGGCCTCTTCCAAAAGGGCCTTGCCGTTTTCCGGTTTCAGCTGAGTGTCCTTTTCGATCACGACGATCTTTTCGCCGTTGATCTCCATGGTGCCGCCAGTGGCATATTCCAGCCCTAGCATCAGCCCGTCATGGGACTGTTTTGCATAGGCCTCAAACGGGCCGGTTTTGCCGTAGATATGAGCGATCTTGATGTCTGCCGCCGCGGCCGAAGCCAAGGCAAGCGCCGACACCATACCCGCAAGAATTGCGCGTTTCATAGCTGTCCTCCCTGATGCCGCGCAGGCTGTCTGAGGTCTCTCAAGGCCTTTGCGCGGTCTTTCTCCTGTAATGTCAGGCTAGCGGGGCAGAGGGAAAAGGGTCAATTGCAGGGAAATACGTATCGTTCTGCGCCGTGCGAAGATTGGCGGCGCAGAACCTTGTCGTAAGTGACTAGCGCGCTTTCCAGTCTGCGGCCAGCTTGCGGGCGTTCTGAGCCAGGATCAGCACGTCCAGCCCCACCGCGAGGAACTGCGTCCCCATGTCGAAATAGGCCTGTGTCGCCTCTTCGGTGACGCCAAGGATGCCGGGTGCCTTTCCGGCAGCGCGGATATGCTGCAGCGCTCCGGCGATCACCGCGCGCACCTCGGGATGGGCGGCGTTGCCCTGATGGCCCATATCGGTCGACAGATCCGCCGGGCCGATAAAGACGCCGTCGATGCCTTCGACCTTGAGGATATCGTCCAGAGCCGCGATCCCGGCGCGGTTTTCCACCTGCACAAGCAGGCAGACTTCCTGATCCGCCGTCTGGATGTATTCGCTGACCGACCCAAACCGGCTGGCCCGGGCGCCTGCTGCACCGACCCCTCGGGTGCCATGGGGCGGGTATTTGCAGGCGCGCACCAGTTCTTCGGCCTGTTCGGCGCTCTCGACGATGGGTACCAATACGGTCTGCGCGCCTGCGTCCAGCACCTGCTTGATGATCCAGGTCTCGCCAATCGGCACGCGCACCACCGGGTGGCTGCTTGAGGCTTCCAGTGCAATCAACTGGTCCCGGATCGAGCGGATGTCATTGGGTGCGTGCTCTCCGTCGACCACCAGCCAGTCAAAGCCGCAGGTGCCCATGATCTCTGCCACGGCGGGTTCGGCAAAGCTCATCCAGCAGCCGATCTGGCGTTTGCCATCGGCGAGGGCCTGTTTGAAGCTGTTCTTGGGTGCGGGCATGGAAAACCTCTTTTCAGGCAAATGATATGGCGACAGAGCCGAAAGGGCCGAAATCGGCGGTGACTTTGCTGCCGGATGGGCATTCGATGGGCCGGATGAAGGACCCCGACAGGACGATATCCCCGGCTTCGATCTGTTGTCCATATTCCGCCATCCGGCGCGCCAGCCACAGGACCGAGGTGACGGGATCGTTCAGTACGCCGGCACCCAGACCTGTCTCCTCCACCGTGCCGTCACGGGAGACGATCGCACCGACCCAGCGCAGGTCATGGGCCTCAATGGCGTGACGCTCGGTGCCCAGTACGACGCCCGCATTGGCGGCATTGTCGCTGATGGTGTCGGTGATGATCCGGGCCTGTCCGGTGGCGGGATCGGCGCGCAGAATGCGGGTATCGAGGATCTCAAGCGAGGGCGCCACATAGTCGGTCGCGGCAATCACGTCCTCGCGCGTGCAGTCCGCGCCTGCCAGCGGCGCTTTCATCACGAATGCGATCTCGGCTTCGACGCGGGGCTGGATGAAGCGCCCGGCGGGCACGGTGCTGCCGGTCTCAAACGCCATATCGTCCAGCAGCACGCCGCTGTCGGGTGTGGTGATGTTCAGCGCTTGCTGCATGGCGCGGCTGGTGAGGCCGATCTTCCAGCCGATCTTTTTCCTCCCCTGCGCCAGCTTTTGCGCGACCAGCGCCTTTTGCACGGCGTAGGCATCCTCCAGCGTCATGCCCGGGTAGGCGAGGGACAGAAGCCCGCATTGCTGGCCGCTCTCCTCGGCCTTCAAGAGACGCGCGGCGGCCTCGGCGTGCTCTTCGGGGGTCATGCTTCGTCCTCGACCGTGTTGGTCAGCTTGCCGATACCTTCGGCTTCGACCTCGATCACGTCACCGGGCACCAGGAAACGGGGCGGATCGAAACGCGCGCCCGCGCCGGTGGGGGTGCCGGTCACGATGACATCTCCGGGCACCAGCGTGGTGAAGGTGGAGATGTATTCGATCTGGCGGCGGATCGGGAAGAGCATGCGGCTGGTGCGGTCGTCCTGGCGCAGCTCTCCGTTCACATGGGTGGTCAGACGCACATCATCCAGCTGCGCCGCAGATGTGAACGGCACCAGCCACGGCCCCATGGCACCGGAATTGTCCCAGTTCTTGCCTTGCGTCACATTGAACTTCGCATGGCGCACCCAATCACGCAGGGTGCCTTCGTTGCATACTGTCACGGCGGCGATGTGGTCATAGGCGTCCTCGGCCTTGATGCGGCGGCCGCCCTTGCCGATGACGATTGCGATCTCGCCCTCATAGTCCAGCTGCGGCGTCTCCGGCGGGCGGATCAGCGGCTGGCCTTCGCCGGTGAATGAACTGGGAAACCGGATGAACAGCGACATGTTCGGCGGTGCCTCTTGCCCGTCCTTGTATTCCGCGTTGCGGTCGGGAAAGTTGACGCCAACGCAGATGATCTTTTCCGGGTTGGGCACCGGGATCTGGTAGGTGAAGGTGCCATTGGGGTGGGTCACCGGATGGTTCTTGGCCGCCACCGCCAGATCGTGCAGCCCATCGGCGGCGATCACATCGCGTAAGGTAGACCAATGGGGGAAGCCGGGCGACAGGGCGGCCATGCCATCATCGGTGACGGCACCGTAGTAGGTTTCGCCATTGGCGGAATAGGTGGCAAAGCGCATCAGTCGGCTCCTTCCATCAGACTGGCGGCGATCTCGGTGATGACATCATGGGCCATCATCACGTCACCTTCGGTGGTTTCGAACTGACCTGCCTGAAAGCGGATCACCAGGTCGCCATCGACGCGGGTCTGGGTCAGATAAATCCGCCCGTCGTCATTGATGGCGTTTACCAGCGCGAGGTTAAGCGCGTCGAGATCCGTGGCGCCCTCGGGGGCATAGCGGAAGGTCCAGAGCGACCACATGGGTGGGGTCACGATCTCGAAATCCGGGGTCGCGGCGAGCTTGTCATGTAGCTGGTTCGACCAGATCACATGGTTGCGCAGGCGCGCGCGCAGCCCTTCCAGCCCATAGGTGCGGATCAGGAACCAGATCTTCAACGCGCGAAAGCGGCGGCCCAGCGGCACCGACCATTCCGAGTAGTTGATGATCCCGTCCTTGCCGTGGGTCTTCAGATACTCGGGGCTGATCGCCAGCGTCTGTACCAGATCGTCCGGGTTCTTCAGGAAATGGGCCGAGCAGTCGAACTGTGCCCCCAGCCATTTGTGCGGGTTGAAGACGATGCTGTCGGCGCGCTCGATCCCGGGCCAGTAGTGGCGATACTCAGGACAGATCATCGCCGAGCCGGCCCAGGCCGCATCCACATGGGTGTAAAGCCCGTATTTCTCGGCCACATCCATCACCTTGTCCACAGGATCGGTGGCGCCGGTGCCGGTGCCGCCGACGCAAAGGATGACGCCCGCCGGCTGGAGGCCCGCCGCGATGTCGGCCTTGATCGCGGCCTCGAGCGCGTCCGGGTCCATGCCGCGCCAGTCGCCCTTGATCGGCACACGTACCAGGTTTTGCTGGCCGATGCCCGCAACCCAGATGGCACGATCAATGGAGGTGTGCACTTCACTGGAGCAGTAAATGCGCAGAGGTTTCTGGCTGAACAGGCCGTCCTGATTGCCTTTCCAGTTCAGTGCCTTTTCCCGCATGGTCAGCACCGCAGCCAGCGTCGCCGAAGAGGCGCTGTCCTGAATGACGCCTTGAAATGGCTCTGGCAGATCCAGCGCCTGACGCAGCCAGTCCATCATCCGGGTTTCCATCTCGGTCGCCGCCGGGGAGGTCTGCCACAGCATGCATTGCGGCGCGATAGCCGAGACGAGGAACTCCGCCAACACTGAGGGCGCGGCGGCGTTCGAGGTGAAATAGGCAAAGAAACGCGGGTGCTGCCAATGGGTGATCCCCGGCATGACGATCTCTTCGAAATCGGCAAATATCGCCTCCATGCCGGTCCCGGCCTCGGGCGGAGCGCTGGGCAGGGCGTTCAGCACCTCACCCGGCTCGGTGCGGGCGCGCACGGGGCGGTCGCCCACGGTCAGGTGATAGTCCTGCGCCCAGTCGGCGACCTTTCGGCCCCACTCGGAAAACTCATCCCATTTCATGTCTCAATATCCTTTGTTCGTGCCAGAGGCACAGACAGCGCGTCCCTCTTGGGGCGGGCGGTCCTCATGTCGTCTCAGGGGGCGATGATCGGCTGTGCGGTCAGGGCGCTGGGCTGTGGCGCTACCCCTTCGAAGGTTGATCCTTCCTCGAACCAGCTGCGCGGGGCGGCTGCGCCCCAAAGGGTCTGGCGCTGGGGGTCGGTGAGCGACCATTTGATCGGTTCAAGGTCGGGATCGCAGGTCTGATAGTCCGAGCAGTAGATCTCGATCCGGTGCCCGTCCGGGTCGCGGACGTAGAGGAAGAAGGCGTTGGAGATGCCGTGCCGACCGGGGCCGCGCTCGATATTGTCCACATAGCCGGTGGTCGACATCAGATCCAAGAGGTCGATGATGTTGAGCGGTGTCGGCACCCAAAAGGCTGTGTGATGCAGGCGGGGGCCAAGACCATTGGTAAAGGCCACGTCATGCACGCCGCCCTTGCGGTGCATCCAGGCGGCCCAGACTTTGCCGCTGTCGTCATCCTCGGTATATTCGGTGACGCGAAAGCCGATCTCGTTATAGAAGGCGACGCTCGCATCCACATCGGCCGAAAACATGTTGAAATGGTCGATGCGGAGCGGTTTTACCCCGTTATAGAGCCGGTATTTCTGGTGGATCGGTTCCAGCCGGTCCATCTTGACGTAGAATTCCAGCGGGATGCCCCAGGGATCGCGGGTGCGCAGGGTGCGGCCCATGTGCGGGCGCTCGACCCATTCGACCGGCAACCCCTTGGCAGCAAAGAACTCGGCTGCCTTGTCCAGATCTGGCTCATCGAACAATTTGAAGCCCAGAACGCCGACCGAGGCGCTGTCGGCCTGAACCAGCACGATGCAGTGATGGCCGCGTTCCTCCATCGCGCGCAGGTAGATGCGGCTGTCGTCTTCATGCGTCACCTGCAGGCCCAGAATATCGACGTAAAACGCGCGACTGGCGGCAAGGTCTGTCACCGCGTACTCAACATGGCTGAGCCGCAGGATGTTGAAGGGCGGGTATAGGACAGGGGCGGGAACGGGCATCTGTGCCTCCTTGTTGGAACCGGCGCCTAGACCGGGAAAATCACATTTGTCTGGCCGGTGCCGGAGCTGGGGAAGTAGGGCGTGACCACCTCGCATTTGCCATCATAGGCATCCCATCCCAGCGCGCCATAAAGCATTGCGGTGTCGTGCATCGACCCTTCGCCGCAGCAGAACTGCGCGTATTCGCTGAGCATCTTGAGGAAGGTGGCGTGATCGCCGTTCTTCCACATCTCCAGCACATGCAGGTCCATCTGGCGATTGAATTCCGAACTGATGGTGAAGGTGCCGTTGTTGGCGGCATAGTCCTTGTTGGCCCAGATCTTGTGCGACAGCGAGCCAGAGGCGACCAGCAACACCTTGCTGTCTGAGGCTTCAACCGCGGCGCGGATGGCTTCGCCCACCACGCGGCTTTCATCGTGGCCATGCACCGTGGCCCAGGCCGCGATGGAGACGACCTTCATGTCGTGCTCGCGGCTCATGAAGCGCATCGGGACAAGTGTGCCATACTCCAGCTCAAGGCTGTCCAGATGATGCGCCAGCGTATAGGCGCCCCGGTCCGAGGCTTCCTTGGCGATGGCGTCCCCCAACTCGGGGTTGCCGTCATAGCCGTAGGGCAGATCCTGGATGAACTGCGGGAACTCGTTCGAGGTGAAAAGTCCTTCGAACCTTTTGTTGGCATTGATGTGAAAGCCCGCGTTGATCACCCAGTGGGTGTCGCAGATCACCACCGTGTCTGCGCCAAGCGCCTTGGCGCGGCGGGCGATTTCACGGTGCCCGTCGATGGCAGGCTGGCGGGTGCCTTTGACCGGTCCGTCCTGCTCGGACATGAGCATGGTGGGCACGTGGGTCATCTTGGCGGCGAGAACGATCTCTCCCATGGGTCTCTCCTCCCGAATGGTTGTGCGCGTTTTCAGGTGTGGGATCAGGCGCCAAGACGCGTGATCTTGTGCTGGCCGGTGGCAAAGCCGATGTGCTTTTGCTCCATGTAGAATTCGAAGCTCCAGTCGCCGCCATCGCGGCCAATCCCCGAGGCCTTGACCCCGCCAAAGGGGGTGGGCAGGTGGCGCACGTTCTCGCTGTTGACCCAGATCATCCCCGCCTCAAGCTGATCGGTAAAGCGCAGCGCGCGGGTCAGATCATTGGTCCAGACATAGCCGGTCAGCCCGTATTGAGTGTCATTGGCCATTTCCAGCGCTTCCTCTTCGGTCGTGAAGGGGATCGAGGTCAGAACCGGGCCAAAGATTTCCTCGCGGGCGATGCGCATCTGGTTGGTGGCGCCGGTGAACAGGGTGGGGCGGACGAAATAGCCCTCGTCACCCACGGTTTCACCGCCGGCTGCGATGGTGGCACCGTCTTCCTTAGCGATCTCGAAGTAGGAGGTCACCTTGTCAAAATGCTCTTTGCTGATCAGCGGGCCGATTTCGCTGCTGGGATCCAGCGGGTGGCCCACCTTGATGTTGTTCACCCGCTCGACCAGCTTGGCCTCGAACTCTTCGCGGATGGTGTCCTGCACCAATAGGCGCGAGGACGACGTGCAGCGTTCGCCGTTGATCGAGTAGATCATGAAGATCACGGCATCCAGTGCCCGGTCCAGATCGGCGTCGTCAAAGACGATCACAGGGTTTTTGCCGCCCAGCTCCAGATGCATGCGCTTCAGCGTATCTGCGCCCTGTTTGGTGATGATCGATCCAGTGCGGCTTTCGCCGACAAAGGCAATGGCGCGGATGTCAGGATGTTCGGTCAGGCGTTTGCCTGCGTCATGGCCAAAGCCGTTGACGGTATTCAAAACGCCCGGCGGCAGGCCTGCTTCTTCGGCGATTTCCACCAGCAGGCGCGCCGTCAGTGGCGAATCTTCGGCCGGTTTGTGCACCACGGTGCAGCCTGCCGCCAGCGCCGGTGCGATTTTCCAGGTCGATAGCATGAAGGGCGTGTTCCACGGCGTGATCACCCCCACCGGGCCGATCGGCACGCGGGTGGTGATGTTCATCAGGGTGGGCGATTTCAGGTGCTGGCCGTCGCGGGCCTGCACCACCTGGTCGGCAAAATAGCGGAAATTCTCGGCCCCGCGTAGAGCGGCTTTGGACATGAAGCGCAGGGTCTGGCCGGTGTCCCAGCATTCGCACAGGGCGATCTCTTCGGCGCGCGCCTCAATCGCGTCCGCAATGCGCAACAGGATCTTGCGCCGCTCGGTTGCTGGCATGTCGCGCCATGCGGGGAAAGCGGCCTTGGCTGCTGCTGCTGCTGTGTCAACGTCGCTTTCGCTGCTGCGCGCCACGTCGCAGATCACGCTTTTGTCGACCGGAGAGGTGGACTGAAACACGCCGCCCGCGCCAGTAGCATCCTTCCCGGCAATGCGGTTCTTGATGCCGGTCTCCTTGAAACGCGCCAGATAGCCGCTGAGTTTCTCGATATTGCTGGCCAGATCGCTCATCACTGCTCTGCCTTCTTCATGTGGTCGCGGATGGTGCCGCATTTGGGGGAAAGATCGGGATCTATGTCGCGCATCTCAAAGGACAGCGCGAGGGAATGGCTCTGCATCGCAGGCTCCAGAAAAAGGCGCGCAGCCTCAAAGATCTGCGCCGTGGCGCGTTTGCGGGTTTCAAGATCGCGCCCGCCGCGCAGCCTTACGGCGATATCCACGTAGCCATGCTGTGGGTCGCCATCGGCGATTGACACGTGGCTTGCGGCAAAGGCCCGCACTCTGATGCCCGCCAAAGGCAGCACGCCGGTTGCGGCCGCGGCCAGTCGCAGGGTGTCGCACAGCCCGGCGATATCGGCGTAGCCTTCGACATTCGGCGAATAGTCCACCGTGACATGGGGCATTGAATGCGCTCCTCCTCATTTAATTAACATGTGTAGCAAATTCAGGCGCCGAGGTCAACCCGTGTGCGCAAGACGCGCAATCCAATTGCACTCAGAGGGTGTTTAAGGTGATAAACATCTATGACCAGAACTTTGCCATCAACCGATCGTTCTTTGCCCATCGCTCTTTTGCGGGCTCGTGAGCGCGTCATGGGGCCGATCCGCGCCATGCTGAGTGATTCCAACCTGACCGAACAGCAATGGCGCGTCTTGCGTGTTGTTCAGGAAAGCGGGCCGACCGATCCGACGCAGATCTCGGAAGAGGCCTGTCTCTTGTTGCCCAGCCTGACGCGCATCCTCCAAAAGCTGGAAGAGAAAGACCTGATCAGCCGCAGCCGCGATGCGAGTGACCGGCGCCGCCAGGTGGTGACCATCACGGCGGAGGGCGAAAAGATCATTGAGGACAACATCGAGGCCAGTATGGCCCTTGTCGAACGCACCCGGCAAAAGATGGGCGAAGAGCGCTACGAGGCGCTGCTGGACCTGTTGAACGATCTCGACCGGATCGATCTTTAATCCGGTTTGCGCAAAAAGACCTGCACATCGGCCACATTGGTGCCGGTGCCACCGGTCATCACCAGAGCATCGGCGGCCTTGAGCGCCGCGTAGCTGTCGTTGTTTGCCAAAAGAGCTTCGGGATCCTGTCCTGCCTGGCGGATGGCTGCCCAGGTTCCGGGGCCGACAATCCCGCCTGCGGCATCAGCGGGGCCATCACGCCCGTCGGTGCCGCCCGACAGGAAGATCCAGTCACCTGTCAGCCGCTCCGCGCCCAGTTTGGCCACCCGCAGGGCCAGTTCCTGATTGCGTCCGCCGAGGCCGTTGCCGGTCAGGCGTACCGTGGTTTCCCCGCCAAAGATCAGTGCAACTGGCCGGTCGTCTGGCGCTGAGGATGCGGCCTCGATCACAGTGTCTGCGGCCTCTGCCACATCGCCGATCAAGTGGTCGCTGACAATCTGCGCACCCCATTCGCTTGCGGCCTCTTTCATCGCAGCAAGGCTGTGCCGGTTTGATCCGATCAGGATGTTCTCAGCCTGGGGCAGGGCGTTATCTTCCTCGGGCAAAGAAAGATGCGCCTTGACCGCCTCGGGGGCGTCGTCCCAAATTCCCGCTTGCTCCATCACAGCGCGGGCCTCGGCCTTTGTGCCGATGGGCGATACCGTCGGCCCGGATGCGATGGCGCGCAGATCGTCTCCGATCACATCCGACAGGATATATGCCGCGACAGGCGCGGGGGCAGCATGTCGCAACAGTCCGCCCCCCTTGAGGTCCGACAACTGCTGTCGGATCAGGTTCATCTCATTGATTTCCAGCCCCGAGGCGAGCAGCAGGCGGCCCACTTCCGCCTTGTCCGCCAGCGCCAGCCCCGGCGCGGGCGCCACCATCAGGGCGGACCCTCCGCCCGAGATCAGCGCCGTAACCCGGTCCTGTGGCGTCGTGTCTGCAAGAAAGTCGATCACGGCGCGCCCAGCTGCGGCGCTGGCTTCATCCGGCACAGGGTGGCTGCCCGCAATGACCTTGGCACCGGACAGATCACACAGGTTTTCCGGGTTGGTCACAACAAGGGCTGCGCGCGGCTCCGGAGTGTGATCCAGCGCCTCGCGCATCATCGGGATCGCGGCTTTTCCGACGGCGAGAATCAAGTTGCGACCACCCTGCGGCAGCGAGGGCAAAGGTGTTTGTGCAAGCTGCTTGCGCAGGGCCAATGCCGGATCAGCGCGGTCGACGGCGGCGGAAAACAGAGCAAGGGCGGTCTGTCTAAGGTCACTCATGGCTATGGTCCCCGTCTTGCGGTGCGCGCCTTGGCAGGCATCCGCAATGTTATCGCTAAACTTGCGAGGTCTTCTGCCCGATACCCGTGGGCTGCGTCAACCTTTGGGGCGGGGGCGCGGGAACCTGCGTGGCCCCTCTGTTGTGATCTGATCAAGCGACAGGGTGTGATCGGCGTTTTTCATCCGGTGGCGCAGCATTGTGCGCGTGAGACGAGCCAGATCCGCCTGAAGCGCGGGATCATCGGCCATATTCTCCATCTCGCCCGCGCCTTGATGGTCGAACAGAAGGGGCGGCAGTTCGGCGGCGAACTCCACCAGCGTGAACCGATCATCCCGCAGAATGGCAAGTGATGAGTTCGACAGATCCAAACCGGGCATCTCGCCGGGGTCCTCCGGCTGGGCAAAGTCCAGCTCGGAATAGGAATAATTGCGCCAGCCCTCGGGGCGCGCACCGCGCAAAAGCGGTATGAGCGAGGCGCCGTCCATGGCGTTGGGGATCTCTTGGCTGACCCAGTCAAGGATCGTGGGCGCAAGGTCGATGGATTCTGTGATATCCGACACGTGGGCGCCCGCGCGGGCCTCATTGCCGGGCAGGCGGATCATCAGGGGCGTTTTATAGGCCGCATCATAGACCGAGAACTTGCCCCAGCTGTGCCGGTCGCCCAGCATCTCTCCATGATCGGCGCTGATGATCACGAGGGTGTCCTCCTCCTGACCGCTGTCCTTCAGGAACTGCAGCACACGGCCGATATGCGTATCCACCTCGCTTGCAAGGCCAAGATAGATCGCGCGCAGCGTTTGCACGACCTCGTCGCTGGCCTCAAGATCCGGAAAGCCAAGCACGGTTGAAGCCGGTGTGATCGCGTCCATCATCGGCCCAAAGAAGGGGTGCATGGCGCGCTCGACCTGCGCATCGCCCAGTCGCGTGGGGAGTGGGAGCGCAGCAGGGTCGTACATGTCGTTATAGGGCGCAGGCGCGACCAGTGGCGGATGTGGGCGAATATAGGTCAGATGCGCGAACCAGCTTTGGTCGGCATAGGCGGGCATCGCGGCGAGAAAGCGATCTGTCAGAAAGGCGGTATCGCTGTCCTCGGCGCGGTAGGGTGCCGGATCGTTCAGCCGAGGCGCACCGCCGGTGGACGAGACCGGTTTGTAAAGGTCCCAGTAGTCGTCAAATCTGTAGCCTTTGGTCATCAGATGGGACCGCCACGGATAGGACATCTCAAGCCGCATCTCCAGCATCTCGTGGAAATCGGCCATGTGGTACTCATAGGTCTGCACTGCCGGATCATTCGGGTGATGCACGCGTGGATCGCGCGAGGTGTCGGTATAGCCGAACAGCATCGGCAGGTAGCCGCTTTTGCGCATCTCGCCCGCCAGCGTCGGCGCATCATGGCGCAGGGGCGTGCCATTGCGGACTGAGCGATGGTTCATCGCATATTGCCCGGTCAGGATCGAGGCACGTGACGGCCCGCAAGGGTTCACCACGGTGTAGTTCCGCTCAAACGTGACAGCCGTTTCCATGAATGCGCGCAGATTGGGCAGATCCACATGGGCTGCCAGTGCGCCGCTCAGGCAATCTGCCCGCAGCTGATCAATCAGGATGAACAGAACGTTCTTGCGCTTTTGGGTCATGTTGTGCGCCTCCTGCGGCTCTCTTCGGTGCCAGATAAGCCTCCTGCGGGAGGCTTGGAAAGTGTTTTTTTACCCACACAATACTGTGAAAAGTGACCGTTTTGTGTGGATTTCGGTGACATGTTGTTGGAAATACGGTCGTGTTAGTGCTAACTGTTGCGAAAACCCCGTATTGATCGGCTGCTCCATGTCCACCGCTCCCACAGAACTTTCCCGCCGCGAGGCTGAGCTTGTCGAAGCGTTGCGGCGTCTTGGTGGCTCTGGGCGCAGCGGCGAGCTGGCGCAGGTTCTGAACGTGTCCGAGGAAACCGTGCGCCGCACGATCAAGGCGCTGGCAAAATCGGGCCGTGTTGAGCGTGTTCATGGTGGCGCACATCTGACCGGCGGGGAGTCTGGCACCAGTTTCTTTCGCCGCATCACCGAGAACGCGCCGGAAAAACAGCGCATTGCCGAGGCCGCAGCGGGCAGGGTTCAGGACGGGGCGACGGTTTTTCTGGATGTGGGATCGACCACCGCATTTGTGGCGGAGGCCTTGCGGCAAAAGCGGGATCTGACGGTGGTCACAAATTCTATCGGTGTCGCGCAGACATTGGCGAGCCACAACGGCAACCGGGTTCATATGCTGGGCGGAGAGATGCAAAGCGATGAGCGCGGCACTTTTGGCCCCGTGGCCGAGCAACAGGCGCAGCAGTTTGCCTTGGATGTCGCGATTCTGTCGGCAGATGCTCTGTCGGCGAAACATGGCGCCTTGTTCCAGAGGTTGCCTGAGGCCCGACTTGCCCAGGTGATCACCAATTGCGCTGAAGTCGCGATGCTTGTCTTGGATCACGGCAAATTTGGCAAGACCGCACCGCACCGGGGGCCAGAGCCACATCAATTGGACCTGTTGGTGAGCGATGAGGTGCCGGGCAGGAAACTGGCCAAGGCGCTTGAAGACTGGGGCACAACCGCGGTTGTCGCGGGCGGTCCGCAAGACCAATAAGCGGAGACAGAGATGGCAATTCTGACCTTTCTGATCAGCCTGATGGGGGCAACCATGCTGCTGCTGTTCGCGGTGCGAATGGTGCGCACCGGGATCGAGCGCAGCTATGGCGCCTCGTTTCAGCGGCTTCTGACGGGGGCAGACAGCCAGCTGCAGGGTGCAACCGCCGGGGTCGGTCTGGCGCTGGTGCTGCAAAGCTCGGCGGCTGTCGCGCTGTTGGTGACAGGGTTCGCCGCAAGCGGCTATCTGAGTTTTCCGATGGGGCTTGCAATTGTGTTGGGCGGAGACCTCGGCTCGGCGCTGATCGTTCAGGTGCTGTCCTTCCGGCTGGACTGGCTGGTGCCGCTGCTCTTGGCCGTCGGCGGCTATCTTTTTGTAAAAACCGAGGCGAAGAAACCGCGCCAGTTGGGGCGCATCATCCTTGGCATCGCCTTTATTCTGATTTCCCTTCGGTTCCTGCGCGAGGCTATGGACCCGATCCGTGACAGCGCCTTTTTGCCCGCCATCGCAGGCTATCTGGCACGGGACTATATCACGGCCTTTCTTGTGGGCGGGGCGCTGGCCTTTGTGATGCATTCCTCCGTCGCGGCGATCCTGATGTGCGTGACGCTGGTGCAGATTGATGCGTTGCCCTTTGCGGCGGGGCTGTCGCTGGTGCTGGGCGCGAACTTTGGATCGGCGTTCATTCCGGTCTGGCTGAGCCGGGGTATGGCGATCCGCGCGCGGCGCATTCCCTTTGCCAATCTCGGCCTGCGCGGCGCCTGGGCGGTCCTGTGTCTTTTTGGCGCAAACCTTGCCCTGCGGCAGGGGCTTATGGGCGATCCGCAAGGCGGTCAGATGCTGGTCTATGCACATCTGGCCTTCAATGCTTCGCTTTTGGTGGTGGCGCTGCCTCTATGCCGTCCGGTGCAGGCACTGATGGTGCGGGTTCTGCCTGAAAGCGGTACGCCTCAGCCTGAGGTTCCGAGCCGCCCGGTCTCTGCACTGGTGCCGGGCGACTATGCATCGCCGACGCTTGCCATCTCCAATCTCAAGCGCGAGCTGCTGCGCATGATCGATCTGATCGACACCATGTTTCGACCCGTACCAGACCTTTACCGCAGCGGGAATGCGGCTCAGATCAAGGCGGTTCAGGCGCTGGATCACGAGGTCAACGCCTGCCTTTCCGGCATTCGCTCCTATGTTGCGGGCATTCCAGATGGGGCGTTTTCACCTGCGCAGATGAAGACCGCCCGCGAGATGGTGGAATATGCGATCCGCCTCGAAACCGCAGGCGATGTTGCGGCTGCCCGCCTTGCTGCCCTCGCGGCTGAGAAAAACAAGAAGGATCTGCGGTTTTCAAAGGACGGCTGGGGGGAAATCACCCGCATGCACGAAGCGATCATCGCCAACCTGAGGCTGGCGTCGAACGTGCTGATCTCGGATGATCTGGAGAGCGCGCGCCTTTTGAACCTGGAAAAGACCGAGGTGAAACGGATGGAGCGCGACAGCCGCAAGCGCCACCTCAAACGCCTGCAGGGCGGTGTGTCCGAGAGTTTTGAATCCTCCGATATCCACTTGGAGACGCTGCGGGCCCTCAGGGAATTCAACAGCCATATTGCGGCGGTCTCCTATCCGGTCCTTTATCAGAACGGGCAGCTTCTTGAGACGCGACTGATCGAAGAAATGCCACCGGAGCCTGTGGGTTGACCATGCAGAGCCCCAACCAGAAAGGCCAATCGCGGCTGTGAGCACCTTTGTTGTCCTGATCGTCCTGTCGGCAGCGATGCTGCACGCGGTATGGAACGCCATCGTCAAAACGGCGGCGGATCGCACCACCATGCTGGGTCTGGTGGCGCTGGGCCATGTTATTCCGGGCATCGCGATGGTGACGCTTCTGCCGCTGCCCGCACCCGAAAGCCTGCCTTACGTGGCCGCCTCAACCCTGGTGCATTTTGGCTATTTCTACATGCTGGGGCGGGCCTATGAACACGGCGACCTCAGCCTTGTCTACCCCATTGCACGAGGTATCGTGCCGGCGCTGGTTGCGCTTTGGGCGCTGCTCTTTGTCGGTGAGGTGCTGCCGCCACAGGCCTGGAGCGGCATTGCACTGATCGCCTTTGGCATCCAGCTCAGCAGCTGGCAGTCGCTGCGTGCAGGCTTTGGTCCGGGAAGTGAGCCGGGCGCAGGGCGGGCGGCACTTGGTTACGCCTTGGGGACCGGGATTTGCATCTCGGCCTATTCGCTGATCGATGGGCTTGGCGTGCGCCTGTCAGGAAATACGCTTAGCTATTGGGCCTGGGGCGCCTTTCTGCATCTTTTTGTAATGCTGTTCATCGGTTTTCGAAAACGGCAAACTCTTGGAGCATTGCGCCCCCGGACATGGATCATCGGAATCACCGGAGGGTTGGTTTCCATGACAGCTTATGGCCTGGTTCTTTACGCCAAGAATTTTGCCCCCCTTGGCGCGGTCTCGGCTTTGCGGGAAACCTCGGTGATCTTTGCGGCCCTGATCGGATTCGTTTTCCTGAAAGAAGGCAATTGGATACGCCGCCTGGGCGCGGCGGTGCTGATGGCGGGGGGTGTTGCCTTGATCGGAACGTCTTTGTGATGGGCATCAAAAGGTCATCCGTGCCTAATCTGCAGGCAAGAACGTTGACGCAAGCCAGAGCGGCGCGCAAACTGCTAGCGGTCACGGCTGTGTCGTGGCGCATTGAAATCAAGGTAAACTTGGGCTTTCGGGAGATTCTGGACCGATCCGGCCGCCATGGAACGACATTCTGGCCTTATCAATTTTTGAAACTGTCACTGTCGGCCAAGGCAGAGGGCCCGCAAGCTTTTGCTACGTAAGACAACGAAAATAAAAAAACGATCAATAGTCCTATAGGGAGACACAATACCATGACTGCAAAACAAAACCTGACCCGGCGCTCTGTGCTGAAGTCGGCCGGCGCGGCGGCGCTGGCGGCTCCGCTTTATTCCAAAAGCGCGCTGGCCTCCTCGGGTGAAGTCAACATTCTGATGTGGTCGGATTACCTGCCGCCCTCTTTCCTGGAGGCCTTTGAGGCCGAAACCGGCATCAAGGTGAACTACACCGGGATCGGGTCGAACGAAGAAATCATCAACAAGATGAAAGCGACCAAAGGTCAGGGTTTTGACATCGTCTCCCCGACCAACAACCGTTCGCTGCAGTGGGGGCCGCTGGAGCTCTTGCAGCCCTTCGACATGAGCAAGGTCAACATTGACGCTGTGAACCCGGCGATGGCCAAGATCGGCACCGATGCATGGAACTTTGGCGGTAAGGGCTCGCACTGGCTGCCGCACATCTGGGGCACCGAAGGTATTGCTTACCGCACCGACAAATGGCTGCCCGCAGGCGATGCGCCCTCCTACGGCGATGTCTGGAGCGAAGAAAACGCAGGCAAGACCATGGGCCGCGCACACTCGATGATGCTGGGCGCCGGTCTCTACATGGAAGCCTCGGGCGAGATGGAGCCGGGTTCTGTCTGGGCTGCCTACGAAGACGAAGAGACCATGCGCAAGGTCTGGGGTCAGATCACCGACTGGTGCGTGGCGCGCAAAGACCGGATCAAGCTGATCTGGAACGATGCCGATACCCAGAAGAACGGTCTTCTGAACGAAGGTGTTGTGGTCGGTCAGACCTGGGATGGCCCGCCGCTGGCGCTGAAATCCGCAGGTGAGCCGGTGCACTATCAGGCGCCGGTCGAAGGCGCGATGGCCTGGGTTGACGGCATGTCCATGCCGGTTGGTGCGCAGAACGTCGAGCAGGTCTATGCCTTCATCGAGTTCGCCTACCGCAAGGAGCCCGCAGGCGTTGCCATCGACAGCCACGGCTACAACTCGCCGGTTCTTGGCGCCGATGCCTACTCGGGCGACACCTACAAAAAGAACTTCGCCGAAGCCTATCCCGGCGACAGCCTGGCCAATCTGAACCCCTGGCCGGCCGAGGCGCCTTGGTACGCAGACGTACGCACCGAGTTCGTCAACAAGTTCAAGAGCGCCTAAGCCGCGCCTGACACAAACTGGCTTCCCGGGGCATCCGGGGGGCCAGCCGCGCGCCTTGGGGGCGCATGATGCAAACAGATTAGAACGGGTGCGGCGGGCACCGGCCGATGGCAATCCACCGGACGGGTGACGTGTATCTCGGGGAGAGGCCATATGAGTGCTGGGGTCGGCGTAGATCTGGAAAAACTCTGGATCCGATTTGGGGATTTCGTCGCCGTGCGCGACGCGAACGTAAAGATCAACGGGGGCGATTTCTTCTCTTTCCTCGGCCCCTCGGGATGCGGCAAGACCACGATCCTGCGGGCGGTCTCGGGCTTTCTGGAGCCAAGCGACGGTCGCGTGCTGATCGGCGGCAACGACATGAAGGGCATCGGCCCGAACAAGCGCCCCACCGCATTGATCTTTCAGAACCTTGCACTGTTCCCGCTGATGAAGGTCTGGGAGAACATCACCTTCTCGATGGAGATCAAGGGCGCCTCGGCCAAGGAACGCCGCAAGCGTGCTGATGAGCTGCTCGATATGATCGCGCTGCCGGGGCAGGGGGACAAACTGCCCTCGGAACTGTCGGGTGGTCAGCGCCAGCGGGTCGCCATCGCCCGCGCGCTTTGCGCCGAACCGGATGTGCTGTTGCTGGACGAACCCCTGTCGGCGCTGGATCTGAAACTGCGCCAGCACATGCGCACCGAGCTGCGCGAGATCCAGCAGCGGGTCGGCATCACCTTTATCTACATCACCCACGACCAAGGCGAAGCCCTGACCATGTCCGACAATATCGCGGTGATGCGAGCGGGCGTCATCGACCAGATCGGTGATGGCAAGACCGTCTACAACGACCCGGCCACCGCCTTTGCGGCGTCATTCGTGGGCGAAAACAACGTCTTCCGTGGAAAGGTCAAGCAGGTCTCGGGCGACACCGCCCTGATTGCAACGAACCGGTCCGGAGAGCTGTTGGCGCGGATCTCGACGGCCAACCAGGGCAAGATGCAGCCTGGTGACGATGCCATGCTGTTCATCCGCCCCGAGGCATTCGCACTGGCGCCCGCAGGCGCATCCGGCGATCATTTTGTCACGGCTACGGTTACAAACGAAGAATTCGAGGGCAACGTCTTCAACATCTTCATGGAAGGGGACGGCGGTAAGGAGCTGAAAGTCTCGCTGCCCAACCTTGGCCAGTCCTTTGAAAGCCACAAGGGCCAGCCGATGACCCTGCAATATGATGTCCAGAACGCCGTGGCGCTGCCCGCAGGCGAACTGGCCACGGAATAGGAGGCCTCTGTCATGCCTCGATTCTTGAGGGAATTTTTCAATCGCAACGGCGTCGGCATGGGTTCGTTGATGCTGGGTCTGGTCCTCTTTTGGACCGTGGGCCTGATTATCCTGCCGCAGCTGTCGATGCTCGACTTCTCGTTCCGCCCCAACCTGCCGCCGCCAGAAATCGGCGGGCCAAAGGATGTTTATACGGTCGAGAACTACAAATACCTGATCTTTGGCCCCGAAGGTGGCAGCCAGGACTATAACGCGGTCGATCTGCGGGTGTTCTACCGGACCCTGATCGCAGCGGTGTTTGTGACGCTGTTCAACCTCGTCCTGTGTTATCCGATCGCCTATTATCTGGCGCAGACCAAGGGCAACCACATCCGCATTTTTGCTCTGATGCTGATCATCCCCTACTGGATCAACGAGATCCTGCGCGCCTTTGCCCTGCGGATCATCTTTGGTGAAACCGGGGTTCTGAACAACGCATTGGTGGGCCTCGGGATTTTCGACACGCCCTTTGATTTCATCCGCAACGACATCGCGCTTTATGCGGGTCTTGGATATGCTTACATCCTTCTGATGATCTTCCCGATCTACAACGTGATCGAGAGCCTTGATCGCAACCAGATCGAGGCGGCGCGCGACATGGGCGCGAGCTGGACCAAGATCCACCGCCGCGTGGTCATTCCTTACGCCAAACCGGGGATCAGTTCCGGCTGCACCATGGTCTTCATGCTGTCGGCAGGTGCGCTGGCCGCGCCGCAGATCCTGGGCGGGCCGTCGTCCCTTTGGTTCACGCAGCTGATCTACCAGCAGTTCAACGACAACAGCGACTGGCCACAGGGCGCAGCCTACGCGGTTGTTCTGCTGGTCACCTGTATCCTCTTGGTTCTGGCAGTGATGCGTCTCTTCAAGGTCAACATGGGGGATATTGGCAAATGAAGTCTTTCTCCTTCATGCGTGTCAGCATCTGGGTCTATCTGGCGATCTTCTTCGCCTATCTCCTGGGCCCTCTGGTGATCATGTCGATCACCGCCTTCAACAGCCCCGAGTTCCCCCGCGCGACCCCGTGGGAGTGCCTGACCTTCGAGTGGTTCGCAGCGCTGTTCCAGGACGAGCGGATCCTCAACGGGATCAAGAACTCGATCCTGGTGGGGGCGGGCACGGTGGTGCTGTCGGTCGCCATGGGGCTGGCGGGGGCCTTGATGCTCACCCAGATCTGGCCGAAACTGCGCGCGACCTACTACACCATCATCATCGCGCCGATCCTCATTCCCGGCGTCGTCATCGGTATCTCGACGCTGGTGTTCTGGGACCGGATCAACCGGATGGTGGGGCTGGGGGCTGACAGTTTCCTGTCGAACGGGCTGTTCCTGACGGTGATTGGCCAGTCCACCTTTATCGCGAGCTATTGCATGCTGGTCCTGGTGGCGCGCCTGCAGCGCTATGACACCGCCCTGACCGAGGCGGCGCTGGACCTTGGCGCCACCCATGCGCAGGCGTTCCGCAAGGTGCTGCTCCCGTTCATGAAACCGGCAATTGCCTCGGCGGCCGTTCTGGCCTTTCTCGCCAGTTTCGAGAACTACAACACCACCACCTTTACCTTTGGCGAATACCCGACGCTGACGATCGAGCTGGCGCAAAAGGTCCGCTATGGCATCACGCCCGCGATCTCGGCTCTGGCTTTTATCATCGTGGTGCTCACGGTCTTTGCCGCGCTGTTCAACGAGGCCAACATCCGCCGCAAGGATCTGGTCGCGGCAGCGCGCAAGGATGCTACGGTGGAGGAACTCGAAAGCGGCAAGTTCCGCGTTCCGGGTTTCCTCAGTTCCAACTGGGCGGCGGTTGCCTTGGTCGTGATGGCCTGCGCCACGGTTGTGGTGGTGGGTACCGCCACGGTCTACAGCCCCGCACAATGCATCGCCAATGTGCAAGAGCAAAAGCGCATCGAGACCGAGCTGCGCATCCAGGAGCTACGCCAGCGCCGCGCCGAGGAAGCCGCCCGCAAGGCAGCAGAAGAAGCCGAAACCGCCCCGAAACCGCAGGCAGCGCCTTCGGACAACAACTCCGGCTTTGGCGGGGTCTTCAGCCCCAACACCCTGACCGGTGAGGGTGAAGAAGAAAGCAAGGCGCCCGAAGCGGAGGACAACAGCAACTCCGGCTTTGGCAATGTCTTTGCCCCGAGTACGCTGAGCGGTGACTGACCTCGGCTAGAGGAAATGAAAAGGCGGCCCTAGGTGGGGCCGTCTTTTGTCCCTGTAGTCAAAACCGACTAGAAACCGGCATTTGGCGGAGAGGCCTCTACTTCATCCCGACAAAGTATCCTTCGTATTCTAGCTTTCCGCGCATTCCTTCCGGGTTCTCCACCGCAGTTTGATACCGGAACAGCTCAAAACCCTCACATTGTTCTACTCCGATCAGTTCAATGGAGACGCCATCGAGCCCGCCTCCGCGGATGAATTTGGGGAGATAGTAATAGTTGCTGTACTCGTGTTTGCCTTCCTTGAATTCCTTGATCCGCTCATGTCCCAAGCGGCCATTGCGAAGTGCGGTTGTATCGGCGCCGTTCACGACCGCAACAACGTAGGAGAGTTCTGGTCCACCGGAATTCCCCTTGGCAAATGCAGGGATGCAGTTCTTCGGAATTGTTATGTCCGGGTTTTCAGGGGGGCTGACAGATGAGGAATAGAAATCCCTGCACATGGGAATATCTCCGGAAGGCCAGTTGGCCCAGGAAGCTTTTCTTTCGGTTCCAACGACTTGGACTGTATTGGTGGTGAACATGCAGGGTGTCTCATCCATCGACCAATAGATGTTATCCGCCGAACCCGAAGTTCGTGATGGAAAGGAAAGTGCCGCATCCAGTGCCAACGCCTGAACTGCCGAGTAACTGTACGATTTTGTGCGCTTCTGGACTCCTAGTTCATCAAAGTGCGCGTTGAAGCGGTTAATGCCAAAGCCGCAAAGCAATACGATGCTCATGATGACAAGCATAAATCGCATATTTCAAATCTCCATCGAATGGTTTGGATGTCAAAAGGTAGCCGTCGAAGATCAGTTCTCTGAACGGCCTTACTAAAAGTGCGGCCAAGTCTGTCACAAACGTGATGGTCCAGACAATGCAGCTATTCCTGAAACATACAGGATGCGTGCAGACGCTCACCCCACCCGGCTCAGCCCCATACCACCCGGCACCGTCACCGGCGGGCCGGACCAGTCCATGCCCTCGGGCAGGCGGTCGGTGATGAAATGGTCCATCGCATCGAACCCCGCAACGCGGTGTGCTGCGGTCCGGCCCCATTTGCTGTGATCGGCGACCAGCAGCATTTGCCGGGCGCTGGCGCGGATGGCGTTGCTGACCTCGGCGTCGAATTGTTTGAAATCAAGGATGCCAAACGCAGGATCCAGCGCGCCTGCGCCGATCACGCCGAAATCCGCAACGAACCGGCGGTAGCCCTCCAGCACCTGCGCGCCCACCAGATCCCGGTCCTCGGGGCGCAGCTGGCCGGCCACCACATGCACATCGCAAGAGGGCGCGTTGCACATCAGGCGCGCCACTTCGAGGTTGTTGGTTACGATGGTGATGTCCGGCGTCTGAACCAGCGCCTCGGCCACGTATTGCACCGT
Source organism: Pseudophaeobacter sp. (assembly GCA_027019165.1). Lineage (GTDB taxonomy): Bacteria > Pseudomonadota > Alphaproteobacteria > Rhodobacterales > Rhodobacteraceae > Phycobacter. Next base: position 224,733 of record JALUXC010000003.1, read on the forward strand.
GGTTCCGATGCCCAACAGCACGGTTGACCCTTCCGGGATCATTGCCGCCGCAGCCGCCGCAATGGCGCGCTTGCGGTCTTCATTGAGGGTCGAGCGGACATGGAAGTTAAGGTTCAGCGGGTTCGAGGGCGGCGCCACCCCGCCATGAACCCGTCGCGCCAGACCCTGATCGCACAGGTCATTGATGTCGCGGCGGATCGTCTGGGTGGCGACACCGAAATCGCTGGCCAGTTCGTTGATGGACTGCTGGCCCGAGGCGCGCAGCTGCTCCATGATCTGGCGTTGACGGTCGTTAAGGTCGCTCATTCTGGCTTCCGTTCCTGCTGTCGCCGCCTGGTCTTTCCCGTTCGGATTAGATCGACGGCGCGATCCAATCCGGGACAATTCCGCTGCGCGCGATGAACTTTGAAACATCGTGACCGGCGAACAACCCGTGCGCTGTGATCAGGGCAGTGTTCCAGCCCTGCGCCTGCGCCCCTAGCACATCGGTGTGCAGCGTGTCGCCAACCATGGTGATCTTTTGCGGCTCTATGTGGCAAAGACGCGCCTGCGCCGCCGCATAAACAGACGGAAAGGGCTTGCCATGAAACACCGGGGCTATGCCAAGGCGATCCTGCAGGGCGTGCGCATAGTAGCCCGGCTCCAGCGTCAGACCGGTCTCGCGGGGCGCGACAAGGTCCGGGTTGGCTACCACAACAGGGCGGGCACGGCGCTTAAGGCTGTCTTCCAGAAGGCTTTGCCGGTGGGGCGTCCAATCGGAGGTGCTGAGCAGCAGGAAAGCATCGGCACTGTCGTAAACCTCTGCGTCATCCCCGAGCGCCATGGCCTCTACCGTCAGCTCTTCAGGAAGAAAGTCTGGCGGGGCCATGACGCCCCACGTGCCCTCTGGGGCAACATCTGTCAGGCAGGTCTCGCAGATTTCGCGGCTTGAGATGATCTCATCGCTGGTGAAGTCAAAGCCGAGACGGGCGAACTTTTCTTTGGTCTGAGCGCGTGTGAAACTGGCGGCATTGGTCAGCACCAAAAGCGATTTTCCAGCCGCGCGCAACTCGGCCACGCGCTCATGCGCGCCGGGGATCGGGCGGTCGCCGACGTTCAGAACCCCGTAGGCATCAAAGACAAAGGCATCCGACTGGTCGAGCAGCTGGTGCAGGCCTGCAATCGGCTTGGCCCGCCCCCTATGACAGCTGGCAGGCAGGCGGTCGCGGATTTCTTCGTACCGGGTGAAGGCCGCTTCGGGGGTCATGGCTTTGCGGTCCCCTCAGCCAGCAGGCCCTCACGCAGGTGCACGGCCATGGCAGGATCGTCGGTGATCACCCCGTCCACATCCGCAGCAAGGCCTTTGCGAATGGCTTCTTCACCGCGCAGGGTCCAGACCATGACCTCAAGGTCAAGCTCTCGTGCAAGGGCGCGGTGCTCAGGCGTCAGCTCCCAGAACAGCGGGCTCCAGACCGTGGCGTCCTGATCGGCCAACTGGCGCAGCATCTCTTCGGGATCTGCGCTGGCGCCGTCCAGCCAGGGAGAGCCCACGAATAGGTTGCCGCTGGGGTGGATGGTCTTGCTCAAGGTCAGGTGCGAGCGGCGAAACGCCGGCGCAACCCGCCGCGCCGCCGTCAGGATCTGCCAGTTGAAGGCGTGGATCAGGCAAACGTCAGTGGTGCCGGTTGCATCAATCACCTCTACAACCGCGCGCACAAAATCATCGGGGTCGGGTTCTGCGCTGTCGGTGGGGTCGTGTTTGAGTTCTACCAGTACATCCACCGGGCGGCCTGCCTTGGAAACAAGGTCGAGCACCTCCGAGAGGCGCGGAATGCGCGTGCCGCGCAACTCCTGCTGATTGGGGTGCTTCTTGGCATACTCCGATCCCGGCCGGATACCACCCACGTCAAAGGCGGAAAGTTCCGCGTAGGTGAGGCCGCGCACATCCGGGCCTTCCTTAGTCAGGAAGGCGCCACCGGCATCCCGCGTGGTGTCGGCGAGCAGGCGGTGATTATGGGTGACAACAGGCACGCCATCTCTGGTCAAGAGCACATCCAGTTCGATGCCATCTGCACCGCTTGCAATGGTGTGCTCAAACCCCTCCAGCGTGTTTTCGGGGAAAACATCCGGCGCGCCGCGATGACCAAATATTTTGGGCGGTTTCATCGCGGTTTCCTAGTTCAAGCGTTGCCCGGTGGACAAATCGAAAAGATGCAGCTGATCGGCAGCGCAGCCGAGTTCCAGGATTTCGCCGCTGCCATGCTGCTGCACGCCCGACAGGCGCACCGCCAGCGGCACGGTTGTTCCGGAAACCTTGCCATGCACGACGGTGTCTGCGCCCAGTTGTTCGACGAAATCGACCACCAGATGGAACTGCGCTGCGCCAGAGGCATCCGGCGACAGGTGTTCGGGGCGGATGCCCATTGCGATCCTGGCGCCTGCTGTTGCGGGGATCTCATCGGCAAAGCGGATATCCCGGCTGCCATCAACCAGGAGGCCGCGGCGATCCTCGGTCACGGTGCCCTCGACCACGTTCATGGCTGGGCTGCCGATGAAATCGGCGACGAACCGGCTGGCCGGGCGCAGGTACAGATCCATTGGCGTGCCGATCTGCTCGACCCGGCCTGCGTTCATGATGATGATCCGGTCAGCAAGGCTCATCGCTTCGACCTGATCGTGGGTCACATAGATGAAGGTGGCGCCAAGGCGCTGGTGCAGGGCCTTCAATTCGGCCCTGAGCTGGGTGCGCAGCTTGGCGTCGAGGTTCGAAAGGGGTTCGTCAAACAGGAACACCTTGGGATCGCGCACGATGGCGCGGCCCATGGCGACCCGCTGGCGCTGACCGCCTGAAAGCTGTGCGGGCTTGCGGTCCAGATACTCTTCCAGCCGCAGGGTGCGGGCGGCCTCGGCGATCCGCTCGGCGATCTGGTCCTTGGGCAGGCCCTCGTTCTTCAGGCCATATTCCATATTCCCCCGCACCGACATATGCGGGTAAAGCGCATAGTTCTGGAACACCATGGCAATGTCGCGCTCGCCCGGCTCAAGGTCGTTCACGCGGCGCTCGCCGATCTGCAGATCGCCGCTGGTGATGCTTTCAAGCCCCGCAATCATCCGCAGGATGGTGGACTTGCCGCAGCCAGATGGGCCGACCAGCACGATGAACTCTCCATCTGCGATATCCACGTTGACGTCGGACACGGCGGTGACACCGCCCGGATAGATCTTGCCCAGGGATTTGATGTTGAGAGTAGCCATTTATTTCTCGCTTTCGACCAGCCCTTTGACAAAGAGCTTTTGCATTAGAACGACGACCAGAACCGGAGGGATCATGGCAAGGACGGCGGTGCCCATGATGTAGTGCCAGACCGGCAGCGCCTCGCCCGAGTTGACCATGCGCTGGATGCCCATGACGACCGTGTAGAGGCTTTCGTCGGTGGTGATCAGCAGCGGCCAGAGATACTGGTTCCAGCCGTAGATAAAGAGGATGATGAAGAGAGCCGCGATATTGGTGCGCGACAGCGGCAGAAGGATATCCTTGAAAAAGCGGATCGGCCCTGCGCGGTCGATGCGGGCGGCCTCGACCAGCTCATCCGGGATGGTGAGGAAGAACTGGCGGAACAGGAAGGTTGCCGTGGCCGAAGCGATCAGCGGCACGGTGAGGCCCGCATAGGTGTTCAAAAGGCCCATTTTCACCACCACATCGAATGTGGGCAGGATCCGCACTTCGACGGGCAGCATCAGGGTGACGAAGATCATCCAGAAGAAACCCATGCGGAAGGGAAAGCGGAAATAGACGATGGCATAGGCCGACAGGATCGAGATGACGATTTTGCCAAAGGTGATGACCAGAGCCATGATGGCGCTGTTGAACATCATCATGCCGATGGGCACGCCGCCTGCCTCGGGCAGACCACCCGCCAGTAGCTGCGAATAGTTCTCCCAGGCCTGATCACCGAACCACAGGGGAATGGGCGATTGCGACAGGGCGCCGGGGCCGTGGGTCGAGGCGACAAGCGCCATCCAGACCGGGAAGCACAGGAACACCACACCAACGATCAGGATCGCATGGGTGAGGAACGTCAGAATGGGGCGATTTTCGACCATCAGTATTGCACCTTGCGCTCGACGTAACGGAATTGGATGAAGGTCATCAGGATCACCATGCCCATCAGGATCACCGACTGCGCGGCCGAGGATCCGTAGTCCTGCCCGATAAAGCCGGTGTTGTAGACCCGGAACACCAGGATCGAGGTCGCATCGGCCGGACCGCCCTCGGTGGTGGCGTGGATCAGGGCGAAGGTGTCAAAGAAGGCGTAGACGAGGTTCACGACCAGAAGGAAGAAGGTCGTGGGCGTCAAAAGCGGGAAGGTGATCGACCAGAAGCGGCGGATCGGGCCTGCGCGGTCAATGGCGGCGGCCTCGATCAGGGATTTGGGGATCGATTGCAGACCAGCCAGGAAAAAGAGGAAGTTATAGCTCACCTGTTTCCAGGCGGCGGCGACCACGACCAGCAAAAGCGCCTGATCGCCGTTCACATAGTGGTTCCACTCGACCCCGATGCCTTTCAGCCAATAGGCCACGATGCCAAGTGATGGGTTCATCAGGAAGTACCAGATCACACCGGCCAGTGCGGGCGCGACCGCGTAGGGCCAGATCAACAGCGTGCGATAGCTGGTTGCCGCCTTGATCGCGCGGTTGGCCGCCACCGCCAGCAAGAGCGAAATCGCCATGGCTAGGAAAGCCACCGAAAAGCCAAAGATCAGCGTGGTGCGGAAGGACTTCAGGTAGCCCGGATCGCGGAACAGCTCGTAGTAATTCTCAAGCCAGACCCATTCGCGCGAAAACCCGAAGGCGTCCTCAATGAAGAACGAGCTTTCGAGCGCCTGATAGGAGGGCCAGAAGAAGAAGGCGACGGTGATCGCGATTTGCGGCAGCACCAACATGTAGGGCAGCAGCTTTGAGCGGAAGACGACACGCTTTTGCACGGGCAGGAACCTTTGGGGGGATCGTGGTCAAAAAGGGGAGGTCCCGGCGGGGACCTCCCAATAAAGCCAACAGGTGGGGATGATCAGTCGTTGGCTTTTTCGAACTTACGCAGCAGGGCGTTGCCGCGCTCAACAGCTTCGTCCAGGGCGGTCTTGGCGTCTTTGTCGCCTGCCCAGACGGCTTCCAGCTCTTCGTTGATGATGTCGCGGATCTGAACGAAGTTACCGAAACGCAGACCTTTGGAGGCCGGGGTCGGTGTGTTCAGAGACAGCTGCTTGATCGCGGTGTCGGTCATCGGATCGGTGTTGTAGAACCCCTGCTCCTTGGACAGATCATAAGCTGCGTTGGTGATCGGAACATAGCCGGTGCTCTGGTGCCAGGCGGCCTGCTGTTCCGGCGAGGACACGAACTGGAAGAATTCGGCAACGCATTTGTATTCCGGCGCTTCGTGGCCATTCAGAACCCAAAGGGTCGCACCGCCGATGATCGAGTTCTGCGGCTTGTCTGCAACGGCTGTGTCAACCGGCAGCATGGTCTGGCCGAATTCGAAGTCGGTGATGTCTTTCTTGAAGCCACCATAGTAGGCCGAGGAGTTGATCCACAGCGCGGTTTCGCCGTTGACGAACTGGCCACGGCTGTCACCGCGACGACCGCCATAGGCGAACAGGCCTTCTTTGCCCATGTCAGCAATACGCTGGATGTGGTTCACAACCGCATCGTTGTTGAAGGTGAACTCGGTCTTGAGCGAGGCAAAACCGTTTTCCTCGGTGCCCATCGGCAGGTTGTGCCAGGCCGAGTAGTTCTCGATGTTGGACCAGGACTGCCAGCCAAAGGAGAAGGGCTTTTCAACGCCGTTTGCTTTCAGGGCGCGAGCGGCTTCTTCAACTTCGTCCCAGGTGGTCGGTACGGCAACACCGGCGGCGTCCAGCGCGGTTTTGTTGTACCACAGAACCGGTGTGGAAGAGTTGAAGGGCAGCGATAGCAGATTGTTGTCGGTGTCGGTGTAGTAGGAAATCACGGCCGGCAGATAGGCGGAGGCGTCAAAGTCTACGCCTGCGTCTTCCATCAGCTTGTAGACCGGGTAGATCGCACCCTTGTCACCGGCGGCCATCATGGTGGCGGTGCCAACTTCAAAAACCTGAACGACGTGCGGCTGCTCACCGGCGCGGAAGGCGGCGATCGCTGCGGTCATGTTCTCGGTGTAGTTGCCTTTGTAGACGGCGTTGATCTGGCAGCTGTCAGAGCCGCCGTTAAAGTCGGCAGCCATCTGATTGACGGTCTCACCCAGCTGACCGCCCATGGCGTGCCAGAACTGGACTTCGGCTTTTTCGGCGAATGCGGCGGTGCCGACCATGGCAAAGGCGGTGGTCGCCGACAGAATGGATTTGAGTTTCATGTTCATCTCCTATCGCTGCGGATTGTCATCGCGGCCGCAGCAGGTCCCCGTTTTGATTCTCTATGAGTTCACTCACTCATATGAGGCGCTTTATTCTGTGTTTGTAACGCTCATATGAATTCACTTTGCGTTCAGATGAACATTTCGTCAAGCGCGTACATAACCTGCTCAATAAATAGTCACCTGCTGTTATCGGCGCGTTTGCGCCCTTCATATGCTTGAATTTGTGCGGATTTTCGTGGTTTGGCGGTGGCTTTCGGGGCCGGTCTTTTTTGAGCAAGACACTCTGTTTTGCGGATGGATGATGAAAAACGCCAAACCCGGCCTGCAAGCATGCGCGGCCGGGTTTATTGATTCCAACAGTCGGAAAGGGACATCTTCGCCGGGTGTCAGCCGACCTCGAAGGCGGACTTGAACTGATCCCTCAGGATGTTCTTTTGCACCTTGCCCATTGTGTTACGGGGCAGCTCCTCCAGAACCACCAGCTTGCGGGGGTGTTTGAACCGCGCCAGAACGCTGCGCACCGCGTCCATGATGGCATCGGTATTGGGGGAGGCGCCCGGTTCGGGCACGATCACGCCCAAGACGGTCTCACCGAAATCCTGGTGCGGCACGCCGATCACCGCGCTTTCCAACACGCCCGGCTGCTCGTCCAGAACCAGCTCGATTTCCTTGGGGTAGATGTTGTAGCCGCCCGAGATGATCAGGTCCTTGTTGCGCCCGACAATCTGCACATAGCCGTCGGTATCGATCAGGCCGAGGTCTCCGGTGATGAAGAACCCATCCTCGCGCAGTTCGGCGGCGGTCTTTTCTGGCATCTGCCAATAGCCTTTGAAGACATTTGGCCCGCGCACTTCGATCTGGCCGATCTCCCCGTCTGGCAGGGTTGCGCCGCTATCTGGATCGGTGATCTTCAACTCCACCCCCGGCAGGGGGAAGCCGACAGTGCCCGCGCGCCGCTCGCCCTCATAGGGGTTGGAGGTGTTCATATTGGTTTCTGTCATCCCGTAGCGCTCCAGAATGCAGTGGCCGGTGCGCTCTTCGAACTGCACATGGGTTTCCGCCAGCAGCGGCGCCGAGCCGGAAATGAACAGCCGCATATGGGCAGTCAGATCGCGGGAGAAGCGCGGATCCCCCAAAAGACGCGTATAGAAGGTCGGAACGCCCATCATCGTTGTCGCCTTTGGCATTTGCGCGATGATGGCATCCAGATCGAACTTGGGCAGGAAGATCATCGACCCGCCCGCCGCGAGGGTCACGTTACTGGCCACGAACAGCCCGTGGGTGTGAAAGATCGGCAGCGCATGCAGCAGCACGTCATCGCTGGTGAACCGCCATTCGGCAACCAATGTGCGCGCGTTCGAAAGCAGGTTGTCCTGCGTCAGCATCGCGCCTTTTGAGCGCCCTGTGGTGCCGGAGGTATAAAGGAAGGCCGCCAGATCATTGCCGCTGCGCGCGACAGTGGGGTAGGTCGTGTCCTGACCGCTTGCGGCCTCCATCAAGCTGCCGCTGCCATCGGCGCCAAGGGTCATGATCTGCGCGCCAAGGCCTGTTGCGATGGGGGTCAGCGCCTCCAGACTACCGCCATCACAAACGATCATCCGCGCGCCGCTGTTCTCGATGAAATAGGTCAACTCGTCCACCGTGTAGGCGGTGTTGAGGGGCAAAAAGACCAGCCCCGCCTGCGCGCAGGCCGCGTAAAGCGCCAGCGCCTGCGGCGATTTCTGGACCTGCACCGCCACGCGATCGCCCGGCTGTAACCCCTTGCCGGTCATGACATGGGCGATCTGCGCGGCCGTCTCAAGAAACTCTTGATGCGTGATCACTCGACCATTGGTCAGGTGCAAAAAGGCAGAGGATTTTCCCGCATGGGCACCAAAGAGACCATCATAAAGGGGATTTGCCATGGGCTAGTTACTTTCCGTTGTTTGTAGCTTGGATGCAGCGGCGAGGGCGCGCACCTCACCTGTTGCGGTCACCTTTTGGGTGGTGGCAAAGGCTTCGTGGTTCTGGGCAACCTTCTTGAGATCATAGAGGTAGTTGACCATGGCTCCGCCCGATTGTGCGCGCCCTTTGTCAGAGGTGTCCGCATCGGCATGTACCGCATGCACGATCGCGCCATTGCCAAGGTGGAACCGTGCGACGGGGTCAAAGGGAAGACCGCCGCGTCCCTTGGCATTCAATAGGTAGTGGGCGGCATCTGATTTCACCCGCTCTGCGTCATTTGGATCCCAATCCAAACCCTCTTTCGCGATCCAGCCCGCCAGTCCCGGGATGGGGGAGAGGGTGACAAAGGTTTTCAGCCCCGGCAGTTCAGCGGCCAGATCGGCAGCCACCTGTTTGATCAGGGAGTTGCCAAAGGAAATGCTGGCCAGCCCCGCCTGACAGTTGGAGATCGAATAAAACACCGCCGTGTCTGCCTCATCCGCCATCATCGGCGTGCGATCTTCGGCTAAAAGCCCCTGAATAGAGCCTGGTATGCCCTTGGTCAGAGCCACTTCGACAAAGATCAGCGGCTCGTCCGGCATGGCGGGGTGGAAGAAGGCAAAGCAACGCCGGTCCGCCGGTTGCAGCCTGCGGCGCAGATCATCCCAGCTGTCGATGGCGTGGACGGCCTCATAGGCGATGATCTTTTCCAATATGTTCGCGGGGCTTTGCCAGTTGATCGGCCGCAGCACCAGAAAGCCCCGGTTGAACCAGGAGGCAAAGAGATGACGAAAGTCCTGATCCAGCGCCTCAAGTTCAGGTATGCTGCGGCCCAGACGCAACAGATCCGCCCGCATCCGCACCAAGGCACCCGTTGCGCCCGGCACCCGGTTGAGGCGGCGGATCAGCTCTTGCCTGCGGGGCTCTACCGCCGCCATGAATGCGCGATAGCTGTCTTTTGATGGCGCCTGTTCGTAGGCGTCCAGACCATTGCGTACCGCTTCGGGGTCGATATTCAGCTTGGTTGCGATATGGGTGAAAAAGGCGAGCTTGTCCGCGTCTTTCAAAGCGTCAAAGCCCGCGATCACCTCTTGCGCCAGAATCAGCCCCGAGGTTTCGCCAGCAGAGCCGACCAGATCTTCGGCCAGTTCTGTAATCGGGCGGTTGTCCCTTTGCCCGCCGCCGGGCCAAAGGTAGCGCCGCTCGAACACCGTCGACAAAAGATCTGCCAGGATGGTCAAATGGCACCTCCCATCACCGCGTTCGGCAGCCAGGTGGCAAGGCCCGGAAACAGGCACAGAAGGATAATCGCAATCACCATGCAGGCCACAAAAGGCAGGGAGCCCATCAGGATGGTTTTCAGCGAGATATCCGGCGCGATGCCATTGATCACATAAAGGTTCAGACCCACGGGCGGGGAAATCAGCCCGATCTCCATATTGATGGTCAGCACCACGGCAAACCAGATCGGGTCAAACCCGGCCGTTGTGATGATCGGCAGCAGGATCGGCGCGGCCATCAGGATCACCGCGACGGGGGGCAGAAAGAAGCCCGCGATCAGCAGGAAGACATTGACCGCCCCCATCAACACCCAGCGGTTTACATCCAGCGTACCGATCCATTCGGCAATCGACTGGGTGATGAAAAGCGAGGACAGCATGTAGGAGAACACGCCCGCAGCGGCGATGATGAAGAGGATCATCACGCTCTCCTTTGTGCTGTCGCGCAGCACCACCCACAGATCAGCCGGGTTCCACAGCTTGTAGATCACCATCGCTATCACAAGGCACAAAAGTGCGCCCACGGCAGCGGTTTCCGATGGCGTGGCTACACCGCCATACATCGCATAAAGCACGCCAAGGATGATCAGCAGGAAGGGGATGACGCGCGGCAGGATCTCGAACCGCTCGGCCCAGGTGTAGCTGCCCGAGCCAAGGCTCTTGGTCTCACCCGATCGCCAGGTGGAATAAAGCGACCAGGCCATGAACAGCCCCACCAGCATCAGCCCGGGAATGACGCCAGCCAGAAACAGCCGCCCGATCGAGGTTTCGGTAGCGATGCCATAGACGATCATTGTGACCGAGGGCGGGATCAGAATGCCCAGCGTGCCGCCCGCCGCGATTGATCCTGCCGCTACCCCGTCCGGGTAGCCGCGCTTGCGCATCTCTGGGATGCCCATCTTGCCGATGGCGGCGCAGGTGGCAGGCGAAGATCCCGACATGGCCGCAAACAGCGCGCAGGCGCCAAGGTTGGAAATCACCAGCCCGCCGGGCACTCGTGTCAGCCAACGCTCCAGTGCCTCATAAAGGTCGGCGCCCGCGCGGGTCGAGGCGATGGAGGCACCCATGATGATGAACATGGGGATCGACAGAAGGGCGAAGTTATCAAGCTTTCCGAACAGGATCTCGGGCATCAGCTCAAGACTGCGCATCCCGTCAAAGATGATCAGAAAGCCAGCCGAGACGATCAACAGACCCAGCGCAACAGAGACGCCGGAAAACAGCACAAGGATGGTGGCAAGGGCGACAAGCCCGCCGAGGATAAGAGGGTCCATGGCTCAGATCTCCAGGCCGAAGGGTTTGTCGGCGCCAGTCAAAAGGGCCACGAGGTCGGCAATCAGCTGCAAGAGGAACAGGGCAAAGCCGATGGGAATTGCAAGGTAAGGGATCCAGAGCCGCACGCCCCAGACCGTGTCGGATCGCCAGCCGCGCTCCCATGCGAAATGCCAGTATTCAAACCCGTACCACAGCATGATTCCCATGATGCCGATGGACAGGATCGAGGTCAGAATGGCCAGCAGGAAGCGCGCGCGCGGCGGCAGGGAGATCGGGATCAGGTCCACATTCACATGCCCGCGCAGCCGCTGCACATACGGCAGCCCCACAAGGGTCGCTGCGATCACCAGATAGATGACCGCTTCGGTCTGCCAGACGGTCGAGCCGTTCAGCACAAAACGGACCACGATCATCTGGCAGGTGATGGCCACGGCGGCCACGATCATGGCGGCTGAGCACCAGCCTGCAAGAGTCGATAGGGCCGCAACGCCCTTCAAAAATGGATTACTGCCTGTGTTTGCGATCCTGGCTGTGCTTTGTCCGGCCACGCCCGCCTCCTGAAATACCTTGGTCTTTTGGTGCAGCGGAGCAGGCGTGTGCCCGCTCCGCCGGTTCATATCACTCGACGGCGAGCGCCAGATCGAGCAGGGCCTGCCCGTCCGGTACCTCGTTCACGAACTTCTGATAGGAGGTCTCCATCGCCAGTTTGCGCCAGGCTTCAAAGTCATCCGCGCTCATCTCGGCGATTTCCACGCCAGCATCGGCAAAGACCTTGGCTGAGGCCGCATCCTGTTTCTTGGCCTCTTCGAGGTAGTAGGCTTCGGCCTTTTCCGCAGCCGCCAGAAGCGCGTTCTGCTGCGCTTCGCTGAGGCCGTCAAAGGTGGATTTGTTCATCAGCAGCGGCTGATACATGAACCACAGCGCCACATCGCCTGCCGGGGTGTAGCAGCTGACCTGCTCGTAAATCCGGTAGGACACAAAGGACGAGGACGAGGTATTGGCGGCCTGCAGAACGCCGGTCTGCATGGCGTTGTAGATTTCAGACGACGCCATTGAGGCGATTGAGGCTCCGGCGCCTGCCAGCATCTGCTCGAACGACTTGCCCGCCGCGCGGGTCTGAAGCCCTTCGATATCAGCCGGGCTGGTGATGCATTTGTCCTTGCCTGCAAAACCGCCCGCCAGATAGCCATGTACCAGTACCATCACGTCGTCCTCGGCCATCTTGGCCTCAAGCGCCTCCATGAAGGGCGAGTTGCTGAGCCGCGCGGCATGGTCGTGGTTCTTCACAAGACCAGGCATCAGCGTCAGGTTATAGGCAGGCTGCTGGCCACCGGCGTAGCTCAGCGGCAGAACGGTCATATCCAGCTGTCCGCGGCTGAGCGGTTTATACTGCTCGCGCGGCTTGAACAGGGATTTTGAGCCAAAGATCTTGATGTCGAGGTCCACATCGGCGGCGGCAACCTCATCCGCGACGATCTGCGCCACCTGATGGCGGATGTCCTTGTTCGACCACTGATGCGACAGACGCAGTTCGGTGGCACCCGCCAACGCTGCAGACGACAATAGCGCCGCGGTTGCGACCGCAGCTTTCAGCATGTGTTTCATGTTTTCCTCCCAAGTTTTCGACCTTTGATGGCCGAAGATGCCCAAGGGTAAGCGTTATGTGTTTTTCAAGTCAATATTTTTGTATACAAGAATGCCCTTCTTGAATTTGCGCCCTTTGAGTGTTACTGAAAATGCATGGGACAGCGGCGTGCAGACACCATTGCGGAAGAGCTGGAAGAACGTATCTTTGACGGGACGTTCTCGGATGGCGACCGGCTGGACGAGGTGCGCCTGGCGCAGCAGTTCGGTGTCTCCCGAACGCCGCTTCGCGAGGCATTTCAACGGCTTGCGCTCTCTGGTCTGGTGGAGCTGATCCCCCGCCGTGGCGCTTTCGTGCGTCAGCCGGGGCCGGTCGAACTTATGGAGATGTTCGAGGTCATGGCCGAGCTGGAGGCCGTCTGCGGACGCCTTGCTGGTAAGCGGATCTCGGACCAGGCGCTGGCGGAATTGAACGAGGCGAACGCCAAATGCCTTGCCGCCGTAGAGGCGCAGGACAGTGATTCCTACTATGTGGAAAACGAACGGTTCCACCAGATCCTCTACCGCGAATCCGGCAACAGTTTCCTTAGGCAGGAAGCCTGCAAGCTGCACAAGCGGCTGAAACCCTTTCGCCGTCAACAGTTGCGGTTTCGCGGGCGGCTTGCGCAGTCCATGGCCGAACATGAGGCCGTGGTGAAAGCTCTGACCGCCGGAAATGGAGAGGCCGCAGCCGCCGCTTTGCGCGACCATGTTGCCGTGCAGGGTGAGAAGTTCCACACCCTGATGGCCAGCCTCAGAAACGCGGCGGAATAACCTTGCCGCTAATCGCGATGATGCAGGATGCGCCCGATGGTGTTCATCAACAGCTGCGCCGCCAGGATCGAGGTGCAGCCTGTCGTGTCGTAATCCGGTGCCACCTCCACCAGATCAAGGCCGACGATATCCCCGTGCTGGGCAAGGGCGTCGATGAACTCAAGCACCTCATAGTACAGAAACCCACCATGGCTGGGCGTGCCGGTGCCCGGCGCGATCGAAGGGTCAAAGGCGTCGATATCGATGGTCAGGTAATAGCGCTCCCCCTGCGGGATGCGGTTGATCAGCGCTTTGGTGCCCATCTTGCGCACATGGCGCACCGACTGAATGTCCGATCCCATCGCGCGGGCGGCCTCATAACCATCCTTTGCGGTTGAGGACACATTTCGAATACCGATCTGCGTCAGCCCGGTCACATAGGGCTTTTCGGCGGCGCGACGCATCGGATTGCCATGGCCATAGCGCACCCCGTGCCGCTCATCCACGAAATCGAGATGGGCGTCGATCTGCACGACGTGGATCGGGTCCTGATCGTCAAAGGCATTAATGCAGGGAATATTGACAGAGTGATCGCCGCCCAGCACCACCGGCAGTGCGCCCGCCTCCAATATCTTGCGCACGCCGTATTCGATATTGGCGTGGCTCTGCAAGGTGTCGGTGTGGATGATGTCGGCATCGCCCAGGTCGACGATGCTGACCTTTTCAGGGTCCAGGTAGGTGACGTCGTCCTCGAAATCATAGGCGCCCGCATGGCCAAAGCTGAACAGGGTGGAGGCCTCGCGGATGGCGCGCGGCCCCATGCGCGCACCCGACCGCCACTGAGCGCCAAAATCAAAGGGCGCGCCAAGAATGGCGGCATCGGCGTCGATGGCGTTCCAGTCTTCCACGTAAGGATATTTGCCAAAGGTGCAGATGCCGACAAAGGGCAGGTTCAGCCGCCCGCTGTCATATCCGTGTTTGCTCATGCTGCGCTCCCCGCTGTCATTGAAGCCAGTAAGGGGAAGCGGCGGCTTCCGGTCAAGCGTCGGGTTGCACCGCATCCGGGTGAGCGGCGGCAAAGGCGGGATGCTGGGCGCAGGCGTCCTCTACCGCCAACAGACGCGGCAGGTCCGAGATATCCGCCTCCCAACGCCGGGCGTTGTAGATCTGCGGCATCAGGCAGATATCGGCCAGACCGGGGGCGTCGCCGGTGCAATAGGGCGCCTGCTCAAACCCTGCCAGCAGTGCTTCGAACGCCTGCAGGCCAGGGCGGATGAAATGCTGCATCCAGACCTTTGGCATATCCTCGCGACCGCCGCTCAGCCCGGTTGCGTGGCGGGCCACGGCAAGATTGCAGACCGGATGGATATCCACGGCGATGGATTGGGCTAGCGCCTGCGCCTGTGCGCGCTTGGCGGGCTCTTTCGGGAGAAGGTTCAGATCTCGGGTCTGGTCCAGGTAGTCGAGGATCGCCAAGGATTGCGTTAGCCGCAGCCCGTCGATCTCCAGCACCGGCACGAAACCTTGCGGGTTGCGTGCCAGATGTTCGGGGCTGCGTTGCTCTCCCTTTACCAGATCCACGGGGATGGACTGGTAGTCGATCCCGGCAAGGTTCAGCGCAATGCGCAGCCGGTAGCTGGCCGAGGAGCGCCAGTAATCAAAAAGAACCACATCCGTCATGTCGCGTCTCCCATATAGAAATCCGCACCCGAGCGGGCCGGGTGCGGTTTGTCTTTTTGTGGCTGAGGATCAGAGGTCACTCAACTCTTTTGCATGCAGCCAGTCGGCGTGTTTGGGGGCCTTCTTGGTCTTGGACCATTCCTCCAGCATCTCCCATTTCACCGCGTCGAGTTTCTCCAGCAGCGCATCTTCTTCCGGGTCAGGGCAGGCCAGTTCCACACGGTGGCCATTGGGGTCGAAGAAGTAGATCGAATGGAAGATTGAATGGTCGGTAACGCCCAGCACCTCAACCCCGTTGGCCTCGAGGTGCTCCTTGAATTCGATCAGCGTGTCGCGGTCCTTCACCTTGAAGGCGATGTGCTGCACCCATTCCGGCGTGTTCAGATCGCGGCCCATCTCGGGCTTGGTGGGCAGCTCGAAAAACGCCAGAACATTGCCGTCGCCCGCATCCATGAAGACGTGCATATAAGGGTCGGGTTCATGGGTGGATGGGACGTGATCCTCGGCAATCGCCAGGACAAAGTCCATCTTCAGCATCTTGTTATACCACTCCACCGTTTGTTTGGCGTCCTTGCAGCGGTAGGCGACGTGGTGGATTTTCTCGATTTTCACTTGCTCTCCTCCGAGGGCTGAAGCGCGGCAGCGGCCAGCGCCTGTTTCAGGATCGCGCGTTTCCCGATGTGGTTGGACAGGACCAGAACCAGCCGTGCATTGAGCGCATCGCTGTCGGCCTTGGTGAGGCCTTCATGAGCGGTCAGAAGGTCGGCGTAGAAATCATCTGCGCCATCGATGTTCGGGGTTAGGATCAGTTGGTCGGACATCGCTGTTACTCCTTGCCCACAGCGCGGCGGATGGCGGCGCGGAACTGGTTATCGTCATAGGTGCCGCGGCGCGCGGCCACGTGTTGATCGGGGCGGATCAGGTAGACGCCGCTGTCATTGTCGCCAAGGTAGCGTTCCTTCAGCGCCATGGTGCGGTCGTCCTTGACCGAGAGCGCCAGGCGCGTAACTTCGATGCCCTCTTCCTCGATCACATCGGGGGCCTCGGCGTCGATGGTCAGAAGGGTGAACTTGTCCGCCAGTTTCGGCAGCAGGAACTCATCCCCCAAAGGCGCATCCGGGCAGGGGGAGCCGGGGCGCGTGCGCGCAGGCCCGTCCTGCAACGCATCGGCGGAATTCAAGGTAGAGCCGTCATAGGTGCAGGGCACCGACAGGCGGCCCGAGTTCACCAGCGGGCGGGCAAATGCGTGATGCTCGCTGAGGTCCAGAACCGCATCGCGCAGCACGCGGGACATTTCCGATTTTGGCGTGATGAAATCGGTGGAGCGGCTGGAGTTAAGGATATTCTCATCCGCGCCGTGAACACGCTCCTGATCATAGCTGTCCAGCAGGCTTTCGGGCGCTTTCCCCTCCATCACCAGTTTCAGCTTCCAGCAGAGGTTATCGGTGTCCTGAAGCCCCGAGTTCGCACCGCGTGCCCCAAAGGGGGAAACCTGATGCGCGGCATCGCCCGCGAACAGCACGCGGCCATGGCGGAATTTTTCCATGCGGCGGCACTGGAAGGTGTAGATCGACACCCATTCGAGTTCGAACTTCACGTCTTCGCCCAGCATTTCCTTCAGGCGCGGAATGACGTTTTCGGGGCGCTTTTCACGCTCCTTGTCGATGTCCCAGCCCAGTTGCAGGTCAATGCGCCAGACCCCATCGGGTTGTTTGTGCAGCAGCGCCGACTGGCCCTTGTTGAAGGGCGGATCGAACCAGAACCAGCGCTCGGTTGGGAAATCCGCATCCATGACCACATCTGCGATCAGGAAGTTGTCCTCGAACACACGACCCACGAAATCGAGCCCCAGCATGGTCCGGGTCGGCGAGCCTGCGCCATCACAGGCGATCAGCCAGTCGGCCTCGATGTTGTACGAGCCTTCGGGCGTGTCGATTTCCAGCGTGACGTGATCGGGGTGGGTGCCAATGGCGGAGACCTTGTTGCGGCCACGGATTTCAATCGGGGCGCCTTCCGCTTGCAGCTCCTTGACCCGGTTCACCAGGTATTCTTCGAAGTAATACTGTTGCAGGTTGATGAAGGCGGGGCGCTGGTGGCCCTCCTCAGGCAGAAGGTTGAAGTCATAGACCTGGCGGTCATCAAAGAAGACCTTGCCGAGGTTCCATTGAACGCCCTTGTCGACCATCGGCTGACCACAGCCCAGCCGGTCGAGGATCTCCAGCGGGCGTTTGGCGAAACAGATGGCGCGGGAGCCGAAGCTGACCTTGTCGTTGTCATCCAGCACCACGGCTTCGATGCCCTGCTGGGCCAGATCGATGGCGGCGGCCAGACCAACGGGGCCTGCGCCAATGATCACCACCTTGCGCCGCACCGGCGCCGGGGCGTCCTGATCCGCATGGCGTTCATACGGGTACAGGGGCACTTCAAAGATCTTGTTCATCTGGTGTCCTCCCAAATGGTGCCGATTGGCACGACTTCTCTGGTTCCCGGCCTGAACGCGCAGGCCGGGAGGCTATGGTCATCGTCTCATGTCTTTTTGTGGCGCGGTACGATCTGGATCAAACCGCTCCAACGGGCCTCACCCTTGCAGCGCTTCCCACATTTCCAGATCGCGCTGGGCGGTCCATATGCGGGGGGTGTCGATATCCAGTGCCTCGTCATAGGCACGGGCGACGTTGAAGGGCAGGCAGTGCTCGTAGATCGCGTAGTCCTTGAACTTGGGATCGCATTCGGCGCGCACCGCATCCCAGGCCTCTTTCAGAGTGCCGCCGCGAAGGGCGACACGGGCAGCCGGGCTGTAGGTTGAGCGCACGAAGTCTTTGGTCGAATCAAGGGCGGCATTGACCATCTCTTTGCCCACCAGCGCATCGCCGCGCCCCGGCGCAATGGCGTCGAGATCAAAGCCTCGGATGCGTTCCAGCGTGCCCGGCCAGTCATGGAAATGGCCGTCACCGCAGTAGCAGGCCGAGTGGTATTCGACGATGTCGCCGGTGAACATAACATTCTGATCGGGTACGTAGACGACAATATCGCCGGCGGTATGGGCGCGCCCCAGATGCATCAGGTCGATGCGGCGCTTGCCAAGGTAGACGGTCATACGGTCGGTAAAGGTTGTGGTCGGGTAAGTCAGCCCTGGAATGCTCTCGTGGCCTTCGAACAGGCGCGGGAAGCGTTGGAATTCGCTGTCCCAATCCTCTTTGCCGCGTTCAGCCACCATGGCACGGGCTTTTTCGCCCATGATCACTTGCTGCGCGCCAAAGGCCGATGCGCCAAGCACCCGCACCGCGTGGTAATGGGTCAGTACAACGTGGGTGATCGGCTTGTCGGTCACCGAGCGCACGCATTCTATCACCTTGTTGGCCAGGCGCGGGGTGGCCTGCGCCTCGACGATCATCACGCTATCATCGCCGATGATCACGCCCGAGTTCGGATCACCCTCGGCGGTGAAGGCGTAAAGCCCCTCGCCCACTTCGGTGAAGCTGATTTTCTTTTCGGTCATGTCGCCTTGCGACGCGAATGCCTTTGCCATGTGTTCAGTCCTTTTGCGGTGTGCCGAAAGACCAGCGAGTGGGGCGGTCTTCGGTGCCTGTGTTGTTTGAGGGGGGGCGCTTAGCGCTTGTAAGGGTCGTCCAGCGCGGGCAGCACCTTGCCCACACATTCACCAAACCCGATCATGTAGCCATCGCCCTTGGCCGCGCCCTTGAGGGTCAGCGTGTCGCCATCGGCGATAAAGGACCGTTCCTCACCGGTCTCCAGCGTCAGCGGCTCTTTGCCGCCCCAGCTGAGCTCCAAGAGCGAGCCGCGGCTTTCCTTGGTCGGCCCGGAAATGGTACCGGATCCCAACAGATCGCCTGCGTTCATCGGGCAGCCCGAGGTGCTGTGATGGGCCAGCTGCTGCGCGGCGGAGTAGTACATCTCCTTGTAGTTGGTCTGTGCGATGGTGGTTGCTTCCTTGCCGTCCGGTGCCATGGTGACCTCAAGGTCGATGTCATAGAGCATCGGCCCGCAGTCTTTGATGTGGTCCAAGAGCTCCACCTCGCGCTCGGGCGTGTCGCAACGGAAGGGTTCCAGCGCGGCCTTGGTCACGATCCAGGGGCTGATGGTGGTGGCGGTCGCCTTGGCCTGAAACGGGCCAAGCGGCTGGTATTCCCAGGCCTGGATATCCCGCGCGGACCAGTCATTCAGCAGCACGTAGCCAAAGATATTGGCGTCGGCCTCGGCCACGGTGATCGGGCCTTCGGAGGGGGTGCCGACGATGGCGCCCATTTCCAGCTCGATATCAAAGCGCGCGCAGGGGGCCCAGCGGGGGGCGTCGTCATTCGGACCCTTCAGCTGACCCCAAGGGCGGCGCACATCGGTGCCGGACACGACGACCGAGGAGGCGCGGCCATTGTAGCCGATCGGAATGTGCAGCCAGTTCGGGGGCAGCGCGTTTTCCGGCCCGCGGAACATGGTGCCGACGTTCATGGCGTGATGTTTGCCCGCATAAAAGTCGGTGTATTCGCTGACCATCATCGGCATGTGCAGCTCGGCGTCCTTCATCGGCACCAAAAGCGGCTCTACCTTGGCCTTCTCTGCCGCACCTTCGGACAGAAGTGCGATCAGCCGTTCACGCAGGGCGGCCCAGACGGCGGGGCCTTCCTCCATCAGGTCATTCCAAAAGGGGACCTCGAACAGGGCATAGTCGGTCAGATCGATGAGGCCTGCCTCTTCGGCGGCCTGCATATCGAGGATCATATCACCAATGGCGACGCCGCAGCGGGGGTCTTCTTCTCCAACGGAGAAGACGCCATAGGGCAGGTTGTTCAGCGGAAAAGGCGTGTCGGCGGAATTGGCCGAGGCGACCCAGGATTTCAAAAGGGGCATGGTGTCTCCCAAATATGTAGTATGCGCGCCGGGATCACCCCGGCGCTGAAAACGGCTATCGCAACAGGCTTACTTCAGACCCGGCGTGCCGTCGAATTTCTTTTCGATGTCGGACCAGCAGTCGATGTAATCGTCCTGCAGCGGCGCCTCCTTGGCGGCGAATTCGGTCAGGTGCTGCGGGAAGCGGGTCTCGAACATGAAGGACATGGTGTTCTCCAGCTTCTCCGGCCCGAGGTTGGAATTCGACGCGCCTTCAAAGGCGTTCTTGTCCGGCCCATGCGGTAGCATCATGTTGTGCAAGGACATGCCACCGGGGATAAAGCCCTGGGGCTTGGCATCATACTGGCCGTAGATATTGCCCATCAGCTCGGACATGATGTTCTTGTGATACCAGGGCGGGCGGAAAGTGTTTTCCGCCACCATCCAGCGTTCGCGGAACAGCACAAAGTCGATATTCGCAGTGCCGGGCTGGCCCGAGGGCGCGGTCAGCACGGTGAAGATCGAGGGATCGGGGTGGTCGAACAGGATCGCGCCGACCGGGCAATAGGTGCGCAGGTCGTATTTCACCGGCGCGTAGTTGCCGTGCCAGGCGACCACGTCGAGCGGCGAATGGCCGATCTTGGTCTCGTGGAACTGGCCGCACCATTTGATGGTCACGGTGGAGGGCACTTCGCGGTCCTCGAATGCTGCCACCGGCGCCTTGAAGTCGCGCGGGTTGGCCATGCAGTTGGCGCCAATGGGGCCACGGCCCGGCAGCTCGAACTTTTGTCCGTAGTTTTCGCAGACAAAGCCGCGGGCGGGGCCTTCGAGAACCTCGACGCGATAGAGTAGACCGCGCGGCAGGATGGCGATCTCTTTTGGTTCCAGATCGATGATGCCGAGTTCCGTGCAGAACCGAAGGCGGCCTTCCTGCGGGACGACCAGAAGTTCACTATCGGCCGAGAAGAAATAACTGTCCTTCATCGACTCGGTCACCAGATACACATGGCTTGCCATGCCGACCTGGGTGTTCACATCGCCTGCCGTGGTCATGGTGCGCATGCCGGTGAGCCAGGTCAGCGCCTCGCCGCTGTGGGCCACCGGATCCCAGCGGTACTGACCCAGCGAGGTCACATCGGGGTCGACGCAGGGCGCGGATTTCCAATAGGGCAGGTCAATCTTCTCATAACGGTGGGAATGCTTCACCGAGGGACGGATGCGGTAGCACCAGGTGCGCTCGACGCGCTCGGCAGTAAAGGCCGTGCCGCTCAGCTGTTCGCCATAAAGACCATAGTTGCACTTTTGCGGGCTGTTCATGCCTTCGGGCAGAGCACCGGGCAGGGCCTCGGTCTCATAGTCATTGCCAAAGCCGGGCATATAGCCCTCATGCGGGCCAGCAAGCGACGGGGCTTGGATCATTTCGTGCGGATGTACAGGACGATTCATGGCGCGTTCCTCCTTTTCTGCTTGTCGGGGTAATAGTTGTTTTTGTAACTAACAAGGAAAAGGAGGCGCAAATGCCGGAAAAAGATGATTTCGTTTTGCAGGATTTCCTGCCCTTCCTGCTGAACCGCGCGGCCGAAGAAAGCTCGCTCGCCTTTCAGTCTTACTACAAAAACCGCTATGGGATGCTGCGCAACGAATGGCGGGTTTTGTTCCATCTGGGAACCTACGGCACCATGACGGCCAAGGACATCGGCCAGCGCGCCAAGATCCACAAGACCAAGATCAGTCGCGCCGTGGCCAAGCTGACCGAGCGGCGGTTCATCACCCGAAGCCGGGACGAAAACGACCGTCGGTCCGAGCATTTGCAGCTGACCCCTGCGGGTGAGGCAGCCTATCGAGACCTGCGCGGGCAGGCGGCCAGCTACGATAAACAGCTGGCGAGCCGTTTTTCGGCGGAAGAAGAAAAGGTCCTGCGGCGGATGCTGCGCCAATTGGCGTGTATCGAGCCATAGACATTTGCCGGTCGGCTGCCCAAATGACAGGACAACGCGCGGCTTCGCGCAATACCCAAGGATTTCCCGATGCAACAGCCTGACCCACGCGCCTTTGCCCTGATCACCTGGCTGGCCGAACACGGGCTCAGCAGCCGGGATCGCGAGACCTTTCTTGAGGCCTTCTGCCTTGAAATGGTGAAGGCAGGTCTGCCGCTCATGCGCATGCACCTCGCGCAAAGGGCGTTCCATCCTCAGTTCGGCGGTATCGGGTTCAGCTGGACGCGCGAAACTGGAATTTCCCAGGAACACTACGAGCACACGGAAGTCCCGCGCGATATCTGGCTGCAAAGCCCGCTCTTTCACCTGCTTGCTCTGGATCTTGATGAATTTCGGTCGGATCTGAACCTGCAGGACAGAGAGAGGTTCCCGATGCTCCAGGATCTGTCCGAGCGGGGCGCCACCGACTATTTCGCGCTTGGCCTGCGCTTTACCCAGGTGGAAGGCCCGATGGATCCTCATCATCCGTCCGAAGGTGTCTTGATTTCATGGACTGCGGATAGTCCCGGCGGTTTCAGCGATGAAGAGTTGAGCCTGCTGCGCACCGTGTCAAACCATATGGGGCTTGCGCTCAAATCCATGTCCAACCAGCAGATGGCGCGCGATCTTTTGCAGGTCTACCTAGGGCGCGACGCCGGGCGCCGGGTGCTCTCGGGAGAGATCCAGCGCGGCTCCTCGGACAAGATCAACGCGGTGATCTGTCTTTTCGATCTCAAGGGGTTCACCAGCCTTGCGGAGCAAATGCCGGGACCAGAGGTGATCGATATGCTGAACGATTATTTCGGCATCGCCGTTGGTGTGATCCAATCCCATGGCGGCAATATCCTAAAGTTCATGGGCGATGGCATGCTGACGATGTTCAACCTGGGAACGCTCCAGGCGGATGCCAAGGCGGCCCTGGATGCCGCCAGCGAGCTGCGCCTCAAGATGCGGGTGCGCAACCAGGAGCGACAGGACGCAGGGCTGCCCGCACCGGATTTCACCTTGTCGCTGCATGCGGGCGACATTCTTTATGGCAACATAGGATCGGCCAACCGGCTTGATTTCACCGTGATTGGCCCAACTGTGAACCAGACCTCGCGGATCTCTGGCCTGCACCATTCCGTAGGCCAAAGCGTGATCCTGTCAGAAGACGTTCAGCGGGCCGGGCTCAAAGCGGGGCACGATCTTGTGTCGCTGGGTCGCTACATGCTGCGCAGCGTGCCCGAGCCGATTGAGCTGTTTACGATCTACGAACCTGCTGAAAGGCCAGGCTGAGGCTCAGATACTCACTTCGACGCCGGGCAGGTTCAGCTCTTTCATCATGTCGCGCAGCTCTTGCCGGGCGGCGATATTCGAGATGTTGAGCTGTTTGACGCCGATGTCTTTGAGGTCCAGCAGGGTCAGGCCGCGCGGGAACAGTTCGCGAAAGATCACCCGCTCAGAAAAGCCGGGGGCAATACGGAAGCCGATGCGCTTGGATAGCATCTTGATCGCGCGTTCCATCTTTTCCTTGTTGACCATACGCTGGGTGCCGACACGGTTGCGGATCACGATCCAGTCGATCGGTTTGAGGCCCGCCTGGGCGCGCAGCTGGCGGGCATTCCAGACCATCTCGGAATAGACGGACGGTCCGGTGATCTTTTCGCCCTTCTCATCCGTATGGGCCAGAAGGTCGAAATCCACGAAACTGTCATTGAGCGGCGTGATCAACGTATCGGCCAGCGAATGGGCCACCTGGCTGAGACGTGTGTGCGAGCCGGGACAGTCGATCAGGATGAAATCCATGTCCGGCTCAAGGCTGGAAACGGCGGCAGACAGGCGGTGATCGTAAACATTTTCACCCGGTTGCAGGCTGTCGGGATCGATCTCGGGCAGTTCGTGCAGCTCGACCACGGGCAGTTCCAGCCCTTCCTGCTGGATAAACGCCTTGCGGTTTTCCAGATAGCGCCCCATCGAGCGTTGCCGCAGGTCGAGATCCAGCGCGGCCACCTTGTGGCCCATCCGGGCCAGGGCGGTTGCCACATGCATGGAGACGGTGGACTTGCCTGCACCGCCCTTTTCGTTGCCGACGACAATGATATGCGCCATTCAGTGATCCCTCTGGTTCCCACCGCGCTTTGCACGATTTTTGCGGACTATAGACAGAGCCCGAATCAATGAAAAGCGCAGAACCGCCCAAATTAGAGCCTGATCCAACGCCGCAGGGGCGAATTTGTTTCAAGGCACATTCTGGAGGGAAGTGCAGGTACGGACTTCCTTTTTTTGGCGACACCTTCAACATGTTCTTCAACTATGTGAGCGACGGGGCGTTGGCTGAGTTTGTCGGCGGCAACGATACCTTATCCGGGGGGGACGGCGCGGATCGCCTTTACGGCGAGGCACATGGAGTCAGCTACCACAGTGCCAGCTGGCAGTCGGGCATCGGCGATGAAGTCCTGATCTGCGGTGATGACGTGCTGATGGGCGGTGCGGGCGCGGATGCGTTGATCGGCGATGTGCAGACGATCATCCTGCATAACGGATATAGTACGGTGCTGTCCGGTGATGATGTCCTCATGGATGGCACGGGAAATGACAGCCTATATGGGGATTCGATCAACACCTACGGGCTTGCCGGATATCAAACCGGCGCGGACACTTTTGTCTTTGAGGCCAACAGCGGCGCCGATACCATTTACGACTTTGAGGTCGGCAAGGATCACATCGATGTCTCCGCCCTGGGATACACAAACTTCGCGGATGTCTCGGCTTTGTTCACCTGGGATGCGGGGACGGGCGATCTGATCATCGATTGGGACGGCGCTGGCACCTATGTGGATCAGGTGACATTGCTCGGTAACACCAGCCTGACGGCGGATAATTTTGTCTTTGCATGATCCTTTTCTGCCGAAGCCACATCTGCAAAAAAAACGCCGCCCACTTGGGACGGCGTTTTCTCAATAACAGCAGGTGCTGCGGCTGATCAGAAGCCCAAACCTTCGTATTTCTTCTTGAACTTGGAGACGCGGCCACCGGCGTCCATCAGGCGGGTCGAGCCGCCGGTCCATGCGGGGTGCACGGAAGGGTCGATGTCCAGCGACAGCTGGTCGCCTTCTTTGCCCCAGGTGGAGCGCATCTTGACGATGGTGCCATCGGTCATCTTGACGTCGATGAAGTGGTAATCGGGATGGGTGTCGGCTTTCATGATACCACTCCTTACGCTTTGGCTTTGTAGTTTGCGTCTTCGGCGATACGGGCAGATTTGCCGCGGCGCGAACGCAGGTAGTACAGCTTGGAGCGACGCACGCGGCCACGGCGCACGACGGTGATGCTGTCGATATTGGTCGAATGCAGCGGGAACACACGCTCCACGCCTTCGCCAAAGGAAATCTTGCGGACGGTGAAGGAACCGGCGATGCCCGAACCGTTCTTGCGGCTGATGCAGACGCCTTCGTAGTTCTGAACACGGCTACGCGAGCCTTCGGTCACTTTGTAGCCGACGCGGATGGTGTCACCGGCTTTGAAATCGGGGATCTCTTTCCCCAGGGCGGCGATCTGTTCCGCCTCCAGCTGTGCGATCAGGTCCATCTGATCATCTCCTATTTTGCTCGTGGTTTTGTCCACGAAGTTGTGCGCGGATATGAGAGCTCTTGGTCTTCACCGGGTCCCGCAAATGCAGCCCGCCAGAGATCACACCGATCATTCCTTGGTTTTGTCCGTTGCGCCCCGGATTCTGGATCGAAGAAGACCCACCGACGAAGATGCACAAAAGACAAACGGCCCGGAGCCGCAAAAGCGAATCCAGACCGGCGCTGTTTATGCCGGGATGGCCCATGAATCAAGGGCAATATGCCGTGACGAGCCTTTGGCATGACGACTTCCATTCGGTGGGGATTTCAGCGCGTTGACCGGCGCGCGTGCCTGTGGCAGTCGGCTTAAGCAACTATGAGGGGATTGTCGTGAAAAAGATATTGGCCGCGCTGGCATACCTATTGGCTCTGTCAGCTTGCAACACGGGCACTGGGGATTTCACGCTTGCGGAGAAAAGCGAATTCATAGCCGAGTATGAGAAACGCCTTGGGATTACCTCTGAGACACATGGTACGCCCTTGGAGATGGCTCCGTTCAGCCAGAAGGATATTCCACGAACTCTGCCAGTTCGCGACAGTACTTTCTCCGATTCCGGGGTGGCTGTGATTGTGAAGCACTCGAAGGGGTATTCAAAGGTCACGCCGCTCTATGAGATGCACGTGCACAGGCGTTTTTCGGTCAGCGGTCGGGGTAAACCAGTGCCGATATCGGTGAAAATTGACCCGCCGCTGAACCCGAACGTGAGCGTGAGCCTGCCGAAAAGCAGCTATCGAGCATTGGAAACAGACACCGAATACCAGTTCAAAGGGAGTTTCCTGTTTGACAGCAATCGCGAGGTGGCCATCGGGCTGGCACGTGAGGTGCTGATGAAAACCCATTGCTATGGGGGCACGGTGACCCAGGACACGGACAAGCCGGAGTTCGTGCAGGTTTTTCGGAAAGGCGCTCGTACGGCTTCGGGAGAACGCATCCTGCCGGGCTGGGCGATTCACTTCCGGTGTTCCCGCTGGCGGGAAAAATAATCCAGAGGGCATTCGTTTGGATGTGATCAAAAAAAATACATCCGCGGCCCGGTCAGGAGCCGCGGATGCGGAAACTCGATTGAACGACCGTGCCGATCAGGCGGTCTGATCGTCCACTGCAGCGTCGGGGGCGTTCTTTTTCACAGACTCGATGCCATTGTCGCGGCCCGAGGCGCTTTTGTAGCTCTGCGAGGTGCCGATGACCTGGCCGTTGCTGGCCTTGAGGTTGAACATGTACTTTTCGGCAGAGGTTTCCTTGCGCTCGTACCGGCCATCTTCGGGCGCGTTCTTTTTCACCGATGCGATGCCATTCTCGGCGCTGGCTTTCTGTTTGTAGCCTTCGCTGGCGAGGATGATCTCGCCATTGCCTGCCTTGAGGCGAAAACGGAATTCGCCTGCCTTGTCTTCATAAAGTTCAAATTTGCCGGCCACCCTCGGATCCTCCTGTCAAATGTCCTGTCAGATCAGAGATAAGCACGGCTTTGGCCCTGCGGCAACGACTTGTGCGGGGAAAAGCTGGCGGGCAGCATCATGAACGAGACCAAGTGGTCAGCTTTCGCCCTTCTCGCGGCTGTAGGCTTCCCAAAGATCGGGGCGGCGGGTCTTGGTGATTTCTTCACTCATCTGATGACGCCACTCGGCGATTTTGCCGTGGTGGCCGGACATCAAAACCTCGGGGATTTCGCGGCCCTTCCATTCGGCAGGGCGGGTGTATTGCGGATGCTCCAAGAGGCCGGAGGAAAAGCTCTCTTCCTCGGTCGAGGCCTGGTTGCCGAGCACGCCGGGGATCAGCCGCACGGTGGCATCGATCAGCGCCTGGGCTGCGATCTCTCCGCCGGTCATGACAAAATCGCCAAGGCTGACCTCCTGAATGCCATAGTGCTGCAGCACTCGCTCATCTACGCCTTCAAATCGGCCACAGAGCAGGGTCATCCCGTCGCACCGCGCGAGGTTCTGCATCATCTTCTGATCCATGCGGCGGCCGCGCGGGGAGAGGTAGATCAGCGGCCAGTTGCCCTGAATGCCGCTCATGGCATGTTCAATGGCATTGCCCAGCACATCGGGGCGCAGCACCATGCCCGCACCGCCCCCGGCGGGTGTGTCATCCACATTGCGATGCTTGCCGACGCCGAACTGGCGCAGATCAATGGTCTCGAGCTGCCACAACCCCTCTTGCAGGGCTTTGCCGGTCAGGCTTTCCCCCAGAACACCGGGAAAGGCGGTGGGAAACAGGGTCAGGATCTTCGCCTTCCACACGCCTGCCAGATCCGGCGTCGGCGTCATCAATTCGCGCGGTTTCAGGGTCGGGCGGATCGCCTTGCGGCCATGGGATTTGGCCGGGGTGGGTTTGGAAGGAGTGTCACTCATTGCGGATGTGCCATCTGTATCTGGTGTGCCGCTCCTATAGCGCCGATGCCGCTGGTTTGAAACCGGAAGCGGTCAAAGCCGCCTTAGAACAGGCCTTCGGGCGGATCGGCGATGATGCGGCCTTGCTCAAGGTCGACCGTGGGCACAACAGCAAGGGTAAAGGGCAATAGAACCGTGGTCTTAAGACCCGGACCGTGCAGCTCCAGCAAATCCGAGGCGCCATGGTTCTGAACCGATTTCACCCGGCCGAGCAACGCCCCACCGGTGTCGTAGACCTCAAGCCCGATCAGGTCGGCGTGGTAGTATTCGTCATCCGGCAGGCTTGGCAGACGGTCACGCGGAGCGAAAAGGCGCAGCCCCTTCAGTGCGTCGGCGTCTTCCTTGGTCTCAACGCCGCTCAGCCGCGCGGTAAAGCCATTCTTTATGGCGGAAGTCAGCATCACCGAATAGGTCTGACTGCCGTCTTCGGTGCTGAGCGGGCCGTAGGCTTCAATGTCTTCGGGAATGGCGCAAAAGCTTTTCAGGCGCACCTCACCGCGCACCCCAAAGGCTCCGGCCACCGCGCCGACGCAGATCAGATCGCTCATGGCAAAATCCCGTATGACTGTTGATCGCTGGCCAATTTCATTCCACACTATCTGAGCTATCGGGTCTTTGATGACAAGATCTAGTTGCGGGGTCAGTGGCTGGTGGGAAATGGCGGCGCCCCAAAATAGATAGCTATGTTTTTGATGTATCACTTTGTCCGTGCCTAAGATCCCACCATTTAAGAGGTTGACGATGCAGGTTGCCGTTTCGGTGCTGCCCCATCTTGATCTGGCTTATATTCAGTATCGCGGCCGTTTTTCCGTCGCTGACCTGCCGCGCGTGGCCGAAGCTTTGAATCGCATAGACGGCTATTCCGGTATGGGATCGACCTTTGATGACATGAGCCTTGTGACTGACATGGACGTGCGGTTTGCCGATCTCAGCAACGTGGCCCGGCTGACATCGGAGCGGCTTGGGAATGAGGGGCGGAGCCTGCGCTCGGCGATCTGGGCGCCCACGGATCTCAGCTTTGGTCTTGCCCGGATGTACCAGACTGCGTCAGCCATGCGTGGAAATCTGCAGGTGGAGGTCAGCGCGGATCAGTCCGCCTGCCTGACTTGGCTGGGGCTGGAGGCAACATCCTTGGATGATCTTCTCAGTGGCGCCGGGATTGTGATTGTGCCCGAGCAGGCCTAACGCGGTTCGATCAAAAGGGTCGCAGCGCGGCTTTCCCAGCCCTTTTGTTCCAGCTCTGGCGTATCGTCTTCGATGGCTTCAGGGTGACCGATGCAGAAATATCCGATCAGCTGCCAGCCTTCGGGCGCGTTCAGGTCGCGGTTCAGCTGGTCGGGGTCCAGGACCGAGACCCAGCCCAGCCCCAAACCTTCGGCCCGCAAGGACAGCCAGAACAGCGTGATGGCCGAAACAACCGAATAGCGGCGCATTTCCGGCATGGTGCCCGCGCCAAGTCCGCTGCCCTTGGTCGTTGTATCATCGCAATATACCGCGAGCTGCACCGGGGCCTCGCGCATGCCCGAAAGTTTCAAACCCGCATAGCGCTCGGCCTGCGGGCCTGAATAGCCTTTCAGCGCCTCAGCATTGGCGGTCTCGAAATTCCTGAGGGCGGCGGCGCGGGCGGTCTCGCTGGTGATGCGCAAGATCCGCCAAGGCTCACTGAGGCCCACGGAAGGGGCCCTTGAGAATGCAGAAAGGCAGCGCGTCAGCACTGCCTCGTCCACTGGGTCAGTGCGAAAGCGACGCACATCGCGCCGCAATCGCATCAACCGGTCCAATTCGCTGCGGAAGCCTTCGGGGAATGCACCCTCGGTAACGGTATCCCGCAGCGTCATGGTCTTATTCCGCGTCTGCGGGTGCTTCTGCTTCTTCAGCAGCTTCGGCCGCCTTGGCGGCTTTTTCTTCAGCGCGCTCCTGGGCTTTTTTGCCGGGGACGGCTTTCTTCGGGTTGTTGCGCTCTTTCTTGGCCAGAACGCCAGCCGCTTCGAGCATACGTGCAACGCGGTCGGTGGGCTGGGCGCCCTTGTCGAGCCATGCTTTGATCGCGTCGACGTCCATTTTCACGCGCTCTTCGCTGTCTTTCGGGAGCAGCGGGTTGTAGGTGCCGAGCTTTTCGATGAAGCGGCCGTCACGGGGCATGCGGCTGTCAGCAGCCACGATGCGGTAGAAGGGACGCTTTTTCGAGCCGCCGCGGGCCAGACGAATTTTCATTGCCATGGGTTAAGTCTCCTTTGATGGCGTTGACCGGGATGTCCCGGTTATTTCTGTCGTTCTCGTAATCCAGGGGATCGGGGAGGATCATTCCTGGTGTTTCTTGTGGTGGCGGATGACCTCATCGATGATGAAGTTCAAAAACGCCTTGGCGAATTCAGGGTCCAGATCGGCCTGTTTCGCCAGGTCTTCGAGCCGTGCGATCTGCTTTGCCTCGCGGGCCGGATCGGACGGGGGAAGGTCGTGCTGCGCTTTCAGCTTGCCCACCGCCTGGGTGTGCTTGAAGCGTTCGCCAAGGGTGTAGACAAGGATCGCGTCCAGCCGGTCGATGCTTTCGCGGTGCCCTTTCAGGATCTCTGCGGCGCGGGCCACATCATCGCGTGTCGTATCAGTCAATGGCCCATCCTTTCGGTTTGAACAGCGGGTCGGCATAGTGGCTGATCTCCATCTCGATCCCATGCGCCAGCTGACTGCCTTTCAGCGCTTCGGGCGAGGGGTGCCGATAGACCGCATCGCTGCCGTCGATGGTTGCGGCCTCATTGTCCTTCTTTGCACCCAAGCGTTCGGCCAGGCGGATGGAGTCGAGGTTTTTGGGGTCGATGTAGCTGACGGCCCCATCCCAGCCCAAGGTCTCGTAGAAATAGCGGCGCGCGGCGCTAGTCGCTTCCAGCGCATAGCCCTTGCCGGCCTTGTCGGGCCAGATGATCCAGGCGATTTCACGCTCGGGCCAGCCTGCGGGTTTCCAGCCGCCGGCCATGCCGTAGGTTTCATCCGTCACCTTGTCGTGGATCATCCACATGCCAAAACCACGGATCTGCCAATGCCCCATTTCCGCGGCATAAAGCATCCAGGCCTCATAGGTGTTGAGTGGGCCGCCCATGAAGCGCGAGCGGTAGGACGAAAAGGTCGCCTTGAAATCCGGGTAGTCCTCGGCTTCTGGGCCGCGCAGGATCAGACGCTTGGTCTCGATGGTGGGGATCACAGTTTTCATGCCGCCACCTCGGATTTGGGCTGGCGATAGATCAGCGCAGGGCGATCCTCAAACGGCTGCGGAGCCTCCGGGTCATAGACAGCGCCCAGACGCTCGGCGAGGGCAACCGACCGGGCGTTCTCAGGATTGATGTAGTGCACGATCTCGCGCCAGCCGAGCCGCTCGCGCGCGTCTTTCAGTGCCGCCTGAGCCGCCTCAAAAGCGATACCCTTGCCTTCGGAGCCGTCAAACATCAGCCATCCGAATTCGGTTTCCGGCCAGCCATCGGGATAGAAGGGGCCAACCAGGCCGAGAATGCTGTCATCCCCCTTCATGGTGACCGCCCACAGGCCGAAACCGTTGATTTCCCATTGGCCATACATCATGGCCGCCATCTTCCAGGCCCCAAACAGAGGCTGGTTCCCACCAGTGTATTGTGACCGTTCGGACATGTAGAAGGCCACAATGGAGTCCTTGTCCCGCGGCGCGGGGCGGCGCAGGATCAAGCGCTCGGTCTCAAGGGTGAGGGCGGAAGCACACATCAGGCATAGGCCTCCATACCACCGTCTGCCACTTCGGCCGGAGAGAGATGCCGCCAGACTTCCAGCGTGCCAAAGCGCGGGTGGGTGTAGTCCTCTTCGCGGCGTGCGCCCATGCGTTTGGCGACCTTGCGGGAGGCATGGTTTTCCGGTGCCACCAGGCTGATCGCGGTCTCCCAGCCCAAGACATCATAGGCATAGGAGCGCGCGGCAATGGCTGCTTCGGTCGCATAGCCCTTGCCACCAAAGCCTTCGAACAGATCCCAGCCGATTTCCGGCTCGGGCCAGCCATGCGGGTTCCACAGACCGATATTGCCCGCGACCTTGCCGCTGGATTTTTCGTCCACCATCCAGCGGCCATAGCCCAACAACTGCCAGTGACCGGTCTCGGTCGCCAGATGCCGCCAGACCTGCTCGGGCTTCATCTGCCCACCGACATAGGTTGCACGTTCGGACGCATAGAAGTCGCACATGGCTTCAAAATCCGACGCGGCAGGGGCGCGCAGGATCAGCCGTTCCGTTTCGATGGTGGGGATTTTGATCATCAGGCCAGTCCTCGCAGGTCATGCACGATCACAACGTCACCCGGGCTTTCGCCCTCGGCTTCGGGGTCAATGACGCCACCCAGGCGCAGACCCAGTGCAATGGATCGGGCATTGTTCGGATCGATGATATTGATCAAGCGGTCCCAGCCAAAGCTCTGGCGGGTCCAAAGCATGACGGCTTTTGCAGCCTCGGCCGCATAGCCCTTGCCTTCGGCGCCAGGGACCACGAACCAGCCCAGTTCCGGACCGGGATAGCCGTCTGGCTGGTAGATTCCGACTTCACCCAGATAGGCGCCGGTGTCGCGGGCTTCGATCCCAAAAGGGCCATAGCCGCGCAGCACCCAGTTGCTCACATCCCCGGCCCAGACCCTCCAGGCCGCATCACGAGGCATCATGCCGCGTTCATGGCGGGACCGTTCGGACGCAAAGAAGGCCGCCCAATGCTCAAAATCATCAAGCTGGGGCGCGCGCAGGATCAGCCGTTCGGTCTCAATCGTGGGGATGGTCACGGTCATGGGGCGTTACTTCTTCTTTCCGAACCCAGACAGGCCACCGGGCAGACCGCCCATGCCACCAAGACCCGGAAGGCCGCCGGGCAGACCGCCCTTGCCGCCAAGCGCCTTGGCCGCGGCCTCCATCGCCTTTGGGTCAAGCTGGCTGGGGTCCATGCCGCCGGGCAGGCCGCCCGCCATATCGGGCATACCGCCACCCTTGCCGAACATGCCTTTCATGGCCTGTTTCAGCATCTTGCCTTTGCCCATCTTGCCCATTTTCTTCATCACATCGGCCATTTGGCGGTGCATCTTCAGAAGCTTGTTGAGATCGGAAACCTCCATACCGGAGCCTGCCGCGATGCGTTTCTTGCGCGAGGCCTGCAGGAGTGCCGGGTTGGCGCGCTCCTTCTTGGTCATCGACTGGATCATGGCGATCTGGCGCTTGAGCACCTTGTCGTCCATGCCGGAATCTTCGACCTGCTTTGCCATCTTGGCCATGCCGGGCATCATCGACATCATGCCCTGCATGCCGCCCATCTGGAGCATCTGTTCAAGCTGCATCTTAAGGTCATTCATATTGAAATGACCCTTCATCATGCGCTTCATCATCTTTTCGGCCTGTTCGGCCTCGATGGTTTCCTGCGCCTTCTCGACTAGGGCCACGATGTCGCCCATGCCGAGGATGCGGCCTGCGATCCGATCCGGCTCAAAGGTTTCGATGGCGTCCATTTTTTCGCCAAGGCCGACAAAGCGGATCGGCTTGCCAGTGACGGCGCGCATCGACAGGGCTGCACCGCCACGCCCGTCACCGTCCATCCGGGTGAGGACCACGCCGGAGATGCCGATCTTGGCATCGAATTCCTCGGCGACCTCGACCGCGACCTGACCGGTCAGACCGTCGACCACCAGCAGGGTTTCACGCGGCGAGACCACATCGCGCACGTCCTCGACTTCCTGCATCAGGACTTCGTCGATCTGAAGGCGGCCAGCAGTGTCCAGCATATAGACGTCATAGCCACCCAAGGCCGCCTGCTGCTTGGCGCGTTTGGCGATATCGACAGGCTTTTGACCTTGTACGATGGGCAGGGTGTCGACGCCGATTTGAGTGCCCAGAACGGCCAGCTGATCCATCGCCGCCGGGCGATAGACGTCGAGCGAGGCCATCAGGACCTTTTTGCCCTCTTTTTCCTTCAGACGCTTGGCAAGCTTGCCGGTGGTGGTGGTCTTACCCGACCCCTGCAGGCCGACCATGAGGATCGGCGCGGGCGGGTTGTCGATCTTCAACTCGCCCGGATCGCCTTCACCGCGCAGGGTGTCCACAAGGGCGTCGTGTACGATCTTGACGACCTGCTGGCCGGGTGTCACCGATTTGGTCACGGCCTGACCGGTGGCCTGCTCCTGCACCTTCTTGACGAAGTCGCGGGCCACGGGCAGCGAAACATCCGCCTCCAGCAGGGCAACGCGGACCTCGCGCAGGGCGGTCTTGACGTCTTCCTCAGAGAGGGCGCCCTGTTTCGTCAGCCGGTCAAATACACCGGAAAGGCGTTCGGATAGATTTTCAAACATGCCTTGCGGCCTCCTTTGAGCCGGTTTCGGTTTCCTGCCCCCAAATGTAGGGACCATGACGCCCATGCACAAATGCCCCCACGGGCGTAACACGCTGGTGGAGGGCGATCCCCGGCAATGGGCGGGGACCGGAAGACAAGTGTGCTTCCGGAATTTGAGTGCGGGCTATCCTGTTCATGCTTGGGAGTCAAGCTTGGCAAGGCCGGGGTGCGGTTGAGGAGGCCTTTTGACGGACAAGATCCAAGAAAAGGCCTCGGAATCCGAGAAAACATCTGGCAATGCGGACCGGGCGCCCCACACTAACTCTACAGAGGCAGTGACTAGGTGCGGAGACGGGAAGTTGACCAGCGTTTTGATTCTTGGCAGCGCACCTTATGCGGTGCAGGCCGCAGTTTGGCCGCGCGCGTCCTTTGACCATGTGGTTGTGATCAATAATGCATGGCGGATCCGTCCTGACTGGAGCCATCTGATCCACCCCGAGGACTTTCCCGAAGACAGGCGCCCTTCTGAGATCCAGCCAGGGCAGAAGATCGTTACGGCAACGGACTATGTGCCTGCGCAAAACGCCTATGGCGGATTTGTCTATGCCGGTGGCACCATGGCCTTTACCGCTGGATATTGGGCGCTTCACGCTCTGAACCCAAGCCGCCTGTGCTATTTCGGCTGCGATATGGTCTATCCGGCAGCGGGTCAGACACATTTTTATGGCACCGGCACAGCGGACCCTTTGAGAGATGATGTGACGCTGGCCAACCTTCCGGCCAAGGCGCGGCGGCTGGAGTATTTTGCGGCTCGCCAAGGGTGCGCCATGGTCAATCTCAGCACCAAAGACAGCGTTTTGCCCTACCAGCGGGCTACGTTGGACAGCTTTTCCGATGTGCCTGTGTCGCGTTTCGCCAAAGGCGAGGCCGAGCAGATCCTCGCGCAGGAGCGGGCGCTCGGGTACTTTGTGCCTTCAGGCCGCTACTGGACCGAATTGCAGCGATTTGATGCTGCGGCAATCGCAAGGCTGGATGCTGATTGGCTTCGTTGTTTTGGGACAGAACCTGTGATGGCCTGACTTTGGCCTGCATCCAACCTGTCAAATTTCCCAGGATCCGGGCAAAACCGCATTGCCGAGCAGGGGCATTCTCTGGCACATGGCGGTGATCACAGTCTTGCGGATGGAACACTTGCCATGGATGCATCGTCACTCAACCAGGACACATTGCCCGTAACCTCCGATGCTCTGTTGGCGCAGCTCGATGAATGGGGGCTGGCCTACAAGTTGTTCGAACACGTGCCGCTGCGCACGGTTGAGGATGCCAAAACGGTCGAAGCCGAAATGGAAGAGCCGGGCGTGTCGGCGCTTCGGATCAAGAACCTCTATCTGCGCGACCGCAAGAAACGCAATCACCTGGTCTCGGTCGAGCAGGACCGCGAGATCGACCTCAAGGCGCTGGGCAAGGAGATCGGCGCGCCGGGACTGAGCTTTGGCTCGTCGGATCGACTGATGGAGCATCTGGGGATCCTCCCCGGGGCCATCAGCCCGCTGGCGATGATCACCGGCGTGGAAAAGGGCGTGACCTTCCACCTGGACCGCGCCGCACAAGAGGCGGATGTCATCTGCATGCATCCGCTCGTCAACACCCGCACCGTCGTCATGGCGCGCGGAGACCTACTGGCCTTTCTCGACCGGATCGGGGTCGAGGTGAACTGGATCTGAAACAAGGGCGCCGCGCCTTGCGTTTCGCATATACACAAGGAATGACATCCCATGGCTGACAACAAACGCATTGTCCTGTCCAGCGATCACGCCGCCATCGACATGCGGCAAGCCATCGCGAAACATATCGCGGAAAAGGGCTGGGAGGTGGTCGATATCGGCCCGACCACACCGGAAAGCACCCATTACCCAAAGCACGGCGAAGCGGCTGCGCAAAAGGTCGCCTCGGGCGATTGCGCGCTGGGCATCATCCTGTGCGGCACCGGGCAGGGCATCATGATGGCGGCGAACAAGGTCAAGGGCATTCGCTGTGGTGTCTGCGCCGATCCGTTTTCGGCCCGCATGACCCGCGAGCATAACGACGCCAACATGCTGTCGATTGGCGCGCGCGTGATCGGAGAATCGCTGGCGCTGGAGATTGTGGATGCCTTCCTTGATGCCGAATTCGAAGGCGGCCGCCACGGCACCCGCGTGGATATGATCAAGGCCATCGAGGCCTGATTGTAAGGAAATTGATCCAAAGACCTCCGCCATCGGAGCTTCTTTGATGTGGCCGACTAACAACGGGGGCAGGGCGATTACTCCGGCGGCATGGCCGAAATATCCGTAGGCCCGGGGTCAGCCCCGGCAGCCGTGAGCATGGCATGTATCTGTCCGCGGTGATGGGTTTGATGGTTGAAAAGCTGAACCACGCAAAGAGCTTTGGTCATTTCAACCCGGCCAGCGCCGTCTGGCGGATACCATCCTATCGTACCCAGGAGATCGGCGTCGGTTGTGCTGGCGGCCCAGAGTTCGATCTGCAAATCTCGTTGTTTCCTCAGGGCTTTGAAGTCGGCCCAATCTGACGGGTTGGTGAGAGAATGTGTGATCGTATCTTGTGGCCGCTCGTTTCCTTTGATGCGCTCAAGCACCAGTGCGTCTGCCCAATAGAGGTGGTTGAACGTCGCGGCGATGGATTTGAAGAAAGCGCCTCGATCCAACCTGCGCTCGCAGTCGGTCATCCCATCGGCTGCAGCGATGAGTGATGCATTTTGCCAGCTGTTGTAGCGCGCCAGAGTTCGGCAGTATTCGGCTGAAATCATATTTCATGACCTCGGATCTATTGATGAAAAATATGGAAGTACCGGGTGCTTTGCATTGGCATTGAGCAAACTGCGCGCAGGAGCCATCAGGCTATCGCGCTGCCGGATAAGCTCAACCCTATCGGCAAAAGGGACATTGCGTAAGTTGTTTGTTTCGCGCGCGCCTGCTGCGATGTCGCAGGACAGGCCCTTGGCTTGGCCAATTTGAAAACGGCGGCGCAGAAACAACTGCGCCGCCGCTCTGGTGTGGTGTGAG
This sequence comes from Pseudophaeobacter sp., assembly GCA_027019165.1. Classification (GTDB taxonomy): domain Bacteria; phylum Pseudomonadota; class Alphaproteobacteria; order Rhodobacterales; family Rhodobacteraceae; genus Phycobacter. Next base: position 261,825 of record JALUXC010000003.1, read on the forward strand.
TGATGGTTGGGTTTTCTGTAAATTATGGGTCTTGAGGGATCAGGCCGCCAAAGCCTCGATCTGGGATTTGGCTTTGGCGAGTGCGGCGCCTTCATCAATGGCCAGGGTGTCTGCTGCGACGATCTTCACCTCAGTAATGCCCATGAAGCCCAGCATGTGACGCAGGTATCCGGTGGCAAAGTCGATGGCCGACCCGGCTTCGGTGCCGCCCGAAGCAACGGCGATGATGGCGCGCTTGCCTTCCAATAGGCCAGCGGGGCCTTCCTCGGTATAGGAAAAGGTCAGGCCAACGCGGGCAACCAGATCGATCCAGGCCTTGAGGCCGGCGGGAACCGAGAAGTTGTAGATCGGCGCACCGATCACCAGCGTGTCGGCTGCTTTCAGTTCTTCGACGAGCGTGTCGGATTGGGCCAACAGCTGCTTCTGTTCGTCGCTGCGCTGATCGGCGGGGGTGAAGTTCGCGCCAATCCAGGCCTCGTCCAGCAGCGGCAGCGGGGTCGCCAGATCGCGGCGGATCACCTCGTCGGCGCCAAGGCGGTCTACGATCTGGGCGGTCAGATCGCGGGAAACGGACCCTGTGCGGCGGGCGGAAGAGTCGATGTGCAATACGGTCTTGGTCATTGTCTTTTGTCCTGTTCTGCGGTGAAGCTTGGGACCGAAGATGGGTTATTGCAATTTCGAACGCAATCTGTGATATTTCACGAATAATGCGCAAAAATGCACAATGGGGCGGTCATGCGCATATCGAGAACGGAGAGATAAATGGAAAACTGGGATGAGGTGCGCACAGCCTATCAGGTGGCCCGCATGGGAACGGTCAGCGGCGCAGCCGAAGTTCTGGGTGTTCACCATGCCACTGTGATCCGCCACATTGACGCGATCGAGGCGCGCCTAGGCGTCAAGCTGTTCCAGCGTCATGCGCGCGGCTATACCCCGACCGAGGCCGGACAGGATCTGTTGCGGGTGGCGCAGACCACCGATGATCAGTTCAGCCAATTGGCCGGGCGTCTGAAAGGGCAGGGCGATGAGGTGACCGGAGAGTTGGTCGTGACCTCGCTGTCCTCCATGTCGCATCTTCTGGTGCCGGTGCTGACCGAGTTCCAGCAGATGCATCCCGGCCTGATCATCCGCTACCTGACCGGCGAGCGGCTGTTCCGTCTGGAATATGGCGAGGCGCATGTGGCGCTGAGGGCCGGCAATGCGCCGGATCAGCCGGACAACGTGGTTCAGCCCTTCCTCAGCCAGCGCACCGGGCTTTTTGCCACCACTGACTACGTCGAAAAACACGGTATGCTCAAAGGCGTGGAGGACCTTCCCAACCATCGCTTTGTCGGCAGCGACAATGAAAATAGCCGCGCTCCCTTCTTTCGCTGGCTGCGGGATCACACGACGCCCGAGACGATCATGTTCCGCTGCACCGATGGGTTCGCGATGCAGGAGGCGGTTCTGGCCGGTGCCGGGATTGGCTTCCTGTCCATGTGGGAGGCGGCGCGTCACGACAATCTTGTGCAGATGATGGAGCCATTGAAGGAGTGGGAAGGCAGCCTGTGGCTCGTCACTCATGTCGACTTGCATCGGACCAACAAGGTGCAGAGCTTCCTGAAATTCCTGAAAGAAAGGTCCAAGGAATGGGTGGCCTGACACCTGCCTTGCGTGGGCATCTGGCAATGCTCTTGTTCTCTGCCTTGGTGGCAGGGTCTTTTTCGCTGGGCGTGATGGTGGCCAATGAAATTGCCCCTGCTGCACTCAATGCGGCGCGATTTGCTCTGGCGGCGGTGATCATCGGGGCGGTTGCCTTGGGAACCCGCAAGTTTCGCGCCAGTCACTTCAACGCGCCCTGGCGGTTTCTGGTGCTGGGCGGGCTGTTCGCGGCCTATTTCGTGCTGATGTTTTATGGCTTGCAGACGGCGGATCCGGTTAGCGCCTCGGCGGTTTTCACCCTGACCCCTGTGATGAGCGGCATTTTTGGCTGGCTCCTGTTGCGGCAGGTCACCACCCCGCGCATGGCGCTGGCTTTGACGATTGGCGCCACTGGCGCACTTTGGGTGATCTTCCGCGCCGATTGGTCCGCCTTTCTGGCCTTCGAGATCGGGCAGGGGGAGATGATCTATTTCCTCGGCTGCGTGTCCCACGCGATCTATACGCCCATGGTCCGCAAGCTGAACCGGGGGGAGCCTGCGGTGAGTTTCACCTTTGGTATGTTGATTGCGGGTGCGGTGATCCTGACCATCTTTGGTTGGAACGACATAAGCACCACTGATTGGCTGAACCTGCCGGGGATCGTCTGGATCGGTCTCTTTTATCTCGCGATCTTTGCCAGCGCGGCGACTTTCGTGCTGCTCCAATATGCCTCGCTGAACCTGCCCTCGGCCAAGGTGATGGCCTACACCTATCTCACCCCCTCTTGGGTGATCGTCTGGGAGGTCGCACTTGGGCGCCCGGTGCCCTCGCGACTGCTGCTTGTCGGGATCGCCCTGACGGTGATTGCTCTGGTGCTGCTGCTCGAGGATGACGCGAAACCGGCCCGCGCCCCGACCTGACGGTGCCTATTCCGGCGCTTCAGCTTCTCCGGCATCCAGCTCGGATGCAAGGAAGCGCTCAAAGGCATCAAGGTTCACCGGCTCGAACTGACCAAAGCCCTGCATCCAGACGGACGCGCCGCGCAGCGCGTCCGGTTGCAGCTTGCACCATTTCACCCGGCCCCGCTTTTCCTGCGCGATGAGGCCTGCACGGGTCAGGATTGTCAGATGCTTAGAGATCGCAGCCAGCGACATCTCGAACGGTTCAGCCACGTCTGTAACCGCCATGTCATCCTCAAGAAGCATGGTCAGGATCGCCCGCCGCGTGGGATCGGCCAAGGCCGCGAAGACGGTATCGAGGGTGTCGCTCATGCCCGATACTCCTAAAGGGCAAGAAGCGGGTCGACAATCCTGCAAAAACTGTGATGGATCGGCGCAAGGCATTTTGACGGAGCAGTTGGCATGGCTTTGCGCTATTGGGCGGTTATTTTCATTTTGGGCATCGGCTGGGGCATGTCGTTCATGTTCAATGCAATTTTGCTGCGTGAGCTGGGGCCGCTGTCGGTCTCCATGGGGCGGGTCGGTTTTGGTGCCCTGGGCTGTTGGATCTACGTGCTAGCCGCACGCAAGACCGTGCCTGTCAACGCACGGCGCTGGCTGGCGCTATTCGGGTTCGGCGCCCTGAGCTACGCCGGTCCATTTGCTTTCTATGCGCTGGGTCAGCAGCATATTGCCAGTGGCGTCGCGGGGATCGTAAACGCAACCACCCCGGCGCTTGCAGTGGTGGTGTCTCACTTCTGGCCCGGCGGTGAGCGGGCCACCGTCCTCAAATCAATGGGTGTGATGTGCGGGTTCCTGGGCATTGTTCTGCTGTCGCTGCCGATCCTAGAGAGCGGCCAGTCTTCAGAAGTCTGGGCGGTACTGATCACCCTGTGCGCGCCGCTGTGCTATGCTTTCTCCGTCAATATCGCGCGCAGTTTCAAGGATATGGAGCCGGTCGTGTTGGTGGCTGTCGCCCTGACCGGGTCGACTGCGGTCATCGCGCCACTTGCGCTGTGGAGCGAAGGGCTGCCGGTCATCACCCGTATGGAAACCTGGGCGTCGTTGTTGATGATCGGCTTTGTGCTGACATCGGCGGCCTTCATCGCGTTCTACTGGGTTCTGCCAAAGGTGGGTCCAACCAACATCACCTTGCCGACACTGATCGCGCCGGTTTCAGCGCTTTTCCTGGGCACCTGGATCCTTGGGGAAACATTGCTGGCAGAGCACCTGTGGGGGATGGCGGCAATCCTTGTTGGATTGCTCCTGATTGACGGGCGGATCCTGCGCGGACGACTGGCAAAACCGCCCGCCTGCTAAAATCAACCTTTCGGTTGAATATGGAATCCGGCAGGCTTTGGCGGCAGTCTGGCCTGCGGCAGAGAGGCAGTGTCGGTGCCGTTGGGAATTGTATTATTAAAAAACAGCCACTTAAGGGGATTTCGAAACTCGCATCCTTACAATTGACTCCTACGCGTCTTGGCCTTAGCACCCTGCATAGAAATTCGCGTGAGGATGGCGCTCGTGACAGATGATGACCAAAAGCAGCGCATGGCGCAGCTGGAGGCCAGACTGGCGGAGGCGCGTAAGGCCCAGGAGCCCAAGCCGCGCGCGGATGAGCACTATTCCCTGGCCAATCAGGCCTGGCGGATGGTGATTGAATTGGTGGCCGGTCTCGGGATCGGCTTTGGCATCGGATACGGGCTGGACCAGCTGTTTGGAACCCTGCCCATCTTCATGGTGCTGTTCATATTGCTGGGGCTTGCCGCCGGGGTGAAGACGATGCTTCGCACGGCGCAGGAGATCCAGAACGAAAAACTGGCCGAAGAGGCCGACAAAAATGCGCAAGACCGGGGCTGACCCATAAGGGGAAGCTTTCGGCGACAGGAGACACGGACAGATGGGCAAGATTTTCTTTTTCGCGGCATTGGCGCTGGTCATCGTCTCGGGGTTCGTATTCGCGCCCGAGGAAGCCAAGCTGGCGATCCACCCTATGGATCAGTTCATCGTGAGCCCGCTGTTTGGTGATCACATCGCGTGGTACACGCCGACCAATGTGACCCTGTGGATGGCTCTTGCGATTGCTGCGGTTTTTGCTCTGCTGGTTCTCGGCTCCTCCCGCCGCGCCATCGTGCCGAGCCGCGCACAGTCGGTTGCGGAACTGGCCTATGGCTTCATCTACAAAATGGTTGAGGACGTCGCCGGCAAGGACGGTGTGAAGTTCTTCCCCTACATCATGACCCTGTTTATGTTCATCGTGATGGCGAACTTCCTGGGCCTGATCCCCGGTTCCTTCACCACCACCTCGCATATTGCCGTGACCGCCGTTCTGGCCGCGCTGGTTTTCTTCACCGTGACCATCGTCGGTTTCGTCAAGAATGGCGCCGGCTTCTTGGGCCTGTTCTGGGTTTCGAGTGCGCCGCTGGCGCTGCGCCCCATCCTGGCCATCATCGAACTGATTTCCTACTTCGTGCGCCCCGTCAGCCACAGCATCCGTCTTGCTGGTAACGTCATGGCTGGTCACGCGGTTCTGAAGGTGTTCGCAGGTTTTGCCGCCGCTCTGGGCGCATTCAGCTTCCTGCCGATCTTTGCCATCACCGCAGTCTACGCGCTGGAAGTTCTGGTGGCCTTCATCCAGGCCTATGTGTTCACCATCCTGACCTGCGTGTACCTCAAGGACGCACTGCACCCGAGCCACTAAGGCAGGATAGACCCCTCATCCGGGCGGGCCAGGTGGCCCTCCCGCGACCCTAAATCACCAATTCCATCGTAAGGAGAGAAATCATGGAAGGCGATATCGCACAACTCGGTCAGTTCATCGGCGCAGGCCTGGCAGCAATCGGTTCCGGCGCAGCCGCAATCGGTGTGGGCCACGTTGCCGGCAACTTCCTGGCAGGCGCTCTGCGCAACCCGTCGGCAGCCGCCGGCCAGACCGCAACCCTCTTCATCGGCATCGCGTTTGCAGAAGCCCTGGGCATCTTCTCGTTCCTGGTCGCTCTGCTGCTGATGTTCGCTGTCTAAGACCTCAGGAACCTCAATCCTTACGGCCGGGCGGCGCGGTTCCTCGCGCTGCCCGGTGTAACGGCAAGTTCCCAAGGAGAACGACATGGCATCAAATACGCAAGAGGCAGCACACGGCGCAGCAGATGCCGCGCACGGCTCTGCACCGGGCATGCCGCAACTGGATTTCTCGACCTTCGGAAACCAGATCTTCTGGCTCGCCGTTGCTCTGGTCGTGATCTACCTCATCCTGTCGCGCGTAGCCCTGCCCCGCATTGCGGCGGTACTGGCTGAACGCCAGGGAACGATCACCAATGACCTCGCCGCGGCTGAAGATCTGAAAGCCAAGGCGGTCGAGGCCGAAAACGCATATAACAAGGCCCTGGCCGATGCCCGCGCGGAAGCGCAGCGTATCGCTGCCGAGGCCCGCGCTGAAATTCAGGCCGATCTGAACGATGCAATCGCCAAAGCGGATGCACAGATCGCCGATAAGGCCGCCGAGTCTGAAAAGGCCATCGCCGACATCAAGGCCGGTGCGCTGGAAAGCGTCAAAGTCGTGGCCAACGACACCGCAGAGGCGCTGGTTGCAGCCCTGGGCGGCAAGTCGGACGCCAAAGCCGTCGCCGCTGCGGTCGACGAGCGGATGAAAGGATAAGGACATGCGCACAGTACTGGCAATTGCCCTGACCCTTGGCGCAACGTCGCCTGCTTTCGCTGCCGGTGGTGGGATGGATCTGTCCAACACCAACCTGGTTGTTGCGCTGGCCTTCATCCTGTTCATCGGTATCCTTCTGGTGGCCAAGGTTCCGACCTTGATCGGCGGCCAGCTGGACGCGCGCGCCGAAGGCATCCAGAAAGAGCTGGACGAAGCTCGTGCCCTGCGTGAAGAGGCCCAGACCATTCTGGCGTCTTACGAGCGCAAGCAGCAGGAAGTTCAGGTCCAGGCGGATCGCATCGTGGCCGCTGCCCGCGAAGACGCCGAAAAGGCCGCTGCAGAAGCCAAGGTCGATCTGGAAAAATCGATTGCGCGCCGTCTGGCCGCAGCCGAAGAGCAGATCGCATCTGCAGAGGCTTCGGCCGTGAAGGAAGTTCGCGATCAGGCGATTTCGATCGCTGTTGCAGCCGCTGACAAGGTGATTGCAAAGCAGATGACCGCGACCGAAGCCAACAAACTGATCGACGCGGCCATCGCGGATGTGGACGCCAAGCTGCACTAACCTGCACCGTACATGACATTATCAAAAGAACCCGGTCCATGAGGCCGGGTTTTTTTGTGCTCTTGTCGGCTCAGCGGACCTTATGCTTTCGGATAGGTGTCCTCACCGAACGGTGCCTCGCATTGGGCTTTGGCGCTACTGCCTGGGTCTTTGGAATGATGTATGACTTTAGGTAAGCGAAACATTCACCAAAGAGGCCCGATATGACCCAGACCGGACACAGCGAAGCATGCGCAATCGATGGCCCTGCGGGATCCGCTTTTCAGGGGCTGAGCCTAAATCGAAACACGGGCGCCGGGGAGACCGGCCGTGTTATCGCCACCTATTGCATTGGCAAACTGACCGGTGGGCGCGAGGGAAAGCGGACCATGGCCTTGTATGACTGCGCGTTTCTGCCCGATTTCGCATCGGCCTGACCCTTCATTGGCGTCGTAAAACTATCGTAACCCGGCCTTCATCCTGCCCTCCTATGCTTTCGCGAAGGCGATTCTTGGATAGGTATGGGCGTGAGCATGAAGGGGCTGGATAAACAGATCACCGAAGCGATGGGGGCGCATGGCTGCTGGAAACAGAAACTCAAGGAGGCTGTTTCCAGGGGATATCTCAGGGATCCTGCGGAAGACATCGGACGCGAAGATCTCTGTAATTTTGGCAAATGGCTCAAAGAGCTCTCCAAAGTTCCCGAAATCGCCTCTACGTCGGAATTCGGGGCTGTGGTTGCCGCCCACGCCCGGTTTCATCAGGCTGCCGGACATGTTGCCAAATGCGTGGAAAAGGATCTTGTGGACAAGGCCTCGGACCTGCTGGACGGGCAGGATTTTCATAGGATCTCAGCAGCTTTGGGCAAAGCGATGATTGAGTGGCGCAAAAGCCTTCAGTAGACCGATAGGCGCCTGCTTAGGACCTGTTCTTCTCATGCTCCAGCCGCTGGCGCGCAACTTCGGCATTTCTCTCGGCCCGTTGATGGTCCATCAGCGCCTGTTTTACATAGTCCAGGTGCCGTTCCACCGCCTGCCGCGCCGCCTCCGGGTCACGAGCCTGCAGGGCCGAGTTGATGGCGCGATGCTGTTCCAGGATTGCCTCATAGGAGGTGTACTGTTGAAACATGACCTTGCGATTATAGAATACGCCTTCCCGCAATAGGTCGATCATCGACCGCATCATGTGCAGCATGATGACGTTGTGGCTGGCATCCATGATGGCCGAATGAAACTGCGCATCTAGCTGCGCCGCTTCTTCAGATTCCGCGGGGTTTCCGGCCGCTTCCATCTTGTCAAAGATGGTCTGGATCACCTGGAGATCATCATCAGAACCAAGCCGCGCCGCCCGTTCTGCTGCAAGCCCTTCCATGTCACGCCGAAACGACAGGTAGTCAAAGACCGCCTCGTCATGGCTGGAAAAAAGCTGCACCAGCGCAGGGGAGAAGGCCGAGCCAAGCACATCGCCGACAAAGACCCCAGAGCCAGCCTTTGATGTCAACAACCCGCGTTCCTGCAGCTCGGCAATGGCTTCGCGCAACGAGGGGCGCGAGACGCCAAGCCGCTCGGCAAGCTCGCGTTCCGCTGGAAGGCGCTCACCGGGCGACAGGATGCCCCGCAGGATCAATTGCTCGATCTGCCGCACGACCGATGTGGATAGCTTTTCGGGCTGCACTTTTTGAAACGGCATCTGGGTCTCTGGTTTTTCGTCGGTGATGCTACGAAGGTCCACAATTGGTCAAATCATATGACCACAGCCAGCGCAAGGCCACAAGCATCACGCAATATTCGAAAAGTGGTGATCACTCTTTTGTAATAATAGGTCAGTTTTGTTGACTTACAAGTGCGAAAACATACTCTGGCCTGCGACTCGGTGTGAGGAGAGTGTCATGTTGATGAAAGAGATCTTTGCCAGCCGCGCCCTGCGCATGAAGGCGTCGGAAATCCGCGAACTGCTCAAGCTGCTGGACCAGCCGGGCATTCTTTCTTTCGCGGGCGGCATCCCGGATCCGGCACTGTTTCCTGCCAAAGCCTTTGCCACCGCGTTTGAGCAAGCCTTGAGCCGCGGACAGGCGTCGCAGTCCCTGCAGTATTCCGTAAGTGAAGGCTACCCGCCCCTGAAGGAGTGGATCGTTGATCGCATGGCTCGGCTCGGGATCACCTGCACGCCAGACAATATCCTGATCACCTCCGGCTCGCAGCAGGCCCTCGACTACCTGGGCAAACTGTTCCTGTCGCCGGGGGATACCGCCCTTGTGACAGGGCCGACCTATTTGGGTGCTCTTGCGGCCTTCAACGCCTACGAACCCCGCTATGACCAGCTCAGCCTTGAGGGCAACCGGACCGCAGAAAGCTATCAGAAAGGAGCGGACGCCGCAGATAGTAGGGTCAAATTTGCTTATCTTTCGGCAGATTTCGCAAATCCGACCGGTCTCACTGTCAGCGCAGAGGCGCGCGCGCGTCTGTTGGACTTGGCTGAGGATCTGGGCTGCGCTGTGATTGAAGACAGCGCCTATCAGGACCTGCGCTATGAGGGTGAGCCCGTTGCACCGATCCTCGCCATGGAGCTGGCGCAAAAAGGAAGCCTCGAAGACTGCCGCACGGTCTATTGCGGCTCCTTTTCAAAAACACTGTCGCCCGGCTTGCGGGTGGGCTGGGTGGTGGCGGCCAAACCTGTTATCGCGCAGATGGTTCTGATCAAACAGGCGGCTGATCTGCACTCTGCAACGGTGAACCAGATGGCGGTGAATACCGTTGCACGGCAGATCTTTGACAGCCACGTTGAAACGGTGCGCAGCGCCTACAAGGCCCGCCGCGATGCCATGCTTGCCGCATTGGAACGACATATGCCACCCGGAGTGCAGTGGACCCGGCCCGAGGGGGGGATGTTTGTTTGGCTCACCCTACCGGGAGGCGTTGACAGTGCAGAATTGCTGGCGCGCTCGCTTGAAACAGTGAAGGTCGCTTTTGTGCCCGGACAGGCCTTCTTCTCCGATGGCAGCGGCGCGAATACCCTACGGCTCAGCTTTTCAGTCTTGGATGAGACGGATATTGAAGAGGGGATCGCGCGTCTGGCCCGGTTGATTTCGGATGGTTTGTCGGCCAATGCAGCCACTCGGCAGCAGGCGGCACAGATGGTATGATGCAGCTTTGAGCCCGGCCTTTCAGCCGGGAAGGCTGGCGGAATGGTCATGCGTCTTGTGATGTTTTCTTTGCTTCTATGGCTCATGGGTTGCGCCGCGCCCAGTTCTCACTTTCATGGGATTCATCCCGTGCGCGTGACCGTCGAGGGCAGCACCTTTGATCTGCGCCAAAGGGGGACATTGGTCGAAGCAGTGCGCGTAAATCCGCAATATGCGCCCCGCCTTGGCCCTTTGCGTGACAGGGCGCGGCGCGCCATGGCGCTGGCGAGTGGCTGTGACGTGGATTGGGTCATGGGGGATCAGGCGGTTCTCGTGGGGCGCCTGAGTTGCCCGTAAGGTACTTGTTGGCCCAAGTCGGCGAGGCTTTCGGGGTTATCCACAAGATATAGTGGCGACGAGCTGCGTTCTGGCCTGATTTGGGGGCAGCGGCGTTGACTCATCGCCTCGGAACCTGCTGTGATTTCCAGCACAAGAATCACAAAGGGGCAGCTTTGCGCTTTTCCAAACTCAGGCTCAACGGTTTCAAAAGCTTTGTCGATCCGACCGATCTGATCATCGCGGATGGGCTGACCGGCGTTGTCGGGCCCAATGGCTGTGGCAAGTCGAACCTTTTGGAGGCGCTGCGCTGGGTGATGGGGGAAACGCGCGCCCGCGCCATGCGGGGCGGCGGAATGGAGGATGTGATCTTTGCCGGCACCTCCTCCCGCTCGGCCCGCAACTTTGCCGAGGTGAGCCTGCAGATCGACAACAGCGACCGGCTGGCGCCTTCGGGCTTTAACGACAGCGACCAGCTGGAGATCGTGCGCCGCATCACCCGCGATGTGGGTAGTGCCTACAAGTCCAATGGCAAGGACGTGCGCGCGCGCGACGTTCAGATGCTCTTTGCTGATGCCTCAACCGGTGCACATTCTCCGGCTCTGGTCCGGCAGGGGCAGATTTCCGAGCTGATCAACGCCAAACCCAAGGCGCGCCGCCGCATTCTGGAAGAAGCGGCTGGCATTTCCGGCCTCTATCAGCGCCGCCATGAAGCAGAGCTGAAGCTCAAGAACACCGAGCAGAACCTTCTGCGCGTTGATGATGTGATCGAACAGCTGGCGGGGCAGCTCTCGCAACTGGCGCGGCAGGCCAAACAGGCGCAGCGCTATCGGGACATCGGGGAAAAACTGCGCCTTGCCGAGGGCATGCTGCTTTATCGCCGCTGGCGCGAGGCGGACGATGCTCGCCAAGCGGCCGAGGAAGAGCTGCGCGTCCGCATCACCCAGGCTGCCAAGGCCGAAGCACTGAGCCGGGCTGCGGGCGAAAAACGCGCCAAGGATGAAGAGGCCCTGCCGCCTCTGCGCGAAGAAGAAGCGATCGCGGCCGCCATCCTGCAGCGACTGGTGGTGCAGCGCGATGCGCTCAGCGATCAGGAGGCTCAGGCACGGCAGGCGATCGAGCGGCTGACCTCGCGGATTCAGCAGCTTGGCAATGACATCGAACGTGAAGGTGGATTGAACCGCGACGCGGGCGAGACCATCGAGCGCCTCGAATGGGAACAGCGCGAGTTGGCCAAGGCGAGCGATGGTCATGACGACCGGCTCTCCGAAGCGGCGGAACTGGCGCGTGATGCGGGGCAGATCCTTGAAGCGCGCGAGGAACATCTTGCGCAGGTGACCGAGGATGTCGCCCGTCTGGCCGCCCGCCATCAGTCTGCCCGGCGTCTGGTCGAGGATTGCCAACGGGCCCTGACCCGCGCGAGCGACGAGGGCGAGAAATCCCGCGCCGCACAGGAAATGGCGCAGGAAGCTCTCGAGCAGGCGCAGGAGCGGTTTGAAGCAGCCGTCGCCGCCGAGGAAGACGCCCGCGAAGCCGCTGAAGCCGCCGAAGACGCTCTGGCCGCCGCCGATGAACTGCGCACCGACACTCAAGAGCGTGAGACCGAAGCACGTTCGCAGCGCTCCGAAGCCGAAGGGGAGTTGGGCACCCTAAGGGCCGAAGTCACGGCCCTTGCCAAATTGGTGGAACGGGACACTGCTGAGGGTGGTCAGATCCTTGACGAGCTGAGTGTGACGCCGGGATACGAAAAGGCGCTCGGTGCGGCTCTGGCCGATGATCTGCGCGCGCCTTTGGCGGAAGTGGACGGCCCGACCGGCTGGGTGACGCTGGCCGGATATGACCGCGATGCGCCGCTGCCAGACGGGGTGGAACCCTTGGCCAAGCATGTCTCGGGGCCGGAGGCGCTGGCGCGCCGGATCGGCCAGATCGGTCTGGTCGAAGGGGATGTCGCCCGTGATCTGCAGGCGCAGCTGAAACCGGGGCAACGACTGGTGACGCTTGACGGCGATCTGTGGCGTTGGGACGGCTACCGCGCCTGGGCCGAGGATGCGCCCAGTGCCGCCGCCCTGCGGCTCGAACAACTGAACCGGCTGGAGGCCCTGAAACAGGACTTGGAGCGGGTCGGTGCCCGCGCAGAGGGTGCCCGCGCGGCCCATGAGGCCCTGCTGCGCAAGCTGGAAGAGGTTTCGCAGGCGGATCAACTGGCCCGTCAGGCCCGCCGCGCTGCTGATCAGCGTGTCGCGGATGCGGCGCGTGCCCTTAGCCGGGCCGAAGCCGACCGCAATATGGCCGAGGGCAAGCTGGAGACCCTTGGCATTGCTGTTGCCCGCCACGATGAAGACGCCATGGCCGCACGCCTGCAACTGAGCGAAGCGGAAAAGGCTCTTTCGGAACTGGGCGATCTCAATGAAGCCCGCAGCCTGGTCGAGGATATCAAGCAGCAGGTCGAGGCGGCCCGGATCACCATGCTGACGCATCGCTCGTCCCATGATGAGCTGCGCCGCGAGGGCGAGGCGCGCACCAAACGCGCCCAGCAGGTCACAAAGGATCTATCCGGCTGGCGTCACCGGCTGGAGACCGCAGAGCGGCGGATCGAGGAACTGGCCGAACGGCGCGAGGCGTCACAGGAAGAGCTGGAAGACGCCCATGCGGTGCCTGCCGAGATCGCTGAAAAGCGCGAAGAGCTGAACGAGGCCATCGAGGAAGCCGAGGCGCGCAAGGCGGCGGCGACCGACGCCTTAGTTGCTGCCGAAGGCGTCTTGCGCGAGGCGGTTCAGGCCGAGCGGGATTGCGAGCGGCTCGCCTCCGAGGCGCGGGAGGCCCGTGCGGGATCTGAGGCGCGGTTTGACGCGGCGCGGGAAACCGTTTCCCATGCGGCCGAGCGGATTGCCGAAGAACAACACTGCGCGCCGCAGGCCTTGCTCGAACAGCTGGAGACCGCCCCGGATCAGATGCCTTCGGCCGAGGCGCTGGAGGCCGAGGTGTCCCGTCACAAACGCCAGCGCGATGCCTTGGGGGCTGTGAACCTGCGCGCGGAAGAAGACGCCCGCGAGATCCAGACCGAACATGATGAGCTGGTCTCGGAAAAACACGACCTGGAAGAGGCGGTGAAGACCCTGCGCAGCGGCATTGCCAGCCTCAACCGCGAGGGGCGCGAACGCCTGCTGACCGCCTTTGAGCAGGTCAACGCCAGCTTTGCCATGCTGTTCACACACCTTTTTGCCGGGGGGGAGGCGAACCTCGTGATGGTCGAAAGCGACGATCCCTTGGATGCCGGCCTTGAAATCATGTGTCAGCCGCCGGGCAAGAAACTCTCGACCCTGTCGCTCTTGTCGGGGGGCGAGCAGACACTCACCGCCATGGCGCTGATCTTTGCGGTCTTCCTGTCCAACCCGGCGCCGATCTGTGTGCTGGACGAGGTGGACGCGCCCCTCGATGACGCCAACGTGACGCGCTTCTGTGACCTTCTGGACGAAATGTGCCGCCAGACGGATACGCGGTTTTTGATTATCACCCACCATGCCGTGACCATGGCCCGCATGGATCGCCTGTTCGGTGTGACCATGCAGGAAAAGGGCGTCAGCCAATTGGTGTCGGTCGATCTGAAAAAAGCCGAAGCGCTGGTGGCATAGCGGTTTGGTGCCTTTTTGAATCTTGTCTGAGGCTACTCACCGGAATCTCCCCGCAGGCTCTTTGGGGAATTTCTTGTGCGCGGGCGGGCTGCGTTTTAGGCTTGAGCAAAAGACCTAAGGAGAGATCTCATGCATTTTGCCAAATCACTTGCCGCTGTAACCTTTGCTTTGTGCCCATTGGCGGCAATGGCAGATAATGTCTATGCCACGGACGCCGGGAGCATTGCGCGTTTCTTTGCAGACGAAGGTGCTGAGGTTGAAACGACTACCGACAATGTCGGCGACCCCAAACTGCGGGTTGACTATTATGGCAACGAGTTCTCGGTCTATTATTACGGCTGTGAGGACAACAGGAATTGCGATGCAGTCCAGTTCTTCTCGGGCTACCAGACGGATGGATCGGTTCGGCTCTCCACAATCAACGAGTGGAATATGGAAAACCGTTTTGTCCGCAGCTATGTCTCTGCCGAGGGCTCGGCGCGGATCGAAATGGATATTTTCATGGGGCGCGACGGGATCAGCGCTGATGATTTTGCCCGTCAGGTGTCCATGTGGTCGCGCGGCATGAAGGACTTTGAAGAGTTCATCGGCTGGTAAGCCTGAGGGCACACGCGTTTTGATCAGGGCAGGGCGGGGTCACCGGATCGTGACGCCGCCCTTCTGCGTATCCGGGGTAGGATACACAAATGAGATATTTTCTGGTCGCATCGGTCTTTGTTCTTGCTCCGGTCCTTGTTCAGGCCGGGGATTGGGATGTGCGCCAGACGGATCGGCCTTTTGAGGAGCACGAACTTGCGGCTCTGCCAGGGCAGTCGTTTGTCTTTTTTGATGACGGCGAAGCGGCTTTCGGTGCAGATGGCGCTTATTCCTATACCTATTCGGCGGCCAACGGCGGGGGCACGCTTTGGGGCAGCTATCACATTGGCCCGGATGGCAGCGTCTGCATCGATTTTGTGAACGGGTTTTCCCGCTGCGATCTATATGTTCACAGCGGAAATCGCGTGGTGTTGATCACCGAAACAGGAGAGCGCTATCCCGTGCGCTAGAGCCTGTTGAGCAAAGCCGGAGTAGGCCAGGCATCTGCTGGCAGACCAAGACGCTTTTGTTCAGCCTGAACCGCAAGCCGTGTTTTTGCGCCAAGGATCCCGTCAACGTCGCCAACATCATATCCCATGGCTTTCAGCTTGGTTTGCAGCTGTTTCATTTGTGCGCCGCCGAGACCCTGATCCGGCTTGCCCGCATCGTAGATCGCAGACCCTTCCAGACGTGTGGCGAAATAGGCGGCGGTCATCACATAGGTGAAACTCTGATTCCATTCGAAATAGACGTCGAAGTTGGGATAGGCGAGAAAGGCAGGCCCCTTGTGCCCTTGCGGCAGGATTAGCGAGGCAGGCATGGCGGGATCTGGCAGGCGCCCTTCGCGCGGGGCAACGCCCATGTTGGACCAGTCAGCCACCGACAGCTTTTGCGCCGGCCCTGTGAGCGACAGATCGATACCGCTGGGCAGGCGCACCTCTTGAATCCAGGGCTCACCGGCGCGCCAGCCGAGGTGGGACAGCATCTTGGCTCCGGACATCAGCGCATCGGGGGCCGAGGTCTTGAGGGTCACATGACCGTCACCATCGGCATCAACGCCGTTTTCGAGAATGTCGCGTGGTAGCATCTGCACCATGCCGATCTCTCCGGCCCAGGCGCCGGTGGTGCGGGCAGGGTCGAAATCTCCATGCGAGAACAACTCCAGCGCGGCAAAGATCTGCGGACGGAATAGTTCGGGGCGTCGGCAGTCATGGGCCAGTGTCACCAGCGCATTGCGGGTGTTGAAATCGCCCTGAAAGGCGCCGTAGTCGGTCTCAAAGGCCCAAAAGGCCAGAAGCACACCGCGGTTGATGCCATAGGTGCTCTCGATCCGCCGAAAGATGCTGTCGTATGTCTTCGACATGGCGCGGCCGCGGTCGATCCGGTTCTGGGAAATCAGGTGGCGTGAAAACTCGATGAAGGGTTTCTGAAACACGCCCTGCGCCCGGTCCGCGCGCAGTACCTTGGGATCCTGTTGGGTTCCCTTAAAAAAGGCGTTCACATTGGCTGGTTCGAACCCGGCGGTGACGGCCTCTTGTTTCAGCCCTTGAACAAAGCCGGAAAAATTGCCGCCACATTGTGCCATGGCCCCAGCGGGGAGTAGCAGAGCAGCAGCGAGGGAAAGGGCCAGTTTGCGCATGCGTTTCGTGTCCTTTCTAGACAAGGGGCTTTCCTTGGGGAGTTGCGTCCTTGTGTGCTAGAAGATCGCCGCGATAGCAACCGTCAGCACAAGGGCCATCCCCCATGTTCTCCATAACATGTCGGTGCAACGGCGGATCGCATGGGCATCCGCGCTTTTCGCGCCACTCTCGTTGACCCATGGAAAATCGCGCATTTGCCCGTCATAGGACCTTGGCCCTGCAAGGGCGACCTGCAGGGCACGGGCCATGGCGGCTTCGGGCCAGCCGGCGTTGGGCGACCTGTGCTCGCGGGCGTCGGCGGCGATGGATGGCCAATCGCGCAAAACGCCTCCGACAAGGGCCATCAGAATGGCGGTCAGGCGGGCGGGGATGAGGTTCAAAAGATCGTCAAACCGGGCGGCGGCCCAGCCGAAGTCTTCATAGCGCTCAGTGCGGTAGCCGATCATGCTGTCGGCCGTATTGATCATCTTGTAGGTGATCAGCCCTGGCAGCCCGGCCAGAAGGAACCAAAAGGCCGGGGCGATCACCCCGTCAGACATATTTTCGGCGCCGCTTTCTATGGCGGAGCGCGCCACTTGCGGTCCGGTCATGTCGGCGGTGTCCCGGCTGACGATCATCGCGACCGCATCGCGACCGCCCTGCAGTCCAGCCCGCAGGCCATGAGCCACGGCTAGAAGGTGATCTACCAAAGAGCGCTGTGCGATGAGGATCGCGGCCACGATGATTTCGACAATCGGCCCAAAAAGTGACAGCACCGCGCCAAGGGTCAAGCCGGCCGCGACAAGAGCCAGCACTGCGACCACACCTTTTGCGCGGCGCCCGCTGCCAGAATTCAGCCGCTCCTCCAGCGCTTTGATCAACCGCCCCATCAGAGCGGCCGGATGGGGAAGACGCTCCCAGAGCCAGCGCGGCTCTCCGAACAGGGCATCAAGGATCAGGGCGAGGACCAGACTGACAGCCGTAGTCATAGCGCGGCTTCCAATCGGGCCCAGCCGTGTTCTGGCGGCAAGCCTAGGCGGATGTAGGTGGTGGAATAGGGGAAGATACGGCTCCAGATATGAGCGCGAGCCAGGCGGTCCTGCCATGCGGCGGCGTCGTCAACATGGTAGAGCCGGAACAGATCCGTTCCTCCGGCCAGTTTGGCGCCTTTGGGCAGAACCATACCGTCAAGATTCTTTGCGTCCTCGGCCAGTTTTTTCCGGGTTTCGGTTGCCCAGGTGTGATCTGACAGGGCCCTGATGCCTGTTTTCAAGGCTGGCCCTGAGACCGCCCAAGGTCCTTGCAGATCGGAGAGCTGCGCGATCAATGCCGGATCGCCAATGGCAAACCCGAGACGCAGCCCGGCCAGCCCCCAGAACTTGCCAAAGCTTTTCAGCACCAGGGTTCCCGGCTGGTCTGCGATATGGATGAGGCTATGCTCTGGGCAGACGTCACAAAAGCTCTCGTCGACAATGCGATACGGGGCGGTCAGTTCCTGTGCGTTCCACAGGCGCCCATCGGGGTTGTTCGGGTGCACGGCAACGCAGGCTTCTGCTGGCTCACACTCGGCAAGACGCCACCCTTGGGATTTGAAAGCTGCAGCATGCTCATTATAGGTAGGCGTTTCGATCCTTACCCAACGGGCATCGGCCAGGGACGGAGCCAGAGCAATGAGGGCCGAGGCCCCGGGAGCACCAAGAACAGATGCACCGTCTGGCACATTCCAGAATCGGCGGGCTGCATCATGCAGCTCTTCTGCCGCAGCAGTGTCAGGCAGGGCTGACCAATCCTCTGGCGAGAACTCGGGCAGGGGGTAGGGCGCGGGATTGATACCAGTGGACAGATCGATCCAGTCGGAGCGCTGCCCGCCGTAGCGCGCCATCGCAGCCGATAGGTTGCCGCCGTGATCCCGCGCTGCAGCCTTGGATGTCTGATCGCCGGTTGCCGTATTGATCGCCGCCATTTGAGGCCCTGATTCATGGAAGGCACCACTCGGCGGGTGCCGGATTGGTGCCATATGAAACAGCTCAGGTGATAAAGCAACAGATCCCTGCAATCAGCGCGGGAAACTTGGGCCGAGGCAGCACAAAAGTAGGGTATTCCCTAGCTTCGCCCGTGTGGGGCCTCCCAATTGATCACCGGATTGATCGGCAGGATACGGCTGGGGTTTATGGTGTCGTGGCTGTAGTGGTAGTGCCGCACGATGTGATCCATGCCCACGGTCTCTTTTACGCCGGGCCATTGGTACAATTCGCGCGTATAGGCCCAGAGGTTTGGATAATCGATCAGCCGCTTGCGATTGCACTTGAAATGCAAATGGTAGACCGGGTCGAACCGGACCAGCGTCGTGAACAGGCGCCAATCGGCTTCGGTTACGCGGGTGCCGAGCAGATAGCGGTGTTCGGACAGAAGATCCTCAAGCCAGTCGAGCGTGTCGAACAGAGGGCCGACGGCCGCGTCATAGGCCTCTTGCGTGGTGGCAAAACCGCAGCGATAGACTCCGTTGTTGAGCGTGTCGTAGATGCGCGCGTTCACTGCTTCGATCGGCTCACGCAGCTCTTCCGGCCAGTAATCGTCCCGGTTGCCGGTGATCTCGTCAAAGGCCGAGTTGAACATGCGGATGATTTCCGAGCTTTCGTTCGACACGATGGTGTTGCGAGTCTTGTCCCAGAGGATCGGCACCGTGACGCGCCCGGAATAGGCAGGATCGGCGCGGGTGTAGATCTCATAGGCGAAATCATGACCGAAGAGGGTATCGCCGGTGGCACCATGATCGTCGGTTTCAAAGGTCCAGCCTTTGTTCAGCATGTCAGGGTGCACCACCGAAACCGAGATGTGATCGGTCAGGTCCTTCAACTGGCGAAAGATAAGTGTCCGGTGCGCCCAGGGGCAGGCGAGGGAGACGTATAGGTGATAGCGTCCGCTTTCAGCGGCAAAGCCCGAATCGCCCGACGGGCCTGCGCTGCCATCCGGCGTGATCCAGTTGCGGAACTGCGAAACCGAGCGTTCAAAGGCACCGCCCGTGGATTTTGTGTCGTACCATTTGTCGTGCCATGTGCCGTCAACCAAAAGACCCATCGATTCCGCTCCTATTCGCTTTCAGCCTGCAAAATAGGCAGTCCTGGACTTTCAGCCCACACCGACAGGCGCGCAGCCTCCCTGCGGATCTGCACAATGCGGGGGACTGAGAGGCAGAAGTGCCAGGTGGTTTTTTGGAAAAGTTCACTTGATTTTAGGTGATTGTGAGTCACCTTTGGAGACGCAAAAAAGATCAGAAGATCACCAAAGAAAGCAGATGCCATGACCACCTATGTGCCAAAGGCCGTTCAGGACGCGCTGGATGCCGCACGTATTCAGGGGATGAAGAAGAAAAGCCGCCTGCGCGTGCAGGTTGGTGAGACACAGTTCCCGGTCCTGCGCCTTTGGAAAGATGGTTTTTCAGTGGAAGAGGCCGACGCGCCGCAATTGCGCGGCCTTGTGGATCTTTACGATGGCGCCCGTCACCTGTCGCAGTGCCTGATTGTCGCCTCCGAGGCGGAAGGCGGCGAAATGCGGTACGAATTCAAACGCGCGACCGCGGCCGCCGAAAAGGCGCCTCTGGATTTCTACCGCGCGCCGGATGCACCGGTGGGGCTGATCTCATACGACGGGCTGCACGGGGAAGCGTGACAACCTAGGGGCGGATCTCCACCTGTGTTCCAATCGAGGCCAGGCGCCAAAGCGTACGCATCTCCGCGTTGCTGACTGCGATACAGCCTGCGGTCCAGTCGCCGGGCAGGGTGATCATGTCTCCGACAGAATTGGGCTGGCCGTGGATGAAGATATCGCCGCCGGGGTCAACTTCAGCTGCCTTTGCGCGGGCCATGTCCTCGGCCTGCGGATAATCCAGTCCCAATGACAGATGATAGGCGCTTTGCCCGTTGCGACGGTCAATGCGAAAGATCCCTTCGGGGGTCTTGCCGTCGCCTTCCTGCTGCTTGTCGCCCTCTGGGGTGAACCCTAGAGCGATGTCATACTCCAGAACCGTCTCACCATTGCGGCTGGCTGTCAGGCGACGGGCGGATTTCTCGATCAGGATATGGTCGACACGATCGACCTGGCCCGCCAGATCCGGCGGGGTGGGGCGGGGGCCATAGCTGCTGTACAGCCCCCAACCGATCACGAGCAGCGCCAGAGCCGCAAAAAGGCGCAGCAGGCGCCGCATCACATCACTGCAGGTCCGAAAATGCTTCGGCCAGGCGCGCGCAGGCCTCTTCGATGCGGGATCTCTGGGTGCCAAGGTTGAAGCGCAGGAAATCCTCGCCTCCGGTGCCAAAGGTGGTGCCGTGGTTGGCGGCGATCTTTGCGCCCTGTTCGACTCGCTTGGTGAATTCCTCGCGGCTCATGCCGGTGCCGGAGAAGTCCACCCACGACAGGTAGGTCGCAGCCAGTGGCATGGAAGACAGCCCCGGGATCTTGTCGATTGCGGCATCAAACACCTGACGGTTGCCATCCAGGTAGGTGACCAACTCGTCGGCCCATGCCGCGCCCTCGGGCGAATAGGCGGCGGTGGTGGCATATTGGCCGGCCGAGTTCGGCGCCAGCGCCAGCGCCAGCATGCGGCGCTGGAACTGCTCGCGCAGATGCGGATCGGGGATGATCACCTGCCCTGTGTGCAGCCCGGCAAAGTTGAAGGTTTTCGACGGCGCGGTCAGCATCAACAGCCGCTCGGTCACGTCCGGCACCGCATTCTGCATCGGGATATGGGTGTGGCCGGGGTAGACCAGATCGTGGTGGATCTCATCCGACAAAAGGATCAGATCATGCCGCTTGGCAAAATCCGCAACCGCCTGCAATTCCTCCTGCGTCCAGACGCGACCGCCAGGATTGTGCGGCGAGCAGAGGATGACCATCTTTTCCTTGCCGGTCATCTGGGCGTCATAGGCGTCGAAATCCATCTCGTAGCGACCGTCGTTGTTGGTCATCAGGCATTCCACCACCTCGCGGCCCGCATTGCGGATCACCTTGGCAAAGGCGTGGTAGACGGGCGTGAACAGGACAATGCCGTCACCCGGCTGGGTGAAGGTATCCAGGCACATGCCGACACCGTTCACGAGGCCAGTGGTGGTAAAGATCGCATCTGCCTCTACCTCCCAGCCGTGGCGGTTTTTCATCCACCAGCGGATCGCGTCCTTGTAAGGGGCCTCGCAGTTCACGTAGCCATAGACGCCGTGATCGGCCATCTCGCGCATCTTGTCGGTGACCACGGGCGGCACAGGGAAATCCATGTCCGCCACCCACATCGCAAGCCCATCATCGGGCGAGACGCCATAAAGGCTCTCCATCATGTCCCATTTTGCGCAATGGGTGCCGCGGCGGTCGATGAGGGTGTTAAAATCCATGGCTTGAAACTCCGGTTGTTTGACTGCGAAGCTACGCACAATGGCGCCGTGCGCAAGGGGGGCGTTGCAGGGCGGGGTGCAATCGCCTAAATCATGCCCATGAAACGTCCTATCCTGATCCATCCTGATCCCCGCCTGAAAAAGGTCTGCGTGCCCGTCCCCGACATCTCGGACGATTTGCGCGTGCTGGCCGATGACATGCTGGAAACCATGTACGCCGCGCCGGGAATCGGTCTGGCGGCGCCGCAGGTGGGTATCCTGCAGCGGGTGATCGCGATGGATTGCATCAAGGAAGGCGAGGGCGATGCGCGCCCGCTGGTGATGTTCAACCCCGAGATTGTCGAGTCCTCCGAAGAAACCAACGTCTACGAGGAAGGCTGCCTGTCGATCCCCGAGCAATACGCCGAAGTTACCCGCCCAAAAGAGGTGCAGGTGAAATGGATGGACCGCGACGGGAACGAGCAGAGCGAGACCTTTGACGGGCTTTGGGCGACCTGCGTGCAGCATGAGATCGACCATCTGAACGGCAAGCTATTCATCGATTACCTGAAACCGCTGAAGCGGCAGATGATCACCCGAAAGATGCAAAAGCTGAAACGCGAACGCGCGCGGGACTGACAGGCTCCGCAATCGCACAGAAAAGGGTCTGACCATGGCCGTTCTCCCGATACTGAAATGGCCTGATCCAAGGTTGACCCAGCACTGCGCGCCGGTGGAGCAGGAACCCCTCGACGATCTGATCGCTGACATGTTCGACACGATGTATGCCGCCAATGGCCGGGGCCTTGCCGCGCCGCAGGTGGGGGTGATGAAGCGGCTTTTCGTGATGGACTGCACCTGGAAAGAGGGCAAGCGCTCCCCGATGGTGATGATCAACCCCTCGATCATGGCGGTTGAGCGCGTGCCGGTCACGATGGAGGAAGGCTGCCTCTCGATCCCCGGCGTTTTGGTCCCGGTTGAGCGCCCGGTGGCTGTCACCGTGCAATGGACCGCCGCCGAAGGGGACATCCACATGGCCGATTTCGATGGTTTCGAGGCCCGCTGCATCCAGCATGAATTCGACCATCTGAACGGTACGCTGACCTTCGATCACCTGACGCCCGAGGCGCGCGCAGCGGTCGAAGCCGAATACACTGCCCTGAAAGGGACTACCGAATGACTGTCCGCCCCTGCCTGCCCTGGCCCGACAAACGCCTGCGCACCCGCGCCGATGAGGTCACCGAGATCACCGACGAGATCCGCCAGATCTGGCAGGACATGATCGATACCATGGAGGCAATGCCTGGCGTTGGCCTTGGTGCCAATCAGATCGGCGTGATGCTACGCCTTGCGGTCGTGGATGGCTCCACCGAGCGCGGCAAGGCCGTGCGCATGGCCAACCCCGAGATCCTGCATGCCTCGACCCAGCTGCGCGAACACGAGGAAGCCTCCCCCAACCTCCCCGGTGTGTCGGCCAAGGTGAAACGCCCCCGCGCCGTCACCGTGCGCTACATGGATGAGAATGGCGATATCACCGAGCGGGACTTTGTCGGGATCGAGGCCACATCCGTGCAGCATCAGATCGACCATCTGGATGGCAAACTCTACATCGATCGGCTCAGCAAGGTGAAGCGCGACATGCTGATCCGCAAATCGAAGAAACTGAACGGCTAAGGGGGCATATCCATGCGCGTCATATTCATGGGAACGCCCGAGTTTTCCGTGCCGGTGCTGGATGCGCTGGTCGAGGCCGGGCATGAGATCGCCGCCGTATATTGCCAGCCGCCACGCCCGGCGGGACGGGGCAAAAAGGACCGCCCAACCCCGGTTCAGGCAAGGGCCGAGGCGCTGGGCCTTGAGGTGCGCCACCCGGTGTCCCTGAAAGGGGCCGAGGAACAGGCGGCTTTTGCAGCGCTTGAGGCCGATGTGGCAGTGGTGGTGGCTTATGGCCTGATCCTGCCGCAGGCGGTGCTGGATGCACCCAAGAATGGCTGCCTCAATATTCACGCCAGCCTCCTGCCGCGCTGGCGCGGGGCGGCACCGATTCATCGCGCCATCATGGCGGGCGATTCTGAAACCGGCATCTGCATCATGCAGATGGAGGCGGGACTGGACACCGGTCCAGTCCTCTTGCGCCAATCGACTCTCATCGGGGCTGAAGAAACCACCGCCCAGCTACATGATCGACTGTCGGAGATGGGCGCGGCGCTGATCGTTGAGGCGCTCGCCCGCCTGCCTGACCTCACCCCCGAAGTGCAGCCCGAAGAGGGCGTCACCTATGCCACCAAGATCGACAAGGGTGAGGCGCAGATTAATTGGAGCCAGCCCGCCGAAGAGGTGGACCGCAAGATCCGTAGTCTGTCGCCCTTTCCCGGTGCCTGGTGCGAGATCGACGGTCAGCGGGTGAAGCTTCTTGCCTCGCGCCTTGCGAATGGCAGTGGAGCGGCGGGCGAGGTTCTTGATGACGCGCTGACCGTGGCCTGCGGCAGCGGCGCGGTAGAGCTTCTACGCTTGCAACGGGCGGGCAAGGGCGCGCAGGATCGCGATGTCTTTCTGCGCGGCTTTCCGGTGAACAAGGGCGCGCGTCTCTGACCTCAAAAGGAGGGCCGCCTGATGCTGCTGACACTGTTTGGAACCGTGGTGATCGCCGGGATCATCGGCTATGCTTCGGAAAAGACCGGCTTCACGCAGAATGGTTATGTCCAGTCGATCATCATCTGTATCGGCGGCGCCTTTCTGTTCTTTTTCCTGCGCCTGATGTTCGGCATCGGCTTTCATTCGCCGGGCTGGAATGCCATCCTCTCTTCTGTCGGGGCGCTGATCATCATGCCGACCCACTGGAGGAAATGAGATGTCCATCGTTGCGCTGATCATTATCGGAGCCGCCGCCGGGTTTCTGGCCACGCGGCTGATGCGGATCGAGGCGGATATCATCACCACGGTGGCCATCGGTATGGCCGGCGCGGTGATCGGCGGGTTGGTGCTGCGCACGCTTCTGGCGGTGATGGGGATGCTGTCGGGCTTTGTCGGGGCGGTCCTGGGCGCGCTGGCGCTGATCTGGCTCTGGCAAAAATACCTGCAGAAGTAAGGGCCTTAGCTGCGCGGCGGGCGGCTTTTGTAGACTGGAAGGTGCCAGCCAAAGGCGATGGATCCCGCACGCAGGGCCCAGCAGACCACGGCGCAGGCCAACAAGGCGGGGCCGGTCGCTAGCCCTGCCCAGATCATGGTGACAGCAGTGATCGCCCCCGCCATGGCGCAAGAGATGTAAAGCTCGCCCTGTTTCAGAACCAGCGGCACCTCATTGCAGACCACATCCCGCATCAAGCCGCCCAGTGATCCGGTGGCCATGCCCATCAGCACAACGATGACCGGCGGTTTGCCCATGGCAATGGCCGCCCCGGTGCCTGCCGGAACCGCAACGGCGAGGGCGAAACTGTCGAGCCAGATCACCCAGGCCATGCGGCTTTCCACCAGATGTGCGGTGACAAAGACCACCCCGGCGGCCCCCGCTGCCAATAGGATGAAGTTGGGATCATTCACCCAGAACACCGGGTGGCGATCCAGCAGCAGATCCCGCACCGTGCCGCCGCCCACTGCAGTGAGGCAGGCAACAAAGGCGAAACCCACGATATCCAGCTGCGCGCGGCTCGCAACCAGCGCGCCGGTCAAGGCAAAGACCAGAACAGAGGCGTAATCCAGCAGCGTCAGAACTGTCATGGGCCGCTCTCCGATGGCCGGCTCAGGCCGATTTGCGTTTGCCGGGTTTGAAGGGGGCCATGCCCGCGCGGGCCAGCTCATCGGCGCGCTCGTTCTCGGGATGGCCCGCGTGGCCCTTGACCCATTTCCACGTCACATCGTGCCGGTGTTGCGCCGCATCCAGGCGCTGCCACAGTTCGGCGTTTTTCACAGGCTTTTTGGCGGCGTTCTTCCAGCCGTTCTTCTTCCAGCCGAAGATCCAGCCGGTGATGCCGTTCTTCACGTAATTGCTGTCGGTGACCACGGTGATCTTGCTGGGGCGGCTGAGGCTTTCCAGCGCGTTGATCGCGGCCAGTAGCTCCATCCGGTTGTTGGTGGTCTCTGGTTCTCCGCCCTGGAGTTCACGCTCCTTGACGATCTGCTCGCCCTCCATTGCGCGCAAAAGTACGCCCCATCCGCCGGGGCCGGGATTTCCGGAGCACGCTCCGTCGGTATATGCAAAAAGTTCAGCCATGGGCGGTCATTACTACGAAGGTTTCCACGCCGCCAGCCAGACCTTCGCCATTTCCCCTGCGACTGCGCAACACGGTGAACCCGGCATCCGACAGAAGCTGCCGCAACTCGTCTTCGGAATAGTAGGCGTAGAAACGGCCAAGGGAATCCCGCCCCTCGCCTATACCAAGTTTCATGCCGATGCTGAGGGTGCCGCCCGGCTTCAAAGCGTGTTTGACGCGGGCCAGTTCCGCGGGAAAGTCGGTGCGAGGGACATGCAGCAGGCTGAAATTCGCCCAGATCCCGTCATATTGCCCCTGTGTTTCCAGCGCCTCGAATGGCCCGACGGTAACCTCCAGCCCATATGTCGTGCGCGCATGTTCCGCCATCTCTGCCGAGGCATCCAACGCGTCAGTCTGATAGCCGTCATCGCACAACCGCGCCGCCCAATGGCCAGGGCCGCAACCGAGATCGAGCACCCGTGCGCCCTCGTGCAGCCGTTCGGTAAAGGCGGCATAGTCCGCTTCCTGGTCAGTATCTTTGCTGCGGGCAAAGCCCTTCGCATAATCCGCAGCCGCGCGGGCATAGACGGCGAGTGTTTCACTATCGCTCACAGGTAAACTCCAACAGAGAGAGACAGCAGGACGATGACGGTCAGCAGCAGCCGCAGGCGCATCCACCATGGCGGCGTCAGCTCCCACAGGAAAAACACATAGTCGAGCAGAAGAAGCCCTGCAAAACCATAGATCAGGTTTTTTGCGGCGATATCCGGGCCGCCGCCGGTCATGAAAAAAGCCCATAGGGCAGGGAGCACCGACAGCACATAGCCAAGCGCGGCCTGTGCGCCATTGGTCTTGGTGGCAAAGCCCCAAAGGACACCGGACATGAAGCTGAGGATCACCGAGCCATAGAACAGCTGCACGTAAGGCCCTACGAAACGCGGCCCGAGTTCAGTTGCGCCCCAGGCCTGCAGTTCGGGCAGGTGGGTGGTGGTTGCGCCCCATACAAAAGGGATCAGACCAGCCAGTCCAAGGACAAGCGGGACAAAGGGGATCCGGGTCATGCCCGCTCCAGCGCCAGCCGTGCGGCCAGAGCGGCAAAGATCGCCGCAAAGCTGCGGTTTAGCCAGGTCAGCACGCGCTCAGAACCAAGAACCAGATCGCGGGCTTTTGCGGCGAAGAGACCATAAAGCACGAAGACGAGAAAGGTTAGCCCCATGAAGATCGCGCCGAGCAAGGCCATCTCGGTGGTGGCGCTGGCCGGATCGCCGGACAGGAAGGGCGGCAGAAGGGCCAGAAAAAAGACCGACAGTTTGGGATTGAGTATATTGATCAAAGCGCCCCGGCGCGCGATACGCAGCCCGGCCTGAGGGCGGGTTTCGGAGGAGATCGCAAGGGCGCCGCCTGATCTCAGTGCTTGCCAGGCGAGATACAAGAGGTAGGCAACGCCAGCGAATTTCACGATCTGGAACAAAAGGGCAGAGCTGTGCATGACCGCTGCCAGGCCCAGCGTGGCTGCGGTAAGGTGTGGCACAATGCCCAGTGTGCAGCCAAAGGCCGCCCAGATCGAGGCCCGCGCGCCCTGACCAAGGCCAAGAGCGAGCGTATAGATCACTCCGGTGCCCGGCGCGATGACAACCACAAGGGCGGTGATCAGGAATTGCAGCGAAATCATTGAGGGCCTCCAGTATCCGGGCGCAGCGCGTTCCATCTTTTGGTAGCACGAGATGTCTACTGCGGGGAGTCCCTTCGGGCGGCCGGAAGCGATCCATCGCTTGCAGCCTCTTGGAGGAAAACTTTGTCCTCAGGCCGGGGTGCGCAACACGCGAGGGACCTTGAACTCGACACGTTCGACGGCGGTTTCGACCGTCTCGACGGTCACGTCAAAGCGGGCGCGGAAGGCGTCGATCACCTCGTTGACCAAAAGTTCCGGGGCCGAGGCACCAGCAGTAATGGCGACGGTCTTGATCCCCTCAAGAGCGCGCCAATCGATGTTTTCCGCCCGCTGCACAAGCTGCGAATAGCTGCAGCCCGCCTTGGCGCCAACCTCGACCAAGCGGCGCGAGTTCGATGAATTCGGGGCGCCGACGACGAGAAGGGCATCCGCCTTGGGCGCGACGGCCTTCACGGCTTCCTGCCTGTTGGTGGTGGCGTAGCAGATGTCTTCCTTGTGGGGGCCGACGATATTTGGGAACCGTGCCTCCAGGGCGGCGACGATATCCTTGGTGTCATCCACAGAAAGGGTAGTCTGGGTGACATAGGCGAGACGATCAGGGTCGCGCACGTCGACCGTTGCAACATCCGCCGGGGTTTCGACCAGCAGCACCTCTCCATCGGGGAGCTGTCCCATGGTGCCGATGGTTTCCGGGTGGCCCTTGTGGCCGATCATGATCATCTGCAGGCCCGCTTCGGCATGGCGCTGGGCTTCGATATGGACCTTGGAGACCAGCGGGCAGGTGGCATCGACATAGACCATCTGGCGCTCTTCGGCCTCGGCCGGGACAGACTTTGGAACACCATGGGCGGAGAAGATCACCGGGCGGTCCTGAGGGCATTCGTCCAGCTCTTCCACAAAAACGGCGCCTTTGGCGCGCAGCCCGTCGACCACGTATTTGTTATGGACGATCTCGTGCCGCACATAAACCGGCGCGCCCCATTTTTCGAGCGCCATCTCGACGATCTTGATCGCTCGGTCCACGCCTGCGCAAAAGCCCCGCGGCGCGGCCAGGAACAAGGTCAGGGGCGGCCTGGCGCTGGCATGGGTTTCGGCCTGCGGGTTTGGGGTTTGGGTCTCGATCGTCATCGCGCATCTCCTTGCAAAGCAGAGGTAGGATGTTCTGACCGCAACGTCCAGAGGCAGAGGAAAACGCCCAGGTCGACTTTGCATGAGGCAAGCAACGCTGGCCCAACGATTGGTGGGCTGTTGTTGGAATGACGGAAAATTAACCTGATTTCGGCATGGTTCTGCAGGGTGGGTGGCAACAATGCCTGCAAGGCCAGAATTGGTCGCGGGCAGTTCCCCCCAGTTGTTGAAAGGTGCCGGTGTTCAAAAATGGCACGGAAAGGTCTTTTGGGGGCCAGAGTGGCGGACGGACAGAACGCAGATCGAGTCGGCAGCGCAATCGAACGCAGTGCGCTGGATGACAACATGGAACGCCGTCTTCGCACAGTGCGAAGCACGGCCGGCCTTGTTGTGGTCCTTGCCGCGTTCTGGGCCGGCTTTGGTGTCTATCTGCGGGAACCCGTGATGATTATCAACGCGATGATCGCCGGGGGAGGGTCTGCAATAGCGTGGTATATGGTCCAGACGCGCTACACGCTTCTGGCTCGGCTGATCTGGTATGCAACCGGGCTGTTGGCTGTCCTTGGCACCGTTTTCATGTTCGATCCTGCCAGCAATGCTGAAATGATGTTTGTTGCGCTGCTTGGCGGGCCGTTCATGACCTTTTCCCTGAAACGGGAAAAACCGCTGATCATCGGGCTTATTGTCGGAATCCTGTGCGCTTGGATTGGGTTTCGGCTGATCGGTCATGACTATTTTGGCACTACGGTTTTTGACGAAGAGTTTTCTCGCAGCTACCTGTCACTTCCCATCATGTTGACGGTTTTTGGTATCATCATGGTGGAAATGATGGCCTTTGGGCAATTGACCGACGCCTATAGCGAAGAGCTGTGGAATGCCCACCAGAAGGAACGAAAAGCCAACCGCGCCAAAAGTGAGTTCCTCGCCGCCATGAGCCACGAGATTCGCACGCCGATGAACGGTGTCATTGGTATGGTCGAAATCCTGGAAAACACTCAGCTGTCAGCGGAACAAAGGCGCATACTACACGCAATCAAGGAATCCTCCTCCTCCTTGCTGTGGATCATCGACGACATTCTGGACGTCTCCAAAATCGAAGCGGGCAAGATGGAGCTATCCAGTGCACCCATGCGGCTGCTGCCGGTCGTGGAAAGCGTGGCCGAAACCCTGCGCGCTCATGCGGATCAGAAACGCGTTGCATTTTCACTGTCGGTTCAGGCGAACGTACCGGACTCCATTCAGGGTGACGCGGGACGCTTGCGCCAGATCCTGCTGAATCTTCTTGGAAATGCGATCAAGTTTTCCGCTCCGCAGCAGGATGAGCCGAGCGGCGTTGTCAGCCTGCGCGTTCAGATGGATGGGCCGGATCGCATTGAGTTCGTGGTCGAGGACAACGGAATCGGCATGGATGAGGCGGTTCAGGCTGCGATCTTCAAACCCTTCGAACGCTCGGGTGATGTGGTCAAGCGGATGATCCAGGGCAATGGGCTTGGCTTGACCATCGTAAAGCAGCTTGCCGAAAAGATGGGCGGTGCGGTGGACGTGCGCAGCACTTTGGGTGAGGGGTCGGTCTTCACACTGCGTCTGCCTGCAGAAAACGCCTCCGGCCCGTTGCGCTGCCTTCGTTTGCCCGAAACGCAGATCGTCGCCATGCTGCCAAAGGGAACCGACACTGCCACGTGGTCGTCCTATGCCCTGGCGGCAGATTGCGACATCAAATGGGTGTCTAACCGGGACGAGTTTCTGGAAATGGCGCGAGATGCTGGATCCAATATGATCTTTGTGCTGGCAGCGCCGACTGCGCAGGACCGCACCAGCGACTGGCTGCGCACGCGTCTTGCCGATGAAGTTCCTGATCTCAAGCTGCTTCTTCTCAGTCGGGACCGGACCCAGGTCACTGGAATGCGCACGGCAAGCCAGTATGCGGTACAGGATCAGCCGGTTCTGCCCAGTCATTTTTGGGATGGCCTGGCCTATCTTACCGGGCGTGAGGCGGTCCAAAACGAAGCACCGGACGCCGGAAATGTCCGCCGTCGATCCTCTGGCGGTGCCCGCATCCTGGTAGCGGAAGACAACGAAATCAATCAGGCCGTCTTTGAATCCCAGCTTGAGTTGCTGGGCCATTCAGCGGTGATTGTGCGAGACGGCAAGGAATGCTTGGAGGCCTGGGCCTCTGGTCAGTTCGATCTGGTTCTCACGGATTGCCAGATGCCGGTGATGGATGGTTTTGAGCTGACTCAGCATCTGCGCGATGCCGAGGCCAAAGAGGGGCGTCCGCATACCCCCGTGATTGCGGTGACCGCAAATGCATTGGAAGGAGAAGCGGACCGTTGCCTGGCTGCAGGAATGGATGACTACCTGTCCAAGCCCGTTACCATTGCTGCGCTTGAAAAGGTGCTCAAGATCTATCTGCCGCAGGGCAGATCCGAGGCGAAGGACATTTCAAACGACCATTTGCCCCCGGCGGCCGGATCGGCAACCGGATAGGGATGGCAGGCCAGCAACGAAAAAGGCGCCCCTGTGAAAGGGCGCCTCTGTTTTGGGTAAGCCAAGCGGTTTGGCCCGGGCGTTACGACTGAGCCGCAACCGGAGCGCGCTGCTCGGCCGGGTAGTCGCGCGGCGGACGTCCGATTACGTCTTTCAGCTCTTCCAACTCGATGAAGTTGTCGGCTTGACGGCGCAGCTCGTCCGAGATCATCGGCGGCTGGCTGCGGATGGTGGAGACCACCGACACACGTACGCCCTGGCGCTGCAGACTCGCGATCAACGGCCGGAAATCCCCATCTCCGGAGAAGAGCACGATGTGATCCACGCGCGGCGCCAGTTCCATGGCATCAACAGTAAGTTCGATGTCCATGTTGCCTTTGACTTTACGGCGTCCCATGCTGTCCGTGTATTCCTTGGCTGGCTTTGTCACCATGGTGAAACCATTGTAGTGCAGCCAGTCCACCAAGGGTCGGATTGGGGAATACTCGTCGTTTTCCAGGAGCGCTGTGTAATAAAAGGCCCGCAACAGCTTTCCACGGCGCATGAATTCCTGCCGCAAAAGCTTGTAGTCGATGTCGAAACCCAGTGCCTTTGCTGCTGCGTATAGGTTCGAACCATCGATGAACAGCGCAAGCCGTTCGTCTTTGTAAAACATAAAAACAGTCCTTCCGATATGGCCGCTCCGCCAGAGTGTACCGTGAGTGAATGCTAATAAAGGGCGAAACGGGTGGACATAATGTAGGTTATTTGGCACCTGCTGCAAGTAAAAGGATCATCGGAAATGGCGCCAAAATGACCGAAAACCGGTCAAATGCGTATATCGCACTGGGCGGAAACCTAAAATTCCGCGACCTGCTGCCGCAGGATACTCTGGCTGCAGCGGTTGCTGAGCTTGCAGGCGGGCGGTGTCGTCTGCGTGCTGTCTCCCGATTCTACACCACACCCTGCTTTCCTGCAGGGTCCGGCCCAGACTACGTAAATGCAGCAGTTCATGTTGAAACCGATCTGTCACCGGCGGATCTGTTGCGGGATTTGCATGCCATCGAAGCCCGTCACTCACGAGAAAGGGGACAGCGCTGGGGAATGCGGACGCTTGACCTGGACCTGCTAGCCTTTGGAGAAAAAATCCTGCCGGATCGCGCAGGCTACGAACATTGGCGCAGCTTGCCGCTTGATGCTCAGATGCAGGCGGCGCCTGATGACCTGATTCTGCCTCATCCACGGGTGCAGGATCGAGCTTTCGTTTTGGTGCCTTTGTGCGATATTGCCCCCGATTGGCGCCATCCCGTGCTACAGAAAACCGCTGCCCAGTTGCTGGAGGCCCTGCCAAAAGAAGAAATCGAGGCTATTATCCCGCTTTATTGAGCCGATGCGTCCTTTTCTGCGCTTGTCAACAAAAACATATCGGCTTAGAAGTCTCCCTTCTGGACCCGCATAGATTATGGAGAGTCGACCATGGCCCGCGTGACGGTTGAAGACTGCGTAGACAAAGTACCCAACCGCTTTGAGCTGGTGATGCTGGCTGCCCATCGCGCCCGCGAGATTTCGGCGGGCTCGCCGATCACTGTTGAGCGTGACAACGACAAGAACCCCGTTGTGTCCTTGCGCGAGATCGCTGAAGAAACCCAAAGCGCCGACGAATTGCGCGAGCGTCTGATCGAGAGCAACCAGACTCAGATCGAGGTCGACGAGCCGGAAGAAGATCAGATGGCTCTGCTGATGGGTGCGGAGAACGACAAACCCACCGAGGACGACATGTCCGAGGAGAAACTCCTACGTGCACTGATGGAGGCCCAGGGCCAGGGCTGAGCATCGCACATATCGCTACCTGAGGCTGCGGATCGGATATGACATCTCCCGAAATTTCCGCCGGAGATTTGATTGCTCTGGTCCGCAACTACAACCCAAAGACAAACGCTGACCGCATTGCCGAGGCCTATGAATTCGGCAGGGAAATGCACGAAGGGCAGTTCCGTCATTCGGGCGAGCCATATTTCACGCATCCAGTGGCGGTTGCGGCCATCCTGACAGAGCAGCGTCTCGATGATGCGACCATCATCACCGCTCTGCTTCACGACACCATCGAAGATACCAAGGCCTCATATGAGGAAGTCGCCCGACGATTCGGTGACGAGGTGGCGATGCTGGTGGATGGTGTCACCAAGCTGACGAACCTGCAGCTCTCCAGCCGCGAAACCAAACAGGCCGAAAATTTCCGCAAGCTGTTCATGGCCATGTCCAAGGATCTGCGGGTGATCCTGGTGAAACTCGCTGACCGCTTGCACAACATGCGCACGATCAAGGCGATGCGCCCCGAAAAGCAGGCCCAGAAGGCGCGTGAGACCATGGATATCTATGCGCCGCTTGCAGGCCGGATGGGCATGCAGTGGATGCGCGAAGAGCTGGAGGATCTAGCCTTTCGCGTGCTCAACCCCGAAGGGCGCCAGTCAATCATACGCCGCTTTGTGACCCTGCAGCGCGAGACCGGCGATGTGATTCACCGGATCACCGGCGATATGCGCACTGAACTGGACAAGGCCGGGATCGAGGCCGAGGTCTTTGGTCGCGCAAAGAAACCCTATTCGATCTGGCGCAAGATGCAGGCCAAGGATCAGGGATTTTCACGCCTCTCGGACATCTACGGCTTTCGCGTGATCACCCAGTCCGAGGAAGATAGCTACCGCGCGCTTGGGGCCATCCACCAGCGCTGGCGTGCGGTGCCCGGGCGCTTCAAGGATTACATCAGCCAGCCGAAGTCCAACGGCTATCGATCAATTCACACAACGGTTTCCGGGCGCGATGGCAAGCGGGTCGAGGTGCAGATCCGCACCCGGCAAATGCATGATGTGGCCGAAACCGGCGTTGCCGCGCATTGGTCCTACAGGGACGGCGTGCGCTCGGAAAACCCCTTTGCGGTGGATCCGGCGAAATGGATTTCCTCGCTTACGGAACAGTTCGACGCTGAGGAGGATCATGATGAATTCCTCGAAGCGGTCAAACTGGAGATGTATTCCGACCAGGTCTTCTGCTTTACGCCCAAGGGCGATGTGATCAAGCTGCCCAAAGGGGCTACGCCGATCGATTTTGCCTATGCGATCCACACCCGTATCGGACATGCCTGTGTGGGCGCCAAGGTCGACGGGATCCGGGTGCCGCTTTGGTCGCGGCTGCGCAACGGCCAGTCGGTTGAGGTGATCACTGCCGAGGGACAGACACCGCAGGTCAGTTGGCTGGAAATCGCGACGACCGGCAAGGCGCGCACCGCTATTCGCCGTGCCCTGCGCGAAGCCGATCGGGCGCGCTTCGTCAAGCTGGGCCATGAATTGGCGCGATCCGCTTTTGAACATGTGAATCGCAAGGCGACTGACAAGGCGCTGGAAACGGCAGCCCGCGCCCTGCGTGTCAGTTCCGTGGATGAGCTTTTGGCCCGTCTCGGCGCGGCCGAGATTGTGGCCCATGATGTGGTGCAGGCGGTCTATCCCGACCTGACCGCGCATGAAGCCGAAGAAGTCTCCATGCGCCGTGCGGTGATCGGCCTTGAGCCGGGGCAAAGCTTTGAACGCGCGCCCTGCTGTCAACCGCTTCCGGGAGAACGCATCATTGGAATCACCTTCCGGGGGCAGGGGGTGGTTGTGCATGCGGCAGACTGTGACCGGCTTGGTGAGTACGAAGACCAGCCAGAACGCTGGGTAGACGTGCATTGGCATAGCGGAACACATCCTGCGGTTTATAGCACCACCCTTGAGATGATCATCGGCAACGATGCAGGGGTGTTGGGGCGAATTTGCACATTGATTGGTGAGAAGAAGGCCAATATTTCGGACCTTGAATTTGTTGACAGGAAACCAGACTTTTACCGGCTTATGATCAATGTAGAGCTGCGGGATGTGGAGCAGCTTCATTCCCTCATGTTGACACTGGAGGCGGAAAGTCATGTCGCCGAGGTCGTACGTTTCAGGGAAAAGCCGGTGAAACGCACGATTCCGGGATAGTGGTTCGGCTGGAACTGGGAAGGACGCAGACCGTTGGTATTCAGGCGCCGGGACAGACGTCCGCCCCTACGAGCGGTTGCGGATTTTTTCTGGCCTCGCGGCGGCTGGACCCGGGCCTTTCACTACGTCAAACACCGGGTCCGTCGGCTTCCTGATTCCCCTGAGCGGATTGCGCGCGGGGTCTGGGCGGGGGTTTTCACCACCTTTACGCCCTTTTACGGAATGCACTTTGTTGTGGCGGCGATCATTGCGCGGCTGATGAATGGCAACATTCTGGCGGCGCTCAGTTCGACCTTTTTCGGCAATCCGCTGACATATGTGCCGATCGGCGTTGTATCTTTGCAGACCGGTCACTGGCTTTTGGGGACCGAGTTTGATCAGGAGGTCGACAAATCCCTTGTCGGTAAGTTCCTTGCCGCTGGGGATGACCTCAAGGACAACCTATTTGCGCTCTACAGCGATCAGCCAGCCGACTGGAGCGGGCTGCATCTGTTCTACAATGAGGTCTTCTATCCTTACATGGTTGGAGGGCTCCTGCCCGGCGTTGTCACGGCTACGGTTTGTTACCTGATCAGCCTGCCCCTGATCCGCGCTTATCAGCAGCGTCGGCGTGCCAAGATCAAGGCCAAGTTCGACGAGATCAAGCGCCGGGCCGCGCTGGAAGGGACGCATATTCAGGAAGCCCCCGTGAAAAAGGGCCTGAAGACCAGCCTCAAATCTTCGATTGGCGCGCGGGTCAAACGCCGCGCCGACTGACTGCGCTTTGTTTGGCGGCTGAGTGAAATCGGGGTTGCCCCTGCTGTGTGCCCGTCTAGTCTCTGGCGCAGAACTTTCCTTTCAGGATCAGGGATCATGGCAGAGACAAAGTCAGACAACAGGCTGCGGCTGGGGGTGAACATCGATCACGTGGCCACGGTGCGCAACGCCCGTGGCGGCGACAATCCTGACCCGGTGCGCGCCGCACTTCTGGCGCAGAATGCTGGGGCCGACGGGATCACCGCTCACCTGCGCGAGGACCGCCGTCATATCATCGACAGCGATATCGATGGCATGATGAGGACTTTGAGCGCACCGCTCAATTTCGAGATGGCGGCGACCGAAGAAATGCAGTCCATCGCCCTGCGTCACAAGCCCCACGCGGTATGCCTCGTGCCTGAGCGTCGCGAGGAACGCACCACCGAAGGCGGGTTGGATGTCGCTGGAAACGACAATGCGCTGGCGGAGTTCATTGCACCTCTCAGGGCTACGGGAAGTCGGGTTTCGATGTTCATTGCCGCCGACAAGGCGCAGGTCGAGGCCAGCCACCGCATTGGCGCGCCGGTGATCGAACTGCATGCCGGCGCCTATGCCGATGCCTGGGCCGAAGAGCGTTGGGACGTGCGCGACGCGGAACTTGCCAAGATCACCGAGATGGCTGCCTATGCCCATGAGCTGGGCCTGGAGGTCCATGTGGGCCACGGGCTGACCTATGACAGCGTTGGTCCAATCGCTGCTTTGCCGCAGGTAAAGGAGCTCAACATCGGCCATTTCCTGATGGGGGAGGCCATGTTTGTCGGGCTGCCCGCTGCAATTGCCGAAATGCGCCGCCTGATGGACGCGGCGCGGGAGGGGTAGCGGCATGACACTGCGATCTTTGGTTTTTTCCGTGTTGGGGAGCTTGGCCGTCTCCTCCTTTGGCCCCGCCTCAGCGCAAAGCCTCGAGCCCTGCAATTGGGTGGCATCGG
Source organism: Pseudophaeobacter sp. (assembly GCA_027019165.1). Lineage (GTDB taxonomy): Bacteria > Pseudomonadota > Alphaproteobacteria > Rhodobacterales > Rhodobacteraceae > Phycobacter. The sequence goes on from JALUXC010000003.1 coordinate 298,416, forward strand.
CCGCAAACCTGGTTGCGCCTTGGGAAGAGAACAGCTGCACCTATGCCAATGGGGCCATACGGGTTGCCTTGCTGGACACCGGCGGAGAGCCGGTTTGCTGTTCGCGCCATCTTCTGATCCTGTCACCGGACCCCGAGTATGGACAGGCCTGCAACGTTCTGTCCCAAGAGCAGGGAACGGGATACTACGAGATTTTCTTGTCAAAGACCCGGTCCGGCTATGACCCGGCGCGCGGGCTATCGCTGATTGTTCCGGTCGGGCAGTTCGATCCGGACACCGGAGGGGTGGATCGTGGCAGCCTGAGTGCTGTGATGGTGACAATCAATCAAGCTACGGGGCGGGTCACCTTGGAGTGATCCTGGCGCAATAGACGCGGATCGGTGTGACTTGGCGCTTTGACCTGTGGGCGGCATTCCTTTCTTAGGCATCCGCGCTCGACCAATAAGGAGAACACGATGATCCTTGGCATCGGGACCGACCTGGCCAATATCGAGCGGATCCAGCGCACGCTGGACCGGTTCGGGGACAGGTTCCGCAACCGTGTCTTCACCGAGGTTGAGCAGCGCAAATCCGAACGCCGCCGCGATGTGGCGGGCACCTATGCGAAACGCTGGGCCGCCAAGGAGGCCTGCTCCAAGGCGCTGGGCACCGGTCTTCGCATGGGGATTGCCTGGAAGGACATGTCGGTCAGCAACCTGCGTACCGGCCAGCCGGTGATGCATGTGACAGGCTGGGCGGCTGATCGGCTTGCGAAAATGACTCCGCCGGGACATGAGGCGATTATCCATGTGACCCTGACCGATGATCACCCCTGGGCACAGGCCATGGTCCTTATCGAGGCGCGACCCATTGCCGACTCAGGTCCCGAATCGGGCGGCGGTGCTTGACTTAGGCTCTGTCGGCCCGCATGTAGCCCCCGACCCAACCCTATTGCACCGGAGAGCCCGATGACGGCCAAACACCATGCCGGACATTCGATTCTTGAGACGATCAAGACCATTGTCTACGCGCTGCTGATTGCAGGCGTCTTTCGCACGCTCTTTTTCCAGCCATTCTGGATCCCGTCTGGCTCGATGAAGGAGACGCTGCTGATCGGCGATTTCCTGTTCGTGAACAAGATGGCCTATGGCTATTCCTATGCATCCTGCCCCAGCGTGCGGCTTGGCTTTGTCGGGATCGACATCGACGCCAGTGACATCTGCGGCTTTCTGGATGGGGACAACAGCCGCATTCTGGGCAGCGAGCCCGAGCGCGGCGATGTGGTGGTCTTTCGCCACCCGGTGACCGGTACCGATTTTATCAAACGCCTGGTTGGTCTTCCGGGGGATCGTATCCAGGTCAAGAACGGCGTTCTGCACATCAACGGTACCGCCGTGGCCCTTCAGGATGACGGTGCATTCCAAGAGGTGATGGAGCGCCAGGGCCCCATGGGATCTTATCCGCGCTGTGAAAACGCGCCGGTGGGGCAGGGTGCCATCTGCAAGAAGTCGCGCCAGATTGAAACTCTGCCGGGGGGCACCGAACACGCGATCCTGAATATTGGCAATCAGGGCATGGATCACACCGGTGTTTATCAGGTTCCCGATGGGCACTACTTCTTTATGGGGGACAACCGCGACAATTCCAGTGACAGTCGCCTGCCGCAGTCTGCCGGCGGCGTTGGCTTTGTGCCGTTTGAAAATCTCATTGGCCGCGCGGATCGGATCATGTTCTCCTCAGCGGGCCGCTCGATGCTGTTCTTCTGGACCTGGCGCAGTGATCGTTTCTTCAAGGGGATCGAGTGAAGCTTTCCAAGGATATGCGCGCCTTTCAGGAGCGGATCGGCCATAGCTTCACCCGGCCCGAGTTATTGCTGCGCGCGCTGACCCATCCGTCGGTCTCTTCGGCGACGCGGCAGGACAATCAGCGGCTCGAATTTCTTGGTGACCGGGTGCTGGGCCTCGTAATGGCGACCGCCCTGCTGGAGCATGACAAGACCGCCAGCGAAGGACAGCTGGCGCCGCGTTTCAACGCGCTTGTGCGCAAAGAGGCCTGCGCCGATGTCGCGCGCCAGATCGATCTGGGCGCGGTGCTGAAACTGGGCCGGTCCGAGATGATGTCTGGCGGGCGGCGCAAGCAGGCGCTGTTGGGGGACGCGATGGAGGCGGTGATTGCCGCCGTCTACAAGGACGCAGGGTTCGAGGCGGCGCAAGCCATGATCCTGCGCCTGTGGGGCGACCGTGTCGGCGCCGTCGAGGAAGATGCGCGCGACCCAAAGACATCCTTGCAGGAATATGTCCAGGCGCGCCGCCAAAATCCGCCGTCCTATGTACAGATCGCTCGCGAAGGGCCGGATCATCAGCCGATCTTCACCATTGCGGTGCGGCTTGAGGATGGCACCGAAGAGCAGGCCTCTGCCGGGTCCAAGCGTCAGGCCGAACAGGCCGCCGCCAAGGCCCTTTTGACACGATTGGAGCAAGACACATGACCACACGCGCCGGGTTCATTGCCCTGATCGGAGAGCCGAACGCAGGCAAATCCACTCTGCTTAACCGCATGGTGGGGGCCAAGGTCTCGATCGTTACCCACAAGGTGCAGACCACCCGTGCCCGTATTCGCGGTGTCGCGATGGAGGGCGAGAGCCAGCTTGTGTTTGTCGACACGCCGGGCCTGTTCAAACCCCGCCGCCGCCTGGATCGCGCCATGGTCGCCGCCGCCTGGGGCGGGGCGGCCGATGCGGATGTGGTTGTGCTGCTGGTCGAGGCCCATCGCGGCATCACCGAAGGGGTCGAACGGATCCTCGAAGGTCTGGGCGAGATCGGACAGGGGCGCAAGGTTGCCCTCGCGATCAACAAGATCGACAAGGTGCAGGCCGAAGAGTTGTTGGGTCTGACCAAGAAATTGAACGACGCTTACGATTTCGCAGAAACCTTCCTGATATCAGCCGAGCGCGGCCATGGCGTCGAGGATCTGCGCCACTGGCTGGCCCAAGAGGTGCCCGAAGGCCCCTGGCTTTATCCCGAAGATCAGATCGCCGATCTGCCGATGCGCATGATTGCTGCCGAGATGACCCGCGAAAAGCTGACCCTGCGCCTGCATCAGGAACTGCCCTACCAGTTGACCGTCGAGACCGAGAACTGGGAAGAGCGCAAAGACGGCTCTGCCAAAATCGATCAGGTGATCTACGTGGTTCGCGATGGTCACAAGGGGATCGTGCTGGGCAAGCGGGGCGAGACGATCAAGGCCGTCAGCCAGGCCGCCCGCGCCGAGTTGGAAGAGTTCCTTGACCGCAAGGTGCATCTCTTCCTGCAGGTCAAGGTGCGTCCCAACTGGCTGGAAGAGGCCGAGCGCTATTCGGAAATGGGTCTCGATTTCAAAGACGGAAACGCATGAGCCGCCTCACAGCGCGTTTCTGGGTCGATGCCTATCTGGCCCGCCTCAGGTTTCAGGAGATCCCGGCCTTTGTCACCGCCCATGGCGACGACACCGCAGGGGCGGTTCTGGTCAAGCTCAACACGCTGGATGGGCAGGCCGAGGCTTTTCACCGCTCCTATGACCTGATGAGCGGGGATCGCACATGGGTGGCTCTCGCTGCTGGGCCGGAGATGGATGTGGACGCCGCCATTGCCAAACAGCGCGGCTTTGATCCGGATCTCTGGGTGATTGAGGTCGAGGACCGGCAAGGACGGCACCTGCTGGATGAACCGGGTCTGGAGTAGGCGATGGACTGGCGCGATCATGGTATATTGCTGAGCCTGCGCCGCCATGGTGAAAGCGCCGCCATTATCGATGTTTTCACCGAAAGCCATGGCCGCCACGCGGGCGTGGTGCGCGGCGGGGCGGGGCGGCGGATGGCACCGATCCTGCAGCCGGGGGCGCAGCTTGATCTGACTTGGCGTGCCCGGCTTGAGGAACACCTTGGCAGCTACCAGGCCGAACCCTTGCGCAGCCGCGCGGCGGCGGCCCTGTCTGGACGGCTGGCGCTGGCGGGGCTCAATGCGGTGACGGCGCTTTTGTCTTTTTGCCTGCCCGAACGCGCCGCCTATCCCGCCCTCTATGCCCGGACCGAGCAGCTTTTGGATCTGCTGGAGCAGGAGCATCTTTGGCCGTTGGCCTATCTTCACTGGGAGGTGGCCCTGCTGGAGGAAATGGGTTTCGGCCTTGATCTGACCGTCTGCGCCGTCACTGGCACGCAAGAGGGGCTGATCTTTGTGTCCCCCAAGACGGGGCGTGCGGTGTCACAGGCGGGCGCGGGGGAATGGGCGGATCGTCTTTTGCCGCTGCCGCCCGCTCTGTTGGGGCAGGGAAAGGCTGGCAATAGCGAGATCGCCCTGGCCCTGGGCACCACCGGGCATTTCCTTGGGCATCATCTTGCACCCTCGCTTGGCAATCGTCCCTTGCCAGAGGCGCGCGGACGGCTCTTGGATCTGATCAGCCGCCTGCCGTGAAGACCAGCTCTCTGCCCGCTTCATTGCGCAGGATCAAAACGTCACCCGCGACTTCGGCCTCACTCATGCTTTGCAAGGCTTTGAGGTAGCGCGTTTCCTCCAGCAGCTCCGGGCAGACCGCGCGGGTGGCGGCAAGGTTGCTGGCGTCAAACCACGGATAAGGCGCCGTGATTTCGGCGCGATAGGCGTTACAGGGGGCCTGACCGGCGATTTGGCCAGGCGCAGGGAATTCGAGGGTTGCTGTTGCAGCGAACGCTGTGCCGTCTATCTGGCTCAACTCCCATGTCTTGCCCGCCGCCCCATAGGCGGAGAGCGTTTCATCGCCCGCGCAGGCCATAAGCGGTATCATGGCTGCAGCGGCAAGGGCGCCTCGCAGATGTGCAAGGTGATGCAACGTCTTAGGCATCTTAGTCAGCTTTCTTCTTGTTCGATGAGGGCGGCGATCTTCTCACCAATCGCGGCACTGCCTTTTACCGAAGGGTGGATGCGGTCAATGGCGTGAAAGGTGAGATCGCCATGGGGGACCAATCCATCAAGTGAGAGAAAGAAGATGCCGTCGGTGACCTCGGCGAGCGCAGCGATGCGGCGGTCCAGCTCCTGTCCGTCTGTCTTGCAGTGGTCGATGGGAGAGCCGCGTCCGGGACTGCGCAGGTAACCGGTGTAGATGACGCGGGCGCCGGTTTGCCGAAGCTGTCGCAGCAGGTCCGGGATCGCGCCGCTTGTCGCGTCCTCGGCGGCCAGCCGGTTCAGCCGACGGCTACAGGCGATACAACCACAGACAAGCCACAGATCGTTGCCGCCGCCGTTCACCACGACCCAATCCCAGCTGCCGGGGCGGAATTGTTTGGGTATGTTCAATCCCGCCGCGCCAGTCAGGGGCAGAGGGTAGATCATTCTGGCGCCAATCACCGAGCGATCCACAACCGGCTCTTTCAGGGTGTCTTCCATGGCATCAGAGACCGCCTGCCCGGTGCCGCCATTCCAGGCCAGCATGGAATCCCCTATCACCAGAATGCGGGCCTCCGGTTTGCGATCAGGCGCCTCGCCGCAGCCGACAAGGGGCAGCAGCGCGACCAAGAGGATCAGAACCGGGCGCAACAGTACAATCATGTCAAAGGTGTACCGCCGCATAGGTTGAGGGGAAACGGGAAACTGCACGGCTGCCGCGGTAACTTCACGACATTGCAAAAAAGAAGCCCGGCGCAAAGGCCGGGCCAGTCGGGGATGTCCCCGGGGAGTGATCGTTGAGAAGGGGTCGTCAGGCCAGCAGGCGACGGGCAATCACCTGGGCCTGAATTTCGGCGGCCCCTTCGAAAATGTTCAGGATCCGGGCATCGCACAGCACGCGGGAGATCTTGTACTCCAGCGCAAAGCCGTTGCCGCCGTGGATCTGCAGGCCATTGTCGGCAGCCGCCCAGGCGACGCGGGCGCCCAGCAGCTTTGCCATGCCAGCCTCAAGGTCGCAGCGATGGCCGTTGTCCTTTTCCCAGGCCGAGAAATAGGTCAGCTGGCGGGCCACCATGATCTCCACCGCCATCATCGCCAGCTTGGACGAGACACGCGGGAAGTTGATCAGGGACTTGCCGAACTGCTTGCGGTCCTGGGCGTATTGCATCGCGATATCCAGCGCCGATTGCGCAACGCCAATGGCACGGGCGGCGGTCTGGATGCGGGCGCTTTCAAAGGTCTCCATCAGCTGTTTGAAGCCCTTGCCCTCTTCGCCGCCCAGAAGGTTCTCGCCCTTGACCTTGAAACCGTCAAAGCCCAGCTCGTATTCCTTCATGCCGCGATAGCCCAGAACCTCGATCTCACCGCCGGTCATGCCTTCGGTGGGGAAGGGGTTTTCGTCGGTGCCGGGGATCTTCTCGGCCAGGAACATCGACAGGCCGCGGTGATCGGAGGTGTCGGGGTTTGTGCGTGCCAGCAGCGTCATCACATGGGTTCGCGCCGCATGGGTGATCCAGGTCTTGTTGCCGGTGATCTCATAGTCGCCATCGGCGTTCTTTACCGCGCGGGTGCGCAAGGAGCCAAGGTCAGAGCCGGTGTTTGGTTCGGTGAAAACAGCTGTGGGCAGGATTTCGGCGCTGGCGATCTTGGGCAGCCAATTGGCTTTCTGCTCATCCGTGCCGCCTGCGATGATCAACTCGGCCGCGATTTCGGAGCGGGTGCCGAGGCTGCCAACGCCGATGTAACCGCGCGACAGTTCCTCGGAGACCACGCACATCGACGCCTTCGAGAGACCAAAGCCGCCGAACTCTTCGGGGATGGTCAGGCCGAAGACGCCCATCTCGGCCAGTTCCTCAATGATCTCGATTGGGATCAGCTCATCCTTGAGGTGCCACTCGTGGGCAAAAGGTTCGACCTTTTCCAGCGCGTAGCGGCGGAACTGGTCGCGGATCATCTCCAGCTCTTCATCCAGGCCCGAGGCGCCGAACATGACCGATCCGGCCTGTTCCTGCATCAGCTCCACCAGACGGGTTCGAGCGGCGTTGGAGTTGCCGTCGCGCACCAGCGTCATGACCTCGGCGGTGTTTAGCGCGTCTTCGGCATCTGCGCCCAGACCAAGATCCTGCAAGCGGATGATCTCACCCTGGTTCATCTGGATGCCGCCGCGGATCTGCGCCAGGTATTCGCCAAAGGCGATCTGGTGGATCAGCTGCTCCATCTCATTGAACTTGCCTTCACTATCCATGCGGGCGGCCCAGTTCTGCATCTGGCGCAGGCTGTAGACATAGGTGGCAAGCCAGGACAGCCCGTGAGCCGCAGTCTGGTGCTGTTCCACCAGCGCGCCCGAGACGCGCCCCTCAGCGGTTACCAGCTCACGCACGGCGCTTTTTGCCGCGTTCAGCAGGTCATCAAGCGGGGCAATCGTCGCTGCAGTCAAAGTCAGCAACTCGGGGAGTACAGTGGGCTTCATTTGCAAGTCTTGTCCGTCATGGGCCATGAATCACATCCTTCTTCGGTCGCTTGGTCGTAATCATTTCGCAGTTGCAGCGCAATAAAAATACGCCGCGATGCGGCATTTGGACCAAATATTTCGTCTTTATTTTGCCCGTGCAGCGGTCTGGAGGTATCGCTATGAAGAGGCATGACAAGCCTTTTTTCCGCATTCACGCCTGAAGATCTTGCCGCTGCCTTTGCCGTGGCCCTGGTGGCCGGGACGGTCAAAGGGCTGGTCGGTTTTGCCATGCCGATGATTCTGATCTCAGGTCTGAGCATGTTCATGCCGCCGGATATGGCACTGGCCGGGCTGATTCTGCCGACACTTGTGACCAATGGAATGCAGGCCCTGCGTCAAGGCGTCGGGGCCGCACTGCAGTCGATGAAGCGGTTCCGGTTGTTTCTGCTTGTGGGGCTGGTGTTCCTTTTGACCAGCGCGCAGCTGGTGCGCGTGCTGCCACAAGAGGCCTTGCTGCTGATCATCGGCATTCCCGTTTCGTTGTTCGCCCTGACGCAATTGATGGGGAAGCAACTGACCCTGTCAAAACCCACCCGCCGCTCCGAAGCGCTGGTGGGTGGCTTTGCCGGGTTTATCGGAGGTGTCTCCGGTATCTGGGGGCCGCCTACGGTGGCCTATCTGACCGCGCTTGGCACGGAAAAGAGCGAGCAGATCCGTGTGCAGGGGGTGATTTACGGCATGGGCGCAGTTGCGCTGCTGTTTGGTCATATCGCATCAGGTGTCGTGAGCAGTGAGACCGCGCCATTCTCGGTGGCCTTGATCCTGCCGGCTGTCTTGGGCATGTGGATCGGCGGGCGGCTGCATGACCGGATCGATCAGGCGGCCTTTCGCCGGGTGACACTGATTGTTCTGCTGGTCGCGGGCTTGAATTTGCTGCGCCGTGCCTTGATGCTGTGATCATCACCCAAAGGTCGGGTGATACCGGGGCAAAATGAGCACGCAGGGACAGGAACGATATGGGTAGCCGTCTGAGTGCAGATCAACTGGCCCTTGGATCCATTGTGATTTCCTTCGTTGTTCTGGCACTCAAGCTGGTCGCCTGGTGGATGACGGGCTCAATCGCCCTGTTTTCAGACGCGCTGGAATCCCTTGTGAATGTCGGCGGTGCCTTTCTGGCCTGGATGGCGGTGCGCTATGCCAGCCGCCCTGCGGATGCGGGCCATCCCTTTGGGCACCACAAGGCCGAGTATTTCTCGGCGGTGGCCGAGGGGATCATGATCATCATCGCGGCCTTTTTGATCCTAGAGCAGGCGATCTACGCCTTGATGAGCCCCATGGCGCCTGCGGATTGGGGTGTTGCCGGGCTGTGGGTCAATGCGATTGCCATGGGGGTGAACCTGATCTGGGCGCGGCTGCTGATCGGGCGTGGGGGCGTTCTGAAGTCTCCGGCGCTGGTGGCGGGCGGGCGGCATCTGATGAGCGATGTCTGGACCTCGGTCGGGGTGCTGGTCGGCCTTGGGCTTGCACTGTTGTCAGGGTGGAGCTGGCTTGACCCGGCCCTGGCCCTGATCGTCGCGGTCAATATCCTGCGCGAAGGCTACGGTGTGGTCGCGGCCTCGGTGAATGGTCTGATGGATTCCGCTGCTCCAAGCGAAGAGCGCGAAGAGATCGAGGAGATCATTCACCGCTCGGCCGAGGGCGCGCTGCAGGTCCATGGGCTGAAAACCCGCCGGGCAGGCAAGGCTTTGTTCGTGGAGTTTCACATGGTGGTCGCGGGTATGATGACCGTGCGCGCAGCCCATGACATCTGCGACCGCATCGAGGATGCGATCCGTGCCAAACTGCCCGAAGCTAAGGTCAATATCCACGTGGAGCCAGAGTACAAGCTCGAAGAGACCGGCATTTCCCCGCGCTGAGGCAATTGCATTTCCGTTTCGATTTCCGTTTAACCCATGGCGAACAGGCACAAGGGCAGGAGCGGCAGATGGTAATGGATTGGAGCAGGCTGTTGAGCCCGGGGCGCCTGTGCCGCCCTGAGTTTGAGGAAAAGCCCGGACGCCCCGCCTATCTGCAGGACTATGATCGTATCCTGTTTTCCGAACCCTTCCGCCGTCTTGCGCAAAAGACGCAGGTGCATCCCTTGCATGACCATGACCACGTGCATCACCGGATGATCCACAGCATGGAGACCTCCAGCGTCGGACGCTCGCTTGGCATTCAGGTGGGGCAGCAACTGGTGAACCGTGGCAGCCTGCCCGAAGGACAGCAGCATGTGATGGCAGGAGTGGTACAGGCCGCCTGCCTTGTGCATGACATTGGCAACCCGCCCTTTGGCCATTCCGGCGAAGACAGCATCGGGGAGTGGTTCAAGGTCCAGTTTGCAAAAGGGACCGGTCTTGCCGCCGGGATACCCGCCGATTTGCGGGCCGAGTTTGAAGCCTTTGAAGGCAACGCCCAGGGGTTTCGTATCGTTGCCCGCCTTGAGATGGGCCAGCGCGAAGGGGGCATGCGCCTGTCCTATGCAACGCTTGGGGCCTTTTCGAAATACCCCTGCACGGCTGCGGAAAAGGCGCTGCATGCATCTGATTATGTGGGGCTCAAGAAATTCGGTGTCTTCCAGTCCGAGCGGGATCTTTTTGCCGAAACAGCCGAGGCGCTGGGCTTGCCGTCCGAAGTGAGCGGTGCGGCGCAGGTCTGGCGGCGGCATCCGCTGGCCTTCCTCGTGGAGGCGGCGGATGACATCTGCTACCGCATTCTCGATATCGAAGATGCCGCCACGGTGGGAGATCTGGACAGCGATCTGGTCGCGGGCATTCTCGAAGAGATCACCGGCAAGGCAAACCATCCGGGCGATGCGGCTCAGCCGCTGCGGGATCGGGTTGGCATGCTGCGGGCTATGGCGATTGGCGCAGCCATCGACAGCGCGGTCGACGCCTTCATGGCCAACTACGATGCCATCATGATGGGCGAATTCAGTGATGGGCTGATGGAGGTCTCGTCAAAGGCTGCGGCCTTTGCCCGGCTGAAAGAGATCTCAAACGCCCGCATCTTTACCGCCCGGCGCAAGACCGAGCTGGAGATCTCGGGCCGTCAGGTGTTGCATGGGTTGCTCGATCACTTTGTCGGCCTCTACGAGGATCTGAAGGCCTGCGATTGGGACGCTGAGGTGCTCAAGGCGCGTCATGGCTATTGGGCAAAGCTGATCCGTGCTGTGGACCTGGACTTGCGCGGCGTGCAGGATGACTACACGGCCCTGCATTCGCTGGCTGATTTCGTCTCGGGCATGACCGACCGCTATGCGGTCAAGGTCCGCGACATGGTCGAGGGGCGTATTCCAGCCGGTTGAGCCATTCCGGATCGGATCAATGAAAAACCCCGGCACATGGCCGGGGTTTTCTATTTCTGACGTCGTGTGCCGCCTTAGCTGATAGCTGCGGCTTTCACGTCTTCGTCGATATAGGGCAGGTACTGCTCGAAGTTGTCGGAGAACATCTTGACCAGTTTGGCGGCCTGCTTGTCATAGGCTTCCTGATCGTCCCAGGTGCGGCGTGGATCCAGCAGAACCTCGGGCACGCCAGGCACATCCACCGGAACGTCAAAACCAAAGTTGCTGTCCTTGCGGAACTCGACCTCGGCCAGCGAGCCGTCGAGCGCAGCAGTCAGCAGCGCGCGGGTCGCCTTGATGGGCATGCGCGAGCCGATGCCATAGGCACCACCGGTCCAGCCGGTATTGACCAGCCAGCAGGTCGCACCGTGCTGGGCGATCTTGTCACGCAAGAGGTTGCCGTAAACCTCGGGGCGGCGCGGCATGAAAGGCGCACCAAAGCAGGTGGAGAAGGTCGGCTCCGGCTCGGTCACGCCGCGCTCGGTGCCGGCCACTTTGGAGGTGAAGCCCGACAGGAAGTGATACATCGCCTGCGCCGGGGTCAGCCGCGCGATGGGCGGCAGAACGCCAAAGGCGTCGCAGGTCAGCATGATGATGTTCTTGGGGTGACCGCCGCGCGCCGTGTCGGAGGCGTTGGAGATGTAGTTCAGCGGATAGGCGCAGCGCATGTTGGCGGTCAGGCTGTCGTCGTCGAAATCCAGCTCAAAGGTCTCGGGATCGAAGACCATATTCTCGATCACGGTGCCGAATTTCTCGGTTGTGGCATAGATTTCCGGCTCAGCCTCGGGGTTGAGGTTGATGGTCTTGGCATAGCAGCCGCCTTCAAAGTTGAAGGTGCCATTGTCGGCCCAGCCATGTTCGTCATCGCCGATCAGCACGCGGTCAGGGTCAGCCGACAGGGTCGTTTTGCCGGTGCCCGACAGGCCGAAGAAGACGGCTGCGTCCACCGGGTTGCCCTTGGCGTGGTTGGCCGAGCAGTGCATCGGCATGATGCCTTTTTCAGGCAGCAGATAGTTCAGCAGGGTAAAGACGGATTTCTTGTTCTCGCCCGCATACTCGGTGCCGCCGATCAGGATCAGCTTCTTGTCGAAGTTCAGCGCGATCACGGTCTCGCTGCGGCAGTTGTGCTTGGCCGGGTCCGCCTGGAAGCTGGGGCAGTTGATGATGGTGAAGTCGGCCAGGAAGTCATCCAGGTCCTCACGCTCGGGGCGGCGCAGCAGGTGGCGGATGAACAGATTGTGCCAGGCCAGCTCGGTCACCATGCGCACGTTGATGGCGTGGGCCGGGTCGGCGCCGCCGACCAGATCCTGCACGAAGTAGTCGCGGCCCTTCATGTGCTCCAGCATGTCGGCATAAAGCGCATCAAAGCCTTCGGGGCTCATCTCGGCGTTGTTTTCCCACCAGATGGTGTCGGCGACACTGTCTGTTTTGACGACGTGCTTGTCCTTGGGAGAGCGGCCGGTGAACTTGCCGGTGGTGACCAGGAAAGCACCGCCATTGCCAAGGGTGCCTTCTTCGCGTTTCAGGGCCGCTTCGATCAGCGCGGGCTCCATCAGGTTGTAATAGACATTGCCCAGACCCTCGATACCTTGATCCTCGAGGCGGAAATTCGGGTTCACCCGTCCTGATGCCGTGCCTGATGTCATGTGTTCTTTCTCCTGTGGCGGCCAGGTGGCCGCATACATTTAAAGCCGCGCCTTGCGCAAATTCGCCGGTATCGACACCGGTAAGCGGGGTCTTAGCATGACGTTTTAGGCGGTGAACAGGACGCTTTGGCGCAGTTAGCGCCATCACGGCAATGTTTAGCGCAACCATTGTCTGCGCGCCGGAACGGCGGGCAGATCTTTAGTCCACGCTAAGACATTTTTGCCCAAATTGGACCTCATCGCAGCCATGATTCGCCAATGGGGATTGATTCGGGGCCGTGAAACGGCGATTAAGGAATATAAAAAGCGACAAGCTGAGCAGTGATTGAGGGGCGCTTTCAATGTCAAAGATTGCTTTGGTGGACGACGACAGAAACATCCTGACCTCGGTAGCCATGACGCTCGAGGCCGAAGGGTTCGAGGTCGAGACCTACAATGATGGCCAGGCGGCGCTGGATGCTTTCAACAAGAAGCTTCCGGATATGGCCGTATTGGACATCAAGATGCCGCGCATGGATGGCATGGATCTGTTGCAGCGTCTGCGACAGAAAACCCAGATGCCGGTGATCTTCCTCACGTCCAAGGACGATGAGATCGACGAGGTTCTTGGTCTGCGAATGGGGGCGGATGACTACGTCAAAAAGCCCTTCTCGCAGCGACTTTTGGTGGAACGCATCCGGGCACTGTTGCGGCGCCAGGAAGCCATCAGCGGAGATGCCGCAGAAGGTGGCCCCGTGGCTGAGACCAAGGTCATGGAGCGCGGCAACCTCAGGATGGATCCCTTGCGTCATGCGGTGAGCTGGAAGGGCCAGGACGTCTCTTTGACAGTCACTGAGTTTCTGCTGCTGCAGGCGCTGGCGCAGCGTCCGGGGTTTGTCAAAAGCCGCGATCAGTTGATGGATGTTGCCTACGACGATCAGGTCTACGTGGATGACCGGACCATCGACAGCCATATCAAGCGTCTGCGCAAGAAGATGCGCAGCGCTGATCCGGATTTTGCGGCCATCGAAACGCTCTATGGCATCGGTTACCGGTATAACGAAGAGTAAGTGCCGACAGCGGCGTTGGAAGGACGGGCGCATATGCGCGACACCGGCAAAGCGGAACACGCATCTGATCAGGACGTGGTTCTTGGGGAAGACTGGGTCTCCCCCGAACGTTCCGTGACAGAAGAGGTGCAGGTGCGCCGAGCCAGAAGCAGCTTCTTTTCTCTCAAAGGGTCTCCGCTGACCCGCAAGATCATAACGTTCAACCTGATTGCCCTGATCATTCTGGTGGTCGGCATTCTCTATCTGAACTCTTCGCGTCAGAGCCTGGTGCGGCAAAAGGCGGGCGCACTGGTCGCAGAAGCCTCTCTGATAGCAGATGTCTTTGAGGCGGAACTGCCGACTTCAGGTGCTGTGAGCCTGGCGACGGCAGATGGGATTGATGCAGGGCAGACGCTGTCAGAGCTCACACTGCGTGGCGGTGTCGAGGCAATGGTCTTTGATGCGAATGGCACCTTGATCGCCGGCGTGACGGGCGTTGCACGTTCCGACGCGCTGAATGCTTTGAACCAAAGCGAGACACGAAAAACCCTGATCAGCGATGGGCTTTCGGCGCTCTGGTCTGCCGTGGGCGGTGTTTTCAAGGCAGATGGTGTGGGGCATGAACAAGCCCTTTCGCTCGAAGAACAGCTTGGACGGCTGGCCGAACGCACGATCGACTCGGGTGTGCTGATTGAAACGGCAGTTGATACGCTTGGCGGAACGGTTTTCTCTGCGGCGGCTCCAATCCTTCACGACGGCAAGGCAATCGGAGTCGTTGCCCTGGCTTCGCCCATCGGGGAAATCGACGCTCTGGTGCGCGGCGAGCGTGAGCGCGTTCTGCAGATGTTTGTCATCGCATTGCTTGTGTCTGTCGGTTTGAGCCTGGTTCTTGCGTCGACGATTGCCAATCCGCTGGCAGATCTGGCCGAAGCGGCGGAAAGTGGCCGTGAACGTGGTGGCCGTAAACCGCAACCAGGCCGCATCCGTATCCCTGATCTTTCCGCCCGTCCCGATGAGATCGGTCGCCTGAGCCTCGCACTGCGAGGAATGGTCAAAGCGCTGTATAATCGTATCGACAGTAACGAACAATTTGCAGCTGATGTGGCACATGAGATCAAGAACCCTCTCGCCAGCCTTCAGTCAGCGGTAGGGACCTTGCGCATGGTAAAGCGCGAAGACCAGCGGGAGAAACTAATGGAAGTTATTGAGCATGACGTTCGTCGCCTTGATCGCCTGGTAAGCGATATTTCCAATGCCTCCCGTCTCGATGCAGAACTGGTCAAGGAAGATGAAGAGGAGTTCGACCTTCTTGCGATGCTGGGGAACCTCAATCAGTTCCTCGGTGAAGACGCGCGCGGACAGGGGATCGACTACATCACTGACCTGCCAGCGCAGCCAATCATGATCCATGGCCTTGAAGCGCGCCTTGCACAGGTGTTCGTCAACCTGATCACCAATGCGATTTCCTTTTGCGAAGAAGGTGACGCCATCCGCGTCTGGGCGCGTCGCCGCGCCAACCGTGTGCTGATTGTGGTGGAAGACACCGGACCAGGGATCCCGGAGCAAGCCCTTTCAAACATCTTCAAACGTTTTTACTCCCAACGTCCCGAAGAGCATTTTGGCAACAATTCAGGCCTGGGACTGGCGATTTCCAAACAGATCGTCGAAGCCCATGGCGGCGTGATCTGGGCAGAAAACATCCGTCCGACAGAGGTGGATATTACGTCCGAGCCGCTTGGCGCGCGTTTCGTGGTCGGTCTCCCGGTCTGATCGACGACGTTCCCAAATGAGCGATGACAGCGAACTCTGCCTCCATGCGACCTGCGTGGCAATGAACGGTCGTGCGCTGTTGATTCGCGGCGCGGCGGGCAGAGGAAAATCGGCTCTTGCCTTGCAATTGATGGCCTTTGGGGCTGAGCTGGTTTCGGACGACAGGGTGCTGTTGCGGCGGCAAAACGAGCATCTTTTTGCCCGCGCGCCCAAGGCCATCGCCGGACTGATTGAGGCGCGTGGTATCGGAATTCTCAAAGCCAAATGCGCGCAGGAGACACCGGTGCGCGCAATTGTCGATCTGGACAGGGTTGAAGTCGACCGGCTTCCGGCACAGGTATTTGAGGTGATACTGGGGATCAGCCTGCCGGTCCTGCGCCGCTTGGACGCTGCGCATTTCGCCCCGGCCCTGATCCAATACCTCAAATGCGGAGCCTTGGACCCGGATGCCTGACGCCACCCCCGAAACGCCGCCCGTCGTCCTGGTAACCGGTCCCTCCGGGGCAGGACGCACCAGCGCAATCAATGTGCTTGAAGACCTGGGCTTCGAGGCAATCGATAACTTGCCGCTGCGGCTTTTGCCCAAGCTGATCGATGCAGCCGGGATTTCGGCGCCGATGGCCCTTGGGCTCGACAGTCGCAACCGGGATTTTTCGCCCGCTGCGCTCCTTGACATGATCGACATGCTGGCAGGGCGGCGGGATGCCAAACTTTCGGTGCTGTACCTCGATGCCAGCCCGGATGTTCTGCTGCGCCGTTATTCGGAAACGCGCCGTCGGCATCCTCTGGCACCGGCCGAGACGCCGGAGGTTGGCGTTGCCCGTGAACTGGACCTAATGGCGCAGATCAAGGAGCGCGCCGATATTCTTCTTGAGACCTCTGAGATGAATGTCCATCAGCTCAAGGCCGAGATCGAGCATTGGTTTGCCCCGCAAGGACGAGCCCTGGCTGTGTCCGTGCAGAGCTTTTCTTACAAGCGCGGCGTGCCGCGTAGCGTCGATCTGGTCTTCGATTGCAGATTTCTGGCCAACCCCTATTGGCAGGAGGAGTTGCGCGGGCTGAACGGACGGGACGGGGCTGTGCAAGCCTATGTGAAAGCCGACCCGCTGTTTGACGGGTTCATGGTGCGTGTCACCGATATGGTACGCTTTCTTTTGCCAGCGGTGCGCAAAGAGGGAAAATCTCATCTTTCCATCGCTTTTGGCTGTACGGGAGGGCAACACCGTTCAGTGACATTGGCAGAAACCCTGGCTGAGGCTCTTGCGGAAGACGGGCAGCAAGTGTCAATTAGGCATCGCGAGCTGCAAAGCTAGCTTCAAAACGGAGAGGCCGGATTGATCGGAATTGTGATTGTCGCACATGGGGGGCTGGCCAGAGAATATCTGGCTGCGGTCGAACATGTGGTTGGCGCGCAGCCGAACCTTCGGGCGATTGCTATTTCGCCGGACGATGACCGCGAAGACAAGCAACAAGAGATCTGCCTGGCCGCCGATGAAGTCGATACCGGCGACGGTGTGGTGGTCGTCACGGATTTGTTCGGCGGCTCCCCGTCGAACCTTAGTCTTCGGGCCTGTGCACCGGTGGATCGGCGGATTCTATACGGAGCCAATCTGCCCATGCTGATCAAATTGGCAAAATCCCGTCATCTGCCTGTGGCAGATGCGGTGCGCCAGGCCATGGAAGCCGGTCGCAAATACATCAACTCGCAAAATATCAACCCCGCAGGGGAGTAAGATTCTTCAATGGCTTTGAAAACGCTCGAGATCGTGAATGAAAAGGGCCTGCATGCCCGTGCATCGGCGAAACTGGTTGAAGTCGTGGAAGGGTTTGACGCCTCGGCCGAAGTGACAAAAGATGGCCTGTCAGCCTCAGGCGACAGCATTATGGGCCTTTTGATGTTGGCAGCCTCGAAAGGAACGACTATTGACGTCCAAACCTCGGGGCCTGATGCTGATGCCTTGGCTGAGGCCCTTGAGGCGTTGGTCGCTGACAAGTTCGGTGAAGGGTTCTGATCGCAGAGCCAGTTTCGAAAGACGGGAAGGGCAAAGTGGCGGACACCGCGCATGACCATGACGGCGGCCATACGCCGGAAAGCGATACGCAAACGGGCGAGGTCTATGACCGTCGTACCCTGACCTATGCCAACTCATTTGACGACCGCTGGACCTCGTTTGCGATCCGGGCGATCGAATGGTGCACCGGAAAGCTGACCATCCTTCGCATGGTCAAAAAGTTCGAAAAGCAGAATGCCCAGTATCGCGGCCAAAAATTCTGGCGCGGAGCCCTGAATATCATGGGCATCGATCTTCTGACACCGGAGGACCAGATCCGAAATATTCCGGGCGAAGGGCCTGTGGTGATTGTCGCCAACCACCCGCATGGCATGGTGGACGGGATGATCTTTGCCGATCTGATAGGCCGAGTCCGGCTTGATTACCGTATCCTGACACGTTCGGTGCTGACAGGGCTGGATGAGGCGGCCACGTCATTCATGATTCCGGTTCCTTTCCCGCATGACCCGGAAGCGCAACGAAAGATGGTCGAGATGCGGGCAAAAACAATGGCACACCTGAAGGAGGGCGGCGTCGTTGCGTTGTTCCCCTCTGGTGTGGTGATGTCCTCGGACAGCTGGTTTGGCCCCGCAATTGAGCGCGAATGGAATGTCTTTACCGCGCAGTTGATACGCCGCTCCGGCGCAAGGGTGGTTCCGATTTTCTTCCCCGGGTCGAACTCACGCTGGTATCAGATTGCGTGCCGGATGTCTCCGATCCTGCGCCAGGGGCTTTTGCTGCATGAAATTGTCCGCTCCTGCAACAAGCCCCAGGCCCCGATCGTGGGGGAGCCATTGACTGAGGCCCAGATGGAGCGCCTTCACAGCGATCCACGCGGCTTTATGGCCTGGCTGCGGGAACATACCTTGTCATTGGGCAAGACGAACTGATTTCAGGGATCTGCTTCCAAAGGTGGCTTCAGAGTCACCAAAGCAGCAGCGCCGAAGCCCTCATCGCCTGATCCCTGCCTGACGCAAGCCGCCCCGACCCGCAAGACAAATAGCGGTTTCCACGCCCCCTGGGCGCGGAGCCTCCACGATTTATCTTGCGGGCCGTTGCAGCATGCGTCTGTTGGTGTTCAGGCGATGAGGGCTCCGAAGCAGCGGCCTATCGGGTTGGGACGGGCGTTTCGCCGCGGTAGTCGTAGAACCCGCGTTGGGTTTTGCGGCCAAGCCATCCGGCCTCTACGTATTTCGTGAGCAGCGGGCAGGGGCGGTATTTGGTGTCTGCGAGACCGTCGTGCAGCACATTCATGATCGCAAGGCAGGTGTCGAGCCCGATGAAATCCGCCAGCTCCAGTGGGCCCATGGGATGGTTCGCACCCAGTTTCATCGATTCGTCGATGGATTTGACCGATCCCACGCCCTCATAGAGCGTATAAACGGCTTCATTGATCATCGGCATCAGGATCCGGTTGACGATGAAGGCGGGGAAGTCTTCGGCGCTTGCGGCGGTTTTGCCGAGGCGTTCCACCACGGTCTGGCAGGCGGCGAAGGTTTCTTCGTCGGTGGCGATACCACGGATCAGTTCCACCAGTTGCATCACCGGCACCGGGTTCATGAAGTGAAACCCCATGAACCGCTCGGGGCGGTCCGTGCGACTCGCCAGGCGAGTGATCGAGATCGACGAGGTGTTGGAGGTGAGAATCGTATGAGGCTTCAGATGCGGCTGCAGATCCTCAAAGATGGCCTGCTTGATGGTTTCACGCTCGGTTGCCGCTTCGATTACCAGATCAGTCGCGCCAATATCTGCCAGCGACAACGTTGGAGTTATCCGCGCCATAGCGGCCTGCACATCGCTGTCGCTTATCTTGCCGCGGCTTGCTTGCCGCGCCAGATTCTTTTGGATGGTCGCCATGGCTCCATCAAGGGCGGTCTGATTTACGTCATTAATTACAACATCATAGCCCGCAATGGCCATGACATGAGCAATGCCATTGCCCATTTGTCCTGCACCGATCACGCCGATTTTTTTGACTTCCATGCCCATGGCTCCCTGGCTGCCTGCCGCGCGATCTTATCGGCGGTTTCGGGGGCGGCACAAGGCCGCACTGGGGCTATTTTAACCAAATTTGAGGTTTAGGGAATTTGCAAGCTTTGGGTCTCAAAGTGACTATCGGGTGAAAATTTGGTGGGACTATGAGCTACGAACTGAATAGCGTTTCGACGCATTCGGTCGGAACATGTTGCTATGCGGGGTCAAGGCTACAAGTGCGTGGACCCGTGCGTGATTTGAACGACCCTTATATCGCATTCCTTGGCGGAACAGAGGTGTTCGGACGGTTCGTTTGCGAGCCGTTTCCTGCTGTGACGGAATCCTTGTTGAACAGGCCGTGCATCAACCTTGGTGGGGTGAACGCAGGGCTCGACAGTTTTTTGAGTGATGCAGGCCTGATGCGTGTGGCGCAGGAGGCCGATCTTGTCGTCATGCAGGTCATGGGTGCGCAGAACCTAACGAACAGATACTACAAAGTGCATCCAAGGCGAAACGACAGGTTTCTCCAAGCGCGTCCGCCATTGGTCTCGCTCTATCCAGAGATAGACTTTACGGAATTCCATTTTAACAAACACTTGCTCAGCCGTTTGCGGGACGTTTGCGATGCGCGTTTTGAGACGTTGCGGGTCCACATCCAATCCGATTGGGTGAGCCGGATGGGCGATCTGATCAGTACATTGAACGGGCGTTTGGTCTTGCTTTGGCTCAGGTACAATCTGGGTGGTGTCGACCTGGTCAACCGTGAGCCGGTATTGATCGAGCAAGAGATGGTCGAATCGCTGCGCCATTTGGTCGAGGATGTGGTGGAGATCCCGGTCACAACCGCCGGGCTGGCAAATGATGTGACGGGTATGGAGATGGGGCCGCTCGACCTCCCGACTGCGCGCTTGATGCTCGGGCCGAGGGAACACAACAGGATCGGTTGTGAGACGGCTGAATGCCTTCAGGCGATTGTGAACGCGCGATAGGAAGACCCGTTGCAGATCGCGCCCAGGATCGCACAGCAACCTGCGCAAAGAAAAGGCCCGCAAGCGATGCGGGCCTTCTTTGGTTTCGGTCTGTCATGGCGACAGGGGGCTAGTGAGATCAGCCCAGTTTTTCGGTCAGCTCAGGCACCGCCTGGAACAGGTCCGCCACGAGGCCAAAGTCGGCAACCTGGAAGATCGGCGCCTCTTCGTCTTTGTTGATGGCGACGATGATCTTTGAGTCTTTCATACCCGCCAGGTGCTGGATCGCACCGGAGATGCCGACAGCCACATACAGCTCAGGCGCGACGACCTTACCGGTCTGACCCACCTGCCAGTCGTTCGGCGCATAGCCCGAATCGACCGCGGCGCGAGAGGCACCCACGGCGGCGCCCAGTTTGTCCGCCAGACCTTCGATAAGTTTGAAGTCCTCTTCGGAGCCGACGCCGCGACCACCGGAGACAACCACGCCAGCTGAGGTCAGCTCGGGGCGATCAGAGGCGGCAACCTTGTCTTCGATCCATTCGGACAGGCCGGGGTTTTCGGCCGCACCGGTGGTTTCCACCGAAGCCGAACCACCTTCACCGGCAGCGTCGAAGGTCGAGGTGCGGAAGGAGATGACCTTTTTGGCGTCTTTCGACTTCACAGTCTGGATCGCGTTACCGGCGTAGATCGGGCGCTCGAAGGTTTCGCCATCGACAACCGCAGTCACGTCCGAGATCACCATCACATCCAGAAGCGCCGCGACGCGCGGCAGCACGTTCTTGGCGTCTGTGGTGGCGGGAGCCACGATGTGGCTGTAATCGCCAGCCAGCGAGACGATCAGCGCCGCAGTGGGTTCCGCCAGGCGGTGGCCGAGCGATGCGTCCTCGGCAACCAGTACCTTGGCCACGCCATCAATCTTGGCGGCGGCGTCGCCTGCGGCAGCGGCGGAAGCACCGGCGCACAGAACGGTCACGTCACCCAGTGCCTTGGCGGCAGAGACGGCCTTGGCGGTGGCGTCCAGCGCCAGCTCGCCGTTATTCACTTCGGCAAGGAGAAGAACAGCCATTACACAGCCCCCGCTTCTTTGAGTTTCGCAACCAGTTCGTCCACCGAGCCGACGATGATACCGGCCGAGCGCGCTTCGGGCTCTTTGGTGGAGACCACTTCCAGGCGCGGCGAGACATCGACGCCATAGTCGGCGGCGGTTTTCTCATCCAGCGGCTTTTTCTTGGCCTTCATGATGTTCGGCAGCGAGGCATAGCGCGGCTCGTTGAGGCGCAGGTCAACGGTGACGATGGCAGGCATCTTGACGCTGATGGTCTGCAGGCCGCCGTCAACTTCGCGGGTGACCTTGGCGTTGTCGCCGTCGATGTCGATCTCAGAGGCAAAGGTACCCTGCGACCAGCCGAGCAGCGCTGACAGCATCTGACCGGTGGCGTTCATGTCGTTGTCGATCGCCTGCTTGCCGGCCAGAACCAGACCGGGCTGCTCTTCCTCGACGATCTTGGCAAGGATCTTGGCAACGGCCAGGGGCTCGATATCGGTGTGAACGTCATCGGCAGCCACAACCAGGATCGCGCGGTCCGCGCCCATGGCGAGGGCGGTGCGCAGGGTTTCCTGGGCCTGTTTCACGCCGATCGAGACCGCAACGACCTCATCTGCCTTGCCGGCTTCCTTCAGGCGGATGGCCTCTTCGACGGCAATCTCGTCAAAGGGGTTCATCGACATCTTGACGTTGGCGAGATCGACACCGCTGCCGTCCGCTTTGACGCGGACCTTAACGTTGTAGTCGATCACGCGTTTGACAGGCACGAGTACCTTCATTTTACGTTCTCTCCTTAACAAATGGCCTGCCGCGTGGGCGGCGGACCTTCATGCTCTCGCGCCGTTGATACCGGGTCAGCTATGCGGGCAACAGTGAAAAATCGTCACGTTAGCGCCCCCGGACGTCGCGTCTGTCTGTTTGGGTCATCAATTTTGCAAGAATGTTTCGCAACGCAAAGCAATCTGCCGCAAGGGCAGGTTTCCAATGCAGGTGAGCCGCCGGGGCAGAAATGCGCCAGTCGATTCGTGAAAATTTTGCGACAGTCTAACGGTTGGCGCCGGGCACCCAGAGCACATCCCGCGTGCCGTTGTCATTGGCTACGCGCGAGGCGACGAAGAACCAGTCGGACAGCCGGTTGAGGTAACGCACGGCGGCCGGGTTCACTTCTTCTTCGGTGGCCAGTTCCGTGGCAAGCCGTTCTGCGCGGCGTGCAACGGTGCGGCAGACGTGCAGATGGGCGGAGAGTTTCGAGCCGCCCGGCAGAACGAAACTGCGCAGGGGTTCCAGCTCCTTGTTCATGACGTCAATTTCCGCCTCAAGTCGGTCCACCTGAGCGTCCGCCATCCGCAGGGGCGGGTATTCGGCCTCGGCATCCTTGGCCATGTCGGGGCGGCACATATCGGCGCCAAGATCGAAGAGATCATTCTGGATGCGGGCAAGGGCCTCGTCCATTTCGCCTGTCGCTTCAAGGCGTGCGACACCGACAAAGGCATTGAGCTCATCCGAGGTGCCATAGGCGCTGACCCGCGCCGAATGTTTTGCCACGCGCTGCCCATCGCCTAGGGCGGTGTCGCCCTTGTCGCCCGTGCGGGTGTAGATCTTGCTGAGAACAACCATGGGTCACTGACCTCCTTGCGAGCGCAGATAGACAAAAGCCACGACCAGCACGACGGCGATGAACTGAAACAACAGCCGCAGGCGCATCATCTTATTGCCGTACTTGTGATTGAAGGCACCGCCTTTACCAAAGCCGCCCATGCCGATCACCAAGACGATCACCACGGCCGCCATAGCCACCACGGCCAGAATGAAGAGGGGATCCCCCATCGCGCTTGCTCCTACGTATTTGCCACGTTTCGGTCTTTGCCCCGGTCTACCGCCTGACTTGCCGGATAGCGACCGCGAATCCGCTATCTAAGGCGGGCAAGGATGCGGTCAATTGACCGGGTCGACAAAATCCGGCGCAGAACTCCGGCGATATGGGTCGGGGTGGTCACGTAATAGCGCGGGCGCGGGCGGCGCGATTCGCAGGCATGGATCAGTTTTGCCGTCACCGCAGAGGCGGGCAGCTCGAACGTATCCGGCCCTTTGCTTTCGTATAGCCGCTTGAGAAGGCTCTTCTCGTAGAGGCCCCGCAAGGGCGAGGATTGCCAGTCCACATAGCGTTCAAAATGCGGGATCGAGTTCTCCCGGATCTTGGAGGTTACCGGGCCAGGCTCGATGAGGATCACATGGATGTCGGTGTCGATCAGCTCGATCCTGAGCGTGTCGGTCAGCCCCTCAACGGCATATTTCGTGGCCACATAGGCGCCGCGCCAGGGAAAAGAGACCATGCCGAGGATCGAGGAGTTTTGCACGATGCGCCCATGACCCTGGGCCCGCATCACCGGGATCACCTGACGGGTCAGCTCGTGCCAGCCAAAGAAATTGCTTTCAAAGATGTCGCGAAGGGCGTCTGTCGGCAGATCCTCCACCGCGCCCGGCAGGCCGTGGGCACCATTGTTGAACAGCACATCCAGCGTGCCGCCGGTGGCCTCAAGCACCTCTTGCAGGCCAGAGGCGATCGTTTCGGGGTCTGTGTAGTCGATCAGCGGGCTGTCAAAGCCTTCGGCGCGCATCCGGTCGCAGTCGCGTTGCTGGCGGCAGGAAGCAAAGACCCGCCAGCCCCGGGTCCGCATGCCGCGCGCGGCGTCGAGACCGATGCCGGACGAACAGCCCGTGATCAGGATTGTTTTCTGCATGAAGGCCCCCGCGCCGATGTCTACCGGGGGACGTTATGGGGCCTTTTTGCTCACCAGTGAAGCCGCGATCCAGCCAAAATGTTCGTTGTCAGGGGTCCGAAGCTGCAGCCAGCCAGCGCCATTGTCGTCGATGATGATGACCTCGTCCCCGGCAAGCAGGCGCGTGATGATGGGATAGGCCGTGCCGGGGCCTTGCCGCATATTGACCCGAGAGGCGCGAATGCTGCGGATGTCATTTTCCAAAGCTGCGGGCTGTTCGGCTGTCGGGTCTGCGGCCAATCCTGGCTGCCGGTTTGTTGCTGCCGACGCACTATCGTCACGCCAGTCCGTTTGCAGCCCTCCGCCGAGGCCCGCTTCGAGCGAGGCAAGCTGAATGCCGCCTGCCCCAAGGCCAGCATTGAACAGGCTGGCGGATGCCGCTTGTGTTTGGCTTGCGCTGTGCTCCTGAACGGATGCGCTACGCTCTGTTGGGGTGCGCTGCTCCTCGACACGGGCGCGCACCAGATCCTTGTGGCGCGTCTCAATCGTGGTGCGTGTTACCAAGGATGCAGCCGTCACCGTGATGTCATCCTGCGTGCGGCGGTTCGCTTGGGGAGCAGGTGCTTTGGCTAACGTGACAACGGGGCGTTCTGGCGGCGTGAAATCTGCCCCGCCGCTGAGCTCGTAAAAGCCCCAGCCGAGAAAAGCAAAAGACGCCAAAACAAAGCGCGACATGGCGCATCCCCCAAAACCAAATCATCAATGACAAGCCGCCAATGGCAGCTGGACCCGAAACCCGCCTCATGCCCAAAGGCTTGGGAACAGACAGGCGGTGGGACCATAGGCAGCGTGGGCTTAATCTTAGGTGAAAACGGACCCGAAACACAGGGGAGAGTCGGTTTTCTTCTCCCCCAAAAGGACCGCATGCAGTCATGGACATGCAACGCGCTGCTTTACCGCGGCAGATGGGGGCAGTATTACCACGATATGAGCGACTTGGTAGAAGACCCCGACCTCCCCTCCGCGCCGCAGAATGGCGAAGTGCTGGAACCCCTGCGCCGCGCCATTGGCGAGCGCTACCTGACCTATGCCCTGAGCACCATCATGCACCGCGCGCTGCCCGATGCGCGCGACGGGCTGAAGCCGGTGCACCGGCGGATTCTTTACGCGATGAGCAGGTTGCGGCTGACCTCGACCGGGGGTTTTCTGAAGTCGGCCAAGATCTCTGGCGACACCATGGGGGATTTTCACCCCCATGGGAACGCTGCGATCTATGACGCGATGGCGCGGCTCGCGCAGGATTTCAATGTGCGTTACCCGCTGGTTGACGGGCAAGGAAACTTTGGCAACATCGACGGCGATAATCCGGCCGCAGAGCGTTATACAGAAGCGCGGATGACCTTTGTTGCCGAGGCGATGCTTGAGGGGCTGAGCGAAGATGCCGTCGATTTTCGCGACAACTACGATGGCCGCCTGACCGAACCGGCGGTTCTGCCCGCGACCTTCCCGAACATTCTGGCCAATGGCGCCAGTGGCATCGCTGTGGGCATGGCGACGAACATCCCGCCCCACAACATAGCCGAGCTGATCGACGCCTGTATTCACCTGATAAAGGCGCCCGGCGCCGATGACGATACGCTATTGAAATATGTGCCGGGTCCTGATTTCCCTACCGGGGGCGTCATTGTCGAGCCGAAAGAGAATATCGCCAAGGCCTATCGTACCGGGCGCGGCTCCTTCCGGCTGCGCGCCACCTATGAGACCGAGGATCTGGGCCGTGGCCAATGGCAGATCGTGGTGACTGAGATCCCCTATCAGGTCCAGAAATCCAAGCTGATCGAAAAGATCGCCGAGCTGATCCAGACCAAGAAGGTGCCGATCCTTGCCGATGTGCGGGACGAGAGCGCTGATGACATCCGCATCGTGCTGGAGCCGAAATCCAAGAATGTGGACCCCGAGATTCTGATGGGACTGATGTTCCGCAATTCGGATCTTGAGGTGCGCTTTTCGCTCAACATGAACGTGCTGATCGACGGGGTCACGCCCAAGGTCTGTTCGATGAAGGAGGTGCTGCGCGCCTTCCTCGATCACCGCCGCGACGTGTTGCAGCGCCGCTCGCGCCACCGGATGGCCAAGATCGATCACCGGCTCGAAGTGCTCGATGGCTTCATCATCGCTTTCCTCAATCTGGACCGGGTGATCGACATCATCCGCTATGACGAGGATCCCAAAGCCGCCCTGATGCGGGAGGACTGGTCCAAGGATCACCCCCGCGCCCATGACGAGTCCGACTATGTAACGCCGGCCAAAGGGGCAGGGGAGCTGACTGAGGTTCAGGCCGAGGCGATTCTCAACATGCGCCTGCGGTCGTTGCGCAAGCTGGAAGAGATCGAACTGGTGCGCGAACGCGATGCCCTGCGCGAAGAACGCGCTGGGTTGGTCGAATTGCTGGGCTCCGAAGAGTTGCAGTGGACGCGCATCACCGAACAGCTGCGCGAGACGAAAAAGACTTTTGGCAAAGCTTATGAAGGCGGCGCCCGCCGCACCCGTTTTGCCGAAGCGGGTGAGGTCGAGGATGTGCCGCTTGAGGCGATGATCGACCGCGAACCGATTACTGTGGTCTGCTCCCAGATGGGCTGGATCCGGGCGATGACCGGCCATATCGACCTCAGCCGCGAGTTGAAGTTCAAAGACGGCGACGGGCCGCGCTTCATCTTCCATGCGGAAACCACCGACCGTTTGCTGGTCTTCGGCAGCAACGGGCGATTCTACACGCTTTCGGCGGCGAACCTGCCCGGCGGGCGTGGCATGGGGGAACCTGTGCGCCTGATGGTGGATCTGCCCAACGAGGTGGAGATCGTCGATATCCTGATCCACAATCCCGAAGGGCGGCTTTTGGTGGCCTCCTCGGCGGGCAACGGGTTCATCTG
The DNA here is from genome assembly GCA_027019165.1 of Pseudophaeobacter sp. Lineage (GTDB taxonomy): Bacteria > Pseudomonadota > Alphaproteobacteria > Rhodobacterales > Rhodobacteraceae > Phycobacter. The sequence goes on from JALUXC010000003.1 coordinate 325,262, forward strand.
CGCTGAAAAGGAAATCGTGGCCCAGACCCGTGGCGGCAAGCAGGTCCTGAACGTCAAGGACGACGAGAAAGCCAAGATCTGTGTGCCGGTGGAAGGCGATCACGTGGCCGTGGTCTCGGAGAATGGCAAATTCCTGGTCTTCTCGGTCGAGGAGATGCCAGAGCTGACCCGCGGCAAGGGGGTGCGCCTGCAGAAATACAATATGGCGCGAGGCAAACAGGGCTCGCTTGAACTGGATGGCGGCCTTAGCGATGTGACGACCTTCAATTGGGATGATGGCCTGACCTGGGAAATGGGTGGCGGCAAGACACGTCATGAAACCGATCTGGGGCAGTGGCTCGGCAAGCGGGCCGGTGTTGGTAAGCGTCCGCCTTACGGTTTCCCGCGCAACTACAAGTTCAAATAATCGCCACCGGGGTTTACCGGCGCTGCCTGCTCTGGCTATCTGGCGTCGACCGCCACATTCGGTGCGATACAGGGATAACGACATGATCCGACTTCTGACCTTCCTGGGCCTCTTTGCCCTGGTCACGGCCTGCGGCGAAACACAGCTCAATGAGCCGCCCGAAGACTTGGGCGCCTTCAAGGTGCGCGTTGCCCATGTCTATACCGAAAAGGCGCTGAAATGGCCGATGTCCCGCGATGCGGAGCAGTCCGAATGGATCGAGCCGATGAAAACTGCGCTTGAGGCACGTCTGCGCCGCTATGAGGGCAATCAGGAATATGACGTGGCGGTTACGCTCGAAGGGTTCATGCTTGCGCCGCCGGGTGTGCCAATCCTGTTCAATCCCAAAAGCGTCGCAGTTGTGAATGTCTTTGTTTATGACGTCGCCAAAAAGGAATTCCTCGCCGACAAGCACCAGATGGAGATCTTCGAGGACACCACCGGCGAGAGTGCCATCGTGGGCTCAGGTCACAGCCGTACAAAGGAAGAGCAGATCGCCGGTCTTGCGCTCAACATCGCTGACGCGGTTGAGGAATTTTTGGCCAAGCAGCACAAGGAAAACGGCTGGTTTGCCCCGCGTGAAGAAGGCAGCGAAGAGGGCTAAGCCCTTGCCGCTGACCTGAAACCGCAACAATCCGGCTGAACTCGGCCAAATCCGCCTCTGTCAAGCAGGAACGGGTTGATTTTTGCGCGCAAACCAAATAATCGGCGCGCGCAGAGGAAACCGGGTCGCAGATGGACCCCACATTTCAAAAGGGCGCCAAGAGAATGGCTAAGGAAAAGTTTGAGCGTAATAAACCGCACGTCAACATCGGCACTGTTGGCCACGTTGACCACGGCAAGACCACGCTGACCGCAGCGATCACCAAATACTTTGGTGACTTCAAGGCATACGACCAGATCGATGGCGCGCCGGAAGAAAAAGCCCGCGGCATCACCATCTCGACCGCCCACGTTGAGTATGAAACCGACGCGCGTCACTATGCGCACGTCGACTGCCCCGGCCACGCCGACTACGTGAAGAACATGATCACCGGTGCCGCTCAGATGGACGGCGCGATCCTGGTTGTGAACGCCGCTGACGGCCCGATGCCCCAGACCCGCGAGCACATCCTGCTGGCGCGTCAGGTTGGCGTGCCTGCGCTGGTCGTCTTCATGAACAAGGTTGACCAGGTCGACGACGAAGAGCTGCTCGAGCTCGTCGAAATGGAAATCCGTGAGCTGCTGTCGTCCTACGACTTCCCCGGCGACGATATCCCGATCATCGCAGGTTCCGCTCTGGCGGCGATGGAAGGCCGTGACCCGGAAATCGGCGAGAACAAGATCAAGGAACTGATGGCGGCCGTGGATGAGTACATCCCGACCCCTGAGCGTGCTGTTGACCAGCCGTTCCTGATGCCGATCGAAGACGTCTTCTCGATCTCTGGCCGTGGTACCGTTGTTACGGGGCGTGTTGAGCGCGGTGTGATCAACGTTGGCGACGAAATCGAAATCGTCGGCATCAAAGACACCACCAAGACCACCTGCACCGGCGTTGAAATGTTCCGCAAGCTGCTGGATCGCGGTGAAGCAGGCGACAACATCGGCGCGCTGCTGCGTGGTGTCGACCGTGAGTCGGTTGAGCGTGGCCAGGTTCTGTGTAAGCCGGGTTCGGTTACTCCGCACACCAAGTTCGAAGCCGAAGCCTATATCCTGACCAAGGAAGAAGGCGGCCGTCACACCCCGTTCTTTGCGAACTACCGTCCGCAGTTCTACTTCCGCACCACCGACGTGACCGGCACCGTGACTCTGCCGGAAGGCACCGAGATGGTGATGCCTGGCGACAACCTGAAGTTCTCGGTTGAGCTGATCGCACCGATCGCGATGGAAGACGGCCTGCGCTTCGCCATCCGCGAAGGCGGCCGCACCGTCGGCGCCGGCGTCGTGTCGAAAATCATCGAGTAAGGTCGCGTTTCCATAGGAAACGCTGGCCAGTGGCGGCAGGGTATTCGCGCCAAAGCGCGAATGTCCCGAGAGCCACACCGGCGAGACAAACAGAAAGGGCGCCCTAGCGGCGCCCTCTTTTTGTTTGAACGCGATGATCCCGAGACGCATTGATCGGACCTGTGTCGAAGATCATCAAGCAATCACAGCTGTACTGTGATGGTTGCAGCAGGGGATCGGCGACGCGGCGAGAATGTCCCAAGAGCAGCTAGGCGGATAACCCGCGGGCACCTTTTGCCGGAGACCTTTGTAGACGTAAGACCTTGCAGCGCAGCGGCGCCAAGAACTCGTGAACAAGCCATCTGTGATCGGGAATGCAAAAGGGTGATTTGGTATGGCGATGTTCCAAGGTTTTACACTGCTTTTGATTGAGGTGGCTGGATAGGTTCAATCAAATCGGATAAAAGCAGGCGAAAATCAAAATGGAGCATTTGTTTATGCGTTCGATTATCCTCGTCACATTTTCTGCCATGTTAGTAGCGTCTTGTGGCGCTGGTGGCGCGCCTTCAACTTCGAAGCCTGCGGCCCACGGAGTGGCCGTTACCTGGGACAAAAACCGGAAATCCTTCTCTGGCACCGCAGGGTCAGCTTGGACGGAAGAGGATCTTAGGTCAGACAAGAATGGTGGAATATGTGGTGCCGACCATTCATTGAGAGACTTGAAAGTGTCGCGCCAAGAGAACGGCACGCTCGCCTTCACGGGAAGGTGCGTCTAGGCACTGGACAAGAGGTCGCTCTACGCCCCAGCTTGGGTGAGCCACTACCGGTTTGCCTTGCCTTTTGCCACCTCTGTCCAACGGCTGTTTCAAACCACATCCCGCATGTTGGATTTAGGGCGGGGTGTTCCCCCCGCCTTTTGGGGTTTGGGCCGCGTAACGTCCGGCTGCTCTAGCTAGGGCTTTTAATGGGGTCCGGTATGCGGCCCGCAGCCAGGTCTGTCTTGTCCGTGATCTCGTCGAGACTGGCTTCAAGGCTCTGGCGCAGCGCTTCGGCTTCTTCGTCGGTCGGGCGTTTGGGGACTGTCTCTGTCCATTCCTGGCACATCAATACCCCGCTCGAGAAGGGCAGGGGCAGCATCTGCTTGTCCCATGTGGGCAGTTTCATGACCTTCTTTTCCGCAAAAGCGACGGTAAAGACCCGGCAACCGGTCATGCGCGCCCAGACGATTGGAACCGTTGACGATACGCGCGCGGGACCACGGGGGCCATCGGCCGCGATCCCGATCGAACAGCCTTCTTTGGTGCGGCGAACCACCTCACGCGACAATGCAACGTGGCGCTGGTAGCTGGCCATGGGAATGGTTTCAAAACCCAATCGCACAAGGATCTGCCCGGCCAGCCGCCCGGCCCGCGCAGCAGAGGTCAGCGCGCAGATCCGCCCGAGGGAGGTGTCAAACAAGAAGGGGGCCATGATCAATCGTTGATGCCAGAGCACAAAGATCACCGGCTCTCCGCGCCTGACGCAGGCGTCCATTTCCTCAAAGCCGCTGCGCTCCCAGCGCGAGGTGCGATGGGCGAATCGGACGTAAGAGGCGAACATGGCCTCAATCGTGCGATTGAAGCGCGGGCTGTCGGCAATTCGTTTTCTGAGGCTCACGGCAGGGTTCCTTTCCAGCCCCTCATAATGGACCAACCCGATGGCTGCCACCCTGTCGGCGGGAAAGGCCGGGTTGATAGGCTTTTGGCACCATTTCCCTCTTGCCTCCCGCGCGGCGGTGGCTTAGGAACTGCCGCACCGTAGGGGTATAGCTCAGTTGGTAGAGCGACGGTCTCCAAAACCGTAGGTCGCGGGTTCGAACCCTGCTGCCCCTGCCAGTTTCACAGAAATCTCCCAAAATCTGCTATTGGTTCATCTGGCTATCTGCTGGGCAAGACTGTGGCACATGGCAAAGACACGGTTCCGCAGCAGAGGCTCGGCAGCGGAACTGAGGCCCTGGGTGCATTGGTGCGAAAGGAATAGCCGCGCAGGATCAGGCTGCAGCGTTTATCTTGTCGGCCGATCGGGCGGTTCGCTTCTGAGCAAGAGCGGGAACATCCAGATGCGTAGGCGGAAGCCCCTGCATGTGCCGTTCAGAGATCATGTCAAATGCGCGTTCGATATCCGTGGCAAAACCGGCGGTATCGAAGAGGGGAGAGGACAGGCGCTTGCGTTTCAGTTTTGCACGCAAAGAAGCCAAGGCCTCCAGGTCGTTGGCGAGCGCCAGGGCCTTTTCCTCATACTCGGCTTCATCCTTTGCGATCAATTCCGGCAGGCCTACTGCGCTCACGAGGCTGGCCCCGACACGCGCTGCGAATTGACGGCCGGGCATGGTAAGAAGCGGTAACCCCGCCCACAGCGCATCGCTGGCGGTCGTATGGGCATTGACGGTAAAGGTATCGAGGAACAAATCCGCGACCCGGTGTCGCGCCAGGTGTTCGTCAGTTGCCATGCGCGGAGCAAATACGAGCCGATCCGGATCGACACCACGGTTCTTTGCTTCCTGACACAGATTGGCGCGCGAGATGGGTCCACCGTCAAGCAGCCACAGAACACTGTCCGGTGTCTGTTGGAGAATGCGCATCCAGATGTCGAATTCGCGCGGGGTGATTTTGTAGCTGTTGTTGAAGCAGCAGAATACGACACCCATGTCGGGCAGCCCGCAATCGCGGCGCGTAAACTGTTGACCGGAAATGACGCGCTCGCGGTCATTCACCTGATAGCTGTGGGGCATCCGAATGAGGCATTCGTCAAAGTACCGCTCGCTGCCGGGGGGGCAGATGACCGAGTCCGCGATCAGGTAGTCGAATGCGGTACTCCCCATAGTGCCCGGATATCCGAGATATGACACGTGCAGAGGCGCGAGCCGGTTGGCAAAGAGTTCGAACCGTGTGTCGCCGGTAAAGCCTTTCAGATCGACCGCTATGTCAAGCTGATCGGACTGCGCGACTTCGGTGATTTGAGTGTTGGACAGATTGGCTACGTCGCGGAAACGCGCCACATTGCGTGCGACCCGGCTGCGTGCCTCATCCGCCGGTGCGCTGCCGTAAGAGTATGCGGTGACTTCGAATCTGCTTGTGTCGTGAGCGGCAAACAATCCTCCCATCAGGTTCATCGTGGCATGATCCTGAAAATCAGACGAGAAGTAACCGATGCGGAGTTTCGCTGGACGCTGCGCTGCGCGGGCCGGTGTCCTGGCGGCGACGTTCGGCATAAGATCGTTCGCGTGCGCCTGTGTGCGTAGGCGCAACAGGTCAGGATTATCCTCCAGGGTCATCATGACGAAGGGCGAGCAAGACACTCCCTGCAAGCCCAGGCTACGGCGATGTTCGTTGTATTCGGCAACCCAGCTCCAATCGTTGAGCTGCGCCATCATGTGCATCTTTTGCGCGCGGGCACGGTCGTTGCCGGGGGTGGTTGCCAGAACCTTTTCAAAGTTGCGAATGGCGTCTTCCTGGTTGCCGGATTGTAGTTCCATCTGGCCAAGGTTGAAACGGGCTTCGGTCAAATCCGGAGCAAGCTCGCAGGCTTGTTGAAACAGTGTCTTGGCCTCTGCCAGTTTCCCGAGGCAGCGCAGGGCATTAGCCCAATTGTAGATCAGTCGCGGGTTGTTCGGGCATTGCTGATTTGCCCTTTCCAGCAATTCCTCTGCTTCTTTCAGGTCGCCCTGTTGGGCCAGGGTGTTGGCCAAACTGTTCAGAGCCGGGATGTGATCGGGATCCAGTGACAGGCACTTTCTGTAAAGGGCGACGGAATCGCTGGTGCGCCCCATCTTTTTGCTGACGTCACCCATGGCCGCATAGGTGCCCGCCGCGCGTGGGTTGAGTTCGCAGGCCTTATGCAGGCAGGTCGCAGCCTCATCCAGATTACCGACGTTGAGATGGCATTGCCCCAACAGATCCCACAGGAAATGTGAGCGCCTGTATGAATTGAGCATCGAGGCGCAGGAAGATGCAGTGGATTGGAATTGGCCGGCAGCAAAGCTGTCCAACAGCTGCTTTTGTGTCTCTGCCGGTGGATTTTGCTCTGATTGCATCCGCAACTGCAGGGAATTCAGAGCCTTGAGGGCACGGGCATTCTTTGGGAACTTTTTCAGAATGTCACCATAAACGCGGGCGGCATCATCCAGTTTCGCATCACGTTCTAGGCGCTGCGCTTTGTTCAAAGAAGTTGCGATGGTCATGGAGTCCTATCTCACTTGCATGCTATGGCCGACCGCTGCACCTTCTGGTGACTTACCGGGCCGTCACGAGTGACCATGGCCGAAGAGAATTAAAAATCGATTTATCGGGATTTATGCGGAATTTGTGGGATCTGCGCCGCGGTGAAGGTACCTGTCCCGACCGGAGGCCCGGCATTGATTGAAAACGCTGCGCGCTCCTCGTAGGTTCTGCCTGTAGACCCTGAATGTCCGGTTTCGAAATGTGCAGCGCCAAGCCAACAAACCCTTATGCCGATCTGCCTCCCAAGGCGTTTTGGAAAAGCGCAGTCGCAGCGCATAACTCTCTTGAGATCTCAGAACTTTGGACGCCCGAGTTCGCGGTTCGTCCTTCGGATAAGGTAGTGACCGCCGGTTCCTGCTTTGCGCAGCATTTCAGTCGGGCCCTGAGCGCGCGTGGTTACAATTGGTTCGATGCAGAACCGGCGCCTGCCTTGTTGACCGAAGAACAGGCACGCAGTTTTAACTATGGGATCTTCTCGACGCGAACCGGGAACATCTACACGGCGAGAATGCTGCGCCAGTGGCTTGAGTTGGCCTTTGGTGAAACGGATATGCAGTCGTCGGAATGGGATGAAGTCTGGGAGACAGAGGGGCGTTTCCAGGATCCATTGCGTCCTGTAATCGAACCAGGCGGTTTTGTTTCACCGGATGAGCTGTTCAGCGCTCGTAGGGCAACGCTTGCCGCGTTGCGCAATGCTCTGCGCCAAGCGGATGTCTTTGTCTTTACAATGGGGCTGACAGAGAGTTGGCGAAACCGATACACCGGTTTGGAATATGCTATGTGCCCAGGTACGGCCGGTGGGGTGTTTGACGCGGGCCAACATGTTTTTTGCAATCAAAGGTATTCCGAAATTCATGCCGACATGAATGCTGCGCTCAGGATTCTGCGAGAGCAGAATGCAAACCTAAAGGTTTTGCTCACGGTGTCGCCGGTGCCGTTAACCGCCACGGCCTCAGGCGAGCACGTGCTGACGGCCACATCCTATTCCAAATCTGTACTGCGTTCTGTGGCGGGAGATCTGGCTGCGGACCTCGACGGAGTGGACTACTTTCCGTCCTATGAAATTATTACTCATCCAGCTTTTCGTGGGATGTTCTACGCTCCCAATCAGCGCAGCGTCATTTCCAAAGGTGTCGATCACGTGATGGAGAGCTTCTTTGCCGCGCAGCAGGCACGTTTTCCTCAGAAATCCGTGCGTGGGCGGGGGAAGGGGCAGGTTGGAGCTGGAGATCGCAGTGATCGGGCCATCAAATGCGAAGAGGAAATGCTAGATGCCTTTGCGCGGTAGTCCCTCGATCTGTGTCTTTGGCGACAGTCACATCGCCTGTATCAAACATGCTCTGGATGAAGGTCTCGTCACACCGCCTGACGGTGGCCTTGAGTTCTGGGGTGCCAGCGGCCCGGCTTTTCGCGGCATCCACCTGAAAAGAGGGCGTCTGCAGCCTATGCATGATGAGGCGCGGGCGCAGGTACAGATGATCAGTGAGACGGGGCGCGAGAGCCTCGCGGCCGAGGATTTTGACGCATTCCTTTTTGTTGGCAGCCGACTGCGTTCGCAGTCTTATGTCGTGCCGATGTTGTGGCGGTTGCAGGACGATTCTGGTTTTCTGAGCGAGGCCGTCCGGGCTGCGATTCTCGACCGTTGGCTGATGGGCTGCAGATCCTATCGTGCCGCCTGCACCTTTGCCGGAACAGGCAAGACTCGGGTGTTTTTTGCGCCGGCTTCTTTCATGAACGATCACGTGCTCGATGAAAAGGTCATCGCCCGGTCGATCAACCAGCAGGCCACGGCTGCGCAGCGGGCCGAGCTGTGGGACGGGATTGCCAGAAGGATGGACCAGGATGGCATCGGTTTGATTGCGCAACCCGAAGAAACTGTCACCCGCGGGTGCCTCACCCGGGCCGAATTTGCCTCCAGCCGCGCGATCGAGCTGCAGGACCCCGTCCACAAGAACGGCGCTTTTGGTGCCTTGATCCTGAAAGAGCTGTTTGCCCGGCTTGCTTCGGATCCCGGCAGGGCAGCATCGGCTGCAGTCGATGTGCCGGCCTGAAGCCATCCAGCCCGCAGGGCTTGAATTTGATGCCCGCAGCGGCTAAATCCCGGCGAACCCGCCTTTAGAGAGATCACGCCACATGGCCATGACCAATCCAGTTCAGTTTATCCAGCAAGTCCGCGCCGAAGTCAGCAAGGTCGTCTGGCCCACCCGCCGCGAAGTGCTGCTGACCACCGTGATGGTCTTTATCATGGCGGCCCTGACAGCGACCTTCTTTGCCATTGTCGATCTGCTGATCCGCACCGGGCTTTCCGGGCTGCTTGGAATGTTCGGCTGACACACGGGCCAGGGCTGAGGCCTTCCAATTGGCAGGCAGGGTGTAAATGCCGCTCAGCCTCTTGATCTCGCTTCCGCCTGAGGGTAGTTGGGCCGGTAACTCTGACATGGGCGTGCGGCGAATCGTGTTGCGCGCCGATTTTTGTTAGGGGCGCAGCCTCTGGCTGAAACCGAATTTAGATGAATGCGGCGCTCAGCGCCCGGCAAAACAAGGACGATCAGGCTCATGGCGAAACGGTGGTATTCGGTCAGCGTTCTTTCGAACTTCGAAAAGAAAATCGCAGAGCAGATCCGCGCGTCGGTTGCCGAACACGGCCTTGAGGACGAGATCGACGAGGTTCTGGTCCCCACCGAAGAGGTGATCGAGGTCCGCCGCGGCAAAAAGGTCACCACCGAGCGCCGTTTTATGCCCGGCTACGTGCTGGTGCATATGGAAATGTCCGACCAGGGTTATCACCTGATCAACTCGATCAACCGCGTCACCGGCTTCCTCGGTCCGCAAGGCCGCCCGATGCCGATGCGCGACGCCGAAGTGCAGGGCATCCTGGGCCGCGTTCAGGAAGGCGAAGAAGCCCCGCGCACGCTCATCTCCTTTGAGGTTGGCGAGAAGGTCAAGGTCAACGACGGCCCCTTCGAGGATTTCGACGGTATGGTCGAGGGTGTGGACGACGAGAACCAGAAACTCAAGGTCACCGTGTCGATCTTTGGCCGCGAAACCCCGGTCGAGCTGGACTTCACCCAGGTCACCAAACAGGGCTGATCTGCCGCCCTACGATTGGAATTGAAAGCGCCGTGTTGCATTCTGCAGCGCGGCGTTTTCGGTTGATGGGATTTCGTTCGACGTTTTCTGAGGGGATGCAAAGAGCACTTGTGACGGGTAGAGCCTGATATACTGACTACCGGCATGCTCCTTCGCGATAGCAGGCCATCAAGTCGTCAAGTTCATGCGGATCGATTGAGTAGTAGCTGGGACAATAGCCGCTATCCACTTCGTAACTCTTGCCTTTGGGACCAGCGCGCAAGATGCCGATCACGTCTTGGCCGGTTTCCGGCAATATGGACACGATACCTCCGTAGTCCCCAGAAATTGAGACACGCGCGTGAATGTTTGTCGCTGAAAATGGGGATAAGACTGTGTGGTCCAGCCGGTGGCCTTCAAAACGGAAGGCCCGAAAATAGAGGTATTCGATCCAAACGGGCATCTGGCCTTCTTTGGCTGTGCCAGAATACATCCTGTGGATGTGTTCAAGTTGTGTTTCGTGAAACAGCGGGTCCTCGATATTTCGAGAAAAGCGACCAACAATGACGATATCATTGTCCTGTCGCGTCTTCTCTATCACATCAGCAAGACCGAGTGAGCGACGCCGCAAGGGTGAAGTGGTGTCCGGTCCTGCTTCCCCGGGCAGGGTTTCCAAGTGCACTGCCTCGGGTGGCCAGCACTGGAATGCGAGGGCTTTTTGCCCAAAGCACAATGCAAGGAATAGCAATGGCAGCAATCCAGCTTGTGGCGTAAGCATGAGCATCATGTCCTGTGGGTTGGCCGAAAAGAGATCTTCTGCAGGCTAAACTCTGGGACACCTAGTTGCCAGGGTCGGCTGCCAAACGTCAGGTTTCGCCAGCCAATGCGCGTGGGGTTTCACCAAGTCTTTTTCAGGGCCTTCACAAAACGGGCCATCTCATCGTGGGTGTTGAAGGAATGCACCGAGGCGCATGTCAGGGAATTCTGATCGGTGCATCCATATCGAGGCGGGCGCCGGTCACGGGCGAGAAAGAGACGTTGATCAGAACTCTGCCAGGGTCGGCGAGCAGGGCCGTTTTTGCTAGTGCGATGGATTGAGGGCCCGCGCCTGGCGGACCCTCCATGCTTCTGTTCAGTATGTGCACTGGGTACAAAGACTATCCGCGCAATATCCGGGGACACATTGCGGGCCAGCATAGCCTGGGGGCGGATCTGCGATGCAGGCATAGTCGCTGGTCAGCGTGTTGCCGGTGCAGGTGCCGTCTTCGACACAGGTCGAAGCCGTATCGGTGCGGAATTGATACATCAGTCCGGTTGAGGATTGCGACAGGTCACATGTGGCGGTCAGGGTTTCAGACTGCGAGGTCGTGAGGGCATCCTGAAAGCCGATAGATTCGCTGAAAGATGCCGCGACCGATGCGGTGACGGACGCGCCAACGCCTCTGATCGAGAAACCCGCCTGCATGGATTCCGTGACCGTGATGCCCCATTGAGTCGTCGTGGACCATTGGCTGGTTTTGCTGGTTCCAAAGGTGATGGATTTGGTCAGGCTGGCGCAACTGTCGCCGGAACAGCTGCCCACCTGTTGCCACACGCCTTCGGTTGCGACCGAGGTCGGTTTGATCTCTTGGAAATAACAGGCCTTGTCTTCGTGAATCGGATCGTAGCCAAAGAAGGTGTTTGAACAGGGATAGGAGCCGTCCGCCGAGCGATAGAACCGCGTATCCCAACCGTCATCAGTGCCATAGCGAAGCAGAATGGTTGTGGAGGCATTCGGTTGACAAGTCTGCCCCTCTTTGGCGCATTCCGCAAATCCGGTGGTTCCCTTGGTGTATTCCGGGCCGACGTAGCAGGCCTTGTCTTCGTGAATCGGATCAATCCCGAAGTAGTTGTTGCTGCACTCCACGGTCTGGCTGGAGTCGCCTTCGATCATGGAATAAACGTAATGTCCGTCCGTTCCGTAGCGTATCCAGTAGTAGCCGATTTGGCTGTGGGTGAATTTGTCGCCTTCATCGGCCGCTTTGGTCCAGCTTGCGGAGGAATCCGGTGCGTCAAGCACATTGTCCGTCGTATACTGGCAGCTCTTGTCCGTGCCTTGTGACGGATCGCCGTTGACGCTGTTCTTGCAGGGCACCTTCTCAACATTTTCGGTTATGTAGAAGAAATATGTGCCGTCCGCCCCGTAGCGCGTGGTAATCAGATCTGCCGTGCCAGGCTTGCAGTCGCTGCCTTCATCGACGCATTGAACCCATATTGGGGAGGTGCTGTCGGCGGTGGCGGTGAAGGTCACACTCTCTTGGCTCTGGGCTGTGAGGGTCTGGCCAATTAGAAACAGGCCGCACAAACTTGTGCGCCCGATCAGCATATGCTTCATAAGAATTCCTCCGATTTTTTGGCGAGTTATGAAATTGAATTCGATTTAAGATGGTAATTCCACAATCCATGGTAGAATTTTTCGCGTCTTGGGTCGAGAGAAAACCTCTGCCAGATTTCTTATGAAGAAGCTGATCCCCTCGGGAGCGCTGAAGTGAGAGACGTGCCTGGATTGACTTGCCAACCTGCGCGTTCCCCTGTAAACGCCGCCTCTATCGTCTTCGGGCGAGACTCTCTCGTGGGAGGTCTATGGGTCGCGACCCGGATACCGGACCACGCAACATAGAACCGGGTGGAACGCGTTCCGCCCCAGTTGAAAGGAACACCAGATGGCCAAGAAGCTTGCTGGTACGATGAAGCTGCAGGTTCCTGCAGGTCAAGCGAACCCCTCTCCGCCGGTCGGCCCGGCGCTGGGTCAGCGCGGCATCAACATCATGGAATTCTGCAAGGCGTTCAACGCCAAGACTGCAGACATGGAGCCCGGTGCGCCGTGCCCGACCGTGATCACCTACTATCAGGACAAGTCCTTCACCATGGACATCAAGACGCCGCCCGCGTCTTACTACCTGAAGAAGGCCGCCAAGGTGAAATCCGGCGCCAAGACTCCCTCGCGTGAGACTGTCGGCACCGTAACCGCCGCTCAGGTGCGCGAGATCGCCGAAGCGAAGATGAAAGATCTGAGCGCCAACGACGTTGAAGCGGCGATGCAGATCATCCTGGGCTCTGCCCGCTCCATGGGTATCGAGGTGAAGTAAGATGGCAAAGCTCGGTAAACGTACCCGCGCAGCGCGCGAAGCCTTCGCAGGCAAAGAGAACCTGACCGTCGAAGAGGCTGTTGCCCTGATCAAGGCCAACGCCAACGCAAAATTTGACGAGACTGTTGAGATCGCCATGAACCTGGGCGTTGACACCCGTCACGCAGACCAGATGGTGCGCGGCGTTGTCGGTCTGCCCAACGGCACCGGCAAGGATATGCGCGTTGCGGTATTCGCACGTGGTGCCAAGGCAGATGAAGCCAAGGAAGCCGGCGCGGATATCGTTGGTGCAGAGGACCTGATGGAAACCATCCAGGGCGGCACCATCGATTTCGACCGCTGCATCGCAACTCCGGACATGATGCCCATCGTTGGCCGTCTGGGTAAGGTGCTTGGCCCTCGCAACCTGATGCCGAACCCCAAGGTCGGCACCGTGACCATGGACGTCAAGGCGGCTGTCGAAGCGGCCAAGGGCGGCGAAGTCCAGTTCAAGGCTGAAAAAGGCGGTGTCGTGCACGCAGGTGTTGGCAAAGCCTCCTTCGATGAAGCAAAGCTGGTCGAAAACGTCCGCGCATTTGTGTCGGCTGTCGCCAAGGCAAAGCCGTCGGGTGCAAAGGGTGCCTACATGAAGAAGATCGCTCTGTCTTCGACCATGGGCCCTGGCGTGACCGTCGACGTGGATCAGGCCGTCAGCGAGTAAGCTGCGCCTTCGTGAATTCTGAATGGCCCGTGCGAGATGATCGCGCGGGCCATTTCATTCTAGGGGTATGAAATCGCTTGGAACTGCCGGGGTGGGCAAGTTTTTGCGAGGCTGCGATTTACCTCTTGGAAATCGCCCGCGAAGCGACTATCAAGCCCTTGAGGTAAAGCGTGCGATTCGTCGTGCGCTTTATTTCATTTCGTCCAAGATGGTGGGTGGCCTTTCGATCGGGCCTTAATTTCCCTCCTGAGACGGGAAAGACCAAGACAAGATCGAGGGTTTCTTGACCCTCGGGCGACTTTGGCTAACCCCGTATTGCGGACTTGAACGCCGGGCCATCTGGTCTGGCACATCAAAGAGCCGGGGAGCGCAAGCCCCCCATAACCTGGAGAGAACTGTGGATAGAGCCCAGAAAGAGAAATTGGTCGAGGAACTCGGCCAGATCTTCGAAAGCTCTGGCGTCGTGGTGGTTGCTCACTACGCCGGTCTGACAGTTGCCGAGATGCAGGACCTGCGCGCGCGTGCACGCGAAGCGGGCAGTGCCGTGCGTGTTGCCAAGAACAGGCTCGCCAAAATCGCCCTCGAGGGTAAGCCGTGTGCAAGCATGGCCGACCTGCTGACAGGGATGACCGTTCTGACCTACTCCGAGGACCCCGTGGCAGCTGCCAAGGTGGCCGAGGACTTCGCCAAGGATAACAAAAAGTTTGAGATCCTCGGCGGTGCAATGGGTGAGAACGCTCTGGACCGCGCAGGCGTCGAAGCCGTGTCGAAAATGCCGTCCCGCGAGGAGCTTATTGCCTCCATCGTTGGCTGCATTGGCGCACCTGCTTCCAACATCGCCGGCGCAATTGGCGCACCTGCAAGCAATATCGCAAGCATCCTTTCGACCATCGAAGAGAAGGCGGAAGCTGCATAAGCGGTTGGCACTGAATGACCGGTGTGGGGCATATGCTCATGCGCTGGAAACACACACTTTAAAACGGAAAGAGCTGATAAAATGGCTGATCTGAAGAAACTGGCAGAAGAGATCGTTGGTCTGACCCTGCTTGAAGCACAAGAACTGAAAACCATCCTCAAAGACGAGTACGGCATCGAGCCCGCCGCTGGCGGCGCCGTCATGGTTGCAGCAGCTGGCGACGCCGGCGGTGCAGCTGAGGAAGAAAAGACCGAATTCGACGTCGTTCTGAAGAACGCCGGCGCGTCCAAGATCAACGTGATCAAAGAAGTTCGCGGCATCACCGGTCTGGGCCTGAAAGAAGCCAAAGAGCTGGTCGAAGCTGGCGGCAAGATCAAAGAGGCCGTCTCCAAGGACGAAGCCGAAGAAATCAAAGGCAAGCTGGAAGCAGCTGGCGCCGAAGTCGAGCTGGCCTAAGCCTCGCTTGCGGGACATAGGGGTGGCGGTTTCCCTGGGAACCCTGCCTTTCGCTCCCTCAGAATTTGGCTGGATCCGGGCAAATCCCGGGTCCAGCCGAACCTGTCTCAGAAAGGGACCTATCGCCCAGGTCCTTTTCTTAGATGCGGTTCACGTGATCGGGAGGCGGCCATTCGGGACGGCAGCCATGAATTGATCCGAGCGCTCTATCTCGTATGGGCAAGATGCCGAAGCCCGGCGGCATCCTTGTCCGGTGAGAAATTCGAAAGGTGACATCTGACATGGCTCAAACGTTCCTTGGCCAGAAACGTCTTCGCAAATACTATGGCAAGATCCGCGAAGTGCTGGATATGCCGAACCTCATCGAGGTTCAGAAATCTTCCTACGATCTGTTCCTTCGCTCTGGCGACGCCGAAGCGCCTCAGGACGGCGAAGGCATCAACGGTGTGTTCCAGTCGGTCTTCCCGATCAAGGACTTCAACGAAAACTCCGTTCTGGAATTCGTGAAATACGCGCTGGAGAAGCCGAAGTACGACGTCGAAGAGTGCATGCAGCGCGATATGACCTATTCGGCGCCGCTGAAGGTCACCCTGCGTCTGATCGTCTTTGATGTCGATGAAGACACCGGCGCCCGTTCGGTCAAGGACATCAAGGAACAGGACGTCTTCATGGGCGACATGCCCCTGATGACCCCGAACGGCACCTTTGTCGTCAATGGCACCGAGCGTGTGATCGTGAGCCAGATGCACCGCTCGCCGGGTGTGTTCTTTGACCACGACAAAGGCAAAACCCATTCCTCGGGCAAACTGCTTTTTGCTTGCCGCATCATCCCGTACCGCGGCTCCTGGCTGGATTTCGAATTCGACGCCAAGGATATCGTCTTTGCCCGCATCGACCGTCGCCGCAAGCTGCCTGTGACCACTCTGCTTTATGCCTTGGGTCTGGACCAGGAAGGCATCATGGATGCCTATTACAACACTGTTACCTACAAGCTTGAGAAGAGCCGCGGCTGGGTTACCCCCTTCTTCCCCGAACGTGTACGCGGCACCCGCCCGACCTATGATCTGGTTGACGCTGCCACCGGTGAGATCTTTGCCGAAGCCGGCAAAAAGGTCACCCCGCGGGCGGTCAAGAAGATGATTGACGAAGGCTCCATCACCGAGCTTTTGGTGCCGTTCGAGCATATCGTTGGCAAATTCGTCGCCAAGGATATCATCAACGAAGAAACCGGTGCCATCTACGTGGAAGCCGGCGACGAGCTGACGCTTGAGTTCGACAAGGACGGCGACCTGATTGGTGGTACCGTTAAGGACCTGATGGATGCCGGTGTGACCGAAATCCCGGTTCTGGACATCGACAACGTCAACGTCGGCCCCTACATGCGCAACACCATGGCGATGGACAAGAACATGGGCCGCGAGACCGCGCTCATGGACATCTACCGCGTGATGCGTCCGGGCGAGCCGCCCACCGTCGAGGCCGCCTCGGCGCTGTTCGATACCCTTTTCTTCGACAGCGAGCGTTATGACCTTTCCGCCGTTGGCCGTGTGAAGATGAACATGCGCCTGGCTCTGGACGCCGAAGACACAATGCGCACCCTGCGCAAGGAAGACATCATCGCCTGCATCAAGGCGCTGGTGGAGCTGCGTGACGGCAAAGGCGACATCGACGACATCGACCACCTCGGCAACCGCCGTGTGCGCTCGGTCGGTGAATTGATGGAAAACCAGTATCGCGTCGGCCTTCTGCGCATGGAGCGCGCCATCAAGGAACGCATGTCCAGCGTCGAGATCGACACGGTGATGCCGCAGGATCTGATCAACGCGAAACCGGCTGCGGCTGCAGTGCGCGAATTCTTCGGCTCCTCGCAGCTGTCGCAGTTCATGGACCAGACCAACCCGCTGTCAGAAGTCACCCACAAACGCCGTCTCTCGGCGCTTGGCCCGGGCGGTCTGACCCGCGAGCGCGCTGGCTTTGAGGTTCGTGACGTGCACCCGACCCACTATGGCCGGATGTGCCCGATTGAAACGCCGGAAGGTCCGAACATCGGTCTGATCAACTCGCTGGCCACCTTTGCCCGCGTCAACAAGTACGGCTTCATCGAAACGCCCTATCGTGTCGTCAAGGACGCGCAGGTCACCGACGAAGTGCACTACATGTCCGCGACCGAGGAAATGCGCCACACCGTGGCCCAGGCCAACGCGACCCTCGATGAGAGCGGGAAGTTCCAGAACGAGCTGGTGTCGACCCGCCAGTCCGGCGACTATACGCTGGCCCCGCGCGAAAGCGTTGATCTGATTGACGTTTCGCCCAAGCAGCTGGTCTCGGTTGCGGCCTCGCTCATTCCGTTCCTGGAAAACGACGACGCCAACCGCGCTCTGATGGGCTCGAACATGCAACGTCAGGCGGTTCCGCTCTTGCGCGCCGAGGCGCCGCTGGTCGGTACCGGCATCGAGGAAATCGTGGCCCGCGACTCGGGCGCTGCGATCATGGCGAAACGCGCCGGTATCATCGACCAGGTCGATGCCCAGCGTATCGTGATCCGGGCGACTTCCGATCTGGAGCTGGGCGATGCGGGCGTTGACATCTACCGCATGCGCAAGTTCCAGCGTTCCAACCAGAACACCTGCATCAACCAGCGTCCGCTGGTGAAGGTGGGTCAGGAAGTGCGCAAGGGCGAAGTGATTGCAGACGGTCCGTCCACCGATATGGGCGAACTGGCCCTCGGCAAGAACGTCGTCGTCGCCTTCATGCCTTGGAACGGCTACAACTACGAAGACTCCATCCTGATCTCCGAGCGGATTGCCCGTGACGACGTCTTCACCTCGATCCACATCGAGGAATTCGAAGTCGCCGCCCGCGACACCAAGCTTGGCCCGGAAGAGATCACCCGCGACATCCCGAACGTGGGTGAAGAAGCGCTGCGCAACCTCGATGAGGCGGGTATCGTCTACATCGGCGCAGACGTGGAGCCGGGCGACATTCTGGTCGGCAAGATCACACCAAAGGGCGAAAGCCCGATGACGCCGGAAGAAAAGCTTCTGCGCGCCATCTTTGGTGAGAAAGCCTCGGACGTGCGCGACACCTCGCTGCGTGTGAAGCCGGGCGACTACGGTACCGTGGTCGAAGTGCGTGTCTTCAACCGCCACGGCGTTGAAAAAGACGAGCGCGCCCTGCAGATCGAGCGTGAGGAAGTCGAACGCCTTGCCCGTGACCGCGACGATGAGCTGGCGATCCTGGATCGCAACATCTACGCCCGTCTGCGTGGCATGCTGCTCGGCAAGACCGCCGTCAAAGGCCCCAAAGGCATCAAGGCAGGCTCCGAGATCACCGAAGAGTTGCTGGATTCCCTCAGCCGTGGTCAGTGGTGGATGCTTGCCCTTGAGGACGAGAAAGACGCCCAGATCCTTGAGGCCCTGAACGAGCAGTACGAAGCGCAGAAGCGCGCTCTGGATGCCCGTTTCGAAGACAAGGTCGAAAAGGTCCGCCGCGGCGACGACCTGCCGCCGGGTGTGATGAAGATGGTCAAGGTCTTCATCGCCGTGAAGCGCAAGCTGCAGCCGGGCGACAAGATGGCCGGCCGTCACGGCAACAAGGGTGTGATCTCGAAAGTGGTGCCGATGGAGGACATGCCGTTCCTCGCAGATGGTACTCCGGTCGATTTCTGTCTGAACCCGCTGGGTGTGCCTAGCCGTATGAACGTCGGTCAGATCCTTGAAACCCATATGGGCTGGGCCGCACGTGGTCTCGGCATCAAGGTGGATGACGCGTTGCAGGAATACCGTCGCTCCGGCGATCTCACCCCGGTGCGCGATGCGATGCATCACGCCTATGGTGAGAACGTCTATGACGAAGGTATCGCCGAGATGAGCGAGACCGATCTCCTTGAGGCGGCAGCCAACGTGACCCGCGGTGTGCCGATCGCAACGCCGGTCTTTGACGGTGCCAAAGAGGCAGACGTCAACGATGCGCTGGTGCGGGCTGGTTTCGACACCTCCGGTCAGTCGATCCTGTTCGACGGCCGCACCGGTGAGCAGTTCGCGCGTCCCGTGACCGTTGGCATCAAGTACCTGCTGAAACTTCACCACCTGGTCGACGACAAGATCCACGCGCGCTCGACTGGTCCGTACTCGCTTGTGACCCAGCAGCCGCTGGGTGGTAAGGCGCAGTTCGGTGGTCAGCGTTTCGGGGAGATGGAGGTCTGGGCTCTGGAAGCTTACGGCGCCGCCTACACCCTGCAGGAGATGCTCACCGTCAAGTCGGATGACGTCGCAGGCCGGACCAAGGTCTATGAAAGCATCGTCAAGGGCGAAGACAACTTTGAAGCGGGCGTACCGGAATCGTTCAACGTTCTGGTCAAGGAAGTCCGTGGTCTCGGCCTGAATATGGAACTCCTGGATGCGGAGGTTGAGGAGTAAGGGCGCGTGCCCTTCTCCCGTCCCCCCTTCCGCAAGATTTGAGGTATCAAAATGAACCAGGAAATCACCAACAACCCGTTCAACCCGCTGACGCCGCCCAAGGTCTTTGACGAAATCAAGGTCTCGCTGGCGTCGCCGGAACGGATCCTGTCTTGGTCCTATGGCGAAATCAAAAAGCCCGAGACCATCAACTACCGGACCTTCAAGCCCGAGCGGGACGGTCTGTTCTGCGCGCGTATCTTTGGCCCGATCAAAGACTACGAATGCCTTTGCGGCAAATATAAGCGCATGAAATATCGCGGCGTTGTCTGCGAAAAATGTGGCGTCGAGGTCACTCTGCAGAAGGTGCGCCGCGAGCGTATGGGCCATATCGAACTGGCCGCGCCCGTCGCACATATCTGGTTCCTGAAATCGCTTCCCTCCCGCATCGGCCTGATGCTGGACATGACCCTGCGCGATCTGGAGCGGGTTCTCTACTTTGAGAATTACGTGGTGATCGAGCCGGGCCTCACCGATCTCACCTACGGTCAGATGATGACCGAAGAAGAGTTCATGGACGCTCAGGACCAGTACGGCATGGACGCCTTCACCGCCAATATCGGCGCCGAAGCGATCCGTGAGATGCTGGCCGCGATCGATCTGGAAGCCGAAGCCGAACAGCTGCGCGCCGAACTGGCCGAAGCCACGGGTGAATTGAAGCCCAAGAAGATCATCAAGCGTTTGAAAGTGGTCGAAAGCTTCCTGGAATCCGGCAACCGCCCGGAATGGATGATCATGACCGTGATCCCGGTCATCCCGCCGGAACTGCGCCCGCTGGTGCCGCTGGATGGGGGCCGCTTCGCGACCTCTGACCTCAACGACCTTTACCGTCGTGTCATCAACCGGAACAACCGTCTGAAGCGTCTGATCGAGCTGCGCGCGCCCGATATCATCGTGCGCAACGAAAAGCGGATGCTGCAGGAATCCGTTGACGCCCTGTTTGACAACGGCCGCCGTGGCCGGGTCATCACCGGTGCCAACAAGCGCCCGCTGAAATCGCTGTCGGACATGCTGAAGGGCAAGCAGGGTCGCTTCCGTCAGAACCTTCTGGGTAAACGGGTAGACTTCTCGGGTCGTTCGGTCATTGTGACCGGGCCTGAGCTGAAGCTGCACCAGTGTGGTCTGCCAAAGAAGATGGCGCTCGAACTCTTCAAGCCCTTCATCTACTCGCGTCTGGAGGCCAAAGGTCTGTCCTCCACCGTGAAACAGGCGAAGAAGCTGGTGGAAAAAGAGCGCCCCGAGGTCTGGGATATCCTCGATGAGGTGATCCGCGAACACCCCGTCATGCTGAACCGCGCGCCGACGCTGCACCGTCTTGGCATTCAGGCGTTCGAACCCACGCTGATCGAAGGCAAGGCAATCCAGCTGCACCCGCTGGTCTGCTCGGCCTTTAACGCCGACTTTGACGGTGACCAGATGGCCGTGCACGTGCCGCTGAGCCTTGAGGCCCAGCTCGAAGCGCGCGTCTTGATGATGTCGACCAACAACGTTCTGTCGCCCGCAAACGGCGCACCGATCATTGTTCCTTCGCAGGATATGATCCTGGGTCTCTACTATGTGACCCTGGAACGTGAAGGCATGGTCGGTGAAGGCAAGGTCTTTGGCACCATCGAGGAAGTCGAACACGCGCTGAACGCCGGTGAAGTGCACCTGCACTCCAAGATCACCGCGCGCATCCCGCAGATCGACGAGGAAGGCAACGAAGTGCTGATGCGCTTTGAAACCACTCCTGGCCGTGTGCGTTTGGGTGCTTTGCTGCCCAAGAACGCCAAGGCGCCGTTTGAACTGGTCAACCGTCTTCTGCGGAAGAAAGAGGTTCAGCAGGTCATCGATACCGTCTACCGCTACTGCGGTCAGAAAGAGTCGGTGATCTTCTGTGACCAGATCATGACCATGGGCTTCCGCGAGGCGTTCAAGGCCGGTATTTCCTTCGGCAAGGACGACATGGTGATCCCCGATGGCAAATGGACCATCGTGGACGACACTCGCGACCAGGTGAAAGACTTCGAACAGCAGTACATGGACGGCCTGATCACTCAGGGCGAAAAGTACAACAAGGTTGTCGATGCCTGGTCCAAGTGTAACGACCGTGTCACCGATGCGATGATGAACACCATCTCTGCCGACAAACGCGACGACAATGGTGCCGTGATGGAGCCGAACTCGGTCTACATGATGGCCCACTCCGGTGCGCGTGGCTCGGTGACGCAGATGAAGCAGCTGGGCGGTATGCGCGGCCTGATGGCCAAGCCGAACGGCGACATCATCGAGACCCCGATCATCTCGAACTTTAAAGAGGGTCTGACCGTTCTGGAGTACTTCAACTCCACCCACGGTGCCCGTAAGGGTCTGTCGGATACCGCTCTGAAGACGGCGAACTCGGGTTACCTGACCCGCCGTCTGGTGGACGTGGCTCAGGACTGCATCGTGCGTGAGCATGACTGCGGTACCGAACGCGCGATCACCGCAGAGGCCGCGGTCAACGACGGTGAAGTTGTTGCCTCCATCGGTGAGCGTATCCTGGGCCGTGTGGCTGCCGAGGATATCAAACGCCCCGGCACCGAAGAGATCATCGTTGCCCAAGGCCAGCTCATTGACGAGCGCATGGCTGATGCGGTCGAGGATGCCGGTGTCGCCACCGCGCGTATCCGCTCGCCGCTGACCTGCGAAAGCGAAGAGGGCGTCTGCGCCATGTGCTATGGTCGCGACCTTGCACGCGGCACCATGGTCAACTCGGGCGAGGCTGTCGGCATCATCGCGGCGCAGTCGATCGGTGAGCCGGGTACACAGCTGACCATGCGGACCTTCCACATCGGCGGCGTTGCGCAGGGTGGCCAGCAGTCCTTCCTCGAAGCGAGCCAGGAAGGCACCATCGTCTTCGAGAACGCGCAGACCCTGAAGAACGCCAACGGCGATATTCTGGTGGTTGGCCGCAACATGAAGGTCATCATCCAGGACGATCAGGGCGAAGAGCGCGCCAGCCACAAGCTGGGCTATGGCTCCAAGCTGTTCGTTACCGATGGTCAGAAGATTGCGCGCGGCGACAAGCTGTTCGAATGGGACCCTTATACCCTGCCGATCATCGCCGAAAAGCCGGGTACGGCCAAATACGTCGACTTGGTGTCGGGCCTTGCGGTCCGCGACGAGACCGACGAAGCCACCGGCATGACCCAGAAGATCGTGATCGACTGGCGTGCGGCGCCCAAGGGCAACGACCTCAAGCCGGAAATCATTCTGGTGGATGGCGATGGCGAGCCGGTCCGCAACGATCTGGGCAACCCGGTGACCTACCCGATGTCCGTCGATGCGATCCTGTCCTGTGAGGACGGTCAGCAGATCGAGGCCGGTGACGTTGTTGCGCGTATCCCGCGTGAAGGCGCCAAGACCAAGGACATCACCGGTGGTCTGCCGCGTGTGGCCGAACTGTTCGAAGCGCGCCGTCCGAAAGATCACGCGATCATCGCCGAAATCGATGGTTACGTGCGCTTTGGCCGCGACTACAAGAACAAGCGCCGCATCTCGATCGAACCAGCGGATGAGACGCTGGAAACCGTCGAATACATGGTGCCCAAGGGCAAGCACATCCCGGTGCAGGAAGGCGACTTCGTGCAGAAGGGGGATTACATCATGGACGGCAACCCGGCGCCGCATGACATCCTCTCCATCATGGGTGTCGAGGCTCTGGCGAACTACATGATCGACGAGGTTCAGGACGTCTATCGCCTGCAGGGTGTGAAGATCAACGACAAGCACATCGAGGTGATCGTTCGCCAGATGCTGCAGAAGTGGGAGATCTCCGACTCCGGCGACACGACTCTGCTGAAAGGCGAGCACGTGGACAAGCAGGAGTTCGACGCCGCCAACGAAAAGGCGCTGGCCCGTGGCAAGCGCCCGGCGCAGGGCGAGCCGATCCTTCTGGGTATCACCAAGGCGTCCTTGCAGACCCGCTCCTTCATCTCGGCGGCCTCCTTCCAGGAGACCACCCGCGTGCTGACCGAAGCTTCGGTTCAGGGCAAGAAGGACAAGCTGGTCGGCCTCAAGGAGAACGTCATCGTCGGTCGCCTGATCCCGGCCGGTACCGGTGGGGCAACCCAGCAGATGCGTCACATCGCGCAAAGCCGCGACAACGTGGTGCTGGAAGCCCGCCGCGAAGAGGCCGAGGCCGCAGCGGCCCTGGCCGCGCCGGTCATGGACGACGATCTGTCCGGTGGCGATTTCGACAATCTGGTGGAAACCCCGGAAAGCCGCGATTGATCCAGCGGTCACATAAATGAACAGATGACCCCCGCGCCGATGGTGCGGGGGTTTTCTTTTGGAAAGCCTCTTTGCAAGACATCCCTTCGCATGCTTTGTGCAAGAAGAGAGTTTTTTGGATCCAATTGATCCCACTTGCGAGCATTCAAGGCGGAGGACCCATGACCCCAAACCAGACTGGCGCCCTATTGATGACGGGCAGCATGGCGGCCTTCACCTTCAACGACACGCTGGTGAAAATGGTGGGGGTCGACCTGCCATTGTCGCAGATCCTGGTGATCCGGGGCGTGCTTGCGACCCTGCTGATCTTCCTTCTGGCACGCTACCTTGGCAGCCTGCATCTGAACCTGCCCCGCCGTGACTGGATGCTGGTCTTGGGCCGTTGCCTGTCAGAGGCGGGCGCGACCTTCCTGTTCCTCAGTGCCCTGATGCGGATGCCACTGGCCAATGTGACGGCGGTTTTGCAGATGCTGCCGTTGACCGTCACCCTGGGGGCGGCGCTGTTCTTCCGTGAAAGCATCGGCTGGCGACGCATGGCGGCGATCCTCGCGGGCTTTGTCGGTATGCTGCTGATCGTGCGGCCAGGCCCGGCAGGGTTTGATAGTGCATCCCTCTATGCTTTGGGCGCAGTGGGCTGCGTGACGGCGCGCGATCTGTTCACCCGCAAGATGTCGGCGGCGGTGCCCTCGATGACCGTGACCTTGATGGCCTCGCTGACGGTCTTTGTCTTGGGGCTGGCCTACAGCACCCAGCAGCACTGGCAGCCGATTGCGGCGTGGCATCTTGGTATGCTGCTCGGGTCGGCCTGCTTCATCTTTGGCGGCTACCTGTTTTCCGTCATGACCATGCGGGTGGGGGACGTCGCTGTGGTCTCGCCCTTCCGCTACAGCGGCTTGTTGTGGGCCTTGCTGCTGGGCTGGCTGGTCTTTGGCGACTGGCCCGACGGGCTGACTATGATCGGCGCCGCTATCGTTGTGGCGGCGGGTCTATTCACCCTTTACCGGGAGCGGCGGCAGGTCGGGGGATGAAAAGGCCCGCGCCACGGCGGCATTGTCCACGTTGAAGGTGCGTTTCAGGTGGTCGACCTCTTCGGGCGTGACAGGGGAAAGGCTGACCTTCTTGCCGCGGCCCTTGGAGCGGGAGTCGTTGAACCCGTTATGTCCACGCATGTACATATCGCCGTCCGGGAAGGTGAGGGTCGGGGTTTCCTTCCAAAGGTTGTGATGGCCCTGATGCATGATGGTCCGGTCCGAGCCACCCGGTACCACTACGCCAAGGGACAGCGCGGCATAGGCTTCACGGTCGGGCGCAATCGACAGCCCGTTTGGACCGGCGCTGTAGATATAGCCCTTGTTGAAGTCGATGGTGGTCAGCGGATAGCTCTGCCAGACAGGCTCCAGATTCCGCGCCGCTTGCTTCAGACGTTCGATGAAATTCACCGCCATGGCATCGTCATCATCTATGCGAAACTGCAGGCAAGGTTCGCTCGGATCCTCTCGGGCCGCGTTCAACACGCGGATCATCTGGCGACGGTGCTGGCCTGGCGGCTGCATGGAAACAGCCACATTCGGCAGGCCTTCGGTCAGGGCGAGCAAGCGCTCCAGATAGATCTCAGGAAAGCACTCTCCGACCACCACATAGAGCTGAAAGCCCTGATCCATCTGCCCGATCACTGACGGCAGGCAGATGGTTTCAAACAAGCGAAAGCGTTCCTCCAGCCGCTTTGGCGAATAAAGGAAGGCGCGCCGCTCTTCGAGGCTGTCGTGCATGATCTTGTAGCCGCCGAGGCCGACATAGGAGAAACGGCACAATCCGATGACCTGCATCAATGGTCCTTTCGATCTGGCAAGTGGCCGGGGTTGTTACCCATTGCCAAAGACGCGCTGTACGTGGTCCTGGCGGATGGCAAAGCGGGCCTCGAACTCGCCAACCTGCGCGGGGGTTAGCGGGGTGACGGGCACTGGCTTCACCGGCTTTTGCCGTGAGTCGTTGAACCCATTGTGGGTGCGCACGAACATCGGCTGATCGCTGATCGTCACGGTGGGCATGAAACGCAGGATCTTTTCATGGGCGAAATTCATGATCGTCAGGTTACAGCCGCCCTGCACATACATGCCAAGCGAGGCCACGTAGTAGGGGCGGTGGATTTCGGTTGCCGCGATCCCCTCGGCGCCCAGCTCGGCCACATAGCCCTTGTTGAAGTCCACTGCGACGGTCTTGTTCTTTGCGATCAAGCCCGGGCAGTCCTCTACGGTCTGTCGCAGCCGTTCGATGAAATCGACCGAGATCGCATCGTCATCGTCATGGCGGAACTGCAGGCAGGGGGTGCTTGGGTCGCGCCGCGCCTTGTTCAGGATCTCTTTCATCACCTGGCGCTGTTTGCGGGGTGGCTCGCTGTGGATCCGGACCTGAGGCATATCAGAGGTTATGTCGTGCAGCCGGTCCCGGTGCTGCTTGGGCAGGCTGTCCCCGATCACGATGATCAGCTCGAAATCCTGATCGGTCTGTTCCCGTAGGCAGGGCAGGGCGACGGTCTCCATCAGCTGGAATCGCTCTTCCAGACGTTGTTCGCCATATAGGTAGGC
This sequence comes from Pseudophaeobacter sp., assembly GCA_027019165.1. Classification (GTDB taxonomy): domain Bacteria; phylum Pseudomonadota; class Alphaproteobacteria; order Rhodobacterales; family Rhodobacteraceae; genus Phycobacter. Next base: position 351,454 of record JALUXC010000003.1, read on the forward strand.
GATGCGTTCTTCCAAACTGTCGTGTTCCACCTGAAAACCGCCGATGGCGGGGTAGGAAAAGCGGCAAAGACCGATGACTTGCATGAATGAGGCGTCCTGACTAAGCGTCTGCGTGTCCGACTATGCATCGCACTCGCAAAACGGGCAAGGCGCGGTGATGGCGCCGCAGGGTGTGACGGGGCCTGGGTGCCTTTTGCCTCAGCGGGCCGCGCTGCGGTTGACAAGCAGACCGACTCCCCATATACGCGCGCCTATCCGGCATCCGGGGGCCGCCCCTAAAGCCGATATCACTATTGTAGTGGATCAAGGTTCGGGCACTTTTATCACCCGGATCCTCTGTAGACCCACCGCGTCGTTCACCTCGGAATGGGAACGAATGCGGTTTTTGCGCTTGCGGACGCGTAAGTGCCGGAAATATGAGCCGCACGCCCTGGCGCGTGCATGACATGACAGTTGCGAAACGGGGAATAGACCGGAATGCCAACGATTCAACAGCTGATCCGCAAGCCGCGGCAGCCGAAAGTAAAACGCTCCAAATCCATGCACCTGGAGCAGTGCCCCCAGAAGCGTGGCGTTTGCACCCGCGTTTACACCACCACACCGAAGAAACCGAACTCCGCTATGCGGAAGGTGGCCAAGGTTCGCCTGACCAACGGTTTCGAAGTGATTTCCTACATCCCGGGTGAAAGCCACAACCTTCAGGAACACTCTGTGGTTCTGATCCGCGGCGGTCGTGTAAAAGACCTTCCCGGTGTGCGTTACCACATCCTTCGCGGTGTTCTGGATACCCAGGGCGTCAAAGACCGTAAGCAGCGCCGCTCCAAGTATGGCGCGAAGCGTCCTAAGTAAGAAGAAGGATAAGCACAGATGTCCCGTCGTCACGCTGCCGAAAAACGTGAAGTTCTGCCCGACGCCAAATATGGCGACCGCGTTCTGACCAAATTCATGAACAACCTGATGATCGATGGTAAGAAATCGGTCGCAGAGAAAATCGTCTACAACGCTTTTGACCGCGTTGAAGCCAAGATCAAGCGCGCGCCCGTGGAAGTTTTCCACGAAGCCCTCGACAACGTGAAGCCCTCGGTTGAGGTTCGCTCGCGTCGCGTGGGTGGTGCCACCTACCAGGTTCCCGTCGAAGTGCGCCCCGAGCGCCGCGAAGCGCTTGCCATCCGCTGGCTGATCACAGCCGCGCGCGGTCGCAACGAGAACACAATGGAAGAACGCCTCGCCGGTGAGCTGCTGGACGCTGTACAGTCCCGCGGTACTGCCGTTAAGAAGCGCGAAGACACCCACAAGATGGCAGAGGCCAACAAAGCCTTCTCGCACTATCGCTGGTAAACCCTTCAGAGGCTACACACCATGGCACGCGAATATCCGCTCGAACTATACCGTAACTTCGGTATCATGGCGCACATCGACGCAGGTAAGACCACCTGCTCGGAGCGTATCCTGTTTTACACCGGCAAATCCCACAACATCGGTGAGGTGCACGATGGTGCAGCCACCATGGACTGGATGGAGCAGGAGCAGGAACGCGGCATCACCATCACCTCGGCTGCGACCACCACTTTCTGGGAACGCACCGAAGACGGTCAGACCGCCGATACCCCCAAGCACCGCCTGAACATCATCGACACCCCCGGCCACGTTGACTTCACCATCGAAGTTGAGCGTTCGCTGGCGGTTCTCGACGGTGCAGTCTGTGTTCTGGACGCCAACGCCGGCGTTGAGCCCCAGACCGAAACCGTGTGGCGTCAGGCTGACCGCTACAAGGTTCCGCGTATGGTGTTCGTCAACAAGATGGACAAGATCGGCGCTGACTTCTTCAACTGCGTTCGCATGATCGAAGACCGCACCGGCGCCCGCGCGGTTCCGGTTGGTATTCCGATCGGCGCAGAGAACGAACTGGAAGGCCTGATCGACCTCGTCACTATGGAAGAGTGGCTGTGGCAGGGTGAAGATCTCGGCGCAAGCTGGATCAAGGCTCCGATCCGCGACAGCCTGAAGGACATGGCCGAAGAATGGCGCGGCAAGATGGTCGAAGCGGCCGTCGAGCAAGACGACGACGCCATGATGGAATACCTCGAAGGCAACGAGCCCGACGTTGCGACCCTGCGCAAACTGCTGCGCAAGGGTACTCTGGCGCTGGACTTCGTTCCGGTTCTGGGTGGCTCGGCGTTCAAGAACAAAGGTGTTCAGCCGCTCCTCAACGCTGTGATCGACTACCTGCCCAGCCCGCTGGACGTTGTTGATTACATGGGCTTCAAGCCCGGCGACGAAGAAGAGGTTCGTAACATCGCCCGCCGCGCGGACGACGACATGGCCTTCTCGGGTCTGGCGTTCAAGATCATGAACGACCCCTTCGTTGGCTCCCTGACCTTCACCCGGATCTACTCCGGCGTGATCAACAAGGGTGACAGCATCCTGAACTCGACCAAGGGCAAGAAAGAGCGCGTCGGTCGTATGATGATGATGCACTCCAACAACCGGGAAGAGATCGAAGAAGCATTTGCAGGCGACATCATCGCGCTGGCGGGTCTGAAAGACACCACCACCGGTGACACCCTGTGCGATGCGAAAGAGCCTGTCGTTCTGGAAACCATGACCTTCCCCGATCCGGTGATCGAGATTGCGGTTGAGCCCAAGACCAAGGGCGACCAGGAAAAGATGTCCCAGGGTCTGGCCCGTCTGGCCGCCGAAGATCCGTCCTTCCGTGTCGAAACCGACCTCGAGTCCGGTCAGACCATCATGAAGGGCATGGGCGAACTTCACCTGGACATCCTGGTGGACCGTCTCAAGCGGGAATTCAAAGTGGAAGCCAACATCGGTGCCCCGCAGGTGGCCTACCGCGAGACCATCGGTCACGAGGTCGAGCACACCTACACCCACAAGAAACAGTCGGGTGGTTCGGGTCAGTTCGCCGAGGTGAAGATGATCATCGCGCCGACCGAAGCCGGCGAAGGCTATTCCTTCGAATCCCGCATCGTTGGTGGTGCTGTTCCGAAGGAATACATCCCCGGTGTTGAAAAAGGCATCCAGTCCGTCATGGACAGCGGCCCGCTGGCTGGCTTCCCCGTGATCGACTTCAAGGTTGCCCTGATCGACGGTAAGTTCCACGACGTTGACTCCAGCGTTCTGGCCTTTGAGATCGCAGCACGTATGTGCATGCGCGAAGGCATGAAGAAAGCTGGCGCCAAACTCCTGGAGCCGATCATGAAGGTCGAAGTGATCACCCCGGAAGAATACACCGGCGGTATCATCGGCGACCTCACCTCCCGTCGTGGTCAGGTGTCCGGTCAGGAGCCGCGCGGCAACGCGATTGCAATCGACGCATTCGTGCCGCTGGCGAACATGTTCGGCTACATCAACACCCTGCGTTCGATGTCCTCGGGCCGTGCCCAGTTCACCATGCAGTTCGATCACTACGATCCGGTTCCGCAGAACATCTCGGAAGAGATCCAGGCGAAATACGCGTAAGCGTCATGACATTGGAAGGTTCGCGGCCCGCGCGGACCTTCTTGCAACAAAAAGGAGGCCATCATGGCTAAGGAAAAGTTTGAGCGTAATAAACCGCACGTCAACATCGGCACTGTTGGCCACGTTGACCACGGCAAGACCACGCTGACCGCAGCGATCACCAAATACTTTGGTGACTTCAAGGCATACGACCAGATCGATGGCGCGCCGGAAGAAAAAGCCCGCGGCATCACCATCTCGACCGCCCACGTTGAGTATGAAACCGACGCGCGTCACTATGCGCACGTCGACTGCCCCGGCCACGCCGACTACGTGAAGAACATGATCACCGGTGCCGCTCAGATGGACGGCGCGATCCTGGTTGTGAACGCCGCTGACGGCCCGATGCCCCAGACCCGCGAGCACATCCTGCTGGCGCGTCAGGTTGGCGTGCCTGCGCTGGTCGTCTTCATGAACAAGGTTGACCAGGTCGACGACGAAGAGCTGCTCGAGCTCGTCGAAATGGAAATCCGTGAGCTGCTGTCGTCCTACGACTTCCCCGGCGACGATATCCCGATCATCGCAGGTTCCGCTCTGGCGGCGATGGAAGGCCGTGACCCGGAAATCGGCGAGAACAAGATCAAGGAACTGATGGCGGCCGTGGATGAGTACATCCCGACCCCTGAGCGTGCTGTTGACCAGCCGTTCCTGATGCCGATCGAAGACGTCTTCTCGATCTCTGGCCGTGGTACCGTTGTTACGGGGCGTGTTGAGCGCGGTGTGATCAACGTTGGCGACGAAATCGAAATCGTCGGCATCAAAGACACCACCAAGACCACCTGCACCGGCGTTGAAATGTTCCGCAAGCTGCTGGATCGCGGTGAAGCAGGCGACAACATCGGCGCGCTGCTGCGTGGTGTCGACCGTGAGTCGGTTGAGCGTGGCCAGGTTCTGTGTAAGCCGGGTTCGGTTACTCCGCACACCAAGTTCGAAGCCGAAGCCTATATCCTGACCAAGGAAGAAGGCGGCCGTCACACCCCGTTCTTTGCGAACTACCGTCCGCAGTTCTACTTCCGCACCACCGACGTGACCGGCACCGTGACTCTGCCGGAAGGCACCGAGATGGTGATGCCTGGCGACAACCTGAAGTTCTCGGTTGAGCTGATCGCACCGATCGCGATGGAAGACGGCCTGCGCTTCGCCATCCGCGAAGGCGGCCGCACCGTCGGCGCCGGCGTCGTGTCGAAAATCATCGAGTAAGGTCGCGTTTCCATAGGAAACGCTGGCCAGTGGCGGCAGGGTATTCGCGCCAAGGCGCGAATGTCCCGAGAGCCACACCGGTGAGACAAACGGAAAGGGCGCCCTCGCGGCGCCCTTTTTTTTGCCTTTGTGAGCCACTGCCTTGTTCCGCAGCATTTTGGCGCAGGAAGAAAGCGTCATACCAAAACGCAAGGCATCAAATTACAGCCTGTCTTGCACGAAATGAGCGTGAAGAATAAGTTTTCCAGAAAGAAATTGATCACACACATAAGGGGGCGCCATGACTGCCATTTCAGATAGGTCAGCGCCGCGTCCGGCGACGAACAACCGATTGGCGCTCTATGATGCACTCAAATGTGTTGCTGCATTTGGCGTGATCATGTTCCATGCTGGTGTGGACCACAAGGATGTGTGGCTTTCAGGAATGTTCTTGTTCCTGTTCTTCCTTGGGTATCATGCGGCGACCGGACGAGCGACCTCCGACTATGTCACTGGCCGATTTCGCCGATTGATTGTCCCTTGGTTTTTTTGGTGTTCGATCTACTGGGGGCTCTATGCGGTTCGTGGTGAGGCGTGGATGCCGTTCGAACCGATTGATTGGTCCTGGGTTTTGATCGGAACAAATGTGCATTTGTGGTTTTTGCCCTTTGCCTTTGGCGCATGTGTTTTGTTGGCATGTGTGAGCCACCTATGGACTTGGACGCTCACGCGGGTTTTGGCGTCGCTGGTCGTGGTGTTTGTTCTATGTGGGGCCGCTCTTTTGGTCTTTGCGCCCAAAGTGCCCACGTCCCAGTGGCTGTTCTCTTGGCCTGTGTGCTGGCTTGGCTTCTTGGTGGCAAAGTTGAAAGGATGGGATAGGAAAGTTGTGACTGTGGTGATGGCTGTTGGACTGGCAATTGCATGTATCGCCTTTGTGCTGTGGGAAGTGCCGGGAGCATTGCAGACTGCTATCGCGATTCCGTTTTGTTGGTTTGCTCTGTTTGTTAAGATCCCCAGTAGTGAATGGCTGGCATTTATGGGCGAGCGGACCATGGGTATCTATTTGATCCACCCGGCGGTAAATGCGGCCCTCTATATGGTTGTTCCACAGTTGCGGCAGAGCCCTGATCTGGTCATTGGCGTGTCGGTTTTTGCCTTGTCGCTGATCCTGGTGTCCCTGATGTGGCGCCTGCCGATCCTTCGTTCGGTTGCCTGAGAGGCCTCTCATCGCCTTTTTTTGTGAAACGCCTTGCTCCGTTGGGCCAACGGGTGTAACAGGCCCCATCCCGCATGTCGGGAACAGGGCGGGGTGATTCCCGCCCTTTGGGTTCGATGAGGGTGTGCGGTGGTCGCGGGCCCTCCTCTCAACTCCAACGCCTAAAAAAGGCAGACGAAATGCAAAGTCAAAACATTCGCATTCGGCTGAAGGCTTTTGATTACCGCGTGCTGGATGCCAGCACCCAGGAAATCGTGAACACTGCAAAGCGCACCGGCGCGCAGGTTCGTGGCCCGATCCCGCTTCCGAACAAGATCGAGAAATTCACCGTTCTGCGTGGCCCCCACGTGGACAAGAAGTCCCGTGACCAGTTCGAGATCCGCACGCACAAGCGCCTGCTGGATATCGTTGATCCGACCCCCCAGACCGTGGACGCGCTGATGAAGCTCGACCTCGCCGCTGGTGTGGATGTCGAGATCAAGCTGCAGTCGTAAGATCGGAGGGTAATGAATATGCGCTCTGGTATTATCGCAAAGAAAGTCGGCATGACCCGGCTGTTCATGGAAGACGGCAAGCAGATCCCTGTGACCGTTCTTCACCTGGACGGTCTGCAGGTCGTATCGCAACGCACCGAAGACAAAGACGGCTACACCGCCGTTCAGCTGGGCGCAGGCTCGGCCAAGGTCAAGCGCGTCTCCAAGGCGATGCGTGGTCACTTTGCCGCTGCAAAAGTTGAGCCCAAGCGGAAGCTGGTCGAATTCCGCGTCCCCGCGGATGCCCTGATCGAAGTCGGCGCCGAAATCTCGGCCGAGCACTTCCTGGAAGGTCAGAAAGTGGACGTGACCGGCACCTCGATCGGTAAAGGTTTCGCAGGTGCGATGAAGCGCTGGAACTTTGGTGGTCTGCGCGCCTCGCACGGTGTGTCGATCTCGCACCGTTCGCACGGCTCCACCGGCCAGTGTCAGGATCCCGGCAAGGTCTTCAAAGGCAAGAAGATGGCCGGCCACATGGGTGCTGCCCGCGTGACCACCCAGAACCTCGAAGTCGTGAAAACCGACGCCGAGCGTGGCCTGGTGTTCATCAAGGGCGCCGTGCCCGGTCCGAAATCCGGTTGGGTAACCGTCAAGGATGCCGTCAAGAAGAAAGCGCCCGAAGGTCTGCCCTTCCCGGCGGCTCTGAAGGCAGCAGCAACCGAAGCACCGGCGGAAGAAGCGCCCGCGGAAGGTGGTGAAGCATGAAACTTGATGTGATCAAACTCGACGGCGGCAAGGCAGGCGATATCGAACTGTCCGAAGACCTGTTCGGTCTGGAGCCGCGTGCGGACATCCTGCACCGTGTGGTCCGCTGGCAGCGCAACAACGCGCAGGCCGGTACCCACAAGGTCAAGACCCGCTCGGAGACCTCCTACTCGACCAAGAAGATCTACCGCCAGAAGGGCACCGGTGGCGCACGCCATGGTGACCGTAACGCGCCGATCTTCCGCAAGGGTGGTATCTACAAGGGTCCGACCCCGCGCAGCCACGGCCACGAGCTGACCAAGAAGTTCCGCAAGCTGGGCCTGCGCCACGCGCTGTCCGCCAAGGCGAAAGCGGGTGAACTGGTCGTGATCGAGGACGCCGCCACCGAAGGCAAGACCGCTGCTCTGGCCAAACAGGTGAAGAACCTGGGCTGGAAGCGCGCGCTGGTCATCGACGGTGCCTCGGTGAACGAGGGTTTCCTCAAAGCATCGCGCAACATCGAAGGTCTGGATATCCTGCCGTCGATGGGTGCAAACGTCTATGACATCCTCAAGCGTGACACCCTGGTGATCACCAAGGCGGGTGTCGAAGCACTGGAGGCTCGACTGAAATGAGCGCGAAGGCAGAACACTACGACGTGATCCGCAAGCCGATCATCACCGAGAAATCCACCATGGCGTCCGAAGCCGGTGCAGTGGTTTTCGAAGTGGCGATCGACAGCAACAAGCCCCAGATCAAGGAGGCCGTAGAGGCGCTCTTTGGTGTGAAGGTCAAAGCGGTCAACACCACCATCACCAAGGGTAAGGTCAAGCGTTTCCGCGGCCAGATCGGCCGTCGCAAGGACGTCAAGAAAGCCTATGTGACCCTGGAAGAAGGCAACACCATCGACGTGTCCACCGGACTCTGAGATCTGTTTGCCTCAAAAAGATCGAAGGCCCTCGCGAAAGCGGGGGCCTTTTTTGTTGGGAGGGGCGTCTGGTTACAAAGGGCAGCGCCTGACCCTAGGTGGGTGCGCAAGCGCCCTCCTGGGGGATCGGGGCGGGCAGGGTATCTTGGCTTAACCAGTGGTCCTTAGTGCTAATTTTGTTTTCTGGCTCATCCCCAAATCAGTAATGACGGGGATACTCATACTCGCATGAAATCGAACTCTCTTATTTGGTGTGTGTTAGTCGCTGGACAATTTTTGGTTGCTGTGGAAGGTTTTGGCATCGAGCAATTTTTAGGAGTCGTTGCATGTCTTCGGAAAACGCTAGCTTTGCATTCTCGTTTGCTGACGGAACTCTCAAGATTGAGGGATCAGAACTGTTCGTGTCCCAACAGATCGAAGCTTTTCGTGATAAAATCATTGAGGCGCTGTCCGGCTTGGATCAGCCCGCTATCGCCTACCCTCAGATTTCTGAACCGCAAGTTGCCGAAGGGCGAACTGCGTACCTTGAGGACAGTGCCGACATTGTTCGGGACGGTTCGGAAGCGGATGAACCGAATCCCTATCCTAGGGTCCTCGACGTATTAGGTGATCGGCTCAAGGTAACAGCTTCCATCAAGGGAAAAAATACGGCTGAAAAGGCAGTTAATTTGATCCTTATTTATTTGTGGGGAAAGGACCGTTTGCTTGGCCAACCAACGGCCGAATCAAAAGAACTCAGAGAGATCTGTGAGGAGCACGGTTGTTTGGATTCAAGCAATTTCTCTTCGACCCTAGCCTCGAAAAAGAACCTGATTTTAGTTGATGGCAACAAGGGATCTTCGTCGAAGATTTGCAAGTTAACTTACCCTGGCAGAGAGGCTGCAGAGACTGTGCTTGCGCAGCTAAATGAAGCGGGCAAATGACTACAGCCCTAATTGACATACTGGAGCAGGCATCAGACGGAGACCTAGCAATCGCGGTTACAAGATCCTTCAGTGAGATGGAAGAAGCCGTCGCGCTCGCGAAATGGAAGCTGGCCGGCGTGGCTGCCGGTCATTTTGTTGAGGCTGTCCGCCGCTTTATTGAGTTTAAGGCTTCGGGCACGTACACACCAATTTCCAAGTCTTTGTCTGGGTTCACTACACAGTCTTTGGCAAAGTTTGAGAGTTTACAGCTTGATGATAGCTACCGCTTCCATATTCCGCGTGCGCTTTTTGCTTTGTATGGGATGAGAAATAAGAAGGGTTATGGCCATCTGTCATTGGAACTAGCGAACAAGGTCGACGTTGAGTTCATGGCAAGTGTTTGTCGTTGGGTATTGGCCGAAATCATACGTATCAACTCTGGGGCAAGTATCGAGGATACCGATCGGCTGGTCTCGCAGCTGACCGAACGAAGGACGCCATTAATCTGGGTCACTGAGACTTCTCATAGGGTGTTGGAGACCAGTTTAAGTTTGAAGGATACAAGTTTGTTGCTTCTGTATCACAAGCGAACGATGAACTTAGATGAATTGCTCCATGCGACCGAGGCGAAATCAGGCTACCTAAAAAGAACACTCCGTAAGCTACATGCGGACAGGATGATTGAGTTGAATGAAGAGACGCTCATTTGTCGTATTTCACCGCTGGGTTCTACCACAGCAGAGACATTGATGCGCGAAGCCCTATAGTTGCTTCATTTTTGAATACCGGTAGTGTGTGATTTCAAGAGGGCCATTGCCACCCCCAGCAACCTCTGCTAAACGGCACCAATCCTGAAGGCCTCGGATTCGTCCGGGGCTGTCTCTTTTGTCGGGATCATGAATAACCTGGGACCTTCGGGGCCCTTTAAATCGGTCACCTGACCCGCCGCTCGCGGCACGCCAGGGGGCTTTAACATAGCTGGGTCAAAGACAAGAACCTAAGACCCGGCACGCTAAACGGAAGACAGAAAGCATGGCACTTAAGTCGTATAAACCGACGACGCCGGGCCAGCGTGGGCTGGTTCTGATCGACCGTTCGGAGCTTTGGAAAGGGCGTCCGGTCAAGTCTCTCACTGAGGGTCTGACCAAATCGGGCGGCCGGAACAACACCGGACGGATCACTTCTCGCCGCCGTGGTGGTGGCGCAAAGCGTCTTTACCGGATCGTTGACTTCAAACGGAACAAATTTGATGTCGCCGCAACCGTCGAGCGCATTGAATATGACCCCAACCGGACTGCCTTCATCGCCCTGGTGAAGTACGAGGACGGCGAGCAGGCCTATATCCTGGCCCCTCAGCGTCTGGCAGTTGGTGACAAGGTCATCGCCTCCGCAAAGGCAGACATCAAGCCGGGCAACGCGATGCCGTTCTCGGGCATGCCGATCGGTACGATCGTTCACAACATCGAAATGAAGCCCGGCAAAGGCGGCCAGATCGCCCGTGCAGCCGGTACCTACGCTCAGTTCGTTGGTCGTGACGGTGGCTACGCTCAGATCCGCCTGTCCTCGGGTGAACTTCGCATGGTCCGCCAGGAATGCATGGCAACTGTTGGTGCGGTCTCCAACCCCGACAACAGCAACCAGAACTACGGTAAAGCTGGCCGTATGCGCCACAAGGGCAAGCGTCCTTCGGTCCGTGGTGTGGTCATGAACCCGATCGATCACCCGCACGGTGGTGGTGAAGGCCGGACTTCGGGTGGTCGTCACCCGGTGACCCCATGGGGTAAGCCGACCAAGGGTAAGCGTACCCGCAACAAAAACAAAGCGTCGCAAAAGCTGATCATCCGCTCGCGTCACGCCAAGAAGAAGGGGCGTTAATCTATGTCTCGCTCTGTATGGAAAGGTCCTTTCGTTGACAGCTATGTGCTTAAGAAAGCCGAAGCTGCACGTGAATCGGGCCGCAATGAAGTGATCAAGATCTGGTCGCGTCGCAGCACCATCCTGCCCCAGTTCGTGGGTCTGACCTTTGGTGTCTACAACGGCCAGAAGCACATCCCTGTCAACGTCTCGGAAGACATGATCGGTCAGAAGTTCGGTGAGTACTCGCCGACCCGGACCTACTATGGTCATGCTGCGGACAAGAAAGCGAAGCGGAAGTAAGTCATGGGCAAGGTAAAAAATCCCCGCCGCGTGGCCGACAACGAAGCAATGGCGAAAACCCGCATGCTTCGCACCAGCCCGCAGAAACTGAACCTGGTGGCTCAGATGATCCGTGGCAAGAAAGTTGACAAGGCCCTGACGGACCTGACTTTCTCCAACAAGCGGATCGCGCAGGACGTGAAGAAATGCCTTCAGTCCGCCATCGCGAACGCCGAGAACAACCACAACCTGGACGTCGATGAACTGATCGTCGCCGAGGCATGGGTTGGCAAGAACATGACCATGAAACGCGGTCGCCCGCGGGCCCGTGGTCGCTTCGGCAAGATCCTGAAGCCGTTCGCTGAGATCACCATCAAGGTGCGTCAAGTTGAGGAGCAAGCCTAATGGGACATAAAGTCAATCCGGTCGGCATGCGCCTTCAGGTCAACCGCACCTGGGACAGCCGTTGGTACGCCGACACCAAGGACTACGGTGATCTTCTGCTGGAAGATCTGAAAATCCGTGAGTTCATCAAGGAAGAGTGCAAGCAGGCAGGCGTTGCCCGCGTGATCATCGAACGCCCCCACAAGAAGTGCCGTGTGACCATTCACACCGCGCGTCCGGGCGTGATCATCGGCAAGAAAGGCGCCGACATCGAGGTGCTTCGCAAGAAGATCGCCGCGATGACCGACTCGGAACTGCACCTCAACATCGTTGAAGTGCGCAAGCCCGAGCTGGACGCTCAGCTGGTTGGTGAAAGCATCGCTCAGCAGCTGGAACGCCGTGTCTCCTTCCGCCGCGCGATGAAGCGTGCCGTTCAGAACGCAATGCGCATGGGCGCCCTGGGTATCCGGGTGAATGTCGCGGGTCGTCTGGGTGGCGCAGAGATCGCCCGTACCGAATGGTACCGTGAAGGCCGTGTGCCGCTGCACACCCTGCGCGCCGACATCGATTACGCTCACTCCGAAGCCATGACCCCCTATGGGATCATCGGGATCAAGGTCTGGATCTTCAAAGGCGAGATCATGGAGCATGACCCGCAGGCGCGTGATCGTAAGTCTCAGGAAATCCAGGACGGCCCTGCACCCCGTGGTGCTGGTGGCGGTCGTCGCTAAGGAGGGTATGAGATGCTTCAACCCAAGCGTACGAAATTCCGCAAGATGCAGAAGGGCCGGATCAAGGGTCTGGCCAAGGGCGGTTCCGATCTGAACTTCGGCACCTACGGTCTGAAGGCTCTTGAGCCCGAGCGCGTAACTGCCCGTCAGATCGAAGCTGCACGTCGTGCCATGACGCGTCACATGAAGCGTCAGGGCCGCGTCTGGATCCGCATCTTCCCGGACACCCCTGTCACCTCCAAGCCCGTCGAAGTTCGTATGGGTAAAGGTAAGGGCTCCGTGGACTTCTGGGCCTGCAAGGTTAAGCCCGGTCGCGTGATGTTCGAAATCGACGGCGTCAATGACGACATCGCCCGCGAGGCCCTGCGCCTGGCCGCGATGAAGCTGCCGATCAAGACCCGCGTCGTGGTCCGCGAAGACTGGTAAGCCCGGCTCTTTGGAAAGACATGAAGCCCCCGCCGAGCAATCGGCGGGGGTTTTCTTTTGCCATGTTTGTCCGCATCCTGGCCGTTCTCAACGGCATTCGAGACGTCCCAATTCGGGGGGCGCCCGTCAAACTTTGAGATGGACATGGCAAGAGAGGCTGACTGCAATAGGCATCGACGTGGCTTCAAGGCACGTCTATTGGGGGGAGGGCTTGGTCTTGGGCCAGCAACTCCGCCATGGGCAAAAGAAATAGTAAGCAAAGGTTGAAGACATGAGACTATTCGCACTGATCGTGTTTGGCATTCATATGCTTTTTGAACTTGCCTTCGGAGCGAACGCATTTCTGTCTGGAGCGTCCTCGTCGCAGAGCGTCGAGCAGATTGCAGAGCAATCAGTTGAAATGACAATTGCCTTCCGTTTCCTGGGCAGCGCTCTGATATCTTTGGGTGTTATGGGTGCGATCATCATTTTTGTCGCCGGCGTCCAGTCCGTCGCCGCGCGCTACACCGCAATTGGGTTCTTTGCTTTCCATGCCCTTGGGGCAAGCGGTAGCGTCTGGTCGGCAGCGCCCGGATTTGAGGTCTACCAACAGACGCTGTCCCTTGGGGCGCTGATCCTGCACACGCTGCTTGCTGTGGGATTCCTGATCGTTGCATTGTCATGGAGAGACGAGGCCTTGGGCTCAACCGACTAATATGATCGTCCGGCGGGTGCGATTGCGGACAGTCTCGCGCCCTGTCGTACCCGTTGGCCTGGGCAAAAACGGATCAACAAGAGTGGCAGACATGGCATTGGCTTTCAGGGCTGTTGCCTCTCGCGCTGCGGCTTTGGCTGGAGTATGAACGGGGCATGGCACAGATCGACTCTCTCTTCGTGACCCGACTTTATCGCGCGTCCCTTTCCGAACACGGCCCCAAGCTCGACACGGGCGAACTTGAAAACTCATGTCTTGTCATCGCCGAGGACGATGAAGCGGGGCAGGACTGGTGCGAGGAGAACGGCTATCCCGGCTATACCTCCTATGCCTCGCTGACGGATCTGCCCTGGCGGTTCCCGATCTTTGCCGATCTGGTGAAATCGCTGGATGCCCATGTGGAGGCCTTCGCGACAGATCTGGAACTCGACCTGGATGATCGGAAGCTGGTGCTGGAGGATCTCTGGATCAACATCCTGCCCGAGGGCGGCACCCACGCCAGCCACATTCATCCTCATTCGGTGATCTCCGGCACGACCTATGTGTCGATGCCCGAAGGGGCCAGCGCGCTGAAACTGGAAGATCCGCGCCATGCGATGATGATGGCCCACCCCCCGCGCCGCAAGGACTGCCGCCAAGAGTTGAAGACCTTTGTCTACCAGTCGCCAAAGGTGGGCGATGTGCTCTTGTGGGAAAGCTTCATCCGCCACGAGGTGCCGCTGAACATGGCCGAGGAAGAGCGGATTTCGGTGAGCTTTAACTACAAGTGGGAATGAATACCACTGCGGGCCAAGCGGGTGAGGAGCGGCCTATCTGGCGACCAAGTTCGAATGGTTCGAAGGCGCTGCGGCGGGACATATCGGTCGAGTTTTAGGTAAGCAGATTGTGGATGTGCTCTCGGATTTCATAGCTTCTTTACGCGGGGCTGCGAGGTTCGACGAAATCCTCGAAAGCTCAGGTGCGTTATGTTGAGATACCCCGACCACGCCGCTGCCAAACCGGCTATTCCTAAGGAAATAATGATAAAATGGCTTCTGGATACATTTCAGCGGCCCTACTTTTTCGTGCATATTCCGAAATGCGGCGGTACTTCGGTGGTCGATGCCTTGCAGGACTTTTACCTGCATGGGAAGGCGTCCGTTTGGCGCCAGCAGGTTGGGACCAAGCGGTGGGACAATCAACAGACATTCGCTTTGGTCCGGCGCCCCTATGAGCGTATCTGCTCGCTCTACCGGTATGCTTCAGAGATCAATGCAAACGACGCGGACTTGGCTGATCTTTCGCTCAACGACTGGATTGAGAAATCCCTGGCTGGTCGCGACCCGCAGAACCTCGCCGACACAAAAATGACCTTGCATCCTTGCCTGCCTTGGGTTGTAGACGCCGCGGGTACGCCGTTGGTCAAACTGGTGACGCGCCTTGAGGAGATCGACCAGGACTGGCCTCTTATTCAGCGCTTCATTGGGCGCGATATAGAATTGGCGGTGAAGAACCGGACGAAACCCAAGCCGGGAACTGCCGTCGCGGATCTGTCGGAGCGGAGCATCGAGTTGATCGAAGCCTACTATGAAGCCGACTTTGACAACTTCGGCTACGAGCGCCTTGGTGCCGAGAGGAAGCTGAAGCCACGCGAGGAATCCCCTTTGGTTGGCTTTCTCACCGGCGCCCGTTGCTAGACCGGCTTTAGCTCACGACAATTGTGCACCTACCTCTGCGCCGACTGTGAGGAGTGTCATGTTTTGGGGGAGGCGATTGCCTCCCCATGTGTATTCTGATCACCTCTACCACCAGAATTTCACTGGGGGACGGTCAAAATCTGGCGCAGGCTTTCTTGGGCTGTGTGCCGTTTGCCGATGGTTACCTGATGCCTGTGGCAAGGCAAGCTCCCCGAAAATCTTTCCCTTGCCCCCATGCGCCAACTCTCCTATATGGACCCATCACCGCGCTCAGTGATGAGTCGCGGTGATCCATTTTCTGTGCCCAAAGTCTGTCGGGCACGGGCGACATAACCCACCAGACCCAAGGGTGACCCAACAAAAGGGGCCCTCTGGTGCCAAGGAAAAGGAACAAAGGCGATGAACGCCAATGATCTGCGCGAAAAGACCGTGGATGAACTCCGCGATCTGCTTGCATCCATGAAAAAAGAGAGCTTCAACCTGCGCTTTCAGCAGGCAACCGGTCAGCTGGAAAACACCGCTGCAGTGCGCGCCGCGCGCCGTAACGCAGCCCGTGTGAAAACCATCCTGAACGAAAAAGCCGCCGCAGCGGCTGAATAAGGAGCTACTCTGATGCCCAAACGTATCCTGCAAGGCGTCGTGACCTCCGACGCAAACGCTCAGACCGTGACCGTTTCCGTAGAGCGCCGCTTTACGCATCCGGTTCTGAAGAAAACCATCCGTAAGTCCAAGAAATACCGGGCTCACGATGAAAAGAACGCTTTCAAGGTCGGCGACACCGTACGCATCATCGAATGCGCGCCGAAATCGAAAACGAAACGCTGGGAAGTTCTGGAAGCCTAAGAGCCTGTAACAAGGCTCCTGGCGACTAGGCTTTTCAGCACAGTCGAAACCCTGGGGGATCACAGCACGCATCGCTGCCCCAAAGGTCGGGAGAAACCACATGATCCAGATGCAAACCAATCTGGATGTTGCTGACAACTCTGGCGCACGCCGAGTTCAGTGCATCAAGGTTCTGGGTGGTTCCAAGCGTAAATACGCATCCGTTGGCGACATCATCGTCGTCTCGGTCAAGGAAGCCATCCCGCGCGGTCGCGTAAAGAAAGGTGACGTCCGTAAGGCCGTCGTCGTGCGCACCGCCAAAGAAGTCCGCCGCGAAGACGGTACCGCGATCCGCTTTGATCGCAACGCCGCCGTCATCCTGAACAACAACAACGAGCCGGTTGGTACCCGTATCTTTGGCCCGGTTGTTCGTGAGCTGCGCGCAAAGAACTTCATGAAAATCATCTCGCTTGCTCCGGAGGTGCTGTAATCATGGCTGCTAAACTCCGCAAAGGCGACAAGGTCGTCGTGCTGGCCGGTAAGGACAAGGGCAAGGAAGGCACGATTTCTTCCGTAGACCCCAAAGCCGGCAAAGCTGTTGTTGATGGCGTGAACGTTGCGATCCGCCACACCCGGGCAAGCCAGACAAGCCAAGGTGGCCGCCTGCCCAAGGCCCTGCCGATCGACCTGTCGAACCTGGCTCTGCTGGATGCAAACGGCAAAGCAACCCGCGTTGGCTTCCGCATGGAAGGCGACAAGAAAGTGCGTTTTGCCAAGACCACGGGGGACGTGATCGATGCTTGATACCGCAAACTACACCCCGCGTCTGAAGGATCTCTACAAGGACACCGTGCGCGGCGCCCTGAAAGAGGAATTCGGCTACAAGAACGAAATGCAAATTCCCAAGCTGGAAAAAATCGTTCTGAACATCGGCTGTGGCCGCGCTGCTGTCAAAGACAGCAAGAAAGCCAAGTCCGCTCAGGCCGACCTGACCGCAATCGCGGGCCAGAAGGCACTGACCACCGTGGCCAAGAACTCCATCGCCGGCTTCCGCGTTCGCGAGGGCATGCCGATGGGTGCCAAGGTGACCCTGCGCGGCGACCGGATGTACGAATTCCTGGATCGTCTGATCACCATCGCAATGCCCCGTATCCGCGACTTCCGCGGTGTATCGGGTAATTCGTTCGACGGTCGTGGCAACTACGCCATGGGCCTGAAAGAACACATGGTGTTCCCCGAGATCGATTTCGACAAGATCGACGAACCCTGGGGCATGGACATTGTGATTGCCACCACCGCGAACACCGACGCGGAAGCAAAGGCGCTGTTGAAAGCTTTCAACATGCCCTTCAACAGCTAAGCGCGGGAAGGAAGAGACATGGCTAAGAAAAGCATGATCGAACGCGAAAAGAAGCGCGAGCGCCTGGTGGCTCAGTATGCCGCAAAGCGCGCCGAGCTGAAAGAAATCGCGAATGACGAAAGCCGCCCGATGGAAGAGCGCTTCAAGGCGCGTCTGAAACTGGCGAAACTGCCGCGCAACTCGTCGGCAACCCGTCTGCACAACCGCTGCCAGCTGACCGGCCGTCCGCACGCTTACTATCGTAAGCTGAAGATCAGCCGTATTGCTCTGCGGGAACTGGGCTCGAATGGCCAGATCCCCGGCATGGTGAAATCGAGCTGGTAAGGGAGAGACTGATATGAACGATCCTATCGGCGATATGCTCACCCGTATCCGTAACTCTCAGATGCGCGGCAAATCCACCGTCATGACCCCTGCTTCCAAGCTGCGGGCATGGGTGCTGGATGTGCTGGCGGACGAAGGTTACATCCGCGGCTATGAGAAGGCGACTGACGAACGCGGCCACCCGGCGCTGGAAATCAGCCTGAAATACTTCGATGGCGAACCTGTTATTCGCGAGCTGAAGCGGGTCTCCAAACCCGGTCGTCGCGTTTACATGGGCGTCGATGACATCCCGTCGGTCCGTCAGGGCCTGGGTGTGTCGATTGTCTCCACCTCCAAAGGTGTGATGTCGGACGCAAACGCACGCGCAGCCAACGTCGGCGGCGAAGTGCTCTGCACCGTCTTCTAAGGAGGCTATTAGATGTCCCGTATTGGTAAGAAACCGGTCGAACTGCCCAGCGGTGTCACCGCGAGCGTTTCCGGCCAGACCGTCGAAGTGAAAGGCCCCAAGGGGACCCGCAGCTTCACCGCCACCGACGACGTCACACTGACTGTCGAAGACAACATTGTGAAGATCGAGCCGCGCGGCAAGTCCAAGCGTGCCCGTCAGCAATGGGGTATGTCCCGCACCATGGTCGCGAACCTCGTGACCGGTGTGACCACCGGCTTCAAGAAAGAGCTGGAGATCCAGGGTGTGGGTTACCGGGCTCAGATGCAGGGCAACACCCTGAAGCTGAACCTGGGCTACAGCCACGATGTCGACTTCGTTGCTCCGGAAGGTGTCACCATCACCGCGCCGAAGCAGACCGAAATCGTTGTGGAAGGTAACGACCAGCAGCAGGTTGGCGAAGTCGCGGCGAAAATCCGCGAATGGCGCCGTCCCGAGCCCTACAAAGGCAAGGGGATCCGCTACAAGGGCGAGTTTATCTTCCGCAAGGAAGGCAAGAAGAAGTAAGGACAAGCAAAATGGCAAACAGCAAACGTACCCTGTTTCTGAAGCGTCGCCTGCGCGTCCGGAACAAGCTTCGCAAGGTCAACGCAGGTCGCCTGCGTCTTTCCGTGCATCGCTCGAACAAGAACATCTCTGTTCAGCTGATCGACGATGTCGCGGGCAAGACACTGGCCGCAGCCTCGACCCTGGAAAAAGATCTCGGCTTTGTTGGCAAGAACAACATCGAAGCCGCTACCAAAGTGGGTTCGGTCATCGCCGAGCGCGCCAAGGCGGCAGGCGTCACCGAAGCCTATTTCGATCGTGGTGGCTTCCTGTTCCACGGCAAGGTGAAGGCTCTGGCCGACGCTGCGCGTGAAGGTGGCCTGAAGATCTAAGACCTGTGGGCGGCGTCCGCGCCGCCCCGATGATCCGGGAGGGATCCTTTGGGCTCCCTCACCAGGATTGAGATAACAGGCGCCCCTGCCTATTGGACGCGCCAGTCAGAAAGGAATGCCTGATGGCAGAACGTGAAAACCGCCGTGGCCGTGGCCGCCGCGAAGAGGAAACACCGGAATTCGCAGATCGCCTGGTCGCGATCAACCGCGTTTCGAAAACCGTCAAAGGCGGTAAGCGCTTCGGCTTTGCCGCGCTTGTCGTCGTAGGCGATCAGAAAGGCCGTGTCGGCTTTGGCAAGGGTAAGGCGAAAGAAGTGCCCGAGGCCATCCGCAAGGCAACCGAGCAGGCCAAGCGTCAGATGATCCGCGTGCCGCTGAAAGAGGGCCGCACCCTGCACCACGACATGAACGGTCGTCACGGTGCCGGCAAGGTCGTCATGCGCACTGCGCCTGAAGGTACCGGTATCATCGCCGGTGGTCCGATGCGTGCCGTGTTCGAGATGCTGGGCGTCAAGGACGTCGTCTCGAAGTCGATCGGTTCGCAGAACCCCTACAACATGATCCGCGCAACCATCAACGGCCTGACCAAAGAGCAGAGCCCGCGTGCAGTTGCCCAGCGTCGTGGCAAAAAGGTCGCCGACATCCTGCCCAAGCGGGACGAAGCACCGGCTGCCGAAGCCGCTGAAGCGTAAGGAGACGGACACATGGCCAAGACCATCGTTGTTAAGCAGATCGGTTCTCCGATCCGCCGCCCCGCCAAACAGCGCCAGACGCTGATCGGCCTGGGCCTGAACAAGATGCACAAGACCCGCGAGCTGGAAGACACCCCGGCCGTGCGTGGCATGATCAACAAGATCCCCCACATGGTCGAAATCATCGAAGAAAAAGACTAAGCCCGTCGGCAGAGTCAAAAGAACGCCTCCGCAGTGCGGGGGCGTTTTGCGTTTCGGCACGTTGCAAATTCAGGGAAGTGTCTCTGCTGTCACCACATTCTCCAATCGGGGGCGGATCACCCCGTCAGACCGGGCCATAGGCTGGCATCCAAGGCCGCCAGGAAGGGGGCCAGCTCTTCTTTGTGCTGTCGCCATTGTCCGATAGACCGATTGTGAACCGGCTGGCGGATCTGCGAGGCGCTGGCGGTCAGGGTTGGCGCATCGCTTCCCTCGGGAGCGGCCATTTCGGGCACCCAGTTCATGCCGCAATAGGAGGCAATAGCCTGACTGGAGCCAATCGGATCGGTGGCAAGGTCTTCGTAGCTCACGGTCAGGATCTGGCCGGGGAACAGGCTTTTCCAGTGGGCCATCATCCGGGCATGCAGGGCAAACCGGTGGGCCATGGCTTCTTGGTCATAGGTATAGTTAAGCGCGCGGCCCGAGAAATGCGTCTTCCACATGGACAGAGCTGTATCCCTTGGATCTCGGATAACGTGGATAATCTTGCACTGCGGGAAGGCGGTCTTGAGAAATCCGATGTAGCGGTAATTCTCCGGCATCTTGTCTACGAAGGCGACTGTGTCTGGCGCCATGTCAGGCAGCAGTGCGTCGTGATTTTTGGCGAATGCTTCTGCGTCTTGGCTCGAGAAGCAGTCGTCGGACGCCAGGTGCTCGCTCAAAAGAAACCCGGTTGCGGCCCGTTCGCCGAGCGTTTCGACGTTTGGCGCTCGGCTCAACATGGCCTCAACCAAAGATGTCCCCGAGCGCGGCAAGCCCAGAACGTAGATAGGGTAGGGACTTGTGCCAGTTTGACCCGCGACGGCCGGGGCAGTCGGGAATTTGGCAAGGATCCGAGCGGTCTCGTGCGAGTCGGCTTGAGGATCGTAATGCAGGAGCTTGGCCAGGGTGCCGTTCGCGTCCTGTCTGGCCTTGGCCGCAGCGGCAAGGTCTCCGCCCACGTCGTGGATGCGCGACAGCGCGAACTGAATTTCGGCTGCGTCCATCGAAGACTTCCGCGCCTTTCGAAGGGCCTTGGCTGCGCTGCGCTCGAGGTGGGCCAGCCGTTTGCGCGGGGTGATGCGGGAGAGCTGGGCAATAGCCTGGGCATTTGAGGGCTCCAGGTTCAGGATCTCAAGGAACTGTTCTTCCGCTTCGGGAAATTGCCCCTTTTCCATGAAAGAGGTCCCCAGTCTGAGCCGTGCGCCGATGTGGGTTGGGGCCAGCTGAACGGCCCGTTCTGCCATTCTGTGGCCGTCCTGATGGCGGTTTTGCCGGGCCAGGGGGAGGCTGATGTTGACCAATGTCTCCACGTTGTTGGGATCTGCCGTCAATGCAGCCTCGAACGCGGCAATCGCGTCACACTCGCGGCCTTGGGCCAGCCGAATGAGACCCTGAAGGTTCAGGGCGGGCGCAAACCGATCATCGAGGAGAACAGAATGGTCAATCGCCGTCTCGGCAGGCGTCATGTCACCTAGCCGGAAATAGGCCTGGGCCAAAAAGAACGAGGCCTTTTGATCCTTGCTGCCGATGGGCTGCATGGCCTTGATTGCCTGCTCATATCGTCCGGCCAATATGAGTGTTTGCGCAAGATTGAGCCGTGCATCCGTAAAACCGGGATCAACTTTCAGGGCGCGCTGGAACTGGGCAATGGCTTCGGGCAGCTTGTTCATGGCCGACAGGCATATCCCGGCGATGTTCCAGGGCAGCGGATCGCTTGGGCTGGACCTTTGCATCCTTTTAGCCAGTTTCAACGCGGACCTGTGGGAACCTGACGACAAAAACGAGGCAGCCAGACTTAGATCATTGGATACCATTTCCCAAACCTCAACTGTCATGATTCTGTTACAATTGAAGTCTCGATATGGGATTTTGAGATCCGTGAACGTGATCAAGTTCACATAAGGTCAACCACGTCAAAAAAATGCAGGCGAGTGATCAACTGTTGGGCTTTGGCGGGCGGATTTGCGTAAGAGGAAACCATTCCGAAAATGCATAGCGGACAGTCTTTGCTGTGCATTGTTGCTTTGTGTTCTGCACCATATTTCAGCACTCCCAAAAAGAGTTTCCATTTTCCGAGCAGGGGTTCGGAGCGCTGACAAGGACGATGACAATGGCATTCACGAATTTGACGACCAACCATGGGGTTGCTTCACCTGCGCGCTTGCGCCAGATCGTTGAGGGGATCCGCAACGCAATGAAGCAACGTGCTGAATACCGTCGCACTTATCGCGCCCTTCAAAGCCTTTCAAATCGTGAGCTCGCCGACATCGGCTTGCGGCGTTGCGATATCGATCAGGTTGCCCGCTGCAATGCCTTTGGGCGTTAACAATCTTTGGGCTTCAAATACACGTCGATTGGGTGAGCGTCGGCCAGTGTAGGAGGTGTTTCCCCTTGGAGGCCTTCTTAGGGCTTGCCACGGCTCCTTTGCGGGTTTGACCGGTGACGAAATGGCGACACAACACAAGCGTGTGATTGTCGCGGCCGGGCATGTCAGCCATGGGGCGGCGTATCGTTTCACAAATTCCCTCAGGCGTGTCTGGTTGGATTGGCGTGACTTTTCGATTGAGCCCCGACTCTCAGAGGCAGGCGGCTCCGGGGGTGAACCGGGGTTGAAACACTTGGCGCTTGGGGATATACGCCCCCGGTGGCTTTGGGCCACAGAATCAAAACCAAGAAATGCCGAGTCTGCCTCATCACGCTTCGCGGGGCACGTCCGGCTTTAGGAGAAGCGATATGAAACTCAATGAACTGCGCGACAATCCTGGCGCCGCAAAGAAACGCACCCGTGTTGCCCGTGGCCCCGGCTCCGGCAAAGGTAAAATGGGTGGCCGCGGTATCAAAGGTCAGAAATCCCGCTCGGGCGTGGCCATCAACGGCTACGAAGGCGGCCAGATGCCGCTCTACCAACGTCTGCCGAAGCGCGGTTTCAACAAGCCGAACCGCAAGGCATTTGCCGTTGTGAACCTGGGCCTGATCCAGAAATTCATCGACGCAGGCAAACTCGATGCAGCCACCATCACCGAAGATTCGCTGGTTGAATCCGGTCTGGTGCGTCGCAAGAAGGACGGAATCCGCATCCTGGCGAAGGGTGAGTTCTCGGCCAAGTCGACCATCACTGTCACCGGCGCTTCCAAAGCAGCCGTCGAAGCAGTCGAAAAAGCGGGCGGCACCCTGACCGTGGCAACTGCAGCTGCAGCTGAGTAACGCCTTGTGAGCGGCGCCGATGCCGCTTACATAGGTCATCAGTTTTCCCATACGCCGCCCGAGCCGGAAAACGGTCCGGGCGGCGTTTTTGCAAAAAGAGACCCATTTCATGGTATCAGCAGCAGAACAAATGGCGGCGAACACCAGTTGGTCCGCACTTGGCAAGGCGACGGATCTGCGCAATCGCATCCTGTTCACCCTTGGCCTTTTGATCGTCTACCGTCTTGGCACCTTTATCCCGGTTCCGGGCATCGACGCCGGCGCGCTTCGCGAATTCATGGATTCGGCGGGGCAGGGCATCGGCGGCATGGTGTCGATGTTCACCGGTGGCGCGCTTGGACGGATGGGGATCTTTGCCCTTGGCATCATGCCCTATATCTCTGCCTCGATCATCGTGCAGCTGCTGACCTCGATGGTTCCGGCGCTTGAGCAGCTCAAGAAAGAAGGCGAGCAGGGCCGCAAGAAGATCAACCAGTACACCCGCTATGGTACCGTGGCCCTCGCAACGGCGCAGGCCTATGGCCTCGCGGTCTCGCTTGAGGCCGGCAATCTGGCCCATGACCCCGGCATGTATTTCCGTCTGGCCTGTCTGATCACCCTGGTGGGCGGCACCATGTTCCTGATGTGGCTGGGCGAGCAGATCACCCAGCGCGGCATCGGCAACGGCATTTCGCTGATTATCTTCGTCGGCATCATCGCCGAAGTTCCCGCTGCCATCGCACAGTTCTTCGCCTCCGGCCGCTCGGGCGCCATCAGCCCTGCCGTTCTGATCGGCGTGATCGTGATGGTGGTCGCGGTAATCATGTTCGTGGTCTTCATGGAGCGCGCATTGCGCAAGATCCACATCCAGTATCCCCGTCGTCAGGTGGGTATGAAGGTCTATGACGGCGGCTCGTCTCACCTGCCGGTGAAAGTGAACCCAGCCAGCGTTATCCCGGCCATCTTTGCAAGCTCGCTGCTGCTCTTGCCGGTGACGATCTCGACCTTCTCGACCGATGCAAGCACAGGTCCGGTGATGTCCTGGCTGCTGGCCAACTTTGGCCCCGGTCAGCCGCTCTACCTGTTGTTCTTTGTCGCGATGATCGTGTTCTTTGCCTACTTCTACACGTTCAACGTTTCCTTCAAGCCGGAGGAAGTTGCGACCAACCTGAAGAACCAGAACGGTTTTGTTCCGGGCATTCGCCCCGGCAAGAAGACCGCAGAGTACATCGAATATGTGGTCAACCGGATCCTGGTGCTCGGCTCGGCCTATCTGGCTGCGGTCTGCATCCTGCCTGAGATCCTGCGTGGCCAGTTCGCAATCCCGGTCTACTTCGGCGGCACCTCGGTTCTGATTGTGGTCTCGGTCACAATGGATACGATCCAACAGGCACAGAGCCATCTTTTGGCCCATCAATATGAAGGGCTGATCGAGAAAAGCCAGCTGCGCGGCCGCAGCAAGAAACGCACGAAACGGGGGCCTGCGCGTCGATGAATATCATTCTCTTGGGCCCGCCCGGGGCCGGTAAGGGTACACAGGCCCGCCATCTGGTCGAAACCCGCGGTATGGTGCAGCTCAGCACTGGCGACATGCTGCGCGAAGCGCAGGCCAGCGGCAGCGAAATGGGAGAGAAGGTTGCCGAAGTCATCGCCCGTGGTGAACTGGTGACCGACGAGATCGTGATTGGTCTGATCCGGGAAAAGATCGCAGAAGGAGCCGAAGGCGGTTTCATCTTTGACGGCTTCCCACGCACGCTAGCGCAGGCCGATGCCTTGACCGTTTTGCTGTCGGATATGGGGCAAAGTCTGGATGCTGTTGTTGAAATGTCGGTGGATGATGCGGCGCTTGTTGCACGTATTACCGGTCGTTCCACCTGCGGCGACTGCGGTGAGGTCTATCACGATGAGACCAAACCCTGGCCTGCGGATGGCAAGTGCACCAACTGTGGCAGCACCAACATCAAACGCCGCGCGGACGATAATGAGGACAGCCTCAAGACCCGCCTGATGGAATATTACAAAAAGACCTCGCCGCTGATTGGCTATTACTATGCCAAGGGCAAACTGAAAAAGGTCGACGGGCTTGCTTCTATTGGGGACGTTCAGGCGGCGATTGCCGAGATCCTTGGGTAGCAGGTTTTTGCACTAAGATGAGACTGAGCCGGGTATTGCCCCGGCTCTTTTCGTGTGATGTGCCTGCGGCGCAAAACCCTGACAAAAGCCGAAACTTGCATGTTTCTGTGGAGCCCGGGTTGACGCGATTGGCAAATGCACATAGGGAAGCCCATCCCTATTGGGAATCAACCCAGGCGGCGGGAGCCTTTCTGCCGTTTGACTACCTCGAGACAAGCTTGACGATACGGCGGACCTGCCATTGTTGAGCGTTGTGAAAAAAGGTTCTGGAGCTACGGAACCGCAACGAAAAGGAAAGTGACACGTGGCACGTATTGCCGGCGTAAACATCCCGACTGCCAAACGGGTCCCCATCGCCCTCACCTATATCACCGGTATCGGCACAACCTCCGCTCAGGCCATCTGCGAAGCAGTGGGCATCGACGCAACCCGTCGCGTCAATGAGCTGTCCGACTCCGAAGTTCTGGCCATCCGCGAGCACATCGATGCGAACTACACCGTTGAAGGTGACCTGCGTCGTGAAGTGCAGATGAACATCAAGCGTCTGATGGATCTGGGCTGCTACCGTGGCCTGCGCCACCGCCGCAACCTGCCGGTTCGCGGTCAGCGGACCCACACCAACGCACGCACCCGCAAAGGCCCCGCAAAGGCCATTGCCGGTAAGAAGAAATAAGGGAGGATCCGGAACATGGCACGCGATAAATCCCGCATTAAGCGCAAAGAGCGCAAGAACATCGCCTCTGGTGTTGCGCATGTGAACTCTTCGTTCAACAACACCAAGATCCTGATCTCTGACGTTCAGGGCAACGCGATTTCCTGGTCCTCCGCTGGCACCATGGGTTTCAAGGGCTCCCGTAAGTCCACGCCCTATGCCGCTCAGATGGCCGCAGAAGACGCTGGCAAGAAAGCTCAGGAACACGGCGTAAAGACCCTTGAGGTCGAAGTTCAGGGTCCCGGTTCGGGCCGTGAATCCGCGCTGCGCGCCCTGGCCGCAATCGGTTTCAACATCACCTCGATCCGTGACGTGACCCCGATCGCACACAACGGCTGCCGCCCGCCAAAGCGTCGCCGCGTCTAATATTTCAGACTATCGCTGGGGCCCCGCCAAACGTGTCGGGCCCCAGTCCGTCATTTTGAACCTCGGGCGTCCGCACCTTTGGACATGGGGCGTGGACAGGAATGGAGGGATTGCATGATCCATAAAAATTGGGCCGAATTGATCAAGCCGACACAGCTTGAAGTGAAGCCAGGAAATGATCCTGCGCGTCAGGCAACTGTCGTTGCAGAACCGCTTGAGCGTGGCTTTGGTCTGACCCTCGGCAACGCGCTGCGCCGCGTTCTGATGAGCTCGCTGCAAGGTGCGGCCATCACCAGCGTTCAGATCGACAACGTCCTGCACGAGTTCTCCAGCGTTGCTGGCGTGCGTGAAGACGTGACCGACATCATCCTGAACCTCAAAGGCGTGTCCCTGCGCATGGAAGTCGAAGGCCCCAAGCGCCTGTCGATCAATGCCAAAGGCCCGGCCATTGTGACCGCCGGCGACATCTCTGAAAGCGCCGGTATCGAAGTTCTGAACCGTGATCACGTGATCTGCCACCTGGATGATGGCGCGGATCTGTTCATGGAACTGACCGTCAACACCGGCAAGGGCTATGTCTCTGCCGAGAAGAACAAGCCGGAAGATGCGCCCATCGGTCTGATCCCGATCGATGCGATCTACTCGCCGGTCAAAAAGGTCTCCTACGATGTTCAGCCGACCCGTGAAGGTCAGGTACTGGACTATGACAAGCTGACCATGAAAGTGGAAACCGACGGCTCTGTCACCCCGGATGATGCGGTTGCCTATGCTGCGCGCATCCTGCAGGATCAGCTGTCGATCTTCGTGAACTTCGAAGAGCCCGAATCCGCTGGCCGTCAGGACGAGGACGATGGTCTCGAGTTCAACCCGCTTCTGCTCAAGAAGGTGGACGAGCTGGAGCTATCTGTGCGCTCTGCAAACTGCCTCAAGAACGACAACATCGTGTACATCGGCGATCTGATCCAGAAGACCGAAGCAGAGATGCTGCGCACCCCGAACTTTGGCCGCAAGTCCCTGAACGAGATCAAGGAAGTGCTGTCGGGCATGGGTCTGCACCTGGGCATGGACGTCGAGGACTGGCCGCCGGACAACATCGAAGATCTGGCCAAGAAGTTCGAAGACTCGTTCTAAGAAAATAGGGGAGGGCCATGGCTCTCCCCAGCCTCAAATGCCCACGCTGGTGGGGACAATCCGGGCAAACCCGCCCCAAGGAGAGCGGCTGACACGCATCGGCCGCCAGACAAAGCAAAACCTTTAGAAGGAATACGATAATGCGTCACGCACGTGGATACCGCCGCCTGAACCGCACCCATGAGCACCGCAAGGCTCTGTTTGCAAACATGGCTGGCTCGCTCATCGAGCATGAGCAGATCAAAACCACCCTGCCCAAGGCAAAAGAACTGCGCCCGATCGTTGAAAAACTGATCACCCTGGCGAAAAAAGGCGACCTGCATTCGCGCCGCAACGCGGCGTCGCGTCTGAAGGAAGACCAGTATGTCACCAAACTGTTCGAGGTGCTGGGCCCGCGCTACAAAGACCGTCAGGGCGGTTATGTCCGCATCCTGAAAGCCGGTTTCCGTTATGGCGACATGGCGCCGATGGCGATCATCGAATTCGTGGATCGTGACGTCAACGCCAAGGGCGCAGCCGACAAGGCCCGCGTTGCCGAGGCCGAAGCGGCAGCTGACGAAGAATAAGACGAGGTGGGCGAAGATTAATCGCCATCTTGCGCTGAACTACGAAAGCCCGCCATTGCGCGGGCTTTCTTTTTTGCCTGTCTCGCGAAACTCTGCTTTGGTCGAGGACAACGAAATTTCTTAAGAGATACCGCATGAAACTGAGCATGTCTGTTTTTGATCTTCAGGGCCTGGCCTTTGGTATCGGCATGACCAGTCTCAGCGTGGTCTTCCTCAAATCGGCAGGGCTGGTGACAGGCCAAACCGCGGGCATCGCTCTGTTGTTGTCCTATGTCCTGCCTTTGGACTTCGGCCCTTTGTTTTTTGTCATCGGGATTCCCTTTTTGATTCTGGCTTGGGTTAAACGAGGATCAGCCTTTGCCATTCGCACGATCATTGCCGTCGTTGGAATTTCGCTGGTCTCGCAATTCCTGCTCTCCATCATCAGCTTTGAGCGGCTCGATGCCCCGATGGCGGCGGTGCTGGGCGGCATGTGCAGCGGAATGGGGTTGATCGCGATTTTCCGTCACAACGCCTCCGCCGGGGGCATGACGATTCTGGGCATAATTCTTGAGCAGAAAACCGGGTTCAAAGCGGGATGGTTCCAGCTGTCTGTCGATGCGGTGGTGTTCCTTGCGGCGGCCTTTGTTCTCAGCCCCGGGCAGTTGGTCTATTCCTTCCTTGGGGCGTTGATCACCAATCTTGCGATCGTGTGGAATTTTGATGTGGCGCAAAGCAACACTGGCCGCCCCGGTTATGGGCGCTCAGCCAACCGCTGACATCGTCATGAGTTGCAATCCGGGGTGCGTGTTTGCATATCTTGTGAACTGAACCGGAGACCCGTCATGATCCGCATCCTTGCCATTTTCTTGAGCCTTCTGGCGGCGCCGCTGGCCGCCGAAACCCGTGTTCCGCAAAGCCAGGCCGAAATCGCGCTTGGCTTTGCGCCGCTTGTAAAAGCAGCCGCCCCGGCGGTTGTGAACATCTACGCCAAGATTGTCACCCAGACGCAGCAGCGCTCCCCCTTTGCCGGGGACCCTTTCTTTGACAACTTTTTTCGCAACTTCGCCAATCCGCGCCCGCGGGTTCAGAACTCGCTTGGATCAGGGGTGATCCTGTCCGAGGATGGGATCGTAGTGTCAAACTATCATGTGGTCGGCATGGCCACCGAGATCCGTGTCGTGACAACGGATCGGCGCGAATATGACGCTGAGGTCATTCTGGCGGATCAGGCCAGCGATCTGGCGATCCTTCGGCTGGAGGAGGCAGAGGATCTGCCGTTTCTGCATCTTCGCGACAGCGACCGGGTCGAAGTTGGCGAGCTGGCCTTGGCCATCGGCAACCCCTTTGGGGTAGGGCAGACAGTGAGCAGCGGCATTATCTCGGGCCTTGCGCGCACCGGCACCGGCACGGGTGAAGGATTTGGCTATTACATTCAGACCGATGCACCGATCAACCCGGGCAACTCGGGTGGCGCGCTGATCGATGTGAACGGCGATCTGATTGGCATCAACACGCGGATCCTTAGCCGCTCGGGTGGCTCCAACGGAATCGGCTTTGCCATCCCATCAAATCTGGTGCGTGAGTTCCTGCATCAGGCCAGCAAGGGCGTGGAAGCGTTCGAGCGCCCCTGGGCCGGCATGACCGGGCAGCCGGTGGATGCGGATCTTGCGGCCTCCTTCGGGATGGAACTGCCCGAGGGGATGGTAATTTCCGAACTGCACGCGGAAAGCCCCTTTGCAAAGGCTGGCTTTGAGGTGGGAGACATCATCACCGCCGTTGACGGAGA
This sequence comes from Pseudophaeobacter sp., assembly GCA_027019165.1. GTDB lineage: Bacteria > Pseudomonadota > Alphaproteobacteria > Rhodobacterales > Rhodobacteraceae > Phycobacter. Next base: position 381,082 of record JALUXC010000003.1, read on the forward strand.
GCCCGTGAACTCGCCGTCCGAAATGGTGTTCCGCATGACCATTGCAGGTATTGGCGGCACGTCTGAGGTAGAACGCTTGCGCGGCGGCGCGCGTGAGGTGGTCGCGGTTGCGATGTATGCCGCGCCGGATGAGCCAAAGGCGGCGCTTGTTGAGCTTGGGGAACGCAGCGTTCTGCCAGGGTTCAAGGTTGCGGGCGTGAACCCTCGGGTCATCACCGATCTGCAGCTGCCCTTGTCGGCCAAAGGCGTGGTGGTGATCGATCCCGGCCCCTATGGCGCGCGCGCGGGGCTCCAACGCGGTGATCTCCTTCTGGGAATCAATCGCGAGGATGTCAAACGGCCCGAGGATGTCGCCGATATTCTATCCGAAACAGGCCGCTGGCTGTCGTTCGATCTCTTGCGGCGCGGCCAACGTGTCAGCCTGCGTTTGCGGCTTTGAGCGATGTCAGATCTCTTTGATACCGGGGCCGGTGCCGCTCCTGATGCGCCTGAGCCAAACCGCCCCCTGGCCGACCGCCTGCGGCCCAGATCCCTGTCCGAGGTGATCGGCCAGAGCCAGGTCCTTGGCCCTGAGGCGCCGCTTGGCGTGATGCTGGCGTCCGGGTCGCTGTCGTCGCTGATCTTCTGGGGGCCGCCCGGCGTGGGGAAGACCACCATAGCGCGGCTTTTGGCCAAAGAGACCGATCTGCATTTTGTGCAGATCTCGGCCATCTTCACCGGCGTGCCTGACCTCAAAAAAGTGTTCGAGGCGGCCAAACACCGGCGCGCCAACGGGCAGGGTACGCTGTTGTTTGTGGATGAGATCCACCGGTTCAACAAGGCCCAGCAAGACGGGTTTCTGCCGCATATGGAGGATGGCACCATCCTTCTGGTTGGGGCGACGACCGAGAACCCGAGCTTTGAGCTGAACGCCGCGCTTTTGTCGCGCGCGCAGGTCTTGGTGCTTGAGCGTTTGCCGCTTTCGGATTTGGAGCTGCTGACGCAACGCGCCGAGAAGGAACTCGGGCGCGCGCTGCCCCTCACGGGGGATGCGCGCGACGCCCTTCAGGAGATGGCCGATGGCGATGGGCGGGCGCTTTTGAACCTGATCGAGCAGGTCGCGGCCTGGCGGGTGGAAACACCTCTGGGCCGCGAGGCGCTGGCGACGCGGTTGATGCGGCGGGCGGCGAAATACGACAAGGGCGGCGAGGAGCATTACAACCTCATTTCGGCCCTGCACAAATCTGTGCGTGGCTCTGACCCGGATGCGGCGCTTTACTGGTTTGCGCGCATGCTTGAGGGCGGCGAGGATCCGCGCTACCTGGCCCGGCGCCTGACCCGCATGGCGGTTGAGGATATCGCGCTGGCCGACCCGCAAGCGCAGGCGATCTGCCTGCAGGCCTGGGAGACCTATGAACGTATAGGCAGCCCCGAGGGAGAGCTGGCGCTTGCACAGGCGGTGATCTACCTCGCGCTCGCACCCAAAACCAACGCGGGCTATATGGCCTACAAGGCGGCCCGGCGTCTGGCCAAGGAAACCGGCAGCGCGCCGCCGCCCAAACACATCCTCAACGCGCCAACCAAGCTGATGTCAGAGCAGGGCTATGGCGAGGGCTATGCCTATGACCACGACGCCGAAGACGGGTTTTCGGGGCAGAACTACTTTCCCGAGGGCGTCAAACGACCGGTCCTATACCAGCCGGTCGAGCGCGGCTTCGAGCGCGAGTTGAAACGGCGGACCGAGTTCTTTGCCAAGCTGCGCCTGCAGCGCAATAGCTGACCGGTCAGCCCACGACCTCTATCCAGGTGCCCATGCCTGCCGCGTGATGGGACAGCATGTGGCAGTGCAGCAGCCATTTACCGGGATTGTGCGCGTTAAACGCAATGGTGCGCGTCTCGCCCCGCATCATCAAAAGCGTGTCGCGCAGCGGGCCAAGACGTCCCTCCGGCAGGACTTCGGCAAAATGCATCCCGTGCAGATGCATGGCGTGGGGAAAGGCGGTGTCATTGGTCATGGTGATCTGGACGCTCTCACCCAGCGCCGCGCGCACCAGCGGCGCATCCGACCGCCCGACAACCCCGTTGAAGGCCCAGAACTGCCCGGCCTGCGCAAGGGCGCGCATATCGCGTTCCTCTCCTTTCCAGCTGGCGGACCGCATGCGGCCCATAGCGCCGCCTTCCATCCGCAGGGTCGCCGCGCTGGCATTGGCCAGGTCAATCGGATGATCCGGGTTCGGTGGTAGCGGCGCGGGTGCGGTGCGTACCCTAAGTGTTCCAGCAGAGACAGGCAATATGGCCTGCGCATAGCCGCCGTCGCGTTCGAACTGGATCAGAAAAGCGTCCTCTCCCGCGCTGGCGGTTACATCCACGATCAGATCGATCCGTTGCGCGGGCGCCAGCAGCATCCGTTCAGGGATGGCCTCTGGCGTTTCCAGGGGCATGCCGTCATAGGCCATGATCCAGCCGGTGAGCCCCTGCAGGCCCAAAGCAAAGATCCGGGCATTGGCGCTGTTGATCAGCCGCAGTCGTAGCCGCTCTCCCTCAGCCACCGGGAAGCTTGCATCCATCTGGCCATTGGTCAGCATCACATTGCCCAGCCTTCCTGCATGGGATCGGTCATGGGGGTGGGCGAACTGAGGATCGAGCGAGGCATCGCTGGAAAGTCGAATGTCATCCAGCATCAAGACAAGATCCTGATCCACATCGGGAGACTCTTCCTCTGCAATGATCAGTGGGCCTTGCAAGCCGCGCTCTACCTGTTCGACGGACTGGGCGTGCGAGTGATACCAATAGGTGCCGGCATCGGGCAGGACAAAGTCGTAGGTAAAGGTCTCTCCCGGCGCGATGGGATCCTGCGTGAGGCCCGGAACCCCATCCATGGCGTTTTCGATCCGAATGCCGTGCCAATGCATCGATGTGGCCTGCGGCAGGGCGTTGTCGATCTCCACCCGCAGCCGTTCTCCTTGGCGTGCCCGCAGGGCCGGACCGGGGACGCTTCCATTGACGCCCCAAAGGTCCGTCTTGCCATATTGCGCGGGCGCGATTTGCATCGGCGCTGGCGCCAGCCGCAGCCGATGCGTAGGCTCAGCGGCAAGACCCGCCCGAGGAAGCAACGGCAGGGCGGCAAGTCCGGCAAGCAGGGATCTACGGGTCGGCATGGTCTCTCCTCCGAGTGTCTTGCTGACCAAGGTAGAGAGCGGCTCCGTTGTGACAAGATTTCTTCCCACTGGAAGGTTGCCATGTTTCTTGCGCAGGGTGGCCCTGCGGGCTGGATGGACGTGGAAAACTTGACATCCCGTGCCAGCCGCGCGACAGACCGCCCATGTATCCAACCGTTCTATATGTCGCCCTTGGCGGGGCCATCGGCGCTGCATTGCGCTATGTCACCGGCTTGGCCGTGGTGCGCTTGTTTGGCCACGGGGAGTTTCCGCTGGCGATCATCACCGTGAACGTGATCGGCTCCTTCCTGATGGGGGTCTTCGTGACGGCCGCCGCGCAAAAGGGGCTGACCCATCTCAGCCCGTTTGTGATGACGGGTGTGCTGGGCGGGTTCACGACCTTTTCTGCCTTTTCGCTGGAGACGGTGAACCTGATTGAACGGGGTGCAATGGGGCAGGCGGCTCTTTATATTGTGCTGTCTGTGGGACTGTCCGTCGGCGGTCTGTTTCTTGGCCTGATGGCCGCCAGAGGAGTTTTCGCATGAGCGGCGTTCAGACCATAACCGTTTCCGAAGAGGATGCAGGCCAGCGCGTCGACCGCTGGCTGCGCCGCCTGTTCCCGCATGTAAGCCAGGGGCGGATTGAAAAGATGTGCCGCAAAGGCGAGCTGCGCATCGATGGTGGCCGCGTCAAGGCCAGCACGCGAGTCGAGGCGGGCCAGTCCGTGCGCGTACCGCCGCTACCCTCGGCAGATCATCAGCCCCCTCAGCCGGAAAAGCGCCGCATATCCGATGCGGATACCAAGATGATCCGCGACTGCGTGATCTACAAGGACGATGATGTGATCGTCTTGAACAAGCCGCATGGGCTTGCGGTTCAGGGCGGCAGTGGCACGACAAAACATGTGGATGGCCTCTCTGAGGCGCTGCGCTTTGACTATGACGAAAAACCACGCCTCGTGCACCGTCTGGACAAGGACACCTCGGGCGTTCTGGTCATGGCCCGGACCCGTGCTGCGGCGCAGGCGCTGACCGCTGCCTTCCGCCATCGCAACACGCGCAAGATCTATTGGGCGCTGGTGGCCGGGGTGCCGACGCCGTACCTCGGCGAAATCAAGGCTGGCCTTGTGAAGGCAGGTGGTCATGGGCGCAGCGGCGAGGGCGAGAAGATGATCGCCATTCACCCTTCGGAAATCGACAGCACACCGGGCGCCAAACGCGCACATACGCTTTATGCAACGCTCTACCGTGTTGCGGGGCGGGCTTCCTGGGTGGCAATGGAGCCGGTCACAGGCCGTACCCATCAGTTGCGCGCGCATATGGCTGAAATCGGTCATCCCATCGTGGGAGATGGCAAATACGGCGGCTCCGGGCAGGAAAACCTGGGCGATGGCTGGGGCGCCCAACTGGGCGGGATCATCAGCAAAAAGCTGCACCTGCATTGCCGACGCATGGCGTTCGAGCATCCCACAACCAAGAAAACGATCTCGGTCACAGCAGAGTTGCCAGAGCACATGAAGGACAGCTGGGATACCTTCGGCTGGACTGAAGACCTGGCGGCAGATGATCCTTTCGAGGAGCTGCAATGAGCAAGCCCCTGCGGCTGGTCTTGTTCGATGTCGATGGCACGCTGGCGGACAGCCAAGGAGCCATAACTGGTGCGATGAGCGCAGCCTTTGATGCAGCCGAACTGCCCGTGCCGCCGCGCGATGCGATCCTGTCGATTGTGGGTCTTTCTCTGCCTATGGCGATGGCACAGCTTGCGCCCGAGGTTGGCGCGACCGTTCAGGAGGATCTGGTCGAAAACTACAAGCAGGCCTACAAATCCGCGCGGGAACAGGCGGGGGCAGGGCATTCGCCCTTGTTTCCCGGCGCCAGAGAAACACTGGAGGCCCTGCATGCGATTCCCGAGTATCTCTTGGGCGTCGCGACGGGAAAGTCCCAGCGTGGCCTTGATGCGCTGATCGAGGCGCATGGGCTAACCTGTTTCGTAACTCGGCAGGTGGCCGACCATCACCCCTCCAAACCGCACCCCTCGATGGTGCTGACCGCGCTGGAGGAAACCGGCGTTGAGCCGCAGCATGCGGTGATGATTGGCGATACCAGCTTTGACATGGATATGGGCCGGGCTGCGGGCGTGACAACAATTGCGGTTGACTGGGGCTACCACCCGGCCGACAGGCTGAATGCGGACCACTTGATCAGGGATTTCACCGACTTGGCGCCGCTGTTGCAAGAGATCTGGAAGGAATGACGGTATGAGCGAATGGGCACCGAAACGATTTTGGAAAACCACCTCTGTCGCAGAACTGGCGGATGGTTACACGGTTGAGCTGGATGGTCGCCGCGTGCGCACTCCGGCGAAAGCCACGCTGATCGTCCCCTCAAAGGAAATGGCCGAGGCTGTGGCGGCAGAATGGGACGCCCAGAGCGAATCAGTTGATCCCACCACTATGCCGTTCACGCGTTCGGCCAATGCTGCGCTGGACAAGGTGACAGATCAGCACACCGAGGTCGCAGACATGCTGGCGGACTACGGGGACACTGATCTTCTCTGCTATCGTGCCGAAAGCCCGCAAGAACTGGTGGCGCGTCAGGCCGAGGAATGGGACCCGGCGCTGGATTGGGCGCATGACGCCTTGGGCGCGCGGCTGGCCCCTCGGAGCGGCATTCTGCACACGCCTCAGGAAGCTGAGGCCCTGGCCATTCTGCGGGCCCGTGTTCACGCGTTAAACCCTTTTCAACTAGCGGCTTTTCACGATCTTGTCTGTATGTCCGGCTCCCTGATCCTGGGATTTGCCGCCGCCGAAGGATGGCGTGACGCGGGTGACATCTGGGAGATGTCCCGCCTTGATGAACGCTGGCAGGAAGAGCAGTGGGGTGTCGATGACGAAGCTCGAGAATCGTCAGAGATCAAAAAAGTAGCCTTCTTGCATGCGAAACGATTCTACCAGTTTTCAACTTGAGACATGAAATTGCTGAGCGGGCGGGCAAAGCGAAAAAATTTAACAATCGCCCCCAGTGTTCGCCATGCGTCCATCGAAATTGGTGATCGTGCCCTTGACGTTTGTTTATGAATGCGCCCAAACTTCCTTGCGATTTAGGTGTTTTCCCTAGATCACACCGATCCGGCGTTTTCCCGCCGGTAAAAAAACCGCCAAAACAGGCGGAACATCAGGAAGAGGTAAAAATGAACAAATCCGTATTTTTGGGCGCGCTGACCGTTGCTGGCGTTGCTGCTGGTGCAGCTGCTGCCGGCACGCTGGACGATGTGAAAGCCCGCGGCAAACTGAACTGCGGCGTCACCACCGGTCTGGTCGGTTTTGCTGCTCCGAATGCGAATGGGGAATGGGAAGGTTTTGACGTCGCTGTCTGCCGTGCCGTTGCTGCGGCCGTTCTGGGCGACTCGACCGCTGTCGAATTCGTGCCGACCACCGGCAAAACCCGCTTCACGGCTCTGGCCTCGGGTGAGATCGACATGCTGGCGCGCAACACCACCTGGACCTTCTCGCGCGATGTTGACCTGAAGTTCGAATTCACTGGCGTGAACTACTACGACGGTCAGGGCTTCATGGTTCCCAAAGAGCTGGGCGTGTCCTCGGCCAAGGAACTGGACGGTGCAACCGTTTGTATCCAGACCGGCACCACCACCGAGCTGAACCTGGCGGACTTCTTCCGCTCCAACAACATCAGCTACGAGCCGGTTCCGATCGAAACCAACGCCGAAGCGCAGCAGCAGTACCTGGCTGGCGCTTGCGACGTTTACACCACCGATGCATCCGGTCTGGCGGCGACCCGCGCGACCTTTGATGATCCGGCAGGCCACGTGCTGCTGCCCGAAATCATCTCCAAAGAGCCGCTCGGCCCGCTTGTTCGCCACGGCGACAACGAATGGGGTGACGTGGTTCGCTGGACCCTGAACGCTCTGATCACAGCCGAAGAGCTGGGCGTGACCTCGGCCAACCTGGCGGAAATGTCCGCTGGCACCAACAACCCGGAAATCAACCGTCTGCTGGGCACCGAAGGTACCCTGGGCGAGATGCTGGGCCTGTCGGCTGACTGGGCGAAAAACGCTATCGCCGCTGGCGGTAACTATGGTGAAGTGTTTGCCAAGAACATCGGTGAAGACACGCCGATCGGTCTGGCACGCGGTCTGAACGCACAGTGGACCGAAGGTGGCCTGCTGTACTCGCCGCCCTTCCGCTAAGCACATCAAGGAGAGGGCGCGGTGTCATTCCGCGCCCTTTTCCTAATCATCTAAAAGCTTCGGATTTCTGCGGAGCGGGGGCAAACCCCGCCGGGACGTAAATCCGCTGCCTCGGGGATCTCTTTACATGTCAACTCTCACTGACCCTCCACAGGAGCAGTTCCGGCTGTCCATGTTGGTCAACGATACCCGCTATCGTTCGTTGACCTTCCAGGCCATCGCCGCAATTCTGCTGGCCCTGTCGATCTGGTATCTGGGGAACAACCTCATCCAGAACCTGCGCGCTGCGGGCCTCAACATCTCATACGACTTCCTGGGCAATCCGGCTGGCTACGACATCAACCAGCGTCTTGTCGAATATGACAACCAGGACAGCCATGGCCGTGCGGCTCTTGTCGGGATTTTGAATACGCTTCTGGTCGCTTTCCTGGCCTGCATCACCGCCACCATTTTTGGTGTGATCGCGGGCGTTCTGCGCCTCTCCAACAACTGGCTCGTCTCAAAACTGATGGCGGTCTATGTCGAGATCTTCCGGAACATTCCGGTGCTGATCTGGATCATCATCATCTTTACCATCATGACGGCGGCGCTGCCGGGGCCACGGGCCTTCCGCGGTGAAACGCCTGATGCCAGTATGGTTCTGGATCTCTTTGCCTTCACCAACCGGGGTGTCTACATCCCGATGCCATGGTTCGAGAGCGGCATTTTTGCATCCGCCGCGATGAACTGGCTTCTGGTGCTGGCGGTTCTGGTGGGCTCGCTCCTTGTGACACGCAAGATCGAAGCCTGGGCGACCCTAAAGCAGGAAGCCACCGGGGAGCGCCCAAAGACGCTGGCTATGGTGCTGGGCGTCTGGCTCGTTCCCTTCCTGCTCCTGATGGTCATCATGGGGCTCAGCTGGGAGATCCCGGCGCTGAAGGGCTTTAACTTCCAGGGCGGCATCAAGATTGGTGGTCCACTGATCGCGCTATGGTTCGCGCTGTCGATCTACACGGGTGCCTTTATCGCGGAGAACGTGCGCGCCGGTATCCAGGCGATCTCGAAAGGTCAGACCGAGGCCGCGGCTGCTTTGGGCCTGCGTCCCGGGCGCATCATGAACCTGGTGATCCTGCCGCAGGCGCTGCGGGTGATCATCCCCCCGCTGATCTCGCAGTATCTCAACATCACCAAGAACTCCTCGCTGGCGATTGCCGTGGGCTATGCGGATATCACCGCGACCCTGGGCGGCATCACCCTCAACCAGACAGGCCGCGCGATCGAATGCGTGCTCTTGCTGATGCTCTTCTATCTCACGGCATCGCTGGTCATCTCGATGGTGATGAACATCTACAACGCCTCCGTGAAGCTGAAGGAGCGCTGAGCCATGAGTGACAAGACATCTGATTCGATCGCCTTCGTCGCAAAAGGCACAATCCCTCCCTCGCCGCCGCCTGCCAGCCAGGCTGGCGTGGTCAAATGGCTGCGGGACAATCTGTTCTCCAGCGTCCCGAACGGGATCCTCACGCTGGTTGCGCTGACCGTGATTTACCTGGTCCTGCAAAAGACTTTGCCGTGGCTTTACAATGGCGTCTGGACAACCACCTCCCTGAACGCGTGCCGCGAGGTGCTGGATGGCAAGGTGGGCGCCTGTTTCTCGGTCCTGACCGAGCGCTGGCACCAGTTGCTCTACGGGTTCAAGTACCCGGCAGAGTTCTACTGGCGTCCGAACCTCGCCTTGGTCCTGCTGCTGGTTGCCGTGGCCCCGGTCCTGTTCTTTGACCTGCCGCGCAAGATGCTGATCTTTACCGGCCTTTATCCCTTCATCGCCTTCTGGCTGATCTGGGGGGGCACCATCATGGCGCCGATCATCGCCCTTTTGGGCTTTGTCGTGGGCGGCGCGGTGTTCCAGATCTATGGGCGCGGCTCCTTTGCCGCTGGCTTTTTCGGAGGCATCGCTGCGGCGCTGATCATCTGGGCGCTGGGCGGGATGCTGATCCCGGAAGGCGCGTCAGAAAACGCCATGTTGCAGGCCGTGCCCTCGCGCGATCTGGGCGGCTTCATGCTGAACCTGATGCTGGGTGTGACCTGTGTGTCGCTGTCCCTGCCGCTGGGTATTGCGCTGGCGCTGGGCCGTCAGTCGGACATGCCGCTGATCAAGTGGATGTGCGTCATCTTCATCGAGTTCGTCCGGGGTGTGCCGCTGATCACGCTTCTGTTCGTGGCGTCGGTGATGCTGGCCTATTTCTTCCCGCCTGATGCCACCGTGGACCTGTTCCTGCGGGTGGTGATCATGATCACGATGTTCTCGGCCGCCTATATCGCCGAGGTGATCCGGGGTGGTCTGGCTGCTCTGCCCAAGGGGCAATACGAGGCGGCGGATTCGCTGGGCCTCGACTACCCTCAGGCGATGCGGCTCATCATCCTGCCGCAGGCGCTGAAGATCTCGATCCCCGGTATCGTGAACGTGGCCGTGGGCCTGTTCAAGGACACCACACTGGTTTCGGTCATCTCGATGTTCGATCTGGTGGGCATGATCCGCGGACCGATCCTGGCTTCGACCGAATGGAACGGCGTCTACTGGGAGCTTCTGGGCTTTGCCGCGCTCCTGTTCTTTGTCGTCTGCTACGGCATCTCTCAATACTCGCAATGGCTGGAACGCCGTCTTGCGACCGATCATCGATAAGGAGGCCAAGACATGACTGGCACTTCACAAATGAAGGTATCCGACGAGGTCGCGATCACCATCGACGGAATGAACAAGTGGTACGGCTCTTTCCACGTGCTGCGGGACATCAACCTGACCGTCTATCAGGGCGAGCGGATCGTGATCTGTGGCCCGTCCGGTTCGGGCAAATCCACGCTGATCCGCTGCATCAACGCGCTGGAAGAACACCAGCAGGGCTCGATCACCGTGGATGGAACGCTCTTGTCGTCTGACCTGAAGAACATCGACAAGATCCGCTCCGAGGTTGGTATGTGCTTCCAGCACTTCAACCTGTTCCCGCATCTGACGATTCTTGAAAACTGCACGCTGGCCCCGATCTGGGTGCGCAAGACGCCCAAGAAGGAAGCCGAAGAGCGGGCGATGCATTTCCTTGAGAAGGTCAAGATTCCCGATCAGGCCAATAAGTTCCCGGGTCAGCTATCGGGTGGTCAGCAGCAGCGTGTGGCGATCGCGCGCTCGCTGTGCATGATGCCGCGCATCATGCTGTTTGATGAGCCGACCTCGGCGCTTGATCCCGAGATGATCAAAGAGGTGCTCGACACCATGATCGAACTCGCCGAAGAGGGCATGACCATGCTCTGCGTCACACACGAGATGGGCTTTGCCCGTCAGGTGGCCAACCGCGTGATCTTCATGGATGCGGGCCAGATCGTTGAACAGAACGAGCCAGAGGCCTTCTTCAACAACCCGCAAAGCGAACGGACCCAGCTGTTCCTGAGCCAGATCCTCGGTCACTGAGCCTTCACGCTATTCGATTAGAAAGGCCCCTGGGAAAGCCGGGGGCCTTTCTTTATTTGTTCAATGGGTCCTAGCACTTTCCAAAGTGCATACGGATTTCTGGGTGGCCGAAAAAGGGGCTCATGCTCTCTTTGCCTGCGGTGAATCCATACTGTTGATAGAAACGCCGACCAATCGCGTTCTCGACAAAGACATCCAGTTCCAGATGCCCTTTGAGCGCTACCGCGTGGTCCATCAGCGCACGTCCGATCCCGCGGCCGTGAAAGGCGGGGCATAGGAAGAGGCCGCCGACCTCGTGGTCGAGCAGTGAGATAAAGCCGACAGACCGATCATCGACCGTGGCCATGTAAGTTTCTGCGATGTCGAGGAAGTGATCTCGGATCATGACTTCGGCCTGGTCCGTGGCTTCGGCACTCAGAAATGGATGGGCAAGCGCACTGGCGTCTCGCCATATTGAAAGGACAGCGGCTTTGTCCGCTGAGGTGTAGGGTCTGATCATTGTCTGGAAATTCTCTTGAAGATGCTGCGTCATGCGCAGTCTGGATGGTTGGAAAGGGCTAGGCACAGAAAAACAATATCGCTCCAACAAGGGGAGTGACGTGCTATGGTTCTTGCTGTGCAAAGGTGCCTAAGCACCATCCTCAACGGGACATAAAATCTCCAAGGTAGATAACACCTAGGTATCTGGGCCGGGCGCCTTTGTCCATAGCGCTATGTTTCTCAGGCTCCCAACAGCTCACGCGGGACGGTGAAATCAACCACCTTGCCGCTGCTCCAGGTCAGATCGTTCCAGCTGTCGATGTCGAATTTGACGATCAGCGTGGCTCCGGTCGGGTAGTCGTCAAAGCGTGAATGATCCGGCGGATGGTTCACGATGGCATGTGCAAACGCTGCAATGCCGGGGTTGTGCCCCAGGATCATTGTGCGGGGGTGGGACGCTTCCCTCAGCACCTGAAAGATGATGTCCGAACTGGCATGGTAGAGCCGTTCAGTGAACACTGCGGGGGCCTCAATTCCCAAAAGATCGTAGGTCTCGCGCGTGCGCTGCGAGGAGGAGGACAGAACCTGCTCAGGGAGCTGTTTGATGTGCCTCAGCCAATCCCCGAGCGCTCTGGCCGAGGCCCGACCCCGCTTGTTCAACGGACGGGAATGGTCGCTCGGGGCGCTGGTGTCCCAGGCGGATTTGGCGTGGCGGGTCAGGATGAGGGTGCAGGTCATGTCTTGTGAAAGTAACTCATGTGGTGGGCTGATTGTGCCGGATCGCGACCTGCACCCCGGCTTAGAGGGCAGGCAAGCCGGGCAAGGCAGCCGTTGGACAGGCAAAGGGTCCCACTTTGGGTCTCCAGGTGATTGTGACAGGCTGACAGGTCATAGGGGCCGCCGTCAACCAATGCGTGTACTGGGCAGGTCGTCATACAGGGGCGCTCCACACAGGTTTCGCAAGGGGAGCCTTCCACGGGTGGCGCCGGTATTTCGATCTCCTCCTTCAAGTGCAAAGCGCCCCTGTATGAAATCAACATGCCAACACCATCATGGACCAGCATATGCGACGGGGATGTGAAAGCCCGGCCCGATGCCAGAGCCCAGTTCACGAAAGGCCGGTAGGGCGGACCGCCAAAGGGATAGTAGGGATCGGCGGCAAACTGCTGGCCAAGATGATCAACCACGCGGCGAGACCATCGATCCAAAGGGTCGGGTGCACCATCCAGAAACTCGGGCATTTCTTTTAGGCGCGTCCAGCTATCCCGACCGACCAGACCAAGTAGAATCAAAGTCCCCGATGTCAGCTCCTGTGCGGCTGTATTGCCGGGATGGACGGCGCCCAGGATATCCAGGTCCCGGGCATGCGCAGCATCTGAGATTGCTTGATATGAGGGGGCGGCGGTCATTGGCGCTCCTGTCGGTGGCAGCGATCTTAGCGCCTGATCGGACGTTGCCAAAAGAAAACCGCCCGTATCGGGGCGGTTTCTTTCACCGGGAGCTTTTAGGCGGGTCAGGCGCGGATCATGGATCCTGCTCCGTGATCGGTAAACAGCTCCAGAAGAACGGCGTTCGGCACCCGGCCGTCGACGATGGTGCAGGCGCGCACGCCATTGCGCACTGCAGAAAGGGCGGTTTCTGTCTTGGGGATCATGCCGCCCGCAATCACTCCTGATGCGGTCATCGCCTCCACGTCTGCTGCCTTGAGTTCGGTCACGACCTCTCCGTCTGCATTCTTTACCCCCGAGACGTCCGTCAACAGCAAAAGCCGGTCCGCGTTGAGCGATTCGGCAATCGCGCCTGCAGCCGTGTCGCCATTGATATTGAAGGTCTCGCCATCGCGTCCGGCGCCAATGGGGGCGATCACCGGGATGATGTCGTTTTCAAACAGATGATGCAGAACGGCAGGGTTCATCTCGACCGGGGTGCCGACAAAGCCAAGATCCGGGTTGGTTATTTCACAGGTGATGAGGTCCGCGTCCTTGCCCGAAAGCCCCACGCCCATGCCACCTTGGGCGTTGATCGCCTGCACGATGCGCTTGTTCACCAGACCGGACAGAACCATCTCGACCACTTCCATGGTGGGTTTGTCGGTCACACGCTTGCCGTTCACGAATTCGGATTTGATCTGCAGCTTTTCGAGCATCGCGTTGATCATCGGCCCACCGCCATGCACGATCACCGGGTTTACACCCACCTGGCGCATCAGGACGATATCGCGGGCAAATGTCTCCATCGCTTCGTCGCTGCCCATGGCGTGGCCGCCCAGCTTGATGACAACGATAGCCCCGTCGTAGCGCTGCATATAGGGCAGAGCGCTGGACAAAGTCTCGGCGGTGGCAATCCAATCGCGGTTCATATCTTGTTTCTTCATAGCTGGGGTCCCTTTGACCATTCGTGTTACGCGGTTCTGCGCCTGCTGCCAAGTGGGCGTTGCAGCGGCGGACGGGAATGATAGGGTCGCAGCAGTTGTCCCTCAGACCGGAACACACCCCATGAGCCAGAAGACGCTATTGCTCACCGGAGCCAGCCGCGGCATTGGCCATGCCACCGTGCGCCATTTCAACGCCGAAGGCTGGCGTGTCATCACCTGCTCGCGTCATCCGTTCCCGCAGGAATGCCCTTGGGGCGGCGGAGAGGAGAACCACGTGCAGCTGGACCTCTCGGACCCAAGCGACACGATCAACGCCGTAGGCGTGATTCAGGAGCGCCTGAATGGGCGTCTGGATGCGCTGGTCAACAATGCGGGGATCTCACCAAAGGGGCCGAACGGAGAGCGCCTCAATACGCTCGACACAGACCTCATGACCTGGGGCAAGGTGTTCCACGTGAACTTCTTTGCCTCAGTGGTGCTGGCGCGGGGGCTTAAGGATGAACTGGCTGCCGCCAAGGGATCAGTGGTCAATGTGACCTCCATTGCGGGCAGCCGGGTGCATCCCTTTGCTGGCGCGGCCTATGCCACCTCCAAGGCGGCCTTGGCGGCGCTAACGCGGGAGATGGCTCATGATTTTGGCCCGCTGGGCGTTCGCGTCAATGCCATCGCGCCGGGTGAGGTGGAAACGGCGATCCTGTCGCCGGGAACAGAACAGATCGTGGAAAAGCTGCCGATGCAGCGCCTTGGCCAGCCGGAAGAGGTCGCCGCCGCGATCTATTTTCTGTGCTCAGGGGGGAGTTCCTACATCTCGGGCGCCGAGATCGAAGTGAATGGCGCCCAGCACGTCTGACGGGCGCCTAAGGCCTTAGTCGATACCGGCGATGATCGCCCGCAAGGTGGCAATCCCGTCTCCCTTTTCGGAGGAAGTCAGGACGATCTCAGGATAGGCGGCCGGGTGTTTCGACAGCGCGCCGCGCACCTGATCCAGCACCTTGTCCAGATCCTTGGCCTTGACCTTATCGGCCTTGGTCATCACGCATTGAAACGTCACCGCCGCGCTGTCCAACAGCGCCATGATCTCTTCATCGACCTTTTTGATGCCATGGCGGCTGTCGATCAGCACAAAGGCGCGGCGCAGGGTCTGACGACCACTCAGGTAGCGTTTCAGCAGCTTTTGCCATTTCTCCACCACCGCCAGCGGCGCATTGGCATAGCCGTAGCCCGGAAGGTCCACCAGGTAAAGGTCCGGCCCTTGGGTGAAATAGTTGATTTCCTGCGTGCGCCCCGGCGTGTTCGACGCGCGCGCCAGCCCCTTGGTGCCGGTCAGCGCATTGATCAGGCTCGACTTGCCGACGTTAGAGCGGCCCGCGAAACAAACCTCGACTCGGTCCGCCTCGGGCAGGCCTGACATGGCGACGACGCCTTTCAGAAACTCGGATTGCCCGGCAAAGAGCTTGCGGCCCTTTTCCGCCGTGAGATCATCCGGCGCCTCGGCCAGAGAAAATTGAATTTGCATCAAAGCACCTTTACCGGATCGCCAAGGCAGACATCACCGCCGCGTACGACCTCTGCGTAGACCGAGAAATCCTGATGGCCAAAGCTGCCGTTCAGGGTTTTGAGTGTATCTGCATCGCGAAGGCCCTTGGCCGGGTTTGCGGTGGTGGCCATGCAGCGCTGGGCGCGTTCGCGGACCAGGAATACAGCGTCACCGATCTGCACCTTGCGGCCCAGCCAATCGTGCTCGGCCCAGGCCTCATCCAGATCGAACCAGATATTGCCGCGCCAGCGCAAGGGGGACAGATCCTGCCCCATCGCGGCCTCCACCGCGCGGTGGGAGGCGAGGTTGCACAGGGTGACCGACGGATAGTCGGTGTCCGTCATGCCGCGCCCGGGCACCCGAATGATGCGTGCAGAGGCGGCCCTGCCTTCGGGCATCAGGGGATGCACCCAGTCGAGGAACCGGGGCAGGTCTTCGCGTGCATCCGGGGCAAAGGTCAGAGTGTCCCGGTCCGGATGGCTCAGCGAGACCTCGCCGGTTGCGTCATTGTAGCGCGCGTTGATGGCCATCAGCTGCGGCGCCTTGGCGCCGCGGCTGAAGTTGGAGCAGGGCACCCATTCGGAACCATCGGCCTTTGACGCCTCATGGGCTACCGCCCAAACGCGATCGCCGGGCATGGTCTGCCCGGCGGTCAGCGTGACGCTCTCCAACGCCTCCCGTCCATGTGATTTGATCGGGTGGCGCCAGATTTCAGTGACGGTCTGCGTCATTTCTCATCCGTATTGGAACTGCGCTTCAGGCTCGACTTGATGTTGCCAAAAACGTCGGGCTTGTAGCCGTGGCTGCGCATGATCAGGTACTGCTGGGTAAAGGTGATGGTGTTGTTCGCGATCCAGTAGACCACCAGACCCGATGCGAAACCACCCAGCATGAACATGAAGACCCAAGGCATCCAGGCAAAGATCATCTTTTGCGTCGGATCGGTGGGCGCCGGGTTCAGCTTTTGCTGCAGCCACATGGAGACACCCAGGAGGATCGGCAGGATGCCGATGAAGACCAGAGACAGAACGCTTTCGGGCGCCGGGGCCGCAAAGGGCAGCAGGCCAAAGAGGTTCATTAGCGAGGTCGGATCCGGTGCGCTGAGGTCCTGGAAGGGGCCAAAGAAGGGGGCGTGGCGCAGTTCCAGCGTGACGAAGATCACCTTGTAGAGCGAGAAGAAGATCGGGATCTGGATCAGGATCGGCAGACAGCCCGCAGCCGGGTTCACCTTTTCCTTCTTGTAGAGTTCCATCATCTCTTTCTGCAGCTTCTGGCGGTCGTCGCCGGCACGCTCCTTCAGTTTCTCCATCTCAGGCTGCAGTTCCTTCATTTTCGCCATCGAGGCGTAGGACTTGTACGCCAGCGGGAAGACGAGGATCTTGATGAAGATGGTCAGGCCTATGATGGACAGGCCCATGTTGCCGATCAGGGTGTGCAGGTTGTGCAGCAGCCAGAAGATCGGCTTGGTCAGGAAGAAGAACCAGCCCCAGTCGATGCTGTCGAGGAAGCCTTCGATGCCGTCTTTCTGGTAGGCGCGGATAGTGGCCCATTCCTTGGCGCCGGAGAACAGCATGGTGGTGACTTCGGTCGATTGCCCGTCTGCCAAAGACTGCGTCGGCAGCACGATGTCGGTCTGGTAGATCTCGCGGCGCTCATCGTATTTGGCGATGGAGCGGAAGCCTTGACCCGGCTCGGGCACCAGTGCGGACATCCAGTAGTGGTCGGTGAAGCCGATCCAGCCGTTGCTTTCGACCTGCTTCACTTCGGCACGTGATCCATCACGGGGGTCGGGTTCGAAATCTACCATATCGCCATAGTCGATCTCGGCCAGTTCTCCGTCAGCCATACCGACAACGCCTTCGTGCAGGATGAAGAAGTTCTTGAGGTCGGCAGGCTCGCCATGGCGGGCCAGCGTGCCATAGGGGGCAAGGGCAACGGTCGCGCCGCTTGCGTTCTGGACGGACTGGGTCACCGAAAAGAGGTAGTTGTCATCGACCGATATGGTGCGGGAGAAGGTCAGCCCCTTGCCGTTGTCCCAGGTCATTGTGACCGGCGTTTCGGGCGTCAGGGTTTGCCCTTCGTCCGCGGACCAGATGGTGTTGGCGCCTGGAACATCCTCAAAGGTCAAGCCCGCACCGGGTGCCCAGCCATAAAGCGCATAAAAGGCCTCCGGCTGGCCGACTGGTGTCAGCACATGGACGATGTCCGCTTCTTCATCGAGGGTCTCGCGGTAGTCTTTCAGCGCCAGATCGTCGATGCGGCCGCCTTGCAGAGAGATGCTGCCCGCCAGCCTGTCGGTGTCGATTTTCAGACGCGGGGCGCTTGGGGCTTCGGCCTCTTCGCTCGGCTGGGTGCTGACGGCGGTGCCACCTTGGGCGACGCCGGGGGCGCTGGCCGTCGCGTCGGCCGGAGCGGTTTCAGCTGCGACCGGCTCTGGTGCCGTTTCGGGCTCTGGAGGCGGGAAAAAACTGTACCACCCGAGAATCACCAGGAAGCTGAGCGCTGTTGCGAGAATGAGATTCTTGTTCTGATCGTCCATTGGGGACCGCCACCTCGTGCATGGAATGACAGGGTGTGGTTCAACAGAGGTGAGCCGCAAAGGTCAAGCAGAATCGGGAAATTCGACGGCGTCATAGCGCCGCCGACATAGAGGTTTCGGCCGAAAGAAGCGATTTCAGGGGTTTTGGCGACCAATCAAGGGTGCATCCTGAAGTTTGGCCTGATGCGCTGTCATCCAGTCGAGGGTCTGGTCGAACGGCATGGGGCGACCGATCCCAAAGCCTTGAACGTGGTCGCATCCAAGTTGCGACAAGAGAGCATGCTCTCCAACGGTCTCAACTCCTTCGGCCAGAGTTTCCAGATCCAGACGCTCTGCCATCGTCAGGATGGCGGCAATCAGTTTCTGCTGTTCCGGGTCGCGGTCCGATTTCATGACAAAGGAGCGGTCGATTTTGATGCGCGAGATATTGAACCGGCGAACTGCCGAGATGGAGGCGTGTCCGGTGCCAAAATCATCAAGTTCGATTCGGCAGCCCATCGCGCTGAGTGCGGCGATATTACGGGTGACCACATCGTCCGGTTGGTCGGTCATCACGGTTTCCAGAACCTCGACAGACAAACGGTCCGGTGACAGGCCAAAGCGCTCAAGTTCCCAGCGCACATTGTCGGCAAGACCCGGATTCCGCAGTTCCTGCGTGGCAAAATTCACGCCGACCGAGGGAACGTCTACTCCGGCGGCATCCCAGGCCTTCATCGCTGTAAGGGAGTGAAACAGCATGACCTGACTGAGCCGCTCCATCAAGCCGGCTTCTTCCAGCGCGGGCAGGAAGCTGTTTGGCGGGATAAGACCGCGGACCGGGTGCATCCAGCGAGCAAGCGCCTCAAAGCCGGAGACCCGACCGGTATCGGTGGAAATCTGAGGTTGGAACCATGGCACGATCTGGCCGGATTCAAGCGCTTCGGCGGCCTCATCGCGCAAATTGCAGCGGGCCTTGTTACGGTGATAGATATCTGCCGAATAGACGCGGATGCCGGACGGGCCGTTTTGCTGGGCATCTGCCAATGCTGTCGCTGCCGCGCCTGTCCAATCCGATGGTTTTGTGCCTGGCGCGCGGCTGCGTAGGCAAAATCCGATCGAACAGGACACATAAACCGATGTTCCGTCCAAGCTGATCGGCTCTTCAACCGCCGACTGCATACGTCCCGACAGTTGCACACAAGACTCCAGATCAAGCTGCAAGACTGGTGTCAGACAAACACCAAACTTGCTGTCTCCGATCCGCGCGACCGTGTCCTTGTTGCGGAGCGTGCTGGCAATCCTGTCACCGCAGCGCTGAATGATCTGATCCCCGGCTTCCTGACCGTATCGATCGACGATGTCCTTGAAGTCATCAACCTCGATCAGGTAGATCACTGATCTCAGGCCGGTGTCGCTGGTTTCGTCAAAAACCTGGCTGACTTCCGTTTCGAATCCTTCCCGCAAGATCATTCCCGTGATGCTGTCGCGGGGCGTGCCAAGGCTCCGGGTGCGATCAAATCCACCAAGTGCCGCGAAAAGCACCGGCAGGCCCAGCGCCACCCACAACAATGCGGCCTCGCCGCCAAGCCAGAAGGTCGCGAGCGTCAACGCAGGCAGGAAAGCCAGCACCGGTGGCGCAAAAAACGCCGGGGCTACTTTTCTCCTGATGCGCGTCAGCAGACCAGATTGGAACTTGGGCATGTGCAGACCTTTCACCTTCAGCACCTAAGTGCAGGATGAGACTAGAGGCTGCTTCTGACTGCGGAGTTAACGCAATGCGGGAATCTCGTCGGATTCTGCCGCTTCATTTGCGTTTTTCAGCTCAAGCCCGACAAAATCGAACAATTTGGGGTCCAGAAGATGGGATGGACGCGCGTTCATCAGTGCCCGAAACATCACCTGACGCCGTCCCGGACTGTTTGATTCCCA
Organism: Pseudophaeobacter sp.; assembly: GCA_027019165.1. Classification (GTDB taxonomy): domain Bacteria; phylum Pseudomonadota; class Alphaproteobacteria; order Rhodobacterales; family Rhodobacteraceae; genus Phycobacter. The sequence continues at coordinate 400,705 of JALUXC010000003.1, forward strand.
CTGGTCGAGAATCTGTTTCACCTGCTGGCGCTGCAATCCGTCCTGGCTGCCACAGAGATCGCAGGGAATGATGGGATAATTCATGGCCTTGGCGAACTTTTCGCAATCGACCTCTGCGACATGGGCCAGGGGGCGAAAGACGAAAAGATCGCCTTCTTCGTTGACCAGTTTCGGCGGCATGGTAGCCAGACGCCCACCGTGGAACAGGTTCATGAAAAAGGTTTCCAGGATGTCGTCGCGATGATGCCCCAGAACCACGGCAGAGCAGCCTTCTTCGCGTGCAACCCGGTACAGATTGCCACGCCTCAGGCGCGAGCAGAGCGCGCAATAGGTGCGTCCCTGCGGCACTTTGTCGACAACAATGCTGTAGGTGTCTTGGTATTCGATCCGGTGCGGAACGCCCATCTTTTCCAGAAACTCCGGCAAAACGGTTGCCGGAAAACCCGGCTGCCCCTGATCGAGGTTGCAGGCCAAGAGATCCACCGGCAGCAACCCCCGCCATTTCAGCTCATAGAGCACCGCTAGCAGCGTGTAGCTGTCCTTGCCGCCAGACAGGCAGACCAGCCAGCGCGGGGTGCTGCCATCGGTGCGGCGCTCCACCATACCATATTGTTCGATCGCTTCGCGGGCATAGCGCACGATGCGCTTGCGCAGCTTCTTGAACTCGGTGGTTGAAGGGGCACCGGCAAACAGCGGGTGGATTTCGTCCAGATCATCATCAAGCATGACGGCCCCGTAGCCTTTGAAACGGCTTTTGCCAAGAAGATTCCTCAAAAGTGTATCACAAGGGCGGGTCCGCTCATCCAAAGAGCGCTTTGCAGCGTAGACCTCCAAAAGGAGATGATCATGCGAGCATTGTTTGTCTGCGCCTACGCGTTGCTCTTGGGGATGTTCTTGTCGGCCTGTGGGCGGCCTGATCTTGGGGACAAGAGCCTGAGCGACAAGCAGTTGAACCTTGAAGAGTATTTCGACGGGCGGACGGTGGCCTATGGCCAATTCACGGACCGCTTTGGGACCGTGCGGCGGCGCTTCAAGGTCGATATCGACGGACGTTGGGACGGGAATACGCTGCGGCTGGTTGAGGACTTTGACTATGCCGATGGAAGCAAAGAACGGCGGATCTGGTCGCTGACCAAGACAGGCGAGGATAGCTGGCAGGGCACCGCCGATGGCGTCCAGGGCATCGCTGAGGGGGAAGAGAGCGGCGATACTTTCAACTGGCGCTACACCATCGACCTGCCGATGCCGGACGGTGACAGTATGCGGGTCAGCTTTGATGATTGGATGTGGCTGCTGGAAGACGGGCGGCTTTTGAACAAGGCCTACATGAGCAGGTTCGGTGTCACACTGGGCGAGGTGACGATTTTCTTTGAAAAGAAATAGGGGATCAGCGATCTGGCGGTGCCGTCTTTTCAGTCTCGCTTTCAAGGCCGGGCACCGGGTCGTAGCCATCCCCGCCGAGCGGGTGGCACCGCCCGAGGCGACGCGCGGCAAGCCATGCGCCTTTGATCGCACCGTGCTTTTCGAGCGCTTCCAGTGCATAGGCCGAGCACGTCGGTTGATAGCGGCAATTGAACCCAACCCATGGGCTGAAAATCAGCCGATAGGCATGAACGGGTAGTGCAAGGATGCGGGCCATGGGAGACATGGACCTTAGATAGGCGGCATTGCTGCGCCATGAAAGCCCTGGCTGTTCAGATCAGCCGTGTATTTTCTTCAAGGCGTAGATCAGGTCGCGCTTCAGTTCCTCAAAGGGGCGCTGGGCCGTATCCTGTGCGCGCCCGATCAGAACGTAGTCCCACCCTGCGCGACCATGAGATGGCAGGGTCATGCGGGCCACCTCGCGCAGGCGGCGTTTGGCACGGTTGCGGGCAACGGCATTGCCGACCTTCTTGGAGCAGGTGAAGCCGACGCGAATCCCGCCCTCATCGCGGCGGTTGCGTCCCTGCACCATCATACCCTTGCTGCCCTGACGACGCGCGCGGGCCGCTGCAAGAAAATCGCGGCGTTTGGTGATAACTTCGATTTTTGCAATTGGTCCGGCATCATCCGGACAAACGGAAACCGCCGAAGGCGCATCCCTCGTGTCGGCAGAGCCAATCTTGGGGGCCTTCGGCGGTGTCATTCCGTCAACGCGAGCTGCGTGGCGCGAACTTATGCGCTCAGCTCTTTGCGGCCACGTGCGCGGCGTGCGTTCAGGATCTTGCGGCCTGCCTTGGTGGCCATGCGCGCACGGAAGCCGTGGCGGCGTTTGCGAACCAGGTTCGAAGGCTGATAGGTGCGTTTCATCGCTCCGGTCTCCACTCATGTCATCGGGCGCGGCGCGGAATCGCCTGCCGGGTGTAATCTCGAAGCCCGGTCTTTAGGAGGGATCTGGCGCCAAGTCAAACCCATTGGCCGGGTTTTTCGCAGCTTTTCGCGCCTTGATACAATATTTATGTCAAAAGAACGCTCTGCGCAGCCGGAAAAGCCGGGTTGGGCGCGCGCAATGTTTCAGTTCGGCGCCGGTTTGACGGGCTTTCTCACAAATGCGTTCTCCAAAGATCAAGCGCCCGTGAACTGATATGCCTTGCACGTGCACTTACGCCATATTGACGATAGGACACGAGAAAGAAACTGGAGAGGCAGAGAAATGAGCAATGAAGGAGCTCCAAAACCGGATCCGCAGAAAACGGGTCTGGCGCGGCATTTGCCTCTGATCGTCGTGGCCATCGTCGCCATCATCGGAGCGGTGACGCTGAACGACTATCTGACCTTCGATACTCTGCGCGACAATCGCGAGGCGCTGCTTGGCTTTCGGGATCAGAATTTCCTGGGCTTGGCCGCGGCGTTTGTTGCCATTTACGTCGTCATGGTGGTCTTTTCGCTGCCCGGGGCTGCGGTTGCTTCGGTCACGGGTGGGTTCCTGTTCGGTCTTGCCGCCGGGACGGTTTTGAACGTGGTTTCGGCCACCATCGGCGCTGCGGGTATCTTTCTGGCGGCGCGCTGGGGGCTGGGAGAGATGCTGTCAGCCCGCTTTGAGGCCGCCGAAGGGCGCGTGCAGATGCTGAAACATGCCCTGCGCCAGAATGAGATCGAAGTCCTGTTGTTGCTGCGGCTGGTGCCTGCGGTGCCCTTCTTTGTCGCGAATCTCTTGCCCGCCATGGTGGGGGTGAAATTCCGCAACTTTCTGTGGACTACTGCGCTGGGCATCATCCCTGGTGCAATCGTCTTTACCTGGATCGGGGTTGGTGTTGGTGCGGTCTTTGACAGGGGTGAGGACCCGGATCTGTCGCTTTTGTGGGAGCCGCACATAATTGGTCCGATTCTGGGCCTTTGCCTGCTGGCCGCCATGCCAATCCTCGTAAAATCCCTGCGCGGCAAACCGCCCCGCAACACGCCGGAGGCCTGATCATGACCCGTATCACATGTGATTTGTTGGTGATCGGAGCCGGCTCTGGCGGTCTGTCCGTTGCCGCCGGGGCCAGCCAGATGGGCGCGGATGTTGTCCTGTTGGAAGGGCACAAGATGGGCGGCGATTGTCTGAACTATGGCTGCGTGCCTTCAAAGGCCCTGCTGGCCAGTGCCAAGGCCGCCTATGGTCAGGCCCATTCCAGCGCCTTTGGAGTCGCCGATCAAGTGCCTCAGGTGGACTATGCCGCGGCCAAGGATCATGTGCGCGATGTCATCGAAACGATTGCACCGGTGGACAGCCAGGAACGGTTCGAGGGCTTTGGCGTGCGGGTGATCCGGGAATTCGGCAAGTTCATCTCTCCGCGCGAGGTGGAGGCGGGCGACTACGTCATCAAAGCCCGGCGGGTCGTGATTGCGACCGGTTCTTCTCCGCTGGTGCCGCCGATCCCCGGTCTGGATCAGGTGCCTTACGAGACAAACGAGACCCTGTTTGACCTGCGCGAGCGCCCGGACCATCTGCTGATCATCGGTGGCGGCCCCATCGGTATGGAGATGGCGCAGGCCCACATCCGCCTTGGCTGCAAGGTCACGGTGATCGAGGGCGGCGCGGCGCTGGGCCGCGATGACCCTGAGGCTGCCAAGGTGGTTCTGGATCATCTGCGCAATGAAGGTGTCGAGATCGCCGAGCAGGCTCTGGCCGCAGAGGTGCGCGGGCAAGCGGGCGCAATTGAGGTGGAAACCAAAGACGGGCGTATCTTCAAAGGAACGCACCTGCTCGTCGCGGTGGGGCGCAAGGCCAACTTGGAGCGGTTGGACCTCACAAAAGCCGGGATCGACCGGACCAAGACAGGCATCAAGGTCGATGACAGCCTGCGCACCACCAACCGCCGCGTCTATGCCATCGGGGATGTGGCGGGCGGGCTGCAGTTCACCCATGTGGCGGGCTATCATGCGGGGGTGATCATCCGCTCCAGCCTGTTTGGCCTGCCGTCAAAGGCCAAGACGGCTCATATCCCCCGCGCGACCTACACCGAGCCGGAACTGGCGCAAGTCGGCCTGACCGAGGCAGAAGCGCAAGAGCAACACGGGGAAAGGCTTGAGATCGCGCGGTTCGATTACAGCCACAACGACCGCGCCCTGGCCGAGCGCAAGGCGAAGGGCTTCATCAAGGTGATGGTGGTCAAAGGGCGCCCCGTGGGCGTAACCATCGTGGGCCATCAGGCGGGAGAGCTGATCAATCTCTGGTCTCTTGTTCTGGCGAACAACATGAAGATGAGCCAGGTCGCGGCCATGGTTTCCCCCTATCCGACGATCGGAGAGGTCAACAAACGCGCCGCTGGGGCCTATTTCTCGCCTCGCCTATTTGATAATCCCAAGGTTGAACGGGTGGTCCGGTTTGTTCAACGCTGGATCCCCTAGGCCGAAAGGGGCGCAATGCTGAATACGCTGTCGGGCAGATTCCTGGTTCTGACCACGGTCTTTGTGATGCTGGCCGAAGTGCTGATCTTCGTGCCGTCGGTCTCTCGGTTCCGTCTCGATTACCTGTCGGACCGGCTGGAGCGGGCGCAGATCGCTTCGCTGGCACTGCTGGCGGATGATATGCTGGACAGCGATCTTGAAGCCGAGCTGCTGGAGAATGCCGGCGTTTTCAACGTGGTTCTGCGCCGGGACGAGATGCGCCAGCTGGTGCTGTCCTCGCCGATTCCGCAGCCCATTGAAGGCACGTTTGACTTGCGCATGGCAGGGCCGTTCACGCTGATCTCTGATGCGATGAGGCGCATGGTGACGCCAGGCAATCGGATCATTCGGGTCATTGGCGCGCCTGTGCGAGACGCGGGGCTGTTGATCGAGATCACCATGGAAACGGCCCCCTTGCGGGCGGCTATGGTCGACTATGGCGTGCGGATTCTGGTCCTGTCGGCGGTGATCTCGGTCTTCACCGCGCTTTTGTTGTTCATTGCGGTGCGCGTGTTCCTGGTGCGCCCGATCAAGGGGGTGGTCGGCTATATGCAGCGCTATGCGGCAGCGCCCGAGGATGCGCGCGGCATCATCCAGCCCAACGCGGGCGTGACCGAGCTGCGCGAGGCCGAAGAGGCGCTGATGAAACTGCAGACCGAACTCACCCAGGCGCTGAAGCAGAAAGAGCGGCTGGCCCAGCTTGGCGGTGCCGTCGCCAAGGTCAGTCACGATCTTCGCAATATTCTCACCTCGGCGCAGCTGTTTACGGACCGGATCGAAACCAGTGAGGACCCCCTGGTGCGCAGGCTGGCGCCCAAGCTCGTGAACTCCATCACCCGCGCCGTGTCTTTGTGCGAAGGAACCCTGGCGTTCGGCCGCGCCGAGGAACCGGCGCCCACCTTCACGCAAGTGCCTCTTTGCGAAATTGCCGGCGATGTGGCCGAAAGCGAATCCCTGGCAGCGACGGGAACCGAGATCGACATCCATGCCGATGTGCCGCCCGATCTGGTTGTGCGGGCAGATCAGGAGCAGCTGTTCCGCATCGTCATGAACCTTGTGCGCAATGCCCGGCAGGCCATTGCGGCCACCGGGAAGCCGGGACGGATCACCATCTCTGCGCAGGATGAGGCGGAAACCTGGTTGATCCGCGTTGAGGATACCGGCCCGGGGCTGCCCCAGAAAGCGCAGGAAAAGCTCTTTACGCCATTTCAGGGCGGCGCCCGGAAGGGCGGCAGTGGCTTGGGACTCGCCATCGCACAAGAATTGGCGCGTGGCCATGGCGGTGGTGTCTACCTGCGTCACACAGGGCCAGACGGGACGGTGTTCGAGATTTGCCTGCCAAAGGGAGACGGTGCATTTTGACAAGGGCAGGGGCATCCCACCCTCCACTCAAACTAAATTCTTTTTTGGGGTTGCGCCGGTCATCTGCTAGGATTAAACCCCGCCTCCAGTGGACCGATAGCTCAGCTGGATAGAGTACTTGACTACGAATCAAGGGGTCGGGGGTTCGAATCCTCCTCGGTCCGCCACTACACAAACCGCCGGTCGCGGCAGTTTGGAACAGGCCAAATGGACCGTGACGTGCACGTCCATGCCGGGAGCCTCAATCCCGAAGCAGTGGACCGATAGCTCAGCTGGATAGAGTACTTGACTACGAATCAAGGGGTCGGGGGTTCGAATCCTCCTCGGTCCGCCACTGCTTTTTCAATGTGAGAAATACTGACGCCATCCCCTTTCATAGCATCGGGCCAGATCGCCTGCAGTACTTGCGCTTTTGAAGCGTGTGAGCAATTCCATGCCACGTCTCCTGGTGGCTGACATATTCTTTTGTTTCGATGCTACTTTTGATAGAAACCGCTGCGCCAGGGCCGCTAAGGTCGTGCTGTGAACGCTTGCCACCCGCGATGGAGCAAGCCAGTGGGAAGAGCAGATATGGCGCCACATAAGGCAGACAGCCCTCAAATTGAACCGTCTGGTTCCGAGGCCCAAAATACGTCTGAGCCGGGTCTGAAGGTTGATACCTTTGAGGCGCGTAGCCGTCCGATCACTGCTGCCGACCAGGGTCTTCTCCACGAGCTGACCGTCGGGGTCTTCTGGCCACACCGCGCACGGGACCTGCAGCAGTTGATGCAGATGGGCGAGGGCTATCTGGCACTGGATGAAATCGGGCGCCCTTTGAGTTCGGCCATGCGGTTCGACATGGGGGCTGATTTTTCCATGCTGGGCATGATGATCACGGCGCCGCGCCTGCAAAGCCTCGGGACAGGGCGCTGGCTGCTTGACCAGATCATGCAGGACTGCGAGGGGCGGGACATGCGGCTGAGTGCCACCCGCGCGGGGTATCGTCTTTACAAGAAGGCCGGGTTCATCCCCGTTGGGACCATTCGCCAGCAACAGGGCATCGCACGACCGATCTATGCGCCTGACCCGGAACCGGGAACCGTGGTGCGCACAGCAACCGAGGCGGACTGGGACGACCTGCTGGGTCTGGATCACATTGCCTATGGGGCGGATCGTGGACGTGTTCTGGCGATGCTGAAAGAGAAATCCACCTGTCTTGTGGCCGAGCGCGATGGTCAGATCTGCGGCTTTTCGATGCTGCGGAATTTTGGCAAAGGGCAGGTCATCGGACCTATGGTTGCTGAGAACGATCGGATGGCGATGCAGCTGACCGCCCCCTTTGTTCTTGCCAATGAGGGAAAGTTCCTGAGATTGGACACCCCCATGGAAGAGGGGCAATTCACAGCGTTCCTTGCGGCGGCTGGGCTGGGGCTGTTCGATACGGTCACGGAAATGCGCATCGGCCCTCAGCGCCGCGCGACAGATGGAGCGGTGCTTTTCGGTTTGGCGGCGCATTCCCTGGGGTGAAAGGCGGGCCCAGAGGCGAAAGGCGGGCACGTTCGGCCCGCCCCGCGTTAGGACAGCCTGTCTTTCAGGCCGAACCACAGGCCCACCAGGGGCAGGAACCATGGATTACCAGAATGCGCAGGGATCGCAGGCCAGCTCAGCCCGGATAGCGGAGAGTCGGTTGCGCGGCCCATCGCCATATCCGCCAGTTGTTGCCCCATCAGCGTCGAAAGCTGCGCGCCGTGCCCCGAATACCCCATGCCATAAAGCATGCCATCAGCCTCTCCGATCCGGGGGAAGCGATCCTTGGACATGCCGACAAGACCGCCCCAGCAATAGTCGATCTCGACATTGGACAAATGCGGAAAGATCTGCGCCAGCGATTTGCGCAGGATCGTGCCTGATTTCGCATCCGAGCGTTGGTCCGAAACAGCGGAAAACCGGGCGCGCCCGCCAAAGATCAGACGATTGTCTGGGGAGAGGCGAAAATAGTTGCCGATATTCAGGGACGTCACGCAGGTCCGATTGCCGGGCATGGTCGCTGCGACCTCAGCGGGTGTCAGCGGGCGGGTTGCCACAATGAATGAGCCGACCGAGATGATGCGGCGGCGGAAATAGCCCAGCGGCGCGCCTTTGACCTTGGCAGAGTAGGCCCCCGTGGCAGCAATCACGCTGCGGGCCGTGAGCGTGCCGCGCGGGGTGGAAATCTCCCAACCCTTGAGGCTCTTGCGGCGACCCGTGACCGGCGCACTCTCCCAGATGCGGGCGGCGTGACGATGGGCGGCGGTGGCCAGCCCGTTCACATAGCGTCCCATATGCATCATCGCGGATTTTTCATAAAGCATCGCGCCGTGAAAACCGTCGCTGCCGATTTCTCCGGCCAGATCGCTGCGCTCCAGCCAGCAGGTGTCGGGATCGACCTCTTTATTTGTCAGCTCGAAATTCGCCTTGAGACCTGCCACATGGGAGGGTTTTGAGGCCAGCTTCAGCTTTCCGGCGCGGCGAAAATCGCAGTCGATACCTTCCTGCGCAATCACCTTTTCGATGGCGTCGATAGAGGCATCAAAGGCCTGGTACAGCGCCTTGGCTCGTTCAGGGCCCAGATGCGCCTTTGCGTCTCCATAGCCATGGGCCATCCCGTTGTTCAGGTGCCCCCCATTGCGGCCAGAGCCACCGGCCCCCACATGGTCAGCCTCCAGCACCGCGACCGAGGCACCGGAGCGCGCCAGCCGCAATGCGGCGCTGAGGCCGGTAAAGCCGCCGCCGATCACCGCCACGTCATAGTGCCCTGACACCGGCTCGGATTGGGCCTGACCAAAGGGTGTGCTGGTTTCGTGCCAGTAAGAGGCGTAGCGCATCAGAGTCCCACCACAGCCGCAAGGCCAGAGATATCCGGGATTTCGGTGTAGCCATAATAGGGGTTGGCCGGCTCGTGGCCGCGATTGACCCAGACCTTGTTGGTGATGCCAAGATCATGCGCGGTCATCAGATCATAGCGGAACGACGAAGAGACGTGCAGCACATCCTCTGGCCCGCAGCCCAGCTGATCGAACATATACTCAAATGCCCGCATCTGCGGTTTATAGGCCTGGGCATCTTCGGCGGTGAACACATGCGCGATCGGGGCGCCCAGCTTCGCAATGTTGTGCGGGATCTGGCTGTTCATCGAATTGGTCAGCGCAACCAGCGGGATTTCCTTTGCGACCTTGGCCAGCCCTGCAGGCACATCCGCGTGCGGGCCCCAGGTGGGCACGCGATTGTAGATATCCTCGGCAATGGCCGGGTCAAAAGCGATGCCGTTGCGTTTGCAGGTTCGCTCAAGCGCGTTGTGGACCACCTCGACATAGGGTTTCCAGGCGCCGAGGATTTCGTCAACCCGGTACGCAGAGAAGTCCTTGATGAATTTGGTCAGCGCCTCCGGGGAAAGCGATGCGCCATAGTGATCGGCCGCGGCCCCGGCCATGTCAAAGTTGATCATGGTGCCATGGCAATCAAAGGTGATGAACTTGGGGCGGAAGGTCATGAGGGTATCTCCAATGCGTTGTCGCCCTATTTTCACCGTTTCCAGCCATTGCGGTCTGCCGGGTTTTCCGATTGCAGCGCAGGATATTTCGTTTGCGCAGAGCTTTGCAGCAGAGCCTGCCATGGATCGTCGCAGCTCAAAGCCCGGTGCCGGGGCCAGTGCCGCAGGATATGAACAGTTGAAACCGCCTTTGAGGATCGCCTGATGACCACCCCTTTGAACGCCGAAACCCTGTTGCAGCGCATGGTTGGGTTTGAGACTGTCGTGGGGCGCTCGAATCTCGATCTTCTGGGGTTTGTCGCCGACTATCTGGAAGGCCAGGGTGCCAGGGTGCATGTTCTGACCGGGCCAGAAGGGGACCGCGCCAATCTGTTTGCCACCATCGGCGATCCTTCGCTGCCTGGCTATGTGCTCTCTGGTCATGTGGATGTGGTCCCCGCCGAAGAGCCGGAATGGCAGGGCGACCCGTTCACCCTGCGCATGGAGGGCGAGCGGCTGATCGGGCGCGGGGCCTGTGACATGAAGGGCTTTGATGCTGCAGTCTTGTCTGCTGTGGCCGATCTGATGGCCATGCCCTTGACCGCGCCGATCCATATTGCCCTGTCCTATGATGAAGAGGCCGGTTGCAAGGGCGTGCCCCATATGATCGCCGCTCTGCCACAGCTTTGCGCCGCGCCGCTTGGCTGTATTGTCGGAGAGCCGACCGGCCTGCAGCCCGTTCTGGCCCATAAAGGCAAAGCCGCCTTGCGTCTTTCAGCCAATGGCATTCCGGGGCATAGCTCGCGTCCTGATTTGGGGAAGAACGCGATTCATGCCTTGCTGCCCGCGCTCAATGCCGCTGCCGCGCAGGCGCTGGCTTTGCAGGAGGCTGGTCAGGATGCCCGGTTTGAACCGCCCTTTTCGACGCTGCAGATCGGAACCGTGTCAGGCGGGCAGGCGGTCAACATCATCCCTGACGCGGCCAGTGCAACGATTGAGGCGCGCGCCATTGCCGGGGTGGACCCGCGCCAGCTGATGGCCCCCCTCCTTGACGCCACCGGACCGGAAGTTGAGGCGCAGTGGATGTCCACCTATCCGGCGCTGGCGCTTGCGGCTGACGCGCCGCTGGCCCAGCTATGCAAGGATCTGTCTGGTCAGGCCCCTGTGCAGGCGGTCAGCTTTGGCACCGAAGCGGGCCTGTTTCAACAAGCGGGGATACCGTCGATCATCTGCGGCCCCGGTGATATCTCACGCGCCCACCGACCTGAGGAATACTTGACCCGTTCCGAGCTGGAGGCCACGCGACAGATGATTCTGCGGCTTGGTCGGCACCTGTCCCGCTAGCGCAGCGGCATTTTCTGCTGCCGGGGGCGCCTTTGCGGCTTTTTTCCCGGCCCTGAGGCAGGGATCAGCGCAAAAGCTCCGCATCGGGCCGATAGGTTTGGAGGAAAGAAATGACGGATCTTCTCACATGACTTCTTCGGATACCCTCCGACTTCTGGATTTCTCCCCCGATCACCTGCCCGGCGCGCTGCGTCTCAGCCAGCAGGTGAGCTGGCCGCACCGCGCCGAGGACTGGGCGCTCACCCTCAGCCAATCCACCGGCGTTGTCGCCTGCGATGGCGACAGGGTGGTTGGCACGGCCTTGATGTCACCCTTTGGCGATGTGGCCACGCTCAGCATGATCATCGTCGATGAGGCGCTGCGCGGGCGGCGGCTGGGGCGCAAGCTGATGACGGCAGTCATGGATCAGGCCGCAGATCGCGAAATGCGCCTGATCGCAACCAGCGACGGTCTGCCGCTTTATCAGAAGCTCGGTTTTGAGATCACCGGACAGATCAAGCAATATCAGGGCACTATATCGCAAGCGGAGCCTGAGCTGGCCGTAGAAGAAGGTTCGACGGATCTTGACCAGCTAGCGGCGATGGACCTGGAGGCGACCGGGATCGACCGGCGCGACCTGCTTGGGCGGCTTTGTGCAGAAGGCACCGTTTTGCAGACAGATGGCGGTTTTGCCGTGTTGCGCGATTTTGGGCGGGGCAAGATGCTGGGGCCGATTGTAGCCAAGGATGTGCCAAACGCCCGCGCTTTGCTGGCGGCGGCTTCGCAACGCCATGTAGGTGGGTTTCTGCGCATTGATACGCCAAACCCGGACCTTGGCAGTTTTGCCGAAACGCTGGGGCTTGCGCATGTGGGCGGGGGCACCTGCATGGTGCGCAACGCCAAGACACAGCACGTGACCACCACATTCCAGACCTTTGGTCTGGTCTCTCAGGCATTGGGGTAGGCTATGGACGATTTCGCAATGGCAAATTCGCTGAACGAGCTGGACCGTCAGCATCTGGTGCATCCTGTTTCGTCGTGGCAGGGGCACGAGGCGCGCGGCGTGCGGGTTTTGCGCAGCGCCAAAGGGGCGACGGTGACCGACGCGACCGGTAAAGAGCTGATCGATGGCTTTGCGGGCCTCTGGTGCGTCAATGCCGGTTACGGTCACGAAAGCGTGGTCCAAGCCGCCGCCGAGCAGATGCGGCAACTGCCCTATGCCACAAGCTATTTCGATCTGGGGGCCGAAGCGCCGATCCGGCTGGCCGCTGAGCTGGCCGAGCGTGCACCGGGGGATCTCAACCACCTCTATTTCACGCTTGGCGGCTCGGACGCGGTGGACAGCACCATCCGCTTTGTGCGCTATTACTGGCACGCCAAAGGGCAGCCGCAGCGCGATCAGTTCATCTCGGTCGAGCAGGGCTATCATGGCTCATCCTCTGCCGGGGCCGGGTTGACGGCGCTGCCTGCCTTCCACGACGGCTTTGGCTTGCCCTACGCCTGGCAGCATAAAATCCCCTCCCATTACCTTTATCGCAACCCGCTGGGCGATGATCCGCAAACCGTTATTGATGCTTCGGTCGCGGCCCTGAAGGCGAAAGTGGCAGAGCTGGGCGAGGACCGGGTCGCGGCCTTTTACGTAGAGCCGATCCAGGGCTCTGCCGGGGTGCTGGTGCCGCCCAGGGGCTGGATCAAGGCCATGCGCGCGGCCTGCGCCGAGCTTGAGATCCTGTTCATCGCTGATGAGGTGATCACCGGCTTTGGCCGCACCGGACCGCTTTTTGCCTGCAGCGAAGAGGGCATCGTGCCGGATATGATGACAACCGCCAAAGGCCTCACCTCGGGCTATGCGCCCATGGGGGCGGTGTTCCTGTCTGATCACGTCTATCAGACCATCGCACAGGGGGCAGGGGCCAAGGCGGTTGGCCATGGCTTCACCTATTCCGCCCACCCGGTGAGCGCCGCCGTCGCTCTGGAGGTGCTCAAGCTTTACGAAGGGGGGCTGCTGGACAATGGCCGTGCCATGGGCGCGCGGTTGCAAGCGGGGCTGTCCGCCCTGGCAGATCACCCGCTGGTTGGCGATGTGCGGGGCCGGGGGATGCTGGCAGCGATCGAACTGGTCACCGACAAAGAGCGCAAAACCCCGCTGCCGACCGAGCTGAACCCGGCCACGCGGCTGTTTGACCGCGCCTGGGAGCAGGGCCTCGTGATCCGCTCCTTTGCGCAAGGGGCCTTTGGCTATGCGCCGCCGCTTTGCTGCACTGCCGAGGAGATCGACGCCATTGTCGTACGCACCAGGGTCGTTCTGGATCAGACGCTGGAGGACCCAGAGATCCGCGCGGTTTTGAAGGGATGACACTTCTCCTGAAAAGCCTTCCGGCGCGGGCCGAGGTCTGGAGCCGCGTCTTTGCGGAGGCCGGACTGCCAATCGAAACCGATCCAGAGGCCATCGCCGACCCCGCAGAGATCTCTGTGCTGGCCTGCTGGCAGCCGCCAGAGGATCTGTCGATCTACCCAAACCTAAAGGCTGTTCTGTCGGTGGGAGCAGGTGTTGACCAGATGCCAGAGCTGCCGCCGCAGATCATGCTGTGCCGGTCTCTGGCGCCGGGGATTGAAATGCTGGTGCGCGACTGGGCGGTGATGGCCTGCCTGATGCTGCACCGTGATATCCCCTCTTATATGGCGCAGGCTGAGAAAGGGGTATGGCAGGGCTTGCCCGTGACCCTGTCGAGCCAGCGCCGGGTGGGTATCCTTGGCATGGGGCGTATCGGAAAACTACTGGCTCAAAGCCTTGTGGACCTTGGTTTCCCGGTTCGCGGCTGGTCCCGGTCGGGCCGTCCGGTTGATGGGGTTGAGGTCTTTGGGCAGGACGGATTGGATCGCGTCCTGGTGCAGTCCGATATTCTGATCTGCCTGTTGCCCCTGACGGATGAGACGCGCGGCATCCTGAACGCCGACCTGTTTGCGGCCCTGCCCAAAGGCGCGCATCTGGTGCATGCGGGGCGCGGCGCGCAGCTTGATATGGCGGACATGCGTGCGGCCCTGGACAGCGGACAGCTGGCAAGCGCCATGCTGGATGTGACCAACCCGGAACCTTTGCCCGCCGATCACTGGGCCTGGAGCGATCCGCGTATCGTCATCACCCCGCATGTTGCAGCCGAAACCGATGCCGAACAGGGCGCCCTTCATGCGGTGGCAGTCGTCAAGGCGCTGATGGCGGGCGAGACGCCTCCCGGTGTGACAAACAAAGCCGCCGGGTATTGAGCGATGCGCCCCGGATTTGACCGCAATCAGATGTTCCGCCGAAGCGGGCAAATAAACAGAATCTGCCGCCGGGGCCGAGGCATTCGAACAAAATGCCGCTCCATTTGAGGGGAAGCTTTCCTCAAGGGATGCGGTAGCCCTCTCGCCGAACCTCGCGGCGGATAGGCCTGAACAACGCGCGCAGAGCCAAACTGTGCCACCCGCTTGGCCCCTTCTGCATGGCCCTGCCATTCGGATCCTCACCTCCCGCCTGAACCACCAGGGCGGGCCCAACACACAACAGGGATGAACTATGTCTAACAAAAAGCCAACCAACTGGACCGGCCGCGATGATGCAAGGGTCGAAAACGCCATCCGCCGCGGTGCATCGCGTCGTGACCTTCTGAAAATGCTGGCCGCTTCGGGTGTCGCTGTGGGCGCTGGCTCTTCACTCTTGATGAGCGCTTCGCGCGCCGTCGCTAATACGCCGGTCTTTGGCGGTCATATGAAAGCCGCAGGCTGGTCTTCGTCCACCGCCGATACGCTGGATCCGGCCAAAGCCTCTCTTTCGACCGACTATGTGCGCTGCTGCGCGATTTACAACCGACTGACCTTCCTCGATGAATTCGGTCAGGTGCAGATGGAGCTGGCCGACAGCATTGAATCCGCAGACGCCAAGACCTGGACCGTGAAACTGAAATCCGGTGTCACATTCCACGATGGCAAGCCCTTTACTGCGGCGGACGTGGTCTTTTCACTCAATCGTCATCTGGATCCTGCTGTCGGCTCCAAGGTCAATTCCATCGCGAAACAAATGGCCGCGATCAAGGCGGTCGATGATCTGACCGTCGAGATCGAGCTGGAAGAATCCAACGCCGACCTGCCCACCATCCTGTCGCTGCATCACTTCATGATCGTGGCCGACGGCACCACTGATTTCTCCAAGGGCATTGGCACCGGTGCCTTCATGATGGAGACGTTCGAGCCGGGTGTGAAATCCATCGCGGTGAAAAACCCCAACTACTTCAAAGATGGCCCCTATCTGGACAGTTTCGAGTATTTCGCCATCACCGACAACAATGCGCGTGTGAATGCGGTTCTGTCTGGTGATATCGATATGGCGGCCTCGATCAAGGGACGCTCGCGCCGGATGCTGGAAGGGCAGGATCAGGTCTATTCCTCGGTGACCAGCTCGGGCAACTACACCAACCTGAACATTCGTCTGGATATGGAGCCCGGTGCCAAAGAGGGCTTTATCGAGGGGATGAAATACCTCATCAACCGCGAAGCCATTGAAAAGTCGGTGCTGCGCGGCATGGCAACCGTGGGCAATGACCAGCCGGTCTCCGCTGCCAACCGCTATCACAACTCGGAACTGGCTCCGAAAGCCTATGATCCCGAAAAGGCCAAGGCGCTGTTTGAAAAGTCCGGCCTTTTGGGCCAAACCGTGCCGATTGTCGCGTCGGATGCGGCGACCGCTTCGGTTGATATGGCCACCGTCGTGCAACAGGCCGGTGCCAAGATCGGCATGAATTTTGATGTCCAGCGGGTGCCGTCGGATGGCTACTGGTCGAAATACTGGCTGAAAGCGCCGATCCACTTTGGCAATATCAACCCGCGCCCGACGCCGGATATCCTGTTCTCGCTGCTCTACACGCAGGATGCCAAGTGGAACGAGAGCCAGTTCAAATCCGAGAAGTTCGACAAGATGCTGATCGAGGCACGCGGTGCCCTCAATGAAGATCTGCGCAAAGACATCTATTGGGATATGCAAGAGATGATCGCAAATCAGGCCGGTACCGTGATCCCTGCTTACCTGTCGAACGTCGATGCGCTGTCGACCAAGGTCAAAGGCTTGCGTCCGAACCCGCTGGGCGGTCAGATGGGCTATGCCTTTGCGGAGTACGTCTGGCTGGACGCATAAGCTCGCGATCCAAAATGCGTCCTGCGTGGGTCTTGCCTGCGCAGGGCGCCCTTTTTCGAAACGACAGTCCATCTGCGGGGGCGCTCTTTGCTACGTTCACTCACTACCTGGGTTCTGGTCGGACAGCGGCTTGGGATTGCCTTGATCACTCTGGTGATCGTGTCTTTTGCCGTGTTCTTTGCCACCGAAATGCTGCCCGGCGATGTGGCCGAGATCCTGCTGGGACAGGCTGCGACCCCCGAAGCCGTTGCGGGCCTGCGCGAGGCGATGGGATTGAACGAGCCTGCGTTTTCCCGCTTTCTGGGCTGGCTTGGAGGCCTCGCCACCGGCGATATGGGCCGCTCCTATGTGAACGATATCGAAGTGGTCGATCTCTTGGGGCGGCGGCTGGGCAATTCCTTGCGGCTGGCGGCTGTTGTCACCATGATCTGCGTGCCCTTTGCCCTGACCTGCGGCATTGCAGCGGCGATGTGGCAGGGCTCTTTGCTGGACCGGGCCGTGTCCATTCTGACGATTTCGGTGATTTCCGTACCTGAGTTCATGGTCGCCACCCTGGCGGTTCTGATCTTTGCGGTCTGGCTGGGCTGGTTGCCGGCGCTCAGCTATGGCGCGGATGCCACCAGTTTCGTCGCTCTGATCAAGGCCTATGCAATGCCGGTGATCACGCTCACCTGTGTGGTCTCTGCTCAGATGATCCGCATGACCCGCGCTGCCGTGATCGAGACCATAAACACGCCCTATGTGGAAATGGCGCTGTTGAAGGGCGCAAGCCGTCGCCGCATGGTGCTTCGCCATGCGCTGCCCAATGCGCTGGGCCCGATCGCCAATGCGGTTGCGCTGTCGCTGTCCTATCTGGTGGGCGGGGTGATCATTGTCGAAACGGTCTTCAACTATCCCGGTGTGGCCAAGCTGATGGTGGATGCGGTCGCCACCCGTGACCTGCCGTTGATCCAATCCTGCGCGATGGTCTTTTGTGTCAGCTACCTGAGCCTGATCACGCTGGCGGATGTGATTGCGACCCTGTCAAACCCGAGGCTGCGCCAATGATTGATCACCACGACACTCCGCGCGGCCTGCGCCTGCCCCGCTTTGGCTACGCCTTCAATATGACAGGGCGAATTGGTCTGGCCGTGATCCTGTTCTGGGCCGTGATCGCGATCATTGCGCCGCTGATCACCCCCTATCCGCCCGGAGAGATTGTGGATTGGGACTATTTCGGCCCCGTCAGCAAGAGCTACTGGATGGGCACCGACTACCTTGGCCGGGATATTCTGAGCCGCGTTCTTATGGGCGCACGCTATACGGTGGGGATCTCTCTGGCCGGTGTGACGCTTGCCTGTGCCGGGGGCATTGTATTTGGTATGGTGGCCGCCGTTATCGGAGGCTGGTTTGATACGATCCTGTCGCGCCTTTTGGATGCCTTCAACGGCATTCCGTCGCTGTTGTTTGGCCTTGTTGTGGTGGCGGCTGTCGGCTCTTCGATCCCGGTTCTGATCCTGACGCTGGCGGCGATCTACCTGCCCGGCAGCTATCGCTTTGCCCGCGCGCTTGCGGTCAATGTGAACACGATGGATTTTGTCACCGTGGCCCGCGCGCGCGGTGAAAAGACCGGCTATCTGATCCGCGCCGAGATCCTGCCCAATATCCTTGGGCCGGTGCTGGCGGATCTTGGATTGCGGTTTGTCTTCATTGTTCTGGTGCTTTCGGGTCTTTCCTTTCTCGGCATTGGCGTGCAGCCGCCGCATGCAGACTGGGGCGGTCTGGTGCGCGAAAATATCGAAGGTCTGAGCCTTGGTGCACCTGCTGTGATCTTTCCCTGTATCGCGATCGCCTCGCTGACCATTTCGGTGAACATGTTCATCGACAACCTTCCCAAAAAGATCCGCGACCGGAGCCAGTAATGACCCATCCCCTTGTTTCCGTTCGTGATCTTGTTATCGGCGCCGTGACCGACTCGGGCCGCGAGGTGGAGATTATCCGCAGTGTCAGTTTTGACATTCAGCCGGGCGAAATTGTCGCCCTCATCGGGGAAAGCGGCTCGGGCAAGACGACGATTGCGCTGTCGCTTATGGGGCATTGCCGTCCCGGTTGCAGCATCGGGTCCGGCTCTATCTCGCTTGGCGACAAGACGGTCACAGACCTGAGCGAGCCGCAGCGCGCCGCGCTGCGCGGCACCGAAGTGTCCTATGTGCCGCAATCGGCTGCAGCGGCCTTCAACCCTTCGCAGCGGATCATGGATCAGGTGATCGAGGTCACTGACATTCACAACCTGATGCCCCGCAAAGAGGCCGAAGAGAAAGCGGTCGAGCTGTTTCGCGCCCTCGCCCTGCCTGACCCGGACAGCATTGGCCAGCGGTATCCGCATCAGGTGTCCGGCGGGCAGTTGCAGCGCTTGTCTGCGGCGATGGCGCTGATTGGCGATCCGAGCCTTGTGATCTTTGACGAACCCACGACCGCGCTGGATGTGACCACCCAGATCGAGGTGCTGCGGGCGTTTCGCTCTGTGATGGACCACTCGTCCATGGCGGGTGTCTATGTCAGCCACGATCTGGCCGTTGTAGCGCAGATCGCGGATCGGATCATCGTGCTCAAAGGCGGCGAAATCCAGGAGGTCGGCAGCACGCGCGATATTCTTGAAAACCCGCAACACCCCTATACCAAAGAGCTTTTGGCGGCCTTCGACCCGGTGCCCTTTGTCTCTGCCCGCGCGCAGGATGTGGAACGCCGCAAACCCATTCTGGAGGTCAAGAACCTCTCTGCCGGGTATGGCGCCGTGGTCAAGGGCGTTCCGAACTTCAAGGTTCTGGACAATATCAATTTCCGGATGGAACGCGGCACCAACCTTGGTGTGATCGGCGAAAGCGGGTCGGGCAAATCCACGCTGGCCCGTGCGGTGGCGGGCATTCTGCCGCGATATCAGGGCGATGTGCTCTCGGATGGTGAAGAGCTGCGCGCCGATCTAAAGGACCGCACAAAGGACCAGCTGCGCCGCATCCAGATCGTCTTTCAGCTTGCCGACACTGCCTTGAATCCGTCGCAATCGGTTGGATCGATCCTGGCCCGCCCGCTGCACTTCTATCACGGCCTCGATCGCAAAGCGCGCGAACGGCGCGTGATCGAGCTGCTGGACATGGTGCAACTGCCGTCAAACATGCGGCATCGCCTGCCGGGGGAACTGTCAGGCGGACAGAAACAGCGGGTGAACTTTGCGCGGGCCTTGGCGGCTGAGCCGGAGTTGATCTTATGCGATGAAATCACTTCGGCGCTTGATACGGTTGTGGCGGCGGCGATGCTGGATCTGCTGAAAGAGCTGCAGCGCGATCTGGGCCTCAGCTACATTTTCATCAGCCATGATCTGTCGACGGTCGAGGCGATCTGCGACGAGGTTCTTGTGATGTACAAGGGTAAGCTGGTTGAGGCGCTGCCCGCAGCCTCAATGAGCCAGGATGCCGCTCATCCCTATTCGCGACTGCTGATTTCCTCGGTGCCCCAGCTGGATCCCGATTGGTTGGTCAATCTGGAGCACGACCCCGAAATGATCCGCGCGATGGACGGGCGTTAAACCCGTCCTCTGCCGTCTAGTCTTGCAGACGGTCACCAAAGAGGCGGCCCAGTGGGATATGGTTTTTCACAAAGGGTGTCTTGATCACGACAAAGCTGAAATACTTGTCGATGCCGATTTCCTTGTCGATCAAGGCTTCGACGATGTTCTGGTAATCGACGATGCCGGCGGTCACGAATTTCACCAGGTAGTCATAGCCGCCAGAGACCAGATGACACTCAACGCAGCTGTCGATCTTTTCCAGCGCCTCCTGAAAGCGGGCAAAATCGATCTGCCGGTGATTCTTGAGCGTGAATTCGGTGAACACGGTCAGGGTCTCGCCCAGCTTGGCCACATCAATGAGCGCGGTATAGCCCGAGATATAGCCCGCTTTTTGCAGCTTTTTCACCCGCATCAGGCAGGGCGAGGGCGACAGGTTCACAATCTCGGACAGCTCCACATTGGTGATCCGCCCGTTCTGTTGCAGGGCCGCCAGGATGTTCACGTCGATACGATCAAGTTTGTGCTGGGTCGTCATGCTCGTTTCCGTGACTCTGCCGCGCGCTTTGGCCGCGTGCGTAGCGTTTCATAGGCGCCTTAGCGCTGCAATGGTCAAGTGTTTTAACAGAATATGCTGAAATCGGGCGCATTGCGGTAGTTGGGGCCTTTGGATCCGCGATACACCCAAAAGAAACAACCGGAGTCGCCTCATGCCCGCACCGCTTTTGTCCATTTCCACCGACACAGATCTGCCAGCGCAGGCGGATTGCGTTGTGATCGGCGGGGGGATCGTCGGGGTCAGTACGGCCTATTGGCTGGCGCGTGCTGGGCAAAAGGTTGTTCTGCTTGAGAAAGGGCGGATCGGCGCTGAGCAATCCAGCCGCAACTGGGGCTGGTGCCGCCAGCAGAACCGCGATGCGCGCGAACTGCCCCTGTCCACCCGCAGCCTTGATCTGTGGGAAGAAATGATGCGCGACTGCGGCGCTAAGATCGGCTTTCGCCGCTGCGGGTTGCTCTACCTGTCCAACAACGAGGATGAGATCGAAGGTTGGGCCAAATGGGGCAGGTTCGCGCGCGCAGAAGGTGTGGACACGCGGATGCTGAACGCGGCGCAGGCGGCGGAGCATGGCGCGGCAACCGGAAAGCCATGGAAGGGCGGTGTCTGGTCGCCAAGTGACGGTATCGCGGATCCGTCCTCTGCCGCCCCGACCATTGCCCGCGGTATCGAAAAAAACGGCGGTGTCATACTGCAGGGGTGTGCGGCGCGGGGGCTTGAGACCAGCGCAGGCCGGGTTTCGGCTGTGGTGACAGAAAAAGGAGTAATCTCCACCGGGCAGGTTGTCCTGGCTGGAGGTGCCTGGGCGGGCAGTTTCCTGCATCAACAGGGGATCTTCTTTCCGCAATCTTCGGTGCGCAGTTCGATCTTGTCGGTTGCACCGGGTGCCCGGGGCCTGCCGGATGCGTTGCACACCAAAGCTGTCTCGGTGACCCGTCGCGGTGATGGTGGGTATACGCTTGCGGTGTCTGGGCTGGCGAAGGTCGACCTGACGCCCCGTATGCTGCGCGGCGCGGCGCATTTCCTGCCGATGTTCGCCAAACGCTGGCGGTCCCTGGGGCCAGGTGGTGTGCAAGGATGGCGCGCCGGGTTCGACGGGCTCAAGCTCTGGGAACTGGACGAGCCGACTCCAATGGAGCGTATGCGGGTGCTGGACCCCAAGGCCGACACCGCCGTCATTGCCAAAACCCTTGGGCGGGGCCGGGATTTGCTGCCTGCCTTGCGCGATGTGCCGGTGCAGGCAAGCTGGGCCAGCTATATCGACAGCACACCGGATGGGGTGCCGGTGATCGACACTGATATCGGGATTCCGGGTCTCGCCCTTGCCGCAGGCCTGTCCGGCCATGGGTTCGGCATTGGCCCCGGAGTAGGGCATCTGATGGCAGACATGCTGCTGGGCCGCGCGCCCATCACCGAGACAGGGCAATACAAGCTGTCCCGCTTTGACCAAAGCCAGTGGGGCAAGGTATCTGACTTCTGATCTCATGGCGCAAACCGCCCAATATTGAAGGGGGCAAGCGGCGTGCTGCACTGGCCCGTTGTGATCAGCTCTGCCATGGCATCGCCCACGCCTGGACCCAGTTGAAACCCGTGGCCGCAAAATCCAAAGGCATGAAATAGTCCGGGGGTGGTGCGCGATGGCCCCATGATAGGCAGCATATCCTTCACATAGCCTTCCGCGCCTGACCATTGCCGGATGACGGAGACGCCCCGCAGGGCAGGAACCAGCCGCACCACCTCGCGCAGTTGATCGGCAAGACAGTTGGGATCAGGCTGCGCTCGCCCATTCGCATCCATCTCGACACGCGGGACCGCACCTCCGAACACCACATTGCCCCGTTCTACCTGACGCAAATATGCGCCGTGCTTTGCGGACCACACCCCGACGACAGGCAGAATGCGATGGGGCAGCGGCTCGGTGACGCCCATCTGCGGCCCGGCAAATCTGCAAGGCACCTCTTCGCCAAAATGGCGCGCGATCTCAGGGCCCCAGCCACCGGCACAGTTGACCAGAGCATCTGCGGTGTGGCGCCCACGCTGAGTGGATATCTCGAAGCCTTCGCCGCGTGTTTGAATTTTTATCTCCCCGGCCTCTTCGACAATCTGGGCGTTCAGACGGGTTGCCGCACAGGCAAAGGCGGGCGCCACAAGGCGCGGATTGGCAGATCCGTCCTGCGGTGAAAAAGAGGCTCCGATGGCGTCTGGACCGAGGCCGGGAAAGCGTGCGTGCACCTCTGATGCGCTCAACTCTTCCAGGTCCAGGCCCCAGTCTTTCGCCTCTTGCCGGAATTTGCGCATCAGGCTTAGACCTTTGGGGGCAAAGATGAGGCGCAAGTGGCCGGTCGCGCGAAACTCGACGTCCTGTCCCAGCAGATGCTGCAACTGGCCCCACAGCGCCACCGAGCGATGCGCCAGCGGCATCTGGGGCAGATACCGCCCAGAGCGCCGGATATTCCCAAAGGAAGCCACGGTCGCCCCGGCACCGATGTGCCCGCGCTCGATCAAGGTGACCTTTGCGCCGCGCCGGGCAAGGAAGAATGCCGTGGCAGTGCCCATCAGACCACCACCCAATACAGTTACACGCATCGTGCCCCCTTTCGCGGTCATCAAAGACCGGCAGGGTGCTTGCGTCAAAGACCGCTTTCTGCAAGGCCTATAAGGTAAGCCTATGGGAGAGTCATGCGCGCACGTCAGCTCGAAGTTTTTACCGCCGTGATGCGCGCCGGGACCGTCACCGGCGCGGCGCGGATGCTGAACATTTCACAACCGGCGCTGAGCCAGGTGTTGAAACACACCGAGGATGAGCTTGGTTTTCTTCTGTTCAACCGCGAGAAAGGCCGTTTGCACCCGACCCCCGAGGCGTTGGAACTGCACCCCGAGGCAGAGCGTTTGTTTGCAGGCCTCGAAGGTTTGCGGCGCAAAACTTCTGATTTGAAAAAAGGGCAGGCGGGTCTGGTCCGCATCGCCGCCTCTGCGCCACCGTCAATGTCCGTTTTACCAAAGGCCCTCAGCGCCTTGCGGCAAAAGCACCCGAATCTGCAGCTGCGCGCCCATGTGGCGCCTATTGCTGCCTTGGTGACAATGCTGCGGGCCGGTGATGCGACGCTTGCCCTTGCCTTGGATGATCAACTGCCCGCTGATATTTCAGCAGAGGTGCTGACAGAGGTCCCTTTTTGCTGCCTGATGGCGGCGGATTCAGAGCTTGCCGATAAAGCCGAGGTGGGCTTTGAGGATGTGCAGGCCGGAACGCTTATCTCTTACCGCTCCGACACGCGGCCGCGGAACGAGCTGGAACAGGCCGCGCGGGCTTTGGGGCACAGGTTCGAACCCAACCTTGAAATCGATTCCTCAATCTCGGCGGTGGGTTTCGTGCAGGCCGGGCTGGGGGTGGCCGTGGTTGATGCCTTGCTGCCATGGGGTCAGTTTGCGGGACTGGCAGTGCGCCCACTGTCACAGAGCCCGTATGTGCCGCTGTCCTTGCTGACACTCAGGGACCGCCCTTTGTCGCAAGCCGATGCGCTGATGGTCGAAGAGCTGCGGGCAAGCTGCAAGGCTGGGAAGGCCGACATTGCATAAGTCCGCCTTATGGTGCGCGCTGCGATGCGTCTTGGACCTTACCTGGGCAATCTGGTCCCTTGGCTGTGACAGACAGCAAAGGACAGTGCAATGGATGGCCAACACCCTGCCGCAGAGGATTGGAAGATCGGAGTCGATATTGGCGGCACGTTTATGGACTTCTGTGCACTGGAAACCGTTTCGGGCCGCATTGCCACGCTGAAGGTGCTCACCACGCCGGATAATCCCGGTGCGGAGCTGACGACGGGCCTGGACCTTCTGAGCCAGCGAGATGGCCTGTCACCTGAGGCTGTCTCGCGCTTTGTCCATGGCACAACGGTGGGCATAAACACCATCCTTCAGCGCAAAGGCGCGCGGCTGGCGATGATCACCAATCGGGGCTTTGAGGATGTGATCGAGCTGGCGCGGCTGCGTATGCCGGATATGTATTCGCTGTTTTGCCACCGGGCGGATCCATTGATCCCGCGCGACCGGATTTTTGGCATCACGGCGCGGATCAACGCCCAAGGGCAGGAAACCCAAGCGCCCGACCCAGGCGAGGTTGAACAGGCCTTGCAGGCCGCACAGGACGCCGGTGTCGACGGCATCATCATCTGTCTGCTGCACAGCTGGCGGCAGGACCGGCACGAGCGCACAGTCAAAGAGTTGATCGCCGCGCGGGCGCCCGAGCTGTTCTGCTTTACCTCGGCCGAGGTCTGGCCGGTGATCCGCGAGTATGAGCGCAGCAGTACAGCCATCATGAATGGCTATGTCCATCCGCGCGTGTCCGGTTATCTTGGGGCGCTTGAGACGCGGTTGGCGCAGAAATCGGTGCCCGCCAAGGCGCTGCTGACCAAATCCAACGGCGGCGTGATGAGCGCGCGGGAGGGGCACCGGAACTGCGTGTCGATGCTGCTGTCGGGGACGGCCTCTGGGGTGACCGGCGCGGCCTGGCTTGCGCGGCAGGCGGGGCTGGAGCGGGTGCTGACGCTGGATATCGGCGGCACCTCTGCCGATTTTGCCCTTGTGATCGATGGCGCGCCGCAGTTTGGCAGCGGTGAGATGATCGGAGACTTCCCGCTCTACATTCCGTCCGTCTCGGTCAGCTCGATCGCCATTGGGGGCGGCTCCATCGCCTCGGTCGATGATCACGGTGTGCTCAGGGTTGGGCCAGAGTCCGCCGGATCTACCCCCGGCCCTGCCTGTTACGGGAGGGGCGGGCGTTTTGCGACCGTGACCGATGCCATGGCGGTGTGCGGCTGGCTTGGCCATTCCGAACTGGCCTATGGGCAATTGCAGATGGACCGGGAACTGGCCGTTCAGGCGGTGAGGGTGCTGGCTGATCGTCTGGATCGTTCGGTTGAGGACACCGCGCAGGCGATCATCGACATTGCCCTGTCAGAGATGTTTGTTGAGGTCGAAAAACTCGCCTCACGCGAGGGGGTGGACCTGCGGGACTTCACGCTGATGCCGTTTGGGGGTGGTGGGCCGATGCTTGGTGCCTTTCTGGCGCGTGATCTGGGCCTGAGCAGGGTGCTCGCGCCGCGTCGGCCCGGCGTTGTCTCGGCTCTTGGCGGTTTGGTTGCTGACTTGCGGGGGGACTTCATTCGCACTGTGTTTGAGCCGCTGAATGAGGTTCTGTTGCCAAAGCTGCAATCGGCCTTTGCGGAGCTGGCGCAAGAGGGACGCAGCTGGTTGGCCAGCCAAGGTCACAAGGGCGCGGCCGACCTGCATCTGTCGGCGGATATGCGCTATTCTGGGCAGAGCTTTGAAATCGAGGTGTCCCTTCCAACCGATGCGCTGGGCGATCTTGAGGCGCTCAGCGCGTTGTTCCACAAAACTCACCAGCAGCTTTATGATTTTTCTGACCCCGCTGGGGTGATCGAGGTTGTCAACCTGCGGCTTTCGGCCATCGGTGTTGGGCCCAATCCTGCGCTTCGGGCCGCCCCTCGCCAAGAGGGCATCGCCGAGGCGCGGCAAACCGTCGAGGTGTATCTTGGGCAGGCGCGACAGATACCGCTGTTTGACCGGCAGGATCTTGTGGCTGGGGCGACCTTTCCGGGGCCGGCCATCGTTGCGCAAGAGGACACCACCTTTGCCATACCGGAGGGCTGCGCGGCCACCGTGGATGGCGCGCTCAATATCTCTCTTTCTTTTGAGGCGGGAGCCAACCGATGACCGACAAGATGACCCTGCGGGTTCTGGCCAACCACGCCCGCGCCGCAGCCGAGAACATGGCCCATACCCTGCACCGCACCGCGCATTCGGCCTTTGTGAAAGAGACACAGGATTTCACCGTGATGCTGATGGACCGGCGCGGGGACACCTTTGCCGTGCCGATGGAGCTGGGCGCGACCTGGTATCCGGGCCTCACCTATGGCCGTGCCATCGATATGATCGACAGCTATCAGCCCGGCGATATCGCCTTTACCAACGACCCCTATTCGGGCCATGTCGCCACCCATGCCCCTGATACCCACCTGTGGAAACCCGTCTTTGTGGAGGACGAGATCGTCGCCTGGACGGGGGGGCACATCCACAACACGGATATGGGCGGCGCGGTGCCTGCCTCGCTCAGCCGGTCCCTCACCGAAGTGCATCAGGAAGGTTTGCGCTTTCCGCCGATGAAACTGGTGCGGCAGGGGCAGTTTGATGAGACCTTGCTCAGGATCATGGAGACCAATGTCCGCAAGCCCGCTTTGAACATTGGCGATATCAAGGCCCTGGTCGGCGCGCTCAACACCGGAGAGCGCAAGGTGCAGGCGATGGTGCAGCGCTTTGGCAAGACCGGGTTCGTCAATGGCGTCGCCATGCTTATGGAGCAGGCCGAGGCCGAAGCGCGTGCCATCCTGAGGGCGATCCCGGACGGAGAGTACGTCTTTGCCGACTACGCCGATGAGGACGGAGATACCGGAAACCCCTGCCGCTTGCATCTGAAGCTACGGATCAGGGGCGATGAGGCTGTGCTGGATTTCTCAGGCTCTGATCCGCAGCTGGGATCCTCGCTCAACGTGCCATCGGGGGGCGATCCGCGCCACACGATGCTTTTGGTCGGCGTCTACTACGTGCTTTACACCCTGAACCCGCGCATTCTGCTCAACACCGGGCTGACGCGGCCCTTTACCTGCATCACCCCTGAGGGCACGGTGCTGAACCCGGTAGCCCCGGCGGCGGTGGGGATGCGCTCGCTTACCTGCGCGCGGCTGCGCTCTGTGATCTTTGGCGCTTTTGCGCAGGCCATTCCAGACAAGATGCCAGCGGCCCCGGCGGGCAACAACTGTATCGTCAATGTGATGACCCGGGACGAGCGCAAGCAGAAAACCGTGATTGCCGCCGTAAATCCGGTGGTCGGCGGTGGCGGCGGGATGCCTCATCGCGACGGCACCAACGGATCCGGTGCGGATGCGGCCTACCTCAAGAACACCCCGATTGAGATCACCGAGACCGAAGTGCCAGTTGAGTTCCTGCGCTATGGGCTGGCGCAGGACAGCGGCGGGCCCGGCTATTGGCGCGGGGGGCTTGCAACCGAAATGGCCTTCAAGGTCTTTGCGCCGGATACACGGGTGACAGCCCGCAACCGGGACCGCTCCAAGTTTCGGCCCTGGGGAACCTTGGGCGGGCGCGCTGCGGGGCTGGCGCAGATGATGCTTAATCCCAGCAGCGATCGGGCCAGCGATCTTGGCAATCGCGATACGGCGGTGCTGCAGCCGGGGGATGTCTTGCTGATCCGCTCGGCTGGTGGCGGTGGGCGCGGCGATCCTCTGAAGCGTCCTGCAGAACGGGTCGCGCGGGATGTGGCCTGCGGCTATGTTTCGGCTGAGGCCGCCGCGCGGGACTATGGCGTTGCTGTGCAGGCGGGTGCGGTGGATGAGGGTGCGACCGCCGCCTTGCGCGCCTCGCGCAAAGCATGGTCGGGGCTGTTTCACTATGGACCCGAGCGGGAAAGCTATGAGGCGCAGTGGGATGAGGCCGCCTACGCGCATCTGTCTTACATCCTGCTTGCCCTGCCGATCCACTGGCGGTTTTTCACCAAGACCGAAGTCTTTGCCCGGATGAAAGGCCGCACGGGGCGCGCTGGGCTGGAGCAGGCCTTGACCGAGGTTTGTGAACGCTACCCTGACTTGGCGGCTGTCATGCCGGGCGTCGCTGTTCAAAAGGTGGCGGTATGACCGGGCGCTTGCAGCGGCTGACGGATTTGAACCGGGAAGAGATTTCGTTTCGCTTTGACGACAAGGTCTTGCAGGGTCAGGCCGGGGATACGGTGCTGACGGCGATCCTGAGCCACCAGAAATACCTGCGATCATCCGAGTTCGGGCCAGAAGGGCGCGCAGGGTTCTGCCTGATGGGCGCCTGTCAGGATTGCTGGGTCTGGCAGGCAGACGGGCAGCGATTGCAGGCTTGCTCCACCCCGTTGTGGGCAGGGATGCACCTTTTGTCCCATGCACCAAAGGACTGGCCAGGATGACAAACGTTCTGATCGTTGGAGCTGGTCCGGCTGGCACGCGCGCGGCAGAGGTCCTGGTCGCGGCTGGGCTTCATCCCGTTGTGGTCGATGGGGCTGCACGCGCAGGCGGGCAGATCTATCGTCGCCCGCCCGAGGGGTTTTCAGCCGAGGCCAAAAGGCGATACGGCTCTGAGGCGGGCAAGGCAACCGATCTGCACCAGAGTTTTGACCGGATGGTCGCGGCGCAGAGCCTCACTCATCTGGCGAGCAGTTCGATTACGGCGATAGGCGGATCAGAGGCGCAGGTGCTCACGCCCGATGGCGTGCAGCAGATTGCCTATGACCGTTTGATCCTGGCCACCGGGGCCACCGACCGGCTGTTGCCTGTGCCGGGGTGGCAGCAGGCCGGTGTCTATAGCCTCGGTGCAACGCAGATTGCCCTGAAGGCACAGGGCGTCGCTTTGGGGCACCAGATGGTGCTGGCAGGCAGCGGGCCGCTTTTGACGCTTGTTGCCTGCCAGTTGATTGCCGCCGGGGCCGGGGTTGCTGCTGTGCTGGATACATCGGCGATGGCGCAGCAGATTAGGGGCGGCCTCACCATGGCCCGGGCGCGCCCCGTCGTGACCTTTCGGGGCCTTTTGCTGCGGCAAAAACTGGGGCGGCGCTATCACGCGGGTGTCAGCGCGCTTGAGATCTGTTCCGGGCCGGATGGCCCGAAAGAAATCCGCTGGCGCGATGCAAAGGGGCGCCCACGGGTCACAGAGTGCGACATGGTCGGGCTGGGCTGGCATATCATGTGCGATCTGCAACTGGCCGATCTTGCGGGAGCAGAGTTTCAGTGGTCCGAGACCTGGTCGCAGTGGTTGCCAGTGGCCGATGAGATGGGCCGGATCTCTGAACGCTTTTACATGGCCGGTGACGGGCTTTGCCCTTTGGGCGCGGATGCTGCCGAAGGCGCGGGACGTCTGGCCGCCGCAGCCTGCCTTGAGGATCTGGGGCTGGAGCATCCGGCAGTGACCCAGGATCTGCACAGGCTCGCACGGATGCGGCGCTTTGCGCGGGGCGTGGCGCAGGCTTTCCCGTTGCCCGCCGCGCTGATGAAGGATCTGCCGCAGGACACGATTGTCTGCCGCTGTGAGAATGTCCGCAAGTCAGAGATTATGGCGACAGCAAAGCAGGTTGGCGCTGACATCAACCGGGTCAAATCCCTCAGCCGCGCGGGAATGGGGCGCTGTCAGGGGCGGTACTGCCAGCGGGCCACGGCCGAGCTGATTGCGATGCAAACCGGCGCGCGCCTGCCACAGGTGGGCCGGCTCCGGGCGCAGCCGCCGATCCGCCCCTTGCCGGTGTCCGCGGTTCTGAAAGACAAACCCTCTGCCTAGTACCCTGTCGCAGCGTTTTGTGCCGCGCACGGCTGTATTTCAGCGCTTTCTGACTGAGGGGCATGGGTAGGGTCGCAGCAACTGAAACGAATGCGATCCTGATGACCCTAGCCTTTGATCCAACCCGCCTGCCTTTGCCGAATGGCCACTTTATCGGTGGCCAGTATGTGGAACGCCCACCTGAAATGCTCGTCCATGCGCCCTCAAGCGGGCAACCACTCGCCGAGATCCCTTGCGCCGATTCCGATCTGGTGGATCAGGCGGTTGATGCGGCCAAGGTGGCGCTCAAGTCCTCGGGCTGGGGGGATGCGGCACCCCGCGACCGCCTGCGGGCGCTTCATGCCTGGGCGGATCTGATGGAGGCTGAAGCCGCGACTTTGGCCCGGCTTGAGGCGGTCTGTTCTTCGCGCCCCGTCGCAGATGTCGCGGCGGGTGATGTTGGCGTAACTGCGACTCAGATCCGCTTTTTTGCGGAGTTTGCCGACAAGGAATGCGGCGATCTGGTGCCGACCTCAAAGGCGCAGCTGGGGTTCATCGATCATGAACCCTACGGCGTGATTGGTGCCATAACGCCGTGGAATTTCCCGATCTCCATGGCGGGCTGGAAGCTGGGGCCGGCCCTGGCCGCGGGCAATGCCGTGGTGCTGAAGCCCTCAGAGATGACACCCTATTCGACCCTCTACATGGCCGAACTGGCGGTGCGGGCAGGTATCCCGGCGGGGCTGATCAACGTGGTTCTTGGCGACGGTCCCCGCACGGGGAACGCCATTACGGGTCATCCCGGTATCAGCAAGGTCAGCTTTACCGGATCGACCCGCGCGGGCAGCGCGATCATGGAGAACATCGCGCGCACCGGGATCAAGCCGATGACGCTGGAGCTGGGCGGGAAGTCCCCGCAACTGGTCTTTGCCGATGCCGATCTCGATCTGGCGGCCGAGTGCCTTGCCAAAGGGATTTTGCCCAATGCCGGGCAGTTCTGCGTTGCCGGGTCGCGGATGATCGTGCACCACAGCATTGCCGAGGCGCTGGCAGAGCGGCTGGCACAGCGGTTCGCGCAAGAGACACCCGCAGCCACATGGGATGATCCCGGCGGTTCATCTCCGATCATTTCCGAAGCCCAGCTGCAGCGGATCGACGGCATCGTTCAGGCCGCACTGGGGCAGGGGGCCGAACTGCTGTGTGGCGGCAGCCGCTTTGACCGTCCCGGCAGCTATTACCAACCGACGCTTTTGGCCGGGGTGAGCGCGGAAAACCCGGCCGTCACCGAAGAGATCTTTGGCCCGGTTGCCACCTTCCAGACCTTTGACAGCGAGGAAGAGGCGCTAAGGCTGGCGAGCCATCCAACCTACGGTCTGTGCGCGGGGATATTTTCCGGGGATCTGACCCGCGCGGTTCGGGTGTCTCGGGCGCTGGAGGCGGGAACTGTCTGGGTCAACCGCTACGGGCGCTCGCAGGATCATATCCTGCCCACCGGCGGCTGGAAGGCAAGCGGCCTTGGCAAGGATCTGGGCCGCGAAGCCTTCCTTGCAAACCGGCGCAGCAAATCCGTGCTGATTGATCTCTGAGCCAGAGTGAAAGTGTGAAGGACAGAAAATGAAGACCCATGAAATCGCTTTGATCCCCGGAGACGGGATCGGCCTCGATGTGACCGATGCCGCCGCAGATATCCTGCAAGTGGCCGCCGGTCGCTTCGGCTTTGCCCTGAACTACACCCGCTTTCCCTGGTCCTGCGACTGGTATCTCAAACATGGGGCGATGATGCCAGAGGATGGTATTGAGACACTGCGCGGATTTGATGCAATCTTTCTCGGCGCGGTGGGCTGGCCGCAGACCGTGCCGGATGCGGTGTCGCTGCACGGATTGCTGCTGCCGATCCGCAAGGCGTTTTGCCAATACGCCAACATCCGACCGCATCGCCTGCTGCCCGGGGTCGAGGGGCCGCTCAGATCCGCTGGTTTCGACATCCTGTGCATCCGCGAAAACACCGAAGGAGAATACTCGGGCGCTGGCGGACGCGTGCATCAGGGCGCAGACAATGAGGTGGCGGTTGAAACCTCGATCTTTACCCGCAGCGGGGTTGAGCGCATTCTGCGGTTTGGATTTGAACAGGCCCGCGCGCGGCGGGGGCATCTGACTTCGGTCACAAAATCCAATGCCCAGAAATACTCGATGGTGTTCTGGGATGAGATGACCGAAAGACTGTCGGCAGACTACCCGGATGTGACCGTCAGTTCGATGCATATCGATGCGATGGCCGCAAAGATGGTGATGCAGCCGGAAAGCCTCGATGTGGTGGTGGCTTCGAACCTTTTTGGTGACATCCTGACCGATCTTGGGGCTGCGATCCAAGGGGGGCTCGGCTTTGCGGCTTCGGCCAATATCTGCCCGGACCGCAGCGCCCCGTCGATGTTTGAACCCGTGCACGGCTCGGCCCCGGATATTGCCGGGCAGAACATCGCCAACCCGGTTGCCGCGATCTGGTCCGGGGCGATGATGCTGGAGCACCTGGGCGAGACACAGGCTGCTGCAGCGGTTCTTGCCGCCATTGAGGCCGTCACAGGGCGCGGGATTGGCATCAAACCGGGCGGGCATGGCACCGATGTCATCACCGCCGCAATCAAGGCAGAATTGGAGGCGCAGGATGCAGCTTGACGAAATGGGGCTATTGCGCGAAGCGGCCTTGATCGATGGGCAGTGGCTGTCGCGCGATGACATGGAAGTGACAAACCCGGCCACTGGCGGGGTCATGGGGCATGTGCCGGACTGCACCGGGGCCGAAACCGACGAGGCGATTTCCGCCGCCGAGCGGGCGATGCGGGACTGGAAGAAACGCAGCCATGCCGAGCGCGCCAATCTTCTGATGGCATGGCATGACCTGATGCTGTCCCACCAAACCGATCTGGGGAAAATCCTGAGCGCAGAGCAAGGCAAACCCCTGGCCGAGGCCAAAGGCGAGATTGCCTATGGCGCCAGCTTCGTGCGCTGGTTTGCCGAAGAGGCCCGGCGGATCAACGGCAAGGTGATCCCTGTGGCGGGCAAAAAACTGCTGGCGCTGAAGGAACCGGTTGGCGTATCGGCGATTATCACCCCCTGGAACTTCCCCAATGCGATGATCACCCGCAAAGTGGCTCCGGCTTTGGCAGCGGGCTGCACGGTTGTGATCAAACCGTCTGACCTGACGCCTTACTCCGCCCTTGCACTTGGGGTGCTTGCGGAACGTGCTGGAATCCCGGCGGGGGTGATCAATATCGTCACCGGTCGCCCCGAGGTGATTGGCAAAGCTCTGACTGAGAGCCCGGTGGTTCGCAAACTGTCCTTCACCGGATCGACACGGGTCGGCGCGCTTCTGGCCGAGCAATGCGCCCCGACACTGAAAAAGCTTAGTCTGGAGCTGGGCGGGAACGCGCCGTTTGTGGTCTTTGACGATGCTGATCTGGATGCAGCGGTTGAGGGTGCGATGCAATCCAAGTTCCGAAACGGCGGTCAGACCTGTGTCTGCGCCAACCGCATCCTTGTGCAGGCCGGAGTCTATGATGCCTTTGTCGAAAGGCTGGCGGCCCGTGTCGATGCCTTGCATGTCGGCCCCGGCGACGCGCCGGAGAGTGACATCGGGCCGATGATCAACGCAGCAGCGATCGAAAAGATCAACGCCCATGTGAGTGACGCCCTGGCCAAGGGTGCAAGCCGCGCGTCCAGACAGCGCGATCTTCCGGCCAACTATGCCGATCCGGTGGTGCTGCGGAATGCGACGGTCGCAATGCAATTGGCCAGTGAAGAGACGTTTGGCCCGGTTGCCCCCGTCTTCCGCTTTGAAACCGAAGATGAAGCGCTGGAAATTGCGAACGGCACGCCTTTTGGTTTGGCGGCCTATTTCTTTACCCGCGATCTGGACCGGGCATTCCGGTTTGGCGAAGCTTTGGAGTTTGGTCTGGTGGGGTTGAATACCGGCGCTGTCAGCAATGCAGAAGCGCCGTTTGGTGGCGTCAAACACTCTGGCCTTGGACGGGAGGGCGCTCAGGAAGGGATCGAGGAATACCTGGAAACCAAGGCGTTTCACATGGGGCTTGCGGCGACATAGGGCAGGGATATGCCCAAGAACAGGCCGAGAAATGCGTAGCAGGACAGAAAGGGCTCAGGGGCCGAAAGATGCCAGAATCGGCCTTGCAGGCGCTTTGGTTGGCAGGGTGGTGTCAACCTGTTCGATCAGTGTTTTGGCCCAAGTTTAGGCCAAAAACGGTCTGGATGGCGGTCAGCTATACCTTTGAACAGGTGCATTGTTTCAAGAGACACAGGCCTTTTCGGCAAACGTTAAAGTTTGGATAGCGTTTTTTGGGTAGTGTCGTTCGTCAAGAGACAACTCAGCGCGGAGCCTTCGAGTGTTTTTTAAGGGTAAGACGCGGGCGACGCCCGAAAGAGCTGGTATGGATCGTGTTATCGCGGACATGATCGAGCGAACCCAGGCCACGATTCAATTCGAGGCCGACGGGACCATTGTCACGGCAAACGAGAACTTTCTGTCGTTGATGGGGTACCAGCTGAACGAGATCGTGGGCAAAAAGCACTCCATGTTCGTGGATCCCAAGTTCGCGGCTAGTGGCGACTATGCGCAATTCTGGACTGCCCTGCGCTCGGGCAGAACGATGACAGACCAATATCCCCGCCTGACCAAGGATGGGTCGGTAGTCTGGATACAGGCAACCTATGCCGCCGTGCCCGGTCCCGACGGACAAACTGAAAAAGTAATCAAGGTCGCAACCGATGTCACGGAACGGCGGCGCGCTCTGCAAGAGGTCGCCGCAGGCCTGCAGGCCCTAAGTGAGGGGGATCTGCGCCAGCGGGTCGTGATCCGAAATGCTGAAGACATCGGCGTGATTGCCAAGGCCTACAACCGCTCGATGGAGCAGCTCGAGAAGGCGGTGAACACGGTAAAAAACGTTTCCTTTGCCGTGACCCAGACCGCATCAGAAATCAGTCAGTCCTCGACCGACCTTTCCCATCGGACCGAAAGCCAGGCGGCCACGCTCGAGCAAACGGCGGCTGCCTTGGAGCAGCTGACATCTACTGTACGCGCCGCAGCCGAGGGCGCGCACAAGGTCGAAGAGATCGTTGGAAATACGCAATCTGTCGCTGTGCAGAGCGAGCGCGTCGTATCCGATGCCATCAGCGCCATGTCTGCAATCGAGAGCTCCTCTGAAAAGATCGCAAAGATCATCACGGTGATTGATGACATCGCCTTCCAGACCAACTTGCTTGCGCTGAACGCCGGGGTCGAAGCTGCCAGGGCCGGGGATGCAGGGCGCGGTTTCGCAGTTGTTGCGGCCGAGGTGCGTGCCTTGGCGCAACGCTCGGCCATTGCTGCAGGGGAAATCAAGGACCTGATCAGCGAAAGTAAGGAAAACGTTGGAACAGGCGTGGATCTGGTCGGACGTAGCGGTGAGGAACTCAAGCGTATCGTCGATGCGGTTGGCACAATCTCCGGCCACATCTCTGAGATTGCAGTCGGTGCATCAGAGCAATC
Source organism: Pseudophaeobacter sp. (assembly GCA_027019165.1). GTDB lineage: Bacteria > Pseudomonadota > Alphaproteobacteria > Rhodobacterales > Rhodobacteraceae > Phycobacter. The sequence continues at coordinate 435,891 of JALUXC010000003.1, forward strand.
GACCACCTTGGTCGAGATCAGCGCAGGCGTTTCGCAGCTTGATCAGGTAACCCAGCAGAATGCCGCGATGGTTGAACAGACGACAGCGGCGACTCAGATCCTGTCGAACGATGCATCGCAGCTCTCTCAGGAGGTTCAGGTGTTCAAAACTCGCCCGGATATCGGGGCAGAGACCAAGACATCCGCCTCCTCCAACTCGGTTTCGAAGAAATCGCCGCGAGTATCCGGTTCGGCGGCCCGAACCGCCGGAAATGCCGCGATCAAGGCTGAGGCCGTGCGCTGGGAAGACTTCTAGAAAGTCCGCTGGTGCGGCTGCGGGTCAGCTAGCCTTTCAGTCCGGCCTGGCTCTTTTGCTGCGCGCCGCCATCATAGGTGGCGGCCTCAATCGGTTTGGGATCCCGAAAAGTTGACCCAAAACCCGCGTCCGAAATCCATTCCTGTCTCACTTGCTGCATCTGGTGTGTTGACACTCCCGCGCCGCGCCGCAACGCTGGCGCGCAAAACGGGGGCACGGATGAATTCGCAAGCAGTTTCAGGATTTCCCACGATCCGCACAGTGGGCCTGACCGGCATGATCGTCACATTTTCTGGCGCGTTGGACGAGGCCTCGAATCGGGCAACGCTCTCCTTTCGCCAGCATCTGGAACAGCTCGGCGTGCCGGGTGTTCTGGAAACATCGACCTCCCTTGCGTCTGTTTACATTCGATTTTCTCCGGATGACCTAGACCATGCCAGCTTGGCCGCACGCCTGCAGGAGCAGCTTGAGACCCGCGATTGGTATCGGCAGCCCCTGCCGTCCGGGCGTCGGTTCTGGCGGGTGCCCACGGTCTACGGCACGGATCTTGCGCCGCAGCTTCCCGAGGCTGCCGATGCAGCCGGGTTGACCGAGGCGCAGGCCATCGACAGCCTGGGCTCTGCGCGGGTGCGGGTTCTAACCATCGGGTTCGCGCCCGGGCAACCCTACCTTGGGCAACTCGGACAAGAATGGGATTTGCCACGTCAGACCGAGCTTACTCCCATGGTGCCTCGTGGCGCCCTTGTTCTGGCAATTCGGCAATTCGTTTTGTTCTCGTCCTCTACCCCAACCGGTTGGCGGCATGTGGGGCAAACGGGCCTGATGCTGTTCCGGCCCGAGTCGGAAACGCCTTTTGCCTTGCGCGCAGGGGATGAACTGCAGTTCGATCCGGTTTCAAAAGCGGACTTTCTGAAACTGCGAGAAGAGGATGCCGTGTTCGGTGGAGCCGCTTGCGAGGAGATCCCGGCATGAGAGGTCTCAAGGTTCTCAAGATCGGCCCGGTGGCAAGCGTTCAGGATCTTGGGCGTCCGGGCTTGCTCGATCAGGGTGTGTCGCGCGGCGGGGCGGCCGATCAGCTGGCACTGGCAGAGGGGGCAGCTCTCTTGCGGCAGGATCAAGGTCTGGCTGCGCTTGAGATGGGCGGCATGGGGGGGGTCTTTGAGGCGATCTGCCCTTTGCGTGTTGCATTGACTGGTGCTCCCATGGCGGCCACGCTGGACGGCACTGCGCTGGCCTGGAACGCCAGTCATCGCATGGAGGCGGGACAGAGGCTTGAGATCGGTCCGGCCAGGCGGGGCGTTTACGGCTATCTGCATCTGGGAGGCGGGGTCGATACGGAGCCGGTGCTGGGCGCGCGGTCTGCTCATCTGGCGGCCGGATTGGGACAAGCCGTTACTGTTGGTGATGTCCTCCCGGCGGGTGACGACCATGCGGCAGAGGTCGGTCTGACTCTGGCCGGGCAGGACCGATTTCAGGGCGGTGAGTTACGAATTGTGGAAAGCTTCCAAAGCGCCTTGTTTCCCCCTGAGGTGCGTGCCCGGTTTGGCGATACGGAATTCCGGCGCGGGGCGCGTGCGAACCGGATGGGGGTTGAGATGCTGTCAGACGGGGAGGGCTTTGCCGCCGCCGGCCAGCTCAATATCCTGTCAGAGATTATCGTGCCCGGCGATGTGCAGCTGACGGGAGACGGTAAGCCCTTTGTATTGCTGCGCGAGGCGCAGACCACTGGCGGTTATCCGAGGATCGGAACAGTCTTGCCATGCGATCTGCCAAAGGTCGCGCAGGCGCAAGCCGGGGTCTCGCTTCGGTTTCGCTGGGTGTCTCTGGAGGAAGGGTTAGGGCTGCAGGACAAGCATGATAGAGAGCTGCGTGCTTTGCCGGGGGGCTGCCAGCCTTTGCTGCGTGATCCGGGTGCGATGTCGGATCTTTTATCATATCAACTTATCAGCGGAGCGGTCTCTGCCCTGGCAGACCCCTTAATCACTGGAGAAGACACATGACCAAAACCGTCGATCTGAACGCGGATATGGGCGAAAGCTTTGGTCCCTGGAATATGGGTGACGATGGCGCTTTGTTGGATATTGTCTCTTCGGCCAACATTGCCTGCGGGTTCCATGCGGGTGACCCGGATGTGATGGCAGCCACCATGGTACGAGCACGGGACAATGGCGTTGGGATCGGGGCGCATCCCGGTTTCCCTGATCTTCAGGGCTTTGGGCGCCGCAAGATGCATATCTCGCTTGGCTCGCTTGCCAATATGGTGCGATACCAGCTCGGCGCGGCCCGGGGCATGGCTGCTGCGCTGGATACGGAAGTGCGGCATCTCAAACTGCATGGCGCCTTGTCGAACATGGCCTGTACCGATTACGACATGGCGCGCGCCTGCTACGAGGCGGCGCTGGATGTGGATCCGGATATCATTATCATGGTCCTCGCGGCCACTGCGATGGAGCAGGTTGTCCGGGATCTGGGGTGCAACTGGTGCGGCGAGATCTTTGCTGATCGCGCCTACAACGACGATGGAACCCTGGTGGATCGCAGCCAGCCCGGAGCGGTCATTCACGACCCGGATCTTGCCGGGCCCCGCATCGTCGAGATGGTGAAGGAAGGCGCAATCATCACCGAAAGCGGCAAGCGAATTCCGACGGCAATCGACACGATCTGCCTGCATGGAGACACGCCAACGGCAGTCGAACTGGCTCGAAGTGTGCGTAGCAGCCTCATGGCCGGTGGCATAGAGGTGCGCCGTTTCGGAGGGCGGAGCGGATAAATGAGCACCTTTGTACTGTGTCTCACTGTGGAACGTCGGGAAATTCCTGGATTGTCGTCATATTGTTTGAAGCATAATCAATGATTTAAGTCCAAAGGTCTTGATATTGGATATTGGCTGCTATGCGTGAGTGGCGGAGTCGGCTATAGCAGGGTAAGTTGACCTCAGCGGGGCCTTGCCACCATGACGATCCGTTTCTTTTCCACGCGTGACCGGCCGGTACATCTGGGGCCCTTTCCGCTGGAACGGCTCAGGCGGGTTCCCGCAGGAGAGATGCCGGATCTGTCTGTGGTTCCGGTGTTTCAGCCTCTGACCTTCAGTCGGCCGCATCTGCCCTCATCAATCGTAAATGCGATGGGGGATTATCAGGCCATGATGGACGCGATCCGTGATGGCCTCGTCAACAAGGTGCGGGCAGACTGCCCGGATGACCCGCAAGAGCGCGCCGACCATCTCAAGGCCTTTGGCTATTTCTCTGATGCGTCGATGGTCGGGGTTGGCCCGCTTCCGAGTGAAGCGCGGCTTGCTCAACCCTATCGCAACCCGGGTATCGACCGTTTGGCGCATCAGTTGAAGACGCAGCAGACCAAGACTCTCGCATCGGGAATCGATACGATCATGGCGGATCTGCGTGATGCGATGCGGGCGCCGCCCAGCGGTATTGGCGGCCATACAAGGGCAATCGTCTTCCTTTACGAGATGCCGCGGGATCCGTATCCCGGCGAGGCGGGCTGCGACTGGCTGCAGGATGCCGAACACCACCGGGCTTGCCTGCGGGCCAGCGAAACAGCGGTGGTGCTGGCAAATTACATCCGCCTTTTGGGGTGGGATGCCAAGGCACATACGGGGACCTCGTCAGATGTGGATCTCAACCGGTTGTCTGTAGCTGCCGGCCTTGCCACGGTTGAAGGAGAGATGCTGTGCAACCCCTACCTGGGTGAGCGTTTTGGCCTTGCCGCGGTAACGACGGATTTCGATTTGGCAATGGACTCGCCGCTTGTGCCTGAAGAGCGCCAACCGGGTTTTGCGACCAAGGGACCAAAATGGTGGCTGGGACTGGGATCCGAGCGTTCGGCGCTGAACGGGGATCCCTTTGAAAAGCGCCGGTACAAGGATGGGCCGCACCCTTTTGAAACGCTGAAACGCGTGGATACGCCTACCACATATATTGATGAAGCGCGCGTCGCCCGTGTCCCCAAACGCGCAGATATGTTTGCGCGCAGCCAGTTCGGGGACATGGGCAAGGCCAATCAAAAGGCCGCCACCGGAGGGCACTACGCCCGAAAAGCGGCGCCTTCCATGGCGCAACGGCGCATGCTGGGCGCCTTTGTTCTGCTGCAGGACGGAGAGCCGGCACAGGGAGAGCGTCCCACAGATGCTGCCCGCAACGCAAACAACGTGAAAGCGGCCAGCTACTGGCTGGGTATCGATGCAGTCGGGATCAGTCGCTGCCCGGATTGGACATGGTATAGCCATGACGCCACTGGCGCCCCCATCGTGCCCGATCAGCCAAGCGCGATCAGCATGATTGTCGATCAGGGCTTTGATACGACCGATGGCACCTCTGGCGATGACTGGATCGCGGTGGCGCAATCCATGCGGGCCTATCTGCGGTTTTCATTGCTCGGCGGCGTGATCGCCGGCCAGATCCGAAACCTCGGCTACAAGGCCAAGGCGCACACAGTGATGGATGGAGAGGTTCTGCAGCCGCCGCTTCTGCTGCTGTCGGGGCTCGGGGAGGTCAGCCGCATCGGCGAGGTGATCCTCAACCCCTTCCTCGGACCGCGCCTTAAATCAGGCGTTGTAACGACGGACATGCCGCTTGCACACGACAAGCCGATCGACTTTGGTCTGCAGTCCTTTTGCGAAACCTGCAACAAATGCGCCCGTGAATGCCCTTCGGGTGCCATCACGGCCGGACCAAAGCTGATGTTCAACGGCTATGAGATCTGGAAGAGCGATAGCCAGAAATGCACCACCTATCGGATCACCACGCCGGGCGGCGCCATGTGCGGGCGCTGTATGAAGACCTGCCCCTGGAACCTGGAAGGCATCTTTGCCGAGCGCCCCTTTCGCTGGGCGGCGATGAACGTGCCAAAGGCGGCTCCGCTGCTGGCCAAGCTGGACGATGCGCTGGGCAATGGTGAGATGAACCCGTCCAAGAAATGGTGGTGGGATCTGGAGTTGGAAGAGAACGGCGGCTATCGGCCCACGCGCCACCCGGTCAATGCCCGTGCCCTGCAAAAGGATCTGGACCTGTGCTACGAGGACCAGACCCTTGCGGTCTATCCTGCCAATCTGGCCCCGCATCCCTGGCCCTATCCTTTCCCGATGGACCGGGAGGCCGGAATCGAAGCCTACCAGGCGATGATCACCGCCAAAGAATACCAGGCTCGCAGGGCGCGAGGGGAAACCGGACCGTGGGATCATGTCTATTCGAATGACACTGCCAGCCCTGTGTTGCAGGTGGTGGTCTCCAAGGCTGAGCAGATGAGCCCCGGCGTCACAAAATACGAGTTCTCGGCTGTGGATGGCAGTGACCTGCCCGAATGGACTGCGGGGGCCCATCTCGATATTGTGGTCGCGCCGGAATTCCTGCGCCAGTATTCGATGTCCGGGGACCCTGCGGACCGCTCCAAATACCAAATCGGTGTCCTGCGCGAGGATGAGGGGCGCGGCGGCTCAAAGCTGCTCCATCGCATCTTTGCCGAAGGGCGCCGAATATTCATCTCTCGCCCGATCAATCATTTCCCTCTGGATGAAAACGCCGAAAAGACCTTTCTCATGGGGGGAGGCATAGGCGTCACCCCGATGATTGCCATGGCCCATCGTCTCTATACTCTGGGTCGTACCTTTGAACTGCATTACTCCGTCACGGATCGCGCTGATGCTGGGTATCTCACTGATCTCGAACGCATGCCTTGGGCCGATCAGGTCCATCTTCACATTTCCAAAGAGGGCACGCGCGCCGATCTCGACAGGATTTTGTCCGGATATCACAGCGGATGGCATGTCTATACCTGCGGGCCAGATCGATTCATGACCGCAGTGATGGAGACAGCAGAACGTCACGGGTTCCCTGAAACGGCGCGGCATCTGGAATTCTTCTCGGTGCCGGATGTGCCGGACTACGAAAATCACCCCTTTGTGCTGCGACTGCGCCGAAGCGGCTGCGACATTCCTGTGCCCGCAGACAAAACGGCCACGGATGTTCTGGCTGAGCATGACATCCCGATCGATGTCAAATGCGCCGATGGCATATGCGGCGTGTGCAAATGCGGTCTCATTTCAGGAGAGGTGGAGCATCGCGACTTTGTCCTCTCAAAAGCCCAAAGACAGCAGTCCATCATTCTGTGCCAATCCCGCGCGGCCAAGAAGGGCGAAATTATCGAGATAGACCTGTGATGGGGGCTGCCGGTCGGAATGACGGTTCGCTTCAGGCATGATCCGTCCGTGCGCATGATTCTCGGCTGAGCCCCATCCTGAGATCTGCTCGGTACTGGGGTGCTCAAGTGGTTCCTTGTGGCTGTCGGGGCGCGAGCATCAACATATTGATCTGTGCACAAAGGGCGACTCGAAGCTCTAGGGCAAACGGAACGGCGATGCAGCTCGCATCAGGCGTTCTTGGACCCTTGCGCGACATCACTTCGAGAGAAATCACTTAAATTTCAGATTGTTACGAAGGTTTTCCGGCTTTTTTCCATTTTCTCTGATTTTTGGGTTGCGGGTGATTGTTGTTGGGACTAGAACCCCCTTCACCGGCGGCGCTGAGGCGGTGTTGGGGACGCTCAGGAGAGACTGGGGCATTCGGAATAGGGTGGGGCG
>JALUXC010000004.1 GCA_027019165.1 Pseudophaeobacter sp.
GCCCCACCCTATTCCGAATGCCCCAGTCTCTCCTGAGCGTCCCCAACACCGCCTCAGCGCCGCCGGTGAAGGGGGTTCTAGTCCCAACAACAATCACCCGCAACCCAAAAATCAGAGAAAATGGAAATTCTTACATTATTCCATATTTTCAACATCTTAAGCCTTATTCATGCGGACGGAATGCGGAAGGCATTGGCGTCGAATGGAGGAATCGGGTCGTTCAACAACACGACTCGGAAGAATCCCCGCGAGTCACATCTTGCGCTGCAGGATCGCTCTCGATTTCCGCCCCCTGACCCTGCTTTGGCCGATGAAAGCCCTGGCGCTGAAGGGCGCCAAAAAAACAACAAAGCCCAGCGATACCGCCGGGCTTTGACTTACTGTTGCAAGACCTCGGGACCGCCTGTCAGGCCCTGGCCGCCGTCACGATGAATTCCACCAGGAAATCAGGCGTGGCCAGCTTTGCTTCGCCGCAGGCACGGGCAGGCGTGTGGCCTTCGGGAACCCAGGCATCCCAGACCTCGTTCATCTCGGCAAAGTCCTTCATATCCGCGAGCCAGATCACCGTCTGCAGGATCCGGGTCTTGTCGCTTCCCACCTCGGCGAGGAGTGCATCGATCTTTTCCAGGCAATCCTTGGTCTGCTGGGCAACGCTTGCGCCTGCGGTTCCGACCTGACCTGCAAGGTAGATGGTGTCGCCGTGGGTGACGATCTGGCTCATGCGGGGGCCAGTATGTTTGCGGGTGATTTCACTCATGGGTTCATGTCCCTGTCTGTTAAAGTATTCCTGAGCCACAACCACTCAGCAGCCAAAGCGCTGCGGACTGACGGCAGATGTTATGGCGTCACCGATAGCGGGCGCGGCGCCCTGGCACAATGCCGCTGTCATGGCAGCCAGCGCCGGGGCGGTCTGAACGCCGTGGCCTCCCTGCCCTGCGAGCCAGAAGAAGCCCTCGGCGCGGGTGTCAAAGCCCACAACCGGGGTGCGGTCCGGGGCAAAGCTCCGCAAGCCGGCCCACGAGGCCTCGACCCGTGTGACGGGAACCGTTACCGCCTGCTCATAACGATGCAGTCCCTCGGCCAGGACCATATCATCAGCCCAGGCATCATGCGGCTCCACCGGATCTTCGTCCGCTGGAGAGACCATCAGCTTGCCGGCTTCGGGCTTGGCATACCAGCCTTCTGCAGCCGAGGCGAACAGAGGCCAGCGCGTCATGTCGTGTCCGTCAGGCGCAGGGAGGATAGCGGCAGAGCGGCGCAGCGGAGAAATGGACAGGGGCGCGGCCCCAGCCATCTCAGCCACCTCAGAGGCCCAAGCCCCTGCCGCATTGATCACGATGGGAGCCAAATAACTGTCCCCGCGGACAACCACATGCCATGCAGCCCCAATGCGGGACAGCCCATCGATCCGCGCATTCGTGATGACCCGACCGCCACGGCGTTTGAGCGCATTGGCATAGCCCGCCAGCATGCGGTCCACGTCAATGTCCTGTGCGTCCCATTCGATCACGGCCCCCGCGATGCAGTCGCGCCGAAGGATCGGGACCAGTTCCACTGCCTGCTGTGACGTGAGCCGTTCAAGGCCGGTTGCGTCACGCGCATAGGCCTCAAGCGCAGCCAATTCGCTTTCATCGGCCACCAGCATCTCCCCGCGCGGCGACAGGAGCGAACGGTTCGAGATCCCATCCGGCGCCTCAAGCATCGGGGCCGAGGCCGCATTAAGCGCCCGCAGCGTATCGTTGCCATAGTTGCGAATGAATATCGCCGCCGAGCGCCCGCTGGCGTGATAGCCAATCTGCGGCTCCGCCTCGAGCACCAGCACCGACATCTCTCGCGCGAGCTCCGCCGCGGCAGAGATCCCGGCAATGCCGCCGCCAATGACGATGGCATCAAAGGCGGTCACGCGCCCTCCTGAAACCCGGTCAGGGTTCGGGTCAGGTTCTCACCCAGTGAATCCGAGAGATAACCGCCCTCCTGCACGAAGAGGACCGGCAGGCCCGTCGCCGCGATCGCCGCGCCAATACGGGCAAAACCCTCTTTGGTGACGGCCAGCCCTTCGAAAGGATCGTCGATCGAGGCATCAAGGCCCAGCGCCACCACCAACACATCAGTGCCAAAGCTCTTGATGCGTTGCAGGGCGGTGTCCAGCGTCTTGAGGTAGTCGTCGTCCCCGGTGCCACGCGGCAGCGGCAGGTTCAGGTTGTAGCCAAGACCGCGCCCCTCACCGCGTTCCTGCGCATGGCCCCAGAAGAACGGGTAGAACCGCGCCGGGTCCGCGTGGATCGAGACCGTCAGCACATCGTCGCGGTCATAGAAGATGCCTTGGGTGCCGTTGCCGTGGTGTACATCCACATCCAAAATCGCCGGGCGCAGGCCTGCGGCGCGCAGGCGCTCTGCCGCGATGCCCGAGTTGTTCAGGAAGCAAAATCCCCCCGCCAGATCGCCAAAGGCGTGGTGCCCCGGCGGGCGCGACAGGACATAGGCCGCGCGCTCCCCGTCCCGGATCAGGTCCGCGCCGGTGATTGCGGATTGCGCCGACCAATAGGCGGCTTCCCAGGTGCCTTCTGCGATCGGGCAGGCCGTGTCGGCCTGATGGAACCCCGCCTGTCCCACGGCGGATTTCGGATAGCCATCGGTGCGCCGCGCGGGGTGGATGTTGGGGATCACCTCTTCGCCCGCGCCCGGGATGCGCTGCCAGCGGGTGTAGATGGTCTCAAGGAAGGTCAGATATTCCGCCGAATGCAGTGCTGCGATGGGACCAAGGCCTGCATCCTTTGGTGCCTGAAAGCTGCAACCGGCCGCCACGGCCCCCGCATGCAGCACCTCGATCCGTTTCGGCTGCTCGGGATTGGGCATGATGGCGCCATTGGCCATGAAATGTTTGGGGTCGTGCTTCCACTGACGCTCTTCGAATATGGCTTTCATCGCTCTCCTCTCAGGGCCGCGCATCCGGCCTCATCCAATTTCATTTCCGTCTCCGAGGTGACCGGGGCAAAGCCCAGCCGCTCGTAGAACCTGCGCGAGTCCGCGCTGATGTCATAGACGTTGAGCTTGAGGAACCTCGCCTGCCACCGGCGCTGGCCTTCTTCGAGCACAGCCTTCAGCAAACGCTGGCCCAGCTTTTGTCCGCGCATGTCCTCGCTCACCCATAGGTCAGACACATAGACCCCCGCTGCCCCGCGCATGGTGGAGAACAGCGGCGTGAAAACGCTCACCCCGACCATGCGCGCCGCCGAAGGCGGCCCGGCCTCAGCCAGGATGGCGCCAAAGATTGGATCGTCCCCAAAGCCCGCACGCAGAAGATCTGCTTCGGTGCCGTGGTGCGTATCGCCAAGGTCTGCCGAAAGCTGCTCCAGCGCCTTTTGCAGAGCGGGCATGTCCTCGGCCGCTGCGTTTCGAAACCGGACCTCCATCAGATCGCCGTCCGGTCCGCGCCTTTCAGGCCCAGCATCTGGCGCGCCTCATCGGGGCTGGCAACCTCGCGGCCCAGGTCCTCGACAATGCGGCGAATCTTGCTGACCTGTTCGGCGTTGGTCTTGGCCAGCTGCCCGCGTGAGATCATCAGGCTGTCCTCCAGCCCGACCCGCACATGCCCGCCCATGGCAGCGCCCATGGTGATCAGTGGCATCTGGTGGCGCCCTGCCGCCAGCACAGAAAACATGTAGCTATCCCCGAACAGCTTGTCTGCAATCAGTTTCATATGGGTGAGGTTCTCCGGATCTGGTCCAATCCCGCCCAAGACACCAAAAACGAACTGGATGAACAAGGGCGCCTCTACCAGCCCGCGATCCACAAAATGCTTCAGCATATATAGATGGCTGACATCATAGCATTCGAACTCGAACCGCGCGCCGCGCTCCTGACCAATCTCGGTCAGGATCCGCGCCATGTCGCGCGGGGTGTTCTTGAAGACCAGATCGTCGGAGTTTTCCAGAAAGGGCTTTTCCCAGTCGTGCTTCCACTCTGTGATGCGCGCGGCTGCGGGATAGAGCGCAAAGTTCATCGTGCCCATATTGAGGCTGCACATCTCAGGTTCCGCCATCTTGGGCGCTGCCAGACGATCCTCCAGCGTCATCACCGCGCTGCCCCCGGTCGATATGTTCAGGACCGCATCGCTCGCCTGCTTGATGCGCGGCAAAAACGCCGTGAAGTGGTCACTGCTGGCCGAAGGCTGGCCGGTCTCGGGATCACGCGCATGCAGATGCAGGATCGCCGCCCCCGCTTCGGCGGCGCCCAGCGCATGGTCGGTGATCTCATCCGCCGTCACCGGAAGATAGGGCGACATCGACGGCGTATGGATCGAGCCGGTGATGGCGCAGGTGATCAGGATCTTGGACATGTCTTAACCGGCTTTCAGTGCGGGGTGTATTTCGTCGGTGAGTTGAACAAGCGAGGCATCAAGCCCTTCGATGATCTCATCCAGATGGGTGTCATTCACGATCAAGGGCGGGCAGACGAGGATATGGTCCCCTTCCACCCCGTCGCGGGTGCGGCGCGAGTAGACGATCAGCCCCTTGTCATAAGCGATGTCCACGAACCTCTGATAGACGTTCAGCGCCTTGGGCAGCGGGGCCTTGGTGGTGCGGTCCGACATGAACTCAAACGCCGTCAGCAGCCCCTTGCCGCGCACATCTCCGATGATCTCATGCTTTTGCATCAGCCCGTGCAGGCGGGCGATCAGTTTCTCGCCCATATCCGCCGCATTCCGGCACAGGCCCTGTGCTTCGATCTCTTCCACCACGGCAAGGCCCGCCGCACAGGCCAGCGGGTTCCCGGCATAGGTAAAGCCATGGGCGAAACCACCCGCATCCAGCACCGGCTCGACCAGCCGTTCATCGGCGATCATTGCCCCCAGCGGCACATAGCCCGAGCCTATCCCCTTGGACATCACCACGATATCGGGGCGAGTGCCCCAGTGATCACATCCAAGGAAGCTGCCCGTGCGCCCGGCGCCGGTCATCACCTCGTCCATGATCAAGAGGACGCCATATTGATCGCAGATCTCGCGGATGCGCTCCATGTAGCCGGTTGGAGGCACCAGCGCGCCGGTAGAGGCGCCACCAACGGGCTCAAGAATAAAAGCAAGAACAGTTTCGGGGCCTTCGGCCAGGATCTTGGCCTCCAGCATATTGGCGTAATGGGCACCGGTGGCGGGATCGTTGGGGTCAAGCCCGTCGAGATAGGCGCGCGGCGCGGGCACCTTGGGCATGTCCTGCATCATCGGCGCGAAGGGATCCGACAAGGTGGCATAGCCCGTGACCGCCAGCGCGCCCAAGGTGCAACCATGATAGGACGGGCTGCGCGAGATGACCTTCCAGCGGCTCTCCTGCCCCGTGGCGAGGGCATATTGGCGGGCCATCTTCATGCCGCTTTCCACCGCCTCCGATCCGCCGGAGACGAAGAACACCTTGTTCAGCCCCTCGGGCATCAGCCCGGCCAGACGCGCGGCCAGCTGCTCCGAAGCTTCGGTTTCAAAATGCAGCCTATAGCCGAATGTGGATTTCTCCATTTGCCGCTGCATCGCCGCCAGCACGTTTTCGTTCGAATGGCCGATGTTGCAGACCATCGCGCCAGAGGATCCGTCCAGATAGCGCTTGCCGTCCTTGTCCCACATGTAGACGCCGCGCGCCTGTTCCAGCACCGGTTTGCGGCCGCGGCCCTGATAAAAGAGATTGCTCATGTTGTGATCCCGCTCGCGATCTTGTCTTGTTGGTTCGTATTCAGGCGCCTGCCAAGGCCGCGCAATCCTGCGGGCGGAAGGCAGCGGTCACGGTTTGCCCTTCGGCAAAGGGGCGGCCGTCGATCATGTTGATCGCCTGCAACTGCGTGTCGCCCACCCGCAGGAAATAACGCACGGTCTGCCCCTGATAGTCGACGGTTTCGACCACGGCCTCGGCTGTGACCATGCCCGTGGTATCGCTGCCCGGTGCCTTCAAAACCAGCTTTTCGGCGCGCAGCACCAGTTTTGCGGCATCCCCTGCATTGACGGCAGGCGCCTTGTCCGCAGGCACCAGAACGCTACCAAACAGCGGCACATCCAGAAGGGCTGCATTTGCATCCTTGCTGGCACAGCCCCCGGCCAGGATGTTCGAGGCGCCAAGGAAATTGGCGACAAATTCGCTGGCGGGGGTGTTGTAGACCTCTTCGGGGGTGCCGACCTGTTCGATCCGCCCAGCGCTCATCACCACGATCTTGTCCGACATGGCGAGCGCCTCGGACTGGTCATGGGTCACAAAAACGGTGGTCACACCGATCTTGGACTGGATGCGCTTCAGTTCCACCCGCATATCCTCGCGCAGGTTGGCATCCAGCGCCGACAGAGGTTCATCAAGCAAAAGAACCTCAGGTTCAATCACGATGGCGCGGGCCAAGGCGATGCGCTGCTGCTGGCCGCCCGACAATTCCTTGGGATAGCGGTGCCCCACATCGGGCAGCTGAACCAGATCCAACGCCTCCTGCACGCGGCGGGCCACGTCGGATTTCGGGACACTGCGGTACTTGAGGCCAAAGGCGATGTTTTCGGCCACGGTTTTATGAGGGAACAGCGCATAGTTCTGGAACACGATACCCAGATTGCGCTTGTGGATCGGCACTTCATTGACCCGCTTGCCGCCGATCAGGATCTCGCCCTCGCTGGGGTCCAGAAGCCCCGCGATCATGCGCAGGTTGGTGGTCTTGCCGCAGCCCGACGGCCCCAGCAGCGTGACAAAGGCGCCCTCGGGAATCTCAAGGTTGGCCTTGTGCACAGCCGTGAAGGTGCCAAAGCGTTTGACGATATTGTTCAGGGTAACGGAACTCACGGGGGCGCTCTCCGGATGGAAGTTCATGGGTGCCCCCTCCCCGGCTGGGGAGAGGGCGGGAGGGATTAGTAGCCCTTCTGGACGCGGCCAAAGGTCTTGGACCAGGCGGCCTCGTGACCGTTCCAGAAGTCGGGATCAGCAAAGGTCAGCCCCGACAGGGTGCCGGTGGGATCAAAGGCCGGCAGGGTCGGGATCTTGTCACCGAGGTCGACCTTGGTCGGATCCAGCGCGGTCGGGTAGTTCTGCCCTTCCGCCACCGCGATCGAGGTTTCCGGCGCCAGCATGAAGTTCAGCAGCTCTTCACAGGCCTCCATGGGCGAGCCTTTCATGACAAACAGACATTCCTGCCAGCCAAAGCCGTTGGGCGGATCCATGTAGCCGATGTCGTGGCCCTGCTCCTGCAGCGCATAGATGCGACCGGACCAGGCTTCGGTCGCGTAGATCTCCTCTTCGGCCAGAAGGCTCATCAGCTCGGCGCCCGAACCCCAGTATTTAAGGCTCAGATCACGGTGGGTGCGCACCGCATCCCAGGCCGCGTCTTCATCGGAGATCTCGTTCGGGTTCTGGCCAGTCTGCAGAGCCGCGTACCACATGCGGGTGCGCCAGTCGCTCCAGCCGGCGATCTTGCCCTTATGGGCCTCGTCGATCAGGATCTTGGCGCCCTTTTCCTGCATCTCGTCATCCGAGATGTACTTGCGGTTATAGGCCAGACCGGTTGTCCCATAGTCATAGGGCACGCAGGACAGTTTGCCGCCCGACACACCGCGGAACACATCGACCAGTTTCGGGATCACGTATTCGAGGTTGGGGATATTGGCCTCGTTCAGCTCCGAGCTGAGGCCCAGCGCGTGATAGCGGGCATAGTCGAAGACGCCGGACAGGTGCGCGATGTTGTATTCGCCCGGCTGGCTCGCCTTGACGCGCGACAGGTATTCATCGCCGCCGCCGAATGTGCCATCGACCACCTTGATGCCGGTCTTGCCGGTGTAGGGGTCAAAAGCGTGCTTGCGGAAGGCTTCGCTGACAACGCCGCCCCAGCCGTCGAACCGCACCTGATCGGTGGTCGCCGCATGGGCGTATTTTGCGAAAGGCGTGGAGACGCCATAGGCAAGGCCCGCAGCACCGATCAGCCCGAGGAAGCTGCGGCGATCCAGATCGCCGTTCATATAGCGCTCGCGGGCGCGCTCATATCGGGTTGTATTGTCCATTTTCTTGGTCATTTCAGTCTCCGTGTTGGTCTGTCTTTTTGTGAATTGAATGCGGTTCTAAGTGCCGCTTTTGCGGGCCATGGCCCGGGCGATGACCGCACCGAGGAGCGGCAGGCCAACGGTCATCACGATCATCACAGTGCCGAGCGCATTGATCTCGGGGCTGATCGAGTTCCTCAGCATGGCGAAGATCTGCGTCGGCACGGTTTCCACCCCGCCAGGTTTCCAGAACAGGGTGCCGGTGATGTCGTCAAAGCTGATGGTGAAGGCGAAAAGAGCGCCAGCCAGAACCGCTGGCATCATCAGAGGCAGAGTGATCTGGAAGAAAGTCTGCACCGGGGAGGCACCAAGGCTCATCGCGGCCTCTTCGACGTCGCGCTTGATCGACACAAGCCGCGCCTGCACCACCAGGATCACGAAGGGCAGCGTAAAGATCACATGCCCCGCCAACAAAAGGCCAAAGCTTTTGTTCACGCCGAGGAAGTTCAGGAACAACAAGAGCGCGACGGCCAGCACCACCTCGGGCACCAGAATGGGCGCGATCAGCAGCGTCGAGATCGCATTGGCCCCCGGCACCCGGTAGCGCACCAAGGCAAGGCTCGCCAGAACCCCCAGCGTGGTCGAAATCAGCGCCGTCAGCAGACCCAGAATGATCGAGGTGCGAAAGGCGCGCAGGATCGCCTCATTGCCCGCCAGCTCGACGAACCAGCGGAAGGAAAAGCCGGTCATTGGGAAGTTGCCGAACTGGCTGGCATTGAAGCTCAAGAGCACGACGACGGCCACCGGCAGGAACATGAAGATATAGACGAGGACAGCCCAGCCACGGATCAAGGTCCAGCCCATGTTGAAACGGGTTTCCATCAGCCCAGCCCCTTCATCAGCTGGGCCATGCCCAGGTAGCGGTTGTAGATCATCACCAGCGCGCCGAGCACCGCCAGCAGCATCAGCGACAGGGCTGATCCAAGGGGCCAGTTCAGCTGGGTGATGATGGCTTCAAAGACCAGATTTGCGAACATCGCATCGCGCGGGCCGCCCAGAACCAGCGGGGTGATGTAGGTCCCGGCGCCAAGGACGAAACACAAGAGCCCCCCGGCAGCCAGTCCCGGCAACGACAGCGGCAGCGTCACCTGAAGGAAGGCCTGCCACTTGGTCGCGCCCAGCGAATTGGCGGCGTTTTCAAGGTTGGTATCGATGCCGTCGAGGCTGACAAAGATGTTGAGGATCATGAAGGGCAGAAGGAAATGCACCAGCCCCAGGATCACCGTGACCTCGTTGTAGAGCATCTGGATTGGCTCACTGATGATGCCCAGCGCCATCAACGCCGAGTTGAGCGCCCCCGAGACGCCAAGGATGTTGATCCAGCTCATCGTGCGGATGATGTAGCTGATCCAGAAAGGCAGCATCAGCAAGAGAAGCAGCACCGCCTTGTTGCCTTGCGAGCGGGCAATGAAATAGGCCGACGGATAGCCCATCACAGCGCAGGCCACCGTGGTGATTGCGGCAATGCGCAGGGTGCTGATCAGGATGTCGCGGTAGAAAGGATCGGTGAGCGCTTCCTGCCAGTTATCAAGGTAGAACCCCGCCACATCGGCGCCGGTCGCGGTGCGCAGCCAGAAGCTGTAAACCAGAATGAACAGCAGCGGCACGAACAACAGCAGCGTCACCGCAGTCAATGCGGGAGACAGCAGGATCCAAGGCTGACGCGCCTCTCGTTTTTCGACGGACATGGTCTTTCCCTGTTGAGGCCCGTGATGCCCGGGCTTGACGGGACCATGCAAAACCTGCCCACTATAGATCAAATAGATAATCAAAATTCTGAATATAGATAGGATCTATAGTGAGCGATTCCCGCTTTGCCCCCGACCGTATCGCCCGCGAGCTGGACTGGAACCTCTTGCGCACCTTTGTTGTTCTGGCCGAAAGCCATTCGATCACCGAAGCGGCGCAGCAGCTCAGGCTGAAACAGCCCTCGGTCTCGGCCGCGCTGAAGAAGCTGGAGGACCGGATCGGGCGCAAGCTGATCGACCGCTCACCGGGCCACTACCAGTTGACCGATGCGGGGCGGCTCTTGTACCGCGAGGCGCTTGATATCAATGGATCGATCCTGCGCCTGTCGACCCTGATGCGGGAACTGACGGACGAGGTGCAGGGCCATATCAAGATCGCCGTGGCCAGCCATGTGGTCTGCCCGCTGTTTGACGAGGTTCTGGCGGAGTTTCACAGCAATCATCCCAAGGCGACGCTGTCTATCGATGTACGCTCAAGCGCCGATGCGATTGCCGAGGTCGCCGCAAAGCGCGCCTCCTTCGCCCTATGCCTCGTGCGCGATCACAACCCCAAGCTGGAGTATCGCCGTCTCTACCGCGAATTCTTCGGGCTGTTCTGCGGACCGCGCCATCCGCTATTCGGGCGCAAGGATCTGACGGTTGCCGATCTGGCAGGGCACAGTTCGGTCAGTTTTGAAACCGACCGGCTGCATGATGTGCTGAAACCCGTGACCGTGATGCGGGCGCAGGCAGAGCTAGGCGACAAGGTCACCGGTCTCTCAAGCCATCTGGAAGAGGTGCATCGGATGATCGTCGCCGGGATCGGCATCGGCCCCCTGCCCGTTCATGTGGCAGCGCGCGATGTGCGGGACGGGCTATTGTGGCAAGTGCCCCCCTATGAGGATCTGCCCGGAATCGACGTGCATGTGGTCTGGAGCCGCCACGCAGCCAAGAACCGCGCCGAAGAACTGCTCATCGGCGGGCTGCTGGATGCGATTGAGGCCACCCCCATCGAGGATCGCACCTACCGCTGACGGCCTCAGATCGACAGACGCCAGGCCCCGTTCACATCCTTGCAGTACTTGCGATTGATGAGGCTGGCTTTCTCTTCGCCTTTGGGGTGGGCCTTGTGTTGCAGGGAAATGCAGTTGCCCTGCTGATCGACAATCGTCACCTTGCCGTAGGCGTTGGAATCAGGATTGCTCCAAGCCTCTGACGTGCCTTTTTTCGGCTGCGCAACACCATAGAGCACGGCTTCAGCCTGGATCATCATCTCCAGATCCACCGGAGTGAACCCCGACTGCGCCAGAATACGACTCAGCGGTTTGCCAACGACAGGCGCGGCGGCAAGCATGGCAACACTGAGGGCGGCAAGGGTCTTGGCAATGGGGGTCATTTGGCTGTGGCCTCGATCTGAAATCCGGTCTTGCTGGTAATGTGGTGCAACGGCGGCCCTTTGTCTACCAGCGGGCGACACCTCAGCAACAGAGATCACCGGTCAGGAGAACTTGCGGAACAGCCGGGTCATGTCGAACAGTTCATCCAGCCGTTCATAGCGTTCGCGGGTCTCGTCCCAGCCTTCCTCTTGGGTCGCGGCAATCATCGCCTCGAGCAGCATCATGGTGGAGATGTTCGAATCCCAGGCCGAGGGGATTTCCACCCAGCAATTGAACGTATGCTGAGCGACCGAGGTGATCGGGCTGGCCCATTGATCGGTGATCAGGATGATCTTGACTCCTCGTTCAGCCGCCAGTTCTGCCAGTCGTTGCAGGTTGGTCTCATAGCGCCGCACGTCGAACATCAGCAGCGTATCGCCCGCCTCCATATCCAGCACGTAATGCGGCCATGTGGCCGACGACGACGTCATATGCGTGACGCGCTGGCGAATGGCCTGAAAATGGGTAAAGGCATAGTCGGCCAGCGCCCGCGTGATGCGCCCGCCCACAACATAAAGCCGCCCTTCGGTATTGGCCAATTGGCGGACGGCCATATCAAACTGTTCGTAATCGAGGTTGGAAAAGGTCTGGCCCAGGTTATCCGTCACCGCCTGTGCAAATCTGTTCAAAAGGTGCCCTTCGGGCGCCTCGGAGGCCCAGTTTTCCCGTCGCTGCGTCGGGCCGGAGACCTGCGCTTCCAACTCTTTCAGCAAGGCCTGATGGAACTGCGGATAGCCCTTGAAACCCAGTTTCTGCACCATGCGCGCCACCGTCGGGGTCGAGACCTCTGCATTGGCCGCAACGATGGTGATCGAGGCCAGCCCTGCCGCCGGATAGTTTTCCAGCAAGGAATTCGCAAACTTACGCTCGGACTGGGTCAGCGCGGAATAGTGTTCGCGGATCAGCTCACGCACGCTGGGGGCGGGTTTGGACACGGGCGATCACCTCCAATACCGATCGATCAAAAAACAGGCAGTCGCATTCGAGGGCGCCACGGCGGCCTGACGCATGCAAAATCTTGACTGGAAGGATATTGACAGAAATAGCAGCGCGTGAAAACATTTTTCCAAACCGCAGGGAGTGCCGCATGTCATCGGGCGATTCC
This sequence comes from Pseudophaeobacter sp., assembly GCA_027019165.1. GTDB lineage: Bacteria > Pseudomonadota > Alphaproteobacteria > Rhodobacterales > Rhodobacteraceae > Phycobacter. Next base: position 12,316 of record JALUXC010000004.1, read on the forward strand.
AAAGCTCAAAAAGAAGCCGTGGAGATCTTCAACGCTGATGGCGCGGGAGATGTGTTGATCCTGTGTGAGCATGCCAGCCACGATATTCCAGAACGCTACAACGGGCTTGGCCTTGCCGAAGCCGACCGGACCAGCCATGCGGCCTGGGATCCCGGTGCGCGGGCGGTATCGCTTGCACTGGCAAAGGCGCTGGATGCACCAATGGTGGCAAGCCGGGTGTCGCGGCTGGTCTATGACTGCAACCGCCCCCCAGAGGCGCATTCGGCCATGCCGGTGAAATCCGAGGTGATCGAGGTTCCTGGCAATGTGGGCCTCACCGACGAGGATCGCGCCGAGCGCGTGCAAAGCGTTTATGTGCCTTTCTGCACTGCAGTGGGTGATATTCTGTCCGCACGAAAGGCAACCGGGCGCGACACGGTTCTGGTGACCATGCACAGTTTTACGCCGGTCTATTTCGGCACCCGGCGCGCGGTTGAGATCGGCATCCTGCATGACAGGGACAACCGCCTGGCCGATGCCATGCTGGCCGAGGCCCAGCGACTGCCGCACCGCAAAATCGCGCGTAACGATCCCTATGGCCCCGAAGATGGCGTCACCCATTCGCTGCGTCTTCACGGGCTCCAGAATGGGCTGGCCAATGTAATGATCGAAGTGCGCAACGACCTTTTGCGCATGCCAGAGGACGAGGCGCAGATGGCCGAAGAACTGCTCACCCTGCTGCGCCCGGCTCTGGCCGCGCTCAAGACCGAAAGGCAGGCAGATGCCTAGTTTCATCCTCCGCTATATCCGCATCATCGATGCGATGAACTGGTTCATCGGTCGCTTTGCCATGTATCTGATCTTTGCCCTGATCGGAGTACTCCTGTGGTCGTCGGTGTCAAAAACCTTCTTCAACCCTTCGCTCTGGACACTTGAGACCGCGCAATTCGTCATGGTCGCCTATTACGTTCTGGGCGGGCCCTATTCGATCCAGATGGGCTCGAATGTGCGGATGGATCTGTTCTATGGCAGCTGGAGCACAAGGACCAAGGCCTGGGTCGATGGCTTTACCGTGCTGTTTCTGATGGTCTACCTCGGCATCCTTTTTTACGGCGCGGTCAGTTCCACCGCCTATAGCCTTGGCTATTTCGGGATGGAGCCTTTCTCCTTTTTCGGAGATCTGATCTGGACGCTGATCACCGAGGGTCTGACGGCAGCGGGAGAGAAGATCGGCTACCTTGAGCGCAGCTCCACCGCCTGGCGGCCCTTCCTGTGGCCGGTCAAATTCATCCTCTGCTTCGGTGTCCTCTTGATGCTGCTGCAATGCCTTGCCGAATTGTTCCGGGATATCGGACGCCTGCGCGGAGTGGACCTCTGATGCCCTATGAAATGATCGCCCTTGTGATGTTTGCCGGCATGATGCTGATGCTGATGACCGGCCAGCGCGTCTTTGGCGCCATCGGATTTGTCGGCGCGGTTGCAGGGCTGCTGCTGTGGGGGACTGGCGGGGTGGAGATCCCGTTTTCAGCCGCCATGAAGCTGATGAAATGGTATCCGCTGCTGACCCTGCCGATGTTCATCTTCATGGGCTACGTTCTGTCGGAATCCAAGATCGCCGACGACCTCTATCGTATGTTCCACGTCTGGATGGGGCCGGTGAAGGGCGGGCTTGCCATCGGCACCATCGGCTTGATGGTGCTGGTTTCGGCCATGAATGGCCTGTCGGTTGCAGGCATGGCCATTGGCGCCACCATCGCCCTGCCGGAACTTTTGCGCCGCGGCTATGACAAGATTCTAGTGACAGGCACCATTCAGGCAGGATCCAGCCTAGGCATTCTTGTGCCGCCCTCGGTGGTGCTGGTGCTCTATGCGATGATCGCGCGCCAGCCGGTGGGGCAGCTTTGGCTGGCAGGTGTGATCCCCGGCCTTTTGATGGCCACCATGTTCATTGTCTACATCTACATTCGCGCGCGGATGCAGCCGGATCTTGGCCCGGCCATGACTCCCGAGGATCTGGCCGAATACGACCGCGTGAGCGACCACCCGCTGCGTCTGAACTATATCGTTCTGGCCTCATTGGTGCTGATCCCGCTGGTGGTCAAATTGGGCATCGTGGCACCAAAATCCGCCATCGGCCTGGCCCTTGGCGCAGCGGCGCTGTCCTTTGTCACTCGCAAGATCCCGATGTTCTACACGGATCTCTTCCTGAAAGAGAAATACCGGCTCTTGTTCTCGGGCGTGCTGCCGCTGGCGATCTTTGCCGCGATGATGATCCCCTTTGTCAACGGCTGGACCTCGCTGGTGGAAAGCTCGGCCATTGGCGCGATGACCGCCTTTATCGCTGCGGTCCTCAAAGGACGCATGAACAAGGAAGTGTTTGAGACCTCGGTACGCTCCACCCTTGGGATTTCCTGCATGTTCATGTGGATCATCCTTGCCGCGCTGGGGTTCGGGGCGATCTTTGATGGCCTTGGCGCGGTCAAGGCGATCGAGGATCTGTTCACCACGCAGCTGGGCCTTTCCCCATGGATGATCCTGATCCTGATGCAGCTCAGCTTTATCGTGATGGGCACCTTCCTTGATGACACCGCGATGCTGGTGATCGTTGCGCCGCTTTATGTGCCGCTGGTGGGCGCGCTCGGGTTCGATCTGATCTGGTACGGGGTGCTTTACACGATCACCACCCAGATCGCCTATATGACGCCGCCCTTTGGCTACAACCTATTCCTGATGCGCGCCATGGCCCCGCCCGAGATCGGGCTGAAGGACATCTATGTCTCCATCATCCCCTTTGTGGCGGTGATGGTGGTGGCGCTGACGCTTGTGATGCTGTTCCCGCAAATCGCCCTGTGGCTGCCGGAACTGGTCTACGGAAAATAACCAACAAGAGCCCCGGTCGGGGGCCCTATTTCAACAAGGAGAGAAGTGATGACAACAAGACGTAAGTTTCTGACCACCGCCGGGGTTGGCGCCATGGCCGCCCCGCTGGCGACCCCGGCGCTGGCCCAGTCCACCATCAAGTGGCGCATGCAGACCTATGCCGGCGCCGCGCTCGCCGAACATGTGGTGAAACCCGCCATCGACATGTTCAACAAGATAGCAGGCGACCGCATGCAGATCGAACTGTTCTATGCCGATCAGCTGGTCCCCACAGGCGAGTTGTTCCGCGCCATGCAGCGCGGCACCATCGATGCGGTGCAGTCCGATGACGACTCCATGGCCTCCCCGACCGAAGTCACCGTCTTTGGCGGCTACTTCCCCTTTGCCTCGCGCTACTCCCTCGACGTGCCGGTGCTGTTCAACCAGTACGGCCTCAATGAGATCTGGGACGAGGAATATTCCAAGGTCGGCGTCAAGCACATCTCGGCCGGTGCCTGGGATCCCTGCCACTTTGCCACAAAGGACCCGATCAACAGCCTTGCGGACCTCAAAGGCAAGCGTGTCTTCACCTTCCCGACTGCGGGCCGCTTCTTGAGCCAGTTCGGCGTGGTGCCCGTCACCCTGCCCTGGGAAGACATCGAGGTCGCGGTGCAGACTGGCGAGCTGGACGGCATCGCATGGTCCGGCATCACCGAAGACTACACCGTCGGCTGGGCCGATGTGACCAACTACTTCCTGACCAACAACATCTCGGGCGCCTGGGCGGGCAGCTTCTTTGCCAACCAAGGCCGCTGGAACGAGCTGCCGGAAGACCTGCAGACCCTGTTCCGCGTCTGCTGTGACCAGTCGCACTACTATCGCCAGTGGTGGTACTGGGGCGGTGAAGCCTCCCTGCGCGTCAACGGCACCAAGATGCAGCTGACCTCGATCCCCGATGCCGAATGGCAGCAGGTCGAAGACGCCGCCGTCAAGTTCTGGGACGAGATCGCAGCCGAAAGCCCGACCAAGGCCAAGGTTGTCGAGATCTTCAAGAAATATAACGCCGATATGACCAAGGCAGGCCGCCCCTACCGTTACGGCTGATCGGCGCCCATAGTAACACATCCTCCGGCTCGCGAATCGTCCTTGCGGGCCGGAACGCAGAACCGAGACTTTGCCCGCAGGCGCCACTCTGACAACAGCTTGGCCCTGCGGGCCGCAACCTGAAAGGGCCCTCTCATGCTCTCCTTCGACACGCTCAAATCCCAGGTTGCCGATGGCACCGTGGACACCGTTCTTGTGTGCCTTGTGGACATGCAGGGGCGCCTGATGGGCAAGCGTTTCCATGCCAAGCATTTCGTCAACAGCGCCTGGGAAGAAACCCATTGCTGCAACTACCTCTTGGCCACCGACCTTGAAATGGCGACACCCGATGGCTATGCCTCCACCAGCTGGGAAGGCGGCTATGGCGACTACGTGATGAAGCCGGATCTGTCCACGCTGCGCCCGATGCCCTGGCTTGAGGGCACCGTGATGGTGCTCTGTGATGTGCTGGATCACCACACCCACAAGGACGTGCCGCACTCCCCCCGCGCGATCCTCAAGAAACAGATCAAACGCCTGGCCGAACTGGGTTATGACGCGATGATGGCCACCGAGCTGGAGTTCTTCCTGTTCGAGAAGAGCTTTGGCGAGATTGCCAAATCGGGTTTCCGCGATCTGACGCCGATTTCGACCTATAACGAAGACTACCACATCCTTCAGACCACCAAGGAAGAACACGTGATGCGCCCGCTGCGCAATCACCTGTGGGACGCAGGCATTCCGGTCGAGAACACCAAGGGCGAGGCCGAAGCGGGCCAGGAAGAGCTGAACATCAAGTATGATCATGCTCTGAATACCGCCGATCACCACACCATCGCCAAACACGCGGTGAAGGAAATCGCCTGGCAGCAGGGCCATGCCGCGACCTTCCTGCCGAAATGGCACCACGACAAGGTCGGCTCTTCTTCGCACGTGCACCAGTCGCTGTGGAAGGACGGCAAGCCCGCCTTTTATGACGAAAGCGACGCGTTGGGGATGAGCCAGCTGATGAAACACTACATGGCCGGGATGCTGAAATACGCGCCCGACTACATGTATTTCCTGGCCCCCTACATCAACAGCTACAAGCGTTTCATGAAGGGCACTTTTGCCCCCACCCGGATCATCTGGTCGGTGGACAACCGCACCGCGGGCTTCCGCCTTTGCGGCGATGGCACCAAGGCGGTGCGCGTCGAATGCCGCGTCGGTGGATCGGACATCAACCCCTATCTGGCCATGGCCGCGCAGCTCGCGGCGGGCATCGCAGGCATCGAGGAACAGCTGGAACTGGCCCCGGCGGCCAAGGGCGACGTCTATCAGGGCGACAGCGGCATGCTGCCCGGCAGCCTGCACGCCGCTCGCGAGACGCTGAACACCTCCGAAATGCTCCGCGCGGCTTTTGGCGACGAGGTGGTGGATCACTACGTGCGCGCCGCCGAGGTGGAGATCGAAGACTTTGAGCGCGTCGTGACCGACTACGAGATCGCACGCGGATTTGAGCGGGCCTGATCTTGCCCGTCACCTGAATGACTGACACGGGCAGGACAACCTTCTGCCCGCAACCAAAAGAGGATGGCATGAGCCAGACACTGACATGTATCTCTCCGATCGACGGATCGGTCTTTGCCACGCGCGAAACCCTATCGCGCGATGACGCCTTTGCCGCAGCCGCCCGCGCCCGTGCGGCCCAAGCCGCCTGGGCCGCCCGCCCCTTGCAGGAACGGATCGACCTGGTGATGGCTGGTGTCGCCAAGGTTGGCGAAATGAACGACGAGATCGTCCCGGAACTCGCGCATATGATGGGCCGCCCGGTCCGCTATGGCGGTGAATTCGGCGGGTTCAACGAGCGGGCGTCCTATATGGCCGAGATCGCCAAGGAGTCCCTCGCCGATATCGAGGTGGGCGAGGATGCGACCTTCAAGCGGTACATCAAGCGCGTGCCCCATGGCGTCGTTTTTGTCGTCGCGCCCTGGAACTATCCCTACATGACCGCGATCAACACCGTGGCCCCGGCCCTGATTGCCGGCAACACCGTGGTGCTGAAACATGCAACGCAAACCCTCTTGGTGGGCGAGCGTATGGCGGCGGCCTTCCATGCTGCGGGCGTGCCCGAGGATGTGTTCCAGAACGTCTTCCTTGACCATGACACCACCTCCGAACTGATCGCGCGCCGGGCCTTCAACTTCGTGAACTTCACCGGCTCGGTTGGCGGCGGTCAGGCGATGGAGCGCGCAGCGGCGGGCACCTTTACCGGCGTTGGAACCGAGCTGGGCGGCAAGGATCCGGGCTATGTCATGGAAGACGCCGATGTTGACGCGGCGGTCGATACGCTGATCGATGGTGCCATGTTCAACTCCGGCCAGTGCTGCTGCGGGATTGAGCGGATCTACGTGCACGAAAGCGTCTATGACACCTTCCTCGCCAAGGCGGTGGAGATCGTGAAGGGCTACAAGCTGGGCAATCCGCTGGACGGTGAGACCACTATCGGCCCGATGGCCAATGTGCGTTTCGCCAAGGAAGTACGCGACCAGATCGCCGAGGCGCTTGAGATGGGCGCAGTCGCCCATATCGACACCTTCGCCGAGGATGACGGCGGCGCCTACCTGACGCCGCAGATCCTGACCAATGTCACCCACGAAATGCGCGTGATGCGCGATGAGAGCTTTGGCCCGGTGGTTGGCATCATGAAGGTCTCCTCCGACGAGGAAGCCATCCGGCTGATGAACGACAGCGAGTTTGGTCTCACCGCCTCGCTCTGGACCAAGGATGTAGAGCGCGCGCAGGCCGTGGGCGATCAGATCGAAACGGGCACCGTCTTCATGAACCGCGCCGATTATCTGGATCCAGGCCTGTGCTGGACTGGCTGCAAGAACACCGGGCGCGGCGGCGGTCTGTCGGTCATCGGCTATCAGAACCTCACCCGCCCGAAATCCTATCACCTGAAAAAGGTGACGGGCTGAACCAAACTGGTCCGGGGCGCATCGCGGCCCGGACCAGCGCCCGCGCCTCGCTTCATACTGACTATCCCTCCGGCCCAATGGCCCTCATGAAAGGCAATATCCATGTCTCTCGTTGGAAACTGGTCCTATCCGACCGCAATCAAATTCGGCGCAGGCCGGATCAAGGAACTCGCCGAGGCCTGCGCGCAGGCCGGTATCAAGAAACCGCTCTTGGTCACCGACAAGGGCCTCGCGGATCTGCCTGTGACCCAAGGCACGCTCGACATCATGGAGGCAGCTGGCCTTGGTCGTGGCATGTTCTCTGAAGTTGATCCCAACCCCAATGAAAAGAACCTCGAGGCCGGCGTTGAAGCCTACAAGGCCGGCGGCCATGACGGCGTGATCGCCTTTGGCGGCGGCTCGGGGCTGGACCTTGGCAAGATGGTCGCCTTTATGGCTGGACAAACCCGCCCTGTCTGGGATTTCGAAGACATCGGCGACTGGTGGACCCGCGCCGACGCGGACGCCATTGCACCGATCATCGCCGTGCCCACCACCGCCGGGACCGGCTCCGAAGTGGGTCGCGCCTCGGTCATCACCGACTCTGTCACCCACCAGAAAAAGATTATCTTCCACCCCAAAGTGCTGCCCACAGTGGTGATCTGCGACCCCGAACTGACCGTGGGCATGCCAAAGTTCATCACCGCAGGGACCGGGCTTGATGCTTTTGCCCATTGTGTCGAGGCCTTCTCCAGCCCGCATTATCACCCGATGAGCCAGGGTATTGCGCTGGAAGGGATGCGGCTGGTCAAAGACTACCTGCCTCGCGCCTATGCAGACGGCACAGACATCGAGGCGCGCGCACAGATGATGTCGGCGGCAGCCATGGGGGCCACCGCCTTCCAAAAGGGGCTTGGTGCCATCCACGCCATGAGCCACCCAATCGGCGCAGTCTTCAACACCCACCACGGCACCACCAATGCGGTCTGCATGCCTGCGGTTCTGGAGTTTAACGGGCCTGTGATCGCGGATCGGTTCAACCAGGCCGCGGCCTATTTGGGGATCGAAGGCGGCTTTGACGGGTTCCGCTCTTACGTGCAAGAGCTGAATGACAGCCTAGGCATTCCGCGCAAACTGTCGGATCTGGGTGTCACCAAGGAATCGATCCCCGAACTGGTCAAGGGCGCGATCATCGATCCCTCCTGCGGTGGAAACCCGGTTGAACTGACCGAAGCCAACCTGAACGAGCTGTTCCAGGCCGCCCTCTAAACACGAAAATCCTTCGACAAGATAAGGCGCCCCTCCCTCACAGCGGATAGGCGCCTTTTTGATCGCCCAAAACCACTACGCGCCACCTTGCAATCTTTCAATGGCACCCGTTCCCCAAAATCAGCCAAAACCGCGTCGCCAATAGCGACCTTAAAAAGGCAAAATGCCAGCCTAGACCCTCCGCCCTCTCATCGTAGGATGATGCGCAGTAGGAGAAGTAAGAAGCGGGTAAAGGCAGCGTGGTCTTCCTGCTTCGGCATT
>JALUXC010000005.1 GCA_027019165.1 Pseudophaeobacter sp.
GGCGGAGGGTCTAGGCTGGCATTTTGCCTTTTTAAGGTCGCTATTGGCGACTTGTACGGACCAAAGCCGGAAAACACCAAAGCCGGAAAACAACGTCAGTCACCGCAATTGAGAAAGACTATCACGCAAAACATGCGACGATCACCTCTCTAGGCCACTGGCGCAATGTCATGCCGCACTACAAACGCAGCATTCGCCGTGGACCTCGCGGAACAAGGGTTGAAACGTTCCATCTCCTTGACCCAAAGTCAGAAGAGATCAGATTTGGTCTCCAAGCGTTTCACGAACCGTGAGCCAAGCCGCTCATCGGAAATCAAAGGTTCGCAAACCTAGATCAGGAACTGAGCGAGGGTCTCATCATTGGTGATGTCCGTATAGGTCATCCCCGCGGCATCCAGGCGGGCAAAAAGCGCAGCGAAACTCTCGGGTCGCTTGGTTTCGATCCCGATCAGGACCGAGCCAAAGTTGCGCGCCGACTTTTTCAGATACTCGAAGCGCGCGATATCGTCCTCGGGGCCGAGGATGTTGAGGAACTCCTTCAGTGCACCGGGCCGCTGCGGCAGGCGCAAGAGGAAGTACTTCTTGATGCCTGAGTAGCGCTGCGCGCGCTCCTTGACCTCTGGCAGGCGTTCGAAATCGAAATTCCCGCCCGAGGTCACGCAGACCACGCTTTTGCCCCGGATCCAGGAGCGTACATCATTCAGTGCCTCGACCGACAGCGCCCCGGCAGGCTCCAGCACGATGCCTTCGACGTTCAGCATCTCAATGATGGTGGAGCAGATCCGGTCCTCTGAGATCGTCAATACATCTGGCAACGGAATATGTTTCAGCAAATCAAATGGCTGCGCCCCAATGGTGCCCACGGCCGCGCCATCCACAAAGGTATCGACCTTGTCGAGTGCAACCGGATGCCCCGCGGCGAGGGCCGCGCGCAGACAGGCACCGCCGGTCGGTTCGACAAACAGGCAATGCACGCCGTCACCAAAGAAGGTCGCCACCCCCGAAGACATGCCGCCCCCGCCCACCGGCAGGATCACATGATCGGGCGTGCCGCCGAATTGTTCCTCGATCTCCACCGCGATGGAGGCCTGCCCTTCGATCACATCCGCATCGTCAAAGGGCGACAGGAAATGTCCGCCTTCCCGCGCGCACCACTCCTGCGCGGCGGCCAGCGTGTCGTCGAAGTAGTCGCCTGTCAGGTGCACCTCGATATTGTCGCCGCCGAACATGCGGGTCTTCTGGATCTTCTGCTGCGGAGTGGTGACCGGCATGAAGATCACGCCGCGCTTGTCCATATGCTTGCACATGAAGGCGACGCCCTGCGCGTGATTGCCGGCCGAGGCGCAGACGAACAGCTCTTGATCGGGCTGCTTGCGCATGGCGTTCAAGGCACCGCGGATCTTGTAAGAGCGGACCGGGCTCAGGTCTTCGCGTTTGAGGTAGATATCCGCCTCAAGCCGCTCGGACAGGTGGACATTGCGCTGCAGGGGCGTTGCGGGAAACACCTCGCGCATGGCCGCCTCGGCGGCGCGGGCGGCATCTTTGAACCGGGTCTGAAAATCGCTCATACCCTTTCAGTGACCCAAGCCCGCCCCCAAGGCAAGGGGCAGGCGCAAAGCATGCAAAAGAATACCGATCAGATCGGGCGCTTTTCCACGAAGTAGCCGTAGAGCGTCGTCAGGATACTGATGTTCAGCAGGCTCAGAACGGCCGAAAAGCCGAGTTGCACCACACTCATCAGCCACGGAATCGAAGACAGGCCAAGCAGGACAACCGAAGCGACGACATTTGCCAAAAAGATGAAAAATCCCACAGCAAGGAAGGTCGGCCACTGACCTTTTGTCGCGCGCAAAGCGTCCCCAAGCCCAAAAGAGGCCCCGATTGCCGCCGCTGGTAAGACCAGCACCATCCGGCCGACAAACACGAAAACCACGACGAAGCAAACCACCATCAGAATTGCACCAATCACGCCCCCAGCCTGCGTGATTGCTGAACCGACAAAAGCAACCGGAAGCAGACAGACCACCGATACAAGCATCAGCTGAAGACTGCGCAGCAGGTATAAAACCATGTTTGACAGGTTGAGCCGTGGGATCCACCCTTTCGGCATTTCTTCGAGCAGCACATAGCGGTGCCAGGCAACGACACCCCACATGCTGATCAGGGCGACGACCAGCGAAAGAAAAAAGAATTTCAGGAACACCCCCGGCCCAACCATACCGACTGGCACGGATGTTCCGCTTTCAAACATCTTCAGTTCGCCTATCATCTGCCCGACCATGACGAATATGACCAAGACGATCAGAACCAGCGGCACAAGAAAGATCTGTACCGCCTGTTGAAAGTTCCTGCTTATCATCCCCACGGAATGAGAAAATAATTTCCAGCCGGTCACGGGCAATATCTCCTGTAAATAGTCATCCCAGCGTTAATGCACGTTTTGCGGTCGGGAGGGCAAGGAAAACCCTCAGTTCTTGTGTGTTGGCGCGGCGCAACCTAAGTGACAGGGCGCCCCTGAACGAAGTGACCGTATAGCGTCGTCAGCACACTGATCTGCAAAACCACGATAAAGATGGAAAACACCGTCGCCAGAACCTCTTGGATGATTTGGGCGCCTGCAAGCAGGGAGATCAGATAGTCTCCGGAAAATTGCAGCCCGATCAAACAAATCACGAGGACCAAGAGACTGAAGGACCTTCCCTCGGTGTGGTCCAGTGACTCGCCAACGCTGATCTCCTCACCGATTGCCGCTGCGGGCAAGATCAATGAGAATCGCAAGACCAGTACGGATATCGCCAGATACACAGCGACCCCGACGAGGGCCAAGATCGAAAACTCTATCGCCTGCGCCGTGCCCACGAACAATAACCCCAAAGGAATGCTCAAACCTGCAACGATCAAGGCGATCTTTAGGCTATTCAAAAAATAGGCCCACATCTGCGATTTGTGGAGTTCTGGCAGAAAGCCCTCAGGATATTCTTCGAGAAGAATGTACCGGTGCCAAGCAACCACGACCCACATGACGCCACTCCAGGCGACAACGATAATTCCAAGTATTGCCGCAACGAAGAGCGCGACGGAACCTCCGCCAGCGGACGAGGGATCAGTGGTGTTCAGGAAGCGAAACAATGCAAACATCGCGGCCCCTATGATCACGGTCGGCCCGCCAAATATCCGCAGGACCGCGATGTAGTTTCTGAGAACCATCCCAATTGAATGGAGAAAAATGGCTGCGCCCAATTTCATCATGTTGCCTCAAATTGCTTTGACGTCAAAGTTTCCCTCTATACGAGTGCGCCACAAAGGAAAACCCGGCGAACCTTGCTCTTCTTTGCAAAACCCGTTACGCCGCAGACGTTCTGATCAAGAGGAAAACCCATGTCCGCGCCCAAGAAAGTTGTGCTGGCCTACTCTGGCGGCCTTGATACGTCGATCATCCTGAAATGGCTGCAGACCGAATATGGCTGCGAGGTGGTGACCTTTACCGCCGATCTGGGCCAGGGCGAAGAGCTGGAGCCCGCCCGCAAGAAGGCCGAGATGCTGGGCATCAAGCCGGAAAACATCTACATCGAAGACGTGCGCGAAGAGTTCGTGAAGGATTTTGTCTTCCCGATGTTCCGCGCCAATGCTTTGTACGAGGGCGAATACCTGCTGGGCACCTCGATCGCGCGCCCGCTGATCTCGAAACGTCTGGTGGAAATCGCCGCCGAAACCGGCGCCGATGCCGTGGCCCATGGTGCCACCGGCAAGGGCAACGATCAGGTGCGTTTCGAACTGGCCGCCTATGCGCTGAACCCCGATATCAAGGTGATCGCGCCCTGGCGCGAATGGGACCTGACCTCGCGCACGCGCCTTCTGGAGTTTGCCGAAAAGAACCAGATCCCGATTGCAAAGGACAAGCGCGGCGAAGCGCCCTTCTCGGTCGATGCGAACCTCTTGCACACCTCTTCGGAAGGGAAAGTGCTGGAAGATCCCGCCGAGCAGGCACCCGATTACGTCTACCAGCGCACCGTCAGCCCCGAGGACGCGCCGGATACGCCCGAAGTCATCACCATCGGCTTTGAACAGGGCGATGCGGTGTCGATCAACGGCGAGGCGATGAGCCCGGCGACCATATTGACCGCGCTCAACGAATACGGCCGCAAGCACGGCATTGGCCGCCTCGACTTCGTTGAGAACCGGTTCGTGGGCATGAAGTCCCGCGGCATTTATGAGACCCCCGGCGGCACCATCCTCTTGGCTGCGCACCGCGGCATTGAGCAGATCACGCTGGACAGCGGCGCAGGTCACCTGAAGGATTCGATCATGCCGCGCTATGCCGAGCTGATCTACAACGGCTTCTGGTACAGCCCCGAACGCGAGATGCTCCAGGCGCTGATCGACAAGAGCCAGGAGCATGTCACCGGCACCGTGACCCTGAAGCTCTACAAAGGATCCGCCTTTGTGGTGGCACGCGACTCCGAGCATTCGCTTTATTCCGAGGCCCATGTGACCTTTGAAGAAGACGCCGGCGCCTACAACCAGGAAGACGCGGCAGGCTTTATCCAGCTCAACGCCCTGCGCCTGAAGCTGCTGGCCGCGCGTGAGCGCCGCCTGAAGAAGTGAGCGACGACTACGACATAGACGGCGACTTCGAGGATGACTTCGAAGAAGAGCTGGAGATGTTCGTCGAAGCCCAGGACACGGTCTGGTCCGATGTCCTGAGCGAGCTTTCTGCGGGTAAAAAGACGAGCCACTGGATGTGGTTCGTCTTTCCGCAACTGGCCGAGCTTGGCCAATCCCACATGGCACAGCTCTACGGGATCGAGGACTTGGCCGAGGCCAAGGCATACCTCGGTCACGAAACCTTAGGCGCGCGTTTGGTTGAGGTCGCCCGGTTGATGCTGTCGCATCAGGGGCAAGACGCGGCTGAGATCCTTGGCAAGGTGGACGCCAAGAAACTGCGCTCTTCGATGACGTTGTTTGCCGCTGTCCCCGATGCGCCGGCTGACTTCAAACAGGTGATCGACGCCTTTTACGGCGGCACCCCTTGTCCGCTCACGATTGAAGCACTGGCAAACGCCTGAGGTCCGCCTCTCCCTTGGTCATGCTTGCCCGGCGCATGCCTCTTGCTTTACCCGAAGGTCAAGCAAGAGGAGATCCCCAGATGGCCCTTCAAGATATCGCCGCCGGTATCCAATCCGGCCTGTCCGGCAAAAGCTTTGACGGCTCGCTAAAATTCGACTGCGGCGAGGACGGCGTCATCGTTCTGGCCGATGGCACCGCAACCACCGAAGACAGCGCGACGGACTGCACCCTGCGCCTGTCGCAGGAGAACCTCAAAAAGCTGCTGACCGGCAAACTGAACCCGATGACCGCCGTCATGATGGGCAAGATCAAGATCACCGGCGACATGGGTGTGGCCATGAAACTGGGCAAGCTGATCGGGTGAGGACGCATCTCCCAGGCGTGAGTTGATTGCACCGTTGCAATTCTGGGTAGTTTCACCAATAAAAGGCGAACGATCAAACGCTTAGAGAAATAATATGAAAAAATCACTCCTACTCATTGCCCTTACTGCGCTTGTCGCTGCGTGTTCAGTTGACCCGCAAGCTGCCCATGAAAGACGGCAGGAATTGATCCGGCACTTTTTCCCCAATCCTTCTGATCAAACCGGCCTACACCTTGTATTCGGCATTGAAACTTACGGCTATTACTCGAATTTGGAGATCATGTATTTTCCCGATCAGGTCTCTGAAAGCACCGTCAAAAAGCGCGTAGGCAAGTACTGTGCCCAGTTCAAAAGCAAAGGTGTGACTGGTCAAGCGTATACAAGAGACCCATCCAAACCAGCGACCGCAACACTGGCCGACGGAACGACCCGTCCCGCACAACGTATCTGGTTGTCCTGCTACGAAAAGAAGTAAGAAAATTGGGGGGGCGAAATTCGGCCCCCCCTTTCTATTCTCATTTGATAGCCGCCTTGAGCTGCTCATAATAGGGCATCGCGGCCTCCAGCACCGGTTGCAGATGCTCCGGCACCTCGGGCAGATCACCTTCGGGGCCTGCAAAGCCGGTAGACGTCCAGACCGCGCCGTACCAGACCTCTGCCCAGACGCCATCGTCCTTGTGGCCGCCCTTGGGCCAGAACAGCATCTTTGGCGAATAAGGCAGATCGATTGCTTCGCAGATCTGCTCTAGCTTGGCCGCAGGGTCCTGACGGATGTCGTAGCTGTCCACCACCACCGGGGATTGTCCCCAGCTGCGGCAGAGGTCATAAAGTTCGGCCTGCTGACGGAAGCCGATATCATCCAGGTTAGGGTTTTCGCGTTTCGCCGCATAAGATGCGATGACCCGCGCTGGGTGACGGATCAGGAAGACATTGGTCACCTCCCGCATCCAGTCGCGGGGCATGCCGGGGATCATGTGCTGGCTCATGTGTTTCTGGTAATAGACCGGTTTCGCCGCCGGGATATCCCCAAGCAGCATGTCTGCCACCGCGTTCGGATCCTGGCTCTGGCTTTCCAGGATGTCTTCCCGCATGGGGTGGTCCAGCCCGGTCATCTTAAGGTAGGCCGCATAGAACGGCTCATCCACAACCGCGCAATCGCCCCGGTTGCCAAAGGCATACATCATCGCCGTCGAGAGATTCCGCGGCCCCGACCACATTGCAATCCGCATCAGGCGCACTCCTTCTCGATCAGGTCTTTGTAAAGCGCCCGGATTCGTTTGGTCATCGGGCCCATCTCGCCACTGCCGATCTGGCGCCCGTCGATCATGCCGACCGGCGTCTGCGCGCCGAAGGTGCCGGTTAGGAACGCCTCGTCCGCGCCATAGGTGTCGACCAGAGAATAGTTGCGTTCATACACGGGGATGTCATTGGCACGGCACAGATCGATCACCTTCTGCCGGGTGATGCCGTTCATGCAGTAATCCCCGGTCGAGGTCCAAACCTCGCCTTTGCGAACGATAAAAAAGTTGCAGGCGTTGGTGGTGTTCACAAAGCCGTTCACATCCAGCATCAGCCCCTCATCCGCGCCCGCCTTTTCGGCGGCAATGCAAGCAAGGATGCAATTGAGTTTCGAATGAGAGTTCAGCTTGGGATCCTGGCTCATCGGAAGACCCCGGATATGCGGCACCGTGGCCAGGTTGATCGGGCGCGGCAGGTTGGGGCGCGAATGCTCCATGATGATCACCATGGTCGGCCCCTGCTGCGACAGGCTCGGGTGTTGGAAGGGCCGCGTTTTCGGGCCACGCGTCACCATCAGCCGGGCGTGGGCATCGGTGGTCATGCCGTTGGCCTTTTGCGTGTCGAGAACGGCCTGTTTCACGCCTTCTGGGGTCAGGCCAATGTCCAGATCGATGGCCTTGGCCGCCTCGAACAGACGGGCGAGATGTTCGTCGATAAAGGCCCAGCTTCCGTTGTAGAGCCGCAGCCCCTCCCAGACGCCATCGCCCAGCATGAAGCCGCTGTCATAGACACTGACGGTAGCCTCGGCCTTGGGCACGATGCGACCGTTCAGATAGATGAGGATCTCTTCGTTGCGTGCGTCTTCTTGTGCCTGATGGGTGCTCATTTTTTCAGTCATCGGACCCTCCTTTTCCGGCACGCTAGCCAGATTGGATCCAATTTCCAAGCGATAACTTGCGCTCACCTCTGCGTGACATTTGATGACACGGGCTTGAGCAAAAATGAGGCAGGCGGCAGGCTTTTTGAAAACGGAGGCGATGATGAAAACACTGCATCAGATCAAACAGGTTTCCCTGGCTATCCTCATTCTGACGGCGGGCCTTTTGCGGGGTCATCAGGCGCAGGCCGCAAGCCCTGAGGTGTTGACTGAGGTGCTGACTGTGGCCGGCGGTTGTTTCTGGTGCGTCGAAAGCGATTTTGAATCGGTGCCCGGCGTGATCGAAGCTGTGTCGGGCTATACCGGTGGCACAACGCAGAACCCGACCTACAAAGAGGTATCGCGCGGCGGCACGGGCCACTATGAGGCGGTACAGATCACCTTTGATCCCGACCAGGTCAGTCGGGCAACGCTTCTGGGTTTGTTTTTTCGCTCGGTCGATCCCACCGATGCAGGCGGGCAGTTTTGTGACCGTGGGGATAGCTACCGAACCGCAGTCTTTGTCACGGGCGAGATCGAAAAATCCATGGCGCAGCAGGCCAAAACCGAGGCACGACAGGCGCTTGGCCAGCCTATCGTGACCCCCATTCTGCCTGCTGGCACATTTTTTCCTGCCGAAGACTACCATCAGGACTACTACAAAGGAGAGTCTCTGGTCTTTACCCGCTTTGGCCCCAAACGCCAGGCGGCCGCATATAAACGATACCGCCAAGCCTGCGGGCGCGATGCACGGGTGCGCGAGCTATGGGGAGAGACTGCGCCTTTTGCCGCCGGGTATTGAACAGACCCGCCGCTTGAGGCGGTATGAACGCGCAGCCCGGCCCGGCGGATTTCGACTAAAACTGTCCTGAAAATCTTGCGGTTCGGAGGCACCTTTTATGGGGTTTGCCAACATCTGATGACATTCAATTAACTGATTTTGTACAGTCTGAAGGCCGTTCAGTTGTGATGGTACAGGTAGAATGCTCAGCTCAGGTTTCATTCGCGCCCTAACCCTGATCCTTGGCGTGGCGACGATGTTGCTATCAGCACCCGCCCTTCGCGCCGACACGATAGAATTGCGCGCTGATGTCTGGTGTCCGTTCAACTGCGAGCCCGACAGCGATCATCCCGGATTCATGGTGGAGCTCGCGCAGGAAGCGATGGCCTTCTTTGGTCACGAGGTGCGCTACAGCACTCTCACCTGGGGCCGCAGTCTTGATCAGACCCGAAACGGTCAGGTCAACGGAGTAATCGGCACTGATCAAGGAGAAGCGCCAGACTTCATCTTTGGCTCACCCATGGCAGGATATCAGGAAACGCTGATTTTCCGCAAAGGTGAAGCGCGGCAGATCACAACCCATGAGGATCTGGACGGCCTGCGTGTTGGCGCCATTGTGGACTATGAATACCACACGATGATCAAGGCCTACATCGACGAGCATGAAAGGGATCCGACCCGGGTTCAGTTGATCGGAGGGGACTCGGCGCTCGAACGCAATCTGCAAAAACTTGTCGCGGGCCGGATTGACTTTACGATCGATGAACGTTCGGTGCTGGTGCATGCAGTCGCCCAGCTGGGTCTGTCCGACGCGGTCGAGATCCTGCCGCATAGCGAAACCACCGACCTTTTCATTGCGTTCTCGCCCGCATTGGAAAGCTCTGAGCTCTATGCCCGGCAATTGTCCGAGGGGATAGAGCGGCTAAAAGCCTCTGGCCGATATGCTGAAATCCTCTCCCGCTACGGGCTGTCGGAGTAAGTCGGCATGAACTCCATTGGTCCGAAAAACATACGCACGCGCCTGCTGATTGGGGTTCTGACTCCCGTCTTTCTTATTCTGGCGGCAGGTCTTTCCTTTGAAAGCTTCGACCACCGGGAGCATCTGACCGAAGCCCTGGATGCGCAGGCAGGTATGCTGGCAAAGCTGACGGCGACCGCTCTGGCCCAGCCGATCTGGGACTTCGATATCGTACAGGTCGAGGAAACGCTCAATGAAGTTGCCGATCTGGTTCATGTCGCACAGGCGCAGGTCATCGCGGCGGATGGTCGTGTTATCGCCTCCGTCACTGCGCCCGACTACGTCCCAGCAGAGGGCGATATCGTCAAGACTCACCAGATTATCCACCCATTGGGCGACGATGTGGAACTCTTGGGTGAATTGCATCTCACCCTTCCGCTGGCCGACATTCAGGTCCCACTGATGGAGGCCACCGCGCATCACATCGTGATTTCCCTGGTGATTTTCCTTCTGGTAGCTGGCAGTGTCTTCTTTGTCCTGTCCAGGCTTTCCAAGCCGCTCACCGCGATTGGCGGAGTTATCATGGATCTGCGCAACGGCCGTTTGGATATTTCGATCCCCTATCAGGGTCGCAATGACGAGGTCGGTATGCTGGCCCAGGCGCTTGAGCAGATGCGGCGCAATGAAATCAAAATGGCAAAGCTCCGCGATCAGAACACCGAAGCCGCGCGGCGCGAACTCAACAGGATCCATCGGGCGCTGAAATCAACACGCGACGGTGTCATCCTGACCGATGAAACGGGCAATGTTGTCTTCTCCAACGCCAATGCCTCGATTTTCTTTGCCGACGCTCGCGACGGGGAGAAACTGAATTTCCGCTCCTGGTTGCCCGATGATGTCGCCGAGCAGATCGAACAGCGCATTGCCGAGAATGAGGATTTCGCGGCAGAGGCCAGCGTGACGCATTTCAACAGCGGCGAAGAGCTGAACCTCTTGGTACGTGGCGGCCCGATCCGTGATGAAGATGGGCTGTACCTTGGCACGCTTTTGCTGGCGACCGATCACAGCGATCAGGCACGTCAGGCTGCGCGGGTAAAATACATGGCCGAGCACGACAGCCTGACTGGCCTTCCCAACCGCCGACTGCTTGAACAAACACTGGCTGCTTGGCTGGAAGCGGGGGAGCAGGTTTCGATCCTGCTGGCGGATCTCGATCACTTCAAGACCATAAACGATACCCTTGGTCATCCTACCGGTGATGCTCTTCTGAAGGTCGTTGCAGACAAATTCTCTGCCAGCACCTCAACCAATGCGCTGGCCGCAAGGCTGGGTGGAGATGAGTTCGCAATCATCGTCAAGGGCGCCGCCAGTGAAGACCGCCTGAGCAATATTGCAAACTCGCTTGTACACGATCTTTCCAAGCCGCTCACCATTTCCGGAAATGTGCTGCACACAGGTATGAGCGCCGGGATCGCGACACTTGGCGGAACAGATGCGCGCGCTGCCGATGGTATTCGCTGCGCAGACCTGGCGCTATACGAGGCCAAGAACAGCGGTCGCGGCCGGGTAAAGGTCTTTCACACAGACCTCGAAACCGCGATCAAACGCAAGGCGCTGTTGGAACGCGAACTGCGCGCGGCGCTCAAGGAAGATGGGATCAGACCCGTGTTCCAAGTCCAGACTGATCTGCGCACGGGCGAGATCATCGGGTTCGAAACTCTTGCACGCTGGCATCACCGGCATCTTGGCAGCGTGTCTCCTGCCGAGTTCATACCTGTGGCCGAAGAATGCGGTTTGATTCGCGAATTGACCTATCAGATCATGACCCAGGCCTTTCGTGCGGCCGCGCGCTGGCACGATATGGGCTTCAAGGGCCGTGTGGCGGTGAATCTGTCGCCCAAACTGTTTGGCGCGCAGGTAGATGAATTCGTGAATGACTGCCTATATGAAACCGGATGCCCGGCCAGCGCCGTGGAAGCCGAAATCACTGAAACCGTTGTGCTGTCCAGTGGCCAATCGGCCCTCCGGGAGATCGAAGCCCTGCAGCGCCTCGGCATCACGGTCGCACTGGACGACTTTGGCATGGGGTATTCTTCGCTCAGCTACCTGCAGAAATTCCCAGTCGACAAGATCAAGGTTGATGCGGCCTTTGTCTCAAAGCTGCCGGACTCACCCGAGACCAAGGCCATCGTTGTGGCCATCGCAGAGCTTGGACATGCTCTTGGCATGCATGTGACCGGGGAAGGTGCCGAAACGGAAGAGCACCGCAGGCTTCTGCAGGAGTGCAAAGTGGATTATCTGCAGGGCTATTTTGACGGCCCTCCCCTTGCTGAGCGCGCGGCAACCGCCCGCCTGTTTCCGGGGACAGGAATGTATCTGCAGGCGTCAGGATGACGCTGCGCGACCACGTAGTGCTCACCATCTAAATCCAGTGGCGCAGTGACGCCAGCGGTGCGCAACCCGCTTCTTGGTGTCGTTTTGAGGCTTTGCGCTCAATTTCTGAGACACTCAGGCCTGTTTATCGCAGTCTGGGTCACCGAAATTGTTGCCTACCGCAAAAAATCGGCTATCACCTCTCGAACTCTTCTCGGGGCGCTGCCCTGTCAGGGGAAGGTCACGAGGAGCCATTCGCTTGAAAACCGACACGCCAGACAGCCTCCTGTCTCCGCCCCTCGGGCGTGTCACGGTTGAGCTGAAACACGTCCAGCTGGCTGCCGATGGAAGACCGCTGCTGCAGGACATCTCCTTTTCGGCGGACGAGCAGCGTGTGGGGATTGTGGGTCGGAATGGCTCTGGCAAGACCACCCTGGCCCGTGTCCTGAGCGGACTGGTTGCACCGGATGCCGGCGAAGCCCTCATAAACGGAACGGATATTAGCCGTGATCGCAAATCGGCCCTTGGTCTTGTCGGGGTTCTGTTTCAAAATCCGGATCGCCAGATCATTTTTCCAACGGTAGAGGAAGAACTCGCCTTTGGTTTGCGCCAGATGGGGCTGGAAAAACTCGACGCCGCTGAACGAGTCGCCCAGATCCTTGACCGGTTCGGAAAGGCACATTGGGCCAAGGCGCCGACGCATGTGTTGTCTCAGGGCCAGAAGCAACTGGTTTGCTTGATGGCCATCCTATCCATGGCGCCACGCGTCATAGTTCTCGATGAGCCTTTCTCAGGTCTGGATATTCCCACGCGGATGCAGCTTCAGCGGACCTTGGATCAGATCGGAGCACAGACGTTTCACATTTCGCATGATCCGCAACATCTGGAACATTACGACCGGATTCTGTGGATCGAAGCGGGGCAGATCAAGGCCGACGGTCCAGCGCGGCAGGTGCTGCCCGAATTCAGAGATCAGATGACCGGATGGGGGGCGAGCGATGATCTCTTTGACTTTCCCGTCTGACACTTGGGCGCATCACATTCCGGTCGGCTGGAAGCTGGCCTGCCTGTCAGGCACGACACTGGTGCTGTTTTCCCTGGACGCGATACCGGTTCAGGCAACCGCTCTGACCGTAACGGTACTTTTGTATCTGAGCGCCGGACCACAGTTCGCCAGAAGCGGGCTAAAAACCCTGCGCATCCTCTGGCCCTTCCTTGTCGTGATCTTTCTTTGGCACATGATAGACGGAACGCCCCGAAACGGGCTTTCCATCGCCTTGCGCCTGTCCAGCACGGTGGCGTTGGCGAACTTTGTCACCATGACAAGCCGTCTCTCAGATATGATCGATGTGGTCGCCTGGTTGCTTTACCCGTTCAGACGGTTTGGCCTCAGCACGCGCAGTCTGGAAATCGCAATCGCCCTCGTCATTCGCTTCACACCACTGCTGAGCCTTCGCGGGGCTCAGCTGATCGATGCCTGGCGCGCCCGATCTGCGCGACGCCCTTCCTGGCGGATCGCGCTGCCACTGACGGTTTCCGCCCTGGATGACGCAGATCACGTTGCCGAAGCGCTGAAGGCGCGCGGCGGCATTCACTAACCTGCACGCCCCGGCAAGACTGCTCGGGGCAGAACAAAGGATTTTGATACGATGGAACGTTCAATCGCCAATATCGCTCTATTCGCGGCGCTGATCGCCGCCTTGGGCGTCATCCCGCAGATCACCCTGGCCTTTGGTGTTCCGGTGACAGCGCAGAGCATGGGGATCATGCTATGCGGAACAGTTCTTGGCGCGCGGCGCGGACTGTTGGCCGTTCTGCTCTTTCTCCTGCTGGTCGCGATGGGCTTGCCGCTGTTGTCCGGCGGTCGCGGTGGGCTTGCGGTCTTTGGCTCAGCCACAGCGGGTTTTCTGTTTGGCTTTCCGGTCGCCGCCTTTGTCACGGGCCTGATCATGGAGCGCATGCGGAATGTCGCGGTCCTGCCAGCCGCCATACTGGCCTCGCTCGTTGGCGGCATCCTTGTGCTCTATCTCTTTGGCGTGACCGGCATGGCCATAACGCTCAAGAAATCCTTCGCAGAAGCCGCCAGCCTGATGCTGATTTTCATTCCCGGCGACATTCTGAAGGCGGTGGTTGCTGGCCTTTTGACCGCAGGGTTGGCGCGGGCACGTCCGGGCAGTCTTTTGTCGCGTTCGGCTTGACGCCCACCTGCGCGCAGTATCAAGGCGCAGACCGCACGACGGTCTGCGCCGACACGCACCAAGATCCAACAATTGGAAAACTCAGCTTTCGGTTTCCGACAGTTCCATTCCGCAGTATTCACGGATCATGTTGAAAACGAGCCATTTGAACAAGGGTTTCGGCAGAATATCCACCATGCCCCACTCGCCACCGCCATTGAACCTGTAGAGGTCGGGATAGCCGGACATGCCCACGATTGCAGGGCGCTGGGTCAGGTCGCCCAAAACGGAAATCTGTTTCGACACCTCAAATCCCAGATCTCCACCAGGGAAGCGGATGTCCATAAAGACCAGTCCATAATAGGACGGACGCGCCTTGCACCGCTCCAATGCATCAAATGGATCGGAGCACATCTCAAAGGGCGCCTGCGCATCCAGCAAGAACCCTTCCAACCGAAAACGAACCCATGGATCATCATCCACGGCAAGGACCACGGGACCGTGGATCGGCTGGATAGACGTGACTCCTGCATTCGACCACATCAAGGCGTTGGACTCCTGAATCCGGGGCGCACAAAAGCAGCGCCGACCACACCAGGGTCGCGAAGGCGGGGCTCACAGGTGACGCGATCACGGGCTAACGTGTCACACGTGCTGTCCTTGCATACCAAAGAAGCCATTGCAGTGCACAGAGTGCTATGCACCGCGCCGAACTTTCAAACCAACCACTCACTTCCCCTAGTATTGAGCCTAGCAGTTTTGGCGCAACAAACAAAGGAGCGTATTCGCAAACGCTTTCGTCCTACGGGATCCATGGCGACCTGCACTTTCGAAAAAAATTAAACACTGGACGTGTGCCCAGCAGTGGAGAGGCTTACAGTTGGGTGTCTTGTTCATTATTAATCAGTAGCTTGCAGTGTTTTTTGCGCCAGGTCAGCGGCGATGGTATTTTCAAAGAAAGATCTTTTTTTCTGATTTCACGTACTTTTCCACGTCATGAAATCTACGGAAAATCTACATCAAAGACAGGATTCAATTCACAGATCCGCTTTCAAGCGCGCTGTCACCGAAGTGATTTCCTCACTGAGGAAATTCGATTCCGATAAATCCAATTTCACCTCTCCATTTTTATCGGGGCGCCAAAAACGAAATTCACACTTCGGTGCAATATTCTTTCGCAAAATAACGGTCGGAAAATCCTTGATGTCTGTTTGCACGATCTTTCGTCAATCGATTCACAAGGTTTTAAAAAGATACCTCATGAGAGCGAGTCGAAAGAAGGCAATGCAATCATGGAAAGAAATCCCTCTCCCATCACGGCGCCGAAACGCCTGTCCCTTGCCAATCTGCAAACCAAGACAAAGGTCATGCTGGTGGCGGCAGGTCCTCTTCTTCTGACGATTGCCATAGGCATCGTCGCCAGTCTGAATCTGAACCGCTTGACCGAAACCGATCGTTGGGTCGATCACACCCAGAAGGTTCTCGCGCAGGGAAACGCGGTCGTGAGCGCAGCGTTGAACATGGAAACCGGAATGCGCGGCTACCTATTGGCCGGACAGGAACAGTTTCTCGACCCCTATAATGCCGGCAATGCCGTAGCCCATGAGCTGCTGTCTTCGCTGCAGGAAACGGTCAGCGACAACCCCCCGCAGGTCGCCCGTTTGCAAGAGGCTGAAACCGTATTGAATCAATGGCAGGCGGACATCGCACAGCCCCAGATCCAGCTCAGACGTGACATTGGCGATGCCCCAACCATGAACGACATGGCTGCCGAAGTGAAAAAAGGGGCGGGCAAGGCCTATTTTGACGAGTTCAGAGGCAAGATTCAGACCTTTATCGAAACCGAAGAAGCTTTGCTCACCGAGCGGACACAGGCTTTCACAGATCTCGCAAACTCGGGTGAAATCACCAGTGAAGCCGCCCGGGACACGATGAAATGGGTCGATCACACCCATCGTGTGATTGCCAAGGCAAAAGACATTCTGGCCGCAGCCATTGACATCGAAACAGGTATGCGCGGCTTTCTTCTGGCCGGCGAGGAGACCTTCCTTGAGCCTTTGAATTCAGGAATCGAACGCTTTGATCGACTGGTGGTCGAGCTCTCGGACACGGTCAGCGACAACCCTCCGCAGGTGGACCGCCTTCAGGAAATCGGCTCACTTATCTCCGAATGGCGCACAAATGTGGTCGCGCCGATGATCGATTTGCGCCGCGAAATTGGTGAGGCCAAAACGATGGACGATATGGCCGACCTCATCGGTGAGGCACGCGGCAAGGTTTTCTTTGACCAGTTCCGCGCGCTGATGGATGAATTCATGGCCATCGAAGAGGGGCTTATGGTGGAGCGCAAAATCACCAAGGATGAGACCTCTGCCATGACAAAGACCATGATCATGGGTGCGGTGTCTGCGGCGGTTGTCATCGGCAGTCTTTTGTCCTGGTTCATCGGTTCAAATATCTCCACTGCGATCCGCACCGTGACCGAGGCCATGACCCGCCTCGCCGACGGCGACAGGGAAACCCGCATCCGCGGTCAGCGCCGCCGAGACGAAGTGGGTCTGATGGCGCGGTCCCTGGAGGTTTTCCGGGAAAAGCTCATCCGGGAAAAGCAGATCGAAGAAGAACAAAAGAAACGCGATGCGGAACAGCACCTTGTTGTCACCGAGATGACCGACCGTTTGTCGCGGCTGGCTCAGGGAGATTTGACCGTCGAGATCGCCACCGAATTCCCGGAGTACTACGAACAGCTGCGCCGCGACTTCAACATCTCTATTCGCAATCTCAAATCAACCTGCGAACAAGTTGTCTCTTCTGCCGAAAGCATTCGCAACGGGGCGGCTGAGATCAGCCAGTCGTCGGATGACCTGTCGCACCGCACCGAAAGCCAGGCCGCGACGCTGGAAGAGACCGCCGCTGCCTTGGATGAACTCACGGCATCGGTGAAATCCGCCGCCGAAGGCGCCCGCAGCGTTGAGAACATCATGGAAGAGGCCAAGCAAGAGGCCGAGAACAGCGGTGTCGTGGTGCAAAGCGCGGTTTCGGCCATGACCGAGATCGAGCAGTCCTCGACCCATATCGCGCAGATCATCGGCGTGATCGACGACATCGCCTTCCAGACCAACCTCCTGGCGCTGAACGCAGGCGTCGAGGCCGCCCGTGCGGGCGAAGCGGGCCGCGGCTTTGCGGTGGTTGCCTCCGAAGTGCGCGCCCTGGCGCAGCGCTCCTCGGATGCGGCGATGGAGATCAAGACGCTGATCAGCGACTCCTCGCGCCAGGTGGAGCGCGGGGTGGATCTGGTCGGCAAGGCGGGCGATGCGCTGAACAACATCGTCGAGCGCGTCAACCACATCTCGAAACTGGTGACGGATATCGCCGAGGGCGCGGTGGAGCAATCCACGGGTCTGGGCGAGATCAACACCGGCGTCGTGCAGCTGGATCAGGTGACCCAGCAGAACGCGGCCATGGTCGAAGAGGCCACCGCGGCAGGGCATATGCTCAACAGCGATGCGACAAAGCTCACTCAGGTTGTTGCCGCTTTCAAACTCGGCGGCACCACACAGGAAAAACAAAACAGCGCCCCTGACCCGGTGGTGAGTGAAACCCAGACCTGGGAGACTACGGCCGCCATGACGCCTGACACTGGGCAGCCACTTCCGGCTGCAGATGGCAATGCGGCGCTCGATACCTGGGAAGAATTCTAGAGCCTTGCCAACAGGCAGAGCATTTGGGGGGCGGAACTTTCGCCCTCTTTTTGCATGCCCCAATCACAGCGGCCAATCCGTTGTTCGTTGCTTGTAAAGGATTGAGGTGTTAGCAGCTTGGCCGAGTTTTGTTTACCCAGAATGGAGTTTGCCGATGGGCGCGGACTATATCGTGAAAGACCTCTCTCTGGCCGGGTTTGGTCGCAAGGA
>JALUXC010000006.1 GCA_027019165.1 Pseudophaeobacter sp.
CATGGAATACCAGATTGGATCGCCCCAGCCGGGGCATGCCCCGGCTGGGGCTCTCAGCGCAATCTCCATCTAAATTTCCAGACGTCAGGTTACAGTACCAGTTAGTGAAAGACCGTGACGTGCTGCTGACTTTCTACGATTTCCCGGCTGAACACTAGAAACACATCCGCACATCGAACCCCATCGAGAGTATCCGTCTTGATCAAGGCCTATTTTTCTCCCATTTTCTGTCATCGCGGATCAGCGTGTTTACGAGAATGATGAGCTTGCGCATCAGCGCGACCAATGCGATTTTTGCAGGCTTTCCGGCGGCAATGAGGGTGGTGTATTTGGCCTTGAGGTCGGGGTTGTGGCGCATGGCGACGAGGGCTGGCATATAGAGCGAATCGCGCAGCAATTTGCGGCCGCCGCCGATGAAGGAGGTAGTGTCGCGAGTTTGGTGGAAATTGAAGGATGGCGTAATCTCCGGGTGCATCAAAACCACCCAACCGGCGGCTGGAACCGCCAAAGGAGATCACGCCATGACAAAGAATACAGCAACATCGACATCCGCGCTACTGGCCAATGAAGTTGGTTATGATCCGATCGAGGATCGGTTGCGCCTGAATATCCGCGCCACGATTGAGGCCGTTTTCGAGGAGGAGTTGGAGCAGTTTCTGGGGCGCTGCAGGTATCGGCGAGGAGAAGAAGCGGCAAAGGGTTATCGCCACGGACACCGAGAGCGGCAGTTGATCGGAACATTCGGAACCGAGACAATCAGCGTGCCGCGTGCGCGCATCAAAGATGAGAACGGCCCGGCCAGAGAATGGCGATCCAAAGCCCTGCCACGCTATCAGCGGCTGACGAAGAAGGCCGAGGCCCTGATTGCTTCGGTCTACCTTTCGGGCACCAACACGCGGCGGGTGAAACGCGCCCTTTTCGGCCTGTTTCAAGGGGCCGTCAGCAAGGATGTGGTCAGCCGCGCCTGGCGCAAGGTCAAGACCGACTGGCAGGCGTGGTGCGCCCGCAGCCTTGCCGATGAAGATATTGTGCGGCTGATCCTGGACGGCACCGTGATCAAGACGCGGATTGACAAAAAGGCCACCAACATCTCGGTTCTCGCCGCGATTGGCGTGCGCCGTGACGGGCAGAAGGTCTTGTTATCACTTATGAACATGGGCGGCGAAAGCACTGCCGCCTGGCGTCAGTTCATCAACGACCTGGATGCGCGTGGGTTGAAACGACCCGAGTTTGTCATCGTGGATGGCGCCCCCGGATTGGAAGCGGCCCTCATCGCGCTCTGGGGCGAGAACCTGCCAATCCAGAGGTGTACCGTGCACAAACATCGCAACCTTCTGGCCCACGCGCCCAAGCATATGCACGATGAGCTGACCGAGGATTACCGCGACATGATCTACGCCAAAACGCCCGAGGAAATAGCCACCCGCCGGAAATCTTTCCTGCGCAAATGGCAGCTGAAATACAAGGCCGTCGCCGACAGCCTGGAAGAGGCCGGAGATAAGCTTTTCACCTTCACGCGCTTGCCGCAAAGCCAGTGGAAATCGGCCCGGACCACAAACGCAATCGAGCGTCTCAACGAGGAATTCCGCCGCCGCGTCAAAATCCAGACCGTGTTGCCCTGCGCCGAGACCGTGCCAATGCTGCTCTGGGCCCTGATGGCCTCGGGCCAGATCATCATGCGAAAGGTCGACGGCTGGGAAACCCTCGGTCAGCCCGTCGCCGACGCACCCCTTGACCAAGCCGCCTGACCGGCGCAAAACTCAACCCGCCCGGAGGTGCCTGAAATCAATTTCCACCACTTTCGAGACACAACCGTCTTCTTTCCTGTCCAGCAGTCGTTGCCAGTCCGGCACTTCACCGGATTCCACCCAGGTCTCGCCAAGGATGGTATTCTTGAAGGCACGAATGGCATCGTCCGATCCCTGTGCCGCCTCCCAACTGCGCGCAATCCGTTCCCAGCTGAGCCACCCCACCGGTGAATAGAGCGCCGATAGGTGATAACCCACCGTGGTCGGGTCCGCACTTTCTGCTGTCGCTCGCCATTCCCCTGTCTCCAGCATTGCCGTCTTGTGATGCTCGGCAATTGGTTGTTCGCAGGCCTCGCAGACATAGGCTGCCGTTTCTGGCTGCCCCTTCTGCCAACGAAGGCGCTCGAACTTCAGCCATTGCCGTTGCCCGCAATGAGGGCACGGCACAAAATATCGCCTCTGGTCGGAGGCCTCGAATTCCCGTTCGATCCGGCTCACCCCTTTGACTGTTGGCGTTGACACCAAAAACACCTTGCGCCGATGGGCGAAGGTCAAAGACCGGGCCTCGGCCAAACTGACAGGATCGCCCTCCTCGTCTGCCGAGGCCGGATAGGCATCGACTTCGTCGAGGAAAATATAGCGCGCAGGCGTCGAGCGCAGCCCGACGGCGGAGTTCGCGCCGGTCATAATTAGAATGCCACCCGCGAATTCTTTCGAGAGCATCGTATTGCCCGCATCGCGCGAGCGCGAGGGCCGGACCTTGTTTCTTAAGACGGCACTTTCCTCGATCAGCGGATCGATGCGTTGGCGTGAGTTTCGTTTTGCCAGTTCCACAGTCGGCTGCACCGCCAGCATCGGCCCCGGCGCATGGGCAATCACAAACCCGATCAGGTTATTGCCCGCTTCGGTCGCGCCCACCTGGGCCGCCTTCATGAACACTATCCGTTGCGCCGAATGATTGGGCGACAGCGCATCCATGATCTCGCGCATGTAGGGCGTGCGCCGAGTGCGATACCGCCCGGGCTCAGCCGAAGCGCGCGAGGCCAGCATCCGGTATTTGTCGGCCCACTCAGACACCGTTAGATCGGCGTCTGGCGTGATCCCTTCGGCCCAGGCGCGCAGCAAATCCTTGTCACCGGTAAAAGCCTCCCCTGCCTGCACCCGGTCACGAGAGGTCAAACCGGACATTCTGGCCAAGGTCGACAAGCTGCGCGCGCACATGGGCCTCAAGGATATTCTGCATCAGGCTTGTCTCCAGTGTTACATCTTGTCCGGCTTCCGACAGCGCCGCCGACAGTTCCGCGGCCATCAGCGCCGCCGCCCGCGCTGGCCAGTTAATCCAGGCATCGCGTTCTTCGCG
>JALUXC010000007.1 GCA_027019165.1 Pseudophaeobacter sp.
CCCACCTCTGCGAAATCAACGCCGCAATCCAGAACGAATGCCTCAAAATCCACATCACCCTGCCACCAAACACCCCTGAACACAGTCTCCAATCCTTCGCCACGACCCTCCACAACAACCTCAACTCACTCACAAAATCCGCAAAACAAAACACACATAAAACAATCTCAAAATCGGATCTGACCGCAAAATCGGTCTCTTCGGACGTTCTGGCGCGCCTGAAGCAAAAGCACAAGGTTTGAAGGCAGGCCCATGTCAGAGATCGTCGACATCATGGACCTCACGCCAATGCAGAAGGGCATGCTCTTCCATGCACTTTCGGCCCCTGACGGCGGTGTCTATGTGGTACAAACCGTCCTCGAACTGAAGCAGGCCGACGACGATCTGCTGCGCCGCTGTTTTGCAGAGCTTTTGGCGCTCCATGCCCCGTTGCGCAGCTGTTTTGAATGGGAGGACGTGGAGACCCCGGTTCAGATTGTCTTTGCTTCTGCAGAGTTGGATTGGACCCTCGAAGACTGTCGAAAGATGAGCACGGCAGAGGCCACGGCGCGGATTGACAAATTTCTGCGGACCGATCGCCAGCGCGGGTTTGAGCTGGACAATCCGCCTTCGATGCGGGTCAAACATTTTCTGCTTGCGGGCGGGCGCAGCACCTTGGTGGTGAGCTATCATCACCTGTTGCTGGACGGCTGGTCCAATGGCCTGCTCTTGCAGCAGTTGCGCGATCTTTATCGACAATATGAGACCACCGGGCAGGCCAATCTGCCCACCCCGCCAGGCCTTCAAGCCTATCATGAGTGGCGTTATGCCCAGGATCACCAAAGGGCGCAGGCGTTCTGGCAATCTGCCATAGATGGCGCGCTGGATGCTGCGCGGTTGATCGAAAACGGTCATGCGCAGAGGTCAAAAACAGGCCAGAAGCTTGTTCACGATCTGGTGGAACATACTGTGCCCGCCCATCTTGTGAGCGCGCTCGACCAGATGGGCCGCGCCAATGGTCTGACGCAAGGCACGCTTGTGCATGGCGCCTGGGCGCTCTTGATGGCGCGGCGGTCCCAATCCGATCATGTTGTCTTTGGAACCGTAGTGTCTGGCCGCCCGGAAGAGGTCCCCGGCATTGAACAAATGGTCGGCATGTTCATCAACACGTTGCCCATTGTGGCCAAGGTTCCGATGGAAGCCGCGCTTTTGGACTGGTTGAGCGAACTGCAATCAAAACTGGCCGAGGTCCGGCAACATCCACATCTGGGCCTGAACGAGATTCAGTCCCTTTCCGCATCCCCCGCCCGCAAAGAGGCCCCGCAGGATCTGATCGACTGCATCGTCGTTCTTGAAAACTACCCGCTGGAAACAGACCGACCGTCCGCGCCAGAGGACCTGCAGATCACCGCTATCAGGGCCATCGAACAAGGCAGCTCTCCAGCCAATTTGATCCTCATTCCAGAGGCATCCGGTCACCTGACCGTGCGGTTCTATCACGATCCGATGGCCATTTCTTTGCACCAGGCCCAAGGAATTCTGCGCGCATTCACGGCCATTCTGGAAGGGTTTGCCGCTGCAGAGGCACACACCAAGCTGCGGCAGATCAAACCGATGACGCCCGCGGATCAAAACCGCCTGCTGAACGCTGCAACGCCTGCTCTGCAAGTTGCCGCCATCCCTCTTGCCGCCATGCTGGATCGGGCGGGCAAGGCCTCTGCACAGGAAACAGCCCTTGAACATGGGGGCAAAAGACTCAGTTACGCCGAACTGCACAGCCGCGCCAACAGGCTGGCGCGTTTTCTGATCGCCCGAAACATCGGGCCGGAAGACTGCGTCGCTATCAGCCTGCCCACCAGCTTTGATCTCTTCACTGCCACTTTGGCTGTGGCCAAAACAGGCGCTGCCTTCCTGGCAATAGACCCCGATTACCCGGCTTCACGCATCGCGCAGATGATCAAGGTCGCAAGCCCCGCATTGGTTTTGACATCGACCAAGACGGGGGTCACGCTCTCCGCGCCAGATGCGCAGCTCGACATCGAGGACGCAGGCATCCTTGCGGCCATTGCCGATCTCAGCGATGCCCCCATCACGGGCGCAGAGCGCACAGGGGCGGTTCATCTGGATCAAACAGCCTACATGGTCTTCACCTCCGGCTCTACCGGGGTGCCAAAATGTGTCAGCCTGACCCACCGGGGCCTCATACAGATGCAAACCAGCCATGCCCGGCAAGACGGCTTTGCCAGCCGCCCCGGCACCCGCCACTTGCACTATGCCTCCATCAGCTTTGATATCTTTCCTGCCAATATTCTCGATGTGCTCTGCAACGGCGCCAGCCTCATCCTCGCCCCCGAAGAGGCCCGCAGCGGTTCCGGCATGGCAGAGATCATCGATGCGGCCAAAATCACTCACCTGACGGTCACGCCTTCTGTGCTCAATAGTTTGCCAAACAGAGCCTATCCGAGCCTGACCCATCTGCGGATCGTGGGCGAAAACTGTCCGTCAGACTTGGTGAAACGCTGGGCGCCGGGGCGGGTCCTGCTCAATGGCTACGGGCCAGCCGAGGATACGGTCTGCAGCACCTTTGCCCTTCTTGACCCCTCCGACGCGCATCCTGCCATCGGGCGGCCCCTGGCGGGGACGTCTTTGTTTGTGCTGGACGGGCAGCTTGATCCGGTGCCGCCGGGGGTGGTGGGGGAGCTTTATATCGCCGGCGCCGGGGTGGCGCGGGGGTATCTGGGGCAGCCGGGGCTGACGGCTGCGCGTTTTGTGCCCTGCCCGTTTGAGGTGCCGGGAATGGCTGACGGCCAACCCGTCGGCGCCCGCATGTATCGCACCGGCGATCTGGTGCGCTGGCGCGAGGATGGTCAGCTCGACTATCTCGGGCGCGAGGATGATCAGGTCAAACTGCGCGGATTCCGCATCGAACTGGGGGAAATCGAGG
>JALUXC010000008.1 GCA_027019165.1 Pseudophaeobacter sp.
CGCCCCACCCTATTCCGAATGCCCCAGTCTCTCCTGAGCGTCCCCAACACCGCCTCAGCGCCGCCGGTGAAGGGGGTTCTAGTCCCAACAACAATCACCCGCAACCCAAAAATCAGAGAAAATGGAAGAAAATGACTTTATCAAATAAATACAATTACTTACCGCGAATTCAGCCGGATCTGCAGGGGCAGAAAGCCGGGTTTCGTGCGCTGTGCTGGCCTTGGAAGACAAGCCCGAAACCCGGGAGGAAGGCCATCCACCGGGTTATCCCAAGATCTATCCACAGAACAGTCTCGGGTGCCCAAAGCCGCTCATGAATCACCCTCTGCCCTGCAATCCCGTGCGAGGCGATCCGGCATGCCCTCCATCCTTTTGCGTCAGATGTCCTTCATCAGGCGCAAGGCGTCATAGATCGCGGCATGGGTGTTGCGGGCAGAAACCGCATCGCCGATGCGGAACAGTTGGAAGGATCCAGCGGGGTTACGCAAAACATCCTGAGGCACGCCCGCGATCAGAGCATCGTGATCGACCTCACCCGCGTTACGGCTGAACGGTTTCAGATCAAAGTACAGTTCATCCAGCGGCAGGGTGCCGTAGTTCACCACCACCTGGTCGTAATCGGCGGTATAGCTGTGGTCGCTGTAATCGGTACCGACGGTGGCCGTCAGCTGATTGCCGTTCTTCGCAACGTTCAGCAGGCGGCGGGTCACGGTGAAGCGCACATCCTTGTCCTGCAGGCTCCGCATGTAGGGCACCAGGTTCATCGCCATGATGTCTGGAGCGAACACCCGATCCGGGGTCATCACCTCCACCGTGCTGCCTGCGGCGGTGGCCACCTCGGCGGCCATCAGGCCCGGATGATCACCGCTTTCGTCGTATATCAGCACGTTCTGCGCAGGCTTCACATCCCCCGAGATCAGATCCCAGGCCGAGATCACATTGGCGGCTTCCTCCTTGGCCTCGAACAAATGGCCATTGGGCAGCCCTCCGGTGGCGACGATCACCACGTCGGGATTGAGCGCGGTGACATCCGCAGCCTCGGCCCAGGTGTTGAAATGGAACGTGACATCGCGCGCCGCGCATTGCGCCATGCGCCAGTCGATGATGCCGATCATCTCGCGCCGTCTTGGGCTTTGCGCGGTCAGACGCACCTGCCCACCGGGATCACCGGCGGCCTCAAACACCGTCACCTCGTGGCCGCGTTCGGCTGCAACCCGGGCCGCCTCAAGCCCTGCTGGCCCAGCACCGACGATGACGATCTTTTTCTTCTCGTCTGCCGCCGGGATCTCATGCGGCATGGTCAGCTCGCGCCCCGTGGCGGGGTTGTGAATGCAAAGCGCATCGCCCGCCTGATAGATCCGGTCGAGGCAGTAGGTGGCACCAACGCAGGGGCGGATGTCATCTTCGCGCCCCTCCATGATCTTTTTTACCACATGGGGGTCGGCCATATGGGCGCGTGTCATCCCCACCATATCGAGGAGACCCGAGGCCACTGCATGGCGGGCGGTCGCAACATCGGGGATACGGGCGGCATGGAAGGTGGGCATGCCGGTGGCCTGTTTCACCGCGCCTGCAAAATCAAGATGCGGCGCGGCGGCCATGCCCTGCACCGGGATCACATCGGTCATCGCAGGGTCGGTATGGATACGGCCCCGGATCACGTTCAGGAAATCCACCATACCAGTGGCCGCGAGGCGTTTGGAGATTTCAAGCCCCTCCTCCGGGGTGATGCCGCCGGTCTGATCTTCATCTGCCGTATAGCGCAGGCCGACGATGAAGTCTTCTCCAACCCGGTCCCGAACCGCCTGCAGCACATCGAGTGGCAGCTTCATGCGGCTTTCGAGGGTGGCCGCGCCGTAGGGGCCGTCCAGATCATTGGTCAGTGGCGACCAGAACTGATCGAGCAGATGCCCATAGACCTGCAGCTCGATCCCGTCCATGCCGCCCGCCTGCATCCGCTCGGCAGCATCGGCAAAATCCGTGATGATGCGTTCGATGTCCCAGTCCTCGGCCAGTTTGGGAAACGCACGATGCGCAGGTTCGCGGTGGCGGGTGGAACTGACCGAGGGCAGCCAGTCGCCCTTGTTCCAGGTGGTACGGCGCCCTAGGTGGGTGAGCTGGATCATCACCGCCGCGCCGTGTTCGTGCACCCGGTCGGTCAGCGCCTTAATCCAAGGGACCACCTCGTCCTTGTAGGCCAGCACATTGTTGAACACCGGCGGGCTGTCTTTCGAGACCGCCGCCGAGCCTGCCGTCATGGTCAGGGCCACGCCCGCCTTGGCCCGCTCGGCGTGATAGGCGGCATAGCGTTCCTTTGGCATGCCATCCTCGGGATAGGCCGGTTCATGGCTGGTGGTCATGATCCGGTTGCGCAGGGTGAGGTGTTTCAATTTGTAGGGCTGCAAAAGCGGATCGTTGGACATGTCGGGTCTCTTTTCTGCCGGGCGTCAATTATGGGTGATGGTGGAACAGATTGAGGATCAAAAGAAAGGGTCAGTACCAGGCGTCTGCCACGTCGCCCTTCTTGCGGGTGATGAACTCCTTCAGCGCCTCGTCCGTCGCCTCATCCAGCGGTGGTGCCTCATAGGCGGCAAGCTGCGCCTTCCAGCGGACATTGGCGCGAGTGGCGGCATCGATGCCCCCCTTTTCGTCCCAGGTTTCCCAAGGCTGGTGATCATCCACGGCGCTGTCCCAATAGGCGGACTGGTAGTGGCGCAGGGTGTGCCGGGTGGAGAACAGATGCTCGCCGGGGCCGCCTTCGGCGAGGGCGTCAAACCCAAGCGTATCCTCGTTCACTTCAAAGCCCTTGAGATAGGCATGCAGCGCGCCGCACAGATCCGCATCCAGAATGAACTTCTCATAGGACATGGACAAAAGCCCATCGAGAAACCCCGCCGAATGCAGGATGTAATTCGCACCACACTGCACCGCCGACATCATCGACATCATCGATTGTTGCATGGCTTGCGCATCGGGCAGTTTCGAGGTGGAGAAATTCCCCGCGCAGCGCAGCGGCAGGTTCAGCCGCCGCGCCAGCTGCCCCATGGCAAGCGAGGCCAGCGCCGGTTCCGGCGTGCCAAAGGTGGGCGAGCCAGAACGCAAAGACATGGAACTGATGAACGAGGCCAGCACACAGGGCGCGCCGGGGCGCACCAGCTGGGTGATCGCGCAGGAAACCATGCTTTCGGCGAGGCATTGCGCCAGCGACCCGGCCATGGTCAGCGGCGCCACCGCCCCGCCCAGAAGGAACGGCAGATGGATCGAGCCCTGCCCCGCCGCCGCATAGGCGCGGATCCCGCGCGATGTGATCCCGTCGATCACCAAGGGCGAGGTGGTGTTGAAATTGCCCATGATGACGCAGTTCTGATCCACGAACTCAGCGCCAAACAGGATCCGGCACATCTCGATACTGTCTTCGGCGCGCTCGGGCGCGGTGATCGATCCCAGAAAAGCCCGGTCGGAATAGCGGATATGGGCATAGACCATATCCAGATGCCGCTTGTTCACCGCGATATCCGTCGGCTCGCAGATGGTGCCGCCAGAGTGGTGCAGGTTCGGGCTCATCTGCGCCAGTTTCACGAAATTCTCGAAATCCGCGATGGTGCCGTAGCGCCGCCCATTGTCGAGATCCATCACGAAAGGTGAGCCATAGGAGGGCGCAAAGACCATGGCATCGCCGCCGATCTCCACCGTGTTGGCCGGGTTGCGCGCGTGCTGGGTGAACCGCGCGGGCGCAGTCTTCAGGATCTCGCGGATCATGCCCGGCGCGAATTTCAGATTCCACCGATCCTTGCTCAGCTCGGCGACCTCGGCCCCGGCCCTGCGGAACAGCTCCACGGTTTCCGGATCCTCGCGGAACTCGGTCCCGATTTCGGCCATGATGCGCTCGGCCGTTGCCTCGATCTGCACAAGGCTGTCCTCGGACAGGATATCGTAGGTCGGGATCTTGCGACTGATGTAAGGCACGCGCAGATGATCATTCTGCCCCGCCGCGCCCGTGCGACCCGCGCCGCGCCGCCCTCGCCTGCCGCGCGCCTTTTCCGCCAATTCCGCCATGTCGCGCCCTCTCCGGTGGTAAAATTCGCCTCACTTGACACGACTGTCAAATTTGTCCTCACTACCGTCAACCCCAATTGCGTCACGGGAATGTCGCTGCTATGCAACATGCCATGAGCTCGCCCCAGATCATCCTGGACCCATCGCGCCCTGCCACCACCGAAGAGGCCTGGCTGACAGCAGCCTATGAGGTCCTGACCTCGCAAGGCGTTGAAGCGGTCAAGATCATGCCCCTGGCAAAACGGCTTGGCGTTTCGCGCACCAGCTTCTACTGGCATTTCAAAGACCGCGAGGCCCTCTTGGAAGCGATGATCCGCTATTGGGAAGACAAGAACACCGGCACGCTGGTGGCCCGCACCAAAGCCTATGCGGAAAACGTCTTTGAGGCGGTGTTCAACCTGTTTGACTGCTGGCTGGATTCGGAACTCTTTGACTCACGGCTGGATCTGGCGATCCGCAACTGGGCTCGCAGCGACCCTGCCCTGCAGGTGCGCCTGGACCAGGCCGATGCACGGCGCCAACAGGCGATGACCGACATGCTGATCCGCTTTGGCTATGACGCTGAAGAGGCCGAGGTCCGCGCTTTGACGATGATCTACACGCAGATCGGCTATATCTCGATGCAGGTCCACGAAGATGAGGCCCGGCGCCTCGCCCGGATGCCAGCCTATATGGAAGTCTTTACCGGCAAGCGCCCCGCGCAATCGGACATCGACCGGTTCATGTCCCGCCACAGCTAAGGCGCCTCAACCCCGCGCCCAAACTGCCCTCTCTCAAGGGGCATCAGGACAGGCTGGTGAACACAGCAGAATTTTGTCGAAACCAGGGCTCCAGCACGCTCTTCATCGCGGCCACCTTGGCAGAGCCTTGCAGATCCCGGTGGCTGAGCAGCCAGATCGGCGCATAGGTCTGAGCCGCCAAATGCGGCAAGGGCACCAAACCCGGAAAGGCACGCGACAGAAACACCGGCATCCGCAGCGCGCCCATTCCGGCAAGCGCTGCTGCAATCATACTCGGCATATCATCAAGCCGTGCCCGAACACGGATGTCGGAATGAACCTTGCGCGCAGCCAGAGGCGGCGCTTCATGACCCGCATATAGCACCCAATCCAATGGCGTCTGGGGATCCTTGGCAGCTGCATGGGCGATCTCCGGCACTGCGAAAACGCCGCTCATCTGGTCAACCAGCTTACGGCCCACCAAGGTGTCCTGCGGCTGACGGCTGATCCGGAGCGCCAGATCCGCCTCGCGCCGCGACAGGTCCAAAACACCGTTCGAGGCAAGAACCGTCAGCTCTACCTGAGGATTGCGGGCCGTGAACTCAGCCAATAGGGGTGCAAGCAAGGTCTGGATCAGCAAGGGCGGTGCGGTCAGGGTCAGTGGACCGCTCAGATCCTGCGCCTTGCCGGACAGGCGTCGCAGGGCGGCCTGCTCCTCAGCTTCCATCCGGCCCGCTGCCTCTGCAATCTCGAGCGCATCTTCCGTCGGATGATACCCCTCGGGCCGGCGTTCGAACAGGGGGCGGCCCAGCGCCTCCTCGGCGCGGCGAATGCGGCGGGCGACGGTGGTATAGGTCAGTCCCAGTTCTGCCCCGGCCTCGCTCAGGCTACCGCCCCGCACCAGGGCCAGTACGGTCTGCATATCATCCCAGCTGATCTTCATGACATGCGTTTTCGCACAACATATGTCGATAATCACGCGTTTTTTGACATCTTCGTTTTTGGCACTCAAGACCTGCAACAGCATCAAAGGAGGCCACCATGGTCTATGCCTACGTCAACCTCAGCGTCACGGATGAGGCAACATTCGCAGCCTACCGGGAGCAGGCAGGCGCCGCCCTCGCAAAACACGGCGCACGGGTCGTCACCTCCACGCCTGAGCAAAGCGTGATCGAAGGCAGTCGCGATACAACCGGGCGCGGCGTGATCCTTGAATTTGAAACCAAGGACGCCGCCCTTGGCTGGATCAATGATCCGGAGCTAGAAGAGGTCCACGCCCTGCGCCGGGCCTCGGGCAACAGCGCCATCACGCTCTTGGCCTGACACCCCCTGCCCGCGCAGCGCCACATGGTCGGCCCAGGGCGCTGCCGCGCCGCGCATCGCGCGGCGCCACCAAAAGCACGGGCGCGGAGCATCCTGCTCCGCGCCCGCCCTGCCCTTGATACAAGGTGATTATTCTGCCGCGATCTGGCTATCCACCTTTTCCACCCGCACCGCCGAGAACTTGAACTCGGGGATTTTCCCATATGGGTCCAGCGCCGGGTTGGTCAGGATATTGGCCGCCGCCTCCACATAGGCGAAGGGCACGAATACCATATCTTCGGACACCGCCCGATCCGCGCGCGCCATGATCTCGATCGAGCCGCGGCGTGTGCTCAGGCGCACCATCTCCCCGGGCGCCACGCCCATCTTGCGCAGGGTTTTCGGATGCAGGGAACAGTTCGCCTCAGGCTCCACCGCATCCAGAACCATTGAGCGCCGCGTCATCGATCCCGTGTGCCAATGTTCCAGCTGGCGACCGGTGGTCATAATCATCGGGAATTCCGCATCCGGCGCTTCATCCGGTGGGATCACGGCGGCCGGAGTGAACCGCGCGCGCCCCTCTGCCCTCGGGAAGCCATCGCCAAAGACCACCGCTTGCCCCGGATCCTCAGGGCTCAGCGACGGATAGGTCACGGTTTCCGTCTCCAGCCGTTCCCAGGTGATGTTGTCGAGCGAGGCCATGTTGAGCTTCATCTCGGCAAAGACCTCGGACACCTCTTCATAAGCCCAGGGTAGCCCGACCCGCTGCGCCAGATCCACCGTGATGCGCCAGTCTTCGCGCGCCTCGCCCGGCGGCACCACTGCGGGGCGCACCCGCTGCACCTGCCGGTTGGTATTTGAGACCGTGCCGTTCTTTTCATAAAGGGCTGATGCGGGCAGGATGATATCGGCAAAATTCGCCGTCTCGGTCAGGAAGATATCCTGCACGATCATCAGATCCAGCTTGGCAAAGGCCTCTCGCGCGTGATCGGCGTCGGGGTCGGACATGGCCGGGTTTTCACCCTGGATATACATGCCCCGGATGTTCCCTGCGTAAACCTGATCCACGATCTCGGTCACGGTGAGGCCCTTCTCGCTGGAGAAATCCCCGCCGCCCCAGACATCGGTAAAGCTTTTGCGCACATCGTCTGACGTCACGGTCTGATAATCCGGCAGGAACATCGGGATAAGCCCCGCATCCGATGCGCCCTGCACGTTGTTCTGCCCCCGCAAGGGATGCAGACCCGAGCCGGGCTTGCCCACATTGCCGGTCATCAGCGCCAGCGAAATCAGGCAGCGCGAATTGTCCGTGCCGTGGATGTGCTGGCTGACGCCCATTCCCCAGAAGATCATCCCCGCCTCAGCACCCGCAAACATACGCGCCACGCGGCGCAGCTGGTCCGGTTCGATACCGCAGATCGGGCTCATCGCTTCGGGTGTGAACTGGCGCAGGTGCTCTTTTTCCGCTTCCCAGTTCTCGGTCCAGCGGTGGATATACTGGCTGTCGTAGAGCTCTTCCTCGACGATCACGTTCATGATCGCATTCAGCATCGACACATCGGCGCCGGGGCGGAATTGCAGCATCTCGGCAGCAAAGCGTTTGAGGCCAACCCCGCGCGGGTCCATCACGATCAGCTTGCCGCCGCGTTTGACGAACTGTTTGAAATAGGTCGCCGCAACCGGGTGGTTCTCAACCGGGTTGGCACCGATCACGATGGCCACATCGGCGTTTTCAATCTCGTTGAAGGTGGCGGTCACCGCGCCCGAGCCGACATTCTCGATCAGCGCCGAAACGGAAGAGGCATGACACAGCCGGGTGCAGTGATCGACGTTGTTGTGGCCAAAGCCCTGGCGGATGAACTTCTGGAACAGGTAAGCCTCTTCGTTGGTGCATTTGGCCGAGCCGAACCCCGCCACGCTACGCGGGTCCTCATCGCGCAAATCCCGCAGGCCCTTGGCGGCCAGATCCAGCGCCTCGTCCCAAGAAGCCTCGCGGAAATGGGTCGCCAGATTGCCCGGATCGACGTTCAGCCCCTTCGCAGGCGCATCGTCGCGGCGGATCAGCGGTTTGGTCAGCCGGTGCGGGTGGTGGATATAGTCAAAGCCGAACCGCCCCTTGACGCAAAGCCGCCCTTCGTTGGCCGGGCCATTGATGCCCTCGACATATTTGACCTTGCCGTCCTTCACCTTGAGGCTGACCTTGCAGCCCACCCCACAGAATGGGCAGACGCTTTCGGTCTCAGAGTCGTAATCCTTGCTGTCGCCCTGCTGATCCTCATCCATAACGCTTGCAGGCATCAGCGCGCCGGTCGGGCAGGCCTGCACGCATTCGCCGCAGGCCACGCAGGAGGACACCCCCATGGGATCGGAGATATCGAAGGTCGGATAGGCGTCATGCCCACGCCCGGCCATGCCGATCACATCGTTGACCTGCACCTCACGGCAGGCCCGCACACACAGCCCGCAGGAAATACAGGCATCAAGGTTCACACGCATCGCCACATGGCTGTCATCAAGCAGCGGGATGCGCCCCTCTTCCAGCTTGGGGAAACGCGACTCCGAAACCCCGTTCAGCTCGGCCATATCCCACAGGTGCGCGGACTTGTCGTGCGCCTCTTCGGATGCGGGCTGGTCAGCGACCAGCAATTCCATCACCATCTTACGGGCGTTTGTGGCGCGGGCGTTGTTGGTGGTGACCACCATGCCCTCGCTCGGCTCACGAATGCAGGAGGCCGCCAGAGTGCGCTCTCCCTCAATCTCGACCATACAGGCGCGGCAGTTGCCATCGGGGCGATAGCCCGGAGCGGGCTTG
Organism: Pseudophaeobacter sp.; assembly: GCA_027019165.1. Taxonomy (GTDB): domain Bacteria; phylum Pseudomonadota; class Alphaproteobacteria; order Rhodobacterales; family Rhodobacteraceae; genus Phycobacter. The sequence goes on from JALUXC010000008.1 coordinate 8,890, forward strand.
TGGCACAGATGCGGGATCTTGAGACCCCGGCCATTGGCGACTTCCCAGATGGTCATACCTGTCTCGGCGGTGACCTCTTCGCCATCTAGGGTAAAGGTGATTTTCGCGGACATGGCTCAGATCTCCTTGAGTGACGAAAACGTGCGGAGGGCAGCTCCCGGCCCGGGGTGGGCGAGAAGCGCCCGCCCATGGGGGCGGGTCGGGCGCTGCCCGGTGCTTCCCACCGGGCGAAACATCATCGGAAGGGTCATGCTCAGATCTCCTCCGGGAAATGTTTCATGGTGAGGCGGATCGGGTTGGGCGCGGCCTGGCCCAGACCGCAAATGGAGGCATCGACCATGGTCTGGCTCAGCTCCTCCAAAAGCCCCTGATCCCACTTCGGTGCCTGCATCAGCTTCACCGCCTTTTCGCAGCCGACCCGGCAGGGGGTGCACTGGCCGCAGCTTTCATCCTCAAAGAACCGCAGCATGTTAAGTGCCGCATCGCGGGCGCTGTCCTGATCCGACAGAACCACCACGGCAGCCGAGCCGATGAAGGTGCCATGCGGCTGCAGCGTGTCGAAATCGAGCGGGATGTCATCCATATGCGCTGGCAGCAGCCCCGAGGACGGCCCGCCCGGCTGATAGGCCTTGAAGCTGTGCCCCTCGAGCATACCGCCCGCAGCCTCGATGATATCGGCGATGGTCGATCCGGCAGGCAGCAGATGAACGCCCGGATTTTTGACCCGGCCGGAAACCGAATAGTTGCGCAGGCCCTTGCGCCCGTTCTTTTCCACCGTGTTGAGCACCTCAGGGCCAAAGCGGCAGATGCGGGCCACCCAGTAGAGAGTCTCGACGTTGTGCACGAGCGTCGGCTGGCCAAAGATCCCCACCTGCGCCACAAAGGGCGGGCGATGGCGCGGCTCACCGCGTTTGCCCTCGATGCTTTCGATCATCGCGCTTTCTTCGCCGCAGATATAGGCACCTGCCCCGCGGCGCAGATCAATATAGCCCGGCTCGACAATCCCGGCATCTTCCAGCGCCTTGATCTCGCGGCGCAGGATCTTCAGAACCGCAGGGTATTCGTCGCGCATGTAGATAAAGGCTTTCTCTGCCTCCACCGCCCAGGCGGCGATCAACATCCCCTCAAGGAACATATGCGGCTCGCGCTCAAGGTGATGTCGGTCCTTGAAGGTGCCGGGTTCGCCCTCATCGCCGTTGACCGCCAGATAGCGCGGGCCGGGATTGGCGCGCACAAAGCCCCATTTCTTGCCCGACGGAAAACCGGCGCCGCCAAGACCGCGCAGCCCGGCCTCCAGCACCTTGTCCTGCACCGCTTCCCAATCGCCACCCGTACGCAGGGCGGCAAGGCTCCGGTAGCCGCCATCGGCAACATATTCGGCGTAGGTCTGATAATCCGGGATCTGCGGATGGATCTCGCCTGCGTGGATCGCCGCAATCGCCTTTTCCGCCGTGGCATGGTCGATGTGGTTGTGGCCGATCTCAAGCACCGGCGCAGTGTCGCAGCGGCCCATGCAGGGCGCGCGCAGAACCCGCACCTCTGCAGGGTCCACCCCCTCTTCAAGCGCCTGTTTCAACTGCTGGGCACCGGCGAGTTCGCAAGACAGGCTGTCACAGACCCGGATCGTCAGCGCAGGCGGCGGCGTCTCGCCCTCGCGCACCACATCGAAATGGGCATAAAAGCTGGCGACTTCATAGACTTCGGCCTGCGACAGGCGCATTTCCTCGGCCAGGGCGCGGATATGAGCAGCGCTCAGGTGGCCGTGGGCATCCTGAATAAGATGCAGGAACTCGATCAACAAATCCCGGTCGCGGGGCCTCTCGCCCAAAAGCGCCAAGACCTCTTCATGGGCCTGATCGTCCAGTTGACGACCCTTGGGCGTCTTGCGCCCCTTGCCCTTGCCGGATTTCCAGATGCCCTTGCTATTGTCCAACGGTGCCACGCCGATCTCCACTTCGCTGGTGCCATGCCCCGAGGCATTTCATCAGCGATGCATATCGTCAAATCGCAATTTCCAAAGGCACGATAACGAAGACTTATTGCGCAAAGGCGTCAACCACGGCTTTCAATGCGCGCACGGTGCTGAGCTCCGATTGACGCTGAATGGTCGCCAGGCAGATGGGACGCGCCGGATTCGGCTCCACCAGCCGTAGGATGCGCGTCCCTTCAAGCGGACCAAGCGCATCCGCCAAAGCCTCTGGCAGGATGGTCGCCAATTGCCCCTCGCGGGCCATGACAATGGCGGACATAAAGCCGTTGGATTCCGACACCACTGTTGGCTTCACCCCCTGTTCGGCAAAGATCCAGTCCAGAATGCGCCGGTTCTGCATGGACTGATCCAACAGCCCCAGAGGCAGCTCGGCAGCTTTTGCCCAGGTGATTTCAGTCTCATGTCCATGCACAAGGTCCGGCGCGGCCATCAACACATAGCATTCATCATAGAGAGCCAGCCGCCGCACCACCGTCTGTTCGATGGAGTCGGCATAGGTCAGACCCGCATCAATTGTGCCCGCCAGCAGGCGCTGCTGAATGGTGGCCGAGGACATCACGTTGATCCGCGTCAGGACATGCGGATGTGCCTGCCGCAGACGGGTCACAAGCCTTGCCGCAAAACTGGTGGCCGTGGGCACCACCCCCAGATCCAAAGTGCCGGTGACCTGCCCCCGTGCCGCGGCAATCTCTTGCTCCAGGGCCTTTGCCTCTTCCAGCAGGATGCGCCCGCGCGAGACCAGCATCTCACCCTCACCGGTTAGTCCCTGAAATCGATTGCCCCGGCGCACGATGGAGACGCCCAGCCTGTCTTCAAGGTTGCGAATACGCATCGAGAACGCAGGCTGCGACATGCCGCAGTCTTCGGCAGCCTTGGCAAAATGCTGATGTCGGGCCAGCGCCGTCAGCAATTGGAGATCTCTCAGTTCCAGCATGAGGCGACAGTAGGGCCTTGCAGCGGATGGCCGCAATGGGCGCGGTGGACCAATGCCCTGACATTTTGTCTTCCGGGTCGGCAAGTTGGGCCCGCTTTCGAACAGAATCGCAGCATGAGAGACGCGAAAATCAGTCAATGCCAACAACAAAGCGAGCACAAAAAAACGCAACAAAAATGCAGAGGATTTTAGCAATCTGCCGCTGTGCCTCCCTGTTTCTCGGGAAATCCCCTTGAAAGCCATGCCTCCGGCAGTCTTTGAACGGCCCTTCAGATCGCCCAAGATTTCAGCATCAAAACAGTCTCTTGCGCAAAGAACACACGGTCGCAGCCAGGCCATACTGACGCAAGGGAAGCGGGATCGGTCAGTTTCAGACGCGCCAGACCCCAGGCTGAAAGACTGCGTTAATCCATCCGTAAAGGCTTGGGCGTAGCGTGTCAGTTGGTCTGCATCCCGACCTTGTAACGCAAAGAGTACACTTATGAAAACGTTAACCTGTTCCGCTCTGTTCACCCTCATTCTGTCCCCTGTTTGGGCAAACGACTTCGAGCCAAGCATGAAAGCATATCTGGAAAATAGCATTCGCAGCTGGGCAGCAGACCCGGTTCTGGTGGATGCCATCAACGGGCAAAACGCCCGTACTTCCGGCTATTCTCAGGAGCAAATCGATGCTCTCGACAGCGCCTGGCGCAATGAAGTCGGCACAGCATCCACGCCGACTCTGACCCCGGTTCTGGAAAACGCAGCCTCTGATTTCCTGCGTGACCAAGTCATGCAGTCAGGCGGTCGCATCACCGAAGTCTTTATCATGGATGCCCAGGGTCTGAATGTGGCTGCTTCTGCCGCTACTTCGGATATGTGGCAGGGCGATGAGGCAAAGTTCCAGCAAACCTACCCCGTCGGTCCAGATGCTGCACACTTCGGGGACGTCGAGCTGGATGCGTCCACCCAGACGTATCAGGCTCAGATCTCACTCACTATTGTGGATCCTGCAACCGGCGCTCCGATCGGGGCAATGACGGTGGCTGTTGACGCAGAATCGCTGATGTAGTCCCGCGCATTTCCACGCACTTCAAAAGATCGAAAGGTGCACAAATGAAAGTCCGTCTACCCACGATATCCTTGTTCAAAGGCATGTCGGTGTTCATGAAATGCTGCCTGCTGATTGCAGTCACCACGCTCGTAGTGGCTGGATCGCTGACCTACAAGAACGACAAAACCTTCCGGGCAGCCGTCGAAAAGGGCGTAAAAACGCTTGGCAACGGCGTCACAATCACCGTGGCAGCCCGCAGTGGCGGTGCGATCCGGTTTGGGGATTCCGAACGGCTTGCCGCAGACATCCAGAAAATCATTGAATTGTCTGAGGGGCGGGCCCTTGCTGGCATTGCAATGAACAAGGACGGAAAGGTGATCTCCACCGCCGGCGAGATCAGCGAGGCTGACCTTGCCACCCTGTCTGAACTGGGCCATGCATCGGCGCAGTCTGGACAAACCGAAGTTTCGCCGGATGGCTATTTCGTAGCGGCACCGGCCGCCGCAGGTGCTGACGGCTCTGTCATCGTCGGCTCGGTCGCGATGATCTGGTCCCCCGAAGTGGCCTTTGCGGAGGCTGCCTATGACGAAATGATGTCTCTGGTCTTTGCAGTGGCCGCCTTCGTGATCATGTGCACCCTGTCCGTGTTTGCTCTGCGCAACATCCTGTCGCGGCCTTTGAACAGCGTGACACATTCGATCGATGTCATCGCGGACGGCGACTATGACACAGAAGTGAGCCAGCTCGACCGCAAGGACGAAATCGGTAAGATTGCAAAGACACTGGATCACCTGAAATCGCAGCTGTCAGAGGCCCGCGATGTCGAAGAGCAGCGCAAGATTGCCCAGGCCAGCCAGAAAAAGGTTGTCGAAAGCCTCAATGTCGCGCTGCAAAGCCTGTCTGATGGCGATCTCACCAACAAGCTCGACACGCCTTTTGCGCCAGAGTACGAGAGCCTGCGCCAGAACTACAACACCGCTGTTGAGAAGATGGTCGGTATCATCGATGCCGTAATCGAGAACTCTTCGCGCATTCGCGACAACTCCGAAGAAATCAGCCAATCGTCGAACGATCTGTCGCAGCGCACCGAAAGCCAGGCTGCAACCCTGGAAGAAACCGCCGCAGCGATGGAAGAACTGACCGTCAGCGTGCGCTCGGCTGCCGATGGCGCCAAGGAAGTCGAAAGCATCGTCTCCGAGGCCAAGGCCACCGCAGAGCAAAGCGGCAAGGTCGTGACCGACGCCGTAAACGCAATGTCGGAGATCGAAAACTCGTCTGAGCAGATCTCGCAGATCATCTCGGTCATCGACGATATCTCGTTCCAGACCAACCTCTTGGCGCTCAATGCCGGAGTGGAGGCGGCCCGTGCGGGCGAAGCTGGTCGCGGGTTTGCTGTTGTGGCCTCCGAAGTTCGGGCGCTTGCGCAACGCTCCTCCGATGCTGCTCAGGAAATCAAGGGCCTCATCGCGGAAAGCACGCAACACGTGAACAAGGGTGTGGACCTCGTCGGCAAAGCGGGCGGCGAACTGCAAAAGATCATCGACCGTGTTGGCACGATTTCCGGCCACATCTCTGAGATCGCGGGCGGTGCGCGCGAGCAGTCGACCACCCTCGCCGAGATCAACACCGGTGTCACACAGCTCGATCAGGTCACGCAGCACAATGCGGCCATGGTCGAAGAAGCGACCGCAGCGGCTCAGATTCTGCGCAACGACGCAAACGAGCTGGCGCGTCAGGTTTCCGTCTTCAACACCGGGGGAGGTCGTACGAATGTCGCAAGCATCTCCGCGGCCCCAGCACCGGCAGCGCATCCTCCGATGGGCAGCGAGGACGAAGACTTCTTTGCAGACGAAGCGCCGACCAAGGCCGCTGTGGGATGGGAAGACTTCTAAGAGCCGACAACAGGTCTAAACGGACGGACCTTCAGCGCGCTGCCCCCAAGGGCAGCGCGTTTTCTTTTGAATGGGGGGCCTTGGGCGCGAAACGGAAATCCTGACAGGCAGGGCAGAGACGGGGCATAGGTTTTTCAGATACGCAGGCATTGTTGTCCCGTCAGCTGCCGTAGACCTGCCCCCAACGCTCGATCAGTCTTTGCTGCAAAGCTTTGGCCCGGCGGTTCCAGCTGCGGGCACCGGGTGGACGTTCGCGATCCGCCCGTTTGATGCGCGCACGCGCCGCGCTATCGGCTGCAAAGATCGCAAAGGCCAATTCGGTGCCATCGGTGGCCGTCAGGAACCCGCCGAGCCCGGAGACAAAGTTCAGCGTTCCCGTCTTGGCCACCACCTTAATCGGATGGGTTTTCAGAACCTTCCCGTTGCCATCCCGCATTGGAAAGGGTTTCAACAGGGGTTTCAACTGACCGCTTCGATGCGCCGCAACCAAAACAGCCACCATATCATTCGGTGTCATGCGAGAGGCTTCGCCAAGGCCGGAATGATCCACCAGCCGACTGCTCTTGACACCGTAGGTTTGCGACGCCCAGGCGGTCATTTTGGCGGCTGATGCCTTTAGCGTGGCCGGGCGTTGGCCCAGGGCCGCCGTCGCTGACATACCAATCATCTCGGCCATCAGGTTGTTGGAATACTTCAGCATTCCTTTCAGAAGTACGCGCAAGGGCGCGCTTTGGTGATGGGTCAGAACCCGAGCCTGCGGCAGTTTTTCGACAACCTTGGCCTGACGCAAGACAATCCCCTGCGCCCGCGCCATGGTACGGAACACATCGCCTGCGTAATGCGCCGGATGGCGCACCGGCAGCCATCGTGATCCGCCCTTCCCAAGCGCCTGACTGGCCACGGTCCAGCTGTCCACATCCCCCTTGTCGGCGTATGTGTAAACCGGCAAGGCGCGGTTCTTGACAGCCATCTTTGCCATCGCCACTTCGGGACGGTACTTTTCGGTGCGCGCATCCATGCTGACCGACCAGCCCTTGGACGCACGTTTCCACTGAAAGTGAACACGGTTGAAATTGAGTGCGATGCCTGACACCGCCGGGCTGTAGCCCACATGGTCTGGCTGATCCGGGTCAATCGTCTCCGATCGCGCAAGCGCGCCATCCCACACCTTGAAATCACCGCGCACCTCGCGCACGCCCGCCTGTTTCAACGCCCGAGCCAGCTTTGCAAGATCATCGGTGTTCAGCGTCGGATCACCGCCCCCGGCCAGGATCAGATCCCCCTGCAAGACGCCGGCGCTCAGTTCTCCATCAGCAAGAATTCGGGTCGAAAATCGATGCTCCGCGCCCAGAACATCCAGCGCAAACAAAGCAGTCAGCGTTTTTGCAACACTCGCGGGCGGCAGCCCCTCCTCTCCGCCTTCCGTTTCAAGGCGCGCACCTGTCTCAACATTTGCAACCGCACAGGCGATCTTGCCCTGCAATCCAGATCCCGCCAGCAAAGCGTTCAGATCCGGAACAGCCCCCCCCGGCAACACCGCCTTGCGCGCCATAGGGCGCAAGGACACTGCCGGCGCATTCGCCAGGGCCTGAGAAGCATATGATCCTGCCAGTGCCGCCAAACCGGCACTTAGAAAACGTCGTCGTGATAACATGTCTGTCAGTATCTATTAAAATTGCTGCCAAACGGCAAACGCAGGACAATTTTTGCGTTTCCCCTCCTCCGCTTGCCTGCTACCGCTTTCCCCCATGTTTCAAGCAGTCATTATCATGTTCATCGCCATGTCAATGATCCCGGCCGGAGATCTCTGCGGGAAGCTCTTGACAAGCAGCGGCTTGGCCACACCGGGCTTTGTTGCCTGGTCGCGTTTTGCCATAGGTGCGGCCCTCATCCTGCCTTTTGCGCCCAAAGGCTGCCTGCGCCTGTTGAAGGACTGGCGGATCTGGCTGCGCGCCAGCCTGATAACCGGCGGCATCCTGTCGATCCAGACCGCGCTACAGACCGAGGCCATCGCAGATGTCTTTGCCGCCTTCTTCATCGGGCCGGTCATCAGCTATGTCCTGTCCGTTTTCCTGCTGCGCGAAAGCACGACGCCCCTGCGCGCACTCCTGATGGGCGCGGGGTTCTGCGGTGTCCTGCTGGTCGTGCGCCCCGGATTTGGCGGCTCGGCCAACCTGCTTTATGCGGTGCTGGCGGGATGTTTCTATGGCTGCTTCCTGACGGCCTCACGCTGGCTTGCGCATTTGGGAAAACCCGTCGAGCTGAGCTTTACCCAACTTCTGCTCAGCGCCCTGTTTCTGCTGCCGCTGGGCCTTGCGAATCCGCCCGAGGCGTCGGCGTCAACTGCGGCCCTCACTGTCGGAAGCGCGGCCTTTTCGATGCTGGGCAACCTTCTGCTGCTCTATGCCTACAGCCGGACCGAAGCCTCGCGGCTGGCACCCACGGTCTATTTCCAACTGATCGCCGCCGTACTGCTGGGATGGACCGTTCTTGATCAACTACCCGATCTTCTGACCTGGGCGGGGCTCTTTGTGGTGATCAGTGCGGGCATCGCCTCGGCCAGTCTACGCCGCTGACCAATCGCCCCGCGCGCGGATCTCGGTCGAGCTGGTCTCGACCATGGGCACATTGAGGAAACACCAGGCCGGGGCCTTTGCCTGCGCCAGAAGATGGCTTTCACTGCTTTTCAGGCGATACTGCCCATAGATCCGTGCCGCAGGAGACAGCCGCGCCGAGATCCGATCGCCGGGCCGCGCCAAGACGCCCACCGGCACCGTATTCAGGATCTCGCGCCAGTCCTTCCAGTGATGGAAATGCGTCAGGTTGTCGGCCCCCATCAACCACACGAACCGCACGCCGGGATAGCGCGCCCGCAAATGCCGCAGGGTTTCGGCCGTATAGCGGGTGCCCAGACGCGCCTCGATATCGCTGATCCCGATCCGCGGATGCTGCATCATATCCCGCGCCGCCTGCATCCGCCGCTCAAGCGTGGCCGGCGCGCGGGATTTCAGCGGATTGCCGGGGGTGACCAGCCACAGCATCCGATCCAGCCCAAACCGTTTCAGCGCCGCAAGGCTGATCTCAACATGCCCCCGGTGCGGCGGATCGAACGAGCCGCCCAATAGCCCCACGCTCATGCCGGGGCGAAGATATGGATATCCGCATGTCATGGGCGACTTGATGCGCATAGTTTTGGAGGAAGATCAATTGTGGCGAGTCACCAAGAGTAGCGCATAGCCGGTGCACAGGGGGTGTACGCAAGGTGTACAGTGGGTGCACGGGTAGCACCCACTGATATTCGCCATTCCTGCATCCTCGCGACGCTCCGCCTAGGCGATTGCTCCTGCCCGGCCCTTGGGCTATCACACCGGGCAGCAGATTTCCCCCATTACGGAGCAGTCACATGGCCGCCTATCAGTACGTCTACCACATGCAGGGTGTCTCCAAGACCTACCCCGGTGGCAAGAAATGCTTTGAAAACATCCACCTGTCCTTCCTGCCCGGCGTGAAGATCGGTGTCGTCGGCGTCAACGGGGCCGGTAAGTCGACCCTCTTGCGCATCATGGCCGGGATCGACAAGGATTTCACCGGCGAGGCCTGGGCCGCAGAAGGCGCCAAGGTGGGCTACCTGCCGCAGGAGCCGCAGCTGGACGAAAGCCTGTCGGTGCGCGAAAATGTCATGCTTGGGGTCGCAGAAAAGAAAGCGATTCTGGACCGTTACAACGAACTCGCCATGAATTACTCGGACGAGACAGCCGAGGAAATGGCCAAGCTGCAGGATGAGATCGACGCGCAGAACCTTTGGGATCTGGACAGCCAGATCGATGTCTCGATGGAGGCCCTGCGCTGCCCGCCGGACGATGCGGATGTGACAACCCTTTCAGGCGGTGAAAAGCGCCGCGTAGCACTCTGCAAGCTGCTGCTCGAAGCCCCCGACATGCTGCTGCTCGATGAACCGACCAACCACCTCGATGCCGAAACCATCGCCTGGCTGCAGCAGCATCTCATTGACTACAAAGGCACAATCCTTTGTGTCACCCACGACCGCTACTTCCTGGATGACATCACCGGCTGGATCCTGGAACTCGACCGCGGCCGCGGCATCCCTTACGAGGGCAACTACTCCAGCTGGCTGGAACAGAAGGCGAAGCGCCTGGAGCAGGAAGCGCGCGAAGACAAGGCCAAGCAAAAGACGCTGGAGCGCGAACTCGAATGGATGCGTCAGGGCCAAAAGGCCCGTCAGGCCAAGTCCAAGGCGCGTATCCAGGCCTATAACGAGATGGCAAACCAGTCCGAGCGTGAAAAGGTCGGCCGCGCCCAGATCGTGATCCCGAACGGCCCGCGTCTGGGCTCCAAGGTGATCGAAGTCAACGGCCTTTCAAAACACTATGGCGACAAGCAGTTGATCGAAGGGCTGGACTTCTCGCTGCCGCCGGGTGGCATCGTTGGCGTGATCGGCCCCAACGGCGCCGGTAAATCGACCCTTTTCAAGATGTTGACCGGCCAGGAGCAGCCTGACGAGGGCAGCGTTGAATATGGCGATACGGTAAAACTGTCCTACGTGGACCAGTCCCGCGATGATCTGAACGATAACGACACTGTCTGGGAGGCGATCTCTGGCGGGGCCGAAATCATCGAGCTGGGCGACGCGCAGGTGAACTCCCGCGCCTATTGCTCCTCCTTCAACTTCAAGGGCGGCGATCAGCAGAAGAAGCTGAACCTCCTGTCTGGCGGTGAGCGCAACCGTGTCCACATGGCGCGGCTCTTGAAAGAAGGCGGCAACGTGCTGCTCCTTGACGAGCCGACCAATGATCTGGACGTGGAAACCCTGCGCGCGCTCGAAGACGCGTTGGTGGATTTCGCAGGATGCGCCGTGGTCATCTCGCACGATCGTTTCTTCCTTGACCGGATCTGTACCCACATCCTCGCCTTTGAGGGCGACGCCCATGTGGAGTGGTTCGAGGGCAACTTCGAAGACTATGAGGAAGACAAAAAGCGCCGCCTTGGCGCCGACGCACTGGAGCCCAAGCGCCTGAAGCACAAAAAGTTTGTTCGTTAGGTCACGACGAAACCGGGCTCCTGCCTGTTCATGGGAAGGCTCCTTCGCAGCCTTCCCAAAACCGCTCAGGCGCAGCGCCCCCCCCCGCCAAAAGGAGGTGCGCGCTGCCGGGAAGCGGCACTGACCTGTGACCCTGCCCCTCGGCGCTTTTGGGCCGCTGCATCAATGCAGACCGCGATTTAAACAAATCTTAAGGATTTTTCTCTGTAGTAGTCGAACGGCTGTGGGGTAGCTTGTCCCTGCACTGGACACGACGAGATCGGAGGAGAAGCAATGGCTGGAGTTATGCTGGGAACACTGACCGGTTTCTTCTCTGCACTCTACAGCTTTGTCATCCTTGATGTCTCCGTGCTCATGAGCCTTGCGGTGTATTCCGGCGTTGGAGTTGCGACCGCAATACTCGTCATCCTTGCAATGCTCCTGCGCCCATCCGATGACCCGCAGGCTGCCTATGAAGAAACTCCGGTAAAGGCCTAAGCCAACTCTGCGCCTCTGGCGGGGCTTTTAACCCATCCGACAATCTGCCCTTCTCGCAAAGCACCGGACTGGCGCTTTGTCTCGCGACCACGTTCAAAAGCCACCATGGTCGGGATCCCGCGGATCTGGTAACGCGCACCAGCGGATTGGTGATCCTGCGTGTTCAGTTTAACCAGTCGCGCCTGCCCCTTCAGTTTCTCTGAGGCCTTTGAAAACTCAGGCGCCATCATCCGGCAGGGGCCGCACCAGGGCGCCCAGAAATCCACCACCAAAGGCAAGTCGTCGTTCTTTGACGCCTTTTGCAGGATCGCAGGGTCAATATCCTTGGGCGCCTTGGGCAAAAGCGCCTCGCCGCATGCGCCGCATTTGGCGCCCGCCGTCAGCTTTTCTTCCGGCACCCGGTTCAGCTGACCGCAGGACAGGCAGGTCAGTTTCTTTGCACCCATGGCGAGATCCTCCAACAGTGGCGCTTTTGGAACGCCCTAAACACATTCGAAAATTGATATAGGTAGCCCGCGACGTATCGCAAGAGCATTCACACAGGTTCAGATCATGGCATTGTGATCACGCAGGCACGATCCGGCTCAAGCGCCCCATTGACGCAGGCCTGCCACTTTATCACATTGACTTTGAAAGAAACTCTTTGTGAATGAGGCCGATATGATTTCACGCCGCCTGTTTCTGGCGACCTCTGCTGCCGCTGCCGCACTCCCCGGTGTAGGTGCTGCCAAGGAAGACTTCGACCCGACCCCGCAGATGGTTCGTATCCGCAAGGAATTCGAACCCGGTCAGATCCTTGTTCTGCCACGCTCTTACTATCTGTACTATGTGACCGAGCCGCGCAAGGCGATGCGCTATGGGGTGGGTGTCGGGAGGGCCGGCCTTGAATTCACCGGCCAGGCTGTGATCGGCGCCAAAAAGGAATGGCCCACCTGGCGCCCGACGCAAGAGATGATCGAGCGCAGCCCGCGCACCTATGCCCGCTTTGCCGGAAACAAGTACATCCAACCGGGCGGGCCAGACAACCCGCTTGGCGCGCGGGCGCTTTATCTGTTCCAGAACGGAGTAGACACCTACTACCGGATCCATGGCACCAACCAACCCGATACCATTGGGCATTCGGTGTCAAATGGCTGCATTCGCCTACGTAACGAACACGTGGAAGATCTCTACGAACGGGTCCCCGTCGGCACGGTTGTGACGGTTCTCTAGGCACCCGAAAGCCGAGAGAGGCGTATTTTCGCCACACAATACCCTGCGCTTCGGAAATCCGGGGCGCGTTTTCCTTGCGTCGAAGGGGCAGCATGTCCGATGCTGTCACCGCGACGTTACGCGAATGACATTACTGTACCCCTCACAGGCACGGTCGTGACCATCTGCAAATGCGGACGCCTGGCCGCAGATGCGGTTAGACTGAGACTAGACTTTAGGAGTACAGACGATGGCCACAGGCACCGTCAAATGGTTCAACACAACCAAAGGCTATGGCTTTATTGCCCCCGATGCGGGTGGGAAAGACGTATTCGTTCACATTTCCGCAGTTGAGCGGTCCGGCCTGACCGGCCTCGCCGACAACCAAAAAGTGTCCTACGAGCTGCAACCGGGCCGCGATGGCCGCGAGTCGGCGGTAGACCTGCAACTGCTCTGACGGCATTTCCGATTAGACTGACGGGCGTCTGACAGCCCCCCGACTGCATCTTGGGGCTGTCTTTGTCGTGCCGCGATGGTTTGGGGTTCAGTCATGTGGCCTATCAGACACCGTGACTGTCCAGCGCCAAATCCGCATCAGTCTTTCGGCATCAGTCTTTGGCGCGCTGCACCAACTCCAGAGCGAGCGGACCTAGGGCGGCGACATTCAGTCTTACGCCTATCGGATTGGGATGGATGTCATCATCCTGCATGAACTGCTGCGCTTCGGCCGGATCGCCGCCGACCTCCTGTGAAATCCCGGCAAAGGCGTCGGGGTGCAGAAGCGCTCCGTATTCCTTGGCCAAATCGGGATAGACTGCATCAAAGGCAGCCCGATAATCAGGCCCGTAGTTATTCGGCGCCCGCATGCCGATCAGCAGCACCTCAACGCCTTTGTCCTGCGCCGCGGCGAGGATCTTGGACAGGTTCGCTTTCAACTCTGACGCCGACAGGCCGCGCAGCAGGTCGTTCCCGCCCAAAAGCACGATCAGCCCGTCCGGATTGTCCGCGAGGGTCCAGTCGATCCGGGCGGCGCCCCCTGCGCTCGTGTCCCCCGAAACGCCGGCATTGGCGATCTCCACCTCAGCGCCGTGTTCGCGCAGCCAAGTTTCCAGCTGCGGCACAAAACCATCTTCCTGATGCAGGCCATAGCCCTGAACCAGGCTGTCTCCCAGCGCCGTAATCCTCACGGGATTGGCCCATGCCGCAGGAACCGAAGCCAAAGTCACGCTGATCAGAACTGCAATTCCCACCCATACCTTGCGCATTGCTGCAATCGCTCCATATCCCAAGTAACGTTTTCAACAGGCCCGGCTTCATGACAGATCACTCCCGTCCCGTCCTTCACCTATCAGATGCGTCTTTAACCCTGAATGGCAATACCGGCCCGGTCCGTATCCTTCAGGACATCACGCTTGATGTGCAAAAAGGAGAGACGCTTGGAATGATCGGGGCCTCCGGGTCCGGCAAATCGTCGCTGTTGATGCTGATGGGCGGGCTGGAGCAAGCGACCGGCGGCACCATCCATGCGCTGGGTCAGGACCTGACGGCAATGAACGAAGACGCACTAGCCCGGTTTCGTCGCGCCCATATGGGTGTGGTGTTTCAGAACTTTCACTTGATCCCGGCCATGACGGCGCTCGAAAATGTCGCCACCCCGCTGGAGCTTGCAGGGGAGACGGATGCCTTTGAGCGCGCGCAGGCCGAGCTGGATGCGGTTGGGCTGGGGCATCGCTCGGGCCACTATCCGGCGCAGCTCTCGGGCGGGGAGCAGCAGCGCGTTGCCCTCGCCCGCGCCCTTGCCCCGCGCCCCGAGATCCTGCTGGCGGATGAACCAACCGGCAATCTGGATGAGGCCAACGGCGCGGCGGTCATGGACCTGCTCTTTGGTCTGCGCGACCGCTATGGGGCCACGCTTGTGATGGTCACGCACGCCCCTGAACTGGCCGCGCGCTGTGACCGGGTCGTACGCCTGCGCGATGGCCGCCTGATGGAGGACAGTGCCGCGCAAGAGGCCGCCGAATGAGCCTTGCGAACGATTTGTCACTCGCATGGCGCTTTGCCCTGCGAGAGCTGCGCAGCGGCCTCAAGGGGTTTCGCATCTTCATTGCCTGTCTCGCCTTGGGCGTGGGCGTCATTGCCGCCATCGGGTCGATCCGGGCCTCGATTGAGGCAGGCCTGTCCCGTGAAGGGGCGACGATGCTGGGCGGCGATGCGGAGTTGTCCTTCACCTACCGTTTTGCAAATGATCAGGAACGCGCCTGGATGGAGGGGATCTCTGACCGCCTGTCCGAGGTGGTCGATTTCCGCTCTATGGCTGTGGTGGGCGACGAACGGGCACTGACGCAGGTGAAGGCCGTTGACGACCTCTATCCGCTCACCGGAGAGCTGCGCCTCACTCCCGATATTCCGCTCGCGGCTGCACTTGCCGGATCTGGCGGTTTGCCGGGAGGCCTGATGGAGCGGGTGCTGGCGGATCGGCTGGGATTGGCTCCGGACGACACCTTCCGCCTTGGGACACAAGATTTCCGCCTGATGGCCCTGATCGAGAACGAACCGGATGCCGCCGCCGCAGGCTTCACGCTTGGCCCCCGCACGATTGTCGCCACCGGGGCGCTGTCTGCGTCCGGCCTGTTGGAGCCGGGAACGCTTTATTCCTCGAACTACCGGCTGGACCTGCCGGAGGGCGCAAACCTTGCGCAGCTGCAGTCTGCCGCCGAAGCCGAGTTTTCCGAAACCGGGATGCGCTGGAAGGATGCCCGCAATGGCGCGCCCGGCATCACCTCCTTTGTGGAGCGCCTGGGCGGCTTTCTCGTGCTGGTCGGCCTTTCCGGGTTGGCCGTAGGCGGGGTCGGCGTTTCTGCCGCGGTGCGTGCGTTTCTGGCGGGCAAGACCGAAACCATTGCCACCCTGCGCACCCTTGGTGCCGAACGGCAGGTTATATTCCTCACCTACTTCCTGCAGACCGGGGTTCTGGCCCTTGTCGGCATTGCCATCGGCATGGCGATTGGGGGCTTTGGCCCCGTCCTGGTCGGGCCGCTGATTGCAGCGCAATTGCCCTTCCCGGCGATCTTCTCGGTCTATCCAGGTGCCTTGGGCGAGGCCGCACTCTACGGCATTCTGACCGCTTTCATCTTTGCGCTTTGGCCACTGGCCCGGGCAGAGCGGATCCGTGCAGCCGCCCTGTTCCGCGACGCCTTTGCAGGTGGCAGCCTGCTGCCTGCTCCACGCTACCTTGTGGCAACGGGCATCGCCCTCGCGCTGCTGGTCGGTGCTGCGGCGCTGTTCAGCGGCTCGGTGGAACTCACGCTCTGGACAGCGGCGGGGCTTGGTGGCGCGCTGATTATCCTGATGCTGGCGGCGCTGGTGCTTGGCCTGATGGCCCGTCGAGGAGCCCACATAGCGCGGGGTCGTCCTGCGCTTCGATGGGCGCTCGCTGCAATCGGCACGTCTCGCGACGGGGCTGTTCCGGCCGTGCTCGCCCTTGGCCTCGGCCTCACCGTTCTGGCGGCAATCGGCCAGATCGACGGCAATATGCGCCGCGCCATCACTGGCACCCTTCCCGATGTGGCGCCCTCCTATTTCTTCGTGGACATCCAGCGCGATCAAATGCCGAGCTTTCTGAAGCGGGTCGAGAACGACCCTGCCGTCAGCCGCATCGAAAGCGCACCGATGCTGCGCGGCGTGGTCACACAGATCAACGGACGCCCCGCGCGCGAGGTCGCCGGGGATCACTGGGTGGTCCGCGGGGATCGTGGCCTGACCTACGCTGGCGCCAAGCCGGAAAACACCCAAGTCACGGCAGGCACATGGTGGGCTGAAGACTACAGCGGCCCGCCTCAGATCAGCCTTGCCGAGGAAGAAGCCGGAGAGCTGGGCATCGCGCTTGGCGACACGATGACCGTGAACGTTCTGGGCAGGGACATCACGGCATCCGTGACCAGCTTTCGCTCGGTCGATTTTTCCACCGCCGGCATGGGGTTTGTCATCGCGATGAACGAGTCCGCGCTGGCGGCTGCTCCGCACAGCTATATTGCAACCGTCTATGCCAAAGCCGAGGCCGAAGCGCAGATCCTGCGGGATCTGGCGCAGGAAATGCCGAACATTACGGCCATCCGCGTGCGTGACGCCGTGGATCGAGTATCCGACATCCTGCGGCAACTGGCGGCAGCAACCTCCTATGGGGCGGCGGCAACGCTGTTGACCGGGTTTCTGGTGCTCTTGGGCACCGCAGCCGCAGGCGAGCCTGCGCGCCGCTATGAGGCGGCGCTTCTCAAAACCCTTGGCGCCCCGCGCAGCCAGATATTGAGCAGTTTTGCGCTCCGCTCCATCATACTTGGAGCAGGCGCAGGGATGGTCGCTTTGCTGGCCGGTATTGCGGGGGCCTGGGCGGTGAACGCATACGTTTTTGAAACCAGCTATTTCATCATATGGCCAAATGCTCTGGCCGTAGTGGGCGGCGGGATTCTGACCACGCTGCTGGCCGGTCTGGCTTTTGCCCTGCGGCCTCTCGCGGCGCGTCCGGCCCGAATCCTGCGCGCGCGGGATTGAGGAGGTCGCTCTAGAAGGAAAGAAAAAGGATCAACGCGAACACCCCACCGGCTGCAAGAGCTGGAGCAGTGCCGTATTGTTGCAAACCAGCGACGCCAGCGTCACATCATCTAGCGATGCGTAGAATGCCTGCGCAGCAGCAGAGAGAGCCTCTTTCAGACGGCAGGCATTCACAAGGGGGCATGTGTTGTCGACATCGGCAAAGCACTCAACCATGGGAAAACTGCCCTCAAGATCGCGAAAGACGTCTCCAATGCGAATCTCAGCAGCATCGCGGCCGAGGCTCATACCGCCGTTGCGCCCTCGATGAGTATTGAGATAGCCCAATTGACCAAGCTGATTGATCACCTGTGCCAAGTGATTTTCAGAAATATTGCAGCATTCGGCCGTCTCCGTTTTCGTCACGAGCCTGTCCGCATTGGCCGCGCAATACATGAGCAGCCTGACAGCAATATTCGTCCGCTTGGTAATTCGCATATTCTAGTCACCCCCAAATATGCGGATTACAGTATATTAAACCTTTACGTGCGGTTTGATATGGATCAAGCCGGACAGGGAGACTTGCCGAGGAACACATGACGACCCCTTACTTTTTTGGCTATGGCAGCCTGGTGAACACGGCCACCCACGACTACCACGATCCACGGCCTGCGCGCCTGTCCGGCTGGCGGCGCACCTGGGCGCACACGGATCTGCGGGACGTCGCTTTTCTGACCGCTGTTCCCGCGCCAGGGCAGGCGATCGACGGTTTGATTGCTGCAGTGCCCGGCGCAGATTGGGAGGCTCTGGATCAAAGGGAATACGCCTACGAACGCCTCCCGGCGTCAGGCGCTATCGATCACGATCTTCCGGGTGCACCTGACATCTCTGTCTACGCCGTACCACAGGCACGCCAAGCACCGGGATCCGACCGGCACCCCATTCTGCTGAGCTATCTGGATGTGGTTCTGCAAGGGTATCTGAACGTTTTTGGAAAAGAGGGCGCCATGGCCTTCATGGAGACGACAGATGGATGGGACGCGCCGGTTCTGGATGACAGGCGCTCCCCGATCTATCCTCGGCATCAGATCATCACGGCTGAGGAACGCGCCCTGTTTGACGGTTTGATCGATAATGTAGGCGCGCGCAGGATTGGGATGGACGGCTAGGCGTTTTCACCGCGGGAGCCGCACCACCCCGTATTGAGCATAGCCGCGGTATAGGCTCTCGTATTGCGCGGTTCCGCCCACCTCAGATGCGATCCTGTTCAGCCTCGCCCGCAGGGCCAAGCGCGGCTCGACGTGAAACTTGCTCAGCCAGCGGCGCAGGGCAGCTCCGAACCAGAGAGGCCAGCCGCTCTGGTCAGCAAAATCTACCACGTGCAACTCTCCTCCCGGCGCCAGGTGCACGGCGGCCATGCGCAGGGCCTGCTGCCAATCGGGGATCATCGAAATCCCGTAGGAAATGAAAATCCTGTCGAATCTCGCGCGTTGAAACAACTGCCAGCCGTCAAAATCGCAGGCATCCGCCTGGGCAAGCTGGACATGGTCGTGGAGCCTGCCGCGCGCCGTCCGCAGCATCTCTGACGAGATATCCAAGCCATAAAAGGCGCAGCCCGGATATTTGCGCGCTGCCACCTGCAGATTGCGCCCGGTGCCGCATGCGATCTCAAGCACATGCGATCCGTCCCGTGGGGCCAGTTCCTCAATCAAGCGATCCCGCCCGAAAAGATAGTATTTACGCGTGAGATCATAAATCAGCCGCTGATGACGGTAGGTCTCATCCATCAGGTCGGCATGGAGATCGGACGAGTTGTCCAGCATGATGACTATCCCTTCCGCCGGTAGATGTGAAAGGCCCCGTAGATGGCGGAACGGTCCTGCGCGGTTCCCTGCGCCGACCCTTCGACATCATAAGCCCACTGGTTCAAAAGCTCTGGTCGCAGGCGTCCGGGCAAGATGTCATGACTGCCGCCGGTTCGGAAAATCACCCGCGCCCCCGGTGCGGCGGTTCTGGTGATCTCAGCCCAAAGCGCGTTCAACTGCACATCGTTCATCCAGTCCTGCGCATCCAGCAGCACATAGCCATGTTTGGAACGCGCGCGTGCGCCCTGCAGATAGTCGGTCAGCGACCTGTTGACGATCTGCCCCTGATCCGCCGCCCGACGCAGGCGTTCGAAATTCTGCGCCTGCAGATACGGCGGCAGCGCGCCGTCCGGCGCCGGATCATAGCAGCGCGCAAAGGCCTGCCAGGCAAAGTAGTTCTCGCGGATCGGAAAGTCACACATCAGCTTGCGCACGCGTTCACGCAGGACCGGCAGCACATCTCCGCCCCCATCCTCGGCCAGCTTGTCATATTGCGCAGGCGGTATACCCAGACCAAAGAGCGCGGCCCGAAACCCCGCCAGTTTGCGCACCAGCCACATATCAAAGAGAGGCGCAATCTTCTGGTCGAAAAACGCCTGTTGGTCCTCCATGGAGCGGGCCGCAAGAAGCGGGGTGAAATCCACGCCGCCAATCCGCGCCACCAGATGGACCGCCCCCAGAAACCGGCCAAGAAGACCATGGCGATAGAACCCTCTTTCAAACAGCGAGATCCGGCGGTGAAAGGGCTGACGCGTTTCCCAGAATGCGCGAGTCTCAGCATCAAGCTCGTGGCGGATATAACGCTGATAAAGGGCACGGTTGCTGGCCATGTCTGCACAGGCAAAGAATTGGAAAAAAGCCGCATGGTCCGGCAGACTGCGCGCCGCCGCAAGCTTGAGCCGCCCCAGCGCCACATGAGCGGGCGACAGATCCACCGCGGTGACCGAGGTCGGCCCTGCGGTCAGATAGGACATCATGTTGCAACTGCCCGAAGCGATGCAGACGATGTTGTCGCCCGGTGCGATCTGCAATGCCGTCATATCGACGACCGGGTCTTCCCAGATCTGCGGATAAACAAGCCCCATAAACAGCCGGGAAAACAGGCGCTCAAGCCGTCCGGTGGTGGCATCGCTCTCTTGCAGCACGGCGGCATCGAGCCGGGCCTGTGCGGTGGTGCTCATCTGACTTCCTTTTTATGCGTCTTGAAGTTGTTTTTCCTTGCGCCGCGCCCGGCGCGAGCGATGGCGCGAACGGCGTTCAGCCCGCTCCCAGTCGATCAAGGCGAGGCGGCCACCATCCAGTTCGACAACGGCGGTGCAGCTTTCCACCCAATCGCCTGTATTGACGTAGGAAATTTCATCGATATCCCGAATGGCTGCGCTGTGAATATGGCCGCAGATCACCCCGTCATAGCCGCCACGCCGCGCTTCGGCGGTGAGGACATTCTCGTATTCGCTGATGAAGTTGACAGCCTGTTTGACCTGATGCTTGGCCCATTTCGACAGCGACCAGTACTGCCCGCCCCAGAGATGCCGCAGCCGGTTGATGCGCGTATTGAGCCACAGCATGAAATCATAGGCCCGGTCCCCCAGATGGGCGAGCCATTTGGCATTTACCACAACCGAGTCGAACTGATCGCCATGGGTCACGAGATACCGCTTTCCATCCGCGGCTATGAAATCGGCCGTTTGCACCACCTCAATACCGCCAAAGTGGGTGCCGAGATATGAGCGCAGGAATTCATCATGATTGCCGGGGATCAGGTAGATACTGGCCCCATCATGCGCCTTTGCGAGGATCGCCTGCACCACGTCATTGTGCGCCTGCGGCCACAGGAAGCCTTTGCGTCGGATACGCCAGGCATCAATGATATCGCCGACCAGATAGTAGCTGTCCGCCTCGTTGCGGTTCAGGAAATCCAAGAGCAGCTCAGCCTGGCAGCCGGGGGTTCCGAGGTGAATGTCGGACAGAAAAATGGTGCGATACTTCATCCTGCGCGCCCAAGCCAGTTTGCCTTGGCTGTGATGCCTACCGCAGTTCATTGACAGTTGCGTGACGCTGCTGATCCGTTGGCACTGCGGCCTGCTGGCAGCGCATCTTGCGCTTTCTGCAGGGCTGTTCAACTGCAACGCAGCATCGACAGGATCGGGGTGCAGCGGCTAGAACCGGGTGTATGATTTCAAAAACGCTGCTTTATGTTCAACGCCTCACCCGGCAACTCTGGATCCGGGTTGTCCTGATCTCGCTGTGCTCCCTGCTGGCGCTGGCTCTTGCCCCCTTGCTGACACCCGTCTTGCCCGATGCGCTCAGCACACGGTTCGGGCGCGAAGCGGTTCTGCCGATCCTGACGATTCTCGCTTCGGGCATGCTGGCGGTCACAACCTTCTCGCTCAACGTGATGGTAAGCGCTTATCGCACCGCATCTTCCATGGCGACGCCGCGCGTCTACCGTCTGTTACTGGAAGACACCGTCACGCAAAGCGTTCTGGCAACCTTCGTCGGCGGGTTTGTATACTCCTTGAGCGCAATCATCCTGTTTCGCGCCGGTGTCTACGCGCCGCAGTCTGCCATTGTCGTCTTTGGCATTACCATCTTTGTTGTGGTTCTGATCGTGATCGCAATTTTGCGCTGGATCGACCATCTGTCGGGGCTTGGCAGCATGGATCACACGCTCCGCATGATCGAGACCCGTGCCCGAACCAGCCTCACTCAGCTGGCAAAACGCCCTTGCCTGGGCGGTCAAAGGGCGCAAAGCGACGACTGCCCCGATGGCGCCAAGGCGATCCCGGCAGGGCGCAGCGGCTTTGTCCGCTTTGTCGACATGGCGCACCTCAATGAGTCAGCCAAAAACGCCCGAGCCCATATCACCCTGCACCGCCGACCCGGAGATTTCGTGTTGCGAGGTCGCCCCGTGGCCTGGGCCAAAGATCTGGACGAGACCGGGTGCAAGGACCTGTCCTCCGCCTTTGAGATTGGCGATGTGCGCAGTTTCGATCAGGATCCTCGTTTTGGCTTGACGCTCTTGGCCGAAACCGCACAGAAAGCCCTTTCTCCCGGTGTGAACGACCCCGGCACAGCGATCGAGGTGATGGGACGGCTAGAACGTTTGCTGTGGGAAACGCTGGAGGAAACGCCGTCCGATCAGGATTGCATGTTCGACCATGTCAGCCTTGTCCCAGTAGAGCCGCGCAGCCTGTTGAACAACAGCTTTGCCCCAATTGCGCAAAGCGGTGCAGAGGATCCGCAAGTCATGGATTGGCTGGACAAGGCCCTCAGTGCTCTGGCGCAGCACCGAAACGACGATTTGGCCCGGGCAGCAAAGGACCTGCGTTCGGGTTTGACCCCGGACTAAAGCCAGACCTAACCCGCCAACGGCAAGAAACGGCCCGCACAGTGCGAACCGTTTCTTCAATCTCTGCCACACGGCCAATGCGCCGGTGGTTCAGCCCTTTGCGCGGACCTTGTCCATCAGGGCCAAAAGCGCGCTCATGTCCGGGCCGCGCTCCATGCCGGTCACCGCCTTGCGCAGCGGCATGAAGAGGGATTTACCCTTGCGGCCCGTGGCCTCTTTCACCGCTGCAGTCCAGCTACCCCAGGTGGTGGCGTCATAGGGGCCATCGGGAAGCAGAGCCATTGCCTCGGCGATGAAGTCCTTATCCTCATCGGCAATAAGTGGCTCGGCGCCATCGCGGCACAGGGTCCACCACCCCTCAAGATCCTTGAGCGTGGTGATGTTTTCCTTGGCCACATCCCAGAAGGCGGCCTGTTTTTCCGCAGGAACACCCAAAGCCTCCACCTGCGTCTGCACCGCCTCAAGCGGCAGGGTCTGCAGGTAGCGCCCGGTCAGCGGGAACAGATCCTGCACGTCAAACTTGGTTGGCGCGGCGCCAAAGCGGCCAATGTCGAAGCCCTCGATCAGCTCAGCCATGTCAGAGCGCAGCTCCACCGGATCAGAAGACCCCAAACGCGCCATCAGGCTGAGCAGCGCCATCGGTTGCACGCCCTGCTCCCGCAGATCGCGCAAGGCAAGCGTGCCAAGCCGTTTGGACAGAGCCTCTCCCTGCGGGCCGGTCAGCAGCGAATGGTGAGCGAATTCAGGCACCGATCCACCCAGCGCCTTGATGATCTGAATCTGGGTTGCGGTGTTGGTCACATGGTCCGAACCACGCACCACATGGGTGACGCCGAATTCCGTGTCATCCACGACCGAGGCGAGCGTGTAAAGAAACTGCCCGTCCCCCCGGATCAGCACCGGATCCGAGACCGAGGCCGCATCGATGGAGATATCACCCAGGATACCATCGGCCCATTCGATGCGCTCATGGTCCAACTTGAACCGCCAAACGCCATCGCCGCGCTCGGCGCGCAGGGCAGCTTTTTCCTCGTCAGAGAGGTCCAGCGCCGCCCGATCATAAACCGGCGGTTTGCCCATGTTGAGCTGTTTCTTGCGCTTGAGATCCAGTTCCGTTGGCGTTTCAAACGCCTCGTAGAACCGACCGTTCTCGCGCAGCTTGTCCGCGGCATCGTGATAGCGGTCCAGCCGTTCGGATTGACGCTCCACCCGGTCCCATTGCAGGCCCAGCCACTCCAGATCCTGCTTGATCGCATCGACATATTCTTCCTTCGACCGCTCCGGGTCGGTGTCGTCGATGCGCAGGATGAAGCTGCCGCCTGCCTTGCGGGCGATCAGGTAATTCATCAGCGCAGTGCGCAGGTTGCCCACGTGGATGTAACCGGTGGGCGAGGGAGCAAAACGGGTGGTGGTCATAAATCGTCTCCTGTTGATCTGCCCCATCTCATAGAAGAGCCGTTTTGTCCAGTTTCCCAAGCTGTGGCGGGAGTGCGGGATGTCTCATGGCCTCTCCAGCCCTCACGTTTCCGTGATCAGGACAAGACAAAGTCTTGCAACCGCTGCGCGCGTCCTAGGTCAGCATTTGGAGACGCCGAAAACTCGGACGACCAGAGACAGAGAGGAGACCCGACACATGACCCTGAAACTTTCCCGACGCGCCGCCCTGACGGGGGCAGCCGCCCTGCCCCTTGCCGCTTCCGTCACGCCTGCCCTTGCAGATGGCCACGGCGCCAAAGCGCCTGCAAGCCACGCGCGCAGCTTTAAACTGGGGGATTTTACCGTAACGACCCTTTTGGACGGCAGCCTGCCACGTGACGGTGCCAAGGCGATCTTTGGCGGCGGTGCAACGGATGAGGAATTCGCCGAGGTCTCTGCCCAGAACTTCATCCCGGCAGATATGGCGCAGTTCTTTTTTACCCCGACGCTGGTGGATACCGGCAGCGAGAAGGTGCTGTTTGACACCGGCCTGGGACAGGGCGGCATCCAAAAAGCCCTGGCCGAAGCAGGCGTCACCCCCGATCAGATCGATGTGGTTGTGCTCACCCACATGCACCCCGACCACATTGGCGGCATGACCACTGATGGGGCGGAGACCTTTGCAAATGCCCGCTATGTGACGGGCCGCGCCGAATATGACTTCTGGTCCAAGATGGAGGCCGGCAACCGGGTTGGCGATCTGGTGGCGCAGAAAGTGACCCCCATGGCCGAAAAGATGTCCTTTATCGAGGACGGTGGCGAAGTTGCATCCGGCATTTCCGCCATGGCCGCCTTTGGCCACACCCCCGGCCATATGACCTACATGCTCGACAGCGGCGGGCAGCAGCTGGTGCTGACGGCGGATCTGGCCAACCACTATGTCTGGTCTTTTGCACATCCTGAATGGGAAGTGCGCTTTGACATGGACAAAGAGGCCGCCACCGCGTCGCGTCGGCGTGTCATGGACATGCTGGCCGCAAGCCGTACACCAATGATCGGCTATCACATGCCCTTCCCGGCGGCTGGTTTTGTCGAAACACGCGGGAGCGGCTACCGCTTTGTCCCGGTTAGCTATCAGATGATGGGCTGAGGGGCGTCGCAGCCGCTCCGACACTTTCAGGCGCGGGCTTCACTGCCCGCGCCTTTTTTGTGAAACGGTCCAGTGCAAAGGCCCGCGGATCCACGATGGGCGTATCCCCGGTAACAAGATCGGCGGTCAGCCGTCCCGCTGCGGGGCCGATACCAAAACCATGACCGGAATAGCCCGTGGAGACGAACAGGCCGGGCAGGTCATCCACCTGCGAAATCACCGGTATCGCATCGGGTGTCACATCGATCATCCCGCCCCAGCTTTGCACCACATCGGCACCTTGCAGGACTGGAAAGGCCTTTTGTGCCGCGGCCCAACTGTTTCGAATGGCCTTTTGCGAAGGTTCGGGATCCAGCACGCGGCAAGCCTCGAACGGCGTGTGCTGATCAGGTTGCCAGCGCCGGGCTTGCGCCGCCTCAACCCGCCAACGATCCGACAGGCGGAACCGCAGGGAACGCCACTCGTCAAGGAAGGCGGGCAGGAACTTCAATGCAAGCCTGAAGCTGTCAGGCACGATGTCGACCACATTCTCGGTGCCATCCGCGATGGAATAGCCACCATCACCCCTTTTGCGCAGGGAAAAGCCCTTGGCCCACATGGCAACCTCGGGTCCATCCTGCACCGCCGAGGTGCGCAGAACCGAGTTCAACACTTTGAGCTGAGGTAGCCAAACACCCGCATTGCCGAGGAACAACCGCGACCATGCGCCACCAGCGACCACAACCGCCGAGCATTCGACCCGCCCGCGTTCAGTCACGACCCCGCTGACATGTCCCGCTTCGGTCTCGACACTGCGCACCGCGCATTCGGTCATGACCTTGGCCCCGGCGGCCCGCGCTGCGCTGGCAATCGCATGGGTGGCCAGTTGCGGCTCCGCCCGCCCATCCAGCGGCGTATGGAGGGCGGCAATCGTGCCGGTCTGATGCCCCGGCATCAAAGCCGCGAGCTGTTCCCCACGTACCATTCGCGCAGGGGAATCAAAGGGAGCCATATGCTGCGCCCAGTCTTCCAGCTTGGCGGCATCCCGCTCACGTTCGGCTGTATAGAGAATCCCTGCACGGGAGTACCCTGTGGGATGGCCAGTGCGCGCCTCTAGGCCTTCCCAGATCTCCTGCGCCTTGGCCATAAGCGGTAATTCGCGCGGATCGCGCTGTGACATGCGCACCCACCCCCAGTTGCGCGAGCTTTGCTCACCACCGATCTGGCCCTTTTCGCACAAAAGAACAGAATGCCCCCGCTCTGCGAGCTCAAGAGCGGTGGTGGAGCCGATGATTCCCCCGCCGATGACGACCGCATCGACACGTTTGGGCAGGGCAAGATCAGCTTGGAAATGGGGCAGCTTAGGTCCAGGCATGAATGGGTTAATGCCGTGCCGTACGGGCGCGGTCCATAGGTCAAAATAGCCCGGATGCGCGTGGGATGCAGGCTGTGGTTTTTTGGCGTCAGCCGGCCCGTCAGCTGGGGTCGCGCCAGCGGTTCGCGATGGGGTAACGCCGGTCCAGCCAGAAGGCGCGTGGCGTCAGGCGGGTGCCCGGCGCAGATTGGAAACGCTTGTATTCACTGATATAAATCAGATGCTCTACCCGTATTGCCACGTCACGGTCAAACCCGGCAGCCACGCAATCTGCGATCGAGCCTTCCTCGTCCACCAGGATCGTGAGCAACGCGTCCAGCTCTGGGTAATCGGGCAGGCTGTCGCTGTCTTTTTGATCTTCACGCAGCTCAGCTGATGGCGGCTTATCAATCACATTGGGGCGGATCACCTCGCCCTCTGGCCCCATCATCCAGGGGCGGTGATTGGCATTGCGCCAGCGGCAGGTTTCAAAGACGCGGGTCTTGTAGAGGTCCTTGATCGGATTGTAGCCGCCATTCATATCGCCATAGATGGTGGCATAGCCAACAGCGACCTCGGATTTATTGCCGGTGGTCAGCAGCATCTCGCCAAACTTGTTGGACATCGCCATCAGCAAGAGACCGCGCAGGCGGGACTGAATGTTTTCCTCGGTGAGATCTTCATCGCGCCCTTCAAAGAGCGGCGCCAGCGTGTTGGTGATGGCCGCGCGCCCCTCGCTGATCGGCACGTAGTCGTAGCGCACGCCCAGCGCCTTGGCGACGGCCTCGGCATCCGCCAGCGATTCCGGGCTGGTGTATTCCGAAGGCAGCATCACGCAGCGCACATTCTCGGCGCCGATCGCATCCACGGCAATGGCAGCGACAATCGCCGAATCCACACCGCCAGAGAGCCCCAGAAGCGCCTTCTTGAACCCGGTCTTGCGCATGTAATCGCGCAAACTCTCGACCATGGCGCGGTAGTCCTGCTCCCACTCATCCGGCAGGTGCGCCTTTTCGCCGTCGACCGCGCGCCAGCCCTCGGGCGTGCGTTCAAGGTCCAGCTGGGTGATTGCCTCGTCAAAAACCGGCATCTGAACCGCAAGCGCACCACCAGGGTTCAGCACGAAACTGCCGCCGTCAAAGACCTGGTCGTCCTGGCCGCCCACCATGTTGAGATAGATCACCGGCAGTTCGGTCTCGATGCAGCGCGCCACCATCATGTTGTAGCGCACCTCCATCTTGCCGCGGAAATAGGGCGAGCCATTTGGGATCAGCAGAAACTCGGCGCCAGTTTCGGCCAGGGTTTCAGCGACATCCTCGTGCCAGCCATCCTCGCAGACCGGGCTGCCGATGCGGGTGTCGTCAATCGCATAAGGCCCCCCAAGCGGTCCGGCATCAAAGACGCGCACCTCGTCAAACACCGTCTCATTGGGCAGGTGGTGTTTCAACACCCGCGAGGCGATGCGCCCCTCTTTCAGGATCAGATAAGCGTTATAGAGCTTGCCGCCTTCGGCCCAGGGCGCCCCGACCGCCAGCGCAGGGCCATCCGCACAATCCAGCGCGAGCTGCTCGGCCGCCGCCATCGCTGCGTGGTGAAATGCAGGCTTCATCACCAGGTCTTGCGTGTTGTAACCCGTCAAGAACATCTCCGGCAGGGCCACCAGTTGCGCACCTGCCTCCTTTCCCTTTTCCCAGGCGGCACGGGCCTTGGCAACATTCCCCTCGATGTCGCCGACCGTGGGGTTCAGCTGCGCCAGAGTGATACGGAACCGGTCTGCCATGGTGATCGCGCCCTTCGCAAAGTCTGTTCCCAGCCGTTTATCAGATCCGGAGCCAAGGGAAAGAGTGCGCCGAGCAAAAGACATTGCGACAGGGCGGAGTGTCGCATAGTTTCCAAGCAGAGATGCTATGATGGCAGGCGCTCCGCGTCGACTGACACCGCGCCCCGCGATCCGTTGACGGGGCAGAACCAAAGGGCAGGCAGAAGTTTCATGACCCGTTTCGGCACCGCACTCGCGTTTTCCACGGCTTTGGCACTGGTTACCACAGGGCTTGTACGGCCCGCCTTGGCGCAGGACGGCCAGGTGCTGACCACGCAGGACGAGATCGGCGGCGTCTACGAAGGCACCTTTCGCGGCGGGCTCCAACACGGGACCGGCACATACAAGCTGCCCAGCGGATATGAGTATTCTGGCGAATGGGTCGATGGCGAAATCCGCGGACAGGGCGTGGCCCGCTACCCCAATGGCGCGGTCTACGAAGGAGAGTTCGTCAAGGGCAAACCCGAAGGCCTGGGCAAGATCACCTTTGCCGATGGCGGCACCTATGAGGGGGAATGGTCCGACGGGCTGATCAATGGCAAGGGCGTTGCGGTCTATGCCAATGGCGCACGCTATGAAGGCGATTTCGTGAATGGTCAGCACCACGGCAAAGGCGTAATGCAGAACCCCGGCGGCTATGAATATGCCGGTGACTGGATTGAAGGGCGCAAGGAAGGGGACGGCAGGATCACCTATCCCGATGGCGCCACCTACGAGGGCGGAATTCTGGATGGCCAGCTTCATGGCACTGGCGTTCTATCCATGCCGGATGGGCTGATCTACGAAGGCGATTGGGCCAACAACCAGATGCACGGTCAGGGCAAACTGACCCAGCCCAATGGCGATATCTACGAAGGCCCCCTCCAGAATGGCCGCCGTCAAGGTGTGGGCCGCCAGGTGCACGCCAATGGGGACATCTACGTAGGCGATTTTGCCGACGATCTGCGACACGGGACTGGCACCTTCACCAAGACCGACGGCTATGTCTATGAGGGCGAATGGCTGGCTGGCCAGATCGAGGGCATGGGCAAGGTCACATACCCCGACGGATCGGTCTATGAAGGTCAGTTCCGCGACGATCTGGCCGAGGGGCTGGGCAAGATCACTTACCCCGATGGCTCCACCTACGAGGGCGACTGGATCGCAGGCGTGATCGAAGGACAAGGCACCGCCACCTACCCCAACGGTGTTGTCTACACCGGCAGTTTCAAGAATGCGCGCAACGACGGCCAGGGCGTCATGACCTACGAAAGCGGCTACCGCTACGAGGGCGAATGGAAGGACGGCCAGCGGCATGGGCAGGCCAAGGTCACCTATGCGGATGGTTCGGTCTACACCGGGCAATTCGCCAACAGCCAGCGCCACGGCACGGGCCGGATCAAAATGCCGGGCGGGTTTGTCTACGAGGGCGAGTGGCGGGAAGGTAAGATCACCGGAACAGGCGTTGCCACCTATGCCAATGGGGATGTCTACGAGGGCAGCTTTGTCAACGGCAAGCGACAGGGCCCCGGGGTTATGCGCTATGCCACGGGTCAGGAAACCAGTGGTGCCTGGGAAAACGGTGCCCTCGTCACGGAGAATTCCGGCGAAGAGCAGACAGACCAGGCCGACCAGCCTGCCGACAATAACTGAGCTTTTCGCCTAAACCCTGTCGCCTGCCTCCATGCGGGCAAGGAAGTTTTCCGCCTCTGAGATGACCTGCGCCCGCCGGTCCTCTGCCATCCGGTCCCAGGTGCGGTACATATTGCCCATGCGTGGATTGCCCGCAAAGCGCTCGCGGTGACGCGCAAGGAAGTGCCAGTAGAGCAAATTGAAGGGGCAGGCCCCCTCCCCCACCTTCTGGCTGACCTTATAGGCGCAGCTCTTGCAGTAGTCGGACATGCGGTTGATGTAGGCCCCGCTTGAGACATAGGGTTTGGAGCCGACGATACCGCCATCGGCAAATTGGCTCATGCCGACGGTATTGGGCGCCTCCACCCATTCGAACGCATCTGCATAGACGGCCAGATACCATTCATGCACTTCGGTCGGATTGATCCCCGCCAGAAGCGCGAAATTCCCGGTGACCATCAAGCGCTGAATGTGGTGGGCATAGGCCTCTTCGCGGGTCTGGCTGACGGCCTCTGAAAGGCAGCGCATCTCAGTCTCAGCGCCCCAGTAAAGGGATGGCAGCGCGCGGGTATGATCCAGCGCGTTTCGGGTGGGATATTCCTCGCCTTCAAGGAAATAGATGCCGCGCACGAACTCCCGCCATCCCAGGATTTGCCGGATGAACCCTTCGGCGGCGTTTATGGGTACATCCCCTTTTTCCCAGGCCTCCTCAGCTGCGCGGCAGACCTCAAAAGGCTCCAGAAGACCAATGTTCAGGTAGGGCGACAACACCGAATGGTAGAGCCATTTCTCTCCCCGCAGCATCGCGTCCTGATAATCCCCGAACAGTGGCAGGCCCTCGCGAATGAACTGATCCAGCGCCAGCAGCGCATCGCTGCGCGTCACCGCAAAATGAAACGGGCGCAGATCGCCAAAGTGATCGCCAAAACGCCGCTGGACAAGATCCAGAACCTCTTCGGTTTCCGCATCGGGGGTGAACTGCATCGGCCCGGTCCCGGTGATCGCTTTCGGGGGCGCCTTGCGGTTGTCGTGGTCAAAGTTCCATTTGCCCCCGGCAGGCTTGTCTCCCTCCATCAACAGCCCGGTCTTGCGCCGCATCTCGCGGTAGAAATACTCCATACGCAGCTGTTTGCGGCCCTCGGCCCAATCGACAAAATCGGCACGAGTGGCGATGAAACGCTTGTCCGGCTTGAGGCTGACCTTCAGCGGCAAGGACTGAAGGTCGCGGATCAAGCGCCATTCGCCGGGCGTGGTGGCGATCACCTCCTCCGCGCCGGTTTGCTGGGCGCGCCGCAACAGCTCATCAGCGATGGTGTCGGTGTTGTCCTTATCCTCAAGACACGTGTAGGCGACATCCCAGCCCTCCTCCCGCAAATGACCTGCAAACTTGCGCATCGCAGCAAGGACCAAAGCGATCTTCTTGGGATGATGGCGCACATAGGTCCCCTCTTGGGCGACCTCGGCCATCACAACTGTGTCCGTGTTTTTGTCCCCTGCCTGAAGGGCCGAGAGGGTCGCACTCAGTTGATCGCCAAGAACAAGAATAAGCCGAGCCATGGGTACCTGCCTTTTGTCGCTGCCCGCTTGAGCTAGCCGTGTTTCACGGCAGATCAAACGCCTGCGGTGCAAGGGCAGTTCAGGTGCCGGGCCTTCACCCTAAAGGGTCAATATCCCTGAGCTATTTTCGCTCTTTCCATTCGCCCCGCGCTCTGTATAAGGTTCCCCCATGACAGCTCGCGCACATATCCAAGCCCCGGCCACCGCCATTTGCGGTGCGGCTCTGCGCGACCTACTGATCCTAGCCCGCCTCTGAGCGTGCCATTCGGCGCGCCCGCTCAGAGGAGGAGGTTTGCGCGCCAATCGAATGGATCCAGGACAAAGTTTTAAGAAAGCTACCGACATGACGAACGCACTCGAAAAAGATCGCGTATTGATCTTTGACACCACCCTGCGCGATGGCGAGCAAAGCCCCGGCGCCACCATGACCCACGATGAAAAGCTCGAGATTGCCGGGCTCTTGGATGAGATGGGTGTCGATATCATCGAGGCCGGTTTCCCCATCGCCTCCGAAGGTGATTTCAAGGCGGTGAGCGAGATTGCCGAACGTTCGCAGAATTCCGTGATCTGCGGTCTCGCGCGCGCCAACTTCAAGGATATCGACCGCTGCGCCGAGGCCGTGCGCAAGGCCGCAAAGCCCCGCATTCACACATTTATCGGCACTTCGCCGCTGCACCGCGCCATCCCCAACCTCACCATGGATGAAATGGCCGAGCGCATCCACGACACAGTCACCCATGCGCGCAACCTTGTGGATGATGTGCAATGGTCGCCGATGGATGCAACCCGAACCGAGTGGGACTATCTCTGCCGCGTGATCGAGATCGCCATCAAGGCCGGCGCCACCACTATCAACATCCCCGATACGGTGGGCTACACCGCACCACTGGAAAGCGCCGATCTGATCCGCCGCCTGATCGACACCGTTCCCGGTGCCGATCAGGTGATCTTTGCCACCCATTGCCACAATGACCTTGGCATGGCGACCGCCAACGCCCTGGCCGCCGTCGAAGGTGGCGCGCGCCAGATCGAATGCACCATCAACGGCCTTGGCGAGCGGGCCGGCAATACCGCGCTGGAAGAGGTCGTCATGGCCCTCAAGGTGCGTAATGACATTATGCCCTGGCACACCAATGTCGACACGACGAAGATCATGCATATCTCCCGCCGAGTCTCCACAGTTTCGGGCTTCCCGGTCCAGTTCAACAAGGCCATCGTCGGTAAGAACGCCTTTGCCCATGAAAGCGGCATCCACCAGGACGGGATGCTGAAGAACAAAGAGACCTTCGAGATCATGCGCCCCGAGGATGTGGGCCTCTCGGGCACCTCGCTGCCGCTTGGCAAACACTCGGGCCGCGCGGCGCTGCGCGACAAGCTCGGCCAGCTTGGCTATGAGGTCGGAGACAATCAGCTCAAAGACATTTTTGTTCGCTTCAAAGAGCTGGCCGACCGCAAAAAAGAGGTCTTTGACGACGACATCGTGGCGCTGATGCGCTCGGGCGAGGATGCGGAGAATGACTATCTGCAGCTTGTGTCGATGAAAGTGATCTGCGGCACGGGCGGCCCGGCCGAAGCGACTCTCGAGATGGAAATTGACGGCCAGGACGTCAGCGCCACCGCAAGCGGCGACGGGCCGGTGGATGCCTCCTTCAAGGCGGTGCGCAAGCTCTATCCGAACTCGGCCCATCTACAGCTTTATCAGGTGCATGCGGTGACCGAGGGCACCGATGCTCAAGCCACGGTTTCCGTGCGGCTCGAGGAAGACGGCAATATCGCGACCGGCCAGTCGGCCAACACCGATACGGTCGTGGCCTCGGCCAAGGCCTATATCAACGCGCTCAACCGCCTGATCGTGCGCCGCGGCAAGGTCGGTGAAGGCGCCGATGCGCGCGAGATTTCCTACAAGGACGCGACCTGAGCGTCGAAACGATCCGGCGCCGGGCCGCAGGCGCGGCGCCGGGCCCAACGCCTTTGCGACCATCTTTGATGGTCGGGAAAGGGGGCGGGAGGCATCCGGTCGGTATCTTTGGTCAGGGCCGGTTTAGCTTTTCGAATACCGCGCTGATGCGCGCGGCTTCCTCTTCGGCGCCAAAAGGCGCATTGACCACGAACATTCCAGACCCCACCATCCGGTGACCTTCCCGTGCAGGCGGGAAACGCACCTCGTGGCGCAACACGCCGGGCAGGTCTGGTGCCTCGAGGGCCGACAGCATCTTCTCATGTGCGCCATCGGTCAGAATCGGATACCACAGGGCGATCACGCCCACGTTCCACTTGCGATGCAGTTTGCCAATGATGCCGGGGATGCGGGCGTAGTCGGATTTCATCTCGTAAGAGGGGTCGATCAGCAGCAGCCCCCGGCGCGGCGTTGGCGGCGCCAGCGACAGGGCCAGCTCGAACCCGTCCTGCTGGTGCACCTTGGCCCGCCAGGGTTTCAGCGCCTGCCGCAGGGCTGCGCATTCCTGCGGGTGCAGTTCGGCGAAATGCAGGCTGTCCTGCGCGCGCAGCAGCGATGCCGCCACCAGGGGCGAGCCAGGATAGCTTGTCGCGCCAAATCGCGCGCGGCACTCTACAATGGCCTGGCTCAACGGATGGTCCTCGGCCAGCGCCTCTGCCTCGAGCACCTTCGAAATCCCCGCCGCCGCCTCGCCGGTCTTCAGCGCCTCAGGCGCGTGCAGTTCATAAAGGCCGCGTCCGGCATGGGTTTCGATGTAACTGAGGGGTTTGTCCTTGCGCGTCAAGTACGACAGCATCCACGCCAGCAAGGCGTGCTTTTGAACGTCCGCCAGGTTTCCGGCGTGATAGATATGTTGATAGGACAGCATAGGCTTGCCCTACCTCCATTCCACCGGCCGGGAAAGAGGCATTAGGGCCAGCACCTCAGAATGCGCGGTTGCCCAGACCAGATCTCCGAACTACCCGCCCCCTCCCCACATCGCCAGCATCGCAGTCAGCCCCTCAAGACAATGTCCTATTCGACAGGGGACGCCGGGCGGTTCCCGGATACCGTCCGCAGAGTGCCAAAGAGGCGGGCAAGCCCCATGTTTCACAGGCGGAAAGGCGCTAGTTGTGCGCATTCGGCCCTTTCGCGGCAGCGCTGTGCTGCTTATAAGTTCATCAGTGCGCCGCGACTGCAGAGTCGCGGGCAAAACGGCAGAACTTACAGGATCCCTTCTATATGGCGCTCTTTGGAAATCTAGGCGGTCTGTTCACATCGGACATGGCCATCGATCTCGGCACTGCGAACACGCTGGTCTATGTGAAAGGCCGTGGTGTGATCCTGTCCGAACCGTCGGTGGTGGCCTACCACGTCAAGGACGGCGTCAAAAAGGTGCTGGCCGTGGGCGAGGATGCCAAGCTGATGCTGGGCCGCACCCCCGGCTCTATCGAGGCGATCCGCCCGATGCGCGAAGGTGTCATCGCTGACTTTGACACGGCCGAAGAAATGATCAAGCACTTCATCCGCAAGGTGCACAAGCGCTCGACCTTTTCCAAACCCAAGATCATCGTCTGTGTGCCCCATGGGGCAACCCCGGTGGAAAAACGCGCCATTCGCCAGTCGGTTCTGTCGGCTGGGGCGCGGCGCGCTGGCCTCATTGCCGAACCTATCGCGGCGGCGATTGGCGCGGGCATGCCGATTACCGACCCGACCGGCAACATGGTCGTGGACATCGGCGGCGGCACCACCGAGGTCGCGGTCCTGTCGCTGGGCGACATCGTCTATGCGCGATCAGTCCGCGTTGGCGGTGACCGCATGGACGAGGCCATCATCTCTTATCTGCGCCGCCAGCAGAACCTCCTGATCGGCGAATCCACCGCCGAGCGGATCAAGACCTCCATCGGCACCGCGCGCATGCCCGACGATGGCCGTGGCCAGTCGATGCAGATCCGCGGGCGTGACCTGCTGAATGGCGTGCCCAAGGAAATCGAAATCAGTCAGGCCCAGGTGGCCGAGGCACTCGCGGAACCCGTGCAGCAGATCTGCGATTCCGTGATGACCGCGCTGGAGACCACGCCGCCGGATCTGGCCGCAGATATCGTGGACCGCGGCGTCATGCTGACCGGAGGCGGTGCGCTTCTGGGCGATCTTGATCTTGCCCTGCGTGAACAGACCGGGCTTGCCGTCTCGATTGCCGACGAAAGCCTCAACTGCGTCGCGCTTGGCACCGGCAAGGCGCTGGAGTTCGAAAAGCAGCTCCGCCACGCAATTGACTACGACAGCTAAGACGCCTTTTCCTCTCCCCCGGGGATAGCAGGCGCCCGAAAGGAAGCCTTTGGCCAAAGACCGCTCACAGCGAGACGACTATTCAACCCCGCTGCGACGCCTGCTGATCGGGCTGGTGTGCCTGTGCCTTGCTGCCATCTTTCTGATCTGGCGCATCGACAGCCCACGGGTTGAACGGTTCCGCGCGCAACTGGTGGATACGGTGGTGCCCAGCATGGATTGGGCCATGGCGCCGGTCACCGGGGCGATCAACCTGTTCCGGGATTTCCAGAGCTACCAGCGTCTTGCGGAGCAGAACCGCGAGCTGCGCTCCGAATTGCGCCAGATGCGGGCCTGGAAGGAAGCTGCCCTGCAGCTGGAGCAGGAAAATGCGCGACTGCTTGACCTCAACAATGTGCGTCTGGACCCCAAGCTGACCTACATTACTGGTGTTGTTCTGGCTGACAGCGGTTCGCCCTTCCGGCAATCGGTGATCCTCAATATCGGCGCCCGAGACGGGATCCAGGACGGATGGGCAGCCATGGACGGAATTGGTCTCGTGGGGCGGATTTCCGGAACCGGCCAGGACACCTCTCGTGT
The DNA here is from genome assembly GCA_027019165.1 of Pseudophaeobacter sp. Lineage (GTDB taxonomy): Bacteria > Pseudomonadota > Alphaproteobacteria > Rhodobacterales > Rhodobacteraceae > Phycobacter. Next base: position 44,900 of record JALUXC010000008.1, read on the forward strand.
CATTTTGCTGACTGACGCCGCAAGTGCCGTTCCTGCCGTCATCCAGCCCTCGGGGCAGACGGCACTGGTCGCAGGAGACAATACTGCGGCGCCCGTTCTCGACTTTCTCGAAAGCCCAGATCTGATCCGCCCCGGTGACCGTGTGATCACCTCCGGGGACGGATCCGTCTTTCCTCCGGGTTTGCTGATCGGCCAGGTCGCCGAAGACCGGGCCGGGCGCAAACGTGTGCGCCTGTCAGCTGACTACGAGCGGCTCGAGTTCCTGCGCGTTTTGCGCCACCAAGGCTCCGAAGCGATCAAGGAGCCAGGGGCCCTGGTGGTACCTGCCCCGGATGCCACCATTCCACCTCAGCGACCTGACATCATTGGGCCGCAATCCGGGACCGCATCCAGTGGAGGCGGCAATGGCTAGCACCTCTCCCGGGCGGATCTGGATGATGCGCATGGCCTTCCCTTTTCTGGCGCTGATCCTGATTTTCTTTCACCTGTTGCCACTGGATACCCTGCCCAGCCGCTGGGCACCTCCAGATCTGTTGCTCGCCCTGGCCCTGGCCTGGTCCCTCAGACGTCCGGATTTTGTGCCGGCGATCCTCATCGGTGCGACCATGCTGGTGGCGGACATGATGTTTCAGCGCCCGCCGGGGCTTTTTGCAATGCTCGTGGTTCTCGGCTGCGAGTTCCTCAAATCGCGCGTGATGCCGCATCGCGAAACCGCTTTTGCGGCCGAATGGCTGGCGGTGGCCGTCGTGATCTGCGGTATTGTGGTGCTGAACCGGGCCATTCTCGCCATTCTTGCGGTGGCTCAGGCCCCCCTTGGTCTGACACTCATCCAGGCCATCCTGACCATCGCCGCCTATCCGCTGGTCGTCGTTTTGAGCCAAAGCCTTCTTGGCGTGCGCAAACTCTCCCCTTCCGAAGCCGAAGTACTGGGGAGCCGCTGATGAGACGCAATCCCAAAGAGCTGGAGTTTACCCACCGAAAGCTGACACGCCGCGCCTTGCTGCTGGGCGGGTTGCAACTTGCCTTTGCAGGTGGGCTGGCCGCGCGCATGCGCTATCTGCAGGTAGATCAGGCCGACCAATTCCGACTGCTTGCAGAAGAGAACCGAATCAACATTCGGTTGCTGCCGCCTGCGCGCGGTGAGATTTTTGACCGCAACGGGGTCGCTCTGGCCCAGAACTCCCCCTCCTACCGCGTCATTATTGTTCCCGAGGACGCGGGCGACGTTGGAGAGGTCATTTCCAAACTCTCACGCCTGATCCCTCTTGAGCCAGAAGACGTGGAACGTGCTCTTGCCGAAATGCGCCGCTCTCCGCCCTTCCTGCCCGTGACCCTGGCAGATCAGATCGGCTGGGAAGATATCTCGAAAGTGGCGGTCAACGCCCCGGCCCTGCCGGGCATTACGCCGGAGGTTGGACTGACGCGGGTCTATCCGCAGTCACAGGCCTTTGCCCATGTGGTCGGCTACGTGGGGCCGGTTTCGGATTATGATCTCAGCAAGATGGAGTCGCCCGAACCCATCCTGCGCATTCCGCGCTTTCAAATCGGCAAGGTCGGTTTTGAATCCAAACGTGAGGACGCCCTGCGCGGCAAGGCCGGCGCCAAACGGGTTGAGGTCAACGCCACCGGCCGTGTCATGCGTGAACTCGACCGGCGCGAAGGGGAACCCGGCGCCGACATGCAACTGACTGTTGACGCCGAATTGCAGAGCTATGTTCAGGCACGGTTGGGAACCGAGAGCGCGGCCGCCGTGATCATCGATTGCCAGGATGGAGATGTCCATGCGATCGCCTCGTCCCCCAGTTTTGATCCAAACCTTTTTGTGCGCGGAATTTCGGTAGCAGACTATCGGATGCTGACCGAGGACCCCTATCGCCCCTTGGCCAACAAGGCGGTTCAGGGCACCTATCCGCCCGGCTCCACCTTCAAGATGGTAACGGCGCTGGCGGCCCTTGAGGAAGGTCTGATCGGTCCCGATGAAACAGTCTACTGTCCTGGATACCTTGAGGTTTCGGGACGCCGCTTCCACTGCTGGAAACGCGCCGGACACGGGCATGTGGACCTAAACACATCGCTGAAACAATCCTGCGACGTCTATTATTACGACCTCGCTCTCAAGGTTGGTATCGACAAGATCTCTGCCATGGCCAACCGCCTTGGCCTTGGCGTGCGTCACGATCTGCCAATGTCGGCGGTGGCCAGCGGGCTGGCTCCGAACCGCGAGTGGAAACAGCGCGTGCACGGGCAGGACTGGCTGATCGGTGACACCGCAAATGCCTCTATCGGTCAGGGCTACATGCTGGCATCGCCCATGCAGCTGGCCGTGATGACTGCGCGGATCGCATCTGGGCGCAATATCAACCCGCGCCTTTTGAAATCCATCGATGGGATCGAGCAGGCAGGAAGTGCAGCCGAACCGCTCGGCCTCAATGAAAACAACCTGCGCACGGTGCGGCGCGGCATGTTCTCCGTCAGCAACGACCGGCGCGGTACCGGGTACCGCTCCCGCATCATCGCCGAAGACATGCGCATGGCCGGGAAAAGCGGTACCAGCCAGGTGCGCAATATCACCGCAGCAGAACGTGCAGCAGGGGTCATCCGCAACGAGGATCTGCCGTGGGAGCGGCGCGATCATGCGCTCTATGTTTGTTTCGCGCCCTTCGACAACCCACGTTTCGCGGTATCGGTCGTTGTTGAACACGGCGGCGGTGGCTCCAAAGCCGCCGCGCCAATCGCGCGTGATGTCATGTTGCAGGCGCTATACGGCGGCACCCCGCCCCTTGCGGCCTACCCCAAGGGCGACCGCAGCCGCATCAAGGCCCAGCAGGAAAGACTTGAACGCGAACGGATCAAGCGCGAAGAGACCGGAGGCAACGACCGGGCATGAGCTATCTTGAACATCACGCCAAATCCACCCCAACGGGCCTGCGCAAGATCCTCTACCTGAACTGGCCGCTGACGCTTCTTTTGGCCTCGGTCGCAGGAGTTGGTTTCCTGATGCTCTATTCGGTGGCCGGAGGCTCCTTTTCGCCCTGGGCCGAACCACAGGCCAAACGCTTTGCCCTTGGCATGGCGGTGATGATCGTTGTGGCCCTGGTGCCGATCTGGTTCTGGCGCAATATCTCGGCGCTGGCCTACCTGGTGTCGCTGGTCCTGCTCTTGGCCGTTGAGTTCTTTGGCACCGTCGGCATGGGGGCTCAGCGCTGGATCGACATCGGCTTCATGCGCCTGCAGCCTTCCGAGTTGATGAAGATCACCCTGGTAATGCTGCTTGCGGCCTATTACGACTGGCTTCCGGCGGAGAAGACCTCTCGTCCGTTCTGGGTGCTGGTGCCGGTGCTGATGATCCTTATCCCAACCTTTCTGGTCCTCAAACAGCCGGACCTCGGGACCTCGATCCTCTTGATGGCCGCAGGGGGCGGAGTGATGTTCCTTGCGGGAGTGCACTGGGCCTATTTTGCAGCGGTCATCACCGCGGCCGTCGGGCTTGTTACAGCCGTCTTCCAAAGCCGCGGTACAGACTGGCAACTGATCAAGGACTACCAGTTCCGCCGGATCGATACCTTCCTGGATCCGTCGCAGGATCCCCTGGGCGCGGGCTATCACATCACCCAGTCCAAGATCGCGCTGGGGTCCGGCGGCTGGTCCGGGCGCGGCTTTATGCAAGGCACGCAATCGCGGCTCAATTTCCTACCGGAAAAGCACACCGATTTCATCTTCACCACACTGGCCGAAGAATTCGGCTTCATCGGCGGCTTCACCCTGCTCAGCATCTACGTGTTGATCATCGTCTTTTGTGTCGCAACAGCGCTTGCCGCGCGGGACCGGTTCTCATCGCTGGTAACCTTGGGCATCGCGATCACCTTCTTCCTGTTCTTTGCGGTGAACATGTCGATGGTCATGGGGCTGGCACCGGTTGTGGGCGTGCCCTTGCCGCTGGTCTCTTATGGGGGATCGGCCATGCTGGTGCTGCTGGCCGCCTTTGGCCTGGTGCAAAGCGCGAATATCCACCGTCCCCGCTGATTTCCCAACCTCCTAAGGATTGCCGTTCATGAGCATCTTTCACCTCGCCTATCACGTTGACGACTTGGAGCAGGCGCGCACTTTTTATGGCGGCACCTTGGGCTGCACAGAGGGGCGCAGCACCGAAACCTGGGTCGATTTCAACTTCTTCGGTCACCAGATCTCGCTGCACCTTGGCCCGGTGTTTGCCACCGCCAATACCGGCAAGGTGGGCGATCACATGGTGCCGATGCCCCATCTTGGCGTGATCCTGCCACAGGACGAGTGGCGCGCATTAGCGGACCGGCTGATCGCTGCGGGTATCGATTTCACCATCGCGCCAACCACCCGTTTCGAAGGACAGCCAGGCGAGCAAAGCACCATGTTCTTTCATGACCCTGCGGGCAATCCGATCGAGATCAAAGGTTTTGCCGACATGGCCGGAGTCTTCGCCACATGATCAACGTGCAATTTGCCGCCCTACCCGCGCGTTGGGAGACCTACCGCGAGCCGCTGAAACACGCCTTTGCCAAGGCAGGCCTGGACGTGAATATGCGACTGGACCACACCCCGGATCAGGTGGACTACGTGGTCTATGCGCCCAACTCCGACCTGCAGGACTTCACCCCCTACACGCGATGCAAGGCGGTGCTGAACCTCTGGGCAGGGGTGGAAAAGATCACCGGCAACCAGACGCTCACCATGCCGCTGTGCCGCATGGTGGATCCCGGCCTGACTGCCGGCATGGTCGAATGGGTCACGGGCCATGTGCTGCGCTATCACCTCGACATCGACCGTTCGATCACTGTGCAGGATCGGTGGGAGCCTGCTGTGCCCCCCTTGGCCTTTGAACGCCCCGTGACCATGCTCGGCCTTGGCGCATTGGGAAGCGCCTGCGCGCACAGTCTTGCCCGCATCGGATTTCCGGTCACCGGCTGGTCACGCTCCCCCAAGGACATCGACGGGATCACCTGTCTGCATGGAGATGACGGGTTGAAACAGGCCCTTTCGAAGGCAGAAATCGTCGTGCTCCTGTTGCCGGACACCCCCGCGACCACAAATATCCTGAATGCCGAAACGCTGGCCCTGCTGCCCAAAGGCGCGCGGATCATCAATCCAGGCCGCGGCCCGCTGATCGATGACAGTGCCCTGCTTGCCGCGCTCGACAGCGGTCAGATCGGCCATGCCACGCTGGATGTCTTCCGGGTAGAGCCGCTGCCCGCCGATAATCCCTACTGGGCGCATCCGAATGTGACGGTCACACCGCATATCGCCGCCGAGACCCGCGCCAGCACGGCATCAGAGGTCATCGCCGAAAACATCCGCCGCGGTGAGGCAGGCGAGCCGTTCCTCAACCTCGTCAACCGCGAAATAGGTTACTGAGCACCGGGTCATTGAACGAATTGCGCCGGGGTGATCCCCGGCGCAGCCCCGTTACTTCGCCGCCAGACCGCGCCCTTTGAGCAGCGCATCGACCCCGGGCAATCGGCCCCGGAACGCGGTGTAAAGCTCTGCCGGATCCTTGGAGCCGCCCGAGGACAGGATATGCTCCTCCAGCGCCTTGGCCCGTTCGGCGTCAAACGCACCACCAGCCTCTTCAAAGGCGGCAAAGGCATCGGCGTCCATCACCTCGGACCACATGTAGCTGTAATAGCCCGAGCTGTAGCCATCCCCAGAGAAGACATGCGCGAAATGCGGCGTGGCGTGTCGCATGGTGATGGCCTGCGGCATACCAATCTCGGCCAGCACCTCGGCCTGTTTTGCCATCGGATCAGCAGGGGCGTCTCCATCGTGGAATGCGAGATCCACCAGCGCCGAGGCCACATATTCCACCGTCTGAAAGCCCATATCATAGGTGGCCGCGCCCAGAACCTTGTCCAGCATTTCCTTTGGCATCGCTTCGCCGGTTTCGGCGTGGGTGGCGAATTCGCTCAGGACCTCGGGCACCTCCAGCCAGTGTTCGTATAGCTGTGAGGGCAGCTCGACGAAATCGCGCGCAACCGAGGTGCCCGAGATGCTCTCGTAGGTCACATCCGACAGCATCTGGTGCAGCGCATGGCCGAACTCGTGGAACAGCGTGCGGGCATCGTCATAGGACAACAGCGCCGGATCGCCCTTGGCAAAGTTGCAAACATTGATCACGATCGGCGTCTGTTGCTCCGGGAACTTGGCCTGACTGCGCATGGCCGAACACCAGGCCCCGGAACGTTTTGATCCCCGCGCGAAGTAGTCTCCGATAAACACGGCAACATGTTCACCCTTCCGCGTGACCTCCCAAGCGCGGCAATCGGTATGATAAAGCGGAATATCCAGCGGTTTGAACTCCAGCCCAAACAGACGGTTCGCGCAGGCGAATGACGCCTCGATCATCTTTTCCAGCTGCAAGTAGGGCTTGAGTTCGGCCTCATCGAGATCATGTTCGATCTTGCGGCGTTTCTCGGAATAATAATGCCAGTCCCAAGGCTCCAGATCGCCGTTGATCCCCTCCGCCTGCATCATCTGGGTCAGCACCATCGCATCCTCATCGGCGCGCGCTTTGGCCGGGCCCCAGACATCCATCAAAAGGCCCCGCACGGCATCCGGCGTCTTGGCCATTTCGGTTTCCAGCTTATAGGCCGCGAAATTCTCATAGCCGAGCAGCTTGGCCCGTTCTTCCCGCAGTTTCAGAATTTCGGTCGCAATCGCGCGGTTGTCGGTCTTGCCGCCATTGGCCCCGCGCGCTGCCCAGGCCTGAAACGCCTTTTCACGCAGATCCCGGCGCGGGGAGAATTTCAAAAACGGCGTTATGATCGAGCGGGAGGTGGTGACAACCGGCCCGTTCGCGCCCTTTTCCTCACCCGCAGAGCGGGCCGCAGCCACGGCGAAGTCCGGCAGACCTTCCAGATCCTCTTCGGACAGCTCCATGTACCAGTCCCGCTCATCCGCCAAAAGGTTCTGGGTGAACTCGGTGCCAAGAGTGGCCAGACGCCCTTTGATCTCTTGCATGCGGGCATCATCTGCGCCTTCGAGGGCTGCTCCACCGCGCACAAAGCCACGATGGGTCAGCATCAACACCCGCTGTTGTTCTTCCGTCAGGTCCAGATCATCCCGCTGATCCCAGACCGCCTTCACCCGCGCATAGAGCGCCTTGTTAGCCGTGATGGCCGAGAAATGCGCCGCCAATTTGGGAGAGAAGGCCCGCTGCAGCTCTTCGCGCTTTGGATTGCTGTCCGCGCCGGCAACGGCATAGAAGACGGACAGAACCTGCTCCAGCGGACGGCAGGGCGTTTCCAGCGCTTCGATCACATTGGCAAATGTCGGTGCATCGGGGTTCCCAGCGATGGCCTCGATCTGCGCCTTGTGCGCGGCAAGCGCCTCATCCAGTGCGGGGGCAAAATCCTCGTCCGAAATGGTGTCGAAGGGCGCGATTTCAAAGGGCGTGTCCCAGTGGGACAAAAGCGGGTTGGTCATGGGCAAAGGCCTCCTTTGTAAGAGAAGCTATGCCTGCGCCCCGCCACCGTCCAGAGGCGGCGCCCACAATCCGTCAGCTCATTCAGTCAAAAGCAAAGAAAATCGCGAGCGAAGCCACACTCAGCCGTTCTGCGCCCCGCACACCGGGCAGTCCGCGCGGGCCTTCAGGCCAATGCGGCGGCTCTCGCCATAAAGCGCATCATAGATCAGCATGGAGCCGCGCAAGACCTCTCCGGCTCCGGTGATCTGCTTGATCGTTTCCACTGCCATCATCGACCCTACGACCCCCGGCAAGGGGCCGATCACGCCGGCCTCGGAACAGCTGGGCGCAAGCCCCGGCGCAGGCGCCTCGGGGAAAATACACTGGTAGCAGGGACCGCCCGCCTCCGGGTGGAACACCGACAGCTGCCCCTCCCACTGAGACAGCGCTCCTGAGATTAATGGTTTTCCAAGGGCAACGGCGGTTCGGTTGGACAGATAGCGGCTTTCGAAATTGTCGGTTCCGTCCAGAATGATGTCATAGTCCGCAAAAAGATCGGCGGCGATCTCTTCGGTCAGGCGACGATGATAGGGGCGCACGGTGACAAAGGGATTCTGCGCCTCCATTGCGCGCTGCGCCGAGAACACCTTTGGCGTTCCGATGTCCTCATCCCGGTGGATGACCTGCCGCTGCAGGTTGGCGTTTTCCACACCATCGTCGTCGATCACCCCGATGGTGCCAACACCCGCCGCCGCCAGATATTGCAGTGCAGGCGCGCCCAGCCCCCCGGCACCGATAACCAGAACCTTGGCGGTCTTCAGCTTCTTCTGCCCCGGCCCGCCCAGCTCACGCAAGACGATATGCCGTGCGTAACGATTAAGCTCTGTCTCAGAAAACCGCCCCGGTTTGGGTGCCGCTTTGCTTTGCGCGTCCTTGTCCGCGTTTTCTGCATCAGCCCGCGCACGCAAGCGGCCCACCACCCAGCTGTAGCCTCCGATCATCAGGGCCACGCCGCCAAGGATCAGCCAGGACTGAGCCGACCCGCCGGTGGCTTGCCGCAAGGGCGCAGCTTCGGGAAGGGTCACATGCAGCAGCAGGACAGCGGCGAACAACACCACCAAAAGCGACAGGCGCAACCCGCGCGCCATCCCCATCAGCCTGCCGCCCCACCAGATCAGCCCCGCAAGGCCAAGTACCAGGATCATCAGCCTCTCCCTGTTGAGCCAAACCCGCCACTGCCACGCGTGGTTTCGCTCAGCGCCTCCACCAGTTCAAACTGCGCCTGCAACACCGGCGCGACCACCATCTGGGCAATCCTGTCACCGTGGGTGATCTCGAACCGCTCCTGCCCCGCATTCAGGACGATCACCCCCAAAGGCCCGCGATAGTCGCTGTCGATAGTGCCAGGCGTGTTCGGCAGGGTAATCCCATGCTTGAGCGCCAGCCCCGAGCGTGGACGTATCTGGATCTCATAGCCATCCGGGATTTCAACCCGCAAACCCGTTGGCACCAACGCGCGGGTGCCCGGCTCCAGCACCACAGAGGTGCGGCCCGGCAGATCCGCGCGCAGATCCGCCCCGGCCGCTCCAGCAGTCTCATAAGAGGGCAAAGGCAGATCCGGGTCTGCGTTGGCTTCACGGGTTATGCGGATGGTGACCATGTTGGCTCCTGTTCGGGAAACTCAGCTAGACTCAGGCCAGCCTAATCGGCAAGCGCCGTGGCAATCCGCTCCGCCAGCCTGCGCGCGACCTCATCCTTGCCCATGCGCGGCCAGTCCTCTGCTCCGTCCTCTGAGATCAAGGTAACGGCGTTTTCGCTTCCACCCATGATCCCGGTCGCAGGGGAGACGTCATTGGCCACGATCCAGTCGCAGCCCTTGCGCAGGCGTTTGGCCGTGGCATTTTCCAGCACGTCATTGGTTTCGGCTGCAAAGCCGACCACCAGACCGGGACGCCCGCTCTCCATATGGGAAACGGTCTTCAGGATGTCGGGGTTTTCGGCAAATTCAAGCGTCGGCAATCCGTCCTTCGACTTCTTCAGCTTGCGGTCCGAAGCACTTGCCACTCGCCAATCCGCCACCGCCGCGGCAAAGACCGCGGCATCTGCAGGCAGAGCAGCCTCGACGGCAGCTTGCATATCACGGGCGCTTTCCACGGGCACCACCTCCACCCCATCGGGGGGCCAGACCGTTGCCGGGCCCGTGATAAACACCACTTCCGCTCCCAGCGCGCTCAGAGCACGGGCCACCGCAGTCCCTTGCGCCCCGGAGGAGCGATTGGCGATATAGCGCACCGGATCAATCGGTTCATGGGTTGGACCAGAGGTCACCACGATACGCTTGCCTATCAGGGGGCCTGAGCGAAACTGTGCAGCAATGGCGGCGACGATCTCATCCGGTTCGGCCATCCGTCCGGGGCCGAACTCGCCGCAAGCCATGCCGCCTTCGTTGGGGCCAGCAAAACGGATGCCGTCCCCTTTGAGCACTTGGATGTTTCGCTGCGTCGCGGGGTGTTCCCACATGCGCACGTTCATGGCCGGGGCAAGCAGCACCGGCGTGTCGGTCGCCAGAAGAAGGGTCGAAGCCAGATCATTCGCCAGTCCCTGCGCCATCTTTGCCATCAGATCCGCCGTGGCGGGGGCCACCACCACAAGGTCAGCACTGCGGGACAGCTGGATATGGCCCATTTCGGCCTCGGACGTCAGATCAAAGAGGTCGCGATGAACCGGCGCACCGGCCAAGGCCGAAACAGACAAAGGGGTGACGAATTCCTCTCCCGCACGTGTCAGCACCGGCGCCACGCTTGCCCCCTGATCCTGCAGGCGGCGGATCAGCTCCAAGGCCTTGTAGGCCGCGATGCCGCCGCCGATGATCAGAAGAATATGTTTTCCAGCCAGCATATTACCCGTCTCCGCCCATCCTTGGGAGTTGTCTTGTGGCGCCGACCTTACTGCGGGCGGCGCCCAGTGTGAAACGGTTTTCGGCTCAGCCTTTCCTGAACGCAAGACAGGGATCCGGGCGCTCTGCCGCCGGGCTGTCGAGCACAACATCAAATGTGCCGCGGATCGTGCCGCCTTCGCTTTGACCCAGGCTCAGAACCTGCACGCCGGGGCGCGCCGCCTTTAGATACACCGCAAGGCCCCGATCAAGCCGCGCGTGGCCATTGCCCGTGATCACCACAACCGGACCGCCAGTTTGGGTCAGGGCACGATCAACCGCCCTGGCCAGGGCTGCATCGCGCAGGCGCTGGAAATCCACCAGAACCGGCAGCATCTCTTCGGGCATGGCATTGCAATGATTGGCCATCTGATCCGCCTCGCGGGCGGATTGCTCGGCCTCGGGCAAGGGCTGGTCGAGCCCAAACTCCGATGCGCGCTCGCCAAAGTACTTGGCGACACCCTGCTCCAGTGCGTCGCGCGCCTCCCCCCGAGGTACCAGCGCACCAAACTGCTGCGCCGGGGCTGCTGCCGCAAAAACCGGAGCATAAAGGTCGAAGTCAGGCCAGCCGGACTCCGCCCAGTCAAGGGCCTTTGACGTCATTTCAGCGTCGGCAAGCGTGCCAGAGGTCAACCCTTCCGCTTGTTCTTGTGTGATCATCTCCCAGACCACGGCGCGGGGCGCAATTCGTGAAAGGACCTCTGCCTGATTCAGGTGGTGGAGCGCATTGTCATGCACTTCCCCAAGGATCACCACATCTGCGCCCGTCAACAGGGTTGATGCCGCTTCGGCCGATGGAACACTTTCAGGAGCGGCCTCGGCATAGACCGACGCCGCTCCGCCGATGGCAAAGAAGGCGAGCGCAGCATTCACTGCGACCGCCTTTCTGACAAAAAGAATCAACTTTCTCATGAGAGGAAGTTGTGCACCTCGCGCGAGCATCCTTCAAGCGTCTTTCGCATCTTTTGGAAGGCAGCGGCTTCCAGTTGGCGCACGCGTTCTTTGGACAGGTTCAACTCAAGGCCGAGGCTTTCTAGGGTGCGCGGCTCTTCACGCAGCTTGCGCTCGGTGATGATAAAGCGCTCACGGTCGTTGAGCGCCTGCAGAGCCTCCACCAGCCAGGCCCGAAGCTGACGCCGGTCATGCGCTTCCTCCACCAGCTCAGCGGCCTGTGCGCTGTCGTCTTCAAGCGCTTCGATCCACTCGCGCCCCTCATCGTCCGAGGACTGCACCGCGTTCAGCGAAAAATCAGATCCGGACAGGCGACCATCCATCATTTCAACGTCGCGGAGCGGCACGCCAATCTCGGTTGCGATCTGCTGGTTGAGCTGATGCTTGTCGAGCTCAATCCCGGCCGCGCTGGCCTCACGCTCCAGCTGCGCCTGCACCCGGCGCATGTTGAAAAACAGGGATTTCTGAGAAGAGGTCGACCCGGTGCGCACCATAGACCAGTTTCGCATGACATAGTCCTGGATCGAGGCCTTGATCCACCACACCGCATAGGTCGAAAACCGCACGCCCCGGTCGGGGTCGAACTTGTCCGCCGCCTTCATCAGGCCCACGCCGGCCTCCTGGATGAGATCATTCATCGGCGCGCCATAGCGTTTGAACTTGGCCGCCATGGAGATCGCCAGCCGCATATAGGCGTGGATCAGTCGATGCAGAGCCTCTTCATCCCGGTCATCCCGCCAGGCGTAGGCCAGCTTCAACTCGGTTTCAGCATCCAGCAGCTCGGCTTTCATTGCCTGCCGCGGCAGCGGGTTTTCAGTGGTCGCGTCAAGTGCCATGATACTCCCCTAGAAACTCATTTGATGGTATTACGCAGCCCCTGCGCGCTTGGATCACTTGGCGCTGAAATTAAATTTGCAGCCCTCTCTGGACTTGCAAGGGCCTCGCCACACTTACGCTTTGTCGGCCTTTGAACTTTGGCAGCAACCACCCGGTCTGATCTGTGGTTTGAACCCGGCCAAACCGGTGGAAGCTTGTCTTGAGGCGGGTCAACGGATACGCAATCGACAACAGAGCCTTCAGATAATAGGGTACGCACCTTGACCGCAGCTGTCACACTCATTCTCGGCGGGGCCGCCTCAGGCAAGTCTGCCTATGCCGAAAACTTGTGCATTTCATCCGGCAAGCCAAAGGCTTATTGGGCCACATCACAAGTGCTTGATGACGAGATGCGCGCCAAGGTGGACAAGCACCTCAAGCAGCGCGGCCCGGGCTGGAAGACCTTCGAGGAACCCTTTGACGCGGCCTCGGTTCTGGGGCTGCTATCCGCGGACCAGATCTGCCTGGTGGATTGCGCCACCATGTGGCTGACCAACCACCTGCTGGCAGGGCATGATCTGGAGGCCGAAACAGAGGCGCTGTTGCAGGCCATCGACGCCTGCGCGGCGGAACTGGTGATTGTGACCAATGAAACCGGCCTTGGCATCGTACCGGAAAATGCGCTGGCCCGCCGGTTCCGCGAGGCACAGGGACGGCTCAACATCGCCCTCGCTGCCCGTGCTGATACGGTGGTGCAGGTCACTGCCGGTCTGCCACTGGTTCTGAAAGGTGCCTTGCAGTGACCCGCCTTTTCCTTGTGCGCCACGGTCCCACCCATGCAAAATCCATGGTTGGCTGGTCTGACCTGCCTGCGGATCTGTCCGATACGGCGGCTCTTGATCGTCTGTCTGCTGCCCTGCCAGCCGAGGCTCTTGTAGTCTCTTCTGATCTGTCGCGCGCGGCAGATACGGCAAGCGCAATTCAGCACGGTCGACAGCGCCTGGACCATCTGCCGGATCTGCGAGAGATCCATTTCGGCGCCTGGGAGCTGCGTACATGGAAAGAAATCGACGCCGAAGACCCCGAGCGCATCCGCGCCTATTGGGAAACCCCCGGTGACGTGCGCCCGCCCGGCGGCGAAAGCTGGCACGAGGTCTGCGCCCGCGTGGACCGTGCCATCGACGGGCTGATCGCGGCGCATCCCGGGCGGGACCTGATCGTCGTTGGGCATTTCGGTCAGATCCTGACCCAGATCCAGCGCGCCGAACGGTTGACCGCAGAAGAGGCCTTCTCGCATCGGATCGACAACCTGTCCCTTACCGAACTCCATTGCTTCGCCGGTGGCTGGCGAGCAGAGCGGATCAATCACCTACCGTGATGGCATAGCGCACAAACAATCGATTTGGGAATGCACGGCGCACGGTTATCCTGCCTCCATGACATATGATCTTTATATTGGAGACCGCATGTATTCCAGTTGGTCCTTGCGCGGCTGGCTCATGCTCGAAAAATTCTCGCTCCCCCATGTGGTGCATATGGTGGGGCTCTATTCTGGAACAATGGCCGCTGATCTGGCGGATCTGGCGCCCGCGCGGCTGGTCCCCACCCTGCGCACGCCGGAAGGCACGGTAGTTGGCGAAAGCCTCGCCATGGCCGAAACCCTGGCCGAGCGGCACCCGGAGGCCGGTCTTTGGCCCAAGGATGCGGCTGCGCGCACCACGGCGCGCTGGCTGGTGGCGGAAATGGCCTGCGGCTTTTCCGCCTTGCGCGGGGATTGTGCGATGCAGTTGAGCCATATCTGGGAGGGGTTCACGCCCTCTGACGCGGTGCTTGCGGATCTGACGCGGATCGAGAAGCTCTTTGCCCATGCCCGCAAAATCTCTGGCGCCGGCGAGGGCTGGCTGTTTGGCGACTACAGCCTTGCCGATGTTTTCTACACGCCCGTTGCGGCCCGGATCGTGGGATATGACCTGCCTGTTGCGCCCGAAACCCGCGCCTATTGTCGCGCGCTCTTGTCTGACCCTGCCGTCCTGCGCTGGCAGGACCAGGCCCGCGAAGTGACTTACGATACCGAACCCTACGCTTTGGACCTGCCCCGCCGCGCCTGGAGCCTCGACTAGGGCACGACCTCAAGCCCCGCGAAATCAACGTCAAAAACACACGCATAGACTGTTTTTCTGACGACTCCGATCCCTCGTTCGCTAGTGTTTTCATTGGCACGATCAAAGGGATAGCAGGACATGATTTCGCGGGCCTACACGGTTGCCTTTCAAGGGGTAGAGGCCCGCCCGGTGGAGGTGCAATGCGCCGTGGTGCCGGGCCTGCCCGCCTTTTCCATCGTCGGCCTGCCCGACAAGGCGGTGAGTGAAGCGCGCGAACGGGTGCGCTCGGCCTTTGCCGCGATGTCCATCGCGCTGCCCTCGAAACGGATCACGGTGAACCTGTCGCCCGCCGATCTGCCCAAGGAAGGCAGCCATTTCGACCTGCCCATCGCGCTGGCGCTTCTGGCGGCCATCGAGGTGATCCCGCTAGAGGCGGCAAGCGAGACCATCGCCCTTGGTGAATTGTCACTGGATGGTACGCTAATCCCCGTCGTCGGCGCCCTGCCCGCCGCCATGACCGCCGCCAGCGAGGATCGCCTGCTGCTCTGCCCCAAGGCGTCAGGGGCAGAGGCCGCCTGGGTCGACGCGGCACGGGTGATCGGCGCCGCGAGCCTTCTGGACGTTGTGCGCCATTTCACCGGCAAGATGCCCCTGGCCGAGGCAGTTGCGGGTGAGGTCACAGATTCGCTCGGTGCCCGTGATCTGCGCGACGTCAAAGGTCAGGAGCGCGCCAAACGCGCGCTGGAGATCGCCGCCGCCGGGCGACATCACCTGTTGATGATCGGCCCGCCCGGGTCGGGCAAATCCATGCTGGCGGCACGCCTGCCGACAATCCTGCCCCCCCTGACCCCGCCAGAGGCACTGGAAACCTCGATGATCCAATCCTTGTGTGGCTTGATCGAGGCTGGCGGCATCAACCGCAGCCGCCCGTTTCGTGAACCGCACCACACCGCCTCCATGGCCGCCATCGTCGGCGGCGGACGGCGGGCGCAACCGGGCGAGATCAGCCTTGCGCACAATGGCGTCTTGTTCCTGGACGAGCTGCCGGAATTCTCGCGGCCGGTTCTGGAAACCCTGCGCCAGCCCTTGGAGACCGGCGAGGTGATGGTCGCCCGTGCAAATGCCCATGTGAAATACCCTAGCCGTTTCATGCTGGTGGCCGCAGCAAACCCCTGCAAATGCGGTCATCTGGCCGATCCCGCCCGCGCCTGCTCCCGCGCGCCGCTCTGCGCCGAAGACTACATGGGCCGCATCTCCGGCCCGCTGATGGACCGGTTCGATCTGCGCATCGAAGTGCCGCCGGTGCCCTACAGCGATCTGGATTTGGCCCCGGCCGCCGAAGGATCGGCAGAGATCGCCCAGCGCGTCGCGGCGGCGCGGGATGTGCAGGAAGACAGATTCAAGGATCAGCCCGAGGTGCAACTGAATGCAGATGCCGAAGGCGCGCTATTGGAAGAGATTGCCACGCTTGGCGCCGAAAGCCGTGCGCTTTTGCACAAGGCTGCCGACCGGTTCTCCCTGACCGCGCGCGGCTATCACCGGGTGCTACGCGTGGCGCGCACCATTGCAGATCTGGATGAAGAACCAGAGATCCAGCGCTCCCATGTGGCTGAGGCGCTGGGGTTCCGGCTGGCACACTAGGCCGCCAGCCGGAGACGCCTTACAGCTTGGCTTCGATCGCCTGCCAGACCTTTTCGGCGATGTTCACACCGTCAAAGCGTTCCAGCTCCTGAATGCCGGTCGGCGAGGTCACGTTGATCTCGGTCAGGTAGTCGCCGATCACATCGATACCAACAAAGATCTGGCCCTTCTCCTTCAAAAGCGGGCCGATGGTGGCGCAGATCTCAAGGTCACGCTCCGTCAGGCCGATCTTTTCAGGACGCCCGCCCACATGCATATTCGAGCGGGTCTCACCCGCGGCGGGCACGCGGTTGATGGCGCCCACGGCCTCCCCATCCACCAGGATCACACGCTTGTCGCCATTGCTGACGTCGGGCAGGAATTTCTGGACGATCAGCGGCTCACGGCTGAACCCGGTGAAAAGCTCGTGCAGCGAGGTCAGGTTGCGGTCATTGGCATCAAGCCGGAACACCCCGGCGCCGCCGTTGCCATAAAGGGGCTTGAGAATGATATCGCCGTGTTTGGCCTTGAAGGCCTTGATGGTATCCAGGTCCCGCGCAATCGCGGTGGGCGGCGTCAATTCGGGAAAGTCCAAAACCAGCAGTTTTTCCGGGTAATTGCGCACCCAGAAGGGATCATTCACCACCAGTGCCTTCCCTTTGAGCCGATCCAAAAGATGGGTCGAGGTGATGTAATGCATATCGAACGGCGGATCCTGCCGCAGCCAGACCACATCAAAATCGGCCAGATCCACCTCGCGTTCTTTGCCCAGCACCGCCGGGGTGCCTGCCACCCGCTGCACCGTCATGTCATACCCACGGGCGGTGATGTGCCCTTCCTGATAGGCGAGGTGATCGGGGCTATAGTAGAACAGGGTATGCCCGCGCGCCTGCGCCTCTTCGGCGAGGCGAAAGCTGCTGTCGGCATTGATATCAACGCCCATGATCGGGTCCATCTGGAAGGCGATTTTCATGAAGTGCATCCCTTTTGTTTCGACGAATAGATGGCCCAGCAGGGACAAAGGATCAATAGAGCACCGTGCAGCTAACCCTGCCCAAAGGCGTTTTCGAGGATTTCAACAGCCCCTTCCCCGTTCACAAGTACGGCATCCAGGCGCGCCTCGGTCAGCTGGCCCTGTGGTTCCCCATCAAGGAAATGAGCGGCGCTGGTCATGATGCGCTGCATCTGCGCGGGCGTGATGCGCGCGGCGGCGCCCTCGAATGTTCTGCTGTGTTTGACCTCGGCGAAAACCACCAACGCGCCTTTGCGAAGGATCAGGTCAATTTCACCACCGGGGCCGCGCCAGCGTCGCTGTGCCACCTGATAGCCAAGCGCCTCATAGGCGCGAGCGGCGGCCTCTTCG
Source organism: Pseudophaeobacter sp. (assembly GCA_027019165.1). Taxonomy (GTDB): domain Bacteria; phylum Pseudomonadota; class Alphaproteobacteria; order Rhodobacterales; family Rhodobacteraceae; genus Phycobacter. The sequence continues at coordinate 62,119 of JALUXC010000008.1, forward strand.
GCGGCTTGTCCGGCCAGATTGGATCGCTGACCCTGATGCTGCCGCCCCGCCACCTGTTCAACCCTCCTCTTTGGCCATCGCCAGGGCCAGCTGGTAGACCTTGCGGCGAGGCAGCCCGTGGGTTTCGGCAACGATGGAGGCGGCATCCTTGACCGAATTGTCTTTGAGGGCGGCGCGCAGGTCTTCCTCAAGGCTAGCCTCGCTCACCTCTTCTAAGCGCGCGCGGTCCACCAGCATGACGATCTCGCCCTTGACCGGCTTTTCCTCCAGTCCCGCAGCCAGTTCGCTCAGCGAGCCGCGCTGCACCTCCTCGAATTTCTTGGTGATCTCACGGCAGAGCGCTGCGGGACGGTCGCCAAGAACCGCTGCCATATCGGCAACTGAGGCCGCGATACGTTTTGGCGATTCGTAGAAGATCAGTGTCCCCGGCACGGCCCGCAGATCCTCCAGGCGCTTGCGCCGGGCGGAAGTTGCGTTTGGAAGGAACCCCGCAAAGAAGAAAGCATCAGTCGGAAGCCCCGCCAATGTCAGCGCCGCCAGTGCAGCCGAAGGCCCCGGCGCCACAGTGACTTTATGCCCGGCCTCTGCCGCCGCGCGGCTGAGGTCATAGCCGGGATCGGCAATCAGCGGCATTCCCGCCTCCGAGGCATAGGCAACCGATTGCCCCTCTGCCATGGCCTGCATCAGCCGGGCGCGGGCGCCTGCACCACTGTGATCGTGGTATGCGATGATCTGGCGCTGGTTCAATGGAACCCCATGGATTTCCAACAGCTTGCGCAGGGAACGTGTGTCCTCGGCAGCGATCACATCGGCCGAGGCCAAAACATCAAGCGCCCTGAGGGTAATGTCACGTGCGGTGCCGATGGGCGTGGCCACAAAGTGCAGCCCCGGCAACAATTTGACGATCTGGTGATTCACGCTGGACCCGCCTTCTTGGTCGTTTATGATCCCCCCAAATTCAATTTGGCCACCACAACAGGCGCCCACCGCCTGAACACGGGAGTTTAGAGGTCCATTATGTTCGCCGTTTTTACACAGGCCCGCAAGGCGGCTTTGGTCGTCGTCACTGCTGTTTCCGCATTTGCGCTTGGCGCCTGTAACCCGGTCACAACCGGCGGCGGGCCGTCGATCAACACCTCAAAACCGGTTCCGGTCGCCCTCCTCGTGCCGAAAGGCTCAACGCAATCGGGCGACACGGTTCTGGCGCAAAGCCTTGAAAACGCGGCGCGTCTGGCCATCGGAGACCTCAAAGGCGTGCAGATTGACCTACGCGTCTATGACACAGCCGGTGATCCAACAGTGGCCGCCAATGCGGCGACGCAGGCCATAAACGATGGGGCCCGCATCCTGCTTGGCCCGGTCTATGCCGAAGCCGCCAATGCCGCAGGCGTGGCAGCCGCCAAGCGCAACGTGAACGTTCTGGCCTTTTCCAACAACACCGCCATTGCAGGTGGCAATGTGTTCATTCTTGGCGCCACATTCGCCAATACGGCGCAGCGCCTGACCTCTTACGCGACGCGCCAGGGGCGAAACAACATCGTCATCGTCGGTGGCAACGATGCAGCGGGCAAGGCCGGCAGCAGCGCCATTCAGGCAGCCGCAGCGCGCAGCGGCGCCAAGATTTCAGGCACCATCGGATATGAGCTGTCCCAGAAAGGCGTGATCGACGCCATCGGCCCGGTCCGCGATACAGCGCGCGCCAGCAATGCCAATGCGATCTTCATGACCGCGACAACGGCCGGCGCACTGCCGCTTTTGTCCCAGCTTCTGCCTGAAGCCGGACTGGACAAAGAGACCTATCAGTATATCGGTCTGACCCGCTGGGACATCCCGTCCCAGACCTTGGCGATGCCGGGCGTTCAAGGTGGCTGGTTCGCCCTGCCCGACCCTGCCAAATCCCAGCAATTCGTCTCACGCTACAGCGCGGCCTATGGCGGTGCACCTCATTCGATCGGCGGTTTGGCCTATGACGGCATCGCTGCTATTGGCGCACTTGTCAGCGCGGGCAAAAGCGACGCATTGACCGGCGCGGCCCTGAGCCAACCTGCAGGTTTCCAGGGCACCGGGGGCATCTTCCGCCTCCTTCCCGATGGCACCAACGAACGTGGTCTGGCCGTCGCTACAATTCAAGAACAGAAGGTGGTCGTCATTGACCCAGCCCCAAGCAGCTTCTCCGGCGCCGGTTTCTGATCCGGCCCAAGCCCCGCAAAGCCTGCTACCGCCTGTCAAAGGCGACTTGATCTGCCCATCGGTGCAGATCTTTGATGCAGCCGACCTACGCAGCCAGCTTTTGCAGGCCGCCAAGACCATGGATGCAAGCGCACTGCGCGCCGAAGTGGTGCGCCTTTTGCGCGAGGCCAACAAGGCCGGGCGGGCCACCATTGCCGAGGCTTTCGCTGCAGCGCCTTTTGCGGCGCGCGCGTTGACGCAATCCTATAGCCATCTGACCGATGGGTTGGTGACAACTGCGTTTTTTGCCGCGACAGAACTGCTGCATCCACTTGCCAATCCGACCCGCGGCGAACGGATCGCAGTCATGGCGGTTGGCGGCTACGGACGCGCCGAAATGGCGCCCTTTTCGGATGTGGATCTGCTGTTCCTGACACCATACAAGATCACCGCCTGGGCCGAGAGCGTGATCGAATCCATGCTCTACATGCTGTGGGATCTGCGCCTCAAGGTCGGCCATTCCAGCCGCACCATCAAAGACTGCATCCGCCTTGGCGCCGAGGACTACACCATTCGCACGGCCATGCTGGAACACCGCTTCCTGTCCGGCGATGCGGAACTGGCTACAGAGCTGGATGAGCGTCTGCAAAGCGATCTTTTTTCCAAGGACCCCCGTGAATTTATCGAAGCCAAACTGGCCGAGCGGGACGAGCGTCACCTGAAACAGGGTGAACGCTATATGGTCGAGCCCAACGTCAAAGAAGGGAAAGGCGGCCTGCGCGACCTGCAATCGCTGTTCTGGATTGCCAAATACCTCTACCAGGTTCAGGACGTGGCCGAACTGGTTCCGATGGGGCTGTTCAAACCCGATGAGTTCAAGTTTTTTGCCGAGGCCGAGAACTTTCTCTGGGCCGTACGCTCACACCTGCATCTGGTGACAAACCGCGCGACCGAACAGCTGACCTTTGATCTTCAGGTCGAGGTAGCCCAGCGCATGGGCTATCAGGACAAGGCTGGCCGCCGTGCGGTTGAGATCTTTATGCAGGACTATTTCCGCAAAGCGACGCAGGTCGGGGATATCACCCGCATCTTCCTGACCAAGCTTGAGGCAAGCCAGCAAAAGAACGAACCGCTTCTGGAGCGGATCTTTCGCCGTCGCCCCCGCATCAAGCCCGGCTACAAGGTAGTCAACAACCGGCTGGACATCGAAGATCCGGATGCCTTTCTGGCCGACAAGCTGAATCTGTTGCGGATCTTTGAGGAAGGCCTGCGCACGGGCATGCTGATCCACCCCGACGCCATGCGCCTTGTGACGGCGAACCTTGATCTCATCGACGACGAGATGCGCGCGGACAAGGAAGCCAACCGCATTTTCCTGGATCTCTTGCTCAAACACGGCAACCCTGAACGCGCCCTGCGCCGCATGAATGAACTGGGCGTGCTCGCGGCCTTCATGCCCGAATTTGAACCCATTGTGGCAATGATGCAGTTCAATATGTACCATTCCTACACGGTGGATGAGCACACAATCCAGGTGATCTCGAACTTTGCCTCCATCGAGCGGGGCGAATTGGAAGAGGAACTTCCAGTTTCCTCCGAGGTGCTGCGCAGCGGTATCAACCGCAAGGTGCTGATGATTGCCATGCTGCTGCATGATATCGGCAAGGGGCGCGAGCAGGACCACTCGATCCTGGGGGCGCAGATCGCCCGCAAGGTGGCGCCGCGCCTTGGACTCAACAAATCGGACAGTGAAACGGTGGAATGGCTGGTGCGCTATCACCTCTTGATGTCGGACATGGCGCAGAAACGCGATATCGCCGATCCGCGCACCGTGCGAGGTTTTGCCAAGGCGGTGCAATCCGTCAAACGGCTGGATCTGTTGCTGCTGCTCACGGTCTGTGACATCCGCGGCGTTGGCCCGCACACCTGGAACAACTGGAAAGCCGCGCTTCTGCGCTCGCTTTACAACCAGACCCGCCGCGCGCTGGAAGACGGAATGGAGGCACTGAGCCGCGAACATCGCGGTACCGCCGCCAAGAAACGCCTGCGCAAGGCGCTGCCGGATTGGAGCAAAGCCGATCTCAAACGCGAGACATCGCGCCACTACCCGCCCTACTGGCAGGGCCTGCATATTACCGCTCATGTGGATTTTGCCGAAATGCTGCAAGAGCTGGAAGCCAAGGCAGACCCCGGTGAGGTCATTATTCGCCTGCACCCGGATGAAGACCGCGACGCCACCCGTGCCTGCTTTGCCATGGCCGATCATCCCGGTATCTTTGCCCGCGTCGTAGGTGCCCTTGCCCTTGTCGGGGCCAATGTGGTCGATGCGCGCTCCTACACCACCAAGGACGGCTATGTGACTGATGCCTTCTGGATCCAGGACGCCGAAGGACACCCCTTTGAGGCCTCGCGCCTGCCGCGTCTCACCCAGATGATCCTGAAAACCCTGAAGGGCGAAGTCATCGCGCGTGAAGCGTTGGTCTCGCGCGACAAGATCAAGAAGCGGGAAAAAGCCTTTAACGTTCCGACCCATATCACCTTTGATAACGAAGGCTCCGAGATCTACACCATCATCGAGGTAGACACCCGCGACCGGGCGGGCCTGCTTTATGATCTGGCGCGCACTCTGGCGGATGCCAATGTCTATATCGCCAATGCGGTGATTGCGACTTACGGCGAACAGGTAGTGGATACCTTCTACGTCAAGGACATGTTCGGGCTGAAATACCATTCGGAGTCCAAACAGAAGACCCTGGAGCGCAAACTGCGGGATGCCATTTCGGCCGGGGCGGAGCGCGCCGGCTCATGAAGCCGGTCAAACTGATTTCCGGCTTCATGACGGTCGGGTTCTGGACCTTGGCCAGCCGTGTCCTTGGTTTTGCGCGGGACATCATGATTGCTAGCTTTCTGGGCACGGGCGCGGTGGCCGAGGCCTTTCTCGTTGCCTTCAGCCTGCCCAACATGTTCCGCCGGTTCTTCGCCGAAGGGGCCTTCAACACGGCCTTTGTGCCGCTTTTCTCAAAGAAACTGCAAAAGGGAGAAGATCCCGTCGGTTTTGCCCGAGATGCCTTTTCCGGTCTGGCCAGTCTGCTGATCGTCTTCACGCTGGTTGCGCAGCTGGTCATGCCATGGCTGGTTCTGGCTATGGCCAGTGGGTTTCGGGGCGATGTGCGGTTCGACCTTGCGGTCGACTTTGGCCGGATCACCTTTGCCTATATCCTGTTCATCTCTCTGGCGGCGCTCCTGTCCGGGGTGCTCAACGCTTCGGGTCGATTTGCGGCAGCGGCGGCAGCTCCGGTTCTGCTGAACATCATCCTTGTCAGCGCCCTTTTGCTGGGGGAAAGTGGTGCGTTCGGCTCTGATCTGGAACCGTCCAATCCTGAACTTTCGGGCTTGTCACAAGGCAGCATCCTGGCCTGGGGAACGCTGCTGGCCGGTGTTGCGCAGATGGCGCTGGTCTGGCTCGCCGCCCGACGCGCTGGTTTTACACTGTTGCCGCGGCGCCCCCGTCTGACCCCGGATCTAAAGCGCCTTGCCATCATAGCCGCCCCAGCCATGCTGGCCGGAGGCGTGGTCCAGATCAACCTTTTGGTGGGCCGTCAGGTCGCGAGCTTCTTTGACGGCGCAATTGCCTGGCTCAGCTATGCGGACCGGCTCTATCAACTGCCTCTGGGCGTTGTGGGCATTGCTGTCGGCATCGTCTTATTGCCGGATCTGTCGCGACGACTCGCCGCCGAGGATGAGGAAGGATCCCAGGATGCCCTCAGCCGCGCGGCCGAAATCTCTCTGGCGTTGACCATCCCCTCTGCGGTGGCCCTGATCGCGATCCCGCTGCCACTGGTATCGGTCCTGTTCGAGCGGGGCGCCTTTGGATTTGAGGACAGCCAGGCAACGGCCCTTGCGGTGGCGGTCTATGGTCTTGGTCTGCCTGCCTTTGTTATGCAGAAGGTGCTGCAGCCGCTCTATTTCGCCCGCGAGGATACACGCACCCCATTCCGGTTTGCCGTGGTCGCGATGGTGGTGAACGCCGTGGTAGCCATGGTCTGCGCCTACCTTTTCGGTTTCATCGGAGCCGCCTTCGGGACCACCGTTGCGGGCTGGGCCATGGTGCTTCTGCTCGCCACCGGCACCAAGGGCATGGGGCAAAGCGCGCGTTTTGACAGCCGCTTTCACGCCCGGATCTGGCGGATTTTCCTGGCCGCCCTCGTGATGGGCGCGATCCTGTGGGCGCTGGCCTTGGTGCTGGCCCCCTGGCTTTACAGCGCCACTGTGCGCTACCCGGCGCTGGCGCTTCTCGTGGTGATCGGCATCGTAAGCTATTTCGCAATCGGTCAGCTTGTCGGCGCGTTTCGCCTGACCGAATTCAAAAGCGCCCTGCGCCGCGGTTCCAAAGCGCCCTGAGACCCGAGCATAGGCCTGACAGCCAACAAAAAGGCCGCCTCAAAAAAGGCGGCCTTTGGTGATTCGGGAAGCAACAGCGCCGTCATCATTCTTTCGTTTTTGGTTCGCGCCAGGCACAGCCCAGCGAACAACCTCAGAGCAGTTCCAGCGAACCTGCGGACTGCTTGCCGTCCCGGCCGGTTTCCAGCTCGTAGGACACTTTTTGGTTGTCATTCAAACCGTTGAGGCCCGAGCGTTCAACCGCAGAGATGTGCACAAACACATCTTTTCCGCCAGCTTCCGGCTCGATAAAGCCGTAGCCTTTTGTTGCGTTGAACCATTTTACGGTGCCGTTGGCCATCCGATATCTCCAAGTAGACAACCCCCGCAACGTGCGAGGGCATAGGCCTGTGTATCACAGGGTTGTCGGTCCGACCATGCCAATTATGTCATAGGTCTTGCGCAGGATCGGAGCGGTGATCTCGCGCGCACGCTCGGCGCCGCGGGTCAGAATGCGGTCGATCTCGTCCTGCTCGTTCATCAGCCTCGCCATCTCGGTCGAAATCGGCGCCATCTTGGAGACGGCAAGATCAGCCAGCATAGGCTTGAACTCTGAGAACTGCTTCCCGCCCACATCCGCCAGCACCTGCTCCACGCTTTGATCGTTGAGCGCTGCATAGATATTGACAAGGTTGCGCGCCTCCGGGCGATCCTCAAGCCCCTTTTCCTCGCTCGGGAGGGCCTCGGGATCGGTCTTGGCCTTGCGGATTTTCTTGGCGATAGCATCGGCATCGTCCGTGAGGTTGATCCGGCTGGCGTCCGATGGGTCAGACTTGGACATCTTCTTGGACCCATCGCGCAGGGACATGACGCGCGTCGCCGCCCCTTCGATCACAGGTTCGGTCATCGGGAAGAAATCGACGCCATAGTCGTGGTTGAACTTGGCAGCGATGTCGCGGGTCAGCTCGAGGTGCTGTTTCTGATCCTCGCCCACGGGTACATGGGTGGCGTGATAGACCAGGATGTCCGCCGCCATCAGCGCAGGGTAGCCAAACAGCCCAAGCGAGGCGTTCTGGGCATTCTTGCCGGCCTTGTCCTTGAATTGGGTCATGCGCTGCATCCAGCCCATGCGGGCAACACAGTTGAACACCCAGCCCAGCTGCGCATGTTCCGGCACCTGGCTCTGGTTGATCAGGATGGATTGTTCCGGGTCCAGGCCCGCCGCAATGAAACCGGCGCAGAGCTCGCGGGTGGATTTCTTCAGATCCACCGGATCCTGCCAGACGGTGATCGCGTGCAGATCGACCATGCAGTAGATGGTTTCCACATCCTTCGCCTGCCAGTCGACAAAGCGCTTGAGCGCGCCAAGGTAGTTGCCGAGGTGCAGGTTGCCCGAAGGCTGGATGCCGGAAAAGACACGCGGCGTGAAGGTGGTCTCGCTCATCGAGAAACTCCCGTCTGGAAATAGAGCCTGCGGTGGCTTAACCATGGGCGCAACGGTCGTCAACAGCCCGGCCCCTGAACAGGCTGGCACGGGCGGATCAAAAGACCGGAGTGAGGCATAAAGGGCCAGTTGAGATGAGCAGCAGCGAAAACCCCTCCCCCGTCAATCCGCTGCCGCCTGTAGTGGTGGCGCTGGTCCTGGTGATCATGGGAATTGAGGCCGCCTTTTCCCTTGGCGCGCGGGGCATTGTCGGCGGACCATCTGCCGTTGGCTGGCGGCTCGAGGCCTTTCAATCCTATGCCTTTTCCAGCGAAATCTTCTGGTGGATGTGGGAGACGGGCCAATGGCCGGTCGAGCATCTGATGCGCTTTGTTTCTTACGCCTTTGTGCACGGCAGTTTCACCCATGCGCTGTTTGTCTGCGTCTTTGTGCTCGCCATGGGCAAGATGGTCGGCGAGGTCTTTGGCGATCTGGCGATGATCCTGATCTTTGTTCTGTCAGCCATCGGGGGCGCTGTGGGATATGTGGTGTTCTCAGGGTCTCAAGTTCCGTTGATCGGCGGTTTTCCCGCCGTCTATGGGTTGATCGGGGCCTTTACCTATATACTGTGGCGGCAATTGTCGCTGGTGGGTGCTCAGCAAAGCCGGGCCTTTTCGCTGATCGCCTTTTTGATGGGGATACAGCTATTGTTTGCCCTCCTGTTTGGCGGCCAACCGGACTGGATCGCCGATCTTGCCGGATTCGCCACAGGCTTTGCCCTGTCGTTTTTCCTGGCGCCGGGTGGCTGGGCCAGGGTCCGCAACAAGATCCGCCACGACTGATTTCGGCCGGGGAAGCTCCCGCCCGTCTTACGGCATGAGACATGCCTTATCCCGTTGGGCGTGGCGCCGCGCCAAGGCGCGGCGGGGCCGCGGATTGCCTCAGAGACCCTTTACACCGTTCAAGGTGATGGTGGCGACCATCTCGGCATAGCCCTCGCGCGCTTCGGAGTCGGCGCCGGAATTCCACATGTAATACCAGTTCAGCATGCCAAAGACCGACATGGTCGCCGCGCGCAATTTCGCCGGATCGCCCGAAAAGACATCGGGGGCCACGGCGCTGATCGCATCGCTCAGAAAACGCACAAGTTCGCGCTGGTAACCCCGCAGCAGCTTTTGCTGCTCTTCCGGCAAGGCAGACATCGCACTGATCTGAACCTGATGCTCATGATCGGCGCCCTGATAGGCCAAAAGGATCTCGGCCAGGATGCGGCGCAAGCGCACCTCGGGCGCAAGCCCCGCGAGATCAAGCTCGCAGACCCGATCCCGCAAGTCGCTCAGATAGGTTTCAAGGAGGCCGAAGAGAACGGCATCCTTGCTGTCATAGTAGTGGTAGATATTGGCCTTTGAGATCCCGCATTCGCGTGCCAGCTGCGTCATCGAGGCGCGGTCATATCCCGCCTCGGCAAACACCTTGGCCGCAGATTTCAGGATCTGCGTGCGTTTCTGGTCATGGTCTTTTGCAATCGTGCGGGCCACGGCAGTCTTTACCCCTTGTCGCGGTTGTCGACGACGCGCTTGGCCTTGCCCTGGCTGCGCTCGACCTCGCCGGGATCGCCGACAATGATCTCGGTCGAGACACCGACCATATCCTTGATCCGCTTGGTCAGCATGCGGGCCGCGGCGGTCTTGGACATCTCATCGGAGGCGTCCGGGTTGGCTTCGACATAGACGCGCATCGCATCCATGCGACCGGATTTATAGAGCTCGATCTGGTAGTGGGGGGCGAGCCCCCCGGTGACCAGAAGTTGTTCCTCAATCTGGCTGGGGAAGACGTTGACCCCGCGCAGGATGATCATATCGTCGCTGCGGCCAGTGATCTTTTCGATCCGGCGCATGCTGCGCGCGGTGCCGGGCAAAAGGCGGGTCAGGTCTCGGGTGCGATAGCGCACCATCGGCAGGCCTTCCTTGGTGAGGGTGGTAAAGACCAGCTCGCCCATTTCACCGTCCGGCAGGACCTGTCCGGTGACCGGATCGATGATCTCGGGCAGGAAGTGGTCTTCCCAGATCACTGGCCCGTCCTTGGTTTCCACGCATTCGCTGGCAACACCGGGCCCCATGATTTCGCTCAGGCCGTATATATCGACCGCATGCATATCAAAGGCCTCTTCGACCTCGCGGCGCATTGCGTCGGTCCAGGGTTCGGCGCCAAAGATACCCACCTGAAGCGAGCTTTCACGCGGGTCGAGGCCCACCTTGTGGTACTGCTCAAGGATGTTCAGCATATAGGAGGGCGTCACCATGATGCCGTCAGGCTGGAAGTCGGTGATAAGGCCCACCTGTTTCTCGGTCTGACCGCCAGACATCGGCACCACAGTCGCACCCAGGCGTTCGATCCCGTAATGCGCCCCAAGGCCACCGGTGAACAGCCCATAGCCATAAGCGTTATGCACCATATTGCCCTTGCGCAGACCGGCAGCGCGAAGGGAGCGCGCGACCAAATCGGCCCAGTTGTCGATGTCAGTCTTGGTGTAGCCCACGACGGTCGGCTTGCCCGTGGTGCCCGAGGAGGCATGCAGGCGGATGATTTCCTCGCGCGGCACGGCAAACAGGCCAAAAGGGTAGTTGTCGCGCAGGTCGTTCTTGTAGGTGAAGGGGAATTTCGCAAGATCCGACAGTTGCTGCAGGTCATCTGGGTGCACGCCCGCCTCATCGAACCGCTGCTTGTACATCGGCACCTTGTCATAGGCATGGCGCAGCGACCATTTCAGCCGCTCCAACTGCAGGCTGCGGATTTCGTCGATTGAGGCGATTTCAATGGGGTCGAGATCGCTCTTGTTGGGGGTCAGGTCTTTCATGGCGTTCTCCTCACCTACTCTTCGAACAGATGGCCCTTGATCGCACGGGACAGGCCCCGGAATTCTGCGATCACCAGGTCATCCTGATTTTTGACGGTCACATCGTAGATGCCGCTACGCCCGGTCAATGAGATCTCACGCGCAGTGGCGGTCAGCTGGTCGCCCAGGCGGCCCGGCGCGGTATAGGTAATGCTGTTGCTTTGCGCGACGGTCGACTGGTTGCGGCTGTTGCAGGCAAAGGCAAAGGCGCTGTCGGCCAGCATGAAGGTGACGCCGCCGTGGCAGATGCCATGGCCGTTGCAATGATGGGCCTCGACCGTCAGTTGCAGCACGGCGCGGCCCTCATCAACCTCGGCGATCTCCATCCCGGCCCATTTCGACGCATTGTCGCTGGCCCACATGGCGGCGCTGGATTTTTCGGCGCGGTCTTTGGGTGTCATGCTCATTTGCCCTTGAAGACCGGCTGGCGCTTTTCGAGGAAAGAGGCGACACCTTCGGCGTAATCGGCGCTTTCGCCGCAGGTCTTCATGGCATCCGCTTCCATCTCCAGATGGTCGGTCAGCGTATCCACGGCTGCGGCCTGGATGCACTGTTTCGTGAGCCCCATGCCCAGCGTCGGACCGTTGCCGAAACGTTCGGCCATGGCGCGCGCCTCTGTCATCAGCTCATCATCGGGCAGCGCTTTCCAGATCAGCCCCCAGTCTTCGGCCTTTTTGGCAGGCAGCGGCTCGGCGGTGAAGGCGAGGCCTTTGGCGCGCGCTTCCCCCAGCAGGCGCGGCAGATGCCAGCTGCCGCCTGTATCGGGGATCAGACCCACTTTGGAGAAGGACTGGATGAACTTGGCGCTTTCGGCGGCCAGAACCACGTCGCAGGCGAGCGCGATATTCGCCCCTGCCCCGGCAGCCACACCATTGACGGCACAGATCACCGGGAAGTTCAGCGAGCGGATCAACCGAACCAGCGGCGCATAGAAGGTGCGCACGGTATTGCCAAGGTCCGGCGGGCCATCCATCTTGCGCGGATCGCGGTCGCCCAGATCCTGTCCAGCGCAAAAACCGCGCCCTGCGCCGGTCAGCAGAACCGCACGGGCCCCGCCATCGCGGGCGGCCTCCAAGGCGGCGCGCAGCGCGTTGTGCATTTCATCATTGAAGCTGTTCAGACGGTCCGGGCGGTTGAGGGTGATTTCCACCCAAGTCCCATGATCCGCAACCAGAATCGAGTCGGTCATTTCCCGCTCCCCCATATCATTCCCTCCGCCAGCCCCCCTGATTTCTTACCAAAAACACCAGCCCGGCGACCTCTTGGACAATTTTCTTGCATAAACCGACCGGACGGTCAATATATATCGCAAGTCAATCAGGCCCCGCGCGCCGCCCTTGGAGTGTTATGGCGCGGCGGGGCAACCTAGGGAGAGAGCAATGAGCCTTCTTGAGATTTCCAGCTATGCCGCCGGGGACTGGGTGAAACCCGGGGCGGGCGCGCGCAACATCGCCAGCGCCGTCACCGGCGCGGTCATCGCCACTGCAGGCAATGATGGCCTGGACGTGCAGGCGATGCTGGATCATGCGCGCAATGTGGGCGGCCCTGCCCTGCGCAAGCTGACCTTCCACGACCGCGCCCGCATGTTGAAGGCGCTGGCGACCGAACTGGGCAAGCACAAGGACGCGCTATACGATCTGTCCTTTCATACCGGCGCCACGCAGTCCGATCACATGATCGATATTGACGGCGGCATCGGCACCATGTTCGTCTTTGCCTCCAAAGGGCGCCGCGAGATGCCCGACGGGCATGTGTACTTGGATGGCGATGTGGAGCAGCTGAGCCGCACCGGCACTTTCCTGGGCCAGCATATCTGCACGCCGCTGCAAGGGGTTGCGGTGCATATCAACGCCTTCAACTTCCCGGTCTGGGGGATGCTGGAGAAACTGGCGCCGACCCTTCTGGCCGGTGTACCCGCCATCGTGAAACCGGCAACCGCGACCTGCTATGTGACCGAGCTGGCGGTGAAGATCATGCTCGATAGCGGCATCCTGCCCGCAGGCGCGCTGCAACTGGTATCCGGCGGGATCGGCGACATGCTGGACCGTCTTGGCTGTCAGGATGTGGTCAGCTTCACCGGATCGGCCGATACCGCGCTGAAACTGCGAAACACCCCGGCCATCCTGGAAAACTCGGTGCGGTTCGTGGCTGAGCAGGACAGCCTCAACGCCTCGATCCTGGGGCCGGACGCCGTGCCCGGCACGCCGGAATTCGATCTGTTCATCAAGGAAGTCAGCCGCGAGATGACCGCCAAGGCTGGGCAGAAATGCACCGCCGTACGCCGCATCATCGCACCCGAGGCACAGGTTCAAGCGGTGATCGAAGCGCTGTCGGCGCGCCTGTCCAAGGTCGTGATCGGTGATCCGCGTCTGGAAACCACCCGCATGGGCGCGCTGGTCTCAGGCAGCCAGAAACGCGACGTGCTGGAAAAGGCCGCCCTGATTGCGACCGAAGCCACACGGGTCTTTGGCGATCCCGAGAATTTCACCGTTGAAGGCGCCGATGCCGAACAGGGTGCCTTCGTGCCGCCGATGCTGTTTCACTGCGAAAACCCCGACGCGGCCCAGCGCGTGCATGACACCGAAGCCTTTGGCCCTGTGTCCACCGTCATGGGCTACCGCGATCTGGATCATGCCATCGAGATCGCCAACCGCGGTCAGGGCTCGCTTGTGGCTTCGGTCATCACCCATGATCCGGCGGTCGCGCGTCAGGTCGCGCTTGGCGTCGGTGCCTTTCATGGGAGGCTTTACTTCAACAACCGCGACTCGATGAAGGAGTCGACCGGGCACGGCTCGCCACTGCCGCATATGGTGCATGGCGGCCCCGGTCGCGCGGGCGGCGGTGAGGAAATGGGCGGCGTTCGCGGCGTCAAACACTATATGCAGCGCACAGCCATCCAGGGCAGCCCCGACATCCTGTCGGCGATTGGCGAAAAATGGGTCCCCGGCGCGGCAGAAATCACCGGCCCCGCGCATCCTTTTACCCGCAAATATGGTGAATTATCAATCGGCGAGACCCTGAACACCGATCCGCGCACCGTCACTCTTGAAGATATCGAACATTTCGCCCATTTCACCGGCGATACCTTTTATGCCCATATGGATGATGCGGCAGCCAAGCGGAATCCCTTCTTCCCGGGTCGTGTCGCGCATGGCTACTTGCTCTTGTCCTTTGCCGCCGGTCTGTTCGTGCAGCCGGACGAAGGACCGGTGCTGGCCAACACGGGCCTGGACGGCTTGCGTTTCATGAAACCGGTCTCGGCGGGTGACAGCATCAAGGTGCGCCTCACCGTGAAGAAGAAGACCCCCCGCAACGAAGAATACGGCGAAGTGCGCTGGCACGTGACCCTGACCAACCAGAACGACGAGCTGGTCGCAGAATACGAGCTTCTGACCATGAACGCCTTCTGATCGCCACCAGCTATCAGATGGCAATTCTGCCCGGGCTGGCGCAACTGGCCCGGGCAATCTATTCTCGCTGCATGAGCAAAAAGAACACGCAGTGGTTTGAGGCCAGCATCGCCCATTTGAATGATCCGCAGGACCTGCGGGTCTGGTCCATTATCGTCTCTTTGTTTGGCGACCTCGCCCAGAAGGAAGGCGCGCAGATCAGTGGTGGTGCCCTCACGCGTATCATCACGCCGATGGGCATCAAACCAGAGGCCATTCGTGTCGCACTGCATCGCTTGCGCAAGGATGGCTGGATAGAGAGTTCCCGCTCTGGGCGCGTCTCGGTTCATTTTCTGACCGAATTTGGCCGCAGCCAATCCGCAGCTGTGACCCCCCGCATCTATGAACGCACCCCCCCGGCGCCGACAGAATGGCACCTGTTGATCTCGCAAGAGGGTGCCGGGCAGGCGACGCTGGACGATGTTTTGTTGCTGCCAAACTACGTCGCGGTGAACAAATACACCGCTCTTGGTCATGGCAAAGTACCCTGCAACCTTGAGGATCTGCTGGCCATCGAAGTGTCGGCTATCTCGGTCCCCGACTGGCTGAAGGATCGGCTGTTCCCACAGGACCTGCAAGAGGCCTGCGCCACGCTGGACACCGCTCTGACCGCCATTTCTGCCCCGCCCACAGGTTTGGACGCAGCCCAGATCGCAGGTTTGCGCACCTTGATCGTACACCACTGGCGGCGGATTGTTCTGCGCCATCCGGGCCTGCCGCCCCAGTTCCATCCGGCCAGCTGGAGCGGTGAAACCTGCCGCTCTCGGGTCTTTGATCTGCTGGACGCCCTGCCCTCACCTGACCTCTCGGATTTGAACGCTGCACCTTAGACCTTTTTGGAAAAGGATTTTTTATGTCTGCTTTAGCAACACTCTCTCTTGCCGCTCTTGCCTTGCCTGCCGCCCTTCTTGGCGCCGCCCATATGAGCACTCGCCGCCTTGCCCGAGGCGCCGAAGAGCTGGTGCCCCCGGTCGGCCAGTTCCATCAAACACCGCACGGGCGCATTCACTATGTCGAGATGGGGCCCAAAGACGCGCAAACCCTGGTGCTGATCCACGGGCTGTCGGGGCAGTTGCAGCATTTCACCTATGCGCTGGCCGACCGGCTCGCCGGGGATTTCCACGTGATTGCGCTGGATCGCCCCGGATGCGGCTATTCCACCCGAAACAGCGATACCCTTGCCCGGCTGCCCTCCCAGGCGGCGATGATCCAGGAGTTTCTTGATGCCAAGGGGATCGAGGCACCGGTTCTGGTCGGCCATTCGCTTGGCGGGGCGGTCTCGCTGGCCATGGCGCTGGCAACCCCGGACAAGATCCGCGGGTTGGCTTTGCTCGCGCCTTTGACCCACCCCTCCGAGGGCGGCGCTGATGTTTTCAAGGGACTCATTGTAAACTCCCCGATGATGCGCCGCCTGATGGCCAATACCGTTGCTGTCCCGGCAGCCAAAAAGACGGCCGATGCGGTGCTGACACAGGTTTTTGCACCTGAAACCTGCCCGGAAGATTTTCTGGACCGTGCCGGCGGCGCCTTGGGTCTAAGGCCGCAGAGCTTTGTCGCCGCATCGGCCGATGCAACGCTGCTTTATCCAACAATCACGGAACAGGCCGCGCGCTATGCACGCGATCTGCGCACGCCGGGCGCAGTGCTATTTGGCGCCGAAGACCCCCTGCTGAGCGCCGAAGAAAACGGACGCGCGATGGAGGCCTTTGGCCTTGGCTGTCGGATCGTGCCGAGTCTGGGACATATGTTGCCCATAACCCAGCCAGCGCTTTGCGAAGAGTTCATCCGGGCGACGGTGGCCAGCCTGCCGAAATGACAGTCGGCAGGCTGGCGGTTGTGTTCTATCAGAGCACCTGATCGAGAACCGAAGTCAGGCGCTTCAAGGTGCCGTCCACGTCATAGAGCTTGTCCAGACCAAAGAGCCCGAGGCGGAAAGTGCTGAACCCCGCAGGCTCATCGCACTGCAGCGGCACACCGGCTGCGATCTGCATTCCCAGAGCGGCGAATTTCTTGCCGTTCTGGATCTCGGGATCACTGGTGTAGCTGACCACCACGCCCGGCGCGCCGAACCCATCGGCGGCAACGGAAACGATGCCCTTGTCCTTCAGATAGGCGCGCACCCCGTCGCCAAGCTGCCATTGCGCCTCACGCAGGCGATCAAAGCCGTATTCACGGGTCTCCAGCATAGTGTCGCGGAAGGCCCGCAGGGCGTCCGTGGGCATGGTTGCGTGATAGGCGTGGCCGCCGTCCTCATAGGCTTTCATGATGGCGCGCCACTGTTTGAGGTTGATGGCGAAACTGTCCGATGTGGTTTCTTCGAGCCGCGCAAGCGCCGCATCCGAGAACATAACCAGGCCCGCCGAGGGCGAGGCGCTCCAGCCCTTTTGCGGGGCCGAGATCAGCACATCGACGCCGGTGGCCTTCATGTCGACCCAAGCGCAGCCCGAGGCGATGCAGTCCAGCACCATCAGGGCGCCGACCTCATGGGCGGCGGCGGCCATCGCCGTCACATAGTAATCGGGCAGGATCACCCCGGCCGAGGTCTCTACATGCGGGGCAAAGACGATATCCGGCCTCTGCTCGCGTATGGCCGCGACCACATCCTCGATCGGCGCCGGAGCAAAAGGTGCCGGTGCGCTGTTGCCGGTCTGGCGGGCCTTAATCACAGTCGTCGATGCAGTAAAGCCGCCACTTTCAAAGATCTGGCTCCAGCGGTAGGAGAACCAGCCATTGCGCACCACCAGAGCATTCGCACCGCGGGCGAACTGCCGCGCCACGGACTCCATCGCAAAGGTGCCGCCACCGGGAACCAGAGCAACGGCCTCGGCACCATAGACCTCTTTCAACATCGCGCTGATGTCGCGCATCACCTGCTGAAAGGTCTGCGACATGTGGTTGAGCGAGCGGTCGGTGAAAACCACCGAGAATTCTTCGAGCCCTTCGGGGTCTACAGTATCGAGCAATGCCATCGGTGATCCTCCTTCTTGTGTCGCATCCATCGCTAATGCCCGTCTTCGCCTTTGGCAAAGCCTACCTTGGCATACTGCGCGGGTCTTGCCGTGAATACGACAGGTTGAGGAGACATCCCAGACACTGGGATCGCCTTTGTCGCCGTGAATCCAAAGAACAGGTTTCCCATTGGCACCAGCATGCCGCCTATGACCGAAAGCTGCCGCACTCCTGCCAAAAAAACCAATCATTAGCAGTTGAGAGGGTAATCTATGCGCCTCATTTTGGTTTCTCAAAAAGGCCTGAGCCTATGTCGACTGGAATATTCACTGTTTTCGGCGCGGATGTCGCCGAAGGTGCAAATATTGGCACCGACAGTACCGGTGGCTCGAACGGGCTGGGAGAGGCCCGTATTTCGGACGGCTCGCAAATCTTTGAAGCCGACGATGTTGTTGTGATTTCCGTCCAGAATATGACCGCGGATGGACAAATCGGTCAGGACAGCGCCGTGTCGGATTTGACGGTTTTCGAAAACTACCAGGACTACCAATCCTGGCTGGCAACCGGCGACGATAGTTTGGTGAAGTACAATTACGCACCGCACAATCCCGGGCAAACGGCAACCGTGCAATCAGACCTCAGCGGCCTTGGGGACGGCTATGTCAAGTTCAACGCAAATGTGCTGCACCCCGAAGACGGCGGCCCTTGGATCGGCAGCACACTGACCGTGGCGCCCGGCACAGATATCGGCATCAATGGCGGTCAAACGGTGACACTGGATCATGTACAGGACATGGACCACAACAATGATGGCGACACAGATGATGCGCTCGAGACCGGGGACGGCCTCTTTTACGTCGGCGACTACCTCTGGCAACCCAACGCCCAGCCGCCGATCTGTTTTGCGCGCGGAACCCGGATCGCAACGGCGGATGGAGAGCGGCGTGTTGAAACCATCCGGCCCGGCGACCTGGTTCAGACATTCGACAATGGTATGCAGCCCGTCCTTTGGGCCGGATGCCGGATCAGCTGCGGCATGGGCGCCCACTCCCCCGTCACCTTTGACACCGGAGTTCTCGGCAATCGGGCGCCGCTGACCTTATCCCCCAACCATAGGGTTCTGCTGAGAAGCCAGTCTGCCGCCCTGCTGTTTGGCGAAGCGGAGTGCCTGGTTCCAGCCAAGTTCCTGACTCACAGGAGCCGCGTCGCGACCACCCCTGTTGGCATGGTGAACTACCATCATCTGATGCTGCCCCGCCACGAGCTGATCTATGCCGAAGGCGCCCTGTGCGAAAGCCTGCTGCCGGATCCGGGGCTGCTGCATCCTTTGGCGGGCCGGTCCGACCTGACAATCCCAGCATCTCCACAAGCGGCACGGCCTTGCCTGCGCCGTCACGAAGCATGGCTGCTGCAGGACTAGGTCATTTCCCTCAGATCGGCCCTGGCCTGCGCTCTTCACTCAGCAGAACATTGGCGTCCACATTGCCCACCCCCGGTAGTGTCATGATCCGACGGCGCAGGACACGCTCAAAATCGGCAATGTCGCGCGCGGTGACCCGCAGGCGGTAGTCATACATGCCCAGGATATGCTCGACCGTCTCCACTTCGGGAATGGCAGAGACCGCGCGCTCAAAATCCTCAAGGCTTACGCGCCCCTTGGTCGCCAGCTTGATCCCAAGGAAGACGGTCACGCCAAAGCCCAGCTTTTTGCGGTCCAGATCAAGACGCCGCCCAAGGAGGATGCCAGCCTCCTGCAAACGGCGGATACGACGCCATGTGGCGGGCTGACTCAGGCCCAACTCCCGCCCCAGCGCTCCGGCAGATCGGGTCGCATCCTGCGACAGCGCCCGTAGGATGGCGTAATCGATATCGTCCAGATCCGCGCGGCTCATAGCGGCAGGCTTTCGTTTGATTTGATCCGCGCCACATGCATCAGGGCCTCGATATCAGTGATATGCGGCAGGGTCAGGATCTGGGCCCGGTAGATCTCTTGATAGTGAGGCATATCCCGCGCGATCACCGAAAGGCGTACATCCACCTGCCCGAGGAAGGTCTGGATCTCCAGCACCTCGGGGATCAGGCGCGCCGCTTCGGTGAATTCGTCAAAGGCACGCGGATTGGTCTTGTCGAGCGTCACCCTGAGCGAGACTTCCACCGCGTAGCCCAGTGCGCGCCAGTCGATCACCGCATGCTGGCCCAGGATCACGCCACCCTCGCGCAGTTTCTCAAGCCGCCGCGACAGGCGCGAGGACGTCAGACCCAGACGATCCGCCAGATCCGGAATCGATTGCGCCGGGTCGCTTTGCATGTGACGCAGAATGCGCCGATCCAGATCATCAAGCATGATTTCTTCGATATATGAGAACTATGCGAATGACTACTGCAAATCTGGATGAAATTATGCGCGAAATGCCATCGCATTCGCCTGCGCTCAGCGTATGCTCTCCCTCAAACGTCAACCGGAGGATTTTGACATGCGCGTTTACTATGACCGCGACTGCGATGTGAACCTGATCAAGGACAAGAAAGTCGCCATCCTGGGCTATGGCTCGCAAGGCCACGCCCACGCCCTGAACCTGCGCGACAGCGGCGCCAAGAACCTTGTCGTTGCCCTGCGCGAAGGCTCTGCCTCGGCCAAGAAAGCCGAAGCCGAAGGTCTGCAGGTCATGGGTATCGCCGAAGCAGCCGCCTGGTGTGACGTGATCATGTTCACCATGCCCGACGAACTGCAGGCAGAAACCTACAAGAAATACGTCCACGACAACATCCGTCCCGGCGCAGCCATCGCATTTGCCCACGGCCTGAACGTGCACTTCGGCCTGATCGAGCCGAAAGAAGGCGTCGACGTCATCATGATGGCCCCCAAAGGCCCCGGCCACACCGTGCGCGGTGAATACACCAAAGGCGGCGGCGTGCCCTGTCTGGTGGCCGTTGACACCGACGCAACCGGCAAGGCGCTGGAAATCGGTCTGTCCTACTGCTCCGCCATCGGCGGCGGCCGTTCGGGCATCATCGAAACCAACTTCCGCGAAGAATGCGAAACCGACCTCTTCGGTGAGCAGGCCGTTCTCTGCGGCGGCATCGTCGAGCTGATTCGCTGCGGTTTCGAAACCCTGGTCGAAGCAGGCTACGCGCCCGAAATGGCCTATTTCGAGTGTCTGCACGAAACCAAGCTGATCGTGGACCTGATCTATGAAGGCGGCATCGCCAACATGGACTACTCGATCTCCAACACCGCCGAATACGGCCAGTATGTCACCGGCCCGCGGATCCTGCCTTATGAGCAGACCAAGAAGGCAATGAAAGAAGCCCTGTCGGACATCCAGACCGGCAAGTTCGTGCGCGACTTCATGCTGGAAAATGCCGTCGGCCAGCCCACCATCAAGGCCGCGCGTCGTCACAACGACGAGCACCAGATCGAGCAGGTTGGCAAGAAGCTGCGCGACATGATGCCCTGGATCTCGGCTGGCAAACTGGTCGACAAGGACAAGAACTAAGGCGCCACATTCGGCTTGGCGGGCCTTGTCCGCCGCCTTATTCCTCTGCAAGGGCGCTCCGAACCATGGGGCGCCCGTTTTCTTTGGAGATTTCAAATGCAGCACAGTGCCGGCGCCCTGAACTGGCTCAAGCTTCTGTTCCTCGGCATGATCTGGGGCGCGTCCTTCATGTCGATCACGGTCGCGCTGAAAGAGGTCGGCCCGATGACCATCGCCGCGGTGCGCATTGCCATTGGCGCTCTCAGCCTGCTGGCAGTCCTGCGCGTTATGGGCCTGCGCCTGCCGCCGCTGCACACGGGTAATGGGCGGCTGATCTGGCTTGCGGCCCTTGGTATGGGGATGTTCAGCAATGCGGTGCCCTTTGCCCTCCTGAGCTGGGGGCAAACCTATGTGGCCAGCGGTTTTGCCGGGGTCTGCATGGCCGTGGTGCCACTTTTTGTTTTGCCGCTTGCGCATTTCCTGGTGCCCGGCGAGAGCATGACCCTGCGCCGGAGCATAGGGTTTTTGACCGGATTTGCCGGCGTTCTGGTGCTCATCGGCCTTGATGCGCTGACCAGTGCTGGCACGAATTTTGAATCGCTTGCGCGCCTTGCCTGCGTGGCGGCGGCGCTCTGCTATGCCATTGGTGCCATCGTGACCCGGCTGGCGCCGTCCGTGAACATGCTGTCGCTCTCCGCCGCTGCCCTGATCTGCGCAACGATGATGATTGTGCCTTTTGCTTTGATACAGGAAGGCCTGCCCTCTCTCCCATCTGCGCGTCCGGTGCTGGCGATCCTGTACCTTGGCCTGTTCCCGACAGCGCTGGCGCAGGTTCTGCTGGTGCAGATCGCCCGCAGTGCCGGGCCGGCGTTTCTGTCGACGGTCAATTATCAGGTGCCGGTCTGGTCGGTTCTGTTTGGCGCCGTCCTGTTGAACGAGGCCATTCCGCCGCAGCTTTTTGCTGCGCTTGCCCTTGTCCTTGGTGGGCTATTGCTGAGCCGAACGCCCACGCGACGGCAGGTGCCGTGAACAGATCGCTTCGCCCCACAGCGAATGCTTTCGGGTTGACCTTCCCGCCTTGACGCCGTCAGTTGCAGGCAAACTTGGGGACAGATACAGATGCCTGACCGCATGGGAAAATACTGGGCGATGATTGCCACGCTCGGGCTGGTCTGGGGCGGAACATTTCCCCTGATCAAGTTCGCGCTGGAGGGGATAACCCCCTTCTGGCTGGCCGCCGGGCGCATCGGCTTTGCCGCAGCGCTACTTTGCACGGTCTGGGTCTGGCGCGGTGGTGGGCTTTTCAAGGAAAAGACCAACTGGCCCGCTGTGATGATCATCGGCGCTGCCAGCACGGCGCTGCCCTTCATGCTGATCAACTGGGGGCAGCAGCATGTTTCGGCTGGCTTTACCGGTCTCAGCATGGCGGCCATCCCGCTGTTTGTCCTGCCCCTGGCGCATCTGTTCGTCCCAGGCGAGCGGATGATCCTGCGCCGCACCATTGGCTTTGTCATCGGATTTGTCGGTGTCGCCCTGCTGATTGGCGGCAAGGCCTTTGAAAGCAGCAATTCGGAACTGGAGCTTTTGGGCCGCTTCGCCTGCCTGTCCGCCGCCGCCTGCTATGCGGTGAGTTCCATCCTGACCCGCCGCCTGCCCCCGGTTGACCCCGTTGGCCTTGCTGCGATCCTATTGGTGATCGGCAGTTTCATCATCGTCCCTGTGGCATGGACCCTTGAAGGCCCACCAGCATTGCCAGACAGCAGAACCCTTGCGATCATCGCCTTCCTTGGCCTCATTCCCACAGCGGCCGCCAATTTCCTGCGGGTGATCGTCGTGCGCGAGGCCGGTCCCACCTTCATGACGCTGACCAACTATCAGGTGCCGGTCTGGGCGGTGGTCATTGGTGCGCTGTTTCTGGACGAAGCCCTGCCCGGCTCCATGTTGCTCGCGATGGCACTGATCCTGAGCGGGCTTTGCATCAGCCAGTGGGGCGCCCTGCGGCGGCTGTTCGCTCAAGGTTGACCCTTTTCAGCGCACCGCCTGCCACAGGCCTACAGCCTGCGCGGTTTCGGCCACATCATGCACCCGCAGGATCTGAACGCCCTGCGCCAGACCAGCAAGGCCAACCGCGATGGACCCCGGCGCACGCTGATCGGCCTGCGGCGCACCGCCGATCTTGCCGATGAAGCCCTTGCGCGACACGCCAAGAAGGATCGGACAGCCCAAGCCGTGAAACAGGCTGAGATTGCGAAGAAGTGTCAGGTTATGCTCCACCGTCTTGCCAAAGCCGATGCCGGGGTCAATCACGATCTGGTCACGCAAGACGCCAATCGCCTCAAGCCGGTCGACCTGCTCTGACAGAAAGTCATAGACGTCGAGCAGAACGTTTTCGTAGCTCGGTGCCTCCTGCATGGTGGCTGGATCGCCCTGCGCATGCATCACGCAGACCGGAACCCCAGCCTGTGCCGCAACCGGCCCCAGCGCAGCATCAAATGTAAAGCCAGACACATCGTTGATCAGCCCCGCACCGGCCTCCAGCGTTTCCACCGCCACCTGCGCCTTGCGCGTATCAATTGATATCGCCACGGATGAGGATGCACGAATGGCCTCAATCGCCGGGACCGTGCGGGCGATTTCCTCATCTTCGGGGATGAAGTCCGCACCGGGCCGGGTGGATTCCCCGCCCACATCAATGATGCTGGCGCCGTCCTCGACCATGCGCAGAGCGGCAGCGCAGGCCGCATCTGCCTCGGCGTGGCGCCCCCCATCCGAGAAACTGTCAGGGGTGACATTCAGAATGCCCATAATCTGCGGCTGCGTCATATCCAACCCGCAGATGGCCGCGCGGCGAAAGCTTAAGCGATGGCGCACCTCTTCCGGGATCAACCCTGCGGGCATCAGGCGTGGCGGCCCATCGCGGCTCAACAGCTCGACTTCCGAGAACCAAAGGCAGGATCCCCCTGCCAAGGGAACCGCGCCTTCGGGGCGGGTTTCACCGTGCTGCACCAAAGGCCGGTAATATGTCAAAGCGTGCGTTGCTCCACATCCACGGCGCGCAATGTCACCTGCCGCTCCTGAGGCAGATCAGCGCCAATCACAATCATTTCTTCCGCTTCGAATGTTGCCGCAAACCATGCGGCAAGTGCAACCGCATCCGATGGCGCGGCAGAAGGCCCATCCACCGCATCCAGCACGATCTTGGACGGAGCCCAGACGCAGATCTGTCCATTCTTCATCGCCCAATCGAGTTCAGTGCGGGTGGCCACCACCTTGCAGCGGTGATCCCTGGCCGCAAGCCGCCAGGCGTTCTGCTCAATGGCCAGAAGGTCGATCCGGCGCTGGGTCATCTTGTGCCCGGTCTGCGGTACAGCAAGGTCATGCGCCCCGACGCAGAGGATCAGCGGGCGCTGGCGGCATTCCATCTGATCGATCCAGCCGGTCAGGTTCTTGCTGTCGATGGCCGCATTTGACAGATACATCAGGCGCGGATGCGGCACCTCTTCTTCTTCGACCACATGGCTGATCTGATCCTTGGAGCGCACGATTTCGACCCCCAGCGCGCCGGGGCCACGGTCCAGCTTTTCGATGCGTACGAAAGCGCGGATCGCCTGCGGCTCCAACAGGATCCGCTCTGCCACGCGTTCCGCAAGGGTTTCCAACAGGTTCAGACGCTCCGCTGCCAGCTCATAGGCGATCGCCTCGGTCACCTTGTCATAGGACAGGATCCGGTCCACATCGTCATCCAGATCCGCAGGCAGCGGCGCGATCTCGACCACCACATTGAAACAGATCCGCTGGGTCGTGCCCCGCTCAGCCTGAAAGGCGCCGATCTCCACCTCAACCAGGTGATCACGCAGGGAGATCCTGTCGAGCGGGCCGCCGGGGGCCGTCGCGATAGAGCGTTCCGAGGGGTGTTCAAAAGCGAGACGGATCTCTGAGGGCATGGCAGCGGGCCTTTGTCTGGCGGTGTGATAAGGGCGGTTGCCCACCCTTACCCTTGCTGATCCGTCCATATCAGGCCCGCATGCGCCACACCAGCGCGCGAAAACGCCTTTCGGGGCGCATACTGGTATCAGGTGGGATCAATCGTTCGATGCGGTACGATACCGATCGTCGCGGTAGAACAGATGCACCCCGATCCGAGCCGTCTTGGTGAAGTGGCTGCTCCAGCGCGGGCGCACGGCGGTGGTGTGATAGTATGTCGCGCCCTCGGTGAGACCCGTTTCAACGCCATCCAGAACCAGACGCGCCACCTTGGCAACACGCTCGTATGCGGCCTTTTCGCGGATCACCTCTTCATGCCCGTCGCAGGTGTAGGTGAACTGGCACTGATAGCGGCGCCCGGTACCCTGATTGATCACACCACAATAGCTGCCGGGAAACTGACCGGCATTGACGCGGTTACGGATCACTTCGGCCACGGCGAACTGGCCTTTTACGGTCTCACCGCGCGCCTCAAAGTACAACGCTTCGGCCAGACAGGCGAATTCTTCATCGCCAGTCGCCTTGGGCTGAGCGTCAAGCCAGGCGCGGGTGAATTGCACATCCTTTGCAGAGGTGCGAGATTTCTTTGGTTTGAAGCCGAACAGGCCACTGAGACGGCGTTCGGATACGGAATTCAGAGCAGACTGCTCGCGGTTGAACAGGGACTTCAGTCCGGTCTCGGCCTGGGCCGTGGGTGCCGTGACCGTTAGGGCTGCCAGAACAGCAGCCAGCGTCAGGAGTTTCATGTTGCAGATCCTCGTTTGTCAGCTTGCGCGGCCTCCCCAGATAGCGCATCCGCAGGCCTTAATGGATAAACCGCCAAAGGTCCACCTATACGGAAGTGTGGGGCGGTCTCACGGCTGCGGAGCAGGATCTGAGTGCTGCGTCTCGAGCGCCGATAAACGCGGATTTCGTTAATTTTTTGCGTAAGTTGGAGAGGCTTTTCCGATCTTCTCCCCAATCGCAAGCTGGGCGGCGGCTAATCGCACAGCCGGCACCCGAAACGGAGAGCACGACACATAATCGAAGCCTGCCGCGCGACAGAATGCAATTGATTCGGGGTTGCCGCCATGCTCACCGCAGATCGAAAGCGTAATATCTGTGCGTCCCTTGCGCCCACGCTGCACACCCAGCTTGAGCAGCTCGCCCACGCCGTCCACATCCAGCACATGAAAGGGGTCCTCGGGGAAGACACCCTGCTGCACATAGTTCGACATGAACCGTCCCGCATCATCGCGCGACAGACCATAGGTCATCTGCGTCAAATCGTTGGTCCCGAAGCTCAGAAACGCTGAATGAACCGCGATTTCCTCGGCCCTGAGCGCCGCGCGTGGCGTTTCCACCATGACACCAAGGCGATAGTCGAACTTTTGCCCGCGCTCGGCGCTGACAGCCAGGGCCACCGCATCAATACGCGCTTTGACCAGTTCCACCTCTCGTTTCGCAGAGACCAGCGGGATCATGATTTCCGGAACAACCGGCGCTCCATCCTTTGAGGCTTCAAGAGTGGCCTCAAAGATCGCCCGCGCCTGCATGTCGTAGATTTCAGGAACCGTCACGCCCAGGCGCACACCGCGCAGGCCCAGCATGGGATTGTATTCTTCCAGCTCTTCAACCCGTCGGGTCACATCGCTGACCGGAATGCCAAGCGCCTCGGACAGCTCACGCTGGCCGGATACCGAGGTCGGCAGGAATTCATGCAAGGGCGGATCGAACAGGCGAATACAAACCGGCAACCCTTCCATGATGCGGAACAGCTCGCGGAAATCGTTGCGCTGCATGGGCAACAGCCGCGCCAACACCGCAGCCCGCCCGGCCGAGGTTTCGGCAAAGATCATCTCGCGCATCACCGTCAGGCGGCCCGGATCAAAGAACATATGCTCGGTCCGGCACAGGCCGATCCCTTCGGCCTTGAAATTGCGCGCTGTCTGGGCGTCTGCAGGCGTGTCCGCATTGGCGCGGATGCCCATATCGCGGGCCTCATCTGCCCAGGAAAGAAGCGTCTGAAAGGCATCGTCCTGCGCCGCCTCGAGCATCTCAGGCTCGCCCGCCAGAACCTGCCCGCTGCTGCCATCGATGGTCACGATATCGCCGGGACCAAAGACGCGGCCGTCAGGCGCCATCAGTTGTTTGCGCTTGGGCAGGAACTTCATGTTGGAGGCGCCAACGATGCAAGGCACCCCAAGACCGCGCCCGATGACGGCCGCGTGGCTGGTCATGCCGCCCCGCTCGGTCAGAACTCCGGCGGCCGCATGCATGCCGCGCACATCCTCGGGCGAAGTCTCGCGCCGCACCAGAATACAAGGCTCGCCGCGCGCCGCACTGGCCTGGGCATCCACCGCGTTGAACACTAGTGCCCCCGTCGCCGCGCCGGGGCTGGCTGCGATTCCCGCGCCAATCACGTCCCGTTTGGCGTCAGGCGCAACCTGCCGGTGCAGCAACTCGTTCATCGCATGAGCATCGACCCGCATCAGCGCCTCATGCGGCGGGATGATGCCATCCTGTGCGAGGGCCACAGCAATCCTCACGGCGGCACGTGCCGAACGGGCGACACGCACCCCGTCGAGGATATGAACCGAGCCGTCCTGGATGACAAACTCTACCTGCATTTCCTCGCGCAGGCGCCGCCGCATCAGCTCGGCATGGGTTTTCAGGTCGGCAAAAGCCGTCGGCGCAAGCTCTTCCAGCGATGGGCCGCGCTCATCTTTTTCCAGGAACAGCGCCCGCGCGCCTGCGCCAAGCGCCTCGCGCCCTTGCGACTGGCTGAGATAGCGACCTGTCAGCTGCGGCTTGCCGGTGCGCGAATCGACAAGCTGCAGAACACCGGATCCGCATTCGCCCTGCCCCAGCCCAGGGATCATCTCCTGCACCACCAGCCCGAGCCCCGCATCCGCAGGCGCACCCTTGGCCTGGCGCAAGAGCCGTGCCGAAGTGCCCTCCCAGGCGCGCGCCATCGAGCGCAGCACCGCACCCAACTGCTCTGCCGGGTCCTGCGGGAAGGGTTCATCCGTTTCCGCCTCATAGGCCAGAAGCGTTTCGCGCAAGGCATCCGGGCCGCCATCCTCGACATCGTCAAAGGCATCAGGATCCAGCCGCGCCACATGCACCGCGTAGGATTGCACAAAACGCAGGTACAGACCTGCTGCGGCCTCTTCGCCGAGGCGCGCGCACAGATCCTTGCAGCGCGCTTCGTTCATACCGATGTTGAGGATCGCTCCCGGCCCACCCCAATCAGGGTCCTCGGACGAAGGGCGCACGCAAAGCAGCGCATCCGGCGCAAATGTCTTGAGGATCGCATCTATGTTCGGCAGGTGACCGCTGGCGATCTCATGCACCGCATCAAAGGACAGCGCCACGGTCCGCGGCACCGGCAGATCCAGGCGCACCAGCCGCTGTAAGCACTTCGCGCGCCCGCCATGGCTGGAGGTCGCAATCGGAGCTGTCTGCGTGATCAGCGTGGCCAGGGGCGCGTCGGGCATGGTTTATCCTGAAGTTTCTGCACCGCGGCACTTGCCGCATCTTTGCAGCATAAGCTGGATCGCCTGTGCTGCAAGGGGGAAGCACCCGTACGATACCGCCTCAAATGACAGACGCCGCGCGATTTGCACGGCGTCTGGCGACACGGGGACCATTCACGCATCCGAGGCGCGTATGCTCACCCTTCGAGGCGGGTAAGGTCGGCAACCTGTCCGCACACCTTGCGGATCTGTCCCAAGAGGTTCAGCCGGTTGCGACGGACGATTTCGTTATCCGAATTCACCTGAACCGCCTCGAAGAAGGCATCGATCGGCTGGCGCAATGCGGCCATGCCGCCCATGGCGGCCGCGAAATCCTCGGCCTCGATGGCCGTGGAGATCGCCCCACCGCCCTCTTCCAGCGCGTCGAACAGGGCCGTTTCGCTGGCGTCTTCGGCGAATTTCTTGTCAGCGCCAAAGGAATATTCCACCCCATCCTTTTCCTCGGCCTGGGACAGGATGTTGTTGGCCCGTTTGAAGCCCTGCAGCAGGTTCTCGCCCTCTTCGGTCTTCAGGAAGGCCTCCAGAGCGCGGGCGCGTTTGACCAGAAGGGTCAGATCATCATTGCCCTCCATCGCGATGCAGGCATCGATCACATCATGACGAATGCCCTGATCGCGCAGGAAGACCTTCAGACGGTCATGGAAGAAGGTCAAAAGGTCGCGCGACACATCCGGCAGGCTATCTTTCAGCTCTTCAAGGTGCTTTGGCAAATCACCATCAAAGGCATCCAGAACCGTGCGCACCGCCGAGCCGAACACGCCGTGATCGGCGATCTCTTCGATCATGTCCTTCAAAAGACCGGTTGCAACCTCATCCTCGCCGTTCTGTTTCATCTCGTGGCGCAGAAGATGGGCATCGATGTGCTGATCCAGCGGCGTGCGGATATCATTCTCCAGCACCAGACGGATCACCCCAAGCGCGGCGCGGCGCAGGGCAAAGGGGTCTTTTGACCCCGTGGGTTTCTCATCGATTGCCCAGAACCCCGTCAAGGTGTCCAGCTTGTCCGCCAGAGCCACCACGACCGAGAGTTTTTCGCCCGGCACATCGTCCGAAGGGCCAAGGGGCGAATAGTGCTGCTCGCAGGCATTCGCGACCTCCTGCGGCAGGCCCGCCGCCTCGGCGTAATACCGGCCCATCAGGCCCTGCAGCTCGGGGAACTCATAGACCATTTCCGACGACAGATCCGCCTTGGCCACTCGCGCGGCCTGCTCGGCCAGATCCGCATCGGCGCCCACAACCGGCGCCAGCTCGCGGGCCAATGCCGCGATACGCTCGATCCGCTCGGCTTGCGTGCCCAGCTTGTTGTGGAATGTCACATTGGACAGCGCTTCGGTCCAGGCGCTCATGCCGCCCTTTGCGACGCGCAGGTCGTTCTCCCAAAAAAACTTGGCATCGGCCAGACGCGCCGACAGAACCTTTTGATTGCCTGCCAGAATGGTCGCGCCATGATCGGCGGTCTCGCGGTTGGCAACGGTCACGAACCCTTCGATCCGTCCCGTCTTGGGGTTGCGGACCGAGAAGAACTTTTGATGCTCTTTCATCGAGGTCTGCAGCACCTCGGGCGGCAGACCCAGAAAATCATCGTCGATCTTGCCCATCAGCACCACCGGCCATTCCACCAGACCGGCAACCTCGGCCAAAAGGCCCTTGTCCTCGACTACCTCCAGACCGGCGGCAAAGGCCTGGTTGGTGGCGTCATGCCAGATGGTATCTGCACGCTCTGCCGCATCCAGGATCACATGGGCGCGCTTCAGCTTGGCGGTGTAGTCCTCAAAGGAGGCAACCGAAAAGGCATCCGGCGCCATAAAGCGGTGGCCCTTGGTGACATCACCCGCTTTCAGGCCTTCGATCTCAAAAGGCACCACCTCAGCGCCGCCCTCATCCGTCAGAATGCAGAGGATTGATTGCAAGGGGCGCACCCAGCGCAAAGACCCGGCGCCCCAGCGCATCGACTTGGGCCAGGGGAAGTTGCGGATGGTTGCGTCCAGCACTTCGGCGATGATCTCCGCAGCTGGGCGGCCCGGCTTTTCAAACGACGCAAAAATCGTTTGCTTACCCTTTACGTCCCTGTTCTCAAAAGTGATATCGTCGACAATAACTTTTGTTCCCACCCCTTCAGCAAGGCTATCAATCATCGGCAGAGCCTGCGGACTAATTCCGAAAGCGTGTGCGAAACCCTTTAGGGCCGGAAGAGCTGCGCCGACCTTGGGCCCTTTGCGCTCTTCGCGGATGGTCGGGCTTTCGGCCAGCAGCCCTTCAAGGGCCAGCGTCAGACGGCGCGGGGTCGACAGGGCGTGGGCCGCAGCATAGGTCAGACCGGCCTCGACCAAACCGTCGGTCATCCGCTTTTTCAGATCCTCAGCCGCACGCGCCTGCATGCGGGCCGGGATTTCCTCGGAGAACAGTTCAATCAGCAGGTCGGGCATCTGGGATCCTCAGAAGTTCACGATCGTCTGGATGACGATTGCATTGGCAATATCAACAAAGAAGGCGGATACAAGGGGGAGCACCACAAAGGCAATAGGCGATGGGCCATAGCGTTTGGTCACAGCCGTCATATTGGCAATGGCCGTCGGCGTCGCGCCCAGAGCAAATCCGCCAAAACCCGCCCCCAGAACCGCTGCCCGATAGCCACCACCCAAGAGTGGAAAGAGCACAAAGAGAACGAAGACCACCGTAAAGAGAGTCTGTCCCGCCATCACCGCCAGTATGGCCGGACCGAGATCCGCAATGGTCCAAAGCTGCAGGCTCATCAGAGAGATCGCGAGGAAAATCCCGAGAGAGACCTCGGAGATCAGAGCCAGCGACGGCGTGCGGGCAATCTCGGGGGCAGCAGGAAACAGAAGCGCACGCAGGTTAGCGATGACGATACCCGCCACAAGGCAGGGCACAAAAAGCGGCAGCTTCACGCCCAGCTCCTCAAGCCCCTCCCAGGCGCCGTAGCCGAGGATGATCGCAAAATTCAGGTAAAGAAGGCTGCGCATGATGCCATCTGGCGTGATGGTCTGGGGCGGTGCGCCATTGGGCGTCGCAAGACCCGCAATCGGACCCTGATCCGGGCGATCCGGCGTCAGGGCGTCGCGCTGGATCAGGTATCCGGCAAGGGGACCGCCTACCACAGCGGCAAGAACCAAACCAAGCGTTGCAACCGCAACCCCCAGTTCCGGCGCGGCGGCAAGGCCGGTTGCGGCCGCGACATCGGGCGCCCAGGCAATCGCGGTTCCATGACCGCCAATCAGCGCTGCGGACCCAAACAGCACCCCGGCCTGCGCCGGATAGCCGAACATGGCAGCCCCTAGCCCACCGATCAGGTTCTGCGCGAGGATTGTCAGCAGGGTCAGCCCCAGCAGAATCGCCAAGGGTCGGCCGCCTGAAACAAGATCGCCAAACCGCGCATTGAGACCGATCCCGGCAAAGAACAGCACCAGAAAGAAGTCACGCGCCTCCAGTTCGAAGGCGACCTCAATGTCCGAGGCGAGATAAACCCCCATGAAAAACAGCGAGGCCAGCAGACCGCCGCTGACCGCCTCGGGGATATTCAAGCGCCTGAGCAGCGCAAGCTTTCGGTTCAGCATTCCGCCGATCAGAAACACCGCCAGTCCCAGGGTCACCGTGATGAAATCGGGAATGAGCATTGGCGGTCTTGCCTTCCTTTGACCCGCCCAGCCGGGTGCTGGTCTATTCGGTCTCTGGGCGCGGCGGGCAGGCCTCGGTCACGATGGCGCTGCCGTTGTAGATCTGCTCACCGCAATTATTAAGCTCGTGCCAGACAAAACCACGCCCCTCCGCATCAATCGCCACGATCCGGTCCACCCCGTAAGAGATGTTCTTGAGGGACAAAAAGACTTTGGCCGACCCGTCCTTGAGGGCAGCACCAATGGCCGCCGCATCAAAGCAATCGAACCAACCCGGCGCATTGCGCGGCACGATCAAATCCGAGGTCGCAAAATCCGAGCCGAGCTCCTGCAGAGTCATGTCTGTTGAGAAACACGCCCGGTAGCGGATCGGGGAGCTGTCGGCATCGATGGCCTGAAAATCGGCATAGGAAATCGGACGCGGCTCAGAACCGTCCAGCGGCGTCAGAACGACATCAAGGCCGGGCTGCGGCGTCACATCTTCATAGAACCCGTAGACCTGCAGGTAATACATGGAGACGCCTGCAACCAGCGCGCAGATCCCCAGAACAATCGCTATCACCTTGCCCATCATGGCGTTTCTTCCTCTCAGGTCTGCCCCTCAGGCGGCCTGACCACCTGCTTCGGTTTGCACAAATGCGTCAGCGCATTGCTTGGCCAGTGCCCGCACCCGACCGATATAGGCCTGTCGTTCGGTCACGGAAATAACGCCGCGCGCATCGAGCAGGTTAAAAATGTGGCTGGCCTTGATACATTGATCATAGGCCGGGTGCGCCATAATGATGCGCTTGCCCGTCTTGGGGTCGATATGTGCCTGCGCCAGGATGGTGGTGCATTCGGCCTCGGCCTCTTCAAAGTGACGCAGCAGGACGTCGGTATTGGCGACATCAAAATTCCAACGGGCGTATTCTTCTTCGGTCTGCTTGAACACATCGCCATAGGTCAGCGGGATCGGCGCATCCGGGTCGTTAAAGGGCATGTCCATCACGTGATCAATGCCAAGGACATACATCGCAAGACGCTCAAGCCCGTAGGTCAACTCGCCCGAGACCGGCGCGCAGTCATGCCCCCCAACCTGCTGGAAGTAGGTGAACTGGCTGACCTCCATACCGTCGCACCAGACTTCCCAGCCCAGACCCCAGGCGCCCAAAGTGGGGCTTTCCCAGTCGTCCTCGACAAAGCGGATGTCGTGCAGATCCATGTCGATGCCGATGGCTTCGAGGCTGCCGAGATACAGCTCCTGCAGGTTCGGCGGCGACGGTTTGATCAGGACCTGATACTGGTAGTAGTGCTGCAGGCGGTTCGGGTTTTCCCCGTAGCGCCCGTCGGTCGGGCGGCGCGAGGGCTGTACATAGGCCGCAGCCCAGGGCGCCGAGCCAAGCGAGCGCAGCGTGGTCGCAGGGTGGAAGGTGCCCGCGCCGACTTCCATGTCATAAGGCTGCATGATGGCGCAGCCCTTGGATGCCCAATAGGCCTGAAGCCGCAGGATGATCTCCTGGAAAGAACGCGGAGCGCCCGTAGAGGCGGAGGCAGCGATGGTGTTCTGGGTCATGTCAGATCCCTCTCTGGGACATCTTTATGGGTCAGCGAATGCGAGGCTCTTCCTATGCAACCCCCTGCCAAGCGTCAACGGCTAGTCGTCTCGCCTTTCAAACCAGCCCCGAGAGCAGCTTGGTCACGAGAAAGGTGATGGAATGCTGCATCAAGGACTGAATTCCCCGTTTACCAGGAGTTTTCTTTAGGGGGCTAAAATGCTTATGTGCCCGGCAACAAATTACCCCATCGGGATAGAGGTCCTGCAATGAAAAGAATTACCACCGCCCTACTGCTGGCGTTCACAATGATTACGGTCGCCTTTGGCGGACCCGCCCATGCCCAACAGGCGGGCCAGGATACCGTCTGGATCCAGGTCGCCGCGCGGCCATCGCTGACAGAGGCCCAGGCAGAGGCGCAAGACTTTGCCTCGCGCCTGCCAGATGTGGCCGGCTTCACGCTGGGCGCGGGCTGGTACGGTATCCTGCTTGGCCCCTACACACGCCAGGACGCGGAACGCGTGCTGCAAGTTTATCGCTCCGAAGGGCAAATTCCGCGCGACAGCTTTATCGCCTTTCAGGAAAACCTACGCAGCCAGTTCTACCCGGTGGGCGCGCGGGATCAGGCCACAGCGACAGCCCCCGTCCAGCCCGAGGTGGGCAGCCCGGTCGTGAGCGCGCCTGAGCCACAGGTCACGTTACCAGATGAGACCCCTGCCCAGGCGCGTCGCAGCGAACAGGCCCTCAGCCGCGATGAGAAGAAAGATCTGCAGATCGCCCTCAGAGCGGCCGGATTTTACAATTCGGCAATCGACGGATCCTTTGGCCGCGGCACACGCGGTGCGATGTCCGACTGGCAGCTCAGCAAAGGCTTCGAGCCCACCGGCGTTCTGACCACCGCGCAGCGCAAACTGTTGATGGATGACTACAATGCACCGCTGATCTCGGTTGGCATGGCCGAGGTTGTAGACACGCGCGCGGGCATTTCCATGCAGATCCCGGCTGCAGAGGTCGCCTTTGCCCGCTATGAATCGCCCTTTGCCCACTATGACAGCCGTGGCAACCTTGGTGCCCGTGTCCTCTTGATCAGTCAGCGCGGTGACAAGAACACCCTGTTCGGCCTCTATGACATCATGCAAACCCTGGAAATCGTGCCCCTGACCGGCCCGCGCGAGCGTGGCAGCGACAGTTTCACCATCGAAGGACGCAATGGTCAGATCGTCTCGTACACCGAGGCCCGTCTGCAGGGCGGAGAGATCAAGGGCTTTACCCTGATCTGGCCCGCCGGGGATGAGGCCCGCCGCAGCCGTATTCTGGCCGCTATGCGCGAAAGCTTTGCCCGGATCGACGGGGTTCTGGAGGACACCGCCGGAAGCGATCTGAGCCAAAGCATCGACCTTTTGGCCGGGCTTGAGGTGCGCAAGCCGCGCCTGTCACGCTCGGGCTTCTTTGTGGGACAGAACGGCACTGTTGTCACCACCTCGGATGTGATTGCCGGCTGCAGCCGCATCACACTGGACCATGGATATGAGGCCACGGTGGCGGTAAATGACCCGGAGAATGGCTTTGCAATCCTGCAGCCGGTGGAACGGCTTGCGCCAATGGCCATCGCCGGTCTCAGCATGCAGTCTCCGCGTCTGCAATCCGAAGTCGCCGCCTCCGGATTTTCCTATGAGGGGGTTCTTGGTGCGCCGAGCCTGACCTTTGGCACCCTCGCCGACATCAAGAGCCTGGATGGCGACACCGGCGTGATCCGCCTCGATTTGGTTGCGCAGGCAGGCGACGCTGGCGGTCCGGTTCTTGACGCATCGGGTGCGGTTCTTGGCATGTTGCTTCCGCAGGAAATCAAAGGCCGACGACTGCCTGAGGGCGTAAGCTTTGGCGTCAATGCCGGCGCATTGCGAGAGGCGCTGATCGCGGCCAATATCCCGATGGCGCCCACAAGCGGCAGCGGCGCGGCCCTGCCAAACGAAGCTTTGGTTCGCCAAGCCAGCGGTATGACCGTTCTGGTCAGCTGCTGGGAGTGAATGTGACCCGCTTGCAAGCACAAAAAAGAGAAACGCCAGAGCCTGACCGCTCTGGCGTTTTTTGTCCAAGTCACGCGTTGGGAACGCATTGGGGGAACGTATTGGCCCGCCAGATCAATAGGCGTGGATGCGCCCGTCCCAGGTGTGGAAGCAGCCCGTGGTGCTCATGTCCAGGACATCGAATTCATGCATGAGGCCTTCGACGGATTCCTCGACGGAAATGTCTCCTTCGCTGCCGCCCATGTCGGTGCGCACCCATCCGGGATGATAGATACCGACTGCAATGCCTTCGGGCTGCAAGTCCGTTGCAAGGTTTCGTCCAATATTGAGCGCCGCAGCCTTTGAGGCACGATAGGCGTAGCTGCCGCCAGGGGCCCGGGCATGGCTGGCCATCTGAGATGATATGATCGCGATCTTGGGCTTTTCCGCACGGCGCAGGTTCCCCAACAGGGCTTGCACGGTCAGGAAGACGCCAGTCACATTGACCGCCAATGACTTTGACCAGACTTCGGCTGTGTACTCTTCAATCGAAAGCCCCTTGTCGAGATAAACACCTGCGTTGCAAACCAAGAGATCAATTGGCTTCTCGCCAAGCTGCGCCGCGAATCGCGCTTGTTGTCCTGGATCACAGACATCCAGCCGCACCCCTGAGGAATGGTCGCGCGAGGTCCCTGTCACCTCATATCCTGCATCTGTCAGCCGAAGCACAAGCTCCCGGCCAATGCCCCGGCTGGACCCGGTTACAACTGCGTGCATGAACTTGTTCCTCAATTCGTTTTTCGCTTTGGACCAAATGGCAAAGGCAACACCGGAACCCCATCTTCGATCAGAGCTTTGGCCTCATCCAATCGCGCCTCTCCATGGATCGCGCGGGACGGTGCTTCCCCCAGATGCATCGCCCGTGCCTCGGACACGAAATCCTTGCCAACGTAGTCAGAGTTATCCTCAATCTGTTTACGCAGTTCCTTGATCGCCTGCTCCATTTCGCTGGATGGAGCGCTTAAAGCGCCAGCGACCGGCGCAGGAGGCGTGGGCTCCGCTTGCACTGGGGCCTCTTGCGGCTGATATGCACCTTCAGACTCTCCAACAGAAGACACAGCCTTGCGCCCGGGACGCACCCTGGGCGCCATGATGGCCTTTTCGACCTTTGAGCCACCACATATCGCGCAAGACACCATGCCAGCGCCCGCCAACTTGTCGTAGGCATCTGCCGATTGGAACCAGCTGTCAAAGCTGTGGCCTTCTGAACATCTCAAGCTGTAGCGTATCATCTTTTTCTCGTTGCAGCCCCTGGCTCAACAGGTCTTTCCCGCCTCGAGCTTCCAGAGTGGAACAAATCCGACTCGATCACCTTGGGGTCAAAGCGCTCAAGGATGGCTTTTAACCCTTTTTCCTGCACCAGAGCAGCAGCCTTTCGCGGGGACTTCCAGGACCTTTTCCTTTCTTCCTGCTCGGGAAACTCATCTTTCAGCGCCGTCACGATGACTGGATAGACGCGTACCAGACAAGATAGAGGCTCAAGATCCCGCCGCCACTTTTCGTATTCGTATTCGCCAAGGCACTGTTCAATCGGAACGCCCCGAACGCCAGCTTCTTCCCAGGCTTCGATCGCTGCCGATTGCGCCAGGCTTCGCCCTGGTATGGGCCAACCCTTTGGCAAGATCCAACGCCCGGTGCCGCGCGAGGTAATCATCAGAATGCGCGGCTTGCCAGCCTTGGTCATACGGCAGCAGAGCGCCGCAACCTGAGTGACAACTTTCGATCCCGTGACGGAAAGACGTGCGGATGTGTTCAAAGAGATACCACCTGATTTACCCGGCGATCAGAAAAGACAACTCTGGCCGTTCTGTCCTGCAGCCTCTTGATAGCAGAGATTATCCCGGAAGTTGAAGCGCGCTTTGCAAAGGATGCTGATCAATTCTGGCGCCAGCGTATCACATCGCCGCGAACACAGTCCCAGGCCCCTTCGGACAGCGCAAGCCCCAGCACCCGGTCCGGATTGGTGGGAGGCGGCATCAGTACCCCTTCCAGCTTTTCAAAACCGAACCGGCTGTAATAGGGCGCGTCCCCAACCAACATGACCCTTGCCCAGCCGCTGGCATGGGCGCGCGCCAGACTGTCCCGGATCAAGGAACCACCCAGTCCCTCTCCCTGATGGGTGGGGTGCACGGCCACCGGCCCCAAAAGCAGGGCCGCGGCATCGCCCACATGTACGGGCCAAAACCGTATTGCTCCGGCCAGGATCCCCAACTCATCTCGCGCCACAAGGCTGAGGCCGGAAACCGGCGCAACCCCGTCGCGCAAACGGTAAGAGGACAGCGCCTCGCGCCCCGGCGCAAAGCACAGATCGTATAGCGCCTCGACTTCCCAGCGGTCGTCTGGCTGTTCCGGTTTCAATTCGATCACGCCACTCACGCCTCCGCGAAATCGCCCCTATGGGGGTGGAAATCGCCCTAACACGGGCCTAAGCATTGAGCAAACACTTGGAGATGCGCATGTT
The DNA here is from genome assembly GCA_027019165.1 of Pseudophaeobacter sp. Taxonomy (GTDB): domain Bacteria; phylum Pseudomonadota; class Alphaproteobacteria; order Rhodobacterales; family Rhodobacteraceae; genus Phycobacter. The sequence continues at coordinate 100,057 of JALUXC010000008.1, forward strand.
CTACCGCCCCGAAGACGGCCACGGCCTGCCCCACAACCCGTTCAACGCCGTGATCACCCCGCGCCCGATCGGCTGGATCTCGTCCCGCTCGGGCGACGGGGTGAACAACCTGGCGCCCTATTCCTTCTTCAACGGCGTCGCCTACACACCGCCGCAGGTGATGTTTGCCTCTACCGGCAGCAAGGAGGATCAGGCCAACACCAAAGACAGCATGGCCAATATCGAGGAAACCGGCGTCTTCTGCGTCAATATCGTCGCCTACGCCATGCGCGATGCGATGAATGCCAGCTCGCAAACGCTGGGCAAAGAGGTCGACGAATTTACCCATGCGGGCCTGACCGCTGTTGAGTGTGACACCATAAACTGCGCCCGCATCGCTGATGCTCCGGCGGCGCTGGAATGCAAACTGACCAAGATCGTCGATCTGCCCGGCGCCTCAAACCGTGTCGCTTTTGGCGAGGTCACGGGCGTGCATCTGCGCGATGACTGCCTGAAGGACGGGATGTTCGACGTCACCAGCTTTGAACCCCTCGCGCGGCTGGGCTATCGCGACTATTCCCGCGTCACCGAGGTCTTTTCACTCGCGCGACCGGACGACTGATCCATGCCCCTGCCCGACCCAAACCTGCGCCACCCGATTATCCTGCCGGATGGGACGCCCCACGATGGCACCGTGATGCTGTCACGCGCGGTTGAACATCCGAATTTCCAGGTCGGTGACTATACCTATGCTTCGGATTTCGCCCCTCCCGCAGACTGGGCCGCGCATCTGGCACCCTATCTCTTTCCCGGTGCGCGCGAGAGACTGGTGATCGGGCGTTTCTGCCAGATCGCCCATGGCGCGCGCTTCATCACATCTTCGGCAAACCACGGGCAGGAGGGGCTCAGCTGCTATCCTTTCCCGGTCTTCGACCCGGATCAGATGGCGGGCTTTCAGCCCGACACCCGCGACACGGTGATCGGCAATGATGTCTGGATCGGCTATAGCGCATTGATCCTGCCCGGTTCGCGCATTGGCGATGGCGCAATCATTGGCGCAGGCGCCGTCGTTCGAGGCACAGTGCCCGCCTATGGCATCGTCACCGGCAATCCGGGGCGGCCCGAACGGTTCCGCTTCTCCAAACCCCAGATTGCCCGGCTTCTGGCGCTCAAATGGTGGGACTGGCCAGTAGATCTGATCCTGCGCGCCGAACCTGCTCTGATCGCGGGCGATCTCGATATGCTCGAAAGCCTCGCCCCGGACTGATCACGCCCGCCTCGGTCCAAACTGCTGCTTCGGAGCCGCCCTCGACGCAGACGGTCAGGCACAACCCGGACCAAGTGCAAGCCAAATTGCCGAGGGTCCGCGCCCGATTGGGCGTGGATACGGCCATTTTGCTTGTCGCGCCGGACCGGGCTTGTGCCAGACAGGTCGCGCGAGGGTGGATCTGATGCTGCTGCTTTGGTGAGCCTGAGATGTCATCAAAATTGGCCTGTGGATTTGTCTCCACAGGCCACCCTCAAAACACTGCTTCCTAAGGTCAGTGCCCGCCCAGAACCCCTGTCTTGACCGAGTAATCCACGGCCAGCGCATATTCAGGATCATCATCGCTGTCGACCATAAGGTGCCCCGCCTTTGACAGCAGCTGATGACAATCACGGCTGAGATGACGCAGTACAATGGTTTTGCCCGCCTCCTCATATTTTGCCGCCAAGGCTTCGATTGCCTGCAAGGCCGACTGGTCAACCACTCGGCTGTTTGCAAAATCCACGATCACCCGTTCGGGGTCACCCTGAACATCAAACAGCTCGATGAATCCATCGGTAGAGCCGAAGAACAACGGTCCTTCGATCTCATAGACCTTGGCGCCCTTGTCGCTCACGGACTCGCGGGTGCGCGCATGGATGCGGCGAGCATTGTTCCAGGCATAGGCCAGTGCCGAGACGATCACCCCGACAACCACCGCAATCGCAAGGTCAGTCATCACGGTCACAACGGTCACCAAAACGATGACAAAGGCATCCATCGGCGGCACCTTGGTCATCACCTTGAAGCTATTCCAGGCAAAGGTTCCGATCACCACCATGAACATCACCCCCACCAGGGCGGCCAGCGGGATCTGTTCGATCAAGGGCGAGGCAACAACGATAAAGAGCAGCAGGAACAGAGCCGCAGTAATGCCTGCAATCCGCGTGCGCCCGCCCGATTTCACATTGATCATCGACTGTCCGATCATGGCGCAGCCGCCCATGCCGCCAAAGAACCCAGTGACGATATTGGAGGCTCCTTGCGCAATGCACTCCTGACTGGCACCGCCACGTTTGCCGGTGATCTCCCCCACAAGGTTCAGGGTCAGCAGGCTTTCGATCAGGCCAATGGCGGCAAGGATGACGGCATAGGGCAGAATGATCTGGAACGTCTCAAAGGTGAAAGGCGCAAGCATGGTGCCATAAAGGCCTTCTCCGGTGCCGAACGGATTGTGAAAGCTCGGCAGCCCGCCTTCGATCGAGGCCATGTCGCCGACGCGCGGCACATCAAGGCCCAGCGCGATCACCAGAATGGCCACGATACCAATCCCGGCCAAGGGCGCCGGGATGACGCTGGTCACCTTGGGCGTGCCCCAGATGATCAGCATGGTCAGCCCCACAAGACCGAGCATCATGTAGAGCGACGCCCCGCTCAGCCACTCGGCGCCACCTGTGCCCGGCACCTTGAACTGCGTCAGCTGCGCCAGGAAGATCACGATGGCCAGACCGTTCACAAATCCCAGCATCACCGGATGCGGCACCAGACGGATGAATTTGCCCCAATGCATCACACCCGCGATGACCTGCAGGATGCCCATCAAGATCACGGTCGCAAACAGGTATTCAACGCCGTGTTCAGCCACCAGCGCCACCATAACCACCGCCAGCGCCCCCGTCGCCCCGGAAATCATGCCGGGCCGACCGCCGATCAGCGCGGTGATCAACCCGACCATGAAGGCCGCATAAAGCCCGACCAGCGGGTGCACACCGGCCACAAAAGCAAAGGCCACCGCCTCGGGCACAAGCGCCAGCGCAACCGTCAGCCCTGACAACAACTCGGTGCGCACGCGGCCCACCGACCAGCCCTCGTCCTGCATGATGGAAAGGTTCGGCGGGGAGATACGATTGGCCAAAAGGGCCATGGCGGCGCGTTTCATCAAGAATACCTGTGGCTGGAGGAGGTCACTTTGCTGCCCGCCTAGCCGAAACTGTCCTTGGGGACAAGGCTCGTGATCCGGCCTGCCCCCATTTGGATCCTCGGTCAGGGCACCAAAAGCACCTCCAACAGCACAGTGCCCAAGAACAGACCAAACCCAAAAAGACCATGGGTGATCAGGCTATTGATCCGCGCGCGCCACGGAGCAGGTGTCTTGCTTGCGGCAAAGCCCAGACCCATTGCAGGCTGCAATAGGCAGAAAGGCAATGCCACGGTCACTGCGCCATAGGCAACTGTCAGACCCAGCGCAGGCTCCCGAAGCCATCCTGAACCGGCGACAAACCAGAGACCACAGGCAAGAGCGATACCTACCGCGTAGTGAAAGACCCAGCCCAGCGCGGCCTCAAAACGGCTTGCAGGTCGGACCTTATCCGCGGCGCTCAGGGCAAGGCGCCCCCGACCCAGCCCCAATACCCAGCGTGCGACGACCCCCCAGTTCGGCCCTCGCGCGCCAAACCAACGCTCACGTGCCCATGCCGCAACATCAATCAACGCCGTGGCCAACGCCCCGACAAAGGCGAGTTCCCATATTGCGTTCCCACTCATCTCCATTTTTTGCTCCTGTCCTACATCCAAATCTGCTAGAGGTCTCATCTGTGCAAATTCAAGTGAACTTGAGGTCAAGATGAAATCATTGGACATCGCAGAGATCTCCCGGCGCAGCGGCGTCAAACCTTCAGCTTTGCGCTATTACGAAGAGATTGGTCTGATCAAAGCTGACAGCCGCAAAGGCCTGCGGCGGCAATATGATGACAGCGTTCTTGACCAGTTGGCCCTGATTGCCATGGGACGGGCGGCCGGATTCAGCCTGCAAGAGATCGGCGCTATGCTGGGCGGCTCAGAGGGGTTCGGCCTGGACCGCCAACGACTGCATCAACGTGCCGATGAGGTCGAGCAACGCATCCGCGAACTGCGTGTCCTGTCGCGCGCCCTGCGTCACGTGGCCGACTGCGCAGCGCCGGACCACAGTCAGTGCCCGACCTTCCGCCGAATGATGGACAGCGCCTTGAGTCGCGCATCAAGAACACACGCCTGACATGCGCAACACGCGATCAACCTGCCGACAGGAGGAGCCAATTTTGCCATGGCGATACAGCAGGGCTTGCCAAGAGGGCAGCGGCTTGCGCATACCGAAAGAGCAGCATCAGCAGGAGAGCAGGACGTGACCAAGGACACCATGATTGCCGTGATCGGCGGCTCCGGCATCTATGACATTGACGGGCTGGATGGCGCCGAATGGGTCAATGTGGACACCCCCTGGGGGGCGCCTTCGGATCAGATCCTGACGGGTGCGCTGGAGGGCGTCAAAATGGCCTTCCTGCCCCGGCACGGTCGCGGCCATGTGCACTCTCCGACCGAGGTCCCCTACCGCGCCAATATTGATGCGCTGAAACGCCTGGGGGTGACGGATGTGTTTTCTGTCTCGGCCTGCGGATCCTTTCGCGAGGAAATGGCGCCAGGCGATTTTGTCATCGTGGACCAGTTCATCGACCGCACTTTTGCGCGCGAAAAATCCTTTTTTGGCACGGGCTGCGTCGCACATGTCAGCGTTGCGCATCCCACCTGCGAACGGTTGAGCGACGCGGCAGAAACAGCTGCGCGCGATGCAGGCATCAAGGTGCACCGCGGCGGAACCTATCTTTGCATGGAGGGACCGCAGTTCTCATCCGTCGCAGAATCCAAAATGTACCGCGAAAGCTGGGGCTGCGACGTGATCGGCATGACCAATATGCCCGAGGCCAAACTCGCCCGCGAGGCGGAACTGTGCTACGCCTCCATCGCGATGGTCACCGACTATGACAGCTGGCACCCGGATCACGGCGCCGTAGATATCACGGCCATTCTGGCGACCTTGCAGGGCAACTCCAGCAACGGGCGCGAGCTGGTGCGCCGCCTGCCCGCTATTCTGGGCGCCAACCGCGCCCCCTGCCCGCACGGCTGTGATACCGCCCTCGAATATGCCATCATGACCGCACCGGAAAAGCGCGATCCTGGGTTGTTGGCCAAACTGGATGCCGTCGCCGGACGCGTTCTGAACGCCTAAACGTTCTCTACCCCCAACAGCACAGGAGCACACAATGGACCTCAACATCTGGCTGGCTTTCGTGGCCGCATCTGCGGCGCTGATTGTCATTCCCGGCCCCACGATCCTGCTGGTCCTGAGCTACGCGCTGTCCCGTGGACGGCAGGTCGCTGTCGGGACCGCTCTTGGCGTGGCTTTGGGAGATTTTGTCGCAATGACAGCCTCTCTGGCCGGGGTGGGAACACTGGTCCTGGCCTCGGCAACCCTGTTTTCCATTTTGAAATGGGCCGGAGCAGCCTATCTGATGTGGATGGGAATAAAGCTCTGGCGCAGTGCTCCAACAGGCGGCCTCACCATTCTTGAGGGTAAAGCTGACGCAGAAACGCGCAGCGTCTTTGGGCATGCCGCTCTGGTGACAGCTCTCAACCCGAAATCCATCGCATTTTTCATTGCCTTTGTCCCTCAGTTCATCCGACCGAACGAGGCACTGTTGCCGCAATTCTCGATCCTGATCGCCACCTATGTGACACTGGGAGCTCTCTCCGCCCTGATCTATGCGCTGCTCGCCGGTCATATGCGCGACTGGATCGCCAAACCTGCCGCCATTCGCGCCCTTACGCGGACAGGCGGTGCTGCGCTGATCGGCATGGGCCTGTTCACCGCTTTTCTGCGACGCCCGACCGCCTGATAGCCGAAGGTTTTCCTTGCATGGGCAGCGCGCTTCGGCCAAACCCCGGGGCGGCCCTGATGCCTTTTGCGATCCAGGCGCCATGACCAAACGCCAACCGATCCCGCAAGCAGGAGCCATCCATGCCCAAGAAGACCGCCGTCAAGGACTACATCCGCACCATCGTCGATTTCCCGCACGAGGGGATCATGTTCCGCGATGTGACCACGCTCTTTGCCGATCCGCGCGGCTTTCGCATGGCCATCGATCAGATGCTGCATCCCTATGCGGGCGAGCGGATCGACAAGGTGGTCGGCCTTGAGGCGCGGGGTTTCATCCTGGGCGGTGCCATCGCGCACCAGCTAAGCGTTGGTTTCGTGCCGATCCGCAAGAAAGGCAAACTGCCCGGCACCACCATCAGCGAAGAATACCAGCTGGAATATGGCGAGGCGATCGTCGAGATCCACGACGACGCCATCCAGCCCGGCGAAAAGGTGCTGGTGGTTGACGACCTCCTGGCGACAGGCGGCACCGCTGGCGCAGGGATCAAGCTGATCGAACGCCTTGGCGGCGAGATTATCTCCTGCTCTTTCATTGTGGATCTGCCGGATCTGGGCGGCCGTAAGAAGCTCGAAAACATGGGTATGGATGTCCACGTCCTGTGCGAATTCGAAGGGGACTGAGCAGCCCCGGCAGCCTGCAGGACAACAGATCAATCACAGGTTGATCACATAGAGTTTATTGGAAATCCGTGGGTCACCGGGCTTAGTCCCGGCGACCTTTTTGTCAAAGCCAAACCGGCTGAATTCCGCCACATCCAGGAGCGAACCTCTCCCGTAGTGATTTCGATGCCTTTGAGGGCGTCTTGCAATCGAAACAGAGAGGAAACCGAAATGTTCCGCAAGATGATGACGACAACCGCAGCGACACTGTTCATGGCCGGTGCGGCTTTCGCCGGCGGTCATTCCAAGGATATCGTCGACACCGCCGTCGGCGCCGGAGACTTCAACACGCTGGTCGCCGCCGTTCAGGCCGCTGGTCTTGTTGACACCCTGAAAGGCGAAGGCCCCTTCACGGTGTTTGCTCCGACCGATGCCGCCTTTGCCGCCCTGCCGGAAGGGACTGTCGAAGAGCTGCTGAAACCTGAAAACAAGGATCAGTTGATCTCGATCCTCACCTATCACGTTGTACCGGGCAAGGTGATGTCCACGGACCTCACAGACGACATGAGTGCCGCCACTGTTCAGGGCGGCAACATCATGATCGATCTGGACAAGGGCGTGATGGTCAATGACGCCAGCGTCGTGACTGCCGACATCGAAGCAGAAAACGGCGTGATCCATGTGATCGACAAGGTCATCCTGCCCAATTAACTCCTGCACGGCCGGGCCGGGACAGGGTCTGGCGAATTCTGTTGCAGCCCGTCGGCACGCGCCCTAGCGTGCCGACATGACCACCTCCGATATCCTCGACAGCCGGTATTCCTGGCTCCGCCTGCTGGTAACGCTCGCCATTGCAACGGTGGCCAATGTGGGCATGTGGGCCATTATCGTGATCATGCCCGCGGTCGAGGCGGAGTTTGGCGCCGGGCGCGCCGAATCTTCGATGCCCTACACGCTGACGATGGTGGGTTTTGCCCTAGGCAATCTGGCCATCGGGCGGCTGGTGGATCGCTTTGGCATCACCCTGTCCCTGATCGGCGCCGTCTGCGCCACCGCCTCTGGCTATCTGCTGTCGACCCTTGCGCCTAACATGGCGCTCCTGTCCCTGACGCATCTGTTGTTGGGGCTTGGAACGGCGGTCGGCTTTGGTCCGCTTATTGCCGATATCTCGCATTGGTTCCTCAGGCGTCGCGGCATTGCCGTGGCGCTGGTGGCCAGCGGCAATTACCTTTCCGGCGCGCTCTGGCCGACGCTGTTGGCAGACCTGCTGGAAAGCAGCGGCTGGCGCATGGTCTATCTTGCCCTCGCTGCGATTACCGTCACCGTGGTGATCCCGCTTGCACTGCTGCTGCGCCGCCGGGTTCCGGCAGAGGCCTATGCCGCATCGGATGCGGCCTCGGCGCTCAACGCCCGCAGTTCGGGTCTTTCGGCGTGCAGCCTGCAGTGGCTTCTGGGATTAGCCGGAGTCGGCTGCTGTGTGGCCATGTCGATGCCGCAGGTGCACATTGTCGCCTACTGCGTGGGCCTCGGTTATGGCCCGGCTGTGGGCGCCGAGATGCTGTCTTTGATGCTGCTCGGCGGCGTGGTCAGCCGGATCATCTCGGGCCTTGCAGCGGACCGGCTGGGCGGCGTTGCGATCCTTATGATCGGGTCGGTCCTGCAGTGCATCGCGCTGTTCTTCTACCTGCCTTTTGACGGCATGGTCCCGCTCTATATGGTGAGCGCACTCTTCGGCCTCGCCCAGGGCGGTATCGTGCCCAGCTATGCGCTTGTGGTGCGCGAATACATGCCCCCGAAAGAAGCTGGCGCGCGAGTGGGCTTCGTGATGATGATGACCATCCTTGGCATGGCACTGGGGGGCTGGATGTCGGGCTGGATCTATGATGTGACCGGCAACTACCAGATGGCCTTCATCAACGGTATCGCCTGGAACGGGCTGAATATCCTGATCATCGGCTGGCTTCTGATGCGCAGCCGCCCGCGCCGTCCCTCTGCCACACCCACAGCCGCGTGAAGGATCAGCCGACCTTGGCAAGAGGCGCACAGCGGGCGCAGCCCGCTGCCGGGCCCAAGGCCGCCAGGGCTCTGGCGCAGCCAGATCCCGCGGGCGCGGGAGAGCCTGTTTGCTAGCCTGCCTGTCGCAGCACCGCACCGGGATTCATGATGCCATGGGGATCCAGCGCCGCCTTGATGGCGCGCATGGCCGCCAGTTTCACCGGATCGCCATAGCGCTCCAGATCCGCGGTTTTCAGGCGGCCAATGCCATGCTCTGCGCTAACAGATCCGCCAAAGTCGTGCACCAGATCATGCACCGTCCGCTTCACGGCATCGCGCAGGTGTTCATAAGCCTTGCGCGTCTTTCCAGGCGCCGGGAAGACATTGTAGTGCAGGTTCCCATCTCCGAGGTGACCAAAGCAATTGATCCGCATGTCGCCTTCGCCCAGCGCAGCAATCGCCCCTCCGCCGCGCGCAATGAAATCGGGGATCGCAGAAATCGGCACCGAAATGTCGTGGCTTGAGACCGATCCGATTAGCCGGTTGGCCTCGGGGATATTCTCACGTACCGCCCAGAGCTCATCGCGCTGCGCTTCGGACTGGGCGATCACCCCATCAAGCGCCAGTTCCGCCTCCATCGCCGCCTCGAACAGATCGGCCAGCGCCGTCTCGGGATCAAGACCGCGGGCTAGGCCCAGCTCGATCAACACGCACCACTCAGGCGCCCTTTCAAAAGGCTGGCGCAGTTGCGGCAGGGTCTCGGCAAGGAAATCGAGACCCTGCCGGTGGATCAGTTCAAAAGCGCTGATCCCCTCTCCCAAAGTATCGCGTGCCAGAGACAACAAAGAGATCGCCGCCAGAGGTGAAGGCACCACGAAAATGGCCGTCCCGCGCCCTGCCGGGATTGGCGACAGTTTCAAAGAGGCCGCCGTGATGACCCCAAGCGTGCCTTCGGAGCCGATCAAAAGATTTCGAAGGTCATAGCCGGTGTTGTCTTTGCGAAGACGTGAAAGCCCATGCCAGATCTCGCCGTTTGGCAGCACCGCCTCAAGGCCCAGACACAGATCGCGCGCATTGCCATAGCGCAGCACATTGACCCCGCCTGCATTGGTCGCAAGGTTGCCGCCAATCCGCGCCGAGCCTTCCGCCGCCAAAGACAGCGGAAACAGCCGACCAGCCTCTGCCGCCGCCGCCTGGACATCCGCCAGAACGGCACCGGCTTCGGCGATCAGCACGTTTTCCTCCGGGTAGACGCCACGAATCGCATTCATCTTCTCCAGCGACAAGAGTAGCGGCGCAGGTGCCCCGGGCATGACCTGCCCGCCGACAAGGCCGGTTCCGCCTCCATAGGGCACAACGGGCACACGCGCCTTATGGGCTGCGCGGATCAGTGTCGCCACCTCTTGGGTATTGCGAGGCAAGGCCAAAAGGCCCGCTTCCCCTTGGTAGCGCCCGCGTGGCTCTTCCAAATAGCGTGGCTCGGGCGCGCGCAGCACCCCTTTGGGCAACCCAGAGGCAAGACCATCAGCAAAGGCGGGATCGGCGGGATACAGCGTCATACGCCCTGCATGTCCAATCCCGGCGGGCAAGGCAAGAGGCTCTATTCACCATCCCGCAGGTAGGAGGGGCGCAAAACATAGATGGTAGGGCGATCCGGCAGCGTCCGAAGTGAGACCGTGATGTCCGCGTCCCCCTCCTGAATAACATCGAATTCGCCGCCTGCCTGACCGCTGATCTGGGTCAGGAAGCGCTCCAGCGAGTAATCCGTGAACCAATGCATCGGCAGGATCACCGAAGATCTGAGGCGGCGTAGAACCTCAACCATCTCCGGCAGCGCCAGCGTCATCCCTCCGTCCACCGCCGCCATCACAACATCCAGGCGCCCGAGCGCGGCAAATTGCTCTGGTGTCGGCATGTGGTGTAAATGGCCGAGGTGTCCGATGCACAGGCCCGCCACTTCGAAAACAAAGATTGAATTGCCGGCGACCTCCACTCCGCCGCCATAGGGCGAGCGGATGTCAGTCGGAACATTGCGGATCAACATCTCGCCCAGGTCCAGGTGATGACCGATCCCTTCTCCAAAAGCGCCCCAGCCTTCGAGCACATGAGGGATCGCCGGGTCAGGATGGGCTGTCCAATGGGTTTCATGGGCATGGTTCATGGTGACCACATCCGGCGTGAAATCGGCCGATCCCGTGAAACCGGTGAAGTCCGTCACCGCATTGAGGCCGCCTTCGGTCTGGATCAGAAAGCTCGCATGGGCGAGGTAGCGAATGCGCACCGAATACTCAGGGACCGGCGCGGTCCAGCTGGCCTTATGAAGGTAGTTGATCCCCGGCGTAGCCTGCGCCAATGCAATGCAATGGCTGGCCCTGCGTTCCTGGGCCGCGCCGGGAAGCGCAAGCATGGCAGACAGGGCTGCAAGCGAGAAAACGATACGGATGTGCATAAGACAACTTTAGCGCAAGATCAGCACCTGTCAGCCCAGCTATCATAAATTCAGCGCAAGAGACCTTTGATAGTAACGTCGAAGCGATGCTCTCCCGCCCGCTCTGCGGCATTCTTCGAATGCCTCTTCGCCGTTGGGCATGGCGCCGCGCATCGCGCGGCGCTGCACCGTGCAAAAGCACGGTGCCCGGCCCAAGACCGCCAAGGAGTCTCGGCGTGGCCGAGGCACCTGCGGGCGCGGGAGCGCCACCTTTGCCGTTATTTGGTCTGATTCTATGCTTGACCGACCTGAGTCTTGCCGCGCCGGTCATGGCGCAGGCTGGCGTACAAAACATGTGTGCGCCAGCGGCCATTGATCTGCAGATAGGACTGCGCGACGCCTTCGTATTTGAAACCCGACCTTTCCAACAACCCGCGAGAGGCCGCGTTTTCTGGCAGGCAGGCTGCTTCGATCCGGCTGAGATCCAGCTTACCAAAGGCATGATGTACGACCGCCCCGATCGCCTCTGCCATGTATCCCTGACGCGCAAAGGGCTGGCCGGTCCAATAGCCCAGCGTGCCGGCCTGCGCCGGACCCCGGCGGATGTTGTCCAGCGTAATGGCCCCAACCAGCTGCTGATCCTCGCGCCGGACCAGGAACAGGGGCAAGGCGGTCCCCGAAGAGACCGCCCGCTGCGCCCAATAGACCCGGTTGGTAAAAGCCTTGCGGCTGAGGTGATCTTGCGCCCAGACCGGCTCCCAGGGCACAAGGTAGTCTCTGCTTTGCAATCGCAGCGCCGCCCAGGTCTGGAAATCGCCATGCACCGGCGGCCTGAGCGTCAGACGTTCGGTTTCTAGCCGGACCTTGCGACGGGAGAGCAGCAGCATCAGGCGGCGCGCCTCTCCTGCAGATCCACCAGCCCCGGTGCACGGCCTACCGGCCCGTAGAGTGCAAGCGCAGCGGGCGCCTGAACCGCAAGCTGTTCCGCCATCTTTCGCACATCCTGCACAGTCACGGCATCGATCCGGGCAACGGTATCTTCCAGCGAAGGCACCCTATCCCAGATCTGCACCAAACGCGCGAGACGCTCGGCCCGATTTGAAGGGCTTTCAAGGCCCATCAGCATGCCGGCCTTCATCTGGGCCCGGGCGCGGGCGACCTCGGCCTCACTCATGTCCTCGGCCGCACGCTTCATCTCGTCGATGGTGATATGCGCCAGTTCCCCCAGTTGCTCACCCGAAGTCCCCGCGTAGATCGTGGTGGTGCCGGTATCCGCATAGGCGCCCGCCTGGGCAAAGATCGTGTAGCAGAGACCGCGCTTTTCGCGCACCTCCTGAAACAGGCGCGAGGACATGCCGCCGCCCATGGCGCTGGCATAGATCTGCGCCGTGTAGATCTCGTCATCCTTGTAGCCGGGACTTTCGAACGCCAGCGCGAAATGGGCCTGCTCCAGATCCTTGTCACGTCGCGCCTCACCGCCGGTGAACCGCGCGAGATCCGGCTCCATCAACGGACGCGGCGCCATATGGCCGAACTGCGCCTCGGCCAAGCGTATCAGGGCGTCGTGATCAACCGCCCCCGCTGCCGAGAGGATCATCTGACCGGGACCATAGTGCTGCCCCACAAACCCTTGCATATCATCGCGAGAAAACGCCCGAATGCGCTCGGCCGGGCCAAGGATCGTGCGTCCCAGCGCCTGATCGCGGTAGCTTTCCTCTTGCAGCCAGTCAAAGATCACATCGTCCGGTGTATCCAGCGCCTGACCGATCTCCTGCAGGATCACGCCGCGCTCCACCTCGATCTCATGCGGATCGAACACCGGATTCAGCAGAATATCCCCGATCACATCCAGCGCCAGCGGTACATCATCCTTCAGCACCCGCGCGTAATAGGCCGTGACCTCGCGGCTGGTATAGGCATTGATATAGCCACCCACATCCTCGACCGCCTCGGCGATCTCCAAAGCGCTGCGGCTTTCTGTGCCTTTGAAGGCCATGTGCTCCAGGAAATGGGCAATGCCGTTCTGCTCGGCACGCTCGTGCCGCCCGCCAGCTGTGACCCAAATACCGATAGAGGCCGACTCAAGCCCCGGCATATGTTCGGAGACGATGCGAAAACCGTTGGGAAGTCTGTGCTGTTGAACTGTCAATGGGCGATGTTCTTTCTGATATGCGCCTCAAGGGCGGCCAAATCGTTGTCGATGCGGGTGACGCGTTCGTCACGCTCATAAAGGTCTGCCATGCGGGGCGGCAGCGGCGGGTGGATTCCACTGGCCTCTTCCACCGCTGCCGGGAATTTGGCCGGGTGGGCGGTGGCCAACGTCACCATGGGGATATCGGCTGCGCGCAGCTCATTTGCAACCTTCACGCCGACCGCGCCATGGGGGCACAGCAGCTCGCCCGAGGCTGCCATTTCAGATTTGATCGTCGCCATGGTTTCCTCTTCCGAGGCGCGGCCCGAGACATAGGTTTCCTGCAGCGCCTGCATGGCGCCCTGGGAAACGTCAAAACCGCCGTTCTTCAGTTCATCCATCAGTTGGCCAACCGCTGCGCCATCCTGCCCATAGGCATAGAACAGGGCACGCTCAAAGTTCGAAGACACCTGAATATCCATCGACGGGCTGATCGAAGGGATGGTGTCGCCCTTGAAATAGCCCTCGCCCGACAGGCAACGGTGCAGGATGTCGTTCTGGTTGGTCGCGACCACAAGCTGGTTGATCGGCAGGCCCATCTGCTTGGCAATGTAGCCGGCAAAGATGTCGCCAAAGTTCCCGGTCGGCACGGTGTAGCTGATCTTGCGATGCGGCGCGCCCAGTGAGACGGCTGAAGAGAAGTAATAGACCACCTGCGCCAGAACCCGGGCAAAGTTGATCGAGTTCACCCCCGCCAGTTTCACCCCGTCACGGAAGTCGAAGTCGTTGAACATATCCTTCACGCGCGCCTGACAGTCGTCAAAGTCGCCCTCCACCGCGAGTGCGTGCACATTGCTGTCCGCTGGCGTGGTCATCTGGCGGCGCTGCACCTCGCTGACGCGGCCATGGGGGTAAAGGATAAAGACATTGACCGCATCCAGTCCCCGGAACGCCTCAATCGCGGCCGAGCCGGTATCGCCGGAGGTTGCCCCCACGATGGTCACGCTTTCGCCGCGCCGTTTCAGGGCGACTTCGAACAGCTGACCGATCAGCTGCATGGCAAAGTCCTTGAAAGCCAGTGTGGGCCCGTGGAACAGCTCCAACAGGAAATGATTGGGCGCCAGCTGTTTCAGGGGCGCGCGGGCAGCATGGCCGAAACCGGCATAGGCCTTGGCGATGATCTCGCGGAACTCTTCATCGGTGAAGCAATCCCCCAAGAAGGGGCGCATCACGCGAAAAGCGGTTTCCTCGTAAGAAAGACCAGACAGAGCCGCGATTTCGTCATGGCTCATCTGCGGGATCTCGGCGGGCACATAAAGACCGCCGTCGCGGGCCAGACCGGTCAGCATCGCTTCTTCAAAGGTCAGCTCGGGCGCCTGCCCGCGGGTGGAGATGTATTTCATCGCTTCAGCCTTCGGATTTGGCGCGGCTGCGCCTCAGGAAATAGGCGGTCATCGCGGCCCAGATGGCGGCCAGCGAAAACCAGGTGATCGCATATTGCAAGTGGTTGTTGGGAATGCCTGCGCTTGTCACCGGCTCGGGCGCGACCTCTGCCTGCAAAGAGGATGAGCGGGCGACAATCAAGACAGGCTCGGTGCCCAGACGTTCGGCCATGTAGGTCAAATCGCGGGCATAGAGAATATTGGTATCCTCCTCGGGTGCAGGGGTGGTCCAGTCGCCGTCATCCGGCCACAAGAGATTCCCGATGATGGTGCTGTCCCCGGTGGAGCGCATATCATCCTTTGCAGAAGAAGGAACGAAACCGCGATCCAGCAAGACCCGGCGGCCGTCCTGCGTGACAAGGGGAGAGATGATCCGATAGCCGGTCTGGGCCTCCTTGGTGACCCAGAAGACATGCAGTTCCTGATCCTCGATCTCTCCGGTAACTGCGACGGCGCGATAGCGGTCCTGCGCTTCGTTCGGCGCTTCTGGCAAAGGAACCGGATCGGCAGCAATGCGGGCGTCGATGGTCTCCAAAAGGCCTTCTTTCCAGGTCATGCGCTGCATCTGCCAGATCCCCAGCGTCAGCAGGGCCGCAAGGCCGAGACCGCCAACAAGGGATAGAAAGAAAAGCCCGCGCATTGCGTCCTCACACCGCCAATTGAAAAGCGCGCGGGAAACTGTCCCCGCGCGCTGCGTTTCTTACGGGCTGTCTGCGGATTTTGGAACCACAAACCTGTACCCGCTACAATTTCGGGATCGCCCGATCTGGCTTAATGCGCCAGTCCTGCGGTACCCCAGACGTAGACCGCCACAAAGAGGAACAGCCAGACAACGTCAACAAAGTGCCAGTACCAGGCGGCAGCCTCGAAACCGACGTGCTGTTCAGGGGTGAAGTCGCCTTTCAGTGCACGGATCAGGCAGACGGTCAGGAAGATCGTGCCGATGATGACGTGGAAGCCGTGGAAACCGGTGGCCATGAAGAAGTTGGAGAAGAACTCATCTTCACCAAAGGCCCAGCCTTCGTGCAGCAGATGCGCATATTCATAGCCCTGCAGGAAGGTGAAGAAGAGGCCGAGAACGATACCGATGGACAGGCCCTGTACCAGCGCTTTGCGGTCGTTGTTGTGCACCAGAGCATGGTGCGCCCAGGTCACGGCACAGCCAGACAGCAGCAGAACCAGCGTGTTGATCAGCGGCAGGTGGAAGGCGTCCACTGCGTAGATCTCAGGCTGCACATATTCAGAGCCGACGTAGTTCTCCATCGGGTACATGGCGTGTTTGAAGAACGACCAGAACCAGGCGAAGAAGAACATCACTTCGGACATCACAAAAAGGATGAAACCATAGCGCAGACCGATGCGGACCACCGGCGTGTGATCACCCTGACGGCTTTCGGCGACCACTTCGGACCACCAGCCGAACATGGTGTAGAGCACCGCAGCAAGACCGGCCCAGAACAGCCAGGCCGTGATGCCGTGCATCCACAGCACGGCGCCAAACAGCATTGCAAACCCGCCTACGGAACCCAGCAGAGGCCAGATCGACGGTGGCAGAATGTGATAGTCGTGGTTTTTAGCATGCGCCATTTAAGTGTCCCTCACCTAGCGGCCTAGTTCGTGGTTATGCCTGCCCCGGCTTTATCACCGGTGTCGAGAGCGGCATAGCCCTCGGGCAGATCGATTTCATAGAATGTGTAGGAAAGCGTGATCGTATGCACGTATTTTCCGTCCCGGTCCTCGACGATTTCCGGATCCACAAAGAAGGTCACGGGCATCTGCACCCGCTCCCCCGGTTGCAGCACCTGTTCGGTAAAGCAAAAACAGGCGATTTTCTCAAAATAAGCGCCGGCCGAATAGGGGGTCACATTATAGGACGCCTGCCCGGCAACAGGGTGATCTGTCGGATTGTAAGCCTCATAAAAGGCAAGGCCCGTCTCACCGATCTTGATCTCCATTTCGCGCTCGACCGGTTTGAACTCCCAAGGCATGTCACGTTCTTTGGAAGCGTCAAACCGCACGGTGATGGTCTTGTCCAGAACCGTATCAGAGCCTTGCTCGGCCACTCCGGTGACGCCACCAAAACCGGTAACCCGACAGAACCAGTCATAAAACGGTACCGAAGCCCAGGCCAGACCGCCCATGAGGACAACCACGCCGACAGTTTGAAAAACGGTTTTTGTGGGACCTGCAAGTGCCATCAGTTCTGCTCCGTCTGCGATTGGGCCTGGGGAAACTTGAACCCCGTGGAGGTCACTTTGACCATGGTCAAAGCCAGAACCAAGACGACAAAACCGCCCAGCAACAGGCCAACGCCCAAGTTGCGCCCCAGACGCCGTTTATGCAGTTCGTGTTCCTTGCGCAGGGCCATATCACCAGCCTCCCAGACCGTATGGTTTCATCAGGGCTTCGACGAGAATCGCGCCGAAGTGCAGGAACAGGTAGAGCAGAGAGAGTTTGAAGAAAGCGCGCTCAACCTTGAAATTGTCAGCTTCGCTATCGTCTTCATCACGGCGATAGATCTTCCAGGCGCCATGCAGGAACAGGGCGTTGAGGACAGCAGCCACAGCCAAGTAGATCGGGCCGCCAATGCCCGAGAAGGCAGTGCCAACGGCCAGAATGGCCAGCAAAACGGTATAGACCAGAATGTGTACGCGGGTCGCGCGGCGACCGTGGGTCACTGTCAGCATCGGAACGCCCGCATCGTCGTAGTCCGAGCGCATGAACAGCGCCAGTGCCCAAAAATGGGGGGGCGTCCACATGAAGGTCAGCGCGAACATCAGCCAGGGTTCAATCGACATCGTGCCGGTGGCGGCAATCCAGCCAATGACCGGTGGGAAGGCCCCGGCAGCGCCACCGATGACGATGTTCTGCGGCGTCGCCCGCTTGAGCCACATGGTATAGATCACCACGTAAAAGAAGATGGTGAAGGCCAGAAAAGCCCCGGCGAACAGGTTTGTCGCAAGCCCCAGCATGATGCAGGACAGGCCCGAAAGCGCGAGGCCAAGGCTGAGGGCCTCACCCGCTTCGACCTTGCCCGCGGGAATGGGGCGGGATTTGGTCCGTTTCATCACCTGATCAATATCCGCGTCCCACCACATGTTCAGCGCGCCGGAGGCGCCGCCGCCAATCGCGATGAACAGGATTGCCGCAAAGCCGATCACGGGATGAACACCAACCGGCGCAGCCAAAAGGCCCACCAAGGCCGTGAACACGACCAAAGACATCACGCGCGGCTTCAGCAGGGCGAAATAGTCACCAAAGCTGGGCTCGTCGTCGCGGATATTGCTGGCATTGATGCTTGCGTCGCTCATGTCAGTCTCTTTGGCCATCGGGGGATGCGGCGCGGGCCACATCCTTATTACAGGTCAGATAGTGCGATGGGCGCCACCGATTGCAGGAGCGCCCATTCCGGGAGGGGGCCGCCGCGCGGCCCCGGGTCAGCATCAGTTGGACGCGACCTGGTAAGACTGCGGCACGCCCGCATATTCGTCGATCGCGCCTTTCAGCCATTCCTCATAGGCTTCTTCGCTGACCACTTTGACGGTGATCGGCATGTAGGCGTGGTCCTTGCCGCACAGTTCAGAGCACTGACCGAAATAGATGCCTTCCTTGGTCGGCTTGAACCAGAGCTCAGCCAGGCGACCCGGAACACCGTCCTGCTTCACGCCAAAGGCCGGGATGGTCCAGGAGTGGATCACGTCTGCCGCGGTCACCTGCATCACGATGGTCTTGCCAACGGGCACGACAACTGCGGTGTCGGTGGCCAGCAGGTATTCGTCTTCGTTGTAGCCGTGGTTGGCCAGCTCTTCGCGGGGCAACAGGAAGCTCTCAAAGCCGAACTCGTGGTCGACATACTCGTAACCCCAGTACCACTGGTAGCCAGTCACCTTGATGGTGACGTCACCTTCGGGGATCTCCTGCTGGCGGAACAGTTCCGGCAAAGAGAAAGAGCCGATGAACACCAAGATCAGGATCGGGATCACGGTCCAGGCGATTTCAATCGGGGTGTGGTGAGTGAAGGACGCGGCCTCGGGGTTCGCGCGCTTGTTGAAACGCACGATGGCGTAAAGCAGCAAACCGGCCACAAAAACGCAGATCACGGTGATGATCACCAGGATCAGATGGTCGAGCATATGGATGCCTTCCGCCAGTTCGGTCGCAGCCGGCTGGAACCCAAGGCCGCCGTCGGTCGGCTTACCAATGGTTTCCAGACCTTCTTGCGCTGTGGCTGGAAGGCTCGTGAGGCCAGCAAAAAGGCCCGAAAGCATCAAAGCATTCTTCATGTCATGTCCTGATCGTTTGATCGCGTTGTTGCTGCTGCCCGCCACATTTCCCGGAAAACTTGATTCCACGAAAACGCACCGAACCCGTTGTCTTTGACGCAGCTTAAAATCATATTCCTACGGGCAGATAAAGAGGCAGGCGAGCGGCAAAGCGTCGCTTTCTTGATTTAGATCAAAAAAAATCGCCGCGTTACAGCCCCGACACAGAGGATCAATGCCATGGAACCCAATGCCTATCGCCCGTTCGAGACCAGTCTCCCCGAGGATGAGGCGCTGTCGATCCTGCGCAGCGCCACGAAAGGCGCCGATGACGGTGAAATCTTCGCGGAGCGGCGCAAGTCCGAAGCGCTGGTGTTTGACGATGGGCGTCTGCGCAACGCCAGCTATGACGCCGCCGAAGGGTTTGGCCTGCGCGCGGTCAATGGCGATGTCGCGGGCTATGCGCATTCGACGGATGTCTCTATCGGTGCGCTGACCCGCGCAGCAGAAACCGCTCGGCTTGCCGTTGGTGACGGGGGCGGTACCTATGCAGAGCCGCCCATTGCAACCAACAAACGCCTTTATACTGATGCGGATCCGATCGGCGCCCTGCCCTTCCCGGTGAAGGTGGAGACCCTGCGCGAGATCGATGCCTTTGCCCGGGCTCTTGATCCGCGTGTGGTTCAGGTCTCGGCGACGCTGGCAGCCTCGTTGCAAGAGGTGGAGATCCTGCGCGCTGACGGGATCCGCGTGCGCGATGTGCGCCCCATGACCCGGCTCAATGTTTCAGTCATCGTAGAAAAGGACGGGCGCCGGGAAAGCGGATCTGTCGGCGGCGGCGGTCGCGTTGGCCTTGATGGGCTCATCGACCCGGCAAGCTGGCAGGCCAAAGCCCGTGAGGCGCTGCGAATCGCGCTGGTCAACCTCGAAGCCGTTCCGGCACCGGCTGGAGAAATGGAAGTTGTCCTTGGCCCGGGATGGCCCGGCATCTTGCTGCACGAAGCCATCGGCCATGGCCTTGAGGGTGATTTCAATCGCAAGGGCAGTTCGGCTTTTGCCGGTCTCATGGGGCAGCGTATTGCCTCCCCCGGCGTGACCGTTCTTGACGACGGCACCATTCCAGACCGGCGCGGCTCCATCACAGTCGACGACGAAGGCACGCCCAGCCAGAAAACCACCCTGATCGAAGACGGTATTCTTGTCGGTTTCATGCAGGATCGCCAGAACGCCCGCCTGATGGGCGTTGAACCCACCGGCAATGGACGCAGACAAAGCTATGCCCATGCGCCGATGCCGCGGATGACCAACACATATATGATGGGCGGGGATACGGATCCTGCCGATCTGGTCGCGGGAATCAAGGACGGGATCTGGGCCGTGGGCTTTGGCGGCGGCCAGGTGGACATCACCAATGGAAAGTTCGTCTTTTCCTGCACTGAGGCGTACCGGGTGCAAAACGGTAAGGTCGGCGCCCCGGTGAAAGGGGCAACCCTGATCGGAGACGGGGCGACAGCTCTCAAACAGATACGTGCGCTAGGCAACGACATGGAGCTGGACCCGGGAATGGGCAACTGCGGCAAGGCCGGCCAATGGGTCCCGGTCGGCGTGGGCCAGCCCTCAGTGCTGATGGGTGGGCTGACCGTGGGCGGCGCCGCGATCTAGGTAAAGAGACGCCACAAAAGAGGTAAAGATTGCCGCACGCCTTGAGCGGGTTTGCCAGGTGACTGGACACAAAACCCGCCCAAATCACGCTCTTTTTGCTCTACTGTAGCGAATACGACTGCAAAAACAGCACAAAAACTTTGGCCTCAACGAACGAAAGCCTCACAAAAACAATGCCCTACTCACTATTGGTCTCATTGTGGGAAAAAGATCGAAAAATTTGACTCTATTCACCACCTGTTAACCCACCAAGGTTAATTCTAGGGATGCAAACAGGCGGAGTTACGGATGACTGAAGAAGCACATTCTTCCACTCACCCCCCACTCCCACCCACCACGGAAGATCTCCAGTTTTCGTGGCTTCGTCTTTTGCGCTCCAGGCGGGTAGGTCCGGCTACATTCTACCGGCTGCTCTCTGAATACGGTTCAGCGCAGAACGCGCTGACAGCGTTGCCAAAAATGGCACGTTCCGCTGGCATTAAAGGGTATGAAATATGCTCTGCTGATGCGGTAGACGCCGAAATGGAAGTCGCAAAAGCCGCCAATGCGCGGCTTTTGTGCTTTGGAACACCCGACTATCCTGCTGCCCTCGCGCAGATGAGAGACCCTCCCCCCGCGCTTTGGGCCATTGGCGATTTGGATGTCCTGCACCGCCCGATGATCGCGATTGTCGGCGCTCGCAACGCCTCTTCGCTTGGGACCCGAATGGCGCGCGCCTTGGCGTATGATCTGGGCACTCAGGGCTTTACGGTCGTGTCTGGCCTTGCCCGAGGTGTCGACACAGCGGCGCATGACGCGTCCCTTGCCTCTGGAACCGTGGCCGTTCTTGCTGGCGGGGTTGATGTGATCTATCCCGCTGAGAACACACGACTGGCGGAGCAGATCCGTGACAGAGGCGTGTTGCTTTCCGAACAACCCATGGGGCTGCCCCCCAAAGCCCGCCATTTTCCCAAACGCAACCGGATTATTGCTGGTCTCGCTCAGGCGGTGGTTGTGGTCGAAGCAGCCGCAAAATCCGGCACCCTGATCACGGCCCGCGATGCGCTCGACATGGGCCGCGAAGTTCTGGCCGTTCCCGGCCACCCTTTCGATGCCCGCGCATCCGGGTGCAACATGCTGATCCGTGATGGCGCCCAGCTTGTGCGCAACGCCGAAGATGTGATCGCTGCTCTGCCCCCTGCTCCACATGTCACACTATGCTCTCTGCCAGGTGGCACCCCCGGCAATGACACTGCTCACAACGCCAAGGAGGCCCTCGCGAAACTCCCCCCGCCGCCACCGCAACGACGCAGCCTGCGCGAGACCGCCGCGCTCCATCAGCAGGTCCTGGACCGTCTCGGGCCTTCTCCAACACCCGAAGATCAATTGCTGCGAGACCTGGCCATCGCCCCAAGAGATCTCTCCACGGTGCTTACGGACCTGGAACTGGATGGCTCTGTGGACAGGCTGCCCGGCGGGCTGCTCAGCCGCCCTTTGGTCCGAAAGGATGACTGATTCCCGGTAATACGCCTCATAGCAATGCGCTGCGCTCAATAGGACAGCATGAGGCCGCAAATGCGCGGCAAAGCCAGCACAGACACCGCGTCCTAAGCCCGCGCATTGACATTCTCCCCTTGCACGCCACATGTTGCCCCGCCATAGAGCGCGCTGTACCCGCCCTTCAAGAGGTCCAATAATAAATGCCAGTCGTTGTCGTCGAATCCCCAGCCAAAGCAAAAACAATCAACAAGTATCTGGGCTCTGACTACACCGTTCTGGCGTCTTACGGCCACGTGCGCGACTTGCCTCCAAAGGATGGATCGGTCGACACCGAACATGATTTCGAGATGAAGTGGGAGGTCGGCAACGACAGCCGCAAGCACGTCAAGGCGATCGCCGATGCCCTCAAGGACGACAACGCGCTGATTCTCGCAACCGACCCCGACCGCGAAGGCGAGGCAATCAGCTGGCACCTGCAAGAGGCGCTGACCAAGCGCCGCTCGATCAAGAAAGACACGCCGGTCAGCCGCGTGACCTTCAATGCGATCACCAAGGAAGCCGTTGCCGAGGCGATGAAGAACCCGCGTCAGGTGGACATGCCGCTGGTCGAGGCCTATCTGGCCCGCCGCGCGCTAGACTACCTCGTGGGCTTCAACCTCTCCCCCGTTCTGTGGCGCAAACTGCCCGGCGCCCGCTCGGCCGGCCGCGTGCAATCGGTCTGCCTGCGCCTGATCGTCGAGCGTGAGATGGAGATAGAAGCCTTCAACCCGCGCGAATACTGGTCAGTGAAGGCCCAGCTTTCCACCCCGCGCGGGCAGGAGTTCGAGGCCCGGCTCACGGTTCTGGGCGGCGACAAGCTCGACAAATACGATCTGGCCAATGCGACCGCCGCCGAACTGGCCGTGCAGGCCGTCGCCAGCCGCGATCTGGTGGTTCAGTCGGTCGAGGCCAAGCCTGCCTCCCGCAATCCTTCTGCTCCCTTCATGACCTCCACCTTGCAGCAGGAGGCGAGCCGCAAGTTCGGCATGGGCGCGCGCCAGTGCATGAATGCGGCGCAGCGGCTTTATGAGGCGGGCTACATCACCTATATGCGGACCGATGGCATCGATATGGCGCCCGAAGCGGTTCAGGCCGCCCGCGCCGAGATCGAAACCCGCTATGGCGCCGACTACGTGCCCGCATCGCCCCGCATCTACAAGAACAAGGCCAAGAACGCTCAGGAAGCGCATGAATGTATCCGCCCCACGGATATGAGCCGCGATGCAAAAAGCTTGAAGGTCAGCGAAGAGGATCAGCGCAAGCTCTATGATCTGATCTGGAAGCGCACCCTTTCCTGCCAGATGGAAGGCGCCCGGATGGAGCGCACCACTGTCGATATCGGCTCAGGCGACGGTCAGGTGGTGCTGCGCGCCACCGGGCAAGTTGTGCTGTTTGATGGTTTCATGCGAGTCTACGAAGAGGGGCGCGACGATGTGGTGGACGAGGATGACAAGCGCCTGCCGCAGATCATGAACGGTGAAAAGGTGGGTTTTGCCTCCTCTCTGGCAGCGCAGGCCGAAAAGGCGGGCAAGGACGCTGCGATCCTGTCGGAAAATGCCGCTGTTCTGGGCCTGCAGCACCACACCCAGCCGCCGCCGCGCTATACCGAGGCAACGCTTGTAAAGAAGATGGAAGAGCTGGGCATCGGCCGCCCCTCGACCTATGCCAGCGTCATCACCACGATCCAGGACCGCGAATATGTCCGCAAGGACAAGAACCGCCTCTTCCCCGAGGACAAGGGCCGGATCGTGACCATCTTCCTGCTGAACTTCTTCAAGCGCTACGTGGAATATGATTTCACCGCCGCATTGGAAGAGCAGCTGGATGACGTCAGCGCCGGTGAGGCCGACTACAAGGATCTCTTGGGCAGTTTCTGGCGGGATTTCTCGGCCGCGATTGCCGAAACCTCGGATCTGAGGATCACCGAAGTGCTGGATGTTCTGGACGATGCGCTGGCACCGCAGCTTTACCCGCCGCGCGAGGATGGCACCGATCCGCGGATCTGCCCCAAATGCGGTGCGGGCCAGCTGCATCTCAAGACCTCGCGTACAGGCGGCTTCGTGGGATGTGGCAACTACCCCGAATGCAACTACACGCGCCCGATCTCGGGTGAGGGCGCCGAAGGATACGAGCGCATCCTTGGCGAAGATGATGGCGATGAGATCCATCTGAAGTCAGGCCGGTTCGGGCCTTACGTGCAGCGCGGCGAAGCAACAACTGAGAATAAGAAACCGCCGCGCTCTTCCCTGCCGAAACAAGGGAGGGACTTCCTGCCCGGTTGGGGGCCCAATGAGATCACCCTTGAGCAGGCGGTGACCCTTTTGACCCTGCCCCGCGAGATCGGCCAGCACCCGGATGGCGGCGTGATCCAGTCGAACCTGGGGCGCTTTGGCCCCTATATTGCGCACCAGCGCCCGGACGAGGAAAAGCCGGTCTATGTGAACCTCAAGGAGACTCTGGACGTTTTTGAGATCGGCATGAACCGCGCCGTGGAAATGCTGGCCGAAAAACGCGCCAATCCCGGACGTGGCCGTCGTGCCGCCGCCAAGGCGCTGAAAGAACTCGGCGAACACCCCGAGAGCGGCGGCGCCGTCAGCATCATGGATGGCCGCTATGGACCGTATGTGAAATGGGAAAAGGTGAACGCCACCCTGCCCAAAGATGTCGAACCTGCCAATGTCACGATGGAGATGGCGGTTCAGCTGATCACCGAGAAGGCCGGAAAGAGCAAAAAGAAAGCCCCCTCCAAGAAAACTGCTGGGAAAAAGACCGCCACCAAGAAGGCCGCTCCGAAAAAGACCGCGAAAAAGGCCTCGGACGCCAGCTGAGGCACCACGTCGGACCAACAGCAAGGATCCACCAGAACAGAGGCGAGGCTCCCGCCGGTTCGATGCACATTCACAGACTGTGCCCTCTCCGTTGGGCCGGGCGCCGCTGGCGCGGCGTGGATTCACCGCAATCGGCTCGCCATGATCGAAACCGCGCCGCGCAAGCGGCGCCCGGCCCAAGCCTGCGGCGGGCATTGGCAAAGCCAATGGAGGCCAAGGGCGCGGGAGTACCCCTGTTTCCGTGGGAGTTTCCACCAGACGCCATGGCGCTCCGTAGAAATACGCGTTTCTCTCCGTATTCTTGACTCTGCCCTGCCTGAGGCGCAGAACCCTGCCAATTGGCAGTTTAGGGAGAACTCCGTGAAAAAAGTCTATTCCAACGCCGCCGAAGCGCTCGACGGGCTGCTTCATGACGGCATGTTCATCGCGGCGGGTGGCTTTGGCCTCTGCGGCATTCCAGAGCTTCTGCTGGACGCAATCAAGGACGCTGGCACCAAGGATCTGACGTTCGCGTCGAACAATGCGGGCGTCGATGATTTTGGCATCGGCATCCTGTTGCAGACCAAGCAGGTCAAAAAGATGATCTCCTCTTACGTGGGCGAGAACGCCGAGTTCATGCGCCAGTACCTGTCGGGCGAGCTGGAGCTGGAATTCAACCCCCAAGGCACTCTGGCCGAGCGCATGCGCGCAGGCGGTGCGGGCATTCCCGGTTTCTTCACCAAGACCGGCGTTGGCACCGTGATCGCGGAAGGCAAGTTTGAAAAACAGTTCCCCACCGGACCTGACGGCGCCATGGAAGACTACATCATGGAAGAGGGCATCTTTGCCGATCTCGCCATCGTGAAGGCCTGGAAGGCGGATGAGACCGGCAACCTGGTGTTCCGCAAGACCGCGCGCAACTTCAACGTGCCCGCCGCCACCTGCGGCAAGGTCTGCGTGGTTGAGGTCGAGGAAATCGTGCCCACCGGCAGCCTTGACCCCGACAGCATCCACCTGCCCGGCATCTATGTGCACCGCATCATCAAGGGCGAGCACGAAAAGCGTATCGAGCAGCGCACCGTCCGTCAGAAGGAGACCGCATAATGCCTTGGGATCGCAATCAGATGGCCGCCCGCGCGGCACAGGAACTGCAGGACGGCTGGTATGTGAACCTCGGCATCGGCATCCCGACGCTGGTGTCCAACTACATCCCCGAAGGCGTCGAGGTGACGCTGCAGTCCGAAAACGGCATGCTGGGCATGGGCCCCTTCCCGTTTGAGGGCGAAGAGGATCCCGACCTCATCAACGCCGGCAAGCAGACGATCACTGAACTGCCGCAGACCGCCTATTTCGATAGCGCGCAGTCCTTCGCAATGATCCGCGGCGGCAAGATCGCCATGGCGATCCTGGGCGCTATGGAAGTGGCCGAAAACGGCGACCTTGCAAACTGGATGATCCCCGGCAAGCTGGTCAAAGGCATGGGCGGCGCCATGGACCTGGTTGCGGGCGTCGGCCGCGTGGTGGTCGTCATGGACCACACCAACAAGCACGGCGACAGCAAGGTTCTGAAGGCCTGCACCCTGCCGCTGACCGGCAAGGGTGTTGTGGACCGCATCATCACTGGTCTTGGCGTGCTCGATGTGGTCGAAGGCGGCCTGAAAATCGTTGAGCTGGCCGATGGCGTCACCGAGGAAGAGCTGCGCGCGGCAACCGAAGCGACCATCGTCGACTGATCGCAGCCGCGCTGCAGAATATGAAAAGGCCCGCCAGATACATCAGGCGGGCCTTTTTCGCGGGCATGCAAACGTCAGATGACCCTTGCCGTGCCAGACACCTGGATGCTGGCGCCGGGTTCATCCGAAATCTCGGCCCGCAACAGCGATTTGGCGCCCATGTCCTCTCCCTGAACGATGTCGATGGAACCGCCGTGAGGCCAGCCCGCGTCGCGCAGATAGCCTGCCAGGGCCGCCGCCGCCGCGCCGGTGGCGGGATCCTCCAGCACACCGCCGATGGCAAAGGCGTTGCGGCTGTGGAACAGGCGGGCGGTTTCCGCCCAGATCAGGTTGATGGTTGTCAGCCCATGGGCCTGCATCAGAGCAGCCCCCTCCTTCAGATCATATGTCATCGCGGCCAGCCGCGCGCGGTCCGCAAGGGCCAGCACGAGGTGATCATTGCCTGCATTGGCAACCGCCGGAGCCAGCGCCGGAGCCAGATCATCGGGGGTAAGATCGAACAGCGCCAGCGCCGCCTGCAGCAGCTCTGCCGATGCGGGGCCGCTCCTGGTCGGGGGCGACATCAGCGCAGCGCGGGAAAGATCGCCCGTCGCGTCGCTCTCGACCGAGATGGTGCCGTCGTTCAGCACCAGCGGATAGGTCCCGCCGCCAAACCGCGCCGCCAGCCGCGCACCCAGGGCGATGGTGGCATGGCCGCAAAAGGCAACCTCGGTGCTGGGGGCAAAGTAGCGCACCCGCCAGGCGCCGCTGTCATCGCCGGATGGTGCGGCAAAGGCGGTCTCGGAATAGCCGACCTCGGCGGCGATACGCTGCATTTCGGCCTCGCTCGGCATCTGCTCGGCGATCACCACACCGGCTGGGTTACCACCATGGGCGGCGTTCGAGAATGCCGCCACCCGGTCGACCGTCAGGGTCTCTGCCATGAGATGTCTCCTTTAAAATGGGTTTTCCAAAATCGGCGAAGGCGGGCACCGGAGATCTTTCCGGTGCCCCGCCATGGTCAGTCGTTGATCCGGTCCAGGAAGGTCAGCATCCGGCCTGCGATCTCATCACCATATTCTTCCAGGGCGAAGTGACCGGTATCCAGCAGGTGAAATTCCAGATCCGTGAGGTCACGCTTGTAAGGATGCGCCCCTTCCGCCGGGAAAATGTAGTCATTGGCGCCCCAGACCAGCAGCGCGGGCGGCTGGTGCTCGCGGAACAGCGCCTGCCATTTGGGGTATTCCCCCACATTGGTGCCGTAATCGAGGAACATCTCCAGTTGCACCTCCTGATTGCCGGGACGGTCCAGGAGATATTGCACGTGCCAGAAGTTGTCCGGGCTGATGGTGGAGGGATCCTGCACCCCGTGGGTAAACTGCCACTTGGTGGCATCCAGGGTCAGGAAGCCGCGCAGGGCATCGCCGTTTTCCGCGCTGGGATCGGCCCAATAGGCCTTCATCGGATCCCAGAACTCGCGCAGTCCCTCCGCGTAGGCGTTGCCGTTCTGGATAATGAAACCTGTCACGCGCTCGGGGTGCTCGGCGAACATCCGGTAGCCCACCGGGGCGCCGTAATCCATCAGGTAAACGGCGTAGTCCCCGACCCCCTTTTCATCCAGCAGCGCCGTCATCAGCTCGGCGGTATTGGCGAAGCTGTATTCATACTCCGCCGCATCCGGCATATCCGAGGCGCCGAAACCGGGGTAGTCGGGCGCGATCACATGGTATTGCTCGGCCAGCACCGGGATCAGCTCGCGGAACATATGCGAGGAGGTCGGAAAACCATGCAGCAGCAGGACCGTGGGGTTCGCGGGATCGCCGGCCTCGCGGTAGGCGATGTTCAGCCCTTCGATCTGCGCGGCGTCAAAACTCACCTCCGGCATGGTGTTGGCCTGTCCAATTCCCGGCAGGCCAGAGACCGCTATCGCACCGGCCACGAAGACCGCGTTCAGCGCATGTGTCAGATGGTGTTTCATGTCTGTTTTCCTTTCTGGGTGTGGTGGGAATTCCGAGAACAACCTCAGGCGGGCTGACCTGCCTTCAGGCGCTCGTTCTCGGCCTTGAGCTCCGCCAGTTGGCTCCGCAGTGGCGCCAGATGCGGTTCCAGCTCCTCCAGCGTCAGGCGCTCGGGAATATGGCGGGGGCAGTTCCAGTCGAAAGCCTCGATACGGATCAGTATGGCCCGTTCGGGGATTGCATCCGCGCCTGACGGGAACAGGCTGTCGGTGGCCTCTGCGCCCTCGACCACCTCGACGGTGCCCCAGATCTTGAGCCGCCGCCGGTTGGGGTAATCCATCAGGATCAACGAAACGCGGGCGTTTTGGGTGAGGTTTCCGAGCGAGACATACTGCCGGTTGCCGCTGAAATCCGCATAGGCGATGGTCTTTTCGTCCAGCACCTTGAGGAAGCCGCGCGGCCCGCCCCGGAACTGCACATAGGGCCAGCCGGTTTCGGACACCGTCGCCTGATAGAAGCCGTCGCGATCGGCGATAAAGGCGGCCTCGTTTACTCCGATCCGATCGCCCGAGCGCTCCGGGATTTCCAGGAAACGCCCGTAAGAGCGGGCGGATCCCATCCGCTCCTGATGGGCGCGCACGGCGGGGGTGAAGGCTATTTCGGCAAAGGCACGGGGCATATTTGGTCTCGCTTTCTATGGAAATTGTTTCAAAGGCCGAGATCGGACAGGCCCGGATGATCGTCGGGGCGACGCCCCAGCGGCCAATGGAACAGACGGTCCTCTTCGCGGATCGGCAAGTCATTGATCGAAGCAATGCGCCGCTGCATGCGACCGTCTGCGGCGAACTCCCAGTTCTCGTTGCCGTAGGAGCGATACCACTGGCGGCTGTCATCCTGCCATTCATAGGCAAAGCGGACAGCGATGCGATTGTCGGTATAGGCCCAAAGCTCCTTGATCAGCCTGTAGTTCAACTCGCGCGACCACTTGCGGGTCAACAGCGCGCGGATCTCGTCCTGGCCGGTGGCGAAATCGGCCCGGTTCCGCCAGGGACAGTCATCGGTATAGGCGGGCGCCACGATCAGTGGATCGCGGGTATTCCAGCCATCTTCGGCAAGGCGCACCTTTTGGATGGCGCTGGCTTTGTCGAAGGGCGGCAAGGGGGGACGGGACATGGAGGAGATCCTTTTGTGAAGACCTTGAAGAGGAAAAGAGCCACCCCGGCCCGGGCGATGTAGGGGAGACCTCTGGAGGTCAGGCCGGGGTGGGTTTTGTGACCGCCTGTCAGTTGGCGGCCACTGTGATGGAGGCACCCTCGGGCAAGGCGCCGACCATATTCGCAAATTCAGCAGAGCGTTCACGCTGCCGGACATCAGGGACTGCGCCTTCGGAGGGGACGAACTGGGCCAAGCCAATGGCCGCAGACAGCGCAAAAGGACCAAATGGGGAGCGCATGGGGTGGAACAATCGTCTCATAGGGGCCTCCATCCTTGGGCTTAAGTGTACCGATCTGTTAACCTACTGCCAAACTGTACCGATCGGTCCTCTTTCGCAAATCACATTTTGTGATCGGTCGTGATCAGTTTTCCTGATTTCACGCCCAATCACCTGAAATGCTTCACTTTATTGTGTCGCAGTTGCTTTCCGCACGCGTGCATTTTATTTACAGATCAGTACAGAAAGAGACGAATCATGCGCCCAAACAAGCGAGACGAGCTGGTCCGAAAGGCCCTGACCGTGTTCTACCGAAACGGCTTTCACGCGACTGGAATGGATATGCTGGTTGCTGAAACGGGCGTGTCGAAGACATCCATGTACAAGCACTTCCGCACCAAGGAAGAGCTGATCCTCGCGGTGCTGCGCCTGCGGGACGAGAATTTCCGCCACTGGCTCTACCGGCGCATCGAAGAGCTTTCGGACACGCCCGACGGCCAGCTGCTGGCAATGTTTGACGCCCTGTCGGAATGGTTCGAGAAGCCGGAATTCCGCGGCTGCATGTTCATCAAGGCCAGCGCCGAATTCCAGGACGTCCGCCACCCGATCCATGCCCAATCCGCAGCGCACAAGCAGATCCTGCAGGATCACTTCGCCAAACTCGCCGCTGAAGCAGGGGCAAATCAGCCACTCGATCTGGCCCGGCAGCTCTTGCTGCTCAAGGAAGGCGCCATCGTCTCTGCCGTCATGGCACGCGGCGGCGGGTTGGCCGGTGACCCGGCCGCAGACGCTAAAGAAGCTGCGCGCAGCCTCCTTTCGCTTCACCTCCCAAGACCGTGATCTGGGAGCTGAATCGGACCTAGTTCACCTTTCTAAAGACGCAGCCATCTGTGATCAGCTCGGGCGGTGTCATGCACAGGCCCCGCGCGACACGGTATGCGGCCAGCACTTTTGGCACATAGTCCCGCGTCTCGGCAAAAGGGGGCACGCCTGCGTGGTCGCGGACCGCGCCCTCTCCCGCATTGTACCCCGCCAGCGCCAGAACAGGATCGCCATCAAACTCCTGCAAGAGCCAGTCGAGGTATTTCACGCCGCCTTTGATATTCTCCCCAGCGGCAAAGGTATCAGTGACACCAAAACGGATCGCTGTGTCCGGCATCAGTTGCATGAGGCCCTGTGCCCCTGTTGAGCTCACCGCATCTACCTGGCCTGCACTTTCGACGGCGATGACGGCCAAGGTCAATGCAGGCGACACCCGCGTTTCGAGGCTGGCCATCAGAATGGGCACGCCCTGAAGCGCGACAATCTCTTGCAAGATCTGCAGGCGCGGCGCTGGAACACCGGCCCCTTCCGAGGAACTCAGCGCAGAAAGAGCCCGTTCCAGCCGAACCGCACCCGTTACGCCTTCCATCTCGCTGCTGACCTGATCCCAGAACCACGCATACCGCTGGCCCGCCTCGTCAGTGTCATCGGATGAAAGGCCATCATACGCCTCGGATTGCGCAAGCGGCGGCTCAATCTGAACCGTAATACGTTTTGTCACTCCTGCCTTTGGCGGGGTGACGCGTTTGGCTTCGAACTCCGGGAATGGCTTTGGCGACTGCTGCGCGTGCAAAGGCACGATCTGCAACATGCCGAATACAGCCGCAGATGCGGCACTTAGAAGAAGTCGGGACATGACATGGCCTGTTAGCCTGGTTGCGAGTCTGCTCTTTTGAGAAAGAGACTCGGACAAATCGGGTTTCAAATCCAGTCTTGAGCCTCGGAATCTGGCATATTCGCCATATTTCACGCGTCGTGCCGCCCAATAGCCACGCCCGTTTACAAAGCATAAACTCTTTTTATGATTACTTTCAGAGGTTTAAATATTTTCTTTAAATTTCGTTAAAATTGGGCAGCCTTTCCGGTTTTCGGCCCAAATGCTGCCACGCTCACCCGGCTATATGTACTCATCCAAGCCGGACAGGGTCGGTGAGAGAGAGAGACAGACCCACTCAAAGGACGGTTGGATAACGCAAATTCAAAGATCCTTTGGAGGGACTACACCATGATCAAGTTCATCAAAAACTTCCGCAAAGACGACTCCGGCGCCGTGACCGTTGACTGGGTTGTTCTGACCGCAGCCGTGGCCGTTCTGGCCGGCGCCGTCTACGCCTCGATCCAGTCCGGCGCCAGCAGCCTGACCGCATCCACCGGCACCTACCTGACCAACAAAGCGCCGTCCGACAGCTAATAGCCTGATCTAGGCACAAGCTTTTGGGCCGCGCCTTTCTTCAGCAAAGGCGCGGCCCTTTTTCCCGACCCGTTTTAGAAAGCCACCCAAGATGAAAAAGATCTGGACCTTTCTTGCCAGGGATGAGGGCGCGGTAACGGTTGATTGGGTTGTGCTGACTGCTGCGATCATCGGCCTGTGTGTTCTGATCTCTTCGGCAATGCAGGACGGCGCCATGGGGCTGGCGGATGCGCTATTAGCCTATATGGCCAATTGGACGTTCGGCTAAGGCCTGTTGCGCGCATTTGAGCAACAACAAAGCGCAGCGACCGCCCGGTCGCAATCGCCACCGCAAGACGCGGATCGGTAACATGATGAATGAGAGGTACCACAATGCGTGCGGTTTTCGGACTCGTGCTGATTGTCGGTGTCGCCCTGGCCGGTGGCGCCGTTATGATGGCGAAGAACTACATCTCGGCCTATCAGAATGAACTTGCCCGCGAACGGGCAAACCGTGCGGAAGTTGTTCCGACCACGGATATTTTTGTTGCAACAAAACAACTTAAATACGGAGAACGGCTAACAGAAGAAGCCGTACGAAAGGTGCGCTGGCCCGAAGAGTCGGTGCCGGAAGGCGCTTTCACAAGCCTCGAAGCTTTGTTCCCGCCCGAGCGTGCCGACGAGCCACGCGTCGTGCTGCGCACAATGGAAAAGGATGAGCCGTTGATGGCGGTCAAGGTTACGGCACCGGGCGAAGATGCCGGCATCACCTCGCGCCTTGCACGCGGCATGCGAGCCTTTGCCATCAAGGTCGATGTGGCATCCGGTGTGTCCGGGTTCCTTCGTCCGGGCGACCGGGTCGATGTATATTGGACCGGTTCTGTAGGCCGCACGAACACTGGCGTAACGGGCGACGTAACACGCCTCATTGACACCAACGTGGAGCTGATCGCCGTGGATCAAAGCGCTGGCGGCGACATTGACGGGACAATCATCGCCAGAACCGTCACGGTTGCTGCACGCCCCGAACAGGTCGCGTCCCTTGCTCAGGCTCAAAGCACCGGGAGGCTCTCTTTGGCACTTGTCGGAGCGGAGGATGACACCGTGGCTGCGATGGTCGAAGTCGATCAACGAAAGCTCTTGGGACTGGGCGCAGTCGAAGCACCCGTAGTCGCACAGGAAGAACGTGTTTGCACCATCCGCACACGGCGCGGCGCTGAGGTCGTGGAAATTCCGATCCCCTGCTCAAACTGAACAACCCAGCCACAACGAGCGCTCTGACGAGCGCTGCTGGTCACCCCCGCCGCCCGTTTTCGGGTGGCGGTTTTTTATGTATTGTTGCCCCTGCCCCACACCGCCGAGGCGGCTTTGACACGCGCACAGGCTTTGATTCTTGCAATAATGCGGGAATTGCCGCACACTGACGCAAAATATCGGGCAAAAAGACCCGAAGTTGAGGCGTGATCGGAAAGGCAGGTCACATGGCAATTCGAAGGTTTGTTGCAGCGGCCCTGACGGGGCTTTCGCTGATAGGCGTTGCGGTGCCTGACGGTGCTTTGGCAAATGGCGTGCGCGTGGTGAAGAAAGGGGCGTCTGCGTCTTTGGATGTCCCCATGAATCGCGCCGTCGTGGTTGAAAGCGATGAACCCTTTGCGGAACTCAGCATTGCCAACCCCAGCATTGCCGATATCTCTTCCCTTTCTGACCGCACCATTTACGTGCTGGGCAAATCACCGGGCTTGACCACACTGACGCTTCTGGATGCGTCGGGCCGTCTGATCACAAACGTCGATGTCCGTGTGGCCGCCGATGTCAGCGAGTTCAAGGAGCGCCTGCGTCAGATCCTGCCCGGCGAAAAGATCGAGGTGCGTACCGCAAATGACGGCATCGTCCTGTCCGGGACAGTCTCAAGTTCAGCGCGACTGCAGCGCGCCCTGGATCTGGCCGAACGCTATGCGCCGGATCGGGTCAGCAATCTGATGTCGGTCGGCGGCGTGCAGCAAGTCATGCTGAAAGTCCGGTTTGCCGAGATGCAGCGCTCTGTTTCAAAATCGCTCAGCTCCTCTCTGGGTGTCAATGGAGGCAGCAGTTTTGGCGTCAATGGCGGGGTGAACACACTCAACAACCAGCCTGCCCTGACCAACGCTTTGTCGGGGAACATCCCTGCCGCCAACAGCAACACGGGCGCAATCCTCTTTGGCTTCAATGTTGGCTCGGTGCAGGTTGGCTTGCTGCTGGAAGCACTGGAACAAAAAGGCGTTGTACGCACGTTGGCGGAGCCGAACCTTTCAGCCCTGTCTGGCCAGGAGGCAAAGTTCCTCGCAGGTGGTGAATACCCGGTTCCGGTCGCCCAGGAAGACGGGCTGATCACGGTCGACTTCAAACCCTTTGGGATCGAGTTGCATTTTATTCCCCGCGTGGTGGATGAAGACATCGTCAATCTTGAGCTGAAGGCCGCAGTCTCTGCCATCGACCCGACCAATACACTTGAGTTGAACGGCCTGTCGATCAACGCTTTCTCGCGCCGCGAGACCTCGACGACCGTAGAAATGCGCGATGGCGAAAGCTTTGCCATCGCAGGACTTATCAAGGACGAATTCCTTGATAACGCAGCGCAATTGCCTTGGATCAGCGATGTGCCTGTGCTGGGTGCCCTGTTCCGTAGCGCTGACTATCAGCGCTCGCAGACCGAGTTGGTTATTATCGTCAGCGCTCATCTTGTCACTCCGACGCGCGGCGAGGCGCTGGCCCTGCCCACCGACCGGATCAAACCACCCAGCGAAGCGGACCTTTTCCTGTTCGGACGCACCGCACGCAGCAGGTCCGGACCTGCAAGCGAGGTTGCCAAGCAGGACTTCAACGGCTCCTATGGCTATGTATTGGACTGAACCGGAAGAAAGATGGGGCTGATGATCAAGAAATCCGCTGCCTTGGCGCTCATGCTGACCACCGCCGCCTGCGCCACTCGCGAGGCCGGGGAACCTTTGTCCAGCACTGTCTTTGGCCATTCCACACAGAACAACGCTGCAGTCATGAGCGGGGAGCGCGACTACGCGATTCAACTGGCGGGCCGCTTTGCAGAGGAAGTGCCGACCACCATCACCTTTGACTTCGACAGTGCACGCCTCGATGGCGATGCCCGCGCGACCCTGGATCGCCAGGCCCATTGGATCAAACAGTTCCCGGAGGTGCGCTTTCGGGTCTATGGCCACACCGATGCCGTCGGCAGCACTGCCTACAACAAACGCCTAGGGAAACGGCGGGCCCAGGCCGCCGTGAACTACCTGGTCTCCAAGGGAATCAGTCGATCGCGGCTGGAAGCCTTGGTGTCTTATGGCGAGACACAACCCTTGATTGTCACCCAGCAGCGTGAGCGCCGCAATCGCCGCACGGTCACAGAGGTGAGCGGTTTTCTCAAGCGCCATCCCACTGTTTTGGATGGGAAATACGCTCAGATTGTCTATCGGGAATATATTGCCAGCGCCGTCCCGGCCACGACACTGACCGCAGAGCAATCGCTGCAATCCTCCTTGGACTAAAATTCCCACCTAAAACCTCTTAACTTTTCCCTACAATTGGATGCTTTTGGCCCAATTGTGGTCAAGATCTTAACAGACATTCTCTAAAAGAGGTGGAATGCGCCCCGACTGAAGGAGGCGTTGCGCCTTGAGACTAAGAGGATGTTGGCGATGAGCAGCGAACTGCCGCAAACTGATACCCCTGCCATTGTTGCCTGTACCATCAGCCGCGATGTACAGAATTTCGACCTCTTGATCGAAGATATGGAAACGGCACTGGGTGAGGCATGGGGTGATCTCGGTTTTTCCGAGGCGCTGGCCTTTTTCAACCAACCGGAAGCCGAGACACTTCAATTCGTGGCCATGGCCATGGATTGCGAGGATGAAGAAGACCTGCCCCTGATGGGCGACATCATCACTCAGGCTCATGCGAAGGGCATCAAGGTCATCCTGATCGCAGAGGATGTCACCCCCGCCGCCTTGCACTCTTTGCTGCGCCAGGGCGCTGATGAATTCATCCCCTACCCGCTGCCTGAACAAGAGCTGCAAGCAGCAATTGACCGCCTGAGCGCACCCGAACCGCAGCCCGCCGCCGCAGAAGAAAACCCGCACCAACTCAAAACCGGCAGCCGCCGTGAAGGCGCATTGATCGTGTGTCACGGTCTGGCAGGGGGCACCGGTTCAACGACCTTGGCCGTGAACCTCGCCTGGGAGCTGGCGGAACTTTGCAAAAGCAAAGAACCGCGCGTCTGCCTGCTTGATTTTGATATGCAGTACGGTTCGATCTCGACCTATCTCGACCTGCCGCGCCGCGAAGCTGTAATGGAAATGCTGAGCGAGACCGACAGCTTGGATGAAGAGGTGTTTGGACACGCGCTTTTGCCGTTTCAGGAAAAAATGCAGGTTCTCACGGCGCCATCAGATATGATTCCGCTTGAGATCATCACGCCCGAGGACGTGGAGCGCGTGATCGAAATGGCCCGCAGCCATTTTGACTTTGTGGTTGTTGATCTGCCACACACGCTGGTGCAATGGTCTGAAACCATGCTGCAGTTGGCCCATGTCTATTTGGCCGTGATCGAACTGGACATGCGTTCGGCGCAGAACACCGTACGTATGAAACGCGCCCTGCAATCCGAAGGGTTGCCTTTCGACAAGCTGCGCTTTGTTCTGAACCGCGCGCCGAAATTTACCGACCTAAGTGGCAAATCCCGTGTCAAACGCATGGGCGACAGCCTCGGCATTTCCATTGACCTGCAACTGCCGGATGGCGGCAAACCAGTGCTGCAAAGTTGCGACCACGGCCTGCCACTGGCCCTGTCAAATGCCAAGAACCCACTGCGCAAGGAGATCGCGAAGCTCGCCCAATCCCTGCACGAACTGGGCCAGGGCGAAGCGGACGCAGCCGCCTAACCTGCACGAACTCCGGGGGACGAAGAGTTGTTTTCGAGATACAAGAAGCAAGCACCAAGCGCGCGTACGGCTCCGGCAGCGGCGCCCGCGCCCGCAACAAGCTCTGTCGAGACGCCGCAAGCGGCGGCATCCCTGCGCCGCCCCGTTCCCCGCAAAAACGCCGAGGCAGCCCCTGCCGACAAAGACCGCAAGCGCAAAGAACGCCTGGGAGAAATCAAGGTCCAGCTGCACCGCGAGTTGCTGGATAACCTGAACCTCTCCGCTCTGGACAAGGCCAGCGAGAAAGAGTTGCGCGGTGAAATCGCGCAAATCACCGGAGAGCTTCTCGACGAAAAGGGCATTGCCCTCAATCGCGAAGACCGCATGACGCTCAACAAGGAGCTTTATGACGAGGTCACCGGCCTTGGCCCGTTGGAATCATTGCTGCAGGACGAAACCGTCAGCGATATTCTGGTGAACGGCCCGCAGCAAATTTTTGTGGAACGCGAAGGCAAGTTGCAGCTGTCGGACGTGACGTTCAAGGATGAAAAGCACCTGATGCGGATCATCGACAAGATCGTCTCGGCAGTGGGGCGGCGCGTTGACGAATCCAATCCTTACGTGGACGCCCGCCTGGCGGATGGCTCTCGCTTTAACGCCATGGTGCCGCCCATTGCAGTGGATGGCTCGCTGGTCTCCATCCGGAAGTTCAAAAAAGACAAACTGGGCATTGACGACCTGGTTCAGTTCGGCGCCTTCACCGAAGAAATGGCGGCCTATCTTCAAGCCGCTGTATCCACCCGCTTGAACATCATCGTTTCGGGCGGAACGGGTTCTGGTAAAACCACAACGCTCAACGCTCTGTCCAGCTTTATCGATGATTCCGAGCGGATCCTGACCATCGAAGACACCGCGGAACTTCAACTGCAGCAGACCCATGTGGGGCGGATGGAAAGCCGCCCGCCAAACGTCGAAGGCAAGGGCGAAGTTTCGCCGCGCGACTGTCTCAAGAACGCACTCAGGATGCGGCCCGACCGCATCATCGTGGGGGAGACTCGCGGCGAAGAAGTCATCGACATGTTGCAGGCCATGAACACTGGTCATGACGGCTCGATGACGACAATCCACGCCAACTCGGCCCGAGACGGCGTGTCGCGCCTTGAGAACATGATCGCCATGGCAGGGATCGAAATGCCGATCAAGGCCGTGCGCAGCCAGATTGCCTCGGCTGTGAACGTAATCGTGCAGGCCTCGCGCCTGCAGGACGGCTCGCGGCGGATGACCTCGATCACCGAAATCACCGGCATGGAGGGCGATGTGATCTCCATGCAGGAGATCTTCCGTTTCCAGCGCGTCGGCCTGACCCCGGAAAACAAGATCATCGGCCATTTCACGGCTACTGGTGTGCGCAGCCACTACTCAGAACGGTTCCGCCTGTGGGGGTTTGATCTCCCCCCCTCGATCTATGAACCCACACGGATGGAGTAAGTCGGATGCAGGTACCTATCGAACCGCTGATTTACGGTCTGATTTTCGTCGGCGTAATCGTGCTGGTCGAGGGGATCTACCTTGTCGTCTTTGGCAAATCGATCAGCCTCAACAGCAAGGTCAGCCGCCGTCTGGAGATGCTGGAAAAGGGCAACACCCGCGAAGAAGTGCTGGAGAAGCTCCGAAAGGAGCTGAAACAACACGGAAAATCCCAGTCAATCCCGCTCTATTCTCTTTTGGCCGAACGGGCACAAAAGGCTGCTATCGCGTTCACTCCGCAACAACTGATGCTGATCATGGGCGCAGTTGCAGTCATCGCCTTTATTGCGCTTAGCGTTGGCACCTCTGCCCCGCTGCCCGTCCGCGCCCTCGGTTCGATCATCATCGGCGTGGGTGGCGTATTTTTCTGGGTCAACAAAAAGGCCACCAAACGCATGGCCATGATCGAGGAACAGTTGCCGGACGCGGTTGAGCTGATGGTGCGATCCCTGCGGGTCGGACATCCGTTTTCGTCGGCCATTCAGATCGTTTCAAACGAAATCGAAGATCCGCTGGCATCCGAATTTGGCATGATCGCAGATGAATCCGCCTATGGTCGCGACATCGGTGAAGCGCTCAAGGAAATGGCCGAGCGGCTCGACCTTCAGGACATGCGCTTTCTGGCGGTTGCCGTCACGATCCAGCAGCAGTCTGGCGGTAATCTGGCAGAGGTGCTGGCAGGCCTTGCAAAAGTGATCCGCGCCCGTTTTCGCCTGTTTCGCAAGGTCAAAGCCATCACCGCAGAGGCTCAGTGGTCGGGCAAGTTCCTATCCGGCTTCCCGCTGTTTGCCTTGGGCGTTCTGCTGGTCCGGGATCCCAACTACTACGACAATGTGCTTGATCACCCCTGGTTTATTCCGGCGTGTTTTGTGGTGGGGATCATGCTGACTGTGAACCTCTTTGTCATGAAGATGCTCACCAATATCGAGGTCTGAGGAGCGCACCATGTCCATCATGAGCGATATCAACGGTTTTCTGACAGACCAGTTCGGTGCATTCGGCCCGCTTCTGGCCATCGGCATCCTGGGCCTTTTGATGATTCTTCTGGCCATCCCATTGCTGTTAAACCAGCCAGAAGACCCGCTGAAAAAATTGCAAAAGGACATGGCCCCGGAAACGCGGCCCAAGCAACAAAAAGAAAGCCTGCGCCAAAGCAACCGAAACGAGCAGCTTCAGAAATTTGCTTCCTTTCTTGAACCGCAGAACGCCGAAGAACTGTCCGCGATGGAGCTTAGGCTGCGCCAGGCCGGTTATGCCTCAAAGGACTCTGTGCGCATCTTTCACTTTGCCCAGTTTGCCTTGGGCCTGCTGGGACTGGGCGCCGGACTGTTCTTTGTCTACGTCATGAACGCCGGCACCGAATTCGACAGCCAACAGCTGGCCATTCGCATTCTTGGCCCGGGTGGTGCGGGCTACATGTTGCCGAAATACTGGGTCACCCGGCGCATCGAAGAACGTAAGAAACAGATCACTCAAGGGTTTCCAGATGCACTGGACATGATGCTGGTCTGCGTCGAGGCCGGACAATCGCTTGATCAATCAATCGTACGTGTTGCCAAGGAATTGCACGCCTCCTACCCCGCCCTTGCCGAAGAATTTGAAGTCGTCGCCTATGAAATGAAGGCAGGCAAGGAGCGACAAAAGGTGCTGCGAGACATGGGGACACGCTGCGGTGTGCAGGATATCTCCTCCTTTGTCACTGTCATGATCCAGTCGCAGTCCTTTGGTACCTCCATCGCGGATGCGCTGAGGGTCTATGCGGACGAAATGCGTGACAAGCGCGTAATGCGCGCCGAGGAGGCCGCAAACAAGTTGCCTGTGAAAATGACTCTTGCCACAATGGGCCTGACCGTGCCGCCGCTCCTGATCATTCTGGTCGGACCTTCGGTGGAAGGCATTGCGAATATGGGCAATATGGGTAACTGATCATGACCAGGCCGCGCAGGGTGGCGAAACGCCGCCCCTGCCCCTTCTGTCTCGCCGCCCGCGCCAGTGCGCTGGTGGCGTTACTTGTTTCCGCCTCCTGTACGCCGCAATTCGCCCGACAAGAGCCAGACAGCCCCTGGGCGCCCGGTGTTGACCTGCGCAAAGAGGCCGAAGATGGTTTGATCGTCGGTCACCGCCTGATGGATGCAGGCGAATACGAACTGGCGCTTGATGCCTTCAACCGCGCCGCCCTGGACCAGGGGCTAACGCCAGAGGTGTTGTCGAGCATGGGCTCTGCAAATCTCGGCCTTGGCCGTTTGGGGCAGGCCGAAGACCTCCTTCGCCG
Organism: Pseudophaeobacter sp.; assembly: GCA_027019165.1. Classification (GTDB taxonomy): domain Bacteria; phylum Pseudomonadota; class Alphaproteobacteria; order Rhodobacterales; family Rhodobacteraceae; genus Phycobacter. The sequence goes on from JALUXC010000008.1 coordinate 140,900, forward strand.
CGCCACAAAGGCATCCCCTGACTGGCCAGAGGCGCTGAACAACCTTGGTGTTGTCCTGATGGAGCGGGACAAAACGCCAGAAGCTGCGCAAATTCTGCGACGTGCCTATGCGCTCGACAATGGCGAAAGTGACGCAATCCGGGATAATTTGCGCCGAGCCCTCGAAAAGCTTGAAAAATCCGCGCATAGTGATCTGCAAAACGAAAGTCGAAGCGACTTCACATTGATGCGGCAAGGCGGCGGCAGTTATCGGATCGAAAGAAATCCTTAGGCTGGCCATCAAATCCGCAAGGGCAGAGCAGCAAAAGGACGCATAAAATGCGCCAGTTTATTCTTGTGACTACAGGGCTTATGGGCGTTCTTGCCCTGTCAGCCTGCGCCAAACCGGATGGCAAGGAAACCGTCGAGCGAGCCTTTGAAGAGGTCAATGTCGTGGATGCGCATAACCTCAATGAGGTCATGCTCAGCGTGGCTGACCCGAACGAGGCGGTGAGCTATTTCCAGAAATCCCTGAAATCCTCGCCTGATCGCGTCGATTTTCAGCGCGGCCTTGCCATTTCGCTGATCCGGGCAAAACGCAATACCGAAGCCGCAGGCGCCTGGAAGAAAGTCGCAACCCACACCGAGGCCACGGTCGAAGACAAGATCTCCCTGGCAGATGCGCTGATCCGCGTCGGTGACTGGAAAGGTGCCGAAGATGCGCTGGATTCGGTTCCCCCCACACATGAAACCTATCGCCGCTACCGGTTGGAAGCGATGGTCGCGGATGCCAACAAGGAATGGAAACGCGCCGACAGCTTCTACGAGATTGCCACGGGGCTCACAACGCAGCCCGCCAAAGTGATGAACAACTGGGGCTATTCCAAGCTTTCTCGCGGCCAATTCGCCGAAGCCGAGCGTCTGTTCAGCGACGCGATCCGCCAGGATCCGACTCTTTTCACCGCCAAGAACAATCTCGTTCTGGCGCGCGGCGCACAACGCAACTACACGCTGCCGGTGATCCCACTGGATCAGACCGAGCGCGCGCAGCTTTTGCACACCATGGCCTTATCGGCGGTAAAACAGGGCGACGTGAAGACCGGGGAGAATCTCCTGCGGGAAGCACTTTCAACGCATCCACAGCATTTCGAAGCCGCTGCGCGGGCGCTCGCGGCGCTTGAAAACGGCTGATCTGATCCATGTTGCACCTGGCCATTCCGGCCCATGTAGCCCTGTGGTTTCTGCCCTTCGTGCTACCGCTCTGCTATGCGGCGGCTCTGACGGACCTTCGCGGAATGCGTATTCCCAACTGTATCAATGACAGCCTTGGGCTGGTCTACATTGTGGTGGGGCTTTTCGTGATGCCGACCTGGGCCGATTACGGCTGGCAGCTGTTACATCTTCCTATCGGCATTGCTTTTGGTTTTCTGTTCTATTCCGCCGGGATGATCGGGGCTGGGGACGCCAAGTTTGCCGGCGCCGCTGCGCCCCTCGTGGCCTTTGCGGATTTGCCCGCGCTGATGATGATCTTTTCGGCCAACCTTCTGGCCGGCTTTGTGACCCACAGGCTGGCAAAGTATTCGCCCCTCAGAAGACTCGCCCCAGACTGGCTCAGTTGGAGCGTGGGCAGCAAGTTTCCGATGGGCCTCTGTCTTGGGGCGACGCTTTCAATCTATCTCATTCTGGGCGCGCTTCTGGGCAGCCCGGCTGCGGGCTGAACCGGGCTCTTTGCTAAAATACCGCGGAAAAGGCCGCCTCTCCAGGACACGTTTTCCCGGAAATGCACCAGCCTTGCCGTTCTCTTGCCACAGTGAGGCGTAGACTGATCATCAGGAGTGGATCCCCTGATGGCGGGGCTGCGTGGGCCCTCCCCCCACAAGGCCGCCTTCAGGGGAGCAGGTTGAACAGACAGGCCGTGATATGAACATGCAGACCAGCGCCGTCGTGGCGCCGCCCGCGCCGCGCGGGCTTGCCCAGATGCAGCTTCCCATCGTGATGATGCGGGATATCCTGCTGAAGACGATGTTTCGCAAGAATGCCGACCTTGTCAGCGACATTGCAGCCGCCATCTGCCTGCCGATCCCGGTGACGCAGGAACTGGTAGACATGGCCCGCGAACAAAAACTGCTGGAGGCCACCGGTACGCTGAATGCCAACAGCGGCAATGAAATGGGTTATCAACTGACCGATGCCGGACGCGCACGTGCCCTCGATGCGCTTAGTCAGTCGGAATACTACGGCGCCATGCCGGTGCCGCTGGATGTCTACCGCGAACAGGTCGAGCGTCAGTCCATCCGCAACATCATGGTAACGCGCCAGCAGTTGACCGACGCCATGGGCCACCTGATCCTGCCCGACAGCCTGCTCGACCATCTTGGCCCCGCCGTCAGTGCAGGCCGCTCGATCCTGATGTATGGCCCGCCCGGCAACGGGAAGTCTTCAATCTCCAACGGGATTCGCGATGCGCTTGGCGATTGTGTCTATGTGCCGCGCGCCATCGAATATGCTGGTCAGGTGATCACGGTCTATGACCCCATCGTGCACACAGCGGCCCCCGAAGAGGCAGAGGATCCCAACGCCCTGCGCCGCCCGCGCCGCTTTGACACCCGTTATGTGAAATGCGAACGACCCACCGTGGTAACAGGCGGGGAGCTGTCCCTGTCGATGCTGGACCTGGTCTACAACCCGACGGCACGCACCTACCAGGCGCCATTGCAGCTGAAATCTACCGGCGGCATCTTCATCGTCGACGACCTTGGCCGTCAGGCAGAACCGCCCCAGGCGCTGGTCAACCGCTGGATCGTGCCACTGGAAGAGGGCCGCGATATCCTGGCCTTGCAATCGGGCGAAAAATTCGAGGTTCCATTCGATACGTTGGTGATCTTCTCCACCAACTTCCACCCAAATGAAATCTTCGATCAGGCCGCCCTGCGCCGGATTTTCTTCAAGATCAAAATCGACGGGCCGGATCAGGAAAACTTCCTCAAGATCTTTGCCCTTGTGGCCCGCAAGAAAGGCGTGCCACTGGACGAGGCGACGCTGGTGCACCTTCTGAAGACGAAATATCCGACCATCAACAACGTCTATGCCAACTACCAGCCGGTCTTTTTGATCGATCAGATGATGGCGATCTGCGACTTTGAAGGCATTCCCTACCAGATGAGCCCCGAACTGATTGACCGGGCCTGGGCCAATATGTTCGTCAAGGACGAGGCCATCGTGAAATAGGGGCCTTTCGGCCCCGATCTCAGCCTTGGAAAAGCAGCGACAGGATTGCCATTTCCTTTTCCCTGTTACCGCCGGTCAGCCTGGGCAACGGCGTATCAACCTCCGCATCGTATCCAGCGGCACTCAGGCGTGACAGCGCCTCTTGCTGCGGCACTCCGCTCAACTCGATCACGGCTCCGACCGTGGCCTGCGAAATGGCCATCATCACCGGCCTGACCGGGTTGCCACCTCCAGAGGCCGGTACGAAGGACCCGGCCAGAACAACAGCGGACACCGCCATGATCGTCACTGCGACCGGACGTTTGAAATAGATCGAAAAGGCCCGCCAATTCAGCACAACATGGGCCAGAACGCCCGCGACCATGATCCAGCCCGCCCATTCATGCGCCACCTTGTTCAAGGTGCCGTCCAGATGAAAGAACATCAAGAGGCCCGTCACGGCCATCAGCAGAAAACTCCCGATTGTCAGCGGGGTGGCCCAGGTGCGAAGCGTACTCATCTTCTTTCTCCAGTCTTGAAAACCTCTTCAATCATCACACGTTGCAAAGGCGCGGATCCGTCGGACAAACGCAAAAGAATTTTCCTTGGAATCAGGTTTCTTTCTAAGCTCGGACCATGACCTTCCTTCCGCCCCAGATTTCCGGCTGGTTCCAGGACCGCAGCTGGACGATCCATCCCCACCAGAGGGAGATGCTGGCACGCGCGCGGGAGCCAGCGACACTGCTCATCGCACCGACCGGAGGCGGCAAGACGATGGCCGGCTTCCTGCCCACTCTGGCCGAACTTGCGGCAGACGATCACAAGGGATTGCACACGCTTTATGTCTCTCCACTGAAGGCGCTGGCCGCCGATATCAAGCGCAACCTCACCGGACCCGTAGCCGAGATGGGCCTGCCGATCCGTATCGACGACCGCACCGGCGACACGCCTCAATCACGCCGCAAACGCCAGCGCACAGATCCGCCTCACATCCTGCTGACCACACCGGAAAGCCTGGCCCTGATGGTGTCTTACGAGGATGCCGCGCGCACCTTCCAGGGCCTCAAACGCATTGTCATCGACGAAATCCATGCCCTCGCCGAAAGCAAGCGCGGCGATCAACTGATGCTGGCGCTCTCCCGGCTGCAAAGCCTCTGCCCCGATTTGCGGCGGGTGGGTCTCTCGGCCACCGTGGATGATCCCGAACAGATTGCTCGGTACCTCGCCCGATATCCCGACCCTTGCCATATCGTGCAGGCCGACCCCGGCCCTGCCCCCGACATTGCCATGCTGCAAACCGAAGAGGCGCCCCCCTGGGCGGGCGGTGGCGCGGCCTATTCCATACCCGCTGTTCTGGACCAGATCCGCGCTCATCAGACCACGCTGATCTTTCACAACACCCGCGCCCAGGCCGAGATCTTCTTTCACAACCTATGGCTCGCGAATGAGGAAGGCCTGCCCATCGCCATCCATCATGGCTCGCTCGACCGGGAGCAGCGCGAGCGGGTCGAGGCGGCGATGGTTGCAAATGAGTTGCGCGCAGTGGTCTGCACGGGCTCTCTCGACCTAGGCATCGACTGGGGCAATGTCGACCTTGTGATCCAGATCGGCGCGCCCAAGAACGTCAAACGTCTGGTGCAGCGCATCGGGCGGGCCAACCATCGCTACAACGCCCCGTCAAAGGCGCTGCTGGTGCCTGCCAACCGGTTCGAGGTCGTGGAGTGTCAGGCCGCGCTTGAAGCAGTGAAGCAAGGGCGGCTTGATGGCGATCCGCGCCCACCGGGGCCGCGCGATGTCTTATGTCAGCATATCCTGATCCGCGCCTGCTCCGGGCCGTTTGACGCCGATACGCTTTTTGCCGAGGTCACAAGCGTCGGCGCCTATTCGCACCTTTCCCGGGCCGCGTTCGACGCCTGCCTCGATTTTTGCGCAACCGGTGGCTATGCTCTGCGCGCCTATGACCAGTGGCAGCGGCTGCTGCAACGCCCTGACGGCTTGTGGCAGCTGCGCGATCCCCGCTCTGCCGCGCGCATCCGCATGAACATCGGCACCATTCAGGACGCCGACCTTCTGAAAGTGCGCATGAAGCGCAGCCGGGGCGGCAAGCCTTTGGGCGAGGTTGAAGAGGCCTTTGCCGCCACTCTGACGCCTGGGGACACCTTCCTCATTGGCGGGCAGATCGTGCGCTATGAGTCCTTGCGCGAAATGACCGTCGAAGTCAGCCGTGACCGCGGACGCAAACCCAAGATCGCCGTCTTTTCTGGCACCAAATTCGCCACCTCCACGCAACTGAGCCAGGGCATTCTCGACCTTTTGGCGCAGGATGCATGGCCAAACCTGCCTGCACATACGGCCGATTGGCTGACCCTGCAGCGCAAAGTGTCAGAGCTGCCGCGCGCGGGCCAGATGCTGATCGAAACCTTCCCGCATCAGGGGCGTGAACACGCCTGCCTCTATGGGTTTGCCGGGCGCAACGCGCAGCAAACGCTGGGCCTTCTGGTGACCAAACGGATGGAGGAGCTGGGCCTTGATCCGCTCGGATTTGTCGCGACCGACTATGCTACCTTGATCTGGGGCCTGTCAGAACTCACTGATCCTGCACCGCTGCTCGACGGGAACGCCCTGCGCGACGGGCTTGAGCGCTGGCTGGCCGGAAACGCCGTGATGAAGCGCGCCTTTCGCGCCTCGGCCACCATTGCAGGCCTCATCGAGCGCAACACGCCCGGCAGCCGCAAATCCGGGCGGCAGGCGACGTTTTCTTCGGATATCCTCTATGACACCTTGCGCAAATATGACCCGGACCATCTCCTGCTGGACATCACCCGCGACGAAGCGCTGAGCGGGCTGGTGGATTTCGCCCGCATCGAAGAGATGATCGAGCGCATCCGGGGCCGCGTCAGCCTGCGCCGCCTTGGCCGTATCAGCCCGCTGGCCGCTCCATTGCTTCTTGAGATGGGCAAGGTGCCGGTTCAGGGCGCGGGCGCAGAAAAGCTGGTCCAGCAGGAAGCGGCCGAGTTGATGCGCGCTTCCGGCCTTGAAACCCTCGCGCAATGAGACTTGCAGCCGGGTCCAAAACCGACGATCAGACGCGCATGAGCGGCTATGACTTCACCCTTGCAGGCACCCGGCTGACCGCCCTTGGCAGCGGTGCCCTTTGGTGGGCCGATGAGCGGCTTTTGTGCGTCTCGGACCTGCACCTGGGCAAATCGGAACGCCACCTGAGGCGCGGTGGCGCAGCCCTACCGCCCTACGAGGTGCGCGATACGCTGAACAGGCTTTCTGCCCTGATCAAGCAATATTCGCCAGATACCGTGCTGTGCCTGGGTGACAGTTTCGACGATCTGGCCGCCGCCAAGGCCCTGCCCGCGAGCGAAGCCGACGACCTGCGCCAGATGGTAGCGGCCCGAAAATGGATCTGGATCGAGGGCAACCATGATCCGGGCACAACCAGCTTTGGCGGGCAAAGCTGCGATGAGATCACCATCGGCCCCCTCACCTTTCGCCATATAGCCCGCGTCGATGCAACGCCGGGAGAGGTCTCTGGCCACTACCACCCAAAGGCACGCCTCAGCCGGGGCAGATCCCGGCCCGCTTTTCTTGTCGATCACATACGGCTGATCCTGCCCGCCTTTGGCACCTACACGGGCGGTCTGCGCAGCAGGGATCCGGCACTCGCAGGGCTGATGCAGCCTCAGGCTTTGGCGATCCTGACCGGCCCCACACCTATTCCCTGCCCCATGCCGCGCTGACGCGGTCTCTCAAAGACCCTGAACGGATGCAGTCAGCTGTGAACGCAGGATACAGGATCAGGCCGTCAGCCCTTCGGGTTCTGCAAGCCCATGGGCGCGGCAGCAGGCGGTCAGCGTATTGGCCAAAAGACAAGCGATGGTCATGGGCCCAACGCCCCCCGGCACCGGGGTGATCGCCCCTGCAACCTCGGACACCGGGGCGAAGTTCACGTCCCCCAAAAGCTTGGTCTTGCCAGGTTTTTCCGGGTGCGGCACGCGGGTGATGCCGACGTCAATGACCGTGGCACCGGGTTTAACCCAGTCAGCCTGCACCATTTCCGAGCGCCCCACGGCGGCGACCAGAATATCGGCGCGGGCACAGACCTCGGGCAGATCGCGGGTGCGCGAATGGGCAATGGTCACAGTGCAGTTCTCCTGCAAAAGAAGCTGCGCCATAGGCTTGCCAAAAAGGTTCGAACGGCCGATCACAACCGCATTGAGGCCCGTCATATCGCCGACCTGATCGCGCAACAGCATCAGACAGCCCAGCGGCGTGCAGGAGACAAGCCCCTTTTCACCGCTCGCCAAAAGGCCCGCGTTGACAACGCTCAAGCCATCCACGTCTTTGGACGGGTCGATGCGGGCCACCACGGCGCGCTCGTCCAGGTGATCCGGCACCGGGAACTGACAGAGGATCCCATGCACGGTTGGATCTGCATTGAGCTGGTCTATCAGCGCAAAGAGATCCGCCTCAGAGACATCGGCGGGCAATCTATGCTCGAAAGAGGCCATGCCGACCTCGACCGTCTGCCGGTGTTTGGCGGCCACATAGACCTCGCTGGCCGGGTCCTCGCCCACCAGGATCACTGCCAGACCGGGCGTGATGCCATTGTCGTTTTTCAGGCGCGCCACATGGTCCGCCACCTTTGCGCGCACCGTGGCCGCAAAAGCCTTGCCGTCGATGAGTGTCGCTGCCATCTGCCAAAATCCTCTTCTTGCGGGTCTCATGTCGTGGTGCGCCGAAACGCGATGCGGCCCGGAACCCCTTCCGAGCCGCAGATTGCGCAAATTTCGCCTTAGAACAAGCCTTCGATCTGCCCTTCGGCGTTCAGATGGATGTTTTCCGCCGCAGGCACCCGTGGCAGGCCCGGCATGGTCATGATCTCACCGCACACGACCACTACGAAACCGGCCCCTGCCGACAGGCGCACCTCGCGCACCGGCACCGAATGGCCCGTGGGCGCACCGCGCAGGTTCGGATCGGTGGAGAAGCTGTACTGGGTTTTCGCCATGCAGACCGGCAGATGCCCGTATCCCTGATCTTCCCAGAGCTTCAGCTGATCGCGGATTTTCTTGTCCGCCAGAACCTCATCGGCGCGGTAGATGCCCTTGGCGATCCGCTCGATCTTTTCAAAGAGGGTCAACTCGTCGCGGTAAAGCGGCGCGAACTGGCTGACGCCGCTGTCGGCGATTTCCGCCACACGGCGGGCCAGCGCTTCGGAGCCTTCCGAGCCCAGCTCCCAATGCCGCGACAGGATCGCTTCGGAGCCTTGCGTTTCAACGTAGTCCTTGACCGCCTGGATCTCGGCCTCGGTGTCGGTTACAAAATGGTTGATCGCGACCACCACCGGCACGCCAAAGGATTTGAGATTGCCGATATGGCGGCCAAGGTTGGCGCAGCCTTCCATCACCGCCTCGACGTTTTCCGCACCCAGATCGGCCTTGGCGACGCCGCCGTTCATCTTCATGGCGCGCACGGTGGCCACCAGCACGACACAGTCGGGGGCAAGACCAGCCTTGCGGCATTTGATGTTCATGAACTTCTCGGCGCCAAGGTCCGCGCCAAACCCGGCCTCTGTCACCACATAGTCGGCGACTGTAAGCGCGGTTTGCGTCGCAATGACCGAGTTGCAGCCATGGGCGATATTGGCAAAGGGGCCGCCGTGCACAAAGGCCGGGTTGTTCTCGAGCGTCTGCACCAGGTTCGGCTGCATCGCATCCTTGAGGAGTACCGCCATCGCGCCTTCGGCCTTGATATCGCGGCAGAAAACCGGGCTGCGGTCGCGGCGGTAGGCCACGATCATATCGCCCAGACGCTGCTCAAGATCTTTGAGATCCTTGGCCAGGCACAGGATCGCCATGACTTCAGAGGCCACGGTGATGTCAAAGCCGCCCTCGCGCGGGAAGCCGTTTGCAACCCCGCCGAGCGAGACGTTGATCTGGCGCAGGGCCCGGTCGTTCATATCCACGACCCGGCGCCATTGCACACGGCGGATGTCGATATCCTGCTCGTTGCCCCAGTAGATATGGTTGTCCAGCATGGCGCTCAGCAAGGAATGAGCCGAGGTGATGGCGTGGAAGTCGCCGGTAAAGTGGAGGTTCATATCCTCCATCGGCACCACCTGCGCATAACCGCCCCCCGCGGCGCCGCCCTTCATGCCGAAGTTCGGACCCAAGGACGCCTCGCGGATGCAGATCATCGCGTTCTTGCCGATGCGGTTCAGGCCATCGCCCAGACCGACGGTGGTGGTGGTCTTGCCCTCGCCCGCCGGGGTTGGGTTGATCGCGGTCACCAGGATCAGCTTGCCGTTTTCCTTGCCTTGAACGGAGTCGATAAAAGGCTGGCTCACCTTTGCCTTGTCATGGCCATAGGGCAGCAGATCGTCATGGGACATGCCCAGTTTGGCACCAATCTCCTGAATCGGGCGCTTCTTTGCCTCGCGGGCGATTTCGATATCACTCTTGTAGCTCATGGCCGGGTTCCTGACCTGTTTGATCCGTTGACCGGCAGCGCAGCCGGGGTTGATCAAGACTTAGCCAGACTGCGGCAATTCGCGCGCGTGTTTTCCGACATTATCACGCCTTGAAGCGGCGTAGGCTGCTTTCGATCGGAACCCTCGGTGCCCGAAAGGAACGCTTTTTTTCCTTTGATGCGCGCCTCAAGGCGCCCAGGCACGCTGATCGGGCACAAAAACCGCCAGTTGATCACCAAGAGAGAGGCGGCCTGGGCGCTCGACCCAAGCAGTGATTCCCCGTCGGTTCTTGGCGGCCGGTTTGAACTTGGCCCCATAACCGGTGTGGTCCTTTTCGATCTCACGGCCCGGCAGGACGCAGGGGCGGTTCTCCATGTCGACAGTTAGCGTGGTGCCATCCGGCCCCTGCAGGCGCGTGTTCGGAGGGATGAAAGTGAAATCGGGGATGCCCCGCAGAACCAGCGTAGCGCCGAGGCGGGCGGGGTCGATCCGCTCCAGCCCCATGTCGGCAGCAATCAGAGCAAGCTCTTCTTCCGAGAGGATCGTAAGCTGGCGGACATTGCGGATTTCCGTTCCTTGCGGATAGAGGTTCTTTACCCGCACGCAGGAAGCTCGCACCGCGCCCTCGTGTCGCTCTCCGCTGATGCCGTGAAAGCCGAGATCCAGGGCATCACGCTGCATGGCCGAAAGATCGTCTCCTGCCGGAACCGCACCCATCCAGGTGATTTCCCCTACATATTTGGTTTTGCGCAATACGGGCATTCTGATGCTCCTGAAAATGAACTTCCTGCGGGTCAGGCAGCCTGACCACAGCTGATGGTCCGGCGACCATACAGGCAAAAAGCGGAACTTCCAGACGTTTGAGGAGGGTCTCGAAAGAGAGCGGTCGGATCGCAAAGCGATCCGATCCGGGCGCGGGGGGCGCCGGGCAGCACAGCTGCCCGGCGCCCCCCGCGCCATCCCCTGCCGATAGCATTGGTTCTAGGTTGAAAAGAAAAGGCCCGGTCGATGACCGGGCCCCATTCCATGATTGGTTCAAGCAGAAGGTTCAGGCTCCATGCCCCCTTCGGGCGGCGTTTTCTTAGGCTTGGCCTTGGGCACCGAGGTGATCGAAGCGCTGCCCTTATCGGCGTCATCACCTTCGTCCTGACCAGACTGCGGCGGCTCGCCATTCATGACGCGCTTGATCTCATCTCCAGTCAGCGTTTCATACTCCAGAAGGCCCTGTGCCAGACGCTCCCACTCATCGTGATGGTCGGTCAGGATCTTATAGGCCCGCTCGTAGCCGTTCTGGATGAAGGAGCGCACCTCATCCTCAATCAACTCCTTGGTGTGGGCCGAGACCGAAAAGCCTGCAGTATTGCCGCTGTAGCCTTCATGGGCTTCGGCGTAGTCGATATTGCCGACCTTGTCGGACATGCCCCAGCGCATAACCATGGCCCGCGCCAACTGGCTGGCCTGCTGGATATCGCCGGCCGGACCGTTCGACACATGGTTCTCGCCATACTTGATGATCTCGGCGGCCTTACCGGCCATGGTCATCGCCAGCTTTTGCTCGCATTCGTCCTTGTGCCAGTTGAGGCGGTCCATCTCTGGCAAGCTCACCACCATGCCAAGTGCGCCACCGCGCGGAATGATCGTGGCCTTGTAGACCGGATCGCACTCGGGCAGTTTGAGGCCCACCACCGCGTGACCGGCTTCGTGATAGGCAGTCTTTTCCTTCTGATCCGCCGTCAGCACCATCGAGCGGCGCTCAGCCCCCATCATCACCTTGTCCTTGGCGTTTTCAAAGTCTTCCATGGTGACAAAGCGGCGGCCAACGCGGGCGGCCATCAGGGCGGCCTCGTTCACCAGGTTCGCCAGATCCGCACCGGAAAAGCCGGGCGTGCCACGTGCGATGATGCGCAGGTCCACATCGGGGCCAAGCGAGGTTTTGCGCGCATGAACACCCAGGATCTTTTCGCGGCCCTTGATGTCGGGGTTTCCGACGGTGACGTTGCGGTCAAAGCGACCCGGACGCAGCAACGCGGGGTCCAGAACATCACGGCGGTTGGTGGCGGCTAGGATGATCACGCCCTCATTCGCCTCGAACCCATCCATTTCAACCAGCAGCTGGTTCAGCGTCTGCTCGCGCTCATCATTGCCACCGCCATAACCGGCGCCACGATGGCGGCCCACGGCGTCGATCTCGTCGATGAAGACGATACAGGGCGCGTTCTTCTTGGCCTGCTCGAACATGTCACGCACACGGGAGGCACCGACACCGACGAACATCTCAACGAAATCCGAACCGGAGATGGTAAAGAAGGGCACGCCCGCCTCGCCCGCAATGGCACGAGCCAGCAGCGTCTTACCGGTGCCCGGAGGGCCCACCAGCAGCGCACCCTTGGGGATCTTGCCGCCGAGGCGCGAGAATTTCTGCGGGTTACGCAGGAATTCCACGATCTCTTCCAGTTCTTCCTTGGCCTCGTCGATACCGGCAACATCGTCAAAGGTGACGCGGCCATGCTTTTCGGTCAGCATCTTGGCCTTGGACTTGCCAAAGCCCATGGCGCCGCCTTTGCCGCCGCCCTGCATGCGGTTCATGAAATAGACCCAGACGCCGATCAGCAACAGGAACGGCAAGAGGGTGATCAGGAAGGACTGAAAACCCGACTGCTCCTGCTTTTCGGCCCGAACCGGAATATTGTTCTCAATCAGCATCGAGGTGACTTCGGCGTCCCCCGGCTTGATGGTGACATAGCTCTGCCCATCCGAGGTGGTAAAGCGAACCTGCTCCCCGTCGAGCGTCACAGTGCTGACCTGACCAGCCTCTACGGCAGACACGAAGTCGGAATAGGTGCGCTCACGGCTCTGCATGGTGCTGCCGGATCCGCTGAACAGGTTGAACAGCGCGAGGATCAGCAGAAACAGAACAACCCAGAAGGCGATATTGCGTGCATTTCCCAAGGAAAGTCTCCCAATGTTCCAGACGGCGCGCGGGCCGCCTGCGTTGAGCCTAAAATAGGGAACATTCAGTCAGGTTCAATGCGATAAAAAGGATGCATGGAACTCTTCTTTGCCGAGAACAAGCTCTGCCTCACATCCATTTGCATGGCCCGCCACCGGCGCGGCAATCAGTTCAGAGCCACTCCACAGGGCCGGAGTGACCTCCAAAACCGGTGCAGGAAGCCCCGTTTGACGCCAGTCCGGGCAAAGGCGAAGTCCGTCTTTCCCAAGGGCGCGCACGTCGCAATCTTTTGATTCTTTGAAAAGAATGCGCCACCGCCGATCCCAGATGGCGCCCGGCGCCGTGCGCGTTTGTGCAATCGCGCGGGCTTCGCGGCAAATCCAGATACACCCCCGCTGACAGAGCAGCCTTGCCCCGCCCAAGGTAGTCCCGCGCCCCTCTCGCAGCGCGGAGAGCGCCGCCAGCATCGGCGCCCGGCGCGGCGGATAATTTGCATCCGCCGTCCACTTTATGCCCGCCAAGACCAATCGATAGGCAATGTCATCCGGTAAAGCTGCAAAACCGGCCCGGTCGATGGCAATTGCCCCGGCGCGCACCTCGGCGAGGTCTGCCGCTGCGACTTTTGTTGTGTATTCAAGGGCTTGTCGCGCCTGCGCCATATTCGAGGCCACCGTGGTCAGCGCTTCGGTGGTCAGGCCCAGATCCTGAAGTTGGTCCAGCGCCCTGCGCACACGCACGCGCTCGAATCGCTGATCCTCGTTCGAGGGATCTTCGATCCAAGTCCCCCCAATGCTGCGCAGAAAATCGCGCAACTCCGCCCTGCGCACGGACAGTAGTGGACGCCAAAGCGTCACGCCATCCACATTCCGTACCGAGGACATGGCCGACAAACCATCAACACCCGAGGCGCGCATCAACCGCATCAGGACGGTTTCGGCCTGATCATCCGCCGTATGCCCAAGCGCCAGCCAGGCAATGCCCCTTTCGCACGCCCAATCCGCCATCAAAGCATAGCGCGCCTGCCGCGCCTGATCTTGCAAATTGCCACCGTTTGGTCCTTCTTCCCATTTGAGAATGTCATGGGGAAGACCAAGGCCCTGCGCCAGATCTGCCACCTGCCGTGCCTCGGATGCAGAGGCCGCGCGCAAACCATGATCAACCGTCACGACGCAGATCTCGACCCCCTCAGGAGAAAGGCGCTGATGCAGCAGATGCAGCAACGCGACCGAGTCGCTGCCGCCTGACACCGCCACCCCAATCCGTTTTGGCAAGGGCGACGGGAGTTCGGCCTCCAGCCGGTTCAGAATATCGACAGTGCTTTTCGTCAAGAACAGCCCAGCCGCGCCATCTCGGCTTCGGCCTTGGCAACGGTGTCATTGCCCGCAAAACGCGCGCCGACTTCAGACAAGGTGATGCAGGCCTGATCAACCTGCTCCAATCGCCCGAGGGCCGCACCCAGTTCGAACAAGGCTTCAGGCGCCATCGGGCCAACCGCATCACCCGTGAAAGACGCAAGATAGGCGCGCGCCGCCTCACGCGTATCGCCGAGCCCGTCCATCGCTTTGCCGCGGTGGAAATCGGCCTTGGCCGCCAGAGGGCTACCCGGATAGGCGGCGTTGAAGGCTGCAAATTTATCGGCAGCCTCCTGATAACTGCCGCTTTCCAGTGCGGCCTTGGCCGCATCGAAATCCGCGCGCTCGCCAACGGCCAGTTCTTCGGTCGGACCGGTCTGGGTCGCTGAGGTCTGAGGGCTGCCGCCTTCGACGTCTCCGCCAAGGGTCGTGGTTTCTCCCAGGGCCGAGATGTCCCCGCCTTCCAGTTCAACCAGACGGAATTCCAGATCTCCGATCCGGTTGGTGCCATCCGCCACGATCCGGTTGATCCGGTATTCCAGCTGTTCGGTCTGCGCCGTCAGCCGCTGCAGCTCCATCTCGATCGCCGTAACCCGGTCCAGCACGGATGTTCCCGCCAGGTTGGTCGAGGGCGCGCCTGTTGTCGAAAGTTCACGGTTGAGGCGCTGGACCTCCACGTGCAGCACGGTCAGCTCCTGCCGGATATCGGCCAAGGTCTGCTGATCCTGCGCCAGCACCGGCAGTGGAGCACAAAGCGCAGCAATGGTCACAGAGGCGGTCAGAAGGGCACGGATCGATCGCATTGGATTACCCCGTCAAACCACTCGCCAGCACAGTTACCGCGCGGCGGTTCTTAGCATAGCAGCTTTCGGCCGAGCAGATCTCAAGCGGGCGTTCCTTGCCAAAGCTGACGACCTGGATGCGGTTTCCCGCGACCCCTTGCGAGATCAAGAATTCACGCGCGGCATTGGCACGGCGCGCACCGAGGGCAAGGTTGTATTCACGGGTGCCCTGCTCATCAGCGTGGCCCTGAATGGTGACGTTGTAATCGGTATTGGACAACAGCCACTGAGCCTGCCCTTGCAGGGTTGCCTCTGCTTCGGGCGAGAGGGTCGATTGATCCACCGCGAACAGCACCCGGTCACCGATGGCCTGCTGGAAATAGGCAGGGCTTGTGGGATCCGAGACCGATCCGGCCGCCCCGGCGCCCGCACCGCTGCCGCCAAAGCGTGTATCGTCCCAGGCCGCGTTGCTGCATGCACCCAGCCCAAGGGCTGCGGCCATCACAAGTGCAATTTTCAGTCCGCTCATAGTAATTCCCTACCCCTTTGCATTTCTTGCTGGCAACCTACCATATGTTGGGTCAGGCGACCATGCCGGTATTTATGCCCAAATTGCGTTGTCTTACTGGTGCCTGCCTAGTTTTGCAACGGCGACCAGGCCGGATCGGACGCGCCATCAGGCGTGCGCACCGGCTTGAGGTTTCGCCCCGAAATATCCACCGAATAGAGCAGTGCCCGCCCGCTCGCCCCTTGGGTTTCGCGGGTGAACATGATCACCCGGCCATTGGGAGACCAGGTTGGCCCCTCATCAAGGAAGGAGGCGGTCAAAAGGCGTTCTTCGCTGCCATCGGTGCGCATGACGCCAATATGGAAGCGGCCTTTGTTCTGCTTGGTAAAGGCGATGAGATCCCCGCGCGGCGACCACACCGGGGTGCCATAGCGCCCGGAGCCAAAGCTGATCCGCTTGGCCGCGCCGCCCGAGGCAGGCATCACATAGAGCTGCGGCGCACCAGAGCGGTCGCTCTCAAAGACGATCTGACTGCCGTCGGGAGAGAACGAGGGCGCAGTCTCGATCGAAGGGGCCGTGGTCAGGCGCGCGCGCTGGCCGCTGGCGATATCCATCGTAAAAAGATCCGTATTGCCGCCTTGCGACTGGGAATAGACCACCGTGCGCCCATCGGGCGAGAACCGCGGCGCAAAGCTCATGATCCCATCATCCGTCGACAGGATCCGGCGCTGGACCTTTCCCACATCCAGCACGTGGATCTGCGGAAAGCCGGTCTCATAGCTGGTATAAAGCACCCGGTCGCCTGTGGGCGAAAACCGCGGCGCCAGCACAATGGCATCGCTGTTGGTCAGGTACTGCACATTGGCGCCATCATAATCCATGATCGCCAGCCGCTTGCGCCGCTCGTTCTTTGGGCCGGTTTCCGAGACAAAGACCACCCGGCTGTCGAAGTAGCCGCCTTCGCCGGTGATCCGGCTGTAGACCGCATCGGCCACCTTATGCGCCATGCGCCGCCAGCCGTCGGTGGTGCCGGAAAACTGCAAACCGCCGCCCAGCTCGTTTTCTGCAAAGACATCATAGGCGCGGAACCGAACGGTCAGCTGCCGCCCATTGACGCTGACAGCCCCGGCAATCAGCGCCTGGGCATTCACCGCCTTCCAGTCTGCAAACTTTACCGGATCGTCAAAGCCGGTAATCTTGGAAATATGCGCGGATGCCGGTACTTCGCGAAACAGGCCCGTGCCGCTGAGGTCCGCCGCAACCACCCGCGCAATCAGCGACGCATACTCTGCCGCTGCCGCCGTATCCGGGATGAAGTCAGGCACCGCATAGGGCAAAGGTTCGATCACGCCCTGATCGATCTCGATCCTGAGCGGTCCCGTGCTTTGCGCCGCCCCCGGGCCTGCCGCCACCAGGGCCACAGCGCACAGGGTCAGCCCATAAAAAGCCAGGCGTGCCAGATAGGTCCTCATTTGATCCGCATCCTTTCGGGATTGAATGTCATCTCAATATCACGCCAATGCGCGTATTTATCAGGGGGAAGTTGAAATCCTCGTGAACCGCAGCGGATTATTGCCCGCCGGGCCGCCTCATAAGCCTGTTTTGCCGCCGCCGCAGAGCCGCCGGTGCTCGACAGCATCCGGATCGAGCCCGTGTCTGGCTTTCCGTCCTGCGCCAGGCTCACGCCAACCACTACCGTGGTGCGCAGCGCATCAGACGAGAGCGAGCCAACGTTCCAGCATTGCGAGACCGCAACCCGCAGAGCGTCCTTTTCACCGCTGGTGAGCGGTGGTCCAGCAGGCTCTGGTGCCTCCACATCAGCGCCTCCGGCCAAAGCCGCAGCCAAAGCATCCTCGACCGCAGACCGCTCGACCGGTGCATCTGGCGCGGGGGCCGGCTGCTCTGGCGCTTCTGCGACTTGCCGCTGCGGACGGCTTTGCGGGCGCACGGATCGGCTCGGCGCAGTCACAACCTGCTCCTCTGCCTGGTTTTCCTCTGTTACGATGCGGTCCGTCGCCGCCTCTGGCGCGGTCGCCTCCTGCACCTCCTGCGGGGCTTTGGCGCCTTCTTCCGGTGCCACTTCGGGCTGCGCGACATCATCCACTGCCACATCGGGTTCCGGCGGCGCCACCGGCACAGGCGCAACGCGGTCCACCGGAAGCAGTTGCGGCGCTTCGGGCTGGGGCGGCAGGATCACGGCCGTCTCAACCGGCGGCTCGACCTCTGGCGGCGTCTCCGGCACGATTGGATCGGGCTCCACTTCCGGCACATCCTCCACAACCGGATCCGGTGTCGGTTCGGGCGGCGGCGCGGGGCGCTCTGGTGCCTCCTCCGGCGCGGGGCGGCGCACCGGGGGCACCGAGACCTCGGGCGCGGCGCTTTCCTCGGGCGGCGCAAGAACGCTTGCATCCAGCGCCAGTTCAGGCGCCTGCCGTTGCTGGCTGAGACGCGCGAACTCCTCGGCAGAAATCAATGAGACCTCTTGAACCTCGAAAGACGCAGGCTCGGGCTGAAACCAGCCGCCAAGGGCGGCCCAGCCGAGCAAAAGCCCATGGCCTGCAAGAGAGATCTTTGTTCCGGTTTGCACGTGCCGTGCCCCCGCCTATTGATCCGCGCCGCTGCCGGTTGCGCCAGCGGATGCACCATCCAGCGCCGGGCCGCCCGTGTCGGTCACAAGGCCCACGTTGGCAAAACCGCCCGCATTGAGCGCGCCCATCACCTGCATCACCTCGCTATAGGCAATCGCCCCGTCCGCGCGCAGAAAGATCCGGTCGGACGTGCGTTCGGCGGCAATGGCGCGCAGCTTGGCCACCAATTCGGCGCGCGGCACCGATGTGGTCTGGATCTGGATGTCTCCGCCTGCGGTCATGGTCACGGTCAGCGGCTCTTCCTCATCCCCCGGCAGCGCGCCCGCAGCTGTTTTCGGCAGTTCAACCGGCACCCCGACGGTCATCAAAGGCGCGGCCACCATGAAGATGATCAGAAGAACGAGCATCACATCCACAAACGGCGTGACGTTGATTTCGGCCATAGGCTGCGCCCGGCCACGGCGACGCCCGCGACGCCTCCCGCCGCCTGATGACTTTTGTTGAACCGCCGCGCCCATGGCTCAGGAATCCAACTGGCGGCTGAGGATGGTTGCGAACTCATCCGCGAAGGCCTCATAGCTGCCCAGGATGCGGTCGCTATCGGCGCTCAGCT
The DNA here is from genome assembly GCA_027019165.1 of Pseudophaeobacter sp. Taxonomy (GTDB): domain Bacteria; phylum Pseudomonadota; class Alphaproteobacteria; order Rhodobacterales; family Rhodobacteraceae; genus Phycobacter. The sequence goes on from JALUXC010000008.1 coordinate 159,360, forward strand.
TGTTATAGAAGATCACCGCCGGTATCGCCGCCAAAAGGCCCAGCCCCGTCGCCAACAGGGCCTCGGCAATGCCAGGGGCCACAACGGCAAGATTGGTGTTCTGCTGCTCGGCAATCTCGATAAAGGCATGCATGATGCCCCAGACCGTGCCGAAGAGACCGATGAAGGGCGCGGTGGAGCCGATCGAGGCCAGGACCGGCAAACCGTTCTGCAGGCTTTCCGCCTCCTTGGCGATGGCCACATCCATCGACCGGTCGATCCGCGCCTGAGCCCCGGGGATCAGCCCGCCATCGCTGCGGTGGCTGCGGCGCCATTCGGCCATGCCCGCTGCAAAGATACGTTCGGACTGGCCAGCGGGGTCTGGCCCCAACTGGTCGAACAGGGCATCCAGAGGGTTACCGGACCAAAAGGCGGCCTCGAAAGCAGCCGCTTCGGCGCGCGCCTTGCGGTAGGTGATCAGTTTCTGGATGATGATGCCCCAGGACCATACCGAGGCGGCGATCAGCATCAGCATCACCAGTTTCACGGTGATGGTGGCCCGCGCGAAAAGGCCCCACATAGAGAAATCAATCTCCTGCGCCAGCGCCAGAGTTTCTGCTTCCATTAGCCTGCTCTATCGTTTCCGGCCGTCTGCTCGCGGCCTTGTCAGCGGGAACGCTAGCTCAAATCAAACCGAAAAGCCAATGAAACAGGCGTGACAGGCGCCAAAGCCTAGATCAATGCGCGAATCTCTGCCGGCAGGCGTGTCGGACGGCCATCGGCCGCGGTGACACAGACCGCCGTGACCACCGCCTTGAACAGCGGTGTCTCCCCCCGGCGCACCAGCTGACGCATCGTCAGCCGCGCGCCAGTCAGTTTTTCCACCTCGGTTTCCACCATCAACTCGTCCTCGAACTTGGCAGGCGCCAGGTAGTCCGCCTCGATCCGCTGAACCACCCAGATGATTCCGGCATCGCGCATCGCGTTCTGGTCGTTGCCAAGGCGGCGCACCCAGTCGCTGCGTGCCCGCTCGATAAACCGCAGATAGTTGGCGTGATAGACAATCCCGCCCATATCGGTGTCCTCATAGTAGACCCGTACCGGGAATTCATGCGTCATGATCCGCCCTCCCTTGCTGCTGAGCGCACCCTAGGGCGCGCTCATTCAGGCAGCAAGCCCAGTGCGTCTATCCGCCCTCGCCGGCCTGCATCGGATAGTCCGCGAGGATATCGTATCTTGCGCCATCCGGAGTGAGGGTCGAGCCGTAGAGCGCCATGCGATCGACAAGAACGTCGGACACAGAGAAATCTCCATGCGCCTGAAGGAAGGCTCCCAAACGCCGGGCCTGGTGTTCTGGCATGTCGCGGCCAAAGCGGGCCAGCGTGATATGTGGGCGGAAACGCGCGCGGGGAAGGTCAATCTCTGCCCGCTCCGCCGCCGCTCGCACCTGATCGCGCAAGCGAGACAGAGGTGGCGCCAGCTCCACGGCGGCAAAGAGGATGCGCGGCTTGCCCCCTCCGAACAGATCCAGCCCCTTGAAGTCAAGCGTCAGCCGCCCAGCCTCGATCTGCGCCAGTTCCTGATGCAATGCCTGAAGAGCGACCTCTGGTTGCTCGTCCAGAAACGCCAGCGTCAGATGCAGGTTCTCTGCCGGAACGATCCGGCCCACGGGGATCTCTTCCTGAAGCCGCTCCAGTGCGTCAAGCGCATCATCCGGCAAGGTAAGGCCGACAAAGGCGCGCATCGCCCTGCCCTACTGAGCCTCGGCGCCAGGTGTCGGGGCCTGAAGGCGTGCAAAAAGGCGCAACGCATGCGAGGCGTCATGCGCCGCAACCGGCATCATCCGATCATAGGCCGCTGCGATCACACCGGCGATCTCGGGGCGCAGGATGGTGGCGCCGGAGTCCGGCAGCACCGCCAACGGAGACTGATCGGCAAAGGCGTGGTCTCCCCACGTCAGGATCACCTGAACCGCCTGGGTAAGCGCAAGCGTCTCGGCGGGCATCTTTGCCAGATCGCCGGACATGCGCAGAAAGACAAAAGCCGCCCGAATACCGCCCTGCTCGTCAAACCGGAAGGCGCGATACTGGCTGGCCTCCGCCCCTTTGAGCCGCGAAACAAGCGGCGCAAGGTCCGGGATCAGGCGGTCCAGATCCGGGACAGCCAGGAGTTCATCCCACTCGCGGAAGAAAAACATCATAAGGTTCGTGCCAAGCTCTGGATCCGTTTCCGCCATCTGATGGCCCGCCAAGGTCACCACAGCCTCCAGCGCGCCCTTTACGGTCTTGAGTGTCTGATCCTCGACGCCAAAGACAATGGGCGCAATGGGGCGCCCCCAACGGGCAAAGGCGTAAGAGCCGTTTGCGCGTTTGAAAAGCGTTTCAATCTGATCCGGTGTCACATCCAGGGTCATGAGAGCGGTTCCATAGCAAATGTCTGTCGACAGTCGGCCTCGTCTATGCCGCTCCGCAAAGCAAACAGCAAGGGGGCTGCTCCCGCGCCCGCAGGACCATCGGCTGCGCCGAAGCCCCTTGGCGGCCTTGGGCCCGGCGCCGCTGACGCGGCGCGGTTGCTCCAAGGCTCTCTGCTGTCCTTTTCCGGGGCAAGGGCCGCGCATGCGACCACGCGGCAGGCGTGGTTCATCCTTGAGGCGGAGAGCAGGAAAAGAAAATGGAAGTGGTCCCTGAGGGTCAGACCTACCCCCGGGGCCACTCAGCAAGTTGCGCGCCGCGATAGCGGCGCCAGGCCCAATGGGAGCAGGGCATCCATGATGCCATCGCGACGGGCGGGAGAAGCCCCCTGCCGCTGACTTCATCCCTTTAGGTGCCTGCCCCATTTACGGCGAATTGCTTCTTCGATGTCCACTTTCTGCCAGTCCGCGAACAGAATGACCTGCGCGAAGAGGTCCGCAACCTCATCCTCCATGGCTTGCCGCCGCTCGGTCACGCCCCTGCTGTCGCGCCCCTGTCCCTGCAGCTTGAGAAAAGCAGCCTGAAGCTCCCCCAACTCTTCACCCAGTTTTGCAATGTGCCACGTCGCATCGCGTTCGATACCAAACCGTTGCGCATAAATGTCAGAGACTTGCAGCACAATCCGTTGCATCTCATCGAACCGGTCCATCAGGCGTCCTCAGGAAAACAAATCGCTTTGCGACTTGGGCGGCGCAATCCCCAGATGCGTCCAGGCCTTCTGCGCCAGCATCCGCCCGCGCGGAGTGCGCTGGATCAGCCCCTGCTGCAACAGGTAGGGCTCGATGACCTCCTCCAGCGCATCACGGCTTTCGCTGAGGGCGGCCGACATCGTCTCGATCCCCACCGGACCGCCCGCATAGTTCTCCGCGATCAGGCGCAGATACCGTCGGTCCGCTCCATCAAGGCCCAGGTTGTCCACACCCAGCCGCGTCAGGGCACCGTCGGCCAATTCTCTGGTGATCGTTCCATCGCCCTCGACAACCGCAAAGTCCACCACGCGGCGCAAGAGCCGCCCGGCAATCCTTGGGGTTCCCCTTGCGCGCCGCGCGATCTCTCGTGCGCCCGCATCATCCGCCGGGGCGCCCAGCTTGCGGGCATTGCGGCTGACAATCTCGTGCAATTCGTCCACCGTGTAGAACTGCAGCCGCGTCGGGATACCAAACCGGTCACGCAAGGGCGTCGTCAAAAGCCCCATGCGCGTAGTGGCCCCGACAAGCGTGAAGGGCTGCAACTCGATCCGCACTGTGCGCGCAGCGGGGCCTTCGCCGATCACCAGATCCAGCTCGAAATCCTCCATCGCCGGATAGAGCACCTCTTCCACCGCAGGGTTCAAACGGTGGATTTCATCGATGAACAGCACATCACGGGCTTCAAGGTTGGTCAGGATCGCCGCCAGATCGCCCGCCTTGGCCAGGACCGGCCCGGAAGTCATACGGAAGTTCACGCCCAGCTCTCGCGCCACGATCTGCGCCAGCGTCGTCTTGCCAAGTCCCGGGGGGCCATGAAACAGCGTGTGGTCCATCGCCTCGCCCCGGCGGCGCGCGCTTTCGATAAAGACGCGCAGATTGGCGCGCGCCTCGGCCTGACCGATGAATTCGGACAGGCCTTGCGGCCGCAGGGCCCGATCGTTTTCCTGTTCGCTGTCTTCCGGCAAGGGCGCAGGGCGCAGGGTGGGATCCGAGTCGATCATCTAGACCTCACCCCTTTGGCGCCAGCAGACGCAACGCAGCGCGGATCAGTTCTGCCTCTCCGGCATCCGGGTTGTCGCCTGCGGCCTCTGCCACGGCGGCGGCGGCCTCCGAGGGGCCATAACCCAGGTTGGCAAGCGCCGAAAGCGCCCCGGCAGAGGCAGCCGCAGCCCCAGAGGGCGGTTTAGGCTTGGCCGGTTTTGCCTTCTTCGGTGCAGGCGCTGGGGCGGCGGGCTCCACCACATCGTCAAGCGACGGGCCATCCATCGCCTCACTGACCGTTCCACCCATGGCCATGACGCCGGGCGCCTTGTCTTTCAGGTCCAGCACAATGCGCTGTGCGGTTTTGGGGCCAACGCCCTTGGCCGCTTTCACTGCCGCCCAGTCGCCAAGTGCGATGGCGCGGCTTACGCCGTCGGGGCCGAGCGCGCCCAGAATGGCAAGCGAGACCTTGGCGCCGACACCCTGAACCGAGGTCAAGAGCCGATGCCATTCCTTTTCCACCAACGAGGGAAAGCCATAAAGCTGCATCAGGTCTTCGCGCACCAACAGCTCGGTATAAAGCGCCACAGGTTCACCGACGCCAGGCAGCGCGGCCAGGGTACGATCCGAGCAGTAGACGATATAGCCCACGCCACGCACATCGATCAGCACGTGATCGGGTGCGCGATACTCAAGCCGTCCGGTCAGCTTGCCAATCATGCGCGCACCTCTTTCAAGACCCGTTGGTTCGAGCCTCCGTAATAAGCGTGGCAGATCGCAATGGCCAGAGCATCGGCAGCATCGGCGCCCTTGGGATTGCAGCCGGGCAGCTGCAGCTTGACCATATGCAGGATCTGCCCCTTGTCCGCATGGCCCACACCGACCACGGTCTTCTTCACCCGGTTGGGCGCGTATTCGCCCACAGGCAACCCCGCCTTGGCCAGGGTCAAAAGCGCCACGCCCCGCGCCTGGCCCAGTTTCAACGTCCCTGCGCCATCCTTGTTCACAAAAGTCTGTTCGATTGCGGCCTCATCAGGGCGATACGCGCCGATCACCTCGCCCACCTGGTTATGCAGCGACAACAGTCGCTCCCCCAAATCATCGCCGTCCGAATGACACAGCCCATTGGCCACATGCGAAAGGCGCGTTCCATGAGCTTCGATGATTCCCCAGCCCAGGGTACGCAGCCCCGGATCGATACCCAAAATTCGCATATCCGATCCGTCCCTGCCCAGTGTTTAGAATTGTTTCGAAAACCGCTAGCACAAAAGGCGAACATGTCCAAATGCTTTCGCAAGAGCCGGCAGGCCCGCCAGGGAACAGAATCCCCATACCTCGGCTCAAAAACGCCACCTTGACGTCCAGCACCGACACATGCGCCTCACCTTTGCCACAGATGGAGGATTTCCCTTATTTGCAAGGGGATGAGCTATGCATTTTGGGACCGCAGCTATGCAAAAATCGATCTTGCTGAGCGGAGTGTTCATCTCTACGTGCCGAATACCGCGTTCGGGTCTTCCCCGGCGCATCTGGCGAACACACACCAAAAGAGGACAAGGATATGGCTGCATTTGACACCACCCGCACCACCTATGGCTCCACCGGCCTGTTTGGCCGTATCGGAAGTCTTTTCAACACAGTTCTCGCATCAGCTGTTGCATGGAACGACGCTCGCGTGACCCGCAACACGCTTGGCGCACTCAGCGACCGCGAACTGGCAGATATCGGCATGTGCCGCGGCGACATCGATGAGATCGCAAACGGCAAATCCCTTTTCTGAGAAAACCCTCCACTCACGGACGGTCTAGCTGCCACCCGCTTCCCTCGGGGTGCAGATACAAACGCCGCAGACCTGCTTCAGGCTGCGGCGTTTTCGTGTATTGGCGGTCATTTCCTGTCGTTCAAACCGATTCCAACCGGATCGTTCGTGGCTGAGGTTTGTTTTGCTGCCTCAGTGAATATAGGGACGCAGCTTCTCACCGATATAGACGGAAATCGGCTCCGGCCGCATCACGATGGCGCCTGCACGCTCGATCGCGACCCCCTGCGACAACTCAACCAACCGTGCTTCATAGCTGGCAAAGCCCAATGCCGCCATCACCACACCTTTGAAAAGGAAGAACGAGCACAAAAAGTAGACGACAGCGCGCGGTGTCACCCAGCCGCGCGATTTGCGGGGCTTGCGCGGCTCGACCACGATAAGGCCGTCAGGCCCCACATGCGCAGAGTACCCGGACGTCATGGCGCCATGCTTGCCTTCAAGACGTTGCAGACGCGCATTGAATTCTCGATGTTGTTTGCTCATACCATGAGCTCCCCGAACTGGCCCCCACCAGTCGATGAGTCATCCTGCGACGGAAATGTGGCAAGTTTTGGGCAGTTTCCTAAAATTCGTACCAAAATTGGCTAAATCAGCCATCTTTTTTGAGCAACAACGTGGTCCACTCTCCGATCTCGTCCCGGCGCTGCAGCGCAAGACCGTTTTCGGCGTAGACCTTAATCACCCCATCAGCCTGCTCGTTTAGAATACCCGACAGGATCGCATAGCCACCGACGCGCAGATTCGCAGCAATATCGGGCGACAGGGCCACCAGCGGCCCTTTGAGGATATTGGCAAAGATCAGATCATAGGGCGCGGCGGCCTTCAGATCGGCGTGATCGAAACCGGCGGCCTCAAGGCAGGTGACCTGCCCTGCCATATCGTTGGCCTTGAGATTGGCCTCAGCGACCTCGACGGCAACCTCGTCGATATCGCTGGCGATGAACTGCCCGTCCCAGACCCGCGCAGCGGCCATGGCCAGAACCGCGGTGCCACAGCCGATATCGGCAACCTTTGCCCCCGTGAAGCCCGTGTCGATCAGATGATCCAACGCCTTGAGACAGCCCAGCGTGGTGCCATGATGGCCGGTGCCGAATGCCATGGCCGCCTCGATCAACAGCGGGATCTTGCCCTCGGGCAGCTTGTCCGCGTCATGGCTGCCGTAGACAAAGAACCGGCCAGCCTCAACCGGGGCGAGTTCCCGGCGCACATGGGCGACCCAGTCGGTTTCCGGCAGTTCGGATACGGCAAAGGGTTTCGCCTCGTGCATCGCCGCCAGCAGGGCGAGACCGGCCTCATCCGGGGCCTCGGTGAAATAGCCGCCAACCTCCCACAGGCCCGAGCCGTCTTCGACCTCAAAGACGCCAACGCCGGTGGGTTCAGGCATCAGACGCTCCATCGCCTCGCCCAGCGCCTCGGCTTTGGCTTTTCCGGTGAGGGTGGTGAGGGCGGTAAAGGTGGGCATGGCGTCTCTCCAGGGAATGCTGCCCTGCGCCTAGGGCGCGTGGGGCGCGGCGTCAAGCTTTTGCGCGGCAGGCGGGTTTACTCGGCGGGGGCTGCGGGCAGGTATTTGGAGAACACAGTCTCATTTCCCGGTTCTGGATGGCGCGGGATCAGACAGGCCAGTGCCAGCGACACCAGCGCCATGCCCGCCGCCAGTCCAAAAACCGCGCCGGGCGAGATCACCCAAAGCATCCCCAACAGCACCGGCAGGAACACGGCCGCGATATGGTTGATGGTAAAGGCCACGGCGGCAGTGGGCGCAATATCGCCGGGGTCGGCGATCTTCTGGAAATAGGTCTTCAGTGCCAGCGCCAGCGCGAATAGCACATGATCCACCACATAAAGCGTCGCCGCCAGCAGCACGCCCCAGCCAAACCAGTAGAGCCCGCCATAGAGGGCAAAGACAATCGCAAGGCCCGCATATTCAAAGATCAGCGTGCGCCTCTCTCCAAACACCGAGACAAAGCGCCCCAGCAACGGCGCGGCCATCATGTTGATCACCAGATTGATCAGAAACAGCCCCGTCACCTCATGCACATCAAAGCCGAATTTCTCGACCATCATGAAACCGGCAAAGACCACAAAGATCTGCCGCCGCGCGCCGGCCATGAACTGCAGCGCGTAATAGAGCCAATAGCGACGCCGCAGGATCAGTTTCTTGACCTGCGGATGCGGCGCGTCGAACTGCGGGTAGATCATGAGGCAGGTAAAGGCGAGCAGCGTCGTCACCCCGCCGGCGGTCATGAACACCGCATTGTAGCTGAGGTTCAGCGGCTCCCACAGAAGCACGATCAACCCATAGACCACCAGCGTGGCAGCAGACCCCGCCGCCAGGAGCCAGCCAAGGATCTGCGGCGCGCGGTCTTTGGGCAGCCATTGCAGCTGCAGCGACTGGTTCACCGTCTCGTAGTAGTGAAAGCCGATCGAGGACAGCATGGTGATCGTCAGAATGCCGCCCAGCGACGGATACCAGGCCGTGACCGCCGTCGCCGCACCCAAGAGCATCAGCGACACCAGCCCCAGCACCTGTTCCCGCACCAGCATGATCACCGCAATCACCCCGATGGCGAGGAAGCCGGGGATCTCGCGCACGGTGTGGAGCAATCCGATATCGGCGCCGTCGAAATCCCCCACCTCGATCACGAAGTTATTCAGCAGCGCGTTCCACGCATTGAAGGCAATCGGCATACAAAGCGCCATCACGAACAAAAGCGTGGTCGGGCGGCGCCAGCGCGGCAGATCGCGCGCGGTCTCTATCGGGATCGGCTTGAACATGAGACCAGCCTTTACGCCTGTTTGAGCCCGCAGGCGAGGGCAAAACAGCCCGCGCACATCTGATCTGCATCAATGCAAGGATCCCGTTTCATACATATTAGCATGCGTGCATGGATCAGGAGGCGCGCAATGGATCTGGTAACAATCGTAGAACGTATCGGTGAAGCTCCGACGGCGGCCCTGTTTGGCCTTGCAACCGGGCTGACCTTTGGCATTGCCGCCCAGCGCTCGCGCTTTTGCCTGCGCGCCGCCACCGTTGAATTCGCCCGCGGGCGGATGGAGGACAAGGTGGCGGTCTGGCTCCTGACCTTTTCCACCGCAGTGGTTTGGGTGCAGGCGGCGCAGCTTCTGGGGCTGATGAACGCGGCGGACGCGCGCATGATGGCGGTCCCCGGCAGCTGGTCCGGTGCCGTGATCGGCGGCCTCCTGTTCGGTGCGGGCATGGTGCTGGCGCGGGGATGTTCGGGGCGGCTTCTGGTGCTGGCGGCCACCGGCAACCTGCGCTCGGTCGTTTCAGGCCTGATCTTTGCCGTTGTCGCGCAGATGAGCCTGTCTGGCGTGCTCTCCCCGCTGCGCGACGAGCTGGCCGCGCTCTGGGTCACTTCGGGCGGGCGCAATATGGACCTGATGGCCGCGTTCGGCCTGCCCGATTGGGGCGGGCTGGCCATGGGGCTGGCGATTGCGGGTCTGGCCCTGTGGCTGTCACGCAGGAACCGCATCGGCGCCGCGCGGCTGGTCTTTGCCTCGGGCGTGGGCTTTGCCGTCGCCCTGGGATGGGTGCTGACCTATGGGCTCAGCCTTGTGGCCTTTGACCCGGTGCAGATCGAAAGCGCCACCTTCACCGGCCCCTCGGCCCATACGCTGATGTTCTTCCTTGATCGCAACGCCATTCTTGAATTCGACGTCGGCCTTGTTCCCGGCGTCTTTATCGGCGCAATGGTGGCCGCCGCCTTTGCCGGAGAGATGAAGATCCAGGCCTTCGACGGCCCGGTCACCATGCGCAAGGCGATGATCGGCGCGGCGCTGATGGGATTTGGCGGCATGCTTGCGGGTGGCTGCGCCATCGGAGCAGGCGTCACCGGCGGGTCGATCTTTGCCGGCACCGCCTGGCTGGCGCTGTTCTGTATGTGGATCGGCGCCATGGTCACCGACCTGCTGGTCGATCAGCGCACGGAGCGGGCACTGGCCTGATCAGGAAACGATGACGGTGCAGTCACAACCTGTGGCTACGACCTGAGATAGTCGAAACGCTGAACCATCAAATCGACGATCTTTCGGGCCTCCCCACGCTCCAGTTCCAAGCCGAACCCAAGCGTGCGGGAGCCATAGTCGAACTTGATGGCACCGTACGAAAACCCGGACATGAACCAGGTCGGCATGTTGCGCCCGCCAAACATCGTAGGGGTTCCTTCATCGACGCTGCGCAAATCCGAGATGTGATCGGCCTTGCAGTTCTTGCCCCGCTGAAAGGCCCCGATGCTGCGCGTAATATGGATACCTTGCGGTGTCACAAAGACGACCTCTTTGCCGAACAGCATCCATCCAGCCACGCCAATTACGAAGGCTCCGCCTACTGTCCAGCCGCAAAGCCAAAACAGAATGAACCAGCTTCCGCCCCCAGCACCGCCGGAAAGCAAACTCCCGGCCGCAGCGACCCAGCCAAAGGCCCATCCACAAAGCCAAAAGCAAAGAAACAGGGAAATCAGGATGCGTTTCCTGGAGGGTACGACGATCCGCAGCCCCTCTGATGTTTCGTAAACGGTGGCGCGCCCGGCCTCCGGGTCCAGGAAATCGTCTTTCATAATCGCTCTCAGCAGTTTTTGGCCAAATTTCGACCTGCACCATGCAACGCTGAGGAGAAAAGTCCCACCGCTTTCTGAACCTAGAAGAAACTCTGCGGGTCGATATCGACGCTGAGCCGCAGATCGCCTTTGAGCCGCACCGGCGCGATCCAGCGGGCAATGGCCTCTTGCAGGGGGGCGCCCTTGGCGGCCTTGACCAGCATCCGCACGCGGTGACGACCCCGGATGCGGGCAATGGGCGCGGGCGCAGGGCCAAAGAGCTGAGCGCCGACCTGGCGCAGCGCACCATCGTTGCGCGCCAGCGTTTCACCGAGCTCAAAGACCTGCGCCAGATCGGGCCCCGACAGGATGATCCCGGCCATGCGGCCAAAGGGCGGCACCCCGGCGGCCTGCCGTTCAGCCGCCTCTGCCTTCCAAAAGGCTTCTTCATCGCCCGACAGGATGGCGCGGATCACCGGGTGTTCCGGCTGAAAAGTCTGCAAGAGCGCCTCGCCCGGCTTTTCCGCACGTCCCGCCCGCCCGGCCACCTGCCGCATCAACTGGAATGTCCGCTCTGCCGCGCGCAGGTCCGAGCCTTGCAGGCCCAGATCCGCATCGATCACGCCCACAAGGGTCAGCAGAGGAAAGTTGTGCCCCTTGGCCACCAGCTGCGTGCCGAGGATGATATCAGCCTCTCCCGCCGCGATCTCTTCGATCCGCTGTTTCAGGGCGCGGGCCGATCCGAACAGATCCGAGCTGAGCACCGCGATCCGCGCCTCGGGGAACAGCGCGGCGGCTTCCTCTCCCAGACGCTCGATCCCAGGGCCGACCGGAGCCATCTTGCCTTCGACCTGGCAGGACGGGCAGGCCTCGGGCACCGGTTTCGTCTCGCCGCATTGATGGCACATCAGCCGTTTCAGGAAGCGATGCTCCACCATGCGGCTGTCACAGTGATCACAGGCCACCTGCGCGCCGCAGGCCCGGCAGATGGTCACGGGCGCAAATCCGCGTCGGTTAAGGAACAGCAGGGACTGCTCGCCCCGCTCCAGCCGTGCCTTCATGGCGTATTTCAAGGTCGGGGAAATCCAGGTCGCGGGCAGCAGGTCTTCGCTGCGCATATCCACAGCGCGCATTTCGGGCAGAACCGAGGCCCCGAACCGCGATGTCAGATCCAGCCGCTTGTACTTTCCCGCTTCGGCATTGGCCCAGGTTTCAAGGCTTGGCGTGGCCGAGGCTAGCACAACTTGGGCCGAGCACATGGCCGCCCGCAGAACCGCCATGTCGCGGGCGTTGTAAAGGACGCCATCCTCCTGCTTGTAGGAGGTGTCGTGCTCTTCATCGACGATGATCAGCCCCAGATCGCGAAACGGCAGGAACAAGGCCGAACGTGCGCCGATCACCAATTGCGCCTTGCCCTGCCCCACCATGCGCCAGACGCGGCGGCGCTCGGTCATGGTGGCGCCGGAATGCCATTCTGCCGGGGTGGCGCCGAACCGCGCTTCGACCCGTTTCAGAAACTCCGCCGTCAGCGCGATTTCGGGGAGCAGCACCAGAGCCTGCCGCCCCGCACGCAAGGCAGCCGCCACGGCCTCAAGGTAGACCTCGGTCTTGCCCGACCCCGTGACGCCCTTCAGCAGCGTCGTACCATAACTGCCGCTTTTGACCGCCTCTTCCAGCGCGGCAGCCGCCGATGCCTGATCCTCCGTCAGCTCCTTGCCCGGCAGTTCGGGATCCAGATGCGGATAGGGCAGATCACGCGGAGTCTCCTCCTCGCTCAGAGCACCCTGTTTCACCAGCCCCTTCACAACAGACGGGGTGACGCCCGCCATATCGGCAAGCTCTTTCGGCGTGAAGGCAAGACCGCCGTAGTCTTCGATCGTATCCAGCACCCGGGCACGGGCATCTGTCATGCGGTCCGGATCGCGATCCCCCCGCCGCAGGATCTTGCGCATCGAGGGCGGGTCTGACAGCCCCGGCGCGCGGCTCGCCAGCCGCAGCATCGCAGGCATCGGCGTCAGCGTGTAATCGGCGGCCTTGCCGAGGAAAGCGCGCATCTCACCCCGCATCGGGGCCACATCCAGAACGCGAATGACACTGCGCAATTTGGACGAATCGAAATCACCCGAACCGGGCCCCCAGACGACGCCCAACACCTTGCGCGGTCCCAGCGGCACCTCGACAAAAGCGCCAAGGAAACAACCGCCCTCGGGCGCGCGGTAATCCAGAAGCCGGTCAAGGGGTTGCGTGGTCAGCACCGCCACCCGTTCCCCTGTCTCGAAATGCTCCTGTTCGCCCACTTCTGTCTACCTTGTGCCATTGCCACCCGCTGGGGGCTTTTTAATGCCTTCCCCATGAGGTAAAGGCTAGCGCAATCAAGGCCAACCCATGCCAAAGGATCCCAGCCGATGAAATTCTTCGTAGATACCGCCGAAATCGACGCCATTGCCGAACTCAACGATCTTGGCATGGTAGACGGTGTGACCACCAACCCCTCGCTGATCAAGAAGTCCGGCCGCGACATCATCGAAGTCACCAAAGCGATCTGCGATCTGGTCGATGGCCCGGTCTCCGCCGAGGTGACCGCGACCGACGCCGACACCATGATCAAGGAAGGGCGCAAGCTGGTCGAGATCGCCGAGAATATCGCCGTCAAAGTGCCGCTGACCTGGGATGGTCTCAAAGCCTGCAAGGTGCTGTCCGACGATGGCCACATGGTCAACGTGACGCTCTGTTTCTCGGCAAACCAGGCGCTTCTGGCCGCCAAGGCAGGCGCGACCTTCATCTCGCCTTTCATCGGACGTCTGGATGACATCAACCTCGACGGTATGGAGCTGATCGAGGACATCCGCACCATCTATGACAACTACGGGTTCGAGACCCAGATCCTCGCCGCCTCGATCCGCACCGTGAACCATATTCTCGACAGCGCCCGCATCGGAGCTGATGTGATCACAGCACCGCCCGCCGTGATCAAATCCATGGTGCATCACCCGCTGACCGACAAGGGGCTTGATGCCTTCCTCGCCGACATCAAGGCGGCCGACATCAAGATCCTGTAACGGCGCAGTTTGCCCAATACAGTTCGAAAGGCGCTCTGTTTCTGGGCGCCTTTTTTCTGGGCGCCTTTCTTTTGCAGGCCGCTTCCTTTGCGCCGGGTCAAGGGCCGCGACAGCGGTCGCGCATCGCGCGATCCACCCTTGACGCGGCCCCTTCTTATACAATGGCCATAGCGCCTTGAGGGGCACATCTGCCCGTCAAGCGCTTCTCAGCAATGAAAAAAGTCCGTCAGGACCGCCCCGCCGGGCATCCGCCCGGCGCCCGGCCCAACCGGCGAGGAGGCAGTCCATGACTGCCCCGCAGCGGGCGGGAGCGCCCTGCCGCTCGGACACCCAATCCTGCGCTCCGTTTGCAAATCGGTCGCGTCTTCAGGCAAGAGCCGCCTCGCCCAGCATCAATCCCTCCCCGACCGCAGAGTACACCGGGAAAGGACGGCGCGTCGAAAGGTCGATCTCTCGCCGGATCCAGCCTAGCCCCTCCACATCCAGCAAGGAGTGAGACAAAGCGCGGTCCGTGACCGGGGCCAGCCCCGCCCGCAAGCCCGAAAACCGCATGGGACGGGTTGCCTGCGCCAGGACCGGCAAAGTCCAGCGCTTGCGCAGCAAGGCGCGCGCCGGATCTGCCCGCACCTGGTCCAGAACCCGCGCCGCCATCCCGGCGGCGACCTCTCCTTTGGGCGTCAGCTTGAATTCCGGGCGCAAGGGGTGCCCATGGCCGGGATTGCGGATCAGGAAACCGAGTTCAATCAGATGGGCAAGGCTCGCCCCAAAGGCGGTGCGTCCGGCACCACAACTTGCCAGCAAAGGCGCCTGCCGTGCGGGCACACCGCGGTGAATCGCCGCCAGAATATCGAGCGCCCAGGCCCGCGATGTCAGCTTGACAAGGTCCCCAATGTCCATAAAGTATAGTTACATTATTTTTAGTCAAAAGGATAGTCCCAATGGCACTGGTGGAACTGACAAACGTCATCACGATCGCACTTTCGGTCGCGGACCGGCACGCAAGTGCGCAATGGTATTGCGAAAAACTGGGGTTCGAGCTGCGCTTTCACATGGACGAGGCAGGCTGGAGCGAAATGGACACCAAGACCGACAACGTGATTCTGGGTCTGGGAGAACAGTCCGCCCCCACGCCCGGCAATGCGATCCCCGTTTTCGGCGTCACTGACCTCGACAGCGCCCGCAGCGCCCTTGAGCAAGCCGGGGTGCGGTTTGACGGCCCGACCCAAACCATCGAAGGCATGGTCAAGCTCGCGACCTGTTATGACCCTGACAACAATGCCATCATGCTGGCACAGGACCTGTCCCCGGCCGCCTGACACGCAGGCGGACTTGGCAAAGATCGGCAGGTATCGGCACTGGATCCGAGGAAAAGCTAGAGACGGACCCGTCATCTGTGCTAGAAAGCCTCAAAACCCGCACAGAGGTTCCAAAACACGATGAGCAGCATCCCCGCCGAAACACCTGACACCCTGCGCCAGAAGATCATCGAAAAGCCGGATATGGTTCTCGACGATCCCGCTGTCATGAATGCGCTTGTGGCCGCAAACGAGCGGGCCATGGGCTCCAATATCGTTGATCTGCGCGGCATTGCCATGGAGCGGCTTGAGGCACGGCTGGACCGGCTCGAGGACACCCATCGCTCGGTCATTGCCGCTGCATATGAGAACCTGGCGGGCACCAACCAGATCCACCGCGCCATCCTGCGACTTTTGGATCCGGATGATTTCCCGAGCTTCCTGGCCAGCCTCAACAGTGACATGGCAGCAATCCTGCGTGTTGATGCCCTGGCGCTTGTGCTGGAAACGCGACAGGAAGACGGCTCTGCAGCCGCCGAACGCATTGGCGACGTCCTGAAGCCCGTGACCCCTGGCTTTGTTGCTGAATTCTCGGCCGCAGGCAGCCGGGGCGGTTCTGACCATCAGGTTAGCCTGCGTCAGGTGCAAAGTGGCAGCGCCCGTATCTATGGCGCCAAGGCCGAGTGGATCCGATCCGAGGCCTGCCTGCGGCTTGACCTCGGCAAAGGGCGTCTGCCCGGTATGCTGGTGCTCGGGTCCGAAGATCCACATCAGTTCTCGCCGCAGCATGGTACCGATCTTCTGGCCTTCTTTGCCGGCGTCTTTGAACGAACCATGCGCCGCTGGCTGGCATGAAACCGGACGCACAGGCCATGATCTCAGCGGCCTGCCGGGACGCGCTACAGACATGGCTTGAGAGCCTGAGCGCCCTGGGCGGCGCTGCCGACAATACGATCAACGCCTACCGCACCGATGTGAGCGGTTTTCTCTCATTCATGACAGTCCATCACGGCGCGCCTAAGGGCCTTGGCGCGCTGGCGCAGATCTCCACGTCAGACATGCGCGCATGGATGGCCTCTGAACGGAGCACAGGCACGGCTGCGCGCTCTTTGGCGCGCAAGCTGAGTTCGGTGAAAAGCTTCTATCGCTGGCTGGCCGCCCGCCAGGGGTTTGAGCCAACCGCCGTGCTTGCGGTGCGGGCCCCCAAGTTTCAAAAGAAGCTGCCGCGCCCCCTGGCTGAAGACGCCGCGCGTGCGGTGATCGATACGGTTGAACTGCAATCGACAACCGATTGGATCGCCGCGCGGGATGTGGCAGTTGTCACGCTCCTTTACGGCTGCGGGTTGCGCATTTCCGAGGCCCTGAGCCTGACCGGCTCAGACGCCCCGCTTCCCCCCGTTCTGCGGATCACCGGCAAGGGCGGCAAAGAGCGCGTGGTCCCGGTGATTGCCGCAGCGCGCGATGCCGTGGAACGCTACCTGCGCCTCAGCCCGCACCCGCAGGCGGACGCTTCCCCCCTGTTTCGCGGCGCACGCGGCGGCGCCCTGAACCCGCGCCTCGTGCAACGGGTGATGGAGCAGGCGCGCGCGCAACTGGGGCTGCCTGCTTCGGCGACACCTCACGCCCTGCGGCATAGTTTTGCGACACATCTGTTGGAGGCCGGCGGTGATCTGCGGGCCATACAAGAGCTGCTGGGTCATGCTTCCCTATCAACCACCCAAGCCTACACGGCAGTGGATACGGCGCATTTGATGGATGTCTACAACCGGGCTCACCCGAAGGCCTGAAACCCCGGACCGCCCCGCCGGGAATCCATAAAATACGAAGTAATTTGAGGAAGCCCCGCAACCCCTCCTTAACCAGGTGAGGTGCATCTGTGAGCAAACCGCTCCAGAAAGGATGCCCCATGTTTTACGATCCATCCCTGTTCCTGAATCAAGCCCCTGCCGCGCCGGCGCAGCCGGTGTCGCGTATTCGCTGCCCCCGTTCAGCTCCGAAAACAAGCTGGCCCGTGCCGGGCGTCAAAGGGGGGAAGATGCAGCTGATCTTTGGCGCGCCCCTAACGGACTTCACCGGATCGAACACGCCTGAGGGGAATAAAACTCTTCACTGAACCCTTGCGGGTTCTGGCCAAATTCGCCATCACGGGCGGATGACACCTCAGATCCGCGCCATTCTTGTCCACCTGTTGACCGCAACCGGAGCCGTTTTTGCCATGCTGGCCATGCTGGCAGCCGCAAAAGCCGAATGGAGCCTTATGTTCCTGTGGTTGGTGGTGGCCTTTGCGGTGGACGGCATTGATGGCCCGCTGGCGCGCCACTATCATGTGAAACGCTATGCTCCGCAGTTTGACGGGGTCCTGCTGGATCTGATCATCGACTACCTCACCTATGTCTTTATCCCTGCCTTTGCCCTGTTCCAATCCGGGCTGATGGCCGGCTGGACCGGTTGGTTTGCCATCATCGTCATCACTTTTGCAAGCGCCATGTATTTCGCCGACACGCGGATGAAGACAAAGGACAACTCCTTTTCCGGGTTTCCGGGCTGCTGGAACATGCTGGTGCTGGTGATCTTTGCCCTTGAGCCAAGCCACTGGACCAGTCTTGCCTTGGTGACGCTATTGGCCGTGGCCATGTTCCTGCCGCTGAAGTTCATCCACCCGGTGCGCACCGAGCGCTGGCGCAAGCTCTCTTTGCCGATTGCCCTGATCTGGACGGCATTGGCAGGTTATGCCGCTTGGATCGATTTTCATCCCGAAAGCTGGGCCCATTGGGGGCTTGTGGTCACCTCTCTTTATCTCTTGTTCGTTGGGATCCTTCAGCAGATCTTTCCACCAAAACGCGCGTAAACAGCTGATCTGCCCAACGGTCAAAACAACGCGCGGCGATCTCGGAAATGACAAAATACGCTGAAAAGCCGCATCAAATGCCGCATTTTTTCCTGTTCGAAGAGTAAGGTGAGCTTAAACTCCGAATGCAACGCTAGTCCCCATCCCACTCGTTCCTGTCGCGCTGCGACCGTTCAGGAGACATAGCAATGCCTTCAGTTTCAGCCCTCGGCGGTCTGTCGACCGCTTTGTTTTCGACACTGTCTGCGCCGCGGTTCGACCCGCCAGAGCAAAAGGTACAGCCCGGGCCACCCGACCACGCAAAGGCATGGGGCTGGCGCGCCAAACAGGCCGCAGAGGCCCCCCCTGCTGCCGAGGCCCCCTCAGAAACGCCCGAGACAGCCAAAGTCGATGCGCTGCTGACCGGGGGGTTCGGCGAGATTTCCATCAAAATCGAAAACGCCGCCGGCGAATTCAAGTTCGAGGTCTCACGCGATGAGGACGGGCTCAGCGTCGAATTCAAAGCCGAGACGGATCACGGCGAGATCAAGATCGCCTTCGAAAGCGGCGAACACGGTGGCCTTGCGGTCAAGTTTGAGATGGGCGAGGCAGGGGAGATCTCTCTTTTCGTGTCCAATCTGGACGACAGTGATGCAGAAACGGCCGTTGAGCTGCTGACGGATACGCCCCCGGAAGAGAGCGCCTCTGCCTTTGCAGAGACCAGCGGCGCCGATATGGAGACGGTGGTCCTGAACAGCACCGTCGGAGCCACCGCTCCGACCGCTTCCGGTGCCATGTCCGAATATGAAAAGATGCAGGCGCTATTTTCCTGATCGCCTGAGCATCCATCGTCCCTTCCCCTCACCAAATGTCAGATAAGCAGCCCTGCCGCGCCTTCGTGGCGCAGCAGGGCAACCTTTGTTTCAACCCCGCCCTGCCCGGAAAACCCGCCCAGCCCTGAGACGCCCAACACCCGGTGGCAGGGGATCAAGATGGGGATCGGATTGCCGCCGCAGGCGTTGCCAACGGCCTGAGCAGAGCTGCCAATCCGCCGGGCCAAGTCTCCATAGGTGCGCGTCTCACCAAAAGGGATCGCTGCGATTTCCGCGCAGACCGCCTTTTGATAGGCCGAGCCCGAGACTTCGAACGGCAAATCAAACTCCTGCAAGTCTCCGGCAAAATAGGCCAATAGCTGATCCCGCGCGGCGGCCAGTATCCCCTTGGGCTGGCAAGCCTGCACATGAACGGGCTGCTCCTGCTCCCAGGATAGTTCTGTGATCGCACTCTCCGAAGCCCAAATCCTTATCAGCCCCACCGGGGTTTGAACGCACACATTCTGCAGCATCTTCGACGGATCCTCTCCTTTCGGTCAAAGCGACATCCTTTGGTATAGGTTTGGTAACCAACTGTCACAATGCACTGCCCATGGGTGCACACCACGGCCCGGCCAGGTTTTGCTAAAAAAGAATGAACAGCCAGCCAGATTAAACCACTTCAGTGTGAGCGTCGCGGCGGCCTTGGACAATCGAACGCGGACACGTCAAACAGGATCGGGATTGAGACATGCTGACACTGGATACCCAACATTCGGTCTGGAAGAACCCATTCAAGGCGCACAGCCCAATTCACGTGGACCCAATGCTGCGCGACTACACCATCTATCACCTGACCGCAGTCGAGGAGACGGAAAAGGTTCAAAACCGGACCGAGGGCAAGCCCGGCAGCGATGAAGGCATGGCATTCCGGCTCCAGCGAGATCTGGGTCTCAAATCACCAGAGATGCAGCCCGGTCCGGCTCCGGTGGAGCCTCCGGTCAAACCCTATGCACAGCAGCTCAAGGAAATCGGCTTGGCGCCGGATTGGGGCAACAAATCCGCACCGAGCAGCCCCACCGGGTCGGATGGTTCGTCCCGGGCACAGGCCGAAATTTCGTCTGCAGCCAAAGCTCTTTGGCAGCAATATGTCGCGCTGCTGTCGGGGCGTGCCGTCGGCCCCCTGCCGATGAGCGTTCTCAATGCCGTTGCAAGCTATTCGTCTTCAAAGCAGGCCTTGGCCGCATAAATCATTACAGCACAAGAAGAAACCCCAACCCACCTAATCCATCACTCACAAAAACCATCACTCACAAAGCAAACGCGCCGCCGGACCCCATCGAAGGGACCGGCGGCGCGTCGGCCCTTTTGGGGCCTCCAGATTGGCGCAGCGTAAGAAGATTAACCCAGAGCGCTGTTGCAGCGCCCGCAAACTCCTTCATGAGCATGGGTGCCCACATCCGGCAGGATCTTCCAGCAGCGCTGGCACTTTGCGCCTTCGGCCTTTTCAAAGACCACCGAGATACCGTCCACCTCGGGCATGCGGAAGGCTTCGGCCGGAGCGGGATCGCCGCTCAGCACTACATCCGATGTGATGCAGATATCAGCGAAGTTCACCGATTTCAGTGCCGCCAGAACATCGCCGTCGCGCACATGGACAACCGGGGCAGCTTCGAGCGAAGCACCGATCACCTTGTCGGTGCGCTGGATTTCCAGCGCCGAGGTGACCACGCGGCGCGCCTGACGGATCGAGGCCCATTTCGCCGCCAGCGGCTCGTTCAGCCAGTCGGCGGGGGTGTCGGGGATATCCACCAGATGCACCGAGCTGTCCTCGCCCGGATACCGCTCCAGCCAGACCTCTTCCATGGTGAAAACCAGGATCGGCGCAAGCCATGTGGTCAGCCGGTGGAACAGGATATCCAGCACGGTGCGCGCGGCGCGGGCATTGAGCGTATCGCCATCGCAGTAAAGCGCGTCCTTGCGGATGTCGAAGTAGAAGGCGGACAGATCCACCGTGGCAAAGTTGAAGATCGCCTGCCAGACACCATTGAAATCGAAGGCCTTGTAACCCTGACGCACGATGTGATCCAGCTCGGCCAGACGGTGCAGCACCCATTGCTCCAGCTCGGGCATATCGGCGGGGGCGACCCGCTGGTCCTCGGTGAAATCGCCAAGGCTGCCGAGCATAAAGCGCATGGTGTTGCGCAACCGGCGATAGCTGTCGGCGGTGCCTTTCAGGATCTCCGGCCCAATCCGCTGGTCGGCGGTATAGTCGGTCTGCGCCACCCAGAGGCGCAGGATATCGGCGCCATATTGCTGCACGACCTTTTCCGGCACGATGGTGTTGCCCAGGGATTTGGACATCTTCATGCCCTTCTCATCGAGCGTAAAGCCATGCGTCACCACATTGCGATAAGGCGCACGGCCCAGGGTGCCGCAGGCCTCCAGGAGCGACGAGTGGAACCAGCCGCGGTGCTGGTCGGTGCCTTCCATGTAGACATCAGCGATACCGTCCTCGGTGCCGTCTTCGCGGTCGCGCAGCACAAAGGCATGGGTAGAGCCTGAATCAAACCACACATCCAAGACGTCAAAGACCTGATCATAGGCCTCCGGGTCGACGATGCCGCCCAGGACCTGCGCCTTGAAGCCGTCCTCGTACCAGACATCGGCCCCTTTTTCCTCGAAAGCGGCGACAATACGGGCGTTCACCTCTTCGTTGCGCAACAGGAAGTCGGGATCGGTCGGCAGAGCGCCCTTCTTGGTGAAACAGGTCAGCGGCACGCCCCAGGCGCGCTGGCGCGACAGAACCCAATCGGGGCGCGCTTCGATCATCGAATAGAGGCGGTTGCGCCCGGTCTGCGGCGTCCATTTCACCAGCTGATCGATCGAGGTCAGGGCGCGTTCGCGGATGGTCTTGCCGTAGCTGTCCATCCCGTCGCCCAGCGCGCGGTCCACGGCCACGAACCACTGCGGCGTGTTGCGGTAGATGATCGGTGCCTTGGAGCGCCAAGAGTGCGGGTAGCTGTGCTTGATCTTGCCGCGCGCCAGAAGGCCGCCAACCTCGACCAGCTTGTCGATGACGGCCTTGTTGGCATCGCCCTCGCCGCCCTTGCGGTTGAGGATATACTTGCCACCAAAGAAGGGCAGATCGGCGCGGAACGACCCGTCGTCCATCACATTATAGGTGATCACCTGCTCCAGCATGCCAAGGTCACGGTAGAGTTCGAATTCCTCCATCCCGTGACTGGGCGCGCAATGCACGAAACCGGTGCCTTCGGTGTCGGTCACAAAATCGGCGGCGCGGAAATCGCGGATGTCATCCCATTCGCCATTGCCGCCTGTCGCGCCTGCCAGCGGGTGAGTGAGGCCAATACCGGCTAGGTCCGCAACCGGTACATCACCCACACGGGTGTACTGGTCTTCCTCCAGCCGCGCGCGTTTCATCACATCGGCCGCCAAGTTGTCGGCCAGAACGTATTTGTCGCCCACCTTGACCCAGGATTCCTCGGGCGTGCCAGTCACCTCATAAAGGCCATAGGCAATGTCCTCACCGTATACCACGGCCCTATTCGAGGGCATGGTCCAGGGGGTGGTGGTCCAGATCACCACATAGGCGCCTGCCAACTTATGATCGGCAGGCTCGGCCACCTTGAACTTCACCCAGATGGTGAAGCTTTCCTTGTCGTGGTATTCCACCTCGGCCTCGGCCAGGGCGGTTTTCTCGACCGGGGACCACATCACGGGTTTGGAGCCCTGATAGAGCGTGCCATTCATCAGGAACTTCTGGAATTCGCCTGCGATCACCGCCTCGGCGTGGAAATCCATGGTGAGGTAGGGATCGGCCCAGTTGCCGGTGATGCCCAGGCGCTTGAACTCCTCGCGCTGGATATCGACCCATTCATCGGCAAAGGCGCGGCATTCCTGGCGGAACTCGACAACCGGCACGGCGTCCTTGTTCTTGCCCTTCTTGCGGTACTGTTCCTCGATCTTCCATTCGATCGGCAGACCGTGACAATCCCAGCCCGGCACATAACGGCTGTCATAGCCCATCATCTGGTGCGAGCGCACGATGATGTCCTTGATCGTCTTGTTCAGCGCATGCCCGATGTGCAGGTGCCCGTTCGCATAAGGAGGGCCATCGTGCAGCGTGAACGGCTGGCGGCCTTCGTTGTTTTCGCGCAGGCGGTCATAGACGCCGATCTTTGCCCAACGCTCCAGCCAGGCAGGCTCGCGCTTGGGCAGGCCTGCGCGCATGGGGAAATCAGTCTTGGGCAGGTTCAGCGTGTCTTTGTAGTCGGGGGTCTGAGGCGTGTCGGCGCACATCGGTGGCGTCCTTTGAATGGCTGTTCGGTCTTGGGATATTCGGTTCGGTGCGATGGCTCAAGCACCTTTGCCCGGCGGCTCCTGCGTTTCCCGCGAAGGGGATCAGAGCGCCGGGTAAATAATTCGAATAATGATGGCCGCGCGGTGGGACATGCGCGCCTTATAGGGCGGTCGGGAGGAAGGGTAAAGCGATAGAGCGATAAGACACGGTCACCGTTGTCCCTGTTTCGATGCAAGCTTTGTTGCCCAGCGCTAGCCAGGCTGGTATTTACGCTGCGATAATCAACCAGAATGCTAGGGACCATTTGTGAAATACACCATTCTACCGGCGCTGTTTGGCGCACTCACAATCATTGCTGGCTGCAACACCACAACGGCCGAAGATGAAAGCACGCAACCGATCATTTCCCGCAATCAGTCGACAGAGGTTCGGCTGACCGCGGCGGGCAAAAAGCAGACTCCTGTCAACGTTCTGCCCGTCACGGTGAAATACGTGTATGACAATTCCTACACGGCAAGCCCGGCGTCCTCCCAACCGAAGGACTGTGTCGCAAGCAGCCCCTACTTCCAGGCCGCCTTTACCGCTCCGGCGAAACTGAACCTGCCCAGCTACGGCGAAACGACGCCGCCGATGACCATCACCTGCACCTCGGAGCGTGACCAAGTTGCCAAAACCGTGACGGTGGTCAACCTGACCCAGCAGGCGACTCAGGCCGCGGCGGCAGGTCACATGCTGTTCGGTTTCGGACTGCTTGGCGCCGCCATCACCGCCGGTCAGGCCAGCGCGCGCGACAAATCCCAGGATGTCTGGGGCTACCCGAATCTGGTGAAACTCAACTGAGGCTACATGCGCCTCCGATTTGGGGGGCGCATGTTCTCCGCCATAGTACACGCAACCTGAATGGGCAGCGCGCCACAGAAGGCAGTAATTTTTTAATCTTACTAATACGCTAAACCGTTTCGCGTGCGAAACATTTGTGACCATCGTCAGGCGTGGAACAGCAGGCCCACACTATAGGCCATGGCCGCTGCCGCGCCACCGATCATCAGCGTCTCCGTGCCCGACCGCCACCAGGGCGCCAGCGACCAGCGGCTCTTGAAGGCGCCGATCGCAAAGAAACAGGCCATGGTCATACAGGACGAGATGGCAAAGGCGTTCGCCAGTCCGAACAGGAAGGGCAGAAGCGGTACCATCCCTGCCACCATAAACGCGGCAAAGGTAGCCACCGCAGCCTTCATCGGGCGCGGATCCACACCGGCCAGCCCGTATTCCCCCTCGATCATGAGGTCGACCCAGGTCTCACGGCTCTTGCAGATCTCGTCCGTTGCCTCCTCCAGCACGCGCCCGCTTAAGCCCTTGAGCCGTAGGATCTCACGCACCTCACCCCTCTCGCCGTCCGGGTAGGTGTCTATGTGGCGGTTCTCGATTTCACGCAAACGGCGGATATCGTCCAACTCGGCCTTGGTGCCGGAATAGTTCCCGGCCGCCATCGAGAACCCATCGGCCAGTACATTGGCCAGCCCCAGCGCCACGATCACGAAGGGCGACAGCCCCGCCCCCGCAACGCCGGCCACAATGGCAAAGGTGGTGACAGAGCCGTCAATGCCGCCATAGACGATATCTCGCAACAAACCGCGCCCTGGCGGTGATCCGATACGGTCCTGAATTTCCTGCGGGCTGTGGCCGTGCTCTTCTGCCATGGCGGGCGTCCTTTTGGGGTCGCAGCCACCCTATCGTGTTTTGATGGGCAAGTATTGCGGCAGATCAACAAACTAGCAAACCACCTCATAGCAGCGGGTCCCTCCCGCGCCTGCGCTTGAGGCGGGCTGCGCCACCTCAAGCTGGCAGCCTTGGGCCCAGTGCGGCGCATCGCGCCGCGCGTCAGCTCTTCAAAACATAGGGTTTGCCGGAAAGACCAACCGCGCCGCGAAAGCGGCGCCGGGCCCAACGGGGCAAGGCCGTCGCCAGACGACCGCTGCCCGGGCGGGAGGGCACTCTCCTCTTTTGCCGCCCTTCTCTGAGGATCTGGATGGCTAGCCTTTGCGCTTCGAAAACAACCCCGACAAGGCGCCCTGCACCACTTTTCGGGTTGAGGGTTTGTGATGCGCGGCAAATGGCATCGGGCGACAGACCTCCATAGCCGCGATCCCCACCCGCGCCGACAATGCTCCATTGACCACCCCTTCGCCGAACCGACGCGAGAGTTTGGAGAGGACCGAGCCGCCCAGAACAGACTCCAGCATATCATCGCCCGCCGCCACGGCGCCTGTTGCCACCAGATGCGCCAGAACCGCCCGCATCAGGCGCCAGGAGCTGAAGAGCCCCGATCGGCCTCCGTAGATCTCCGCCACCCGGCGGATCATCCGCACCGAGGCCGTAAGCGCCACCACAACATCCGCGAGCGCCAGTGGGACAAGCGCCGTCACCATCGCAACCTGCCTTGCGGCGGCCTCGACCTCGGCAAGGGCCCGCCGATCCAGTGGCACGAGCATCTCTTCTTCGACAAGGTCCAGCAGCGCATCGCCATCCATCACCTCGCCGCTCTGCTCAGCCAGGCGGGCGCGCTGCCAGCTTAGGTCTTTGCGATGAGCGTAGAAACGATCAATCCGCTCTTGAACCTGCCGCGCGTCGGAGATGTCCACGCGCTGAGCAGCCCGCACCTGCGCGGCGCGGTTGCGCAGATCGTCCACCCGGTGCAACCGGGCAATCGCCAGCCCTTCCCGTGCCAGCATGATCACCGCCAAAGCCAGCAGCAGCACCAGTCCGGCGCTGACGGCCCAGCCGAGAAGCGGAATACGAGCGATCAAAGAGGTGGCAAAATCCCAGGCGGCCACCGAGACCACAGCCCCAAGAAGCGCCAGCAGGATCCCCCAGAACCAGCGCGACAGGCGCGACCCTGGACGCGCCGCCACAAGCGCCGCCTGCTCCAGCGCCGCAGCAGAGGCCTCTGGCGCCGCGAGCGGTGCAAGATCCGGCACCGGTGCGGCCTCGCTCACACTGGGGGTCGGCTGGCTGTCCTGTTCAAGATCAAAAACCACGGGCCCCTGTGTCATGCTGCTACCTCCCCTTCGGCCTCATTGCGGGTCCATAGATATTCGATATCCGGCAGCCCCTCTTCATTGCGGGCACCATCGCTGCGCTGAACCTCTGCAAAGCCTTCCCGCTGGTAGAACCGCTGTGCGCCCGTGTTGGCCTGAAAAGTCCACAGGCTCAGGTGAAGGGCACGGTCTTCCTTGCGCAGCTGCGCCTTGGCATCGTCCAACAACCGCTTTCCGATCCCATGCCCGCAAGCCTCGGGTTTCAGATAGAGCGCACAGATTTCCGCGCCATCCCGCGCCAAGAACCCCGTGACTACCCCCTCTGCCTCGGCAACCGTCACCCAGCCCCGGTCGATCATCACGCCGCAAAAGGCGATGGTCTCGGCCCCCGAATAAAGCTCGGGCATCCAGGCTGTCTCGCGGTAAAAGCCATGCAGGATCTCTCCCATCTGTCCGGCATCGGTCGAGCGTGCAGGGCGCAAGGTCAGGGTCATAGCCGGTCTCCGATCAGGAATTCCGCGGCCCGGTCCAGCCGTATGTGAGGGGGGCCGTCACCGGGTTTGAGATCCAGCACGGCCGGGGCAAAGCGCATTGTCTGGTAGTCTCCTTCGAGCCAGCTTTCGGCGCCCTGCCGCGCCGGGACAAGCAGCTTACCAGGATCCTGCGGCAACGCGCCGGGATAAAACGCAGCCTGCCGACTGCTTTCCAGAAGGGTGCCCCTTACGCAGGGCAGATCACGCCCGTCATGGGGGCGCAATTCCTCGGTCGTGGCCCGGATCGACGCCAGCGCCAGCGCCGCCGTGTCCGCCCCGGCAAACCGCGCGCGATCCTGCGCATCGCGTGTCAAAGCTTCGATGATCGAGGTCAGCTGTGGGTGCTGCTCATGGTGCAGATGATCCGCCTTGGTTGCGGCAAAGAGGATCTTCTCCACTCGCTTGCCACCCAGGATCCGCGTCAGAAAGCGATTGCGGCCGGGGCGAAAGGCGCCAAGGATATCCGCCATCGCCTGGCGCAGATCCTCGACCGCAGGCGGGCCAGAGTGGATGGCGCCCAGCGCATCCACCAGCACCACCTGACGGTCGATGCGCGAGAAGTGATCGCGAAAGAAGGGCCGCACCACCTGCGCCTTATAGGCCTCATATCGCCGCGCCATCTCCCGGCGCAGACTGCCGCGCGACGCCTTTGCCTCAGCAGCAGGAAGCGGAGCAAAGGTCAGAACCGGAGACCCCGCCAGATCGCCGGGCAACAGGAACCGCCCCGGCGTACAGTCATAGAAACCGGCATCTCGGGCCGCATTCAGGTAATCGGTGAAGGCCGCCGCAAGGGCCTGCGCCTCTGGCTCATGATGGGGGGCTTTGGCATCACAAGAGGCAAGTGCCGCTAGGAACGCCTGCGCCTCGGTCCGCGGTGTTATACGGGTCAGAACCTCGGCCGACCAATCCTCGTAGGTCTTGTCCAGAAGGGAGAGATCCAACAGCCACTCGCCCGGATAATCCACAATATCAAGGTGCAGCACACGCGGCCCCTGCAGCCCGGACAACAGGCCGGTAGGCCGCACCTTGAGGCTCAGCCGCAGCTCGGAAACGGCGCGGGTGCTGTCGGGCCAATGAGGCGCGGGGCCGGTCAGGGCCGCCAGATGGTTTTCATAGTCAAAGCGCGGCACTGTGTCGTCGGGCTGAGGCTGCAGAAAGGCCGTCTCGATCCGACCTTCGCGCGCCGCCGAAAGCTGCAGCATCCGGCCCCGGTTCATGAGGTTGGCCACCAGCGAGGTGATGAAGACCGTCTTGCCTGCCCGGGCAAGTCCCGTGACGCCAAGACGCAGGGAGGGTTCGAAAAGGGCCTCAGACAGGCTGCTGCTCAGGGCCCCGACACTGCGGGCCGTGCTGTCGGCTAGGGATGTCAGTACCACGCGCCTGCCTTTGTTCTGCTCTTCCACTTGCACCGGCATATGCGCCGATGGGGTCAAGATAGGCAGGAAGGCGCAGCTATACCAGTGCAGGAACCGCGATCCGCCAGGGGTTGCCTCAAAGGGTGGCCCGCGCTACTGCCCCGCCATGGCACGCTATGCTTTGAAAGTTGAATATCACGGAGCGCCCTTTGCCGGATGGCAAAGGCAGAAAGATCAGCCCTCGGTGCAGGGCGCCATCGAGGCGGCGCTGGCGCGGCTCGAACCGGGGGAGCACACCATTGCCGCGGCGGGACGTACCGACGCAGGTGTTCATGCGCTCGGGCAAGTGGCCCATTGCGACCTCGAAAAAGACTGGGATCCTTTTCGTCTTTCAGAGGCGCTGAACTATCACCTGAAACCTGCACCGGTCGCGATCACCGCCTGCGCGCGGGTCGAGGATGACTGGCACGCGCGGTTCTCAGCCATTGAGCGGCAATACCTTTTCCGCATCCTGATGCGCCGCGCCCCAGCCACTCATGAGGCAGGGCAGGTCTGGCAGATTTCCCATGAACTGGATGTGGCGGCGATGCAGGAGGCGGCAGATTATCTGCTCGGCCGCCATGATTTCACCACTTTCCGCTCGTCAATCTGCCAGGCTCAAAGCCCGGTCAAAACGCTGGATGAGTTGCGCGTGGAGCGTGTCGCAGGTTTCACCGGGCCGGAAGTCCACTTCCACGTCCGCGCCCGCAGCTTCCTGCACAACCAGGTGCGCAGTTTTGTTGGCACGCTCGAACGCGTCGGAGCTGGCAGCTGGTCGCCAGCAGACGTAAAAGACGCCCTCAAAGCCTGCAATCGCGCCGCCTGTGGTCCGGTCTGTCCTGGCCATGGCCTCTACCTTGCCCGCGTCGGCTACCCCGATCCGGTCTTTCCCTAAACCCGCAAACAAAGCGCGGGCTCTCCCGCGCCTTTCTCCCGCATCAAAGATGCGCAAGAAAGCCTTGGGCCCGGCGCCGCTCACTCGGCGCGGTCCCGACTACGGCGTTTCCAGTTTTCGTTGAAACTGAGCATCGCCGATGTCCCTAGAATGCCGAAGGCATGGCAGGGTATTGGCGACCCAACATAATCTGGAAACGCTTTGACGCGGCAACTGACACGAGACCGGGTCAAGGGCGGCTCTGCCGCCGCGCGGCACGCGCGGTTCACCCTTGAGGCGGCAGAACCTCACACAATTCACAGCGCGCGTTCAGGGCAGACCTGCCCCTGAACCGCTTCCGCAGCAGATCCGCGCCGCGTCAGCGGCGCTACGCCCAACCGTGAGCGGCATTCGCCAGAATGCCTCGAATGGGCGGGAGCACACCCCGTTTTGTTCAAGACGGCGGATGCAGCACCAAGGTCTGCAGCGCCGTGGCAATCGGCCCCTTGGTATCATGCAAAACCGATTGGGACATGCCCACACCAGTGCCATGCCAATGCGATACCGACTCCGAGGCCAGCCAATCGCTTTCCGGCTCTCGGTGCACATGCAGCGTCAGATCCGTGTTCATGAACCCCATCTCAGAAGGGCGCGCGTTCCAGGAAATCCCGTTCCCACAGTCGGCCAAGGCACAGATCGACTGGATCGGGGATTGCATCTCGCCCTCCAAGAGCTGTGGAGACAGCATCCACATGGTCTTTGGCCCAATGCCGACGGAGAACCCGGGCGGATAGGCAACCTCTATGAAGTCCGCAAAAAACGGCTTTTGATGCGGTCCCCTGTCCGGAAAGAACTGACCAGGAACCGCCTCTTCGAAGCGCAAGGGCGTCACTGGCGCCGTGGGCACCTCTCCCAGATCCTTGCGCACCAGGTGCATGGTGCTCGCCCGGGCGCAAAGCGTGCCTTCAAGATCCCGCACCGAAACCGTGGTGGTGGCAAGGGTGCGGGTGTGTCGCGTGGTCTCGGCTGAGACCGCAAGCCCCGCCAAAGGCAAGGGCCGCAGAATATCTAGGGTCAACCGGGTCAGCATCTTCTCTGACCCGACCTCTTGTTCAGCCGCCCGCGCGACCAGCCCCGTTACGGGGCCGGCATGGCAATAGTCGGGCGACCAAGGGCCGCGCGCCGTATCATTTCCCACAAAGACGCCTTTCGCATCTTTCGAGAAAAACGGCGGCGCGGCGCGGGCATCGGTCACGGGGGTCAGACCTTTTCCTGCGTGTATTTTTTCAGCTCGGCCCGCGCGACCTGACGGCGGTGCACCGCGTCAGGACCATCGGCAAGGCGCAGGGTGCGCTGATGGGTCCAGGCAATGCCAAGCGGCGTGTCCTGGCTGATGCCCTGCCCACCGTGCATCTGGACCGCCTCGTCGATGACCTTGAGCGCGACGCGCGGTGCGATCACCTTGATCTGGCTGATCCAGGGGGCGGCGGCCACCTTGTCGCCCTGATCCATGTACCAGGCCGCCTTGAGGCACAAAAGCCGTGCCATTTCGATCTCCATGCGGCATTCGGCAATGATGTCGTAATTGGCGCCAAGCTGCGCCAGTTTCTTGCCAAAGGCCTCGCGCTGAAGCGAACGTTTGCACAGAAGCTCAAGCGCCGCTTCGGCCTGACCGATGGCCCGCATGCAATGGTGGATCCGGCCCGGCCCAAGGCGCCCTTGCGCGATTTCAAACCCGCGGCCTTCGCCCAAGAGCAGGTTCTCGGCAGGCACGCGCACATTGGTGAAGCGGATGTGCATGTGGCCATGGGGCGCATCGTCGTGGCCGTAAACCTCCATCGGGCGCAGGATCTCGATGCCCTCGGCGCCCGCAGGCACCACGATCATCGACTGGCGCTTGTGCTTGGGCAGGTCGTCACCCCCGGTCTTGACCATGACGATATAGACCTTGCAGCGCGGATCACCCGCGCCCGAGGCCCACCACTTTTCGCCGTTGAGAACATACTCATCGCCATCGCGCACACAGGACATGCAGATATTGGTCGCATCGGACGAAGCCACATCCGGCTCGGTCATCAGATAGGCTGAACGGATCTCGCCTTCCAAGAGCGGCGCCAGCCACTCTTGTTTCATCTTTTCGGTGCCGTAGCGCTCAAAGACCTCCATGTTGCCGGTATCGGGCGCCGAGCAGTTGAAGACCTCGGCCCCCAGCGGCGTCTTGCCCATTTCCTCGGCAAAATGGGCATACTCCACGGTCGAAAGGCCAAACCCCTTGTCGCTGTCGGTCAGCCAGAAGTTCCAAAGACCTTGCGATTTTGCTTTTGCTTTCAGCCCTTCAAGGATCTCGGCCTGCCGCGCGGTATAGGCCCAGCGGTCTTCCTTTGCGATTTCGGCCTGGTATTCGGCCTCCAGCGGCATGATCTCGTCGCGCACCATGGCTGCAACCCGATCGAGCAGTTTGCGGTTTTCCTCCCGCATCCCGAAATTCATATCCATGACCGTCCTCCCTGCGGCTTTCGCTTTGCTCGAAATCATGGCTTAGTCGCGCAAAGACTGTCCAGCGCTGTGACGGAACGTAACAGCCTGACGGTACGGCACAAACGCAGGGGAAAATCGGAAATGGCATTGCTCATCAGCATCGGGCACAACGGGTGGTACAGAGAAGAAGAGCTGGCGGAAGAGCTGCGTGCTCTCGCTCCTGGAGCTGATATCCGGCCCGCTTCAAACCCCGGCAACCTTGATGAGATCACCATGCTGGCGGTCTCGAACCTCAACACGGATATCGCCGCGCGCCTGCCCAATCTGCAGCTGGTGCAGAAACTGGGCGCCGGGGTGGAAACCATTGTCAATCATCCGACGGTGGCCCCTCATGTGCGGGTGGCGCGCCTCAAACCCGAGGAACCCGCGCGGGAAATCGCAGAATACTGCCTGGCCTATGTGCTGCGCGAGCAGCGCAACCTTTTGCACCATGCCAAAGCGCAAGACCGCGCCCATTGGGATCCCGTCGAACCGAAGCGCACGCATATGACGACCGTAGGCGTACTGGGGCTGGGCCATATCGGCGGGCTGACAGCGCGGCTGATGGCAAGTCTCGGCTTTCAGGTGCATGGCTGGAGCCGCTCCCCGAAGGACATCGAAGGGATCACCTGTCACCACGGCAGCGATGCCCTGCCGCAGATGCTGGGAGCATGCGATTACGTTTGTGCGATTCTGCCCTCAACGCCGGACACCCGTGGCCTGATGAGCGCTGAGATGCTGGCGACGATGAAGCCCGGCGCGGTCCTGATCAACGCCGGACGCGGGGATCTGATTGACGAAGCCGCGCTGATCGCCGCCCTTGACCGGGGTACGCCCGGCCATGCGGTGCTGGATGTCCTGTGCACCGAGCCTTTGCCCGAAAATGACCCGCTGTGGCGCCACCCTGCGGTGACCATCACCCCGCACGTGTCGGGCTGGCACCTAGGCGATGCGCTGGGGGATGTGGTTGAAAACCTGCGCCGCCTGAACACTGGCGAGGGTCTGCTGCATGAGGTGGATCGGGCGCGCGGTTACTGACGCGCCCGGAAGGCTCCATTCAGATCGGAGCGAGGCACTGAAAGCCGGATCGTTCGTATAGCAACGGCTCGCCGTCTCCCTGAACGATGTCCGCGATCTGCCCGATGAAAACCGTATGGCTGCCCGCCTCGGTCACCTCGCTCACATCGCAGGAAAAGCACAAGAGCGCGGAGGCAAGTTGTGGCAGGCCGCGCGCATCGCTGATCCAGTCGCCCTCTGCGAATTTTGCTTCGCCTGTGACCCCGCCCTGCCCCGCGAATTGCATCGCCAAGAGGCCGTCCGGTTTGGCCAGCAGGTTGACATTGAAACGCCCCGTCTCGTGGATCGCGGCGCGGGTGCCGGTGGCGCGGTTGACGCAGACCAGAAGGCTGGGCGGGTCGGCCGAGACCGAGCAGACGGCGGTGGCGGTGATGCCCCGGCGTTCAGACCCGGTTTCGCTCCCCGACAGGGCGGTGATAACCGTCACCGCCCCCGGAAACCGCGCCATGGCCGACCGGAAAGTGGCGGGATCGACGCTCATGCTCATGCCTCAGGCCGCCTGCAGGTCTGCAAGGTAAGCCTCGGCCGCCTGCGGATCGGCAAACCACGGGAAGAAGTCGCGCGGATCGTCAAACCCGTTGGTGATGCGGTTGGCCAGGCGCTGCTCGCCGCAGGCGGTGCCCATGATGTTGAGCACATGGGGCGGCGGCGGCAACAGCATCATATTGGTCCAGTTGACCACCCATTGCGCATAGTCCCAATAGGCGTTGAAGGTGCCCTGCATCCAGGCCTCGTCAAAGGGCAGATCGTCCCGTGCCAGGATCCGGTCCATATAGACCTTGGCCGCCTTTGAGGCATTGTTGGACCCCTGCCCTGTGATTGGATCGTTAAGGCAGACCGCATCGCCGATCCCCAGCACCTTGGCGCCCGAGGGCAGCGTCGCCACCGGTTTGCGCACGGTGGGCGGGAAGCGGCCCGCAAGGATGCCGTTGTCGTCCGTCAGCTCGATATCGGTGCAGCGCTCTGCCTCCCAGGGCAGGAAGGTCGACAGGATCTCCTTTGATTTCGCCAAATGCTGCTCGGGGGATTTCACATCACCCCAGCAATCCATCGGGCCGCCCGGCACGCCCTCGAACACCATGATCTCGCACGGGCCCGTCGTGGTCAGTGCCGGGAAGACGAAGTATTCGCCCACGCCGGGGATCAGGTTGAAACAAACGGCGGAATGATCCGCGCGCGGGGTCATGCCCTTGACGTAGGTCAGCGCCAGCGCCCGCATCGGCGCATCATAGGGGGATTTCTCGGCGTCGCGTTCAAAGAGCCGCCCGACCTCACCCTTGCCCGAGGCCACCAGTACCAAATCGTCCTCGCGGGCATAAAGCTCCAGATCACTGATCCCGGCCTCCTTGATGACCAGCTGGCCGCCAAGACGCTCGAATTCATCGAGCCAGACTGGCATCTTCACCCGCTGGTCGACGGAATAGGCAAAACGGTCCAGTTTCCCCGTCCAGTCGATCGCCTTGGCGCCTGCCTCTTCGGGATGCGGTACGGCGAAGGAAATGCCCTCGACCGGGGGGCACTGGTCCTCGGTCCAGAAATCAATGCCGAGATCGCGTTCGTTCTGCACCGATTCGCCGAACATGCACTGGCTGGACATGACGCGACCATTCTTGATGTCCTCGCCGGTGCGATTCTGCACGATGCGCACCTTGTAGTCGTTCTTCAAAAGGCCAAGGCCCAGTTGCAGGCCCGATTGGCCGCCGCCGATGATGGTGATCTTTCTCATTGTCATTACTCCCTGTCGTTTTTGTTTTGCGCGCTCAGGCCATCAGCTGTGCGATGGCTTCCTCGTCGCGCTCTGGCCCCATAGCGGTGTAGCCGCCATCGACGCGGATATCGGTGCCGGTGATGAAACCCGCCTCGTCCGAGCAGAGGAACAGCACCGTATTGGCGACTTCCTCGGGATTGCCGGTGCGTCCCAGAAGGTGAAAGGGTTTGGCGACACCATCGGTTTTCTCACGGTCGCCGCCGGTCAGCTCATCCATGATGTTGGACCAGGTCCAGCCGGGGCTGACCGCATTGACGCGGATGCCGTCAGGCGCCAGGTCCATCGCCTGATTGCGCGTGAGCTGCAGGATCGCCGCCTTGGAAACCGGGTACAGCCAGCGCCCCTTTTGCGCGACGCGCGCCGAGATCGAGCCGAAATTGACGATGGCGCCCTTGGTCTTGGCCAGGTCTTCGCGCGCCGCCTGCATCAGCATCACCGAGCCGACAATATTCACATCCAGGCTTTCGAGCCACTCGGCGCGGGAGGACTCCGCCCCGTTGTCGAGGTAGGAGCAAGCTACGTTGACCAGGAAATCAATGCGCCCGAATTCCTTCTTGGTGGCCGCAACAAGCGCGGTGATGTCATCGTCCTCGCGCAGGTTGGTCTTGCAAAAGGCGATGCCATCCGCGACCAGAGCCTGCCCCGCCTCTTCGTTTATGTCCGCGATCATCACTTTCGTGCCTGCGGCGCGAAACGCCTGCGCGATGGCAGCGCCGATCTTGGTGGCGCCCCCTGGAATGATGGCAACCTTACCGTCCAGTCCCTTCATCTGTCATATCCCTGTCGTTCTTGTGTGGTTCTTGTGCTGTTGTGACAAACAGGTTTCCCGGCCCATGGACGTCGGGCTATCCGCATCGCGCAGCCATTATCCGAAAAACGAAAGAAACTGCGTTGCGCTATGTGCTGCAGTCTTTGCGTGCTATGGTTCAGCCAGTTCAACAGGACGACAGATGCCAGCCCCGCAGGACACGCAACATATGGCGGAGCGGGGACCGGCGCAGCCGCTGGCGCGGTTTGCACGGTTCCGCACGCATGATCTGGACGAGGCCCGCGAGGCCGTCGGCCGCATTTTCTGTCCGCATGAGCTGCAGACCATCGGCAAGGCGCCCTTTGCAGCGCGGCACCACCATGTGCCGGGGGAGCGGGTATCGCTCAACTACATCGAATATGGCGCCAAGACCCAGATCGCGCCGGGCTGCCTTGATCAGTTCTACCTGGTGCAGATCCCGCTGAGCGGCAGTGCGGCCATCGTCAATGGCAGCGACAGCTACACCAGCGACAGGCACCGCGCCGCGGTGCTGAACCCGCACCGGGAAACCACGATGATCTGGGAAGAAGGCTGCAAGCAGCTCTTGCTGCAGATCAGCCGCCGCGCACTGCATGCCCATGCCAATGCCAACCTTGGCCTTAACACAGACCAGCCGATCACCTTTGCCGGGGCGCTGGACCTGCGGCAGGGACCGGGCGCGCGCCTGCTGCGGCTGGCGCATTTGCTGGTGGCGGATGCAGAGGCCGCGCAAGAACCGGCATCCTCAGTCGCCAGCCCTCTGCTCACCCACTACATGGAAAACACGGTGATGACCGGCCTTTTGGAGGCGCACCGGCACAATTACTCGGGCCAGTTGCGGCGGGTCACCTCTTCGGTCATTCCCGGTCATGTGCGCCGGGCGCAGGCCTATATGCTCGCCAATCTGGACCGCCCGCTGGAGATAGATGAGATCGCCGCCTATGCCGGGGTCAGCGCACGCAACCTTCAGATTGCCTTCAAGCGGTTCCTGTCCATGGCGCCGATGGTCTACCTGCGCAACACGCGGCTGCAGCGGGCACATGAGGATCTCTTGCAAGGCCGCCGCCGCGACAGCGTCACTGAAATCGCCGAACGCTGGGGGATGACACATCTGGGGCGGTTTTCACAATACTACAAATCCCGCTATGGCTGCAGCCCGCAGGACACCCTGAAAAGCGCCCGCGCCCGCGACTTTCTGTCGTGACCTGACCAAGAACCCCGCCCTGAGCTGCCTTGCGCAAGGGGTGCAGGCTGCACTGGCTTCTGGATATGCCGCACCGCAGCACCTTCCCCGGCGTCACGTCCTTTGCTGATCGGCACAAGAATCCTGTTGCCTTTCTGGCAGGGATCAGACAAGAATTTCCATTATCGGAACTTAATTCTGCATAGTGGAATATCTCTGGGAGGAGACCTGACATGAAAACCCCTTTGAAATCACGCCTGAAATCCGCCCTCTTGCCTGCGGCCCTGATGGCTTTTGCCGGTGTGGCTTCGGCGGAAACCACGCTGATCCACGGCGAAGCAGGCCCGAATCGTGGTGCCCGCGCGGCCGCCTTGCAGTGGTTTGCCGATAAGGTTGGCGAAACGTCCGGCGGTGATCTGAAGATCGACGTGCAATGGGGCGGCGCCCTGTTCAAGGCCAATGCGGCGGTGCAATCCATTGGCGATGGCGTTGCTGATCTGGGCACCGTGATTGCGGTCTATTACCCGCAGGAAATGCAGTCCTATGGCATCGCGGATCTGCCGCTTGACAACCCGGACGCCTGGGTCGGCATGCGCGCCACGGATGAGCTGATGCGCTCCTCCCCGATCATCGCCGAGGATCTGGCCAAGAAGAACCTCGTCTATATCGGCACCTTCACCACCTCGGCCGTGCATATCGGTTGCACCGGCGGCGCGATCCGCTCGGTTGCGGACATCAAGGACCGCAAGATCCGCGGCACCGGCGCCTATGGCAAGGTGTTCGGTGAGCTGGGCGGCAATATGGTGAACATGAGCATCTACAAGGCCTATCAGGGTCTCGACACCGGCCTGCTGGATTGCTCGCAGGGTTATTCCTACGCGGTGACCGCGCTGAAGCAGCAGGAAGTGATGGAAAACTACACCCTGCTGAACTGGGGCCAGGTCGGCGGTGTTGGCATCCTGATGAACAAGGATGTCTTTGACAGCCTTTCGGACGATCAGCAAAAGGTTCTACTCGACACCGGCAGCGCCATGGCCGATGAGTTTGGCCGCCTGATCACCACCGCCAATGACGCCGCCATCGAGACCATGAAGGAAAAGGGTATCGAAGTGATCACCCTGCCCGAAGAAGAGCGCGCGCAACTGGTGGCCGCCGGTGG
Organism: Pseudophaeobacter sp.; assembly: GCA_027019165.1. GTDB lineage: Bacteria > Pseudomonadota > Alphaproteobacteria > Rhodobacterales > Rhodobacteraceae > Phycobacter. Next base: position 196,505 of record JALUXC010000008.1, read on the forward strand.
CAAATACATCGATGCCTGGGTCGAGCAGATGAACGCCTCCGGCATGGACGGTGCAGCCCTCCTGGACGAATACCGCGCTCTGATCGCCAAATACACCGAAGAGCGTGACAGCAAGGGCTACCCCTGGGCGCGCTGATCCTGATCCAAGGTTCCCCCTCCTCAGTCTCGGTGACCTGATCACCTTGGGGAACCTTGCCTTGCAGGGGCTGGCCGCGCGCCGCCCCTGTTCTTTTCCCAACTGCCTGACAGATAAGAGACACCAATGCTGAAAGCGCTGGAAAGCTTCCTCTTGAACCTTGCGGTGGCCGCCGTCATCGCGCTGGGGCTGTTGATCACGGCCAGCGTGGTCTCGCGCGCCCTGTTCAACTTTGCCCTGCCCGATACCATCGTGATCGTGCGCGAGCTGATGGTCGCCGCCATCGTCCTTCCTCTGGCCGCAGCGACGCTGGCACGCAGCCATGTCGCGGTCGAGTTCATCGCCGCGAAACTGCCCCATCGGGCGCAGGCCTGGCTGGCGGTCTTTGGCTCGCTGGTGGGGCTGTTTGCGCTGATGCCGCTGATCTATGCGGGGGGGCGCGAGTTCTTGCACACCTTCACCTCGGGCGGGTTCTTCTATGGCGATCTGGAGCTGCCGAAATGGCCCGGGCGCCTCATCTTCCTGCTTGGTATCTCCCTATGCTGGCTGCGCCTCCTGGTGCTGGCGGTGCAGGATATCCGCGCAATCCGGGCTGGCGATTTCAGCTTTGTCGACACACACGCAGAGGGCTTGGACTGATGGACGCCTCAACAATCGGGCTGATCGCCTTTGCCGCCGTTCTGATCCTTCTGGCGCTGCGGGTGCCGATCAGTTTCACCCTTGCAGGCGTTGCCGCCGTGGGCACCTTCTGCATCTTTGCCTTCCGCACCGGGACCTTCATGCCCGAGCGCGCGATCAAGGCGACAACGTCGATGGTGTTTTCCAACTCCTTTGACCTCATCCATTCCTACGATCTGTCGATGATCCCACTGTTCATTGCGCTGGGGCATATCGCCTACAAGGCAGACATCACCACGCGGATCTACCACGCGGCGCGGGTCTGGCTGTCAGCGGTGCCGGGCGGGGTCGCCATGGCCTCGGTCATGGGCTGCGGCGGGTTTTCCGCCATCACCGGCTCCTCGATCGCCTGCGCCTCGACCATGGGACGGATTTGCACGCCGGAAATGCTGCGCATGGGCTATGACAACCGCCTTGCCACCGCATCGGTCGCGGCGGGCGGCACGCTGGGTTCGCTGATCCCGCCCAGCGTTCTGTTCATCATCTACGGCATCTTCACCGAGACCTCGATCAACAAGCTGTTCGTGGCGGGCATCCTGCCGGGGCTTCTGACACTGGCCGGCTTCGTTCTGGTGATCTTCATCTGGGTCAAGCGCGACCCCGCCTCTGCCCCGGTGGACACGCGCGAGATCACCTATGCCGAACGGTTCCGCGCCGCCCTCCTGGCCTGGCCCGCGCTGGTCTTGTTCCTGGTGATCATCGGCGGCATCTATGGCGGTATCTTCACCGCGACCGAGGCCGCCGCCGTCTGTCTGAGCGCTGCCGTATTGATCGGTATTGCCCAGCGCAAACTGACGCTCACCTCGATCTGGGAGGCCTTCCGCGAGACCTGCCTGCAGACCGCGTCAATCTTCTTCATCGCGGCCGGCGCCAAGATCTTTGTCGCCTTTGTGGCCCTGACGGGCGTTGCCCCCGCCATTGTCGATGTGGTGACTGCGGCGGAGCTGTCGGTCTTCTGGCTGATGCTGTCGATTGCGCTGATCTATCTGCTCCTTGGCATGTTCCTTGATCCTATCGGGATCATGGTGCTGACCCTGCCGCTGATGGTGCCGCTGGTGGAGACCTACGGCATGGATCTGATCTGGTTCGGCGTCGTGGTCATCAAACTGCTGGAGATCGGACTGATCACCCCGCCCGTGGGTCTCAACGTCTTTGTCATCGCCAATGTGGTCGGTAAAGAGGCCCCCATCGACCGGATCTTTGCGGGCATCGCTCGGTTTTTGTCCGTGGATGTGATCGTCTTGATCCTTCTGATGGTCTTCCCCGCGATTTCGTTGCTTCTACCGAACTCAATGATGTAATCCGGTCTGAACCAACTATGACGGGAAAGACAGACATGGCCAAGGAAGCTCCGACAGATCGCCGGTTTGCCACCACCCTGGCGCGCGGTATGAGCGTGTTGCGCGCCTTTCGTCCCAGCGACGACGGGCTCAGCAACCAGGAACTGTCCGAGCGCACCGGCCTGCCGAAATCCACCGTCTCGCGGCTGACCTTCACGCTGCAGACGCTTGGATATCTGTCGCACGGGCACCGCCATGATCGCTATCGCCCGGGGCCAGCGCTGCTGGCCCTGGGAAACGTGGCCTCGGCCTCTGTGTCCTTCGTCGATACCGCGAGCGACATCATGCAGGCGCTGGCAGATGAGACCGGCACGCTGGTGCTGATCGGGGTGAGGGATGAGCAGAAGATCCTCTTGACCAAGACCTGGCGCCCGCATCAGACCTCCTCGATCTGGCTGGAAGTCGGGCACCGCATCCCTTTGCCGCATTCCTCGTCGGGACAGGCACAGCTGGCCGCCCAATCAGACCGGGAATTCTCAGCCTATCTTGCCGCCTTTGGCGATGCGGTCGAAGGATCGGACGTCAGCGTCAGCGCCCTGCGAGAGGATGCCTACTCGCAGCTCGTGGCGCGCGGATTTGTCATCGCCGGCCATGGGCTGCGCTATGCCAGCACCGTCAATGCGGTCTCTGTTCCCTTCCGCAGCCATGAATTCGACGAGCCAGTGGTCTTTTCCTGCGGCGCCACGCCCGAGACACTGACCCACGCACGGATGGAGACCGAAGTCGGCCCGAAACTGCAGGCCGCTGTGCGAAACCTTGAGCGGATGACAGGCAAAAGCCCTGCTCTGGTGCAGCGCGGATAATTCCGCATAGTAAAACGAATTTTTACCCATTGAAATCAATATGAGCCCTGATAAGGTGCCGGCAAATGACCGCGCACGCTCCTCAGAGGCAAGCCAGCCCGCTGATCCCTAAAGGACCTTTCGATGCCAACGCCCGATCTGATCATCCACGGTGAAACCGGCCCGCAGCGGCTGATCGGCTATGTGCTGGATGTGAGCAACAGCGCAGGCGATGGCGGGGCGCGGTGCTGGCTGGATCTCAATGACAGCCACCTGAACCGACACGGGGTGTTGCATGGAGGCATTGCCACAACCATGCTTGACAGCGCCAGCGGCGCCACCGGATCGATGAGCGTCGATCCCACCGGGCGGGCTCCTTTTCTGACGATTTCCCTGACCACGCAGTTCATTGCGCCGGTCCGCGCGGGCCGGGTGACAGCGACAGGGCTGATCACCGGCGGTGGACGCAGCACACTGTTCATCTCGGCCCGGCTCGAAGCAGAGGACGGCCCGCTGATCGCCACCTCGAACGGGGTGTTCCGCCGGGTTCCAACTGAGCGGCTCCCCTCAAGCTAGGTCCGATCCCACACAGGACCCCGCACGACATTTGATGAAGACTGGACATTTGCCATGACCTCCTACACCCGCATTCACGAGACCGTTGGCCGCTGGGCCACCACGACGCCCGACGCCCTTGCCCTGTTGGATTTCGATGGCCGTCCTTTGACCTATGGTGAGCTGAAACAAGCCATCAAGGAGGCCAAGGCAGACCTTTTGGCCGAAGGCGTGCAGCCGGGAGACCGGGTGCTGATCGTCTCGGAAAATTCCATCGCGACGGTCGCTTTCCTTTTTGCATGCAGCTGTATCGATGCCTGGGCGGTGCCGATCAATGCCCGGATGAGCGCGGATGAAATAACCCGTGTGACGGGCCACGCCAAGCCCCGCGCCATTGTCCTGACAACCGCTTCGTCAACCGATGCAACGGCCCATGCCAAGCGCCTTGGCGCAGGCAGCCGCTACGGGCTTTATGGTCAGGTCGCCATTGCGATACCCGGCCCCAGCGCCCCGGAACCGGTGCAGGAGGGCCCCGAGCAGATTGCCGTGATGCTTTATACCACCGGCACCACGGGCGACCCAAAGGGCGTGATGCTGAGCCATGCAAACCTTCTGTTTGCCGGACAGGCCTCGGCCGAGCTGCGCGGCCTGGCTCCCGGCGATCGGGTCTATGGTGGCCTTCCGATCACCCATGTCTTTGGTCTGGCCTCGATGATCGTGGCCTCGACGCGGGCAGGCGCAGCCGTGCGCCTGCAGGCGCGGTTCTCTCCCGCCGCCCTCTTCGAGGCGCTGCAGGATGGTATCACCGTTCTGCCCGCCGTGCCGCAGATGCACGCCCTCTTGATGCAGCACGCGCGCGAGCAAGGCGTTGCTAAACTTGAGGGCGCGGCGCTCCGCTATGTCTCATCGGGCGCCGCTCCGCTGGATCCCGCCTGGAAGCGCGAGGCCGAGGCCTTTTACGGACTGCCGCTGCAAAACGGCTATGGGATGACCGAATGCACCGCCGGTCTGGCCTCCACAATCAACGAAATCGGCGATCCCGACACCAGCGTCGGCATTGCCCTGCCCGGCACCGAGGTGCGCATCAAGGACGGCGCAGAGACGGGAGAGATCGAAGCCCGTGGCCCCCATGTGATGGTGGGCTATTACCGCAACCCCGAAGCAACACAGGCCACGATGACCGCAGATGGCTGGCTCAGCACCGGCGACATTGGCCGCTTTGATGATCAGGGCCGCCTGCATATCGTCGGCCGCAGCAAGGAGATCATCATCCGCTCCGGCTTCAACGTCTATCCACAGGAAGTGGAAGCGGCGCTGAACGACCATCCCGCCGTGGTGCAAAGCGCCGTGGTGGGCCGCAAGGTCGAAGGCAACGAAGAGGTGCTGGCCTTTGTGCAGGTGACGGCTCTGGATGCCACCGATGAGGAGACGCTCAAGGCCCATGTGGCGGATCGCCTGTCGGCCTACAAACGCCCCTCGCGCGTGGTGCTGACGCTGGAGCTGCCCGCCGCCCCCACCGGCAAGATCCTGAAACACAAGCTGATCGAGACCTTTGCCAAGGACCTTGAGTAATCGCGCTCAGATCTCTTCAGGGCGGCGCTCGATCAGGGTGCCGTTGCTGATCTGATCCGAAGGATGCAGGATCACGCGCTCACCGGGTGTCAGCCCCTCCAGCACTTCGGCGTTGTGATCGTTGCGGCGGCCAAGGGTGATGGTGCGGCGTTCGGCCAGCCCTGCGGCCTCGACGAAGACGGCCCAGTTCGCGCCCTGCCGGAACACGGCGCTGAGCGGCACTGACAACACATCATCGCTTTCCCATTCGACAATGCGCAGGAAGACAGCAAAGCCGTCGCCCATCCCGGCGTAATCCTCAGGCGCTGAGGTCAGATCCAGGATCACATCCACGCGCTGCTCTTCGATGCCTAGGGCAGACACCTTGGTATAGCCCGCAGGTTCGATCCGCCGCACGCGGGCGCTCAGGTCCCTGTCGCCGCCCCAGCGCTCCACGATGGCCCGGTCCCCCTCTTGCAGGCGCACCGCATCGGTGGAGAGAAGATCGGCCACAATCTCAAGGTCGCCTGGATCGCCGAGGGAGATCAGCCTTGTGCCTGCCAGCACAGTCTGTTCGCTCAGCACATCGACGGTCAGTACCTGCCCGGACATCGGTGCCATCACGGTCAGGCAGCAGCTGCTGCCCGCCTCTGGCGCACCGGGTTCTATGAGGGCGGCGCGGGCGCGGTCCAGCGTGCCCTTGGCCATCTCCAGCGCCGAGACCGCCGCCGTCATCGCAGCCCGGTCGATGTGGAGACGCTGCTCCAGCTCTTCGAGCCGGGTTTGCGAGACAACACCGCGCTGCACCAGCGTGTCCGCCCGGCGGAATTCACTCTCCGACAGGGTCAGGGTTTCCGAGGCCTGGCGCATCTTGCTGCGCGCCACGGCCAGCCCCGCTTCGGCCTCGCGTACGGCGGCCTCGGCCTGACTGCGGCTGCGCGCATCCAGAAGGTTGGCGGCAGCAGGCTCAAGCACCGCCACCACGGTTTCACCTGCCGTGACCGCATCCCCCACCCGCACCGGCGCGCGCTGCGCGGTGCCGGTGATCGGAGCGGAGACATCATAAATCTCGCGAATGCGGGTCTTGCCGTCCGCATTGACCGTCACCTGCAAGGGCCCGCGGGCAATCTCGTGCAGGTCCACTGCCACCGGTTCGGGGCGCATCGCCACATATCCCAGCGTTCCGGTCACCAGCAAAGCCAATCCGGCCATGACAACTGTACGTGTTCTCAGCATCGTCCATCTACTCCCGCGTTTTCATGACCTGGACCAGATCCAGACTATCCAGCCTCCGCCGCACCACCAGCACCGAAATCAGCGCAGCCCCCAGCACCACAAGGCTTGCCGTGGCAAAACCCGCAGGTTTCAGGATCAGCGGTATCGCATAAATGTCGTTGGAAGAGGTTTCTGCCAGAAGTTTGGCAATCCCCGCCCCCAAGAGCCAGCCGACGGGCTGCGCCAAAAGGGCCAGAAGCATGGTTTCCCCCACCAGAATGAAAGAGACCTCGGCCCGCGTGAACCCGAGGATGCGCAGGCTGGCCAGCTCACGCGCGCGTTCGGACATCTGGATGCGCGCGCCGTTATAGGCCACACCCACCGTGATCAGCACCGCGATGACGCTATAGACCGTGGTCATGATGATGACGTTCTGGCGGATGGTGTCACGAAAGGACTGGCGGATCTCGGTCATCATCGACAGACCACTCAGCGAGGGCGTTTCCTTCAAGAGCGTGTGCAGCTCCGGCAGGGCATTGTGATCCAGCCGCAGATGCGCCGTGGTCACGCGCGGGGCCTGGCGCAGCAGCGCGCTGAGCGTATCGAGTTCCATATAGGCGCCAAGGCCGAAATACTGCCGCACGATGCCCGAGACACGCACCTGATGCGTCTCATTCCGACCGCCTTTGAATTCGACCTCAATTGTGTCACCCGGCTGCGCGGCAAGCTGATCGGCCAGACGCTCGGACAAAAGGATACCCCCCGCTGGTGGCTCTACCACACGGGCGTCGGCGTCCAGAATGCGGGCCAGATCGGCGCCGGGGCGGCGGGCCTCAATCGAGACATCCTTGCTGAGGTTCCCATTGCGCAAGACGGCGGCCTGATAGAACTGTCCTTCGGCCTTGATGACCCCCGGCAGGTTGGCCACATCCGCCAGTGCGGTTTCGGGGATTTCCGGTGAAAAGATCAGCGCCGCATCCTGCCGGTTGGCCTGATAGAAAGAGGTCTCTACCATCTCGTCCAGCGCGTCCTGAAAGAACCCCGAAGCGACCAGAACCGAGACCGCCAGCGACAGGCCCAGAATGCTGAGGCCGGAGCGGATCGGCCAGCGCACGAGGCTGCGCAGCACCATCATCACCGCCTGCGAAGGGCGCAGGCGGGTCAGCATCCGATCGATGATATTGCGTTTGAAGCGGGGCGGCGCGGGCGGCGACATCGCCACCGCCGGAGCAAGACGCGCCACAGCCAGCGCGCTTTGGGCGGCGCCAAGGCCAGCGGTCAGCAGCGCCAGTACCCCCGACAGCCCATAGGCATCAATCGGCGTGCGAAAGATAAGATAGGGAAACTCGTAAAACTGCGCATAGAGCTGTGCCAGCCCCCGCGCCAGCCAACTGCCCGCCGCCCAGCCGATCAGGACGCCCAGGCAGGCAATCAGCCCCGCCAGCATCAGATAGTGCAGGCAGACCTCGGCGTTGGAGTAGCCCAAGGCTTTCAGAAGGCCAATCTCGCTGCGCTCCAAAAGAACGATCCGCCCGATCACCATATTGACCAGAAAGGCGCTGATCCCGAAAAAGATAGGCGGCAGGATCAGGGCGGTATTGTGCAACTGTTTCAGTTCGGCATCGATGAAACTGTCCGAGAGCTGCAGATCCCGCCCATGGGCGCCAAGCCCGCCATAGGGCGCAAGGATATCGTCGATCCGGTCGATCACCTCTTCGGCGCGGGCGGTGGGGTCGAGCTTGACCGACAGGCTGTTGAAGGCGCCCTGCATGTCGAATGCGGCCTCGGCCACGCGCTCGGGCAGCCAGAGGATACCAAAGGTTTCATTGTCCGGCATCAGCGCGCCGGGGCCAAGCGTGTAGATGAACTCGGGCGACAAGACGGTGCCGGTGATGCGGAACTCACGCCGGTTGCCATCAAGGTTGGCGCTGAACCTGTCGCCCAGCGCAAGGCCATTCGCCTCGGCAAAGGGTTCGTTGACCAGCACCTCGTCCGAGGCATCGGCCTCTGGCAGGCGCCCGGACCTGAGCAGCGGCACATTCAAGAACGGCCCGCCATTGACCGGCAAGGACAGAACCAGCCCCGTGACCGTCTCCACCTTGCCCGGCAGATCAAGGATCGCATAGTGCTCTACCCGCGCCTCGCCCGCGCGCACACCATCGATGGCGAGGATCCGGCCCATCTCGTGATCAGGCACGCGGGTGGCCCTGGCAAAGACATCGGCAAAACGGTTGCGTTCATAGTAGGCATCGCGGGTGTCACCCAGCGCCCGCTCCATGCCAAAGGCCATCAGGAGGATCGCCACCCCGCAGGCCAGCACCAGTGCAATCGCCAAGGCCTGCGCCCAGAGGCGGCGGAAACTGCGCAAGAGCTTGAGATCCAGCGCCTCCATCGCCCTACCACTCGATCTCGGACGGGGCGAGCTGGGTGTCGTTTTCCTCCACAAGCCGGATCTTGCCATCCTGGAACCAGATCACCCGATGCGCCATCTGCCGGATCGCAGCGTTATGGGTGATCACCACGGTGGTGGTGCCGGTGGTCTCGTTGATGCGCTGCAGCGCCTCCAGCACCTGCACGCCAGTCTTGCTGTCGAGCGCGCCGGTGGGTTCATCGCACAACAGGATCTCAGGCCGTTTGGCGATGGCGCGGGCAATGGCAACGCGCTGCTGCTCACCGCCTGACATTTCAGCCGGGAAGTGATCCATGCGGGCGCCCAGACCGACCTCCTTCAGCGCCTCTTCGGGCGGCATCGGGTTGCGGGCCACATCCGTCACCAGTTGCACGTTCTCCCAGGCCGTCAGGCTGGGCACCAGGTTGTAGAACTGAAAGACAAAGCCGACGTGATCGCGCCGATAGCGCGTGAGCCCGCGATCATTCATGGTGGTGAGTTCCTGATCGCGAAACCAGACCCGCCCGTCGGTGGCGTGATCAAGGCCGCCAAGGATGTTCAAAAGAGTCGACTTGCCGCTGCCCGAAGGACCAAGCAGAACCACCAGTTCGCCGGTGAACAGTTCCAGGTCCACGCCAGCCAGGGCATGCACCTTTTGCGTGCCGGTGTCATAGACCTTGGTCACGCCTTCGGTTTTGAAAACGACATCTCTCATAATCACCTCTCACCCCAAGGGATAGGCGCGCTGCACTGCAGAGACTTTGACATGGCTCAACCTGAAACCAAAGCCTGCTGTGCCCCCTCGCAGAAAAGTTGTCGAAAAGACGCAAGGTGATCAGCCCCTAGAGGGTTATGAAACTTGACGAATTTGGATTTCCCGGCAGGATCTGCCAGCAGAACCAGGGAGGAAAACATGTCAGATGAAAATCAGGCTGCGCCGCCGGACGCGCAGCTCAGCGCCACCATAGCCCGCGCCCGCAGCCAGCAACTGGGCGATCTCTTGCGCCGTAGCGCAGCCCGCACACCAAACAAGACCGCGCTGGTCTTTCGCGGTGAGCGCGACAGTTTCGCCGAGCTGGACCGCGTGGTGAACAGCTGCGCCAATGCGCTGGCCGCGCGCGGCATCACCAAGGGCGACCGGGTCGCGCTGTATTCCCACAACAACCGCGCCTTTGTGGTGATCCGCTTTGCGCTGGCCCGGCTTGGGGCAGTGATGACGCCGGTGAATTTCATGCTGAGCGCCAATGATGTGGCCTATATCCTTGAGCACTCCGGCGCGCGGGCGATCATTGCCGAGGATGCCCTGTGCGCCACCGCCGATGCGGCCCTCTCCCAGCTTGATCAACCGATGCTATTCCGCCTGTCGATCGCCCATGCGCTCGATAGCCTGCCCAACGGCTGGGAGGCCGTCGAGCCGCTGTTCGATCACCCCGATGTCAGCACGCCCTATGTGGAGATCGCGGGCGATGATCCGATCCAGATGATGTACACCAGCGGAACGGAATCCCGGCCCAAGGGCGCGCTACTGTCCTCGGATGCGCTTTATGCGCAATACGGCAGCTGCATCAGTGATGGCGAGATGTCCGCCAGCGATATCGAACTTCACTGTCTGCCGCTGTTCCACTGTGCACAGCTCGACTGTTTCCTGACGCCGGACCTGTACCTTGGTGCGACCAGTATCCTGATGGAGGCAGCCGATCCGGGCCTGATGCTCAAGGCCATCGCGGAGGAAGGCGTCACCAAGCTGTTCTGCCCGCCCACCGTCTGGATCGCCCTTCTGCGCCACCCCGATTTTGACACAACCGACCTCAGCTCCCTGCAAAAGGGCTACTATGGTGCTTCGATCATGCCGACGGCCATTATCGAAGAGCTGACCACGCGCCTGCCGAACCTGCGCCTGTTCAATTTCTACGGCCAGACGGAAATGGCCCCGGTCGCGACGATCCTGTTGCCGGACGAACAGCTGAGCAAGCTTGGCTCTGCCGGGCGGCCCGCGCTGAATGTGGAAACCCGCGTGGTGGATGATGCGGGCAACGACCTGCCCGTGAGCGAAGTGGGAGAGATCGTCCATCGCAGCCCGCATCTGATCCTTGGCTATTACAACGACCCGGCCAAAACCGCCGAAGCCTTTGAGGGCGGCTGGTTCCACTCGGGCGATCTGGGGCGGTTCGATGAGGACGGCTATCTCTATGTTGTCGACCGCAAGAAGGACATGATCAAGACGGGCGGCGAAAACGTCGCCAGCCGCGAAGTCGAAGAAGCCATCTTCCGCCATCCCGCCGTGGCCGAGGTCGCCGTATTTGGCGTGCCCCACCCCAAATGGATCGAAGCGGTGACCGCCGTCATCGTGCCCAAACCGGGAGAAGAGATCACCATCGAGGCTTTGCAGGCCTACTGCGGCGACAGGCTTTCACACTTCAAACGGCCCAAACATGTCGCCATTGCCGAGGCCCTGCCCAAGAACGCCAGCGGCAAGATCCTGAAAAAAGACCTGCGCATCGAATACGCCGGGATCTTTGCGTCGGAAACCGCCTGAGCCAGGGCAATTCCTCTGATGCCCCGCCCATGCGCGGCGCGGGGCATCGTCACCGGCGCCGTCCGCCCTTTGGCGCAGAAAGTGGCGAAAAATCTTGCAAACGCACAATATTTGCGCACATGCTTTGAGACATAGCACTCCAACGGTTGTCCGCTTGCTTGGTGGGCGCAACATTTTTACCGATTGGACAATCGCTCCACGATTTGAAAGGGGCGAATTTCAACAGGGGGATTGTTCCATGAAAGATAAAGCCACGGGCGTTCTGTCACGCCGCCAGTTTCTGGGCACCAGCGCTGCCGCCGCATTGACCGCAGGCGCTTTGTCTGCGCCCAGCCGTCTGTTTGCCAGCGAACCGCTGAAAGTTGCAGGCATCTACACTGTTCCGGTCGAACAGCAATGGGTCAGCCGCATTCACGTGGCAGCCCTGACAGCGCAGGATCGCGGTGACATCAGCTATACCTATTCCGAGAACACCTCGAACTCGGACTACTCCCGCGTCATGCGCGAATATGCCGAGCAAGGCTACCAGATGATCATCGGTGAGATCTTCGGTGTCGAGGCCGAAGCGCGCGAGGTCATGGCCGACTACCCGGATGTGGCCTTCCTGATGGGCTCTTCCTTCAAGGAAGACGCCGCGATTCCGAACCTCTCGGTCTTTGACAACTACATCCAGGATGCGGCGTACCTGTCGGGCATCATTGCAGGCTCTATGTCCAAATCGGGCAATATCGGTATGGTCGGCGGCTTCCCGATCCCAGAGGTCAACCGCCTGATGCACGCCTTCATGGCCGGCGCGCGCGAAATGAACCCCGAGATGAAGTTCCAGGTCTCCTTCATCGGCTCATGGTTCGACCCGCCAAAGGCCAAGGAAACCGCCTTTGCGATGATCGAGAACGGCGCCGATATCCTTTATGCGGAACGCTTTGGCGTCTCGGATGCGGCCAAGGAAAAGGGCATTCTGGCCATCGGCAACGTGATCGACACGCAGGCGGATTATCCCGAGACCGTCGTTGCCTCCGCCATCTGGCATTTCGAACCGACGCTGGATGCAGCCATCGCCGCGGTCAAGGCTGGCTCCTTCACCGCCGCCGATTACGGCATCTATTCCTTCATGAAGGAAGGCGGCTGCTCGCTGGCCCCCTATGGCACCTTCGAGGGCAAGATCCCGCAAGAGGCGCTCGATCTGGTCGCCGCCCGCACCGCCGCGATCAAGGACGGCTCCTACACCGTCGCGATCAACGACGAAGAGCCCAAATCCTCGTGATGCGGGCCTTTGAGGTATGACTGACACGGAAAAGGCGCAGGTTGTCCTGCGCCTTGACGGCATCACCAAACGGTTCGGCCCCGTCACCGCCAATGAGGACGTCAGCTTTGCCCTGAACCGGGGCGAGGTCATTGCCCTGTTGGGCGAAAACGGCGCGGGCAAGACCACGCTGATGAACATCCTGTTCGGCCAGTACACCGCCGATGAAGGATCGGTCGAGCTGTTCAGCCAGCCCCTGCCCGCCGGTAATCCGCGCGCCGCGCTGGACGCTGGTGTGGGCATGGTGCATCAGCACTTTACCCTGGCCGGGAACCTGACGGTTTGGGAAAACATCGTGCTGGGCGTTGATGCGCTCAGTGCGGCCAGCCTGCGGCCTGCCAACGCCAAGGCCCGCATCCGCCAACTTTCTGAGCGCTTTCACCTGAAGGTCGACCCGGACGCCAAAGTGGGCCGCCTCACCGTGGGCGAGCGTCAGCGGGTTGAGATCCTGAAGGCGCTTTATCGCAACGCCAAGATCCTGATCCTGGACGAGCCCACCGCCGTTCTGACCCCGCAAGAGGCCGACGCCCTGTTCGCCACCCTGCGCGAGGCGATTGCCTCTGGTCTCTCGGTGATCTTCATTTCCCACAAGCTGCACGAGGTGATGGCGATCTCCGACCGCGTGCTGGTGCTGCGCCATGGCCGCCTTGTGGCCGAGCGCGCCACCCAAGACACCAATGGCGAAGAGCTCGCCGCGCTGATGGTCGGGGCCGAGGTGAGCGCGCCCAGCATCGCCCCTGCCTCCCCCGGCGCGCCGCTTTTGTCCATGCGTGATGTGACCACGCCCGGCGCAGGCTCCGCGCCCGGCCTTGCCCGCGTCAGTCTCGATCTGCGGGCCGGTCAGATCACCGGGCTTGCCGGTGTGTCCGGCAATGGTCAGGCGGCGCTGTCGGATCTGATCTCGGGGCTCATTTCCCCGTCCAGCGGCACCCTGGAGTTACACGGGGCATCGCCGCAGGGCTGGTCGCCGCGCAGCGCCATCGCAAATGGCGTGGCCCGCATTCCCGAAGACAGGCACAAGACCGGCACCATCGCAGATTTCGACCTCACCGAGAATGCCATCCTTGAGACCTACGCCACCCGGTTCAGCAAACGTGGCTGGCTCGACTGGGTCGGCGCGCGCGCCTTTGCGCAAAAGCTGATCGAAGGCTACGACATCCGCTGCCCTGGACCGGACATCCGCATCCGCCTTTTGTCGGGCGGCAATATGCAGAAACTGATCCTGGGCCGCGTTCTGGAAGGCGCACCGGATATCATCCTGGCGAACCAGCCTGTCCGCGGCCTGGACATTGGCGCGGTGAACTATGTGCACGAGCAACTGGCCAAGGCCCGCGACCGGGGCGCCGCCGTTCTGCTGATCTCCGAAGATCTCGACGAAATCATGCGCCTGTCGGATGTGATCCATGTGATCTCCGAAGGGCGGCTCAGCCCGGAATTTGCCCGTGGCACCATGCGCCCCGAGGATCTGGGCCGCTGGATGGCGGGCGAGGGTTTTGAGAAGGGAATGACCGATGCGGCTTGAACCCATTGCAGCGCCCTCCGTCGGGCGGCGCGTCCTGCCGCCTGCGCTGGCGATCGGAGCAACCTTTGTGGTGGCGGCGCTCTTGGCGATGATCGCGGGCGGCAATCCTTTCGCAGTCTTTGGCCTGATCCTGAAAGGGGCGTTTGGCTCAAAGTTCGCAATCCTTGAAACGCTCAACAGCGCCACGCCCCTGATCTTTACCGGCCTTGCCATCGCCGTCGCCTTTCGCGCCAAGCTGTGGAACATCGGCGCCGAGGCGCAGCTCTATGCAGGCGCGGTGATTACCGTGGTTCTGGGCACCGGTGCCCTGTCACTGCCCGCGCCGCTGATGCTGGCGCTTTGTGGTCTTGCCGCGATGCTGGTGGGCGCGCTGATCCTCTTGGGGCCTGCGCTACTCAAGACCCGGCTGGGCGTCGATGAGGTGGTGACGACGCTGCTGCTCAATTTCATTTTCCTGTTGTTCGTCAGCTACCTGCTGGAAGGTCCGCTGAAAGATCCGATGGGCATGGGCTGGCCCAAATCCGCGCGGCTGATCCCTGAGGCCCGCCTGCCCCGTATCGTCGAGGGGCTGCGCTTGCACTGGGGCTTTGCGCTGGCGCTGATCGCCGCTGTTGCAGTCTGGGTGATCAACACCCGCACCACGCTCGGCTATGAAATGCGCGCCGTCGGCCAGAACGCCGAAGCCGCAGCATTTGCAGGCATTCCGGTGACCCGCGTGATCCTGAAAACCGCGCTTTTGTCCGGTGGCCTTGCTGGCCTTGCGGGGTTTTCCGAGGTCTCGGGCCTCAAGGGATCGCTGACGCTCGATCTGTCGCCCGGCTTTGGCTACACCGGCATCGTGGTGGCCATGCTTGCGCTGTTGCACCCCTTGGGCGTGGTTGTCGCGGCGCTGTTTGTGGCGGCCATATTCGTGGGCGCCGACAGCATGAGCCGCGCGGCGGGCGTGCCGAGCTATCTGGCTGACATCATGCTCGCCTCGGCGCTGTTGTTCATGGTGCTGGCGATCCTTCTCACCAAATTCCGCGTGCGGAGGGACTGATATGGACCTGATCGACATCCTTTTGTCCGCAAGTTTCTGGGCTGCGGCCATCCGCATCGCCTCACCGCTGATATTCGCCACCATCGGAGAGCTGATCTGCGAGCGCGCGGGCGTTTTGAACCTTGGTATCGAAGGCATCATGGTCGCGGGTGCCTTTGCAGGCTGGATCGCCGTCTGGGGCGGCTTGCCGCTTTGGGGCGGGGTCGCTGTGGCCCTGTTGACGGGCATGATGCTGGGGCTGGTGCATTCGGTCTTCTCGGTGCCCTTTGGCCTGTCGCAGCATGTGGTGGGGGTCGGCCTCACGCTGCTGGCGACCTCACTCACCTTTTACACCTATCGCGTGGTCCTGCCCGAGGTGTCATCGCCGCCCAAGATCACGGCCTTCCAGCCTTATGAGATCCCGCTGTTGTCTGATCTGCCTCTGGTCGGCCCGGCGCTGTTTTCGCAGACACCGCTCACCTATGCGGCATTCATACTGGCGGGGCTGACCGCGCTGGTGCTCTATCGCACGCCCCTTGGCCTTGCGGTGCGCGCTGCCGGGGAAAATCCGCAGGCCGTCGCCGCCCAAGGTCTGTCGGTCACCGCCATCCGCATGGGCGCGGTTGTGGTCGGCTCGGGCTTCATGGCCATCGGAGGCGCCTTTCTGACGCTTTCTGCCTTTGACAGTTTCTTCTTTGACATGGTGAACGGGCGCGGCTGGATCTGCATTGCACTGGTGGTTTTTGGCGCCTGGAAACCGGGCAAGGCGGTGCTGGGCGCAATCCTGTTTGCCGCCTTTGACGCGCTACAGATCCGCCTGCAGCAAACCGGCATCGGCGCGGTGGTGCCCTATCAGGTCTTCCTGATGATGCCCTATATCCTGTCCATTCTGGCGCTGGTGGTGATGTCCCGCCGCGCCGAGATCCCGGCGGCGCTGATGGTGCCCTTCAACAAAGGGGAAAGATGATGTTCGACCTGATCGTCAAGGGCGGCACCCTGCCCGATGGTACGGTGGCAGATATCGGCATTGCGGGTGGCAAGATCACCGCGATGGAGGCCAGCCTCGACGCCGAGGCGGCAGAGGTGATCGACGCCTGCGGAGACCTCGTCTCCCCGCCCTTTGTGGACCCGCATTTCCACATGGATGCGACGCTATCCTACGGCAAACCCCGGCTCAACGCCTCGGGCACGCTGCTGGAGGGGATATCGCTTTGGGGAGAGCTGCGCGACATCGCCACCGTGGAGGAGATGGTCGAGCGTGCCCTCACCTATTGCGACTGGGCGGCCTCGATGGGGACGCTGGCGATCCGATCCCATGTGGACACCACGCCCGATCACCTCAATACCGTCACCGCCATGCTGGAGGTCAAGGAAAAGGTCAAAGGCTACATCGACCTGCAACTGGTCGCCTTCCCGCAGGATGGGCTCTACCGCACGCCGACGGGGCGCGAAAATGTGATCCGCGCCCTCGATATGGGCGTCGATGTGGTGGGCGGCATCCCCCATTTCGAGCGCACCATGCAGGACGGGGCAGAGTCCATGCGCGACCTCTGCGAGATCGCTGCCGGGCGCGGTCTGATGGTCGATATCCATTGCGACGAGACCGACGATCCCCTGTCCCGCCATATCGAGGCGCTGGCCTATGAGACCCAGCGACTAGGCTTGCAGGGCCGCGTTGCGGGCAGTCACCTGACCTCGATGCATTCGATGGACAATTACTACGTCTCCAAACTACTGCCGCTGATCGCCGAGGCAGGGATTTCCGCAATCCCCAACCCCTTGATCAACATCATGCTGCAGGGGCGGCATGACACCTTTCCCAAACGCCGAGGGCTCACCCGCGTGAAGGAAATGCAGGCCGTCGGCATCCCCGTCGGCTGGGGGCAGGACTGCGTGCTGGACCCGTGGTATTCCCTTGGCACCGGAGACATGCTGGATGTGGCCTTCATGGGGCTGCACGTGGCACAGATGAGCCACCCCGATGAGATGGCCCGCTGTTTCACGATGGTGACCGAGGTCAACGCCCAGATCATGGGGCTAGCGGACTATGGCCTAAGGGTCGGAGCCGATGCCTCCCTCGTGGTTCTGGATGCCAGCACCCCAACCGAAGCCGTCCGCCTGCGCCCCGCCCGTCTGGCGGTGGTGTCCAAGGGCAAAGTGATCGCCAGGAGCGCCCGTGGAGATGCGCGCCTCAGCCTGCCGGGACGGCCAGAGACTGTGCGGCGGCGGCATGGGGTGGGGTAGCGGGGCTCGTCGCCCGCAAGGCAAGTCCCCCCTTTGAGGCAAAAGCCGCAACTCGTATGCCTAAGCGTTTCGTCTCTCAGTCAGCGATTTCGGTTATCAAGGTTTCAACGCCTTGCTGCACTTCACTTCCTTCAAAGCCGAGCTTTCGAGGAAGTTCTTGCACCCAATCAGATGAGAAAACCCCCAGGACGAAGATAATCAAACCAGCAAAGAGGTTGATCACAAAAGCGATCCACCGTTCGCGATTTTGGGCCTGTCCGAGAGTCTGCTCAAGGGTCTTGGCAACCGCATCCCCTTGCTGTTTTGTTAATTCCGCAAGGCTGGAGACACGTTGATACTCTTCTTTGAGTTCCTTGAGCTTTTTAGCTCGCTCTTCCAGAGAGCTTTCTAAGTTCGATATCAACTCTGTAGACGTTGAGAGTGCTTCGACGGCCTCTTCAACCTGTCTATCAAGGTCTCTCTGGGACGAATTGACCTTCGTAACCAAGGCCAAAATATCGTTCGTGGCCCTGCCCATAGGCATCATTTTCACAAGGGTGCGCGTGATCTCGTAAAAGATGTCTTTCTTTCGATCCAAAAATCACCTCAAAGGTTGCATGAAGCGCTATGCGAGTAGCTACACAATCTTCGAGCAAATGAACAAGATCCTCTATTTCCGTAGATATTGCCATGCTGTTGGCTCACTTCTTCGCACTACAATGCGCTAGTCCGCACCCATGGGCGTGCCCTACCCTCAGGTCCCGCTCAAACCCCCAAATACTGATCCGTCAGATCCGGGGTCAGATCTTCCATCCTCCCGGTACACACACTTTTGCCCCCGGTTCAGGATCACCGCGTGATCGGCGATCTGGGGGAGTTCTTTCAGAGTCTTGTCCAC
This sequence comes from Pseudophaeobacter sp., assembly GCA_027019165.1. Lineage (GTDB taxonomy): Bacteria > Pseudomonadota > Alphaproteobacteria > Rhodobacterales > Rhodobacteraceae > Phycobacter. The sequence continues at coordinate 214,651 of JALUXC010000008.1, forward strand.
TACCAGGATCGACAGGCCCATCCCTCATCGACAGATGCCGCGATGCAGCGTGGGGAATGCTGCGCAAGCAGTGCCTTCGCGCCATCCAAAGACCATAAAAATTCACAATAATGTCATGCAGTTAGATACTTACTAATTTTTTAGTTTGACAAGGCGTCGCAGCCTGTGAAACCTCTAGCACAGTCAGGTGCAAAGACTGCACAACTGGCAATAATGACTTTAGGGAGGAGAAAGATGCGGAAGTATCTTTTGTCCGCAGCAGCGGTTTGCGCCGTGGTTGCGGGACAGGCAGCCTATGCCGATGAGGCCGCTGCCAAGAAGTGGATTGATGAGGAATTCCAGCCCTCGGCGCTCAGCAAGGACGAGCAACTGTCTGAACTGCAGTGGTTCATTCAGGCGGCAGAGCCTTACAAGGGTATGGAGATCAACGTGCTGTCCGAGGGTATCCCCACGCACAGCTATGAATCCGAAGTGCTGACCAAGGCCTTTGAGGAGATCACCGGGATCAAGGTGAATCACCAGATCCTCGGCGAAGGTGAGGTGGTGCAGGCGGTTCAGACCCAGATGCAGACCAAGCGGAACCTCTATGACGGCTACGTCAACGATTCCGACCTGATCGGGACTCACTCCCGTTTGCAGCTGGCCTACAACCTGACGGACATGATGGCGGGCGATTGGGCGGGGACCACCTCTCCGACACTCGATCTGGATGACTTCATGGGCACCCAGTTCACCACCGGCCCCGATGGAGATCTGTATCAGCTGCCGGACCAGCAGTTCGCGAACCTTTACTGGTTCCGCAAGGACTGGTTCGACCGTGAGGACCTGCAGGCCGCCTTCAAGGCAAAATACGGCTACGATCTGGGTGTCCCGGTCAACTGGTCGGCCTATGAGGACATTGCCGAGTTCTTCTCCGAAGACGTCAAGAACATCGATGGTGTCGATATCTACGGCCACATGGACTATGGCAAGCGCGCGCCCGACCTTGGCTGGCGCATGACCGATGCCTGGCTGTCGATGGCCGGTGCTGGCTCAAAGGGTGAGCCGAACGGTGTTCCGATTGACGAATGGGGCATCCGCATGGAAGCGGGCAGCTGCAACCCGGCTGGTGCAAGCGTCACCCGTGGTGGTGCCGCAAACGGCCCGGCAGCGGTCTATGCGATCCGCAAGTGGGACGAATGGCTGCGCAAATACGCACCTCCGGGTGCGGCGTCTTATGACTTCTACCAATCCCTGCCCGCCCTGGCGCAAGGCAACGTGGCCCAGCAGATCTTCTGGTACACCGCCTTTACCGCCGACATGGTGAAACCGCAGTCTGAAGGCAACAACACCGTGGACGCCGACGGCAACCCGCTGTGGCGCATGGCTCCAAGCCCGCATGGCCCGTATTGGGAAGAAGGCCAGAAGGTTGGCTATCAGGACGTTGGCTCCTGGACCTTCCTGAAGTCCACCCCACCGGACCGCGCACAGGCTGCATGGCTCTATGCTCAGTTCGTGACTTCCAAGACAGTTGACGTGAAAAAGTCGCACGTGGGTCTGACCTTCATCCGCGACAGCTCGGTCAATCACGAGAGCTTTAGCGAGCGCGCGCCGAAACTGGGTGGTCTGGTCGAATTCTACCGCTCGCCCGACCGCGTGGCATGGTCGCCGACCGGCGTGAACGTGCCGGATTATCCGAAGCTGGCGCAAATCTGGTGGCAGCAGATCGGTGACGTGAACTCCGGCGCCTTTACACCGCAGGAAGCCATGGACCGTCTCGCCGAAGAAATGGACATCACCATGGCCCGGATGCAGCGCGCTGACGAGCAGGCAAATGTCTACGGTGGCTGCGGCCCGCGTCTGAACGAGGAAAACGACGCCGAATGGTGGTTCGCCAATGGCGGCGCCAAGCCGAAGCTGGAGAATGAAAAGCCGATGGGCCAGACCGTCAACTATGACGAACTGGTTGCCCGCTGGGCCACCCAGTAACGCCCTCCTCCCCGCCGGGTTTGGACAGGCACCCCTGCGCCTGACCCGGCACCCTGCCCCGGAGCCTCCACCGCGATGCTCCGGGGTCTTTACCCCAACACACGACACCTCTCCCTTCCCGCTGGGCAGGGACTGCTGCGGGCCCCGCAAAATGTGACGGTCTGCGGCTCACATTGCCGGAAAGTCAAATCAAGATGGCACTTGAACTCAAAAACGTGACCAAGCGCGTCGGCGCGATCGAGCATATCAAGGATACCTCCCTTGTGCTGGAAAGCGGTCACTTCAACGTCCTTCTGGGCGCCACCGGATCGGGGAAGACCTCTCTGATCAAGCTGATGGCCGGCCTTGACCCGATCGCCAGCGGCACCGTCTGGATGGATGGGCAGGATGTGACCCGCCTCAGCACCCAAAAGCGCAACATCAGCCTGGTGCACCAGTTTTTCATCAACTACCCGCACATGACCGTCTTCGACAACATTGCCTCCCCCCTGAAGGTTGCAGGCATGGCCAAGTCAGAGATCGAAGGCCGCGTCGAAGAAGCCGCCGATATCCTGCAGCTGCGCCCGATGCTGCACCGGCGCCCGCATGAACTATCCGGTGGCCAACAGCAGCGCACTGCCCTTGCGCGTGCCATCGCCAAGGAAAGCCGCGCGGTTTTCCTGGATGAGCCGCTTGCGAACCTCGATTACAAGCTGCGCGAAGAGCTGCGCGATCAGTTGCCCGATCTCTTTGCAGGGCGCGGCGCGGTTGTGGTCTATGCCACCTCTGAACCCGAAGAGGCGCTTTTGCTCGGCGGCAAGACCGCGCTGATGCGGGATGGGCGCGTGACACAGTTCGGCACCACCGCCGATATCTACCGCAACCCGGCCAATGTCGACGCGGCGCGCGTGTTCTCGGACCCGCCCATCAACACCGCCGAGATCCAGAAAGAAGGAAACACGGCCCGCCTGACGCGGGATGTGTCATGGGTGCTGGACGGCGCGGCTGCGGATCTGCGGGATGGCGCCTACACAATCGCAATCCGCCCGCACCACGTGCTGCCTTTTGCGGGTACAGCTCCCTCGGTACGCATCGCGGGCCGCGTTCAGGTGACCGAACTTTCCGGCTCGGAAAGCAGCGCGCATTTTGACCTCGGCCTGCCCGGTTCTAACGACAGCTGGGTCAGCCTCTCGGCGGGTGTTCACCCTTACGAGGTTGGTGAAATGCATGATTTTTATATGGATCCTTCGGCGGCCTATGTCTTTGCCCCCGATGGCTCCCGCGTGGCGTGAGGCAAGATATGGCCAAGATTACTCTTTCCAAGCTGCGTCACAGCTATCTTCCGAACCCGTCCTCAGACTCCGACTTCGCGCTCAAGGAAATCGACCTCGATTGGTCCGACGGCGGTGCCTACGCGCTGCTTGGCCCCTCGGGCTGCGGCAAGTCCACCCTGCTCAACATCATTTCGGGCCTTCTGGTGCCGTCCGAGGGCAAGATCCTGTTTGACGACAAGGATGTCACCACCCTGCCCCCGGACCAGCGCAACATTGCGCAGGTGTTCCAGTTTCCGGTGATCTACGACACCATGACGGTCTACGATAATCTGGCCTTTCCCTTGCGCAATCGCGGCCGGGACGAGGCCACGGTCAAGACCCGCGTCACTGCGATTGCCGAGATGTTGGAACTGACCGAGATGCTGAACACCCGCGCGGCGGGCCTCAGCCCCGACACCAAGCAAAAGATCTCGATGGGGCGCGGATTGGTGCGCGAGGACGTCAATGTGGTGATGTTCGACGAGCCCCTGACGGTGATCGACCCGCATCTGAAATGGAAGCTGCGCTCAAAGCTCAAAGAGCTGCACCAGCGTGTCAAGGCGACGATGATCTACGTCACCCACGACCAGACCGAGGCACTGACCTTTGCTGATCAGGTGGTGGTGATGCAGCTGGGCGAGGTGGTGCAGGTCGGCACGCCTGTCGAGCTGTTCGAACGCCCCGCGCATACCTTTGTCGGTCACTTCATCGGCTCACCGGGGATGAACATCCTGCCCTGCACGCTGGTGGAAGGGGCAGCACATTTCGCCGATCAGGCGATTGCCCTGGAAGGCCCGATAAAGGGCACACCGCAAGGCAAGACCGAAATCGGCATCCGCCCCGAATTTGTCTCTCTCGCCTCCAGCGGCCTGCCCGCAACCGTCACCAAGGTCTCCGATGTCGGCCGCCACACTGTAGTGGAATGCACCGCAGGCGGGGAACGCATCAACGCCATCATCGAAGGGGATGCACCGGAAAAAGGCGCTTCCGTTCATCTTGAATTCCGGCGCGATCAGACACGGCTTTATGTCGATGGCTGGCTCGCCACAACACCAGAGGAGGCCATGGCATGAAGACCGAAAACCAGAAAGCCTGGCTGTTCGTCCTGCCCGTTCTGGCGCTTGTCGCCTTCAACGCGCTGATCCCGATGATGACAGTGGTCAACTATTCGGTGCAGGAAACCTTTGGCGACAACGTCTTCTTCTGGCAGGGGCTGGACTGGTTCCAGCAGATCCTGCGCTCGGACCGGTTCCATGATGCGCTTGGGCGCCAGTTCCTGTTCACCTTCCTGATCCTGATCATCGAGGTACCCCTTGGTATCGCCATTGCCCTGTCGATGCCGCGCAAGGGATTTTGGGTGCCGGTCTGTCTGGTGCTGATGGCCCTGCCGATGCTGATCCCATGGAACGTGGTCGGCGCCATGTGGAACATCTTTACCCTGCCCGATATCGGCCTTTTGGGATACTTCCTGAACCATGTCCTTGGCATCAACTATGACATGACACAGGACCCTGTGGCGGCCTGGATCACCATTGTTACCATGGATGTCTGGCACTGGACCTCGCTTGTTGTGCTGCTGAGCTATGCGGGCCTCGTGTCCATCCCCGACGCCTATTATCAGGCGGCCAAGATCGACGGTGCCTCGAACTGGGCCGTGTTCCGCTTTATCCAGCTGCCAAAGATGAAAACCGTTCTGACCATCGCCATCCTTCTGCGGTTCATGGACAGTTTCAATATCTACACCGAGCCCTTCGTCCTGACCGGAGGCGGCCCCGGCAACTCCACCACGCTTCTGTCCATCGATCTGGTGAAAATTGCGCTGGGTCAGTTTGACCTTGGTCCCGCCGCCGCCATGTCGCTCATCTATTTTGCTATCACCCTGCTCGTCAGCTGGCTGTTCTACACGCTGATGACCAAGGATGATCTGAACTAAGGGAGGGAAACGTGCAGAAAAGATCCATCGTTCCCATCGTCTATATCCTGTTTCTCATGCTGCCGATCTACTGGCTGGTGGCGATGAGTTTCAAGACAACCAATGAGATCCTCGCGGGGTTCTCTCTCTTTCCCCAGACCTTCACGCTGGAGAATTACCAGACGATCTTTACCGATCCGACCTGGTACTGGGGCTATATCAACTCGATCCTTTATGTATCGATCAACACCGTGATCTCGGTCGCGGTGGCCCTGCCGGCCGCCTATGCCTTCAGCCGCTACCGGTTTCTGGGCGACAAGCAGCTGTTCTTCTGGCTCTTGACCAACCGCATGGCCCCGGCTGCTGTATTTGCCCTGCCCTTCTTCCAGCTCTATTCCGCTGTCGGGCTGTTTGACACCCATCTGGCCGTGGCCCTGGCACACTGCCTGTTCAATATCCCCCTGGCGGTCTGGATCCTCGAAGGTTTCATGGGCGGCGTACCAAAGGAGCTGGACGAGACCGCCTATGTGGATGGCTACTCCTTCCCGCGCTTCTTTGTGGTGATCTTTATCCCCGCGATCAAAGCGGGCGTCGGGGTGGCGGCCTTCTTCTGCTTCATGTTCTCCTGGGTCGAATTGCTGCTGGCCAAGACCCTGACAGCCGTGGCGGCCAAACCCATCGCCGCCACCATGACCAAGACCGCCTCAAGCGCAGGGTACGAACTGGGCCTTCTGGCGGCAGCGGGCACATTGACAATCATTCCGGGCGCCATCGTGATCTGGTTCGTCCGCAACTACATCGCAAAAGGCTTTGCGATGGGGAGGGTTTGACATGCTATCCTGGATGGCCTGGACCTGGCCGACCGCTTTGGTCTTCATCGGTATCTTTTCAGCGATCGCGGTGCTGATCGTGCTGGAAATCCGTCATCCCGGCGGCGCCATGCGCAAGGGCGCGCTAGGCCTCACCACAACGCGCGGGGACCGGCTCTTCATCAGCCTTCTGGGCACCGCCTATATCTTTCTGGCGTGGCTGGGCCTTGTGGGCATGCCGCTCTGGACCCCGCTTGGGCTTGCCATCGCCTGGGGCGTCTTCTGCTTCTGGAAGGTCTGACCCTAGCGGGTACTTCTGGAAAGTCCGACCCTAGCGGGTCAAGGAGGCCGCAGGCCCTGCCAAAGGCGGCTTGTCCTTGACGCGCAATGCCAAACACAATTGAAACGGGCCTTGAGGGCACACCTGCCCCTCAAGGCCATCTCAGCAAAAAAGCTCGATTTGCGGCAATCGCACCAATCGCTGACTGCCAACGCCTCGCTCCCAGCAGAACAAAAGCGCGCGGAAGCGCACAATTTGACAACAGCCAAGGCATCCAAACGCAACTTCTAAAAAAGTAGTTTTCAACCCGTCGCGCTTTGCCTAGCATGAGCGGACGACCCAAAAGGACCAGGCATCAACGCTCATGCGAAAGAAACAGGACAAATCGCTTCTGACCGAGGTCGAACTCGAGTTCATGACCGTGATCTGGGAAACCGGGGGCGGCACCGTGCGGGATATCCTGGCGGAACTCAACAAGGTTCAGGAGCGCGCCTATACTTCGGTTGCCACGGTCCTAAAGATAATGGAGCAAAAGGGTTTTCTGACCAGCGAGCGGGCCGACCGTTCCTTGGTCTACCGCCCAGCCGTTCCCAAGGCAGAGTATCAGAAAACCTCGCTGAAAAACCTTTCGAGCAAACTCTTCAACGGAGCGCCGGCGGCCCTTGTTGCCCGGCTGGTCGATGATGAGGACGTGACCGACGAAATGCTCGAGGAAATGCGGGCGCTTCTGGAGGAAAGGCTGGGGGACAATGCAAACTGATGCTCTGCTGAATGCCTATATCGATCTGAACATCCTGCTGCTTGCAGGGGCGCTGCTCTGGCTTGCCTTGCGCAGTGGACTGGCGCGCACGCGCCTTGGCAAGGCCTACCGCCCGCAACTGCGATTGCTGAATGCCGTGACGCTCTTGCTGGCCCTATCACCGCTCCTGGTTCTGGCCCTGACGCGCGTGTTGGCCCATCCTTCGCCGAATTTGTCTGATCTACTGGTTGCCCAATACCTGCAAGGCAATGTCGGGATGAGCGCAGTGCGCTTCGAAGGCCTCTTGGGTCTGCGCGAAGACTTCGTTCGGACCCTTCTGAACGGCCAGGCCCCCTGGGCGCGCCTGCTGGTCCTCGGCTTTGCTACCGGTAGCCTCATTTGCTTTTTTCAGCTGGCGATCTCGGTCGTAAGACTGCGAAAGAGTCTGACGCGGTCCTTCCCCTGGAAGCGAATCGGGCGCACGCGGCTGCTCTTGTCGGACGAAGCCCGCGTTGCCTATTCCACGCGCGGCATTTGGGCACGTTACGTTGTGCTGCCCACATCCCTTCTGGAACACCCCAAGGACTTGCGCCTGTCGGTTGCTCATGAGCTGCAGCATTTCCGGCAGCGCGATATCGAGTGCGAATTCCTGCTCAGTGCACTACGCCCGCTCCTGTTCTGGAACCCGGCCTTCTATCTCTGGCGCCGCGAAGTCAGGCTGCTGCGTGAATTTGCCTGCGACCAAGCCCTGAAAAGCCGCCCCGGATTTGATCTGCGCGGCTATTGCGAATGCCTGATACGGGCCTGTGCCAAAGCCTCCAGAGATCCGGTTCTGTTTGCGCGCCGCAGTCCGACCGTGGCCCTGGTGGACCGCCGGGAAACACGCCGTGGTTCATCCGCATTGGCGCGCAGGCTGCGTGCCGTGACAGCCCCGCAGCCGCACTCCACCGACACCTTTGGCTGGACGTTGGTCTCCGGGCTGCTGGTCGCCGCTGTCATCATGACGGCCCTTCTCCTGCAACGGCCCGCGGACTGGAGCCATGACCGGATCATGCTTTCGACCATCGTCAACCTTGAACGCATGGCAAGCCGCGCATCAGGTACCCCCGCGACAGCGGTCAGCGCATTGTCCGGCAGCTTTGCCGTATCAAGCCGCTAGAAACGACCTCGGCGTCTCTTAAAGGCGGGCGTTTGTGCAATATGATTGTCAAGCACCCCCCCAAGGACGTCTGCATATCCTCTGCCCGCAAGAAGAGCACGGATGTTGGATATTGTTTTCCAAAGCTTTGCAGATGGGAAAAAAGCTCCTATCAAGGCTTTTAGGAGGACCCGAACCGAATGAAGCTCAATCCCGTCGACATATCAAAAACCGCCTCGGCATCTTCGATCGTCTTTGAAGCTCTGCGCAAGGCGATCATCGAGGGGGACCTGAAGGTGGGTGAACCCCTGCGCCAGGATGAAATCGCGGGTATGTTCAACACGAGCCGAATTCCGGTGCGCGAAGCAATTTCTCGCCTCGAAGAGCAGGGGCTTGTCAAAACCCAGCGCTACAAGGGGGCCGTCGTTGCCGGGCTTTCCGCCGAAGAAGCCCATGAAATCTTCGACTTCAGGGCGCTGATCGAACCGGAAGTCATCCGCCGGGCCGTGCCTCAGATGTCGCAAGAGACTCTGCAACGCGCCAAAGAATGCCTCGAGGCTTTTTCAGCCTCTGACGATCCGATGACCTGGGGTCGGTTGAACCGGGATTTCCACTCAGAACTCTATCAAGCCAGCGGTCTGCAATATCATCTCGATGCGATCGACAATGCGATGGATAGGGTTGACCGCTATCTTCGGACCCAATTGGTTCTGTCAAACGGCATGAAACGTGCTCATGAAGAGCACGAGGCGATCTGGACTGCATGCAACGTCGGCGATGCCGCGCTGGCCGCGGAGTTGACCCAGCGCCATATTCTGGATGCGCGCGACATGTTGATGGAGAACATCGCATCCTTGCGCTAGGATCCTGTTCGGATCCAGCATCGCAAACTTATCGCAAATTTCCGAATGGAAATCTCTTTGTGATCTCAACGATTGCCTGTAGTAATTCCGGTGCGACACAGCTTGACGTCGGGTCCTCCACCTGTGTGGATCAAGGCGAGATCTTGCGTCGCAGGAACCTTGGTCTGCTTGGGAGAACTCTCGGTTGAACACACCGCCCCGGAAAATTGCGATCCTTGGCGCTGGTGCCATCGGCTGCTTTCTTGGGGCACATTGGGCACCTGTTTGTTTTGCGGCAGGAACGACCCTGACACTGGTCGGACGACGGACAATCTGGGACAAGATGGAACCGGGTCCTCTCAAGGTTACGGGGGGCGAAAAGGTGGAGACCCAACTGTCGCTGCTAGATCTGCAAGACAGTCCAGCCGCTCTCCGCGATGCGGATCTCATCCTTTTGACTCACAAATCGACAGGGCTCGAACAATCCATTGAAGAGATCAGAACTCATGCGGCCGAGACGGCGACGATTGTCTCCTTGCTGAATGGCGTCTCTCCAGTCGATCGCTTGCGCACTGCCCTGCCAAGACACCGCATCGTTGCCGGGATGGTGCCTTTCAACGTGGTCTGGAAATCCCGTGATCACCTGCATCGCTCCAGCACCGGAGAACTGGCGGTCGAGCGCTGCGAGGCAACCGAGGCTCTCGCACACCTGGTCGCGGGAACGGGTGTCCCCGCACAGCTTCAGGCCGATTTAAGGCCACTCCAATACGGCAAACTGCTGCTCAATCTGATCAACCCGATCAATGCCCTCAGCGGGTTGCCCCTGCATGACATGCTGTGCCAGCGAGGCTACAGGCGCATTTACTCGGAAGTCCTTCGCGAGGCGTTGAACGTCTACGATGCGGCGCAAATTCGTTGGCGCAGGGTTGGCCCTTTTTCGCCGCGGCTGGTTCAGCGCCTGCTCTTGCTGCCGGATGCTGTTTTCAACACCACCCTGCTGAAACTGCAAAAGCTGGACCGTGCCTCCATGACCTCAATGGCGGCGGACATGGCCGCAGGGCGCCCGACGGAAATCGACACCCTTACCAATGAAATCTTGCGTCTTGCAAAGCAATCGGGCACCCCAGCGCCCGTTAACGCCTCCATTTCAGAGCTGGTAAGCCGTGCAGAAGCAGTTCCACACCCGGCTCGGGACTGGACGGCTCATTCACTCCTTGAACAGCTGGGTCTCAAAAATGAGCGTTGATGTACTTCCCAGCCTTTGCCTTGGCCCTTTGAAAACGCGGGAAACCCCAAAACAGGCCCGCGCCGTGCAGCGCATTCATTTGATCCTCAACACGACCGCGCATCTGTTGTCTGAAATCCCGTTGCCAACAATCACAACAACAATGATTGCCAATCGGGCCGGAATTCCCGTCAGCTCAATCTACCGCTACTTTTCGGATGTCACGCATGTTCTGCGAGAACTCTACCTGCAAAGCGCCCAGGAACTGCGAGATCTCATAGTTGACATTGCGGATGACAGGCAGACGTGGCCCGGCTGGCGGGACCGACTGCGGCAGATCATCCTCGCTCAGAGGGGACATATACAGAACAATCCACACTATGCTCCGCTGCTGATGCACTTCGTTTCTCAACGCCCGGCCGTGGCGGCGGAAGATCGGGAACGTGAATATGTCACCGATCTTCTAGAGACCCGCTGGGGTCAGGGGCTGGACGGGTTTCACGGTGGTGACCCCAGAGTTGTCGCGAAAACGGTGCTGCAGATCGCTGTCGCCATGGAAGATCTGATCGCGGCTCAGGCAACACCCTATCGGGCCGATATCTTTGCCGAAGAAACCCTCACCATTCTGACCTCCTACCTGGCCAACTATTTGTCCGACACCTGAGGACCAGATCAGGTCAGGCGACCGTACCTGACCGCCCGACCTGCCGCCCCGAGAAAATACATCCGCCAAGGAAGGTGCCTTCCAGAGCGTTGTAGCCGTGGTAGCCACCGCCGCCAAAGCCCGCGACTTCGCCTGCCGCAAACAGCCCCGGAATGGTGTTCCCCTCCGCGTCGATCAACTGCCCGTTCAGATCGGTCTGCAACCCGCCAAGCGTTTTGCGAGTGATGATGTTGAGTTTCACCCCGATGAGCGGCCCGTTTTCCGGGTCCAGAATGCGATGCGGTTTCGCCGTGCGCATCAGTTTGTCCCCGCGATAGTTGCGCGCGGCGTGAATCGCCATCATCTGCGCATCCTTTGAGAAGGGATTGGCGATCTGCGCATCCCGCGCCGTGATCTCGGCGCGGATCTTTTCAAAGTCCAAAAGGCTATTGCCTTCCAGAGCGTTCATCTTGGCCACCAGATCATCCAGCCTGTCGGCGACAACAAAGTTCTCGCCGTGCTCCTTGAAAGCCTCCACATTGGGCGTGGCCTTTTTGTTCAAGAGCCGCTGCTTGAGCACCTGTTTCCAGCTTTTGGATGCCAGGTCCGGGTTCTGCTCGGATCCGGACAGGGCGAACTCCTTCTTGATGATCTTCTGCGTGGTGATGAACCAGGAGTAATCATAACCCGTTGCAAGAATGGCTTTCAGCGTGCCAAGGCTGTCAAACCCCGGCATCGCAGGCGGGGCAAAGCGGTTACCGTTTGCATCAAACCACATCGACGAAGGACCCGGCAGAATGCGGATCCCGTGGTTGGGCCAGATCGGATCCCAGTTCTTGACGCCTTCGGTGTAGTGCCACATGCGATCAGAATTGATGACATGGCCGCCGGCCGCTTGCGTGATGGCCACCATGCGCCCGTCCACATGGGCTGGAACGCCTGAGATCATCTCTTTGGGCGCAGGTCCAAGCCGCTCAACAGGCCAAGCCTTGCGAACCAAGTCCAGGTTTCCGCCGATCCCGCCCGAAGCCACGACAACGCTGGCCGCGCGCAGCTCAAAATCCCCGACCACATCACGGTTTGTCTTCTGACCTCGGGCGCTGCCATCCTCAGCCAGAATTTCTCCGCTGATCCCTTTGCAGGCCCCGTTTTCCATCAAGAGCTGCGAACACCGGTGGCGGAACTTAAGGGTAATCCGCCCGGCCTTCTCATGCTCGCGCACACGTCGCTCGAAGGGCTCCTGCGTGCCCGGCCCCACGCCCCAGGTCAGATGAAACCGCGGAACAGAGTTGCCATGCCCCGACGCAAAGGAGCCGCCGCGTTCGGCCCAGCCCACGATGGGAAACCAGCGCATTCCCATGGCGTGCAGCCAGGGGCGCATCTCTCCGGCGGCAAAGTCGATGTAGCTTTCCGCCCATTTGCGCGGCCAATGGTCCTCGTCCCGGTCAAAACCGGCGCTGCCCATCCAGTCGGAATAGGCCAACTCGCGGCTGTCACGAATACCCATGCGCCGCTGCTCAGGGCTGTCGATCATCAAAAGGCCACCCAGCGACCAGAAGGCCTGCCCACCGAGGAATCCTTCGGGTTCCTGATCGACGATGATAACGCTCTTGCCCCGATCTGCGAGTTCTGCTGCTGCCACCAGCCCCGCCAGACCGCCCCCTACGATGATTGCATCCGCTTCTTGCATCCCGTGCCTCCCCTGCTTCTCGACTGCGCGCCCTCCGATGCTCCAGATCTATCAGCGTGACGACAGCCTGCCCAGCAGGACCAAAGGTAAGCGTGCCACCATTTTCGACATTTCGAGCACAGGTTCCACTAAGCAGATCTACGGTCTCGACGGCAGCTACCGGTACGGAATATGTTCATCGCGACAGGGTGTTGAATAGGTATGACTAAGTGACCAGCAAGACTGAACTAGTGCGCTTTTGGGTGGAAGAAGTATGGGGCAAGGACAACGATAGCATGCTGGACGAGATGTTCTCGTCCGATACCAAGGCAAGCGGTCCCGTCTCCAACGTGGCAGGTAAGGACTTTCGATCGAACGATATTGTCTCGGCATTGAAATCCCTGTTTCAATGTCCGCCTGAGCTGACTTTCACCGTGCTCGAAGAATTGGGCGACTGGGTGATCACCTGTTTCAATGTGGCCGTGAATGACCACCCGCTCCGCCCACCGTTTGAATTCGACGGCCAGATGGTGTTCCGGATCACCGACGGAAAGATCGCGGAGATTCACTCCAACCTCAATTACATCAAGATGTTCGAAGGCTTGGGCCAGATGCCCGAAGACACTCTTCTGGTGGCATTGACCGGGGCAGAACTGGACTGGAAGTAAAAGGTCTGTCACAGCTTGCGGAATGAAGTGATGGCAGCGCCTCCAGCTGCCGAAACATGACAGATCCAAAGGCCCAGATCAGATGAGCAACACGTCCTTCCCTGACCGCAGCGGCGCGATTGCACGCGCCGAAGCCTATTTTGACCGCGGTACCTTTCAAAGCGATCTGGCCGATTGGGTCACCTACCCGACCGAGAGCCAGAACCCCGACAGCGGCCCCGAGCTGACGCGCTACCTGCAAAACGCCACCCGGCCGAGGCTCGAGGCTGCCGGCTTCACATGTCAGATTTTTGAAAACCCCGTACCTGGCGGGGGCCCTTTGCTGGTGGGAGAGCGGATCGAGGATCCAGGTTTGACCACCATCCTGAGCTACGGACATGGTGATGTGGTGCGCGGCCAGGGCGACCAATGGCGCGACGGTCTTGCGCCCTTTCAGCTGACTGAAGAGGGCGATCGCCTCTATGGCCGCGGAACGGCTGACAACAAAGGGCAACACCTGATCAATATTGCTGCTCTTGAGGCCGTCATTGCCGAACGCGGGCACCTTGGCTTCAACGTCCGTATCGTGGTCGAGATGTCCGAGGAGACCGGCTCCGCCGGGCTTGGCGACTTCTTTCGCGCGCAGAAAGACCGCCTGAAGGCTGACGTCCTGATCGCCTCGGACGGGCCGCGCCTGCAGCCGGAAACTCCGACCATGTTCATGGGCTCACGCGGAGGGGTGAATTTCGATCTGGTGGTCGATCTGCGCGAAGGAGCACACCACTCGGGCAACTGGGGTGGCCTGCTGGCAGACCCCGCGATGATCCTTGCACATGCGCTTACCGCCATCTGCGACCGCCGTGGTCAGATCCAGATCCCCGAGTGGCGTACCACCAGCCTGACAGATAGCGTGCGCGCGGCCCTTGACGGCTTGCCGATCGAAGGGAAAAGCGGCCCAAAAGTTGACCCGGACTGGGGCGAAGAGAGTCTCACACCCGCCGAACGTGCCTTCGGCTGGAATTCATTTGCGGTTCTGGCAATGACCAGTGGTGTGCCCGAGGCTCCGGTCAATGCGATCTCAGGGCGGGCGCGGGCCACCTGCCAGCTGCGTTATGTGGTTGGCACCGATCCTGACGATATCCTTCCGGCGCTGCGTCGGCACCTGGACCGCCACGGGTTTGAAACCGTCGAGATCGTGCCCGACAAAGGCGGCCCCTTCAAAGCCACCCGGCTTGACCCGGAGCACCCTTGGGTCGAATTCGTCGCAGGCTCGCTGACCCGCACCGCAGGCCAGCCGCCGCATGTCCTGCCCAACCTTGCCGGGTCGCTGCCGAACGATTGCTTTGCCGATATCCTTGGCCTGCCAACCGTTTGGATCCCCCACTCCTATCGTGGCTGCTCGCAACATGCCCCGAACGAGCACGTCCTGAAGCCCCTGTGCCGTGATGCGCTGCGGCTGATGGCTGGGCTGTTCTGGGATCTGGCTGAAGCGGACACCCTGCCCACAGCCGAGTGAACCATCAAGAAACTATTTGCATCGCTGTGCAGGTGTCCAAAATCAAACCGTCACACAGCGATGCCCTGTCAGGGCGTCCCGTTGGCAATTACAGTTTGCCACAGAGGCCGGACCAAAAAACAGGCAAAGGGTCTGGTTCGTTGCCCAATCCCTTCGCCAGCGCCAATTCAGCACGCTTCGTCGACGCTTGGCCATCACAATCTGCCCGGCTCTGGATCCATTTTATTCCACACAACTCAAAGAGGGAGCGCCAAAAACACCATTCCACCAATCATCGCAGTCCTTTACGGAGACCTGGTCCTGCAGGCCGATACCGACCAGTTGCGTTGCATCGACAGCCCCTACGCGAGAGATCGAAACATTCTGCCCCACAACCTGGAGAAGCCAACCACTGTCTTCAGAGGCTCTGACAAAGCCCTTCATCCGAAAAATCCCTTTTGGCCTGCACGCCAGGGCGGCTTCGAGTTTCGGGCGGCTGAGTGCGAGACATCCCTGATACTGCCAATGCATATAGCCAGGGTGAGACGGCGACAAAGAGGCTTTCGGCGGCGCAACATCGCATATGGACAACAACAACGTGCCTACGTCATCCGCATCGGTCGATAGAATTTTTGCCGCACGATTGCCCGCCGTGAGGGCAAGAGCCAATGATCCGGAAACAGAGTTCACCTTGCTCACCAACAAAAGATCGGCGCAGGCCGCCTGATCACGGATTTGCGGCCCGATCTGTGGATCATGAGACAGGGACGGATAGCATTGACCGTCCACAACGGTCACTATGCCACCATAGCGTAGCTCTGGTTCTGCCACTGCTGCATTTGCAATCTTGGCTGGGTCCGCAATTCCGCTTGCTTCGATGATCAGATGGTCGGGGCGCGGAACTCTGTCGAGCACATCTCCGATGGCCATGAACAGATCTGCCCCCATCGTGCAGCACACGCAGCCATTGGTCAGCGTCAGCGTATCCTCATCGGCGCTTTGCAACAGCTCGGCATCTATGTTGATGGCGCCAAAGTCATTCACCAGAACCATCAGCCGAGCCCCATGCGGCGCAGCCAAGAGCCGGTTGATCAGCGTTGTTTTCCCGGCCCCGAGATAACCCCCGACTACGGTCATGGGCAGACGTTTGTCCTCGACCATCGGTCAGACCAGATGAACCTGACCGCCAAAGACTGTGCCCAGAACCGGCACGTCCTTCAGCGCGGCCGGGGCCACTTCCGTGGGATCATCGCCAAGGACGGCAAAATCCGCCCTCTTGCCTGTCTCTATGCTGCCAATCTCGTGATCAAGGCGCAGGGTGTAGGCCGCGCCAAGGGTGATCGCATGCAGCGCCTCCTCCACCGTGATCCTCTGAGCTGCGCCCAGCGTGCGCCCGCTCATGGTCTGTCGATTGACCGCGCACCAGGCGGTGAACAAAGGCGCCAGTGGCGTTACAGGAGAATCCGAGTGGATTGTCATGTGAACGCCTGCATCCAGCGCGGCGCGACAGGCATCCATGCGCGTGGCGCGGTCTTCGCCGATGGTTGCTGCGGCGTGTTGATCGCCAAAATACCAGATGTGGTTGGCAAAAATATTGGTGCAAATGCCCAGTTCGGCACAGCGTTCAAACTGGTCGCGCCCCATCATCTGGCAATGCTGCAAGACATGCCGGTGACCCTGCCCCGGCGCCGCGCGCAAGGCGGCTTCGATCGCGGCAATCGACACTTCGGAGGCTTCATCCCCATTGACGTGAATATGCATCTGAACGCCTGCGCGCTGCATCTCTTCGCACAGGGCATAAATCTGATCCGGTGCCGTATTCCAGATACCGTTCGGCTGCCCACCCACATAGCCGGGCCATTTCACCCGCGCGGTCCAGCCCTGAATCGAGCCGTCGGTCATCAGCTTGACCGCGCCAAGGCGCAGCTTATCGGTTGACCGGTCCTTCAGAGCCTTGGCGCGGGCTGCAATATCCTGTGGCGCAGCCCCCATTGCCCCCAGCGCAGGCACGATGCGCAGCGGGAACTCATCTGCGCCCGTGACCTCAAGCATTACCTCAAGATCACTGTCCTCCATCGTCGAGAACAAGTCCGTGATGGTGGTCACCCCGGCCCGCTTGGCCACCTCCCCATAGGTACGGATCGACTGCGCCTGCTGGGCAAGGCTGCGGAAATCGATGCCAAGGCGGCGCATCACCGGGAACATCGCAGCCATTTCCTGCAGCTCTCCGGTAGGCAGACCGTCGGGCCCTTTGAGCACACCTTCGGCGTTGGTTTCCCGGCCATATCCGGCCATCTCAAGCGCTTTGGAGTTCACACACATCAGGTGAAAGTTGGAATAGATCACCGCAATGGGCCGGTCTGCGCTGATCTCATCCAGATGGCGGCGGTTCAGACGCTCACTGGGCAGGAAGATGGGGTCAAATCCCCAGGCTATCAGCGGCGCATCCTTGTCCAGTTTTGCAACATAGTCTTTCAGACCCGAAACAACGGCGTCGATGTCGGTCATGCCCCGCCATAACCGCCCTTCGGGATCAATGCGATCATGATACCCGGCGTAGGCATAGTTCCACATCGCGCCCGACATCATATGGGCGTGCCCTTCGACAAAACCGGGCATTAAAACCGCGTCGCTAAGGCGATCATCGACCTCTCCCCCGCCCCACTGCGACGCGCAATCAGCTCCGCCAACGGCCAAAATCCGGCCATCCTGGACAGCCACATGCGAGGCCTCAGGCTGGTTCGGATCCAGGGTGATGATCTTTTTTGCTTTGAAAACAGTGATGTTTGACATGGGGCACCTTTGGTTGCCCTTTTGGGATATCCAAGCTTTGAACAGTGGAAAAATGTAATTACTGTCAAGCTATCCCTTATTGAATGCGGGAAGCCTCATGCATTTCACTTTGAAACAGCTGCGCTATTTCGATGCGGCACTCAGAACAGGTTCCATCGCCAGGGCCGCAGTGGAGATGAATATCTCACAATCCTCGATCACGGCGGCCATCGACATGATCGAGCAGACAACCGGAGCAGAGCTGTTGCGGCGCCTGCCCGCGCGCGGCATTGTTCCCACCAGCAGCGGCATCGCGGTGGGGGAACGGATCCAGGCCTTTCTGGAGCAGACACGCGTCTTTGAATCGGATCTCATGTCCCTGACCGGCGACGTGGCCGGAACCCTGCGCATGGGGTGCTATGCCCCGACTGCGCCCTACGTTCTGCCACCTATCCTGAAACGGATCTCCGAGGATTACCCCTCGATCAGCATCGAACTGAAAGAAGGCGACATGCAATCGATATCCGACCTGTTGAGCTCGGGCGCCATCGATGTCGCGCTCACCTACCGGCGCATCACCCCCGAGGCGCAGCCGTTTATTCCGATGTTCCGCGCAACGCCAATTGCGCTGATTCCCGACGTCTCTCCGCTGGCCAGGGAACAAGAGGTCGACCTGCAGGATCTGGCCGAACTGCCGATGATCCTGTTGGATCTGCCGGGCACACGTGCCTATTTTTGCAGCTTGTTCGAGGTCCGCGGCCTGCGCCCACATATTGCGCATACCACCAAAAGCTCGTCCGTGCTGCGAGGTCTGGTGGCGGCCAACTACGGCTATGCGCTGATGAATATCTGCGGCCCGAATGACCGCGTCGGGCAAAGCGGCTATGTTGCCCGTATGATCAAGGGTGAGCTGGATTCACCACAATATGGTGTAGCCTACACACCAGCATCACAGAAATCTGCCATCGTGAAGTCAGTTCTGGACTCCTGCCGGGAGGTCTCCGAACGGGGAGATTTTGACCACTTGCTGTTCGCAAAACCACGGGAAGCCGAAAAACCGGCCCATCTCTTCCCCTAAAAAATGGGACTTTCACCCCTTTAAAAGACTGTTTTCTGAGGGGAACGGGCAGGACTAGCCTGATCGCAATAGCAAAAATACGATCAGGGAGATCCAGATGAAACTCATGTCACGCCTCTTTGGCGCGGCGGCTTTTGCCGCACTGTCCTCTACCGCCCTGCCCGCCTTTGCAGATGGCGGAACGCTGGTCATCGCCTCGACCCAGGTGCCCCGCCACCTGAACGGTGCTGTCCAATCGGGCATCGCAACCGCCGTTCCCTCGACACAGATCTTTGCCTCGCCGCTGCGCTATGACGAAAACTGGGAGCCGCAGCCTTATCTCGCCAAAAGCTGGGATGTGTCCGAAGACGGCCTGACAGTCACGCTGAACCTCGTCGACAATGCCACCTTTCATGATGGCGAGGCGGTGACCTCAGAGGATGTTGCCTATTCGATCATGACCACCAAGGCAAACCATCCCTTCAAATCCATGTTTGCCCCGGTGGAAAGCATCGACACCCCGGATGCGCAGACCGTGGTGATCAACCTCAGCAGCCCTCACCCGGCGCTTTTGTTGGCGCTTTCCCCGGCCCTGGCGCCCGTACTGCCCAAGCATGTCTTCGACGATGGGCAGGACATCAAATCCCATCCGATGAATGCCACCCCCGTCGGCTCTGGCCCTTTCATGCTGGAAGAATTCAAACCGGGTGAAGCTATTGTTCTGAAGAAGAACCCGAACTTTTTCCTGGAAGGGCGGCCGAAATTGGACGAGATCATCGTCCGCATCATCAAGGATCCTTCAGCCCTTCTGATCGCGATGGAAAATGGCGAAGCAGACATGTATCCCTTCATGGCCGGCAGCCAGGAGATCCGACGCCTTGAAAAGGCCGATCACCTGACCGTCACTGCCGATGGCTATGCTGCGGTTGGGCCGATCAACTGGCTGGCCTTCAACACCGCCTCTCCGAAACTCAGCGATGTGCGCGTGCGTCAGGCCATTGCCTATGCGGTGGATCGCGACTTCATTACCAAGGCGCTGCATCGCGGGGTTTCTTCTCCGCAGCGTGGTCCGATCATCGAAGGCTCGCCCTTCTTTGACGCAAGTATTCCAGCCTATGACACCGATCTCGACAAGGCCAAGGCGCTGATGACCGAGGCGGGATTTGCCGATGGTATGGAGCTGACCATCGATTACATTCCCGGCCCCAAGGAACAGCAGCAGTCCATTGCCGAATATATGAAGTCGCAGCTGAAAAAGATCGGCATCGACGTCACCGTGCGCGCCGCGCCTGACTTCCCGACCTGGGCAGGGCGCGTTGGCGGGCACGATTTCGAGCTGTCGATGGATATCGTTTTCAATTGGGGGGATCCGGTGATCGGCGTGCACCGGACCTACCTCAGCAACAATATCCGTCAGGGTGTGATCTGGTCGAACACGCAGCAATACGCCAACGACAAGGTGGACTCACTCCTCAATGCGGCGGCCGTCGAAATCGACCCGGAAAAGCGCAAGGCTCTCTATTCGGAATTCCAGCAGATTGTGGCGACAGACCTGCCGGTCTACTGGATCAACGCCCTGCCCTACCACACCGCCTATGATGCAAAGCTGCAGAACGTACCCACCGGTATCTGGGGCTCAATGCATCCGCTGGATATGGTCTCCTGGGGCGAGTGATCGTTTGATCCTTTTCCCGAACTCAACGGGCGCCTCAATTCCGGCGCCCGCCTTTTCCCTTTGATCTGGACGACTTGATGACGGCTTCGTTTTTGATACGGCGGATCGGCTACGGGCTCCTTTTGATGCTGGGCGTCGTGGTGCTGAACTTCCTGCTGATCCGTCTTGCACCGGGAGACCCAGCGGTGGTCATCGCCGGAGAGATGGGCGGCGCCACCGAGGAAATGCTGGAAAGCATCCGCGAAGAATACGGTCTCAACAAACCTCTGGTGGTGCAGCTTGGGATCTATGTGGGCAATGTTCTCACTGGAAATCTGGGCGACAGCTTCTTCTTCAACCAGCCTGTCGCAACTCTGATCGCCCAGCGCATCCTGCCCACCATCCTGTTGGTTGTCACCGCGCAGGTGCTGTCGATCGCGATCGGCGTCTTTCTTGGCGTGATCGCCGCGCGCAAGCCCAATGGGGTGATGAGCGCTTTCGTCTCGGTCTTTGCCACCATCGGCTATGCGGTGCCAGTGTTCTGGACCGGCATCATGCTGATCATTCTCTTCGCCAGCGTGCTGCCGATCTTCCCGGTCGAAGGCATGCAGTCGGTGAAGTTGCGCGATGCTGGCGTTTTTGTGCAGATACTCGACATCCTCCATCACCTGATCCTGCCCGCCTTTACGCTGGCCATCATATATTTGGCGCAATATGCGCGACTGTCGCGTGCCTCCATGCTGGAGGTTTTGGGATCCGATTACATCCGCACCGCCAAGGCCAAAGGTGCATCCCAACGCTCAATCCTGTTCAAACACGCCCTGCGCAACGCAGCGCTGCCGATCCTGACAGTTGCCGGTCTGCAATTCGGAAACCTCATCTCAGGCGCACTGCTGGTTGAAACCGTGTTCAACTGGCCCGGCATGGGGCGGTTGGCCTTCGATTCCATCCTGCGGCGCGACTACCCGACGATCATGGGCGTGTTGTTCTTTGCCAGCGCCATGGTGGTGATCGCCAATATCCTGACCGACATGAGCTACCGGCTCGCCGATCCACGACTAAGGGGGAAAGGCTGATGTCTGACGAAACCACCCTGCAACAGCCCACAGAATATCAAGCCGAAAGCCCTGCGCTTGAAGCCTGGCGCATGTTCCGACGCAATATCCCCGCGCTGGTTGGCGTCGCTTTGCTCACCGTGATTGTCCTCGCAACGCTCTATGGCACGTTCATCTACTCAGGCGATCCCTTCGAGATCGTCTGGGCGCCGCATGAGCCGCCGGGCATGACCCCCGAATTCCCGCTGGGCACCGACTACCTCGGTCGCGATATCATCGCGGGCATGCTGACAGGAGGGGGGCCAACCCTGGCCGTGGGCGCGGTCGCCGCCGCAATCACCATGGTGATCGGCATCGCCATGGGAGCCTTGGCCGGATACTATGGCGGCTGGGTCGACAACCTGTTGATGCGGGTGACCGAGTTCTTTCAGGTTTTGCCCGCGCTTCTGTTCGCAATGGTGCTGGTGACGCTTCTGTCGCCAAGCCTCTTCACCATCGCCTTTGCCATCGGCGTGGTTAGCTGGCCGCAAACCGCGCGCCTGACACGGGCCGAGTTTCTCAAGATCAAGAACCTTGAATACGTGACCGCCGCGCGCGCCATCGGCGCCCGTGACAAGCGCATCATCTGGACCGTGATCCTGCCCAACGCCCTGCCGCCGCTGATCGTTTCCGCGACGCTGACCATAGGGGTTGCCATCCTGTTTGAAGCAGGCCTGAGCTTTCTCGGACTGGGCGATCCCAACGTGATGAGCTGGGGTCTGATGATCGGTGCCAACCGGGAATACATCCTCGACGCCTGGTGGCCGGTGACCTTTCCGGGGCTTGCCATCTTCTTTACCGTTTTTGCCGTCAGCCTGATCGGAGACGGGCTGAACGATGCCTTCAATCCAAAGCTGAGAGAACGATGACCCACCTCTTGCAGATCGAAGACCTGCGGGTCACCTTCAACACCCGCTATGGCGAGGTGACCGCGCTGGATGGCATTTCGATGCAGGTCAGCGAGGGCGAGACCCTTGGCGTGGTTGGCGAAAGCGGCTGCGGCAAATCCATCACCGCCCTGTCGGTCATGGGGCTGATCCCTTCGCCGCCGGGCCGTATCGCCGGTGGCGCCATCCGGCTGAATGGAGAAGATCTGACAAAGGCCAGCGAAGCGCGGATGCGCGAATTGCGCGGCGCCGAGATGGCGATGATCTTTCAGGAGCCGATGACCTCGCTCAACCCGGTGTTCACCGTCGGCGACCAGATCGCCGAAGCCATCATGCTGCACCAGAACGTCAGCCGCGATCAGGCCTTCCGCGATGCCATTGCCCTGCTTGATCGCGTTGGCATCCCCTCACCGGATGCCCGCGCGCGGGACTATCCGCACCAGCTGTCTGGCGGCATGCGCCAGCGAGTGATGATCGCCATGGCCGTCAGCTGCCGCCCCAAGGTGCTGATCGCGGATGAACCCACCACGGCGCTGGATGTGACCGTACAGGCGCAGATCTTTGACCTCTTGAACGAAATCCAGCGCGATTTCGGCTCAGCCATCATCCTGATCACCCACGACATGGGCGCGATCAGTGAAATGGCGGACCGCGTTGCAGTCATGTATGCGGGCCGCGTGATCGAAGAGGCGCGCGCCGACGATGTTCTGGATTTCCCACAACACCCCTATGCGCGCGGGTTGATCTCCTGCATTCCCGCCCTCGGGAAGGGAGAGATGGCTGAAACCCTGGCGGAAATCCCCGGCGTGGTGCCCCCCCTGCATCTATTGGGTTCGGGCTGCGCCTTTGCCGACCGCTGCAGCCATCGCCAAGGGCGGTGTGACAGCGAACAGCCACGATTGATCGCCCATGGGCACCACCCGGCGGCCTGCCACGCAGTTGAGGAGGGCCGGATATGAGCGCGCTTCTGGATGTGCGGAACCTCAAGGTCCGCTTTGCAATGCCCAAACCCTCGCTCTTTGCGCCGCAGCCCTATTTGGAGGCGGTGCGCGGTGTCTCATTCACGCTAGAGAAAGGCCGCGCCCTAGGCATTGTCGGCGAAAGCGGATCGGGCAAGACCACCGCGGCCATGGCAACGATCCGGCTGGTGCCTGCTGCAGGCGGCGAGATACTGTTCGAAGGCGACGACCTGCTTCCTCTTGATGACGAGGCCATGCGGGCGCGGCGTCGCGATATCCAGCTGATCTTTCAGGATCCCTATTCCTCGCTCAACCCGCGCGCGCGGGTGGTGGATATCGTGCGCGAGCCGATGGATCTGATGGGAATCGGCGATGCCGACAGCCGCCTTCAGCGCGTCAAAGAACTGTTCGATCTGGTTGGCCTTCGCCCCGATCAGCTGAACCTCTTTCCGCATCAGTTTTCTGGCGGGCAGCGGCAGCGCATTTCCATCGCCCGTGCGCTGACCACCAATCCCAAGCTTCTGGTCTGTGACGAGCCGGTCAGCGCGCTGGACGTGGCTATCCAGGCGCAGATCCTGAACCTGCTTGCCCGGCTGAAACGAGAGCTAGGCCTGTCCTACCTCTTCATCAGCCATGACTTGGGCGTGGTGCGGCACCTGTGTGACGACGTGGCGGTGATGTACCTCGGCCAGATCGTTGAACAGGCCAGCCGCGAGGCTCTGTTCGACAGCCCAAAGCACCCCTACACTCAGGCCCTGCTGGCGGCGGCGCCGTCCCTGGCACGGCGGAAATCGAAGGGCTACGTGCGCCCGCTGAAATTGTCAGGCGATCCGCCCAGTCCGATCAATCCGCCCAAGGGCTGCGCCTTTGTCGAGCGTTGTCCCATGGCGCAGGAGGTCTGCCGCCGGGAGCAACCCGTCCTAAAGGCCTGCGGCCCCAGCCAGGTCGCCTGTCACTTTGCCGCCGCCTGAACCCCGCGCAGACCACCGCGCGGGATCATGAAGCCGTCAAAGAACTGGCTGAGTTGCTGATAAGCATCCAGCGGCAGCACCTGCGCCACATGCTGGTCCGGGCGCACCAGCACCATGCAACCACGCTTTCGATCAATGGCCCGCATGTCAAAGATGTCCTGTCCTGATTTCAAATCCGGGCAGAACACTTTCTCATAGTCACGCAGGCCGAATGTGCCTTTGAGAGGGCGCATCAGCTCCGGCATGTCGCCCAGCGCCAGACTGCGGAAGTCCTGTTGCAGCACCGCGCGCAGATCCAGAACCGAGTCGATATCGGCGCCCTCGGGCGTGTAGCGGCGCAGCGGGGATGTGGCATCCGTTTGCAGGAACTGGCACAGGGCATGCAGGCTACCGCCTTCGCCGCCCCGATCATCTGCTTCCGCAAAGGCAAACAGCCGCCAGCGCCCATCGGCCCGCACCACATGGCCCAAATGCATGGGGCGCGCGTCAGAGAGCCGGATGACCGGCGCCGAATGGAACCGCATACCCAGCGGGAAACCGGTCGCCAGCGCCTGATGGGTGTCCGATCCGGTCAGAACCGAGGGCGCATATTGAATGGCCGTGCCTGCGGTAAAGCGCCCGTGCTGCACAAAATACTTCTGGAACTCTTCGGGGTCGACGCCATCCTCGTTGTCATCTGATTTGGGTTTGGCGCTGAACATGCGGGCAAACTCACGGTCGAAATCGATCAGCATCTTGGCGACACCCTGCCGCTCGGCTGAGTAGCTGTGCAGGATTTCGGGCACGGCCTGTTCGCGCAGCACGGCGGCCAGTTTCCAACCCAGGTTGAAGCCATCCCGCATGGAGACATTCATGCCCTGACCCGCCTTGGGGCTGTGGGTGTGGCAGGCATCCCCCGCGATGAAAACATGCGGTAGCTGATGGTCGATATTCTCGGCCGGAACATCGTCGAATTTGTCGCACAGCCGCTGACCGATCTCATAGACCGACCACCAGGCGGTTTCCTTTACCTCCAGCGTGTAGGGGTGAAGAATCCGCTGGGCCGCCGCCACGAGTTTATCCAGCGTGATATTGCGGCTGGCGACCCGTTCATCCGCTTTCAGCTTGTCGAGCTCAATATAGAGCCGGACCATGTAGCCGCCCTCGCGCGGGATCACCAACAGGTTGCCCTCTTCCGCAGAATGCACGGTGGCCTTCATGCGGATGTCGGGGAAATCGGTCACCGCCAGAACGTCCATCACCCCCCAGGCCTGATTGGCGGAATCCCCGGTCAGCTTGCGCCCGATCGCCTCGCGTACCCGGCTGCGCGCCCCGTCACAGCCCACCACATATTTGGCGCGCAGCACATGGGTTTCGCCCTCATGGCCTTCATCTGTGCGCTCCAAGGTTACGGTCACGGGATACTCCGCGCCCTGCTCCACCGTCAGATCCTTGATGCGATGATTGTACCAGGGTTCCAATGCGGTGGGCGCGTTGCGCATGGTCTCAAGGAAGAAATCATGCACCCGCGCCTGGTTGAGGATCACATGAGGAAACTCCGACAGCCCGTCCTCGGTATCCTGAATGCGGCCGCTGCGGGTGATTTTCGACGGCTCTTCGGCATCCGGGCGCCAAAAGGTGGTTTCATTGACCCAATAGGCCTCTTTCAGGATCTTTTCGCTAAAGCCGAAAGCCTCGAACATCTCCATTGAACGGCAGGCAATCCCATCGGCCTGGCCGATCTCAAGCGGGCTGGATTTCTGCTCGATGATCCCGGTGCGGATATCTGCAAAAACCGCAAGCTGGCTGGCCAGGACAAGCCCGGTGGGGCCGCTGCCCACGATCAGAACGTCCAACTCCTCCGGCAGGCTTTCGGATCCGGATTGACCGGTCTTTGGTGAAACAGCCGGATTACCGGGGCGAAAACCGTTCAAATGATATTGCATGCGTTTTCCCTCCTCGGCGCACTACTTGGTAAGCATACTTACGTTATGCGACCCCCGCGGTCAACCAAATTTAATAAGCATGCTTATCTTTTAAACTTCACACGGCAGAGCAGCGCCGACCCTTCCGACGAAGGAGAGATCCTTTGTCTTTTATTTTGAAATACTTACAAGATCACTCGAAGAGCGGCCTTACCAACGCTTGAGCGCATCCTCATCGGCATCTTTGGCAGCCACCCATTCTGCTGCGCCACCTTTCAGGACTTCTTTTTTCCAAAAGGGTGCACGGGATTTGAGGTAATCCATCAGGAACTCAGCCGCCTCAAAAGCGTCCTTGCGATGACGCGCGGCAGTGGCGACCATCATGATACGATCGCCCGGGACAAGCCGCCCATAGCGGTGGATAACCAGCGCATCGGCAAGGTCCCAGCGGGTCATCGCCTCCGACGCGATCTTTTCCAGCGCCTTCTGGGTCATGCCGGGGTAATGCTCGATCTCCATCGCAGCCATCTCGCCTGTGTCAGCCTCGCGCACGACGCCGGTGAAGGTCACGACTGCCCCTGCCCCATCGACCGCATCGGCAAAGGCTTCGGTCTCTGCGCCCAGATCGAACGGGGCCTCCTGAACCTTGATGCGCATTGCCTTAGCCCCCGGTCATGGGCGGAAAAAAGGCAATCTCGCGCACGCCATCCAAAGGCGCATCAAAGTCAGAAAGTTCCTGATCCAGCGCCACGCGCAAGGCAGACAGATCGGCGAAAGCTGCCTCATAGCGCGGCTCGCGGGCGCGCAACTCCTCGACCAGGTCAGCCACCGTGGCGGCAGAGGTCTCAACGCTTTCGCGGGGCAGGCCGATCCGCTCACGCACCCAGGCGAAATACAGAATGTCCATCAGCGGCTCTCCTTTAGATGCGGCAGGGCCTTTTTCAGATAGTCCACGCCGGTGATCAGCGTCAAAGCTGCGGCAATCCACAAAAGCCACAGGCCAATCCGACCGGTCCAGACCATACCCTCATATTTCCAGCGCAATCCGACCGTATCCTCGACCGTGCCACCAAGCACCCCTTCAATCAGCCCTTCGTCCATCCCGAAGGAGGACATCACCAGATAGTGTTCGAACACCCCCTGACAGAAGAGCGCAGCAATTGCGGTCATCTGCGCAGTGGTCTTCCACTTGGCCAGTTGAGTGACCTTCAGCGTACCGGCCGTGTCGCCCAGGTATTCGCGCAGGCCCGACACAAAGACCTCGCGGAACAGAATCACCGTTGCGGGCAACACCAGCCAGGGGGCCCAGTGTTCCGCAGCGTAGCCCACGAGGATCATAAGCGCGATCACCACCATGGCCTTGTCCGCGATAGGATCCAGCATGGCGCCAAGTTTGGTCTCCTGCTTCCAGGCACGGGCCAGGTAGCCATCAAACCAGTCGGTCACCGCCGCGCCCACAAAAAGCAAAAGCGCAAACCAGTCCGCAAGGGGGCGGTTGAAGTAGAGGAACATGATGGCAAGACCGGGTGCAGCAAGCAGCCGCACAACGGTCAGGATATTCGGCAAGGTCCATATCATGGCCGCACATTATCCGGCTGTTTCAAAAGTGGAAAGCAGGACCTTGCAAAATTCGCCTCTTGTCCCGTTGGCGCTTTGAGATCGCGGTGGGAAAGGAGAGTGTGTGCGGTGGCTCTCTATGCCGTTTCAGGGGTCTGCTGCGATCGGGACAGGAGGACATGCACCCCAATCAGCGCCAGCGCCAGCGCAATGCCGACCCACATCACCAATGCGGTTTTCCAAAGGACCAGAACAGCCGCCAACAGGCGCAGCCCGATCTCCCAGCGAGCAAGCGCCGCGCGATCAAACCGTGCAAGGGCCGAAGCCGTGAGGTAGAGCGTCAGTACAAGACGCAGACCCAAAAGCGACAGCGCCATCAGATCAACGGTGCCAGAGTACCCCTCGATCAGGGTGCGGCGCCCCATGTCATCGGTGATGGTCACAGCCTCTTCGATCAACAAGAGTTCCGGGTACCAGGCAAAGACAAAGGGTATGGTGAACATCACAATCCCCACGCGCACCGCGGCAAAGCCTGTGCGCATCGGCTCGGTCCGGGTGATGGAAGCCGCGGCAAAGGCGGCTATCGCCACCGGCGGCGTGATGGCCGAGGCAACGGCAAAGTAAAAGACAAACATATGCGCGGTGAAAAAGCTCACCCCCAGATTGGCCAAAAGCGGCCCCAGCAACAGCGCCACATTCACATAGGCCGGCACGGTCGGCATCCCCATGCCCAAGAGGATCGCGCAGACCATGGCACAGGTGAGCGCCAGCATCAGGTAGACCCCGCCAACAATCGGGATCTCAAAGCCAAAGAGGCGCAGAACCTGTGCCTTCTCCAGCCAGGAGGTCACGGCGCGGGTCAACTCTCCGGTCAGACCGCTTTCATTCAGGAAGGCCGAGATGATCGATACCGCAAACAGCAAAAGGAAGAGACGCGATATCAGGATCCCGCCATCGGCCAAGGACATCAGGATCTTCGAAGGCTTCGTGCGGGTTTCGGGATCAAGGAACAAAAGCGGCAGCAGAACAGCAACCGCCCACCAGCCCGCCGAGACCGCATCGCCGGTGGCATTGATCACAATCTGCGTGACGAAACCCGGCATCACAGCCGCAAAGAGGCCAGAGCCAACAGAGTCCTTGCTGCCCAGAAGCAGGAAAAGGATCGTCAGGATCGGCAGGAAGATGATCACAAGGTTCAGCCAGTCCTGGCGGTGCATCACCAGATCTTCGGGGATCTCGCGCATCGCCTCAACCCGCTCGCGCCGCGCCTGAAACATCACGGCCAGGAAGATCGAAAAGAAAAACGCCATCGCGGGCAGGAACGCAGCAGTGATCACCTTGGTGTAGGGCACCGCCGTCAGGGCCACCAGAACAAAGGCGGCAACGCCCATCACAGGCGGCATGATCTGCCCGCCAGAGGAGGCTGCGGCCTCGACCCCACCTGCAAACTGGGGCGAAAACCCGTTGCGCCGCATCATCGGGATGGTCAACCGCCCGGTGGACAAGACGTTGGTCACCGGGCCGCCAGTGATCGTCCCGAACATGGCAGAGGACACGATGGCCGCATGGGCCGGGCCGCCCCGCAGATGCCGCGTCATACGTACCGCCAGCTTGATCAACGAGGTCCCGCCCGCCGAGGTGCCAAACAGCGCGCCGAGGATCACGTAGGGAAAGACCTGATTGACGACGATATCCATGAACCGCCCCATGAACCCATCGGGGGTAATAAAGACATTGGTCGCCTTCTGGATCGCCGCCGCCGTAACGTCTCCGCCATCGGCGCCCAGCTTGGTCAGAAGGAAATTGTTGTCGCTGAGATCAAACATCCAGATCAGCGCGGTTCCGACGGTGTAAAGAACCACAATACTGGCCACCGCCACCAGCGGCAGCCCCCAGACCCGCACGTTGTATAGAAAGAACAGAGTGATGATGGTGAACAGAAGCGGGATGATCCAGATCCCAAAGCGTGCCTGACAGGCCGGAACCTCGGCCTCGAAGGAAATCCCGGGGATGACATTTGCCGAGCGCTCGGCCGCATCCTGGATCAGCCGCGCGCGTTCGCCGGTGATCTGATCGATCAGGCAGATCGAGTCGATTTCGACCAGAAACCCCAGCGCCGCCAGAAAGGCCGCAAGGATCAGGCCCGCATCCAGCAACAGGCCCAGCCAGGCGAGATGCGGTCTGGTTCCTGTCCAGGCCCTGTAGACGCTGGCGTCCAGCGCGACAATGACCATCATCAAAAGGAAGACGGGCGGATAAAAGAACTCGGGCGGGAAACCGGAGACCCTGAAAAAGGGACGCCCCGTGATCTCGCGCGCCCAGTCTTGCAGGCCGGGGATTTCCGGCATGGTGTTGACCATGCCGACGACCACCAGAATGCAGGCAAGGACCACCGCAATCCGCTGTCCGAGCGGGCGGAAGAGAGCAGGATCTGTCATATCACCGAAGCTTTCGCAAAGGGGCAAGGCCGCTGGTCGGCCCCGCCGGAATTACTATCTAGGCTTTGGTCGTCACGGGTGCAGGCAGTCAGCGATGGTGTGACCAGCCTCTTCAAAAGCGCGGATTGCGCCCGGGTGCATTTTGATCTGCACCGCACCGCAGGCCCCCTGACTTACGCCATCGATGTCACCAAAGCTGAGCCGCGTGAACGGTCCGCGCGGGGAGCCTTTGAGAAACCGCTCTTCGCCCTCAAGGTAGGCTTTGGTGACCGCATAGACGAGATCTTCATCCAGCCCCGCGGGTACGATCTGACCAAAGGCGGTCGCAAAGCTGTCAAAACTGTCATCGTCCACGACAACAGTGATGTCGTTGCCCGCATAGGCCGCGCGGAATTCGTCAATCGGAACCGAATAGGGCGCATGGCCCGGCGCCGCCATGATCTGCTGTCCCAGTTTGCTGGCCAAAAGATCAGATGGCACGTCGTGGATCGTGATCCCGCCAGCAGCGGCGATGGCGATCTGACGGCCCGAGAGCAGACCTTCGGGGATGGTCCAGGCATCCGCACCGCCCCCCGTAATGGCAGAGACCGTATCCGGCCAGGGTGTCTGGATGCCTTCATAACCTTCGCCGTCCTTGATGCCGGACAAAAGCTGGATCATCGCCCGGCCAGAGGTCAGCGCCGCGCCGCGCGGCGGGCCGTTCCAGATCCGCTTGCCGGCCAGGTCGCGAATATCCTCGACCGGGTTGCTGTTGTAATAGCCCAGCATCTGCGCGGAGCCCGCATTGAAAAAGATCACGCGGAGGTTGGCGGCCAGTTCTGCGCCTTTTTCAGGGCCGATACCGCTGTAAGGGCCAATGCCGCGGGACAGCAAAAAGGGAAGGATCAGCGGCGCGGGCGCCATGTCCAGCCGCCCTTCGGCAACCGCCTGCACCGAATTCGTGAGCGTCGCCCCTTCGGTGATCTGCAGGGTGGCAACGCCCGCGCTGTCCAGCACGGCGGCCAGTGTCGAATCGATGTAGTGCGGCGTCGAGCCTGGCGTCGTGGTCTCGGCAGTCAATGTGGCCTGCGCAAAACCCGCCATGGGGGCCAGCGCCAGCGCGCCTGCAAGCAGCGTCTGTTTGAACATGATTTCCTCCCTATGTGCCCGCCCTCCTCCAAAGGCGGATGCCCCTGTCGCGGGGTCACCATTTAAGGCTTGCAGAAAATATATGACTTGTCACGAATTATTTTTTCGGGCTTTATCAGAGCAATGGGAGGACAAGAATGAGCAAGCCCACAGAACGGGACATTGCGCGGATTCGTGCACGGCAAGCGCGTGAGGATTTCAACATCTTCTCTCGCCTTCCAGCGGTCTATGCCGCATCGCGCAGCCAGGGGCAGAAGTTTCTGCAACATGGCGGAGGCCTTTCGATCGTGGAATGGCGCACCCTTTGGGATCTTTGCGAGGTCGGGCCCATGACGATCCGCGACCTTGCAGCGATCCAGCGCGCCGATCATTCGCTTCTCAGCCGCGCCCTGCCCGAGATGCGGCGCAAAGGCTTTGTCACAATGCGCCGCGATGCCGAGGACGGGCGGCAAATGATCGTCGAAATCGCCGAAGCCGGACGCGCGGCTTATGAGACAGCCGCCCCGGTGATGGCACGGCGCCGCGCCGCCCTGCGTGCGGTCTTCTCCGAGGAGGAGGTCAACCAATTTGTCGGCTATCTCGACCGGCTGGAAGACTTCCTGCGCACGCCCATAGATGAATTTCTGAAAGAGGACACAGCAGAATGACAGACCGTCCCAATGTACTTTGGATCATGGCCGACCAATTGCGGTTCGACTACCTCAGCTGCTATGGTCATCCGCATCTGCACACGCCCCATATCGATGCGCTGGCGGCACGCGGTGTGCGTTTCACCAATGCCTATGTTCAATCGCCGGTCTGCGGCCCTTCGCGCATGTCGGCCTATACTGGACGCTATGTGCGCAGCCATGGCTCCACCTGGAACGGCATGCCGCTGCGGGTGGGCGAGCCGACCTTGGGCGATCACCTGCGCGAGGTGAACGCACGGGCCGTTCTGGTCGGCAAAACCCATATGACCGCTGACGCAGAAGGCATGGCCTGGCTTGGCATTGATCCCAGCAGCGAGATCGGTGTGCGGGTCTCGGAATGCGGGTTCGAGCCTTTCGAGCGTGACGATGGCCTGCACCCCGACAGCCCACGCCAGAACTGGTCGGCCTATGACGACTATCTGGAGGCACACGGATTTTCCTCTGACAACCCCTGGGAGGATTTCGCCAACTCTGGCCTGGATGACGATGGTGAGCTGCTGTCCGCGTGGCTCCTGAAAAACTCACGCCTTGCCGCCAACGTGCCAGAAGAACATTCAGAAACCGCCTATATGACCGACCGCGCCATGGCGTTCATGGAAGAGGCCCAAATGGATGGGCGCCCTTGGGTCTGTCACCTGTCCTATATCAAACCGCACTGGCCCTATATCGTGCCCGCGCCCTACCACGATATGTATGACGAGACGCATATCGTCGATCCGGTCCGCTCTGACGCGGAACGGCAGACGGATCATCCGCTGATGCAGGCCTATCTTGATGCGCGGGTCTGCCGCAGCTTTGCCCGCGATCATGTGCGCGAGCATGTGATCCCGGCCTATATGGGGCTGATCAAGCAGCTCGATGACAACCTTGGCCGCCTGTTTGCCTGGATGGATGAAAAGGGTCTCAGTGAGAACACCATCGTGGCCTTCACCTCGGACCATGGCGATTACATGGGTGACCACTGGATGGGCGACAAGGATTTCTATCACGAGATGGCCGTTAAGGTACCGCTGATCATTGCCGATCCCCGAAAGGATGCCGATGGCACCCGCGGTCTGGTGACGGAGGAACTGGTTGAGATGATCGACCTTGCCCCCACCTTCATGAATGCCGTGGGCTGCCCCGCCAAACCCCATGTGATCGAAGGGCGTGATCTCACGCCGATCCTGCATGGCACCGACGGGTTTTCGCGCCGCTATGTAATCAGCGAACATGACTACCACTGGTCCGACATGGCCCGCACGCTGGATCAGCCGCAGGAAGACGCCCATACCACGATGATCTTTGACGGGCGCTGGAAATACATCCGCTGCGAAGGCTTCCGCCCCGTCCTGTTCGACCTTGAAACAGACCCGCAAGAGGTCAATGACATCGGCGGCTCAGACCTGCCCGAACATGTCGCGGTGCGCGCGCGGATGGAGGCAGCCCTTTTGGATTGGGCCACCCGCCATCACACGCGGATCACTGCAACCCAGACCGTGCTCGCTCGGCAAAAGCTGGCAGCAGAAACCGGAATCCTGATCGGGTTCTGGGATGAGGAAGAATACAAAGAGGTCACAGGCAAGGCCTTTGAGGAGCTCATCCCGCAGGGCCGTCCCTGAACCGCCTTTCAGGTCTGGCCGTGGAAGTGATCATAGACCCGCTCGGCCAGAGCTGCTGAAACCCCCTCGACCGCCTTGAGGTCCGACAGGTTGGCGCGGCTCACGGCCTTGGCGCTGCCAAAGTGTGCCAAAAGCGCCCGTTTGCGGCTTGCGCCGACGCCTGCGATTTCATCGAGCGGAGTTGCCCCCATCGCTTTGGCCCGTTTGGCCCGGTGGGTGCCGATGGCAAACCTGTGCGCCTCGTCCCGCAAGCGCTGAATGAAATAAAGCACCGGATCGTTGCGTTGCAGGGCAAAGGCGGCCTCGCCGGGGCGGTAGAATTCCTCTTTGCCGTGGTCGCGATCCACGCCCTTGGCAACGCCGACCATGGGAATGTCCTGCACGCCGTGCTCTTCCATGATCTCGGCCACAGCCGACACCTGCCCCGCGCCGCCATCGATCAACAACAGATCCGGCCACATGCCCTTTTCACGGTCAGGATCCTCTTTCAAGAGACGCGAGAAGCGGCGGTTCAGCACCTCTTTCATCATGCCAAAGTCATCGCCGGGGGTCAGATCGTCGCCCTTGATATTGAACTTCCGATAGGCGTTCTTCATCAGCCCCTCGGGGCCGGCCACGATCATCCCGCCCACAGCATTGGTGCCCTGGATGTGAGAGTTGTCGTAGACCTCGATCCGCTGCGGCGGGCCATCCAGACCAAAGGCATCGGCAATCCCCTTCAGCAGCTTGGCCTGGGTCGCGCTTTCGGCCATGCGCCGGGCAAGGCTTTCCCGTGCGTTGCGCACCGCGCCCGCCACAAGTTCCGTCTTTTCCCCGCGCTGGGGCACGAGGATTTCGACTTTGTGGTCTGCCTTTTCGCTCAGCGCCGCTTGCATCACATCGCCGTTCTCGATGTCATCGGAGAGGATCAGTTGACGGGGCGGCTCCTTGTTGCTGTAGAACTGGCCGAGGAAGGCCTCCATCACCTCGGCCGGGCTGTTGTCGGCATCCACGCGCGGGTAGAAATCCTGATTGCCCCAGTTCTGATTGGCGCGGATGAAAAACACCTGAACGCAGGCCTGCCCGCCCTCCATATGGAGCCCGATGATGTCGGCTTCGGCCACGCCGCGCGGATTGATCCCCTGCGCCGATTGAACCTGCGTCAGCGCCTTGATCCTGTCACGCAGGGCGGCGGCGCGTTCAAACTCCATCGCCTCTGAGGCTGCCATCATCTGCTCGGCCAGCTCCTCCTGGATCTTGGTCGAGCGCCCGGACAGGAACCGCTCCGCGTCGCGCACCGAGGCGGCGTAGTCCTCGGCGCTGATCTCACCCGTGCAGGGGGCCGAGCAGCGTTTGATCTGATATTGCAGACAGGGGCGCGTGCGGCTTTCAAACATCGCATCCGAACAGTTGCGCAAAAGGAACGCCTTTTGCAGCTGGTTCAGCGTGCGGTTCACCGCGCCAGCGCTGGCAAAGGGCCCAAAATAGCTGCCTTTCTCTTTTCGCGCACCGCGATGCTTCTTGATCTGCGCAAAGGCGTGGTCCTTGGAGACCAGAATATTCGGGAAGCTTTTGTCATCGCGCAATAGCACGTTGTACTTGGGCTTGAGCTGCTTGATCAGGTTCTGCTCCAAGAGCAGCGCCTCGGTTTCGGTTCGCGTGGTCAGGAACATCATCGAGGTGGTGAGCGCGATCATCCGCTCGATCCGGGGGCTGTTTCCGGGCCGGGTGTAGTTGGAAACCCGCGCTTTGAGGTTGCGCGCCTTGCCCACATAGAGCACCCGGCTCTCGGCATCGAGCATCCGGTAGACACCGGGCGAAGCATCCAGCGTCTTCACATAATCCTGGATGACGGCATAGCCGCTGCGGGGTGTTTCTGCGGTCTGATCATTCATGTTTTGACACATATGATTCCCTGCATGTCGCTGCAACGATTACGCTCCGGTTTCAAGAGCATACAAATCCACGACTCCTGTGGATAACAATGAAGATATCTTCGGGCTATCCGGCATTTTCCCTTGTTTCCCGCCGATTTTGGACGATTGCCTAAAAATTGAGCGATGCGGCAATGTGTTGTTTTTTAACGTTTCTTTTTGTGGCGCCTGACAAGGTTTTGAAAACAAAGACACTTTTGTAACGGGTTTGTGAAGCTTTCCCGTCACGTGCACAACTTTCCCCAACGGCACCCGTTTCTCGGGTCATTCCAGCCCAACGACATCCGGTGTTTCCCAGGCAAGATGCTGCCCGCCATCCACGCAAATCAGCTGCCCGGTGACGGCGGGCGCTGTCAGGAAATAGTCCAGCGCCGATGTGATATCCCGGAGGTTTGCCCCCCGGCCAAGCAGCGTACTGGCCCGTTGCCGGGCAAACTGATCAGAGCTTTGGCGCAGCCCCTGCAGGGTTGGACCGGGGCCAATCGCATTGACGCGGATCCGAGGCGCCAGAGATTGCGCTGCCGTTTGCGTCAGCGTCCACAGTGCGGATTTGGCCAATGTGTAACTCATGAACTCCGGCGTGAGCGCCCGCACCCGTTGGTCGATCATATTGACCACCAGCCCCCAGGCAATCGGCTCACCGCTGCTGTCGACGGGCTGTGCCATGTCCTGCGCGGCCATCGCCTGAATGAGCTGAAAGGGCGCACGCAGGTTGCTTCCAAAATGGCGGTCCCAGCTTTGGCGCGTTGCGGTCTCGATGCTGTCGTGCTCAAAGATCGACGCGTTGTTCACAAGACAGGTGATCGGCCCGCCGAGCGCCTCAGAGGCGGCTGGCAAAAGGCTGGCGGCATCTTCCTCGAGCAGGAGGTCCGCCTGCAGAAGTTCGGCCCTCTTCCCCAATGCGCGGACCTGTTCGGCCGTCTTTTCAGCATCTTTGCGAGAGGTCGCAAAATGCACGGCGACATCATATCCCTGCCGCGCCAAAGCGATTGCCATGGCCTGCCCAATGCGCTTGCCTGCTCCTGTCACCAAAGCTCGCATGCCTGCCTCCCTGATTATTGGTCTGCAGCCCTATCTAGAGCAGGACCCAAAGGTAGACCACATAAAGCCCGGTCAGAAGCGCACCCCAGCGGCGGGTAATATCCATCTTGAAGAAGACAAACGGGATGATGATCAGCGACGCCGCCAACATGACCCATAGATCAAAGCGCAGGAACTCAGGATCAACCGAGATCGGCCCCACAAAGGTGGCAACGCCAATGATGGCCAAAAGATTGAACATGTTCGAGCCGATCACGTTCCCCAAGGCAACATCCGCCTGCCGCCGCAAGGCTGCCATCACAGTCGTTGCCAGCTCCGGCAGTGAGGTTCCGATGGCCACAAGGGTCAGACCTATGACGGTTTCGCTGATCCCATAGGTTCTGGCTATGATGGTCGCGTTATCCACCAGCAGATCCGCCCCCAGCGGCAGACCAATCAGACCAAGGGCAAGATAGACAGCGATGCGCCAAAACGGCATATCGGGGTCGGCTTCCTCGATATCCTCAAGGTCTTCTTCCTCGGCCTCGACACCATTGCGGCGATGCGCCCGCGCTTCGCGAAAGGCACCGCCCAGCACAAAGGCCAACGCCCCCAGCAGGATCAAACCAGACCAGATCGTGAAGACGCCGCAGAAAGCCAGAGCAATGAACAAGACAGACGCGACGAGCATATAGATGTAGTTCTTGCGCGTGTCGCATTCGCTTGTGTGCAGCCGTGACAGGATTGCAGGCACACCCAGAACCAGCAGAATATTGGCCGTATTGGATCCCACGACATTACCAAGCGCGATCCCGTCGGCCTGATCCATGACCGCACTGATTGCGATCAGCAGTTCCGGCGCCGAAGTGCCAAAGGCGACGATCGTCAGGCTGACGATCAAGGCAGGCACCCCCAGCCGCAGCGACAGGTTGACCGCTCCTCTCACCAAAGCGTCCCCCGCCAGCAGAAGGATCACCAGCCCCAAGGCACATAGCAGCCAAGGCATCATCGCCTTTGCCCTCCCTTTCCGCAGGCGCAGGGGCCTTTGCCGATCTTGAAACGCCCGCAGGAAGAGCAGCGTGCAGACTGAAGGCGCTTCTGCCCCGGCATCCGCAGCTTTCCGAACATGGCCAGAACCGCCATGACAACGAGGAAGATGGAAACGATCTTGAGTATCACGTCAGAGGCCAAACCGCGCAAATTCCGCGCGCTCCTCGATCCCGCCCAAGGCGTCCTGCGCAAGGCGCGCACCAAACCGGCTCAGCAACGGGCGTTTCATCCCATAGCGGCGGATCCGCACCTTGTCACCGTAGCGTTCTTTCAGCTTGGGCATCAGATGGGCAATCCCATCGATCAATCCCAGCTCCTGAGCACGACGCGCCAGCCAGACCTCCCCGGTGAACAGGTCATGTTCCTTGCTCAGCGCATCGCCCCGTCGCTGGCTCACATGATCGATGAAATTGCCATGGATATCGTTCAGCAAGCCCTTGAGCCGCTCCACATCCTCAGGGTCTTCTGGGCGAAACGGATCCAGCATGGATTTGCTTTGCCCCGCAGTATAAACGCGGCGCTCGACACCCTGGCGCGCAAGCAGAACATGGGCGCCAAACCCGGCAGAAATCACACCGATCGATCCCAGGACAGAACTGGCATCCGCCCAGATCTCATCCGCCGAGGCCGCCAGCCAATAGCCCCCAGAGGCCGCCACATCCTCGACAAATGCGATCACCGGGATTTCTTTTTCTTCTGCCAGCCGCCGGATCCGCGCCCCGATCAAAGAGCTTTGAACGGGCGAGCCACCGGGGGAGTTGATCTCCAGCGCGACAGCCGCAGGTTTGCCCTTGCCAAAGGCACGCTCAAGCACTGGCGCAAGCGCGGCATCGCTCAGGCTGCCACGCCCGGGCATGCCGATGGCTCCTGACAGACGAACGACCGAGACGAGTGGCGGTCTTTTGGTAAAAGGTATGCGCAGCTTCATGGCGCCGATGTAGAATGCCCCCCGGCCCGAAACAAGGTCCACAGCAGCCGGAATTCTCTCTTGAGACAAAAAGGCTGGCGGGAACGGGCAAATTTGCAACGTAGGCTCAAAACGACAGCACCGCCAGATGCATGCTCGCCACGGAAATACCCGGTTGCACCACGCGCACGGCGGGCGTCAGCACGCCGCCGGGCCCAAGGCCGCCAAGGGGACCCGGCAAAGCCGGGGCACCTGCGGGCGCGGGAGCCCTCCCCTGCCTGGCAGTGCTCCACCGCGATCAGGAGCGAATGCGCCAACCGGTTTTGAAGATCCACCAGATCACTGCAAGGCACAGGCAGGTAAAGCCGCCAATCGCCAATAGGCTTGTTACCACTGGCACATCCGAGGTGCCAAAGAAGGACCAACGAAAGCCGGAAATCAGGTAGACTACAGGATTGAACAGAGTGATTTTCTGCCAGATCGGTGGCAGCATGGAGATCGAATAGAAAGATCCACCCAGAAAGACCAGCGGCGTCACGATCAACAGCGGCACCAGTTGGAGCTGTTCAAAATTCTTTGCCCAGATCCCGATGATGAACCCCAAAAGCGCAAAGCTGAGGCAGGTGAGCAGCAGGAACAGCACCATGGCACCGGGATGAGCGATGCTCAGATCCACGAACAGCGAGGCGGTGCCAAGGATGACCAAGCCAATGAACAGCGCCTTGGTGGCCGCCGCCCCGACATAGCCAAGCACGATCTCAAGAAAACTCACCGGAGCAGACAGCAGTTCATAGACCGTGCCAATGAACTTGGGGAAGTAAATCCCGAAGGACGCGTTCGAGATGCTTTGCGTCATCACGCTCAGCATGATCAGGCCCGGCACGATGAAGGCGCCATAGGCGATGCCTTCAACCTGATCGATCCGGCTGCCGATGGCCGCGCCAAAGACCACGAAATAAAGCGAGGTCGACAGCACCGGCGACAGGAAGCTCTGCATCAGCGTGCGAAAGAAACGCGCCATTTCAAAGCGATAGATCGATGCAACCGCCGTCCAGTTCATGACTGCTCTCCTGCGACAAGACCCACGAAAATATCTTCAAGGCTGGATTGGCGCGTCACCACATCCGCAAGCACAAGACCGGCACTCGCAACCTCATTCAAAAGGGAGGTGATGCCGGTCCGCTCGGCGCGCGTGTCGTAGGTGTAGATCAGGGCAGCACCATCCGCCGACAGCTCCAGCCCGTAGGATGACAGCGCTTCGGGAATTGCCGTGATGGGTGCGCTGAGCTGCACTTCAAGTTGCTTTTGCCCCATCTGCGCCATCAGGGTGGCCTTGTCCTCGACCAGCAGGATCTGGCCCTTGGTGATCACGCCCACCCGGTCGGCAATCGCCTCTGCCTCTTCGATGTAGTGGGTGGTCAGGATGATGGTCACGCCATCCGCTTTCAACTCGCGCACGACCTCCCACATGTCTTTTCGCAGTTCCACGTCGACCCCGGCGGTGGGCTCATCCAGGAACAGGATACGCGGCTCGTGGCTCAGCGCCTTAGCGATCAGAACCCGCCGCTTCATGCCGCCCGAAAGCTCCTTGATCTGGCTCTTGCGTTTGTCCCAGAGCGAGAGTTTTTTGAGGATCTCCTCCAAAAGGGCATCATTCCTGGGCTTGCCAAACAGCCCGCGCGAAAACCGCACCGAGTTCCAGACCGTCTCGAACGGCTCAAGGTTGATTTCCTGCGGCACGAGACCAATCAGACGGCGCGCAGCACGAAAGTCCTGCGATATGTCATGCCCGCCCACCGTTACCGAGCCAGAGGTGGGCGTAGTGATGCCGCAGACCGTCGAGATCAGCGTGGTTTTTCCCGCCCCATTCGGCCCAAGCAAGGCGAGAATCTCACCCTCTTCTATGTCGAGAGAGGCGCCTTTCAACGCCTCAAATCCGCCCTCATAGCTCTTTCGCAGATCTCGGATGGACAGGATCGCTGACATGACATCTCCCACTTGCCTTTGCGGCCTTTCAATGCGTCACGCTACCGACCAGCAGCCCTCGCGGCCACTGGTGAGACGCGCAGCCAATTGTGCGCGCATGCAGGGGAAACCTTGCGTCAGGTCCTGCTCAGGCGCCTGTGATTTTCTTGAACCAGCCCTTTTTTTCTTCCGAGGCCTCTTCACCCTCTTCCCCTTCCGGGGCGAGATGCGTTTGCAAGTTCACAAAAAACTGGTCCGCCATCTTCTTGGCAAAGCCGTCGATAATTCTGCTCCCAAGCTGAGCGAGCTTTCCGCCGACCTTGGCCTCGACCTCATAGGACAGCAGGGTTCCAACTTCCGAAGGCGCAAGGCTCACAACCGCGCCGCCCTTGGCAAAGCCTGCGGCGCCGCCCTTGCCCTCACCGGCGATGGTCAGCTTCTCGCCGGGCACCAGGTCCGACAGGGTGACCTGCCCTTTGAAGGTCGCTTTCACGGGGCCGACCTTCTGCGTGACCGTGGCTTCAAAACCCTCTTCCGGGGATCCGGTGACCTCGGTTGCGCCCGGCACGCAAGCTCTCAGAACTTCGGGGGTCAGAAGTGCGGCATAGACCTCAGCCGGGGGGGCGGCGATTTCCTTTTGGTCACTCATCTGCATGGCGGGTCCTCCGTATTGGCTTCTGTTCGGCAATCATGTGCTGCACCAGACGTACCCGAGGCCGACCACCTCTGCCAAGCGAGAACCGGATGCGGCGAGCTACCAACTGACCAAGTCCAATCATCAGGCGGGGTCTTTTCCTTGTGACGCCAGATGCTCCACCACCCGGGAAATGACCGCCTCATCCCGCAGAATCCGTCCATGGCCCAAACCGGCAGTCACATGCAGCCTGGCACCCGGCCAGCTGTCGGCCAGCGCGCGCCCTTCCGAGGCCGGGACAATCTTGTCGCCATTGTCATGCACGATCAGGGCTGGTTGGGACAAACCCGGCGCCAGATCCGTCCCCTTGAGCGCGCTGAAGGGCACCCCGTAGCGCCGTTCCAGCCTGCGTTGAGCGCCAGAGGCAACGCGCTCTCCAAACCCCAGAAACCGCGCAACCTTGCCAAGGTACCGTTCCAGATCAATCGGCGGCGCCAAGAGCGCAACCCGCCGGGCACGCATGCCCCGTGCAAGGGCCGCAACTGTCGCCGCGGCACCATTCGAATGCGCCACGATCCCATCCAGAGGGCCCAGATGCGCAGCGACCTCTTCAGTCACCCAGAGCATTTCCGGCAAGGAGCTGCGCCGACCGGCTGCCGCCCCGTGACCGGGCGCATCAAAGGCCACCACGCGAAAGCCCGCAGCAACCAGAGGCGCCGCAAAACCGCCTAGCTGCGCGGCACGCCCAGACATACCGTGCACCAAAAGGACGGTCGGCAGAGGCGCCTCATCCAGCACCCCACATCCGCGCGGCATGGCCCGCCATTCATAGAGCGGAATCTCAGCTCCCGACTTCAGCCGCATGGGGCGCGCCGCCGACGCCATAAGCCATTTCTTTTCTTCCAATGACAGTTTTTGTCGCCGTGGTGTTGTGAACACCCGCGCCAATAGTGCCGACGCCGCTGCAGGAGAGACCGTCCCAAGAATGCCGGACGCGGCTTGAACCACTGCAAGCACAGGCGGTGGGCGGCGGTTTGGTTTCACAGTCGATGCGGTGCTGGCCATGTTTGTTCTCCTGTCACTGAAAGCCGTCATCTGTCCTGCAGGAACAGACTCCGGCCGCCTACATATAGAGTTCTAAATTAGAACTCATTATCAGTTCCATTTGAGAACCTTGTCAATCCGTGTTATTCAAGTGCTATGAAATGGCATGATATGAAAGACGCCGCCTGCCCCGTTGCGCGGGCCATGGGCGTGATAGGGGATCGCTGGACCTTGTTGATTCTCAGGGAGTGCTTCCTGGGCGAGCGCAGGTTTGACGGTTTCCAAAAGCGGCTCGGCATCACACGGCACCTTCTGGCGGAGCGGCTGAAACGGCTTGAGGCAATGGGGCTACTCGCGCGCAAACCCTATCAGGACCGCCCGTTGCGACACGAATACCGGCTGACCGACTCGGGCAAAGCCTTTGCCCCGGTCATGCTCTCCATGCAGGACTGGGCCCGAAAGCACCTGCCCAGCGAGGACATGCCGCCGATTTCCTTTGTTCTTCGCGACGGTGATGCAGAAGTCGACCCGGTCCTGACCGACAGGCAAACGGGCCAAGAGCTCAACCATCGCACGGTTCTGCTGCGCCCGCGGAAGGCGTCCCAGCCTTAGGAACCGGGCTTGTTGCGAACAAGTGTCACTGGAGATCCGCCAGGCCGTCGTTGATAAAGCTAATCCGGAAACAGGCGGGTCACTGAATCGCCTTGATGCCCTGATAGGCATCACGAAAAGACTGGTATGCCT
This sequence comes from Pseudophaeobacter sp., assembly GCA_027019165.1. GTDB lineage: Bacteria > Pseudomonadota > Alphaproteobacteria > Rhodobacterales > Rhodobacteraceae > Phycobacter. The sequence goes on from JALUXC010000008.1 coordinate 257,298, forward strand.
CATCGAACCTGTCGGACAGGCTCTCATCTGGATACACTTCTTCTTGAATATCAGGCGATGTGACAATTCTCTCCGGAGGAACACCCGTGGCGGCAATCATGCCCAGCCGCGCCGCGCCAAGTGCCGCACCGAATTCACCTGATCCAGGCAACTGAAGCGGCACCCCAAACAGTGTCGAAATCAACTGCACCCAATATCGCGACGCGCTTCCGCCGCCAATGGCTATGATCTTGTCCAATTTCGCGTCGGTCGCAGCAAGAGCGTCAAAGCTGTCACGCAGCCCATAGGCCACGCCCTCCAAGACTGCACGCGTGAGGTCCTCACGGGTTGTAGCCGCCGACAAGCCGGTAAAGCCGCCCCTGATTTCGGCATCATTGTGTGGTGTTCGCTCTCCCGACAGATACGGCAGGAAACGCACCTCCCCAGGAGCCTGAAGGTGATTGCCGAGGGCCGTCGTCAAATCCGATGGTGTTTGCCCTGAAATCCGGGCAAACCAGTTCAGACTGTCTGCGGCTGAAAGCATCACTCCCATCTGGTACCATCGCCCCGGCAGGGCGTGACAAAACGTGTGCACAGCTGTTTCAGGCGCGGGGTTGTAACCATCCCGCGCCGCAAGAAGCACCCCGGAGGTTCCAAGCGAAACAAAACCCTGACATTCGTCCAAAGCACCGATACCACAGGCTGCCGCGGCATTGTCCCCGGCCCCGCCAGCCACTGTGACGGTTTGCTCCAAACCCCAGTCTTGCGCCAAGGCTTTACGCAAGGTGCCCGCTGCATCCGATCCTTCAACAAGTCGCGGCATCTGATCGCGCCGCATGTTGCTTGCGTCCAGCAGATAGTCGGACCAGGCGCGATTGCTCACATCCAACCAGGATGTACCCGCACTATCGGACATATCCGCAACGTAATCCCCAGTGAGATAGAAATTGATGTAGGCCGCCGGCAGCAGGACCTTGGCAGTCGCCTTGAAAACATCGGGCTCGTTCTTGCCCACCCACTTCAGCTTTGGCGCGGTAAATCCCGGGAAGACAATGTTGCCAGAGAGTTCTCGTACTTTGGCGGTTGCATCCAGTTCGGTTGCCTCGGCATGCGATCTCTGATCATTCCACAGGATGCAGGGACGCAGGACGGCCCCCGAGGTGTCGAGAAGAGTTGCGCCATGCATGTGACCTGCAACCCCGATGCCGCGCAACTGCGAGAACTCTGGGTAGGTGTTTCGCATCTGCTGAATCGCGGCCTCAAGGGCTGTGATCCAGTCGGCGGGATCCTGTTCGGACCAACCATGCTGTGGGTGGGTCGCTTCGTAATGGTGTTCCGTTGAACCGATCGGCACCCCATCTTCGCCCACGAGCAAAGCGCGCAAACCCGAAGTCCCAAGGTCGATCCCGAGAAACGTCATTCAAATGCCTTTCAAATACTCGCGGAGTGCAGAGTCCATGCCGTCTTTGTAGATTTTCCCAAGCCACCTTTCAAATGCCTCAACAAATCGCCGAGCAGACCCAAGGTCCCCATAGATATTGCGCATCTCCAGCCATCGTCGAGGCACCTTGCGGGCCTCTTCAGCCCTAGCGGACAATTGCTCCCAGAGCGGATCATTCGGCTCGATTGTGCTGCCGTCCTCGCGTGTACCCAGACACATCCGCGACCACGTGGCTTGGACGAGTGCAAGCCCTTCAATCGACGCACCGGCATCCATTGCCTCACGAACCGTGGGCAGAACAAACCCCGGATGCCGCGAGGATCCATCAAACGCTATGCGGCGAATGGTGTCGACGATTGCAGGATTCGAAAAGCGACGCTGCGTTAAGGCCAGATAGTCTTGCGGTGACATACCGGGGACGGCGCTGACAAAAGGCAGAATCTCTTCCTGCACGACCTTTGCAAAATAGGCGCTGAGCGTCTCGTGGCCCATTGCCTTTGCAACCGTTTCAATACCCATGACTTCGGCGCTGGCCGCAAGAATCTGGTGACCAGCATTCAGGATACGGATCTTCTGGGTCTCGAAACCATGCACATCCGTCGTGAACGTGGCGCCGACCTTGTCCCAATCAGGTCGGCCTGCACAAAAGTCATCCTCGATCACCCATTGGCGGAAATTCTCATGTGTGACGGGGACTGCATCCGTCACTCCCATGTCTGCAGCCAAAGCCCGCTCTTTCGAGCCAGTCGTCGGCACGATGCAATCGACCATAGAATTTGGAAAGCTGCAGTTTCCATCGATCCAGTCTGCAAGATCCGGATCATTGAGCCGCGCAAGGGACACCACAGTTTGACGCAGGACATTGCCGTTTCCCAGCAGATTGTCACAGCTTTGAACAGCAAAGGGCCCCGCACCGATTTGTCGTCTGATCTTGAGCGCTGCGACAATCGCACCAAAAGCCGTAGAAGGTGTCTCTGGCATCTCCGCATCGTGTCGAATATCGGGGTGGTCCTGATCAAAGCTCTTTGTCACCGGATCAATGTAATAGCCGCTTTCTGTCACAGTGAGAGACACGATACGGATGTCTTGGGCAGCCATCCGAGTGATCAGGGGTCGATTATCCGTTTCAACCGGGACATAATCGATCATCGAGCCAATGACCTCGGCTGAGGCGCCGTTGGGGGCAAGCTCGATCAGAGTGGTCAGACAGTCTTGCCTCAAAAGCCTGTCGCGCATTTCGCAGTCATAGGGACGAACACCTGCTCCGATGACTGCCCAGTCCAACGCCATCCCCTCCTGCATCAGACGATGCGTGTACCAGGATTGATGCGCACGATGGAAATTGCCCACCCCAATGTGGACGATACCCGGAGTCATTTGATCGCGGTGATACAAGGGACGCTTGATGGTCTTTGGCAAGTGATCAAGCCGGTTGCGTGAAAGGCCTCTCATGTGGTCAGTCTTTCGGTCCTGGACAGAATGAAACCTGCAACGTCCTCCAGCCGCTCGAACACTTGGTCTGCACCGGCATCGCGCAGGAGCGCGGCATGCTGGCTCCGCTTACCGTCCAGATGGCTACCCCCTACAAAACCGATGGCCGGTATGCCCGCCTCCCGGGCCCCCTTGATCCCATGCGGGGAGTCCTCCAGCACCACGCAATCGCATGCGGCCATGCCGAGCCTCTCAAGTGCCAACAAAAAGATATCCGGTGCAGGTTTTCCCTGCCGCACCTCTGCCGCACTTGTTGCGGTTGCGCCGAACCACCCGTCCAGGCCAGAGAGCTCCAGGGTCGCCGCCATCCGCCTGAGCGATCCACCGGTTGCAATGGCCATAGCCCGCCCCTCTGCCGCAAGACCGGCCAGCAGTTTGGAAGCACCAGGGATCTGCCGCAATTCAGTCTGATAGGTCGCAAGCAGCCGGGCTTCCACGCGCTCAGCAAAGTTGGCCGGAACCGGCGCGCCAAGGCGCCCAGAGACATAGTCTGCAATGACGGGCATGGCGACGCCCAGAAACCGGTCTCCGATCTCCTGCGCCGAAGCATCCCCGATACCAAGCGCCCGCATCTCGCAGGCAATCGCCTCCAGGGACAAAGGCTCGCTGTCGACCAGACAGCCGTCCAAATCAAAAATGACCGCCCGAACCGATACCATCAGATGTGGCGTCCCGTCTGCCTGTCAAACAAATGCACATCGTCCGGGTTGATCACGAACCCAAGGCGTGAACCGGGGCGCGCAGTGATCCTCTCCTTGATGAGCGCATCGATAAGATCTTTGCCGGAACGCGCGAAAATCTGTGTCTCTGAACCCGTCGGTTCGACCGCAACCACCTCCATCTGGATGCCATCTTCTGCAACCTGAACGCATTCGGGGCGCACGCCATATGTCACAGCTTGACCGTCCTTTGCCTCTGTTTGCGGAAGCGGCAGGGTCAAACCGCTGTCTGATCTGAAGACACGGACCCCGCCTTCAGCGGCGATCTTGCCATGAACAAAGTTCATAGACGGCGAGCCGATAAAACCGGCAACAAAAGTGTTGATAGGATTGTCGTATAGATCAAGCGGACTGCCGATCTGTTCCACCTGCCCGTCTCGCATGACAACGATCTTATCCGCCATCGTCATCGCCTCAACCTGATCATGAGTAACGTAGACGATGGTTGTGCCAAGCCGCTGATGGAGTTCCTTGATCTCGATCCGCATTGTCACCCGCAGTTTCGCGTCCAGGTTCGAAAGGGGTTCATCGAACAAGAAAACCTGGGGGTCCCGCACAATGGCGCGGCCCATCGCCACCCGCTGTCGCTGACCGCCGGACAACTCCTTTGGGTAGCGCTGAAGGTACTTGGTCAAATCAAGGATCTCAGCAGCCGCGGCAACTTTTTCCCCGATCTCCGCCTTGGAGCGCTTTGCCATCAAAAGCGGAAAGCTGATGTTGTCATAGACGGTCTTGTGCGGATAAAGCGCATAGCTCTGAAAGACCATCGCAATATCACGTTCCTTGGGTGGAACGTCGTTCACCACGCGATCTCCGATGGAGATCGTTCCGTCGCTGATCTCTTCCAATCCCGCCAGCATCCGAAGCAGAGTGGATTTGCCGCATCCCGAAGGACCGACCAACACGACAAACTCGCCGTCTTCGATGTCCACACTGACGCCATGCATGACCTGTGTCGCGCCATAGCGCTTTATGACGTTGTCGATTTTTACGTTGGCCATGTCCTGAGTTCCTTATTGCGGCAATTCGATTTGCATCTTCACATCCGCCGGTGGGGCGGAGGCGGCAATTTCGAATGCCTGCACGCTGTCTGAAAAATCGAATGTCCGCGTGATCAGCGGTTTGACGTTGATCGCCCCCGAACTGAGCATACTGAGGCAACGCGGAAATACATGCGCGTAGCGAAAGATGTTCTCGACCCGTGCCTCGCGGACCATCGCGGCACCGGCATCATATTCGATTGGATCGGGCTGACCACCGATCAGCACGACACAGCCGCCCGGACAAAGGGCTTCAAAAACCGTTCTGGCCGCCTGAGGGCTGCCCGTGGCTTCGAATACGATATCAGCCCCCCAACCATCGGTGTCGCGTTTGACGACATCACAGAGATCTTGCGCGGTCACATCGACAGGCGTGATCGCCGGGCTCAGCGACCCTGCAATCTCCAGCTTTTTGGCGGCCAGATCGGTGACGTAGACCCTGGCACACCCGGCGGCAAGCGCCGACAAGGCCGTGACCAGACCAATGGGACCTGCTCCCATGACGATAGCGTTGTCGCCCGGCCGCACGCGCGCCTTTGTCGCGGCATGCACACCAACCGCCAACGGTTCAACCATCGCGGCTTCGGCAAAGCTCACGTTGTCGGGCAGCTTGAATGTAAATGCTTCGGGGTGGACGCATGTCGGTCTCAGGATGCCGTGCACAGGCGGGGTCGCCCAGAACCGCACGGTCGGGTCGATATTGTACATTCCCAGTTGGGTGGCCTTGCTGTTTGGATCGGGGATCCCTGGCTCCATACAGACCCTGTCGCCTTCCATCAGGCGTTCGACATCGGCACCGACTTCGATAACTGTACCCGATGCCTCGTGCCCCAGGATCATGGGAGCATTCACGACAAAGGGTCCTATACGACCATGCGAATAGTAATGAACATCAGACCCGCAGATGCCGACCGTGTGCAGCCTGATGCGGACATCACGCGGGCCAAGGGCGGTTTCCGCACGATCAATCTCGGGAAAATCGCGCAGGCTGAGTTCGCCTTTCTTTTCCAGAACAAGCGCTTCCATGTCTCAACCTTTCTTTACGATTATGAATGCCAAGGCAGCGGAAATGGCATTGGAGATCCAGATCGACGGTCCCATCGGCTCGATGAACCGGAACCAGAACAGCGACAGGGCGATCCAGATCACTACCGAGATGAACACGCGATCAAACCAGTTCGTTTCGATGGGCAAAAACCCGGTTGGCTTGGGGAGGATATCGGGGCTGTTCTCTTCCTCGTGCAGGACCGAGACCAGAGGTTCTTGGTGAGGATTGCTCATGACTTATCCTTTCACCGCACCGAATGTCAGACCGGCCACGATGTGCTTTTGCACAAGCCCAAAGACGATCAGGGCCGGGATCAAGGTGAAGACCGAAATCGTCGCCATCACCCCCCACTCAGTGCCCGTGGTGGTGACATATTCGGACAGGCCGGTTGTCAGGGTTCGCGCATTGAAATTCGTAAGGGTCGCAGCCAGCAGGTATTCGTTCCAGGCAAAGACCCAGGTCAGGATCAGGGTCACCGCAAGGCCCGGACGACACAGCGGGAACACGATCTTGGTGATCACCTGCCATGAGTTTGCGCCGTCAACATAGGCCGCCTCGTCAAGTTCTTTTGGAATGCCATCCACTGTCGGGCGCAAGGTCCAGATCGCAAACGGAAGATTGAAGGTGCAATAGACAAGGATCATGCCGATGCGCGTGTCCAGCAGTTTCCATTCCCCAACGGTGTAGACCTGCGTCATCAACAGGAACAACGGCAACAGGAACACGGCCGGCGGCGCCATACGATTTGTTATGGTCCAGAAAAAAATTGATTCCTTGCCGCTCATGTTGAACCGCGACAGCGCGTAGCAGGCAAAAAAGCCAAGCACGGTACAGATCACTGCATTGCCGGTCGAAATGATGACCGAATTCAGCATGTAGCTGCGCAACAGCCGATCCCCCCAGACTTTGGCGTAATTGCCCCAGTAGGGATCCGAAAGGATCAGGTCGGGCGTGGAAAACAGCTGTACGGCTGGTTTTACCGAAATGACAAACAACCAGTAGATCGGGAACAGCGTCAAGACGCTCACCAAGATCCAGAAAATGATGCCAATGACCGGGCTTTGCTTTCTCATGGCTTCAGCCCCTCTTGCTGCGTGGCGCCAGCATGGTCACATAGAGCAACCAGCAAGACACGATTGTTAGATAAAGAACGATCACGGAGATCGTGGATCCGTACCCGTAGTTCGTCTTGGGAAACACTTCCTTGAAGATGTGCACGCCCACAAAACGGGTTGCCGAACCAGGTCCGCCGCCCGTCAGCATCCAGACCTCATCCACTGTGCGCAGTGCATCCATCAGACGGATGAAAACGGTCGCCACCACTGCGGGTGCAATCATTGGCAAAGTGATGTGCCAGAAGATCTGACGCTTGCCGGCTCCGTCGATCTGGGCCTGTTCAAAAGGATCAGGCGGCAATGACACAAGTGCTGCAATCAGCGTCAAGGTAACAAGTGGCGTCCAGTGCCAGATATCCATGAGCACAACGGTGGCAAATGCGGCGGGTGCAGAGGTGCCAATGTTCATGGTGAGGCCGAACCATTCCTCCAGATAATGAGGAATGATCCCGATGGACGGCGTCGTCATCAATTTCCACACAGACCCCACGATGATCGGCGCCATGATAAGAGGAAGCGTGTGGATTGTACGGAAGATCGCCTTGCCCGGAAAATCGCGCATGAAGGCCTGCGCCAGGGCATATCCGATGATCAATTCGGACAGGACCGCGAACACAACAAACATCACCGTGACGCCAATCGACTTTAGGAATGCCGTGTCGAACACGATCTTTCTGAAGTTATCCGCGCCATTGAAAACCATCTCGGGATTGACCGCGAAGGGATTCCAGGAGTGAAACGAAACGTAGACGACATAAAAAAAGGGCAGCACGCCAAAGAAAAACAGGATGACCAAGGTCGGCGCCAGAAGTATCCAGCCAAGTCTTTTGGATTGCATGACGCATCCCCTCCCGCGTTTCGGAACCATGGTTATGGTACAAAACCGGCTCTTTGCAGTATTTGTAAGTTCGAAATCGGGTCGCCATCTTGAAGACGGCGACCCGGTTGGCAACCGGGAGAATTGGTTACTTGCGGTAGCCTAGATCAGAAAGCGTTGCCTCGGCAGTTGCCGCCATCTTGTCCAGCCCTTCCTGCGGGGAAAGTTCTCCCAACAGGATCTGATAGAAGATTGGAGCGGTCGCTTCACGAACCTGAGCATGGAACGGATAGGCCGGCGCACCTGCGAACAGATAGCCCTTGTCCTTGATCAGGTCATAGTAACCGCCCAATTCATCATTGAAGGCCACCACTTTGGGGTCTTCGTAGGTTGCAGTGTTCGTCACCCGTGGTGCCGCGACTGCCCAGTCAGGTTGAACCTCGTTCTGCCCAATGTACTGAAGAAAAAGCGCTGTGGCTTCCTTGTTCTTCGAGGAATGCGGCATGCCGAATGCGCCACCGTCATAGTAGCCGATATAGCCTTCGCCCGCTTCGGCGTCGGCCAACACACCGTCTGCCAACGGTGGCAGAGCGACGCCAACCTTTCCAACGACCAGAGATTTTTCTGCATCAGCGGCAATCCAGCCTGCGTTTTCCCCATAGACCAGGCCTTGAGCGGCGCGACCGGCGCCAAAGGTGGTGCCGACCTCGGTCCAGGTCGATGCCGGGCTTTCTGGTGGCGCAATGTCACGCATGCTGAGCCACCAGGTCATGGCTTCGACAGCTTCCGGACTGTTCATCGCGCCGCCATTGGCAACCGAAGCAGCGTAGTTGTTGTTGGCGTCGATACCCCAGTTGTAGACACCAAACGTGGGCGCGATCGACTCGTAGTATTCATACCAGGATGCCACGTGGCCAGTATGAGCCTGAGCGGTCGTTCCCCAGAGATCCAAGTCGTACTCTTTACCATACTCCGTGAAAAATTCTGCGATTTCAGCGTATTCAGCATGCGTTTTGGCAGGCACGAGATCACGGCCGGCTTTTTCCTTGAACGCGGCCTGAATCTTTGGATCTTCAAAAAGATCGGTGCGATAGAGATAGACCTTCAGGAAGGCCTCCATCGGCACACCATACAGGTTGCCGTCAGCATCCTTGAAGTAGTTGGCGAAAGTCGTGAAGTTGGCTTCGTCATATGTCGGCGCCTTCAGGTCCGGATTGGCCGCAAGAAAACCGGTGAGGTCGGTCAGAAAACCGCGCGCAAGGTAGGAATAGATGATGTCCTGCTCGATGTAGGCCATGTCATAAATGCCGGTTCCGGCTTCCATGTCCTTGATCGCTTTGTCGAACATCTGATCCCAGGACGTGGTCTCGACGTCGACGCGAATTCCGGTCAGCGCTTCAAATTCAGGCGCAAGAACTTCCCTGATGTAGAGCGAAGGCGGAGACGATTCAGTCACCCCCCGAATGGTAACGCCCTGATAGGGTTCAGCGGCCTTTTTCCAGAAATCAGCGCTCTCCTCCGCATACGCAGCGCTGGCGAGCGTCAATGCAAGCGCGGATGCGCCCAGTTTCAAAATAAAGCTCACGGTTTTCCTCCCTTATCCATGCAGGAGTTCAGCGCAGGCTTTCCACAGCTTCATGCAGTGCGATTCGCGCCACCTCCCCCCAAAAGGCTACAAATGCATACTTACCCATGCAAGTGTAAAATTCCAAATGCATCACTTGATATACAAATGTAATTTTGCCAAGAATACCGATATGTGACTTGAAGGCAGTCGCCACGGGCACGGGAGGATACTGGCTTGGCGCGCGAAGCAAACGAAGAAAACGATGCATTCGTTACGGAAATCTGTTGGCACTATTACGTAAACGAAATGACCCAGGCCGAAATCGCACGCCTCATGAATGTCACGCGGCTGCGGGTCAATCAGGCGATCCAGCGAGCAAAGTCACTTGGCTTCGTAAAGATTCACATCGAGTCGCCGTTTCTGCCGCGCATCGAGATGCAGGAGGACCTCAAGGCATTCCTGGGCCTAAAGCGGGCCATCGTAGGCCCGGCCAATGACGCGGCTTATGACTATCATCGCTCTGTTGGCGCAGCGCTGGCCGCGCTGTTGACCGAGCGCTTGGCATCCGGCGACTGGCGGTCATTGGGGGTGTCCTGGGGGCTGACACTGGATTCTGCAATTCGCAAGCTATCGCGGCAATCGCACCCGGGCCTGGAAGTCGTGTCGATACTCGGAGGCACGGCCAAAGGATCGACCTTGAATTCCTTTGGAATTGCGTCTGGCTTTGCCAACGTGCTTGGCGCACGTTACTCGGTGCTGACTGCGCCGATCTATCTTTCTGAAGGGATCGACCGGGAGCTGTTCCTGTCGCAATACGCTCTAAAGGAACACTTCGACAAATTTGCATCGCTGGATGCCGTCCTTCTCACCTGCTCCAACGTTTCGGAAAAATCCTTCCTGGTTGAACACGGTTTGCCACAGGAACTGACCCCAAACGCATTGATCGAAGCGGGCGCCATCGGGGACGTTCTTGGTCAGTTTCTTGATCGCGATGGTCATTCGGTTTCGGGAGAAATCGACAGCCGCAAGGTCGGCATGCCCTTGAATGAAGTCATCCAAGTTCCAGAAAAGATCATGGCAGCAGCCGGACCGCACAAGGTTGATATCATCAAGGCGGCCTGCCGGCGTGGCCTCGTTGACACGCTGGTAACGGATGACACAACAGCAAAGCTGATCCTCGATACCAAAGCCGATCCCAGCGCCGGTTCAGAGTGATGGTACAGTCATGACATTTGCATCTGACCGATTGGATCCACCTCTGCACAGGTTTGCGATCTTGCTAAAGTGCGCTTCACGACCAGCGGGATCGGGTTCGAAATCCACTCGCTCCGACTGGGCCGCACCGCTGGTGCGAGCCACCCACTTTCGCTTGCGACACGACAAACGTGACCCAATCGTGGCGCTGCTCTGCGACGGGAAAACCATGCTGAAAGCGGCCCATGCCGCGGACCACACCAAGCATTCAAAGACTATTTTGACCGGGCGCACGAGAGACTGGCTCATGGCCTGTCCGACTGACTGCTTTTCAAAAGCGGCCCCGCTACAACAAAAGGATTTCAACTCATGACGTCGCAATTCGAAGGCAAAAGCGTCATCATCACCGGAGCTGGAAAAGGCATCGGCCGCGCCTGTGCCGTCGAAATGGCAAAACGGGGCGCCAAGGTTGTTGCCATGGCCCGCACGCAATCAGATCTCGACAGCCTGGCAAAAGACATCGGGGCCACGGGCATCGCGGTCGACTTGATGAACACAAAATCAGCCCGTGCTGCCATGATAGAAACCGGCTGCCGAGATTTCCTGATCAACTGCGCCGGAACCAATGTGCTGGAGACGGTGCTCGACATGACAGACGAGGGCTATGAGGCGGTCATGGGCATCAATCTGCGAGCAGCATTGGTCTGCGCCCAGGAATTCGCGCGTGCCCGCATTGCTGCAGGAGGCGGAGGCGCTATCGTCAACGTCACCTCCATCGCGGGGCATCGGGGATTTGATGAGCACATGTGCTATGCCGCCTCGAAGGCAGGCCTTGAAGGGGCCACGCGCGTTATGGCCAAGGAACTGGGCCCCCATGGCATTCGTGTCAACGCAGTTGCACCGACCGTCACAATGACAGAGCTGGCTGCTGCCGCCTGGTCAGATCCTGCCAAGAAAGGCCCAATGATGGTCCGACACCCGGTCGGCCGGTTTGCCGAGGTCGAGGATGTGGCCAAATCCATCATCATGCTCTTGGGCAGCGATGCCCCCATGGTCACAGGCGCCGTGCTTCCAATCGACGGCGGCTTCCTGGCTGTCTGACCCCCCAATTGAACAACAAGGAGGCCCGATATGGCCGAAACCCTCCGTGGAAAGATCGCCGTTGTCACAGGCGCGGCCTCAGGTATCGGATTGGCAGCCAGCGAAGCGCTGGTTGCAGAAGGCGCAACCGTTGTCATGGTGGACCTGGACGAAAAATCGCTGGCCGAGCAGACGGCGCGCCTTGGTGAAATGACCATGGCACAAGTAACCAATCTTCTGGATCCTGAGAGCTGCAAGGCGATGGTTCCTGAAATACTCAAAAAGGTCGAGCATATAGATATCCTGCATTGCAATGCCGGAACCTACATAGGTGGCGATCTCGATGAGACCGATCCCGACACCATTGACAGGATGCTCAACCTGAACGTCAACGCCGTAATGAAGAACGTTCACGGCGTGATCCCCCACATGAAATCCCGAGGAACCGGCGACATCTGGGTGACATGCTCGGTCGCGGGTCATTCGGCCATCCCGTGGGAACCTGTCTATTCTGGCTCCAAATGGGCGATGACCTGTTTCGTCCAAACGATGCGCCGCCAATTGCGGGAACATGGCATTCGGGTAGGCCAGGTCTCGCCCGGACCCGTGGTTTCAGCCCTGCTGGCGGATTGGCCCGAAGAGAACCTGCGCAAGGCAAAAGAAAGCGGCTCTCTGATTGAGCCTGCGGAAGTTGCCGACGCTTTGATCTTTGCTTTGACCCGCGGACGCAATGTGACGATCCGCGACATGATTGTTCTGCCCACAAACTTCGATATTTAGCGCTGCGATTTCAGATGATCGGCCGCACAGCCTTTTTGACAGGCTGATTGCGGCTGAGGCAGGGAGGTCTGCCAATGGCCTTTGCCGAGCCCGAAATCGCCCGGCAACGTCTTTTGATCTCGTCTTTCACTCTGAGTGATGGCGGCCCGAGAGTTGATTTTCCAGATCATTTTCCCGCCAAACCCGATTGCGCATGTTGAAATCCGCTTGCGGAAATCCAGCCATTGATCAAGCTTCAGCCGTCGCTGTGTTGGCCTGAGACCTGAGTGCCACATACCTTTTTCGTCGCCATTGCACCCGGATGTATTGCGACATTGAGGCTCAGACGTCCCGCCACTCCATTTCATCGAAGTCTTCGCGGAAAGCGAAGGTCTTCAGGTGGACATCAATAACGGATCGCGCCTTGGCCAGTGCATCGTCGTCTTCGGCGCTGATATGGACGATCAACGCGCCCTCCTGAGCAAAAAGACACGCTTTTCCAAAGGGAAAGTTCACATCTCCCTGCTGGCTGTCATACTCAACTTTGACCTTATGGGCGAAGTGCTTGCACAGCTGCTGCAGATATTTGCTTGCGAACTGCGTTTTGAACGAACCGGTTTGTTTGAGCATGGGACTCCTGGCGATAACTGGGGCTGGGCAAGACAAAGGGGCGGTTAGCGCCCCTTTGGACTGTTGTGGCAATTGCTGCGCTCAGAACCGCAGACGAGCCGTCAGGCCGATCGTTCGGCCCGGTTCGTTGAGGGCAATGACGCTGGCCGCGTCGACGCCGTCAGAACTGCGGCTTGCATAGGTCTCGTCAAAGAGATTGCGGACATCCAGACGAATTTCGAGATTGCCAAGATCACGCGGGGAGTAGGCCGCATAAAGATTGACCACCTCATAGCCCGGCAATGTGATGGCCGCATCGCTGTTCTCCAGGGCGATCTCTGCGGTGCCGCCAACACGCCACTGCTCGTCCAGATCCCAACCTCCTTCCAGTGCAATCATATGGCCCATTGGGCGTCCCAGATAGTATGCGGTGGACCCGACGGCAGCGCCGTTCAGCTCAACATCTGCATAGGTCCAGTTGAGACGGGCGAAACCGCTGAGCCAGCTATATTCCACAGCGACATCAACACCCTGACTTTTGAGGTCTGCAGTAGCGCCACGAGCCCCCGAGCTTGGAAGCACAGCCGCAATGTCGTCAACATCGGTGCGGAACAGAGCAGCACTGACGTTCCAGGGCCCCTTGTCAAAGCGCAACCCGATCCGGCCGGCGTTGGCTCGGGAGGTGGTGAAGCCGGAATAGTTCCAGGCTGTGCCAAAGTTGACCAGCGCGGCTTCGCCCAGCTCATAGCCACCCCAGCTCGAAGCAAGTCCGGCATTCAAGGTCCAGGAATCGGACAGGATGACATCCACCGAACCATTGACACTGAAACCACCCTCAGAAAACTTCGACCCGTCTGCACCGGTGAACCTCTGGCTGTCATAGCGAGCGCCATAGCTGACGGAAACCCGCTGACCGACATCCTGCCGGGCCTGTGCGAAGAGACCAACGTTGCTGAGTTTTTCGGTGCCCGAACTTGCAAAAAGCCCCGGTCCTCGCCCCTGCCCTTCGGCGGTTTCTCTGAAGAAATCCAGTCCGGCGGTCAGCGTCCCCCCCGCGATTGCGAAGTCGTTCTTGAAGGTTCCGCTCAGACTCTTGTTGACGCCGTAGACACCGCTGGCATCGATTTCCTGCTCGTTGTGGCTGATCTGGATGACCGGATCCCAGATCCCCTGTGCCTGGGTGTTGGAGTAGGTAAATGTATAGGAGGTCCGGCGCGATAAGGCTTCGGTCAGAACGCTGGGACGTGACACCACACCCGCGAAATCAGGACGGATAAACAGAATGCCTCCAGGTCCGGCCTGGGCCGAGCGCAATCCGCTGTCTTCGGTTTCAGAAGCCGCAAATTCAAAGCGATGACCGTTTTGGGCCTCATAGGCGAATTTGACGACATAGTCTGTCAGATCCGCCCTGGTCCCAAGGACTTCATTGCCATCGCCATCTTTGTAGTCATTACCAGTCCGCCGGGTGGCGCTGAGCAGGTATTCGAAGCCATTCTGACGTCCAAACAGCGCCAGCGCACTTTCCAGCTCAGTACCGTTGTCGCTGGTGCCCAGTTTGAAGCGGCCACCAAAGTTCTCTCCCGCGTCCAACAGGTCGCCAGCGTCCTTTGTCTCATAGGCAATAGAGCCCGCCAGAGCTCCCGGACCTGCGTCGGCCGGGGCCAAGCCCTTGCTGATTTCAACGGATTTCAACAATTCCGGGTCCAACAGGACGTTGCCGGTGTGATGAAACGCGGATTTGTTCTGACGCGCTCCGTCGATGGTCACCGAAAGAAGGCTTTCCTCGATCCCGTTCACAAAGACTTTCTGGGCGATCGCTGCCCCACCGCCTGTCGTCACCGCGCTTTCGCCAGCAAAGACATCCTTGACCGACGAGGGGTTCCGCGCGTCGAGCTGCTCTTCGGTAACGGTGTCATTGCCCAAAAGAGCCTGCGCATCAGCAGATTCGATACGGACCTCGCCCAGAAAGACCGGATCGTCCTCCTGCGCGAAGGCAGTGGTGGCAAGCAAAGGCGTGGACAGAGCTGTCCCGGCCAGAATGAATGAACGCAGCGGCATCCGCGACATCGTGGTATCCCCAGAAAGTTGACTATTTCAGTGGGATAATTAAATTGCATCCTCACACCCCGCCAGTCAGCGATCTTTGCGAAACGTTCAAAAACCTTTGCGAAACGCAAGAAAACCGCTGTCCAGCACAAGGGTCCCTGTTTTTTCTGGACTGGATGCGCACATGGATGGGCTGCGGAAAACTCTTCCGAATGTCATGGAATTCGAACGAAAACTGGACTGGTTCAGCGCGACACAGCGGCCGGGATCCCACGTCTTTGATGGGCTGGTCACCGCCCTGAAACTTCAGAATGGCTTTGGACTGCATACCCTCAATGCCACCGCCCGGCAGGCTTTCGAGGTTCAGGGGCAACGCAATCCGGGTGCGGTGCTGCATTGTTTTCTGGAAGGCACGACCGAAGCTCAACTGGACGGAACTCCCATGAATCTAGGCAGGCGTCCCGGGGAGCCAGTCAAGCTGGTTCTGACCTCAATCGACGAAGCCCAGCGCTTTTACCGTCGCTCAAACCCCAACGAATATGTACGCAAGATCAGCATACAGATGTCCCATGACTGGCTCGACCAAAACGCCCTCTCCCTGCCAGAGCTATCGCACAGCCGCCTGATGCAGCGAATGGAATGGCTTGCCAGCATGGAAGACATCATCGTCCTTGAGAGGCTCGCCGTCACGCAAGGGTTTTCCACACCTGTGGCCCGTCTGCAGGCAGAATCTATGGCCCTGGGACTGGTGGCCCGGTGTTTTGCGGATATGAACACCCCCCAAACGGGCTCCGGGCTGACCGCACGGGAAACTGCACAACTTTTGCGCATCGAAGAGTTCGCGCGCCGCCCCGGACCGGTGCCATCTCTGCAGGAACTGGCCACCGAGGGCGGGCTCAGTCAATCCGGTCTGAGGCGCCTGATCCAGAAGGCGCACGGACGAGCCCCGCTTGCGCATATTCGTCGGCTTCGTCTCGAAGTGGCACGCAGGGCTCTTGAGGAGGATCGGCTCCGTATCGAGGATGCTGCAGAACAGGCGGGATATGGCTCCCCTGCAAACTTCGCCACCGCATTCCGCCGACTATTCGGGATTGCACCATCGCAGGTCCGTCGTCCGCTGGTCCGTCGCTAGTTTTTGATGACAAAAGGTGATCATAGTCGGTGTCCGGAGTGCGCCACCTAGAAATCCGCTTATGAAAACCACTTGCTACAAGAGGTGAACTCGCCCCTCGGATGGGCGGTGGCGACACATTTTGATCTGTTGGCCGCGCCGTACGTTCACTTCTGGCTGGACTGACCATCACCAATAGCCCCTACACAGATCGTACGGGCCCGTGCGATTCGCCGACAATTTACTTTCGTTCGGGACAGTCAAGGATGCCGTAGAGGCAAGCGATTAGGCGGTTTTCCCAGGCCAAGGACTCTGCAGCGCAGCAATTCAGTGTTGCGGCACCTAACCCCCGGGAAGCTGTTGTTTTTCATCGATCTGCGCGCGAGATTTTTCTGCACTTTGCAGGCAGACAAAATGGCTTTGGAGCCATCCCGAAACCAGGCGCAGAAACACCTTAGGTTGTTTTTTTGTGCCAATTGTGCAAGACTGATGAGGATATTTTTGAATTTTTCTCTGCCGTTTTTTGTCGCCGCACGGCGATCATTTGACTAGCCCGGATCTTGCCATGTCAAAAAAACTGAAAGAATTCATTGGATCATTGCCTTTGCAAAAGGCGGACGCCAAGGCGTTTTGCGCTGATCCGGTTGGTTATCTTGACAAGCACGGCTATGCCACCGACGGCCTACCTGCAGCAACAACGCCGTTGAATCCCAAAGCACTGGAAGGGCTGCGACTCGTCCGGGAGCTGCGCGCACTTCTGCAGGAGTCTGCAGTCAAACCAAAAGAAAGCAGTGCGCCGCCTTCGCCACAGGAGGGGGCACCGAAAACACAACACAAACCAGACAGTGGCGCAGCGCAACCGGTTTTTCGGCCGCCTGTTGCGGCACCACAGATGCTGACTGGAGCGGGACCAGCGACGCCGGTGGAATCCTTTGCCTCGGGACAAGAAGCAGAAAGCACGCAAACGACATCAGGCCTGCCATTTCCGGAGTTTGCCGATGCCTTTGCGGCCCGGGACAGTTTTCGGATGTCGGCCCGACGGACAGAGTCGGCGGCTCAGGAGGTCCCCAAGGCCGGCTTGAAGCCCTGCTCCGAACCCTTGCCCGATGCCAGTTCGGCCGGGCCCATGGTGCTACGACAGATCGTCGGAGCCCCGCCCACGAGCGATGGCGATATGACCGCCGAAGCTGTGATCCTCGCCGATGATCGGGTGCAAGTGTTGGACAGCAGCGCCACGCCATTCTCCTGGCTGTGCCGCCTGGAGATCACCGCCTCTAACGGTACCCGATGGTTGGGCACCGGCTGGTTCATTTCGCCGTCGGTGATCGTCACCGCAGGGCATTGCGTTTTTTTGCACAATCACGGCGGCTGGGTGCGCTCGATCACTGTCTTCGTGGGGCAGAACCAAACCCACTACGACCGCGCCTTCACGGTCATGCATTATGCCTCTACCAGCGGATGGGTGAACAACCGCGACACGGTGCATGACTACGGCGTGATCTTTGCACCACCCGGGGATCAGGGGTTTTTCGGATATGGCGTGCTGCCCGATGTCACGCTGAGCGGCGCTCTGGCCAATATTTCCGGCTATCCGCAGGACAAGCCCAGCGGCACTCTGTGGGGCCACGCCAAGCGTCTGCAACCGCCGCAGCCAGCGATCCTGCAGTATGAGATCGACACTTTCGGCGGCATGAGCGGCGCCCCCGTCGTCATGTGGGATGGGCAGGACTACATCGCCACCGGGATCCACAATTACGGTGGATCACAGTTGAACACCGCAAGCCGGCTCACGGAACAAGTGTTCTACAACTTTGAGCGATGGAAGTCGCTCGGAGGCCGCAACTGAAGTCATTTGCAAAAAGGAGAATACGATGAAAATTCACTACCATGGCGACGGCTCTGAAGCCGAAGCCGCCCAATTGCGTGGATTGGCAGGCAAGGGTGGTCAGGCCGCCTTTCTCGACATCCACTACCATGGCAAGGAAGGCATGGCCGGCGGGGTCATGCGCGAAAGCGCCGAAGAGGCCGAAGGCGGTTTGATATCCAGAAACGCGCTGAGCGGGGGTGGTGGACAGGCGGCGTTCCTGGACATTCACTACCATGGCAAAGAGGGCCTCGCGGCCGCGTCAAACCCAGCCCTGTCCAAGGGGGGACAAGCCGCCTTCCTGGATATCCACTATCATGGCAAAGAGGGTTTGGCAGCGGCGTCAAATCCGGCCCTATCCAAGGGCGGTCAGGCGGCGTTCCTTGACATTCACTACCATGGCAAGGAAGGCATGGCTGGCAGCGTCATGCGCGAAAGCGCAGAAGAGGCCGAAGGCGCGCTGATGTCCCGCTCTTCCATGGCGGCGGTCGAGGCACCGACCCTGGAGGCACCCAAATTGGGCAAGGGCGGTGGCCAGGCCGCGTTCCTGGATATCCACTATCACGGCAAGTCGATCACCGACATGGATGTGATGGACAAGCCCGGCCTCCATATTGGAGACGCGGCACTGTTGGACATCCACTATCACGGCTGATGCCCTGATCCGGGGGATGAGAAGATCTCCCGGGTCCTTCGCTCCCACTGTCTGATCGGCAGCCTATGCTAAGAGCAGGGATGCCTTGTGCCCAACGGAGACCGCAATGTCCGAAAAAGCCGTTGATTTCGCCATGGCCATCATGCCCTTTGGCCTCTGTGCCATCCCCAGCATCGGCCCTGCCACGATCAAAGCGCAGCTGGCAAAGGCCGGTCTGCGCAGTCGCCTGTTCGATTTCAACCTCGAATATCTCGCCACCATAGACACTGACCTGACCGAAGGCTGGCGCCTACATGATGAGATTGCCTATTTATGGGATTTCCTGCCCGGCGAATGGCTGTTCAGCCCCCGTCAGGACCCCGAGCGCGACATCGCCTATCTCAAGGCGCTGCTGGAAGAGCGCGTTGTCCCCGGACCTCTGGTCGAGAAACTGGCCCGGCTGCGGCCACAGGCAGATGCCTTTGCTGAATATTGCGCGCGTCGCTTGGCAGCCTCTGGCGCTCCAGTGGTCGGGTTCACCACCTCTTTCATGCAAACGCAGCCCTCTCTGGCGGCGGCCGCGCATCTGCGTCGGCTCCGCCCCGAAACAAAAATCCTGTTTGGGGGAGCGAACTGCTTTGGCGAGATGGGGCCAGCATTGCTGGAGGCCTTTGAGCAAATCGACGTCGTAGCCACCGGCGAGGTCGACCTGACCATCAGCGACATGGTTCGCGCGCTGAGCGAGGATGACACCGACCGGATCGCGGCTCTGCCGGGATATGCGACGCGCGGCCCCAAAGGCGTGAAGGTCACAAAAGACCTCAAACTGCCGATCAAGATGAACGACGTGCCTGACCCGGATTTCAGCGACTATTTCGACACCAAGGCTCAGCTCGAAGCGCTGCGTGGCCCAGTTGAGGGCCTGCCCATGTTTCTACCGATCGAAACCTCGCGCGGCTGCTGGTGGGGGGCGAAATCGCATTGCACCTTTTGCGGGCTGAACGCCGACAGGATGGATTTCCGGTCGAAATCCCCGGAACGTGCCTTTGCCGAATTCGAACGACAGTCCGAACGCTACGGCAAGAGCCATTTCTTCGCCGTCGACAATATTGTCGACCAGAGCTATTTCTCGACTGTGATGAAGGACTTGGCCGCCAGCCCCAAGGATTACTTCGTCCATTACGAGATCAAGGCCAACCTGAGACGCACCCATGTGGATGCGATGCATGACGCGGGGGTCATGAAGGTGCAGCCGGGGATCGAGGCCCTGAATTCCGGCATCCTTAAGCTCATGAAAAAGGGCATCAGCGCATTGCAGAATGTTCAGACGCTGAAATGGTTGACCGAGGGCGGTTTTGACGTGTCTTGGTTCATCCTCACAGGTTTTCCCGGCGAGACGCTGGAGCAATATGAAGAAACGATGGAGCTGCTGCGCCATGTTACCCACCTCACCCCGCCCGGCAATGTCGCGCCGGTCTATATCGAACGCTTCAGCCCCTATCAGTCGCGCCCCGAAGAGTTCGGGATCCAGCTGACCGGCCATACCCATTGGTATGATTTTGCCTTTCCAGGCCTAAGTCCCGAGATGCTGGGTCGTATTGCCTATCGCTTTGATTATTCGGACCCGCAGCGAGACAAGCGGATCGACCGGCTGATCGAAGAGCGGCTCAGCCCGCTCGTCCAGCAATGGAAGGCTGCCTTTGCCGCGCACGGCCCGACCCTGCATCTAATGAATTGTGCAACGGGCAGCGCCTTGGTGACCGGTCCATTGGATGGGCCGGAACGGATAATGCTGCTTCCTGACAACGCAGCTGAGATGCTGCGTGGATGCGACGCGGTGCGCGCCCGCGATGCGCTGCTGAAGGCTGACAAGCCGACCGACTGGGACGATATGGGCCAGCGCGCCCTGCCCCCGGAAGAACTGATGGCATACCTCCAGCGCTTTGCCTCACGGGTGCAAGACATGCGCCACGAAGAGCTGAACGGAGAAGACTTATTGGATCGTATGATCCAGACCGGCCTTATCCTCGTAGAGGGCAACCGGCTGTTGGCCATGCCCCTGCATGTGAACCGCGCACGGCTTGCCCCACTGATCGACACACCGCCTTTGACTGAAGGAGCCCAGGCCCCATGGACCGCGCCCGTCTCAACATCGCTCTGATCGAAGCGCCCTTCAGCCCGGTGGCCTGGCCGTCCATCGGGACATCCTTGCTCAAGACCCGCCTGAAGGAGGCCGGACACAAGGCCGAGGTAAAATACCTTTCACTGGCCTTTCTGGACTGGGTGCAAATTCAGGAGTTCAAAGAGCTGGGCCGCTACCAGGATGTCTGTGATAGTTTCGGCATCCATCTGGGTGAATGGATCTTTGGCAAGGCCGCATTTCCCGAAGCCGATTGGGACCGGATTGACCCGGCCTACATGCGGGCGATTGTCGCCGATGGCACGCCCGAGGCACGCTGCGCAGATGCGCGCGCCTGGCGCCCCCTCGCTGAGGCCTTTATCGATCACGCCATCGCCAGCACCGATTGGGGGCGCTACGATGTGATCGGCCTGGCCAATTCCTTTTCGCAGCTCAATGCCTCCATCGCGCTGGCCAATCGCATCCGCGCGCGACACCCCAAGGTCAAGTTGATTATGGGCGGCTGCGGCTGTGCCGACCCCATGGGTCTGGGCATCATGCGCATTTGCGACGCGCTGGATGGAGTGGTCATGGGCGAAGGCGATGACGTGGTCATCCCACTCTGTGAGGCCGTGGCTGAGGCGCGCATAGCAAATCTGCCCGGCGTGCTGGAGCGCTATCCCGACGGCCGCATACACGAAGGCCCGCCCACCGAACGGGTCAAAGATGCCAATGGCCTGCCCATCCCCGACTACGACGATTACTACCGCGCCCTACCGGCTGGGCTGACCCGCACTTTGCCCCACTACGTGCCCATAGAAGCGTCACGCGGATGCTGGTGGGGCGCCAAGCATCACTGCACCTTCTGCGGCCTCAGCCCAACAAAGATGCCCTATTTCCGAAAGGACGCCGACCGGTTCCTGTCTGAACTGCGGGACCTCACCGACCGCTACTCCCCCGAACGTTTCATGGCCGTCGACAATATCATGCCGCACGAATACTACTCCGAGGTCTGTCCCCACGTGGGCGCAGCGACGGATGGGGCCGAGATCTTCTTTGAGGTCAAAGCCAACCTGGACAGGCCCATCATCAGCACTTTTGCCGCCAACAACATCAGCCAGATCCAGCCCGGGATAGAAAGCCTGTCGACCCCGGTGCTAAAGCTGATGAAGAAGGGCACCACCGGCATTTTCAATGTCTACACCCTGCGCCTGGCCGAAGAATTCGGGCTGCGTGTTCATTGGTCCATGTTGTTCGGCTTTGAAGGCGAGACGCAAGATCACTACCGGCACCAGGTCGAATTGTCCCGCCGAATGCGCCATTTGCGCCCGCCCCTGGGACTCGTGCGGTGCGAAGTGGAACGCTACGCACCAATGTATCGCTTTCCTGAACAGCACGGGTTGCTGAACCTGCGCCCGTCGCATTTCTATGAGTATTGCCATCCCGTGCCCGAAGAAGACCTTGCCCTGCTGGCCTATCGGTTTGACGCCGACCGGACGCCTCAGGCGCAAGCCATCCTCGAGGATATCGAGCGCGATACGCGTGGTCCCGTGGCCGAGTGGCAGAATGCATATGCTGTCGGCAGTCACAGGTTGGAGATCAGGCCGCAAGCGGAAGGCTACAGGATCGAGCGGCGCGTGGGCGACATTCGCTTGCGCTATCACCTGAGCGGGGCTGCGGCACAGCTGCTGCCACGGATGGACCGCCCCACCACCCTGCGCAATCTTGGGGTGACGCGCCACTGGGCACATCCCTCGCCTTACCTCGATCCTGACCTTGCCCCCCGTCTGCACGCGATATCTTCGGACGTGCAGCTTGATACCGTGATCGACACCGACGACGCCGATGCAGCGTTCATGGCAATGCTGGCCCACGGAATAGTGGTTGAAGAAGATGGATTGTGCGTAACCGTGGCACTCTTCCCAAGTGATGAGAAAGCCCTGCCCGACGCGATGCCAGCAGCCCTGCAGGTCCAACTGTCCACAAGCGGGCCGGAGGTGGAGGGATGACGACCTCGGTACTGCTTTATACGATGCGATGTAACATTGCCTGCGCCCATTGTTCAGTGAATTCCGGCCCAAAGCGTCAAGGGGCCATGAATCTTGACGAAGCGCTGGCCTTGGTCGACGGTCTGGCCGCGCAACCGCACATCCGGTTCATCGATATCTCTGGGGGAGAGCCGATGCTGCATCCCAAAGAAATCGAAGCCGTGATCCGACGGGTGAAATCCCATGGCAAAGGCGTGCGACTGACCTCAAACGGGTTCTGGGCCTCGACACCGAAACGGGCCGAAGCAGTGTTGCGGCGACTCAAAGAGGCAGGTCTGGACAGTATTGGCCTGTCGTTGGACAAGTGGCACCTGGAGTTTCTGCCCGCCAACCTCGCCCGATGTTTCGTCGACGCCTGCCGGATTGTGGGCTTTCCGCCATTGGTGTCCTGCGTGGTGCGCGGTTCTGCCAATGACGCGGCGACCGGGGCGCCGCAAGAGCTGAAATCGCTTTTGGACTACTATGGGCTTGCCGCAGAGAGGGCGACGGATCTGAACGATTGGGGCGCCTACATGGACAGCCTTTCGGAATCGGAGCGCAGCGCCTTTCTGGAAGAGACAATCCAAAAACGGCTTTTGGTGAACTGGCAATTCCTGACAGGCGAAGGCCGCGCAGCGGCGCGCCTGATGTCAGAGGTCGACACAGCGCTCCTGTCTCAAACGCCACAGACGCCCTGCCCGGTTGCTGGCAGGATGCCAACGATAGACCAGGCGGGACGTCTGTTTCCCTGCTGCGCGCCTTGGGTGAACTATGCTGACCGCGCCTTTGCCAAGGTGAGCGGTGCCACGGTCGGCGCCGAGGTCGCCGCGATGGAGACCCGCCCGTCCTTGCAGGTGATCCGCCGCTGGGGACCAAAGCGGCTTATGCTGGAACTGATGGCTCGGGGCCACAGCTTCCCAGAACGGAATTCGGGGATCTGTAACCTCTGCGGTCAGATGCTGGAGCAGGTCGACCTCTCAACCCTTGATGCTGCCGCCGAAGCAATACTGGCCCGCGAGGCGGAATGCGTTTGAAGTGATCAAACGGCAGCTCAATCCTGCCTAGAGTTTCGAGTGAAATTGGCCTGAAGAGATGAACGTGACGCAGGAACCATTGCTTTCAGCCCAAGACCCGTCCCCCGTTCGGTCATAGCGAGGTGCAGCCAGCGTTTTCGCGGAAACGATATCGTTTATGACAAAAACCGGACGGGCTTGGAGGTGGCAAGCAGAAGATCAATCAGCTTGAGAACATGATGGTGGGATCGGCAAACAAGGTTGGGCCGGCAAACCGTTTTTCGCCTTCGCCCGACCCGGAGGCGCGCGGCGAAGCCAGCAATCAAGCTCAACGGGGCGGCATCAAACGTCCCAACATCTCAATCCGGTTGGTTCAACTGTCCGTCCTTGCGGTGGGCAGACGTGTCGAGCCGTCGGGTGGCTGCTGTGCCGGGCACCAGCAATTCCGCCTTGCGGAAGTACGCACGCAGCTCTTCCTTGACGATCCCCAGTCTTTTACGCGCTTCGCGTACGGTCTTGTCTTGCCAGTCTGGCCCCTCAAGTGGGATCAGATGCAGGTTCTTGCCCGCCAGGTTATCCATCGCAAAGCCCACACCGAGACGGAAAGATGGGATGTGCGCCTCTTCAAATCGCCAATGCTTTGGATACTCCGTTGTCGAGACTTTGATAAAGAAATCAACGATCTCACCGGTAATATCTGACGCGGCCCCCATGGTGGCGCCGATCACAAATGCCTCATCCTGTACATGAAGACCCCGCCCCAAGAGTACGTGGATACAATCATGCCGCGCCAGGTCGATTGCACCGGGGAGCGCATCCGGGCTTTCGGGGTTTTCATACTTTCGAATGATCTCGGGCACATCTTCGGCCTCTGCCGCAGGCAGGGTTGCAAGAACCTCGGCCAGGGTCATGTCATCGGTATCAAGTCCAGGGTTCCACTCGTCCCAATTCAGATCAATGCGACGTCCCATGCATCAGTCCCCCTGCGCGCCAAATTCCGTAATCGCCGTGAAGTCTGTATTTTCAGCCACGGCCGCCTCCAATGCACCCTGTAGCGCTGATACGTTGGCGACATCGACAAAACTGCCAAGATCTGCACGGCGCAGCACATGGCCACCTTTTATGCCGATTCCGATGGTAGTAACCTGGATTGGGGTGGAGGCAGCCAGCGTCTCAATTTCTTCATCGAGTGCCTCGCTGTCATCTGCAGCGCCGTCCGTGGTCACAATAAGACGAAAGGTGCCGAACCCCCGCGCGGCGGCGGCCTCGGCCTCCAGCAGTCTTTGGGCAGATTGGATCGCCAAAGTAAGCGGCGTGCCTCCGTCGCTGACAATGGGCGCCAAAAGCGCAGGCAGGTCAGCTTTTGCATCAGCAACCGTGGCAAAGGGCAGAACCGTGCCCGCATTCAGCGCCACAACCGCAACCCGATCGTCTGCCGCCATCGCATCCAGCGCACCAATCACAGCCTGTTTGGCGGCCTCCATATCGCTCTTCATGGAGCCGCTGTCGTCCAGCACAATCGCTGTCACGCGGCGGTTTGGGTCCGGCTGCGCCTCCACTATGTTCGACGTAAAATTGGGCCAAGCCGCAATTGCCCCCCAATTTGGCTCTATCGGCTTTACATTGTTTGGCTGAGACTCGTCAGGCATCTCATTGAGAACCAGTGCGCCCACAATGCCCAAGACCACGATGGTGCCAATAATATCCTTGCGCATCACGCTCTCCTTATTTCAGCGGCGAGAACGTGGTTGCCTCGGCTTGAACCGTCAGCACCCGGAACACCACACGCATGTTTTCGCGCCATTGCGCTTCGGTTGCGGGTGGATTGTGACGTGGATTTGAGATGCCAACACCGTCCACGGTAAACTGATCGCGGTTCATACGCATGCCAAGGTCAGAGGCATAAGTGCCCAGGGCATCGACCACTGCAATCGCCCGGTCCATCGACAGGTTCTGGGTTGAGGTGCGAATGGCCCGCAATTCGGCATTGTCGGCCCCATCCTGTTCGCGGCGCAAGAAGTGCAGCGGGTCGGAATGCCCCTCAACAGTGATGATCGCGCCGGAATATGTGGAGGCCAGACGCAGGATTTCCTCAAAGTCCTGCGCATAAAGCGCAATCGGGAAGGAGGTGCTATCAGGCTCGAAATAGACCTCGAAATCGATCTTGGTATTGGCATCCAATTGCCCAGTTCGGCGGAGCTTTTGCACGGCGGCGGCGGCAGCCTCGGGGTTGAAGGCGGCGATTTGGCGATCATCCAGATCGCTCAGACCTTCGGCAAGGGCGGCATAATCCCATTCTGCCGTATTCAGGTTCGCAGGGGCGTCCAGACGATCCGCACCACGCAGGGCCACGTTCACCTCATCCAACAAAACCTCAAAGCGGCGTGCCTCGCGAGGATCGCTGAAATGCTTGGCATTGCCCGCCCAGCCATCCGTGATGGCGTCCTGCCAAAGGAACACGCCTTCTTCGGCAGGCAAACCACCCAAGAATTCGGACGCCATCAAAGACGCCATTTGCGCTCGCCGTTTGTCGCCTGGCTCGGCCATGAATTGCCGCATCTCTTCTTCGGCTTTGAACAGCAGATTGACCATCTTGCCAATCGCGTCACGATTGGCGTCAAAATAGTCGGCCCGCACCGCGATATAGTCGCCTATCACTGAGGCCGCCTCTTGAGTCGAAATCAAGATTGTTGCCCCGCGCACAGAGCCTTCGGCACCTGTGCCCACTGCACCGCCGGAGGTTAGAAAGCGCGCATCCGGCAAAATCACCGCTGCTGCATCAGCTCGCCCGTCCGCCAAAGCAGCCGCAGGCGTATCACCGTCTCCTGTCAGGTCTTTGACCCACACGATATCGATCTCATCAAAGGAAACCCCGCCATCGGCCAGAATGCGTCCAACGAAATCGACATGCGGCCCGTTGGCTTGAATAGCAATTTTTTTGCCCTTCAGATCTTCGATACGGCGGATGCCATCCCCTGCCACGATGCCATCCCCTGCCGAGAAGGAATGTTTGAAAAACACGATCTGTTCAGTGCGTGCATCAAACTCCGTCACCGGAGCTGCAGCGGCAAGCATACCCAGGGTGCCGCGCAGGTATGGTGTCTCGCAGGAGAGATAGGATTTCAGCTGCGCCTCAAAACTGTCAACCACAGAGAGCGACAAACCCAGGCCTGCATCGCCCAGCAGACCGCCAGCGTTTTCCAGCGCACCGCCATTGGCATAGGCCACGACGCCATCCGCACCCCAGGCGATCAGGGGCATATTCTCGTTCCAGCCCGCCGCGCAGTCGCGCACGGGGGCTGTGACCACTTCGGCCAAACGATCGCCAGGTCCGGCTATTGCAGCTTGCAAGCCCAAAGTCAGCGCAACAGTCAAGGCGGTCAAAATTGGATGTTTCACGAACATACTCCGTCTTTCTCAATTGTGGCCGTCGGGCCGGTCGTCTTCTACAAATGGCGCGGGCGCAGGAGTGTTTCTGCGACCTCCGAAGCCGTCTCAACTTCCGCCAACAACCCTCGCGCCACCATCAAATCGGTCGCATCAAAGGCCGCCTCCAATGCCTCAATAGCGGCCGAAAGCTTCTGGCGAGAGACATCTTCCGTTTCGTTTTGCCTGCGTTGGCGCAAGGCTGCATGCGCGGTCGCAGCATCCTCGATCAGTTCCGAGCGGATGAGGACCGCGCGTAAATCCCGCAGCCGATCTGGCGCGTAAAACAATTCACGTGCAGCAGCGTCAAAGCGGTCGGCAGTGGTTAAGATCCGCTCTGCCATGTCGTTGCGCATGTGACTTGCACTCTTGCGCAAGACGGTCGCACGTTTGTGGGTGCGTTCAATGGTCTCCAAAACATTATCCGCAGCGGCCCCGGATACCCCGTGGCGTGCCTGAAATTCCCTGCGCAGGCGCTCACTGTCGCGCCAGACCCAGCGTTCGGGGGCGATCGCAACAAGGGTCAGCGTTCCCAAAAATGCCAAACCTGCCGCCGCCAATACCGCAAACCCGTCAAAGGGCAGCGGCAGGCGCATGAACCAGGCAAACGCAATTGCGCCACACGCAGCCAAAAGCGCGCAGACCCAAAGCGTGAGATGCGGCGTCATTTTCGCATCTGGAGTATGACCTCCACCCGCGCCAGGCGGCTTTGGTAGGCACGCTCACTCTCACCGTCGGTCTTGGGCAGGGGGCTGCCGCCTCCCAAACCCTGAACCGTCATTCTATCAGCCGTGATCCCCAGATCTTGTGCGACGGCGCGCGCCATCTCGGCTCTCCTTTCGCTCAGATCCAAATTTGCGGCAGGATCACCGGCACTGCCAGTATGGCCAAAAACCGTGACATGGATCCGGTCATCCACCAGAGCCTTGGCCAGAAAACCGCGCAGACGTTCGCCGTCCTGAGCGGCCCACGTCACCCCTCGCGAAAAGCTGAAGTTCTGGCTGTCAGGCGTGCTCAAACCGCCAAAAATACCGAGGCCGATAGCCGAAGCGGCGGTAACGCCAGACAAAACTGCCGCGACAAAAGCGCGGCGGGGAAAGACGGAAACGCTCATATGACAAATGTCGTTTTCAAATCAGCAACCATGACTTGAAAATAGGTACTATTCTTCAAAATTCCAAGTATGGCATTCGCGAAGCGACGAAAACGGAAGGGAAAATTCCAAAAGAATGGCTTTTGCGTTTACTCCCCGCGCACTGCCTGACCGTGATGTAGAGGCTGCGCCAACCTTGATAGAGCACGCCCATGCGAAATAGTCTTTCTATCAAGGCGCAGATTTTCAGGATGATCAAGGATCAGGAGGCCGGATTGCCGACGCCGGCGGTGTGGCGTGGGGCATGCCGTGGGCTCTGTTGCACAAATCGTGGTGTGAACAGAGTTCCCCTTTCCCTGGAGACACTTATCCTACGGGCTCAGTGACGGGTATGCCAAGAGCGGTGTAGCGGTTGAGCACCGCGATCCGGACTTGGAGC
>JALUXC010000009.1 GCA_027019165.1 Pseudophaeobacter sp.
AGCAGGACCCGCACATCCTTGGAGATCGCGAGGATCAGTTTACGGAAGTTCTCCGCCTGCTTCGTTTCCTCACTGGTGAGTTCCAGCCGCGTCAGCTTCGTGACGCCATCCACCAACTGGGCAATCTCTTCTCCGAAAAGACCGGAGATCTCATTGTGGGTGGCATCCGTATCCTCGATCGTGTCGTGCAGCAGTGCGGTCACGATGGTGGCAGGATCAAGCTTGAGGTCCGTCAGGATGCCGGCCACCTCGAGCGGATGCGAGAAATAAGGATCACCCGAGGCACGCTTCTGCGAGCCGTGCATCTTCATCGCGTACACATAGGCCCGGTTGAGCAGGCCTTCATCCGCAGTCGGATAATAGGACTTCACGCGTTCAACCAGCTCATACTGGCGGATCATCGGGCGGTTCGGGCGGTCAGCGCCCGCTTTCAACGGATCAGGGAGAATTTCGGGGACCTGAGCAAAAGGCGCATGGCCATCGCTGGGGGTCACTCCGGACGGTCCGGCACCACTGCCGTTCGTGATGTCGGATGTGGCAGAACCACCGGAGGCTGCCGGAACAGCCACCTCTGCATCAGCTTCTAGCGCGCGGCTCCTGGCCGGCGGCTTGCTGGGCCTAGAGGTCCGGGTATTCCTCATCTTTGCCAGGCTGGCGCTCTGCGGTCTTGTCGCCTGCATCATGCAGGGCGCGCAGCAGATCCTCGTCACTCATTTCACGGCTGCCGAAGCTGTCGCCTGCGGGCACGTCATCGGCGCGCGATTCCGTACCAAGCTGCAGCGGCGCCGCAGACGGGTCCTCGGGCAGATCTTCGTCAGTTTCAGTAAACATCGAATGGCGCTGCAGACCGGCAATCAGGTC
The DNA here is from genome assembly GCA_027019165.1 of Pseudophaeobacter sp. GTDB lineage: Bacteria > Pseudomonadota > Alphaproteobacteria > Rhodobacterales > Rhodobacteraceae > Phycobacter. The sequence goes on from JALUXC010000009.1 coordinate 862, forward strand.
CTCACGCAGATCCTCGCAGTCCACCGTTTCTTCAGCGATTTCACGCAGGGCGACAACCGGGTTCTTGTCGTTGTCGCGATCAACCGTCAGGGCCGCGCCGGACGACATCGCACGCGCGCGGCGCGCGGACAGCAGAACCAACTCAAAGCGGTTCGGCACTTTGTCGATGCAATCTTCAACAGTCACGCGAGCCATGTATCGTCTCCTGCTTGGCGCATGGTCAGCCCCCTGGTGGGAATGGCCTGATAGGGCGTTTCAACCAGCCGGTTCGGCGGAAAACCGCGATTCCTGGCACCGGATGAAACAGACGCAAAAACCCGCACCAGGACGCTCGACCTTCAGGCATCCGGCGGGATCAGCTGATGTCAGACCGAAATACGTAGCCGCTGCACCGCACAAAAGCAAGAAAAACCTAAGCCTACCGGCGGCTTACAGCGACAGCCGGACGCAGCGGGTTGCGAACCTTTCTGGCAATGCGAGACCGTGCAGGGCTTCGCCCACCGTGGGGCCCGCGCTCCCCCATGGCCGGAATGCCGGGGCAATGTCCGCCATTGGTTCCAGCACGAAGGCCCGGAGATGCATCCGCGGGTGCGGCAGCATCACGGCCGGCAGCCCTTCTGCCTCCTGCCAGCTGCCTGTGACCTCTCCAAAACTCAGAAGATCGAGATCAAGCACGCGCGGGCCCCAGCGAAGGCGCCGTCGGCGCCCAAGAACCCACTCAACGTTCAGAAGGTGATCCATGAGCACCTGCGGCGCGTACGGACTTCTGACTTCCCAGACACCATTGAGGAACTTTGGCTGCCGCACACCACCCCAGGGATCGCTTTCATAGAGCTGTGATCCGGCCACGACACAGATGCCCCTCCGGGCCAGCAACCGGCGCGCAGCCTCGAAGGTAGCCCGAGGTGTACCAGCCGGCCCAGACAGGTTGCCACCATAGGCAATAAAAATTCGTTGGCAGGACATTGACTTTGTTTGATCTTTGATCTTTTTCATTCGCCCCCAGCAGAGATTCATCCCGGCGTGCGGCCTTTGACTGGATGAATCCATTTCAACGGAGAGACTTTTGATCATTCGCCCCACCGAGCGCGTTGCGCTTTTCATCGACGGCGCAAATCTATACTCAGCCACCAAGGCACTTGATTTTGATATTGATTATAAAAAGCTTCGCGCTGAATTCACCTCCAAGGGAACGCTTATCCGCGCCTTTTACTACACGGCCCTCAACGAGGAAGCGGATTACTCGCCCCTGCGCCCGCTGATCGATTGGCTGGACTACAACGGCTACACCATGGTCACCAAACCGACCAAGGAATTCACCGACAGCCAGGGCCGCCGCCGCATCAAGGGCAATATGGACATCGAGATCGCAGTGGACGCCATGGAGATGGCGGAACACAT
>JALUXC010000010.1 GCA_027019165.1 Pseudophaeobacter sp.
CGTGAAACTGACAGAGCTCAGCCCCGAGCAAGCCGCCTATATCGGCGTCAGCCCCGAAGGCCCCTTCAAGCCCGAACACTACCGCTACTGATCGGCAGACGTCAGACCAAACAAACAAAAGCCCCCGAAAAACAAGCGGGGGCTTTTGCGTGGGGGGAAACTGTTTTTCAAACCCTTAGATTGTGGCCGTTGATCATAAAGCGTCTCGGATTTTAAGGGTATTGTTCAGGCAATCCATTTGCCTATTTGCTGTATCTCGGTCTACAAAGAGGTACATCCTTCCAGGAAGGCAGGAACCGAAATTTCATACGCGTGTGGTGGAAACGGAGCACGCGGGGTGAAGGGAAGGTCCTGCTTTCACAGGATCTTCCCTTTTTCGTTTTCGTGACCTGCATCAATGTGCGGCCCTGTGGCGGTGTGTGGTGGCGTTTTTCTGCAAGTCACTGACAAAATACTACAAAACCGCCAGTATCAGACCCATGGCCGTGCAGGCGATAGTGGCATATCCGCTGTCGATGAGCGTCAGCTTTAAGGGCCGCATTCCGTACATGTTATTGAGCGCGATCCAAGGGCTGATGAAAAACAGACCAACACCCATGCCCGCAATGACACCGGCGCCAGGCGTTTCGATTCCCGATAGGGAAAAGACGTGACGCATCATGCCTGCAACCACCAATTGCAGAACGAAAGCGGCAACGAATACGGTCGGGCTTTGCCCGCCTTCTGGTTTTCCATCTGAGTCTTTTGGAATTTTCGCGGCGTCCATCCAAGGGTTTGCGAGCACCATGTAGTAAAGCGCCCCAAGAACGAACGCCGCCGCTGCTGCTGCAAAAACGCTGAGTAGCTCCATAACGAATCCTCCAAAAACAAAGTCCTTGGAAAAATCTTGCCAGATCAGTCGGCGTCTGTCTCGCCCAGTGCGCAGACGATGCGCCATTCTTCGTCTGTAACCGGTTGCACCGACAGGCGGGAGCTTTTGACCAAAGCCATCTCAGAGAGCCTTGGGTCCGATTTTATCTGTGCCAGCAAAACAGGCTTTTTGAAGGAGCGCAGCGCTCGGATGTCCACGCACTCCCAGCGATCATCGTCGGTGGTGCTGTCGGGGTGCGCCTCGGCGCAGACCTCGACAATGCCCACCACGGATTTTTCTTTTTGCGAATGATAGAAGAAGCCCCGATCGCCAAGCTTCATCTGCCGCATAAAATTGCGCGCCTGATAGTTGCGCACGCCGTCCCATTCCTCACCTGCATCGCCCTTGTCGATTTGGTTTTGCCAGCTCCAGGTCGAGGGTTCGGATTTGAACAGCCAATAGGCCATCAGCCGATGACCTTTTTCCAGGTGATCAACTCGACCGCTTCAAAGAGACCTGCTTTGTTGTAGGGGTCGCCTGCGGCCCAGGCTTCACCCGCTGCCATGTCTTCAACATCGAGGATGATCAGCGATCCCACCATCTCGCCGTTTTGATCCAGCAAAGGTCCGGCCTGCGCGACCGTTCCGGTCTCTTCGATATAGACCAGATGCGCGGCGCGATTCGCCATCCGGGTCTCCAGGTGGCCGGGTTTATCGCGTGCAATCAATGCTATAAGCATTTTATTCCTCTTTTAATGGTCGTGACAGCAGTTGAGCGGTTGCGTCATGGATCGTCAAGTCGCCATTGATCAAACCGACGACAGTCCGCGTGATCGGCATATCAAGGCCCATAGCGGCAGCCTTTTCGGCTGTGGCGCGCGCGGTTGCGGCGCCTTCCACGGTGACCGAGGGATCAAAGGCCTCGCCCCGGCCAATCGCCAACCCCAGCCGATAGTTGCGCGACAGTTCTGAACTGCAAGTGAGTGTCAGATCACCAAAGCCCGACAGGCCAGCAAGTGTTTCGGCCCGCGCCCCGCAGGCTAGCGCCATGCGCTGCATCTCGGCATAGCCCCGGGTCATCAGCGCTGCGCGCGCGCTTTCGCCAAGGCCGGCGCCAATCACTGCGCCGCAGCCGATGGCCATCACGTTCTTCAGGGCGCTGCCAAGTTCCGCGCCGATGGTATCGGTGGTGCGATAGAGGCGAAGGTTGGCCGTCGTCAGCTCGGCCTGCAAAGCCGCGCCCAGATCGGGATCTTCGCAGGCCAGTGTCAGCGCTGTCGGCAACCCGCGCGCGATATCGGCGGCAAAGCTTGGCCCGGTCAGAAGGGCGGGCCGGGCATCCGGCAGGCAGTCGCGAATGACCGCAATGGGGCCTAGGCCGGTGCTCAGTTCGATTCCCTTGCAGCAGGCCACGAGAGTTTTTCTGTCAAAGAGATCTGCGTTTTCTGCGAGCAACTCGCGCAGTTTCTGCATGGGTACGGCCAGCAGGATCGTGTCGCTCTGGCTGGCCTGCGCCAGGTCAGAGGTGATGGACAGGCTTTCGGGAAGATCGACACCGGGAAGGCGGGCTTCGTTGCGCCCGCTCTGTAGCATCTGGTCTGCATGAGTCTTGCTGCGCGCCCAAAGCGTCACTGGCCCGTTCCCGGCCAAAGAGATCGCAAGGGCCGTGCCAAAGGCGCCGGCGCCAAGGATGGAAACGCTCATGCCTTGGCTCCTTTCTTGCCCGAGCCGATCAGGGCGGGGCTGGTCTTGTCCAGTGGCCAGCGGGGGCGGGCGGTCAGGTCCAGCCCATCCCGGGCGCCGGATCTGTAGCGCTCAAGCCCCGCATAGGCGATCATCGCGGCATTATCGGTGCACAGGCGCAGGGGCGGCGCGGTAAAAGTGGCACCGGCCTCGGCGCAGACCTTCTGCAGAGCCGCGCGAATGGCGGTATTGGCGGCCACGCCCCCGGCAACCGCCACGGTCGGAGTGGCTGGATTTCCTTCCATATAGATCGCCAGCGCGCGGCGGGTCTTTTCGGCCAGTGTGTCAACCACGGCAGCCTGAAAACCGGCGCAAAGATCGGCGCGGTCTTGCCGGGTCAGCCCGCCTTTTTCAGCGACGATCTGGTCCCGCATCCGCATCAATGCGGTTTTGAGGCCCGAAAAGGACAGGTTGCAATCAGGCCGATCCAAAAGCGGTCGCGGAAAGCGAAAGCGTTTGGGATCACCCATCTCTGCCTCGGCCTGAACCGAAGGGCCACCGGGCTGCAGCAAACCCAACAAGCGCGCGGTCTTGTCAAAAGCCTCACCGGGCGCGTCGTCAATGGTGCCGCCCAGTCGGGTGAAATCCTCGGGGCCGCGCGCAATCAGGTATTGGCAGTGCCCGCCGGACACCAGGAGCATGAGATATGGGAACGAAATGTCATCGGTCAGCCGGGGCGTCAGCGCATGGCCCGCCAGATGGTTCACACCGATGAGGGGCAGGCCGGTGGCCGCTGCGATCCCCTTGGCGCACATCACACCTGACATGACGCCGCCGATCAGGCCGGGGCCTGCAGTCACCGCAATGGCGTCCATGTCCTTGAGCGTCAGCCCGGCCTCCTGCAACGCCTGGATCACGCAGAGATCCAGCTTTTCCGCATGAGCGCGGGCGGCGATCTCGGGGACGACCCCGCCATAAGCGCTGTGCAGTTCGGTCTGGCCAAAGACGACGTTGGACAGAACCTCGGCCCGGGCACCCGGGATTTGGCGCACCACGGCGGCCGCAGTGTCATCGCAGCTGCTTTCAAGGCCAAGGATCGTCAGGCTGTCTGTCATAGGGCTATCATTGCATCAGGTCAGCGCCGCAGCTACCACCTATGCCAGTGGCAAACAATCCCGGGAGCGTGATGTGAGCGATCCGACAAGCCAAAAGGCGATAGGCCTTTTGATGACACGACCGCTGTCATCGGCGCAGCGCTTCGTTGCGGATCTGCCGGATGAGGTACGTGCATCGGTTGATGTGATCTTTGCGCCCCTGATGGAGATCATCTCTATTCCCGGCGAGGGTGCCACCGCAGATGTGAAAGCTCTGATCTTTTCGTCAGCCAACGGAGTTGATGCGGCGATTGGCCGGGTCACAACAGATCTGCCGACCTATTGTGTGGGAGAACGCACGACCCAAAAGGCTGTCGAAGCGGGCTGGGATGCCAAATGCCTCGGAAAGACTGCGGATGAATTGGTAGAGGCCTTGATCGGCCTGTCGCCACCGGCTCCGATTTTGCACCTCCACGGATGCAATACGCGCGGGGATGTGGCGACACGTCTCTCGGTGGCGGGGCTGCCCTGCCGGGGGCAGGCGATCTATGATCAACGCCTGCTGCCGCTTGGCGAAGACGCAATGCGTGCAATAAGATCGCATCACGCTGTGATTGTGCCGCTTTTTTCGCCCCGGACTGCGCAGCATTTCGCCGAGATCTGCCCTGATGCATCGAATTTGCATCTGATTGCGTTAAGTCATGCGGTGGCAGAGCCGTTGAAAGTCTTGAATTGCAGGGACTTGCAGGTATGTACCTCTCCCGATGCTGCTGCCGTAACTGCAATGGTGCGTGATGCCGCAGCCTGTCTTGCGCGGGTTGAGGACCGGCCGCGCGGGCAGTAGTGTCGCCTGTGGGTGAGCGCATTTGCGCCGACAGAGTCGCGCGCGCTTTTGGATCGGTGGAATCGAGTGGGAGGCCGACGTGGCTGATAAGAAAACTCCGAATGATGTAACCGAGGCAGAGGTCGTCGATGCGGCACCTTCTGAAGATGCCAAGACGGATGCGCTTGAAACGGTTGACACCGACGAGGTGAGTGAGGTTCCGGTTTCCGAAGCCGAAGCCGAAGCCGAAGCCGAAGCCGAAGCCGAAGCCGAAGCCGAAGCCGAAGCCGAAGCCGAAGCCGAAGCCGAAGCCGAAGCCGAAGCCGAAAAGCCCCTTGAGACTGAGTCAGAAACCACACAGGCAGCACAGGCGGAACCAGAAAAAGTAGTCGAGCGTGTCGTGGAAAAGCGGGGCGGGTTCGGTGCGGCTCTTTTGGGCGGTGCCGTTGCTGCCGTGATTGGCTTTGTGCTCGGTCAGGGAGGGATATTGAACTCGGTTCTGCCCTCCGCTTTGCGAACGGCAACTGTGGATGTGGCCGCGATTGAATCGGAACAGTCAGAATTGCGCTCCAAGCTCTCGGCGCTCCAATCTCAGGTCAATGACCTGTCTGTTCCGGATCTGGCACCGCTAACGGCGCGGCTCGATGCGATTGATGGAACACTGGCCGATCTGGCGAAGGCCCCGGAAAATGGCCCTCAAAATGAGGCGCTTTCTGCGGACCTTTCGTCAATCACCGAACGTCTGGCCGCGCTTGAACAGCGCCCGGTGGCGGATGCCGGATCCCCCGAAGCCATTGCCGCCGTCGATGCGCAGTTGAAACAGCTGCAGGACAGCCTTGCCGCGCAGCGCGCCGAGGTCGAACAGATGATGGCAGAGGCGCGCCAGATGGACGCGGCCAGCGCCGAAGCAGCCCGTATCGCCAGCGCCCAGACGGTTCTGGCGCGCCTGCGCTCGACGCTGGACAGCGGTAGCGGGTACTCTGCGATGGTGGATGAATTGAAGGCACTGGACGTGACCGTGCCGGACGATTTGAGCGCACCTGCGGAAACTGGTGTTGCAACGCTGACCGGCCTGCGTGACTCTTTCTCTCCTGCTGCGCGGGCGGCCCTTGCCGCCGCACGCGAAGAAACCAAAGGCAGCGGAAACGTGATGGACTACATCAAACGTCATCTTGGCGCCCGCTCGGTTGCGCCGCGCGAGGGGGATGACCCCGATGCCATCCTGTCCCGCGCCGGGGCGCTTGTTGATGAGGGCAAGATCCCTGAGGCCTTGTCCGAAATTGATGCTCTGCCGGAGACGGCCCGCGCGGCCCTTGCCGATTGGGAAGGCGCCGCCAGCACGCGCCTCGCAGCCGTTTCCGCCGCCGATGATCTGTCCCAAAGCCTGAACGCGAAATAAGGACCCTGCCATGCTCTGGTCATTGCTGAAAATCCTCGTCTTTGTTGCAATCATCGCGCTTTTGGCCTTTGGCGCAGGGATCCTGATGGAAACCGCAGGCGGGGTGCAGATCACCGTTGCGGGCACCGAATATACCCTTGGCGCGCTGCAGTCGGTTATGGCGCTGGCCGTCCTGGTGCTGGTGGTGTGGCTGTTCTTCAAGCTGCTTTCGCTGCTGATCGCGACGCTCAAGTTCCTGAATGGGGATGAAACCGCCCTGTCGCGCTATTTCGATAAAGGGCGCGAGGCGAAGGGCTACCAGGCGCTGTCCGACGGGATGATGGCGCTTGCCTCGGGAGAGGGGCGTCTGGCGCTGGCCAAGGCGTCGCGCGCAGCGCGCTATCTGGACAAGCCCGAGTTGACCGATCTTTTGACCGCGCAGGCGGCGGAAATGGCGGGCGACACCAAGAAAGCCGCCGAGGCCTACAAACGCCTTCTGGGCAACCAGAACACGCGCTTTGTCGGGGTGCGCGGCATCATGAAGCAGAAGCTTTCGGATGGGGACACGGACACCGCCCGCCAACTTGCCGAAAAGGCGCTGGCGCTGCGCCCCAAGCACGAAGAGGTGCAGGATACGCTTTTGCAGCTGCAGGCCCGTGCCGAGGATTGGGCCGGTGCGCGCAAGACCCTTGCCACCAAGCTCAAGACCGGAACCCTGCCACGCGAGGTCTTCAAACGCCGCGATGCGGTTCTGGCGCTGTCGGCCTCAAAAGGCTTGATCGAAGAGGGCGCAACGGTCGAGCAGCAGGAACAGGCCATCGAGGCCAACCGCCTGTCGCCGGATCTGGTGCCTGCCGCCGCCATGGCCGCCCGCGCCTATATCGCCAAGGGTAAAGCCCGCAATGCCGTGCGGGTTCTGAAAAAGGCCTGGGAGGCGCAGCCGCACCCGGACCTGGCCCATGCCTTTGCCGAGGTAGAACCCACCGAGACCGCCGCCGAACGGGTGAAACGTTTTGGCCAGTTGTCCCGTTTGAAACCCAATGATGATGAGACGCGTCTGGTGATGGCCGAACTCAACATTGTGGCCGAAGACTTCCCCGAAGCGCGCCGCGCGCTGGGCGATCTGGCCGAACGCGCCCCGGATGCGCGGGCGCTGACGCTGATGGCCGCGATCGAGCGGGGCGAAGGTGCCTCTGATGCGGTGGTGCAAGGGTGGCTGACCCGTGCCCTCAGCGCGCCGCGTGGTCCGCAGTGGGTCTGTGACAACTGCAACCACATCCACAGCGAATGGGTGCCGGTCTGCGAAAACTGCACCAGTTTCGACACGCTCAGCTGGCGGCGCCCGGAAACGCCCGAGATCGCAAGCGCGACCGGCGCGCATATGCTGCCCCTGTTGCGGGGAGCGCCCGCGGCAGCCGAAGAGGTCACTGAGGCAGAGCTGATTGCAGCGGAGGATGATCTTTCCGGCGATGATCAAGCCGCCATGGCGCCGGATGCTGACACTGCCGGAAAAGGCGAAGAGCCAGCCAATGTGGACGGCAGCAAAGATAAACCATAGCGATAGCTTTCCGGGTCCGCTCTGACGGGCGGCTCCGGCGACACGGCCCGGCCTTGACGGCGCTCGAACCGGCTTTTGGTTTGTACCGGTGGGGCCGGTCTTTGACATGGTTTTGCAGGCGTGCCGGGTAAACCGCTTTGTTTCAATAGAATTATCCATTGCAGCACATGCGGGGAGCGCGCGCAAATGAGGCTGGGTTGGGCCCCGAAAGCGCTTTGCCGTGCACTGTTTTGACAACGGTCCACCGGGCAAGACCACAAGCTGCGATTGTGCCCGTCAAAGTCTCAGGTTGACGCTACGTCATGAGGTTTCATCTCAGCCGACCCCCGCCATTTAGTCTCACTTTAAGAATTTGCCGCGCAAGAGTCCGTCAGCGTATCGCAAATTTGAACTCCGCCAAGACTTTAGGAGGATTGAGAGACTCATGAGATTCAGAAACCGCTATTTTGCCCTCTGCCTGGCGGCCACTCAGATGGTTCCCACCGGGGCGCTAAGTTTCATAGCCGATGATCAGCAGTATACGTCTGTGACACTTGGTTCCTGTAGAGTTGAAATGTATGTCTCTGTTGGCACAAGCTCAGCGGCTTATGTGGCTCTATTTAACTCTGGTAGTGTGAAACTTGCGGGCGGTGCCTATTTCGACATTGGGACAATTCTTTACCACTACCAGGCGATAACCGAAGCAGACATCGCATCTTGTCTTGGGACCACCGCGGACAAGATCACCGGTCTGACCCAGGATGGCGCTGACGGCACGTTTGAAACGGACACCTACATCGGGTTCACCTTCACCCTGACCGAGGCTGCAGGGGAAGAGAATGCCGGAACCTACACCTTTAGCACCAGCGGCCATGGTGTGGCAGACAGCACTGCGCCGGTCCTGACCGCGCCGCAGGATCAGACCGCGTCCACGGATGCGGGCAAGGCGACCGCCTCGCTGGATGTGACCTCGCTCGGCTCCGGGACGGATGATACGGACAGCTCGGTCTCTATCACCTACAAGGTGGGCACGACCACGCTGACGGGGGCCTATGATTTCCCCGTTGGGGCGACCACGGTGACCATGGATGCCAGCGATGCGGCAGGCAATGACGCGGATCAGGTGAGCTTTACCGTCACTGTCACCGATGGCGAGGCACCGGTTCTGACCGCGCCGGACAATCAGTCGCAAACCGCCGCATCGGGGCAGAGTTCTGCATCGATCGACGTCACCGGGCTGGGGTCTGTGGCGGACAACGCCGATGGGTCTGTTGCAATTGTCTACAAGGTTGGCAGCACAACGCTGACCGGGGCCTATAATTTCCCTGTGGGCGTCACCACAGTCACCATGGACGCCAGCGATGCGGCAGGCAATGCGGCGGATCAGGTGAGCTTTACCGTGACCGTTGGCGATGGCACCGCTCCGGTTCTGACCGCGCCCGATGATCAGAGGCTGACCACCGCAGCCGGAGAGACCACCGTCTCGCTGGATGTGACCTCGCTTGGCTCCGCGTCGGATGATACGGACAGTTCGGTCTCGATTGTCTACAAGGTGGGCGAGACCACGCTGACCGGGGCCTATGCCTTTCCGATTGGCGTGACCACCGTCTCGATGGATGCCAGCGACAGTGCGGGCAACGCGGCGGCGCAGGTGAGCTTTACCGTAACGGTCGCTGACGGGACGCCGCCTCCGGCCCCCACCATCAGTTCCGTCGTGGTCAATAGCGACCAGACGGTCACCGTGACCGGTACGGCGCAGATTGGAACCACCGTCACCGTCACCTTCCCCGATGGCAGTCAGGTGCAGGTAACTCCCGTTGGCGGAGTCGGGGCAAGCAGCTTGAAAGCTGCTCCCGCAAGCGCTGTGTTCAGCGCGGGAACCGGACCCTATTCGGCAACCTCGGCAACACCCCAGAGCAGCGGCAACATCACTGTATCCTCGGCCAATGGTAGCGGCGCATCCTCGGCCAATGTCACGGCAACAGTTGATACGACGTCGCCCGATGTGGTGCTGAGCGGTGGCCCTGCGGGCGGTGTGGCGGCCAATGAGGTCTTCTCGATCACGGTCACCTTCTCGGAGAATGTCACAGGATTTACGGCTGCTGATGTTTCGGCCAGCAATGCCAGCGTTGTCTCGGTCAGCGGGTCAGGGGCATCCTACGAGGCCCAGCTGCGGGCAACTGGCGCCGGCACAGTTAGCGTCCAGGTTCCCGCCGGTGCGGCAGAAGACGGCGCCGGAAATCAGACGACGGCCTCCAACACGCTGGAGATCGGGGATACGACCGTGACCGATACCCAAAAGAAGGTCGCAGGCTTCCTTTACGGGCGGGCCAACCAGCTGATCGCAAACCAGCCAGGTCTGATCGGGTTCTTGTCTGGCACAGAGAGCGTCGGCTCTGCGCGAGCACACGTCACCCGTGGGACCGGCGATTTCAACCTCGTCTCACGCGGAGGGCAGCCAGTGTGGTTCCGTCTGCAGGGTCGTTGGAGTGAGACCGACACGGGTAGCAGCCGGTACAGCTTTGGGGCAATCGGGACACATTTCCCGCTGTCCGAGACCGTGCTGATTGGTGCCATGCTTCAGTTCGATCACCTGAGCCAGGACAGTGGTTCCAGCTCGATCAGTGGTACAGGCTGGATGGCCGGCCCCTATGTGGTTGCGCGACTGCCGGGTGAAGCGCTGTTCCTGGAAGGACGGCTGCTATACGGTGAAACCTCGAACAGCGTGTCGCCCTTTGGCACCTATGAAGACGATTTCGACACCACTCGGATGCTGGTTCAGCTGCGTCTGGCAGGGGAGCTGTTGTATGATGACACCAGCGTGATGCCCTATATTGACGTCGCCTACGCCAACGAAGAGCAGAAAGCCTACACTGACAGCCTTGGCAATGCCATTGGCGCGCAAAAGATCCACCTGCGCCAGGCGTCCTTTGGTGTGGATCTGTCTCACCCGATGCCGGTCACGGACGGTGGCGCAATGTTGCTGACAGGCGGGCTTGCGGGAGTTTGGTCTTCCACCAGTGGCACGGCGGTGGCACAGACCGTGATACCGGCCTACTCTGGCTGGCGCGGCAAGCTGGACATTGGCTTCCGTCATACCTGGACCTATGGCGGTGTGCTTGACCTGTCCGCGATGTATGACGGTCTGGGTGTCAGCGGCTATGAAGACTACGGCCTGACACTGACTTACACGCATCGGTTCTGACGTTGCCGACATACCAAAACGGAAAGGGGCTGTTGTGCAGCCCCTTTTTTTCGTCGCCTGGCTTGCAGCTCAACTGAGGGGCAGTCCGCCGATCCTGCGTTTGCGCCAAAGCAGCCGGACGCACAGGGTCGACGTCTTTGACGGGTGTCCCAGGGAGAGAGCATTTCAGTTGGGCGCGACAGTCACCCAAGCTATTGCGATCCAATACAAACAAAGCACGTCAAGCGCTCGGAGATAACGGCTTTAAGAACTACGAATTGTATAGGGGGGGATGGTGCCCAGGAGAGGACTCGAACCTCCACGTCCATACGGACACTAGCACCTGAAGCTAGCGCGTCTACCAATTCCGCCACCTGGGCAGGTGTCGTGGAGAGGGCGTATAAGCGGAGTCGCAAGGGGCGTCAAACCCAAAATGAAGCTGATATGACAATTTCTAAGCTGTCGTTGACTGCAGTCGTATTCCTGCGGGATTTCAGACGGTTGATTCAGCTCACGGCGGCACGCTTGGCCAAGTTTTGCGTCGATTTGATCCGTCGATTTGATCCTGCGCAAAGTCTGCCTGGCCGGAACAGGTCAAGAAGAGCAGTATGACACAGATTGATCGCCTCGCAACGCTTGGGCTGTTTGACAGCCGGGTACCCCGCTACACCTCCTATCCTACAGCTCCGGTCTTTTCTCCGGCTGTCGGCGCACAGGAGCAAGCCTCACACCTGGAGGCGCTGGATCCAGCTGTTCCCGTATCGATCTACATCCACATCCCCTTTTGTGAACGCCTGTGTTGGTTCTGCGCCTGCCGCACCCAAGGCACCCGGCGACTTGATCCCGTCGAAGCCTACATCGGAACGCTGGAAGCAGAGTTGCAATTGGTGGCGCAGCACCTGCCCAGCGGCGTGCAGATGGGGCGGCTACACTGGGGAGGCGGGACACCGACGATTCTCCCGCCGCATCTGATCTACCGTCTTGCTTCTGCGGTGAGGTCGGTGTTTCCGCGCATGCCAGATTGGGAATTCTCGGTTGAAATCGACCCAACCCTGGTGGATCGGGACAAGATCGCGGCGCTGGCCGATGTCGGCATGAACCGCGCCAGCATCGGCATTCAGGACTTCAACCCCGAGGTTCAGGCCGCAATTGGCCGGGATCAATCCTATGAGATTACGCGCGCCTGCGTTCGTGATCTGCGCGAGGCGGGGATCATGTCCCTCAATGCCGACCTGATCTATGGGTTGCCGCATCAGGATGCAGCGCGGCTTTCAGATACGGTTGAAAAGGTGCTGACCCTTTCGCCGGACCGGATCGCACTTTTTGGCTATGCACATGTGCCATGGGTGGCCAAACGCCAGCAGTTGATTGACGAGTTGGCCCTGCCGGGAGATGCGGAACGGTTTGAACTGGCCTGTCATGCCGCCGATCAATTCCGCGCAGCCGGGTTCGAGACCATTGGAATCGACCATTTCGCCTTGCCGGGAGATGGGCTGGCCAAGGCTGCCAAAAGCGGGCATCTGCGCCGAAATTTCCAAGGCTATACCGACGACCGCTGTCCGACACTGATTGGTCTCGGCGCCTCATCGATTTCTCGCTATGCCGGGGGATATGTCCAGAACACAGCGGCGACACCTGCCTATGTGGAGCGGATCGAAGCAGGGCAACTTGCCGGTTCGCGCGGTCACGAGATGAGTGAGGACGACCATCTTAGGGCCCGTGCCATCGAGATGATCATGTGCGACTTCTACCTCGACCGAAGGTCGCTGATACGCGAGTACGGCGATCTGGCGCGTAGCCTTGATATCGAGATGGCAGCCATTCAAACTCGGTTCGGCGATCTGGTGGCGCTGGATGAGCAGGGGCTTGCGGTCTTGCCTGAGGGCCGCGCCCTGACCCGGATCATTGCCAGCCAGTTTGATGCGCATAAACCCGAAGGTGTGCGCTATAGCCGGGCCTCCTGATTCATCTGCAATCAAAACTCTCCCGCCCGTCGGCGGGCATGAGTATGCCCTTCTCCCGTTGGGCACGGCACCGCGCGATGCGCGGTGTGGCCCGCGCGTTTATCGTGGCATGGGATTTTGCGCGCGGTTGTAGGGCGTCCAATCGGTCACCTCGGGGTAATACATCTCGCGCCAGCGGCGCACGCGCGGGTTCATCACCCGGCGCCAGACCGGGGGGATCATGGCAGCTATGGTCATGACCGGATAGCCATAGGGCAGCTGTGGCGCGTCTGCCTCGGTATAGTTTTGCAGCAGGGGAAAGCGCCGGTCGGGCTTGTAATGGTGGTCCGAATGGCGCTGGAGGTTGATCAGGAGCCAGTTCGACGCCTTATGCGCCGCGTTCCAGGAATGGCAGGGGCGCACATGTTCGTACTTCCCCTCGCCGAGGTGTTTGCGGGTCAGCCCGTAGTGTTCCACGTAGTTGACCAGCTCCAGCTGCCAGATGGCAACGCCCGCCTGAACGAGGAACAGCACCAGCCCGCCAAAACCGCCCAGAACAATCGCCAGCAGCAGCACCGCTCCCTGCAGGGCCCAATAGCGGAAGAAGGGATTGGAAAGATCCGTCCAGGGGAGATCCTTTTTCGCCAGCTTTTCCTTCTCGGCGCGAAAGGCGGATTGCCAGCATTCCCGCAAGACGCGGGGATAAAAGCGATGAAAGCCTTCGTTGTAGCGGGCGGTGACCGGATCGCGCGGGGTGCCGACATAGCGGTGATGCACCAACAGATGTTCTGAGCGGAAATGCGAGTAAAGCACCATCGCCAGAAGGATATCCGCCAGCCAGCGCTCCAGGCGACTGCGCTGGTGCATCAACTCGTGACTGTAGTTGATGCCCACGGTGCCGCTGATCACCCCCATGCCGAAGAAGAGGCCGAATTTCTCCAGACCATTCAGGCTGTCATTGCCTGCCACATAGAGGATCAGCCCAAACAGGGTCAGGAACTGGAGCGGCACCCAGGCGATGGTGAGCATGCTGTACCAGTGCAGATCCTCCTCGGGGGTCAATGGATCGGCATTGTCGAGGTTGAGGCCAAAGACCCCATCCAGCGCGGCGAAGAGATACCAGGTCACCAGCGGTGTCAGCAGCACCCACCAGCCCCCCATCAGGGCAGAGAACCACAGAAGCGGTATCAGCAGAAAAGAAAGCCAAAAGGGCAGGGCGGATTGCCAGCGTCGCAGGATGTCCGGTGTGATCCTGTGGGCGATACGGTCGGCGGTTGCAGAAGGCTTCATCTTCAGCTCTCCCGTGGGGTCATGGCGCGTCTGGAGAAAACCTATGCCGCGGGGACGTGAAACCCAAGAGGGCGAATGGCCTCAGTTTTCTGCGCTTTGGCCGCCGCGCCACAGGTCAAAGGCCTTGCGCATCACGGTTGGTAGATCCGAGGGGCGGAAAGCATGCCGGGAGATCACCTCTTGCGCTGGGCCAGGGGTGAAACTGCTCGGCAGCTCAGCCACCATCACCCTCAGGATCAGATGAAAATGGGTGAAGGTATGGCGCACCTCTACCCCCAGATCCTGCCAGTCTGTCTGAAATGGGGGTGTAGGCTGTGGCGAGTCGTTCCACTCCGATCCGGGCCAGCCGAGCATACCGCCCAACAGCCCCTTGTCGGGGCGCCTCTCAAGCAGCCAGTCGCCTTTCCCGCTGCGGGCCAGATAGATGATGCCATGGCGGGTGGGTTTGGGTTTCTTTGGGGTCTTCTTGGGCAGCTCTGCCGCTGTTCCAGCAACGCGCGCGGCGCAGGGATCGCGCCAGGGGCAGATGCCGCAGGCGGGGGACCTTGGCGTGCAAATGGTGGCGCCCAGATCCATCACCGCCTGCGCGTGGCAGCCGGGGCGCTCTTGCGGGGTCAGCTCGGCGGCGCGCTCCTTCAAGAGCGGTTTTGAGCCGGGGAGCGGGTCGTGAATGTCATGCAGGCGGGCCATCACCCGCTCTACGTTGCCATCCAGAACCACTTCGGGGCGGTCAAAGGCGATCGAGGCGATGGCGGCGGCGGTATAGGGACCGATGCCGGGAAGCTTCAGCAGGCCCTCATAGGTATCGGGGAAGGCGCCATCCAGATCATGCGCCACGACACGTGCGCATTTGAGTAGATTGCGGGCGCGGGCGTAGTAGCCAAGTCCTGCCCATTCGCCCATCACATCAGCGTCGGCAGCAGCGGCGAGATCCTTGACCGTCGGCCAGCGGCTGGTGAAACGGTGAAAGTAGTCTTTGACGGCAGCAACGGTGGTTTGTTGCAGCATGACCTCGCTCAGCCAGACGCGGTAGGGATCGGGGCGTATCCCGGCCGCGCGATCCGCAGGCCCAACCCTCCAGGGCATGGCGCGGGCATGGGCATCGTACCACTGCAACAGATCGCGCCCCAGAGCTTTGGTCTCCTCTTTCAGGTCACGCATAGTTTACCCCCTGCCTCTTCGTGTTTCGCTGGCGCTTGCAAACGGACCCTTTACAATAGGGCGCACAGTCACGCAAAACCACAACCATGTCAGTCAGACGCAGCAGCACACGCGGGTTCGCAAGAACGTCCAAGCTTTTGAACGATCAGATCCGCAAGGCGGGCGAAAGCCGGGGCTTTGCGGTATCCCGTCTGCTGACCCATTGGGAAGAGATCGTCGGCGGCGATCTGGCTGCCATGGCGCGCCCGGTCAAGGTCGGCTACGGGCGCAGCTCCTTCGGGGCGACGCTGACGGTGCTGACCACCGGCTCCAATGCGCCGATGCTGGAAATGCAGAAGGAAAAGCTGCGGGAGAAGGTCAACGCCGTCTACGGCTACAACGCGATCTCCAAGGTGCTGATCACCCAGACCGCGCCAATCGGGTTTTCCGAAGGACAGGTCTCGTTCAAATATGCGCCGAAACAGACCGCCCCGGTTCAGCCTGACCCAGAGGCGGTTACTGAGGCCGCCCATGTGGCCGAAGGTGTCGGAGATGATGGCCTGCGGGCCGCGCTGGAGCGGCTTGGACGCAATGTGCTTACAAAACAGAAAACAATGCGAAAGGGGTATGAATGACCCGTCTTATGTCTGGCGTCTTTGCCGTGGTGGCCTTGGCTGCCGGGGCTTATGCCATCTCTGGTCTGAACGGCCAAAACCGGCTGCCGGAAAACCCGCTGATCGGTGCCGCCGTCGCGCAGGAGGCCGAGGTCGACACCTCGACCATCGTCGAGATGGTGCAGGGCGCCGAGGATGCGCCGGTGACGCTGATCGAATATGCCTCCTACACCTGCCCGCACTGCGCCAACTTCCACAAGGGGCCCTACAAGCAGCTCAAGGCGGACTACATCGACACCGGCAAGGTGAAATTCATCTACCGCGAGGTCTATTTTGACCGCTATGGCCTGTGGGCCTCGGCCATTGCGCGCTGCGCAGGCCCGGAAAAATTCTTTGGCATCACAGATCTGATTTTTCAGCAGCAGTCCGAATGGGCCCGCGCTGGCGGTGCCACCGAGATCGTCGATGCGCTGCGCAAAATCGGCCTTCTGGCTGGCCTCGAAAAGGACCAACTGGAGGCCTGCCTGCAGGACGGCACCAAGCTGCAGACCCTGGTGACCTGGTATCAGGAAAATGCCGAAGAGCATGATGTGACTGCGACGCCGTCTTTCGTACTGAACGGTAAGAAGATCGAGAACCAGTCCTATGAATCCTTCAAGGCGCTGATCGACGCTGAACTGGAAGGCTGATCCGTTTCTCAAATGCGAGAAGACAAAACCCGGCCCCAGTGGCCGGGTTTTTCCTTGGTCATGTCAGAAAATCGTGTTGGTCCGCTCTGAGCCCATTCAGCGAATGCTGCGGGAAGTATGAATGACCGCTACGGAGTCACAAACTTCTCAGGTAGTCTGCAAACTCTTTGCCCTTTTCCTTCTTGAATACATCGCCCGTTTCGCTGAATGAGACGAGACGGTCCAATCTGAAGTTTCTGAAGCTCTGCCTGAGTTCACACCATCCGGTGAGCACCCAAACAGTTTCAAAAGCGGTCAGCCCAAGTGGTCTTACGACACGCTCGCTCTGGCTTTCGTGAGCATCTTCATAAGTTATGGCCAGCTTTTTCCTGTGTCTAATGGCGGATCTTAGACTGCTCAAACCTGAAGCGGTATCTGCTTTGTCCTCCCCGCCAACTGCCAACAATGGTTGCTGCAGGTGGCACCGGTCCTCCGACAAGACCGCTTCTATTTTGCCCAAGAGTCGATGCGCCGCTTGCCCGAGTGCATCATCACCGCGCGCTGTCACCATTCGAACGCCCAAGAGCAACGCATCAAGCTCGTCTGGATCGAAATGCAGCGGGGGCAGGAAAAAGCCTGCCTCGATTTGATATCCGATCCCCCCCTCACCCCGAATGGGCGCGCCCATGGACTGCAGGGTGGCGATATCACGATAAATGGTTCTTACCGAAACATCGAGGTCTGCTGCTAGCGCATCCGCGGTAACGGGTGTACGTCGTCCCCGCAGGTGATCAAGGATCGAAAAAAGTCTCGTGGTCCGCATCACTACCCTGACAGAAGTTGTCAATTGCTTCCAATAGAACTCCAGTCAGCATCAATTGAAAGGACTTTCTATGCTACGGAAAAACATTGGCCCGGTAACTGTGATGGGATTTGCGCGATACTCTGCCAAGCCCGGAATTGATCCGGCGGACCTGATTGCAGCCACCCGGGTTTGGCAGAAGGATTTTCTGGCGCATCAGCCCGGTATCGCAATGCATTGCTTTCTCGGAAACTTGAAAGGTGAGTTTGCGGACGCAATTCTTGCAACGGATGAAGCTTCTTTTATCGCTATGGCACAAAAGCATCCCAACGCCCCGTCCACGCGACCTGTCATGGATTTGCTTGATAGAGACAGCATACGACTGGCCAAAAACAACCTGCTTGGTGGGCCTGTACCGTTGCCGGTTGAGTTTTCCTGCGTCGAGTTCGGAACATTCACTCCAAAGGACTTCAAGTCGTTCTCAGAAGAGGCGTTGTTGGATGCATCCCACAAAATCGAGAGTGCTTACCTTGCGAATTTTGACGAGGCGAAGTCCCACTTCGTTGCTCGGGTAGATGAGAGCACCTATTCGGAAATCGCATTTGTAGATTCTTCGGGTGCCGCCCGCGAAATCTGTGCGGGGTATATGGGCAACAAAGACTGCTCCCCCATGCTGGAGATGTTCGATCCGATGTCAGTAGATTTAGATTTCTGGCACGTGTTGGCTTAAATGAACCAAAGCTGCCGTTGGTGTGCCTGCATCTAACGGCAGTTCCGTCCGCAAAGCGGACCTTGAGTTGTCTCTTCCATACATGGCTAGGTCGGTGGCGGTGCTGCCCGTTTCAGAAGATCCGTCAAAGATCCGGCCTCTTGGATCTCAAGCCGGACCGGCAGGGTGATCACCTTGTAGCGGAAGCTGTCTGGCAGGCGGACGGCGTCCTTTTCCGTGGTGACAAGTTGCGCGTTCAGCGCTTTGGCCTCCGCTTCCAGCCGGGTCAGCAGCGCCGCCGGAAGGGTCTGGTGATCGTCCAGCGCCTCGGCCCGGACCAGATCGGCGCCAAGGGTTTTCAGCGTGTCAAAGAACTTCTGCGGATAGCCGATACCGGCAAAGGCGAGAACTCGCGTTCCTTGCCAGGGCATTCCGGTGGGCAGAGGGGCGAGGTGCCCCGTGACGTGGGGCAGATCCCTTGTTGCTTTTCCCCAAAGACGCGCGAACCGCTCTTGCGCTGCCGGATCCCCGATAGAGAGCACCGCATCGGCGCGCTTCAGTCCTTCACCCACCGGTTCGCGCAGGGGCCCGGCGGGCAGGCAGCGGCAATTGCCAAAGCCCCGCGCCGCATCGACCACCACCAGCGACAGATCCTTGGCCAGCGCAGGGTTCTGAAAGCCATCGTCCAAAAGGATCACCGTGGCGCCAGCCTGCGCGGCCGCGCGTGCTCCGGCGGCGCGGTCACGGGCTACCCAGACTTCGGCAAAGGCGGCCAGCAAAAGCGGCTCATCCCCGGTGTGCGATGCCTTGTGACGCGTGGGATCAACCTCTTCGGGGCCGATGAGACTGCCGCCATAGCCGCGGCTGACCACATGAGGAGTGTGCCCCATGGCGCGCAGGGCTTCGATCAGCCAGATCACTGTTGGCGTCTTGCCGGTGCCGCCCGCGTTCAGATTGCCAACGCAGATCACCGGCACGCCGACCGCTTCGGGCGTGCCTTTGGCGAGGCGTGACCGTGTCGCAGCCGCGTAGATCCAGCCGAGCGGCGCCAAAAGCGTTGCACGCAGATCAAAGGCACCGGGGGGCTTGTTCCAGAATTCAGGAGGTCGCATGGCGTGCCTCCCGTGCATCCAGCAGATCCTGCACCCGGTCGATCAATTCATCTGTCATGGCAGCGCCTTCCGTCACGGCTTCCCATCCGGCCAGGGCCATTTCTGCGGCCATATCGGGGGCAGAGAGATGTATCACCATTTCGGCCAGTTCCTGTGCCGTATAGACGCATTCCGCTGCGCCCACTTCGGCCAATTGCGAATAGATTTCCTGGTGTCTCACTGTGCCGGGGCCATGCAGGATGGCCGATCCTAGCGCCGCCGCATCCAGTGGAGAGTGCCCCTCGCGTCCGCGCAACAGACTGCCGCCCATCAGGCAGACCGGAGCAAGCCTGTACCAAAGACCGAGTTCTCCACCATCAGTCAATAGAATCTGTGTGTAGTCGTCCGGTTCGTCCCCGGCATCCCAATCGGCAAACTGCAACCCGCTGTCGCGCAGGGCAGAGCGAAAGATCTCAATGTTGGCGGGCCCGTCTGGGGCCAGTACGAGGATCAGACGGTGCAGCAGTCGCAGGGCGATCCGCTGTGCCTCAAGGACCATCGGCAGCTCATCGGGGCGCACATGAGCCGCCAGCCAGACCGGGCGGCTCCCGAGCGTGGTTTGCAAGTCTTCCAGATCCTCGTCATTGCAGCCCGGCGGTGTGGTCGAAATACGCAATCGACCGGAGAGCTGCACCTTTTGCGGGGGCACCCCGGTGCGCAGCAACTGGGTTCTGACGGCCGGGTCGGGAGTCAGGATCGCGGAAAAACCGTCAAACATCCGCTTGCGCTGATCCGGTAGCCAGCGGCTGGTGCGGCTTGGCAGTTCGTCCTCGGCAATATCCACAAGGAGTGCATCAAGGCCCTGCTCGCGCATACGACGCAACAGGGTGCGGCGCAGCTGACCGCCGGACCAGATACAGAAATCGGGGCGCCAGTGATCCAGAAAGGCACGCACCTCTGACACGGTGTCCAGCGGCAACAATCCAGCGGCGACATCGCAGCCTTCGGTGTCCTGCGGGATCACGATATTCGGCTCCCAGGTGACAAGCGCAATGAGGTCGGGGCGGGTTGTTTTCAACCGGCTGCCAAGGTCACAGAGGGCCAGGAAACGCTCGGTACTGGTGGCATGCATCCACAGCAGTTCACCGTCAGGGCGGCGGGTCTGGTCAGGCAATGAGGCGTCGCTCTGGGCCATATCGTCAGTCCGTCAAGTTCAGTGGCGTGAAT
Source organism: Pseudophaeobacter sp. (assembly GCA_027019165.1). Lineage (GTDB taxonomy): Bacteria > Pseudomonadota > Alphaproteobacteria > Rhodobacterales > Rhodobacteraceae > Phycobacter. Next base: position 20,033 of record JALUXC010000010.1, read on the forward strand.
CTCGGAATGCAGGTCAACCACCGATTCCCGGACTGTCTGGATCCAGCGCGGCAATCAGCTCTTTATGCAGCGCCTCGGGGCCGGCCACCACCCCATCGAGCAGGGGCACGGGATTGTTGAAGCGCAGATCGCTGCCAAATCGGTCACTTGCGCGTCCGCCCGCCTCGCGCAGGATCAAGTCCCCAGCCGCAATGTCCCACTCCCAACTGCGGCGCAGGGTCAGCATGGCGCCTGCACGGCCATCCGCGACTTTGGCCATGCGATAGGCGAGGGAGGGGCGATAGCTGCGGTTGAAGCCGGGTGGCTGGCGCCCTTTCCAATGTTCCGGGGAAAGATTGGGCCGCGCCGTCAGCACATCGGCAACTCTCAGGTCGGTGAGGCCGCTTGCTTCAATCGAGACACCATTGAGACAGGCGCCATCGCCCAGAGCAGCCGTATACATCCGCTCGCGCTGGGGCAGGTAGATGACGGCGGCAGTCACGCGGCCTTCTCGCGCAATGGCAAGAGAATGCGCCCAGGTGCGGGAGCCCTCTGCAAAAGAGCGGGTACCGTCAATGGGATCGATGATAAAAACACTGTCACGTGCCAGCCGGTCTGAGCTGTCCTCGGTTTCCTCGGACAGCCAGCCATAGCCGGGCCGCGCGGTCGGCAGCATCTCTTCCAGAAGGGCATTCACGGCCAGATCGGCTTCGGTCACGGGCCCCTGACCGTCCGGCTTGTCCCAGCGCCGCGCCTCAGGCCCGCTGAAACGCAAGGCGATCTCTCCGGCGGCCTCGGCCGCGCGGATCAGAAGTTCAAGATCCGCCTTGTCATCGATCTGCGCTTTTTCAGTTGCCGGCAAGCGTCATCCCCTCGACCAGCAGAGATGGCACCACGCGCGACAGGTAGTTGCGCGCATCATTGGCAGGCACGATGCGCCTCAGCATCTCAAGGAGGTTCCCTGCGATGGTGCATTCATTGACCGGATAGGCGACCTCACCATTTTCCACCCAATAGCCCGAGGCACCGCGCGAGTAATCCCCAGTATTGGGGTTGATGGTCGATCCGATCAGTGAGGTGACCAGAAGCCCGGTGCCCATGCTTGCGATCAGATCGGCGCGGCTCTGATCGCCCTGGCTGAGCGCGACGTTCCAGTTCGACGGCGAAGGCACCGAGCCGATTCCACGGGCGGCATTGCCGGTGCTTTCCATACCCAGCTTGCGGGCCGAGGCCAGATCCAGGGTCCAGCCGGTCAGCACGCCATCCTCGATGATGGCGCGGCGGCGGGTGGGCAGACCCTCGCCATCAAAGGGGCGCGAGCCGGAAATTCGGGGCCGATGCGGATCTTCGATCACCGACAGGTTGCTGGGCAGCACCTGCTGGCCGAGCGAATCCTTCAGCCAGGAAGAGCCGCGCGCGATCGCTGCGCCATTGGCCGCCGACAACAGGTGACCGATCAGCGAGGAGGAGATCCGCTCATCAAACAGAACCGGATAGCTGCCGGTCTTGGGCTTGCGCGCGCCGAGCCGTGCCACGGCGCGTTCTCCAGCGGTGCGGCCGATTTCCTCGGGGCTGCGCAGGTCGCTTTGATAGGTTCGGGAATCGCCGTCATAGTCGCGCTCCATCCCGGTGCCCGTGCCCGCGATCCCGGTGCAGGAGGTCGAACGCCCGGTGCGGGTATAGCCGCCTGCAAACCCGGTGGAGGTGGCAAGGTACACCGTGTGCCGCCCATAGCCCGCAGCCGCCGATTGCACCTGGGTGATGCCATCGATGGCCTGGCAAGCGGCCTCGGCTTGCAGCGCGTCCGCTTGCAGGGCGGCGGGGGCGGGTTCATTTGCCGGGTCGACCAGATCCAGGGCCGCCAGATCCCAGTTTTTGGCCAGTTGCGCGGGATCGGCCAGGCCCGCGTAAGGGTCCTCGGGCGCCTCCCGCGCCATTGCGACAGCGCGTTCGGCCATTGCTGAGATCGTCTCGGGGCTGCTGTCGGAGGAGGACACCTGCGCCTGCCGCTGCCCGATAAACACCCGCAGGCCCAGATCCGTCCCTTCGGAGCGCTCGGCATGCTCCAGCTTGCCCTCGCGCACCTCGATGCTGAGCGAGGAGCCATCGGCCGCCATGGCATCGGCAGCATCGGCGCCTGCCTTGCGGGCGGCTTCGATCAGGGCATGGCAGAGGGTTTCAGGAGATTGGGTCATGCGCAAAGGGCCATCCTGTGTTCAGAGTTGCCATAGAGCTAGCCAGACTGGCCCGCTGCCGCAAGGGCGTAGGGTCAAATCAGAGGACATCCCAACATAAAAAGGGACCGCACAGGGGCGGTCCCAAAGCTGCTGTTTCGGAAGGCCTGCGTTACTTCAGGCGCTGACCGTTGGCCAGGATCTTACCGTCTTCGGTGATCTCGATCTTGGAGTTCAGCGTGTCCTCGCCCTCGCCGGGAACCGCGAGCATACCCATCATCATACGGGCGCCCATGGCGTCGTTTTCGCTCATCAGACCCATTTCCATCAGCTTGTCCATCAGCGTGTTGGCCCCAACGAGCGACAGGTTTGCCTCGCCTGCGGGGGCGGGCATGCCGTCAAAGCTGACGAGGTCTTCGTTGTTGAAGGTAAAATCGCCGGTGCCGGTCAGTTTGGCACCCGCCGCCGAGACCAAGAGTTCGTTGACGGTGACGGCGTTCAATTCACCCGGTGCGATATCGCCATCCTCGACCTGCTCCATGGCTTCGGGATCGAAGATGTCGAACAGGACCTTGCCCTTGCCGGTGAGGCTCAGCACGACGCTGGCCGGATCATGCGGCAGGGTGCCCGCTGGATCGATCATACCCCAGAGCATCTCGGGCACAGCAAAGTCACGCAGGGAAATGCCAAGGGCAAAGTCCTGCTCTTCGTCAGATTTGGCAAGCGGCATGCTGATGTTAAAGCCTGCTTCGGCCATGCTCAGTGCAAGCGGGAAGGGAATGTCGGACCCGGTTACGTTGAAGTCCATGTCTTTTTGAGTGATGTCATAGGACAGCTTGCTCGCATCCATCACCATGCCGACTTCGCCGCCGCCTGAGGTGCTGTTGAAGGCAAAACTGTCGCTGCCCTCCTGAACGGATATCGCTGCGTTGCCGCTGTCATAGGAGAAGGAGCCGTCAAAGCCAAACCCCGAGGCCAGGAGGGCCGCCATGTCACCGCCCTTGTCGAGGTCGGTGGGGACCGTGCTTGTGCCGCCGGTTTCCACTCCAAGCATGGTGCCAGCCGCGGTTACGTAGTCGTCTCCGCCGGGCTCCCGGACGTCAAGGTTGTAGGTTACGGAAGATGCGGTCCAGGTCTGCTCGTAGCTGCGTGTATCGGTCAGAGACATGGTTGTCTTTGCTGCGAAATCCGCAAGAGTCGCACTGGCCTTGACGGCGTCGGCTGGGATGTCTTCGCCGGTTGCCTCGATGCTGTCCAATGTCACCGTCATCTGGCTTGTCGCATAGTCATAGGTCATGGACTTTGCATCGCCGGAAACGGTCATTGGTGTGCCATCATGGGCGATGGTCACAGAGACTTTGAATTTCTCGTCGTCCTCGCTTGCGCGCACGACCATCGGGAACTCTTTTGGCAGCAGCACGCTGACGGTTCCATCGCCGTTCTCGGTGAATTTGATCTCAGGCATGCTGATCGCCGCGGTGACGTCCTCTTCGTCGGGGATCGGCATCATCATCGACAGATCTGACACGGTCAGAGTATTGCCGGACTGGCTTTCGGTGGCGGTAATCTCGTAGCCGGTGCCGGTCATGTAGGATTTCCAGTCGGACCAGACATCCTGCGCGGTGACATCAGCCAGCGCCCCTTGGGCGGAGAAAACGAGCAGGGCGGTGGCGCTGCAGCCGCGCGCGAAAACAATGGACATAACTGAAACCTCTCATAGCCAGCAATTTTACCCATCGTCCGCTTGTCCAGGGGCGCCGTCAAGGGGGCCAAGGGCTGGACCGTTCCCCCTAGGCGGTTTACCACGTGTTCAAGAATGGCACCGCCGCAGGGGCAGCCTGGAAAGTTGGAGAGCAAGATCATGGGCATGACGGGAAAGACTGTTGTTATTACAGGGGCCAGCAGGGGCATTGGCGCAGATGCGGCTCGGGTATTTGCGCAAGCAGGTGCGAATGTTGCTCTGTTCGCTCGTAGCAAGGCGGCATTGGAAGAGCTGGTTGCCGAAATTGGCCAGCAGGCCTTTGCTGTTGACTGTGACGTGGCTGATGCAGAGGCCGTTTCGGCGGCATTGAAAAAGGCGCATGACCATTTTGGAAGTCTCGATGTGCTGATCAACAACGCCGGGGTAATCGACCCCATCGCCCGACTGGAAGACTCTGACCCTGCTGCCTGGGGCAAGCTGATCGATATCAACATCAAGGGTGTCTTCTACGGCATCCGAGCGGCCTTGCCGATCATGAAACAAGCAGGCGGCGGTACCATCATCACCGTCAGCTCGGGTGCGGCACATAACCCGCTGGAGGCCTGGAGCGCCTATTGCACCTCAAAAGCCGGCGCCGCAATGCTGACCCGTGCCTTGCACCTTGAGGAAGGCGGCAACGGCATCCGCGCCATGGGCCTGTCGCCGGGCACCGTGGCCACGCAGATGCAGCGCGAGATCAAGGCCAGCGGCATCAACCCGGTGAGCGAGCTGAATTGGGAAGACCACATTCCCGCCGAATGGCCCGCGCGCACCCTCTTGTGGATGTGCGGTAGCGAGGCTGACGAGTTTGTCGGCCAGGAAATCGCCCTGCGCGATGAGGCGATCCGCCGCCGGGTCGGCCTGATATGATCGATCTCGATATCTCGGACGAGGGCCTTTGGACGGTGACGATCAACCGCCCGGACAAGGCAAATTCCCTGACCGGCGAGATGCTGACGGAATTGGTTGAGATCGCTGAACGGGCGGGAGATGCGCGGGGGTTCGTCCTGACAGGCACCGGTAAGGTCTTCAGCGCCGGTGCTGATCTGGATGAGGCGCGCGCGGGTCTGGCGACCTCTCCTTTGTGGGAGCGGTTGTCAGCCGCCATCGCGGCGCTGCCGTGCCTCAAAATCGCAGCGCTGAATGGCACGCTTGCGGGGGGCGCCAACGGCATGGCGCTGGCCTGTGATATCCGCCTTGCAGTGCCGGGAGCGAAGGTCTTTTACCCGGTGATGAAGCTTGGCTATCTGCCGCAGCCGTCGGATCCGGCGCGGATGGTCGCGCTGATTGGACCGGCGCGGACCAAGATGATCCTGGCCGCCGGACAGAAGATCGAAGCGACGGAAGCTTTGGCCTGGGGGTTGGTTGACCGCATTGTCGCGCCAGAGGCCCTGATGGATACGGCTTATGGCCTGCTTGCAGATGCGCTTGCCGCCAAGCCCGAGACCGCGCGCGGCATTCTGGACATGTGCCGCTAAACAGCCAGCGGTAGGCTCCCGCCCGTCCTTGGGGCATTGACATGCCCCGCGTCCCGTTGGGCGTAGCGCCGCGCTGCCGCGCGGCGTTTTCCTTTGCTGAGAGGCCTTCTGAGGGCAACATCTGCCTCAGAAGGCCATATCGTTTTTTGGCCCCGTCACCGCGTCAAGGCGCTGCGCCCCTGCTGCGCAGGGTGGCCTTTGGCCAGCCTTGACCTGCTGCCGAAGCCGGGGCTGCTTTAGCGTTTGCGTTGTTTTCCGGGCACGCGGGAAGAAAAACCGGGTGGGCGTTTCTGAACCCAAGAGATGAAGCGGGCGAGGCGGGGGTGGCTGCGCAGGGCCTTTATGGTGGCATAATCACGAGCCAGTTCGGCCTCGGTCAGGGCAGCGTGGATTTCGCGATGGCAGATGTGGTGCAATAGCACGGTCGGCCCGCCTTTGCCGCCTTTGAGTTTCGGGATGAGGTGGTGCAGGCTTTGCGGAACATCCCTTGGTATGGGACGATCACATAGCGGGCAGATGGGTGCCGCATCGGCGTCTGTCATCTGGGCCTCTCGTCTTTGACTTTCAGGTGTATTAGATGCGGCAGGACTGGGCGCGGACAAGAGGCGGGACGCTGAGTTTCATGGTAGGGCACTCTGAACAGTGGGATGCGGTGGTGATTGGCGCCGGGCCGGCGGGGCTGATCGCGGCCGAGGAGCTGGCGCGGGCCGGGCACAAGGTTCTGGTGGCTGACGCAAAGCCTTCGGTTGCGCGAAAATTCCTGATGGCGGGGAAATCCGGCCTGAACCTGACCAAGAATGAGCCCTTCGATGATATGATCCAGCATTATGGCGCGGCGCGGGGCTGGTTGGCACCGATGGTGCAGGCGTTTGATGCAGGTGCTGTGCAGGACTGGGCGCGGGGGCTGGGTCGCGATCTGTTCACCGGATCTACCGGGCGGGTGTTTCCGAAGGAGATGAAGGCCTCCCCCCTGCTGCGCGCCTGGCTGGCGCGGCTTGATGGGCTGGGTGTTGCACGTCGCACCCGGTGGCGCTGGATGGGCTGGGAGGGTGAAAACCTGACCTTTGACACGGCTGAGGGTGTGGTGGCGATAGGTGCCAAGGTGACGGTTCTGGCGCTGGGCGGGGCAAGTTGGGCGCGGCTAGGCTCGGACGGGACCTGGGCGCCTTTGCTGGCAGAGCGGGGGGTCAAGCTGGCGCCTTTCAAGCCAGCGAACGCAGGGCTGGTGGTGCCGTGGTCGGATCACATGACTGCGCATTTCGGCGCGCCCCTGAAAGGGATCGCGCTGAGATCGGGGGCTTTGTCGTCGCGCGGCGAAGCTGTGGTTTCCGCGCGCGGTCTTGAAGGAGGTGGGATCTATGCGGTCTGTGCGGAGGTGCGGGAGGGTGCCGATCTGAGCTTCGATCTGCTACCCGATCTGACCGTGGCGGAGGTCACGCGCAGGTTGGAGCGTCCGCGCGGCAAGGCGAGCCTGTCGAACCATCTGCGCAAGGTTTTGAAGCTGCCGCCTGTGCAGATTGCCTTGCTGCAGGAGTTTGCCCGGCCCCTGCCGCAGGATCCGGCAGACCTTGGTGCGCTGATCAAATCCCTGCCGGTGCACCATTCCGGGCTGCGTCCGATGGACGAGGCGATCTCGACCGCCGGGGGGATCTGTCAGGAGGCTGTGGATGAGGCGTTGATGTTGAAGGGGATCCCCGGCACGTTCTGCGCCGGGGAGATGCTGGATTGGGAGGCGCCCACGGGGGGCTACCTATTGACCGCCTGCCTAGCCACCGGGCGCTGGGCCGGGCAGGGCGCGGCGCGTTATTTGGCCAATGCTGCCGTGCGCTGAAAGGCCTCGCGGCTGCGCACCAATTTGGAGTAGTCCAGCAAGGCGCGGCTTTCGACCGGGAACTTGGCGCCATAGGCCCAGTTCAGGCAGTGCACGCAGATGATATCGGCAATGGTGAAGTCTTCGCCCATCAGGTAGGGGCCGGTCAGGCGTTTTTCCAGGCGGGCAACGTTGCGTTCGAACTCCCAGCGCAGGCTGTCCTTGACTGCGGGGACGCGCTGTTCCTCCGGCAGGGCAAAGCTGTGGCGGGCGGCGGTCCACAAGACCGCGTCGATCTCATCCAGAATCTGGTGCATGACGGCGTCTTGCTTGGCGCGGGCCAGGGTGCCAGCAGGGGCGGTGAGCGCCCCGTGCTTGTCCGCCAGATAGGTGATGATCGCGCTGGAATCGGTGATCACCTCGCCATCCTCGACCAGAGCCGGGACCTTGCCCGAGGGGTTCACGGCGGTGATGTCCGGGCTATGCGGCGCTGCGGTGTTCAGCTCGTAGGGTTGGCCCAGTTCCTCAAGCGTCCAGATCACGCGGAAGGCGCGGGTCATCGGTTTTCCGATCACGGTGTACATGTGTCTCTCTCCCAATTTCGTCGGGGGCATCAGATGCAGGCGTCTGTCGCGGCGTCAAGGCAGAAGGGCCGGGACGTTGCGCACTAGCGCGACCGGCCCAGCATGGCGAGGCGAATGAGCGCGCGCTCCATCAGCGCCAATGCGGGCGCCGTCTGCCCGGCAGAGCGCAGTTGCAGGTCGGTATCGGTCAAAATGGTCAGCGCGGTCTGGAGTTTTGCCGCGCCCCAGCCCTGTGCTTGCCGCAGCACCCGGTCCCGGCGTTTGCCATAAAGCGGCGGGCGCAACCGGCCGATCCCCTGCGCCGGGCCGCCGGGATCAGCGGCCACGGTGTAAAGCGTGCGGAAATGGCGGGTTGCTCCGATACAGAGAGTCACCGCATTGGTCCCCTGCGCCTGAAGGCGGCGAAGTAGCGGGCCGATCTCGGCGCTGCGGCCCTCGGCCACCACGTTCAGCACATCGTCAAGCGCGGCTTCGGTGGATTGGGGGGCAACGGCCTCGATATCCTCAAGGGTGAGGGGGCTGCTGTCCTCATATTTGTAAAGCGCGAGCTTCTCGATCATGCGGGAGAAATCTCCCGGACCGATGTCATTGGCGATATCCGTCAGCGCCGACATGCTGTCGCCGGGCACGTCCCGGATCTGCGCCTCGGAGAGGATCCGCTCGATCTCAGAACGGGAGGGGGGATCGTCGTAGATGCCGGTGGCATAGGCATTCCGGTGGCCCTCGAAGCCTTTGCGCAGTTTTGATGTGGCCTTGAGCTGACCGGCGGTCACCACGATCTGGGCATCGCCCGGCTGCCAGTCCTCCAGCGCGGTCAGAATCGCGGGCGCGGCTGCATCATTGGCGTCCTCGACAAAAACAGCGCGGGCGCCGGGGAAAAAGCCCACCGCCTTGACCGCATCCAAGAGCAGCGCCGGATCCTTGCGCAGATCGGATCCGGGCAAACGCGACAGTCGCATTTCTTCTTCGGCGCCGGGGCCAAGGAGAGCGGCCAGCACCTGTTGTCGCTTCAAAGCCACGCGCATGGCATCGGCGCCATAGATCAGAAGGCCGGTCTTGTCCGGGTCGGGCCTCGCAAAATAGCCCTCTGCATCCCGCGGGGAGAGTTTCATCCTTCGACCGGGTCGGCGGAGGCTGCAGGGGTGAGATCCGCGGTTGTAAAAAGCCGTGCTGTGATCTGATCGGCGAGGATCTGCATCAAACGCTCGTGTGCATCACGTTCGCCCGCCAGTGTTTCGACGGTCGATCCCGTGGCGGAATAGCCGGTAAAGGCATCTTCGGTGCCGCTGGCCACGATCACACCATCCGATTGCCGGGTCAGAACGTAACCGGCTGTACCCACGATGGAGTAGCGTGTCGTGGCGTTGTCGGCGGTGATCGCCTGCCCTTCGCTGCGGGTGCTGAGCGTCAGATCGAGGCTATATCCGCCACCCACACCGTTGCTATCGCCGCGCCCCAAACGCTCTTCGAGGTTACGCACCAGATGGTAGGCGTCCACATCGCTGTCAGCGCGCACATCCTCGGGTGACTGTATGCGGACTTTGCCATAAAGCGCATCGCCTGTGCCCCCCGGCGCATAGACCGGGCTAAAGCCGCAAGCCGATAGTCCCATAAGGACAACAGCCAGCGGCAGCAGCAGGATATGCCTCAGATCAGGCAACGACATTGACGATACGGCCCGGCACCACGATCACCTTTTTCGGAGCGGCGCCATCCAGCGCCTTTTGCACAGCTTCGTGCGCCAACGCGAGTTTTTCAACCTCATCCTTGCCCAGATCCTTGGCGACGGTGATTTCGCCGCGGCGTTTGCCGTTGATCTGGATCGGCAGGGTGACGCTGTCCTCGACCAGCATCGATTCGTCAGCGACCGGCCAGGGTGCGGTTGCAATCAGACCTTCGCCGCCCTGTGCCTCCCAGACGGCTTCGGCCAGGTGCGGGGTCATCGGCGACATCAACTGCGCCAGTGTGCGGATTGCCTGTTTCTGGGCGGCAGCACCTGCCTTGGATTTCGCCAGCGTGTTAGTGAAGGCGTAAAGCTTGGCAATCGCCGCGTTGAAGCCGAAGGATTCGACGCCCAGCGTCACATCGCGGATCGCCTTGTGCATCTCGCGCAAGAGATCCTCATCGCCCGTTCCGGTCTGACCCGCGTCCATCTCCGCGATCTTCAGCGAAAGGTTCCAGACCCGGTTGAGGTGCTTATAGGCGGCCTCGGCACCGGCGGCGGTCCATTCCACGTCACGCTCGGGCGGGCTGTCGGAGAGCACGAACCAGCGTGCAGTATCCGCCCCAAAGGAGGAGATGATGCTGAGCGGATCCACCACGTTGTTCTTGGATTTCGACATCTTGGCCGAGGGAATCACCTCAACCTCGGCGCCGGTTTCCTTGAGGACCGCCTTGTCGCCCTGCAGCTCCACCTCTTCGGGGTAGTGATAGACCGGGCGGCCATTGTCGCCCTTGGTCTGGTAGATCGCATGGGTCACCATGCCTTGGGTAAAGAGCGCATCGAAGGGCTCTTTTGCGGTTTCCGGCAGGTGGCCGCAGATATGCATCGCCCGGGCAAAGAAGCGGGAATACAACAGGTGCAGAATCGCGTGTTCGATGCCGCCGATATACTGATCGACATTCATCCAGTATTCGGCCTCTTCCATCACCGTGGGCGTTTCGGCGCGGGGTGCGGTGAAGCGGGCGAAATACCAGGATGAATCGACGAAAGTATCCATGGTGTCTGTTTCGCGCTGGGCGGGCTTGCCACACTTGGGGCAGGGGCAATCGCGCCACGTCGGATGGCGGTCCAGTGGGTTGCCGGGCTTGTCGAAGCTGACATCATCCGGCAGGCGGACCGGCAGGTTTTCCTTCTTCTCTGGCACCACGCCACAGTCATCGCAATGAACAACCGGAATCGGGCAGCCCCAATAGCGCTGGCGCGAAAGGCCCCAGTCGCGCAGGCGGAACTTGGTGACGCCTTGACCCCAGCCTTCAGCTTCGGCCTTGTCGATGGTCGTGTTGATCGCCTCTTCGCCGGTGGCCACGTCCAGACCGGCGAAATGGTTGATCCATTTCACCTTTTCCGTCTTTGGCGGCACGAAGGCTTCGTTCTCGACGGGTTTCGGATCCTCCAAGGCAACAAAGGTATCTGTCACGGGCAGATCATATTTGCGGCAGAAATCGAGGTCGCGCTGGTCATGCGCCGGGCAGGCAAAGATCGCGCCGGTGCCGTAATCCATCAGGATAAAGTTGGCGATCCAGACCGGCAGCTCCCAATCAGGGTTCAGCGGGTGTTTCACACGAATGCCGGTGTCGCGGCCCAATTTCGGCGCGGTCTCAATCGCCTCGGCAGTGGTGCCACCCTTGCGGCATTCGGCGAGGAACTCGGCCAGCTCGGCGTTTTCCGCCTCAAGCTGCTTGGCAATCGGGTGATCGGGCGAGATGCCCACAAAGGACGCGCCCATCAGCGTGTCGGGGCGGGTGGTGTAGACCTCGATTGCCGCGCCGCCGTCCGTGCGCTCAAACGAGAACTGAAGGCCGCGCGACTTGCCGATCCAGTTTTCCTGCATCAGGCGCACCTTGGCGGGCCAGTTTTCCAATCCGTCGAGCGCGTCCAAGAGTTCCTCGGAGTAGTCGGAAATCTTGAAGAACCACTGCGTCAGCTCGCGCCGCTCCACCAGCGCGCCCGAGCGCCATCCGCGCCCGTTTTCGACCTGCTCGTTGGCCAGAACCGTCATATCGACCGGATCCCAGTTGACCACGGCGTTCTTGCGGTAGACGAGCCCTTTTTCAAGGAAATCAAGGAACAGCGACTGCTGCTGACCGTAGTATTCTGGATCACAGGTGGCAAATTCGCGGGACCAGTCAATGGACAGGCCCAGGGGCTTCATCTGGCCACGCATGTCGGCGATGTTGCCATAGGTCCAGTCCTTGGGGTGGCCGCCGATGGCCATGGCGGCGTTTTCTGCGGGCATTCCGAAGGCGTCCCATCCCATCGGATGCAGCACGTTGTGTCCGGTCGAGATCTTGTAGCGCGCCACCACGTCACCCATCGTGTAGTTGCGCACATGTCCCATGTGGATGCGGCCCGACGGGTAGGGGAACATCTCCAGCACATAGTACTTCGGCTTGTCTGCCGTCCGTTTGGCCTGGAAGATTCCGGCCTTGTCCCAGGCCTCCTGCCATTTTGCTTCGATCTCGGAGGCAGAGTAACGCGACATGGATGCGGTCCTTTGAGAGTGAAAACGCCGGGCGATTGGGCCCGGCGCTGGTGATACTGATGTTTTCTGCGGCTTTCCAGAGGGCAGAGCCGCTAGAAGTTCTTGTCTGCGATCCGCAGCTGGCGCGCCCGCGCGAGAATCGCGTCCTCAACGGCGCGCACGGTGCCCGCGCTGACCGATCCGCCCCGGCTTTGCAGCGAGACATTGAGCGAGCGCGCGTCCAGCGCCGGGTCGCGCACGTGCACCGTGGCGCGATACGCCCGGCCGCCGCCCGGCGGCGTGCCGTAGCCGGTGACGATCACGCCGGTGAACGGGTCCACCGTCTGCACCGGCAGGAAGTTCAGCACATCCAGCGTCGCCGCCCAGATGTAACGGTTCACATTCACCGTCTGATCGCCGGTGCCCGACCCGAACACGTCCCAGATGGAGGATTTGGAGTAGTTGGTCACTGCCGAATCCGAGCCCAGGTTCGCACCCCCGTCGGCATGTGGCGTCCCGACAGTCACCCGATTGAACAGGCCGCCACCGCCACCTTGCCTGCGCGCCCCACAAGCGGCCACGGCGGTGGCCAGCACGAGAATCAGCGTCAACTTTAGGGTCCGGTGCAGGGTCATTGTTTCGTTCCGAAGCGGCGGTTTCCAACCATCCTACCCAAGCCCTCGCGGGGGGGCAAGGGCCTTGTCATTTCCGGCCTTTTGCCCGCCTATCATATTGAATCCGCCCACAATGCGCATATTTCCCGCAGTCCGTTGGGTTTTCGACAAAATTCGAGTCGCCCTCCGACACATGGCAAGACTGTGGCAAAGCTGCACCATACGCCACGACTTTGCCACAACGCCGGGGCCAAGCCTTGCAAAACACCCGGCGAAGGAGTGAAACGCTCCTCATACCCACACCGGATTCTCTGGTATGGGCGTATGATTTTTAAACCGAGGGAAAAACTATGAAAAAAGTTCTCTTCGCAACGACGGCGCTGATTGCTACTGCCAGCATGGCCGCCGCCGAAGTGCGGATCAGCGGCTACGGTCGTTTCGGTCTGGGCTACACCAGCGGCAGCGACGCGCGCACCGCCGGCGGCGTCCAGGTCACTGGTGGATATCCGAACAACGGCAACGAACAGGCAATCAACGGTGCGTCCAAGAGCCAAATCATCAGCCGTATGCGTCTGCAGTTCGACATGTCGACGGAAACCGACGGCGGCGTGGCCCTTGGTGGTCGTATCCGCACCGAGTCCGATACCGGACAAAGCAGCGCATCGCAGACCGTGCTCTGGAGCGCCCCGCGCTTCTACGCCACCGTTGGCGGGTTCACCCTGGGTGTCGGCAACATCATCGGCGCTTTCGAAGGTGTTCCGGGTGCCTATCTCGAGACACGCTCCGCCGGTAACGGTCTTGACGGCATGCAGTTCGTTTCCCATGTCGGCAACGTGAACAACGAATACTTCAACTGGGATTACTTTGACTCCGACGGCGTCGGCTTCAATGGCGTCGAAGCTCTGTATTCGGCTGGCGCATTCAGCGCGCATGTGTCCTACAGCGTCGACGATGGCTCCGCCGCCGTTACGTCCCTGCCGAACCCGGCACCTGTGACCAACGGCGCTCTCACGGCGTCGAACCGCAAGCGCTCCGCGGTGAACCTTGCCTACACCTTCGGTGACTGGACAGCTGCGGTCGGCTTCCAGGATTCGAACTACCGTTTCGAAGACAAGGCGTTTGTCTCCATCGCAGGTCAGCTGGGTCAGTTCGGCGTTCGTATGGCTTATGCTGACAACGACGGCATCGACAAGTTCGGTCTCTATGGCAACATGGACATCGGCGCGGCTTCCAACATCGTGCTTTGGGTGACCAGCGAAGACGCGGTTTCCGCCACTGACGTTGCCAACGGTCGTAACGACAACCGCGATGCGATTGCCACTTCGAACCAGCAGGAAGGTACCTCCTACGGTATCAACTATTCGTATGACCTCGGTGGCGGCGCTTCCCTCGAAGCCGGTGCCCAGCGGTCTTCGTATGGCAACACTCAGGTTCAGGCCGGCGCTGTATTCAGCTTCTAAGCTGAACCACGCTTAGCGTGAACACGGAAGGGTGGGCCTGCAAGGGCTCACCCTTTTCTTTTGGCTCTTAACATTTCTGGCCAAACAGTGTTTTTTCGCGCTGAAACCGCACAGCGAGGGAGACCGCCCCATGTCCTTGGAAGAGATCAAAAGCCGCATCGCCAATGCCGAAGCCGCTGCGGGCCGGGCCTCGGGGGCGGTGCAGCTGATCGCGGTGTCAAAGGTGCAGCCCAACGCGCGCGTCGAAGAGGTTCTGAAACAGGGCCAGCGCTGTTTTGGCGAAAATCGCGTGCAAGAGGCCGAAGGCAAATGGCCAATGTTTGCCGAGACCTATAGCGGGCTGGATCTGCATCTGATCGGGCCGCTGCAGACCAATAAGGCGCGGGCCGCGATGGAGCTGTTCGATACAATCCATTCCCTGGATCGCCCCAAGCTCGCCAAAACCCTGGCGCGGCTGGCGCAGGAGCTGGGCCAATGCCCGGATCTGTTTGTGCAGGTCAATACCGGCGCCGAGGAACAAAAGGCCGGGGTTCTGCCCGAAAACGCGGATCAGTTTGTCGCCGACTGCCAGGCGCTGGATTTGCCAATCAAGGGCCTCATGTGCATTCCGCCTGTGGATGAAGAGCCCAGTTTGCATTTTGCGCTCTTGGCCAAGATAGCCGCGCGCAACGGGCTGGAGGGGCTTTCCATGGGGATGAGCAGCGATTTTGAAACAGCGATTGCGCTTGGCGCGACCCACGTGCGGGTTGGCTCGGCCATCTTTGGCGAACGGGTCAAACCGGCGGAATGATCACACGGCAGCCATGCCGCAGGCGTGGTGCGATCCAGTGCAGGTCGCTGCGGCTGAAAGCGATACAGCCTTCGGTCGGATAGCCCGGTCTGCGCCATTGATGCAGGAAAATGGCAGATCCGCGCCCTTTGACCGCATTCGGCCAGTTCCAGTCGGTGATCAGCACCAGATCATAAAGCGGGTCGGCGCGGCGCAGGCGCTCGTGACTGTAGCCATGCGGTGTGCGGACCATCAGGTTGTAGTCAGGATCTTTTACATCGTCTGACCATAGGTCGCTTGGTCCGATCGGCACCGCCCAATCCGCAGGTTTTGCGATGCGATCCGGGCGATAAAGCATCCCGACAATACCATGTATGCCTGTGGGCGTCGCTCCGTCGCCTTCGCGTTTGTTCTGCGTCAGACCACCCTTGCCGATGGTGCAGGGCAGGGTACGCCCCATGAAGCGCACACCGCGCGGGGTCAGCACCAGATCAGAGGGAGAGGTCGCGCGCATCATCACAGCATGTGCCCCGATTTGGCGGCCTTGGTTGCAAGGTAGGCGCGGTTGTGGGCGTTTTCGCCGACCTGCAATGGAACGCGCTCGGTGACAGCAACTCCGGTTTTCTCCATCATCGCGATCTTGCCGGGGTTGTTGGTCATCAGGCGTACAGAGTTGAAACCCAACTCCTGCAGGATGGCTGCACCGAGACGGAAATCGCGCTCGTCATCCTCGAACCCAAGGCGGTGGTTGGCCTCGACCGTGTCAAAGCCCTGATCCTGCAGGCTGTAGGCACGCATCTTGTTGGCAAGGCCGATGCCGCGCCCTTCCTGGTTGAGGTACAAGAGCACGCCCGCGCCCTCAGCGCCCATCTGCGCCAGAGCGCCGCGCAATTGCGGGCCGCAATCGCATTTCAGCGAGCCAAGCACGTCTCCGGTGAAACAGGCCGAATGCAGCCGCGCGAGTACTGGCTTGCTGCGGTCGGGGCGGCCGATCTCGACCGCGTAGTGTTCCTCGCCGCCGTCCTCGGGGCGAAAGATATGCAGGCGCCCGGCCTCGGCGGCATCCATGGGCAGGCGCGCGGCGGCGACCGGGTGCAACGGAGAGCTTTGGCTCAGGAGCGGGTTTGCGGCGGCCTCGGCAATGCGCGTCAGCCCGAAGTCGCTGACGAAAGGCGCGCTCGATTCGATAGGGACCAAAAGCGCAGCGGGCAACAGGCGCGCCGATTTCACCAGCGCTATCGCCAGACGATGCAGGTCAGCAGGCCCCTCGCGCAGGCTGATCAGAGGCCCTTTCATCGGTGTGTTGAGATCATCTGCGGGATCAGCGAGGGCCTGAATCCAGCTCATTCTGGCCTCTGATGGAACCTCTATCCTGGCCAGATCCCCGTCATAGGCGCGCGCTTTCAGCGTTTCGGCGCGCCGCGCAGTCAGTGCCAGGGAGACGGGGCCAAGGGTGCGCAGGTCGGTCAGCCGTTCGGCGGTCAGGCTTTCGACAGCCAGCGCCAGTGCTGCCGTGCCGCTGCCCTCGAGCACCACGGGCAGCCCCATGCGCAAATCGACCCGTGCGCGGGCCAGAAGTTCGAGTGTGGTGGGCAGCAGGCTCATGCATCCATCCGGCGGCTTGTGACAGTATAACGGCCCTTTCCTAGGCCCAAATGCAACGGAAGTGAAACAATTCCTGCGTCAGGGACACGAGGGCGTGAAACTTTTGAAGCATATCTTGTGGTTGTGCGATGGTGACCGCATCTGTTTGCCAACGAAAAGGAGGACAGTGCCGTGGCGCAATTGAAAAAGATACTGCTGGTGGACGACGACGACGATTTGCGCGAGGCGCTGAGCGAGCAGCTGATCATGACCGAGGACTTTGACGTCTTCGAAGCCGAGAACGGTCAGGCCGCGATGGAGCGCGCCAAGGAGGCCCTGTACGATCTGGTCATTCTCGACGTTGGCTTGCCCGATACCGATGGGCGCGAGTTGTGCCGCCTGATGCGCAAGCAGGGCGTCAAGGCTCCGATCCTGATGCTGACCGGCCATGACAGCGATGCGGACACTATCCTGGGACTTGATGCGGGCGCGAACGACTATGTGACCAAGCCCTTCAAGTTTCCCGTCTTGCTGGCCCGCATCCGTGCCCAGTTGCGCACCCATGAACAGTCAGAAGACGCGGTCTTTGGCCTTGGCCCCTATACCTTCAAACCGGCGATGAAGCTGCTCGAGACCGAGGACAACCGCAAGATCCGACTCACAGAGAAGGAAACCAATATCCTGAAGTTCCTGTATCGCTCCAACGACGGTGTCGTGGCGCGGGATGTGCTGCTGCACGAGGTCTGGGGTTATAACGCGGGCGTCACCACTCATACGCTGGAAACGCATATCTACCGCCTGCGCCAGAAAATCGAGCCGGATCCTTCGAATGCCCGGATTCTGGTGACGGAATCGGGCGGCTATCGCCTGGCCACCTGAGGCCCGGGGAAGACATCCTGACGCAGGGGAAACCCGTTGACCCAGATCAAAGAGAGATCTAGCAGTCACCTTTATCCTGTGATGGATCTAAACGAAATCCCGCGCATATCCGGGTCATGATATGCACCTCCCTGTTGGACTGGACCGGGCCCGGTGCCCGGTCTTTTTTTGCCCTTTGTTCAGGGTGTCGCAGTCAGCTGAACGCGAAAGTTTTCGGCTCTGGCATTGATCGTTTCTGTCCAGATATCGGCCTTGATTGTCAAAGAGAGCCCGGCAACGTCTGGGTATGTTTGCGTCCAGGCTGAGGATTTTCCGTCATTCAATAGATTCAGTGTGCGCGGTTTGCCTTCGGCGTATTGATTGGTTTCGGTCAAGAGTGCCGTGTAGTGCGGCTGGGCTCCGTCGAAGTAGACGAGATTGCCGATCACCAGGTAGGCATTCAACTCTGTATCGCCATCCCACAGCTGATAGATCACGGCTCCAAAGCTGCCATCCAGCCCTTTGGACTCCATGCCCCAGACCCGTCCATGGCCCGGCTGCAAACCGTCTGTCGGTTCTTTGAAGTTGCCTTGCCAGCGATAGTTGCCGACGTGTTGAAGCGTATATTTGGTTTCATTCATCAGCTCGATCACCACAGCCGTGGAAGGCTGGTGAAAACCGTCCCAGACAAGCTTTCCCAAGGCGGCCATTTGATCGAGAGCTTTGTTGATGTCGCCACTCAATTCGATTTGCCAGTTGGATTCTTTGGACATGGATGTCTCCTGCACTTTTAGAGTGAATTTCCGAAAATGAATCGTGCATAAGTTTAGCTGTGCGCTGGGGGCCCGGGTCAACACTTCTCTTTGTGTTTGCCAGACTTCTCGTCGGATCGGGCCTGTGGTACCGAAGGCCCATCCTTGAACCCGGAGACCGCGCATGCCCTTTACCCTTGCCACCTGGAACATCAATTCTGTCCGCCTGCGCGAGCCAATCGTGCTCAAACTATTGCAGGAAGAGGCGCCGGATGTGCTGTGCCTGCAGGAGTGCAAAAGCCCGGTTGAGAAGATCCCGATGGAAGGCTTTGCGGCTCTTGGCTACACCCACATGATCGCGCGTGGCCAGAAGGGGTATAACGGCGTTGCGATCCTCTCGCGCCAGCCCATCAAAGAGGTTGGAAGCGAGGATTTCGCGGACCTTGGCCATGCCCGTCATATTGCAGGCCAGCTGGAGAATGGTGTCACCATCCACAATTTCTATGTGCCCGCGGGCGGCGACAAGCCAGACCGAGAGATCAACGAGAAATTCGGTCAGAAGCTCGACTACCTCACCGGCATGCGGGACTGGTTCCATGATGAAAAGCCGCAGAAATCCATTCTGGTGGGGGATCTCAACATAGCACCGCGCGAAGATGATGTCTGGGATCACAAGAAGCTGTTGAAGATCGTCAGCCATACGCCGATCGAGGTAGAGCATCTGGCAGAGACGCAGGACGCAGGCGGCTGGGTCGATATCACCCGGCAGGATATTCCCGAGGGGCTGCTATTCAGCTGGTGGTCCTACCGCGCCCGCGACTGGGATGCGGCGGATAAGGGTCGGCGCCTTGATCACATCTGGGCGACGGGCGATATCTCGAACGCGGGGCATTCCAGCCGCATTCTGCGCGATGCCCGCGGTTGGGACAAACCCAGCGACCATGCGCCGGTCCTTGCAACCTTCGACCTTTAGTCCCAAGGGCAGGGGTGCTCCCGCCTGTTTTGAAGCAATCACAGATTGCCCCGCCACAGTTGGGCCGGGCGCCGTGCTGGCGCACGGCGCGGCGCTTTATTCAGTCGACAGATGCTTGGTGCAACCGCAGCGCGGTAACGCGCTGCCTGGCCCAAGGCCGCATAAAGACGCCCCATAGGGCGTCTGGGGGCGCGGGAGAGCCTGCCCCTCAGTAAAGCCAGTCGGCGTAATCCGGGTTCTTTGATCTCATGTCCTGGTAGAGCCAGACCATGCGGTCAAAGAACCAGAGTTTGCCGCCGATCATCAGGCTGAGACCGAAGAGGGTCATTCCGACGTCCGCCTGCCAGATCCCAAAAACCCACGGCAGGATTCCAAGGCCTGAGATAAGGGTCAGGATCTTGGCCCCGCGGGTGTGATGCTCCGGTATCGGCACCTTTGCGCGGTTGAGAAAGACTCTTTCCCCGAATGTTCCGCGTGCAGCCCAGTTGTTTGTCGTGGTTGGAGTCCCAAAGGCACGTGGGTTCCACCACGTCCATAAAACGACCAAAGCAACCGGTGCCAAGGCGCCCCACCCCAGCCAGAGGTGCGACCAGATCGCCAGCGTCATCAGCGGCAGGATCGACATCCGGCTGTAAACGCTCCAAGGGTTCGCGTGGCGGGCCCAGGCTGCGTCATCCATGGCCATCATCCGCTCGGACAAGGCGAAAAAATCGATACGCGGAAACGGCACCTTTGAAACTCCTCTCTTGGTTTCTTGGCCTCAGGATTCCATATAAGGGGCAAGTTCCAAACGGAGAACAAGAGTATGATGGATATTCTCGGTGGTGCGGGCACAGCTGCGCCCGCAGGTGATCTGATCAAAGACGTCACGGAAGCGACCTTTATGCAGGATGTGGTCGAAGCCTCGATGCAGGCGCCGGTGATCGTCGATTTCTGGGCGCCCTGGTGCGGCCCCTGCAAGACGCTGGGTCCGGCCCTGGAAGCCGCAGTCACACGTGCCAAGGGCGCGGTGACCATGGCCAAGATAGACGTGGACCAGAACCAGCGGCTGGCGCAGGCGCTCGCGCAACAGGGCCTTCCGCTGCAATCCATCCCGACCGTTGTGGCCTTTGTACAGGGCCGTCCCATCGACATGTTCCAGGGCGCCCTGCCCCCAAGCGAGATTGACGCCTTCCTGAAAAAGGTGATCGAGGCCGCGGGCGGTGAGGCAGACGGAGGTCTTGGTGCAGCCCTTGAGGCCGCCGAAGAGATGCTGGCTGAGGGTGCCGTCGCAGATGCGGCCCAGACCTTTGCCGCGGTTTTGGGCGAGGACGACAAGAATGCCGCCGCCTATGGCGGTCTCGCCCGCGCCCATATTGCACTGGAGGATCTTGATCAGGCCGAGGCCATCCTGAACGGAGCGCCTGCGGAAATCTCGGATGCGGCCGAAATCGAAGCTGCACGGGCCCAGATCGAACTGGCCCGACAGGCGCAAAACGCAGGCCCGGTGGCTGAGTTGCGCGCCAAGGTGGACGCGGATCCCGCCGATCATGCGGCACGTTTTGACCTGGCCCAGGCTTTGCATGCTGCGGGGGATGCCGAAGGCGCGGTTGCAGAGCTTTTGGAGCTGTTCAAACGCGACCGCGAGTGGAACGATGGTGCTGCCAAAACCCAGCTCTTCACAATTTTTGACGCGTTGCAGCCCAATGACCCGGTCGTTCTGAACGGCCGTCGCAAATTGAGCTCCATGATATTTGCCTGAAGCGGCAGGCGCGCTACACTTCGACTTATGTTGAAACCAGCGGACCTGCCGGGCGCCTTGCCCGTTTTTCCACTGCCCGGGGCGCTTTTGCTGCCTCGGTCAAAATTGCCGCTGCATATCTTTGAGCCGCGTTATCTGCAGATGCTGGAAGATGCCCTCAAGACGCGCGAACGGCTTATCGGTATGGTGCAACCCTGCCCCAGCCGGGACGGCGGCGCCAACGGGTTGCATGCCATCGGATGTGCGGGGCGTGTCACTCAGTTCTCCGAAACCGAAGACGGCCGGTACCTGATCACCCTGTCGGGAATCTCCCGGTTTCGGATCAACAGCGAAATCACCGGCTTTACGCCCTATCGCAAATGTGAGGTGGATTGGGCAGGTTTTGAGATGGACCTTGGCCGGGCCGAACCCGACTGCGGGTTTGAACGGGCTGCGCTTCTTGAACTCCTGTCACGCTATTTCGCGGCGCGGAACCTGTCGACTGACTGGGATGCGCTTGAGGGTGCTGATGATGAGTTGCTGATCAACTCGCTCTCGATGCTTCTTGATTTCGAACCCGAAGACAAACAGGCCTTGCTCGAAGCGCCCTCTCTTGCCACAAGGCGGGAAACCCTTGTCACACTGATCGAATTCGCTTTGCGCAGCGGTTCGAATGAGGATCCCCTGCAATGAGCGACGAACAGCCCCAGCCCCCCGCCTTTGACCGCCGCATGCTGGAGGCGCTGGTCTGTCCGCTCACCAATGCGGTTCTGGAATATGACGCCGAGGCGCAGGAGCTGATCTCGAAACCGGCCAATCTGGCCTTTCCGATCCGGGGGGGCATCCCGGTGATGCTGGTGGACGAGGCCCGCCCGCTGGAGTGAGGTCGTTCTTGATTGCAGCAAGCCGGTTGCAAAGGGACTTTCTGTCCATGCGCGCTGCAGGTGCCATCCTCTTTGCGATCGGGTTTTTGCAACCCTTCTATGGCTGGTCGCCTATCGGAGCGTTTTCTATTCTCTCCCTGATGGTGTGGGCTCTTCCTTTGGTTCCGCTGATTGTGATTATCGCAGGGCGTTTGCGATCAGCCCCGGTGTGTCCGGTGTTGGCACAGTCAGCATCGATTGCTGTGCTGCTGTCCGGAGTGCTGTTGACGCTGATCGTCTCGGCACTCGTCTCGCCAAGATCCGGCTTTATGGTGATGGTCCATGGCGGCATGCTGTCACTGGGCGTGGCGGCGAGCCTGCTGTTCTTGGGGGGCAACCGTCTGGGGGCGGGGGCCGCACGAGCTGCCATGTTGGGAATGGCCCTCGCGACAGGTGCTGCACTCTGGTCGATCCTGTCGGCTGTCATGGTGATTGGTCACGCGGGCAGACTCGCCGGGGGTGCGCCTTTTTGCATTGCACATCACGGTCCTTCGGCGCAGGTGCGGTCGATCTGGGATCTGCGCGGGTTTTCTTTTTACACAATCGATTCAGGGTACAAATCAAACTCTGGCTGGTACTTTCATGGGGTCATGATCGTCGAAAAGGACGAGGGGCGTCAGTATCTCAACTGGTCGCCACGACGCATGCGGTTTGAGAGGATCGAACACCCCGGGCGGTTCATCGCGCCTTTGCGGGATCTGTGCGAGCCGTCCTTGGAATTCTGGTCCGAAGTGTAACGAGAGCGGAGGGCTCCCGCGTCCCGCCTGTCCTTTGGCTGCGCCAAAGCAAAGGCGGGGACTTGGGCCCGGCGCCGCGCTAGTGCGCGGCGTAGTTCCGCTCTGATCAGATGGGCTTGCCTTGCAGCAAGCGTGGCAAATCCCCAGTCAGACCGGCGGCCTCGCGCATAAAGCCGCGGCGAAGGCCGGGCAGGGCGCCTGCCAGCCCCATGCCGATGTCGCGGCCCAGCCGCAAAAGCGGGTTGTCGTTGGAAAACAGCTTGTTGAAAACATCGGTTGCCATCGCGAGCGTCGCGGTGTCGAAACGGCGCCATTGCTGGTAGCGTTCCAGCACGAGGGAAGAACCGATGTCCTCGCCCCGCCGCGTGGCTTCGGTCAGCACTTCGGCCAATGCCCCCACATCGCGCAGGCCGGCGTTGAGGCCCTGACCCGCGATCGGGTGCATCCCGTGGGCGGCGTCTCCGACCAGCGCGAGGCGATCCGCGATGAAACTGTTGGCGACCGTAAGGTTCAGCGGATAGGTGAAGCGTTTGCCTGCGAGCGAGATCTCCCCCAGGAAATCCCCAAAGCGGGGTTTCAGCGCGGCCATGTAACCGGCATCATCCAGCGCATGGATGGCAGCGGCGGTCTCGGTCTTTTCGCTCCAGACGATGGAGGAGCGGTTGCCGGGCAGGGGCAGGATGGCCAGCGGTCCAGATGGCATAAAGAACTGATGCGCGATGCCGCCATGGGGTTTTTCATGGTCGATGGCGCAGACGAGCGCGGTCTGGCCGTAGTCCCAGCCGCTGCGCTTGATCCCGGCGCGCATGGCGGTGCCGCTCTTGCGTCCGTCCGAGCCGACCAGCAGCCTGCCGCGCAGTTCAGAGCCGTCATCCAGGGTCACAGTGACGCCGGTCTGATCGGGGTCCTGCGCCACCACGCGGTGCCCATTCACCGTGGTGATCAGGGGCTCGTCCTCCATTGCCTCAAGGAAGGCGCGGCGCAAAAATCGGTCTTCGACCATATAGCCCATGGGGCCTTCTTCGATCTCGGTATGGTCAAAGTGGATGAAAAACGGCGCAGGCCCTTCGCCCGCGTGTCCGTCCGAGGCTTTGATCTCTAGCATGGGCTGGGCCTGTTCCGCCACATGCGACCAGACGCCGATCCGGTCCAGCAGGCGTTTGGAGGCCAGTGCCAGGGCATAGCCGCGCCCGTCGAAGCCGTCGTCCTGAAGGGCGATCTCGGGCAGAGCATCGATCACGGTGACGCTGTGGCCGGTCTGGGCGAGCGCAAGGGCCAGGGCGGGGCCGTTCAATCCGCCGCCAACGATCAGGATATCGGAGCTGTTTTTCATGAGGTGCAATATGCGCCTTGTGCGGGGATTGTCCAACCGATTGTCTCTATAGCGCCTGTGCGGGATTGTCCCACCGCCAAGCTGCCGTTACCGTCGCGCCCAAAGGCACAAGGCGTGCAGGATGCACCAAGGGAGAGACGACGAATGCATGAGTGGCTGAAGATGACGGCGGCAGAGCTGGGACGTGGGATCGGCGCGGGAGAGATCGACCCGATCGACCTGACAGGCTGCTATCTGGATGCCATTGATGCCCATCCGCTGCGGGACCGGATCTACACCGAAGTCACTCATGATCGCGCCCTGGCCGAAGCCGAAGCTGCCTCGCAGCGGGCCAAGCTGGATCTGCGGCGCTCTCCTTTGGACGGGGTGCCGATCAGTTGGAAGGATCTGTTCGACAGCGCCGGAACCACGACCGAGGCCGGATCGGACCTGCTAAAGGGCCGGGTGCCGGACCGCGATGCGCGGGTTCTGGACAACGCCACCTCTATGGGTGCGGTCTGCCTCGGCAAGACCCATATGAGCGAGCTGGCTTTTTCCGGTCTTGGCCTCAACCCCGTCAAGGCGACTCCACCTTGCGTGAATGACGAAGGGGCGGTGCCGGGGGGGTCGTCTTCTGGGGCGGCGGCGTCGGTGGCTTTTGGGCTGGCCACTTGTGGCATAGGATCGGACACCGGCGGCTCGGTGCGGATCCCTTCGGCCTGGAACAATCTTGTGGGGCTCAAGACCACCTCGGGGCGGATCAGCCTTGAGGGCGTCGTGCCGCTGTGCCTCAAATTCGACACCGTCGGCCCGCTGGCCCGCTCGGTCGAGGATGCGGGGCTGATGCTGGGCCTTTTGGAGGGCACCAAGGGGCCAGACCTGCGCAATCCGCCTTCGCTGAAAGGTCGCCGCTTTGCCGATCTGCGCACCATCGCGCGCGACGATCTGGAGCCGGAGGTTGCCGCCGCCCATGTCGAGACCCTGGGCAAGCTCAAAGCGGCAGGCGCCGAAATCGTGCCGCTGGAGGTGCCGCAGCTGGAAGAGGCGATGGGCCTCAGCGCGATCCTCTACACAACCGAAGCCTATGGTCTGTGGAAAGACGTGATCGAGGCCAGCCCGGACGTCATGTTTGCGGAAATTCTGGAACGCTTCCGCGCGGGCGCCGAGTTCAGCGGGGCCGACTACGTGGCCGCCTGGGCCAAGCTGGAACAGTGCCGCATGGTCTGGGATCAGGCGGTGTCCGGCTTTGACGGAGTGCTGACGCCGACCTGTCCGATCCTGCCCCCGAACATGGAGCGGCTTGAGCAGGATCGCGACTACTATGTCAAAGCGAACCTTCTGACCCTGCGCAACACCCGGATCGGTAACCTCATGGGTCTGTGCGCCTTGACCCTGCCCGTGGGCAAGGCCTCTTGCGGGTTGCAGATCCTGGGCCATCCCGACTGCGAAGAGGCCCTTTTGCGGATCGGCGCAAGCGTCGAAGCCGCCCTGTCCTGACCGTATTTCTGCTAGTCTTGCGCGGCTTTTGCGGACGTTGTCCTGAAAGCCACAAATTCACCGCACGGCCTCCATGCGACTGGACGGATGGGGCCTTGCTATGTACCTTATTTACAAACGGGGCGCTAATGATCCCGAACCTGAGGCATATGCGATGAACTTCCCTGAGCGGTTTTCGAACCTGCCAGCCTATGCGTTTCCGCGTTTGCGGGCGCTGTTGGACCACCACACCCCCGGCGGGGATGTGGTGCATATGACCATTGGCGAGCCGAAACATGCCTTTCCCGCCTGGGTCACGGATGTCATCGCAGAGAATGCCGCTGGGTTTAACAACTACCCCCCCAATGACGGTTCTGATGCCTTGCGCGGTGCCATGTGCGACTGGATCGCGCGCCGCTATGGGGTGAGCATGGAGCCGGACAGCCACGTTATGGCGCTGAATGGCACGCGCGAGGGGCTCTATAATGCGGCCATGGCGCTGTGCCCCGAGAGCAAGATCGGCAAGCGCCCGGTGGTGCTGATCCCGAACCCGTTTTATCAGGTCTATATGGTGGCCACGATTTCGGTCGGAGCGGAGCCGGTCTTTGTGCCTGCAACCTCGGCTACCGGTCATCTGCCCGACTATGCAAGCCTGCCCGAAGAGGTGCTGAACCGCACCGCCGTGGCCTATATCTGCTCACCGGCGAACCCGCAGGGGGCCGTTGCCTCACGCGAGTACTGGGCGGATCTTATCCGGCTGGCCGAGAAATACGACTTCCGCATCTTCGCCGATGAGTGCTACTCCGAGATCTACCGCGAGACCGCGCCTGTCGGTGCGCTTACCGTGGCGCAGGAGTTGGGCGCCGATCCTGAGCGCGTGGTGTTGTTCAACTCGCTATCGAAACGCTCGAACCTTCCTGGGCTGCGCGCCGGGCTGATCGCGGGCGGCCTCGAAAGCATCAAGCGCATCAAGCAGCTGCGCGCCTATAGCGGTGCGCCCATACCAGGCCCTTTGCAGGCAGCAGCGGCCAAGGTCTGGGCGGATGAGGCGCACGTGGAGGAAAACCGCGCGCTTTATCAGGAAAAGTACCGCATCGCGGATGAGGTGCTGGGCGGCCTCAACGGCTACATGGCGCCCGAGGCCGGGTTCTTCCTGTGGCTCCCCATCGAGGATGGTGAGGCCGCGGCGCTGAAGCTCTGGACCGAGACGGGCGTGCGCGTTCTTCCGGGCGCTTATCTGGCGCAGGGCGAAGGGCATGATAACCCGGGCAAAGGCTACATCCGGGCGGCCCTTGTCGCCCCGGCAGAAACAACACGGGCGGCGCTCAGCACTTTGCGCGCCTGCCTTTACGAATAAGGACTGCGGCTTGCCCTTGGCAGGGGGCGGGCGGCCAAGATCAATAGACCAATGCAGGCGAAGATCCGGCGGGACAGCTGGACGGCCCGCGACAAAATGGAACCGAGGTAGGCATGGCATTTCAAACTCGCAGCCGCGATCCGTTGCTCGACAGTAACATGCAGGCAGCCATTGAAAAACGCGGTAAGGAACTGATCGGCATTGCCCTTTTGGGGCTTGGTCTGGTGGCGGCCGCGATCATCGGCTCTTACACCCCGGATGATCCAAACTGGATGGTCTCCACCGATGCGCCCGTTCAGAACTGGATGGGTCGGATGGGGGCTTCAATCGCAGCGCCATTGTTCATGATTGTGGGCTGGGGCGGTGTTGCCTTTGCCGTGACGCTATTGGCCTGGGGGGTGAGGTTCCTGCTGCATCGTGGCTCTGAACGGGCGATTGCGCGGGTTGTCTTTGCACCGGTTCTGGTGGCTCTGGCGTCGGTCTATGCCGCAACGCTGGTACCAAACGCAGAGTGGCTGTCGACCCACAGTTTCGGCCTTGGCGGCCTTTTTGGCGACACGGTCATGGGCGCCTTGCTGACGCTGGCTCCGATCAGCTCACATTTTGCTGTGAAACTGATGTCCCTTCTGATGGCGCTGGGCATGGTGGCGCTTGGCATCTTTGTCTGCGGTTTCTCGCGGGGTGAGTTGATGCGTGCCGCGCGTTTCCTGCTGGTGGGTGTGGTCATGGTCTACGGCGCGCTGGCCAGCCTTTTGGGCCGCGGCGCATCAGGCAGTCTTCAGGCGGCCAAGGCCTATCGCGAAAAACGCGCTGCCCGCGCCGAAGCCGCTGCCGCCCAGAGCGCGGCAATCGCCGAGGCCCAGGCCGAACCGCAGATGTTCGAGACCTATGCGGATGAGCCTGCACCTGCTCCGGTCCCTGAAAAGACCGGGCTCCTGTCACGGGTGCCAAACCTCATCCGCCGCGCTGATCCAGATCTGGCGAATGCCCCGATGCCGCAGCCGGAACTGGTTGAACAGGAACCATCCATCCTGGACGAAGACCTGCCGGGCGATGATCGCATTTCCCAAAAGATCGCCAATGCAATCCGCGTGCGCCGCGCCGCGGGCAAGGTGACAGAACCCGATCCCAACCTGCCCTTGACCAAGGGCCGCGGTCGTCGGCCTGAACCACTGGTGTTCAAAGCCGATCCGGCGCCGCAGGCCGACCTGCCACCGGAGCCGCCGCTGACGGGGGCAACCGCTGGTTTCTCACCTGAGGTCTCGTTCGAAGAGGGCCTTGCTCAGGTGTCATCGGCGCCGTTGGCGGCTGCGCCTGAAACGACCGCGCCCACACTGCCGCCCGCGCCTGCGGCATCACGGGTTGCTGACCCGGCTGGAGCGATCGACATCCCCGTGGCTGAACCGCGCAAGGTCGTGGTCGAAAAACCTCAGCGTCGTGTGCCGGAACCTTCAACCCGTGCCAAGGCCGAAGCGCAGCCCAGCCTCGCCTTTGAAGAGGCTGATCAAGATGCCTTCGAGCTGCCGCCGCTGTCGCTTCTGTCCAATCCGGCCGCGATTGAGCGCCATCACCTGAGCGACGAAGCGCTGGAAGAAAACGCGCGGATGCTGGAATCGGTGCTCGATGATTATGGCGTCAAGGGTGAGATCGTTTCGGTTCGCCCCGGTCCCGTCGTCACCATGTACGAGCTGGAGCCGGCGCCGGGTCTCAAGGCGAGCCGGGTTATCGGTCTGGCCGATGATATCGCGCGCTCCATGTCGGCCCTGTCGGCGCGGGTTTCCACCGTGCCGGGGCGCTCGGTCATCGGGATCGAGCTCCCGAATGACAAGCGCGAGATGGTCAGCTTTCGCGAGATCCTGTCGAGCCGTGACTATGGCGATGGCACTCAGAACCTGCCGCTGGCTCTGGGCAAGGACATTGGCGGTGATGCGGTTGTCGCCGATCTGTCCAAGATGCCTCACCTGCTGATCGCGGGCACCACCGGCTCTGGTAAGTCTGTTGCGATCAACACCATGATCCTGTCGCTGCTCTATAAGCTGTCCCCGGATGAATGCCGCCTGATCATGATCGACCCCAAGATGCTGGAGCTATCGGTTTATGATGGCATCCCGCACCTTCTGTCGCCGGTTGTGACCGACCCGAAGAAGGCGGTCGTCGCCCTGAAATGGGTCGTGGGCGAGATGGAAGACCGCTATCGCAAGATGTCCAAGATGGGCGTGCGCAACATCGCCGGCTACAATGGCCGCGTGAAAGAAGCGCTCTCCAAGGGCGAGATGTTCTCGCGCACGGTGCAGACCGGCTTTGACGATGACACCGGCGAGCCGGTGTTCGAGACGGAAGAGTTCGCACCCGAGGCCCTGCCATACATCGTCGTCATCGTCGATGAGATGGCCGACCTGATGATGGTCGCGGGGAAAGAGATCGAGGCCTGCATCCAGCGTCTGGCGCAGATGGCGCGGGCGTCGGGCATTCACCTGATCATGGCCACGCAGCGCCCCTCGGTCGATGTGATCACCGGCACCATCAAAGCGAACTTCCCCACCCGGATTTCCTTCCAGGTGACCGGCAAGATCGACAGCCGCACCATCCTGGGGGAGATGGGCGCCGAACAGCTCTTGGGTATGGGCGACATGCTCTATATGGCGGGCGGCGCCAAGATCACCCGCTGCCATGGTCCCTTTGTCTCGGACGAAGAGGTCGAAGAAGTCGTCACGCACCTCAAGCAGTTCGGCCCGCCCGCCTATGTGGGCACGGTTCTGGACGGACCGGATGATGAAAAGGCTGACGATATCGATGCGGTTCTGGGTCTTTCGACCGGTGGCAATACCACGGGTGAGGATGCGCTTTATGACTCTGCCGTGCAGATCGTCATCAAGGACCGCAAGTGCTCCACCTCCTATATTCAGCGCAAGCTGGCAATCGGCTATAACAAGGCCGCCCGGCTGGTGGAGCAGATGGAGGAAGAGGGCCTCGTCTCGCCGGCGAACCACGTGGGCAAGCGCGAGATCCTTGTTCCTGAACAATAAAGACCGCACGAACGCCTTTTCGGCGGATCGATGCGCAAGGCCGCCCTTTGATGGGGCGGTCTCTTCCTTTTGGTGCCGCAGAGTTTATCTAGACCTCATGAAACAGATCCTATTTGCCATCGCGTTTGTCTTTTTGTCCCCAGCGGCCTTTGCTGCGGAAAAGCTGAGCCTTGATCAGCTTTCGGCTTACTTGAACGGGCTGACCACGGCTGAGACTACGTTCACTCAGATCAATGATGATGGCAGCCTGTCCACAGGTAAGCTCTACATTCACCGCCCTGGCCGGATGCGGTTTGAATATGACGGGGACAATGGGGCGACTGTGGTTGCGGGATCCGGCTCGGTGGTGATCCACGATCCCAAGTCGAACCAGCCGCCAGAGACCTATCCGCTGAAACGCACACCTTTGTCCATTATCCTGGCCAAACGCGTGGATCTTGCGCAGGCAGGCATGGTGGTTGGGCATCAGTTTGATGGGACCTCGACGATCCTGCAGGCGCAGGATCCTGAAAACCCAGAGCAAGGCGGGCTTGAACTGATATTCACAGATGATCCGGTGGAGCTGCGCAAATGGGTTGTCTATGACAGCGCCGGGGGTAAGACGACTGTGATCCTTGGAGCGCTTGAAACTGGCGGGAAACTGTCGTCCTTCCTGTTTAACACCGGGGCAGGCAGCAAATCCCGTTAGGTGCTATTGGGGTTACCTTGCCCTGCAAAAATGGGGTTCCATCCTAAGCGAAAGGCTCCCGCCCCCGCAGGTGCCTGGGCTTTGCCCAAGCCCCTTTGTGCGGCGTTGGGCCCGGCGCCACGCCTCTGGCGTGGCGTGCACAGTCACAGCCGATTTCATAGACTCACTGGGTACGGTGCGCCAACTGCACCGCCGTCAGGCGGTGCTGGGCCCAACGGGCGAAGGGTCTTCGCAGAAGAACCTGAGAGCGGCGGGAGCGCTGCCTTGGATCTTTGGTGCGCGCCTCGCCCTGAATTGCGTTCAGCGGAATTTGCGACAGGCGGCGAGTTGGGCTTGATACATCAGTGAGCGGTCCTCAACCTTGTCCGCCACGCGGATCAGCCAGGATTTGCTGCGATAGGTGCCGCGGGCATAACCGGTGTGACCTTCGTGATATGCGAGATACTGATTGCGTGCGTCATAAAGCGGTATGCCGTTTTTCTCTCGGGTTCGGTTCATGTACCAGCCCATGAAATCCGATGCGTCCCGAATGCGGTCACGCTTTGCGCGGCGCTTGCCCGTGGCGCGGCGATAGTCGTCCCAAGTGCCATCCAGAGCCTGACTATAGCCGTAGGCACTGGACTGGCGGCCCATTGGGATGACACCAAGAAGATAGCGATGCGGGGTGCGCGCATCGCCATCAAACCGGCTTTCGTGATAGATCGTGGCCATCTGAACGTGCACCGGCACGCCCCAGCGGCGCTCGGTCGCGCGGAAAGCCTTCAGATATTCCGGCCGCTGCTTGATAATGCTGCAGGCATTATCAAGATTGCGCGGCGGAGAATTGTACCCACCTCCACAGGAGGCAACTGCCAACAGGAGGATCAGGGCGACGATGATTCTGCTCATTGCCTCTGCCTTTTGTTTTTTCGGCAGTGTAGCGAATTCGCCCTGTGGAGGAAATCACATTTCCAGAAGCAGGGACAGAAGGAGAGGCAAGGCTGCAACGGACATCAGGGTCGAAACGACCACCATGCCGGCTACCGCCTCGGCGTCGGCCTCGAACTTTTCGGCCAAAAGGTAGGAGGTGACGGCAACGGGTGTCGCCAGTTGCAGAACCAATACGCCAAACGCCGTATAGTCCAGGCCAAAGGCCAGCCCCAGCCCCCAGCCGATAGCGGCACTGAGCGTCACCTTGATCAAAGACAGCATGATCGCAAGACCGGTCTTGCCCGGCGCCAGACGTGCAACGGCAACACCAAGGGTGATCAGCATCAAGGGGATTGCCATCTGTCCGATCAGATCGAGCGCATTGGTCAAAAACTGTGGGGTGTGCCAGTCCCGCCAAAGGAACAGCGCCCCAAGCAGTGTCGCCCAGACCATCGGTTCGCGCAGCGCTTTGCTGCCACCGCCTTCACCGGCGACGATGTAGATTCCGAAGGTGAAGGACAGAACGGCCGAGACCGCCAGCATCGCCACCGCATAGCCAAGACCAGCGTCTCCAAAGGCAAAAAGGGAGAGCGGAATGCCGAGGTTTCCCGTGTTGCCGAAAATGAAAGGGGCAAGATAGCTGCGGCGTTCCAGATGCATCAGCTTGACCAGTACTGCGCCTGCACAGGCCAATAGAGCGTGACCCGCAATCGCGGCCAGCACAAACCAGCCGATCTCGCTCTTGTTTAGCTCTGTCTTCATCAGAGCGGTGAAGATCAGGCAGGGCACGGCAAGCGTCATCGCAAGCCTGGTAACAAATTGAATTCTGTACTCAAAACCAAGACGCACCCAAGCGAACCCAACCCCCGCCAAAAGGAAAACGGGCGCGACGATCTCAAGCACTGTCAGAGCAAGGTTCACAGTCTGTTTCCTCGAAAATTTGCCTCAAGAGTTGGACATCTGTCGCCCTTACGCGTTAGTAGTAAAGGACGGGGGCAGCAAGACCATGTTGAGAACGCGCGCGAAATACAATCTGGGCCAGGTCGTCCGCCACCGGAAGCATCCCTTCCGTGGGGTGGTCTTTGACGTTGATCCGACTTTTGCCAATACCGAGGAATGGTATGAAGCCATTCCCAAAGACAGTCGGCCTGTCAAAGATCAGCCGTTTTATCACCTTCTGGCCGAGAACGAGCAAACCTATTACGTGGCATACGTGTCTGAGCAGAACCTCGTGGCCGACTATTCCGGGGAGCCCGTAAGCCACCCGGACGTGCCGGAAATGTTCGGTCAGTTTGACGGCGCGGCATATTCCTTGCAGTACCAGCTGAACTGAACCAGTTTTTTTCGTGTGATGCGAAAGGTCGGTCGGCGCTCCCGCGCCTGCAGTAGGATCGGCTGCACCGATCCTATCTGGCAGCCTTGGGCCCGGCGCCGCACCTTGTGGTGCGGCGCGGTTTCGCAAAACGGCAAGCCTGGACGCTCAGTAGCCGAGTGCGCAGCCATCCTTGCGGGGGTCACTGGCCCCTTCAAGCAGGTCTTCGCCATGTATCCTGATCGCTTGTGAGCCGCCAATTGCCGTCTCTGGGATCTCTACCCTGTGGCCCATGTCCGCAAGCTCCTGACGCACAGCATCGGAATAGCCACGCTCCACTTTCATCACCCCGGCATCCGAGAAGCAGCGGGGAGCGTCCATCGCGGCCTGTGGCTCCATGCCGAAATCGGTGATGTTCGAGACAAAGCGCGCGTGTCCATTGGGCTGATAGGCCCCGCCCATGACGCCAAAGGGCATGATGACGCGGCCCTCTCGGCGCAGCATTCCGGGAATGATCGTATGCATTGGACGTTTGCCGCCGCCCAGCTCGTTGGCGTGACCTTCTTGGAGCGTGAAGCCAGCACCGCGGTTCTGCAGCAGGATGCCGAATTTTTCTGACGCGATTCCAGAGCCAAACCCATGAAAGATCGAATAGATCAGAGAGACCGCCATGCGGTCTTTGTCCACGACAGTGATGTAAATCGTGTCCTTGTGCACCGCTTCGCTGATCGGTGCGGCGGCAGCCATGGCATGATTGGGGTCAATAAGCGCGGCCAGTTCCGCAGCGGTCTCGAGCGACAACATATGATCCAGGCGACTTGTGTGATCGGGATCTGCGATGAAACGGTTGCGGGCATCATAGGCCAGTTTGGCTGCCTCGGCCTCGATATGGGCGCGTTGCGCTCCGAAGGGATCCATGCCCGCAATGTTGAAATGCTTGAGGATGTTCAGCATCAGGATTGCCGTTGCGCCCTGGCCGTTGGGCGGATGCTCGACCAGTTCGATGCCCTTGTAATCGCCTGCAACCGGGGTGGTAGACATGCAGGTTGTCGCCGCGAAATCATCGGTCGTGTGAACGCCGCCGGCCGCGGCCAGGGCTGCGACCATGTCTTCGGCGATCTCGCCTGTGTAGAAGGCATCGCGCCCGTCCTTGGCGATGCGACGTAGCACCTCGGCCTGACCCGGAGCGCGGAAGATCTGCCCGACCGAAGGCGCCGCTCCGCCGAACAAATACGCGTCACGCGCCGGGCCTTGCAGCGTTCCTGCGTCATTTGCCCAGTCAAATGCCACACGCGGCGCCACTGGCACTCCGGTGTCGGCGTAGTGGATCGCGGGCGCCAGGACCGCATCAAGGCCGAGTTTCCCTTCGGTTTCAGACAGGTGGCAGAAGGCGTCGATCGCGCCGGGCACCGTCACCGCATGCGGGCTTTGCAAAGGAATGGTCTGTAGCCCTTCCGCCCGCAAACTTGCGGCACTGGCGGCAGTTGGCGCGCGCCCGGACCCGTTAAGAGCATGGATCTCATCGCTGCCGGGCCGGGAATAGAGAACAAAGCAATCTCCGCCGATCCCGGTCATTTGCGGCTCGCAAATTCCCAAGAGAACCGCGCCGGCGATGGCCGCATCCATAGCGTTTCCGCCACGCTTCAGAATGTCGATTGCAACCCCCGCAGCCAGTGGGTGCGATGTGGCGCAGATCCCGTTTTGTGCATAGACCGCCGAACGGCCCGGTTGTTGAAAATCGCGCATATGCCTCTCCCGTCTGATTTTCCGGGGAGATTAGAGGCAATCGGCCCAAAGGCAATGCGAAAGAACCCAACGCAAGTCCCGCTCGCGTCACCAATTCGATTGTAGGATGAAGATGTTGAATACCCGGCGCCAGATATTCGGTGGGGGCAGTAGAACACGACGCCGGGCAAAGCCGCAGATCAGCTTGCGTTAAGCATCAACATATTATTTTGGCGAAGGCGCGCCCTTTTTGGGGCCGAAATGTGATGGCTGTGCAATCAGGCCCGTGTGACCTGGATTTCGAAACACAAGGAGAGTTCGTTGTTCCCACCGCTGCGCTGGTAATGGATGTCACTGCTGAGTTCGCGGATCAGTAACCAGCCGAAGCCGCCCTCGGGAAGCTGGTCCAGTGGAACGTCGATATCTGCGGCCTTGCCATCCGGTAGTTGGCCGTCAGGGAATGGTGCGCCGGCGTCACTGATATTGATCCATAGCCGCTGCGGATCCAGTGAACAACGAATGCGGACATCACCCGGGGCAGTACCTGCATAGGCGTGTTCAACGACATTGTTCACCGCCTCGGCCAGGGCGATCTGAACCTCATCCACCCGCAATTCCGGGATGCCCATTTTGCGCAATCGCGTCACGACCTCTGTGATGCCGGAACGGGCATCCAGTTCTGTAGCCGTGAACGAGCAGGCAAAGGTTTCAGCCATTTTGGTCTCGCTTCGCGCGGTGTTTCATTCGTGCAGTTGCCGAGGCAACTACATGCCGACTTTCTGTTCTGCGATCGCTTCATTGAGCGAGCTGTACAGATTGAAGATCGTATCCATGCGGGTCAGGCGGAAAACCTTTTCCACCATTGGGGATGGGCCGGCCAAATCAAGGCGCCGCCCCTGGCCGAGCTGCTTCATTGCCGCAACAATTGCGCCAAGTCCGCTGGAATCGATGAACTGGACCTCCGAAAGGTCCAGAATCACGCGATCCGGACCACTTTCGGTGGCCGACCGCATGTCCTCTTTGAACCGAATCGCCATTGCGGCGTCGATCCTTTCGGCGTTGACCGTCACGATCTGCGCGCCGTCCGTTACAGTACTGGATAGGCTCATTGTATTTCCCCGGGGGTCAATCTGTACGTCACAAGAACTCTAGACCTCAAAGCTTAGCATTCTGTATGGATAATTTCGACGATTGGAGGAAAATTTCATGAAACAAGTTGTGATTGCGGGTGCAGCCAGAACACCGATGGGCGGTTTTCAGGGCGTATTCGATGGTGTGACAGCCGCTGAACTGGGTGGAGCCGCGATCAAGGCGGCCCTCGCAGGCGCCGGAGCAAAGACCGTGGATGAGGTTCTGATGGGCTGCGTTCTGCCCGCAGGGCAGGGACAAGCGCCGGCGCGTCAGGCTGGATTCGCAGCTGGACTGGGCGAAGAGGTTCCGGCCACCACGCTTAACAAGATGTGCGGATCGGGCATGAAGGCAGCGATGATCGCCTTTGACCAGATTGCGCTGGGCCATACGGACACGATGATCGCGGGCGGCATGGAAAGCATGACCAACGCCCCCTATCTGCTGCCCAAGATGCGGGGCGGTGCGCGGATTGGTCATGGCCAGGTCATCGACCACATGTTCCTGGACGGGTTGGAAGATGCCTACGACAAGGGGCGCCTGATGGGCACCTTTGCCGAGGATTGTGCCGAAAAGTTTCAGTTCACCCGCGAGGCGCAGGACCAATATGCGCTGGCCTCCCTGTCGAACGCGCTGGACGCAGAACGCAGCGGGGCCTTTGAGGGCGAAATTACACCTGTGACCCTGCATACCCGTAGCGGTGAGCGAATCATTACCACTGACGAGCAGCCCCAGTCAGCCCGCCCTGAAAAGATCCCGAACCTGAAGCCTGCCTTCCGCAAGGACGGTACGGTGACAGCGGCCAATGCGTCTTCTATCTCGGACGGTGCTGCGGCGCTTGTCCTGGCTTCTGAAGAGGCCGCCGAGGCGCAGGGCCTCAATGTGCGGGCGCGGATCATGGGTCACGCCAGCCACGCTCAGGCGCCCGGCTGGTTCACCACCGCGCCGGTTCCCGCGGCGCAAAACCTGCTCAAACGGCTCGGCTGGTCGGTCGAGGATGTGGATCTGTGGGAGGTGAACGAGGCCTTTGCCGTTGTGCCCATGGCCTTCATGCATGAAATGGGCATCACCCGCGACAAGGTGAACGTCAACGGCGGCGCCTGCGCACTGGGCCACCCCATCGGGGCATCTGGCGCGCGAATCATGGTAACGCTGCTGAATGCCTTGGAAAAACGCGGGCTGAAGCGCGGTGTTGCTGCGATCTGTATTGGCGGCGGCGAAGGCACGGCTATCGCGATCGAGCGGGTCTGACTTCGGATCAATCCCTTTGGAAGGCGGGGGGCACATTCCCGCCTTCTTCACTTTTCAAGCTGCCGCTGCGTCACATGGCTTGCGCGGCGGCACGCCTCCCCGCACTCTGTTTTCATATTCAGTGGTGTTTTGACCGGATTGCAGGTGATTTGGGCGGGGGATTTTCGATGAAGAAGCTGAAGCTGTTTTGGGCGCTGGTGCGGGTTCTGTTGCCCGAGGGCCTTGTGCGCAAGCTCTATGGGGGGGCGTTGCCGGTTGTAGATGGTCGTCAGGCCGATCCAAAGGCGCAGGCTGTTGCGGATCTTGTCGGGCTGGTGCGCGACCCGGGCGCCGTGCCATCGGTCGAGGAAAGCCGGGCGCAACTTGCAGGCTTCATCGAGAAATTCGACGCTCCCTGCCCAAGCCGCGTGGAGCGGCGAAATATCACCCTGCCGGGCGCCGATGGTCCGCGGCCTGCGCGCCAGTATCTGCCAGACGGGATCGATCCGGGTCAGCTCATGCCCTGTCTGATGTATCTGCATGGGGGAGGTTGGATCCAGGGCGGCATCGACACTCACGATGCACTTTGTGCTAAACTTGCGGCGCGGTCTGGGGTTTGCGTCGTGGCGTTCAGCTATCGTCTTGCGCCCGAACATCCATTTCCGGCCGCGCCACAGGACGTGATGGCAGGGTATCGCGCGCTTTTGGACCATGCAGAGG
This sequence comes from Pseudophaeobacter sp., assembly GCA_027019165.1. GTDB lineage: Bacteria > Pseudomonadota > Alphaproteobacteria > Rhodobacterales > Rhodobacteraceae > Phycobacter. Next base: position 57,256 of record JALUXC010000010.1, read on the forward strand.
ATCTGGGCATCGACCCAGACCGCATCGCTGTCGGTGGCGACAGCGCCGGGGCCAATCTGACGGCCGGCCTGATGCACAGTCTGCGCGAGATGGCAGTCCCACTGCCACAGGCGCAGCTTTTGATATACCCGGCAGTGGATGCCCGGCTAACCTCGGCATCGGTTGAGGCTCTGCAGGATCACCCGCTTTTGTCGCGCCCGCGGATGCAATGGTACATGGATCAATACATTCCTGCAGGCCAAGACAGGCTGGCGCCTGAGGTCTCTCCCTTGATGTCGCAGCATCTGGCCGGTCAGCCTCAGGCCTTTGTTCTGGTTGCAGGCCATGATCCCCTTTGGGACGACGGGCTGTCCTATGCAGCGGCGCTGGATCAGGCAGGCGTTCCCGTCACCCTGTCGCAATATCCGGGCCAGATCCACGGCTTCCTGAACCTCACCAAGGTGGTGCCGCAAGGGGATGCGGCAATTTCAGAGGCCGCGACATGGCTTGGACTGGCGCTGAACGCCGACGCATGAGGCGCTCTTGCGCAGGGGCGTCTGTCGCGGGATACAGCAGGCATAGAACAGAAACTGCGGGAGCCTGACCTGATGAGCCTCGATTACAGCACCCTGGCAAAAACCATCGCTGCCCTGACCGAGGAGGAAACGGACGAGGTCGCCCTGATGGCCACCGTGGCCTGCGAGGTGCATCACAGCGACGCGCGGTTTGACTGGACCGGCTTTTATCGCGTGGTGGCGCCTGAGCTTTTGAAAATCGGACCCTATCAGGGCGGGCACGGCTGCCTGCAGATCCCGTTTTCGCGCGGGGTCTGCGGTGCGGCGGCGCGCACCGGAGAGGTGCAGCTGGTGCCGGATGTCGATGCTTTTCCGGGCCATATCGCCTGCGCCTCCTCCACCCGGTCGGAATTGGTTCTGCCGGTCTGGAACAAGGCGGGCGAGTTGATCGGCGTTTTTGATATCGACAGCGACCAACCGGATGCCTTTACCCAGGAGGATGCCGATCAGTTGGGCGCAATCCTCAAGCAGGTCTTCGCCGCCTGATCGGGTTTTTACGGCGTCCGTGAAAAAATGCTTTGAAATTTCACCGAACTAGGCCATCGTGAAAAAGTGACGCATTTTTTCATGTCCGGAGTCGCCCCTTGTCAGATCTCTCCCCGCTTTCCGCCACCCTTGGTGCTGATATCCGCGCCCTGCGCAAGGCGCGCGGGCTGACCCTGACAGAGATTGCCGAGCGGCTTGACCGCTCGGTGGGTTGGCTCAGCCAGGTGGAGCGGGATCTGTCGGATCCGTCAATCTCGGACCTGCGCCAGATCGCCCAATGTCTGGGCGTGCCCATGTCGATGCTTTTTGCCCATTCGAACGCCCCGGCCGAGGAACAGGGCTATGTGGTGCGCGCCGGTGCACGCCGACCCATGGGCTCGGGAGAAGAGGGCCTGATCGAAGAGCTGCTTTCGCCGGATCTCACTGATGATTTCGAAGTGGTGCATTCCACCTTTGCGCCCCGCTCCCGCATGCAAACCCCGGCGGACCGCCCCACCCAAGAGGTCGGCTACATGATCTCGGGCAAACTGGATCTGGTGATCGGAGGGCGGGCCTTCACCGTCGGCCCCGGCGACAGTTTCCGCATCCGCCATGAACCCTATCACTGGGCCAACCCCTATGACGCTCCCGCCATAGCCGTCTGGGTCATCGCCCCGCCTGTTTACTAGGAGGCATGGACTTGAGTTTCGAAGCCTGGAGTGTCTTTGCCCTGTTTTGGGTGGTTTTTGTCACCACGCCGGGGCCGAATGCGGTGAATTGCATTTCCAACGGGATGACGCTGGGCCTGCCTAAGGCGATGCTGGGCGTGCTGGCGATCCTCACGCAGGCCAGTGCCTTTCTCGTCCTGTCGGCGCTGGGGGTAACGGCGCTGATCGCGGCCTCGCCCACCGGCTTCTTTGTGGCAAAGGTGATCGGCGCTGGGTTTCTCATCTTCCTTGGCGTACGGGGTTGGCTCAACTCAACACGCCCCACTCCGGCGGTCGAACGCCCCGCGCGCCATGTCTATCTGCATGCGCTCGCCGTCGCCACGATCAACCCCAAAAGCGTAGCGGGATACCTCGCGGCCTTTTCCCAGTTTGTGCAGCCGGGTGTTCCCATCTGGGATCAGATGGCGGTGATCATGCCCACGGCTCTGGTGCTGACAACGCTCAGCTACACCGGGTTCACGTTGCTGGGGGTGGTTATGGGCAGGGCTGCGCTCAAGGCTGTGTTCAATGTCTGGATCCGCCGCGTGCTGGCGATCTGCTTTATTGTCTATGGCGTTCTGTTGGGGGCCAGCAGCACACCGAATTTGGAGACTGTCCGATGATCAAAGGATCCTGCCTGTGTGGCGACATCCGGTTTCAAACCAGCGCGCCCGCCAAAGGGCCATCCATGTGTCATTGCGCCCAATGCCGCAAGCAATCGGGTGGCATCTGGGCGTCGGCCTATGTGCGGGAGGCGGAGCTGACAATCCATGGTCCGGTCAGCTGGTACGCGGCAAGCCCCGAGGCCAAGCGCGGGTTTTGCGCGCGCTGCGGCTCTTTCCTGTTCTGGAAGGCCCATGATGAAGACACCATCAGCTTTGCCCTTGGCGCGGTCGAAGACCCAACGGGCATCAGGCTCGAAAAGCACATCTTTACCGGCAGCAAAGGCGATTTCTACGAGATCACCGACGGGCTGCCTCAGGAACCATAGCCATTCAGCACAAGTGAGCGGACATGTCTGATTTTCCATCAAAGGCCCGCGTGGTCATCATCGGCGGCGGTGTTGTCGGCTGCTCCTCCCTGTATCATCTGGCCAAAAAGGGCTGGAGCGATTGCGTCCTTCTGGAAAAGAACGAGCTGACAGCAGGGTCCACCTGGCATGCGGCGGGCAATGTGCCGACCTTCTCCACCTCCTGGTCGGTGATGAACATGCAGCGCTATTCGACCGAGCTGTATGCGCGCCTTGGGGATGAGGTCGACTATCCCATGAATTACCACCAGACAGGCTCGATCCGGCTGGCGCACACCAAAGAGCGGATGCAGGAGTTTGAGCGCGCCGCTGCCATGGGCCGCTATCAGGGTATGGGGATGGAGATCCTGACCCCCGAGGAGGCCAAGGCGCGCTATCCCTTCCTTGAAACCCACGATCTGGCGGGCGCGCTTTATGATCCCAATGACGGTGACATCGACCCGGCGCAGGTGACACAGGCTCTGGCCAAGGGCGCGCGCGATATGGGGGCGAAGATCCTGCGGTTCTGCCCCGCGACGGGTGTGACGCAGACAGATGACGGCTGGATCGTGCACACGGGCAAGGGCGACATCACCTGCGATTACGTGGTCAATGCCGCCGGATACTATGCGCAGCGCGTGGGCGAGTGGTTCAAACCCTATGGCGGGCGCACGGTGCCGATGATGGTGATGAGCCATCAGTATCTTCTGTCCGAGGAAATCCCCGAGATCGAAGCCCACAGCAAGGCGACCGGTAAGAAACTGCCGCTACTCAGGGATGTGGATGTCTCCTACTACCTGCGGCAGGAGAAACATGGCTTCAACCTTGGCCCTTACGAGCCGAATTGCCGCGCCCATTGGGAGACGGACGCCGACCCCATGCCCGAGGATTTCTCCTTCCAGCTGTGGAATGACGATCTGGACCGCATCGAAGAGATCGTCGCCGATGCGATGGAGCGGGTGCCTGCGCTTGCCACGGCCGGGGTTTCCCGCGTCATCAACGGGCCGATTCCTTATGCGCCCGATGGGTTGCCGCTGATCGGTCCCATGCCGGGGGTGAAAAATGCCTTTGAGGCCTGTGTTTTCACCTTTGGCATTGCCCAAGGGGGCGGTGCGGGCAAGGTGCTGGCGGAATGGATCGTCGATGGGCAGACCGAATGGGACATGTGGTCCTGCGATCCGCGCCGCTATACCGACTACACTGATCACGACTACTGCGTCGCAAAGGGGATGGAGGTCTACGGCCACGAATACGCCATGCATTTCCCGCGCCACGAATGGCCAGCGGCACGCGACAAGAAGCTCTCGCCGGTGCATGACAGGGTGACGGCCTTGGGCGGGCAGATGGGCGCCTACAACGGATGGGAGCGCGCCAATTGGTTTGCAAAGCCGGGGGATGACACCTCAGAAGAGGCAACCCAGACCTGGGGCCGCTCTGGCCCGTGGGAGGCGCGTATCCGCGAGGAATGTGAAGCGGTGCGCGATCACTGCGGCGTGCTGGACCTGCCGGGCTTTTCCCGGTTCGAGGTTTCGGGGCAGGGCGCGGCCGAGGCGTTGCGCGGGCTGATTGCCGGAGCTTTGCCCAAGGTGGGGCGTATGAACCTCGTCTATATTGCCAATGACAAAGGCCGTATCCTGACCGAGATGTCCTGCCTGCGCATGGATGAGGACGACTTTCTGATGATCACCGCAGCGACCGCGCAGTGGCATGACCGGGATATCCTGCAAAGTGCCATGCCTGCGGGGGTATCGGTGCGGGATGTGACCACCTCGACCGATACATTGATCGTGACCGGACCAAAGGCCAGCGACATACTTGCGCCGCTGACGGACGGCGATCTGTCGCTGGGCTGGCTCACCCATCAGCAGGCCCGCGTCGCTGACCGGCCCGCGATGTTGGTGCGGGTCTCCTTCGCCGGGGAGCTGGGCTGGGAAATCCATGCCGCCAACGCCGATATGCCTGCGATCTATGAGGCGGTTCTCAACGCCGGGGCCAAGCCCTTTGGCATGTATGCGTTGAATGCCTTGCGGATCGAAAAAGGGTATCGCGCCTGGAAAGGGGATCTTTCGACTGACTACACACTGCTCGAAGGCGGGTTGGAGCGCTTTGTCCGTCTAGACAAACCGCAGGATTTCCCCGGAAAGGCGGCCCTGATGGCGGAGAAACAGCAGGGCGTGGCAAAACGCTTTGTCACTCTGATCGTTGAGGCCGGCGAGGCGGACGCGCCATATATGTCCTGCATCTGGAAGGATGGGGAGATCGTGGGCGAGACGACCTCTGGCGATTGGGGCTATCGGGTTGGTGCCTCCATCGCGCTGGGCATGGTGCGCAGCGATCTGGCAATGCCGGGCACCGAGCTGGAGGTCGAAATCTATGGCCAGATGTGCCGCGCCGTGGTGCAAAAGGACGAACCCTTGTGGGATCCGCAAAATACACGCTTGCGTGCCTAGGGGCCTCCGGGTACGGCGCGTTCAGGTAACGCAAGAGGTTTGAGATGTCAGATATTACTCTGCTGGATGGCTCCATCGGTCAGGAGCTGGTGAAACGGGCCAAGGGGCAGCCGACGCCCATGTGGTCTACCTCGGTGATGCTGGATCAGCCCGAAGCCGTGACGGCCGTGCACAAGGCCTATTTCGACGCAGGCGCCACCATTGCCACGGCCAACACCTATGCCGTGCACCGGGACCGTCTGCCCATGGGGGGGCTAGAGGATCGGTTCGAAGACCTGATCGACATGGCGCTGCAAGGTGCTTGTGAGGCGCGCGACGCCAATGGCGGGGGCCGGGTGGCCGGGGCGATGGGGCCGCTGGGCGCAACCTACCGCACTGACAAGACACCACCTGCACAGGAAGCCGCGCCGCTTTTTGCCGAACTGGTTGATCTGATGCGCGACCGGGTCGATCTCTTCATTCTGGAAACCGTCGCCTCTGTCGATCAGGCGCGAGGCGGATTGATGGGCTGCCAAAAGGCAGACCGCCCGGTCTGGCTGTCGGTGACGGTCGATGACGAGGACGGAACCCGCCTGCGCTCAGGCGAAGCGGTTGCGGACTTGGCGCCGGTGGTGGCGGAGTTTGTGCCCGATGCGGTGCTGATCAACTGCTCCCGCCCCGAGGCGATCCCGGCTGGCCTTGAGATCCTCAAGACCTTTGGCCGCCCCTTTGGGGCCTATGCCAACGGCTTTACCAAGATCTCGGAAGGGTTCCTGAAAGATGCCCCGACAGTGGACGCGCTGGAAGAACGCAAGGATCTGGGGCCAGAGGCGTATTCGAATTTGGTGATGGGCTGGATTGATCAGGGCGCGACGATCGTTGGCGGCTGTTGCGAGGTTGGCCCCGATCACATCACCGAACTGGCCCGCCGCCTGAAGGCGGAAGGGCATCGGATCGTCTGACTTAAGCGGGGCGCGATGGGACAGCAAGGCGGGACCGACAGCAGGACTTGGCACTTTGACATTCTGGTCTGCGATGGCTTCGTTCTGACCGAAATGGCTGCGGTGACCGATACGCTGCGCATTGCCAATCGCGTTCTCGCGCGTCCCGCATTCCACTGGACCGTGCGCTCGGCTGTTGGTGGGCGCATTGGCTGCCGCTCGGGTCTTGATGTGGAAACCGAGCCATTCTTGGCGCGGCCAGATGCGGATTTTGCATTTGTGCTGGGCAACACCGACCCCGGACACCCCGGCCTGTCCCTTGGCCGGGTGATCCAGAGCTACACCAGCCGTGGCACCAAGGTCTATCTGCTGGCCGAAGCGGCGGCGCGTCACATCCGAAATCAAAGCGGCGCAAGCGGCCCTCATACGACCCATTGGGAAAACTCGGATCTTTTGCGCGAGCAGCTTGGACTGGACCCCGGTAGCCAGACTCTGGCGCATGAGGACGGGCTGGTGGTGACCTGCGCCGGGATGGGCGCCACCACCGATATCGTTCTGGCGCTGGTGGGGCGTCTCACCTCTGCGGCGGTGCAGGTGACCGTCGCGAATATCCTGCTGCACGATCACATCCGCGATTTTGCCTCGCTGCAACCCTTTGCCGGGCACGCGCCCACAACTTCGGGGGATCGCGATCTTGATCACTGCATCCGCCTGATGCAGGCTCATATCGAAGATCCCTTGCCGATTGGGACCATTGTCGATGAGTTGGGCCTGTCCAACCGCTCGCTCGAGCGCAAGTTCAAAACCTTTTTCGGCACAACGCCAAATGGCTTTTACCGCGAAATGCGACTCGCCAAGGCGAACAATCTCTTGCTGAATACCACGCTCAGCGTGCGCGAGATTGGCCTCGCATGCGGGTTTCCCAACGGGTTTTCCTCGCTCTACAAATCCGTCTTTGGAATAACGCCCTTTGCCCTGCGAAAAGAGCGCCGGGCGCATCCCTCCGCAGGCTAGCGTTTTTGGGCAGGTTCCGGCAAAGACAGGGCCTGCGCTGACGTTTTTGATGCATTTTCTGCCGCCTATCCGTGGCACTGTGGGGAAAAGACATTGCCTGTGGAGTGCACAAGATGAGCGATCTTCCAACCTCGGCCCGCGTGGTCATCATTGGCGGCGGCGTGGTGGGCTGTTCGGTGGCCTACCACCTGACCAAGCTAGGCTGGAAGGACGTTGTGCTATTGGAGCGCAAGCAGCTCACCTCGGGCACCACATGGCATGCGGCGGGGTTGATCGGTCAGCTGCGCGCCTCCTCCAACATGACGAAACTCGCGCGTTACTCTGCCGATCTTTATCTGGGGCTTGAGGCAGAGACCGGCGTTGCCACCGGCATGCGGCAGGTCGGATCTGTCTCGGTCGCTCTGACAGATGAGCGGCTTGAGGAGCTCTATCGCAACGCCGCCATGGCGCGCGCCTTTGGGGTGCCGGTTGAGGAGCTGTCTCCGACCGAAGTAAAAGAGCGATACGGCCATATCAACCTTGAGGGCGTCACCGGCGGTGTCTGGCTGCCCACGGACGGGCAGGCGGATCCGGCCAATATCGCGCTGGCCCTGGCCAAGGGCGCGCGCCAACGCGGTGCCCTGGTGAAAGAGCGGACCAAGGTCACCGGCCTCACGCGGGAGGGACGCCGGATCACAGGGGTCGATTGGGCCTCAGATTCAGGCTCTGACAAGGGGCATATCGCCTGTGACATGGTGGTCAACTGCGCTGGCATGTGGGGGCATGAGGTGGGCCGCATGGCAGGCGTCAACGTGCCGCTCCATGCCTGCGAGCATTTCTACATCGTGTCCGAGCCGATCAAGGGCCTGACCCAGATGCCGGTACTGCGGGTGCCGGATGAATGCGCCTATTACAAAGAGGACGCGGGCAAGATCATGCTGGGCGCCTTTGAGCCCAACGCCAAACCCTGGGGCATGAAGGGCATTCCAGACAGTTTCGAATTCGACCAGCTGCCCGAGGATTTCGACCATTTCGAACCTATCCTTGAGGCCGCCTGCAACCGTATGCCGATGCTGGCCGAGGCGGGGATCCACACGTTTTTCAATGGTCCCGAGAGCTTTACGCCCGATGACGCCTATCACCTGGGCCTGGCGCCCGAAATGGACAATGTCTGGGTTGCGGCGGGGTTCAATTCGATCGGGATCCAGTCGGCAGGTGGCGCGGGCATGGCGCTGGCCCAATGGATGGAGGATGGCGAAAAGCCCTTTGATCTGGGCGATGTGGACATCACCCGGATGCAGCCGTTTCAGGGCAACAAACACTACCTCTTTGAACGCTCCAAGGAAACGCTGGGGCTGCTTTATGCCGATCACTTCCCTTATCGGCAAAAGGCCACGGCGCGCGGGGTGCGGCGCTCTCCGTTCCATCACCATCTGGCCGAGGGGGGCGCCGTCTTTGGCGAACTCGCAGGCTGGGAGCGCGCCAATTGGTTCGCCGAGGACGGCCAGCTGCGCGAATATAGCTACAGCTGGAAGCGGCAGAACTGGTTCCAGAACTCCGCTGCCGAACACCGGGCAGTGCGCGAAAACGTTGGCATCTACGATATGTCCTCCTTCGGGAAGATCCGAGTCGAAGGGCCGGATGCCGAGGGGTTCCTCAACCATATCTGCGGGGCGAATATGTCCGTTCCAGCGGGCAAGATCGTCTACACGCAATTCCTGAACAGCCGTGGCGGGATTGAGGCGGATGTGACCGTCACACGGCTTTCAGAGACTGTATACTTGGTTGTGACGCCTGCAATCACCCGGTTGGCGGATGAAACGCGCATGCGGCGACTGGCCCGTGATCACCGTGTCACCATCACCGATGTGACAGCAGGGGAGGGTGTGCTGGCGGTCATGGGGCCGCGTTCACGCGAGTTGCTGCAAAAGGTCTCTCCGGGTGATTTCAGCAACGCGGTGAACCCTTTTGGTACGGCGCAGGAGATCGAGATCGGCATGGGCCTGGCCCGCGCGCATCGGGTGTCCTACGTGGGGGAGCTTGGTTGGGAGATCTATGTCTCCGCAGACATGGCCGGTCACGTGTTCGAAGTGCTTCACGAGGCGGGGCAGGACATGGACCTCAAGCTATGCGGGATGCATATGATGGACAGTTGCCGGATCGAGAAGGGCTTTCGCCACTTTGGCCATGACATCACCTGCGAGGATCATGTGATCGACGCGGGGCTGGGCTTTGCCGTCGACATGAAAAAGGACGACTTCATCGGCAAAGGCGCTGTCGCCGCCCGCAAGGAGAGCGGCCCAAAGGCGCGGATGCTGCAATTCCGGCTGACCGATCCTGAACCCATGCTTTATCACAACGAACCCCTGCTGCGGGATGGAGAGATCGTCGGCTATATCTCCTCGGGCGCCTATGGGCATACTCTGGAGGGCGCCATTGGTCTGGGCTATGTGCCTTGCGAAGGGCAAAGCGCCGCGGAGGTTCTGGCCTCTACTTACGAAATCGACGTGATGGGCACCCGGGTACGGGCAGAGGCGTCGCTGAAGCCGATATATGATCCGAAATCAGAGCGTGTGAAGGTCTGAAACAGGCCCAAACAAGGGTCATTTCAGCGAAACAAGAGCGGTGGTGCGCAGTGCGACCACCGCTCTTGTTTTTGTGCATTCCCTTCGCCTGCAAAGCTGCCATAAAGGCGGCAGAGGAGAGCCGAGATGACCACGCAGAAACCAGAGAATGTCGACACCCCGCAAGGCCTCGCCTTTGCGATCACGGCCTATCTGCTGTGGGGATTTCTGCCGCTTTATCTGAAGGCGGTCTCTCACATTCCGGCGGCTGAGGTTGTGTCCCACCGGGTGATCTGGTCGGTGCCGCTGGCAGGTGCGCTGTTGATCGTGCTGCGCCGCACCGATGATCTTCGGGCCGCCTTGCGCAGCCCCCGTACCCTGCTGATGGCCTGCATCACGGCGGCGCTGATCTCCGTCAACTGGGGGATCTATGTCTGGTCAATAGCCACCGATCACGCGCTGGATGCGGCGCTCGGATACTACATAAACCCCTTGTTTAGTGTCGCATTGGGCGCGCTCTTGCTGGGGGAACGCCCGACCCGCACACAGATGGTAGCCATCGCTCTGGCGGCAGCGGCTGTGGTTGTTCTGACCGTTGAAACCGGCAGCCTGCCCTGGGCCGCGCTCGGTTTGACCTTCAGCTGGGGGTTTTATGCCTTCTTCAAGAAATGGCTCCCAGTTGGCCCGAACCAGGGGTTTCTTCTGGAGGTGCTGATCCTATCGGTGCCTGCGCTTGGCTACCTTGGCTACCTCAGCGCAATGGGAGAGGGCCATTTCACTGTCAGTTGGCAGCAAAGCCTGTTGCTGATGGGCTGCGGCGTGGTGACTGCGGTGCCGTTGATCATCTATGCCAACGGGGCAAAGCTGTTGCGGCTGTCGACCATCGGGATCCTGCAGTACATCGCGCCGACGATGATCTTTTTGGTGGCTGTCTTTGTCTTTGGCGAGGAATTCGGCCACGCCCGCATGATCGCCTTCCCGATGATCTGGGCCGCTTTGGTGATCTATTCGGTGCCGCTGATCCGGCAGATGCGACGTAATCCGAAGGTCGGAAATCCGACCTGATTCAGTCTCAAACAAGGGCCTTTTCGACTTCCATTGCTAAGCGTTCGCCCCAAAGCGCGTAGGCCTTTGGGTTCGGGTGATACCCATCCTCTGCAGCAAGAGCGGAGTCGCTGGGCAGGTCAAACGGCAGGTGGTGAAAGCCGTCGATCTGCTGCGAAAGTTGTGCCAGCCTCGCATCCAGCCGCCGCGCTTGCCGTCCCAGTGCCCAGGCCAGTGGCTGAGGCAGGGCGGGGAAATGCTCCATCTGCGGAACCCCGCAGGCGAGGATTTTCTGAACGTCAAAGCGATCTTTCAGAAGCTGTGCCAATTCCTGTTGTTGCCGTGAAAAACGGTGCTGAGATACAGCCCCGGTTACATCATTCACGCCAAGGGCCAATACGGCGACATCAAACCGTTGCGCAGGCAGATCTGTCAGGCGCTGCAATGTGTCAGCGGTGGCGTGGCCGGTTGAGGCCTCCAGCCGCCACTCTACCAGCCGGTTTGATGCAAGGGACCTCACCAGCTGCCCGGCAAGCGCCTGATCCTGATGCGTGGCCCCCACCCCGGCGGCGGAACTGTCCCCGGCAATGAGCAGACGCAAGTGCGGGCCCGCTCCCATCTGCCCCTGCCGGGGACCTTCTGGTTCCGGCAGGCGCAGAGCCCTGCGCCGGACCATCAGCCCTTGTGCGATCAACACGGGCAAGAGCGGCAGGCGCAGGATCTGATCGGCTGCAGTCATGGTAACGGAGAATATCAGGCTCTAACAAGGTGACTTAGCTGAGTGCCTCGCGGAATTTCAGGAAGCGCGCATCGGTCTGGACCCGTGCATTCATCGCATCGCGGAGGGCACCGACAGATTTGTAGGGGCGCATGACCACCTCAAAAGTCTCGATCAGCCCATCGTCATTCAAGGTGATCAGATCCACGCCCACGGCATCGAACTCTCCGACCTTGCACTGAAACTCAAGCGCCCAGTCTTTGCCCTCTCCCATGATCCTTCGGTAGCGGAAATCGGAGAAAACCTGCCCCACGTGCCCCAGCACAGCGGCGACGGGTGCGCGTCCGGTCCAGGTTTTCCAGTAGGTGGGCGGCAGGAATCTCACATCTTCGGCCAGCAAGTCGGCGATCAGGCTCTCGTCGCCCTTGGCGACAACCTCCTGCATGCGGGTGATGGTTGGGTGCATGGTCTCTCTCCCTCTTTGCCACCGATCCTGCCCTTGGTGCAGGGAGCGGAGCAAGAAGGACGTCGCGGGAACTTGCCGCAGGCAAGGCGAGGCGCTAGGCAGTCGGCCATGACCCTATCGAGCGATTACAATCCGCCGCAGGACCCTTTGGAGATCCTGCATCACGATGCGCAACTTCTGGCGGTGAACAAACCGGCGGGGCTCCTGAGCGTACCTGGGCGAGGGGAACACCTCTCTGATTGCCTGCTCAGCCGGGTGCAGCTTGCCTTTCCCGAGGCGCTGCTTGTGCACCGGCTTGATCGGGACACCTCGGGCGTCATGGTCTTTGCGCTGACGCCCCATGCGCAGCGGCATCTGTCGATGCAGTTTGAAAAGCGCACTGCGCGCAAGGCCTATGTGGCGCGCGTTGCCGAGCGCCTTGAGCCGCGATCCGGGACGGTGGATCTGCCATTGATCGTGGATTGGCCGAACCGTCCGCGCCAGATGGTCTGTCATGAGACCGGAAAGCCTGCCGTTACTGACTGGCGGGTGATCAAATATGGGCCTGATGAAACCCGGGTGCGGCTGACGCCCAAGACCGGACGTTCACACCAGTTGCGGGTGCATATGCTGTCGCTTGGTCATCCCATCCTCGGCGATCCTCTTTATGCGGAAGGGGCCGCGCGCGACTTTCCCCGCATGATGCTGCATTCCGAGGAACTGCGGATCAAGCATCCAGATAGTGAAGAATCGTTGAAGTTCCGGGCCAAGGCGCCCTTCTGATCAGGCGTCGATCCGGTGCCAGCTGTCTGGCAGGATGTCGGGGTTATGCAGCTTTGGGTCTCCGAACCACTGTGCAGGACCGGTGACGCGCTTGTCCGGGTTCGGGTTGAGCCAGGCCGCCCACCAGGAGAACGAGCTATTGGCGATGATATTGTGTTGGCACAGGGTCATCAGCCGCATGTCTTCGAAATCTGTCTCCGGCCCGTTGAAATCGACGACGATCTTCTCGCAGGGCAGGGGCAGGTTCTCCTTTGCCCAATCGGGATCATCCGAAAAGACAAAGACGGTCGGCGTGCCGGGCAGGTCATCCACGATGTGAGCAAGGGCGGCCTCGTAATAGGCCTGATCACACAGTGTATGGGCGGCAAGGGCCAGATAATCACCTCGGCGGACATGCAGGGAAATCGCGTTGCTGCTTTGGATTCGGTCGGCCATCTCGGCGTTTTGACTGCTCGAGAATTCCGGGAAGGTGAAATCGGCGCGGATGCGGTCTGCAATGCCCGCAAAATACTTCTCGCTCTGCCAATAGCCGTGCAGATAGCTTCCGTCTTCCCAGGTTTCGAATGCGGCGTTGTAGCCGAGGCCGCGTTCGCGCCGAAATTTTGGTGTGCGACCCAAAGCGCGCCAAAGGGCATAGCGCAGAGGTGCCACGCTTTTGAGTGGTGGCAGAACGGCAGGCGCGCTGAGGTCGAGATCAAAGACCCGTGTGAGCACTCCTTCACCGCGCTGAATTGCCTCTCGTGTATCAAGGGCGACCGAGGTGCACAGGCGTTCGGCCAGGGAGCGGGCGGCCGCATATTGGAACATCTGGTTGCCAAGGCGGCCATGCAGGCGGGCAGTGATCATTTCGGCGGGCTGTCCATAAAAAGGCTGCGTTTGGTCCTCCATATCGGGGTGTCTGGCACAAGGAAAGACTGTTGCCGCCAAGGTGCCGTCGTCAGGAGACTGCCCCGTGGGTCTCCCGCCCGTCGTCACCCTTCCTGATGGAAGGGGTCCTCCCGTTGGGCCCGGCGCCGCGCAAAGCGCGGCGCCGGGCCCAAGGCCGCCAAGGGTGTCGTGGCTTGTCCACGGCATCCTGCGGGCGCGGGAGTGCTACCTTTCTTCAGCCGATCAGATGAAACTGTGGATGGTCTTGAGCGCGCCGTTTAGAGCCTCGCCTTTTTCGTCCTGCAAAGCCGCATCGCGAAGGCGGGCAATCCACTCGGCGCCGTCTTCGCGCCCGTCGACCAGTCTTGCGCCATCCAATACGCGGTCGAATTTGGAAAGACCTCTGGTATGCGTGTCGGAGTACCCTTTGATCAGCCGCCTGCAGCGCAGGATTTCCACCGCCATGTCATAGCGATCCGGCAGGTAGCCATGGGCGCGGGCCGTCCATTTGTCCAGATGGTCCTGCTCCAGAGCGTGACGGTGGGTCTTGCGGCGCCAACCACGCAGGCCCCCGACAAGGTAGAGCATGACAAAGCCGCGAAGGCTGTCGGTACGGATGCGGCGGCCCTTGTTGAACAGGCGGTCCAGCCGCTTCATCCAGATGGGGCTAGCTTCGATCCGCGCCCCCAGACGGGCAGGAAACAGGCCTGCAATCTCTTCAGCACGGGGATGCAGATAGTCGGTGAGGGTGAGCGCCTTGCCTGCGCTGCCGCCCATCTCACCTTCGATCCGCTGGAACCGGGTGGCGCGTGTTTTCAGGTCGGCCACCCGGATCACATCGTCATAGGCCATGGCGTTCGCGATGTACTTCGCTGCCTCACGGGAGAGGGTGTAGCCCCTGTCGCCATGGTCTTTTGCGGTGAAGGTGTCCAGGCGGTTCAGGTATTCTGCCCCATAGGCGACATCCTGAAAGTCCACCACTTTGCGCAGCCCGGCCGTCGCGATCTCTTGCACCTCAGTCGGCAAAGCATCGATGCGGGCCATAAGCCCGTCGTAGGCGCGCCTTTGCCGGTTCGACCCACCCGGGGAGCGTACCGTGTTTTCTTCCGGCTGCTCTGCGACCTTTTCTTCTCCCTCCTGTGCCAGATCAAATCCGGCAGCAAAGGCGCGCAGACTGGCCTCAACTCCTTTTCCAGAGGCGCGGATCGCATCCTCAAAGGCGTCGCGTTCGAACGGCAGGGCGCCAGATCCGGCCAGCGCTCCGAACAGAGAGGCTGAGATCACGGAACCCGCGCCAACGGCGGCGCGCTCCATATCGGCCATGATCAGCTTTTCGGCGGCCATTTCGGCGGCGGCGCGCACTTCCTGGGCATTGGCCATTCCGTTGCCGGGCACCATCTTTTCCGAGACTGCAAGCGCCCGGTGAGTTGAGGCGATGAGAGTCGTGCGATCTGGTGTCACAAATCCGCGCAGAATGGCGCGCCCGGCCTCCATCATCTCGGCGGCGATCATCACGTCCACATCGCCTTGCGCAGGCGCCAGAGAGAACACCGGATTCGGCACCGAGGCCGGGGCCATTTCGATGTAATAGATCGTAGCCCCGGTGCGCTGGGCGACCCCCGCGACGCTGGTGGCCTGGGCGTTGTAACCCTGCGCGCGCGCGAGGGATTCGATCCAACTGGTCAGCACGCCGCCACCCTGGCCGCCCACGGCAAGGATTGCGACCTTTATCACCCCGTCGAGACCCGCATCGCGCTGGCCTGTACCGATTGGCAGTTCGATGGACATCAGGCGGCTCCCTGGCTCAGGTTGCTGGAGAAGTGCAGGCGCCGCGCCGCGCGCCGGGATTGCAGCCAAGAGATCACTTTTGTGCGCAGCCCTGCCTTCCAAGTCTCGAACCCGGTGGGATTATGCACCACTCGGGCCTCGTAAAAGGAAGGACACAGGATCGCGGCATCGGCCACCTCGCCGCAATTGCCACAGCCGACGCAAGTCTGGTCGATATGGGCCACGGGGTCGTCGCGCAGGGGATCGTCCAGTTTCTTCAGCGACAGAGATGGGCAACCCGATAGGCGGATACAGGCGTGATCGCCGGTGCAGATATCCTGATCGACGCCGAAACGGGGGACCTCGACGCGGGTGCCCTCCTTGATGGCGGCATTGCGCTGGGGTTTCTCCCGCCGCTGCCGGTTCAGCATGCATTCCGAGGAGGCGACAATCACCTTTGGTCCGTCATAATCGGTGGTCAGCGCCTCGCGAATCGTAGCGCGCATCTGTGTGACGTCATAGGTGCGGTCGATCTGGCGGATCCATTTGACGCCCGCGCCTTCCAGCGCCTTGGTGATCGGGTTGTTCGTGGCCTTGCTGGCGTTCTTGGCCCGGCTTGAGGGGATATCCTGCCCGCCGGTGGCGGCGGAATAGTAGTTGTCGACGATGATGGCGACACTATCCGATTTGTTGAACACCATGTTCCCGATCGAGGAGCTGAGCCCATTGTGCCAGAAGCCCCCATCGCCCAGGATCGAGATCGCGCGCTTTTCACCGCCGCCGTCAAAGGCCGCGTTCGATGCAGGTCCAAGCCCATAGCCCATGGTCTGCCCGCCGATCTCGAAAGGCGGCAGGGCAGCGAATAGGTGGCAGCCAATATCGGCCGAGATCTGATGCTTGCCGAGCTCCTGCTCCACCAGTTTCATCGAGGCGAAGATGGGCCGCTCGGGGCAGCCGGTGCAGAACCCCGGCGGGCGGATCGGCACGGTCTGGCTGAGGTCAGGAATCTCGGGCGCGGGTTCGTTGGGGGCAAGGATCTGACTGGAGAGCAGGCTTGCGGCATGGCTGCGCAGGAAATCCTCGATCCCGTCCTTCATCACCTGCCCGGTGTATTCGCCCGCCTTGGGGAAGGTGCCCTTGCCTTCGAGCTTGGTCGTGCTGCCGGCCTTGTAGAGCATCGCGCCCAGCTGCTGTTCGATGAACTCGGGCTGGCCCTCTTCGATCATCAGGACCGCGTCCTTGTCCTCGCAGAAGTCCAGAAGATCGCTTTGCACCAGCGGGTAGGTCACGTTCATGACGTAAAGCGGCACGTCTGTGTTGCCCGACAGATCCGCAAGGCCAAGGCGCTGCAGCGCGCGGATGACGCTGTTGTACATACCGCCGAGGCAGATCAACCCGACCTTGCCTTCCTTGGGGCCAAAGCGTTCGTTCAGACCATTGTCGAGGATGTATTTCTCGGCGGCAGGCCAGCGGTTGTCGATCTTGTCGTGCTCGTGCTGGTAGGACATCGGCGGCAGGACAACGCGGGAGAAATCCCGCTGCGGGTTGGCCAAGGCGTCGCGCACGGTCAGATCAGGGCGCTGGTTGTCGCGGCAGTCAAAGGTGCCGGTCACATGGCAGGAGCGGATGCGTACCATCAGCATCACCGGCGTGTTCGACGCCTCCGACAGGCCAAAGCCATCGCCCACAGATTTCACGATGGATGGCAGGTTGGGGCGCGGGTCCAAGAGCCAGAATTGCGACTTCATCGCAAAGGCATAGGATCGCTCCTGCATGATCGAAGAGCCTTCGCCGTAATCCTCTCCCACCACCACCAGTGCGCCGCCGGTGACGCCTGATGAGGCAAGGTTCGCCAGCGCATCGGAGGCCACATTGACCCCGACCGAGCCCTTGAAGGTGACAGCACCCCTGATGGGATAGTGGACAGAGGCGGCGAGCATCGCCGCCGCAGCGGCTTCGGAGGCGTTCGCCTCGTATCGCACGCCAAGTTCGCCAAGCAGATCTTCGGCATCGGCCAGAACGTCCATCAGGTGCGAAATCGGCGCGCCCTGATAGCCCCCCACATATCCGACACCGTTTTCGAGCAGAGCCTTGGTGATGGCGAGAATGCCCTCTCCGGTAAAGCTGTGCCCGGCGCCTTTGCGCAGATGCTCGACTTCTGCCTTGAACGACCTTTCGGCCATGGGCGCCTCCTTGGCTCTTCTTTCGGGATCAGATCTGGTGTACGCGCACGTTGCGCAGAATGGTTTGCAGGGTGGTCACGAACTGGCGCTGCTCGTCCTCGCTGATGCCCTTGAACATCTGCGCATAGGCCTCCGCGATATGCGGCCAGAGCTTTTCCTGCGTCTCGCGCCCCTTTGTCGTCATGTAGATGCGGGTCGCGCGGCTGTCGTCAGGGTCGGGGCGGCGGGCGATCAGCCCTTCCTTTTCCATCTTGTCCAGCGAGCGGCTGAGCGTCGATTGCTCCACCACCGCATAGACGGCGAGTTCCCGGATCAAAAGACCATCCAGCACCGAAAGAACCGCCAGGGTTCGCATCTTGGGCGTGGTCAGACCGAGGGCGGCCATTTCGTCGCGCAGGGAGGCGTTATAGCGGCCCATTATGCGGTTCATCAGGTAGGGCGGGAAATTCTCCAGCCCGATCTCTCCCAGCCGCGGGGTGTCTGCCACCTGCGGTTCCCGCATCACAACATCATCCTCGTTCATGCACCTATCCTTTTTGCAAGGTTGTAGCCGGACCCGCCGCCCAGACCAGGTCCGGGGTGGGTCGCGGCGCCAATCATATGCAGGTCCTTCACTGCGGTGGCGTTATTGACCGATTGCGGGAAGGGGCGCCAGACAAAGAACTGGTCCAGGGTGCAGGACCCGCCGTAAGGGTCGCCGCCAACGAGGTTCATGTTCAGATCCTGCAGGTCGGCGGGGGAATAGGCGCGGCGGGCCAGTTTGATTTTGTCGAAATCCTTGATGTGCCGGGCTAGGATTGCCTCGATCCGGTCGGCAAAGGCTTCGCGGGTGGCCTCGCTCCAGTCCGGCCCGGTCTCGATTTCGCCTGCGGCATCGCCCTTGATCACGCGGGGCGCGTCGGGGATCTGCAACCAGAGGATCGCCTTGCCATCCGGGCAGCGAGAGGGATCCATGCGGTGGGGCTGGCCGACGCAGATGGTCGGGATTTCGGGCAGCGTGCCGCGCTCGGCCTCGTTGGCGGACTTTGACACACTGTCCACCCCATCGGCCAGGTGGATCAGGGCGACATCCTCCAGCTCTTCAGCCAGCCATTCGGGGGTGGCATCCAGCGCATAGTGCAGCTGGAAGTTACCACGCCCGTGGCGGTAGCTCTTGAGCGCTTCGGGCGCCTCCTCCTGCGGCAACAGGCGACCATAAAGCTGCGATGGGGTGACGGATGCAATCACCGAAGTGCCATGGATCACCTCGCCATCCGCCGTTTCAACACCAATGGCGCGGCCGTTCTGCGTGATGATCCGGCTCACATCGGCGCCGGTGCGAATCTCACCGCCATTGGCGGTGATCAGACGACCAAAGGCCTCAGCCGCAGCGCCTGCGCCGCCCTTGACCACCGGCGCCCCGGCGGCCTCCAGCGCGAAGGCGACAACCCGGCCCATCTGGGCCGAGTAGGTGCTTTCGGGTGTCAGCCCGCAATGCAGCACCCAGGGCGCCCAAAGCGCTTGCAGGTCTTCTGAGCCATAAGAGCTTTCGAGCCAGCCCCGCGCCGGTTGCAGCGCCGCGCCGACCCAGGATTTCAGACCGTTGAGGCCGCGTTTCCAGGCCTGTTTTGCCATCAGTTTGGCAGTGCCCAGCGACCAGAGCGATCCGCCGAGCAGAGCAAAAAGGAACTCCGCATCCGCTTCGATCCCGCCCACATCGCGGCCATGCTGCGCCCCGTCGCCGGGATGCAGCGCGTCAAAGGCCGCAATATTGGCGGCGCGGTCCATGGTCAGCACCGTGGCGCATCCGTTCGGGCGCAGCACCGCCGTTGGGTTGGCCGTGTGGCAGAACTCCAGCCCGTGCTTGCCCAGGTCCTCCGCCAGTTCTGCATAGGCGGGTGAGGTGAGGAACAGGACGAAGGTTGCCGCCATCACATCATGGGCATAGCCCGGCAGCGTGATCTCATCGGTGCGCATGCAGCCGCCGATCCGGTCAGAGCGTTCGAGCATCAGAACCGGCTGCCCCTTGCGGGACAGGAGCGCGGCGGTGACCAGCGCGTTGATGCCAGAGCCGATGATGATATGCGGAGCGGCGGCCATCTGCGTTTAGCCCTTCGGAACCAGCGCCAGGGCGCGGATCGGGCTGCCGGTACCACGCTCGATCTTCAGCGGGGCGGCGATCAGGATGGCGCCCTTGGCGGGCAGCTTGTCGAGGTTGGCAAGCGAGGCCAGACCAAAGCAGTTGTCGCGGTGCAGAAGGTTGTGCGCGGGATAGGGCGGCTCCATCCCGCCGGCCTGACCGGCATCGGTGCCAATGCACTGGCTGCCCCAGCCGACAATGCCCTTGCTGAGCAGATATTCAATCGCATCCGGGGTCGGTCCGGGGCTGTGCGGGCCGGTTTCATCGGCGTTGAGAAAGGCCGCTTCGTCGCCTGCGCGCTTGTCCCAGTCGGTGCGCATCACCACCCATTCGCCCTTGCCGATTTCGCCGTGCTCGGCCTCCCATTCCTTGATCAGATCGGCGGTCAGCAGGAAATCTTCATTCTCGGCGCTTTCGGCGGAACAGTCGATCACATTGACCGGCGCGATCAGGCGTTGCACGTCCAGCGTGTCGGTGAAGCCTTCCTCGTAATCCTTGCCGGTGATCCAGTGATGCGGCGCATCGAAATGCGTGCCGGAGTGTTCGCCCAGCACCATCCAGTTCCAGGCAAAGAAGGGACCATCTTTGTCATATTCACTGATCTTGTGAATCTCGACCTTGGGGGTGTTCTTTGCAAAATCCTCGGGCAGTTGCAGGATCGGAGTGTTGGGGCCCAGCACGCCCGTGCAGTCCACGACCTCGATCTCTCCGGTCAAAAGCTTGGCGCCAAGCCCGTCCAATGCGGTTGTTGCGGTCATTATCGCCTCCCGTGTTGTGCGCGGTCTGTTTGGTGCCGCTTTTTGTGCGATGACAAATCCATGCTAGACAGATTTAAATGCATTTGCAAATATCAATGTGTGAAGGATAGGGGAATCTGCCATGTCAGCGGCACCGGATGCAGTGATTATCGGAAGCGGGCACAACTCATTGGCCTGCGCTGCGCATCTTGCTGCAAAGGGCTGGAAGGTGGCGGTCTATGAGAAGGCTGCGGTGCCGGGCGGTGCCGTAAAGACCGGAGAATATACTTGCCCCGGCTTTCGTCATGACTGGGCCGCGATGAACCTGTCGCTGTTTGCAGGCTCTGCTTTTCATCAGGCCTATGCTGAAGAGCTTTCGGGTCATGGGTTGGCATTTGCCCCTGCGAGCGACTGTTTTGCCTCGGTTTTCCCGGATCAGACCTGGCTCGGAATCGGCACAGACGCCGCTGTGAACACGGCGCGAATCGCGCAGGTGAATGCGGCGGATGCCAAAACCTGGGAGGATCTCAGCGCCGAGTTTCCCGCCCGTGCCGAGATTTTGTTCGCCCTGCTTGGCAGTCCGATCAAAAAACGTGCATTTGCATCTTTAGGGTGGAAATCCTGGCGCCAGATGGGCGCCGAAGGGGTGATGGATCTGGGGCAGTTCCTGGTCTCATCCCCGCGCAGCTGGCTGGAGGAGAGTTTTCAGTCCCCCAAGGTGCGTGCGCTGCTTGCGGCCTGGGGGATGCATCTGGATTTTGCGCCCGATGTGGCGGGCGGCGCCCTGTTTCCTTACCTTGAAGGGCAGGTCAATCAGGCCTTTGGCATGGTGCTGGGGCAGGGCGGCGCCGATGGTATGATCAAGGCGATGGTGGCCATGATCGAATCGCGCGGTGGATCGGTGACCTGCGGCGCCGAGGTGGCCCGGATCCAACACTCGGGTGGACGCGCCACCGGCGTTGAGCTGGCTGACGGCACGCGGGTCGAGGCGAAACGGGCGGTGATCGCCAATGTGGCACCCGCTGCCATGTTGCGCCTGACCGGGGGCACGCCCGACAAACGGTATGACCGGGGGCTGGAGACATTCTCTCACGCGCCGGGCACCATGATGATCCACCTCGCGATGGAGGATCTGCCGGATTGGGCGGCGGGCGAGGATCTGAAACGCTTTGCATATGTGCATATGGCGCCGAGCCTCGATCAGATGGCCCGCACCTATGCGCAGGCCAAGGCGGGGCTGTTGCCGGACGAGCCGGTGATTGTCTGCGGACAACCCACCGCCATCGACCCCATCCGCGCGCCCGAGGGCAAGCATGTCCTTTGGCTGCAAGTGCGCATGGTGCCGGGGCAGATCAAAGGCGATGCCGCCGGGCAGATCACCGTGACCGACTGGACAGAGGCGGCCCAGCCGATGGCTGAGCGCGCGCTCGATATTCTTGAAACCTATGCACCCGGTACAAGGGCAAAGATCCTTGGCCAGCATATCGTGACTCCCGCCATGCTGGAGGCCGACAACCCCAACCTAGTGGGCGGGGATCAGGTCTGCGGCAGTCACCATCTGAACCAGCATTTCATGTTCCGGCCCCTGCGCGGGTTCGCTGACGGCTCTACCCCCATTCGTGATCTCTATCACACCGGGGCGGCGGTCTGGCCAGGCGCGGGAACCGGAGCCGGGGCGGGATATCTGCTCGGGCAAAAACTGGCCGGCGCCTAATCACAACAACATGCCGGTCTTCCAACCAACAGGGAAACGCAAAATGAAACTCACAAGACGCACGTTATTACAAAGTACCGCCGCCACAGTGGCCCTTGCGGGCGCCAGCCTGCCTAGCTTTGCCGCCGGGATCGAGGAACTGGTGATCGCCTACAACGTCAACCTGCCCAGCTGGGATCCGACCGTGGGCCCTTCGGCGGTGAACCCGACCATCCAGGGCATCTACCAGTCGGTGTTCGATCTGTTCATCCCTCAGAACCCGGACCTGTCCTTCGGGTCGGGTATTCTGACGGGCTATGGCTGGAGTGAGGACAAGACCAAGATCTGGATGGATGTGCGCGAAGGGGTCACCTGGCACAATGGCGATCCCCTGACGCCCGAGGACGTGGCCTGGTCGCTGGAGCGCGCGGGCAATCCCGAGACCGGCAACCCGATCCAGTTCATCTGGGGCAAGATCGGCAACTACGCCATCGATGGCAATCGGGTGACGGCGGATGTACTGGCCTATGAGCCGACGATCTTCAAATGGATGAGCTTCCTCACCGGCTATATCCTACCCAAAGCCTACTATGAATCCGTGGGCGCTGATGGGTTCGAAGCCGCCCCTGTGGGCACCGGCCCCTACATGGTCGAGAAGTTCGAGCGCAACGCCTTCGTGCGCCTCAAGGCGAATGAAAATTACTGGGGCGGCGCGCCCGAGTTCAAATCCGTCACCATCAAGTTCGTCACCGATGCCGCCAGCCGCGTGGCTGAGGTGGAATCAGGCAACGCTCATGTGACGCTGGAAATGCCCTACGAGGAGTTCGACCGCCTGAAAGAGAAATCCGGCATCATGGGCACCGCCGCGCCGGTGTCGGATATCGGCATGATCTTCATCAACGATGTGGACGTGATGAAAGATGCCAATGTGCGTATGGCCATGGCCCATGCCATCGACAAGCAGTTGATCATTGATCGCCTGCTGTCAGGCTATGGCGTGGCCATCGACACGCTGCAGACGCCGGATTACTCGGCCTTTGATGCCTCGATCAAGGTTGCCTATGACCCTGAAAAAGCGAAGGAGCTGCTGGCGGCTTCGGGCTATGGGCCGGACAATCCGGTCAAGTTCACCATCCAGACCACCCGCGGCTTCAAACCCAAGGATTACGAGATCATCCAGGCCATCGTCGGTCTGTGGCGACGCGTCGGGATCGAGGCGGAGATCGAAGTCTACGAGATCGCCAAACACTATGAGCTGCGCGCGGCGGATACTCTGGCGCCTGCGGCCTTCTACAACTGGGGCAACTCGATCGGCGATCCCACCACCTCGACCGGCTTTGCCATGTTCGGCCCCTCGCCGCATTCGGTCTGGGACGGCGAAGACCTGATGCAGAAGATCCTGCCCTTGTGGGGTGAAGCGGATGAGGCCAAGCGGATCGATGGCTGGAAAGAAGTAGACCGCTTCATCGCCGCCAATGCGCTGGTCATTCCGCTGCTGCAATATGTGCAGCCCATCCTGCACAGTGAGCAGGTCAAGGTGGTTCCCCATGCCTCCGGGGCACTTCTGCCCCACCTGATGACGCGGGCCTGACACCACGTCTTCCTTGGCGGCGGGGGCGGATTGATTGCGCTGCCTCCGTCGCTCTTTTTCACGACCTGACAGAACGAAGGTAGAGAATGCAGATCCTGCGCAGAATGATCGCGCGGCTGGCGGCCACGGCTGTGACGCTGGTCGGGGTTGCGGTCATCGTCTTTGTGGTCATCCGCGTGGTGCCGGGCAACCCGATTGCCATGATGCTGCCGCCGGGCGCCACCGATGCGGATATCCAGCGGCTTCAAGAGCTGTATGGCCTTGATAAATCCATCCCCGAGCAGTTCCTGATCTGGGCGGGCGGCGTGCTTCAGGGCGATTTTGGCACCTCCATCTCGCTGCGCCAACCGGTGTCGGAGCTGGTTCTGGGACGCCTGCCTGCCACGCTGGAGCTATCTGTGATGGCGCTGGCAATCGCAGTGGTGCTGGGTGGCGGCATGGCGCTGACCGCGACGCTGTATCGGGGTACTCGCGTCGAAGGCGCCATCGATGTGACTGGCGGGATGGCCCTGTCGGTGCCGGATTTCCTTTGGGGGCTGGTGCTGATCCTGCTGTTCGGCGTGCTCTGGCCGCTGTTCCATATCTCTGGCCGCATCTCGCCCTCGCTGGGGTTCGAGTTCCAGTCGAACTTCTACCTGTGGGAAAGCTTCGTCCGCCTGCGGTTCGATGTCTGGACCGATATCGTCGCTCATATGTTCATGCCCGCGCTGGCGCTGGCGATCCCTTTGGCGGCAATCATCTCGCAACTGCTGAAACAGTCGCTGAAGGAAACCATGCATCTGGATTACGTGACGCTAGCGCGCACCAAGGGGTATTCCGAGACCAGCATCATCACTCGTGAGGCGCTGCCCAATGCGATCCTGCCGACGCTGACCCTGGTGGGGGTGCAGTTCACCTTCCTGATTGGCGGCACCGTGATAGTAGAGCGGCTGTTCTCCTACGAAGGGCTGGGGAACATGGCCATCGATGCGGTGATCAACCGCGATCTGCCGCTGATCCAGGGGATCGTGATCCTGTTTGCGCTGATTTTCACCGTGGTCAACCTGGTCGTCGACATGACCTATGCCGCCCTGAACCCGAGGCTGCGCCATGCGTGATACCCGAGGACACACCCGCAAACCCGGCCTGCGCCTTTGGCTATCCGGCGGTTGGATCACCGTTTTGGTTCTGGCCGCGCTGCTGGCCCCCTGGATTAGCCCGCATGACCCGCTGGCACAGGATCTGTTCGCGGGGCGGATGCCGCCCTTCTGGCAAGCGGGCGCTGATCCCAACTACCTGCTTGGCACTGACTCCCTTGGCCGCGATGTCCTGAGCCGCATCCTGCATGGCGCGCGTCTTGCCCTGACGGTGGCGCTGATTGCCGGGGTGCTGACCTGCCTTATCGGCGCCACGCTGGGGCTAATCGCGGGTTACTATGGCGGCTGGGCGGATCTGGTGATCTCGCGTCTTGTGGACATCTGGATGGCCTTCCCGCCGGTGCTGTTTGCGATCCTGCTGATTGCTGTCCTTGGCACCGGCATGACCTCGATCATTATCGCCATCGTGGTGATCGACTGGACGCGGTTCGCCCGCGTGATCCGGGCCGAGGCGATGAGCCAGTCCA
Organism: Pseudophaeobacter sp.; assembly: GCA_027019165.1. Lineage (GTDB taxonomy): Bacteria > Pseudomonadota > Alphaproteobacteria > Rhodobacterales > Rhodobacteraceae > Phycobacter. Next base: position 82,468 of record JALUXC010000010.1, read on the forward strand.
AGATGGACTATGTCGCCTCGGCGCAGGTGGTGGGGCGCAGCCGGCTCGGCACCGCCCTGACCGAGATCCTGCCCAATGTCCTGCCCACAATCGTCGCCCTTCTGACGCTGGAGATGGGCATCGCGGTCATCGTCGAGGCGATCCTCAGCTTTGTGAATCTCTCGATCTCCACCGATGCGCCCACCTGGGGTGGCATGATCGCCGAGGGGCGCACCTCAGTCCATCAGGCGTGGTGGGTGCTGGTCTTCCCGCTGGTCGCCTTGTTCCTCACCGTCCTCAGCTTCTCGCAATTGGGTGAGGGGCTGAAGGACCACTTCGACCCGGTGCTGAGATGAGCTTTCTGTCTATTCAAGACCTGACTGTGCGGCTGCGGGGGAAGGCGCCGATCCTGCGCCGTGTCTCAATCGACGTGGCGGCGGGCGAGGTGCGTGCCCTCGTTGGCGAAAGCGGCGCGGGCAAATCCATGATCGGCAAATCGGTGCTGGGTACCCTGCCGCAGGCGCTGGGCATCACGGGCGGGCGGATCATCCTGGACGGAGAAGATCTGGAGCAGCTCTCCCCCCGCGCCCGTCGCCAAAGGATCGGCGCCAAGGTGGCGCTGATCCCGCAGGATCCCCTGACCGCGCTCAACCCCTCGCGCCGGGTCGGGCCGCAGATCACCAATCGCCTTGTTGATATCCTCGGCTGGTCGCGCAAGGCGGCTGAGGCCCGCGCGCTGGAACTCTTGGCAGAGGTCCATATCCCCGATCCCGCACGCGTCATGCGCGCCTACCCGCATGAGCTGTCGGGAGGCATGCGCCAGCGGATCCTCATCGCTTCGGCCTTTGCGGCGGAGCCAAAGCTGATCATCGCGGACGAGCCGACAACCGCGCTGGATGTGACGGTGCAGAAGCAAATCCTGCGGCTGATCGCGGAGATGCAGCAGCGCCACGGCACGGCGCTGTTGTTCGTGACCCATGATCTGGGCGTGGTCTCCAAGGTCTGTCAGACCATGAGCGTGCTTTACTCCGGCATGGTGGTCGAGGACACGAATGTGCGTGAGTTTTTTGCCAGCCCCGGTCACCCCTATTCGGCGGCCCTTTTGGCGGCGACGCCAAAATACACCGACCCGGACGGCAGTTTGACCCCGGTTCCCGAAACGGTGATCCGCGCGGTCGAGGAAGAGGTCGCGGCTTTTGATCGCGAGATGGAGGGCGCGGCATGAGCGATGTGATTTATGACGTAAAGGATCTGCGGCTCAGCTTTCCGGACATGTCGCGCAAACCGATTCTTGGCCCCGCGCCCCGTATCGAGATCCTGAAAGGCCTGACCTTCCAGATCCCCAAGGGCGAGGTGCTGGGCATCGTCGGCGGCTCTGGCTCGGGCAAATCCACCCTCGGGCGGGCGCTGATCCGTTTGATCGAACCTGACAGCGGCCAGATCGATTTCGAGGGGACAGACATCACCCATATGGGTGAGGATGACTTGCGGCCCCTGCGGCGGCGGTTTCAGATGATCTTTCAGGATCCCCTGTCTTCGCTCAACCCGCGCCGCCGGGTGGGCGGGATCATTGCAGGGCCTTTGCGCCTGCAGGGGCTGGAGGGGATCGACGCCCGCGTCAATGAGGCGCTGGATATGGTTGGCTTGCCCCGCAGCTTTGCCAGCCGCTATCCGCATGAGCTGTCCGGCGGTCAGCGTCAGCGCGTCGGCATCGCTCGCGCCATTGCCTTGCGTCCAGATTTCATTCTGGCGGATGAGATCGTCTCGGGGTTGGATGTTTCAAGCCAGGCGCAGGTGCTGAACCTTTTGGAGGAATTGGTGCGCGAGTTGGGCCTGACGCTGGCCTTCATCAGCCACGACCTGTCGGTGATCCGCCGCCTGTGCAGCCGTATTCTGGTGCTCTATCAGGGCGAAATCGTCGAGAACGCAGCGACGGCAGACCTGTTCGCCGCCCCCACCGCGCCGTACACGCAGGAGCTGTTGTCGGCAATTCCGCTGCCGGATCCGGATCAGGTCTGGGTGTGAGGAGCATCGTCGAACCAGTTGATTCCCGCGCTGTTGTCTTGCGTGGGAAACCAGTTTGCAGTCTTCTTCATTCACAATCTGCCAGGACATGCCGACACATGGCGGATCCAAAGCCTGATCGGGGCGACGTCGTTTAAGCCCAATACGTTTGCGGTGTTATGCCGAAAGGAGCCGCACTGCGGCGGAACGCGCCGCTGAGAAGTCTTGGCGAGTTATGGAAAAACACGATCTGGCGACCCCGGCAGGACTTGGTTGCGGTTACGATCCCATAAATAACTTATAAAACAATGGTTTGCAAATGGTGGAACTGCGGTGTGTCATACCGTGTGTTACAAGGCCTCTTAGTTCCCCTTGGTTCCGCCTGCCGGGATAAAGGCTCCACCAAAGAGCAAGAGAGAGTCCCGTAGGACTCCCCCTGATTGGTCGCCGGGGCCATCATACGATCCGATAGACGGACCTCTCTGAGATACCCAAGAGCTTTGCGATCTGGCGTTTGGTGTTGCCTTCGGCCAGGAGCCTCTTTGCGTCGCTGGCTAGGCGCTGGGCGGTGGGGGCGCGTCCTTTGTACTTGCCTTCCCGCTTGGCCTTGGCGATCCCTTCCTTCTGGCGCTCCAGCATCATCTCCCGCTCGAACTGAGCCACGGACCCCAGGACATTCAGCATCAGCTTGCCCGTGGCGTTGGAGGTATCAAGGCCAAGGTCCAGGATGCGAAGACCTACGCCCTTGCTTTCCAGTTCTTCTACGATCTCCCCCAAATGGCGCACCGAACGGGCCAAGCGGTCCAGCTTTGTCACCACCAGGGTATCGCCCTCCCGAACATATCCCAGAGCCTCTGAGAGGGCTTCTCTGGGGCCAACTGAGCTTGTCTGCTCCTCCCACACCCTTTCGCATCCAAGGGCCTTCAGGGACTCTCTCTGGGCCTCCAGGCCTGCCTTCTGTTCTAGGGTCGAAGTCCGTGCATATCCGATCAGCATCTGTCTGCCTCCTATCTCTGCCAATTAAGTCTTAGGAGTGGCGGCAGGGTGTCTGCCAAAACTCAAAACCCACTCCATAGACAGGCTATTCCCCCACTCTTGGGACCTGCCGCAGGAGCAAGGTCTATTGGCAGGCATCACGGGCGGGCGCTGGGCGGGATTTCCCCAGGAAAACCTAGGATTTTCAGAAGGGGTGGGGGGGGCTTTGAAAGCGACTTCAAAAAACCGGGTAAAGGGTTGTTATTATTGTTCCCTTTTGGCCGGTCAGCGGGTCCTTTGAGTAGGCTCATAGGGCCACGGAGAGGGCCATCAGAGGGCATTTGTTCTCTTTGATGCCTGGTGGTCTGCCTTGCCCTGAAACCCCTCCTGAAGGCGCTCTGAGGGGCCTCAGCATCCAAGGTGATCAACAAACGACCTGATTGTGAAGGGGCATTGGGTCCCTTTGGCAGAGGCATCCCCTCTGTGTCCTTTCACATCAGAGATCAAAGAGGATGAAACACCAGCATTCCGATTGTATCCGCATACCCAAGCACATCACCCAACTGGGCTGCAAAGACGCCTATGACGCAGCCACAATGGCAACCCTCCTTCTACGCCCATGTTCCCCTGAGGCCTATGCGCTTGTGGAGCATGTCCTGGAAAAGACAGTCACCTACGAAAGAGATATGGGGCGGCGCAGTCACAAGATCAGAGCCACGGACCTTCTCCGCCTCAAAGAAGGCATTGGGGCCGTGTTGGGTGATCTCCTAAGGCAGGCGACCAACGAAAAGTCCCTTGGGTTCATGTTCCGCGCCAAGAACCCACAGAAATTCTCAGGGACGCTTTGCTCATTCCGCACCTATCAAAGGCTGGAGGAAAGCTGGATCGAGCTAGGGCTTATCGAGGTGAAGAAGGGCTTTCGCTATCAGGATGACTTTGAGGGCGAGCGCTATGACACCTGGGGCAAGGCTGGACGGCTCAGAGCCACACCCAAGCTCCTTTCTCTGGCTCAGATGTTCGGGATCACCCCAGAGACAGCATCAGCGCACTTCAAGATGGACCACGGCTTAAGCTTCCCGGTGGAGGTGAAGACCAGAAGTGTCAGAGGCACGTCAGGCAAGCGGAAAAGCAAGGTCATGCCCCTGCGGCCAAGTCCAAAGCGGGATCACGCTCTAGGCCAAGTCAGGGACCTCAACGCCTTCTATGAGCAGCACAGCTTCAACCTGCCGGAACCTCCAAGGCTCAAACGGACGTTCCACGACGGTGATGATCCGGGCTTTGATTATGACCAGGGCGGGCGGCTCTACTGTGTCTCGCAGGGGACCTACCAGAACCTGCACAAACATGAGCGGGCCAAGATCACCATAGACGGGCAGCCGGTTGCGGAGGTGGATGTGTCGAGCAGCTTCCCCTTCATCCTTCACCATCAATGCGGTGTCCCGTTCCCGGTGGCCGAAGACATCTACTCAATCCCGAACATCGAAAGGCTTGCGGTGAAGAAGATCGTCGTAGCCCGCCTTGGAAGCGAGGATTGGCCGACGAGATGGCCCAGGGGCTTCAAAGAGGAGTACCTTGAGGCCACAGGGAGACGCTTAGAGAAGACTTACCGACTCAAAGAGGTGGTGAAGGCGGTGAAGGAGAAGATCTCTGTCTTGGAGAAGGTTGATCAACGCTGGATAGGCTGGGCAAGGCTGCAATACCTGGAAAGCCAGGCCATGATCAGGGCCATGATGACGTTGAAAGACTTCGGTGTTGTGAGCCTCCCTGTCCATGACAGTCTCATCATACCCAACGACAAGGTGGAGCTGGCAAAGGAGGCCATCAAAGAAGCCTATACCGTGTCCTTTGGATCATCTCCCAAGGTGAAGGAGGTCATCTTGGAGAAAGAATAGACATACACCATCACCCCCTTAGAGGCTGTGTTTATCAACACCATATCCGTGTTGGTCCTTGGGCTTCTGAGGGGGTGTCTTTGGGAGGAGCCTAAAGAACAATCCTATCGCATAGCTATTAACGCAGTTGGAGGGGCAGGTGGCAGCCCTAAGCGGACGTGACTTGTGCAGCCGCAGCACTAGAATATTCCCGAGGCGAGGGTGGGAAGCATGCGTAATTGGGCCGACCCTAGCTCTTCCATTCCCTCCATCATTTTTTGATGTTCATTTACGGTCATAGTCTTCACCGTTATGACGCTTGTGGGTTAAGTCCCGAAAACTGCTTAGCAAACCCCTTGAACTTTCCTTAGACAACGCCGAAGTTCAACCAAAAGGTGAGGTTGGACGAAGTTGTTTCATGCGAGCGAAGACAGCCTAGATGATCTGATGAGGGCTGTCTTCAAGCAGCTTCTCAACGGGCGTGGGAATTTTGAAGTCGACTCAAGCAAGGGAAGAAGTACCGAGGTTTTTGGTGCGCTTCTGGAGCTTAGAAACCCCAGAGCAAGGCTTAGCCGATCATTTTCGAGAGCTAAAGCGTTTAGCCCGCTAGGAGAGCTTTTTTGGTATCTGGCTGGAAGTGACAGAATTGACTTCATTAGGCACTACATACCCATTTATCCAAGATTCTCAAATGACGGAGTAAAAGCGAGTGGCGCTTATGGTCCGCGTATTTTTGGGCTCAATGGAGACAAGAAAGTGGCAGGCAAGAGCGAGTGGGATCGCATCATAAACAAGCTGAGAAAGAACCCGGGATCGAGGAATGCCGTAATCCAGATTTTTTCCAATCGTGACGACACGAAGCGAAATAAAGACAAACCCTGTACGTGCACACTCCAGTTTGCCATTCGTAAAAACCGCCTACTCTTGCACGCGCACATGCGCTCCAACGACGCATTTTTGGGTTTGCCGCATGACATATTTTCGTTCACTATGCTGCAAGAGATTGCTGCCCGCGAACTGGGAGTCGGATTAGGGGTTTATACTCACTCGGTGACAAGTTTACATCTCTATCATGACCGCGATGCAAACGGCAAACTTGGTGCCAACAAATCGACCTCAAGGGCGAAGACCTATTTCGGTGAGGGTTTCCACGATTTCGTACCGATGCCGAGCATGCCACTAGGTAACCCGTGGGATGCCATAGCGCAGGTCAAAAAAGCTGAAGAGGCCATCCGGCTCGGCAACGACAGGTATGTTCCCCAAGTTAAGCTAGACGCATATTGGATGGATCTCATTGAACTATTTCGCATCTACAAAATACTGCAAGACTTGGGCAACAAATCCGTAGAGCAACCTTCGAGGAACATAGCCCTTCGCCGAGTTGTATCTAGTATGCATCAAATCTCCGAAACCTATGAAATTTACATTAGAGATAGGTTGGAAAAGGAACAGACACCCGCACGAGACCTCTTTGATCTCGCGGGGATAAGGTAGAAAAAATGAGCGGGTTACACAAAGACAGAATTGACGAGTTTGTGGAGAAGATTGCGCAGATTGAGCAACAAGAACCGCTGCCCGGGATTACCACAGCCGAGCGACGGCTTTGTTGGGCGGAGCAAATCGTGTCGAGCCTTCGCCGAATTTCCTACACTGATGCACTGCTGGTAAGAGCAGTAGACCAATCCCGTTGTGAACCGTATTCGGGAATTTTTGATCCCGTACGGGGGGCGATTTATCTCAATAGAAAGGGGAAACTGGACGAAGCAGTTTGGCTTACGTTCATTTTGACCCACTTTGGAAAACACATCGTGGATGACTGGAAGTTTTCTGAGAATGTTTACGGTTCTTTTCATGAAGGGCGAGTTTGGACTTTCGCGAATTATAGCGTTGACGCAACAGAATTTGAAAAAATACTGCTAGAAAATGCCGCCGCGCTTGCTTCTGGAAGGTTCTCTAACCACCGAAAATTCCAAAGCAAAAAGCCCGAAGCGGTAGCGAGAACGTTTCGTACCTACTATCAATGGCAAACTGAGTTTGGTGGTTTTCGAGACCGCTTGGTGGCTACTCATGCAAGTGTCGGACAAGAGCCGTTCGCGGCATTCGACGCGTTGTACAAATCCATGAAAGACGTATTTGGTTTCGGCGGTGGGCGTCTAGGCAGGTTTGACTTTCTTACGATGCTCGGCAAGCTTCAACTTGCTCCTATTGCGCCGGGTAGCGTCTACTTGGACAAGGCAACGGGACCACTTGCTGGGGCGCGGCTTCTGTTTTTCAACAATCGAGACCACGGCATCACCGGTAAAGCCTTGGAAGCTCGTGTTGACGCCTTGGACGAAATTCTCGAGGTGGGAAAGCAGGTGATCGAGGATAGCCTTTGCAATTGGCAAAAAAGCCCAGAAGCCTACGTGTATTTCCGAGGTTGAGAAAGAACCGGAAGCATTGTGTTGTCGCCCCATTTGTACCGGCGCTTAAGATCGTTAAACTGGTGTGGTTGGAGAACCCCAGATTTTTGAAGCTGCCCGACAATAATGCCCGGTGTTACCCCAGCTTTTCGCGCGATCCTGCGTGCATGTGGTCGGGTTGGTATGGCATTTAGCATCTCGTCGCGTAAATCAGCTGCGACAAGCACATCTTGAGCGAAGGTATCAGCTTCATCTTCCACTGCTGACGCACCTAAGGGTGACGGGTCACCGCCATCTACCGAAATGTGGTCAGTGCCATGAAGAACTACGTGCGCAGCTTCGTGAAAAAAGGTGAACCAGAAATGGTCCTCACTCAGATATCGGAAGCTTAGCAGAATAATTGGGTTGCCCTTGGCTGAAGTCCAAGTGGCCCCACTTGCTCGACAACCTGTCGGGGCCTTTGAACTAACAAGACCAACGCCGTGTTCGGCGCAAGCTTGCTGAAGTTTTGGGAAGAACAACTCAGGGCGTTTGAGTGCGCACAACTTCTTCAGCTCAGGCAAACGGTTTTTGAAGTCTTTCGCAGAAAACTTCGCGAGAGCCAAGCTTTCGGATTGAACCTCACCGACGCGCAGCCAAGCCAACGTTGCCATTTCATCAGCCTCAAACGCAAAGGACGTTCGAAACGCAACTTGGCCTATCCCTGAAGAGTAGCGTTCATTCCAACCTTGAATGCTGTCGCACCCAAAAAAATCTAGTATGTCTTTGGACAACCGCACACCGCGAGAGCCCTTCGGCAGCCAGCTGAGTTGCCGCAACGCTTTGACGGGAAAGGACTGCCCCCATGTGGAAAGTGTCTCTGTTTGAGCAGGACCAGCAATGCGCACTTTGTCGTCAAGAAATTGGTTGTAACGCTCGATCCAGAACTGTCGCGATGCACCGAGTTCGTTGGATAATGCGTCTGCAATCTCATCGCAAATTTGCACTCGGCCGTCCATGATGCCAGAGAACACATCTTCTTCGAACCCTATGCGTTCGGCCAAGTCGTGCACTGACAGATTGCCTGCGTTGGCCAGTCGAGAGATCGTGTCACCCGGTGGGGAAGCCCAATTTGGTTGAAACATTAAGCCAACATCTCCTCGCCAATCGTTAGAGCCTCAAGCTGAATTCTATGAGAATCTTTCCATCCGTCGTCCCCGGTGCCGCGTGCAGCTACCATTGTTTTCAGCGTGCAGCCAGAGGATACGAACCAGTCTAACGCAAAACCGTCTTCTACTCTGGTGGCCGAAATAGGGCCCATTGGCATATCCCCGGCAAAAATGGCTGCTCTAAAGTCCGCCACCAAACCAATGAAGGCTTGACCGTTTTCACTTCCGAGGTGTCGGTAAGCCTTCTTGGGTTCTGTCGCCAAGTCTCTCATGAGTTTGCTCGAAAATGTCGGTTCCAAGAACCCAGCATCCTAACAATTGCACAAAATGGGGTCTTATATGGAGTGCGACTTACCATATCTTTTCAAAGGTCATATATGGAGTACTTGTAGTCAGTGTAGACACAAAAGTCACGCGGTAACTGCTATTTGGAAACACACCAACTTAGAACCAAGATAGGCCCGGCGTAATAGCCGATGTCGGCTATGTGGGTTATGACCGCAGCATCCAGACGGTTGGGTGAAGGTTCCGTGCGGTCGTGCCAAGCGCATCGCGCTACCTGTGTGGTCGATGTTGCAAAGCATGCTATCCGCGCGAAGCTTCCTTAGGCTCCGTCAGCATTGCCTGGTAGAGCCTAAGCCTACAGTTCAGTACGGAGAGACCTAGTTACCCACCTTGGCCTGCTGCCGGTGTCGTGGACGGCAACTTAAGCTTTCATAGCTCGCTCCTCGAAGTTGATAGGGCTTAGATACCCGATGGTCGAGTGCCGACGACGCGGGTTGTAAAACCGCTCAATGTAGTCGAAGACATCTGCGCGTGCCTGTTTTCTTGTGCGGTAGGTTTTCCGCCTGACCCGTTCGGTTTTCAGCGATGAGAAGAAGCTCTCCATCGCAGCGTTATCCCAAACATTTCCGGACCGGCTCATCGAACAGGTGATGCCGTGATCGGCCATCAGCCTTTGGAACGGTTCGCTGGTATACTGGCTGCCCTGATCGGAATGATGCAGCAGCTCCCTTGGTCGACCTCTGCGCCAGATCGCCATGATCAAGGCGTCCGTGACCATCTGGGACGTCATCTGGTCGCTCATGGACCAGCCGACGACACGCCGCGAGAACAGATCGATAACGGCTGCAACGTAAAGCCACCCTTCCGCTGTCCAGATGTAGGTGAAGTCAGCCACCCATTTCTGGTTGGGACCATCCGCTTCAAACTCTCGTTCAAGCACGTTGGCAGCTATGACAGACCTTGTGCCTTGGTCTTTTGGTGGTTGCCGCCGCTTAGGGCGCGCCCTGAAGGCTGCTTGTCGCATCAATCGCTCAACGCAATGCAAGCCGCAGGAATAACCTTCTTCGAGAAGATCATGCCAGACACGTCGGGCACCATAGGTTCGGTCCGATCGCAGAAAGCTTGCACGGATCGCCGCTAACAGTTCTTCGTCGCGGATCGACCGGTTGCTGCGCGGTCGCGTCAGCCAGGCATGGAAGCCGCTCCGTGACACACCGAGCGCGTCACACATCCAACTGACTGGCCAGACCCCTCGGTGCTTCGCCACAAAACCAAACATTACAGCTGGTCCTTGGCGAAGTAGGCTGCGGCCTTTTTTAAGATGTCCCGCTCCGCCTTCAGTTTCGACACTTCGCGCCGCAGGTTCCTGAGCTCTTCCTGTTCTGGGGTTAGCTTGCCGTGACCGGGGAACGCAGTTGACCCGTCTGTCTCAGATGCCCGCACCCACCGGCGAAGCACAGTCGCATGTATTCCAAGATCCCTTGAAGCCTGCGACGTGCTGACGCCACGCTTCGTTATCAACTCTACCGCTTCCTGCTTGAACTCGCGGCTGAATGCTCTTCTCGTCATGTAGTTTCTCCAGTTCCATAAACACCTTATCTCGGTGTCCACGAAACCAGCAGCAGGCCACCTTTGCCCTATGACTTTGTAGATCGTTCTTGTTCTATCATGTCTAACATGTATCTGTGCAGAACGGCCAAGTCATGACCTGCACCGTATCTTTCGCCGACGCCCTCAGTCTTCCAGCCTCCAATGCGGTCGATGATATCGGGCGAGTACCCAGCATTTCTCAGTCGATCTCTGATAGAGTGACGCAAGCTGTGGATCGGTTGGTCGTCTCCACGAAGGTTTTGGGTCTTTAGCCATTTATTCAGCGCTGCAGAGACCGAACCATTGTTGTACTCTCCGGCCTTTACCAGCACGGGAAAGAGGTATGGCTCGCTGTGGGCCTGAATGGCACGCTGCGCAGCCCAGAGGGCTTCTCCAACGAGCGGAACCTTACGTTTGGCACTTGCGCTCTTTAAATCCCTAACCTCGTTCTTTTTGATCACAATGTGAGGCACCTCTCCATCCAGAACAACGTCTTCCCTCTTCGCACCAGCGATCTCTGACAAACGAGCACCTGTGTCCGATATTATGGACAAGACCCAGCGACGTTGATCATCAACCTCTCGACATCGCTTCTGGAGTTCCCAAAGCTCCTGCATCGAATATGGAGCTCTACCGCCGTCTTCATCGGCTTCTTGTTTCGGCACCTTTAGTTTTGACAAGGGATTGTTCATCGAGATTTCGAGCTCCTCGATGGCTGTATTGAAGATTGGTCGAATTTGGTTGAGGTAGCGGTGGATTGTTGATCCTTTGAGGTTCGCATCGAGCAGTTGCTTGACAAACGCATTGCCGTGTTCACGACGATACTGGTTGATCGGCATGTCTCCATTTATTTCCAGAAAGCGTTTCACCGACCGTTCAAATTGAGGGTCTTCAGCTCGCTTTGGGTGGAAATACAGGTGCTTCTCTTTGACTTCCAAGAAGCTTGGGACCAAGAGCTCCCTTACCTTGGTGTCATCTGCGTAGAACAGATCAGCAGCCAAACGTAGATCGTCGGGCAACCGTTCCCTGGCAATTCCGTTGCTGTAGCCATCAGAGTCTTGGGAGAAGACCGATAGCTCGTCCACGAACGTATCCGGCTCCAGGTCGTGCTTCCTGTACTCTGCCCATTGCCCTGGCTCCAAACCATGCTTCTCCAAGATGGCCAATGCTTTTTGCCGAGTGGCAAGCTCTGTTCCATCCGACGCCCTGAGTAACGCCCATTCCCGATCTAGGCGCTTGGTTGCCTCGCGGGCCTTGCGGGCAGCTTCAAGGGGGTCCTTGGTTCCAAGCGTGAAGGTCAGGTAGTCTTTGACCTTGTATTGCTTGGCAACATCCTTCGGAATGCGGCGGCGATAGTAAGCTGTGCCGTTCCGCCAAAGAACATAGTCGATCTTCATTCGGATCGCTCCGACCTTTCTCCAGTTTTTGCTCATGTGTTACATAATGTGTTACATCCCATCGTGAGATTTTTGCTCAAACTATTGATTCAAAAAGACTTTATCAAATAACTTGGCGACCCCGGCAGGATTCGAACCTGCAACCTGCCCCTTAGGAGGGGGCTGCTCTATCCAGTTGAGCCACGGGGCCGCGCTTGTTTACGCGATAGCAAATCGTCTCTGGCATCACAATGGGGCGTGCTCAGATGCTTGGCGGTTTCAAAGCGCTGGTCTGGTGCAGTGCCCATTGTCTATTCTGCGCCGTCTGCGCTAACATCAGATGATCAAAACGAAAGAGGCCGACGCCCGTGACCACTGACAACAAGCGCCCGCTCACCCTTCGCGACGTCTCAGAAGCCACAGGCGTGTCCGAAATGACCGTCAGTCGGGTGCTGCGCAACCGGGGCGATGTGTCGGAGAAGACCCGTACCAAGGTCCTGACTGCGGCCAAGGAACTGGGCTATGTGCCCAACAAGATCGCCGGGGCGCTGGCCTCAAAACGGGTGAATCTGGTGGCGGTCATCATTCCTTCACTGTCCAATATGGTCTTCCCCGAGGTATTGACCGGCATCAACAGAGTGCTGGAAAATACCGAACTGCAGCCGGTGGTGGGCGTCACCGACTATCAGCCTGAGAAAGAGGAAAAGGTCCTCTATGAGATGCTGTCCTGGCGCCCATCTGGAGTGATTATTGCCGGCTTGGAGCATACAGAGGCTGCGCGCGCCATGCTCAATGCCGCAGGTATTCCGGTGGTTGAGATCATGGATACGGACGGCAAACCCGTGGACGCCATGGTCGGGATCTCCCATCGCCGCGCAGGCCGGGAGATGGCCAAGGCGATCCTCAAAGCCGGGTATCGTCACATCGGCTTTATGGGTACCAAGATGCCGCTGGATCACCGCGCGCGCAAACGGTTCGAAGGCTTTACCGAGGCGCTGGCCAAGGAAGGGGTCGAGATCGAGGATCGCGCCTTTTACTCTGGCGGCTCGGCGCTCGCCAAGGGGCGCGAGATGACGGCAGAGATGCTTGAACGCTCGCCTGAACTCGATTTTCTTTATTATTCCAATGATATGATCGGGGCTGGTGGGCTGTTGTACCTGCTGGAACAGGGCGTTGACGTGCCGGGGCAGATCGGGCTTGCAGGCTTCAACGGCGTGGAGTTGTTGCAAGGGTTGCCGCGCAAGCTGGCCACCATGGATGCCTGCCGTCAGGAAATCGGTCGCAAGGCGGCTGAGATCATCGCGGCACAGCTCGAAGATCCTGAGGTCGAGGTGGAGCGGCACGTTACCCTGACCCCCACGATCACCTATGGTGATACGCTGAAGCGGCGCTGAGTGATGCGCGCGCGGCTGGGCAACCGGGCCGCACGGCGGCTGTTTCTGGATCGGCACGCCCTGCTCGAGGCGCCATCAGGTCCCGCGAAGGGGGCGGACCTGCACAAGTTGATTCATCGACTTGGGTTCGTGCAGCTCGACAGTATCAACACCGTGGCGCGTGCCCATGATGTCATTCTGTTCTCCCGCAGGCCCAGCTATCGTCCCGCCCATCTGAAACGGCTCTATGAAAGCGACCGGGCCCTGTTCGAGCATTGGACCCACGATGCTGCGGTGATCCCGATGGACTTCTACCCCCATTGGCACCTGCGGTTTCAACGCGATGCGGACCTTTTGCGCAAACGCTATCGCAACTGGCGGCGCGACGGATTTGAAGAGCGCTTCAGATCGGTTCTGGAGCATATTCGCGACCACGGCCCGGTGAGTTCTTCGGATGTGGGCAAGGACGAAAAAAAGGGATCCGGCGGCTGGTGGGACTGGCACCCGTCGAAAACGGCTCTGGAGTATCTTTGGCGCTCGGGCGCGCTGACGGTTGTGGGTCGCGAGGCGTTTCAGAAACGCTATGACCTCACTGAGCGGGTGATCGAAGAGCACCTGCATCCCGCCGCGTCGGATTGCGATGCCGAAGCCACCGTAGACTGGCTTTGCAATGCGGCGCTAGATCGGCTTGGCTTTGCCACCTCTGGCGAGATCGCGGCCTTTTGGGATACCGCTTCGGCGGCGGAGGCAAAGGACTGGGTGGAAACACAGGTCAAATCAGGTGCGCTTGAAGAGATTGAGATCGAACAGGCGGATGGCGGTTGGCGCCGGGTTCTGGCGCGTCCGGGAACGTTGGAACAGGCGGTGGATCTTGGCCCTGCGCCGGGGCGTATGCGGGTGCTTAGCCCCTTTGACCCTGCGCTGCGTGACCGCAAGCGGGCCGAGCGGCTGTTTGGCTTTCACTACCGAATCGAAGTCTTTACCCCCGCGCCGCAACGAAAATACGGCTATTACGTCTTCCCCCTGATGGAGGGGGAGCGGCTGGTGGGTCGGATCGACATGAAGGCGGATCGCAGTGCGGACCGGCTGAATGTCACGGCTGTCTGGCCCGAGCGGAGCGTTGCCTGGTCGCCGCGACGTGTTCAAAGGCTTGAGGCGGAACTCGATCGGGTCGCGCGTTTTGCCGGGGTGGGTGACGTCGCTTTTGCCGATAGCTGGCTGCGTGCGCCCTTATAGGGCGGGTTGGCCGGTAAAGCCGCGTTCCTTGATCATGGCGATCAGGCTGTCGCAGGACTGTTCCACCGTCTGACCCGAGGTGTCGAGCTGTGCCAGAGCGCGGCCATACAAGGCCTCGCGACTGGTCAGGATCGAGCGCAGCTGTTCCATCGCTTCGGGGTTTCCGGCCATGGGCCGTTCGTCCCCTTGGGCGCGCACACGGGCCATATGTTCGTCCGGGCGGGCCTTGACCCAGATGGTATGAAAGTGGGCCAGGACGTTGGTGTAGGTCTCAGGCTCGGCCACGATTCCGCCCGCAACGGCCAGGATCAGGCTGTCATGGGTGGCGATGATGCGGTTGATCGCCTGCGCCTCAAGCTGGCGATAGCCTTCCTGCCCGTAAAGCGCCATCAGCTCGGACACCGGCATGCCGGACTGGCTTTCGATTTCGCTGTTGAGCTCGACAAAGGGGATGCCCAGCATATGTCCCGCCATGGCACCAAGAGTGGATTTCCCGGCACCGCGTAGACCCACAAGGCAGACCCGGCCCGCGCGCTGGGTTTCCGGCGTCTCAGGCGCGAGAAGGTTCAAAACTGCCTGCTGGGTTGCATTGGTCGCGCCACGATAGAGATCCGCCACGCGCAGCGCGTCTGAGGTCCAGGGGTCTTCCTCGCCGATCAGCCATTCGATACGGTGATCCAGCGCCACGGCAACCCGCTGCAAAAGCCCGATGGAGATATTGCCTTCACCTGCCTCAAGTTGGGCCAGATAGCGTGGCGACACGCCCGAGCGATCCGACAGAACCCGGCGCGGGATGCCCTTGCGTTCGCGCGCTTTGCGCACGCGTTCACCAACCCGCGCAATCAGCGCAGGCACCGCCTGATCAATCTCGGTGGCGGTCTGAACCGGACGGGTCTCGCCCCGGAAGTTGGTGATTTCACTCATTCGATGCCGCTATATGAAACATAATGCACAAACCTAAGGCGCTGGCGCATTCGGTTCAAATGAAAACCCGCAAGGTTCGGGTCTATCCATGCATTATCTTGCGGAACCCCGCGTCAAACTCTCAGGCGGGGCGCAACCGGGGTTCGATCACCGCGCGATACTCGGGCGGGGGCGCCTTGGAGGTGAAGTTGGCAGGATCAATAAAGACGCAGGTGAAACTGCCCTCAAAGCACAGCACCCCGTTCTGGCGGGCATCCACCCGGAAGGTGATCGATTTGGAGCCCAGCTTGCACGGCCAGACCTCGCACATCAGACGGTGGCGCGGCGTGACAGGCGAGCGGAAATCGATGCTCATGTTCACAAAAGGCGTACCCGTGCCCCGGTCCAGTTCCATCTGAAACCAGCCATCGCCATCCAGGTTATGCTCCCACCAGGCGTCGATCGCTTCCAGCGCAAAGGCGGGCAGGCGGCCCGTGTAGGCGATTTTGGCAGGATCACAGTCCCCCCAGCCGACGCGGATTTCATGAACGAAATTACCCGTTGTGGCGGGGGAGGTCTGGTCTGTCATCTGAGTATTGTCCTGCGGCTCAATAGGTTTCGACGTGGTAGCGTCCGTCGGCGCGCATCGTATCGCGCAGATCGGCCCAGTTCAAACCATTGGCGCGGGCAATATCGCGCAGGGCTTCCTCAACCCCCTGTTCCATCGCCTTGAGGCCGCAAATGTAGATGTGACCTGTCGGGCTTTGCATCAGGGCGGCGACCCGGTCAGCCTCTTCGCGCAGGCGGTCCTGTACGTACTGCTTGGGCGCGTCCTCTTGCCGGGAAAAGGCAAAGAGCTTGGCCATGAAGGCATCAGGCACCTTTTTGAGAGGGCCAAAGTACGGCAGCTCTCCGGGGCGGCGGGCGCCAAAGACCAGGGTCATCTTGCCCGTCTCATGCGGCGCTTCGCGCAGGCGGCGCATGGTGAAGGCGCGGAAGGGGGCAGATCCGGTGCCGGTGCAGATCATCATGATGTCGGCGGTGGGGTCCGAGGGCAGCAGGAAGGTGGCACCAAAGGGGCCGGTGACCTGTACCTCATCACCTGCTTTCAGATCGCAAACGTAGTTTGAACAGAGGCCCTGTTCCTCCCGTTTCACGGTGAGCGAGATGTTGTGATAGCCGGGCCGCTCCCCATCGCGGGGGCTGGAGACCGAGTAGAGCCGGGGCAGATGCGGCTTTCCTTCGGCATCCGTGCCGGGCGGGATGATGCCGATGCTTTGCCCTTCAAGCACCGGGAAGGGCAGGCCCGCCGGATCAAGGATGATATGGCGCACATCGCTGTCGCTGTCCTTGTCGGTCAGACGATAGTTGCCCTGCACCTTGAGCGTGGCAGGCTTGCCGGGCGTGTACATGTTGATCACGGGCTTGCTGGCGCTGGCCGGGGCAACCGCCTTGCCGCCCGCGCCGGAATGGGCGTCGGCGAGAAGGGCTGCAATGGCGTCGTCCATCGCCTCTACATCGTCACCTGCGTCACCGCCGGAAATCTCTTCTTGCTCGGGCAACTCCATCCATTCGAACTGTTCCTCGACCGAATAGGGCGTGTTCACCACCCGCCATTCGTCGATGGACCCCGTCGGGCAGACCGGGATGCAGTCCATGCAGAAGTTGCATTTTTCGGCATCGACGACGACGTTCATGTCGTCATGGACGATCGCCTCTTCGGGGCAGGTCATTTCGCAGGTGTAGCAGCGGATGCAGATCTCGGGATCGATCAGGTGCTGTTTTGAGGGCGCGATTGGGGCGTGGGTCATTCAGCTTCTCGGCGCTTTCTTGAGGATCGCATCCGGGACGGTCAGCGCATCGATCAGCGCGCGGCACATGCCGACGCAATCAGAGCAGCCCACGCAGGGCCCTTTGAGGCCGTTGATTTGGACCGACACACGGTCGGCATTCGGCGTTTCGGCTTGGCTGCGGGTGATGTCCATCGGGTGATCCTCCGGTCTGGCTGGGGTAAATCCGGCTGGTAATGCTCCGGTCTGGGGGCCCGGCGCCTATCGTTGAGTGTGACAGGCGCCGGGAAAAAGAGGGTTAACCCCTCTTATGCCATATGCAGTTTCACATATTCGAAATCGCCCGGCTTATTGTCGATGCCGACCTTCGGCGGGGAGATCCAGCTGGCGTATTGGCCCGGCTCATAGACCGGCTTCATCAGCGACTGGATGAAATCGCCATCCGCATGGGTCGGCAGCCATTCATGAATGCCCTTGTCGTATTCGGCGCCCGAGACATGGTTGCCCTCAGGGTCGAAATTTTTGCCGGCAAAGACGCCGATCTTGCGGTTGAAGGCCTGATGCGGCAGCTTCATTTCGAACTCGATGCCATACTTCTCGATGATCTTGTTCCAACGGCCGACGCCCCCGGCGGCGTCTTTGACGTAGTCGTCGCGCAGGCGCATGTTGATGGCGGTCAGCGCGGGCACTTCGCGCTCGATGATGGTGTCGCCTTCCAGATCCAGTACGTTGTAGGTGTCGTTGGTCAGCTTGTGGTCGTCCTTGAGGCGCATCTCCATGTAGCGGCCCTTGATGCCCGCGTTAAAGGCATTGGCGGCGTTGGTGGAGACTTCCTGACCGAACAGATCCAGCGACAGCGTGTAGTGCAGGTTCAGCTTTTTCTGGATGGTCGGCAGGTCGATAACACCCAGATCGCGGATCTTGTTGATGTCGAAAGGATCGGTGATCCCGGCCTTCTTCATCGCCTCGCAGGTGGCCTGAATGGTGCGGCCCACGCCGGTTTCGCCCACGAACATGTGGTGCGCCTCTTCGGTCAGCATGAAGCGGCAGGTGCGCGACAGTGGATCGAAACCGGACTGCGCCAGGCTTTCCAGCTGCATCTTGCCGTCACGGTCGGTGAAATAGGTGAACATGAAGAAGGACAGCCAGTCCGGCGTTTCCTCGTTAAAGGCGCCCAGCATGCGCGGCGCTTCTTCCGAACCGGAGGAGCGGATCAGCAGATCGTTCGCCTCTTCGCGGCCATCGCGGCCAAAGTATTTCTGCAGCAGGTAGACCATCGCCCAAAGGTGGCGGCCTTCCTCGACGTTCACCTGAAAGAGGTTGCGCATGTCATAAAGCGACGGCGCGGTGAGGCCGAGGAAACGCTGCTGCTCGACCGAGCCCGGCTCGGTGTCGCCCTGAATGACGATCAGGCGCTTCAACATGTTGCGGTACTCGCCGGGAACCTCCTGCCACGCAGGTTCGCCATAGTGTTCGCCCATGGGAATGGTGCGCCCTTCGACCTGCGGCGCCAGCAGCACGCCCCAGCGGTATTCGGGCATCTTCACATAGTCGAACTTGGCCCAGCCTTTGGGGTCAACCGACACGGCGGTGCGCAGGTAAACCATGGATTCCTGAAAGTTCTGCGGGATCAGGTCGTTCCACCAGTTGATATAACCGGGGTGCCATTTTTCCAGCGCCTTCAGCACCTTCTTGTCGCTGGACAGGCCAACGTTGTTGGGGATCTGAGTGTCGTAGCTGACGTTGATGAGATCTAGCATATCGTTCCTCCGTCGTGCGGTGCCCTATCGGCCTGCCGCTGAATGTCTTGGGTTACACGCGTTCCATGTTGTATTCGCCGCGCTGGCCGGTGCCGTAGCGTTGCAGGGCGCCATCGCTGCCCACCGCGTTGGGGCGCTGGAAGATCCAGTTTTGCCAGGCGGTCAGACGGCCAAAGATACGGGTCTCCATCGTCTCGGGGCCGGCAAAGCGCAGGTTGGCCTCCATGCCGGTCATCGCATCGGGGCTGAAGCTGGCGCGTTCCTCAAGGAAGATACGCACCTCGTCCTCCCAGTCGATATCGTCAAAGGCATAGGTGATGAGGCCCAGTTCCTCGGCCTGATCGGCCTCCAGCGGCTCACCGATGTGTTCGCGCAGATCCTCGACCGCTTCAGGCGTGCCAAGGAAGCGAGTCTGAAGGCGCGTCAGATCGTTGCCCATCGGGTAGGTGCCAAAGTTCCCCTCGCTCAGGGTGACGGCGGCCAGCGGGCGATTGTCGCCCTCGAATTCCTCCAGCATCATGTAGGAACGGTCGACGGCCCACAGCAGTTCTGCCAGCGGCCCGGCAAAACAGGAGCCGTGCTCGACAACCGCCACCAGGGAGCGGGAGGTCATGTCGATGCGTTTGAGCAGGCGCTTCCAATAGGCCAGAATCTCATTCGCCAGCCAGTGATCGCGATTGTTCAGGAGCAGGGCCTCATGCGCTAGCAGTTTTTCGGCGTCGCCTTGGGACTGGAAGACCACGGTGCCGACCTCGCGCTCATTGAGGCGCAGGTGCAGGATGGCATCGTCCAACTCCCGCGCGAGGCGCAGCATATAGGTCTGATCGCCTTCGGACTGCAGCGCCGCCGTATCTGCCGGGGCGTCCGCGTCGGGACCTTTCAGGGTGATGGTGGCGCGCCCACCGTCGCGGTCAATTTCGACCTCCACCAGAGAATAGGTGATCGCATTGTCGCCAAAGCTGCGGTTGATGGGACCGAGGGTGATGCCGGTCAGCCCGTCTGCCTTGCTGTTGGCCTCGGCAAATTCCTTGGCACGTTCGGCGACGGTGTCGGCAAACTTGGAGTTCGGCACCACCTCATCCACCAGACGCCATTCAACGGCCCGCTGGCCTTTGACGCCTTCTTCAATCGAGCAGAAAACATCCGCCAGATCGCGGCGCACCTTGCGTTTGTCGGTGACGCGGGTCAGGCCGCCGGTGCCGGGCAGGACCGCCAGAAGGGGCACTTCGGGCAGAGCAACCGAGGAGGTGCTGTCATTGGTCAGCATGATGTAGTTGCAAGCC
Source organism: Pseudophaeobacter sp. (assembly GCA_027019165.1). Taxonomy (GTDB): domain Bacteria; phylum Pseudomonadota; class Alphaproteobacteria; order Rhodobacterales; family Rhodobacteraceae; genus Phycobacter. The sequence continues at coordinate 102,443 of JALUXC010000010.1, forward strand.
AAGGCCAGCTCATAGCCGCCCCCGGCGCAGGCACCTTGCACGGCTGCGATGTATTTCTGGCCTGAGTCCGCCTCGGCGGCTTCAAAGGTATTGCGGGTCTCATTGGTGAATTTGCAGAAGTTCACCTTGTGGGCGTGGCTGGCACCACCCAGCATGCGGATGTTCGCCCCCGCACAAAAGACCTTTTCCTTGCCGGACTGCATGACCACCACCTTCACCTCGGGGTGTTCAAAGCGCATGCGCTGCACGATATCGGCCAACTCGATGTCGACGCCCAGATCGTAGGAGTTGAGTTTCAGTTGGTAGCCGTCAAACAGCCCGCCGTCCTCATCCACGTCCATGTAAAGGTTGGCAATGGGGCCATCGTACTCCACCCGCCAGTGACGGTATTTGGAAGGGTCGGTCTGAAAATCGATCGCCTGGGACATGTCGCGCTCCTGAGTTCTGTTACGTGCAACTTACCGCAGCTTTTTTGTGCGGCAAAGAAAAAGATGCATAATAATGCCCATTATTGGCAGAATAATGCAGGATATTTGCGGATGGATTGAAAATTTCCTGGAAGATATGCATTATAATGCATAATTTGGTGCTATATCTTCCATTTGGGAGAGAAGTGAAATCCGCTCTCGAATCTGCAGTTCTTGCAGGCCCGCCTCAATCCAGACGGACTGGGGCAGGTTCTCCAGGTGCGCTAGACAGATCCCACACAGCCGACGTACGGCACCCGGACGACCCATCCGTCGTTTCAACTCGGCATTGGCCAGTTGGATCATCCCCTGAACCAGCCGCTTCTCATCCGAGCCATCGGGCAAGGCCATCCAGACCGCCTCCCACACTTCATGGGCTTCCCAGAAGTACCCGGTGTCCAGAAACTGCCGCCCCGCGCGCCAGGCATCCGACGCGAAAACAGCCCCGCAGGGCTGTTCAGGTCTGACCGTGTCGCACAGCGCATTAAAGGTGCCTTCCGGATGCCGGGGAGTCTGGCCCGGTATGTGGGCATGGGGCGGATCCGGAAAGCGCAGCATTCAGGCGATCTCGACCTCGGCGGCCTCGATCCGGGCGAGGCGGCTGGTGAATTCGGCCACCGCTGCGATCACCGGGTCGGGCTGGTCCTGATGCGGGCTGTGCTTGCAATCCTCCAGCACCAGCATATCGCAGGGGCAATAGGTGCGTTCCTCGATCACCTCGACCTGCGCCAGGGTGCCGTATTGATCTTCGCGGCCCTGAATGGCCAGCACGGGAATGCGCAGGTAGTCGATGACGTCCGCAACATCCCAGTCGCGGAAGCCTTCGTCCAGCCAGGTATCGTTCCAGCCCTTGAAGGCACCGTCGGGATCCTTGTGATATTTCGCCAGTTTTTCTTTCAGATCTCCGCTCTCGTAGGCCTCTTTCGCTTTGGCAATCTCGGCGAGGCCATCTGCTTCGGTGAAGAAATGCGGCGCCATCAAGATCAGACCGCGCACCCGGTGATCGATGACGCTGCCGCCATAGATCGCTGCAATGGTTGCGCCGTCGCTGTGACCCAGAAGGATACCATGCTCGAGCCCGATGGCATCGAGCAGCTCGGGCAGCACTTCCTTGGCTTCGCGTGTCATGAAATCGAGCGGGCGCGGCAGGGTCACCGGATCGGATTGCCCGTAGCCTTGGCGGGAATAGACAAAGACGCCCCAGCCGGTGGCCGCCGCCAGTTTTTCAGGAAAGTCCCGCCACAGGGCAACGCAGCCCAGCCCTTCGTGTAGCAGAACCAGCGTCGGCGCCTTGTCCGGCGACGGACCATAGCTTGCACATTCCAAAGTCGCACCGCCCGCAGCGATCGTACCGCCTGAGCCCCATTCAAAAGCCATCATGCTTCCTTTCGCAGTTTGAAGCGCTGGATCTTGCCGGTTGCCGTTTTGGGCAGGTCTTCGGCAAAGACGATCCAGCGCGGGTATTTCCACTTGCCAATCTTGTCTTTCACGAAACCCTTCAACTCACTCGCAAGGGCTTCGTCACCGCTGCCCTCTTTCAAGACGATATGTGCCTTGGGTTTTTCCAAACCTTCATCATCGCGGGCAGGCACCACGGCGGCTTCAAGAACGGCAGGGTGCGAGACCAGCGCCTGCTCCACCTCAAAGGGCGAAAGCCAGATGCCGGATACCTTGAACATGTCATCCGTGCGTCCGCAGTAGATGAAACGCCCGTCTGCGCTGCGTTCATATTTGTCGCCCGTGCGGGTCCATTCACCTTCGAAGGTGCCCCGGCTCTTGCCGCGCTGGTTCCAGTAGCCCTCGGCTGCTGAAGCACCTCGTACCAATAGCTCACCAATGCCGCCCGGCTCGCTCACCTCTTCGCCTGCCTCATCCACAAGGCGCAGCTCATAGCCGGGAACCGCAACGCCAGAGGTGCCGTAGACAACATTGCCGGGAGTGTTGGACAGGAAGATATGCAGCATCTCGGTGGAGCCGACACCATCCAGGATCTCGACACCCCAGATCTGTTCCCACTTGCGGCCGACCTCTTCGGGCAGGGCCTCGCCGGCGGAAATGCAGCGGCGCAGCGGCGCATCGGGTTTTTCTGTGGTCTCCAACGCGGCGACCGTGGCCGCATAGAGCGTCGGCACACCGCAATAGATGGTGGGCTTTTGCTCTTTCAGGATCGACAGGACGGCATCCGGCGTCGGGCGTCCGTTGAAAAGCACGGTGGTCGCGCCGACGGACATGGGGAAGGTCATCCCATTGCCAAGCCCATAGGCAAAAAAGAGTTTGGCGGCGGAAAACACCACGTCGTCTTCAGCGATCTGCAGCACCTGATCGCCGTAGGTTTCCGCCGTCGCGGCCAGCGCTCCGTGGACATGGCGCACGCCTTTGGGCTGGCCGGTGGAGCCAGAGGAATAGAGCCAGAAGGCAGTCTCATCCGGACAACAATCGATGGCGGATTGCGGCTCGGCTCCTGCGAGGAAATCGCCGTAGCTCTCGCAGCCCTCGGGGGTGTCGCCGCCAATGACCACGATTTTCTGAAGGTCAGGGCAGGCGCTTAGGGCGGGCTCTACCACTTCCCAGAGTTCGGCGCTGACAAAGAGGATGGTGGCGCGGCTGTCTTTCAGAATGACTTCATAGACCGAGGTGGCCAGCAGCGTGTTTAGCGGCACGGCCACCACGCCCGCCTTGAGCGCGCCCCAGAAGATCTGCGGAAATTCGATCTGATCCAGCACCAGCATGGCGGCGCGGGTTTCGCGGGCGATCCCGGCGCGCCGCAGTGCGCCCGCCACGCGGTCGGTGGCCTCGGCCAACGCGCCATAGGTGATCTGCCGCTTTTCCCCGGCTGCCTCTTTGAATGCAGGTTTGTCCGGGCGCTCAGCCCGGTGGCGGTCCACAAAATAGGCTGCCGCATTGCCGCTGGGTGTCATCCTCGCTCCTCCCTTGTGCGTCTGGCGCGTGTCACAAGGCGCCCGACCTGCGCGACCCTCCCCGGCGGCGCAGTGCTGTTGGTGGGCCGATTAATGCACTGGTCGCAGAATAATGCAACATATTGCGCAAGTAAAATGCATTATTTTGCACAAGTCGGAAGATTGCTTTGGGCGATCATGTTTCTGTGGGGGGACTGGAACGCCTTTGAGATACAAAAAGGCCCCCGCCAGATCGCTGGCGGGGGCCTCTTTCCGTTTGCTTTGCTTTCAGCGCCGCCGTCAGTGCAGCCACATCAATGGCAGCAGCGTGATGATCGGAAAGGCCACCAGAATGATTACCCGGATGATATCAGAGGCGACAAAGAACATCACGGCCTTGTAGGTATCGACCATCTTGGTGGTGCGATCCATCGCGTTGATGATGAAGAGGTTCATCCCCACCGGCGGGGTGATCAGACCAACCTCGACCACGATCAGCACCAGAATGCCAAACCAGATGGCGACATATTCGGTTTCGATCCGGTTCACGCGGCCTTCGGTGACGCGAATACCGAGTTCTTTCATCTGCTCGCGCGTCAATTCCATGCCGCTGGCGATGGCCTCCTGGATTGACGCCAACATCTCAGCGCCCATGCCGGATGGAACACCATTGCGCAGCACCTCCATCGCAGCGTCGGCCTGCATTGCTGGCAGAGACAAAAGGCCAAAGTCCATGGCTGATATCACCGGAAAGAAGATCGGGATTGTCAGCAGGATCATCGACAGGCTGTCCATCAGGCAGCCGAACACCAGGTAGAAGGCGAGGATCAACGCCAGCACCACCCATGGGCTAAGGCCCTGGCTGACCACGTAGTCTGCCAGCTCTTGTGGCACCTGAGTGAGCGCCAGGAAACCGTTGTAGAAACCAGCGCCCAGCACGATGAAGAAGATCATCGCGGTAGAGCGTGCGGTGACGAGGAAGCTCTCGACCAGGGTTTCGCGGGTCAGACCGCCATTGAGCCAGGCGATGAACCCGGTGCCGAATGCGCCGACGGCCGCGCCCTCGGTGGGGGTGAACCAACCGGCGTAAATGCCGCCCACCACAAGTCCGAAGACCAGCAGAACGGGCCAGACCTTGAAGAGGTTTTCAAACCGTTCGCTCCATGGGATCGCGGGACGGGTGCCTGCGCTGTCGGGGAACATGCGGACGTAGATCGAAATCGCGATAACATAGCCAATGGCGGCCAAGATGCCGGGAATGAACGCGGCCAGGAACAGCTTGGCGATGTTCTGCTCGGTCAGGATGGCGTAGATCACCAGAACGACCGAAGGTGGGATCAGGATGCCGAGCGTGCCGCCAGCGGCCAGTGTCGCCGTGGAAAAACCGCCTGCATAGCCATAGGCGCGCAGCTCGGGCAGGGCGACACGGCCCATGGTGGCTGCCGTTGCGAGGGACGATCCGCAGATCGCGCCGAAACCCGCACAGGCCCCGATGGAGGCCATGGCGACACCGCCTTTCCGGTGCCCAAGGAACCCTGCCGCCGCCTTGAACAAGGCCGAGGACATGCCGCCCAATGTTGCGAAATGCCCCATCAAAAGGAACATTGGGACGATGGTCAGCGAATAGGATGAGAAGGTCGAATAGGTCTCGCTTTTCAACCTGCCAAAGGCGACCTGGGTGCCGCCGGTGACCATGATCAGCCCGACAAGACCCACCAGGAACATCGACAAACCGATTGGCACCCGCAGGAAGATCAGGACCATCAGGATGGGAAAAGAGGCTATTCCGATTTCAAGAGCTGTCACTGCTCACCCTCCACACCGTCCCACACCTGGATGCGACCGGTCATAAATTCAGTTGTGCGTACGATGGCCATGTAGATGCCTACGATCGCAGCCGTGCTTGCGGCAAACAGACTGGCCGCATAGGCCCACCAGGTCGGAAACTCGAGCAGGAACGAGGTTTCGCCGTTGTGGTATTTTCCGATCATTCCATCGGCCAGCTTGACGGTGATCAACCCCAGAACACCAGCAAACAGGATTGCAATCACCATGCGCAGGAACCGGTTCACCTTGACCGGAAAGGCATTGGCGACCACATCGACCGAGGCATGTCCCGAGGTGATCTGACACAGGGGAATGAAGGCAAAGATCGCAAAGGCAACTCCGGCCTCGACCATTTCAAAGTCACCGTTTATTGGCCCGATGTAGTTGATCAGCCAGTTCGACAGATCCGGTGCCATATCTTGCAGCAGATCCCCGTGCAGAACGCCGTTCAGCAGTCGACCGATGATCGACAGGCAGGTCAGGAGGATCAGGAGAACCAGGACCATACCGCCCAGAATGGCCATCGTTCTGGCCAACCCCATCATGAGCTTATGCATGGTGTTTACCTCTTTCTGAGTACACAAAGGGCCGCGGCACGGGTGCGCTGCGGCCCTTCGACTACGCTATCGCTTACTTCACGTATTGCGGAGTGTATTTTTCGATCAGGTAGGTTGCCTCTTCCAGCAGGGCCTGACCATCGATACCCTTTTCGGCCATATCAGCCAGCCAGTCGTTGTAGATCGGCTGAGCCAGCTTGCGCCATTCGTCCGTCTGCTCCTGCGTCAGGGTGATGACGTTGTTGCCGTTATCCAGCGCGAATTCGCGGGCCGGATCGTCAGAGTCAGCCTGAGTGCCGCCTGCAAAGACAGAGAACTCAAGACCCGAGTTGTCGTCGATTGCCTTTTTCAGATCGTCAGGCAGGCTTTCGTACTTTTCTTTGTTCATCGCCAGAACAAAGGTCAGGGTGTAAAGGGCCTTGCCGGTGAACTCGGTGTGGTTTTCAACCAGTTCCGGAACCTTCAGCGCGGTGGTGACTTCCCACGGAATGGTGGTGCCGTCGATCACGCCTTTGGACAGACCTTCCGGGATGGCGGGAACGGGCATACCAACCGGGGTTGCGCCAAGCTGGGTCAGCAGCGCGTTGACCGAGCGCGAACCGCCGCGGATCTTCATTCCCTGCAGGTCATCGGCAGTTTCAACCGGGTCGGTGGTGTGGATCATGCCGGGGCCGTGAACCCAGGTTCCCAGAATGTGGACGTCCTTGAATTCGGTGTCCTTCATGTGGCGTTCGAACATTTCCCAATAGGCATGCGAGGTGGCGCGTGCATTGGTCATCATGAAGGGCAGTTCGAAGACTTCGGTCGACGGGAAGCGGCCCGGCGTGTAGCCGACCACGGTCCAGACGATGTCGGCAACGCCGTCAATGGCCTGATCCAACAGTTCTGGCGGCTTGCCGCCCAGCTGCATCGAAGGATAGCGGTCGATCTTGATACGGCCGCCCGAGGAGGCCTCAACATTGTCAGCCCAGACATCCAAGACCAGTTTCGGCACATTCGCCTGTGCCGGCAGGAACTGGTGGAGCTTCAGCGTCACCTCCTGAGCGAAGGCGGACGTAGCGCACATCGCGGCAATTGCCGCCGCGCCTGCTGCACCAAGAATCTTTCTGCGAGTGGTCATGTGATTCCTCCCTTTGACCCGATTTCCAAGCAACATAATGCCGGCAACTAAGAATATTGCAATATATTGCCTATTTCTTTCTGCTTTGGACCGGTCCTCACCCTATCGGTTCACAAAACTAACCATGCCAAACTGCTGCTATTTGGTGCATTTGTAACCATCAACAGCAAATCATGCATTTTGCAGTCGTGAATCGCTCGACTTCAGCCAGTCCACTGTCATGCCCAAAATGTTACAGAATATTTACAAGTTGGGCTTGATTGATACATTCCAACATTTCGTTTTGTGAAGATCAATCGTTGAATGGCATTGCAGTGATGAAAAACGGTTTCAGCACCATCTGAAGCATGTTGGTTATGGTCCGCCTTCTCCCCCATTTTGCGGCATCGTGCGCTTGGCGCACATACCCGTAGTAAATAGGCGCATGTCGTCATTCTCAGGAATGGCTTTAGGGCACATCTTCTTGACGATATCGAACCACAGTCGCCGAATTGGACACAACAACGACTTGGCAGGCTCTATTCTGCAGGACTCAAGGTCAGCTGGACTGGAGACAGGCCTTCTATTTCTCCTTCAACCACCGCTCCGGCGTTGACCGCGCCAACTCCTGCAGGTGTGCCGGTCAGAACGATGTCGCCGGGGCGCAAATGATAGTAACGCGACAGATGGCAAAGAATGTCCTCCACTGACCAGATCATTTCGTCCAGATTTGCGTCCTGACGCATCTCTCCGTCCACGGTCAGCCAGATCCGTTTGTGTGCGGGCCCATCCCAATTGGCGGTGGGTGTGAGAGGCCCAAAGACGCTGCCTTGCTCCAGGTCTTTGCCAAGGTCCCAGGGGCGCCGTTTGTCTTTTGCCTGGCCCTGCAAGTCGCGGCGGGTCATATCGAGCGCAGCGCCATACCCAAAGATGGCATCCCTTGCCTGTTCCGGACGGGCCCGAAACAAAGGAGCGCCAAGCGCCACAGCCAGTTCCATTTCATGATGGTAGTTCTCAGTGCCCGGCGGATAGGGCGCGACTGTGCCACTCAAGACCGCGTTGGCAGCGGACTTGGTGAAGTAGAACGGCGCTTCGCGGTCGACCTCATTGCCCATTTCCGCGGCATGGGCGGCATAGTTGCGCCCCACGCAAAAGATCCGTCCTATTGGGTAACAATGTTCTTCATCTACGACGGGAATCGAAGGTACTTCTGGCAGGTTGAACAAGGTTGGTGACATGTCATTACGCTCCGTGCAAACTGCGGTCTTTGCCGACAGATTTGCCAATGCGTAACACACCGCTCGCCCCGACACAGCCTTGGAATGGCGAGGATACCAGACTAGCCGAATTTTGCGCCTGGGGAAGGCTGACGGGTCACTGAGTGAGACGAACGGCCTTGAGCCAATTGTTGATGCTGACGATGATCTTGAACACAACGATAGCAAGCACAACGAGCGGCCAGACCAAGCACAGCATCATGCCGATGGCACGGTAGCCTTTTGTCACTTTGCGATTCTCTTCGCCTTCAAGGTAGGTCAACACCAGGGCGGCTGCGGTCAGAAACAGGTAAATTGCAAATAAGACTGTGAAATCGAACATAAATCAGCACTCTCGAAGATAGGCTTTTTTGAACGGGTCGCCATCCGTGCTCAACGACAGGTATAATGATAGCTTCAATTTGAGGCAACTTGTAGTCAATTCATGGAAAAACTTGCGGAATTTCCCCAACTGATCACGAAATCGGCACAAAGCCAATGTGACAGTCTTCGACCGACAAGAGGGACGGCGCGGCAGAGACCCCAGCAGCCTATCGCGGTCACCTTTGCTACTTGTGGCGAAAGTGGCGCAGGAAAGCCCCAGAGCTGAAGATAAGAAGGCCGAACATCCCAAGGCAAAGCCAAAGCGCTACCGTTCCCCATTGAGCTGACAAGCCCAAGTCGGACGCTCCGGAGGCCAACCCGGCCATCACGGCCACAGCAATCGCGCTCAGATGACTGGGCCAGAGTGGAAGCGTCGCCATTGATACCTTGGCCTGCATCAGAATCAGGGACAGCGCCCAGCCCAGCAGTTCGGCGACGATGGCAATCGCCAGAATCGCAGGCAGCCCGTGCCCACTTGTTGCAGCCCACCAGGTAACCCCGAGGCTGGCAACGCGAACAAGGTTCGAAGCAAGGGCATTTCCGGTAAACCCAAGAGCCAGAGATACCAGGTTCGGTCCATTTTTGAAAACGCGGATCCCTTGCTGGATTGCAAGCCAGATCAGCATCCACGACAGATCCGCAAAATCGCTCCCCAGGAAAAGATCCACGAACCAAGGTCCCAACAGCAAGGCGCCAACAACCACCGCGGTTCCGCCCAGAAGGTTACCTTGAATCGCGGCTTCAGCGGTGTCTTGAAAAGGCTTGGGAGTCTCACGACGGGTTTCCCCATAGCGGCTGAGGTGGGTCAGGAACAGATTTCGAATTGAGCGGCTGACAATCTGCGTTGGGGTCAAGGTCAGGGTAAAGCCCATGGCCACAACAGCGAGAACCTCGATCCCCAGTTCTCGCCCAACGATGACCTTGTCGCCCTGGAAGACCAGAAACAAAAGCACGCCATTCAGCAACAGCGGCCATCCAAAGCGTACGGACTCTCCAATCACTGTTCGATCCAGAACCAGGCGGTAGCGACGCTCGGCGAGCACATGAGAGGTAAGGGTCTCCAGCACCCCCTGCAAAAGGAGCGCATAAAGCATCACGCGGTAATCGTTCAAAAAGGCCGCAAGCGGCCATAGCGCCAGCAACGAGGCCAACGCGGGCATTGCCGAGGTCAGCACCAGGGGAGCGAACCGCATATCTCGGTTCAGTCGGTGAATGTCAAAATGCTGAAGCGACCGCAGAACGGGCATCAGCGCCATCAACTGGTAGGCCCAGGCGACGTCCGGGATGTTCATGAAGTCGGCAATGAGACCCGCTGCCAGGAAGAGAATTACGCCAGAGATGACACCGCGCAACACCTGAAAGCCCTGCAACGCTGCTTGAAAGTCGGGATCCTCACCTTTCTTGTCCTGAACGATCTGCACTTGAAGACCAAACTGCGTGGAGACCTCCACGACCGCCATGGCAATGGCAAAGGTCGATGCAATGCCGTAGTCCTCAACCGAGATCAGCCGCGCAAGAATGAGATTTCTGGCAAACAGCATAAGGGATGTCGCTGCGTTGCCCGACAGCAGCAGTAGGATGTGACGCAGCATCGCTTGCCCTTCAGAGTTTGCGCAGTTTCTGCTTGATCTTGCGCTTGAACCTCGCGACCGGCTTTTGCGCATCGATCAGTGCCTTGTCGCGTTCCGCAAGGAAGTTTTCGTCAAAAACGGGCGCGGCGGTTTTGGGAGCTTTCTCCGCGAGGCTATAGCCAAAACGTTTGAAATCCTCGGCATACAGCTGGCCAATAAGATCCAGTTCGGCATCGCTTGGCTTGACGCGGCTTTGAACAGCATCTTTTACGTACTGCCCGCGCGTGTTCTCGGGAATGATTGCTCTGGGCCCCTCTTGGCGGCCTGTCAGACCATCAAACCAGAGGATCAAACTGTCGAGGCCATGTTCCATGTGAAACACTGTGGCGCCTTCGGGTACGATATCACTCATCGGGCGAGCGTGATTGTCGTAGGAAAAAGGCGACATGGCGTATTGCGCTTCCAGACCCTTCAACCAGTCGCCGAAACTCGTGTTTTCGGGGATCGATTTTTCCACCTCGAGTTGGAAGTGGTATGTGCTCACAATCCGGGCTACCGGGTGGCGCACGATGGTAAATACCGCCGAGAAGAAGGACAGCGGTATCAGATGTTCAAGCGTGGCAGCATCGACATGCTGTGCGGATGAGCGGGTCCAGCGGTGGGTTTCCGGCCGCTGGAAATAGGTGTTGTCCTGGAAGGCCAACTCTCCGAACCGCGCGTTCAGGTAATAGGCTACCGAGGTGCCGCCACATTTTGGAACATGGGCATAGTAGATCAGGCGATCGTCAAACTTGAAAAATGGCATTGGGAATCACGTCTATGAACAGGTGGCGGTCGAGAAGATCAGCAAGGGCGTTTCTATCTCAGGCACTACCACCGGAATTGCAAGCAAATCTACTGGTATGAGAGGTGCGGGTTCTGCCGATGCGCAGGGATCGTGCACTTGCCGCACAGATGCTGACACGCGGGTTCAAACCGGACCCTCCGTCTGATGTGAGTCAGTGGACGTCTGGCGTTGGCCCACCACCTTTGCTGGAGAGCCCGCGATGATGGCGTTGTCCGGAAATTTTCCCCGGACAACGGAGTGGGCGCCCACGATGACACCTCGCCCCAGGTCAGTTCCGGCAAGCAGAATCGCACCCCGCCCGATCCAGCAATCCTCCCCGATCAGAACGTCATTTTCGTTCATCGCCTGTTTGGTCACCGGGGATCCGTCGTTGAAGCGATAGGTGCTGGCGGTAATCATCACGTCGGGCGCAAACAGCGCGTATTCTCCGATGACAACCCGAGCTGTGCCTGGGCCTGCCCAGATCCGGCAATCGGCGCCAAGCGTCACATTCGGCCCGATCTCGATATTTTGTCCGTTGGCAAAGCTCACGGTCGGAGAGATGTTCGCTGACCGAGCGACCTTGGCTTTCCGTAACTCCTGCAGGTGGGCATAGTTGTAGTAGTTCACAATCTTGACCAAATGCGCCCACGCGCGGGGGTCCAGCACAGACAGGATAAGCCGCAGGAAGCGCTGGGCACGGTTTCGGCGGACCTTTTGAACGGCTTCACTACTCATTGGCTCAGTACCCTTGCATCCAGTCGCGTCGCTCTGCCCAGATCTCTGTCCATTTTCGAGCTGCTTCCGTTTTCTTTCCAGTCAGCTTTGCGATCAAGTTGGTCAAAAGCGCACGGCTACCGGCCCAGAACCCAAGTGTCGCCCGGCCGAATGGGACCTGCCAGGCTGGCCAGTGATCCTGCATCAGGGTCATACGGCCTTTGGCGCTGAGGACATATTTGCGAGACTGCTGTTTGGACGCCGCACCGACAAGGTGCATGATCTCGGCATCCGGCGTAATCATTGGCCGATAACCCATTGATCGCGCTCTCAGGCAAAGATCGGCCTCTTCCCCATACATGAAGTACTTCAGATTGAAGCCGCCCAGTTGATCCCAAAGGGATCTTCGGATCATCAAAAAGCAACCCACGACAATATCGACTTCGCGCACGCTGTCCCGTTGCCAACTGCCCATGCCTTCGAAATTGAAAAAGTCACTCCCCGAAAAGACCGAGGACAGGCCCGTTGCCTTGCAGAAGGCCGACCATGGCGTGATCCGCATCCAGCAGGAGGCGATATTGAGCGATCCATCGGGAAATACAGTGCGCCCACCGGTGATACCCGCTTCGGGGTGCGCCTCGGAGAAGGCCAACAGGTTGTCCACCGCGCCTTCGTGGCATTCGGTATCGGGATTGAGCAGCAAAAGCCATTCGGTCTTGGCTTCGGCCGCCACAAGATTGTTTGCCTTGGCAAAGCCCAGGTTCTCTTTCGAGGCAATAAGGCTGACCTGCGGAAAGGCTTCTGCGATGGCTTCTGCCGAACCGTCTTCAGAGGCATTGTCGAAAACCACGGTTTGAAACGCGGTCTTCCGGGTGGTCGCGTATAGGGTTTCAAGTGCTTTCAGCGTCAGGTCGCGCGTATTGTAGCTGACGATGATGACTGTGAGCTGCGCGTCGTCCTCTGGTGAGGCGTTTTGGGAAACAGGATCGGTCGTCATATGTCTTTCCTACTGAACTGGTTGGGCACACGACGTGAGCTCGATACGCGAGCCGGTCTTCTCTGTTCTGCGTCCCCTGATCTGCGCGTTGAATACCGGCTGTATGGCAGGTGGCGAGAAGTCTCTTCCAAGTTCTCGGTTGTCTCCTGGGCGTTGCCCGGCCCGGTGCTGGCAAGCCAAAAACCTGCGCCAAACAGCAACATGAAGAACATCTGGATTTCTCCCCAGATGGCCACCGTTGAAGCACTCATGCAAAATCCGATCAGGGCAAGCGTCCAGGCCAGTCGCATTCGATCCAGTTCGGTGTCGCCAAACAGCTTGATACGGTTTACCGCAAAAAATGCATACAGCAGCGAACTGGCAAAAAGAACCAAAGCCGGCAGGCCGTGGACCATCGCCAGAAGCAGCCAATGATTGTCGACGCTGGAGTTCGTCATCCAAAAGGGGCGGGCCCAGTAGTTGTACCCATTGCCAAAGATTGGAGTGCGCATCACCTGCGCACTGCCATACTCCCAGATCAAGGTGCGATAATATGCTGTCGCTGAGTTAAAGGCGAGGCGGCCACTGATCGCGGCAAAGGCGCTTTTGTTGGAAAGAAGCTCCACGACCAAATAGAAGACGGCTCCTGATGCAAGCAGTATGCGCCAGGGCGGCCCCATGAGTGCGGCTATTCTATGCGAGATAAAAACGCCGACTTGCAAGGCGATAGAAAGAACGGCCCCGCTTGAAACGGACAAGAAGGTCGCAAGGAAGATGAGCAGCGCTCCGAGTGTGCGTTTGGCCGCCGCAATCTGGGAGGCAAGACCCAGCCAATAGGGCATCAGAACCAGCGCGCCCATCAACCCGTAGTGGATAGGATGGACGAACACGAACTGCGCCCGATACAACCCCAGTCGCGGTTCATAGTCGTTTAGACGCATGCTGCCAAACGGTGTGTAGTCCAGGATCATTCGCAAAATGATCGGATCATCCCTGATGGCTTCATACATCGCGAACGGCACACTCACCATGGATGCTGCCGCCCAGAAAAGAATGAAGGATATGAAGTCCTGCTTTTCCAGCACCAACAAGCGACCGGCAAGATATCCTGCGAGGGTCAGGAGTGTCTGCTGGCCTGTGAAGGTGACAAAACGCTCGGGATTGTTCAGCAGGATCGTCAAGGCCTGCCAAAGAATATAGAGCAAGAACAACAAGTCCGGAGCTCTCCAGCGTACGACCCCCGACAGGTACTGCTGAAAAAGAAAAGGGGCCAGAGCTATCATCAACAACAGCGAGGGGGTGAAACGAATGTTTGCAATCTCGAATGATAGTGGCAGCAGCAGGCTTACTATTATGAGCCTGACCAGCCGCCGCCGGACTGCGGGACTGAAGGCCTTGGAGTGCCCCGGGGCAATGCCTGAGGAAGAATGGATATGTGTCATACTTAATCGGTCGGTAGGCTGTTGTCGGCGGGCTTCATGCGCCGATCTGAATGACCGGTAAGGCGCCTGCGAAGCGGGAGCAGCGGCCGTTCCAGACCGTAGTGCACGACGGTTGACCACAGAAACGTGAGACTCAGCGTGAAGATCACGAATAGCGGATAGTTCTCTTCATAGAGGCCAAAGCTCTTGATGAAGAAGATGAAGATATAGTGGGAGATATAGAAAGTGTAGGACATGACGCCGACCCAGCGGACCAACGACCAGTTGAGAGGCCTGAACAACCAGGTGTTTGCGCATGTCACCGCGTAGAAGAAGACCGGCATCAGTGCGGCCCCTTGAATGGAGTAGCGCAAGGTTGAGCGGAACGCTGGATCTCGAATGAGGAATGCGATGCCAATCAGGATCAATGAGCCGCCAAGGAACAGCGCCTGAGCACGGGCCGTTTGCGGGAAGAGGCGCTCAGCTGTGCCATTGGCCATCAAGATGGCCAAGAAGCATCCGAACAGAAGGCTGTCAAAGCGCGTGTCTGTAAAGGAGTAGATCATCCATTCTGTGTCACCCCAGACGTAGAAGCGAAACGCTCTCCAGGCCAGGATGGCAATCAGCATGAGTACCATGAACCGGACACCAACCCAGCCGCGCGCGATCAGTAGGAAAACACCCGGCCAGATCAGGTAAAAGTGCTCTTCAACCGCAAGCGACCACAGGATACGCGTCCCCTCGATGCTGGTGCCGGAGTCCGCATAGACGTGAAAGTAGTTGAAATAGAAGAAGATCTGGCTGGCAAATGTGGAAAGGTCCAGATCGCCGGGAACACGACCGATCAGAACAAGCATCGTGCCAAGAGCCATGGTTGCGAGCAAAGGTGGCATCAGGCGAACAATGCGGCGTGCGAAGAACGCGGGCAATGAGATGCTCTGGTAGCGTTCATATTCCCGGATCAGAAGGGAGGTAATGAGAAACCCGGAGAGGAAGAAGAAGATCGTAACTCCGAAACCGCCGGGAATGCCGGGAAACAGGCGCGCATGACCCGCGAAAACGATTGCAATCGCGAGGGCACGGAACCCATCCAGAGAAGGGATTACATTGCTCTTGCTCATTGCGCTGCCCGTAGCCTGTTGGCGCCTATCTTGCCACCGGCCAGTGGGCCATCTTTCAAATACTGAAAATTGGCAAGATCAAGTGGATCTCCTGAGATGGCGTTTTTGAATATGCGATCATAGTATCCGGCCGCCAAACGACGCCCAGACTGGATCTCAACATTGTCTTTCACGCTCCAATCCGCTGCAGCAGGCTCTGGGAATCCGAAAGCGGCATTGCGTTCGATCACCACGTTTCGGCTGCGCTCTGCCACTTTGATTTTCGGTGATGCCCAGACCTCGTTGAACCTTTTGGCTTCCGACCGGGAGTTGCGGATAAGGGTGTTGTTGACAATGGTCAGCCCGTCGGTTTCGCCAACGTAGATGCCATGTATGTGAGCGTTGATAATGACGTTGTTCTCAATGCGGATGTTGCGAAAGAACAGTTCTTTCCCGGCGCGCCCTTTGTCCACAAGGTCATTGCGAATGAAGATCGTTTGCGTCCAAAGGCCGTGCCCTGAATTGAAGACGTTGTTCCGCACTGTGACACCATCCGTGGGCGCATCCGTCTTGTTCGTCCACAGCTGTATCATGTCGGCATGGTCCCCGGCGTCGGGTGCACGATTGAAGCTGTGAAAATAGTTCCCTTCAACCAGCAGGTTCTGAACCTGTGCAAGTGTCAGCCCGTCCTTGCGCAAGCCGTGAATCTCGTTGCCGGAAATCACGACATTCTTGCTCCGGTGGACCGAAAGTCCGAGAAAGAGTGTGCGAATTTCGCAGTTCTTGATGGTTACGTACTGGCTATCCCGGACAAGCAGACCCTTTCCGGCCGGAAATCCATCCTCTGCCGATCCGTGACCGCGCGCCAGATCTCCTTCGATCAGCATGTCCGAGAACGTGATGTTGCTCGACGAATAGACACGGAACGGTGCTGTGAAAACCGACTCACCGTCGCCCAAAGCTTTGTAGCTGAGTGCAAGCCCTTCAAGTGTAATCGAGTTGCTGTCGGCAATGTGCAGCCCCGCCAGTTCGGGACGTTTGCCCGCCTGCTGCGGTTGCAGTATTACCGGGCTTTTGATGTCTCTGATGCTCAGCTTTTCGTAGCGCCCCGGCGCAAGCTGCAAAGTTAGAAGGGGTTGATCAGGCTCTTTGGCAGATCGCAGAGCTTTTTGAATGTCCTGAGAGGTCCTGACGATCAGAACGTTCTCTGCACTCGCAGCCCAGGCAAAACAAGCTGTCCAAATGGCAACAAAAGCAGTCAGAAGGACATGGTTTGTGCGGGCCATACTATTAAAAACCAACGACATCCAGAGTTCCTTGCTTGACCATGTCCGCAGATATTGCGATGCCTGTAATACCAACTATTTCTAAACATTTTGGACTCTACGAACACATAGAGGAACGGTCTATTCCATGCCAGATCAAATCTCTGCGACGCCCAAAAAAGCCCGTCGGCGCGGGCTGAATCGCATATCCGGTGTGCGAAATGCACTGGTTGGCCTGCGGCGCAAGATGCTGGTAAAGCTCTGGGGCATGGACCTTCATCCAACGATGCAAATGTCGCTATCGGCGAAGTTTGATCGGACCTTCCCAATCGGTGTGCATGTTGGCGAAAACTCCTACGTCGCCTTTGAGGCACGCATCCTGACCCATGATCGAACCCGCGGTCTGTACCTGCACACACGTGTGGGCAAAAATTGCTTCATCGGCGGCCGATCCATGATCTTGCCGGGTGTGGAAATCGGTGACAACAGCATCGTGGCAGCCGGTGCGATCGTAACCAAGTCCGTGCCTCCAAACAGCATTGCAGCCGGCAACCCGGCCCAGATTGTGCGAACCGGCATCGAGGTCGGACCCTATGGCCGTTTCCTGTCAGCAGATGAGACCGAAGCCCGCCTGGTCGAAGCCGGGCTGACTTGAGTCATGACGCGAATCCGGCTCGCGGCAGTAGTACTGTTGTTGGTTGGATTGATTTCCGCTGCATTGGTCGCAACGCGCGGTCCTGACCCTGCCGACCGCGAGGTGTCGCTGTCTGTGCCAGATGATCGACCCCTGCACATTGTCCTGTTCGGAACCAGTCTCACTCACGATGAGGTCTGGACCCATGAGTTGAAAGTCAGGCTTGAAAGTCGGTTGGATCGGGGCGTTCGGCTTGATGTCCTTGCCAAACCCGGAGCCGGATCGACTTGGGCCGTGCAACAGGTCGACCGGGTCGTTGCGCTGAAACCGGATTGGGTTCTGGTTGAGTTCGCCATCAATGATGCGGATATTCGTGATGGCCTGAGCCTGACTGACGCCCGCGCCATGCATGAGTCACTTCTGAGACAACTTCGCGAAAACCTGCCCAATGCGGAGACGGTGCTGATGACGATGAGTCCGGCACAGGGACTGCGAGGGATGCTGCGCCCCCGTCTTGGTGCGCACTATCGCCAATACAGGGATCTGGCCGACCAGTTCGATATCGGGCTGGTTGATCTTTATTCACGCTGGCTGGCGCTCCCGCGGGCATCGCGCGGATTGCAACAAGATGGTCTGCATCCAGACCCGCAGGTTGCGGCCAGCCTGATCGTGCCTGTCCTTTCGGGCTACCTAATCAAGTGCGCTGAGCTGGCCCGCCTGGACATTGGAGACTAGAGCGCCTGTTGCGCGCCTATTTCTCCATAACCCGTTTGTAGGCGGCAACCAGCGTATCGACCTGGTAAGCCCAGCTCAGTTCCGTTTCGATGCGATGGCGGCCGATCCGGCCCATCTCGGCGCATCGTTCAGGGTCATCAAACAGTTCTATGATCTTGTCGGCCATATCCGCGCTGTCGTTGGGCGCAGCATAAAGAGAAGCCTCCTGCGCGGAATAGCGTCCCTCTGTCACGTCAAACTGAACAATCGGTTTGGAAAAAGCCATGTATTCCAAGATCTTGTTCATCGTTGACTTGTCATTCATCGGGTTCACCCGGTCCGGATTCACGCAGACATCTGCCGAAGAAAGAACCGAGAACAGATCCTCATCCGGGGCACGTCCGGTGAAGGTCACATAGTCGGACAGACCCATTTCCGCAGCCTGTTCCTTGAGGGATGCCAGCGCCGGACCACCTCCAACAAAGACAAACTGAGTATCGCGTTTGTGTTCGAAGACAACGATCCGGGCGGCCTCAAGCATCAGGTCGATACCTTCCTGATCGCCCATCACGCCCACATAGCCCACCATGAACTCCCGCCCGTTGCGCCACTTTGGATCGGGCGGCATTGGCTTGAGCTTGTCCAGGTTGGGCCCTGATCTTACAACAAATACGTCCTCGGGATCTTTGCCACCACGGGTCAGGGCGATTTCGCGGTAGGAATTGTTGGTGGAAATTACCGTCTGGGCGGCCCTGAATGTGCGCTTTTCAAGGAACAGCATCAGGCGCCAGAAAAAATCACGCCGCCCGAACTTCGCCTCATAGAGTTCGGGGTTGATGTCGTGATGGTCGAAAATGAAGCGTACGCCCTTGAACCACTTGAAGGGCAGGGCCACCAGGAACATCAGATCCGGCGGATTGCAGGCCTGAATGGTATCGAACCCATGACGTCGCCAGACCTTCCAGGACAGGCGGAACTCATGCCAGAGCGCTGCTGAGTATTCCACAAGGTAGCCAGCCGCGCCTTTTGCATCCAGCGGCAGCGGGTGGCGATAGATATGGACGCCTTCCAGCTCTTCGTAGGCGGTTTCATAGCCTTTTCCGGTTGGACAGATAACCGAAACCTCTGCTCCTGCAGCTCGTAGTGTCAGGCACTCATGCCAGACGCGACGATCAAAGGGCAGCGGCAGGTTTTCGACCAGAATGAGAATCCTGCGCCCTGCAAGCGGGCGCTCTTCGGCCAAGCGCGAAAACACGTCGGAGGCATGCAGAACGTCTGCCATGGGCCCTATTGCTCCTTTTCAATCCCGGAGAGCTTCGAGAGATCAACGATCTCACTGCTCTTGGGCAGGTCCAGCAAGTTGGCGGTTGCGTTCGTCACGATGACCCTCGCAAATTGCCCGGTTTCAGCGGTGGCCTTGTCAACCAAGAGACGCTTCAGCTGTGGGAGGTGGCTGAATGCATAGCCAAGGTTTGCGCCAACCAGCTTGCGGGCATCCACGGCCGGATCGAAAATTTTGAGATCATAGCCCGCTGCCAGTATCTTGCGGGCAAGATCCACGTTCGGGCTTTCGCGCAGATCGTCTGTGTGGGCCTTGAAGGCCAGGCCCGCCAGAAGAACCGGAGCACCGGGCTCAAGCCCTTCGACCGCGTGCAGGAACAGGCGGTGCTTATGTGCCTCGTTCGACCGCAGGAGGCTGTCGATCAGATGCGTGCTGGCTCCGATATCGCCGGCGATGTATTGCAGCGCACGAACATCTTTTGGAAGGCAAGAACCCCCAAAAGCACCACCCGGACGCAGGTAGTAGGGCGACACGTTCAGCTTTGTGTCAGAGACAAAGATCTCGTGAACATCTGCAGGAGGAATCCCGAGATCCAGACAAATCCGGCCCAGTTCGTTGGCATAGGCGACCTTGACCGCATGCCAGGTGTTGTCCGCAAATTTGGTGAATTCAGCGGTCCGGAAATCGACATGGAAGGTCGGCGCCTCAATATTGGCGTGCAGTTCATCCATATTGGACGACGCCTCCCCATCACGGGTGCCGACCACGATCTTTGGCGGTGCGAAGTAGTCGTTCACCGCCGAGCCTTCGCGCAGGAATTCCGGGTTATAGACGATTTCCACCGCCTTGTCCCAATCCGCACCAAACCGATCTTCGAAGATCGGCAGAACGATATCCTCGACGGTCCCCGGGCGGAAGGTGGACCGGAAAGCCACTGTCAGAGGTTTGGCTCGGCCCGTGTAGACGGCTCGGGCGATCTGTTGTGTGACGTCGATGATGTAGCGCATGTCGTGGCTGCCGTCTGGTCCCGACGGGGTTCCGACGCAAACGATCGCAATATCCGCGTCGTCCAGCGTGTCCCCAATGTCAGTCGAGGCTGACAGCCGCCCGGCCTTCAGTGACTCTGCCATCATGTCTTCAATTTTGGGTTCGATAATCGGGGGGCGCCCTTCAATGATGTCTTTGACCTTATCCGGACTGACATCGATGCCGACCACGCTGTGCCCTTCGGACGCGATACAGCACGCCGCAGTCAACCCCACGTAACCAACACCAAAAATGACAACTTTCATTCGACAAACTTCCTCAAAAATCGATGGCCTGTGCAGCCGAGATATCGCAGAAAAATGACCTCAGGGCGACACCGGCGCCCGTCTACCTGACTATCTCAGCTGGCCGAAGCGCCAACGCACCACATGCTCGCACCAGGTACTTCCCCAGTAGATTCCCCATTCTAGGCCGCTCAAGCCTCGTTATATTGCACGATACGGCCCTCGCAAGGACAAAGGCCTGCGGATTGTGGGAATCTGCCGACCGGTGTTGCCAATGGTCATTAATGAAGCCGATATTGCGGGACGCAGATCATTGTGCACAGTCTCTGACAAAAGTCAGAACGAGACTGTTGCCTTTCTCCGGATGGTCACGGCCGTCCGGTGACGGCTTGTGTTACCATCCAGATCATCCTTTGGATTCGCAGGCGAAACAGCGTGAGTATCGCGGCTGCGCGCTCTTGCGGGCCACGCAGGTCAGGATGAGACAACACGCGCGGCGTATGGGCAATGGCGCTGGCTGGCATCAACAAGGCGAGCGCCAGCCACTTTAGTCGCGCCAATGCATTGCTTCCGTTTACACCGAATTTCTCTTCCGTCATGCGCTTCCATTTGCGCCGGAGGGCTGACCAATTCTTGCGCGACGGATGGGCTACCTTGAGAGAGTCCTCATAGCGCAAGGAGTAGCCCTTTGCGATCGCGCGATGGCACCAGTCCAGATCCTCGGACAGACCTGCGATGAACGGCCCCGTCGCATCGAAAACGTCGCGCCGGGTCAACAGATTGGCCGTGACCGAGAAATTGGCTTCCTCAACGTAGCGGCGGTTATGAAATGCAAAAACGGTTTCAAACGCTTCGGCCCCTGAACGGGGCGGAGGTGTTTCGTCGAACACGGATATGGAGCCGCCAATGACATCCCCGCTGGCGACCACGGCCTGTGCTGTTTCAAGCCAGTTTTCATTCGGTACGCAATCGCAGTCCAAAAAGAACAACAAAGGCGCAGAGGTCTCAAGAACGCCCCGATTGCGTGCCTCCGCAGCCCCTTTTTTCTGTTCTGTGACAATCCGAAGCTCTGGCCATTGCTGGTGCAAGCGCGACAGGTCTTGGCTGGATCCGTTATCCACCACGATGAGTTCCACCTGCGGAACCATCTGAGGCATCAGCGCCTCCAGGCATCGAATCAGGCGATCACAATCGTTGTAATGCGGAATGACGACGGCGGCTTCAAACATAGACAAACTAAACCTCACGAGAATGTCCCGGCATCTTTGCCGCAATTCGATCTGGATGTCACCCGTTGAGCCGGGGCCAAGACCCCTAATCAACTGATGGCGCTTAGCGAGAGTGCAATGGCGGAGGGTTTGGCCCTGTGTTTTCCAAATTGCAGTTTGTTCATACGGTTCAGCGTCTCAAGCCCTGTTTTGGAATGGCCAACGAAACGGTGTGGTACCGGCTGTCGGTGCCGCAGTTGCCGCGTTCTGTGATCCAACGCGTGATTGTGGGAGCGTATCACCTCGACTTTGGGATGCGGATATGGTCTGAACATCCTGCCCGCCCGAGCCAAGGCGGCTCGTGGCAAACGTGGAAAACAGACACCGACAAAGGCAGCCAGATGAGTGAGACCCAGATCCCCGTCGAAGAGATGAGCTTTGAACAGGCCATGGCCGAGTTGGAGCGCGTGGTCGACCAGTTGGAGCGTGGCGATGTGGCGCTCGACAAGTCGATTGACCTTTACGAACGCGGGGCGGCGCTGAAAAAACGCTGCGAGGACGAGCTGAAGCGTGCTGAGGAAAAAGTCGCCGCGATCACCTTGGACGCCAATGGCACCCCAACCGGCACCCAGCCTCTGGATGCAGGCTGACGGGATGACCGCCGCGACCAAGACCGACCCGGGCGCCTTCAAGCCCGCGCTTTTGCAGGCGCAGGCCCGCATCACCGCCCATATGGCGTCTCGGCTGACCGGGAACGACCGCCTGCATGACGCGATGCGCTATGCCATGGTCGGCGGCAAGATGCTGCGCGGGTTCCTTGTGTTGGAAAGCGCCCGACTGCATGGTGTGGATGAAACTGCAGCCCTGGATGCTGCGCTCGCCATCGAGTGCATTCACGCCTATTCGCTGGTGCATGATGACCTGCCGTGCATGGACGATGACGATCTGCGCCGGGGTCAGCCGACCCTACACCGCAAATGGGACGAAGCGACTGCAACCCTCGCGGGCGATGCCTTGCAGAGCTTTGCCTTCGAACTTCTGTCGGCGAACCATATGGGGCCAGAGGCCCTGCCGCTGATCCGGGCGCTGGCACAGTCTGCGGGCAAGGATGGCATGGTGTCGGGGCAGATGCTGGATATCGCCGCCGAAACAGCCGAGGCTCCCCTGACCCTCGAAGAAATCACCCTCCTTCAAGCCCGCAAGACCGGCTGCCTGATTGAATGGTCCGCCACGGCCGGCGCGGTGTTGGCAGGCGCGGATACCACGGCATTGCGTGCTTTTGCCGGCGCCTTGGGCCTTGCCTTTCAGATCGCCGACGACATCTTGGACATTGAGGGCGACGCTGCAACGGTCGGCAAGGCCCTGCGCAAGGACGAAACGGCGGGAAAAGCCACTTTTGTTTCCCTTTTGGGTCTTGCTGCGGCCAAAGCCCGCGCACAAGAGTTGTGTGACGCCGCCTGCGCCGCGCTTTCCCCCTACGGAGGGGAAGGCGAAACCTTGAAGGACGCCGCGCGCTTCGTTATCTCGCGCGACAGCTAACCTAGCCCAGCACCCCATCGGTGCTGCGCCACTCCCGAGGAGGAGCCATGTCACAGAGGCCCCACACCCCGCTTTTGGACCAGATCGACCGCCCGTCGGATCTGAAGGGCCTGAGTGATCGTCAGCTGGTGCAGGTCGCGGACGAGCTGCGCCAGGAGACCATCGCCGCCGTCTCTGAAACCGGTGGCCACCTTGGCGCAGGTCTGGGTGTGGTGGAGCTGACCGTGGCGCTCCATTCCGTGTTCGACACGCCGCGCGACAAGGTGATCTGGGATGTCTCGCACCAAAGCTATCCGCACAAGATCCTGACCGGACGGCGCGACCGTATCCGCACCATCCGCAAGAAAGGCGGCCTGTCGGGTTTCACAAAACGCTCCGAGTCCCCTTATGACCCCTTTGGCGCGGCCCATAGCTCGACCTCGATCAGTGCCGCGCTTGGCTTTGCCGTGGCCCGCGATCTGGGCGGTAACATCCCCGAAGGTCTGGGGGATGCCATCGCGGTGATTGGCGATGGCGCAATGTCCGGCGGCATGGCCTTTGAAGCGATGAACAACGCAGGCCATCTGGGCAAGCGGCTGATCGTCATCCTCAATGACAACGAAATGTCCATCGCGCCACCTGTTGGCGCCTTGTCCTCTTACCTAAGCCGCCTTTATGCCGAGGAACCCTTTCAGGAGCTGAAGGCCGTCGCCAAAGGTGCTGCCTCCCTGCTGCCCGAACCCTTTCGCGAGGGGGCCAAGCGCGCCAAGGACATGCTCAAGGGCATGGCCGTGGGTGGCACCCTGTTCGAATCCCTTGGCTTTTCCTATCTCGGCCCCATCGACGGGCACGATATGGACCAGCTCTTGCCGGTGCTGCGTACGGTCAAGGCACGCGCCTCGGGTCCGATCCTGATTCATGTGCTGACGAAAAAGGGCAAGGGTTATGCACCGGCCGAGCGCGCTGATGACAAGGGCCATGCCACCGCTACCTTTGACATGGTCACCGGCAAGCAGAACAAGCCGCCCTCAAACGCGCCCTCCTATACTTCGGTCTTTGGCAATGAGCTGGTGAAGCTTGCCGCATCGGACGACAAGATCTGCGCAGTGACCGCCGCCATGCCTGATGGTACCGGCCTCAGCCTGATGGCCGAACGCTATCCTTCGCGCTGTTTTGATGTGGGGATTGCCGAACAGCACGGCGTGACCTTTGCCGCCGCTCTGGCTGCGGGGGGGATGAAGCCCTTCTGCGCCATCTATTCCACCTTCCTACAGCGGGGATATGACCAGGTGGTGCATGATGTGGCAATCCAGCGCCTGCCGGTGCGTTTCGCCATCGACCGCGCCGGTCTGGTGGGCGCCGACGGTGCCACCCACGCGGGCAGCTATGACATCGCCTATATGGCCAACCTGCCTGGCATGGTGGTGATGGCAGCCGCCGACGAGGCCGAGCTGAAGCACATGGTCGCCACCGCTGCCGCCCATGACGACGGCCCCATCGCCTTCCGCTATCCGCGCGGTGAAGGCGAAGGCGTCGAGATGCCCGAAGAGGCCGAAGTGCTGGAAATCGGCAAGGGCCGGATGATCCAGAAAGGTGCCCGCGTTGCGATCCTGTCCTTCGGCACCCGTCTGGGAGAGGTGAAAAAGGCAGCCGAGTCGCTGGCAGCCAAGGGGATCACGCCGACGATTGCCGATGCCCGCTTTGCCAAACCGCTGGACCGCGAGATGATCCTGCAGATGGCAACAGATCACGAGGCGCTGATCACCATTGAAGAAGGTGCTCTCGGAGGCTTCGGCAGCCACGTGGCGCAGCTACTGGCGGAGGAAGGCGTGTTCGACAGCGGTCTCAAGTACCGGTCGATGGTGCTGCCCGACGCATTCATCGATCAGGCCAGCCCGAGGGATATGTACGACGTGGCCGCCATGAACGCCCCGCAGATCGAAGCCAAGGTGCTGGAGGTTCTGGGCATCGCAACCATTGGGGAAAAGCGGGCTTAATGGGCCATCGCTAGGCCTGTGACTGCCTGGGGAGGCGCGAATGCGCCTGCCAAGGGGGCAGGCAGGCGCAGGCCGGGCGACAAGCGTCACCTAAGCTCACTACTCTAGTTGAAATTTTGGAGTGCTTGGTAGTGTTTTCCCAATACTCTCGAATAGCTCATTTAGCTCTATTGCTTGAGCCTTTTCTCGTTCTTCAATGATACTGATAACCTGAGCCTCGAAGTCTCTTTGGCTCTTATCAACAACAAGAAAAAAGGCCGTGCCGAATACGCCGGTCAACAGAGCTACAACACCCAAGACAGTGGTAAAGTACTCAAACCGGCCGGGAGTTTTACTGAGTTGCCCCTGGAGTGTAGCAATTAATATCCGTAGCTCGACAACATCATTGTCGTTGCTGTCTCTCTCAGCACTGAGTGGCTCCAACTTCTTCCCCTATAAGTAGCATCAAATGAACATTGCCACTATCAAAGCAACTTGGAGCAGAAAAGCAACCACGGCGAAGAATACTAACTCCGAATAACGCGGACGCGCATTAAGGTCTTCAACCAGTTTTCGAAGATCGTCGTTTAGAGAGTCCATCGCAGTTCTCCTTTACGCGATGATCACAAAAATTGCTTAACAGCGCATTAAGGGAAGCCGAACGATCTGACCGCAACACTCACAACGCCACCTACAACGCAGGCGGCTCTGCCGGGGGCGTGTAGTTCTCCAGATCCTCGGCCGCCTTCACCGCGCGCAGGCCCACGCGATAGTCGGGATAGGCCAGTGTCACGCCCAGTTCCTCTTTGATGCGGGTGTTGCGCACGCGCTTGTTCTCTCCGTAGAAACTCCGCGCCATGGGGGTCATGCCGGCCTCGTCAAAGGGCACCTCGGCAGGCACCGGCAGACCCAGCAATTCAGCCCCGTAGCCCAGCACATCCTGCGGCGGGGCGGGTTCGTCATCGCAGACATTGTAGATCGCACCCGGATTGGGGCGGTCGATCGAGGCTTCCAGAACCGTCGCGATATCCTCCACATGAATGCGGGAGAACACCTGACCGGGTTTCACGATGCGCCGCGCCTTCCCTGCCATCAGCTTGGCAAAGGGGCCGCGACCGGGGCCATAGATGCCGGCCAGACGGAAGATATGCAGCGGCAGACCGGGGATCGCCTGCCATTCCGCCTCGGCCCGCGCGCGCCAGTCCCCCCGCGTGCTGGAGGGGGCAACGGGCGTCTCTTCGTCCACCCAGGCGCCGCCCTGATCGCCATAGACTGCGGTGGTGGACAGATAGCCGACCCAGTCGAACTGCCCCGCCGCGGCGCGCCTGGCCAACTCTTCCCTCAACGCCGCAATTACCGGGTCGCCCTCCTGGTTTGGGCCGACGGAAGAGAGCACATGGGTCACGCCTTCCAGCGGGATATCTGCTCCGGGCCATTGCAGCAGGTCCACGCCCAGATCCGCTTCGGCCTCACCCAGATCACGCGTCGTGCCAATCACCCGCCAGCCGCGCGCCAACATCCGCCGCGCCAGCGCCTTTGCCGAATAGCCATAACCGATTGAGAGAAGTGTCTTTGTCATGTCGCTATAGATGCGCCGCAACATGCGCGCCGACAAGAGCAGAATGGGGACATTCCCCGGCTTCAGAACATAAGGTGACGCAAACGGGATGGATCGAGACAGAAACGGCGCTAAACCGGGGAACAGCGAGCAGAAAAGGAACAGGCGATGGCGCTGCTATTGGGTGTGGATACCGGCGGGACCTATACGGATGCGGTGCTGATCCGCGACGAGGCTGAGGTGATCGCCTCGGCCAAATCCCTGACCACCCGTCACGATCTTGCCATCGGCGTGGGCGGCGCGGTGCGGGCGGTGCTGGAACAATCCGGAGTGGCTGCGCAGGATGTCTCCATGGCCGCCTTGTCCACCACGCTGGCCACCAATGCGCTGGTCGAGGGGCAAGGCGGGCGCGTGGCGCTGGTCTATATCGGATTTGCGCCCGAAGATCTGGAGCGCCACGGGTTGAGCGAAGCCCTGAAAGGCGACCCGGCGCTGGTGCTGGCAGGGGGACATACCCATGCGGGCAGCGAGGCAGCCGCGCTCGACACAGATGCGCTTTTTTTCTTTTTAGAGACTGAATCTGAAGGCGTCAGCGGTTTCGCCGTGGCCGGTGTCTTTGCCACCCGAAATCCCGCCCATGAGCTTGAGGCTGCCCGGATCATTGCCGAGGTTACCGGAGCCCCTGTGACCTGTTCCCATCAGCTTTCCGCCAAGTTGAACGGTCCGAAACGCGCGCTGACGGCGGTGTTGAATGCGCGGCTGATCGGGATGATCGACCGGCTGATCGGGCGCGCGCAGGACACACTGGCGGAGATCGGTATTACCGCGCCGATGATGGTGGTGCGGGGCGACGGCGCATTGATGTCGGCCGAGCAGGCACGGGAGCGGCCCATCGAGACGATCCTCAGCGGTCCTGCCGCCTCCATCGTTGGGGCGCGCTGGATGACGGGGGTGGAGACCGCGCTCGTCAGTGATATCGGCGGCACAACCACAGATGTGGCTCTGATCAAGGATGGAAGACCCGCGATTGATCCAGAAGGCGCCCGCGTTGGTGGTTTTCGGACTATGGTCGAGGCGGTCGCCATGCGCACCAGTGGCCTCGGGGGTGACAGCCAGGTCCATATCCGTAGCGAAGGCTTGCAAGGTGGACTGACGCTGGGCCCGCGCCGTGTCGTGCCGATCTCGCTGATTGCAACAGAGGCACCCGAGGTGGTGCATGGCGCGCTGGACAGGCAGATGAACGCCCCGGTGGTGGGCGAACATGACGGCAAGTTCCTGCGCGCAGTGCCGGGCTTGCCCATGGCGGGCCTGAGCGATCGGGAGGCCGTGCTGCTGGAGCGCATCGGAGCCGATGTGCATCCCCTTGGCGCTGTTCTGCGCACGCGGATGGAACAGGGTGCACTGAACCGGCTGGTTGATCGAGGGCTGTTGCAACTCGCCGGGGTCACACCCTCGGATGCGTCGCACGTGCTGGGGCGGCTTGAGTCCTGGGACCGGGAAGCGGCGGAAAAGGCGCTGGCGATCTTCGCGCGCCGCCGCGTCGGCAGCGGTGACACCCTGGCACCGGACGCAGAAACGCTTGCCCGGATGATTGTCGGTCAACTGACTGAACAGACCGCACTGACCTTGTTAGAGACTGCTTTTGCCGAGGAAGATGACAGTTTCGGCTTATCGCCTGAAGATCTGGCGCGGCACGTCCTGCTGCGCCGGGGCCTGAAAAACCATCGCGGCATGCTGGCGCTGGATGCGGCGCTGAATGTGGATGTGGTCGGGCTTGGCGCCTCGGCGCCCAGCTATTACCCGGCGGTGGGAGAGCGGCTTCACTGCCGGATGATCCTGCCAGAGCACGCGGGCGTTGCCAATGCGATCGGCGCTGTCGTGGGCCGTGTCACCATGCGCCGCAGCGGCAGCGTGACCTCGCCGGCTGAGGGCAAGTTCCGGGTGCATCTGGAGGCCGGTCCGCAGGATTTCACGTCATCGGAACAAGCGCTGAAAACGCTTGAAGATCACTTGACTGCCGAGACCCGGCTGGAAGCGCAGGCTGCCGGAGCAGAAGATATCCATGTCCATGTGACACGCGATATCCGCACGGCGCAGGTGGAGGCACGCGAGGTCTTTGTCGAAGCCTTCCTGACGGCTGAGGCCAGCGGCCGCCCTCGCGTGGCCAAGGACGACTAGCCAGAAGAAAACCCGCCCAAGCCAAACGGCCAAGGCGGGTCAGATCAAGCTCAAATAAGGGAAAAGTCCCCGCCTTACTCTGCCGCGTCGCGCTTTGGCAGGACCCAGTCGGGGCGCGGGAAGTGGCAGGTGTAGCCGTTCGGGATCCGCTCCAGGTAGTCCTGATGCTCGGGCTCTGCTTCCCAGAAATCGCCCACAGGCTCTACCTCGGTCACGACCTTGCCGGGCCAGATACCGGAGGCGTTCACATCGGCGATGGTATCCTCGGCGATCTGCTTTTGAGTCTCGTCCACATAGTAGATGGCAGAGCGGTAGCTCATCCCGATGTCATTGCCCTGACGGTTGACCGTGGTCGGATCGTGGATCTGGAAGAAAAACTCCAGCAGCTCCCGATACGAAGTCTTGGCCGGATTAAACAGGATCTCGATCCCTTCGGCATGGGTGCCGTGGTTGCGGTAGGTGGCATTGGGCACGTCACCGCCGGTGTAGCCGACGCGGGTCTTGATGATGCCGGGGCGCTTGCGGATCAGGTCCTGCATGCCCCAGAAACAGCCGCCTGCCAGAACGGCGCGTTCAGGATTGCTCATCTGTGGTCCTCCACTTGATCGATGTAGTCGCCATAGCCTTCGGCCTCCATGTCGTCGAGGTGGACAAAACGGAGCGAGGCGGAATTGATACAGTAGCGCAGGCCGCCCCGATCCAGCGGACCATCCGGGAAGACATGCCCCAGATGGCTGTCCCCGTGGGTCGAGCGCACCTCGGTACGGATCATGCCAAGCGTGCGGTCTTCCAGTTCCTGCACGTGGGCGGGCTCAATCGGTTTTGTAAAGCTGGGCCAGCCGCAGCCGGATTCATACTTGTCAGACGATGCAAACAACGGTTCACCCGAAACGATGTCCACATAGATTCCCGGTTCTTTGTTATAGAGCAGTTTGCCGGTGCCGGGCCGCTCGGTACCCGATTTCTGCGTCACGTAGAATTCCTCGTCCGACAGGGCGGCGATGGCATCCGGGTTCTTGCTGTAGCGCGTCATCTCATTCCTCCGGCGGGTCTTTGTTACCTGATACATGGTCCGATGCGCTGCAAATGCAAAGCGATTATTGCAATTCCTCGCGCGCTTGTGCGTCACGTCAGATACTTGATTGATCCCTTGGCGGGGTGGTCTCGTATCCAATGAAAGAGTTGTGGAGGGAAGAGATGTTCAGAATGTGGATTTTGGCCGCTCTGGTTTTGGTCGGACAGCTCGCGCAGGCGGCTCCGGTGGGAGGGCGTTTTGACTCGATTGACGGCGGCGTGATTGACCTTTCCTCCTTTCGCGGACAGCCGGTTCTGGTGGTGAACACCGCCTCGCGCTGCGGCTTCACCAAGCAGTATTCAGGGTTGCAAACCCTTTATGATCGCTACCGGGAGCGTGGGCTGGTGGTGATCGCGGTGCCCTCGAACGATTTCAAACAAGAGCTGGGCAGTGCCGAGGAGGTCAAACAGTTCTGTGAGCTGAACTATGACCTGACCTTGCCGATGACGGATATCACGCCAGTGAAGGGCGCGAAGGCGCATCCGTTTTATCAGGCCGTGCGGTTGGAAACCGGGTTTGAGCCTGGTTGGAATTTCAACAAGATCCTGATCGCCCCCGATGGATCGGTGGCGGGCACATGGGGTTCTGTCGCACGGCCGCTGTCCGGGCAGATTACCGGAGCGATTGAACAGTTTTTGCCCTGAAAACGGGCTCTAACTTGAGCTATTGGCCTGTCGTCCCGGTTGGCGCGACAGCTGCACGGCCAGAATGCCGCCCGTTACGATCAACACGCCGGTGATATCAAGCGGGCCAAGTTTCTCGCCAAGCAGGACACTCGCGATTGCCACCCCGAAGACCGGGTTCAAAAAGTGAAAGGTCGCTGCCCGCACAGCTCCAATGCGGTTCAGAAGCAGCACCCAGATAAAGGTCGCCGCAAGACCCGGAACCAGCGTGGTATAGGCAAAGGCAAGCGCCAGGGGCAGGGTGGGATTGACAAAGATCTCCTCGAACATCGGCGCTGCAACGAATAGTATGGCCGAGCCGATCAACATCTGAAGCCCCACCACCATCATGAAATTGCCCCCCGATGTCGCTCCGCGCAGGGCAAGCGTGGCGGTGGTCAGGGCAACGACTCCGATCACACAGAGCACTACTCCGGACAGATCCACCCCATCGCTGATCCGTGTCCCCATGATCAGCGCCACCCCGAGCACACCCGCCAACAGGCCGAGGATGCCCAGCGGTTTGAGCTGTTCCCGAAAGATCACCCAAGAGGCCAGCGCCACCAGCAGCGGCATGGTCGAGGCGATGATCGCCGCCAGCGAGGCCTCAATGGTCTGCATGGCCACAAAGTTGAGGCCGAGATACAGCGCGTTCTGGCAAATGCCGAAAATGACGGTGGCCCGCCACTGGCCTCGGGTCAGCCGCCAAGTCTGCCCCATAGCAGTCGCAACTGCGACACCGATCAGGCCGGAAATCAGGAACCGCACTGCCAGCGAAAAAAGCGGCGATGCATCCACCACGATGATCCTTGCCGAGGTGAAGGCCGAGGACCACATCAGGGCAAAGGTCAGCCCCATGGCAATTGCGCGAATATCCAAGACCTGTCCTCCCCGGCTGCGCGCGGACAGTCCCGCAAAAGATCGAGGGTTGCAAGCCGTGCCGCCATCGGCAAGGATCGACTGTTGCACAAAAGGAAAGGGCCACCCCTTGGGGCGGCCCTCATGCAATCTGATCCACCGGATCAGCCCTTGGACTTACGCCTCGTTGACGCTGTCCTTGAGGGCCTTGGCGATGGTCATTTTGACGACCTTGTCGGCCTCTTTCATGAACTTCTCTCCAGTGGCAGGGTTGCGCACTTCGCGCTCGGGGCGCTCGCGGCAATAGATTTTTCCGACACCGGGCAGGGTCACGGCGCCGCCGCCAGACACTTCGCGCGTGATCAGCGCACAGACTGCATCCAGTGCTGCGCCGGCGGCTTTCTTATCGCTGCCCATTTCCTCAGCCAGTGCTGCGACAAGCTGGGTTTTGGTCATCGGTTTGGACATTCTTAGCTCTCCTTAAAACTGCCCGAACTCTGGGGCCTCATTGCGTGACTTTATCGTTATGTTGTGCGCCAACACAACGCATAGTGAGACCAAAGACGGCCAAAACAAGCGATTTTCCGCAGAAAACTGGGGAAAACTGCCCTCAGAGGAAGGCCGTTTCATCGAAAGAGCGCAGTTTTCGGCTGTGAAGGCGGGCCAAGGGCATGCTGCGCAGCTGCTCCATCGCGCGAATTCCGATCTGCAAATGGCGCGAAACCTGGGTCTGATAGAAGTCAGACGCCATGCCGGGCAGCTTCAGCTCCCCATGCAGCGGCTTGTCCGATACGCACAAAAGCGTGCCATAGGGCACCCTGAAGCGATAGCCATTGGCCGCGATTGTGGCGCTTTCCATATCCAGCGCGATGGCTCGCGACTGGCTCAGCCGCTGGACCGGGCCGGACTGGTCGCGCAGTTCCCAATTGCGGTTGTCAATGGTGGCAACGGTGCCCGTGCGCATGATCCGTTTCAGATCGTAACCTTCGAGTTTCGTGACCTCGGCTACGGCCTGTTCCAGCGCGATCTGGATTTCCGCCAGCGCCGGGATCGGGGTCCAGACGGGCAGGTCGTCATCCAGCACGTGATCCTCGCGCAAATAGGCATGGGCCAGAACAAAATCGCCCAGCGCCTGTGTGTTCCTGAGGCCCGCGCAATGCCCCACCATCAGCCAGGCATGGGGTCGCAGCACCGCGATATGGTCGGTGGCGGTTTTGGCATTTGAGGGGCCAACGCCGATGTTGACCAGGGTGATGCCACTGCCGTCTTCGCGTTTCAGATGGTAGGTCGGCATCTGCGGCAGCTTGGCTACAGGCGGGATTTCGGCATCCGCCTCGGAAATCTCATGATCGCCGGTGCTGACAAAGCCGGTGTAGCCCGAGGCCGGATCGGCAAGTTGCGCGCGGGCATAGGCTTCGAACTCGGCCACGTAGAACTGATAATTGGTGAACAGCACGTGGTTCTGGAAGTGCTCGGGATCGGTCGCCGTGTAATGCGCCAGCCGCGCCAGCGAATAGTCGATGCGCTGCGCGGTAAACAGGGCCAGCGGCCCGGTGCCGTTGGCAGGCTGATGCGTGCCATTGACGATATCGTCATTGGTGGTCGCAAGATCCGGCACATCAAAGACGTCGCGCAGGGTAAACCCAGCCGCGCCCTCTTGCGGCACCGTCAGGTCGGGCCGCGCGGCAACCGCAAAATGCACCGGGATGGGGGTGTCAGAGACGCCAATCGTGACCGGCTGTCCGTGATTTTTGATCAAGAGCCCGATCTGCTGGGTCAGGTAGTGCCGGAACAGATCAGGCCGTGTGACCGTCGTGGCATAGGTGCCCGGCATCGAGACATGACCAAAGCTGAGCCGCGAATCCACCTGTGCAAATGTCGAGGTCGTAAAGCGGATCTCAGGATAGAAAGCACGAATGCGCTGACCCGCAGGAGGGGCCGAGGCCATGACCCGCATGAACCCATCGCACAGGAAATCGGTGGCCTGCTGGTACATGAGCTCAAGCCGCTCAACCGCCTTGGCGGGATCGGTAAAGGTTTCTGGTTCGGGGTGGTCGGGCAGACGGATTGTCGTCATGAAAGCGGCTCTATTACGGGGATTTTCTGGAAGGTGCGCACGTCCACCAGCCCTAGGTCCGATATCCTGAGTTCCGGGATCACTACCAAGGCCATCAGGGAGTGCTGCATATAGGCGTTGTTCAGCTTGCAGCCGCAGGCCTCCATCGCCTCGACCAGCTTTTGTGCTTTGGCGGCGACCTCGGTCGCGGGGCGGTTTGACATCAGGCCCGCAATGGGTAGCTCCACCAGCGCCAGTTCTTCGCCGTCGCGGAACAGGGTCACGCCGCCGCCCACCTCGGCCAGGCGATTGGCGGCCAGAGCCATCTGCGCGCGGTCGGTGCCGACAACAATCATATGGTGGCTGTCATGCGCCACGGTTGAGGCCATGGCCACAGACCCCTCATACCCAAACCCGGAGACAAAGGCATTGGTCACGCCGCCCGTGGCGCGGTGGCGTTCGACCAGGGCGATCTGACAGACCTCACCGGCACCTTCTACCAGACCGTCGACCACTGGCAGCTCAGCCTTCAGCGCCTTGGTCGGGGCCTGATTTTCAACAACGCCGATCACATTGGCGGTGATCGAATTCGCCCCCTCGGGCGCTTTCAGTTCAAAATCGGCTGCCGTCAGCGCATGCCCCAGATGCACCGTTCCCGTGGCACTGTCCGGCCAGTCGAAATGCGGGCATTCCACCGTGATAGAGCCGTTTTCCGCCACGATCTGCCCGCGGGCCATCACCAATTCGATGGGCAGCGTCCGCAGGTCGGATGTCAGGATCACATCGGCGCGCCTGCCGGGTGCGAGGGATCCCAGCTCGCGTTCAAGCCCAAAATGCGTCGCCGTGTTGATCGTCGCCATCTGTAGGGCCACCACCGGATCACATCCGCAGTCAATCGCGTGGCGCACCACCCGGTTCATGTGCCCGTCATGCACCAAGGTGCCCGAATGGCAATCGTCGGTGCAAAGGATGAAATTGCGCGGATCGAGACCCTTTTCGGTGATCGCGGTGATCTGCGCCTCAACATCGTACCAAGCCGATCCCAGCCGCACCATGGCGCGCATCCCCTGCCGCATCCGGGCGATTGCATCCGCTTCGCAGGTGCCTTCGTGATCATCCGCCGGACCGCCCGCCACATAGGCGGCAAAATCCGGCCCAAGGTCAGGAGAGGCATAGTGACCGCCCACCGTCTTTCCGGCGCGCTGGGTGGCGGCGATCTCGGCCAGCATCTTGGGGTCGGCATTGGCGACACCGGGGAAATTCATCATCTCACCCAGGCCGATGATACCGGGCCAATTCATCGCCTCGGCCACATCCTCGGGTGAGATTTCATAGCCGGTTGTCTCTAGCCCAGGCGCCGAAGGGGCGCAGCTGGGCATCTGGGTGAAGATATTAGCCGGCTGCATCAGCGCCTCGTCATGCATCATCCGCACGCCCTCCAGACCCAGCACATTGGCGATCTCATGCGGGTCGGTGAACATTGTCGTTGTGCCATGCGGGATCACCGCCCGGGCAAATTCCGCCGGAGTCAGCATGCCGCTCTCGATATGCATATGCGCATCGCACAGGCCGGGGATCATATAGCGGCCGTTGGCTTGGATAACCTGGGTTTCAGGCCCGGTACAGTAGGAGGCATCCGGGCCAACATAGGCGATCCGGCCCGCAACGATGGCGATGTCATGGCCGTCCAGCACTTCGCGGGTGTGTACATTCACCCATTTGCCCTGACGGATGACCGTATCTGCCGGAGCGCGGCCTGCGGCAACATCAATCAATTTCGGGGCGGAGTCGGGCCAACTTGGAAATGCGGTCTGTGTCATGCGCCAATTGTTCTGATTGCGCTCACAAGTGCAAGAGCCGACAGGCCTTTGTCATCAAAGGATCACCTTCTGAAAGATGCGAAGAATGATCGGCCGTGGAACAAGGCGCCTCCGGTTTCCCCCTTGCCACGGGTGGCCCGACGCGGGAGGCTGAGCACAAAGCACCACGATACGACAGCCGGAGAAATCCCCATGACAGTCACCGATCTGCGCCCCGATATGGACAGACAGAATATCGAACACTGGCAGGACAGGATCGATCTGGCCGCCACCTTTCGCTGGGCCGAGCGGCTCAACATGCACGAAGGGGTCGCGAACCATTTCAGCCTTGCCGTGAATCCCGAAGGCACGCAGTTCCTGATGAATGCGAACCAGATGCATTTTGCCCGCATCACGGCCTCGAACCTGTTGCTTTTGGACGCCGAGGATCCCGCAACGATGGAGCGGCCCGACGCGCCCGATCCGACCGCCTGGGGGCTGCATGGTTCGATCCACCGGCTGTGCCCCCATGCGCGCTGCGTGATGCATGTGCATTCGATCTTTGCCACGGTTCTCGCCTCGCTTGCGGACAGCACCCTGCCGCCGATCGATCAGAACACCGCGACCTTCTTCAATCGCTACGTGATCGATGACGGCTATGGCGGTTTGGCGTTCGAGGACGAAGGCGCCCGCTGCGCCGCCATGCTGAGCGATCCCAAGAAGAAGGTGATGATCATGGGCAACCACGGCGTTCTGGTCATCGGGGATGATCCGGGCGATGCCTTCAACCGTCTCTATTACTTTGAACGGGCCGCAGAGACCTATATCCGCGCATTGCAAACCGGCCTGCCCCTGCGCCGTCTTTCCGATGAGATCGCCGAAAAGACTGCCTCCGAGCTGGACGACTACCCCGATCAGGCCGAGGCGCACCTGCGCGAGATCAAGGCGGTTCTGGACGGCGAAGGGTCAACTTACGCCAGCTGACCCGCACCAAGGCACAGGAGCGCAGGACATATGCACGCGATTGCTGATACCACCAAGCTGACCGAAGACGGCGTGATCACCGCCGATCAGGCGCGTATCATCGAATCCCGTGCGCGCGAGGCGATGATCACCCTTGGCGTCAATGTGATCCTGTGCCTAGGCATTCTGGCCGCCACCGGGGGGTTCATCTTGTGGCTGGCGGAGCCGGTGCCAGTGGCTATTGCGGGGTTATTGATGACTGCAGGAGGTCTTGTGATCCTGGCCCGCAGCTCAGAGATGTTCCGCATGTTCGGCAATGCTGCCACGCTGATCGGGGCGGGCATGCTGATCGGCGGCGCCACGCTGGAGTTGATGGAAAACTACGAAGACATCGCAGGCTGGATCCTGATGCCCGCCGGGGGTGTTCTGCTGGCAGGGCTGGCCTTGCGATACTGGCGCGGCGGTCTGACCTCTCATTTTGTGCTGGGGTCGCTGGTCCTGATGGCGCTGGCGGTTCATATCATCGGGATCGAGGCGCTGAGCCATCAGAGCGACATCGCATCGCCCCTGCGCAACATCGAGATGATCTACTATGCAGCGCTTATCGTCGGCATCGGCGCACTGATCGATGTGCGGCTGATCACGGCGCTGGCGCTTGCGCCCTTTGCCCAGGCGCTGGAAACCGGCAGCGCCTATTTCCACGCGGCCTATGTTTTCTATTCGCCGGAGCCGACGCTTTCGATCCTGCAAATGTCCCTTCTGATTGCTCTGTGCCTTTTTCTCGCGCGCAATCAGCCCGAGCGCATCGCGCGCCATCTTCGGACCCTTGTGATGCTTGCCTTTGTGGTTGCCAATCTCTGTGCCCTCGTCGGATCGCTCTGGGGAGATTTTGTCGGCGAAACCATCTGGGGACCGGGCCGCTATTCAAGCAGCGCCTATGAGGACTGGGAGAGTTTCAACGCCGCCCGCGAAGCGTTCCGGGCCCAGGCTCTCGAACTTTCCGCTGGCTTGTACTCCGTGCTTTGGGCGCTGGTTCTGTCGGGCATGGTGATCTGGGCCGCCCAGCGAAATGAGCGCGGATTGTTCAACGCCGCGCTGACCTTTGGCGGCATTCACGCCTACACCCAACTGTTCGAAAGCTTTGCAGATGAACCACTTGCCTATGTGATCGGCGGGCTGGCGGCCATTCCGCTGGCCTGGGGGATCTGGCGGCTGAACGGGTGGATCAGCGCAAGGCAGGGAGCCGCCTCCTAGTCCCGACGCAGCTTTTGCGGTGTGGTGCCGAATTCGCGGCGAAAAGCGCGGGTCATGGCGCTTGGGTCCTCGTAGCCGCAGCGAAAGGCGATCTCTGCCACGCCGAGCGTCGTTTCCAGCGCCAGCTTGCGCGCCTGGATCAGCCGGAGCCTGCGGTAGACCACCTGAGGAGAGGCGCCAAGTTCCGCCTTCATCCGCGCCTCCAGATCCTTCTGACTGCGCCCCACGCGGCGGGCGATGGCGCCAATGGTCAAAGGCTCTTCGAGATTGGCCTGCATCACCTCAACCGCCCGCACCAAAGACCGGCTGCGCGCCAGCGGGATCACCTGCCCACCCGTGGCTTCGGGACTCATGAAGAGGGCGGCAAGCTCCAGCCGCAGGGCCTGCCCGTGGCGCTCGGCAATCAGATCCAGCATCAACTCAAAGGCTGCCAGGGCACCAGAGCAGGTGATCCGGTTCCCATCCCGCACATGACGCAAGCGCTGCGCATCAACGGCGGGAAAACCCTCGGCAAAACCGGGCAGCTCTTCCCAATGGATCGTGGCGCGGTGCCCATCCAGCAGCCCCGCCGCGGCCAACAACCAGGCCCCCGCGTCAAATCCCGCCATCACATCATAGCGGCGCGCCGCAGCCCGCAAGGCGCGGCCCGTGGCGTCGCTCGCCAATCTCCGATAGTCATAACTCGGCATGGCGACCAGCATATCGCCGCTGCAGTCGGACAGTCGCGCATGAGCGGTGACTTCCATCCCTGACGAGGACATCGCCGTACGGCCATCAATAGTCAGAAATCGCCAATCATAGATCCGCCGCCCCGCCAAGGTATTGGCCGCGCGCATCGGCTCGACCGTGTTGGCAAGGCAATGGCCGGAAAAGTCATCGAACAGCAGCAGATCGACTTGCTGCGGCGCGGCGGTATCTTTAGTCCAGTTCTGCATGATTTTGCCCGTTACTGCATGATAAGAGCCTACGGCCTTCGTAGGCTTTGCGGCAAGCGAACAAGAAGGATCCGGCAGATGCAGTTTGGCATGAGCGAAGAACAGGCGATGATCGTCGACACCACCCGCGCCTTTGTCGAGAAGGAGCTCTACCCGCACGAGCTGGAGGTGGAGCGCAGCGGCCATCTGCCCATGGAGTTGATCAAGGAGATCCAGGCCAAGGCGATTGAGGCCGGTCTATATGCCGCCAATATGCCCGAAGAGGTCGGCGGTGCGGGGCTCGATACGCTCACCTGGCTGATGTATGAAAAAGAACTTGGCCGCGCCAATTACGCGCTGCACTGGACCTGCGTTGCGCGCCCTTCGAACATCCTTCTGGCCGGCACGGATGAGCAGAAGGAAAAATACCTCTACCCCTGCATGAAGGGCGAAAAATGGGACTGCCTGGCGATGACCGAACCCGGCGCAGGCTCCGATCTGCGCGGGATGACAGCAACGGCGCGGGCCGACGGCGATGATTTCATCCTGAACGGCACCAAACACTTCATCAGCCACGCCGATATTGCCGATTTCGCCATCGTCTTTATGGCCACGGGCGAAGAGATGACTCCGCGCGGGCCAAAGAAGAAGATCACCGCCTTCTTTGTGGACAAGGACACTCCGGGATTCACCGTGCGCGACGGCTATCGGAACGTCAGCCACCGGGGCTACACCAATGCGGTGCTTGAATTCGACGATTGCCGCCTGCCCAAATCCGCCATCCTGGGTGAGGTCGACAAGGGATTTGAGGTCGCCAATACCTGGCTGGGCGCCACCCGCCTGCAAGTGGCAGCGACCTGTCTGGGCCGAGCTGAGCGCGCCTTGCAGCACGCGGTGGAATACGCCGCCGAACGCAAACAGTTCGGCCAGCAGATCGGTAAGTTCCAGGGGGTATCCTTTAAGCTGGCTGATATGGCGCTGGAACTGAAGGCCGCCAACCTTCTGACCTGGGAAGCGGGATGGAAATTCGATCAGGGCACTGTCACCGAAAGCGATATGTCCATGGCCAAGCTGAAAGCGACCGAGATGCTGGCGATGGTCGCCGATGAGGCGATCCAGATCCATGGCGGCATGGGATTGATGGATGAGTTGCCGCTGGAACGGATCTGGCGCGATGCCCGCGTGGAGCGGATCTGGGAAGGCACCAGCGAGATCCAGCGCCATATCATCAGCCGAGAGCTGCTGCGCCCGATTGGCGGCTAGGAAGGCCAGGCTTGATGCAAAAAGTTTCGTGTAAAAGCTGCACTGATAAACGATTTGAACTGCGACTTTTACGCGAGTCTTGGAAGTGGGGCGGTGTCACCAATCCTGTTGCGCCAAGACCGATGAGAGGCGCAAGCTCTGAATATCTTACAGTTTTTGTTGAACTCTTTGGAATTCCAGAAAAATCAGGCACATGCAAAAAGTCAGCCCCCCGACACCTAGACGGCTCGGGGGGCTTCCTAAATGTGCGGTCAAAAGCATCCCTACTCGTTCCGCACAACCATAAAGGGTTGAAAATGTTAACCAATGGTTACCGAATTTGCCAAAAGGCGTCATATCGCCGATTTTTCATGAATTTGCATGGGGTTTCATGGTGACACTGGATCTTTCAAGACTGATCCGTCCTCAGAACATCGCAGTTGTTGGAGGAGGGGACTGGTGCCGACTGGTCATCGAGCAATGTCAGGCCATGCGATTCGAAGGGCAGATCTGGCCGGTGCATCCTAAGACCGAGGAAATCGCTGGACTTCGCAGTTTTGCCTCGGTGGCGGAACTGCCCAAAGCTCCGGATGCGACTTTCATCGGCGTGAACCGCCATGTCACCATAGAAATCGTCAGACAACTCGCGGCCCTTGGCGCTGGCGGAGCGGTTTGTTTTGCCTCCGGTTTTCTCGAAGCACATGCAGAGGATGCAGACGGGGCTGACCTGCAGGTCGACTTGCTAAAGGCTGCAGGGGACATGCCCATCCTGGGGCCGAATTGCTATGGGTTGATCAACTATCTGGATGGCGCGCTCCTGTGGCCAGACCAGCATGGAGGGCAACGGAGCGAAAGGGGCGTGGCGATTGTCACCCAGAGTTCCAATATCGCTCTGAACCTGACGATGCAAAGGCGCGGCCTGCCGCTGGCATATGTGGTGACAGCAGGCAATCAGGCACAGGCGGATATTGCTGATATCGGAACGGCCCTGCTGGAGGATGAGCGGGTCACGGCCCTTGGTCTGCACATCGAGGGGGTCAAGGACCTGCGCGGATTGGAGGCTTTGGCTGCTCGCGCCCGTTCAGCTGGAAAACCGATCGTGGCGCTCAAAGTCGGCAAATCTGAGCAGGCGCGGACGGCAACGGTGTCCCATACGGCATCGGTTGCTGGTGGCGATGCGGGCGCGGCCGCATTGCTGTCGCGGCTTGGTATTGCGCGGTTGGAAGACCTTCCCACATTCCTTGAAACGCTCAAGCTGCTGCATGTAACGGGGCGGCTACCGTCAAACCGGATCGCTTCGATCAGCTGTTCCGGGGGCGAGGCGAGCCTGGCCGCCGATACGGCACATGGGCGCGACGTGACCTTCCCACCCCTCAATGCACGCCAGATCGAGAACCTGCGGGCTGCGTTGGGTCCGATGGTTGCCCTGGCCAACCCGCTGGACTACCACACCTATATCTGGCGCGACGTGGAGGCGATGACCCGCGCCTTTGCCGCCATGATGGATCCCGGTCTGGCCATGACCCTGCTGATCGTGGATTTCCCGCGGCCTGATCGCTGCTCTGCCGCTGACTGGGACTGCGCCATCGAGGCCGCCATCGGCGCGCGCCAACAGACCGGCGCCAATGTAGGCATGGTGGCCACCCTGCCGGAACTCCTGCCCGAGGATGTAGCAGCACGGCTGATGGAAGCGGGCGTCGTGCCCTTCTGCGGCTTAAGCGAGGCGATCAAGGCCTGCGAGGCTGCCGCGCGCCACACCGCGCAAAACGCCGAGCCGCTGTTGCTGCCGACACCGACCGTTGAGCCGAAACTGATCCCCGAGGCTGAAGCCAAGCGGCGGCTGTCTGACTATGGCCTTCGCGTACCCACTTCTCATCGTGCCCGCACCCCCGGTGCCGCCCGCGCCTGCGCCGCCGATATCGGCTATCCCGTGGTGCTCAAGGGCGAAGGTCTGGCGCATAAATCCGAGGCGGGCGCCGTGGTGCTGAACCTGCAATCCGGCGGTGAGGTCAGCGATGCGGCCAACCACATGGAGGCCAGATCCTTCCTCGTGGAAGAGATGGTCACGGGCACCGTGGCCGAACTGCTGATCGGAGTGGTCAAGGACCCCGCCCATGGTTTCGTGCTGACGCTGGCTGCGGGCGGCACCCTGACCGAGATCCTGCAGGACAGCGCCTCTCTCCTGCTACCGGCAAGCGATGCAATGATCGAAGAGGCGCTCGCATCCTTGCGCATCGATACCGTGCTGAAAGGCTATCGCGGCAAACCTGCCGCCGACCGCGCCGCCATCCTGCGCGCCATCCGCGCGGTGGAGGCTTATGTTCTGGACCACGCCGACGGTCTGGAAGAGATTGAAATCAACCCGCTGATCTGCACCCCTACGGATGCAATCGCAGCGGATGCGCTCATGCGTAGAAAGGACTGGTAATATGACCGACACAGCTGAAAGCCCCGTCAAAACCCGCCGCGAGGGTGCCATTCTTGAGGTGACGCTGGACCGGCCCAAGGCCAATGCCATCGATCTGAAAACCAGCGTCGTGATGGGTGAGGTCTTTCGCAAGTTTCGCGACGACCCCGAGCTGCGCGTCGCCATCCTGACCGGCGGTGGAGGCAAGTTCTTTTGCCCCGGCTGGGATCTGAAAGCCGCCGCCGATGGCGATGCGGTGGACGGCGATTATGGCGTTGGTGGCTTTGGCGGGCTGCAGGAGATGCGCGACATGAACAAGCCGGTGATCGCCGCCGTCAATGGCATCGCCTGTGGCGGTGGGCTCGAGCTGGCCCTGTCCGCTGACATGATCCTCGCCGCCGATCACGCCACATTCGCCCTGCCGGAAATCCGTTCGGGCACCGTGGCCGATGCCGCCTCAATCAAGCTGCCCAAACGCATCCCCTATCACATCGCCATGGAGCTGCTTCTGACGGGCCGCTGGTTCGACGCGGAGGAGGCCAACCGTTGGGGCCTTGTGAATGAGATCGTCGCGGCCGATCAGCTGATGGACCGAGCGTGGGAACTGGCGCGTCTTTTGGCCTCCGGTCCGCCGCTGGTCTACGCCGCGATCAAGGAGATCGTACGCGATGCCGAAGACTCCAAATTTCAGGACGCCATGAACCGCATCACCAAACGGCAGCTGCGTTCGGTCGATGTGCTTTATGACAGCGAGGATCAGATGGAGGGCGCCCGCGCCTTTGCCGAGAAACGCGATCCGGTCTGGAAGGGGCGCTAAGCGGCGTTCAGACGCTGAACCGCCCAGCGCGCGGCCTCGGCCACCACGGGATCGGGGTCCTCGGTCAATTGCGCCGCCGCAGTGGCCAGTGCGGGATCGTTTGAGTTGCCGATGGCATACAGCACATTGCGCACAAAGCGGTCCCGCCCGATGCGCTTGATCGGGGAGCCGGAGAACTTTTCGCGAAAGCCCGCATCGTCCAGCGCAGCCAGATCGGCAAGAGGCGGTGCGGTCAGCCCCTCGCGCGCGCCGTAACGCATATCGCTGGCCGCAACGGCAAATTTGTTCCAGGGACAGGCCGCGAGACAATCATCGCAGCCGTAGATGCGATTGCCCATCTTTGCGCGCAGATCATGATCAACGGGGCCTTTGTATTCAATAGTCAGGTAGGAAATGCAGCGCCGCGCATCCAGCTGATAAGGCGCCGGAAAGGCATCGGTCGGACAGGC
This sequence comes from Pseudophaeobacter sp., assembly GCA_027019165.1. Taxonomy (GTDB): domain Bacteria; phylum Pseudomonadota; class Alphaproteobacteria; order Rhodobacterales; family Rhodobacteraceae; genus Phycobacter. The sequence continues at coordinate 145,641 of JALUXC010000010.1, forward strand.
CGTCAGGCAGGATCGGCAAGATCCGCAATGATCCGGCTCGGGCGCATCCACGGGCAGGTCCAGAGTGGTAAAAACAGAGCCTAAAAAGGCCCAATTGCCCCAATCTCGGCTGACAAGATTCGTATGCTTGCCCTGCCAACCCAGACCCGCCGCTTGCCCCAGTGGCTTTTCTGGAACGGGCGCCGTATCGACAAAGACTTTTACCTCGGCCGCATCGCCCTCTTTTTCGGCCTCGGCTATCAGCCAGCGCGCCAGGCGTTTCAGGCGTTTCTTGACCAGATCGTGATAGTCTTTGCCGCGTGCATAGACCGACACGGCGCCCCGGTCCGGGAGGCCAATAACCGCCATCGGATCCTCATCGGGCGTATAGCTTTCGGCCAGCATGATCACCGACCGCGCCTCGGGCCACAGCTCAGCGGGATCGCCACGCCAATGGCTGCGCTCTGCCATCCAGCCCATTTGGCCATGGTATCCGGCATCCAGGAACGCCTGTAGCCGTTCTGGCACCTCGGGGACGTCCCAAGGGCGGCAAATGCGACACGACACAAACCCCTCAGCCAGAGCCTGCCGGACCATTTTTTCCTTCAGCGCGGCGCTCATACCCGCACCTGAGGAACAGGATCAGAAATCGAGATCGGCATAATGCGGAGGCGGGCGGAAGCCGGGGATCTGGTCGGCCAGAATCGACCGGAACGCCGGGCGCGACTTGATCTTGGCATACCAGTCCTTCACCGCTGCTGACCGGTTCCAGTCCACGTCAGAGATATAGTCGAGCGAGGACAGATGCGCGGCGGCCGCAAAATCGGCCAGTGTCATGCTATCGCCAGCAAGCCATCGCCGATGATCCAAGAGCCAGGCCATATAGTCGAGGTGATATTTGATCGCCCGTGCCCCAGCCTTGACGTTCCTGCTGTCGGGATAGCCTTCGCCAGTGACCTTCTTGTTCACCCGCTCATAGAGCAGTTTCGAGGTCACCTCGTTGTGGAACTTGTCGTCAAACCAACTGACCAGGCGGCGCACCTCGTATCGACCATCGGGGTCCGATGGCATCAGCGACGGTTCGGGGCGGGTCTCCTCGATGTATTCACAAATCGCCGCGCTTTCCGACATCATCTTGCCATCAAGACGGACCACCGGGACTTTGGCCGCAGGGTTGCGGCGCAGAAAATCGGGATCCTTTTCCCAATAGCGTTCTTCGACCAGCTCGACCTCGATCTTCTTTTCGGCAAGCGACAGGCGGACTTTGCGGCAGAAGGGAGACAGGGGAACGTGATACAGGCGTGCCATTGGCTGATGGATGCTCCTGATGCGTGCGGGATCACACCAGCAATGCCCGCTTGCGGCAAAAACTTCAATCCTCGAAACAGGCCGAACGTCCATCTGCGCGGATGGTAGCCGCCCCGTCTTGAATTTGCGCCGCACGATTGCGAAGGCTTTTTGACGGGCGCGCGGCAGAACGATCTTTCGGGTTTGGTAGGACAGCGGCGATCAGCGCTGCCTGCCGCGCGGAGAGTGCATCAGGTCCAACCCCAAAGTAGTGCCGCGCGGCTGCTTCGGCACCAAAAACGCCTTCGTCCATTTCAGCCACATTCAAATAGACCTCAAGAATGCGCCGCTTGCTCCAGATCGCCTCGACCAAGGGGGTCAGCATGGTTTCAAGCGCCTTGCGCAACCAGCTGCGTTCCTGCCAGAGGAAGACGTTCTTCACCACCTGCTGAGAAATGGTAGACCCGCCCCGCCGCCCCCCTTCGGCGAGGGCTGCGCGGATTGCTGTCACGTCGATGCCCCAGTGTTGGCAAAACCGCGCATCTTCTGCTGCCACAACGGATCGCGCCAGAACCGGAGCGATATCCTCGAGCGGCACCCATTCCCGGTCTACTTCCCCAAGACGGCGCTGTTCCGCCCAGATCGTGTGGGTGATCGGGGGATTCACGACCGAGAAGAGCGCAACCAGCCCCACGGCAAGCACGAAAACCGCCAGGCACACCCGCATCACCCATTTGCGCAACCACCTGAGGGGCCAGGTGATTCTGCGCATGAGGGAAGGTCTGCTCTTGTTCGTCTTCTTTGCCGCCTTTGCCATACTCTCTCTATAGGGCAGAGCCGCCCCCGGCTGCCACAGGGAAATCCGTCTGCTGCTCGGGTGACTGAAGAGCATTGATCAAGAAAACAAAAAGCCCCGCAGGCGACCAGCCTGCGGGACATTTTGATAGCGCCAGAGATACAGCCTATTCCGCCGGTACGGCGGCCTGCTCGAGTGAAAGGGGATGGGACAGTTTGTCGAGCATCTCTTTGGGGCATACCTGAACGAATTTGGCTTTCTCGGTTTCCCAATGCTGCAGGATATCAGCGGCCTTGCGGCTGCCTGTTTCCTCCAGATGACGTTCGATCAAGCCATGCAGTTCTGCTTCCCAGTGATCCACCGTCACTGCGCAGATGACCAGGCTCTCCATGTTCATCATTGTCTCGGCCTGACCTTCCGGATCGTAGAGATACGCCATGCCGCCGGTCATGCCGGCGCCAAAGTTGGCACCGATCGAGCCAAGGATCACCGCCACGCCACCAGTCATGTATTCACAGCCGTTCGATCCACAGCCTTCGATCACCACCTTGGCGCCAGAGTTGCGCACCGCAAAACGCTCACCGGCGCGACCCGCTGCAAAGAGGTAGCCATCCGTGGCGCCATAAAGCACGGTGTTGCCGACGATAGTATTCTCGCTTGCCACCAGTGGAGAGGCCATCGGCGGACGGACCACGATCATGCCGCCGGACAGACCTTTGCCGACATAGTCGTTGGCGTCACCGGAGACCTCAAGCTTCAGGCCCGGCGCTGCAAAGGCACCCAGCGACTGCCCCGCCGAACCTTGCAGCTTCACGGTCAGATGATCCGGCTGGAAGGAATTGCGCATGCCAAAGTTGCGCACGATGTGGCTGGAGGTGCGCGTGCCCACGGTGCGGTGGGTATTCTGCACCGCATAGGACAGCTGCATCTTCTCGCCGTCTTGCAAGAACCGTGCCGCATCGCGCACGATTTCCGCGTCCAGCGTATCGGGCACTGCGTTGCGGTCCTTGTCGCGGTTGTAGACGATATCGGCCGCGCCATCGACAGTGATCAGAAGCGGGTTGAGGTCGAGATCATCCAGATGCGCCGACCCGCGAGAGACCTGCGCCAGAAGATCTGCACGACCAATCACCTCGTCCAGAGATCGCGCCCCGATGGAGGCGAGGATCTCACGCACTTCCTGCGCATAGAAGGTGATGAGGTTCACCACCTTGTCCGCATTTCCGGTGAACTTGGCGCGCAAGGACTCGTCCTGGGTGCAGACGCCCACGGGGCAGGTGTTCGACTGGCATTGACGCACCATGATGCAGCCCATGGCGATCAGCGCTGCGGTGCCGATGCCGTATTCCTCGGCGCCCATCATCGCGGCCATGACGATATCACGCCCGGTGCGCAGGCCACCGTCTGTCCGCAGGGTCACGCGATCCCGCAGGTTGTTCATCGCCAGAACCTGATGCGCCTCGGTCAGGCCCATTTCCCAAGGCAGGCCCGCATACTTGATCGACGTCGCAGGCGAGGCCCCGGTGCCGCCATTGTGGCCCGAGATCAGGATGATGTCCGCCTTTGCCTTGGCCACGCCGGCGGCAATAGTGCCCACACCGGAAGAGGCCACCAGCTTTACCGTCACCTTGCAGCGCGGGTTGATCTGTTTCAGGTCATAGATCAGCTGCGCCAGATCCTCGATCGAGTAGATGTCGTGGTGCGGCGGCGGCGAGATCAGGGTCACGCCCTTGGTCGAATGGCGCAGGCGCGCAATGAGGTCGGTGACCTTCATGCCCGGTAGCTGGCCACCCTCACCGGGTTTTGCACCCTGGGCTACCTTGATCTCCAGCTCTTCACACTGGTTCAGGTATTCAGCCGTGACGCCAAAGCGGCCCGAGGCCACCTGTTTGATCTTGGCCGAGGGGTTGTCGCCATTGGGTTCGGGCACGAAGTGTGCCGGATCTTCCCCGCCTTCACCGGAATCCGACTTGGCACCGATGCGGTTCATCGCGACGTTCAGGGTCTTATGCGCCTCGGGCGACAGCGCGCCAAGGGACATGCCCGGGGTCACGAACCGCTTGCGGATTGCGGTGATGCTTTCCACCTCTTCCAGCGGGATCGCTTTGCCCAGCGGCTTGATGTCCAGAAGGTCGCGCAGGTGAATCGGCGGGTTGGCCTGCATCTTTTTCGAATACTGCTGCCACATCTGGTAGGAGGCCTTGTTGCAGGCCATCTGCAGCATGTGCATCGAGGTCGCTTCCCAGGCGTGGGTCTCACCCGATTTGCGCGCCTTGTAGAAGCCGCCGATGGGCAGAACGTTCTGCTGCTCGCCCCATGCGGTGGCGTGGATCTCTTCGGCTTTCACCTGGATGCCAGACACACCGATACCGGAAATCCGGCTGGTCATGCCGGGGAAATACTCGGCGCACATGGCGCGAGACAGGCCCACGGCTTCGAAGTTCAAACCTCCACGGTAGGAGGAGATCACCGAAATACCCATCTTGGCCATGATCTTCAAAAGACCCTGATCGATGGCTTCGCGGTATCGCGCTACGTTTTCTGTCAGCGAGCCGTCGAGCAGGCCGCGCTCGATCCGGTCGGCCAGCGAATCTTCGGCCAGATAGGCGTTCACCACGGTGGCGCCGCAGCCGATCAGCACCGCAAAATAGTGCGGATCGATACATTCCGCCGAGCGCACATTGAGCGAGCAGAAGGTCCGCAGACCCTTGCGCGTCAGATGCGAGTGCACCGCCGAGGTCGCAAGGATCATCGGCATCGCGATTTTGTCCGCATTTGAATGCTGGTCTGTCAGCACGATATGCCCAGCGCCCGAGCGCACCGCCTCTTCGGCTTCGGCGCGGATGCGCTGCAGGGCTGCGTTCAACGCGCCTTTGCCGGGGGTAAAGGTGCAATCCACCTCTGCCGGGGGCTCATCCAGTGTTTCCACCAGCTTGTCCCACTGAGAGTTGGCGACAAAGGGGCTTTCCAACACGATGATCTCGGTCTGGGAGCTGTCCTCATCCAGCACGTTCTTGAGGTTGCCGAACCGCGTTTTCAACGACATCACACGATATTCGCGCAAGCTATCGATCGGCGGGTTCGTGACCTGGCTGAAGTTCTGGCGGAAGAAATGCGACAACGGGCGGTACTTCTTGGACAGAACCGCAGAGGGCGTGTCATCGCCCATCGAAGCCAGCGTTTCCTTGCCATCCTCGGCCATGGGCGCGAGGATCTGCTCCAGCTCTTCGATGGTGTAGCCAGCCGCGATCTGGCGGCGGCGCAGCTCTTCACCGCTGAACAGCGGTTTTTCATTTACCGTGGCAAGGGTCTCATCCAGATCGTTGATCTTCTCTACCCAATCGCCAAAGGGCAGCGCGGCGGCGAGTTTGTCCTTGATCTCGGTGTCGTGGTAGAGCTTGCCCTTTTTCATATCCACGGCCAGCATTTGTCCCGGGCCAAGCGCGCCTTTTTCAACAACGCTGGCTTCGTCGATCGGAACCATGCCCGCTTCGGAGCCTGCGATCACCAGACCATCGCCGGTCACCACATAGCGCATCGGGCGCAACCCGTTGCGGTCCAGACCGGCGCAGACCCAGCGGCCATCGGTCATTGCAAGGGCGGCAGGGCCATCCCAGGGCTCCATCACCGAGTTGCAGTAGGAGTACATGTCGCGCCATGCTTCGGGCAGCTCAACCGCCTGCTTCGACCAGCTTTCGGGCACCAGCATGGTTTTTGCCATCGGCGCAGAGCGACCTGCGCGGACCAGAACCTCGAACACCGAATCCAGCGCCGCCGAGTCGGAGGAGCCGCCTGCGATGATTGGCTTGATGTCGTCAGCATAGTCGCCAAAGGTCGAGGACGCCATGCGGATCTCATGGCTCTTCATCCAGTTGATGTTGCCCTTGAGCGTGTTGATCTCACCGTTATGGGCCAGCATGCGGAAGGGCTGCGCCAACCACCACTGAGGGAAAGTGTTGGTCGAATAGCGCTGGTGATAGATCGCAAAGGCGCTTTCGAACCGTTCGTCCATCAGGTCGGGGTAGAAGACGGCAACCTGCTCGGCCAGCATCATGCCTTTGTAGATGATCGAGCGGCAGGACAGCGACGCGATGTAGAGCCCGCCAATACCGGCGGCAGCAGCGGCCTTTTCGATCCGGCGACGGATTACATAGAGCTCACGTTCAAAGGTGTCCTCATCCACGCCCTTGGAGTTGGAGATCAGGATCTGCTCGATCTCCGGGCGGGTGGCGTTGGCTTTTTCGCCAAGGCAGGTCACATCGACCGGCACATGACGCCAGCCGTAGATGTAATAGCCCATGCGCAGGACTTCGGTCTCCACGATGGTCCGGCATTTCTCTTGCGCGCCAAAATCGGTGCGCGGCAGGAAGACCTGGCCGACCGCGATCAGCTGATCGGTGTGAGGCTCGTGACCCGTGCGCTTGATCTGGTCGTAGAAGAAGGGAACCGGGATCTGCACATGGATACCGGCGCCATCGCCCGTCTTGCCGTCGGCATCGACCGCGCCGCGGTGCCAGATCGCTTTCAGCGCATCGATGCCGGCCTCGACCACCTTGCGGCTGGCGCTGCCATCCTTGGAGACAACCAGACCCACACCACAGGAAGAATGCTCTTCTTCCTCGGAGTAGAGACCGTTTTCGGCCATCCACTTGCGCTTGGCTTCCTCGGCGCGGACCCATTCTGCATCATATTTGGTCATATCGTTTTCCTTTGCCTGACGGCGGCGCCTCACCTTTCAAAAAGGGGCGCGCAACCCGTTTGGGACCGAAGTCTGTTGTTATTCCGCTGCCAGGGCAGCTTTTGCGTTGAAGCGTTCGAGGATCGCATCGGCGCAGTCGCGCCCGTCCTTAATGGCCCAGACCACCAGGCTGGCGCCGCGCACGATGTCGCCCACCGCATAGACACCGGGCAGATCGGTTGCGCCGGTTTTGAACTCCGCCTTGACGGTGCCCCAGCGGGTGACCGGCAGTTCCGGCTGACCCCAGAGCGTCGGCAGATCTTCCGGCTCAAAGCCAAGCGCCTTGATCACCAGATCGGCCTCTTCCACATAATCGGCACCTTCAATCACCTCGGGAGCCTGACGGCCGGTGGCATCCGGTTGGCCGAGGCGCATCTTCTGCACCATCACGCCAGAGACTTTGCCATCGCTGTCGACGAACCCTTTGGGCGCAGACAGCCATTCGAAGATGACGCCTTCTTCCTCGGCGTTCTGGGTTTCACGTTGCGATCCGGGCATATTGGCGCGGTCGCGGCGATAGAGACATTTGACCGAGGTGGCCCCTTCGCGGATCGAGGTGCGCACGCAGTCCATTGCCGTATCCCCACCGCCGATCACCACAACCTTTTTGCCTTCGGCATTCAGCTCACCGCTTTCGAACTCTGGCACCGTGTCGCCAAAGCTGCGCTTGTTGGAGGCCGTCAGGAAGTCGATCGCCTTGACGATACCTGTAGCGCCGCTGCCCGGCATGGACAGATCGCGGGACTTGTAAACGCCGGTGGCGATGATCACCGCGTCATGCTTGCCGCGGATGTCCTCGAAGGAGATATCCTCGCCCACGTTGCAGTTCATGACAAAGGTCACGCCGCTGTCCTCAAGCAGCTTGTTGCGGCGCATCACCACGTCTTTTTCCAGCTTGAAGCCGGGGATACCGTAGGTCAGCAGGCCGCCCGCGCGGTCATAGCGGTCGTAGATGGTGACCTGAACGCCAGCCCGGCGCAGCATGTCGGCCGCAGCCAGTCCGCCGGGGCCGGCACCGATTATTCCGACGCTCTCGCTGCGCTCCTGCAGCGGAGCAACCGGCTTGACCCAGCCTTGTTCCCAAGCCGTGTCGGTGATGTATTTCTCGACGGCGCCGATGGTGACGGTGCCATGGCCGGATTGCTCGATCACGCAGTTGCCTTCGCACAGGCGGTCCTGCGGGCAGATGCGGCCGCAGATCTCGGGGAAGGTATTGGTGGCCTGGCTGGTCTCATAGGCCTCTTCCAGCCGTCCGGTTGCGGTCAGGCGCAGCCAGTCAGGAATGTTGTTGTGCAGCGGGCAGTGAGACTGGCAATAGGGCACGCCGCATTGGCTGCAGCGGCTCGCCTGCTCTTCGGCCTTGGCGGCGGCGAACTCGGCGTAGATCTCGTTGAAATCTTCCTTGCGTGCCTCGGCGGCCCGCTTTTCAGGCATGTCGCGTTCGATTTTCACGAATTTGAGCATCGGTTGCTTGGCCACGGGTGGACTCCCTTATTAGCTTGCTACGAGTGTCATAGTTCGAAGCGCGGCGGATTAAAAGTCAACTATGCTGACCTATTTTGCCAGCAGTTTACCTCTGATACCCGGCGCAGCGGAAATGTACAGCAATTTTAGGACCGAATCGGACCCAAACCATTTGCTTCCCATTTGGGAGCAGATTCACTAAGCAAAAAGCGTATTTAGGCCTTTCCCGGCCGCATAGGAGCAGCCTGCCATGTCATTGTTTCACCTCGTTCTGGTGGCCCTTATCCAGGGAATTACGGAATTTCTGCCGATATCTTCTTCGGGGCACCTGATTCTGCTGCCAGCGCTGAGCGGTATGGAGGACCAGGGACAGGTCATCGATGTGGCGGTTCACGTGGGCACATTGGCGGCTGTAATCATCTATTTCTGGCGGGATGTGCGGACGGGTCTGATCGGCCTGCCTCGTCTCGTAACCGGTCGCGCTGATACAGAAGGCGCCCGGCTGGCGCTTGGGTTGATCATTGCCACTATTCCAACCGTGGTGCTTGGGGCCATCCTGCATTTCTCCGGGTTCAGCGATATGCTGCGCTCCACCGCCGTGATCGGCTGGACGATGCTGATCTTTGGGATCGTACTCTATATTGCCGACCAAAAGGGCGCCGAGGTGAAAACGGCCCGCGACTGGGGCCTGCGCGATGCGTTGATCATGGGGCTGTGGCAGATGATCGCATTGATCCCCGGCACCTCGCGGTCGGGCATTACCATCACTGGCGCGCGGCAGCTGGGCTATACCCGGACCGAGGGCGCGCGGATCGCCATGCTTATGTCCATTCCAACCATCCTCGCCTCGGGCATCCTTCTGGGCGCTGAGGTGGCGGTCGAGGCCAATACAGCCCTGATGCGGGACGGGTTGATTGCCGCGGCTTTTGCCTTCCTGTCGGCCCTAGCCGCGCTGACCCTGATGATGCGGCTTTTGCGCTCTGTCAGCTTTACACCTTATGTGATCTACCGCGTCATTCTTGGGATCATCCTTCTGGCTGTGGCCTATAGCTGAAGCCAAAGAAAAAGCGCGGAGCCAATGCCCCGCGCCAATTTCAAAACCCGTTTCCTGGATCGCCGTCAGACGTCGCCGCGCAGATTACGAGCGGATGCGGTCATCTCGTCATACTGCCCGGAGGGGCGGAATTTCCACAGGTAATCGGGCAGGACAGGACCCAACAGCGAGGGCTCAATTCCCAGATCTGCGAACCCCTTGGCGCCATCGGCCACAACGTTGTCGCGACCCAGGTTCTTGAGCTGGTCGCGGGTCAGCACCTTGTTCTCGATCAGCTGGAAGCTGACGAACTGCAGGATATCAAAGCCCAGCGCGATGATCCCGGCCACAAAACGCGGCAGAGAGAGCACAATGCGGCGGCGGTGGATCACAGCCAGCATGTCCTGCATCAGCTCTTCGAAGGTTTTCACCTCAGGGCCGCCCAGTTCATAAACGCCAGGCTCTGCCTGACCCAGAACACCAGCAACAGCCGCACGAGCCACGTCATCAACGTAGACCGGCTGGAACCGGGTGGAGCCGCCAGCAATCGGCAGGATCGGCGACAGACGGGTCATCCCGGCAAAGCGGTTGAAGAACTGGTCTTCGGTACCAAAGATGATCGAGGGGCGCAGGATCACGGCAACCGGAAAGGCCTCTTGCACAGCGGCCTCACCAGCGGCCTTGGTCTGGGCATAGGCGCTGTCGCTTTCGGCATCCGCGCCAATGGCAGAGATATGCACCATCTGGCCGACGCCCTGCTCCGCGGCGATCCGGGCGATCCGGCCCGCGCCCTCGGACTGGACCGCGTCAAAGGTATTCTTGCCCAGCTCATTGAGAACGCCCACGCAGTTCACTACGGCATCGGCCCCCTGCATGACTGCGGCGACCGAAGCGTCATCGCGGATGTTGCAGAAAACCGGCTCGACCTGGCCAGGTACCCCGTAGGGTTTCACATGCATCGCCTCATTCGGACGGCGCACGGCGACGCGGACACGCCAGCCCTCCTTGGCCATGCGGCGCGCGATGTAACGACCGACAAAACCGGATCCGCCATAGATCGTAACCAGTTTGGACATCTTTTGGCTCCTGCAGTTAGCTCTTGTCCCGATCTACCGGCCCAGAGGCTGTCAAACAAGGCGCAATTCACACCCTGCGTTGCAGTTTCGTCATAAATCCCGGGTTTTGAGCAGGGCCTTACGTCATCGAGAGCTGAAGGTCACGGAAAACGCCGAACAGATATCCTCGGCAACCTAAATCAGCTTGAGCAAATTTCCGTTTGACGACCGCACGTCCCATGCGTATACGCCGCTTCACGACACCTGCCCAGGTGGCGGAATTGGTAGACGCGCTAGCTTCAGGTGCTAGTGTCCGTATGGACGTGGAGGTTCGAGTCCTCTCCTGGGCACCATTCCAGACTTTCGGGTCTGACATTCCCCCTAAAGCCTTGAATGGAAACGACATTTCAGGGGTTCTAGGCCCCTGATTTCGGCAGTATTTGATGTGGGATTTGAATGCCAGTTTCAGCACCAAACGACGGAGATGAATCTGCATCTGGCCAGGTGTTTCCCAGAGTTTCCAAGGGTTTGTCAGGAATGTAATCGCTGGTTCTAGTTTTTCTTCGAAGGTGCCCTTGGGTTCAGAGCGTTTCGCGAGTTTTTCGGCCAGGCGGGCCTTGCTTGCTTCGTGATCGGCGATCTTTTCCTCATATTTCTGAATCACGGTGGTGTTGCTTGAGGCCATGATCAGCTCGAGCAGCCTGTCGATCTCCTTATCGATTTTCCCAATTTGGCGCTTTCCTTGGCGCAACAGGTCGGCAGCTTGTGCCCGTCGCGCCTGCCAGATGTGGCGGAACATGGCGGAGAGCATGAGAACAGACGCAGGATTGGGCTGGAGCGTTTTGACGATCTCGCCAATCTCGCCTTCGATCTGATCGCGTTTGATGGATTTTCCGTAAAAGTCGCAGGTTTTGGTCTGACACAGGTAATAGGCATAGGTTCCGCCATTGCCCTTCGTAAAAGACGAGCGCAGCGGCACCTCACAGCAATCGCAAACGGCGATACCGCGCAGGGCGAATGCATTGCCGATATTCTTGCGCTTCGGGGCCTTGGCCTTGCCTGTGCGACGCTCTTGCACCTTGTCGAAGGTTTCCAGCGAGATCAGCGGCTCGTGCTGTGCCTTGAGCCAGTTGATCCCGTAGCGTTCGGAACAAATATGGCCGGTGTATACCGGTTGGGTCAGAATATCGGTCACCCGTTGCTGGGCAAGCTTGCCGTTCTTGAGATGCGGAAAGTCGGGAAAGGATTCGAAATAGCGCTTGACCTCGGCCTGACTGCCAAATCGACCATTGGCATAACCTTCGAATGCTTCGCGGATGACACCCGCCAGAGGTTCATCCGGTACGAGGACCTTGCCGTGCCCCTTTTGGGTTTCGTATTTCAGGCCAACGGGCGCACGGTGGACAAAGTAACCTGCCTGCATCCGTGCCTTCATCTTCTGCGCGACCTGCCGACCATTCTGCTTGCGCTCCAACTCTCCTTGCGCCGCGATGATGGTCTCGATGAACTCTCCTTCGGGACTGTCCTCTTCGAACTTGAAGTTCAGACAGGCAATTTGCGCACCCCGCGCACGCAGCGCTTCCCGTAGTTCGAGGTGATATTTTGTGGAGCGGGCGAAGCGTTTCGGATCGTCGAACAGGACGATAAAATTCTCTTCCGGTTGTGCGTCGAGGAAAGACAGTAGAGCAACCATGCCAGGGCGCTTCATGAAATCTATGCCGCCGCTGATTGTGTCGGGGAAGGAGGCCACCACTTCCCAGCCTTTGGAGGCCGCAAACTCACGACACCGGGATTCTTGACTGCTTAGCCCATGGCCCGTCGTCTCCTGACCCCGCGAACTCACCCGAGAATATATAACAACTTTCTGTCTCATAGCGCCTCCTTATCATTGGAGTTTAACACAGCCGCTCGCAGGACAGCGGTCAGATCGAGGCTTTGTCCACCGGTTTCTCGATTGCTGCTCAAGTCCCAGCCAAGATCGACAAAGGCCACCGCGATGTTCCACAGGGTCTCGACGAATTCGATCTTCTCGGCCTCCGTTGCATCCTCATGTTCGAGGTAGGGAAGCCAATCCTCAAAATCGAGATGGACGCTCGGTTTTGGTGGCGGTGTCGCGGGGGTGTCTTTCATATGCGGGCCTTTCGTTTTTGGGTTTCTTGCCTCTCCTCAATTCGAACAAAAGAGGAACACGCTATGCAAAATTGTGATGCCTGAAAAGGAATATTTTCTTATTTCCCATATAGTTGTGGATAACTTGGACGTTAGCTCCGGTTGCGAGACGGCAGTTGTTCGGCCTTACGGGGTGCGTTTCCGGCATCGCGAACGGGCTTGTGATAGGCCTGTTCAACCTCCTTTCCGGCTTTGTAGAGATCCTGGCCATAGGCTGCGGCGTAGCTTTCTTTCATCAGAACCTTGGCTCCGGATTGGGTGATCCCCAATTCGCCCGCCAGCCGTACTGCCATCCGGTCATAGGCCTGATAAAACGGCATCGTTTCGCCAGCCTGAATGAGACCGGAAATGCTATCGGCATGCGCAAATGCGATACTATGTGCAGTCTGTGGAAGCTCCTTCTCAGCCGCCAGCAATGTCTCGCGGGTCTGGTTCATGGTTTCGCCGTAGCGGCCTTTGTAAATGTCGCGCAGGATGGCCTCGCTGCGCATGGCATCAAAGCGCTCATTGCGGGCAAAGGCATGGGCGTAGTCAGTCAGCTTCTCATGGAAAGAACCAGAACGATTGATCTGACCACGTATAATACCGGAGAGTGCCCAGGCCTCAGCAAATTGGGTATCTGTGAGACCACGGCCCGAGAAACTATCTCGGGCGGCCTGAATGCGGGCTTGCTTGTCATCGTCGTCCATAAATTCCTCCTATCGGCTGCGTTTGGGACCAGGACGGTCGAACTGCTGTGAAAGCCCGCGCTCCGGTGCCTCGCGCTGGCGAATTTCGGCGGTGAGGGCACGGTAGGCGTCCAATTCATCCTTCTTGATCGCCGCCACACGTCTGTCATGATCCTGCTGGACGCGAATGCCTGCCTTTCGGTCCAAAGCATCCGCATCCGAATATCTCTGCGCCCCCGGCGGCAGAGGTTGATCAAGACGCACACCGCTTTCCTCACGCAGAATGACCTGCTTGGCCTCCGCCATGCGTTGCGAAAAGTCCCGCTTGTAGGCGACCTGTTCGCTCATCAGGCGGGCATCGGTATCGCGCAGGATGGACTTGTAGCGATCCCAATCCTCGCCCGTTCGCAGGGACTTTTGCAGATGATCCTGCAAGGCGCGTTTGAAGACGTCGCCGACGGTTTCTGTCGTGGATAAGCTCATGAGGTTGCTCCGTAAATTTGCGCTTCGCCCCTCGCTTTTAGTATGCTGTGCACATGAGGGATTTTGAGGTTTATGAAGATATAGAGGACTGGCTCGCACCCATGGGATATGAGGTGTTTTGGCAGGCCGTCATTTCCACCGGGTTTTACGGCGACGAAGACCGCGCCCATTGCGACCGCACCCTTGCCGAGGGTATTGCGGATATGGAAACGGTCATGAGCGTGACCAAACGCATGGCGCTCCATCGCATAGTCGAACGGCTCGATCTGCCATTTCGATGCGAGGTGCAGACCAAACCGCATCTTGCCGTGGTAGAGTGAACAACCCATCATACCCCCACCCTGAAGAACCGCACCCATGGGCATTGCCCGTTCTTGGCTTCGACCCTACGCCAGCCATGCCAGCCGAGATAATCGCAGCTGACATAGACACGCGGGGCAAGCGGGTCGTGCGGGCGGCCATTGTCATGGAAACGGTAGCTGAGCACGATGTGAGGCGAGCCGAAAAGCATAATCACGGCCCAAACAGACAGTGGGCCAAGCAGCCACAGGAAAAGGGGGAGATACCTCATATATGGTCCTCCGGCGTGGTCAGGGTAACCTTGGGATCAGAAGGCAGCTTACCACCCTCCATCGGGTTCGGAGCCAGTAGATCGCAATAAGGTGCAACCTGGTTCTGGGCAACGGTCGGGGTGACGAAGAAGCCCAGGCCCTTGATATGTACTAGCTGCTGACCTTTGGGCATCGCCATCAATTCTGCAGGCGACATCCAGCGTTGTTTGATCAGACTGAGATTGGTGTTGGTCTTCATGCCATCACCGTCAGCCCCCAAAGACGAGGCCACCGCATGTTGGTCCCCCATTGCCTTGGAGACCCGTTCCGCCTCATCGAAGGACGAAAACCCCAGCCAGCGTTTTACCACGCAGTTGTCCTCTATAGTCTGGGTTTCCAGCCGCCCGAATTTACGCTCGATCTCGGAGCGTGACTGCGCGAACATCTGGACCGCTCCGCCGAAACTGCGAAGCGTGGTCAGCCCGTGCGTCAACGTTGATTTAAGCGGGCAATTGGTGAACTCATCGGCCAAAACGAGCAAGGGTCCGGCCCCTGCATAAAGCGCGTCAAAGAACCCCAGCATGGTCATCGCATAATAGCTGCCGAGCCGCTCCATATGCGCCATGGGGCCGATCACGAAGACGATATATTTGTCCCGGATCAGGTCGAAATGGCTGTGTGCCGCCTCAGTCCCGGCCTCATGCAGGCGGCGTCCTTTTTCGTAGAGCCTCAGAGATCTTTGTGCCTCCTCCAGATGCTGGGGGCCATGTTCATGCCCCTCCATCGCGAGGATTGCATTCGCAGCGGCGGCAAGCGCACCGTCATCTTCTTCGGCCTCAATCTCGGCAAACCCGCGCAGCATGTTAGGGTCGGAGAGCAGCGTGCAGACCGCGCCGGGCGTTGCCAAGTCGGGATTGCGTTTCAGCAGGCATTCGATGGCAAAGGCAATCAGCTTCTTGGGCCATTCAATGAAATAGCGGTTCTTCAGATCGCCGCCCGGCGGTTCGGGGACGAGTGCTGCGGTCAAGGTCTCTGTCGCAAACACCGTGTCTCGCGGATCGCGGCGAAAGGCGGCGACAGCGGACCCGAAAGGATTGAGCGAGATGCGATAGGCTGCCAGTTCCGGGCAGACATTCATGTCGTCTATGACAGCGACCTTCAGACCCATCTTGGCCAGCATGGGTACGAGCTGGATGGCCAATTCATTCTTGCTGTCCAACGCCAGAACCGCACGGCGTTTTGATGAGGCGACCTCTGACAGGAACGCGGGCAAGACGGCAGAGGTTGTCTTGCCCGCCCCCGAGCCACCCAGCACCAGATAGTGCCCGTCGAGACCGAAGAGCGCGTCTCCATTCTCTGTCAGGCCGATCAGCGGTCGACCCTTTGGATCGACCGCCTGTTTCCGACCAGTTGGTGGCCAGCGCATCATTCGATCAGCCCCCGCGCGCGCAAATCGTCCTCATCGGCCAACGTGTCAGCCTTGGGCGCGCCCCCCTGACGGCGATAACGCGCCAGCTTCCGTTCCCGTGCCATCAGACGCCAGGTTTTCCACAGCCCCTCGATTAGCCGCTTCGTCGCTCCAATCGCCGCAGCCGCAGCAATCAGACCGAACAGAAAGGCTTCAGGCGCATAGAGCTGCCAACTGACCCAGGCCAAACCAAAGCCAAAGGCGGCCCGCAGGAAGGCGATGTTGATCTCCCTGACAGGCTTGCCGTCGAACCCGGCCGTATTCATTGGCCTGCCCCATAGCTGAGGGGCGTCAGCCGGACAGCGCCTGCACCGTTGGCTTCGAAATATTCGACCCAAAACTGGCGCAACTCGTCATTGGTACAAAAGTTCAGCCCATCACGCGGTAACGTACCAAATTCCACAAGCCGGATATCGACGCTGGCACCGTTAAAATTCTCAGGCGCGATAAAGCGGTAGTCAGGACGTTGGGAGAAGACCTCAAAGCGCGGCAATTCTCCCTCTTTTTGGCAGAAGCGACCCGCCGGGCTATTGCTGAGGCCATCGGAATAGATCGATAGCCGCGACAGAGGCGAACCAAAGTCATAGCGCGAAATACCTTGAAGCTGTTCGAGGATGGGCGAGTTCCCCGCCACATGTGACCTATCCTGCGACTGCGTCATCATTGCGTCGACAAAACCCTCGAACCGAGCCTGCGCGTCCCGATAGATACGGGCAAGTTTTAGCTGAGAACTGGCGGGCGCGCCGATGGCTTCCTGTTCCCGCGCGGTCTTGGCTGGTTTGCACAATGTGAAAACCGGCTTGTTGATCGTCGCCGTCGAACCGCTTTCGGTCGTAAACACGGAAAGCTGCCCGTTTGCCGCCATCCGCTCGTATGCCTCTATGAGGCTGTTGCGCAGGTCGCGTTTCTGACTGGCACTGGTCTGATGAGTTAGCGAGTAATCCACGAAGAGCGCGGTTTGCTCTTGATCGTCGCGAGCGTAGCAATAGTTGGCGTCGATCTGTTCGGTATTGAGATGGCGGTAGGCAAGAATTCCACCACCGCCCAGGGCCGCGAGAGGAACAGCAACCATGCCCGCGATTAGGGCCGTGGTTTGCAACAGGCCGCGTTTGGGCTTGCGACGGCGATTGAATTTTGAACGTGTCATGTGGATCTCCTTAAGCGGCTGCGTTGATGGATGGATTGCGGATAGCGCTCAGTCGTGCGGTGAAACCGGTATGCGCAGCGCTGATGCGGGCATTTGCTTCTGTACGGGCGTTACGTAGCCGTTCGAGCGAAGGCGGCGCGGTCTCGTTTCCCAACTCACCGGGATCAATCAGCAGCGCGTCGAGTGCCGTATCAGGTTCAGGTTGAGGCAGGTCCTCACCTGCGACGAAGCATCGCCGTTGCCATTCATCCCGAGAGAGCACGGCGAGGTCGGCTTTGGCGGTCACAACGCGCCCATTGAAGCGGGTGATATCTTCGAAAAGTGCAACCCGGTCTTCGGGAGCGGCTACGGCATCGAGGATTTCCTCCTCCGCCTCTTCTGCAATCTCTGCGACCTCTTCCAGCGCGTCTTCGACCAGGCCCTGTGCTTCATCCGCGATATCGCCACCCGCGCCGACATAATCGGAATAACCCGGAATCGGATCGAAAAATCCGCCAAAGCCCTTCGCCGCCGCGAGTGCAACAGAGAGCGCAGCGATGATCATGATGACCAACGACAGACCATCGTTAAAAGTGGCCCCAAACGGCACCGCTGCGAAATCGAACAGCCCATCATGTCTTCCGGTGATGCGCATCCGCCCGCCAGCAAAGACCATGACCATGGCGACAATTGCTTGAGCGGCTAGACCGATCCGGGCAATCCAGCGAGTGGTGAGTTCCGCAGGACTCCAGAGCACGGCTTCGCTGCGATACTGGACGAAACGCAGGGTGAAGCCGATGGCGAGGCCAAGCCCGATATTGGCGGTGGCAAAGGTCAAGGCGAAACCAAGTGCGGGGATCAGGTCCACATAGCCATCGGCAAACAGCCCTGTGGCCGCAAAGATCACTTCCAGCACGAGGCCGATCATGATGATGAACAAGGTCTTTAGAACATCGGGAGTGCGCGGTGGGCGCATGATCCGGTTTGCGGCTTGAAAACCGCGCCGCCCGCGTTCGACGTCTTTGGCCGCACTGGCCAATTGCATGAGTTGCACTTCAACGGATGCGGCCTCTATCTCCATCTGGCGCACTGCTCGGTCCTGCAGAGCTTCTGCCGTACCAGCCGCCCGAATTGCCGCATTTTGCTGTTCATTGAACAGACGCTTGTGCAGTTTCACCTGCTGCTTTCGCAGTGGTTTGGCAAGCATGTCTTCTTTTTTGAGATAGGCGGGGCTATGCATCAGCGGCCTCCTTGGACGGTTGGGGACATCGCGCACAAGACATGCGCCCTTTTGCCTTAGGACGTCGGAAGCAGTAGGTCGGGCCAGGAGCGGGCTATCTCTGGGCGGATAACCCGGCCTTATGCTTTGGCGGATGGCGAAGCCAGCAAAGCGATTGCTATGATGATCAATGCCAGAGCCAGAAACTTCCTCGGCTCGGTGGTATCTCCCCACCAGATCATGCCGACTACATTGATCGCGAGAAGTCCACCAACGCTCATCAAAGCCGATGCTGTGCCAAGATCAGCGCCTTTGGCGGATGCCCACACAAAACCAGCAGCGGATGCGCCCCAGAGCGTGGCCCCGATAATCGCTAAGGGGACGGCGCTTGTGTCCGATGCGAGTCGGAGTGAAACGGTCCCGGTAAACGATGTCAGTGTTGCCAGAAACAGGGCGAGGTGTGGTTTCCAAAGCTCAAACATTTCAAAGGCTCCGAGAGAAGATACCCGTCCCGTGAAGCACGGAACGGGCACGGCGCTGGGTAATAGAAGAGCGCTTTGAGGGCGGATCAGGTGGCGTTTTAAACGCCCGACGCCGACCTGATCGCTTCTTGTAAAATGGCCCCCGCGTGGATCCGGCAGGCGAAATCGATGAACATCGTCTGACCAAGGGTATGCGCATCGGCACGTCGAGTTGGCGGCATTTCCGCAAATCGGAGGAACTTGTTAAGGCCCCCACGCACTTCCTGTCCGAACAGTTCGCGCATTTCGAAGGTGATTGCGGACCATTCTTGTCCTGGAAAACGCAAGCCACGCCAGTTCTGCATCATCGTTGACCGGTCGAGAAACGCGCGATCCCATATCTGTTCTGGGCATAGATTGTCGGGATCAAGCCAATCGTCGTTTAACGTAAAAAGATCGCCCAAATGACAGGAGTAGACCATTGCTACAATCCAGTCATAGGCGGCATCGCCGCGAAGGTTCAGCATACAAAGATACTGCGCCAACGTGCTGCGAAACGCGCCATCACGTAGCACAAACTCAGGCCGAGCGATCAGGTTGCCAGAAAATGTAAGGTCGATTTCCGCCCATTCCGGATGCAGTCTTGGCTTTGGTCCGTGAGTTTGAGCTAACCCGAACAGAAACTTTTCCAGATCCGCTTTCGATGGTGGTTTGCCATCGAACAGAAAACTGTCGTCGGGGTGCACACCGCGCCCATAGGTCATAGCCCATACGAGCGTTGGGTAAGGTGTAGATGGCCGCGTGTTATGCGGCAGTACCGCCATCAGGCTGTTCTTACTTTCATGCTGTCGGAAAGTCATTCGACGTCCTTTCGACACCAAACAGGTGCAAAAAAGCCGAGGACATTGTGCGGAGGTTTCAAGTGGTGCCGCCGAGCACCAAAGAAGAACGGCCGTTTCCCCGCCAAGCCCACCGGCTATCGGCTGTGTCGATGTTGCACCGAGTCTGACGGCCCCATTCCTCAACGAATCCTCAACAGATGAAACTTTGTTTCCGAACGTTCGGTTTCATCCTAGGATGAAACGGTAGCAGGATGGCATTGGAGGACTAGATGGCAGGCTCGGCCACACGTTTGTTTAGCGAACCAAATAGAACTTCTGAAATAGCGGGGTCATTTCGTACTATCGCCGGAGAAGAGAGCCTAGAGATTGAGACCTTCTACATAGACTACCTAGCGGCTGCCAATCGTACCGCAGTCGATCTCAGCTATTTGTTGAATGAACTCCTTCATATTTTCAATGAAGAGGACATCCATGTAGTAACAGTGACGGTTGATGAGAAGAACTTCGGCTTTGATTGCAGCATACGCCCAACGGAAAGCACCAACCCGGAAGTAATTATTTCTCTGGGCACGTTTTTACTAATAGATCAAGGTACGAATGCAAACCTGGCAAACTCAATTGTGCTGCGTCAGAACTTCGAACGCTGGTTTCTAACTAGTGAGTTGGAACGGCAGCCAACATTTTTACGAGACGTGTCCTATCTTTTCAATCCAACGACCAGATCGGTTGTAAATGATGACGAGATTTCATCATTCACACATCTTTGGCCGTATCTCACCGACAACTCAGATGTTTGGTGCCTACTCGAGGCAACAGCAAACATGTCGCTCCTCTTCATGTGCTTGCACGAATTAGGTCATCACTATTCTCGCCATGCCCAAAACAACAGAGATATGGTGTACATTGTGAAAAAATCTCATATTCCGGTTGACTTTTCGAATAGCAGTGACGGTGTGGAACTTCTTCTATATGATGATGAATTGACGAAAAGTGAATACGAAAAAAGCATGATGCTTCAGCGAGAGTTTGAAGCCGATTGGTTCGCTGTGCAGAACTTCCTAACCATGCTCAACCGGCTTGACTCGAAGAGAGCTTTCACGAGGGAGGGTGGAGTTCCGGAGAATATCTGGGGATACTTGCAGTTTGTCTCGATAAATACATGTGTCTTTTTCGATGCAGTTTTTAAGGGTGTCGAAAGTGGTGATTGGGAGTATCAATACGATTGTTATAGTCGATACTCTTGCATTTTAACCGCTGCCAACTACTGGCCGATGCTCGCAACCATTCTTGAGCGAATTTTGGGAAGCTTCGGCGGAGAAGTCGAATTTGACAAGATTGATCAATTACAGAGGGCGCATAAGTTTGCGTTATCTGTTTGGGATCTCGATCAGCTATTCTCGTTGTGCAACATACCCCAGCTGCTCGGAGACGATAAGAATTTTGATCTTGTGTACAATGAAGCGCAGAACGAGCTTGTATTTTTGACGAATGAGGAAACAAAAAGGTCCATTTGTATTTTTGTATCCGAGATTCTGAAATCTGATTGCGTGAATTTATACGCAAGTGAAGTAGAGAAATTTCCTGGGATATCCGCGCAAGCGATAGCCAAGAGTCATTCACTTGTTGAGGTGCTGACGGCAAATGTTAAAGCTAGGCTGACTGGCAAGGATGCCTCACCGGAGGCAGCCGCTATGGCTCAAATGCGTGATAGCTGGCCGACGTTCATCTCAAACCTTAGCCTACTAGAATTGCATAAGAATGCGCAATTTGTCCGAGAAATGGGTGAAGAGAAAATGTCAAGCTACTATGAAAGGATGTGGAAGTATGCCGAAACAGGTGTTTCCCACGCAGGGTTCGTGGATAAATCCTAGCTTCTTGCTCACTGGCTGTTATCCAATCGTGTATGAATTGTCGCTAGAGGGCAAAGAAAGTGATTCAACGTGGCACAGAAGGCTTGCCAAGCCGAAGTCTTTAGCTTCTAGGGCGGCGATTTCTGATGGTAGCCGGTTCTGCCCATCGCGAACTTGAAAGTTCACTGTTTCGCGAGCTCTATTGATCAGGCCTGCCTGGTCTAAACTGCTTGCCAGTTCATAAATTTCTTCCATACCTTCCAATTCGATCAAAACCGCTAGTTTTGATATTGCTCCGGTAGCAGATATCCAATGTAAACAGTTGCGGCGGTCAGCGGAGCTTCCTGAGCTGTTGATCTGTCCGCCAGATAAAATCGCTTCGATAAAGTCATCGATGCTTCCAAAGGCTCTCACAGTCGCAATAAGTGCGTCGTCACGTTGCGTCTGATCGCTATTTCTATCATTATTCCTGTTCATAAATATATTAAAAAATGCCTCAGTATTATCCTTTCTGTAAGTCTCAAGGGAGGTCTTCATCTGGAGAAAGCCATAGGTCTCTTCGAAGCCAGTAAACTTCCTGCCGAATAATGATAGCATAACATAAACATCTGCATCCCACAAATCCGACGAGAGCGCTGTAAGTTGCAATATTTCGAAATTTTCGATGTCGGCGCTGATGTTCGAATCGATCATTGTGTGAATGTCTTTATCAGCCGAGGCCGCCCTGGACTTTGCCAAGGATTGACTCATTTCTTTTCTTTTTCTTATCAACTGCAAATGATCAGGTTGATTGTCCATCGCAACAGGGGTTGCAATCAGTTCGGCCGCCGTACCAAACTGCGATTTTGTCAGGATTGTTGAGTCGTTGTCGGCCTCAATGACAATTCCGTCACCGCAGATCTTTCTATCGAAGCCACGGGCTTGAACACGTCTTTCAAAACTAGCAGGACTCTCCGCGTTTCTCTTGTAAAAATCCAACGTCTCCTGTTCAACCTGAAGCACCTGATGATGAACAAAGAACCGGCGCACTTCTATTTGGCGGAGTTTCTTTTCAGATATATCTCTTGCGTAAGTGGTTCGAAGTTCTTGTTTTTTACTCAGCCTTGGTTTGATCCCGATTTTGGTTAAGGCGTCATGTAGGTTTACTACAGCCAAGGCGTTTGATGAATTTTTGAGGTCCTCATCTTTCAAGTGCCCCTTTACTATCAAAAAATCTCGAAATGCTGACAGTTCCCACCATTTGCACCCGTAGCGTGATTTATATTTCTCACCAGTTTTGTTGTCCTTTCGCGGCACACCATCGTAAATGCGACGCAGAGTGTCATCTGTGAGTATTCTGGCATCGTAATCTATGACTTTTGAATGGTCTGCCAGGGGAACGTCTCTACCCAATCTCTCCTTGATATATTCTTTGAAATTGCTCTGAATTTCGTGCGTTTGTTGGCGACTCTTGTGTTCTTCATACGAGAAGGGAAAGTTGTTGACTTCATAAGTCAACTTTTTCCAGGATGGCTGTTGAACGAGCCTAAATGAGTGACGATACGATTGCAGCTTAATCAACACCAGTCGTTCTTGACTTGGATTAAATTCATATTGCGGGTGAGGAATGGAACGTTCGGAATGGATCATGTCAAATAGCTCCGCTTGAGCATGTTTTGGCACCTGGAGCGAGGTGCTCTAAGCTAAAAATATTTCTCACGTCTTTCAACCCGTGACGAGGCTTGTTGATAGGATTTGCAAAATCGTGACGAGGCAAGATGTGTACGGCGTAATACGCCGTACTTTCTTGCCAAGGGGCTGCGCCCCGTTGCATCCCGCTTGGTGGATCATATATCATGGACTGGATAACGTAGCCCCAAACGACGAAAGCTCCTTTGCAATGTGATCCGGGAGACGCCTAGACTGAAGGCGATGTCTTTGCAGCTCAACGTGGAAAGTTGTCGGTATGCGGCGCGGATATCGCGTTCCGTCAACTTTGGACGGCGCCCCAGTGTCACGCCTCTGGCACGGGCTGCATCAAGGCCTTCTCTCGTTCTTCGTGATATGATGCGCCTTTCAAACTGCGCGAATAACGCAACGATGCCGAAGAACAGCTCACCTTCATCGCTCGTTGTATCGAGCGGAAAGCTGAGGATATTGAACTTTACTCCCTGCTGGCACAGCGCGCTGCTGATCAGAATGGCGTCCACGGCAGAGCGAAACGCACGGTCAAGATCTACAACTACAAAGGTGTCGCCCGGCTCTAGGTCAGTAAGGAGCTTATCGAAAACCGGACGTTCAGCAGCAACCGCCGAGACATGTTCGATGTAGAGTTCGTCGCATTCGGCGCGCAGAACGTCGATCTGACGGTCAGGCGCTTGCGCGCGGGTGGATACGCGGATGTAGCCAAGGCGGCGCGGGTTGGACATCGGGTGTGATCGAAAACGATCCTTTCCGATCTGCTTGTCATTCGGCGCTGCCGCCACGTGCCTGCATCTGCAAAGCCGCTGTTTTCTTGATACTTGGTTTACCGCTTCAGCGGAATCCCTTAAAATTGACACTTGAACAAAAACCATGGTTTATGAACAGCATAGATGCATGGAGTGCGGCAATGGTGGCAGGGGCCATCTTCGTCATTCATCCACAGGAAATCCATGCGGAGGGCTTCACCGGAGCGGACTTTGCGACCTGGGAAACGACCGCGCAGGACAGCTTCATCCAGACGTCTATCACGATGGCAGGCGTGGTGTTCTCGCAAGTCGCACCAAAGAAGTCGGCCTGTGTGGACAACTGGTATCTTGTGGATGGCCAGAAAGCGGCACGGAACGCGCATATTCGCAGAACCATCGCGCAGTATGACGGCTATCATCCCAGCGGCACGATCTTAGCAATCCTGCTGGAGGCCTGCGGGCCGTTGAACTGAAGATCAACCACCGAGCTTGGGCAGGCCAATGCCTTGTGTCGCCACGTCTGGCGCAGCAGTCTCCGTCTGCGATAAATGCTCCTGCACGACTCTGGGCATCTTCGACTGGATATCGTTTTCGATGTCGTTCAGATCGTCTAGTGAAGGCGGATTGTCCGGGTCGGAGATCCTGTCGCGCGCGGGACCGAGCATATCGTTCTGATAACCATTTGCAGCATCCAACGCGGCTTGCAGATCATCCAAGCGAACTTTCGCGTTCTGTACTTCTTCAAAGCTTGGTTCGTTGCCGGTCCAGATGATTGTTTCCGCAAGATGATCCTCAACGACAAAGCCATCTTCGCGACGCACCACGCCGTCGGCATCTCGGAACACCCGCGTGCCATCTGGCAGGCGCGCGGCATTGTTCATCATATCGTCGAGTTCGGATTGGGCCACGTAAACCTGACTATTCAGCTGATCGATAGTGGCTTCGGTTGCTTGTTCTGCGTCCGAGAGCAATCGCAACACACCATCGTATTTGGCGCGGTAAACCGGATCGTTGAGCAGTTGTGCTAAGCGCGTCAATGCGCGATGCTGGGCGTCGCGCTCCTTTTTCTTGGCCTCCTCCGAGCCAGGACCGTCTTTCAGAAACCTCGCTCTGCGCCCGGTCTCGCGTCCCGCGATTTCATTCTGAAGATCATCAAACTCAAGGCGCTTCGTCGCCGCTATCTCTTTCTGGTCACTCGGTATTTCCACACAAATATTGTACCAGAAAAGGTCATGTTCTCGCAAATCTCGGCCCATAGCCGTCCTTCATCAAATTGGACCTCGCCGCAGTGCAGCTTCCCCGAAGCGGCCCTCCATAGTGTCGTGCTGCATGGTCTGACGGATCAAAGACAGCAAGCAGTGCGAACGAAGCTGACATTGATCTGTGCGCCTGCGCGTGCTGTGAGGAAATACACCCTTCCTGGAGCTACCATGACTTCCTCCACGTCTGAACAAAACAAGGCTGTCTCGATACGCCCGCCTGTTCCTGTCACTGTCTGGATGCTGGGTCTCGTGAGCCTGCTGATGGATGTCTCCTCCGAGATGATCAATGCGCTGCTCCCTCTCTATCTTGCCGGTGGTCTGGGTGCGTCAGCCTTGGCGATCGGCTTCATCGAGGGCTTCTCCGTCGCGGTTGCCACAGTGTCCAAGTTCCTGTCCGGCGTGCTGGCCGATATCAGTAAACGGGCGAAGCCCTTGGCAGTTCTGGGCTATAGCCTTGGGGCGCTATCACGCTTGGTTTTTCCCTGGGCGATGAGCCTGGACCAGATCGTTCTTGCGAAAGCCATGGACCGGGTGGGCAAGGGTATTCGGGGCACGCCGCGCGACACTCTGGTGGCCGCTGTCAGCCCGCCGGAGATCCGTGGGGCGAGCTTTGGGTTGCGCAAGTCGCTCGATGCCCTCGGCGGCTTCCTTGGTCCGCTCCTCGCGGTCGGGGCAATGATCGTATTCGCAGGCGACATTCAGTCCGTTTTCTGGATTGCCATTCTCCCAGCTGCGCTCTGCATGATCGTGCTGGTCTTCCTTGTGAAAGAGCCAACGCAAAACCACCCGATGAAGCGTAGTGATTTCCGGCTGGTTGATGCCCTCCGGCTCAACCGTTCAGTCTGGTGCGCAATTGGCGTGGCCTCGGTAATCATGCTTGCCCGGTTCAGTGAAGCCTTCGTGCTACTGAAGGCCCTTGAGGCCGGTTTCATGCCGTCTTGGGTTCCAGTCTCCCTTGTCATCATGCATGCGGCCTACAGCCTGACGGCATTTCCTGTCGGCAGGCTGTCAGACCGGATAGGGGCTTCGGGACTGCTTGTCTGGAGCCTCGGGTTCCTTATCGCAGCGCATCTGTCGCTCGCCCTTGCTACGACCGCATCGGTCTATGTTCTTGGCACCATCTTCTGGGGTTTGCACATGGGGTTCTCGCAGGGTTTGCTGGGCGCCATGATCGCGGCCGAGACGCCGGACCACCTGAAGGGCAGTGCGTTTGGCACGTTCAATCTTGTGACTGGCCTGGTCGTGCTTCTGGGGAATACGCTTGCCGGGTGGCTCTGGCACAGCATGGTATCGGCAACACCATTTCTTGTCGGGGCGGGCATTTCTGCTGTCGCAATGATGTTGATCACGATACGAAAATTGCGGCGTACTCGCACCTGAGCACTTGGAATGCGTTCGCTTTGGGGTTCGAACCGGCCATGCGGCAGACCTCGTGACCACCGGGGCGAGACCGCGCATGACATGTCCGGCCCTTTCCTGCCGTTCGCCGGGTTGGTCATCCCTGCTGCTCGGTTTCCCTGAACCTGACATTCGTTGTAGCTGCAGAATTGAAGGTGCCGATGTGCTGAGCCAATTTTGATGCGGCGCCTTTGCGACCTTGGCTTGGCAGTCCTTGGTTTGGTATGGGCGGTTCGGAATGGCAATTGAAAGGACAGCCCTATGATTCAGCCCGTTTCCTCGTTCAAGGAGAACCTTCAGAACCTGCCATCCATTGACGGGATCAAGAGATTGGAGATGGTGGATGCCGCAGGCGATGTGGTCGCGTCCATTGAGAACCAACCGGGCAAGCAGGGGTCCCTGGCGGTCTACCAATACCTGTTAGCGACCTATGGGGTTCTGAATGCCGAAGCTGCGACACACGGGCTGGCAGTCTTTGCGGAGCATACCGAGGACGCGCGAAACCGACCCGGCGCGCATCCGAACATAGACCGCCTGTTCGAAATACAAGGCGGTGGAGCGTCTTTGAACATGCGGCTGGTAGAACAGTAACCGCCTCTGCTGCCGCTGTCTAAGAACTGAGCCGATTTAAGGCAGTGATGCAGGGGAGACCGAGGCCAATTCGGCCCTAACAACCATTCGTCGGGTTAGGCCACGCCGCGATGTAGCTTCACCAGATCGGAATTTCGCTGCAAGTGCATGATCTGATTGTCCTCGAACGTAAAGGCTGCGAACAAAGCCGTCGTTTCCTGCTATCTCATGACGATCTATTCCATGATCAAAAATGCCATTGTCCAGCAAGAGTTCTGGAACCAAATCTGCGTCTGCTATCCCAGTTCCAAGCTGGAAACCGCATAGCATTTGTGCCCGGGCGCATCAAACGCGCCTTTGTACATGCGCGCGGTTTTGAAGCCGGGTTGCCATCCTAAGGTATGGCAAAGCTCTGAGAGCGCCCTTGCCGTATCGGGAACATCCATACTGACCGGACCGACGACGCCTGCAGTAGCATGGGCGAGCAGCTGTTGCGCAATGTCCACGTTTTCAGCGATCAGAGGGCCAATCTTGGCACCAGACGTGCAGGTGCGGATCGTACAAAACCCAGTAATCACGCCTTGGTCACGCTTCACAAAGGTGGTTCTGCCAACGCCTCTGGAAAGCCAAGGGCGCATGTATCTGGGTTTTGAAACACCGGATGCTGTCGCTTCCATTTGGATCAAGGTTTCTATGTCGCCCTGGTCCGCCACGTCTATGTCTGCTCGATGCTTTGTGCTAAGCAGCCCCGTAAATCGCGTGGTGCCACCAGTATAGGTGAAACCCGAGGCCCGATAGTTCTCTTGTTGCGCCTCCACACCATCTAAACCCACGGTTCGCGTACCTGCGTGTTGCAACGCATGTGTCCAAAGCCCAAGCCCAATTCCGCGCCCACGGAAGCCCTTTCGCACGATATATAATCCCAGAAATGCGAAATCGGATGTGTGGTTCACGACCGAAATGGAGGCGACGTGCTCGCCTTGTTCAACAGCCACAAAGAAGCCCTCTGGGTCGGCAGCGAAAAACGCCGCTGCATCATCACGTCCTGGATTCCACCCTTCCTCAGCAGCCCAGTCCAGGATCAATGAGAGTTCGCTTAAGGTCGCGGTTCGATATGTCGTCATTTCTTCAGAGCTTCTTTCAGGGAAACCGGCCCGGATGGGCTGTCGCGCAGATCCAGTTGCATGAGAAGGTCAAGAAGGTGCCCCTTCATGATCTCTTCGGCTCCATCCGCATCTGCGTCGCGAAAGGCGTTCACCAGCCCCATATGTGAAGCTTTATCAGACAAGGCGCTCCGACGGCGCCAATAGAGTGCGATGATCAACGCCGAACGGGCGACCAGCTGCCCCAACAAGGTTTCGATCAACGTGTGATCGGCAATCCGGGCGATCTGCACATGGAAATCGCCCGAAAGCCTTAAAGCCTCACCAACCTCTTCCCGGTCCAGCGCGTCCTGCTCTGCTTGCATATGCGCTTCGAGAAAGGCGACATCCTGCGCCGTGGCGCGCAACGCCGCCGCCCGCGCCATGGCGGGCTCGATCAAAGACCGCGCTTCAAACACCTCGCGTGCTTCCTTGAGGGTGGGCTTGGCAACGAAGGCCCCCTTGTTGCGCAAAATGGTGACCAGTCCTTTGTGTTGCAGCGAATGCAAGGCTTGGCGGACAATGGTGCGGCTGACCTGAAAGACATCTCCAACCTCGTCTTCGCGTAGTTTCGCGCCCGGTTGCAGACGATGGGCGTGAATAGCTTCTGTCAATTGAACGGCGATCTCTTCTGCCGTTGCTGTTTTGGGTTTCAGAATCACCGACATGTGACACCTCCTTTCCGACATGTGCATGCAGAGCGACCTGCGCACAAGGCGCGCACGATGTTGGGCCATATCGTATACAATCTGAGCCTATTTTTTACACAAACTTGATCCAAGCCGACAAAGTTCAAGCATCCTGCTGCCGCGCACAGAGGCAATAACCTGAAACCTCTTGTTCCAGCGCAAGCGAACGGCGCAGCGTCAGAGAACAAACACGGAGGTGTCATGCGCCAAGAACTGGACCTTGAACTTGTCAGCCTGACAAAGCGGTATGGAGCGACGGTTGCTGTTGATGCGATCAGCTACCACTTCCAGGCGGGCACCTATGCCTGTTTGCTGGGGCCATCGGGGTGCGGAAAATCATCGACCCTGCGGATGATCGCGGGGCATGAAACTGTCTCGGATGGGTCAATAACGCTGGGCGGTCGGGATATCTCAGGCCTGCCACCTGCCAAACGTGGCACCGCCATGATGTTCCAAAACTACGCGCTGTTTCCACATCTGACGGTGCGCGACAACGTCGCTTTCAGTCTCAGGATGCAAGGCGTCGATACAGCCACGCGCCATGCGCGGGCAGATGAGATGCTTGAACTGGTGGATATGAATGCGCTGGCAGATCGTCTTCCGGCCCAGCTTTCTGGCGGCCAGCAGCAGCGCGCGGCGCTTGCGCGGGCCCTGATCACGAAGCCGGATGTGCTTTTGCTGGACGAACCACTGTCCGCGCTGGACCCGTTCCTGCGCATTCGCATGCGCGCAGAGTTGAAAAAACTGCAACGTGAGTTGGGGATCACATTCGTCCACGTCACCCACGGCCAGGACGAGGCTTTGGCGCTGGCCGATGAAATTGTGGTCATGAACAATGCGATCATCGAACAAGCGGGCAAGACCCGTGCGGTCTTCGATGCACCACAAACGGCGTTTGTCGCCCGTTTTCTGGGGTCTCATAACGTTGTGTCGATGCCGGGGGGACTGATCGCCATCAGGTCGGACGCTCTGGAGATCAAACCGACCGCAGAGGCCAAGCTGCCGGGCACCATTACCAACATCGAATACCAAGGCACCCATGTGGCACTGACGGCCACCGTTCCCGGCGATCAGGAGGTGACAGCGCTACTGTCTGACAAAGATTTCTTCGGCAGCCCGAAGGATTTGGGAGAGGCTATCGGCCTCGACTGGAAAGCCGAGGCGGAACACGCCCTGGTCGGATAAAAAATGTTCAACAGAGAGGACCAAACATGACGACAATCTCGAAAGTACGCTATTCGCGTCGCTCGATTCTCAAGACGGGTGGCGCGGCGGTGGCGGCCGCCGCGCTTCCGGCTCCTATGGTATGGGGACAAGAGACGAAAAACATCACCTTGCGCCAGTTCGGGACCGGGGTCTCCAATCTCAATGACGTGGCCATGAAGGTCAAGGAGGACCTTGGCTTCACGCTTGAGATGACAGCGCTCGACAGCGACAGCGTGACCCAACGCGCGGCCACCCAGCCCGACAGTTTCGACATTGCCGATATCGAATACTGGATCTGCAAAAAGGTCTGGCCCACCGGCAACCTGCAAGCGATGGATACCTCCAAGATTGCCAATTACGACAAGATCGTTGGCATCTTCCGCAACGGCAAGCTGACGCCGGAAAGTACGATCGCACAAGGCACGGCACCCCATACGGTCGGTTTTGTCGAAGGCCCGGGCGGTCGTGACTTCGTGGACAATGAATCCGGCTGGATGACGCTGATCCCGACGATCTACAACGCTGACACGCTGGGCATTCGTCCCGACCTGATAGGGCGTCCCATCAAAAACTGGCACGAGCTTCTGAACCCAGAGTTCAAGGGCAAGGCGTCGATCCTCGACATCTCCTCCATCGGCATCATGGACATGGCCATGGTGGTGGAATCGATGGGCGAATACACCTACCCCGACAAGGGCAACATGACCCGCGAAGAGATCGACCTGACCATCGGTATCTTTACCGAGGCCAAGAAGAACGGCCAGTTCCGCGCCTTCTGGAAATCCTTCGACGAGAGCGTCAACCTGATGGCTTCGGGCGAGGTGGTGATCCAGTCCATGTGGTCGCCCGCCATCACCGCCGTGAAATCGCAAGGCATTCCCTGCGTGTATCAGCCCCTGGAAGAAGGCTATCGCAGCTGGGGCGGTGGCATCGGCCTGTCCTCGTCGCTTTCCGGCATGGAACTGGACGCGGCCTATGAGTACATCAACTGGTACCTCTCGGGCTGGGTTGGCGGCTATCTGATGCGTCAGGGCTACTATTCTGCCGTGCCGGAGACCTCCAAGAACTTCATGAGCGAAAACGAGTGGGGCTACTGGTTCGAAGGTAAGGAAGCCACCGACATCATCACCTCACCGACCGGCGACACCTTGGCCCAGGCCGGTGAGGTCCGCGATGGTGGATCGTTCGAAGAACGTATGGGCGCCGTGGCCTGCTGGAACGCCGTCATGGACGAGAACCAGTACATGGTCCGCAAGTGGAACGAGTTCATCGCGGCCTAAGCGATGCACGCCGGAGGGCTTTGGTCCTCCGGCACTCCAACCTTCAAAAGAACGCAGGGGCAGTGTGAAAAACAACTCAGTCATTGGATGGCTCTTAGCCGCGCCGCTTACATTGGTTTTGTCCATCTTTCTGGTGGCACCGATCATCATGATCGCGGTCGTCAGCTTTTGGGGGGCGACGGAATGGTCGATTTACCCGGCATTTCTGTTCGACAATTATGAATTCCTGCTGACCTCCGATGTCACCTATCGGGTCTTTTTCAACACGTTCAAATACGCACTGATCACTTGGGGTTTCACTTTACTGATCGGGTTCACGGTCGCCTATTACCTGGCCTTCCATATCCGCAGCCTGACCTGGCAGATCGCCCTGTTCCTGCTCTGCACAATCCCGTTTCTGACCTCGAACATCATTCGCATGATTTCCTGGATCCCATGCCTCGGGCGCAATGGCATTGCGAACTCCACGCTGATCTCGATGGGGGTCATTGATGAGCCGCTTGAATGGCTTCTGTTCAGCGACTTCAGTGTGATCCTTGCCTTCGTGCATCTCTACACGCTGTTCATGGTGGTCCCGATCTTCAACACGATGATGCGCATCGACAAATCCCTGATCGAAGCGGCGACGGATGCAGGCGCCACCGGTTGGCAAACGCTGTGGCATGTCATCGTGCCCCTGACCAAACCCGGCATCATGATCGGCACAATCTTCGTGGTGGCCCTTGTGATGGGCGATTTCATCACGGTGCGTTTCATGTCCGGTAGCCAGTCCGCCAACATGGGGCGGCTCATCCAGAACGACATTGCACTGCTGCAATACCCGTCCGCCTCTGCCACCGCCGTGATCCTGCTTGTAACGGTCCTGCTCTTGATCGGAACGCTTTTGCGCTTCGTCGACATCCGCAAGGAGCTCTGAAAATGGAGCCGCGTCCCAAGTCCTTTTACTTTCTCAGCGCCTTTTTCGTGCTTTTCCTGATCTTTCTCTACGGTCCAACCCTGACCATCGGCATCCTGTCCTTCCAAGGCCCCGGCGGCGGCCTGACCTTCCCCATGAGGGGCGTCTCCCTGCATTGGTTCCGGGATCTTTTTGAACAGCAGGCCGTGGGTGATATCTGGGGCTCATTCCGACGCTCTTTCGTTTTGGGCCTCATGGTGATGGTCACAACAGTCGTGGTGTCGGTCATGGGTGGGCTGGCGTTTCGCAAGCGCTTCGCAGGCTCCACGGTCCTATTTTATCTGATCATCACCTCACTCGTGATCCCCTCGATCCTAATCTCGCTCGGTGTGGGGCTGATCTGGTCGCAATCCGGCCTGCCGGTTCATTGGTCCAGCTCAGGCTTTGGGGCACAGCTGACATGGACCCTGCCCTTTGGCCTGCTGATCATGTTCGCCGTCTTCAACCGCTTTGACCGCTCCTATGAGGAAGCCGCCCGTGACCTGGGCGCAAGCCCATGGCAGGTCATCCGCCATGTCGTGCTGCCCATCATTGCGCCCTCTTTGATCGGCGTCGCCCTCTTTGGTTTCACCCTCAGCTATGACGAATTCGCCCGAACCCTGCTAACCGCTGGAAGCCATAACACGCTGCCGCTCGAGATTTTCGGCATGACAACCAATGTGACCACACCAGTCCTCTTCGCCCTTGGCACGCTGACAACGGTGTTTTCACTGCTGGTGATCGGCGTATTCCTGCTTGTCGCTTGGGTCATGAACCGCCGTCGAGCGCGTCACGGGTCCGACGCGGGCCGAGGCATGGTCTGATGGCGATTGTTATCATCAATCCCAACAGCACGGCCTCAATGACAGAGGCGATGCTGGCCCAAGCCCGCAGGGCGGCACCCAACCAGCGTTTCGAAGGTTGGACCTCACACAATGGGCCTGCCTCTATCCAAGGGGTCGAGGACGGAGAAGCAGCAACACCCCCCCTCCTTGAGCTTGTCGACAAAGCCTCAAGCTCGGGGGCGAATGGCATAATCATCGGTTGCTTTGACGACACCGGTCTCGACGAAGCAACCAAGCGTGCCGACTGTCCCGTCATCGGTATCGGCCAAGCCTCATATCACTACGCGGCCCTCAGGAACTGGCGGTTCAGTGTCGTAACAACCCTGTCTGTGTCTGTGCCGATTATCGACGCCAACATCCGGCGCACGGGTCTGGGAGGATACCTGTCAAAGGTCCGCGCCTCGGAAGTGCCTGTTTTGGAGCTGGAGGCAGATCCCGAAAAGGCCTCTGAGATCATCAAGTCAGCGGCCCTGCAGGCCCAGAAGCTGGATAGCATCGCTGCCGTCGTTCTGGGATGTGCAGGCATGGTCGAGGTTTCTGACAAAGTCAAAACAGCACTTGCCATAGAAACCATCGATCCAGTCACCTGCGCCGCGCGCTGCTGGAACTGGCTCAATTGATGCGCATGTCCAATGGACAAAGTCAGGTCATTTAGTACCGCTCCTGAATTTTGCAGCACCTGCAACTCTGGACTTAAAACCGCCTTGCGGCAATGCAGCAAAGAAGCGGAGTGCTACGCGTTTGGGATGTCAGCTTTCGGAAAGAGGGCCTGATCAGCTCGCGCTCGCCGCAAAAGTCCGGTCTCCGCCGCCTGTACCATACAACTGTATGTATTTTCGCGATTTCTCTTGCAACTTTCAATCACATTTGTTCTTGGTATGTTCCTACCTGTTGAACCCGTACTGAGTAAGGAGATTTTATGAGTGCAGATAGCAGAAACAGCAATACAGCCGACAAAGACCCCGGATTGAAGCGCCCGTTCATGCTGGCCTATACCGTCAAGCCGATTGATGATGGCAAGAATTCCGTTTGGAGCAAGATCGGTGCCGCCTGGGCACATAAGGATGGGGAAGGTTATGAGGTCCGCATGGACGCGCTGCCTGTCGATGGGCGTGTTGTCTTGCGAACGGTGAATGACCGCGATGCCGAGCAATCCGGCGAGGTTCTTGATCGCTCACCGCAATAGAATAGATAAGCCAGTTTACTGCGTGGGGAGAGGGCGATCCTGTTGGGTCGCCCTTATTCTTTGCGCACCTCGGCGCAGCCGATCAGGCTCTCGTACAAGCACCAAGCCCGCCCGCGCGGTCTTGGCCATTCGGCGTTCTTCTTTTGAAAAGCCAAATCGTTGGCTTTTCATCCCGCAAGCGGGAACAATCATCACTCCCTGGTGTGGTTTTGTGGCGGCTTTGCCGCCGCATTCGTGGTCTTTGTCGGGGAAGCCGAGAGGCGTTGCCTCTTCTCTCCCCGCAAGAAAAACAGATCGAAGAGATGCTTGCTTTGACGGTTTCCGGCACGCTGGAGCCTCCGCCAAAGACAGAGCATCTTTCGCCGATTTTTCTTGTCCCCTCCCATCTCCACTCTCGGCGAGGGCCAAGGGTTGCAAGCGCAACCCCTGATCCAATTGAGAGGAGAACATCATGACCATTCAACTCCATGCCCAACCCTACGATATTTCTGCGGCGGGTTTCTATTTCGACAGCTACGAGGATTATGCCGACAAGGCTTTGAAAATGCGGAACGCTTACGGCGATCCCGTCGAAGAATTCGAAATCCAGTTCATCGATGGCGATCAAATCGACTGCGATCTTGCCCGCGCCATCGGCCTCAATCAGGCCAATCTCAAACAGTATTTCGATGCGGTGGAAGACTGGGACGACGACGACAAGACTCGCGTGATTTTAGCGGTGGGCGAATGTGGCTACACCTTCGAAGACAGCACCCAGCCGAGCGACTTTGATCTGGACATCTATCCCTTCGACACGATGCGCGAATTTGCCGAGCATTTTGTCGAAGAAGGTCTTTTCGGCGACATCCCCGAACGCCTGCAATTCTACATCGATTATGACGCCATCGCCCGTGATCTGGGCATGGATTATGCCGAGGCTGAGGTCGCTGGCACCCGTTTGATTTACCGCTGCGCATGAAGGGAATGCAGCCCCAAGCCGTTCCGTGTGAGCGGTTTCAGGGTGCAATCCCGCATCGAGTTATCAGAAAAGGAAACATTCCCATGACATTACAACATATCGACATCAACGACCTCACCATTTCCCCGCTCAACGTGCGCAAATACGGCACGAAGGACTGCACCGATCTGGTGATCAGCATCCGCGCCCTTGGCGTTTTACAACCGCTCTTGGTACGCCCTGCTGGTGAGGGCTTCGAGGTGGTCGCAGGCCAGCGACGTTTGAACGCCTGCCGCATCCTTGCCGAAGAAGGGGAAATCACCCCGATCCCGTGCCTTGTGATGGCCGAGGGGGATGACGCAGCCGCAATCGAAGCCTCGCTTGCCGAGAATGTCGAACGCCTTCCCATGGATGAGGTGGATCAGTTCAAGGCTTTTTCCAAGCTCTTGAAAGAAGGCCGCACAGCCGAGGATATCGCCGAAACCTTCGGCATCACCGAGCGTATGGTTGCGCAGCGTCTGGCTTTGGGACGGCTGCATGCGCCGATCCTGACCGCCTATCGCAAGGGTGATCTTCATGCCCGTGACATCCGCAACCTGACCATGGCAACCATGAAGCAGCAGAAGGCATGGTGGTCATTGGTCAAAGACGAAGGCAGCAATGTCCCCACGGGACAGCGTCTGAAAGACTGGCTCTTCGGCGGGGCGCATATCCCGACCGACCATGCGCTCTTTGACGTGGAAGAATCCGGCTTGCCGGTTGTTGCCGATCTCTTTGGGGAGGACAGCTATTTTGCCGACAGCGAAGCGTTCTGGGCTTCGCAAAATGCCGTCATTGCCGAACGGGTTACGGCCTATCACGCAGAGGGCTGGGCAGATGTGATCGTGATGGACGTCGGCGCGTATTTTGCAAACTGGGACTATCGCACGGCCTCCAAGGCCAAGGGTGGCAAGGTGTTCATCACCTGCACAAGTCAAGGCGAGGTCAGTTTCCACGAGGGCTATCTGACCAGTGCCGAGGCCAAACGTCTTGAGAAGGCCGAAGCAGGCACACCGCCTACGCAGAAGCCCGAAATCACCAAAGCCATGCAGAATTATCTCGATCTGCACCGCCATGCCGCCGTGCGCCGTGACCTTCTGGATGCGCCCGACATGGCCTTGCGCCTGATCGCGGCGCATATGATTGCGGGATCATCGCTCTGGGACGTGCAGGCCGACCCGCAAAAAGGGACGAAACCCGATATTGCCGAGAGCCTTGCCACCAATACCGCGCAGCAGGCCTTCGAGGCAGAATCTCAGGCCGTGGCGGAACTCCTGGAACGGGATGGAACATTGCTGGCAACCCGCGGGGGTTATGAGTCGCGCCCCGACATGGCGATTGTGCTGACCAAGCTGATGCTGCTGGATGATACGTCAGTCCTGCGCATCCTCACATGTCTGATGGCAGACAGTCTCGCAGTGGGCACCGACCTGATCGAAATGCTGGCAGTCGAGTTATCCACGGACATGACCTCTGCGTGGGAAATCGACGATACTTTCTTTGATCTGATGCGTGACAAGGAGGCCATTAACGTCATGGTCGCGGAAATCGCGGGCGAAACAGTCGCAAATCAGAACGTGACTGCGACTGCCAAGGTGCAGAAATCCATCATCAAGGCCTGCCTTGATGGTACCCGCACCACGCAGGTCGAGAACTGGACACCGCGCTACATGACAGTGCCACCGCAGGGCTACACCAGCCGCAGCGCTTTTGTGGAACCTTCACTCGAGGCCGAAGGCCTCGCTATCGCGGCGGAAGAACACACTCATGGCTCGGGGCACATGGCAGTGTTCCGAGCCAGCCCACAAAAAAAGCGCGGCCAGCCCTGACGGGCTGCCCGCGCCGCATTTGATATTAAGAACAAGTATGTGGTAGTATAAAGTAGGATAATCAAATTGGGGCCATCTATGAGTATGATCAAAAAGAGCATTACCGTGACCGACAGTCAGGACGCCTTCATTCAGGCGCAGATCGCCTCCGGTCACTATGCGTCCGACAGCGAAGTGATCCGCGAAGCCCTGCGCGAAAAGGAACTGCGCATGGCCGAGATTGACTCCCTGCGCACGAAGCTGATCGCCTCCGAAGAAAGCGGTCTCAGCGAGCGCAGTCCCGCCGACATCCGAAAAGCCGCGAAGGAGCGCCTGAAAAACGCTCTATGACAAAACTGACGCTCCGCATTACACATGTCGCGGATCAGGACCTCGACGATCTCTACACCGAAGGCTTCACGACTTGGGGCGAAGCCCAGGCCGACCGCTACTATGACGGCTTGCTGGAGCGGTTCGAGCGCATTCGCGAACACCCGAAAATGTATCCGGCGGTCGACGACATCCGCGAAGGCTACCGCCGCTCCGTCTATGAAAAACACAGCATTTACTATGTAATCGACGAGGACTCCGTCGAAATCCGAGCGGTCGTAAAGTATCAGGACGTAGCACGCAGGTCATAACCGCAACTCCAACCATTCGCTGCAATCCGTATCAACCGTCGAGATGCGGACAGAACAGACATGAGCTGCGGTTGCACCAATGACCACTCTTGCGTCAATTTTGCTTAGTTCGGTCGCCCAAAGAAACATACATATCCGTCGGGATCGGTGATTTCAAAACCACGCAGGCCGTCATCAGGATCATCTTGAAGGGGCTTTCTGAAAGAGACACCACGGCTTTCGAATTCTTCAGCCAACCTATCGGGATTCGATGCATAAACGAACGCGTCCAAACGAGCCCACTCATGCACTTGATGATTCGGTTTCGGGACGATTTCATCCCCGATGACCTTGATCATTATCTGTGCCGCCCCGCGCCCGACGATTGCGAAAAACGCATCCCCTTGAGGACCCTTGAAACGACACTCAAACCCAAGTTTTTTGGTGTAGTATTCTATGGAAGCCGAGAGATCGCTGACAATGAAGAAAGGCGAGCAAGGGCCTACCGTATCAACGGCTTCAGGTTTTACGCCCTTCTGTCCTGAAAAGACACTGGACCGCATCGCACGCCAACTCGAAAAACCGAAGTCACGCGCTACTGAAAGTTGTGCATCAGCAAGCCGTGCTTCTTTGCCTTCAGCCTGCCATTGCTGCAATCTTTGTTTAGCAGTCTTTTTTAGCCACTCGATATTGGCGGATTCAGGGAGTGGTTTTGACATGTTTCACCTTCTTCCATGCAGGCCCGGCGTCCGCGTTCTCAGGCTGAAAAAAGGTCTATGACAGATCAAATTGACAGGTGGGTTCTACCCTTTTCGCGGACCGACGGCATCCTCTGTGCCAATACGATCCATAAAACTCATAACTGAGAGGGTGTCAACTTTGTTGAAAGTATGTGCTCCATTTATTGGTATTCGCCGAAGCCGACATTTAAGAGCGTCTCAGCGTCGGTCAATTTGGGCTCTTTCCGGACCTTCGCTGCGCGCTGTCCAACAAAGGCCGGGAAACGTCAGCAACGCGGACGAGTTGCCGTTTCTTGGATCATCTTGATTTTTCTGCCTAGTTGAATAGCGTGACCCGAGGCAAAGCTATGGAGCAGCGGCATGATCGATTGGACAGGACTGACCTCAATCCTTGCGGCTTTTTTGATCGTCGCAGCTTCGCCTGGGCCAGCAACTTTGGCAGTTAGCACGGTGTCTGCTGCTTCTGGGCGCAAAAGCGGAATGATCTTCGGCGCAGGTCTTGCATTCGGTCTCGCGTTTTGGGGGGTAATCGCCGCAACAGGCCTCGGGGCCATTCTTCAAGCATCCACGCACCTACTGATCGCACTGAAAGTAGGTGGAGGAATCTATCTGCTTTGGCTGGCATATGGATCGGCTCGCTCTGCAATGCGCGCGGCACCTGAAAAGCCGGGTCTGGACAGTCAATTCCGGTCAAGTGAGAAGCGACTGTTCGTTAAAGGACTTGCACTTAACCTGTCCAATCCCAAGGCTGTCGTCGCTTGGATGGCTGCGCTTTCGGTTGGCCTTGGATCTGATGACGGATTGATGGCCATGGTCATAGCCACGCTTGGATGCGCATTGACCGGGCTTCTCATCTACGCGGCCTATGCGGCTGCATTTTCGCTCTCAGTCATCATGAACGGATACGTGAAGTTCCGTCGTTGGATCGATGGACTGGTTTCGGCTCTCTTCGCCATTGCTGGGATCGCACTCATCCGGTCAGCGTTGACAAGAAGCTAACGTTTCCCACGGGCGGTATCCTTCGATATCAGCCATTCGTTTTATGTGCAGCATCCGTTGAAATGGGCTCTTTTTAGCTTTCTCTGCGGTTTGACTGAATGGCCGCGACATCCGAGTTCCCGACTTACCCCATAGACGGTCCATCACGGGTTCGGGTCGGGCGGCGTTGTTGTGTTCGATCCATCGCCCAGGTGGGTCGATCTCGATTGTTGACGAAGACGCCCATGTTTTCGCGGTGGCGGGTCATCGCGACGTAGATAAGGTGGCGATCCATAGAGCGGGAGGTCAGAACGTAGGATTGGTCGACCGTTGCACCTTGGGATTTGTGGATGGTGACAGCATAGCCGTGATCGAAGCTGTGGAAGTCGTTTGGATTAAAGCAGACGAGGCGATCTTCATCGCCATCTAGAGCAACAGCCATTTGACCGTTCTCCGCTTTTACGACGGTGCCCAGCATGCCGTTCTTGACGCCGATATTTTTGTCATTGCGTGTGAAGACGATGCGGTCGTCTGCTGCAAAGGCGCGTTTGCCTGTGTCCGTTTTGAACAGGGTTTCAGGTGATGCCTCGCCGTTTGAGCGTAGTGCAGAACGGATGGCCTGGTTGAGCGCATGCACATCCTTGCGTTTGTGGGCGAAGGCCAGACGGGATTTGGCGGCCCCATTTGCGGCGACATCTATTGCGTAGGTTCCGACCAGTGCCTCAATCGCCGTTTCGCGTGTGTGACTACGAGATACGGCACCGCGATTTTCATAGCTTTTTATGGCGCTCCACATATCGCCGTCAGCCAGATCGCGCGAGGCTCTTTTCTGCCAATCCGCCGTCTGGCGGTGGATTTCGGTCAGGCGGTCCGCGCCATGCGTTTTGACGATCTGCCTAAATGGGGTACCCGCCTCGATGGGTTGTAGTTGATCGGGATCGCCGACCAGTACCAGTTTTGCGCCAATCTCGTTCATTTTGGTGGCAACACGCGCTAACTGTCGTGTGCCGACCATTCCGGCTTCGTCGATGACGAGGACATCACCCTTTGAGATCGGTTCATTTCCATTTTCCCATGACAGTTCCAGCGAAGCCAGCGTTCGGCTTTTGATGCCGGAGGCATTCTGTAGTTCCTCTGCCGCTTTCCCTGCCAGAGCGGCTCCGTGAACAGTAACGCCTTGTTTCGCCCAAGCGTTCTGCGCCGTTGCGAGCAAAGTGCTTTTCCCTGCGCCCGCGAGTCCGACAACAGAGGAAAGTTGTTTATCACCCAAAACATGGCGCAGGGCGTGTTGTTGTTCGTCGCTCAGTTTGCCACCGAAGGCCCGTTTCATGTTGGCATTCTGCGTTTTGATCGCGTCTTTGATATGCGACGCAGACACAGCAAATCCGTGTTGGCTCACCATCAATCCGGTCGCATGAACCAATTTCCGCTCGGCAGCCTGATAGTTCTTCGTCGTGAAGACAGGGACAGTCCCATCATCGGGCAACCGCACCAGTTGAGGCGCGCGCATGGCCTGATCCGCCGCCTTTTGCAACGCCATTGGATCGTCAATCTTCTGAGCGAGCGTACGCAACACATCAACCCGTTTGAAGGCCGCTTTGGTTCGCGAGATATGATCCAGAACCAATTCAGGTGATTTAACAAGTTGGGCGGCGGAATATGAGACACCGCCATCGTTCAGAACAAGCGCTTGTTTAGGATCAGTTTGAACTTGCCTGTGGAACGCAACAGACAGGCCTTGTTTCTGGGCATCCCGCGCGAGGGCTC
Organism: Pseudophaeobacter sp.; assembly: GCA_027019165.1. Taxonomy (GTDB): domain Bacteria; phylum Pseudomonadota; class Alphaproteobacteria; order Rhodobacterales; family Rhodobacteraceae; genus Phycobacter. Next base: position 186,660 of record JALUXC010000010.1, read on the forward strand.
GCCGTTCGCTGAGATGTTTGGTGATCAGAACCTGTTGCGCCGCACGGTTCTGGTGCTCTGCAGCCCGTGCCTCAGCTTCAATCTGGCGAAGCCTTATCTGATATTGACCCGTTGCACGCGACAAGAGCCCACGCAGGCCTTTGGGCAGACCGGCTTGTCGCGTTTTGATGTCTTCAAGGCGTTGGACTGCTTGCCGCTTGAGCAGATCAGCACGTTCTTGGCGTTGTGCTTCAACCAGCTTGGCCCGCCGGGCTTCGAAAGCAGTCTTCTGAGGATCGACGGTTTGCCTGAGCAAGTCCTGCAAACGATCAGCGACCTTGTCAACGGACGGCAGGTTCCTCTCAGATCCGAGCCGCGCCCGCATCTCGTTGGGTTTGACGCCACACCAACGTGAGAGCGACCAGACTTTGCCGGATGCATCGACAGCCACAAAGCCACGCCGATCACCACATGCAAGGACAAAGCCGTGCTCATTCAGGGCCGCCTCAAACCCCGCCTTAGAATCGGACGCTTCCCAGCACCCCCGAAACATTTTCTTGATGGCCTTCGGATCACGCTTGGTGCGATTGGCTTGCCCGGCTTCCTCACGGCTGTAATTCAGCGGATCGCGTTTTGCTTTGTTCTCAAACCCGCGCGGAACCTCCCAATCATGGGAGAGGAACAGTTCGTGAGACAGCGCTGTTAGCTTGCGTTTATAATGCGGCATGTTGATCGCTTTGAGCGCCAGCCCATCAATCCGTGACCAGACAGCATGGGCATGCCGCCGACCATTCTTTTCGTGGAAGACAATCGCGCGGGGCTGACCCGTGAGACCCAAACGCTGCTCGGCTTGAGCCACCGCCGCTTCGAACTCCGCAACGGATACCTCAGCGTCAGTGGGTGGGTTCAGAGATAACGAGAACAGGTATTTCTGGCACTGTGTGGCATTGGATATCGCCTCTGCCTCGGCAAACGCGCCAAGCAAATCCTCGGCAACGAACCCGCGCATAGAATGCACGGTGACATGATCGTTGTCGCGCGGATTCAGCAAATGCCGTGCGAGTTCGGATCCATAGCCACGTTCGTTGCCCTTAAGAATCACCGGCGCGACCTTTGCTTTTTGCCGAGCGCCTGCATCAACATCGCCCGAATGGCGGCCAAATGCGCATTGGCTTCGGCAATCTGATCTTTCTCCGTCTCTCCTACGATCAAGGCACCGATATTGGCATGGTAGGCGAGTTGGTTGAGATTGCTTGCAATCCGAGACTGCCCGAGCAGAGCCAACGCCTCAGCCGCTGCTTTCTTTTGCTCAACCTGATCCTCAGGCCGTGTCTTGCGCAGCTTGGAATCCTCAGCAAAGACACAAGCCCGCACATAGGCACTCAGCGTCATACCCGTCGCGAGTTCTTCCAACCGCGCCCGTTCCTCGGGCGTCAGCCTTAGGGTCAATGGTGACAAGGCAGTACGTGTCTTACTCGAAGACGCATTTACGAACACTGGCGTGACATTCGGATCATGTGATGATGCAAGACGGGTCATGGCGAAGGCTCCTCGAAAGAAGCGGCCAATCCCGGTTCGTCATCGGCGTGCTCCAAGGCACTTTCTGCAGCCTCCGCAAATGCCGATAACCTATGGATAACATCCGGCTCGGCCTGAAGAATGCTTGTCCATTCCTCCAACTCTGTCAGGATCTGCTCGCACTCAGAAGGTTCTAGGTTATTCCTCCCCGGTGCACCATCCCCATTACTCAGTTCATGTTCCGCGTTGCGATCAGAATAGACGCGAACTAGAGGCTCGCAAGCCGCACAGGCGTGCTGATCAGCAGGCTTGGACGCCCATGCGAATGATGTCGCGCCCTGATATCCGATAGATCCCGTCAATCTTGTTGCGACCCGTTTTGATATACCACGCGTTCAGTTTCGGGGGGTAATACTGGGCGATGACGCGCGAGTAGAAGTCGAAACGATCAGGTGACAGGCGTTGGCCATTTTTCGACGGGCCGTGAAAGCCAAATTGCGTATGCGGCGACACGCATGTATTCGGAAGTCCCAGCAACATGGTACAGGTCGAATAGCAGATCTGCCCGCGGATCTCGACGCGGCGGCCGGAGGCCTCGAGGTTTCGCAGCTCGCGCAATCGGTCGCTGATGTAACCGCCGCGATCATTCTGGACAACATAGACCCTGGCCGCAGCCGCATTGACCGGGCTGCTACTGGCCGACAGGCACGTGGCGCTAATCACCGCAGCCGCCGCAATCGACCGGCCTACCTTAGAAAGCAGCCCTGTGATCGGCGCAGTCCTCAGGGGGAAAGCCGTCTTCTTAGCCACATGTTCCATTGCCAAATCCTCGTAGAAGAATTTCCGTTCGAGTTGATTGCTAACGAGGCAAGCGGAAACCTTCGGGCTAAACCTGTGGCGAAACTTTGGCCCTTAGTTCCAAGTTTACTAAGATGCGCATGAGCCGGTCCTGCAGCCGATTCCTCCGTGTGCAGATTTGCGCATCAGGGAAATGATGTGGCGCTTGCAGGTGACTGTGGTCCCTTTGCGGGCGGGCGCGAACAGGAAAGGGAAGTTCCAGCGGGGAGCTCTTGTAGAATCGGAGCTTTCAGTCGTCGGACCTCCAACAGTCAGATCCCACTGGATACACAGGGAACTTCAAACACGTTTCCAAGTGCTTTGAGTTGCAGAATCAACGGAAGAACATCTGACAGAAACTACGGCCACCGCCCCCGGGCAGTTGCTTATCGATTCCCCGTGAGCCGTCCGTAGCCCAACAGGAATCAGCATGCCTGGTCCTTTACGCTATCTGCAAAAAGAATACGTCATGGTGGATGTTTGCACCTGCGGCACACGCATAGGGAGAGGTGACGTGGCCAGTGCCGGAAGAAGGGCCTCAGAATGCAGCACAAACCATCCGAACGGGCTCAAACTCATTAGTTAACCATTGATCTCGAAAATCATAAAAATTAGAATTAATTTGCTTATATACGAGTGCAGGACTACCCGAGCCAGCCAATTTCAGAACCGGCATGGGTGGCAATGATAGACAGATAAGGTTTTGAAAATGCAAGATTTCTCCGCAGCACTTCGAAATTCGGAATCATATTCCGATCTCGGTGAGCGAAAAGCGAATACCCACGGTCTCTATCGCAAATTTGGTAAACGGGCCATCGATATTGTGCTTGTTTTTATGTCCGCTCCAATCGTGATCCTGCTCCTCCTTCCTGTCCTGGCATTGATTGCGATGGATGGTGGAAACCCGCTGTATTCTCAGCTTCGCCTCGGACGGGGTGGGCGGTCCTATCGCATGTGGAAACTGCGCTCAATGGTCGTGGACGCCGACAAGAAGCTTGAGGCTTATCTTGCCTCAAACCCGGAAGCAAAGGCTGAATGGGACCTGAACCAGAAGCTGAAGGACGACCCTCGTATTACCAAGATCGGTCGCGTGATCCGTAAGACGTCGTTGGATGAGTTGCCGCAGCTGTGGAATGTTCTTGTGGGCGACATGAGCCTCGTTGGCCCGCGGCCAATGATGGTAAGCCAGAAAGATCTGTACCCGTCCACGGATTACTTTGAGATGAGCCCCGGGATCACCGGCGCTTGGCAGGTCAGTGCTCGCAATGAAAGCACCTTCGAGGAGCGTGCCATCTACGATCGAAAGTATTTGAAGGACCTGTCAGCAAAGACCGATGCGATGATTCTGGTCAAAACTGTGGGCGTGGTCTTCAAGGCGACCGGCCACTAAGGCCCAGGTCGATCTATCGCCGTCAAAAGAAAAGCATCCCTCGCTCTTGATGGTGAGGGATGCTTTTTTGGTGCGAATGAATTCTCAAAGATGCGCCGCATCACCATTGGGGCGGTACATGGGCAAGGCCTGCAGTCGTCCAATATCCGCGTACCGGCCTCTGGCGCGATTTCCACCAGAGGCGAGAAGGACCGATTGCTGAGGAGCCTTCTACGGCTGCAGCAATCGCTCAAGATAGGCTCCGTAATCGTTTTTCTTGAACAGATCTGCGCGGGCCTGAAGCTGCTGGTCGTCAATCCAGCCCTGTTCATAGGCGATTTCCTCAAGGCACCCCGTCTGAAGACCCTGGCGTTTGGTCAGCGTGCGCACGAAATTCCCGGCATCCAGCAGCGATCCATGGGTGCCCGTATCGAGCCAGGCATAGCCCCGCCCCATCGTCTCAACCCGAAGAGCGCCTTTGTCGAGATACATCTGAAGCAGATCCGTAATCTCCAGTTCCCCGCGAGCAGAGGGTTGAACCCGACGCGCGCGTTCAGGCGCGTCACCATCAAGAAAATAGAGCCCGGTCACAGCATAGTTCGAGGGAGGGACCTCCGGCTTTTCTATGATCTGCCGGGCGGTTCCATCGCTGTCGAATTCCACGACGCCGTAACGTTCCGGATCGGCCACATGATAGCCAAAGACCGTACCGCCTCCATCCTGTTGGTCTGCCGCAGCAAGCAGCTTTGGCAGGCCGTGGCCAAAGAAGATGTTGTCGCCCAGCACCAATGCAGAGGGCGCGCCATCCAGGAAATCCTCAGCCAGAAGATAAGCCTGTGCCAAACCGTCTGGGCTAGGCTGCACAACGTAGCTGAGCGACACGCCCCATTGGCTGCCGTCTCCTAGAGTGCGCTGGAACTGCTCCTGATCCTGTGGCGTGGTGATTACGCAGATCTCGCGAATCCCGGCCAGCATCAAAACCGATAGAGGATAGTAGATCATCGGTTTGTCATAGATCGGAAGCAGCTGCTTTGAAACGCCCATGGTGATCGGGTAGAGCCGGGTGCCAGACCCCCCCGCCAGAATGATGCCCTTCCGAGACTTGCCAGATGTTGTCATGCGCTTTCTCCCAGGTCCTTCAAAATCTCATCCAAGCCCGCACGCCAATCTGGGCGGGAAATTCCAAATACAGTTTTCAAAGTGGAACAATCGAGCCGTGAATTCAGTGGGCGTTGCGCCGGGGTAGGGTAATCGCTTGAAGGGATATCCACCACGTCGCAGGACAAGCCAGCGCGGGCAAAGATCTCACGCGCAAAATCCGCCCAATTGGTGTCGGGTTGCCCCGACAAATGGTAGGTTCCGCTTTTTCCTGGATCCTCAGACAGCTGTTGGGCCATCCCGATACAGGTCTTTGCAATATCCCGCGCCGGGGTCGGCGAGCCGATCTGATCGGCAACGATGGTCAGGCGCCCCCGCTCGGCTCCGAGCCGCAACATGGTCTTGACGAAATTGTTCCCATGCGCCGAGACCACCCAGGAGGTGCGCAGGATCGCATGCACGCCGCCCGCTGCGCGAACGGCCTCTTCACCGACCAATTTGGAGCGGCCATAGGCACCCAGGGGGCCTGTGGCATCATCGGGCTGCCAGGGTGCAGTGCCGCCGCCATCAAAAACGTAGTCGGTTGAAACGGTTACAAAGGGAATCCCAAGATCGGCGCAGGCCTGCGCCATTGCCGCTGGCGCGACGCCGTTGATCATGGTCGCCAGCTCTTCTTCGTTCTCGGCTCGGTCCACCGCCGTGTAGGCGGCCGCATTGATTACCGCGTTGGGGGCCTGTGAGTGGATTGCTGCAGCGCAGGCTTCCGGATCGGTCAGGTCTGCCGTATCCCGCCCCAGACAGACAATATCGTCAAAGGCCGCCAGTTCGCGAGCCAACTGTCCGGTCTTGCCAAAGGTGAGAATGGTCAAACGTTCGGCTCCCTTTCATTCCGGGCTGTCATCAGCCCAACTTCTCGTATTGCCTGGCGTCGTTCTGCGCCTTACCGCCAAAAGCGCGCCAGATGACTAGTCCAGCAGGCGTTGCTTCAGATTGGAGAGATTTCGGCGCATCCGACTGGCGAAAGTGTCTCTCCGATTGAGCCATTCCTTCGATTTGTCAGGCGGTGTTTGCTCAATTGCATCGAACAATGCCGGGAAAACAGATCCGTCCCGCTCAAGAACCGCGTCGTAGTCAATGACGATCAAGCGGCCTATGCCTTCCCAAAACGCACACAGCTCATCCGTCTGATAGTACCAGCTACCGTTTGTACTTTCCGCATCGGATACACCTTCAAGCAAAGGCGTGACCGATGTTTTGTTGAGCTGGTTCTCGCGTGATGCCGCCCAGGCTTCGCGAGAGCGCAAACACAAAATCGGGACGATCTCGGAAAACAAAGGCGTGAGGTGCTGAAGCAGCCGCTCGGCCTCCTCGGGCGTGCGAAGCAGGCAGAATTCTTCGCTGGACATGACAAAATCATGGGCCGCGCTGGCTTCGACCATCTTTGCCAACCCCGCCATGACACGCTGGGTATCGGCCTCATCCGGCATAGGTGCATTGCGCAAAAGACGCGGACTTGTTTTCAAACTTGGGCGGATAAAGCAGTTCGCGAGCAAGAATGCATTGGCCGAACGTTTGCGCGCGATGGGCTTACCATAGAGAACTTCGAACCCAGCGCTCCGAAGCTGTGGCGCCATTTCACACAATGCAGCCTGAAAGGAGGTTGTGCCGGTCTTGTGAGTGCCAACGTGCAGAAACAGGCGTCGATTTTTAACTTCACTCTTGTTACCAGTCACTGCCTATTCTCCTTTGCCCAGCCGCTGCCCGACACCGTGGCGGGTTTGCAAAGGACGCCACCAGGCCTCGTTGTCGAGGTACCATTGCACGGTTTTGGCCAGCCCTTCTTCGACTGTAACACTCGGCTGCCAGCCCAGTTCGTCTCGGATACGCGAGGGATCAATGGCATAACGTGCATCATGGCCAGGGCGGTCGGTCACGAAGGTGATTTGATCGGCATAGGGTTTGCCATCGGTACGCGGGCGTTTGTCATCAAGAATGGCGCAAAGCGTCTGTACCAGTTCGAGATTGGTTCGCTCATTCTCGCCGCCAATATTGTAAGAGCGACCCAACGCACCCTTTTGCAACACCAAGAGAAGCGCATCTGCGTGGTCCTCAACATAAAGCCAGTCGCGGATGTTGGAGCCATCGCCATAGATCGGTAGTGCTTTTCCGGCCAGTGCGTTGAGGATGACAACCGGGATCAGCTTCTCTGGGAAATGATATGGACCGTAGTTGTTGGAGCAGTTGGTCAGCACCACCGGGAGCCCATAGGTCTCAGCCCAGGCGCGTACCAGATGATCGCTGGCGGCCTTGGAGGCCGAATAGGGCGAGCGTGGGTCGTAGCTGGTCTCTTCGGTGAACATGACCTCAGGGTCGGCGGGCAGCGATCCGTAGACCTCGTCCGTCGAGATATGGTGAAAGCGGAAGCCGTCAGGCTTGCCTGCCTGGACCCAGTGCTTGCGGGCTGCCTCCAACATGTTGAAGGTGCCGGTGATGTTGGTCTCGATAAAATCGCCGGGCCCGTCGATGGAACGATCCACGTGGCTTTCGGCGGCCAGATGCATAACCGCATCGGGTCTATGCGCGTCAAAGATCCGGTCCAAAGCGGCGCGGTCCCGGATATCGGCCTGTTCAAAAGCGTAGTTCGGACTTTTCGCCGCCTCGGCCACATTCTCCAGGCAGGCGGCATAGGTCAGCGCATCAAGGTTCACCACCTGGTGGCCGCGCGCAATCGCCAGACGCACCACGGCAGAGCCGATAAAGCCCGCACCACCGGTCACAAGTATCTTCATGGGTTATCCTTCCCAGGTGAAGGGGCTGTCGAAATCAGCAAGAGCAGGCGCGGCAGCGTCTTTTTCGGACAACACCGGCGTCCCGTCATAGCCCCAATCGATGCCGCAGCTGTCCCATGCCACGGCGCCATCGCACTCGGGTGCGTAGTAGTCGGTGCACTTGTATATGATCTCGGTATCGGGCGCTCGGGTGATGAACCCATGCAGGAAGCCCTTGGGCACCAACAACTGCTTGCCGTTTTCTGCAGTCAGTTCGATGCCAAAATGCTGCCCGTAAGTGGGTGAACCTTTTCGGATATCCACTGCAACATCATAAAGGACCCCGCGGCCGCAGCGCACAAGTTTGTCCTGGGCGTGGGGGGGAGACTGAAAATGCAGCCCGCGCAGAGTGCCCACCTGGGCCGACAAGGAATGATTGTCCTGCACAAAGTCGAAGTCCAGACCGTGATCTGCCATCCGCTTGCGGTTCCAGCTCTCGCTGAAAAAACCACGTGCGTCCCCGAAGCGGGCAGGTGTCAGTATTTTCAGCCCCAAAATCGGTGTTTCTTCAATCTGCACCACGAAAACCTTTTTCATCCAACACTTGCCTAGTGGCTACTCTGGTTTGGGAAAATTTTAAACCCTTCACATTCGTGCCGGGGTCCATTGTTGAGCCGCTCATCTGCATTCGCTGAAAAATTCATATTTCGCATGGCTGAAAAGCCCTCAAGCGATGAACAAAACAAAGGTTCGGCCGACGACCCGAGGGTACTGCAGTTCCCGACCAATCAAGACAGACCGGCAACAAGACTTTCGGCCTCGCCCTTGCCGATTCTAACTGCAGTCAGCCGATCGGTGGCGTAGGCTCCTGTGTCGACGGAGATACGGCCCCGACCGATGACAGCCTCATTGACGATAGTATGGCCATGCACGACCCAGACGCCATCGAGCCGCGATTGCTTCAAAAAGGCAGGGTGCCCCCACAAGAGGTGCCGCGGGTCCTGGTCCTCAACGGGTTTGGCAGGGTCGGCCCCGGCGTGGGACACAAACACATTTCCCGATTCGTACCATAGCGGCAGATCACGGATCCATTGCACCAAGTCTTTTCCCATCTCGTCGCGAAGTGCTGCACTGCTTTTGCGCAGGGCTTTTTCATCCGACAGATCCACCGGGGGAGAGACGCCGAAACTGGCCAGGGTCTGCAGCCCGCCATTGCGGAGCCATCGCGCGCCATCCGGCCATGGCTGCTCCAGGAACTGGAGCAGCATCTCCTCATGGTTGCCCTTCAGGCAGGTCATATCCTGGCGTTTCTGCAAAAACCGGAGCACTTCGGCGCTTTGGTCTCCCCGGTCGACATAGTCGCCAACACACACGACGGAGATATCCGGGGAAAGGCGGCGAAGCAGTGCTTGCAACAGGTCGAACCGTCCATGGATATCGCCGACTACGTAGAACGGGTGATCCGGCGCGAGATCCTTGAGTGTCGGCGCCCGCCGAAGCATTCTGGTGGCGCAGTATTTCATGACTTTGCCAAACTCAACGGAGATCATATCACCAAACAGCCTCATTGTTTAACAGCCGTGATCAGGTGTCCGGAGAATCGCCTGTGGGAATCAGCAAACTGTGCTGCCCGGACATCATTTCTCAATCCTGACGCCCGGATTGGTCATGTTTGCGGCGACGATCCAGCATTTTTGCCCCGAGTGAGAGAGATTTTTGCACAATATAGTCAAAATTTTGCATTAATTGAATGCGGCCCAGGGCGTTTCGGTGCTAAACTTCAACAAGTTGTTTAATTGAGTCTACAGAGAATATCATGTCGATAATTGGCCGTCGTCGCAGTAAAGTCCGTCCGAATGTCCCGGTTATGGGGATCGGGGCGCTATGTGTTGCAGCGCTGTTTCCGTTCGCGGGCTTTGCCGCAACCGAACCTGCGCCGTCCTCCTCCGTTGAAGTTACCCCTCAACAGGCTGCCCTGTTTGCGGGTCAGAGACCGTTCACTTGGTCCCCGGATGGTGGGTTCAGAGATCTTGGTGCATTGCCGCAGGGCCTGACCAGTGGCAATGCATCCGATGTCTTCAACGGGAATCTTGTGATCGGTGTGCTAACTGGTGAGCAGCAGAGCGTGGCGTTCAGTTGGGACCCTGAGAATGGCGTTGTGTTGCTCAACGCGGCGCCCGGCGCTCAGACTGGCGTCACAGCCGTCAGTGCAAACGGCAGCGTCTTTGCTGGATGGCAAGAAGGTGCAGAGGGTCGGCGTGCGGGGCTCTGGACAGAAACCGGTTTCCAGGACCTCAACACCGTGGCACAGCCGCCTGAGGGGGTCACCCTGACAGAGGCGAGCGACATTTCGCCTTCAGGTGATATCGTTGGCATCGCCCGTCAAGTGATCAACGGCGAAGAGCGCCAGATCGCTTTTGTATGGACGCCTGGTGGCGGATTGAAGTTGCTGCCCAATATCGGTGACGCTGCATTTGAAACGGCGAAATCAGCCTCTGCCGGCGGGTTCGTAATCGGTCAAGCCATGTCTTCCGGCGTGTCTCAGGGGTATGTCTGGCGCGATGGGGAGCCAGCGCGGCTTTTGACCGCACCGGATGGATCTCCAAGTGAAGCGCTTGGTGTCAACTCGTCTGGAGACGTGGTCGGTTCGGTTATTGGAGAGCCTACGAGCGCCGTGATTTGGCCACGTGATGGCGGTGATCCAATCGACCTCAACACCCGCTTGGTTGGGCCCCTGCCGGACGGCTTTACGCTTGTTCGTGCAGAATCCATCAACGAAGAAGGTCAAATCGCTGCCTATGCACGCTCTGAGACAGGAGCTATTTCGCTGGTTCTGTTGTCCCCTTCACGCGGGGCGCGGGCCGGTATGTATGTGGCACGGAACCTCGGTGAGGTCTACGTGGATGAGACTCTGCAGCCCTTGTCTGCCTTGACCATATCCGACGACGGGAGCATTGCCGGGGGCTGTGCTCCGTTGGCACGGTCCTGCCCGGCATTCAACAGCTTTGGCGCCGAACAGCTTGCTGCACTGGATGGCGTGACCAACTTGTTCACAGGCAATGGACTGGCGGCCTTTGGCGGCTTCACCGGCGCTGGCCTTGGCGGATTTGGAGATATTGGCGGAACAGATTTTGGCGGAACAGGTGGCGCTGCTGCGACGACACCCACGACTGGGGGAACAGGTGGTGTTGGACGCGGCACTCCGTTCTTCCCGCCGGTAACGTCTTCGGCGCCGACAACGACAACAGTCGCCGCAGCTCCGGTGCCGCTGCCTGCTGCGATTTGGGCCTTGTTGCTCTCTTTGGGGCTGTTGCTTCGTCCTTGGCGCCGCCGGTTCTGATCTGACCCAAAACGAAAAGAAAACACCGGGCAGCGCAAGCGGCCCGGTGTTTTCTTTTCAAAGCTCAAAAATCTGAGGGCAATAGCGCCAACGGATCTCAGTAGCCGTACCCGTATCCGTAACCGCCGTACCCACCTTCGGCAAACTCGCACTTGTTGAGCACAACGCCCAGCACATTGGTCTGCGAGGCAAGTTCACGTTCACATCGGTCGATTTCTTCGATTGTGCTGCGTCCGGCTGCCGCAACGATCAACACGCAGTCCACGTGCTGCATGAACGCCATTGTATCATCGTTCACGAGGACTGGTGGCATATCAAAGATCATTGTGTTGGGCTGATAATCCGCCTCAATGTCCGCCAGAATTTGCCCAATGCCATCGCCCAGCAGAATATCGGAAGCGTTGTGAACCGGGGCTGAGTTTGTCAGAAAGGCCAGATCGTCTCCGCCCAGAAAGGCCAGATCACCAAATCTGGCTCGCCCGGAAAGAACATCACCCACCGATCCCTTTTTGCCGTCTTTGCGATTGAGCCCCAACAGCCTGTTCTGGCTGGGGTTTCGCATATCGATTTCCATCGAAATGGCGCGGGTGTTCGTTTGCCGAGCGATAGAGAATGCCAGGTTCAGAGAGATTGTGCTTTTTCCACAGGCCGGTGTTGGCGATGTGATCGCCAAGCGCCGCCATCCATGTTCCTGCATGGTGCGCAGTGTTCGTGTCCGGAGCATGTCGAACGGGGTTGCCTCTGGATCCGAGCGCATAGACACGATCCGGTTGCGGCGCAGGATACGATCCTGCAACTCAGCTTGGGGAATCTCGCTCCAGAGCGGTGGGGTCACAAGGTCACTTTCGGCTTGTCCCGGTGCGCGTGTGGCGCTCCCTTGACTGCCCTTCTGCTTTTCTCGTGCCTTGATGATTGCGGCTTGAAGGCGTTCCATCGAAATTCCGCTCCGTACTCAGATAAATTGGCCTAGTCCGACCCGGTCGAGCACACGCTCAAGGATCGGAGCAAGCGGGGCAACATGCTGATCAACATACCAGAGGGTCGACGGTACACCGACGCCAATAAGAAGGAGTATACCAAGCACTGTACTGCGCCGGCGCATCCGCTCGGACTGTGTTGTCATATAGGGGATTGTCGCAAAGGCGCTGATTTGCAGCCCGTTTTCCAGATCGCGCGGCCTACGCACGGAATTGTTCAACAGTTCACGTACCGCAAAGAGCAAAATCCCTAGGAACAAGCCGCCCATCATGCCGCTGACAGCGATGATCGGACGATTGGGGCTGGTTGGCTGCTCAGCCGGAACAGCTTGTTCCACCACCGAGATACGCTGACCGCGAGACAGAGATTCGATCATGCTCCCGGTTTCCGCGCGCGCCTTGTTGGCGACGGCCTGATTATACTGCTCCTGCAGGTTCTGGTAGTCACGCTCCATCGCCGAAAGGGTCACTGTATTGCCCGGCGTCGCTTCGATGGTTTCAGAAATTCTCTCCATGCGTTCTTCTGCCGCGACACGCTGGTCCTCAATGTATCCGATCTGCGCATCGATGTCCGCAATCTGAATATCAAACAGCGACATCTCGAGGCTCCGGTCCGAGGTGTCGATCACAGGCGCTGCACGCGGTGGCAGGGCTGCAACAGCCGCTTCGGCGGCTTCGATCTGGGACTTCAGCAACGTCATGCGTGGGTTTGTTTCAGAGAGGGTTGCTGCGAGGCGGGCATATTCGCGACGCAACTCGGCGAGTTGGATCTCTTCAGGGCGGGCCTGCGATGTGATCGACGTCGTCGGGCCGCGGCGGTCATTGAAATTGATTTGCCCGGTTGTCTCGAAGAGGGTGATCAACTGCTCGCGGCGATCCTGAAGGGCGCTTTTTTCACGCTCGAGCTGCAGGATGCGCTCTTGCAAGGCGTTTTGCTGGCTGCGGCGAAACTCAAGGCTGTCTGGCAGCGCTTCAAGGTTCTGCTCCTGAAACTGCAGGATCTGCGCGCTGATCTGACTGAGTGCCTGCTCCAGGCGCTCCACTTCCTGAGTGAAAAAGTCGAGCGTTTGGCGCGCCACGTTTGTCCGCATGCGGACGTTTTCCTGCAGGATCAACGTAACGACTTCATTTGTAGTTTGAGCACTTGTCTGAGCGTTGGGAGCTTCAAAGCTTACGGTGACAATCGTCGCGGAGCGTTCACCCCGGCGAACCTGGGATTTGACGGTCTCAATGCCGATCCGACTGCGCAGGTTTTTGACCTTGTCATCGGCGATCATGCCAGGGTTGTCGGCGTAAAGGTTTTGATTGTTGGCCAGGTCCAGAAGGATTTCACGGCTCAGGATGCGCTGACGGATGATCTGAAGCGCCTCGATTTCGCCGGTTCGCACTGTTGTTGCGGCCAGCTCATCGGGTATCTGTTCTGATTCCACGATCAAGGTCGCCTGCGATCTGTAGACCGGAGGCAGTGCAAGAGCGATCGCCACGCCAACAATCGTTCCAATTGCAGTCAGGATGAACACATAGGGCAAGTGGCGGCGAAAAAGTCGCCAGAAGTAGTGCAGTTCCATCTCGGCCTAGTCCTATTTCTTATCATCGCCGCTAAGGCGGTCATTCACATTGGGCGGCGATTGTTCCCCAAGAACAAGCCGTAGTGGATGCGCCCGCCCGGCGCAGAAAAACAGCTGATCGTCCAGGACTTCCTGCACAATCGCGCCGTCCACATATTGCTGTTCAGCCTCAAACGCATAGAGCAGCGCAAAGTCGCACAGTTGGTTGATGAGGCGTGGAATGCCTCCCGTGACCTGTCGGATCTTCGCAAAGGTCTCTGGCAGGAATATTTCGCCCTTCGCCCCGGCCACATGCAGCCGGTGATTGATATAGCTTTCGACATCCGCATCCCCGAGGCGCGGAAGGAAGACGCTGGCGGAAATGCGCTGCGCCAGCTGAGTCATGTCCGATTGCATGATAATGTCGCGCAATTCGGGCTGTCCCACCAGAACCAATTGAACAAGTTCGTGCTCAGCAAAGTTGATGTTGGTGACCATTCTGAGCTGCTCAAGCGAGTCGCGCCCCAGATTCTGCGCCTCATCAAAGATCAGTATGACGCGTCGACCCTTGCCGTACTCGTCGATCAGGAATTCTTCGAAACGCCGGCTCAACGCCGCGTAGGGTTCTTCCTCGCCGTAGTCCTGTTCGAGTGATGTCAATATCAGCCGCATCAGGTCTGCACGGTCCGTTGCAGTGGAGTTCGAGATGAAGCCGATCACAAGGTCATCAGAAACTGTCTTGAGAAGGTCGCGAAGAAGGGTGGTTTTCCCAGAGCCAACCTCACCGGTGACCAATGTAATCGGCGCGCGCGCGATCAGACCGTATTGCAAAACCGCGCTCGCCTTTTTGTGCGTGCGCGACCAGAAGACAAAGTCGGGATCTGGCACCAGGGTGAACGGCCGCCGTTCAAATCCGAAGTGTTCTAGGTAGATATCAAAACTGAAATTCATGGTACATCCGAACTGCGTGCAAGGCACGAAAATGTGGGCACAACACAACGGTCCGTTGGTAACCGTTCTGTTTTCTTATGGCAATTGCTTCGGCCTTCCACGGGGGTACCTATCGCAAAATTCCCCCTGATGCGAGTTAATGGGTGGCAACTAGGCTGATTGTGTCTGATTTGCGCACAGCAAAAGCAGTGTTTCACTGTGTCGCTGGCATAATGGGGCTAGTTTCGGCAAATGCGGTACGGTTTCCCCATGAACAGTTATTGACTAGATGCTACCTACTTGAGCGGTCGATTCTCTGCTCGAATGTCAATGGGGTCAAATTGAGACGTTTTGTTATAGCTTTCTTTATGGTCGCAACGCTGGCTGCATGTCAAAGCAGTGAAGAGCGTGCGGAGGCCTATTATCAGTCCGCGCTTGAGTTGCTTGAAGAGGGGGACGTTGAGCGCGCCCTGATCGAGTTGCGGAACGTATTCGATAACAACACGCTCCATCGCGAAGCGCGGCGGCTTTATGCGGACCTTGTTCTGGAAAGCGGAAACGTCCGCGAAGCCTATGGGCAATACCTGCGACTGGTAGAGCAGTATCCCGACGCAGTTGACGTACGCAGGCTCCTGGCTGAGATCGCCCTGGACCTCGGCAATTTCAGCGAAGTGACACGCCACGGGACCGCAGTTTATGAAACTGCACCTGAGGTCCCTGAACACCAGGCGCTGATGATTTTTGTTGAGTATCGGGATGCGCGTCAAAGGCAGAACAACGTTGAGGCCGGCCAGGAAGTCGAAAAGGCAGAAGCACTGCTCAAAGAGCATCCAAACCTATCCACGGCCCTTCGCATTCTCGTTGACTGGCATGCGACCAGCCCGGCTCCGATGCGGGCGATACCTTATCTTGATCGCCTGTTGGAGATGCACCCGGATTCAAGGCCGCTCCACATGGCGCGGCTGGCCGTGCTGCAGCGCGCCGGCGAAACCGAAGAGATCGGAAAACAGCTGCACTGGCTCTATGAGCGCTTCCCCGAAGACAGCGTGATCGCAGAGCAGCTTGTTCTATGGTACCGCGCGCAACGGGACTTTGACACTTTGGAAACGTTCCTGCGCGATCGCGCCGGGCCTGTTGACGGTCCGGTTGCGGGCCACATGGCTGTGGTGGAGCTCTTGGCGCAGACGCAAGGTCGGGAAGCGGCCCTGGCCGAGCTGAACAGACTGGCCGAAGCCAACGGCGAAACCGACCTGTCACGGCGCTATGCCCTTCAAGCCGCGCTTCTGGAGTTCAACGCCGGTGAGCAGGGGCCAGCGATGGCCGCCATGTTGCGGATCGTGGAGGAGGCCGAGCAGGCCGATCTTGTCAATGAGGCGCGTATCAGCCTGTCGCGAATGAAGGCGGCGACAGGCGCTGCCGACGAGGCCCGCGTTCTTGTCGAACAGGTCCTGGAGAGCGATCCGGGCAACGTGCCGGGGCTGGTTGCCCGCGCTGCCTGGAATATTCGCGAAGACAAGCTGTCCCAAGCGATCACGGGGCTGCGTCAAGCCTTGGATCAGGACCCGCGGAATTCGGACACCCTGATCTTGCTGGCGGAAGCGCATCAGAAGATGGGTAATATCGAGCTGGCAGAGCAGCGCCTGGCCCAGGCTGTAGAGGTGACCAACGCGGCTCCGCGCGAGGCATTGATCTATGGTCGGTACCAGATCGCGCGCGATCAACTTGCGGCGGCGGAACAGGTTCTGACGGATTCCTTCCGCACCTTTGGGGATCTGGAAGTCGCCCGGCTTCTTGGTCAGGTTCTGTTGCAGCGCGGCGACTTCGAGGGCGCCCGCGGAATCCTGGATCGTCTTGCAAACAGCGAAAACCCGAATGCCGCGCCTTTGGCCCGCGCCCTGCAGGCGGCCATCCTGTTCAACCAGAACAGAATAGAAGAGGGGTTGGCCTTCTTGCGTCAGACCGCTGGTGCGGAAGGCGAGAACGGTGACTTTGTATCTGCCCTGCAGATTCTGCGTGTTCAAATGATGTCTGGTCGTCTGGATGATGCGCGCAACCAACTCGCCGTGATGCGCAGCCAATTCCCCGACAATTTGGCTTTGCGTCTTCTCGAAGGAAACCTGGCTGGCTTGGAAGGCAAGCCGGAAGAGGCCATCCAGATCTACCAGACCCTGCACAATGAACACCCGGACGAGCCGATGGTCTTGCAAAGGTTCTATTCTGCGCTGCGCGAAGCCGGGCGCGTTGATGAGGCAAAGTCGATTCTGCAGGCCGGGCTTGATCGCCAGCCGGACGCGCATCAGCTGCTGATGCTGCGTGCCTATGAGTTGGAGCAGGATCTAGAGGCAGAGGGGGCAATCGAAGTTTACGAGCGCCTCTACAAAGAGAACCCCGACAGTCTGATTGTAGCCAACAACCTTGCCAGCATGCTTGCGACCCATCGTGTCAATCCAGAGGACATCAAGCGCGCTTATACAATCGCTCAGCGGCTGAACGGCACCAAAATTCCGGCGATGCTGGATACGCTGGGGTGGGTTCAGACGCTCAATGGGGAGTATGATGCGGCAATCCTGAATTTGCAGGCTGCCGCGCGCGGCTTGCCGAACAACCCCACTGTTGCTTTCAATCTGGCTCAGGCCTATGCCAAGGCAGGGCGTGCAGAAGAGGCGCGTGCGGAGTTGCAGCGTGGCTTTGATCTGGCGGGCGGAAATGAGGGTGTTCCCCAGTTTCAGCGTGCTTTGGATCTCAAAAACGAGCTGGGTGGGTAGCGACGGAATAGGCTGAAAAACTGATGTGACCTACAGGGCACGGCTGGATAGGAACGTCGGCTTTTCATTTGTCGATGGTAAATAAAGTGTGTAAATCTCGGCGCGTACGTCTAACGATTCTGGCGCGTGCTACGAATTTGGAGCAGGATTTTCGAAATGAAAACGAACAACAAAGCGATCGCTCTCTTTGCTTGGGTGATTATGGCCTGTGTAGGTATCATCGCCACTGGGGTTGAGGCTGCCAGCTACAAGATCCGTTCGGGCGATGTGCTGCGGGTGGAAGTGCTTGAAGATGAATCGATCAATCGTGACGTTCTGGTCGGACCAGACGGAAGCATTTCTGTTCCTCTGGTCGGTGTTATCTCCGTTTCGGGTAACACCCTGACCGAGGCGAGCAGCCGTCTGGCAGGCGCGCTGGCACCCAATTTTGCAAATACTCCGAACGTCTTGGTGTCGTTGCGCGAGCGCAATAGCACAAGCGGTGGCTCGGTCTCTCGCAAGGTCTATGTGATCGGTGAGGTGAATAAGCCCGGCTATGTGGACGTGGACCGGAATACGACCCTTTTGCAGGCTCTGGCTTTGGCCGGTGGCGTCACCGACTTTGCGGCCGTCAAGCGCATCCAGCTGCGCCGTGTGTCCGGTGGTTCCGAGACCGTGTATCGCTTCGACTACAGCAAAGTGCTGGACGGTGTAAGCAATGTTGGCACCAGCGCTGTCACCGGGGGCGATGTAATCGTTGTTCCCACCCGTCGCCTGTTTGAGTGATCTTGGGGTGTTATGAACCATCTAGGTAAAAGTCTGACCCTGTTCGCAGGGTTGATTTCCTTGTCTGTGTCTTCGCCCGCAGCGGGGCAAGACACCGGTGGCAAAACAATGCGTTTTGAGCTTTCGGAACGCGTCGAAGCGGTGCGAAATCCGACGCTCAACCCCGGACAGGATGACTCTGAGATTTTGTCTACGACAAACCTTGGGTACGAGTTGTCCAGCAAAACCCGCAGCGATGAGTTGTCTCTTCGTCTGCAAGCTGCGTTGCGTGTCCCGTTGGGAAGCAGTTCGGACGATCCGGATATCGACGATACCGGCGCCACTTTGAGCTATCGGCATATTGCGCCTGGGGCGACCTTTACGGCACTGGCGTCCATCCGTCGCAGAGACTTGTCGTATCTGAAATCATTCGATCTGGATGATGATGACGACATTGACGCGCTCAACAACACCGGCGACCGGATTAACTCCAGTCTGCAATTCGGGGTCGAGGTCGGAGAGGACAGGCCGTTTGGCTGGGGCGCTTCGGTCGGAGCAAGCCAAGTTCGTTACAAGAACCTTGGTGCGGGTTCGACCCTTACGGATTACGACAGTGAGAATGCAACGCTGACCGGGCGATTCGATCTGTCGCAAGTGACCCAGCTGACATCCAGCCTGAGCTATTCTCAAAGCCAGGAAGAAGGCAGCAGCCGATTGCGCACCTATGGTGCAAACTTCGCGCTTAGCTATCTGCGCGATACAAGCGAGTACCGCACCTCCCTGTCGTTCGCCTGGCCAGATCAATCGAATGACCGCGTTACGTTGACGGTGGGAAACACAACTCAGTTCAGCGATCGTGGACAAATCTCTTTTGACGTTGGGGGAACCTTCTCGGACGGGGGCTCAACACAGTTTGTTGGCCGCCTAGACTACCAAAACCAGCTGACACCCAACAGTAATGCGCGCGTCAACATACAACGTCAGGTGAGCGACGCCAGCGATGGCGCGGTCGTTCTGCGGACACGCGGGCAGGTTGGATACGATTACTCAGTGACGCCTTTGGCAACACTGGCTTTTGATCTACGCTATCTGGAGCGCGAAAACCTCAGCAATGGTTCCGATCTTGAGGAATATGGCGTGAGCGTGAGCGTGAATCGCCAGTTGACGACGGACTGGTTGCTGACCGTTGGGCTGGGGCAAACGTCACGCAAGGAAACCGGGCTTGCGACAGCCAAGTCGGAAACAATTTACTTTTCCATTGGGCGGGCGTGGACCGGCAGGTTCTGAAACACTAGGTTGATGTGAAATGCATGCGCCAAGATGGGCTTGGATGATCTGATCCAAGCCACCTCTTGTTTGTTTATTCGGGATTATTGCGATGCCCACTGGACCCTCTGTTGCCAATCCCTCTGTGTTGCAAGGCCGAATGCCTGTCGGCGTCATCCTTCTGGTTCTGCTGTGCATGGTCAGTGCACCTGTGCTGTGGCTGGGTATTTCATCTCTGCTAGAAGTCTGGGTCACACCCGAATACAGCCACGGTCCGCTGATCCCGCTGATTTCTCTCTACCTTTTCCTTCGGGAGCTGCGGGACAAGGAACCGGTTGCCAGGACGACGCCGGTAAACCGCCGTCCCGGCGTTCTGGTGATCCTCGGCGCTCTTTTGCTTGCTGTGATCGGAAATCTTGCCTCCGTGCCGGATCTGGTCGCATACGCTCTGATCATTTGGGTTGGTGGGGTCGTCCTCGTCTGTTTTGGGTGGGCAGAAGGTCGCCGCCATCAGATGCCGGTATTGCATCTGATCTTCATGCTGCCATTGCCACAGATCCTGTATTGGAAGCTGACGATCTTCCTGCAGGGTGTCTCCTCTGAACTTGGGGTCTGGTTCATCAAGCTCGCCGCCGTGCCGGTCTACCTTGATGGCAACATTATTGATCTCGGGCCCTATAAGCTTCAGGTGGCCGAAGCCTGTTCGGGGCTGCGTTATCTGTTCCCGATCCTCAGCTTTTCCTACCTGACCGCAATTCTGTACCGAGGGCCTTTCTGGCATAAGGCCTTTCTCTTTGCCTTTGCGGCGCCGCTCACGGTGTTCATGAATGCCTTCCGCATTGGCGTGATCGGTGTGCTGGTGAATTCTTATGGGATCGAACAGGCGGACGGATTTTTGCACTTCTTCGAAGGCTGGGTGATCTTTGGCGCATGTGTCGCCATACTGTTCCTTACCGCGGTCCTGTTGCAACGTCTGAACCGCAGTCATCTCAGCCTCGCAGAAACCATCGACATGGATTTCAATGGCCTCGGCGGTGAGGCAGCCAAGGTGATGACGTTCCCGGCAAACCGCGCCCTGACCGCTTCGGTGGTACTCAGTCTTCTGATCTCTGCCACTTATGTTCTGACGCCGCATGCGGACAATGAGCCCCCGCGGCGGGATTCCTTTGCCTTGTTCCCAAGTCGGCTGGATGGATGGTCAGGGTTCTTCAGCACGCTGGAGCCAAATGTCGAAAAGGTGCTTGGCGCAACTGACTATGCGAACTCCGCCTATATTGGTCCAGACTCGGACATTCCTGTTGAGTTTTTCGCGGCCTGGTACAGGAGCCAGACCGAAGGGGAGGGGATCCATTCCCCTGAGGTCTGCCTGCCAAATGGTGGTTGGGAGATCTTCTCTTTGGATCCCTATGAGGTGTCTATGCCCGAAACGGTCTATGGCACATTCACGGTAAACCGCGCCATCGTCGAAAAGGGGTTCGAGCGCCAGTTGGTCTACTATTGGTTCGAGCAGCGTGGAACTCGGATGACAAATGACGTGACCGCCAAATTGTCCGTCCTGCGGGACACTGTGATACGGGGGCGCAGCGACGGCGCCATGGTGCGCTTTGTAACCCGTATCGATCCAGACGAAACAGAAGGTGACGCGACGCGTCGGCTCGAAGAGCTCATGTCCCGTGTTCTCAAGATCCTGCCCCGATACATCCCTGAATAGGGTGTTGGGCACTCGGCCTGATGTCGCGCGGAAGGGTCCTATCGCGAACGAACGCCTCTTTCGTTCTTCTTAATATGCCCACTATTCCAATGAATTCGGGACGATTCGCCCATTTTTTGCGGCCCGCAGGCGGCCCATCGAGCGCAGCCCCTCATTGGTAGAGGGTAGGTGGATAACGCACAAGAATCGGTGGAATTTTGTCTAAATTGGCAACAATGCCTCCGGATCTGTGCAAATTTTCCCGCCAGAAATGCCGAAGACGTTAACATTATGTTGCTGTGTGGAGGGGTATGAAGTATTTTAATCATATCGTCGGCAATTCTCTTGGGCCACTAAGAGCATTGCCTAGGGTGCAGGCATCCGTGGGTGGATGTCGTGATAACAAATTTGAGGATGGTAAAGTGATTAAAGCTCTCAAATACGTAGCTGCCGCGGCTGTTGCCACGCTGGCTCCGATGTCGGCCTCCGCGCTGACATACTTCTCTGCGTACGGTGACGGTGACACCTACAACTTCTCCGACGGCTACCAGTCGCTGGTTGGTGTTGCCTTGGCTCCAGAAGGCGCCGGCACCATCACTCTGAACATCGTCAATGACATCGGCGCTAACCTGCGGTTTGCTTTCGATCTCGTTGCCGAGACTCTGAGCGGTGTTACATATACTTTCGCTGGTGCTCCGGTAACTCCGGACTTCGGTGCTCCGGTTGCAGGTTCCACGCAGCTGGTGATCAACTACACCGGCGCGAATGTTGGTGACCAGATCGCATTCGCTATGTCTGCTGTTCCGGTTCCGGCAGCTGCAGCTCTGATGCTGACCGCAATGGGTGCCCTGGCACTGGTGCGTCGCAACAAGCAAGCGTAAGCCAAGCGTAGAATGCGCGAAATAGAAGGGAGCGGCTCCACAGGGCCGCTCCCTTTCTCGTTTTTGGGCATGCATGCAATTCCGAATGCAGGCAGTCCAGATCGGTCTGATAAGTGGCTTATAGAATACTGAAGTGATCTGAGCCGATGTCCGCCATGAAGGCAAAATCGTCGATTTGCCCGTCAAAACCGTTGCCCCATTTTCGGCCCACAGACAGTCCCCAGTGTTGTGCATCCGGGGTGGTGCCGCTTGCATCGATTGAATCAAGCACGGTGCCGTCGACGCTAATACGCAATTGCCCCAGACTGTCCGAGTAGGCGATTTCCACCTCATGCCAGTCTCGGTCGGCCAATACATCTGCGTCCGTTGAGACTTCGAACCGGCCCTCTGACGTTGTCATGCTGAAGACAAGATCGTCATCCACAACGTCAAGGTGGAACGCCTTGTGAATTCCAAAGACATTGCGTCCGTCAGAGGTATCGCTCTTCATATCGAGCGAGAAGAGAAAGTCATCCTGACCGAAAAGGTCCTCGTAGCCCTTCGAGACCTCAAGTGCAGCCTTGTCCGAGGACACGTCAAGCACCTGAGAATTCCTTGCCTCTGAGAACACGAAATCTGCGTCCGCTGATTGAAGCTGCGCGCCGCCCCCGGAAAGATCCGCCAGTTTGCTGCCGTCAAAGTCGAAAGCAAGAATGGCCTCTCCCGGCAGGTCGTGCGCGGCAGGATCGAACAAGCCGTCAATGACATGCGGCCCTTCCTGAACGGTCGGTTTGTCCGAAACCGTTATGTAGTTCACCAGCGCGTCAACAGTATCCCCACCCCATGGATGGCCGAAGTTCAATCCCCAGTACTTGACGGGGGCGGTCGTGCCACTGTGCTCTCCACTGGCCGCAAGAGTGTCATCAATGAACAGCTGCAGGCTGTTGGAGCCGCTGTCATACTGAATGCTGACTTTGTGCGCTTCTCCGTCCCAGTCTTTTGGCCCCGTCGCGATCTGCTCCCAACCATCCGAGGTCTGGAGCCTCAGAACCATCTGCCCGCTTTCATTCAGCGACAGATCCAGTGTGTTGTGAAGATAGGCGATGGTTCCGCTGCTATCGGCATCCTGCATCTGCAGCGTAAACTCCACAGAGAACCCATCCGCTTCATAAAACACGTCATTCTGTCGTGTCAGAGCCAAGCTGTTTTCGCTGATGTTTATGCCCGCGGCAGTCCAGGGACCTATGCCACTGAGGCTGTAGTCGAGCTTGATGGCCTCGACCCCGTTTTCATCCCAGAAAAGATGGCCAAGGAAATTCGGCGCGGCATCGGATGAAATATCTTCGATCGCAGAGCCATCCCGTTCCAAGTTTTCCCTCAGCAGATACACATCCCGGACTTTGGCCGACAGCCCATCATTCCAAGTGTTGCCCACCGTCAAACCCCAATACATCTTGGGGTTTGTCGTTCCGTGGGCTTCGACGGTATCTGTCACCTTTCCGTCCACCAGAAGCGCCAGGCTCCCTTGCTCACCATCGTAGACAAAGTTCAAATGATGTGCGGCTTCATCTGCAAAGATCGCAACGCCACTCACCAAGTCGTATTCACCTTCGTCCGTCACCATGGTGAACCAGACATGCCCTTCTGCGTCGATTCTGGCCGTCAAGGTTTGCGGCATGTCCAGAAATGTGCCCGCCATGCCGTCTTCCCGGTCCAGCGTGATGCCAAGATTGAAACTGCTCAGATTGAAAAGGCCATCGTTGGACCGCTCGACCTCCATTCTCGAACGGCCGCCAATCTCAACCCAGCCATCCACAATGGTCGCATCCCCTTCCAAGACGACGTCATTCCCAACGTCGGCTTTTTCAGCCAGACCGGGTCCAGAAAGATCAAGGTCGAACACAAAGGGCGAATCGATGTCGATGCTGCGTGTAATTTGATCTTTCGTGCCATCCGGCAGCGTGACCACCAAGGTGTAATCATGTGAGCCCGTGGTGCCAAAGTCGTGCTTTACGGTCACACCCTTCTTTTCGGTTCCGTCGCCGAAAATCCAAGTGAATTCCGCTCCGGCATCAACCGCCAGACCGGTCGCGGATCGGGAGTGTTCCGCTGTCAGCGTGACTTCCGACTGGTCGAACTTGGAGACCGTTACATCTGCGACGGCCAACAGATCATCTGCTGCTGCCTCAAACCACGTCAAAGAGCTGCCTGCCTCGCCATTCAACGGGCTGTCCGGACGCAGCATTAGATCCCGCAGGTCACCGCTGCCGCCTGCCTCGATATTGATGAAGTGGTCTTTGTAGTCATCCCCGGTGCCAAGGATAATGTTGTCGCCCTCATTGCGAACAATATGTGCGACGTTGTTCTCAACAACGGCATTGGTACCACCGATGTCGATCATACCCACCATAGTAGATGGTGTTGTAGAACCGTCAGCCTCGATGATGTAGACGTCCGAGCTGTTCAAAACGGTATTGTTTCGAACCGTCGCATTATTGGTATCGTTGATATATATCGCATTTCGGTGAGCGCCAAAGAGGAGGTTGTTCTCAATGAGAACATTCTCGAAGACCTTACTTCCGTCTTCGACGTTTTGATTGTGTCCAAAGATGAGTTGATAACGAGGTCCGCCACTGGCATCCAAAATGTTATTGGAAATAGTAATGTTTTCATTATCTACCGTCGTTCGAAAACCCCATAGTTGAATAAAGTCGGGGTGATTGAAATCTGTTGTGGATCCGGTCATGTCGTGCAAATGATTTTCCTGCACATTCATTCCTGAAACGCCGCCGATCCGGATGCCGTCCCCTTGCAGGCCCTGAATATCGTTCCTTATTACATCAACGTCAGTACAGTCTCTGAAAGCAAGGCCGTGATAAAAATCAGAGATCTCGTTGTTCTCAAAAACGACACCGTCCGACCATTTGACAACGGCGGCGCTGCTGGCAGCCTCATAGTTGTCAGTGGTGCCCGGAGGGCCTTTGGCCGAACCTTCCATCACGTTGTTTTTGAACGTGATATTTCTGCATGACATCAGGTCGATTACGGAGCTTGGATAGGGTGAATCATTTCCGAGATCTACAATCTTGAGATTTTCGAAGGAAACGTTTTCAATTCCCTGCATGCGCACCGCAGTCACTGTTGCAGGATCGTCCGCGTCCAAAGATTTGATAGAGATGCTTGGGTTGACGTTATTTTCGTCCTTGTCCCAAGAGACGATTTCAAAATCCACTCCCGGTGCCAATAAAATTTCCCCACCGCCGTCGGCGACGAGGGCTTTGAAAGCGGAATCCAAATCATCTTGAGTATAACATACAACCGTTTTTGCTTCACTCATGATTGCGCCCTTTTCCATCACGTGCCCAAACCTCAAGGCATCGTTAACGGGGGCGGGGGCCTGCAGTGGAAGAATTTCAGGCTGAAATGTGTCTTTCCGTTATAACTTTATGTTAATTCATTCTCAGGCAGCATTTAGTTCAGGTTTCTTTGAGTAGACTCAAAAAAATTGAATGAATTTTGCCTGTTCGAGGTTCAGCGGTGTATGAAGGATCGCTTCCCATGGCTCTGTTGCACAAATCGTGGTGTGAACAGAGTTCCCCTTTCCCTGGAGACACTTATCCTACGGGCTCAGTGACGGGTATGCCAAGAGCGGTGTAGCGGTTGAGCACCGCGATCCGGACTTGGAGC
>JALUXC010000011.1 GCA_027019165.1 Pseudophaeobacter sp.
ACCTGGGCCAGCTCGACACGATGACCACCGCCACGCCCTTCACCGCCCTCGCCCCCGAACCCACAGGCCCCGACACCAGCCCAACCATCCCCCGCGCCCACCTCTGCGAAATCAACGCCGCAATCCAGAACGAATGCCTCAAAATCCACATCACCCTGCCACCAAACACCCCTGAACACAGTCTCCAATCCTTCGCCACGACCCTCCACAACAACCTCAACTCCCTCACAAAATCCGCAAAACAAAACACACATAAAACAATCTCAAAATCGGATTTCACTCAGGTTTCCCTTTCCTCCGAAGAACTTGAAGACATCCTCGACAGTCTCGACAGCTGACGGAAAGCCTTGCCACAAAATGAAAAAAGAAATCGAAAACATCCTGCCGCTGACTCCGCTACAGGAAGGCATGCTGTTTCATTCCCTGATGGCGCCAGAAGGCGGCGATCACATTGTGCAGATTATCTGCCGTATCACCGGGCTGACCTCGCCAGAGCAACTGCAACGTGCCATGGACGCAGTGATCGCGCGCCATCAGATGCTGCGCACTTCGATCATCTGGGACAAGGCCAAGACGCCGGTGCAGGTGGTGCAAAAGCACGTCTCTCTGCCCTGGCAAATCGAAGACTGGCAACAGGACGATGCCACCACATGCGACGCCCGGCTGCGCGAATACCTGAAGGCTGATCGCACACAGGGTTTCAACCTGACAAAGGCGCCCCTGATGCGCGGGCTGCTGCTGCGACGCAGCCCCGAAGAACATCTTTTTGTCCTTACATTTCACCATGCGCTGTTTGATGGCTGGTCCAGCTCACTGATCTTGAACGAAGTTCTGGCTGGCTTGAACGACCGCCCCGGTCTGCCGCCAGCGCCTCAGTTCGACGCCTACCTGTCGTGGCTATCAGATATCGACACCACCGAGGTCACCGATTTCTGGTCCCGTACCTTGACCCGGCGCGCGCCTTTGCATCGCCTTGCCCCAGCGACATCAGAAAAAACGCGACGCATTGTGCGGCTCGATCAGACGATCGGATCCGCTGTGATGAAAAATATTGAAGCTCAAGCCCGCGCGCAGGGCCTGACCTTAAACACGCTTGTCCAGGGCGCTTGGGCGCTGGCGCTCTCCCGATATACCGGACAGCAGGCGACAACACATGGGGCCACGGTGTCAGGGCGCCCCGCTGATCTCCCCGGCGTCGAAGAGACGGTCGGCCTGTTCATCAACACCCTTCCAGTGATCAGCACACAACCTTCGCATCAGAGCGTTTCAGAATGGCTGAGCCACCTGCAGGACGATCTGTTCGAAGCGCAGGTCCATGCGCAGATCGCCTTGCCAAGCTTGCAGAAGCTTTCCGGCAGCCCCGCAGAAGAGCCGCTGTTTGACACTCTGGTGGTGTTTGAAAACTATCCGCTGGATCAGGACGGAACACGCACCTCCCATGTGCAGATCGAGGTCCAAAAAGGGTTGGAGCAGACCAACTATCCCATGACCCTGATTGCCGTTCCAGGTGAGGCGCTATCCTGCCAGCTGCTCTACGATGCAGAGGCGTTTTCCGCAGAATTTGCGCAGCGGATGCTTAGTGATGTCCTTGCTGTCATTGAGGAATTGCCAAGGGCTACGGACAGGCGGCTCGCCGATATTACCCTTCCGTCGCAGCGGGGTGCCGAACATCAGGGGCACGGCACGGCATCGCTGTGTGATCAGCCGCTCCTGACCGTCGCGATGGAGCGTACTATGGCCGCCAAGGGTGATGCGCTCTTGGTTCAGGACACAAAGGGGGCTCTCTCAGGACGGGAGCTTTCGTGCTACTCGAGTCGTTTGGGTTTGATTTTGCGGTCTTTGGGTGTTGGTCCTGAGGTTCGGGTGGGTCTGTGTCATGGGCGCTCTGCGCGGCTTGTGGGGGCTTTGACGGGGATTTTGCGCAGTGGCGGGGTCTATGTGCCGCTGGAGCCGAACTATCCCGATGCGCGTCTGCAGCATATCCTCAGCGATTGCGGCGCCGGGATCGTGATCACGGACCGGGAAAATGCCGCGCGGTTTCAGGGGCTTGGTCTTGAAGTCATCAACCTGGATGAGGCCATGGCGCCGCTGGCGGAGGCGGCGAGCCAGCCTGCGCCTGATCTGCCGCCGGACCTGCCAGACGTGGGCCTGCGCGGCGACAATCTCGCCTATATGATCTACACCTCCGGCTCCACCGGCCTGCCAAAAGGCGTCGGGATCGAGCATCGCCAGGCCGCCGCCTTTA
>JALUXC010000012.1 GCA_027019165.1 Pseudophaeobacter sp.
GTAGAACAGAGCGCTCTGCGCTTGCTGTCGGGAACCCATCATCGCCGCTCACCTCCACCTGCCACGTGGAAATTGAATCAGCGCTCAGGGCTTCACGCAAGCAGAGTTTTTCAACAAAATAAGCCCATTGTAGCCATCATGTGAAATGGCTAGCTTCGAGAAATGAGTATTCAAAACTGCATTCCCAAAGACAAACATGATGTGCCTGCCACGGATCGGGCAAGGGAAATAGGTTTTCCATCTCTCAACGAGGCCATCCCAGATTTGCTGGAATGGCTTCAAGACGCGAACTGGCCAGTGGCCGAGCCTATTGCATCTATCTTGCGATACGCCGGAACAGAAATTGTGCCTCATATTAGGAAGATACTGGCCGGACAGGATCAAGAGTGGAAATGGGCGATAATCGTTCTTGTGATCGCACGATCCTCTCCAGAAGTGATCCGCGATCTGCAAGGTGAGCTATTGCGTTTAGCTCAAAACCCGAGCGAAGGTGAAAAGTTTGCCGGAGTGGATGGCTTAGCCCAAGAAGTATTGAACGAACAATTGGTGTAGTCAGGAAACGGCAGCTTTGTCCGCATAGCAGACCAACGAGGCTAGCAAACAAATAAGCCCGCCGGGTCAGCAGCGGGCTCGTTTTTCAGCTCTTGCCACGCTGGATCAAACCAGCAGATCGAACTCATGCATCAGGGGCAGGCTGCGGGCGCGTTTGCCGGTGAGGTCGAATAGCGCATTGGCCAGTGCCGGGGCTGCCGGGGGCGTGCCGGGCTCACCGGCGCCGCCCATGTGGGTCTGGTTCTGCAGCACCGCAACCTCGACCGCTGGCATGGTATGCATGCGCATCGCCTCGTAATCGGGGAAGTTCTGCTGCTCCACCGCGCCGCCTTCAAAGGTGATCTCACCGAAACAGGCCGCTGACAGGCCATAGGCCAGGCCGCTGAACAGCTGCGCTTCCACGTTGCGGGGGTCAACTGCAAAGCCAATGTCAGCAGCGATCCAGGCCTTGTTGATGCGGATCTGCCCGTCCTCGTCGACCACCTCGATCACCTCGGCCACGGGGGTGCCGAAACTATAGGCCAGCGCGACGCCGCGCCCCACGCCCTCGGGCGTTTTGCCGGTCCATCCGGACATATCGCGCACTTTCTCCAGCACCTGTGCCGCAGGCTCCCATTCTGCACGGGCCAGTTCCAGTCGGAACTCCAGCGGGTCGCGGCCTGCCGTATGGGCCATCTCATCCAGGATGGTATCCGAGAAGAACCCGTTGAAGGAGGCCGCTACTGAGCGCCAGAAGCCCACTGGCACCATCGGCTTCACCAGATAGCCTTCAACGCGGAAGTTCGGGATCGCCAGCGGCTGATTAAAGGCCGCATCCACATGCCCCTTGTCCGGGCCCGACATGGGCAGGCCCAGCATGCGGCCCGCGCCCTCCACCGTGGTGGACTGGGCGGCGATCTTGCCATGTACCATCACCGCCTTGCCGTCCTTCACTGCGGCCCGGTAGCGGGCAATGGCGCCGGGGCGGTAGAAGTCATGGGTCATGTCCTCCTCACGGCTCCAGGTGAGTTGCACCGGCGTGCCACGCATCTGCATGGCGACCTGAACGGCGCGATTGGCATAGTCGATCTCGATCCGCCGACCAAAGCCGCCGCCAAGGTAGGTGGTATGAACCTCGACCGATTCTTTCGGCAGGCCCGCGATCTTGGCGGCAGATTTCTGTACCACGGTCGGCCCCTGGTTGGGCGCCCAGACCTGCAAGGCATCGCCGGTGTAAAGCGCGGTGGCGTTCATCGGCTCCATGGTGGCGTGGGCGAGGTACGGCAGGCGGTATTCAGCCTCGACTACCTCGGCGCCTTCGGGGAGGCTGTCGACATCGCCATCATCGCGCATGGTCGAATTTGGACTCTCGTCAAAGGCCTTTTCGATCTCGGCAAAGATGGCATCGGTGGTTTCGGGGTAGGGGGCTGGCGCCCATGTGATGTCGATGGCATCCACCGCCTGCTGAGCGAGCCAGGTGTTGGTTGCGACCACAGCAACCGCGTCGCCCAGATCCAGCACCTTTTCGACGCCCGGCATGCTTTCTGCGGCGCTCGCATCAAAGGAGGTCTTGCCGACCCCAAAATGCGGGCTTTGCCGGATGGCGGCGAATTTCATGCCTTCCAGGCGAACATCGACACCAAAGCCTGCGGTGCCGGTGACCTTGGCCACCATATCAAGGCGGGGCATGTCCTTGCCGACGTATTTCCACTGGGAGGCTGGGCGCAGCTCTGCCTCCTGCGGGGCGATTCCGGCGGCCGCCTGTGCCAGATCGGTGTAGGCGATCCGCGTGCCATCCGGGGCGATCACATGGCCGTCCTCGGTGCTGAGCAAAGCGCGGGAGGTGCCAAGGCGCTGCGCAGCGGCCTCTTTCAGGGTTTCGCGCGCGGTGGCCCCGGCCATCCGCATCCGTTCGAAACCGTCTTTCATGGAGGAAGAGCCGCCGGTGACCTGCAGGTCCAGAAACTTGGACATATGGCCAACGATCTGCCCCAGCGAGTGCTGGAAGTTGCTTGCGTTATAACCGCGCCCGGGCAGGGCTTCGGCCATCATGGCGCTGTTGTAATAGGCCTTGGCGGCAGGGCCTTGGATCACCTTGACCGCCTCGGGGCGCACGTCCAGCTCCTCTGCGATGAGCGCAACCCATGATGTTTCGACGCCCTGGCCCATTTCGGCGCGTGGGGCCACGAGGGTCACCCCGGATTGATCCACCATCACGAACGGGTTGAGCGCGGCCTGACCGTCCTTGGGGGAAAGCGGGTTCGGCGCGGGCTGGTGATATTTGTAGGTGCCAAAGGCGACCCCGCCCAGGATCGCGGCAGAGCCGATCAGGAAGCTGCGGCGGGCGAATTTTCCGATGCTGGCCATGGCTCAAGCCTCCTGCATCATCTTGGCGGCCGCATGGATGGCGGCGCGCATGCGGGGATAGGTGCCGCAGCGGCAGAGGTTGCCCTGCATTGCGTCGTCGATGTCGCTGTCGCTGGGGGCGGGATTTTCCTTGAGCAGACTGGCGGCCTGCATGATCTGGCCGGACTGGCAATAGCCGCATTGGGCCACCTGGTGATCAACCCAGGCCTGCTGGATTGCTGCCATGGCATCGGGGGTGCCAACGCCTTCGATGGTGGTCACCTCCCCCCAGACATCGCCAAGGGCAACCTGGCAGGATCGGGTTGCTTCCCCGTCGATGTGAACGGTGCAAGCGCCGCAAGCCGCGACACCGCAGCCAAACTTGGTGCCGGTGAGGCCGATCTCGTCACGCAAGACCCAAAGCAGGGGAACATCCTGCGGCAGGTCGACCTCATGGTCTGTTCCATTGATCCTGAGCGTGGTTGGCATGGGGCTCACCTTTGGTTGTGGATGTTCTGACAAAATGACCTCAAAATGTCAAAGTGTCAATTGACAAATTAGATGGAAAATGTCAGTAGCCTTTGACATGAACCTCCATTCGCCCGACCACAAAACGCAAACCATTCTGCAGTCCGCCTGGCAGGCCTTTTCGGCCTACGGGTTTCGCAAGACCTCCATGGACGACATAGCGCGCGGTGCGGGAATGTCCCGCCCGGCGGTCTATCTGCATTTTCGGAACAAGGAGGCGATCTTCACCGCGCTGGTCGAGGCTTACTATGCGCAAGCGCTAGAAGACGTTCAGGCGGCGCTGGAGCGAGAAGGATCCCTAGTGGATCGTCTCGGGCGGGCCTTTGCCGAGCATGGCGGGCAGACTATGGAAGCGATGATGTCCTCGGCCCATGGGATGGAGCTGTTCGAGGCCAGCGTTAGCGTGGCGTCGGAAGCCATTCAGGAGGGAGAAGCGGCTCTGGCCGGGGTTTATGCGCAATGGCTGGAAAAGCGTGTTCTGCCCGAAGGTGTCGGGAAGGCCGGGGAGACTGCCGAGGTTATCTGCGCGGCGCTCAAGGGCATCAAGCACACTTCGGAGAGTTACGAGAGCTATCGCTCAAAGGTGGCACAACTGGCCGCTCTTATGGCGCGGGCTTTGCAGGCCTGAGCTTCATATTTTCAATGTCTGGTGCAAAGAAGGGTGAGCTCCCGCGCCTGAAGCATGCCCTGCCTGCGGCAGAGCGCGCTTGCAGTCTTGGGCCCGGCGCCGGGCCCAACGGGGCGAGGGTTTCGCGAGAAATCCGAGGCCGGGCGGGAGCGCAACCTATGCGGCGTGCTTGTCTCAGAGTTCGGTGCGCAGGTGCCAGAGTTCGGGGAACAGCTCCACATCCAGCATGCGTTTCAGATAACTGACGCCGCCAGTTCCACCCGTGCCGCGCTTGAAGCCGATGACCCGTTCCACGGTTGTCACGTGGTTGAAGCGCCAGCGGCGGAAGTAATCCTCGAAGTCGACCAGTTTTTCGGCCAGCTCGTACAGCTCCCAATGAGTCTCGGGGGCCTCGTAGACCGTGGTCCATGCCTGCATCACGGCATCGCTTGCTTGGTAGGGTTTCGAGACATCGCGGCTAAGAACCTTAGTCGGCACCTCTACATTGTTCGAAAGAAGGCGCAAGGCGACATCGTATAGAGAAGGCTGCGCCAGCTCATGCTCAAGCTGCTTGGTGATCGCCGGATCATGGGCATGAGGGCGCAGCATGGCCGCGTTTCGGTTGCCCAGCATGAATTCGATCAGCCGGTACTGGTGCGACTGAAAGCCCGAGCTTTGCCCCAGCGAATCCCGGAAATGGGTATAGTCGGAGGGGGTCATCGTACGCAGCACGTCCCAGGCGGAGTTGAGCTGCTCGAAGATCCGCGCAACGCGGGCCAGCATCTTGAAGGCGGGGCGGGAGTCTCCTGCCAGAAGGCAATCGCGCGCGGCGTTCAGCTCGTGCACGGCAAGGCGCATCCACAGCTCGCTGGTCTGGTGCTGGATGATGAAGAGCATCTCGTCATGGGCATCGCTCAGCGGCTTTTGCGCTGCAAGAATGGTGCCCAGCGACAGGTAGTCGCCATAGGACATGCGCCCGTCAAAGGACATCTCGGCGCCGTCCTCGGCCGGGTCAAAGGGGGTGGAGATTGGGCATTTGGTCATCAGATCTTTCCTGTTCCTTGGAGTAGCATACATCAGGGAAAGGAAAGCGTCCTCCGGTTTAGCCGCCCGGATTGCGCCAGGCGGCGCCACAGCGCCACCCAGCCCGCAGGCCGACAAAGGGGGATATGATGGGCGAGGCCATTCATATCAGGTCACGGCGGCGCGTTGTTTGTACTCGTCGCAGTCCCACAAAGCGTTGTCCATGACGTCTTTCAGAATGGCGACAGCGCCGCGCACGTCTTCTTCGTCGATGAACAGGGGCGTGAAGCCGAACCGCATGATGTCCGGTGCGCGGAAGTCGCCGATCACGCCGCGCGCGATCAGGGCCTGCATGGCGGCATAGCCTTCGTGGAACCGGAAGGAGACCTGGCTGCCGCGCTGGTTGCCGTCACGAGGAGAGGCCAGTTCCAGCTGGGGGCAGGCGGCTTCGACCTCGGCGATGAAGAGATCACAGAGCGCGATGGATTTGGCGCGCAGGGCCTGCATGTCGACCGTGTCCCAGATGTCCATCGAGGCTTCCAGAGAGGTCAGCTGGATCACCGGGGGGGTGCCAACGCGCATCCGTTCGATGCCGCGACCCG
The DNA here is from genome assembly GCA_027019165.1 of Pseudophaeobacter sp. Classification (GTDB taxonomy): domain Bacteria; phylum Pseudomonadota; class Alphaproteobacteria; order Rhodobacterales; family Rhodobacteraceae; genus Phycobacter. The sequence goes on from JALUXC010000012.1 coordinate 5,638, forward strand.
GGCGGTAGTCCAGATCAAAGGCAAAGGGCGCCTCGTGCCCCAGCCAGCCGGACAGGGCCGGGCGAGCCACTTCGGCATGGCGCGGCGCGACATAGATGAAGGCCGGGCCACCGGGGCCGCTGTTGAGGTATTTGTAGGTGCAGCCCACGGCGAAATCGGCCTTGCAGCCTGCCAGATCCACCGGCAGTGCACCGGCCGAATGTGCAAGGTCCCAGACCGTGAGCGCACCCACATCATGGGCCTTGGCGGTGAGCGCTTTCATGTCGTGTTTGCGCCCGGTGCGATAGTCCACCTCGGTCAGCATCAGAACGGCGATCTCGTCGGTGATATTCTCTTCCACGGCTTCAGGGTCTACGACGCGCAGCTCATACTCTTCGCCGAGGGATTTAAGCAGGCCCTGCACGATATAGAGGTCTGACGGGAAGTTGCCGTTGTCCGACAGCACCACCTTGCGGCCCTTGCTCATCTCCAGCGCCGAGGCAACGGCCTGGTAGACTTTGATCGACAGGGTGTCGCCCATGATCACATGATCCGCTTCAGCCCCGATCAGCCGCGCGATGCGGTTGCCGACAGCGGTGGACTTCTGCATCCATCCGGCCTTGTTCCAGCCGGTGATCAGCATCTTGCCCCATTCCTCGGTCATCATGGTCGAAACACGCGTGGTGGCGGCCTTGGGGAGCGGGCCCAGAGAGTTGCCATCGAGGTAGATCACACCCTCGGGCAGGTCGAACAGAGCCTTGGTGGCGGCAAAATCACTCATCGGAACCTCATGTGGAGAATCAAGGCGCAGCGCGCTGATGTTTCATGCTTGAAGTATTTTGTATCCAATATTCAAAAATCTGTCCAGAGGTGTTTTGTGCGGATGGTTCCAAGGAAAACGCCGCCAGAAATCTGGCGGCGCTTTAGATGGATCTTTCAGATGACCCTTAGGTCTGGCCGCCTGCGATCTCGATGGTCTGGCCATTGATGGATTGAGAGCCGGGACCCACCAGCCACATGGCTGCGGCCGCGACCTCTTCGGGTTCGATCAGTCGCTGGTGGCGGTTGGCATGGGTCATCATCTTGAGCGCTTCTTCCTCGCTGACACCGGCGCGCTCTGAGATCGAGGTGATGTTGCGCTCCACGATGGGCGTGTCCACATAGCCAGGGCAGATCGCGTTAAAGGTAAAGGACGTGCCCATGTAGTCTTCGCTGAGTGCACGGGTGAGGCCGATCATGCCGTGTTTGCTGGCTGAATAGCAGGCGCCGCCCTTGAGGCCGCGCAGCCCTGCGATAGAGGCAACCGTGATGACCCGGCCCCAATCCGTGGTGCGCATGGATTTCAGCGTTTCGCGGATGGTCAGGAAGGCGCCATCGAGGTTGGTGGCCATCATATTGCGCCAGAAATCGAGCGAGGTCTTGTGCACGGCCTTGCCCTCGGCGATGCCGGCATTGGCGACACAGATCTGGATCGGCCCGCGCGCGGCGACTGCGGCTTCGATCTTGGCTATGATGTCGTCTTCGTCCCGCACATCCATGGCCATGGGGTGCAGGCCCCTGGTTGCAACCTCTTCCAGCACCTCCTGCCGCCGACCGGTGATGGTGACCTCAGCGCCCTGATCGGCCAGTGCGCGGGCAATGGCAAGGCCAATGCCGGTTCCGCCGCCCGTGACCAGTGCGTGTTTGCCTTTCAGCGTCTGGGTTGTCTGCAGTGTCATGTCTGTTGTCCTCCCTGAGTTGCCGCCAGCCTAGCGGCCCGTCGGGAAGGGGCAAGAAAGCCGTTCCGTCACTTGGGGCTTTGCCGCGACGGGCGCGCAGGTTTTTCGCACTCCCCATTTACAATCATATTCAAAGGTGTGAATTGTTACTCACTTGTTTTGGGAGGGCACCATGAAGCCATTGTTCACCATCCTGCTGGCCGCCAGCCTAGGCGCAGGCGTCGCATTTGCCAGTGAAGATATTGCCGACCAATACCCGCAGTCCGAGCTGTATTCCAAACCGGTCGAAGTCATCCCGCATGTCTTTTCGGCCATCGGGGCCACCGCGCCGCCCACCTATGAGAATTCAGGCCACAACAACAACCTGTCGTTTATCGTGACCGAAGAGGGTGTTGTTGTGATCAATGGCGGTGCTTCGGCCCGTCTGGCGGCCGCCCTGCATGAGGAGATCAAGGCGGTCACAGATCAGCCAGTGGTGCTGGTGATCAACGAGAACGGTCAGGGCCACGCCATGCTGGGCAATTCCTACTGGGTGGATCAGGGCGTTGATATTCTCGCTCATGTGGACGCGATTGAGGCCTTCACGGAAGAGGCGGATTTCATCCTGCAAGGCATGGAGCGCTACAACCGCGACAAGGCGGAAGGCACCCGCATCGTGACACCCAACCTTAGCTTTGAGGACAGCTATAGTCGCACCTTGGGCGGCGTGCAGATCGAGGTGATGCACATGGGTCCAGCCCACGATCCGGGGGACACCCAGGTGTGGCTGCCCCAGTGGAACATGCTGATCGCCGGTGACATCGCTTTTCACGAGCGCATGCTGCCGATCTTTGAGGGGATCTGCACCTCCTGCTGGCTGGAAACCTGGGAAGAGAAGATGGAGCCTTTGAACCCCACCTATGTGATCCCCGGGCACGGCCACCCGACCAACCTCGCCCAGGTGCGGCGCTACACCTATGATTACCTCAAGGATCTGCGTGAAAAGATCGGCGCCCATATCGAAGAGGGCGGAGACCTTGCAGGCGCCTATTACGTGGATCAGGAGCGCTGGAAGGGCCTTGATACCTTTGAGGAATTGGCGACAAAGAACGCAGGGCGTGTGTTCGAGGAAATGGAGTGGGAATAGGGTGCGCCTCATTTGCATGCCAAAGTATACGTAGGAAAACCCGTAGAATTGTGCAGGATCGTGCCGCATCCCGGAACAGAATCGCCGTTTTGGGGTCATTTTGGACATTCTGTCCTTTTCTGTTTGCCGATTTGTGCAAATCGCTGGACCCATTGGCCGGATAAGGAGAGTTTGCGCCGGATGATCTTGTATTTCCTTCCTTATGTGGTGACGGTACGGGCGTGATGCGCTGGATTGATCTTCCTCCCGTTTGGCTTTTGGCCTGCGTCGTGCTGGCGTGGCTGCAGGCCAGCCATTTGACCTATGGTCTTGGCTTTGGCGGCCCCTGGGCGGACTTTGTTGGGGGGCTCTTGGTCGGGGGCGGCATCTTGCTTATGCTGCTTGCGGTTGTCGAAATGCGCCGCCAGCACACCACGATCATTCCGCATCAGACACCCAGCCGACTTGTGCAATCAGGGATCTTCAGCCGCAGCCGCAATCCGATCTATCTCGGCGACGTTCTGGTTTTGACTGGGCTGATCCTCAGGTTTGACGCCGTGTTGTCCTTGCCGCTGGTGCCGATCTTTGTCTGGATCCTGGAACGCAGGTTCATCGAACCAGAGGAAAACCGGATGCGCCGGACCTTCCGGCAGGATTGGGCGCGATACGAAGGGAAGGTACGCCGCTGGGTCTAGACTTCATGCGGCGGCGCGGCAAAATGATGCGGCGACGCGGCGAAACGCTTGCGCAAAAATATTGCGCAGGATAATCAAAATATTTGCGATCCGTACCCGGTGCTTTGCTGGCACGGGCAAGACGAGGGGGACCGACAAGGTGAAAATAGGTACACCAAAAGAAATAATGAAGGGCGAGGCGCGCGTTGCGATGACGCCGGATTCGGCCAGGCAGCTGCAAAAGCTGGGCTATGACTGCGCCATCGAAAGCGGAGCAGGTCAGTTGGCCGGATTCAGCGATGCCGCCTATGAGGAGGCAGGCGTCGAGATCATCAAGACGGCAGCAGCCCTGTGGAAGGCCTGCGACATCGTCGCCAAGGTGCGCATCCCGACCGAGACCGAGCTGAAGCGGATGACAGCGGGCAAGACGCTGATCTCCTTCTTCAATCCCGGTGCCAACGAAGAGGGGCTGGAGCTGGCCCGCTCCAAGGGCGCCAATGTCATCGCCATGGAAATGGTGCCGCGTATTTCCCGCGCGCAGAAGATGGACGCGCTGTCCTCGATGGCCAATATCGCCGGTTACCGCGCCGTGATCGAGGCGGGCAACAACTTTGGCCGTTTCTTCACCGGTCAGATCACCGCTGCGGGCAAGGTGCCCCCGGCGAAGGTTCTGGTCGTGGGCGCGGGGGTTGCCGGTCTTGCCGCCATCGGTGCCTCCACCAGCCTTGGCGCTGTGACTTACGCCTTTGATGTGCGCCCCGAAGTGGCCGAGCAGGTCGAATCCATGGGGGCTGAGTTCGTCTACCTCGATTTCGAGGAAGAACAGCAGGACGGCGCGGCGACTGGCGGTTATGCGTCTGTTTCCAGCCCAGAGTTCCGCGAAGCGCAGCTGGCCAAGTTCCGCGAACTGGCGCCTGAAGTCGACATCGTGATCACCACCGCGCTGATCCCCAACCGCGAAGCGCCCAAGCTGTGGCTTGAGGACATGGTTGCGGCGATGAAGCCGGGTTCTGTGATTGTTGACCTTGCAGCCGAAAAAGGCGGCAACGTCGAAGGCACTGTGATGGACGAGAAAGTCGTCACCGACAATGGCGTGACCATTATCGGCTACACCGACTTCCCAAGCCGCATGGCCGCGCAGTCCTCGACGCTTTATGCCACCAACATCCGTCACATGATGACCGACCTGACCCCTGAAAAGGATGGTCAGATCGTGCACAACATGGAAGATGACGTGATCCGCGGTGCGACGGTCACCTTTGAAAAGGAAATCACCTTCCCGCCGCCGCCGCCAAAGGTTCAGGCCATTGCCGCGCAGAAGAAACCGGATGCGCCCAAAGAGCTGACACCAGAAGAAAAGCGCGCACAGGAAATCGCCGCCTTCAAGGCGCAGACCAAGCAACAGGTGACCCTGCTTGCGGTTGGCGCGGTGCTGCTTTTGGGCGTGGGGCTTGTCGCTCCGGCCAGCTTCATGCAGCACTTCATCGTCTTTGTGCTATCGGTCTTTGTCGGCTTCCAGGTGATCTGGGGCGTGGCACACAGCCTGCACACACCGCTGATGGCGGTGACCAATGCGATCTCCTCGATCATCATTCTGGGCGCGCTGATGCAGATCGGCTCTGGCTCGTTCCTGGTGATCCTGCTGGCGGCACTTTCGGTCTTTATGGCCGGGATCAATATTTTCGGCGGCTTCCTCGTGACACGGCGCATGCTCGCCATGTTCCAGAAATCCTAAGGAGTACAGGTAGATGGAATACGGATTTACGACAGCGGCCTATGTGGTCGCAGCTGTGCTCTTTATCCTTTCGCTGGGCGGCCTTTCTGGGCAGGAAAGCGCAAAGCGTGCGGTCTGGTACGGTATTGTCGGCATGGCGATTGCCGTCTTTGCAACCCTTATCGGGCCGGGCTCCGGCTTTTGGCTGTTGTCCCTGGTGCTGATCGCCGCCGGTGGTCTCATTGGCTATCAACTGGCCAGCAAGGTCGAGATGACCCAGATGCCGGAACTTGTCGCCGGGATGCATGCGCTGGTCGGCCTTGCCGCTGTGTTCGTGGGCTATAACGCCCATTTCGAACTCGGAAACGTCATGGCCATGGATGAGGCCGCTAAGAAGACGCTGGAGGGTTTTGCAGCCCTTTTGGCCAAAAAGGATGCGGTTGAGATCAATATCCTGCGCGTTGAAGCCTCGCTGGGTATCTGGATCGGTGCTGTGACCTTCACCGGTTCCGTGATTGCCTATGGCAAGCTTTCGGGCCGGGTGACCTCGGCTGCGACCAAACTGCCGGGCGGTCATATGCTCAATGCAGGGGCGGCGGGCCTCTCGGTGCTCTGCCTGATCTGGTATCTCTCCTCCGGCTCGCTCTTGCCGCTGCTGATCCTGACCCTTGCGGCGCTGTTCATTGGCTATCATCTGATCATGGGCATCGGCGGCGCCGACATGCCGGTGGTTGTGTCGATGTTGAACAGCTACTCGGGCTGGGCTGCTGCGGCGATCGGTTTCTCCTTGGGCAACGACCTTCTGATCGTTGTCGGTGCGCTGGTTGGCTCCTCTGGGGCGATCCTGTCCTACATCATGTGCAAGGCGATGAACCGCTCTTTCATCTCGGTGATCCTGGGCGGCTTTGGCGGCACATCGGGGCCGGCGATGGAGGTCGAGGGCGAACAGGTGGCAATCGACGCCGATGGCGTTGCGACCGCACTCGACGAAGCGGACAGCATCATCATCATCCCCGGCTACGGCATGGCCGTGGCGCAGGCACAGGCCAATGTGGCCGAACTGACCCGCCGTCTTCGTGCCAAGGGCAAAGAGGTGCGGTTTGCGATCCACCCGGTTGCGGGGCGTCTGCCGGGCCACATGAACGTTCTCTTGGCCGAAGCCAAGGTGCCTTATGACATCGTCATGGAAATGGACGAGATCAACGAGGACTTCCCGGACACCGATGTTGCCATCGTCATTGGCTCCAACGACATCGTGAACCCGGCCGCGCAGGAAGATCCCAACAGCCCCATCGCCGGCATGCCGGTGCTGGAATGCTGGAAGGCCAAGCAGGTCTTCGTCTCCAAGCGCGGTCAGGGCACCGGCTACTCCGGCATCGAGAACCCGCTGTTCTACAAAGAGAACACGCGCATGTTCTATGGTGACGCCAAGAAATCGCTGGACGATCTTCTGACCAAGATCAGCTGATCTTGGCGACCTGAAATCAAACCAAGGGCGCTCCTTTTGGGGGCGCCTTTTTTTGCATCTTGGCGCTGTCTTTCGCTGTCCTGTATACTGTTGTATTCATGTAAGTTATTGAATTAATGATGTTCTTTACAGATGTCGTGGCATTGTCTATGGTCAATAGGTCCTCCATGGAGCCTTGCGATGCCGCCGATCCAAGATCACCCGCTGCGCTACCAGCTTGCCAATGAGCTGCACGCCCGCCCCTTTCCGACGATGACCTGTCCCAGCACTGTGGTCTACTTGGCGATCAAGCAGCCCGAAGAGGCGGTGCATCGGGATCGAAGCTTCGATATTGCCCATTTGGTGGACCTTCTTGACCGTCATGGTGCTGCGCATCCAAAACCAGGCGCCACGCATCATTCAGCCCAGCTGGGGCGGCACATGCTGAAATGGGAGCAGCACACCGAATTCGTCAGCTACACGCTCTATAGCGATGGGGTCAGTCAGCGCGCCTTTGATCCAATCGATTTCGAGGTTTTCCCGACAGACTGGTTGGAGCAGGCCCCAGGCCAGAGGATCACATCGCTGATGGTGCGTGTCCTGCCGCGCCCTGACGACAGCAGCCAGATAAAGGCATCGCTGCAGGACTGGCTGGTCCCCGAAAGCATGGCGGTGTCCCGTGTGCTGGATGACAATGCGGTTGTGGCTGGGGATTTTCGGATCGATCCCGCGGGTCACATGCGCTTTGCCGCTTTCGTGAACCGGGAAACCGGCAGTCGCCGCATTGGCCGTATCGTGCAGCGCCTGTGCGAGATCGAGACTTACCGCGCCATGTCGATGCTGGGCTTTTCCCGTGCGCGCAGCCTGTCACCCACCATTGGCGGGCTGGATACGCACCTGAGTGAAATCATGGTTGAGATGACCGGCAGCAGCGTTCCGGCAGAGCAGACCCTGTCACACCTGCTGACGGTCTCAGCCGAGCTGGAGGCGATGGCGGCCCGCGCGGCCTTTCGCTTTGGGGCAACGGGCGCCTATGAAGCCCTTGTCAACCAGCGTATCAGCCTCCTCAGGGAGGACCGGCTTGAGGGCTATCAGACCTTTTCGGAGTTCATGCTGCGCCGCTATGAACCGGCCATGCGCACGGTGAAGTCAACGGAGAAGCGCCTCGCGACCTTGGCAGATCGGGCGCGCAGGGCAGGGGAGTTGCTGAGAACGCGAGTGGATGTGGAGCGCAGTGCGCAGAACCAGGCGCTTTTGGAGAGCATGGATCGCCGCGCAGATACCGCCTTGCGCTTGCAGCATACGGTCGAGGGGCTCTCGGTCGTGGCGATCAGCTACTACGCGGTCTCTCTGGCGTCCTATGCGCTTTATCCCCTCGCCGGGCCAATTGGCCTCAGCAAGGGGATGATGACAGGGCTGATCACTCTGCCGGTTGTGGCGCTGGTGTGGTTCGCTGTGCGGCGGATCCGGAAGAGGCTGCACTAAGTGCTGCGTGGGTCACGACGCCACCAAGGATGATTGAGGCGAGCGCCAGAATGGCAGCCACGCCCAGGGTCGGAACGCCTGCCAGACCAGCACCAACGGTGCAGCCCCCGGCCAGCACACCGCCGACGCCCATCAGCACCGCGCCCAGAAGGTAGCGCCCGGTCTGAGCGGGGCTTTCAAAGCTTTGCCACTGGAACCGGCCGGTGACCAGTGCCGCAATCAGCGCCCCGACAAGCACGCCGCCCACCAGGCCGGTCCCAAAGCTACCGGAGACCGCACTGGAGGCCACCAGGTAGAACAGCGAGTCGGCCGAAGGCGCGGTGAAGGACAGGCTCTCCATGGCGATGGGGTCGAATTCGTCATAAAGCACATAGCCCGTTCCAACCCAGGCCAGCGGAACCAGAAGGCCGATGACGGCTGCTCCCGCAAGGCTCGGGATGCGATTGCCTGACCGCAGGGCGATGACAAGGGCGGCAACAGCAATGAGGGCGGCCCAGACGAGGCCTCCGCCGGGCAAGGCGGCCAGGGACGAGGCTTCGCCCAAAGGAAGCGTGACAGACCCGAGGGAGGTGCGCAGCGGCGCCAGAACGCCTTTGAGCGTGGCATGGGCTGTGATGGCAAAGACCGCGATCACCAGCAGGGCACGCAGGTTGCCGGTACCGCTGAGGACCATCAGCCGGGAGACACAGCCGCGGGTGAGGATCATGCCTGCCCCGAACATAAGCCCCCCGGCGACCACAGCCAGAACCGGTAGATCAGCGGCCAGCAGGCGGTGATCCTCAAAGCTGATCCAGCCCTGCGACACGGCGCCTTGGGTGCCCAGAACCGCAACGGCCAGGGCCAGGGCCCAGACGCCGGCCGCCTGACGGCGGTCGCTGCCGGTAATGGTGCGGCGCAGGCAGAAGCTGGTGAGCTGCGCCAGCACGCCAAAGACAAGGCCAATGCCAAGCGCAAAGAGAACAGATGCCTCGCGGGCCGTGGTCTCTTCAAAACCAAGTGTTTCGAACATGACGTTCTCCATCGGTAAATCGGAACTTTTTCCCGAAATGGCGGGAAACAATCCTTTGGACAAGGGGAACGGCACTGATCTGGCAGGGCATTCAAGGAACGCTGTTCTATCTGCACGCCTCTTGTCGGTACGCCGGTCTTGATGGTGCAGCACTGTGAAAACAAACCGGCCGCCCGAGAGGGGCGGCCGGAGGCTATGTTCTTATTTGAATATGTGCGGGCGTCGCGCGGGTTTTGTCGCGTTTGACCCGATCAGCGTCCGCGGATTCGCGGATCCAGCGCATCACGCAGGCCGTCACCCAAATAGTTGACGCTCAGCACGGTCAGCGAGATCAGGATACCGGGCCACAGAACACGCTCAGGGAAGAGCGTCATACGGTCCACAGCGTCGTTCAACAGGCGTCCCCAGGTGGGGAAGTCCGGCGGGAAGCCGAAGCCAAGGAAGGACAGCGCCGATTCCGTGATGATCGCGGTGGCGATCCCCAGCGTGGCCGAAACCATGATGGGCGACAGCACGTTGGGCAGGATGTGACGCGTTATGATGCTGCGCGGGGTGGTGCCGATGGAGCGGGCCGCCAGAACGAACTCGCGCTCCTTGATCGCCAGCACATCGCCGCGCACGATCCGCGCCGTGGGCATCCAGGACGTGATCCCGATGAGGCAGACGATCAGGACAAAGACGCCGCCCTCGGGCCCGATGCTTTTCGAGAGCGCCTCACGGAACAGAACCGCAGCCACCAGGATCATCGGCAACAGGGGCAGCGCCAGGAACAGATCGGTCAGACGCATCAAAAGGCCGTCGAGCTTTTTGAAGTAGCCTGCGATCACCCCAATCAGTGAGCCCAGCAGCAAGGCCAGGATCATCGCGGCCATGCCAACCGCCAGCGACACGCGGCCCCCGAACATCAGGCGCGCCAGGGTATCACGGCCCAGGTTGTCGGTGCCCAGCGGGTAGGCCCAGTCCATCTTGGCCGATGGATCCCACAGCATGTGATAGATCGGGCGCATGTCGCGCAGCTTGATGAAGTCGCGCCCCGTGGGCACGAACTGCGCATCGTTCCAGTAGATGAACGGTCCGACGATCACCCCAAGACAGATGAACAGGAACAGACAGCCACCAAACAGGGCACCACGGTGGGATTTGAACTGATCCCAGATGTCGCGCCACTGGCTGCGGGCGGGTTTGTCGGATTCCTGCTGCACGCTGGAATGCTGTACGGCCTTATCTTTGGCTGCATCAGTCATAGCGAATCCTCGGGTCAAGAATACCGTAAAGCACATCGGCGATCAGATTGAACAGCACGATGAGAACGGCAAAGATAAAGGTCAGGGTTTGCACCATGGGCAGGTCGTTGGCCTGGATGGCGCCGATCAGGAGCTGGCCGATGCCGTTCACCTTGAACACCTGTTCGGTGATGATGGCGCCGCCAAAGATCGACGGAATGCCAAGGGCAATCACCGTGACCACCGGGATCATCGAGTTGCGCAGCACATGGACCATGACAACCACATATTCGCTCAGACCCTTGGCGCGGGCAGTGCGCACATAGTCCTGGTTGAGGTTGTCCAGCATCGAGGCGCGCATGAAGCGGCTGAGCTGTGCGGTGATCTGGAGGGCAAGCACCATCACAGGCATGATCATCTGCTGCAGCTGTTTGACAAAGCTGTCCCAGCTGTCGACCACCAGCGTGGTGTCATAGATCGACGGGAACCAGCCAAGCTGCACCGAGAAGATCACGATCACCAGCACCCCCGAGAAGAAGGGCGGGACCGAGAAACCGACCATCGAGACGAATGTCCCCATCTGGTCGAACCAGCTGTACTGGCGGTAGGCCGAGTAGATGCCGATTGGCAGGGCGATCAGAATGGCGACCACATAGGCGGTGCCAACAACCCACAGGGTCTGCGGCATACGCTGGATCACGATGTCCATCACCGGAGAGCGGGTCTGCCAGGAGATCACGCGCAGATCGCCTTGGGAGAAACTGGTGCCAAAGTAATGATCAATCAGAACCTGAGGTTCGATCCAGAAGAATTGCACAAGCCATTTCCAGAACCGGATATGGGCTGGCTGGCCAAGCCCCAGGGCCTCGCGCATCTTTTCTTTGACTTCGGGGGGTACGGTTAGCGGGACCTGAGCCATCGGGTCGCCCGGGGCGAGCTCGAGCAGCATGAAGATCACGAGGCTGATAAACAGCAACGTCGGGACTGACAGGATCAGTCGCCTGATTGTAAAGGTCAGCATCAGTGAGGCGCCTTTGGATTTTCGTTTGTGTCAGGGCAGAGCGGCGGAAGCATCCACCAAAGCTCTGGTTGTCCGGCGCGCTAAAGCGGATCAGGACGGAAATGGCAAGAGGCCCCGGCTGAAAACCGGGGCCTCGAGGGACCGAAGGTCGCTTACTTGACGCGATACCAGTCAGCGATGTCCCAAAGTTCGCTGTCCCAGACGTTCAGGACGTGACCACCAAGGGAGTTGGCCTGACCGGACAGACGACCACGGTGAACCAGCGGAATCATACCGCCTTTTTCCACGATCATCGCATTCAGCTGCTGGCCGATCTCGGCGCGCTTACCGGCGTCTGCGGTCTTGGTCAGCTCTGCGTGCAGTGCGTCGAACTCTTCGTCGCAGAAGCGGGAGATGTTCTCACCCTGCCACTGGGAGGCCGGGCTCGGTGCCTTGTCGCACAGACCGTTGCCGAAGTAGGACTGCGGGTCGGTGCCGTTGAAGGTGTTGGCGTACATTTCCACGTCAGCATAGAACTTCTGGAAGGTATCCGGGGAGCCCGGGTCACCACCGAAGAAGACCGATGCGTTGATGTTGCGCAGCTCGGTTTCGATACCGATCTCGCTCCACCACTGTTTGATCAGGGCCTGGAAGTCCTGACGCACGGCGTTGGTCGAGGTCTGGTACAGGATCTTCATCGGCTTGCCGTCCGGGGTCTCGCGAACGCCGTCACCGTTGGTGTCCTTGTAGCCTGCATCGTCCAGCATCTTGTTGGCGCCAGCGATGTCCTGGACGTCACAGCCCGGGATGTCGGCCGCGTAGATTGCGGGGGCCGGAACCCAGTTACAGGTCACTTTACCAGCCTTGCCGTAGCCGATTTCCACCAGCAGCGGGCGGTCGATGGCCATGGACATGGCTTTGTAGACAGCCGGATCGCTCAGGAAGGGATGCGGGCGAACAACGGAACGCTCGTCCGGGCCAAGCGCCGGATCGGGGTTGGTGTTGTTCAGCATGATGCGTTCGACCAGCGGGCCAAAGCCTGCGATGGCCTTGCCTTTGCCGCCTGCTTCCATTTGGGCGATGACGTCGGGCGCCAGCTGCAGGTTCCAGGCGTAGTCGAATTCGCCGGTTTCCATGACGGCACGGCCAGCTGCGGTTGCATCACCGCCACCTTTGAACAGGACTTTGCCAAAGGCAGGCTTGGCGGGGTCACGGTAGTTCGGGTTGGCCGAGAAGGTGATCACGTCGTTCGGCTTGAACTCATCGACCACGAAGGGGCCGGTGCCGATCGGGCCAAAGTTGGCCGCGGTGCACTCAGGAGCCTTGGCGCCCAGGCAGTCTGCAAATTGTGCGGCCTGGATGATCGGGCTTTCACCGCCAACGAAGGGACCATAGGGGAACGGGGTCGGGCCTGCGAAGCTGACTTTCACGGTCAGATCGTCCGGGGTTTCGACCGAGGTCACGCCTTCGAATTTGGTGACCTGCGCGCAACCGCCTTCGGGGTGGGTGCAGTATTCGTAGGTGAACTTCACGTCTTTCGAGGTGAAGGGGGTGCCATCGGACCAGGTGATACCCGGTTTGATCTTCCAGGTGATGGAGGTCAGGTCTTCGCTCACACCGCCATTTGCAACGGTCGGGATCTCTTCCGCCAGGAACGGAACCATCTGGCCGTTCGGGTCATAGCGCGCCAGAGGCTCGACCACCAGCGAGGAGGCCTCGACGTCCTTGGTGCCGCCCGACAGGAACGGGTTCAGGATCGATGGCGCCTGCCAGTAGATGATGCTGACCTGGCCATCGGCGCCACGCTCGGCAAACGCTGCCGGAGCAAAGGCCGCAGAGGCAATAGCACCCATCAATAGGGTTTTGATTTTCATTTCACACTCTCCTTGTCGAACACAAAAACGGTGTTCTTTGGTGTTATCCGGACGGACCACTAGGGGCCGCCCTGTTGCCGCATCGCTGCGGATGGTTCGTCGTATCACCGGGAAGGATCAAAAAAGGACAAAATGGTCAAGCATCGCGTCCCCGCAAAGCTGACCCTACGTAGCCCCATTCCCCCTGGCGATCAGTGGGGGTATCGAAACAGAGTTTGCGGAAATTGCAGGCCTTTGGATCCAAAATTTCCCCCAGACCCCTCGCATCGGTTTGACGAAGGTTCGCGGATCAGCTTACATCACGGCCTTGAAACACTGCCATTGATGCGGTGAGTTATGAGAACGCCATAAGGGGACGACTGGGGTGCTGGACCAACCAATTGCACAAATTAAAGGCTTGCGGGTCGAATTTCAGACCAAGGACGGACCGGTCGTAGGGGTCGAGAACGTATCGTTCGACGTCAATCCCGGCGAAACCGTTTGTATCGTGGGCGAATCTGGGTCGGGCAAATCTGTTTCCTCCCTGTCGCTCATGCGCCTTGTGGAGTTCGGCGGCGGCGAAATCGCGGGTGGCGAGTTGATGTTCAATGGCCGCGCCGGTGAGACCACGGATCTTGCCAAGGCCGAACAGGAGATGATGAAGCAGATTCGCGGCAATGAGATCGGGATGATCTTTCAGGAGCCGATGACTGCGCTCAATCCGGTATTCACCGTGGGCCGCCAGTTGACCGAAGGGCTGCGTATCCACAAGGCGATGACCAAAAAACAGGCAGAAGAGCGTGCGCTTGAGCTGCTGCGTCAGGTTCGCATCCCAGAGCCGGAGCGCCGGCTCAAGCAGTACCCTCACGAGCTGTCGGGCGGCATGCGTCAGCGAGTTGTGATCGCCATGGCCATGGCTTGCGAGCCGCGCCTTCTTATTGCGGATGAACCCACCACCGCGCTTGATGTGACGATCCAGGCCGAGATTCTGGCTTTGATGGACCGCCTCAAACGCGAAACCGGCACGGCTGTGATGTTCATTACCCATGATATGGCCGTTGTGGCGCAGATGGCCGACCGGGTGGTGGTCATGTTCCGCGGCAACAAGGTCGAAGAAGGCACCGTCACCGACATTTTCGAGAACCCGCAGCACGACTACACCAAGGCGCTTTTGGCCGCGGTGCCAAAGCTCGGTGAGATGGAAGGCAAGCCCTATCCCGAGCCGATGAAGCTGATGGGCGTCGAGAATCAGGAGATTGCTCCGATCAAAGGCACCGACGAGGTGCTGCTTGATGTCAAACACCTCACCACCCGTTTCCCGGTCAAAGGCGGGCTGTTGCGCCGCACGGTGGCGAATGTGCACGCAGTTGAAGATGTGTCATTCAAGGTCTTCAAAGGGCAGACCCTGTCGCTGGTTGGCGAATCCGGTTGTGGCAAATCCACCGCGGGTCGCTCGATCCTGCGCCTGGTGGAGCCGCTGTCCGGTGAAGTGAACTTTGAAGGGCGCAACATCCTCGATTTGAACAATTCTGATCTGCACAAGGCCCGCCTTGATATGCAGATGATTTTTCAGGATCCCTTTGCCTCGCTCAATCCGCAGATGCAGCTAATGGATCAGGTGGCAGAGCCGATGCGCAACTACGGCCTTGCGTCCGGGTCGGAACTGCAGGATCGGGTCGCGTCCCTCTTTGACCGGGTGCATCTGCCGCGCAGCTTTATGCGCCGCTTCCCCCATGAAATGTCTGGCGGTCAGCGCCAGCGCATCGCGATCGCCCGCGCGCTAGCGCTCAATCCGAAACTGATTGTCGCGGATGAGGCCGTCTCGGCGCTTGACGTGTCTGTGCAGGCGCAGGTTCTGAACCTGATGATGGAACTGCAGTCCGAACTGGGCCTGTCCTTCCTCTTCATCAGCCACGACATGGCGGTTGTTGAGCGTGTCAGCCATCAGGTTGGCGTGATGTATCTGGGGCGCATCGTCGAAATCGGCCCGCGGGATCGCGTCTTTGCCAATCCGCTGCATGCCTATACGCAGGCACTGATGAAGGCCGTGCCGATCGCCGATCCACGCCAGCGCAAAAGTGAGAAGGACCTGAATTTCAAACCGATTCCCTCTCCCATCCATCCGGTTGGCTACAAACCTGATGCGTCTGAATATGTTGAGATCGAACCGGGCCACTTCGTTCTGACAACCGACAGCGGGTATTGATCCCATGGCCGAGGTATTGTCGCCGCTCCAGCTGATGGAGAAACTGGTGTCGTTTCCGACGGTCAGCCGGGATACCAACCTGCCGCTGGTCGAGTGGGTAGAGGAGTATCTTTCCTCTCACGGGATCACCCCGCACCGCTGGACCGATCCAGATCAGCCGCACAAGGCTGCGGTCTTTGCTCATGTGGGGCCATGGGTTGACGGGGCCGTGGTCCTGTCCGGCCATACGGATGTGGTGCCTGTCGATGGGCAACCCTGGGACACAGATCCTTTCACCGTGGTCGAGCGGGACGGGAAATACTTCGGGCGTGGCTGCTGCGACATGAAAGGCTTTGATGCTCTGGCCATCTGGGCGCTGGTCGAGGCGCATCGGCGCGGTGTAAATCGGCCGCTGCAATTGGCGCTGTCCTTTGATGAGGAAATCGGCTGTACCGGCGCACCGCCCATGATCGAGGCGATGCAACCCATCCTGCCCAAGGGCAGCGCCGTGGTCGTCGGTGAACCTTCCATGATGAAGGCCGTGACCGGTCACAAGGGCGGAACAGGCTACAACACCCATCTGGTGGGCTTCGAGGTCCACAGCTCCTTGTTGCACACCGGGGTCAGCGCCATCATGCAGGGCGCGCGCCTCATAGACTGGGCCAACCATCGCAACGCCGAGAATGCCGCCAAACAACCGGGAGAAATCCCGGCCATGTTCACGCCGCCTTA
Source organism: Pseudophaeobacter sp. (assembly GCA_027019165.1). Taxonomy (GTDB): domain Bacteria; phylum Pseudomonadota; class Alphaproteobacteria; order Rhodobacterales; family Rhodobacteraceae; genus Phycobacter. The sequence continues at coordinate 21,762 of JALUXC010000012.1, forward strand.
TTCGACTTGTCATGTGGGCATGATCGAAGGCGGCACCGCGCACAACATCACCGCCAAGGATTGCCATTTCATGATGACGTTCCGAGTGGTCCCTGGCGAGAAAACGGAAGATTGGGAGGCCGCCTATTTGGCTGAAGTGCGCCGGATCGAAGCCGAAATGCAGGCGATTCACCCAGATACCCGGATTGAGATCAACAAGACATTCAATGTCCCCGGCCTGGTTCCCGAGCAGGATGGCGAGTCCGAGACACTTGTGCGCGCAATCACCGGTGACAATGGGACACATGTTGTCAGCTATGGCACCGAGGCGGGACAGTTCCAGGAGGCGGGCTATTCGGCGGTGGTCTGTGGCCCAGGAGACATCGCCCAGGCACATCAGCCGAATGAATTCATCACGGTTGCCCAGTTCAACGCGGGACATGAGTTCATGCGCAAGCTGGTGGAGCGCCTCGCGGCCTGATCAAGACTTGACCAGCGGGCGGGGTCCGTTCGCTGGTTTTCCGGTTTTGCCCATGGGCAAATTATGTGCGCCTACAAATATTTTTTTGAGACTTCCTGGGCGGACGTATTGAAGTCCATGCCAAGGGATGTTTCGTAAGCCCCTGAAAGTGAAGGCCTGCGGCAGGTTATGTGCTTGGAGCATATCTGCCTTGCTGCATGGGGCGCGGTTCTCGTGATCCGGGATACTTGCGAAAGCAATTGTTTTGCCAGACAGTGCCCGCAAACCAGATTGAGACCGCTTCAACAAAGAGGGACAGGATGCCAGTCAAGAATCGTTTTGCCGAGATGCAGGAAGAGATCACCAAATGGCGCCGCCATTTGCATGAGAATCCTGAACTCCTTTACGAGGTGCACAAAACAGCCGCATTTGTCGTTGAACGCCTCAAGGACATCGGCCTCGACGAGAGCGCCATTACCACCGGAATCGGGCGAACCGGCGTCGTGGCGGTGATCGAAGGCAAGACGAATACCTCGGGCCGGGTCATCGGCTTGCGCGCCGATATGGATGCGCTTCCCATTACCGAGGCCTCGGGGGTGGATTACCCGTCCAAAACACCGGGCGTCATGCATGCCTGTGGCCATGATGGTCACACGGCTATCCTTCTGGGCGCGGCCAAGTACCTGTCGGAGACCCGCAACTTTGATGGCAAAGTCGTGCTGATCTTCCAGCCCGCCGAAGAGGGCGGAGCAGGTGGCAAGGCCATGTGTGATGACGGTTTGATGGACCGCTGGGGCATTCAGGAGGTCTATGGGTTGCACAACATGCCGGGGCTTCCGGTTGGGCAGTTTGCGGTACGCCCTGGCGCGCTGCTGGCCTCCTCCGATGAATTCGAGATCACCGTGACCGGCAAGGGCGGACATGCCGCCGCGCCGCATGATGCAATCGATACCACGCTTGTGGCCTCGCAGATCGTTGTCTCGCTCCATTCCATCGTGTCGCGCAATGTGAATCCGGTCAAACGAGTGGTTCTGACCGTTGGAACCTTTGAAACCGACAGCACCGCCTCGAACGTGATCGCCCATCAGGCCCGTTTGCAAGGCACCGTGCGTACGCTGGACACCGAATACCGTCAGCTCGCCGAAGGCTGGGTGCGGCAGATTGCAGAAAATGTCGCTGCTGCCTATGGCGCCACCGCAGAAGTGGAATGGACCCCTGGCTATCCTGTGACCATTAACACGCCGGATGAGACACAATACGCGGTCGAGGCCGCGCGGGCCGTCTCTGCACATGTCGACGACGACACCGACCCGATCCTGCCGTCAGAAGATTTCGCCTATATGCTGGAAGAACGCCCCGGTGCCTATATCTTCCTTGGCAATGGCGACACGGCCATGTGCCACCACCCTGCCTATGTGTTCGATGACGAGGCGATCCCGGTTGGATGCAGCTGGTTTGCCGAACTGGTCGAACGACGAATGCCCGCCGCCTAAGGAGAAGAGAATGCCCGTCAAAAACCGCGCTGCAGAGTTTCAGGAAGAGGTCGCCGGCTGGCGCCGCGACATTCATGAACACCCCGAGATCCTCTATGACACGCACCGCACCTCGGCGCTGGTGGCGGAAAAGCTGAAAAGCTTTGGCTGCGACGAAGTGGTGACGGGCATCGGCCGCACAGGGGTTGTCGCGGTTATCCGGGGACGCAGCGACACCAAAGGCCGCGCGATTGGCCTGCGGGCTGACATGGACGCGCTGCCGATGCAGGAGCAGACTGGCCTGCCGCATGCCTCCAAGATCCCCAACGCGATGCACGCCTGTGGCCACGATGGTCATACGGCGATGCTGCTTGGTGCTGCAAAATATCTATCAGAGACGCGCAATTTCGATGGCACCGCCGTGGTGATCTTTCAGCCCGCCGAAGAGGGCGGCAATGGCGGCGAGGCCATGGTCAAGGACGGGATGATGGAGCGGTTCGGCATCGATGAGGTCTATGCCATTCACAACAGCCCTGGCATTGAGGCTGGCAAGTTTGCGATCCGTCCGGGACCGATCCTCGCTTCGGTGGATGAGTTCACCCTGCATCTGAAAGGACGCGGTGGCCATGGTGCCAAGCCGCATATGACCGTCGATACAACGGTGATGATGTGCCAGATGATCACGGCGCTGCAGACCATTGTCTCACGCAACATGGATCCAATCGAAAAGGCGGTGATGACGCTGACCAGCGCCGAGACTTCCTCAAAGGCGTTCAACGTCATCCCCGACAAGGCAGAGGTGCGCGGGACCATCCGCACCCATTCCGAAGAGGTCCGCGCCATGATCCCCAAACGCATCAAAGAGATCGCCGAGGGCGTGGCGGAGACATTCGGCGGTTCGGTCGAGGTGGAGATGCGCATCGGTGTGCCCGTGACCATCAATGATGATGCGGCCACAGAATACGCCCGTGAGGCCGCTGAGGCCGTGACGACCTGTGAGGATGTGCCGATTCTGATGGGCGGTGAGGACTTCTCCTTCATGCTGATGGAGCGCCCCGGCGCCATGATCCGCCTTGGCAATGGCAGCAGTGCTGGCCTCCACCATCCCGAATACGATTTCAACGACGAGATCATCCCTGCCGGCATCAGCTGGTTCGCGGAGGTTGTCGAAAGAAGAATGCCCGCAGCCTGAAGGGCGGGGCCTACCGGTGCAGCCCGCACCGGACAAAACAGATAACAAAAGGAGTGAATGAAATGCCGGTTAAGAACCGTTTTGCCGAGCTTCAGGAGGAAATCACCGCATGGCGCCGTGATATCCATGAAAACCCCGAGATCCTGTTTGAAACCCACCGCACCTCGGCGCTGGTGGCGGAAAAGCTGAAGGAATTTGGCTGCGACGAGATCGTCACCGGCATTGGCCGCACCGGCGTCGTCGGCGTAATCAAGGGCAAGTCCGACACCTCGGGCAAGGTCATTGGACTGCGCGCCGACATGGATGCACTGCCCATCCACGAGCAGACCGGGCTGGAGTATGCCTCCAAAACCGCGAATGCCATGCACGCCTGTGGTCATGATGGTCACACCGCGATGCTCTTGGGCGCGGCCAAGTACCTGTCGGAGACCCGCAATTTTGACGGCACCGTTGTGGTGATCTTCCAGCCCGCCGAAGAAGGCGGCGGCGGCGGCAAGGAAATGTGCGACGATGGCATGATGGAGCGCTGGAACATCCAGGAAGTCTACGGCATGCATAACTGGCCGGGCAAACCGGTCGGCAGCTTTGCCATCCGCCCCGGTGCCTTCTTTGCGGCGACCGATCAGTTCGACATCACTTTTGAGGGACGCGGCGGCCACGCGGCGAAACCGCATGAAACCATCGACACCACTGTGATGTCGGCTCAGGCCGTTCTGGCGCTGCAGACCATCGCATCGCGCAATGCCGATCCAGTGGATCGTGTTGTGGTCTCGGTGACCTCGTTTGAGACCTCCTCCAAGGCGTTCAACGTGATCCCGCAGCGGGTGCAGATCAAAGGCACCGTGCGTACGATGTCTGCCGAGATGCGCGATCTGGCCGAAAAGCGGATCAATGAGATCTGTGCAGGCGTCGCCGCGACCTTTGGCGGCACGGCTGATGTCACTTACCACCGCGGCTATCCCGTTATGGTAAACCACGAAGAGCAGACAGACTTTGCTGCCAAGGTCGCAACTGACATTTCCGGCAATTGCGAAGAAGCGCCCCTGGTCATGGGCGGTGAAGACTTCGCCTTCATGCTGGAAGAGCGCCCCGGTGCCTATATTCTGGTTGGCAATGGCGACAGCGCCGACGTGCACCACCCGGAATACAACTTCAACGACGAAGCCATTCCTGCCGGCTGCAGCTGGTGGGCTGGTATCGTCGAGCAGCGCATGCCTGCGGCGTAAGGCTTTGCCTGATATGACGCGAAAAGGCCCGGTTTTTTGCCGGGCCTTTTTTGATTATTCAGCCTTCGGACCAGAGGGCCTGATAGACCGCTTCGATCCCCTCGGCTTCGGCTCTGGCGCTAAAGCTGTGAAGAGTGATGTCTCGGGCATCGCGGGCCATCTGCGCGTGGCGGCCCGGATCGGTCAGAATACTACGGACGGCCTCGACCGCGGCTTGGCCAGCCTCCAGTGGCACGATCAGCCCGCTTTTTCCCTGTGCGGAAAAGGCCCGATAGTAGCCCGTCTCTGACCCCACGAAAGGCACGCCGCTGGCCATCCCTTCGAGCGGGGCCATGCCGTAGCCTTCATAGCGGGGGAGTTGCACCACCAGCGACAGGGCGCGCAACAGCTGGGGCAGCTCAGCGGCGGGGATTTCGCCGGGAAAGAGGATGCGATCCGTCAGGCCTGCAGCCGCGATGCGGGCTTGCAGATCCTTCAGGAACGCCTGATGCTCGCGCGCGGCGCGCCCGACAACGAGTGCCACCGCATCCGGCACTGAAGGCAACAGATCGATCATGGCCTGGACAAATACATCAGTGCCCTTTTCGGGGCGAATGCGGCCCACGGTGGCAATTCCGAGTTTGCCGCCATAGCCGAGCGCTGCCCAGGCGCTGGTGCGGTTCTCGGCGGGCCGAAGAACCTCTGTATCTACCCCATGTGGCACCACCGCACGCAAATGCGGCACGAACTCAGCGGCCTTTTCCGTGGTCGCAATGACCGCGTCCATGCGGCTGATCAGCCAGCGTGGAAAGGCCGAGTGCCGCCGCTGTGCCGCTGAGGTAAAGACGATGCGGATCGGCAGGCGCAGCACATCCCGCGCCCAGATCGCCGCCCGCATTTCCGTATTGCGCCGGACGTGCCAGATGGCAAAGGGTTTGCCCTCAGGGGGGCTGTGGCATAGACGCCGTGCCTCAGCGGTGCTGATCGGGTCGGGGCAGCCGGGCAGGGGGCGCCCCACAAGACGCAGATCGTGGCTCAAAGCCTGCTGGCGGATGACATTGGCGGCCGTGGCCGATACGCCAGTGAAATTGCGGTTGAAGTTGGTGACAAAAAGATCAGGCATCGGACTGTACCTCTGCCAATTCCAGACGTTCAATCAACACATCGGTGATCCCATCAAGCTGCTGCGCCTGTTCCTTGGCAAAGCGGATTGCAGCTGCCCGCGTGGTCTCCAAGGCGCTTTCATCCTCCAGCCAGTTCCCAATAGCCTGTGCCAGTTCTGCCGCATCGGATATCTCCACCGCCCCTCCCGCGGCGATCATTGGCGGAAAGGTCTCGGCAAAGTTGTTGGTTCCGGGGCCGGTGATCACGGCGGCACCTGCGCTGGCGACCTCAAAAGGATTGTGACCTCCGATCGGCAAAAGCGAGCCGCCGAGGAAAACAATGGGAGCCAGAGCGTAGAAGGTGCCAAGTTCACCAAGCGTATCGGCCAGATAGACCTGGATCTGCGGGGTCAGCCCTTCACCGGAACTGCGCCGCGCCGAGGTCAAACCCGCCGCTTCAATCAGCGTGGAAACCTCGTCTGCGCGGTCAGGGTGGCGTGGGATCAGGACAAGGCACAGGTCAGGGTGCCGCTGTAAAAGGGCTTCATGAGCTTTCAGGACAATCTCTTCTTCGCCTTTATGAGTGGAGGAGGCGATCCAGACGGGGCGCTCCCCGGTTGCGCGGCGCAAGGTCTCAAGGGTTGTTTTATCGACCGGCAGCGGCGCAGCGCCGGCTTTGAGGTTGCCCCCGGGCAAGACACGCGTGGACTCTGCCCCCAGTGAGATGAGGTTTCGCGCCATCTGGTCGTTCTGGCTGAGAAAGAGATCGAAACGCGACAGGATGAACTTGGCGGTCGCGGCGCGCTTGCGCCAGCTTTCAATGGATCGCTCAGACAGGCGGGCATTGACCAGCGCCAGATGCGTACCGGCTTTATGGGCGGCATCCAGCGTCACGGGCCACAGCTCGCTTTCTACAAAGATCCCCGCATCCGGGCGCCAATGGGAGAGGAACCGGCGCACCGGACCTGCGGCATCCAGCGGTGCGAACTGATGCACAGCGCAATCCGGCAGGCGTTTTGCAGCCATTTCAGCTGAGGTGGCCGTGCCCGAGGTCAGCAGGAATCGCGCCTTTGGCAGGCGCTCGGCCAGTTGATTGATCAGGGTGATGGCGGCGAGGCTTTCGCCGACAGAGGCGCCGTGAAACCAGATCAGGGGGGCACCGGAGGGCAGCGCCGGGCGTGGCTGGCTGGCGTGGCCCATGCGCTCACGCTGGCGCGCCTTGGAAACGCCTTGTGCGGCCAGTTTGGCCGCCACTTTGCGATAGGCAAAGGGCGCAAGCAGCGCGGTTGCGGCGCGATAGGCGTGAAACAGGGCCGTGGCCGCACCGCCCGAGGTTTGGCTTGTCATCTCAGCCGCCGGTGTGGCTCATGTGGCGGGGCATCTGCCCGCCAAGCGTCTGCCGGGAATAGTCGAAATCATGGCCCTTGGGCTTGAGGTTGATCGCTGCGCGAATGGCCTCTTCAAGCGGGGCCTCGGTATCGGGGTGATCGCGCAAGGGTGCACGCAGATCTGCCATGTCCTCTTGGCCGAGGCACATGTACAATTCGCCCGTGCAGGTCAGGCGCACCCGGTTGCAGCTTTCGCAGAAATTATGGCTGAGCGGGGTGATAAAGCCGATCTTTTGCCCTGTTTCCTCAAGCCGCACATAGCGCGCAGGCCCCCCCGTGCGTTCGGCCAGATCTGTCACCGTGTAGTGGTTTTCGTATTCGCGGCGCACGTCTTTGAGGGACCAGTATTGATCCAGCCGGTCTTCATTGCCGATGTCGCCCATGGGCATGACCTCGATCCAGGTGAGGTCGATGCCGCGCTCGGCGCACCAGCGGGTGATCTGGGGCAGTTCCGGTTCGTTGAAACCTTTGAGCGCGACGGCGTTGATCTTGATGCGTAGACCCGCCTTTTGCGCCGCATCGATGCCGCGCAAGACCTGTGGCAGGCGACCCCAGCGGGTGACATCCGCGAATTTCTGTTCGTCCAGCGTATCAAGCGAGACATTGACCCGCCGTACGCCCGCATCGAACAGATCCTGCGCATACTTCTCAAGCTGCGAGCCATTGGTGGTCAGCGTCAGCTCCTTCAGGGCGCCGCTATCGAGGTGCCGCGTCATGGCGCGAAAGAAGGTCATGATCTCACGCCGTACCAAAGGTTCACCGCCAGTGATGCGCAGTTTCTCGACCCCCATGCCGACGAAGGTCGAGCAGAGCCGGTCCAGTTCTTCCAGCGTCAACAGCTCCTTCTTTGGCAGAAAGGTCATGTTTTCCGACATGCAATAGACGCAGCGGAAATCACAGCGGTCAGTGACCGAGACGCGCAGGTAGGTGATGGCGCGGGCGAAGGGATCTATCAGCGGAGCAGTCATGGCAGAATAGGTAAAGCGCGCTTTGCCCTGCGGCAAGAGGCGAGTGCATTTTCGTCAACCAAGGCCGGATTTTCCATCTGGCCAGATGCGTGGGCGGGCCGTAGGTTCGGATCATGCGACTGACGATATTCACAACTTCCGCCCTCTCCCTGCTGCTGCTTGGTGGCTGCGGCGACTTTGAACTGCCCAAACTTCCGAGCCTCAAGAAGGAGGAGCCTGCGCCTGTGCCTGCGCAAACCGGACCACAGACGCCTTTGGATGCGACGGGGGGTGCCCTGGATGTACCTGAAGGGCTGCTCAACGCCCCGGAGGAGGAAGCAGATGTTGCGCCGGAGACGGTCTTTACCGGAACCGCGCAGGTTGTTGCCTCGCTGGGGGATCCGGCAGTACCGGGGCTTTGGATGGAAACCTCTCTTGTCAGCAACCCGCAAACGGCTCGTCTGCGCAGCGCAAACGGTTCGGAGGTTGTTGTGACGCTGAAGCCATCTCCGACGACGGGCAGTGCGCGGGTTTCTATTGCGGCCATGCGCGCCCTTGGCGTTCCCCTGACGGAACTGGTGGAATTACAGGTCCGCCCGGCGAATTAAAGCGTCTGACGAACAACCTGAGGCAGAATGCATTACGTAACGCGTTGAAATCTATGATTTCATGCAGCGTTGCGTGATTCAAGTTTTTCGCAAGACGCTCTAGCCTTCGTCTGGGGACTCGTTTTTGAGATATTTCCCGGCTTCCTTGCGGGCAAAGGGCTTCATTGCATCGCCATGCTCCGCCAGAAACGCGCGCGTCGCCTCTGCGTCATGTTTGCTGAGATCGCGCAGCCACCAAGCGACGGCTTTCTGGATGAACCAATCCCGGTCAGGCACATAAGCAGCCGCCCAGCCAAGGATCCGGCTCCGGCGTAGCTGATCTTCGGGTTTGATATTGTTCAGCTTGGCCCAGGGCAGGGTGGCTACAAGGGCGGCGCGGCGGGTCCACATGTGGTCGGACTGGGTCCATGCCTCGACCTCGTCAAGGCGCGAGGGATCCGCGACCAGCCGTTTTTGGGCCGCCATACAGGCGTGATCGGCAATGGCCCAACTGTCAAAATCCGGCACCCAGGAGGCGAGCAATTGCCAGACAGGTTCGTCCCCTTTGATGCGGGCCTGGGTGAGCAGTTTGGACGCTGCAAGGCGCGCCTCGAAGATATCTGTGCCCCACAGATCTGCCGCCAGCGCGACCAGCTCTTCCACCGCCAGCGTCTTGCGCCAGCCCTTGGTCAGATCGTTCAGTGCGGGGTTGGAAATGCCTAAAACCCTCCGCGTCTGCTTGTGATAGGCGGCCATCTGCTCGGCCCGGCCTGGCTCGATCTCGGCGTTCAACTGCTCAAGGGCGTCTTCCAGCGTCATGGGTTATTCCACGGTCACGGATTTGGCGAGGTTACGGGGCTGGTCCACATCGGTGCCTTTGGCCACGGCGGTGTGATAGGCCAGCATCTGTGCAGGCAGGGCATAAAGGATCGGCGCGAGGCTGTCGTGGATCTGCGGCATGCGGATCGTCTGCCAGACCTCGTCCCCTGCTTCGGCCAGCCCTTCGGCGTCCGACACCAGCATGACCTTGCCCTTGCGTGCCATCACTTCCTGCATGTTCGACACGGATTTGTCGAACAGATCATCGCGCGGGGCAAAAACAACGACAGGCATATTGTTGTCGATGAGTGCGATGGGCCCGTGTTTCAATTCGCCCGAAGCATAGGCCTCGGCGTGGATATAGCTTATCTCTTTCAGTTTCAGCGCGCCTTCAAGGGCCAGCGGGAACATCAACCCGCGCCCCAGGAACAGCACATCACGCGCTTCGCTGAGTTTGAGAGAGGCTTGCCGGATTGCCTCGTTCTGCTCCAGCGCGGACGACAGCACATTGGGCAAACCGCGCAGGGCAGAGATATGCGCCTGCAAGTCTTCTTCGCTGATTTCGCCCCGGTCAGTTGCGGCCTTCAGTGCCAGCATCAGAAGCACGCTCAACTGACAGGTAAAGGCCTTGGTCGAGGCAACGCCGATTTCCACCCCCGCGTGAATGGGCAGCGCCAGATCGCTTTCCCGCGCGATGGAGCTTTCGGGGACATTGACCACCGACAGGATCTGATCCGCCTTGCCCTCACAGTAGCGCAGCGCGGCCAGAGTATCGGCGGTCTCGCCCGATTGAGAAACGAACAGAGCCGCCGTGCGCGCCGGGATCGGTGGTTCGCGGTAGCGGAACTCGGACGCGATATCGACCTCGACCGGGATGCGTGCAAGCTTTTCGAACCAGTATTTCGCGGTGAGGCAGGCATAAAACGCAGTGCCGCAGGCCACTAGGGTCAGCCGGTCGATCTGGGCGAAATCGATCTGGTCTCCGGGCAGGTGCACCGCGTCTTCGCCCACCGGCAGATAGTGGCGGATGGCTTCGGCAATCACCGTGGGTTGTTCGGCGATTTCCTTGGCCATGAAGTGTTTGTGGCCGCCCTTGTCGACCTGGGTCGCGTCGATCTGGATCGTCTTAACCGCGCGGTTCGCCAGCTCTCCATTGGCATCGCGTATTTCCAGGCTTGTCCGGGTGAGGACAGCGCAATCGCCTTCCTCCAGATAGGTGATCCGGTCGGTGAGCGGCGCAAGCGCGATGGCATCACTGCCCACAAACATTTCGCCATCGCCGTGGCCGATCGCCAGAGGAGAGCCCTTGCGGGCGGCGACCATCAGGTCTTCTTCGCCGTCAAAGAGGAAGGCCAGCGCAAAGGCGCCATCCAGCCGCGAGAGGGTCTTTTGCGCGGCCTCAACTGCAGACAGGCCCCCTTGCATGTAGCGTTCGGTCATCAGGGCGATGGTTTCGGTGTCGGTTTCGGTCTGAAACTCGATCCCGGCCTCGGCCAGCTCGGCGCGCAGATCGCGGTAATTCTCGATGATCCCGTTATGCACCACGGCCACGGCGCCGGCGCGATGAGGATGCGCGTTACCCACCGAGGGTGCACCATGGGTGGCCCAGCGGGTGTGGCCGATACCGGATTTTCCGGGCAGCGGATCATGTACCAAAAGGTCGCTCAGGTTGACCAATTTGCCGACGGCGCGGCGGCGGTCCAGCTTGCCCTCGTAGACCGTTGCAATACCGGCGCTGTCATAGCCGCGATATTCGAGCCGCTTCAGCGCCTCAACCAGCAGGGGCGCAGCTTCATGATTGCCAAGAACTCCGACGATACCACACATCACTTGGCTCCTTTTGCCTGGCGGGCCTTCTTGGCACGCAGCATGTCCATCAGTTTGCGCGCGCGCCCCGGTTTGTTTTCCTGAGCGCTGCGCGAGATCGCGAGATCTCCGTCTGCGACGTTCTTCGTGACCACGGTGCCGCTTGCGGTCATGGCTTCGTCACCGACACGCACCGGAGCCACCAGAAGGGTGTTCGATCCTATAAAGCTGCGCGCGCCAATTTCGGTGCGGTGCTTCATCACGCCATCATAGTTGCAGGTGATCGTGCCGGCGCCAATGTTTGTGGCCTTCCCGACCGAGGCATCGCCCACGTAGGACAGGTGATTGACCTTGGCCCCTGCAGCGATTTCGGCATTCTTGATCTCGACAAAGTTGCCGATGTGGGTGTCCTCAGCCAGCTCTGCTCCGGGGCGCAGGCGGGCATAGGGGCCGACCTTGGCGCCGCGGCTGACATGGCAGCCCTCCAAATGCGAAAAGGCGCGGATCAGAGCGCCGCTTTCCACTGTAACGCCGGGGCCAAAGACCACATTGGGTTCGATCACCGTGTCCCGGCCCACCACTGTGTCAAAGGCGAAATAGACGGTTTCCGGCGCCATCAGGGTGACGCCGTTTTCCAGTGCCTCGGCGCGGGCGCGGGCCTGAAACAGGGCATCGGCTTTGGCCAGCTCGGTGCGCGAGTTGATGCCAAGGGTTTCAGCCTCATCACAGGCGACGGCGGTAACGCGCAGGCCTTTGCCGCGGGCCAGGGCGACCAGGTCTGTGAGGTAATACTCGCCCGAGGCGTTGTCATTGCCGACTTCAGAGATCAGCTCGAACATCACGGGCGAGGCGCAGGCCATCAGACCCGAATTGCAAAACCTGATCGCGCGCTCGGTGTCGGTGGCGTCCTTGAACTCCACGATCCGCTCCAGGCTGTCGCCCTCCATTACCAGACGCCCATAGCGACCCGGATCGGCAGCCTCAAATCCCAGAACCACCAGATCCGCCTCTGCGCGGGCATTGACCATGCGGGTGATGGTCTCTGCGCTTACAAACGGGGTGTCACCGTAAAGAACGACCACGTCGCCAGCGAAGCCCGCCAGCGCCTCGCGGGCCTGATCTACCGCATGGGCGGTTCCGAGCTGTTCTTCCTGCAAGACCACCTCGGCGGACTCATCCATCTCTGCCACGGCAGCGCGCACGGCCTCGGCCCCATGCCCTGCGACCACCACGATCCGCTCAGGCTCCAGCGCGCGGCCTGCGGCCATGGCGTGTTCCAGCATGGGCGCCTGGGCGATGGGGTGCAGAACCTTTGGCAGGTCCGAATTCATCCGCGTGCCTTTGCCTGCGGCCAGGATGATGAGGGCTGTGCTCATGTGATGTTTCTCTTTGTCTTTTCAGCGCCCCCGTTTTATCCGCTAACATTGGGCGTGCAAGCCATTGAATCATCAAACTAGGTTGCGGCTTGCAACATCATGCGGCGGAAATGCGCCGAAAGGGGACGATATGCGTACGGTGATCTTCGATCTCGATGGAACTCTGGCGGATACCTCGGGAGATCTACTGGCGGCGGCCAATGCCTGTTTCCGCCAGATGGGGTATGGAGATGTGCTGACCCACCCGAAGGATGCGGGGATCGCCCTGCGTGGCGGCAAACGCATGCTGACCGAAGGGTTGAAACGCGTCGGCGCATATCACGAGACCACGGTCGAAGACTACTACCCCGTCTTGCTGGACGCCTATCGCGAGGCGATTGACCTGCACACGTTTCTCTACCCCGGTGCGATGGATGCAGTGGAGGCGCTGAAGCTGCGGGGCTACGGCGTTGGCATCTGTACCAACAAGCCCGAGGCTCTGGCCGAACAGCTGATGCGCTCACTTGGCGTGCGCGAGGCCTTTGCCTCGCTTGTCGGGGCAGACACGCTGCCGGTGCGCAAACCCGACCCTGCGCCTCTGTTCGAGGCGGCCCGCCGGGCCGGAGGCGATCCAGCGCGCACGGTCCTGATCGGCGACAGCGACACTGACCGCAATACCTCGTCCGCAGCGGGCGTGCCTTCGGTCCTGGTGACCTTTGGCCCCTCCGGGGAGGATATGGCGGCGCTGGCGCCCGAGGCACTGCTGCACCGTTACGAGGATTTGCCCGACATCGTCGACCAATTATTGTCATAGGCAGTTTGACGAGGCGTGTCTTCGCCCTTGACCAGAAGGCGGGCCGGCCTCAAAAACAGATCATGAGCGAGATATTCACCGGCAGTTTCACCCAGCAGGAACCGATCCCAGACGAGGCGATTGACGCCGCCGTCGAGGTGATGCGCCATGGGCGCCTGCATCGCTATAACGTGGCGGAAGGTGAGGTCGGCGAGACCGCTCTTTTGGAGCGTGAGTTTGCGGATCAGGTGGGAGCGAAATACTGCCTCGCCGTTGCCTCAGGCGGATATGCGCTGGCGACGGCTTTGCGGGCGGTTGGCGTGACGCACGGCGACCGGGTGCTCACGAATGCCTTTACCCTGGCGCCGGTGCCGGGGTCTATCGCAGCCGTTGGCGCGACACCCATCTATGTGGATGTGACCGAGGATCTGACGATCGATCTGGAGGACCTTGCAGCCAAGACAGGCGAGGCCAAGGTGCTCATGCTGAGCCATATGCGCGGGCACCTGTGTGACATGGACCGGCTGATGGAAATCTGCAACGCGGCCGGGATTGCCGTGATCGAGGATTGCGCCCACACCATGGGGGCGGCCTGGAACGGAGTGCCTTCGGGGCGGCATGGTGCGGTGGGCTGCTATTCCTGTCAGACCTACAAACATGTGAACTCTGGCGAGGGTGGGTTTCTGGTCACCGATGATGCCGAGATCGCGGCCCGTGCGATCATGCTTTCGGGGTCCTATATGCTGTTCGGCCGTCATCTTGCGGCGCCGGATCCTGAGGTGTTTGAGCAGATCAAATATGAGACGCCCAATATCTCGGGCAGGATGGACAATCTGCGTGCGGCCATCCTGCGGCCTCAGTTGCGCGATCTGGAGGCTCAGGTTGCGCGCTGGAATGAACGTTACCGGACGCTTGAAGACGGGGTGCGTGGCACACCCGGGCTCCGGGTGGTGGAGCGCCCGGCGGTGGAGACCTATGTCGGCTCTTCCTTCCAGTTCCTATTGCTCGACTGGGCGGCAGAGCGGGTGCAGGAGGTGTTGCGCCGCTGCGCCGCGCGCGGTGTCGAACTGAAGTGGTTCGGCGGGGCAGAGCCTGTGGCCTTCACCTCGCGCTATGACAGTTGGCGCTATGCAGAGACGCCTTCGCTTCCTAACAGTGATCGCATTCTTGCCGGAATTGTGGATATGCGGGTGCCTTTGACGTTTTCCCTTGAAGATTGTGCCCAGATTGCCCGCATCATTCGCGCTGAAGTGGGCGCGGTGTTCCAGGGCAAGGCCGCTACGTGAAGCGTGAGCGCGGAAATCCGGCTTTGCTGAAAATCTGCCAGACCCTCTCTTCGAGGCGGCCGCTGTTGAGCGGCAGGCACATCTTCAGGAAATACCAGGCGAGAAACTGCTCGTAGCCTTCGTCGCGCTCAAGCTCGCGGGAAAGGGTCGTTTCAAACTCCTGCGGGTTGCGGACCTGTCCAGCCAGGTGGTGAAAGTCGGATCGGCCAAAGAGGATCGCGGGTTTGCGATGCAGGAAGCCTTCCAAAGCGACGGTCGAATTGATGGAAACCGTGGCGCAACTGGCGCTGAGGATGTCGTGAACATTGGCGTCAGTCACGGTGATCCGGCTGTCCGCTTCGGCGAGGGACAGGGCCTTGGCAATGTCGGGGATGCCGCTGGCCAGCGGATGCGGTTTGACGAGGATGGGGCGATCCCCGGCACCAGCCTGAACGGCCTTCAGCATCCCGATGTCGGTGATCGATGTTGCGCCCGAGTTGACCGGATACTGACCTTGAAAGAAGACCGAGATGGCGCCTTTTGGAAACCGTTGTGGGGCCCCGGGCTGGGCGTATTTTGATTTGCGGGACTGCACATAGCGTTTGTGCATATTGTCAAAGAAGCTTTGTGCCCGGCGCCGCGGCATCTGGTCTGGGTCATAGGGCGCATCGCCCGTTGAGCTGAAGGCTTTTACGCCCTGTGGGTCCAACTGCCAGAAGCGCCAGAAATAGGCGACCCCGGCATTGAGCACATTGGGCGCCCTAAGCGCGCGGTCGTCGATGATGTGGAGATTTCCATCTTCAAAGCGGCTGTCGTGAAGAGACCGCGTGTCGATACGAATATCGCTGTCGCGCTGGCGGCTTTCGACGCGAATCCTGTGGGCGGCCATCAGCGCCTCCAGTATCCGGTAGAACTCAAGATGCCAGCCGGAGAACTCGCCGTGCAGGTCACTCGCTTTGAGATGAAGGACGATCTTGGTCATGGGGTGGGGGGATTTTCTTTAGGGAATTGACAGGCTTGTGGCGAGGATAGAAGCGCGATGGGCGGCTGTCCATCTGGGGCTGTGGCGCGTTGTGCGCAGTCGGCAGGGGCGCCGTCCTTCCGTCAAAGGTTACCGCAAGACCGGCGCAGCACTGCTTGAAATGCTCAGATAGGTGATCGGGTGCTTGACGGGGGAGGGGGGGATGGTGATAAATGAACGCATGTTCAAATAATTCGCGATGACTCGGGAGGAGACGCGGTATGTTCAACGCAAGCATGACCTTTGATCTGGGCGAAGATGTGAATGCGCTGCGCGATATGGTGCATCGCTGGGCGCAGGAGCGCGTCAAACCCATGGCGCAGGAGATCGACCAGAAGAACGAATTCCCTGCCGAGCTGTGGCAGGAAATGGGCGAGCTGGGCCTTCTGGGCATCACTGTCCCTGAAGAGTTTGGCGGGGCGGGCATGTCCTACCTGGCGCATACTGTCGCGGTCGAGGAAATCGCCCGCGCCAGCGCCTCGGTTTCGCTGTCCTATGGCGCGCATTCCAACCTCTGCGTCAACCAGATCAAGCTCAATGCCAATGAAGAGCAGAAACAGAAATACCTGCCGCGCCTTATCTCGGGCGAGCACGTGGGTGCCCTGGCCATGTCCGAGGCGGGCGCTGGCTCTGATGTCGTCTCGATGAGCTTGCGCGCCGAAAAGCGCAACGATCACTATCGCCTCAATGGCAACAAATACTGGATCACCAATGGCCCCGATGCCGACACGCTGGTGGTCTATGCCAAGACCGATCCCGAAGCAGGCTCCAAGGGGATCACTGCCTTCCTGATCGAGAAGGAGTTCAAGGGCTTCTCGACCTCGGTTCATTTCGACAAGCTGGGCATGCGCGGCTCCAACACCGCCGAGCTGATCTTTGAGGATTGCGAAGTGCCCTTCGAGAACGTGCTGGGTGAAGAGGGCAAGGGCGTCAAGGTTCTGATGTCGGGGCTCGATTACGAGCGCGTGGTATTGGCTGGCATCGGCACCGGGATCATGGCGGCCTGCATGGACGAGATGATGCCGTATTTGAAAGAGCGCAAACAGTTCGGCCAGCCGATCGGGAACTTCCAGCTGATGCAGGGCAAGATCGCCGATATGTACACAGCGATGAACTCGGCCCGCGCCTATATCTACGAGGTGGCCAAGGCCTGCGACAATGGCACGGTGACGCGCCAGGATGCGGCGGCCTGCTGCCTTTATGCCTCCGAGCAGGCGATGGTGCAGGCGCATCAGGCGGTGCAGGCCTTTGGCGGCGCAGGCTACCTGTCCGACAACCCGGTGGGCCGGATCTTCCGCGATGCCAAGTTGATGGAGATCGGCGCGGGCACCTCTGAAATTCGCCGTATGCTGATTGGCCGCGAGCTGATGGCGCATATGGGCTGATGCGGGTTGCCTACTGGATCCCGGTCATTCTGCTGACGCTTTTGTTGGCGGTGATCGGGCTTCGGTACGGCATTCTGCGGCAGGGCATCACGGAAACCGATGTGATCACCCTTTATGCGCAGAGATATCTGGCCGATCATGCGAGGTCAGGCAGGCCGGGTACTCCGCAGGTGACGGATTGCTCGGCGCGTCCAGGGAGGGGGGGATGGAGTTGGCTGGTGGTCACCTGTCGCCCGAAAAGGGGCGCTGAAGGGGCGATCTATCGCTACGAAGTCAACGCGCTGGGCGGGTTGATCCGCTTTTCCGGGCCGGGCGGTTCAGGGCTGCCTCAACCGGAAGCATGATGGTGGCAAAGGCCTTGGGTGCGTTGTCTGACCACAACCGGCCGAAGATAACATGAAAAAAGGCGCCGCGCGGGGCGACGCCTTTTACAACTGGAACAGCGGGCAGGGACGAGGGAAGCACCTGCCCAACTGCAACACGGGATCAGAAGCGGTGCACGTAGGCGACACCAATCACGACCGGATCAATCTCTGCGGTGCCGATCGAGGCGCCGTTCAGGAAGGCTTCGCTGTCGATGTCCATGTAGCGCACGTTGAAACGCAGCGCGCCGTTGTCCGAGACCTGCCAGTCTGCACCAGCGTTGATCGCAAGACCCCAGCTGTCATCAAGGCTCAGCGTCCCGAGGGGCGAACTTTCCTCAAAGAATGTGGTGTAGTTCACACCCAGCCCAAGGAAGGGTTTGACCTTGCCCTTGGTCGGGAAGTGGTAGTTCAGCGACAGGGTCGGCGGCAGCTGTTTCGTGGTGCCCGCATAGCCGACACCGGCAATGGTGATGTCGTGTTCAAACGGGGTGGCGGCCAAAAGTTCGATACCCAGGTTGTCGCGGATGAAGTATTCGACTGTCAGCGACAGTTGAGTGTCGTCGTTGATCGACGCCGCACCACCGGCAAGCGTACCGTTGTTCGACTTGGGGTTCACGTTGGCGATACCTGCGCCGAAGGTCCAGTCGCCTTGCGACTGAGCAAAGGCCGGAGCCGCTCCGGCAACAAGCGCCGTGGAGATGGCAAGAGCGGAAACCATGCGTTTCATTGGGGTTGTCCCTTTTCTGTCTTCTATGGCGTGACCATGGGGGAAAGGCGGCCATGCGTCTCTGATCTGGATCAAGGTCACAGCTCCTTTGTCCCTGAAATAAAAAGAAAAACATGCATAGCCGCTATGCAATTTCGGAAGGGCTGATCATGTCTGAACCGCGCGACATTCCGGGTTTGAACGCAGATGGGTCATGGGCTGTACCTTCGCGTCTGAACATGGCAGCGCAGGCGCTGGCGCAGGATCCATCCGCCTGCGCCCTCGTTGATCTGACCGGAACAGAGCGGCGCGACATTTCCTTTGGTCAACTGGCGGACATGGTCGATGGGCTGGCACGGTATCTGTTGTCACGGGTCAAGCCGGGGGATCGTGTCGGGGTGTTGCTCAGCCAGTCCCCCTGGTGCGCCGCGGTCCATCTGGCGATCTGGAAGGTCGGTGCCATCTCGGTGCCGCTGTTCAAATTGTTCAAACGTGATGCCTTGGCGTCGCGCGCCGGGGACGCTGGCGTGCGCTTTGTCCTGACCGATCCAGAGGGCGCGATGCTGCTTGGGGATCTGGCCGAGGCGGTCATGGCCAAAGATGTCGGTCTTGACGGCGCGCCGGTGCCCTTTGCCGAGACGACGCCGGAAACGCCTGCTGTCCTCATATACACCTCTGGCACCACCGGCAGCCCCAAGGGCGCGCTTCATGCCCACCGGGTGCTGACCGGCCATCTGCCGGGCGTCGCCATCAGCCACGATCACCTCGGCCAACCGGGCGATTGCATCTGGACCCCGGCGGACTGGGCCTGGATCGGCGGGCTCTTTGATGTGCTGATGCCGGGCCTTGCGCTGGGGGTGCCTGTTGTTGCTGCACGGCTCGACAAATTCACGCCTGAAGCCTGCGCCGACCTGATCACGCGCGGCGAGGTGCGCAATATCTTTTTCCCTCCCACTGCGCTCAGGATGCTCAAGGCCGCTGGCAAGGCGGTGCCGGGTCTGCGCTCGGTCGCATCGGGCGGTGAGCCTTTGGGGGCCGAGATGCTCGCCTGGGGGCAGGAGGCGTTCGGCCTCACCATCAATGAATTCTACGGGCAGACGGAATGCAACATGGTCGCCTCCTCCTGCGGCGTGGATTTTGCCCCGCGTCCGGGCTGTATCGGCAAGGCGGTGCCGGGGCATGAGGTTGCCGTGATCGACGCGAAAGGCAATCCGACCGATCAGGAGGGCGATGTGGCTATCCGCCGTGGCTCTGCCTCGATGATGCTGGAATACTGGAACCGGCCCAAGGAGACGGCGGAGAAGTTCCGTGGTGACTGGCTGGTGACCGGCGATCGCGGCATCTGGGAAGGGGACTACCTGCGCTTTGTGGGCCGCGAGGATGATGTCATCACCTCGTCCGGCTACCGCATCGGCCCGGCCGAGATCGAGGACTGCCTGCTGACTCATCCCAGCGTCGCCACCGTCGGCGTTGTCGGCAAACCCGACCCGATGCGCACCGAGATCGTCAAGGCCTATGTGGTGCTGAAAGAAGGCGCAGCAGCGACCGAGAAAGAGCTGCAGGACTACGTCAAGGAGCGCCTCGCCCATTATTCCTACCCCCGCGAAATCGCATTTCTGGACGCCCTGCCGATGACCGTTACCGGCAAGGTGATCCGCAAGGAGCTGAAAGCGCGTGCAGCTGGGGAAGAGCCAAGATGACGAGGGCCTCCACCGAATACACCACGTTTTCTGAGCAAGAAGAAGCAATCGCCTTCCTGCGTGACTGCGCAAAACATGTAATTCCAGGAAACAACAACGGAAACTTCGCGGAAGTGAACGATCCGCAAACACAACGTTTGGCGAATGCCGTCGAGAATCGTGTGTGCAATGCAGTGGGCGCATTCATGCAGTTCAACGGGGTGGCTGAGGAACTGGCTACTGCGTGCAAAATGCTAAAGAGATACCCATGGCACGGTACTGAAATCTCAAAGTCATCTCACTTAGAGATGACTTGGTTTCTAGTTCAGAACCTATGCTATCACTTCAAGGAGAAGACAAAGCTATACTACAATAACCAAAAGCTCGCAGCGCAAATCCTGGGGTTGTCTACTCCAAGCTGGCTGAAGGAAGAGCTTAGGCTCATTGATAGCGAAATGGGCAAAGCCATCCGAGATCGCGGAAACACCGTTCACGGTTGGAATACCAGAGAGAGCTCAATCTACACATTTTCGATGGTAGAGCTGCTTGTCGAGTCGGGAGAAAGTAGCAGGGATTGGGACCTGAAATCTCACTACAGTGACGCAAAGTTCTTTCTTGGTTTGAAGGCACAAAAATATCGGGATCAAGCAAACGCAATTATGTGGCGGTGTTTTAGGGAGCACTCCCCTACGCCAGTTACAATTGTAAGGCGGTTCAACGAACTTGCCGATGCCGTGTTGAATGAAAACGCACTTCTTGAATCGAAAGAGACTGGCAGATGAAACTTCAATCCAGCGCGATGCCTTCCTCCGAAGGCTTCAAACAGAACCGCGCCGCGCATCTTGAGGCGCTGGCGCAGATTGACGATGCGGCAGAGGCGGCGCGTCTGGGCGGCGGCGAGAAATCCCGCGCCCGCCACGAAAGCCGGGGCAAGATGCTGCCGCGCCGACGGGTGGCGAACCTGTTGGATCCGGGCTCTCCCTTCCTCGAAATCGGCGCAACGGCGGCCCATGGCATGTATGACGGTGCTGCCCCTGCGGCGGGCGTGATCGCGGGCATTGGCCGCGTCCATGGGCAAGAGGTCATGGTGGTCTGCAACGATGCTACCGTGAAGGGCGGCACCTACTATCCGATGACGGTCAAGAAACACCTGCGCGCGCAGGAGATCGCTGAGGAAAACCGGCTGCCCTGCATCTATCTGGTGGACTCGGGCGGGGCAAACCTGCCCAATCAGGACGAGGTTTTCCCGGATCGGGACCACTTTGGCCGTATCTTTTACAATCAGGCCCGTATGTCGGCCAAGGGCATCCCGCAGATCGCCGTGGTCATGGGCTCCTGCACGGCAGGCGGCGCCTATGTGCCCGCGATGTCGGATGTGACCATCATCGTCAAGGAACAGGGCACCATCTTTCTGGCTGGCCCGCCGCTGGTAAAGGCCGCAACGGGCGAGGTGGTCAGCGCCGAAGACCTCGGCGGCGGCGATGTGCACACGCGCCTCTCTGGTGTGGCCGACTATCTGGCCGAGGATGACACCCATGCGCTGGCGCTGGCACGGCGCGCGGTGCAGTCGCTCAATATCACCAAGCCCCTCACGGTGAACTGGGCCTCCCCGGAAGAGCCCGCCTATGACCCCGAGGAGATCCTCGGCGTGGTGCCGGGCGATCTGCGCACGCCCTATGACATCCGCGAAGTGATCGCGCGTCTGGTGGATGGCTCACGCTTTGATGAATTCAAACCCCGCTTTGGGGAAACGCTGGTCACAGGCTTTGCTCATGTGAAGGGCTGCCCGGTCGGCATCATCGCCAACAACGGCGTCTTGTTCTCCGAGGCCGCACAGAAGGGCGCGCATTTTGTGGAGCTGTGCTCGCAGCGCAAGATTCCGCTGGTGTTCCTGCAGAACATCACTGGCTTTATGGTGGGGCGCAAGTATGAGAACGAGGGCATCGCCCGCCACGGTGCCAAGATGGTGACGGCGGTGGCCACCACCAATGTGCCAAAAGTGACCATGCTGGTCGGCGGCTCCTTTGGGGCTGGGAACTACGGCATGTCTGGCCGCGCCTATCAGCCGCGCTTTTTGTGGACCTGGCCGAACAGCCGCATTTCCGTGATGGGCGGTGAGCAGGCGGCAGGCGTTCTGGCCACCGTGAAACGCGATGCCATCGAACGGCAGGGTGGCAGCTGGAGCGCCGAAGAAGAGGCCGAATTCAAACGCCCCACCATCGAGATGTTCGAGGAACAGAGCCACCCGCTTTATGCCTCCGCGCGACTTTGGGACGATGGCATCATCGATCCGCGCAAATCCCGCGAGGTGCTGGCCCTGTCGCTGAGCGCCGCCCTCAACGCCCCGATTGAAGACACGCGCTTTGGCGTGTTCCGCATGTGAGGTAATCAAGCCATGATCCCCCTCGAAGACGCCATGGCAGATTTCCCCGGCGCGCAAAGTTATCGCCCCGGCGATTCACCTGCTTTGAACGCTGAAATCGTCGGCCTGATCCGCTCAGGGCGCAAGACCATCAGCTGCGAGGCCTGGTCGGTCTTCGATGATGGGCTGGAAAGCCTTCCCGAGGTGGGGCGCGTCGATATCGTCTTGAATTGGGACGGAACGGCTGCCTGCGCCACAGAGACCGTAAAAGTGGACAAGGTCCGCTTTTGCGATGTGACGGCAGATATGGTTCCGCCTCAGGGAGAATTCAAAGACTTGGAGCACTGGCGGGCAGGGTATCAAAGCTACCTGACCCGCGCTGGCCGCTTTCACCAGAACGCACCGATGATGGTTGAAACCTTCCGTCTGGTCCGTGATTTCGGAGACCATAAAGATGTTTGACAAAATTCTGATCGCAAACCGGGGCGAGATCGCCTGCCGTGTGATGGAAACCGCCCGCGCCATGGGCGTGAAAACCGTGGCCGTTTATTCGGACGCAGACCGCGAAGCCAAACATGTGGCGATGGCAGATGAAGTCTGCCACATCGGGTACGGGCCCGCGCCTGCCGACAGCTACCTGCTTGGCGATGAAATTATTGGTATGGCCAAGGCAACGGGCGCCCAGGCGATCCATCCCGGCTATGGCTTCCTATCGGAGAACCCTGAATTTGTAGATGCGGTGAAGGCGGCTGGCCTTGTCTTTATCGGCCCGTCGGCGGATGCGATCCGCAAGATGGGTCTGAAAGACGCCGCCAAGGCGCTGATGGAAGAGGCAGGCGTGCCCGTCGTCCCCGGCTATCACGGCAAGAACCAGGATCCCGAGCATCTGGCAGGCGCCGCCGATACCATCGGCTATCCTGTCCTGATCAAGGCGGTCGCCGGTGGCGGCGGCAAGGGCATGCGGCTGGTGGAAGACCCCGCCGATTTTGCCGAGGCCTTGAAAAGCGCCCAAGGTGAAGCCACCACTGCCTTTGGCAACCCGGATGTGCTGATCGAGAAATACATCCAGCAGCCGCGTCACATCGAAGTGCAGGTCTTTGGCGATGGCACCCATGCGGTGCATCTGTTCGAACGCGATTGCTCGCTGCAGCGCCGTCACCAGAAGGTCATCGAAGAGGCGCCCGCGCCCGGCATGACGGCCGAGATGCGTGAGGCCATGGGGCGCGCGGGCGTGCGTGCTGCCGAGGCGATTGGATATAAAGGCGCCGGCACGGTGGAATTCATTGTCGATGGCTCAAACGGGCTGCGTCCGGATGGCTTCTGGTTCATGGAGATGAACACCCGCCTGCAGGTGGAGCATCCGGTCACCGAACTCATCACCGGGGTGGACCTCGTGGAATGGCAGCTACGCGTCGCAGCAGGGGAAAGCCTGCCGAAACAGCAAGGTGAGCTGACCATCACCG
Source organism: Pseudophaeobacter sp. (assembly GCA_027019165.1). GTDB lineage: Bacteria > Pseudomonadota > Alphaproteobacteria > Rhodobacterales > Rhodobacteraceae > Phycobacter. The sequence goes on from JALUXC010000012.1 coordinate 45,114, forward strand.
GCCATGCCTTTGAAGCGCGGCTTTATGCCGAGGACGTGCCAAAGGGCTTCCTGCCCGCAACCGGCACGCTGACGCATCTGCAATTCCCCGATAGCTGCCGCGCCGACAGCGGTGTGCGGGCAGGGGACACCATCAGCCCCTGGTATGATCCGATGATCTCCAAGGTGATCGTTCATGGCCCCACTCGCGCGGTTGCCCTGTCGCGCCTCTCGCAGGCGCTCGCTGAAACGCAGGTGGGCGGCACGGTCACCAACCTCGCCTTCCTTGGGGCCTTGGCGGCTCATGAAGGGTTTGCTGCGGGCGATGTGGACACGGGGCTGATCGCACGGGATCTCGACGAACTGGTGCAGGCGCCAGAAGTCAAGTTCGAGCACAAGGCCGCTGCCGGCATGCAGGCGCTCGGCCTTATCGACCTTGATTGGGATGCAGGCTTTACCCTTTGGTCCGACCTGCGCCGTTCGGTTCATCTCAGCCACCAGGGCGAGGTCTTTGAGGCCACGGTAGAGGTGGGCGGGCCTGATGATCAAATCTGGGAATTTCCGGGGCATCCTGAGGACCAGATCTGTGCCTGCCGGATCGCCGGGTCCTGGGTGCTGAGTGGCGATCGCTTGCCGCCCGTGGCGCAGTCCGGGAATACCATCACCGTTTTTGATGGATACGGGCTGCAGTTCGAGGTGATCGATCCTCTGGATCGCGCCTCGGCTGCCGGGGGCGACATGAACGTGATCGAAGCCCCAATGCCCGGCCTTGTGAAAGCGGTCTTTGCCGAAGCTGGCCAAGAGGTAAAGGAGGGTGACCGCCTTGCCATTCTGGAAGCCATGAAGATGGAGCATTCGCTCTTGGCGGCGCGCGATGGCACCGTGGCCGAGGTCCTGGCCGCCGCGGGTGATCAGGTCGAGGCGGGCGCCGCGCTGGTGCGTCTGGACGCAGCGGAAGACTGATCAACTGTGGAAATGAAGTTGCGTTGGCGGCAGGCTGTCGCCAGCGCTAGCAACGAAGGCCGGATCGCCAAGGGAGGGCGCGCCATGACGCAAAGCGTTGAAATCTTCGAGATGGGTCCGCGCGATGGGCTGCAGAATGAAAGGCGGGCCATTCCGGTTGCGGAGAAGATCGCCCTTGTGGACTGCCTGTCGCGCGCGGGCTTCCGCAGGATCGAAGTGGCGAGCTTTGTCTCCCCCAAATGGGTGCCGCAGATGGCGGGCAGTGGCGAGGTGCTGGCCGGTATCCAGCGTGCTGCGGGCGTTTCCTATGCGGCGCTGACGCCGAACATGCGCGGCTACGAGGATGCGGTCGCGGCAAAGGCGGATGAAATCGCGGTTTTTGCCGCAGCCTCCGAAGGGTTTTCCAAGGCCAATATCAACGCGACCATTGCCGAAAGCATCGAACGGTTCCTGCCGATCCTTGAGGCGGCAAAACAGATCGGCCTGCCGGTGCGCGGCTATGTCTCCTGCGTGACCGATTGCCCCTATGATGGCGCAACCCCGCCGGAAAAAGTGGCCGAGGTGGCCGAGCGGCTGTTCGAATTGGGCTGCTACGAGATCTCGCTGGGGGACACCATCGGGCAGGGCAGGCCCGAGACGATCACCAAAATGCTGGAGGCGGTGAAGGCCCGCGTGCCGGTCGAGAAATTGGCCGGGCATTATCACGACACCGCTGGGCGGGCGATTGCCAATATCGACGCTTCGCTTGCCCAGGGCGTGCGGGTCTTTGATGCCGCCGTGGGCGGGCTTGGCGGATGCCCCTATGCGCCGGGGGCTGCGGGCAATGTGGCGACCGAAACGGTGCATGCGCATCTGACGGCGCTTGGATATGACACCGGGCTCGATGCGCGGGTTCTGGATGAGGCCGCTGATCTTGCCCGCGCCATGCGCGGTGCACCGGAAACAAGGCCTGTGTGACAGGGACAGGAAAGAGAGCAAGACGATGTTCAACACAATCACTTTGGAAACCGATGCGCGCGGCGTGGCCACGCTGACCCTCAACCGCCCGGAGAAGCACAATGCAATGTCCGGCGAGATGCTGCTGGAGCTGAAACAGGCCGCGCAGGACCTGGCGGCAGATGACACTGTGCGTGTCGTGGTGCTGACTGGCGCGGGCAAGAGTTTCTGCGCAGGCGGCGATCTGGGCTGGATGCAGGCGCAGATGACAGCCGATGCCGCAACCCGCGCCAAGGAAGCACGGGTGCTGGCCGAGATGCTGATGCTGCTGAACACGCTGCCCAAGCCCCTGATCGGCGCGATCCAGGGAAATGCCTTTGGGGGCGGCGTTGGTATGGCCTCGGTCTGCGACGTGGCGATTGGTGTGGATACCCTCAAGATGGGTCTGACTGAAACCAAACTGGGCCTGATCCCGGCCACAATCGGCCCCTATGTGATTGCCCGCATGGGCGAAGCGCGCGCGCGCCGGGTCTTCATGTCTGCGCGCCTGTTCGATGCGGCTGAGGCGGTCGACCTGGGGCTGCTGGCGAGAATCGTTCCGGCCGACAAACTGGCCCAAGCGGTCGAAGCAGAGGTTGCACCCTACATGGCCTGCGCTCCCGGTGCGGTGGCCGCCGCGAAAAAACTGACCCGCGATCTGGGACCGCGCCTGGACGAGGCGACCATCGATCATACCATCAACGCGCTGGTGGAGCGTTGGGAAGGGACTGAAGCGTCCGAGGGAATTGCAGCGTTTTTCGACAAGAGAAAGCCAAGTTGGCAGCAATGAGCTGAGCCTGCGTTAACCTCCTGAGCCTTCCGGATAAGGGCGTGGCAACGTCTTTTGTGAGGGTTTTGTGGTGCTGTGGAAATCTGATGGTTTTTATCAGGCGCGCCCGGTTCTTGGGCGCGTTTTTTGTTTAAGTCAAAACAACAAATTCGCATGTGTTTTCGCAATAGGGGGAGCAATTCTTAGGCGATGTGATGTCCCCGGGTCGCGCTGTTAAAGGAAGGGTAATCCAAACCAAATGCCTGTGTTGACGGTGGGGGGGCAGGGGAGTAGACACGGCCCAAGTCAACACGCCAATTGACGGCGCGCGAGAATCCGCGCGCGCGGAAAGGAGCCACTCGTGGAAGAGATGTTGCGGGAATACCTCCCGATCCTGGTGTTTCTGGCCGTCGCCATCGGCCTTGGAATTGTCCTTATTCTGGCGGCCGTCGTGCTCGCCGTGCGCAATCCCGACCCGGAAAAAGTAAGTGCCTATGAATGTGGTTTCAACGCGTTCGATGACGCCCGTATGAAATTCGACGTGCGTTTTTACCTGGTGTCGATTCTGTTCATTATCTTCGATCTGGAAATCGCCTTCCTGTTCCCCTGGGCCGTCGGCTTTGCGGATCTGAGCGACGTGGCCTTCTGGTCGATGATGGTGTTCCTGGGCGTGCTGACAGCCGGCTTTGCCTATGAATGGAAGAAGGGGGCCCTGGAATGGGAGTGATGACCGGAGCCAACACCGCGGGCGTCGACAAGGAAGTCGTCACCCAGGCCCTTAATGCCGAACTGCAGGACAAGGGTTTCCTGCTGACCTCGGCCGAGGATATCATCAACTGGGCGCGCACCGGATCGCTGCACTGGATGACCTTTGGTCTGGCCTGCTGCGCGGTTGAGATGATGCACACCTCGATGCCCCGCTATGATGCCGAACGCTTTGGCATCGCGCCGCGCGCCTCTCCGCGCCAGTCGGACGTGATGATCGTGGCTGGAACGCTCACCAACAAGATGGCGCCCGCCCTGCGCAAGGTTTACGACCAGATGCCCGAGCCGCGCTATGTGATCTCGATGGGCTCCTGCGCCAACGGCGGTGGCTATTACCACTACAGCTATTCGGTTGTGCGCGGCTGTGACCGTATCGTGCCCGTTGACGTCTATGTGCCCGGCTGTCCGCCGACGGCAGAGGCGCTGCTTTATGGTCTGATGCAGTTGCAACGCAAGATCCGCCGCACCGGCACCCTGGTCCGCTGATCGGCTTTGGTTGGAGATTTGATGATGACTGAAGCACTGAACGAACTCGGATCCCAGATCGCGGCCAAGCGCCCCGACTGCGTTATCGCATGGGATGTAACCCATGATGAGCTGAACGTCGACGTGGCGCCCGCCAATATCGCGGGCCTGGTCGAGTTTCTGCGCACCGATGCGACCTGCAAGTTTTCCACCCTGGTGGATATCACCGCCGTCGACTACCCCGAGCGGGCAAAACGGTTCGACGTGGTCTATCACTTCCTGTCGATGTACCAGAACCAGCGCATCCGCCTGCGGGTCTCTGTGCGCGAGGATGAAATGGTCCCCTCAATCGTCGATGTGCACCCCTCGGCCAACTGGTTCGAGCGTGAGGTCTTCGACATGTTCGGGATCCTCTTCACCGGCCACCCGGACCTGCGCCGCATCCTGACCGACTATGGGTTCCGCGGCCATCCGCTGCGCAAGGACTTCCCGACCACCGGCTATACCGAGGTCCGTTATGACGAGGCGCAAAAGCGCGTGGTCTATGAGCCCGTAAGCCTGGTGCAGGAATACCGCCAGTTTGACTTCATGTCCCCGTGGGAGGGTGCCGAATACATCCTGCCCGGCGATGAAAAAGAGGGGGCGAAATGATGGACGGCTCCAAAGGTTTCGATGACGCCCTGACGGGCGAGCAGAAGATCCGCAATTTCAACATCAACTTTGGCCCGCAGCACCCGGCGGCGCATGGCGTGCTGCGTCTGGTGCTCGAACTCGACGGTGAGATTGTCGAGCGGTGCGATCCGCACATCGGCCTGCTTCATCGCGGCACCGAAAAGCTGATGGAAAGCCGCACCTACCTGCAGAACCTGCCGTATTTCGACCGCCTCGACTATGTGGCGCCGATGAACCAGGAACATGCATGGTGTCTGGCGATTGAAAAGCTCTGCGGTGTCGAAGTACCCCGCCGGGCCTCGCTGATCCGGGTGCTGTACTCGGAAATCGGCCGCATCCTGAACCACCTTCTGAACGTCACCACGCAGGCGATGGACGTGGGCGCGCTGACCCCGCCTCTCTGGGGGTTTGAAGAGCGTGAGAAGCTGATGATCTTCTACGAACGCGCCTGTGGTGCCCGCCTTCACGCGGCCTACTTCCGCCCTGGCGGCGTGCATCAGGATCTTCCGGATGAGCTGATCGACGATATCGAGGAATGGGCAATCGAATTCCCCAAGGTCCTGTCCGACATCGACGGGCTGTTGACCGAAAACCGTATCTTCAAGCAGCGGAACTGCGACATTGGTGTGGTCAGCGAGCAAGAGATTCAGGATTACGGTTTCTCGGGCGTGATGGTGCGCGGCTCTGGCCTCGCATGGGACCTGCGCCGCGCGCAACCCTATGAGTGCTACGACGAATTCGACTTCCAGATCCCGGTTGGCAAGAACGGCGACTGCTATGACCGCTACCTCGTCCGTATGGAAGAGATGCGCCAGTCGCTGTCGATCATCCGTCAGGCCATCCACAAGCTGCGCGAAGCCACCGGCGACGTGCTGGCCCGTGGTAAGCTGACCCCGCCGAAACGCGGCGACATGAAAACCTCGATGGAAAGCCTGATCCACCATTTCAAGCTTTACACCGAAGGGTTCCACGTGCCTGCGGGCGAAGTCTACGCCGCCGTCGAGGCGCCCAAGGGCGAATTCGGCGTCTACCTTGTGGCGGACGGGAGCAACAAACCCTACCGCGCCAAGCTGCGCGCGCCGGGCTATCTGCACCTGCAAGCCATGGATCATGTGGCCAAGGGTCACCAACTGGCCGACGTGGCTGCCATCATCGGCACCATGGACGTCGTATTTGGAGAGATTGACCGCTAATGCTCCGTCGTCTGCATTCCGAACAACCCGAAAGCTTTGCCTTCACGCCCGACAACCAGAAATGGGCCGAAGCGCAGATCACCAAATACCCCGAGGGGCGCCAGGCCTCTGCGGTGATCCCGCTGTTGTGGCGCGCGCAGGAACAGGAAGGCTGGGTCAGCAAGCCCGCGATTGAATATATCGCGGACATGCTGGGCATGGCCTATATCCGCGTGCTTGAGGTTGCCTCCTTCTACTTCATGTTCCAGCTGCAGCCCACCGGCTCGGTCGCGCATGTGCAGATCTGTGGGACCACCTCCTGCATGATCTGCGGCGCCGAGGATCTGATCGCGGTCTGCAAGGAAAAGATCGCCGATAAGCCCTTTACCCTGTCGGCAGATGGCAAGTTCACCTGGGAAGAGGTCGAATGCCTCGGGTCTTGCACGAATGCGCCCATGGCGCAGATCGGCAAGGACTATTTCGAGGATCTGACCACTGAGAGCTTTACCAAGATCCTTGAGGATCTTGCGGCGGGCAAAGCGGTCGTGCCTGGCCCGCAGAACGGCCGCTACGCGGCTGAGCCGAAATCGGGCCTGACCTCGCTGACCGAATACGAAAGTGGAAAGACGCAATATAACGCCTCGGTGCAATTGGCCGTGGATCTTGGCGACAGCGTCAAGCGCATTCAGGGCGATGAGGTGCCGATCCTGACGCCATGGATTGGCAAGGACGGTGTGGTTGCAGGTCGCGCTGCCGAAGGTCAGCCGCCAAAGGCGCCCGAGGCACCGAAACCCGCTGCCAAACAGGCGGCTGAGGCGAAACCGGCCCCGAAAAAGGCTCCGGCCAAGAAGGCGGCTGAGCCTGCATCCCCCGAAGGCGCTGCGGCCAAAGCAGTGGACGAAGCGGCGCCCGAGACCCTGACAGAGGCGCGCGGCGGCAAGGCGGATGACCTGAAACTGCTGAAAGGCGTTGGTCCGAAGCTTGAGCAGACGCTCAATGAACTGGGCTTTTTCCACTTTGACCAGATTGCCAAATGGACCGAGGCCGAAGTCGCATGGGTCGACAGCCGCCTCAAGTTCAAGGGCCGGATCGAACGCGACGGCTGGATCGCCCAGGCGGCGCAGCTGGCCGCCGGTGAAGAGACCGAATTTGCCAAAAAGGCCAAAGACGACGGCCGTTACGAAGACTAACCCGTCTTCCGCCCCATGATAGCCGGGGCGGGGGATCAGACATTGGGACCCAATGAGCACGGATAAGGACAAAGCGATTGCCGCCAAGGGACGCCATATCTCCCTTGTGATTGCCGGAACCATGCTGGCTTGGCTTGCTTTGACCCTGTTCATTGGTCCGGCCATCGGATTGCCGGGCCGCTATGCTCTTTTGTTCGATTTCCTCGCCTTGGCGGGGATGATCTATGCAGGTTTCAACATCGTTCAACTCTGGCGCATGCGTCAGGACAACCAAAGGTAGGCAGACATGCTGAAGGACCAGGACCGGATCTTTACCAACCTGTACGGGATGCATGAGCGGACGCTCAAAGGCGCTCAGGCGCGCGGCCACTGGGATGGCACCGCCGGTCTGATCGAAAAGGGGCGGGACTGGATCATCCAGACCATGAAGGACTCCGGTCTGCGTGGCCGTGGCGGTGCGGGCTTCCCCACCGGTCTTAAATGGTCCTTCATGCCCAAGGAAAGCGACGGTCGCCCGGCCTATCTGGTGATCAACGCCGATGAATCCGAGCCCGGTACCTGCAAGGACCGCGAAATCATGCGCCACGATCCGCACACGCTGATCGAAGGTGCGCTGATCGCCTCCTTCGCGATGAATGCGCACACCTGCTATATCTACCTGCGCGGCGAGTACATTCGTGAGCGTGAGGCGCTTCAGGCAGCTATCGACGAAGCTTACGACAACGGCCTTCTGGGCAAGAACGCCGCCGGGTCTGGCTGGGATTTCGACGTCTTCCTGCACCACGGTGCCGGCGCCTATATCTGCGGCGAGGAAACCGCCCTGATCGAAAGCCTTGAAGGCAAGAAAGGCATGCCCCGCATGAAGCCGCCCTTCCCGGCGGGCGCGGGTCTTTATGGCTGCCCCACGACCGTGAACAACGTCGAATCCATCGCTGTCGTGCCCACCATCCTGCGCCGCGGCGCCGAATGGTTTGCGGGCTTTGGTCGCCCTAACAATGCGGGCACCAAACTGTTTGCGATATCGGGCCATGTGAACAACCCCTGCGTTGTCGAAGAAGCCATGTCGATCTCTTTCGAGGAGCTGATCGAAAAGCACTGCGGCGGCATCCGTGGCGGCTGGGACAACCTGCTGGCGGTGATCCCGGGTGGCTCCTCGGTGCCCTGTGTGCGCGGTGAAAACATGCGCGATGCGATCATGGATTTTGACTATCTGCGCGGTGAGCTGGGCTCTGGCCTGGGTACGGCGGCGGTGATCGTCATGGACAAGCAGACCGACATCATCAAGGCGATCTGGCGTCTGTCGAAATTCTACAAGCACGAAAGCTGCGGCCAGTGCACTCCCTGCCGCGAAGGTACCGGCTGGATGATGCGCGTGATGGATCGTCTGGTTAAAGGCGAAGCCGAGCTGGAAGAGATCGACATGCTGTGGGATGTGACCAAGCAGGTCGAAGGCCACACCATTTGCGCCCTTGGCGATGCGGCGGCCTGGCCGATCCAGGGCCTGATCAAGAACTTCCGCGAAGAAATCGAAGACCGCATCAAAGCGCAAAAATCCGGCCGTATGGGCGCGATGGCGGCTGAATAACGGAAACGACAGGAAGACCAACGACCATGGCAAAGCTCCCTAATTATGCAGATCGATATCGCCGTGCCAAAGGTGCCCGCGCTGCTGTTCGTGTTGCGGGAGCAGGCGGTTTCTCCATCTCGGTGAACACGCTTTTGGCCCTGGCTGCTGTGGGGGCACTTTTGATGGGCTGCGGCAGCTCCTTCAAGGATCGCACGCTTTATGACGGGATTGCCTTCAAGGCCAAGGCCAAGCCGGTCGATAAGAAAGTCTCTCGGGCCGATTTCCGGGTTGAGGTCTCCAAGGCGTCGCAGTCCTACAAGGGCGCGCGCCTGGCTGCGCATCACGCAGGTGTGACGTACTGCCTGACAGATGCTGGATATGGCACCTCCGAGATCGTGTGGGACGTTGATCCTTATGATCCCGAGGCCGAGCTGCGTCTAGACGGGGATACCGCAGTCTTCCACGGAACCTGCCAGTCGTGAGCGATGCGCTTGCATATCCCGGCCTCTGTGGCGGCCCTGCGTTATTGAATAACGTCGGTGATCAGGCGTGGCATGGTCCTTCCAAACGGAAGGAAACTGTCATGAAACGTCTGATCGTCTGTCTGATGTCGGCTGTAGCCCTGGCTGCAGCCCCGTCGGCTGTCATCGCAAAGCCATCGCTGCGCAGCGTTGCAGAGATCGAAGAGCCATTGTTCGCGGTCGCCGTTGCCAAAGAGGTCGCCGACCACTGTGACGGTCTGGCCGCCCGCTTCTGGAAAGGCGTGGGGGAGCTGCGCCGCCTGCGGGCACGGGCCAATGAGCTTGGCTATTCGGACAGCGAAATCAGGGCCTACATCGGCTCCGACGCGGAAAAGGCCCGGATGCGGGCAAAGGGAGAGGCGCTTTTTACAAGCCGCGGCGTCTCTTACGACAAACCGGAAACATTCTGTGCGTTCGGTCGCGCGGAAATCAAGAAAAACAGCGCGATCGGCGTGTTACTGAGGGCGAAATAGACCATGTCTGACCTCCGCAAGATCAACATTGACGGAACCGAGATCGAGGTGGACGGGGCCATGACCCTGATCCAGGCCTGTGAAGTGGCTGGCGTGGAAATCCCGCGTTTCTGCTATCACGAGCGCCTGTCCATCGCCGGCAACTGCCGCATGTGCCTGGTCGAAGTCGTCGGCGGCCCGCCGAAACCCGCCGCCTCCTGCGCCATGCAGGTGCGCGACCTGCGCCCCGGACCCGAAGGTCAGGCGCCTGTGGTCAAAACCAACTCGCCCATGGTGAAAAAGGCTCGCGAAGGGGTGATGGAGTTCCTCCTTATCAACCACCCGCTTGATTGCCCGATCTGCGATCAGGGCGGCGAATGCGATCTGCAGGATCAGGCCATGGCCTATGGCGTTGATTTCAGCCGCTTCCGCGAAGCCAAGCGCGCTGTGGACGATCTGGATCTCGGCCCGCTGGTCGGCACCGCCATGACCCGCTGCATCAGTTGCACCCGCTGCGTGCGCTTCACCACCGAGGTCGCCGGCATTACCCAGATGGGCCAGACCGGTCGCGGCGAGGATGCGGAAATCACCAGTTACCTGAACGAGACGCTGGATTCGAACCTGCAGGGTAACATCATTGACCTGTGTCCGGTGGGGGCGCTGACCTCCAAGCCTTACGCCTTTACCGCGCGCCCCTGGGAGCTGACCAAGACCGAAACCATCGATGTGATGGATGCGCTTGGCTCCAACATCCGGGTAGATACCAAGGGCCGCGAAGTGATGCGTATCCTGCCGCGCAACCATGACGGCGTGAATGAAGAGTGGATCTCGGACAAGACCCGCTTTGTCTGGGACGGTCTGCGCCGCCAGCGTCTGGATCGCCCCTATGTGCGCATCGACGGCAAGCTGAAGCCCGCCACCTGGCCCGAAGCGCTCGCTGCTGCGGCTGCTGCGATGAAGGGCAAGAAAGTCGCCGGTCTGATTGGTGATCTGGTCCCGGTTGAAGCCGCCTTTGCGCTGAAACAGTTGATCGAAGGGCAGGGGGGCGCCGTTGAGTGCCGCACCGACAATGCGCGTCTTGCCATCGGCAACCGTTCGGCCTATGTGGGCACGGCGGCAATCGAAGACATCGATGCGGCAGGGGCTATCCTGCTGGTTGGCACCAACCCGCGCGATGAGGCACCGGTTCTGAACGCCCGCATCCGCAAAGCCTGGGCGAACGGTGCCAATGTGGGCCTGATCGGCGCAGCGGCGGATCTGACCTATGACTACGAGCACATCGGCACCGACCGCGCCGCTTTGGATGCCGCTGTCAAAAACGCTCACGACATCGCGAACAAGGCACCCGTGATCATCATCGGCCAGGGCGCCCTGCGCGAAGCGGACGGTCTGGCCGTTATGGCTAAGGTTCAGGAACTCGCCGCCAAATCCGGCGCCAAGGTTCTGGTACTGCACACGGCAGCGGCCCGCGTGGGTGCAATGGACATTGGTGCCGTGACCGAAGGCGGCATGGCAGCGGCGATTGACGGGGCAGAGGTGATCTACAACCTGGGCGCCGACGAGGTCGAAATCGATGCGGGCGCCTTTGTGATCTATCAGGGCAGCCACGGGGATCGCGGCGCGCATCGCGCCGACGTGATCCTTCCGGGTGCCGCTTACACAGAGGAAAACGGTCTCTTCGTCAACACCGAGGGACGTCCTCAGCTGGCCATGCGCGCCGGTTTCGCACCGGGTGAAGCCAAAGAAAACTGGGCCATCCTGCGGGCGCTGAGTGCGGAAGTAGACGCCAAGCTGCCTTACGACTCGCTGGCGCAGCTGCGCACCGCGCTAATCGCCGAGGTTCCGCATCTCTCCAAGATCGACCAGGTGGTCGAAAACGAGGTTGTGGCGCTGGAAAGCGAGCCGCTTGGCAAGGCGGACTTCATGCCGGCAGTCAAGGATTTCTACCTGACCAACCCGATTGCGCGCGCCTCGCAGCTGATGGCTGAGCTTTCCGCCAATGCGAAGGCCCGCAAAACCGACAAGATCGCGGCAGAGTGATCCGCGCGGCACTCATATCGTCCCTGATGCTGGGGGCCTGTGCGCAGGCGCCCGGCACCGGTGAGGCTGCGCCCCAATACAAAGGGGTGAAGACCAGCCTGCTGAACGGCGATCTGGTGCAGTTCAATGTTGCGATGTCCGGTGCCCGCTCAAGCGCGGACCTGGATGACTATGCCGAATGTGCGGCCGCGCAATATGCGCTGATCCGGGGTTACGGGTTTGCGCGCCACGTGCGCACAAAAATGAAACAAGAGGGTGGCAATCAGACCGCAGATGCTGTCTACACCATCTCGCCTGCCCTCCCGCGCGGTCTGCGCACCATCGACGCCGAAGTCGTGGTGGCGGATTGCAAGGCAAACGGAATACCCACGGTGTGAGGACCTATGGCTGAATTCTTTAACACCCCCGGCGGCATCGCCATTCTGATACTGGCGCAAGTGCTTGCAGTTGTTGCCTTTGTCATGATTTCGCTTCTGTTCCTCGTTTATGGGGACCGCAAAATCTGGGCGGCGGTGCAGATGCGCCGGGGCCCCAACGTAGTCGGCGTCTATGGCCTGCTGCAATCGGTGGCCGACGCGCTGAAATACGTGGTGAAAGAGGTGGTCATTCCCGCCGGTGCGGACCGTACGGTCTTCATCCTGGCGCCGCTGACCTCATTCGTTTTGGCGATGATCGCCTGGGCGGTGATCCCCTTCAACGATGGCTGGGTTCTGTCGGACATAAACGTGGCGATCCTCTATGTTTTCGCGGTCTCCTCGCTTGAGGTCTACGGCGTGATCATGGGCGGCTGGGCGTCGAACTCGAAATATCCGTTCCTTGGCTCTTTGCGCTCTGCCGCGCAGATGATTTCCTACGAGGTCTCTATCGGCCTGATCATCATCGGTGTGATCCTGTCGACTGGCTCGATGAACTTTGGTGACATCGTGCGCGCGCAGGATGGCAATGCGGGCCTGTTCAACTGGTATTGGCTGCCGCATTTCCCGATGGTGTTCCTGTTCTTCATCTCGGCGCTCGCGGAAACCAACCGCCCGCCGTTCGACCTGCCCGAGGCGGAATCCGAACTGGTTGCGGGCTATCAGGTGGAGTATTCGGCAACGCCCTTCCTTCTGTTCATGGCAGGTGAATATATCGCCATCTTCCTGATGTGCGCCCTGACCTCGCTGTTGTTCTTTGGTGGTTGGCTGTCCCCGATCCCGGGACTGCCCGACGGCGTTCTGTGGATGGTCGCCAAGATGGCCTTCTTCTTCTTCCTCTTCGCAATGGTGAAGGCGATCACCCCGCGCTATCGCTATGACCAGCTGATGCGCCTTGGCTGGAAGGTCTTCCTGCCCTTCTCCCTGGTCTGGGTGGTCTTCGTCGCCTTCGCCGCAAAATTCGACTGGTTCTGGGGGGCATTTGCCCGCTGGACAACTGGGGGCTGATCATGACTCAGATCGACTATACCCGCGCCGCAAAGTATTTCCTGCTGCAGGATTTCTGGGTCGGCTTCAAACTGGGGCTGAAGTATTTCTTCGCCCCCAAGGCTACGGTGAATTACCCGCATGAAAAGGGCCCGCTGAGCCCCCGTTTCCGCGGTGAGCACGCCCTGCGCCGGTATCCCAATGGCGAGGAACGCTGCATCGCCTGCAAACTGTGCGAGGCCGTCTGTCCCGCGCAGGCGATCACCATCGATGCCGAACCGCGCGAGGACGGCAGCCGCCGCACCACGCGTTACGACATCGACATGACGAAATGCATCTACTGCGGTTTCTGCCAGGAAGCCTGCCCGGTGGATGCCATCGTGGAGGGGCCGAATTTCGAATTCGCCACCGAAACCCGCGAAGAGCTGTTCTACGACAAGGAAAAGCTGCTTTCGAACGGGGAGCGCTGGGAAGCCGAGATCGCCCGCAACCTGGAAATCGACGCACCCTACCGGTGATGTGAGAGATGAGCGAGCCAAAGAACCCCTTTGAGGCCATGATGGCCCAGGCCCATGAGATGGCAAAAGCGTTCAATCCGGCGCTTGAGCATTTCTCGCCTGCCGAGGCCATGAAAGGGTTCGAGGCTCTGTGGCCGACCATGCCCAAGGAGGCCATGGAACTGATGTTCGGCAAGACCGTCAACAAGGACGGTCTGGATGCCAAGACCCGCCTGCTTCTGACGCTGGCGGGGCTAACCATGCAAGGCGCTCAGGCGGACACCGCCCTGCGCCAGACCGTGCGCCACGCCATCGAGGCGGGCGCGAAGAAACAAGAGATCGTTGAAACGATCGGACAGATGTCGGTCTTTGCCGGCATTCCGGCCATGACCCGCGCGCTGGAGTTGGCGCAGGAGGTCATGGACGACAAAAGGGACGATGAGACATGAGCGTTTTTGCCTTCTACCTCTTCGCCATAAGCGCCATCACCGGCGGGCTGTTCACTGTGATCAGCCGTCAGCCGGTGCATTCGGTGCTGTGGCTGATCCTGGCCTTTATTTCCTCGGCCGGGCTGTTCGTGCTTCTGGGGGCGGAATTCGTCGCCATGCTGCTGGTCATCGTCTACGTGGGGGCGGTCGCGGTTCTGTTCCTCTTCGTGGTGATGATGCTGGATGTGGATTTTGCCGAGCTGAAGGCCGAAATGGCCCGCTACATGCCGGTTGCCTTGCTGATCGGCCTCGTGATCCTGATGCAGTTCGTCATGGCCTACGGTGCCTGGGAAAGCGCACCGCTCGCCTCGGACCTGATCGCGCAGCCGGTTCCAGCGGACAAGCACAACACCGAGGCGCTCGGCCTCATCATATATGATCAATATTTCCTTCTGTTCCAGCTGGCGGGCCTGATCCTGCTGGTGGCCATGATCGGCGCCATCGTGCTGACCCTGCGCCACCGCAAGGACGTCAAGCGTCAGGACGTTGTCGCCCAGATGATGCGCGACCCGGCCAAGGCGATGGAACTCAAGGACGTGAAACCGGGGCAGGGGCTGTGAAGATACGCAAGTCCATATCAAAATTCCTGGTGGCCATTGCCATTGCGGGTGCGCCGGTTCCGACGTTGGCTTGTATCTATGCCGAGGAACAGCGGTCAGCCAGTGAAGTGCGGGCCGACAGCAAGCCGGTTGCCGTTGATCGGCGCTGCCGGATGATCAATGGCGGAGCTTATGACGATCAGAGGCTGGGTGAGGCCGTTCAGCTTGATGACGGACGCTTCTTTCAGGTCATCAACGAAAACTCCGCGAAAGTTCTGCTGGGCGATTGCAACACTCGAGAAGTGACAATTCTGCTGGGGCCGGAAACGATCATTGGGGAAACGAGCTGCGGACCACAAGCCGTTTATGCGCCACTTGTTGGGGACCAAGCGCCGTTTTCTCTGAACGCGGGAAAAGATCTTCACGAACTGGTTGACGTGGCAGCTGCCGCCGGGGCTCGTGAGCTGAACCCCAACACTCAGTTCTTCGAGTTTTCAATTAACTTGACTGAGACACACAAGGTAGGTCGGGGCGATCGTTTTGATCTGCTGTGCGGGTGCAAAGTCTTCTACCCCAACTCGCCGGGAGCGAAATCATGATAGGACTTGAACATTATCTCACTGTTGCGGCGACGCTGTTCGTCATTGGGATCTTTGGTCTGTTCCTGAACCGCAAGAACGTGATCATCCTGCTGATGAGCATCGAATTGATGCTGCTGGCGGTGAACATCAATCTTGTGGCTTTCTCCAGCTTCCTTGGCGATCTGGTGGGGCAGGTCTTTACCTTGTTCGTGCTGACCGTGGCCGCCGCCGAGGCTGCCATTGGCCTTGCGATCCTGGTTTGCTTCTTCCGCAACCGCGGCACCATCGCCGTCGAAGACATCAACGTGATGAAGGGCTAAAGCGTCATGGAACAAATCCTTCTCTTTGCCCCCTTGGTCGGGGCAGTGATCTGCGGCTTTGGCTGGAAGTTCATAGGCGAAAAGGCGGCGATGATCACGGCCACGGGGCTGCTGTTCCTCTCTGCCGTGCTGTCCTGGACCGTTTTTCTGACCTTTGATGGCACTACACAAAACATCGAGATCCTGCGCTGGATCGAAAGCGGATCGCTCTCGACCTCCTGGGGGATCCGGCTGGACCGCCTGACCGCGATCATGCTGATCGTTGTCACCACGGTCTCCAGCCTCGTGCACCTCTACTCCTTTGGCTACATGGATCACGATCCGCAGTGGAAGGACGGCGAAAGCTACAAGCCGCGCTTCTTTGCCTACCTGTCCTTCTTCACCTTCGCGATGCTGATGCTGGTGACCTCGGACAACCTGGTGCAGATGTTCTTTGGCTGGGAAGGCGTGGGCGTTGCCTCTTACCTGCTGATCGGTTTTTACTACCGCAAGCCCTCGGCCAATGCGGCGGCGATGAAGGCCTTCATTGTCAACCGGGTCGGTGACTTCGGCTTTGCGCTCGGCATCTTTGGTCTGTTCCTTCTGACCGACAGCATCAGCTTCAACGACATCTTCGCGGCAACGCCCGAGATCGCCGAAACCCAGCTCACCTTCCTATGGGGCGAATGGAACGCGGCGAACCTTCTGGCGGTGCTGCTGTTCATCGGCGCCATGGGTAAATCGGCACAGCTGATCCTGCACACCTGGCTGCCAGACGCGATGGAAGGCCCGACGCCTGTGTCGGCTCTGATCCACGCCGCAACCATGGTGACCGCCGGTGTCTTCCTTGTGTGCCGCATGTCGCCACTGATGGAGGTTGCTCCGCAAGCGACTATGTTCATCACCGTGCTGGGTGCGACGACGGCCTTCTTTGCCGCCACCGTGGGTCTGGTACAGACCGACATCAAGCGCGTCATCGCCTACTCCACCTGTTCGCAGCTAGGCTACATGTTCGTGGCGGCTGGTGTTGGCATGTATTCGGCGGCGATGTTCCACCTGTTCACCCACGCCTTCTTCAAGGCGATGCTGTTCCTTGGCGCGGGCTCGGTCATTCATGCGATGCACCACGAGCAGGACATGATGAACTACGGCGGTCTGCGCAAAAAGATCCCCTATACCTTTGCCGCGATGATGATCGGCACGCTGGCCATCACCGGCGTCGGTATTCCGCTCACCCACTTTGGCTTTGCCGGTTTCCTGTCAAAAGATGCGATCATCGAAAGCGCCTATGCGGGCGGGTCGATGTATGGCTTCTGGCTCTTGGTGATTGCTGCCGCGATGACGTCTTTCTACTCGTGGCGTCTGATCTTCCTGACCTTCTACGGCAAACCGCGCGGCGACAAGCATACGCATGATCATGCGCATGAAAGCCCGATGGTCATGCTGATCCCGCTGGGTGTTCTGGCGCTGGGTGCGGTCTTCTCGGGTATGATCTGGTACAACAGCTTCTTTGGTCACACCGATACCGTCGGCAAGTTCTACGGCATTCCCTACGCGGAAGCCTCGGGCGAAGGTCACGGCGATGCCCATGGCGAAACTGCGGCACATGGTGAGGCGAATGACGATCACGGCGACGCTGCAAAGGGCGAACATCACTATGTGTTCACCGGCAAACCGGGCGAGGGTGCCCTCTATATCGCGCCGGACAACCATGTGCTCGACGATGCGCATGCCGCGCCTTGGCAGGTCAAGACAGCGCCGTTCTTTGCCATGCTTGGCGGTCTGATCATGGCGCTGTGGTTCTACATCTGGAACCCCTCTTTGCCGGCGCGCCTGGCCGAGAACCAGCGTCCTTTGTATCTGTTCCTCAAGAACAAATGGTACTTTGATGAGCTTTATGACGCGATCTTTGTCAAACCCGCCATTGCGATCGGCCGCTTCTTCTGGAAGAAGGGCGACGGCAAGACGATCGACGGCTTCCTGAACGGTGTGGCCATGGGCATTGTGCCCTTCTTCACCCGTCTCGCTGGTCGGGCCCAGTCCGGCTTCATCTTTACCTATGCCTTCTGGATGGTGCTGGGCATTGCCGCCCTTGTCACCTGGATGTCGATCGGCGGAGGAGCGCACTGATGGACAACATCCTTTCTATTGTCACCTTTATCCCGGCTTTTGCGGCGGGCCTGATGGCCCTGCTGCTCCGGGGGGATGACGCAGCGGGACAACGCAACGCCAAATGGATCGCGCTCCTGGCGACATCGATCACCTTTTTGGCCTCGCTGTCGATCTACGCGAACTTTGACCCTGACAATACGGGCTTTCAGTTTGTCGAAGAGGCCGAGTGGATCTTTGGCCTGAAGTACAAGATGGGCGTTGACGGCATCTCGGTGCTCTTCGTGATGCTGACGACCTTTGTGATGCCGCTGACCATTCTGGCCAGCTGGAACGTCACCACCCGCGTCAAGGAATACATGGTGGCCTTCCTGCTGCTTGAGACCCTGATGCTGGGCGTCTTCATGGCGCTGGATCTGGTGCTCTTCTACCTGTTCTTTGAGGCGGGCCTGATCCCGATGTTCCTGATCATCGGAATCTGGGGCGGCAAGGAGCGCATCTACGCGTCGTTCAAGTTCTTCCTCTACACCTTCTTCGGATCGGTGCTGATGCTGGTCGCCATGGTCGCCATGTATGCAGATGCGGGCACCACGGATATCGAAACCCTGCTGACGCACAGCTTCTCGGCAGCCAGCTTTGATGTCCTTGGCATCCATGTTGTGGGCGGCATGCAGACCCTGATGTTCCTGGCTTTCTTTGCCTCCTTTGCGGTGAAGATGCCGATGTGGCCGGTGCACACCTGGCTGCCGGATGCGCACGTGCAGGCGCCGACGGCCGGTTCGGTCGTGCTGGCGGCGATCCTGTTGAAAATGGGCGGCTACGGGTTTCTGCGCTTCTCCTTGCCGATGTTCCCGGTGGGCACGGATGTGATGACCGATTTGGTGCTCTGGATGTCGGCCATCGCTGTTGTCTACACCTCGCTGGTTGCAATGGTGCAGGAGGACATGAAAAAGCTGATCGCTTATTCCTCGGTTGCGCATATGGGTTTTGTCACCATGGGCATCTTTGCCGCCAACCAGCAGGGCGTTGATGGCGCGATCTTCCAGATGCTGAGCCACGGCTTCATCTCGGCAGCGCTGTTCCTCTGTGTGGGCGTCATCTATGACCGGATGCACACCCGCGACATCGACGCCTATGGCGGCCTTGTGATCCGCATGCCGGCCTATGCGCTGGTCTTCATGTTCTTCACCATGGGCAACGTGGGCCTGCCGGGCACTTCGGGCTTTGTCGGTGAATTCCTGACCCTGATGGGCACCTTCCAGAAAAACACCTGGGTTGCGGCCGTTGCCGCGACCGGCGTGATCTTCTCGGCGGGCTATGCCCTGTGGCTCTATCGCCGCGTGGTCTTTGGCGATCTCATCAAAGAGAGCCTCAAGACCATCAAGGACATGGACGCACGTGAGCGGTTCATCTTTGCACCGCTGGTGGTGATGACCATCCTGCTGGGCGTCTACCCCTCGCTTGTCACCGATATCATCGGCCCGTCCACCGAGGCGCTGATCTCGAACTTCAACCAATCTCTGGCCGCCGCTGACACCTCGTCAGTGACCCAGATTGCTTCGCACTAAGGGAGCCAAGGCAGATGATCCAAGCTGATCTCTCCATCGTCCTGCCAGAGATTGTTCTGGCGCTTTACGCAATGGTGGCGCTCCTGGTGGCCGTCTACACCGGCAAGAACAAGCTGGCTTCGACGCTTGTCTGGACCACTGCCGGTCTGATGGTTGCCCTGGCGGTCTGGATCGCCACATCGGGAAGCGGCACCCATGAGGCATTCGGTGGCATGTTCGTCGATGACGGTTTCTCGCGCTTTGCCAAGGTGGTGATCCTGGTCGCTTCTGCCGCCGTGATGATCATGGGGCAGGAATATATGTCCCGTCGCGGAATGCTGCCATTTGAATACCCGATCCTGATCGCGCTTTCTGCGGTCGGCATGATGGTCATGGTCTCGGCCGGTGATCTGATGGCGCTGTACATGGGGCTTGAGCTGCAATCGCTCGCGCTTTATGTGGTTGCCTCGCTGCGCCGTGACAGCGTCAAATCCACTGAAGCGGGCCTCAAGTATTTCGTCCTTGGTGCGCTGTCCTCGGGTCTGCTGCTTTATGGCGCATCGCTGGTCTACGGCTTTGCCGGAACCACCAAGTTCGCAGGCATCATTCAGGTCGCGGAACATGGGCATATGTCCCTTGGCATGCTCTTTGGTCTGGTGTTCCTGATCTCGGGCATGGCCTTCAAGGTCTCGGCGGTTCCCTTCCACATGTGGACGCCGGATGTCTACGAAGGCTCACCGACGCCGGTCACCGCTTTCTTTGCCACCGCGCCGAAAGTGGCGGCTATGGGGCTGTTCGCCCGTGTGCTGCATGACGCCTTTGGCGGTGTGATCGTAGACTGGCAGCAGGTGATTGTGGTCCTGTCCGTTCTGTCCATGTTCCTGGGCGCCGTTGCCGCTATCGGTCAGCGTGACATCAAACGCCTGATGGCCTTCTCCTCCATTGCCCACATGGGCTATGCTCTGATCGGCCTGGCAGCGGGCACCGAAGCAGGTGTTTCGGCGATGTTGGTCTACCTGGCGATCTATGTGACCATGAATGTCGGCACCTTCTCCTTCATCCTGATGCTGGAAAAAGACGGCAAGCCGGTCACCGATATCAACGCGTTGAACCAATTTGCATCGCGCGAGCCGGGCAAGGCGCTTGCGGTTCTGATCCTGATGTTCTCGCTCGCCGGGGTTCCGCCGATGCTGGGCTTCTTTGCCAAACTGGGCGTCTGGCAGGCGGGTGTGGATGCCGGGCTGATGGGGCTGGTCATCGCCTCTGCTGTCGCTTCGGTGATCGGCGCCTTCTACTACCTGCGGATCGTCTTCTACATGTACTTTGGCGGCTCCGAAGAAGAGGTTGAAGCCAAGGGATCGCCTGTTCTGACCTTGGGCTTGATGGCATCGGCTGCGCTTATGCTGATTGGTGTGGTCTACCAGTTCGGGATTGACGGCGCGGCTGCGGCTGCGGCTGCAACCCTTGTCAATTGATCACGGCAACAGACAAGCTGAAAGGGCCCGGTCGCAGGACCGGGCCTTTTGCGCATTTGGATGAGTGAGGGTGGCGATGAGCTGGCCAGTTGGATACGGAAAACGCGTTCTGCCAGAGGTGGACAGCACCTTGGACGAAGCCGCCCGGATTGCGGGTGATCTGAAAGGGCCGGAGTGGATACTGGCCCTGCGGCAGACCAAGGGACGCGCGCGCCGCGGCCGGGACTGGAAGGATCCCAAGGGCAACTTTGCCGCCACTTTGGTCCTGCGCCCAGAAGGCCCCCCAGATCAGGTGGCCTTGCGCAGTTTTGTGGCCTCTCTGGCGCTGTTTGACGCCTGTGTTGCTTTGACGGGCCGTACCGATGGCTTGGCCTTGAAATGGCCAAATGATGTACTTCTGAACGGCGGCAAACTGGCCGGTATCCTGCTGGAAAGTACCGGGCAGGGCGGCGGGGTCACCTATCTGTCGATCGGGATTGGCGTCAATCTGATGGAAACCCCGATGAAGGAATGGCTGGAGCCGGGCGCCGTCTGGCCGGTGTCTCTGCTGTCGGAAACCGGGATCCAAGTCTCCCCAGAAGAATTCCTTGAGGCGCTCGCCGAGGCCTACGCCCGCTATGAAGAGCAATTCGTGACCTATGGGTTCGAACCGATCCGCACCGCCTGGCTGGCCCGGGCCGCAAAACTTGGCGAGGTCATCACCGCCCGCACCGCAACGTCGGAAACCGAAGGCACCTTTGAAACGGTGGACGCCCAGGGCAACCTTGTCCTAAACACCGCCAAAGGCCGCGTCAGTATTCCCGCCGCGGATGTCTATTTCTAGGAAAGGCGCGCCCATGCTTTTGGCTGTTGATTGCGGCAATACCAATACCGTCTTCTCGATCTGGGATGGGGAGCAGTTCATCGGCACCTGGCGCACGGCGACTGACTGGCGGCGCACGGCGGACCAGTACTTTGTATGGCTGAACACGCTGATGCGGCTGCAGGGGATCGAGGCGGATATTACCGATATGATCATCTCCTCAACCGTGCCGCGGGTGGTCTTTAACCTGAGGGTTCTCGCGGATCGCTATTTCAACACGCGCCCTCTCGTGGTCGGCAAGCCCGACTGTCTGTTGCCGGTTGAGGTGCGTGTGGACGAAGGCACAGCCGTTGGCCCAGATCGGCTGGTCAACACGGTCGCGGGCTTTGATCACTATGGCGGCAACCTCGTCATGGTGGATTTTGGCACCGCCACCACGTTTGATGTGGTGGCAGAGGATGGCGCTTATGTGGGCGGGGTGATTGCGCCGGGTGTGAACCTCAGCCTCGAAGCGCTGCATCAGGCGGCAGCGGCCTTGCCCCACGTGGACATCTCCAAACCGCAAAAAGTCATCGGGACCAACACAGTGGCCTGTATGCAATCCGGCGTCTTCTGGGGCTATGTCGGCCTCGTCCGTGAAATTTGCACCCGCATCAAGGAAGAGCGCGGCGTGCCCATGAAAATCATATCGACAGGCGGGCTGGCGCCTTTGTTCCAGCAAACTGCTGATCTGTTCGACGCATATGAGGATGATCTCACCATGCATGGGCTACAGGTCATCCATAAATACAATAAGGATAACGGTACTCCGAATGAGCACTGAGAGATTGATCTATCTGCCCCTTGGCGGGGCAGGTGAAATTGGCATGAACGCCTATGTCTATGGATACGGCAAGCCGGGCAAGGAACGGCTGATCCTGGTGGACCTGGGCGTGGCCTTCCCCGACATGGACACCAGCCCGGGTGTGGATCTGATCATGCCCGACATCACCTGGCTGAAAGAGCGTGTCGACCAGCTGGAGGCGGTGTTCATCACCCACGGCCATGAGGACCACATTGGCGCGGTATCACACCTTTATGGCGACCTGCAGGTGCCGGTTTATGCGCGCGCCTTTACCGCCAATCTGGCGCGCCGCAAGATGGAAGAGCGCGGCCATGATCCCAAGATGGTGCAAACTGTCTCGGCCTGGCCTGAGGTGACCAAGCTTGGCCCCTTTACCGTTGGCGTTGCGCCCATGTCCCACTCCATCCCCGAAAGCGGTGCTCTGGTGATCGACACGCCTGCCGGGCGGGTGGTTCATACCGGCGATTTCAAGCTGGACCCGAACCCGTTGGTGGGCGAACCCTTTGATCCGGAGATGTGGAAAGAAATCGCCAAGGACGGCGTGCAGGCCATGGTCTGCGATTCCACCAATGTGTTTTCTGCCCACCCCGGTCGCTCTGAGGCAGAACTGGCGCCCGAGATCACCAAACTGATTGCAGGGGCAAAGGGCATGGTCGCGGCGACCACCTTTGCCTCGAATGTGGCCCGCGTGAAAACGCTGGCCGAAGCCGGGGAGCGGGCAGGGCGCTCCATTGTGCTGTTGGGCCGTGCGATGCTGCGTATGGTCGAGGCTGCTGTGGAAACCGGCGTGCTGACGGACTTCCCAAAAGTCATCCAACCGGAAGACGCACAGGATGTGCCGCGGGAAAACCTGATGCTGATCACCACCGGCAGCCAGGGCGAGCGCCGCGCCGCAACCGCGCAGATGGCGCGCGGGAAGTATCGTGGGCTGGAGCTGAAGGCGGGGGACCTTTTCCTGTTCTCCTCCAAGACGATTCCCGGCAACGAGAAGGGCGTGATCCGCATCATGAACCAGTTCTCAGAGCGGGGCGTCGATGTGGTGGACGACAGCTCGGGCCTTTACCACGTGTCGGGCCATGCCAATCGACCCGACCTTGAACAACTGCACGCGCTGGTAAAGCCGAAGATCCTGGTACCCATGCATGGCGAACATCGTCACCTGCGCCAGCATGCGCGTATCGCCGAAGAAGCCGGGATCGCCAGTGTGGTGGCGGTGAATGGCACCATGTTGGATCTTGCGGGTGATGACCCAAAGGTGGTCGACTATGTCGAAAGCGGCAGGGTTTACCTGGATGGCACGGTGAAAATCGGCGCGTTGGACGGGATCGTGCGCGACCGGATTCGCATGGCGTTGAACGGCCATCTGGTTGTGACCGTGATCCTGGACGAAGAAGACGAACCGCTTGGAGAGCCGTGGTGCGATATCAAGGGGCTTTCCGAAACCGGCACCTCTGATGCGGCTCTGGCGGAGGTGATCGAAGAAGATCTCAACCAATTCCTGATGCGCGCCGGGGCCAAGACCCTGCGCGATGACGACAAGCTGGAAGGTGAGCTGCGCCGGATTGCCCGTCAGACGGCGAACAACGAGATCGGCAAAAAGCCCGAAGTGACGGTTGTGATCAGCCGCATGCGCTGAAGAAACCAACTGCTGTGAAAACAGAAACGCCCCGGTCAAATCGACCGGGGCGTTTTCTTTGTGAGTGAGGAATTTTTGCCTGCCTTAGGCGTGGTGTGGACGCTGGAACAGGGCGATGATCTTGCGGGCCGCATTTGCGATGGCTGCACCTGCGGAACGAACCAACTGGGCCATTGCTTCGCTGCGCATGGCGTGGGCGCGTTGCTCGATGGTTTGAATGTCCTGTGCGGTCAGGATGGGGGTATCAGAAGGGGTCATCGGTTTATCTCGGTCAGTTCGTGAGTGTTTGTGGCTTGACCGTCATTTAGGCCCGATGCGCTCCGGTGACATCTGGCAAAATTGTCATTGCCGCCATGCTGCAGGTGCAAAGCAACCCTTGCGGGAGACGTGCGGGCGGGCTGCCACAATGGAAAACGGCCGCACCCTCAGAAGGGTACGGCCGAAAAAACTAGGTGTTGGTACCGCTTAGCTGGCGCGGCGTTCATCAAAGGGGAGGGCAATAAAGCTGGGCATATGATCGCCCATGCCAACGACCACCTTGCGATCATCGCGGCGATCATTGCTGCTGCCACCTCGACCACTGCGCGATTTCTTGTTGTTGGAGGACTGTTCGGATTTGGCGTCAGTCTGAGCGGGGGCGGCCTGTACCTCCTGCTCTTGGCTTTTCTCCTGAGCCCCTTCGCTGGCTTTGCCAGAGGATCTGCTGCGTGAGCGGCTGCGTTTGGGCTTTGTCTCTTTTTCGTTTTCGCCGTCTTGTTCGTCCTTGGTGACGGCCTTACGCGCCGGGGCCTTCTTCACAGGGTTTTCCAGACGGTCGATCTTTTTCTGCACAAGGGTCTCAACCGCATCCAGTGCCTTTTCGTCACGCGGAACACAGATGGTGATCGCCTTGCCTTCGCGTCCAGCCCGACCAGTGCGGCCAATACGGTGCACATAGTCTTCGGCATGTCCGGGGACATCGTAGTTGAACACATGGCTGACGCTGGGCACATCCAGGCCGCGCGCAGCAACATCCGAGGCGACAAGGATCCGCAGTTGCCCGTCGCGGAAGCCTTCCAGGGTCTTGGTGCGCTGGCTTTGGTCAAGATCGCCATGAATCGGTGCAGCGTCATAGCCATATTTCTTCAGCGACTTGGCGACGATATCCACATCCGTCTTGCGGTTGCAGAAGATGATCGCGTTTGTCAGCTTGTCGCCCTCCTGATCGATCAGCGCGCGGAGAACTTTGCGTTTTTCGCTGCCTTCCCGATCCTTGCGGGAGGCTTTGAACTCCACAACTGCCTGTTCGATGGTTTCCGAGGTGGTCGCTTGCCGCGCAATCTCGATCCGCTCGGGGTTTGACAGGAAGGTATTTGTGATCCGTTCGATCTCGGGCGCCATGGTGGCCGAGAAGAACAGCGTCTGGCGGGTAAAGGGCGTGAGGCCGAAAATGCGCTCGATATCGGGAATAAATCCCATATCCAGCATCCGGTCGGCTTCGTCCACGACCATGACCTTCACGTCCGAAAGGATCAGCTTGCCGCGTTCGAAATGGTCCAGCAGGCGACCGGGCGTGGCGATCAGAACATCAACGCCTTTGTCGATGAGCTGGTCCTGTTCCTTGAAGCTCACACCGCCGATCAGCAGTGCCTTGGTCAGCTTCAGGTGTTTGGTGTAGGTGTCAAAGTTTTCCGCCACCTGCGCGGCGAGTTCCCGCGTCGGGCATAGAACCAAGCTGCGCGGCATCCGGGCACGGGCCCGGCCACGGGCCAGTGCAGTGATCATTGGCAGGGTAAAGGAAGCGGTTTTCCCGGTACCGGTTTGCGCGATTCCCAGAACATCGCGTCCTTCCAGTGCAGGAGGGATAGCACCTGCCTGAATGGGGGTGGGGGTTTCATACCCGGCTTCCTCAATTGCCTTGAGGACCTTGGGATTCAAGTTCAGATCGGAGAATTTTGTCATTTGCGTCCGTTGTTGCGGACACTGACCAGGCCCGCGCGTGTGTGTATCGGCCAGGCCTCGCAAGGTCATGCGGTTTGGCAGCTGCCGGCGTGTGGCGCGGTCTATCAAAATAAGGGGCGATCGTCAATTAATGCGTGAATTGCCTGGCCGGCAGACCTGGCCCACGGGCCAGCGCCGCCGCGAGTCACCCAAAGTCAGGAAAAACCTTCTTGCGCTTGGCTTCAAGCTGCAAGTCCCGCAACCGCAGAAGGTCTTCCTGTGCAAGCCGTGCCCGCAAATCCGGTGTGTCGGCGCAGATTTCCTCAAAGAATGATCGCAACCCGTCCAGGCCGTGATCGCTTTCTATCATGGTCAAGAGTTCGTGCAGGTTCAGACCGCCTTTGCTGCGAGGACGCAGTGGTTTCAATTCGGGCCTGTAGGATCCTTTTTCCAACCGATAGCGGAAATGCCCGATCCAACTATCCCAATCGCGAGCGTGGCAATGACAAAGATCCACCTGCGGTAGGATCACCTGTTCGGGATTCTCCTGACCGTCCCGAAACACGTTGTGGATTCGGTATTGCACGGCTTCCTGACGGGGACGCACAAATATTTTTCCCTGCAGATGGCTGAGAAAACCGCCGAGAACATGTTCGCCAAAGGTCGGATAGAGTCGGGCGGTGGTCGCGCCTGTTTCGGGACCACGGGGGATGCGGGCCTTGAATGCAGTCCCGTCACCGCCCGCCAGAGCCTCGATTGGATAGGCGCGTGCGCAAAACGCCGTTTCGGGGAGGTCGGCAAGAATATGTGACAACGGAGCGTCCGACCATAGAAATTCATCTACGTCCATGTGGATCAGCCAGTCCAGGCCGCTGGTTTGTCGCCGATAGGCGCGTGTCGCGTTGAGGGTCTGACGTGACTGATGATTGTCTGGACGACCCTTTTTGCGACGGTGCGCCCAAGAGGCATCGTCACACTCGAAGACGCGAATTTTCGAGTGCTGTTCAAGCAGATCCTGGGCGTCGGGACAGGGCGCATCCAGATAGATGCACAAGCGATGAGCACCGGCCTCAAGATGGTATGCCGCCCAATTCAGAATATCTATGGCTGGCGCTTTGATTGTCGCGACAATGCCCCATCTGCTCAAGCGTTCAGACATATGGATCCTGACACATCTGACGCATGCTGATCTGAAGGCTGGCGCACGGTACCAATAATACCTCTGTCGATGACTTGCATTCGCCGGAGCCAGTTCGGGGCACTCCACGCGCATGATGGGGCTGATCGAACATGCAGTCTGTTTTCATGTGAACATCAGCCCCAGGGCGTGAGGACACCTATACCATCATTTCCTTGGTGGCGGTCAGTTTCAAGTCTGGATAGTCCCGCTCCACCCGGTCGATGTCCCATTGCAGACGGGTGAGGTAGACCGTGTCGCCATCGTGGTCGGTCGCGATATGCTGTTTGTTTGCATTGATGAATTTTTCCACCGCGGGCTTGTCACCGCTGACCCAGCGCGCCGAGGTGAACTGCGAGGGCTCAAAACGTACCGGCAGCCCATATTCCATTTCGATCCGGCTGGCGAGCACTTCGAACTGAAGCGCGCCGACGACGCCGACGATGAAACCTGACCCGAAAGACGGTTTGAAAACTTTCGCGGCACCTTCTTCGGCGAATTGCATCAGCGCCTTTTCCAGGTGCTTGGCCTTCATCGGATCACCCGCGCGCACGGTTTGCAAAAGCTCCGGTGCAAAAGAAGGGATGCCGGTTGCCCGCAGCGCTTCGCCCTCGGTCAGCGTGTCGCCAATGCGAAGCTGGCCGTGGTTGGGAATACCGATGATATCGCCCGCCCAGGCCTCTTCGGCCAACTCCCGGTCCGACGCGAGGAACAGCACCGGGCTTGAGATCGCCATGGGTTTCTTGGAGCGCACATGGGTCAGTTTCATGCCGCGTTTGAAATGGCCCGAGGCCAGGCGCACAAAGGCGACGCGGTCGCGGTGCTTGGGGTCCATATTGGCCTGCACCTTGAAGACGAAACCTGCCACCTTTGTTTCCTCGGGGCAGATCTGCCGGGGGCTGGCCTGCTGGGACTGCGGCTCTGGCCCGTAGGTTCCGATCCCGTCCATCAGCTCCTTCACCCCGAAGGAGTTGATCGCCGAGCCGAACCAGATCGGCGTCATATGACCCTCAAGCACCGACTGCGGGTCGAGGCTGGGCAATAATTCCTTTGCCATTTCAACCTCTTCCAGGAACTTTTCAAGTAGGTGCGCGGGCACATGTTCGGCCAGTTTCGGATCGTCCAGCCCTTCGATCGAGATGCTCTCGGCCACCTTGTTGCGGTCGGCGCGGTCCATCAGCTCCAGCCGGTCCCGCAACAGATCGTAGCAGCCGATAAAGTCCCGGCCCACCCCGATGGGCCAGCTCGCGGGGGTCACGTCAATCGCCAGCATCTCCTGGATTTCGTCAATGATCTCAAAGGTGTCGCGGCTTTCCCTGTCCATCTTGTTACAGAAGGTCAGGATCGGCAGATCGCGCAGGCGGCAGACTTCGAACAGCTTCTGCGTCTGGCTTTCCACGCCCTTGGCGCCATCGATCACCATCACCGCCGCATCCACCGCCGTCAGCGTCCTGTAGGTGTCCTCGGAAAAGTCCGAGTGGCCGGGCGTGTCCACAAGATTGAACCGGAACTCTTTGAAATCAAAGGACATGGCCGAGGCCGAGACAGAGATGCCCCGGTCCTTTTCCATCTGCATGAAGTCCGAGCGCGTGCGGCGCGCTTCGCCCTTGGCACGCACCTGACCAGCCATCTGGATGGCGCCACCATAAAGGAGGAACTTTTCGGTCAAGGTGGTCTTGCCCGCATCCGGGTGCGAGATGATCGCAAAGGTGCGGCGCCGCGCGATTTCGGGCGGCAATTCGGGGCGGTTTGTGACGGTATCCAGCATGAGCGCGCGTATATCAGGATTGCGTGCCGAGGCAAGAAAAACAGGCGTCACCCTGCGTACACCTCCTGTGCAGCCCCCGTGCACCCCCGGTGCACCCTCTGTCCAGTGGATCCACATCGGGTGTTGTTATGGCGCCGCGCGCCTCCGTCACCGGCCGGAAATGCGGATGCGCCATGGTGGTGCTTCCCGCAGAACAAACCATAGCCCGCCAGTTCAATGCCCAGCCGCAAACACCAAGACGCCGAAATGCAGCAGGAACTGGATGATCTGCAATCCGCCCTGCGCCGCGAGTGGCTGGACAAAAGCCTGCCGCAGGATTGGCACGGCATGGACAGTTGGCAGCGCATCGACCGCGCCAAGACGCGGGTGACGATCCGGCTGGATGCGGACATGCTGCGCTGGTTTCGCAAGCTTGGCCCCAACTACAGCCGCCGCATAAATTCGGTTCTGCGCATCTACTGGATGGCGCTGCTCTCGGGGCATATTCAGGCCCATGAGAACGACGACACCATCCTGCGCATCGCCCTCAACGCGCGGCGCAGACTTGAGGAGGAGCGGGGCGAGTGAAAGGCCAACGGGTTGGACGTATGACCGAAGTCGGTTGGAGCTCAGAGGGCCACTTTTGGGGCAGAGCATTCACAGCAGCGAAGGGCGGCCCTGTCCAGTGCGCCTGAAGCAAATGTCGTTTGTCAGGGCGCCAGATCCCGCGCCTTTGCATACCCCGCTTTGTGGCGATGCCGGCTATCTTCTTGACGTTGGACAAACAGGCGTTTGACCCACCAAATACCTTCGGCGACGCGTTCCTGCCCGGTCAGATTATCTGTGTTCATGGATGACTTTGATGATGTGATCCAAGACTAAATCGGTTTGTTGATAGATCATCAGATCGGCCGAGCGAGGCACTGGGACGACGGTCACCAGGTTGTTGCGCTTTTCAAGGCGTAGATATTCGTCCAGATCAAAAAGGCCGTCTTCGGTGGGAACAAGGCTTGTCATTGGAATGCTGAGCCTGTCGATGGCGCGGTCTACCGGCGCATGAAACAACTGCATCTCACGGACAAAGGGCTGCGTCCCTTGTACTGCCAGATGTGCGCAGGCATCGCGCACCAGTGCGATGGTGGCGGGATCACGGCTAGTGCACAGGTCGATTTCGCAGGTTGCATGCGCCCGATCCAAATACCAATCCAGCCCATAGCGCTGCATCATCCGATATCCGAGTTGGGCAATCAGGTCGAGAATACCGGGGGCGTAGCGTGCCAGCCGCAACAAGGTGGATTGAGCAATTGGCAGTCGACGAACGGCAGTGCGGTTGAGGACACCGTTGAAGCCAACAGAAAGAAGGGCGCTGAATTGGCTCGGGTCACGGTCCTGTGCGCCCAACAGCGGCACAATTCCGTCCGATAAGCCGATGCCAACACAGCCCTTCAAGGCCAGTTCGGACATAAACGCCTGCAGACATTCAAGGTTGTCCTCAAGCACCGGCAATTCTTCACGCATGGTTGTGTTGCCGTAACCCGGGCGCGACAGGGCCAGCAGTTTCACACCGGCCTCGGCCAGTCGTCCATCGGCATGCCGGGGCAACAAATAGCCCATTCCCATTCCACGCAGCATCACTGCGGGGGTCCCATCCTCGGCGCCGATCCATGTCCAGGCGATTTTGCGCCCGTCTTTGGCGGTGAACACCTGCTCGCGCCCCATCGGATCTTTCCAGGCGGTCGAAACCCCGCGCGTGTCGAGCAACTGTCGACTGGCAACCATAGCAAATAGCCGGATGAGCTCAGCTTGACTGGGCGCTCCGGTCTTGGCTTGAATGGACTTGATTTGCGTCCGTACCGTATGCAGCGAGACATTGCGGAGGCGGGCAACTTCGGCCAGATTGCAACATTCGAAGAACTGTCGTCCCACTTCGACCTCTGTCGCGGACAGACCAAAGGCCTGCTCCATCCGCTCGGCCGCGCTTTCTGACCAGGGAAGCTGCAGAGTTCGAATTGCGATATGAGATCTGCTTTGATTGGGCCGTTGCACAACAAAGGCTTCGGCGTGGAACTGCTCATTCTCTCGCGCCTTGCCGGAAACGTGCAGCACGCATTGTGCCATGTTACCGCGGTTGTTGGCGGTGCGCACAAGGGCCTCGAATTCACGGATCGAGGTTGGGTCGATCCGCTCTGTATCGAAGAAAGCGCCAACCCGGGTCGCAAAGCTTTCGGACCCTTGCTCATTGACGCTGACCACGCGCAGATCTGGACCAAGGACGATCGATGGTCCGGCGACTTCGGAAATCAGCCGCTCAAGCGGATCATTGCCAACCGGGATGTCAAGGCTGCTCAGGGTGGCCTGTGCACTGTCAAGTTGCCTTAGGAAGGCAGATGAGAACCATCCAGCGGGCGAATTTGGCCCATCCATGTCTTCGCTTGCATTGAGCTTGGCATTCCAGCTGAGAATGAGGTCGTCAAAAGCCTTTTGGTCCACAATCGAGCGGAAGGTGTCGGACACAATGTCCATCTCAAGTTTTGTGGTGTCTTCTGGCTGATTTTTTTTCATGCCCTGCGCAAAGGCCTCAAACTGTAGTCCGCAAAAGCGGTGCCTTGTCTAGTCATCACGACAAAAGAAAATCACCAAAATCCGCTTTGGTTCAAGGCATTGTCCTCAAAAACAACGGGTCGCATCATAGTGCTGGACGCGGTGGCATTTTTTCGGGCACACCCCGCCCCATACACCAGATGGTGTATGCACGATCTGGGCCGCGATTGTAAATCACCCTCGAACGGATTTGAGGGTGACTAAACATGTTCAGAATTCTTCCTGTGGCCGCGTTTGCCGTGGCCTGTGGAGCAGCGAACCTATGTGGTGCGCAGGAGAGCGCCAGAACGCTTGTGGTACTGGATGGATCAGGGTCAATGTGGGGCCAGATTGACGGGCGTCCCAAACTGGAGATCGCGCGAGAGACGCTGGCCGAGGTTCTGACCGACCTCCCACCTGAGCGCGAACTGGGCCTTGTGGCCTACGGGCATAGGCGCAAAGGGGATTGTTCGGATATCGAAGTGATGGTGCCGCCGCAACCGGGCGCGGCTGATACTGTGCGCGCAGCGGCTAGCCGGATGCGGTTTCTTGGCAAGACGCCTTTGGTCGCAGCAACCCGGCAGGCCGCAGAAAGCCTGCGCTATACAGAAGGTCCAGCCACGCTGATCCTTGTGACTGACGGGTTGGAAACCTGTGGCGGTGATCTGTGTGCTCTGGCTGCCGAGCTGGAAGCTGCAGGCGTTGATTTTACGGCCCATGTTGTGGGTCTGGGGCTGACCTATGAAGAAGGTGAAAGCTTGGCCTGTTTGGCGGATCAAACGGGTGGTCTATACCTTGACGCTGGCAATTCCAAAGCGCTGAACGCGGCGCTTTCCAAAGCCCTGGATGAAGGGCAGGCTGTCTCTTTGCCGGATGCGGTTCTAACCACGCCTGCGACAGGTGGGCGTGGCAGCACTATTGCGGTCGGCTGGAGCGGCCCCGCCCGACCCGGAGACTATATTGATGTCGCACAGATCGATGGGCCGGGTGCGGCGTCCCTGGCTCGAATAGATGCAACAGAGCCCACCGGAGAGGGCCAATTGGCGCTGCCTGCGGAACTTGGCCGCTACGTGATCCGCTATATGACACCTCTGTCTGCCGAGGAGCGGATTGAGGGCAAAACCGAGCAGAGCTTGGCGGTTGAAACAATCGAGGTTGTGGATATCGACAAGTTTTTGACCGCTCCGGCCCGTGTGCAACAAGGACGGTTCTTTGACGTAACCTGGGGCGGCCCCGGCGCTTCAAAGGACTTCATCGCGATCTTCGACCCTACCTATCTATCTGAGGTGGGGGTTGAGGGCTGGGAGGCGCAAACAGCGTTGAACAGCGGCAACAGCGTGACATTGCAGGCCCCGCTACAACCCGGCGCATATGAAATCCACTATATTGCGTCAGGTGCGTCCGACTATGCCTCAATCATATCGATTCCGTTGGAGGTCTTGCCTTTCGACGGGCTGTTGGACGCGCCCGAGATGGTGCGGCCGGGCGATAGTTTTGCAGTCAAATGGTCCGGGCCAGCCGGAGATTTTGACTTGGTCGACATGGTTTTGCCCGCCACTCAGGGTGTGCACGACTATGAAGACTACGAGGTGTTTTCTTCGTTCTATCCAACGGATGTATCTGACACTCGCGAAGGAGTTTTGACCGCACCCGAAACTGAAGGCAGCTATGAGCTGCGGTATCTTGCATCGATCCCCGCCCATCGCGGCACTGGACCGGACCGGATTGCTTTGGTGCGCAAAGCCATAACGGTCTCGGCCAATGCGCCGCAGCAGGAAAGCACAGACCTGTCTGGCATCGAGGATGATGCCAAGGGACAAGAGCATCAAGAAGGGATCGGAGAAGACGTCTCACTCCTCTGCGAGGGTGACGTGCCCTGCGCGCTGCAAGACCCGCATTCGGGCCTGACGGTCACGCTGCCTGCGGGCTGGTTCGCCGCGCCACCCGTTGAAAACCCCGAAACCGGGCTACCGCTGGTGGCGTTTTTCAGCACCGTCAATCCCGCAGACCGCGTTGTGCTGAACCCGCATTCCTCGGATCGGGCGGACCTGTCCTGTCTGCCCGCGCCCAAAGGCGTGCTCTGCACGACACAGACAGACGAGAGCCGCCATGCCTTTGGGCTCATTTTGCGCAGCCTAACCCTTGCCAATTGATTGCAAAAAAAATTCTTCAAAAGGAACTCCTACCATGAAACGTCGCACTCTTCTTTCTGCCCTTGCGATGGCCCTTGCCACCCCTCTGACGGCAGCTCTTGCACAGGGGCTGGACAAGATGCCCATCCTGTTCTGTAAAACCTCCCAAGGCTGCTGGCAGGGCCAGTCGCATGTCACCCCCGACGAATTGCGTGTCCTGCTGGGGGATCAGGTGCCCGCCGCAGCTACCTCTCAGACCCATACGATCGTCTATGTCGATGGAAACAGTGACCCGGTCGTCTCGGACATGCCTGCATCCGAGATAAATCGTCTTTATGGCGGCTCCGACGCGATAGCAGACATTTGGCTCGCCAATCCCGGTGGCGGCGGGCAGCGCCCTGATGGGGCCGTCACAGCTGAGGAATTGGGGATCTCGCCGCAGGCCACGCTTTTCTATCCGCAAAGCCCGCAGACCGATGGCGACGCGTCCAGCCTTGTGCCTCTCGATGGGCTGTGGAGCGCCAAGCCGCGTGAATTTTCGTTCAAGACATGCAACTCCATGCTGGAGCAAATGCTGGGAGGCGCGCTTGCCGGGATCCGTTCGGAGGAAACCCGTCACATTGTCTGGAATGGTCGCTTTGACCCCCATAAATTCGATTTTGTGAACGGAGAAAACCAATCAGTCAGTTGGACCCAGATCGGCGCACACAAATATACCGGTAGGCTTGTCGAAGTGTCGGAGGACCAAACGCATATTTTCAGCGACCTGACACTGACGTTGATCTCGGAGCGCCTGATCGATGCCACATCTCTGCTCAATATCCAAAGCTTGCTTGGGGGTGCCGGAGGTGCGGAAATGGATGCGCTCGGGTTCAGCGATTGCGAGATCACCATGCATTTTGATCTGATGCACGTTGGCGACTGATCAAAGCCCTAAAAGATGAATGCTCACAAAACCGCCTTTTGCGGCCTTTCACAGCGCTGAAAAGGGCGGGCCAAGAGACGCTCTGATCGATGCAGCATCCCGCTGTTGTCTTCACAACAACGTAGATGAGTTCTGGACCTGTGTTCCGGGACTGGTGTGTACGAAGGCTTCAGCGGTTTGCCGTGCAGACCTTTGCAGTACCAATGAGATGCGGGATGATCCCCTCAGCAGGGCCGTTGACAAGGTGGCTCTCTGGGCTTCGCTGCTAGGCGGCCGGGCTGGCCGCACCGAAGGGCGCATCGTCGATCGGGCAAGAAGAGGCTTTCAAAAAAATGGGCTGACAGTGGTCCTTGATCCCGAATAGGCAATAGGCAGCCAGATCGCGCAAAGCGGTCGGGTGAATTGGAGCTTCAAAGAGCCGGCGTTGGTGCGAGGAGAACATCGCCCGCCGGGCATCGTGGCCATGGTCGCGGCTGGCCACGGGCAGGGGGCCTTAATGATGCGGTTCTTGCCTGCTGGGGTGGGCGTGTGCGGGCATTTTGCGGTGCGTTTGTGTCGCCTTAAGCGGCGGTTTACGGCCGGTGCGTAGTCTGAACCAGGTGTAGCCGCCCCTTTGGGGCGCCCTAACTTGGAGTTGTGGATGTACCTTGAAAAGAAAGTGCGCAGGCTGGCGCTTGCGATCGCTTGCAGCGGGGGGCTGGTCGCGTCATCTGCCGCTGCCGAAGCGGTGAAACTGACCACCCTGGAATGGCCACCTTACGTGAATGCCGATGGCTCTGGCACCAGCACTGATCGTGTTGTCGACATCATGCGCAGCGCAGGTGTCGAGGCAACCGCACAGGTCTTTCCCTGGAACCGCGCGGTGAAACTTGCACAATCCGATCCGGCCTGGCTGGGTGTTTACCCGGAGTATTATTCCGAGGCTGATGATGCCGACAAGGGCGGTGAGCGCTGTCTCTATTCCAAATCCTTTGGGGTCAGCCCCGTTGGCTTTGTGCAACGCGTCGATGCGCCGATCTCATGGTCCGATCATTCGGATCTGACCTCGCTGACCATTGGTGTCGTGTCGGGCTATCTGAACGAAGAACGTTTTGATGCGATGGTTGCCAGCGGTGAGATCAAGACCGAAGAGGTGACGGCCGATGATGCCAACCTCAAGAAAGTCGCAGCGGGCCGTATTGACGCCGCAGTGATCGACCGGATGGTGATGGAACAGCTGCTCAAGGACATGCCGAACCTGGCCGGGCAGCTGGAATTCAACAGCGTGACCCTGGCCGAGCATGGCCTGCACATCTGTTTTGAAAACTCCGACGCAGGCCGTGCCCTGCGAGACCGTTTCAACGCCGCCTTCTGATCATGAGGCAATCGCCAAAAGGAAAAGGCCCGGTTTCCGGGCCTTTTTTTGTGACATGGTCCGTCTGCCAGACAGGTTTTTGCCAACTGATCCTGATGACTGATCCTGATAACTGCGGCAGAGCCGGATCTTGGGGCGCTGTGCTGCCTCAAGACGCCTTTCGGGTGTCTGCTGTTGACTTGCGCTGGGAATGGCTCGAGCCAAGGGCCACAACATTGCCGGGCTTGGTGTTGAACACATCAACCTGCTGAGACAGGGCGCTGGCATCGTTTGCCAGAATCTGGCTCGCTGCTGTGGTTTCTTCCACCATTGCGGCATTCTGCTGGGTGACGGCATCCAGCTGCGCGACACCGGTGTTGATTTCGTCCAGAGTGATCGACTGTTCCTGGGCGCCGCGTGCGATTTCGCTCACATGCCCTGAGATTGTCTGAACGTTTTCGATGATCGTACTCAGTTCGGCGCCGGCCTTGCCCACAAGATCAACACCGGCCGTCACATGGCCTGAGCTTTCCGAGATCAAGCCCTTGATTTCGCCGGCTGCATCTGTGGAGCGCTGGGCGAGCGCACGTACCTCGGAGGCAACCACGGCAAATCCGCGCCCGGCTTCACCGGCCCGCGCGGCTTCGACGCCGGCGTTCAGAGCGAGCAGATTGGTCTGGAAGGAGATATCGTCAATGACAGAAATGATCTGCGAAATCTTGTTGGACGATTCCTGAATCTGATCCATCGCGCGAATGGCATTCTGCACCACTTCGCTGCTGCCTTGGGCGGCAGCGGTTGCGTTTGCCACGATGTTTTCGACCTGCTTTGCGCCTTCGGCTGCGGAGCGGACTGTCGCCGTCAGCTCTTCGATGGCGGCGGCTGTTTCTTCCAGGGTCGCGGCCTGAGTTTCGGTCCGGCTGGACAACTGCGACACAGAGCCGTTGATTTCCTGCGCGGTGGTGGACACTGTAGAGGAAACGGATTTGACGGTTTCAATCGTCGACGCAAGCTGTTCGATTGCATCGTTGAAGGCCGTTCCAAGAACGCTCAGGTCTTCGATGCTGGACACCGAAACGCGGTGTCCCAGGTTGCCACTGGACAGCTCAATCAGACTGTCGGCGATATCGCTCGTATCCTTGCGGCGTTGGGTGACATCGGTGGCCAGTTTGATCACCTTTTCAACCTTACCATCCGCATCCAGAACGGGAGCATAGGTCGCCTGGATCCAGATCTCTTCACCGGCCTTGGTGATGCGCGGGAACTGATCGGTGAAGAACTCGCCCGATGCGAGGTCTTTCCAGAACTTGGCATACTCTTCTGTCCGGGTGTAGCCAGGATCAACAAACATAGAGTGGTGCTTGCCGACGATTTCATCCAGAGCATACCCAAGGGCAGACAGGAAGTTCGGATTGGCACGCAGGATTGTGCCGTCGGGTTTAAACTCGATAACGGCCTGCGTACGTTCAATGACGTCCATCACGGCTTGCTTTTCAGCAAGTGCGGCTTCGAGCTTTCGGCGGTCGGAACTAAAAAACATGTATCCCCTCACGGCTGGCCGACGAGATCGGCGGGCTGAGCAAAGGGTATGCCATTCATACTTTTTAAAGAGTTAACTGCCTTAAAATTCCCTTTCCGGTTGAAAGATCGACATAAAATTTCAGCAAAGGTGCCATGTTGATACTTGATAGCTTCCTTCGGTTGTGGGGTGGGCTCGAAACTGATTCGCGGTATCTGCGCTGGGGCGTCCCATTCCGCATGCTCAAGCCTTGGGCAGATAGCGGCAGTGGACAAATCTTCGTGAGGTGAGGATTCCGGCCCGGGTATTGTGGGGAGCCGGTGTGCCGCCGGTTGTCAAACACGGGGCACGGCGCAAAGAGGCATTTCAAATGGGTTGGGACAGGCCGGTCAGGCCATTCCCTTGGGGGATGTGCCGAGGCGCCTATCTCAAAGAGGCCCGCCGCAGCAGTTCCACCAGGTCCGGGCGGTCCAAAAGAGGTGCCGGAACATCCATGCCATGGGTGTCGCGGCGCTGGTTTGGACGGATCACGCCCATGAGACTTTGGCGCAGATCAGCGGGCAAGGCTGGCTCGGTCATGGGGTCCAGAAACAGGCTTTCGGCGGCAATCCCTTCGGCGTAGACGATGTGATGACGATCGAACAGCAATTGAAAATAGTCGACAAACCCCCCATCCTGCACCACCACGCTGTCGCCGTTCACAAGATGCCGCGCCGCGATCAAGAGTTCCGACGTTCCGGTGCCCAATGCGTCATGGCGCTGGTAGATCATCAATCGATGGTCCGGGCTCACCAGCAGGTCGCGGGCATTGTTGAGCGTGCCCTTGCGGATCAGGATCGGCGCCATGGCGCCGGTTGCGCGGCTGGTGGTCTGACCGATCCAGCGCAGTTCCTGCACGCCATCATCGCGGGTGAGGATCCGGTCGCCGGGGCGCAGGTCTTCGATCGGTTTCTGGGCGCCACTGCCAAGGGTGATATGCGTGCCGCGTGTAAATGAGATGGAGGCCATTTGCGCCAGTCGGGCGCGGGCTTCTTTGCGCTCGGCGCTCAGAAGGGCGTAACCGACCTGAGGCAGAAGCGGCGCAAGGGGGGCAAGGTAGATGGCCGCGATCAACCCTTCGCGATCGACCTCAACCAGTACCAGGGCGTCCACATTGGTGCCCACCTCGGGCATAAGGGTCAAAGCGCAATCAAGATGAAGATTGGCGCCCGGGGTGCCCAATTCTGTGTCGGGCGCCACCTCAAAGCTCTTGTTGCCGTCACTGCACAGCGAAAGGCGGCTGGGTTTCTGGCCGGGTCTCAACATATAGACATCGTCCAGGACCAGATCTTCCAATACGCCCAAGGGATCGCCCATATTGGCTCCGATCTCCACGAGGAAGGCCTCGGCAGGGTAGGCAGGAATTGATCTGGCGGCAGAGCGGGCCTGTGTCACGTGATGTCTCTTTTGCACTGCGGGGTGGCTCGGGTGTACCTCACGATTGTGGCACGAAACAGGCCGTAAGGCGCAGAAATTCAGACCGCGGGGGACAGGCTGGTCATTCTGCTGCGGACGGTGCACTCTCTGGCGGGAAACGCAGAATCCTGATGGAGGACGAACATGGATCTTGGAATTGCAGGCAAGCGCGCATTGGTCTGTGCCAGCAGCAAGGGCCTTGGCCTTGGCTGCGCCGAGGCGCTGGCCGAAGCGGGGGTGAATCTGGTGATGAACGCGCGCGGCGAAGAGGCGCTCTTGGCTGCTGCGCAAGGTATTCGCGACACCTATGGCGTCGAGGTGACCACTGTGGCCGCCGATGTGACCACCGCCGAAGGACAAAAGGCGGTGCTCGACGCCGCGGGGAATGTCGATATCCTTGTGACCAACGCGGGCGGCCCGCCGCCGGGCATGTGGTCCGACTGGGAGCGCGAGGATTTCATCAAGGCGCTGGATGCCAACATGCTGGCGCCGATTGCCCTGATGAAGGCGCTTTTGCCGGGCATGATGGACAAGGGCTGGGGCCGGGTGGTCAATATCACCTCGCAATCCGTCAAGGCGCCGATTGCGGTGCTCGGCCTGTCGAACTCAGCGCGTGCCGGCCTCACCGGCTATGTGGCCGGTACCTCGCGACAGGTGGCGGGCAAGGGGGTCACCATCAACAACCTTCTGCCGGGCATCCATGCCACCGACCGGGCCGTCTCGCTTGATACCGGCGTGGCCAACCAGCAGGGCATTTCGCTGGAGGAGGCCAAGGCGCAGCGCGCGGCGACCATCCCGGCGCAGCGTTACGGCACGCGGCAGGAATTCGGTGCCGCCTGTGCCTTTCTCTGCTCGCAGCATGCAGGGTTTATCGTTGGCCAGAACATTCTGCTGGATGGCGGCGCCACCAATATGACGCTGTAACCTCATGGCCAGCGGTTTCTCCTTAAAGGACCAGCTGTTCAATCTGGAAAAGACTCGCTATCTGGCGGGTCTTTTTGCAGCGGTCGATCCAGGGTTTGATGCACCGGGTTTTGAGATGCGGGTGATGTCGCGCTTTCCTGAGCTGGAACTGAAGCAGCGCATCCATTGGATCGCCGAGGTTCTGCAAGGCCACTACAGCGCCCCGCTGCCCGAAGTGGCGCCTGTGCTGCGCGCCGCCCTGCCGCCGCCGCTGGATCCCGGCAAGAGCGACGATGATTTTGGTGATTTCATCTTTGCCCCCTTGGGCGAATTCGTGGTGGCGAAGGGATTGGAGGATCATCCCGATCTGTCGCTGGACCTGTTGGAAGATCTGACTCAGCGGTTCTCGATGGAATATGCGATCCGCCCCTTCCTCAATCGCTGGCCGGATCTGACTTTGGAGAGGATGCGGGATTGGGCCGGCCATGATCACTACCATGTGCGCAGGCTCGCCAGCGAAGGGACAAGGCCGCGCCTGCCCTGGGGGCTGGGTATCACGCTGGACCTGCGCGCGCCCTTGCCTCTGCTCGACCGGCTGCATGGGGACCGGACACGGTTCGTGACCCGCTCGGTTGCCAACCACCTCAATGACATTGCCAAGAAAGAGCCGGATCTGGTGGTCGAAACCCTGCACCGCTGGCGCGATACGGGGCAGCAGACGGGCAAAGAGATGGACTGGATGACGCGGCACGCCTGTCGCGGGCTGGTGAAGGCAGGTCATGCGGGCGCGCTGACCCTGCTCGGCTATGACCCAGAGGCCCCGGTTGCGGCAGCGATCACATTGGATGCTGAAACTGTGGCCATTGGCGATGCGCTCTCTTTCGCGGTCGATCTGTCGGGGCCAGAGGATCAGCCGGTCCTGGTGGACTACCGCCTGCATTTTCTGCGCCCGGGTGGAAAGACCTCGGCCAAGGTGTTCAAGCTGAAGCAGGCGCGATTGGCAGACGGAAAGCTGACGCTTTTGAAACGTCACCGGATGAAAGGGGACGCAACCACCTTTACCCTGGTACCGGGTGCGCACCGGATCGAGGTTCTGGTCAATGGCACGCGGCGGGCCGAGACGGTTTTTGAGCTGACGCGCTAGGGCAGCCTTCACGCTTGCGTCACTGCGGCGCTCTGCCGCTTGTCCGGGGCAGGGGCGCGCGATACCCATTAGCGGGACAAGACCGTGAAAGGGCCACCCATGAAACATGAAAGCGTGCAGAATTACTATGGAGAGGTCCTGCAGGGTAGTGCGGATCTGCAAACCAATGCCTGCTGCACGCCGGACGATATGCCCGATCATGTGAAGGCAGTGCTGTCGCAGATCCATGACGAGGTTCTGACGCGCTATTACGGCTGCGGGTTGATCGCGCCCGAGGCGCTGGAAGGGGCCTCGGTGCTGGATCTGGGCTGCGGTGCGGGGCGCGATGTCTATGCGCTGTCGGCCATGGTCGGGGAGAAGGGCCGCGTGGTGGGCGTTGACATGACCCCGGCGCAGCTGGAGGTGGCGCAGCGTCACCGCGACTACCACGCGGCGGGTTTTGGCCATGGCGCCAGCAATGTCGAATTCCACCACGGCTATATCGAGAAACTGGATGAGCTGGACCTTGAACCCGGCTCCTTTGATGTCATCGTTTCCAACTGCGTGATCAATCTGGCGACCGACAAGGGCGCGGTGCTGCGCGGGGCGCACCGGCTGCTGAAGGACGGCGGAGAGATGTATTTCTCCGACGTCTACGCCGACCGCCGCGTGCCCAAAGCCATGGCAAGGGACGAGGTGCTTTATGGCGAATGCCTGTCCGGGGCGCTTTACTGGAATGACTTCCTGCGCTTGGCGCGGGAGGTCGGTTTCTTCGATCCGCGCATGGTCACAGCCCGGCCCCTGACCATCGAAAACCCCAAGCTGGAAGAGCGGGTTGCGCCGCTGAAGTTCCTGTCGGCCACCTACCGGCTGTTCAAGCTGCCGGATCTGGAACCCGATTGCGAGGACTACGGCCAGGCGGTGATCTACAAGGGCACCATTCCCCATGCGCCCCATGCGCTGAAGCTGGATGATCACCACGTGATCGAGGCGGGCAAGGTCTTCCCGGTCTGCGGCAACACCTGGATGATGCTGCATGACACCCGCCTTGCGCCGCATTTCGACTTCATCGGCGATTTCTCGACCCATTACGGGATCTTTGCGGGCTGCGGCGGCGCCTCGCCCTTCAATGGCTTCGATGACGGCACGGCTGCGGCCTCCTGTTGCTAGCGGCATCAGGACGGCACCCTTGCGTGCGCCCAATGGGGTTGTTATCTGCGGGTAATTCCGATTGTTTTGATCGGCTTGAACAAGAGAGCCCATGAGCGCCGCATCTGCCCCTCCCTCCCGTCCGGTTCCCCGTCTTGAAATCCGCAACATCCGGCGGTTCTTTGACGGGCGTGCGGTGGTAGATGATGTCTCGCTCACCATCCAGGCGGGGCAGGTCACCTGCCTTTTGGGGCCGTCGGGCTGCGGCAAATCCACCACCCTTCGCATGATCGCGGGTGTCGAGATGCAGGACGAGGGCGAGATCTATGTGGATGGCAAGCTGATCTGCGACACCGTCTTTCGCGTCCCGCCCGAGCGGCGCGAGATCGGGTTGATGTTCCAGGACTTTGCCCTGTTTCCACACCTGAGTGTTGCCGACAACGTCGCCTTTGGCCTGAAGGGGCCGAAAGATCAGAAACGCGCGCGGGTGGAGGAACTGCTCGCCAAGGTGTCGCTGTCCAAATACATCGACGACTATCCGCATCAGCTGTCGGGCGGGGAGCAGCAGCGCGTCGCCCTTGCGCGCGCCCTGGCGCCGCGCCCGCGCATCATGCTGATGGATGAGCCGTTCTCAGGCCTTGATAACCGCCTGCGCGATGGTATCCGCGATGAAACTCTGACGCTGTTGCGCGAGGAAGACACGGCGGTTCTTCTGGTCACCCATGAGCCCGAAGAAGCCATGCGCATGGCCGATGAGATCGCCTTGATGCGAGGCGGGCGGATCGTTCAGCAGGGCGCGCCTTATAACGTCTACACCCGCCCGGTGGACAAGGCGGCGGTGGCCTTTTTCAGCGATGTGAATGTGCTGAACGCGCAGGTGAATGGCGCGCTGGCCGAAACCCCCTTTGGCCAGTTTCTGGCCCCCGGCGTGCCCGATGGCACCGATGTCGAAATCGTCTTTCGCCCCCAGCATGTGCGCATCGATTTCGACCGCGCGGGCAAGGGGCCGCTGCCCACCCCCAGCGATGGCGTCCCGGCCCGCGGCGTGGTGGAACGCGCGCGTTTCCTGGGGCATGAAAGCCTGGTGGAATTCCGCATGGATTTTGACGGATCGCTCCTGAAGGTGACAGTGCCCAACGTATTCCTGCCCGAAGTGGGCCGTGTCCTATGGCTGACCGTGCCCCGCAACCGGTGTTTTGTCTTTCCAAAGGGCTAGGCAGCCGACACCGGGGCGGATTGCGAAGAAGGATTTGCAACATGGCCGACCGGCTCCAGCCGCCTGAGGGTGTGAAAGTATATAAAACCAGTGACGGGCTGGAGTTCTGGATGGGAAGCTTGGTCAGGGGCGCTCCGTTTCAGGCGCCGACCATTTTTACGTCCGATCCAGAGATTTCTATCGTCATTGTCCCTGGAACCGAGGCTTGCGAAAAATCGTATCTCATGCGCTACTTTGGGACCACGATGGTGTTTTCCAAACCTTCGGCAGCCACGATACGCCATAGCGACGAAATTGACCGGTTGCGCGCCCGAAATCCGGGTGTTGATCTTGTGATCAAGTGGATTGGGCATACAGCCAAGTGGCTGGAAAACATCATTGATATCGAAGGGGTGCGGATTCATGACATTCCGTCTGCGCAAAAGTTCAAGAGCAGGGAGGAACAGGAGGAAATGCTCCGCCTGTTCTGTGAACTCATGCAATGGCTTGGCTTTGGTCCCAGAATTATGAAGAACGGCTTTTTTCCAGAGGACAGGTTCGAGCTGGAACCACAGGTCGTGGGCTTCGACGTCAAGCTGCGCGCGCGGCTTGATGCCGGGGGCTTTGTCGATTGATCACGGCGGGCCTTGGTGCCGACAGAACAGAAATGGGCGACAGCAGGGCAGAATGATCTATCGACCGTTTACCGACTACGAAGGGGTGGATAGCGGGCTATGGTGGAGCGACAACCCCTATGAAGATGTCAGTCCGCAAAATAAACCTGCGTCCATGGGTTTGGATGTAACGGTGGCCAGGCCATTGACCCAGGAAAACACTGATTTTGTTTCCCGGCATTGGGCGGTGGCATCGGGAAAACTCGATGAGATCGGCGATGTTTTCCAGGATTTCCAGTCTTTCCAAATCGTCGTCAGCGAAAAGGTGGCCGAGGTGATCGAGCGGTTTGAACCCGGCCTGCATGATCTGGTGCCAATTCCAAACGCCTGGTCACTGGGAAGCCAGCAGAGGATCGACAAGAAGCTCTACTTCTTGAACGTCCATGCAACGGCCAGGACTGTCGATATGGAGAGGGCCGATGTCACTTGGGTCGTACGAAGAAGCGATGGAAAGAAAATCCCGGTCCTGAGCGCCATCAGCACAAAGAAATCTGTTGTCTACCCAAATGCCGAGGAGGGGCGGCATTTGAGGCGCGATGATATCACTTTGGCGGCATTCATGTCCGGGGCACTGGTGGCGGCCATGCAGGATGCGCAGGTGCTCGGTTTCAATTTCCGTCCGTGCACTCCCGTGCTGCATTGACGGGCTGAGCGTGGAAGTTGACTTTTTGGCGCAGTGGCGTTAACGAATGGTTAATCATTCTTTCGAAGTACATTCTGATTGGA
The DNA here is from genome assembly GCA_027019165.1 of Pseudophaeobacter sp. Classification (GTDB taxonomy): domain Bacteria; phylum Pseudomonadota; class Alphaproteobacteria; order Rhodobacterales; family Rhodobacteraceae; genus Phycobacter. The sequence continues at coordinate 89,418 of JALUXC010000012.1, forward strand.
GATGTTTCATGAGTATCAAAAAATTGGCTGGCGCAGTGTTGGCGCTTGCGTTGTCTGCTTCCGGGGCCCTTGCCGCGACTGTGTTCGACAATGGAGTGGTTGGATCAGGTGTAAATCGAAACGCCGGCAACCAGTATGGCATTGCAGATGATTTCACCCTGAGCGCAAACACGACCGTGACCGGTGTGCAATTCGCCTTTGGCTTTGGGAGTTTGGATCTGTCCCAGGCCCGTCTGGATGTTGGCATCTATGATAGCGCGATGAACAATCTGCTGTTGCTAAAGAACCTGTCCGTCTCAGGTTCTTCTATTGCAAGCACTGGCTCTTATCGGATCTATGATGTGATCGTGAGTGGCCTGAACCTCAATCTGGCGGCCGGCACCTACTGGTTTGGCTTCAATGGTGCCAACACTGTTGCCGCCTATTCCGACTGGGGGGTGAATGTTTCAGGAGGTAACCTGCGCCAATCCCGTGATAACATGACTTTCGATACATTCATCACGTACCCGCGCGAACAGCAGTTCTCGATCCTCGGGACCTCTTCGGCTGCACCGGTTCCGCTTCCGGCCACAGGTCTTCTTTTGATCGGCGCTTTCGGCGGTCTGGGTCTGATGCGTCGCCGCAAAAAGGCGTAAGACAGCCAGAAGAAACCAGATCCTAGCGCTCGCCCAATCGTGGCGGGCGCTATTGCGTTTATGGCTGCCCGTCCAAACAAGCGGTGACTGGTTTGGCGTTTAACTGTTTCTGTGCGGGTCGTAGTCTGCCAGCCTCTTGCCCGGCTCATCTACGAACAACTCGGGCAGGGCGGTGGCCGCCTCAATGAGATCGACGCGGAAGACGCGGAAGTCCTCGCGCGCCTCGCACCAGGCGGTGAGGGTCCAGACGCGGCCCCAGTACTCCATGTGCAAAGGGCGGATCTTGCGCTGGCTGACCTCTCCGTCGATGCGCCGGTAGGTGATCTGCAGTTTCTGCCGCGCCTTGATAGCGGCGCGCAGGGTGGGCATCTGGGCAAAGCCGCGCGCCGCATCGGCAAAGGGGTAGACGGCGAATTTCCATGCATCCGCCTCGGCAATGGTTTCGGCGGGCAAGACCGCGTCCACCTTGGCAGCCAGCGATTGCGCCGCCGATTTGAGGTCAGGGTCAGCGGCTTCGGCCACAATCGCCATGCCAAGGTTCAGCGCCTCCAGCTCTTCGGGCGTCAGGGTGAGGGGCGGCAGGGTGATCGCCTCGCGCACCATGTAGCCGACGCCGCGCTCTCCCTCGACCGGCACGCCAGAGGCGACCAGCGTGTCCATGTCGCGGTAGATGGTGCGGGTCGAGACCTCCAGCCGCGCGGCAATGTCCTGCGCGCGGTGCAACTTCCCGTCGCGCAGGATCTGGATGATTTCAAAAAGACGGTCGGTGCGGCGCATGGTGCTAGCCTTGGCCTGCGCCGCACCGGTTGGTCAAGCCGCCATCTGCCACAGGATGTCTTCGTGGCGCATATCTATGCTGCCCGGCTCAATCGCCTGCATCAGCGCAGCGGCAAAGGGCTGTTTGGGAAAGGCCTCGGCGGCGGCCTGCGCGCTGGCGTTATCGCGCCAGACCACGTGATCGCTCCAGCGGCCATCGGCGCCACAAGACAGGCGGCGGAACATGAAACCGGGCTGGGCGCGCACGAAGGCCTCGCTTTCCTGGCTGAGGGCCACAAAGGCCTCCGGGGTGATTCCGCCTGCCAGGGTGAAGGTGACGATCTCGGCCACGGGGGTGGTTTTGGCGGCGGTGCTGTTGGTCTGTGTCATCTCTTTGGTCTCCGTTGTGATGTGACAGGCTGGACCTAGCAGAGGGCAACTGACATAAACCTGTCAGTTGGTTTTGAGGTGCGGATGATTCAGCTGGATTTTGCCCCGGTTTGGCAACCTTTGGGCCTTGAGCGCCTTTGCGGGCGCGCCCTGCACCCGTAAAACCGATGCTGACAAAGGAAACCGGTGCGGATGGGCGCCGGACAAGAAGGAGACACTCACATGCTCAACAATATCGGCCTTCCAGGCATTCTGCTGATTGCCGTCGTGGTTCTGGTTCTGTTTGGCCGCGGCAAGATTTCTTCGCTGATGGGCGAAGTCGGCAAAGGGATCACCGCCTTCAAGAAGGGCGTGAAGGACAGCACCGAGGAAATCGAGCAGGATGCGGCCGCCGAGGCGAAGGACATCACGCCCGAGACCGAAAAAGACAAGGCCTAATCGCCCATGTTCGATCTTGGGTGGACCGAACTGATGGTGGTCGGGATCGTCGCGCTGATCGTGGTCGGCCCCAAGGACCTGCCGGTGCTGTTCCGCAATGTTGGGCGGTTTGTGGGCAAGGCCAAGGGCATGGCCCGCGAATTCAGCCGCGCGATGAACGATGCCGCTGATGAGGCCGGCGTCAAGGATGTGGCGCAGGGGCTGAAGGCTGCGACCAACCCTGTTGGCACCGCCATGGACGGGGTCAAGGAGGCGGCGCAGGATATGGCCAAATCCATCGACCCGACCAAGTTCGATGCCGATAGCGAAACCGGCAAACTGGCCGCCGAGCGCGCGGCAGATGCCAAGAAGATCCAGGCGGCCACAGCCCGCGCGGCAGCGGAACGCAAGGCCAAGGAAGCGCAAGAGGCGCTGGCCTATGCCGAAGCCGCCGAAAAGGAGCTTGAGGCCAGCGCGACCCCTGCGGTCGAGGACAAAGAGACCAAATCATGAGCCAATCCGAAGAGATCGAGGATTCCTCCGCGCCGCTGATCGAGCATCTGGCAGAGCTGCGCACGCGGCTGATCCGGGCGGTAGGGGCCTTTATCGTCGGGATCGTGCTGGCCTTTACCGTGGCCGAGCCGATCCTGCAGTTCCTGCTGGGGCCAATCGAGGCGACCCTGCGGGAGCTTGGCGATCCGTCGCCCACCTTGCAGTACACCAGCCCGCAGGAATACCTGTTCACGCTGTTCCGCATCTCGATGGTGTTCGGCTTTGCGCTGTCCTTCCCGGTGATCGGCTTTCAGCTGTGGCGGTTTGTTGCGCCGGGGCTGTATAAAAGCGAAAAGAACGCCTTCTTGCCCTTCCTGATCGCATCGCCGGTGATGTTCCTGTTGGGGGCAGCCTTTGCGCATCTGGTGGTGACACCCCTCGCCATGCAGTTCTTCCTTGGTTTTGCGGATGTCTCATCGATCTTTGCCAACCTTCTGTCGGGAGCGGTGAATGACTTGCCCGCCGACGCGGCTGTGGTCCCTGAGACAACCGATGGCGTGCGGATCACCTTCTTCGGCAAGGTGAACGAGTCGCTGGATATCACGCTCAAGTTCATCATGGCCTTTGGACTGTGTTTCCAGCTACCGGTGTTGCTGACCCTGATGGGGAAGGCCGGTCTGGTCAGCGCCGAAGGCTTGGGATCAGTGCGCAAATACGCGGTTGTGGCCATTCTGGTGCTGGCCGCGCTGGTGACCCCGCCGGATGTCATCACCCAGCTGATCCTCTTCACCGTGGTCTATGGCCTATACGAGATTTCAATCTTCCTGGTGGGCCGGGTTGAAAAGAAACGCGAAGAGAAGCTGCGCGCCGAAGGCTACTATGACGATGAGGAAGAAGACGATCCTCTGATGGCCGAGTTCGACAAGGACGACGACAAATAGCACGTCGATAGAAAGAGTTGAGGCGCGTCCCACGGGGCGCGCTTCTTTTTTGCGCTGGCGCAATTGGGTGGTGACGGGGTTTCAGCTATAGGTCTATGTTACCTGCGGTGCGCCCCTTTTGGGACCAAGGCGCGCCCTTTGCAGCGAACAGAGCTGAACGGGAAGGGAGGCCCTTTTTGCTCGAGTATAGCCACAACCACGTGTTTGTCCTTGCTTCGCTCGCGATCGCTCTGATCGCCGGGTTTTCTGGCCTGTCGCTGTTGCAGGGGGCCTCTCAGATGTCGGTTCCGGTGCGCAAGATCGTGGTCTCTATCGCCGCGGTCATTCTCGGCAGTGGCATCTGGTCGATGCATTTCGTGGCCATGCTGGGCTTGGAGCTGCCTGTTGCCTATTACTTTGATCCTCTGATCACGCTGATCTCGGCGCTGACTGCGATCCTCTTCATGGGGCTCGCTCTGCTGATCGTGCATTTCGGCACCCGTACGCGGGGCAAGATCCTGTTGGCAGGGGTGATCATGGGCAGTGGCATTGCCGCGATGCACTACATCGGCATGTCTGGCATGGAACTGTGCCTGCCAAGTTATTCTGCGCCGCAGGTGGGAATGGCCTTTGCGGCCTCAATCGCGCTCAGTGCGGCATCGTTTCAGCTCTCCTATGGGCAGCGCAGTGCGCGCAATATCGTGCTGGGCACCTTTGGTTTTGGCATCGCTGTCTTTGCGGTGCATTTCATTGCCATGGCGGGGACAGGGTTCACCCAGTCCGCCGCATACGCCACGTTTGTACCGCCCATGAGCAGGGGCGTTCTGGCCTTTGGCGTGACGCTTTCCGCCTTTGTTCTGTCTGGCAGTTTCCTGCTTTCTGGCGCGACCTTTGCAACCCGGCTTGGCGGATCAACAGAGGGAGTCAAGGATCCTGCAATCCCCGATCCAATGGCTGCGGAAGAGGACGTTCCGCTCACCGCCCTGCATGCGGGTGAAACGGTGCAGGTGTCAGACTGCCGGATCCCCTATGAGGCCGAGTCCCGCACCCATTTCATCAGCCCTGTCAATGTTTCCGCGATCCGCGCAGAAGGCCACTATACGGTGCTGTACAGCGGCGAGAGCAAGCTTTTTTGCCCTTGGTCCATCTCGGAGGCGGAAACCCGTATCGGTGCTGGCCCCTTTATGCGCACCCACCGCAGTTACCTGGTGAACCTTGACCATGTCACCAGTTTCGAGCGCAAGAAAGACAATGGCGTGTGCTATTTCGATGAAACACCGGCTTTGCCCAAGGTGCCCGTGAGCCGCTCGCGCCTTGCCGATGTGCGCAAAAAGCTTGGGATGTAGGTCTGCGCATTCCTGCGCAGCACCGCAAGCGGTTAGCCAAACCCCCGCTCGTGTCTTGTGATCCATACGCGTCCTTGGGACGAGGCCTCCACATGTCCTGTGAGTGGGCGATGAGCGCACGCCTTTTGCGGGTGTTGAGTTGTTTCGCATCGCCCTGTGGTTATCAGTCGCAGCTCGTGCAGCTCATTCGCATTTCGTGAAAGTGACTGCGGCAGTCGTTTCCGCAGTCTCGCCGCAAGGGGCACGGCGTCCTCTAATGCCAGCAATCCGGCATTCAGGGAGGACACGGATGATACCTTCGGAATTCGAATACCACCGGCCCGGCAGTATTGCGGCGGCGCTGGCGGTTCTTGAGGAACACGGCGATGATGCTCGCGTCATGGCAGGCGGGCACAGCCTGATCCCGATGATGAAATTGCGCATGGCCGATGTGCCGCATCTGATCGATCTGCAGTCCATTGATGAGCTGAAAGGCATTTCGGTCGAAGGCGGCAAGGTCACCATCGGCGCCATGACCACGCAGCACGAGCTGATCACCAATGATGCGCTTGCGGCCGCTGCGCCGATCATGCGCGAGGCGGCCCTGCTGATAGCTGATCCTCAGGTGCGCTATATGGGAACGATCGGTGGCAACGTGGCCAATGGCGATCCCGGCAATGACATGCCCGGGCTGATGCAGTGCCTGGATGCAACCTTTTCCCTGCACGGCCCAGACGGCACCCGCGAGGTTCAGGCGCGCGACTTTTACGAGGCGGCCTATATGACCGACCGCGAGGACGACGAGATTCTGACCCGGATCTCCTTTGCCGCGCCAAAGGGCGGGCAGGCCTATGAAAAGCAGAAGCGCAAGATCGGGGACTACGCGACGGCGGCTGCGGCTGTGATCATCGAAAAGGCGAGCGGCAAGGTGGCCTCTGCCTCAATCGCGATGACCAACCTCAGCGACACGCCGGTGTTTTCTGAGGCTGCTGGCTCGGCTTTGGTTGGGAGCGATTGCGGCAGCGATGCCATGTCCAATGCGGTTTCGGCCATGCTGGGCGACATCGACCCGACCGAAGACAACCGCGGACCGGTCGAATTCAAGAAACACGTGGCTGGCGTCATCCTGCGCCGCGCGATCGAACGCGCCTGGTCGCGGGCCTGAGGGAGGAACCCATGGGAAAACAAATCATCACCCTGACCGTGAACGGCGAAAAGCATGAGGTCGCCGCCGAGCCGCGCGAACTGCTTGTGCATACCCTGCGCGAGACGCTGAACCTGCGCGGGCCCCATGTGGGCTGCGAGACCTCCCATTGCGGCGCCTGCACCGTTGATATCGACGGCAAGTCGGTGAAATCCTGCACCATGTTCGCTGCCCAGGCGGACGGGGCCGAGATCACCACCATTGAAGGCATCGCCACGCCAGACGGCATGCATGTGCTGCAGGAGATGTTCCGCGAACATCACGGGCTTCAGTGCGGCTATTGCACCCCCGGTATGATCACGCGGGCCTATCGCCTTTTGCAGGAGAACCCGAACCCCACCGAAGAAGAGGTGCGGTTCGGCATCGCAGGCAACCTGTGCCGCTGCACCGGTTATCAGAACATCGTCAAGGCGATCCTCGCCGCCGCCGCCGAAATGAACGCAGCCAGGGAGGCAGCACAATGAAGGATCTGGAGGACCGTCAGGAACGGATCGACAATCTCAAAGGTCTGGGCTGCTCGCGCAAGCGGGTTGAGGATGCCCGCTTTACCCAGGGCAAGGGCAACTATGTGGATGACGTCAATCTTCCGGGCATGTTGCACGGCGACTTTGTCCGCTCGCCCTATGCCCATGCGCGGGTGAAATCGATCAATATCGATGCCGCCATGGCGCTGGATGGCGTCGTCGCCGTTCTGACCGCCAAGGATCTTGAGCCGCTCTCGTTGCACTGGATGCCGACCCTTGCGGGCGACAAACAGATGGTGCTGGCCGATGGCAAGGTGCTGTTCCAGGGCCAGGAGGTCGCATTCGTCGTCGCCAAGGACCGTTACGTCGCTGCCGATGCGGTGGAACTGGTCGAGGTGGAGTATGAGGAACTGCCGGTTCTGGTGGATCCCTTTGAGGCGCTGCAGTCCGACATTGTCCTGCGTGAAGATATCAAGGACGAGAAAGAGGGCGCCCATGGCGCGCGCCGCCATCACAACCACATCTTCCTCTGGGAAGAGGGCGACAAGGATGCCACCGAACAGGTTCTGGACGAGGCCGAAGTGGTGGCCGAGGAGATGGTCTACTATCACCGCACCCATCCGTGCCCGCTGGAGCCCTGTGGCAGCGTGGCGAGCATGGACAAGATCAACGGAAAGCTGACGCTTTGGGGCACTTTCCAGGCGCCGCATGTGGTGCGCACGGTCGCCAGCCTTCTGTCGGGGATCGAAGAGCACAACATCCGCGTGATCTCGCCCGATATCGGCGGCGGCTTTGGCAATAAGGTCGGTGTCTATCCGGGCTATGTCTGCTCCATCGTGGCCTCGATCGTTACCGGCCAGCCGGTGAAGTGGATCGAAGACCGGATGGAAAACCTGATGGCCACGGCCTTTGCCCGTGATTACTGGATGAAGGGCAAGATCAGCGCCACCAAGGACGGGAAGATCACCGGGTTGCACTGCCATGTGACCGCCGACCACGGCGCCTTTGATGCCTGCGCCGACCCGACCAAGTTCCCGGCTGGTTTCTTCCACATCTGCACCGGGTCCTATGACATCCCGGTCGCATATGTGGGCGTCGATGGCGTCTATACCAACAAGGCACCGGGCGGTGTGGCCTATCGCTGCTCCTTCCGGGTGACGGAGGCGGCCTATTTCATCGAGCGCATGATCGAAGTTTTGGCAATCGAGCTGAACATGGACGCAGCCGAGCTGCGCCGGATCAATTTTATCAAGGCCGATCAGTTCCCGTATCAGTCTGCCTTGGGCTGGGAATATGACTCCGGCGACTATCACACCGCCTGGGACAAGGCCTTGGCCGCGGTCAAATATGATGATCTGCGCGCCGAGCAAGCCCAGCGGGTGGAAGACTTCAAGGCCGGAAAAACGCGCAAGCTTTTGGGCATTGGTCTGACGCATTTCACCGAGATCGTCGGTGCGGGTCCGGTAAAGAACTGCGATATCCTCGGCATGGGGATGTTCGACAGTTGCGAGATCCGCATTCACCCCACCGGATCGGCCATCGCGCGCCTTGGCACCATCAGCCAGGGGCAGGGCCATGCGACCACATTCGCGCAGATCCTTGCGTCCGAAATCGGCCTTTCCGCAGACAGCATCACCATCGAGGAGGGCGATACCGACACGGCTCCTTACGGTCTGGGCACCTATGGCTCACGCTCGACTCCGGTTGCCGGGGCTGCCACCGCCATGGCGGGCCGCAAGATCCGCGCCAAGGCGCAGATGATTGCGGCCTACCTTCTGGAGGTGCATGACAACGATCTGGAATGGGATGTGGATCGCTTCGTGGTCAAGGGCGCGCCCGAGCGCTTCAAGACCATGAAAGACATCGCCTATGCGGCCTACAATCAGGCCATTCCGGGCGTTGAGCCGGGACTGGAGGCGGTCAGCTACTATGATCCGCCCAATATGACCTATCCCTTTGGCGCCTATATCTGCGTCATGGAAATCGACGCTGACACGGGCGAGCATGAGATCCGCCAGTTCTATGCGCTGGATGATTGCGGCACCCGGATCAACCCGATGGTCATCGAAGGTCAGGTGCACGGGGGCCTGACCGAGGCGCTCGCCATCGCCATGGGGCAGGAGATCGCCTATGACGATATGGGCAACTGCAAGACCGGCACGCTGATGGATTTCTTCATCCCCACCGCTGTCGAGACGCCCCATTACACCACCGACCACACCGAAACCCCCAGCCCGCATCACCCGATCGGCGCAAAGGGCGTGGGCGAAAGCCCAAATGTAGGCGGCGTGCCAGCCTTCTCCAATGCCGTTCACGATGCCTTCCGTGCCTTTGGCCTGCGTCAAAGCCATATGCCGCATGATCACTGGCGGATCTGGAAGATCGCCAATGATCTGGGCCTGCACGGATAAGGGGAGAACCGAGAGGGCCGCGTCGGTGGCCCTCCTATCCACATCATGACCTATCTCGACCTTCAGAATGACCTTGCAAGTCAAGGCTATGTCGCCTCGGACGATCTGGCGATGGCGCTGCATCTTGCGGTGACGCTGGGCCGTCCCTTGCTGCTTGAAGGGGCGGCAGGCGTCGGCAAGACCGAGATCGCCCGCGCTCTGGCTTCGGCGCGCGACACCCGGCTGATCCGGTTGCAATGCTATGAAGGGCTGGATGCGGCGCAGGCGATCTATGAATGGAACTACCAACGCCAGCTCTTGGCCATTCAGGCCTCGGGCAAGACCGGCAAAGAGGCCGAAGCGCAGATCTTCTCTGAAGACTACCTGCTCGAACGTCCGCTGCTGCAGGCGATCCGGCAGGACACGCCGCCAGTGCTGCTGATTGATGAGATCGACCGCGCTGATGAAGAATTCGAGGCCTACCTGTTGGAGGTGCTGGCCGATTTTCAGATCACCGTGCCGGAGCTTGGCACCATCACGGCGAAAAGCAGACCCTTGGTGATCCTCACTGCCAATGGCACCCGCGATTTGTCGGACGCGCTGCGGCGGCGCTGCCTTTACGCCCATGTGGATTATCCCGAACGCAAGACGGAACTTGCCATTCTGGACGCGCGCTGTCCGGGGCTGAGTGCTGCGCTGGCCGGGCAGATCGTCGGCTTCGTGCAGGATCTGCGCAAGGAGGACCTTGTGAAGAAACCCGGCGTGGCCGAGATGCTGGACTTCGCCGCCGCGCTCTCTGGGCTGGGCGTGGCCGACCTCACCGAAGACCCAACTGCCCTGATGGCGGCCATGGCCACGCTTTTGAAAACCGAGGCGGACCGCGGGGCGGTTCCGGCAGAGGTCGCGCAGCGTCTGGCGGGGCGCGCCGCATGAGCCGGGTGACCAAATTCGCAGGCCGCGATCCTGGCCCCGGTGCGCGCGTTGCGGGTTTCATGGCTCATCTGCGCGCCCATGGCTTTGCGCTGGGCGTTGCCGAAACCGGCACCGCGCTGGCGGCCCTTGGCGCGGTAGAGGCGAGCGATCCGTCAGAGGCCCGCGCCGCTCTGTGTGCCGTCTGCGCGGGCCGGGCCGAGGATGTTGAGCGGTTCGACGCGTTGTTCGACAGTTTCTGGATGGATGCAGGACGGGTGCGGCAAAAGACCGTGCCCAGCGACAATAACAATAAGAATGACGATATGCACTCCTCCCGTAAGGATGCAGGCGGAACAGAGGCAGAAGGTACAGGCAAAATACACGCCCCCGGCGGCAGCGGCGGTGGCGAGGCGGAAAGCGACGGCACGGGGCGGCTTGTCGCCTCGGACGTCAGGAACCTGATGAAAAAGGATCTGCGCGATCTCGTCGACCCGGAAGACATTCGCAAGGCAGAAGCGGTTGCCGTGCAGCTGGGGCAGGCCCTGCGCGACAAACGCTCCCGCAGGCGCAAGGCGGCGCGGCGGGGCAGGGCGGTCGATTTCCGCCGCACCATCCGCAAGGCGGTGGCCACCGGCGGTGTGCCCCTGCGGCTTGCGCGGCGCACCCGCCCGGACCGACCGGTCAAAATCGTTGCGCTGTGTGATGTCTCGGGCTCGATGCTGGTCTATGCGCGCCCCTTTCTGGCCTTTCTGGCGGGGCTGATGCGGGCCGATGCGGCCTCGGACGCTTATCTCTTTCACACCCGTCTTGTGCGCATTGCCGATGCTTTGCGCGAAGAGGACCCGATGCGTGCCCTCAACCGAGTGACCCTGATGGCCGAAGGCATCGGTGGCGGCAGCCGCATCGGCGGCGCCCTGGAACATTTTGCGGCGACCTACGCGCGCCGGTTCGTCGGTGGGCGTTCGGTGGTGATCATCCTGTCGGACGGCTACGACAGCGACCCGCCTGAACACATAGCCGCAGCTTTGCAGGCGCTGAAGCGGCGCGGCTGCCGGATCGTCTGGCTGAACCCGCTGAAGGGCTGGAAGGGCTACGAGCCGATTGCACGCGGCATGGCGGCGGCGCTGCCGTATCTTGATCTGTTCGAGGCGGCCAACACGCTGGAGGCGCTGGCGGGCCTCGATCAAAAACTGGGGGCGATATGAGTTTCATCATGGCAGGACAATCGGCACTGGGACCACGGCTGCAACAGGATCTGGCCCGGGAAACCGAGGCACGGCGCAGCGCTGGTGAACCCTTTGCCATGGCGACGGTGGTGCGCACCGTGGCGGCGACCTCGGCCAAACCGGGGTCGAAGGCGCTGATCGATGCAAATGGCGAGATCGTCGTCGGTTTCCTGGGCGGCGGCTGCGTACGCGGCGCCGTAGGGCGGGCTGCGCGCGAGGCGATCAAAAGCGGCGCTCCGCAGCTCTTGTCTATTGGCCCCGAGGAATTGCTCGCCGAAGCGGGCGTCAGCGCGGGCGAGGAACGTGACGGCATCAAATATGCCCGCAACGGCTGCCCCAGCAAGGGCGTGCTGGACATCTTTGTGGAACCCGTTCTGCCGCTGCCCGCGCTCGTGGTCTGCGGCTCTGGTCCCGTGGCGCTGGCCCTGGTCGAACTGGCGGCACGCTTCGAATTCGATCGCACTCTCTGCCTGCCGGGACCTCAGGAGGTTGATCTGCCGATGCCTGACCGCGTGGTGGAGCATTTCGACGAACAACCCATATGGGACAGCGCCCCCTTTGTTGTGGTCGCCACGCAAGGGCGCGGGGATGAGGCGGCGCTGCGGCGGGCGCTGTCGCAAAAGGCGCGCTATATCGGCTTTGTCGGCAGCCGCCGCAAGTTCGCAACCCTGTCGCAGCGCCTGCAGGACAAGGGCATGCCCGAAGACGCGTTGGCCAGCGTCAAGGCACCCGCAGGCGTTGATATCCACGCCATCACCCCGGATGAGATCGCGCTGTCGATCCTGGCTGAGCTTGTGCAGCGCCGCCGGGCGCTTCAGCGCGGGGAGGTTGCCGATGGCTGACGTCCTTCTGCGCCTCTGCCGGCGTCTTTTCCCCGAATTGAGTGACGAGCAGGCCAAGCTCCTGGCCACCGTCAAATTCCCCTGTTGCTAGAAGGAAAACCAACATGGAACTGAGCGACGAAATCTTCATCAACGCCCCGCGTGACGAGGTCTATGCGGCCCTCAATGACCCGGAGGTGCTGCAAAAGGCCATTCCCGGATGCGAGGAACTGGTGAAACACTCCGACACCGAACTGGAGGCCAAGGTTGTGCTGAAGATCGGCCCGGTGAAGGCGAAATTCTCAGGGCAGGTGACCCTGTCGCCCGAAGCCCCGCCCGAGCGGTTCTCGCTGACCGGGCAGGGCAATGGCGGGGCAGCGGGCTTTGCCAAGGGCGGCGCCGAAGTGGTGCTGACCGAACAGGATGGCGGCACGCTGCTAAGCTACACCGCCAAGGCCGATATCGGCGGCAAGCTGGCGCAGCTTGGCAGCCGCCTGATCCAGAGCACGGCAAAGAAACTGGCGGCCAAATTCTTCAAGAGCTTCTCCGAAGAGATGGAACAGACCCAGGCTGCCTGAGGGCGATTTTGTCCTCTTGAGCAGTCATCACTCACAGAACCGAGAGAAGAGAGAGGGCGGCGCGCGAGTGTCGCCCTCTTGTAGCTTCAGCTTGATGCGCTTTGTTGACCTCTTGTTGCCTCTGGTGGAACGTGCTTTGTCACATCTGCAATACTGACGGAGGAGCCAATGACCGTGCCGATGAGTGAGGACGCCTTGAGCCGCATTGCGGCAGCTTTGGAGCGCATGTCCCCTGCGCCGCTGGAGGCCCCCGATTTCGATGCGGCCCCGGCCTTTGTCTGGCATGTTTCCCCGGATCGTCTTGCGCCCGTAGAGGCTGTGAGCCGGGTCGATCTGGAACTTCTGGTGGGCATCGACCGCTCGCGCGATACCCTGCTTGAGAACACGCGGCGGTTTGCCGAAGGGGCTGCGGCCAACAATGCTCTGCTCTGGGGGGCGCGAGGCATGGGCAAATCCAGCCTCGTCAAAGCGGTGCACGGAAAGCTGGTGGAGGATCATTCCGATCTCAAACTGGTGGAGCTGCAGCGCGAGGACCTGCCCTCGGTGGCGCGGCTCCTGAACCATCTGCGGGCCTCATCCAAACGGTTCATCCTGTTTTGTGACGATCTGTCGTTCAGTCATGACGACCAGCACTACAAGAGCCTGAAGGCCGTGCTGGATGGCGGGATCGAAGGGCGGCCCGACAACGTGGTGTTCTACGCCACCTCGAACCGGCGCCACCTGATGCCGCGCGACATGATCGAAAACGAACGATCCAGCGCGATCAACCCTTCCGAAGCCGTCGAGGAAAAGGTCTCTCTGAGTGACAGGTTCGGCCTGTGGCTCGGCTTCCACCCTTGCGATCAGGATGAGTTCCTGTCGATGATCGCGGGGTATTGCGCGGCCCATGGGATCAAGGTCGATCCCGAAACGATCCGCGCCGAGGCGATTGAATGGCAGGCCACCCGTGGGGCGCGGTCAGGGCGTGTTGCCTGGCAGTATTTTACCGACCTGGCCGGACGACATGGCGTCTCTTTGAAATAAGCCATGGAGACGGCCGAGCCACACTACACTGCAGGATGCCTTTGCGGCGCGGTGCGGCTGGTTGCAAAGGGCGCACCGCTTCGGGTCGGGATCTGCCATTGCCTTGATTGCCGCAAGCACCACGGTGCGCTGTTCTACGCTGCCGCCGTTTTTGCTGAAGGGGCTGTTGCTGTCACTGGAGAGACGGCGTCCTATGAGGGGCGCCATTTTTGCCCGCGATGCGGCTCGTCGGTCTTTGCCCGCACCGGCCGCGAGATCGAGCTGCATCTGGGCGCCCTGGATGCGACTGATCAGCTGAAACCAGAATACGAGCTTTGGGCGCAGCGCCGGGAAGGCTGGTTGCCGGAGTTCCCAAATATGGCTCGGTTTCCAGGCAACTGCCCGGCGCGGGACGATGAGGACCTTTAGCCCTTCGCAGCGCAGTCTGCCTGCGGTCGCGTGTCAGTTCAGATAGAGCAGAGGATCCAGGCTTTCGGTGCCCGAGCGCACTTCGAAGTGCAGGAATGCATCATCCCCGGAGCGCAGTCTGGCAATGGGTTGGCCGCGTTTCACTGTGTCGCCCTTTTTGACCGAGATATCCGTCACATTGATGTAGAGCGTCAGCAGCTTGTCGGAATGGCGGATCACGAGGATCGGGATATTGTTGGAGTCCTTGGTGATGACCGCAACGGTTCCGGCTTCGGCGGCTTTCACCTCCTGTCCGGGCTTGCCCGCGATGTCGATGCCATCGTTCTTGCCTTTGGAATAGGTCGATATGATCTTTCCCTGCAAGGGATAGGCCATCGCTGCGTCGCTCTTGCGGGTGGGTTCCGGCACTTTGACCGTGGGCAATGTGCCCGCTCCTTCGGAGGCAGGCGGGACCTCTTCGGTCGGCAAAGGCTTGGTCGCGCTCGGCGGTGTGGGGGTTGCGCTTCCTGCGCCCGGTGCCGTTACCTCGGCGGTGCGGGCGGGTGCGGGCGTGTCTTTCAGAGGGATCAACAGGTACTGACCTTCGCGGATTGCGAAATCACTGCCGAGGCCATTCCATTCTGCAAGCGATTTGACCGGAACCTGATAGAGACGGGAGATGGTATAGGCTGTCTCGCCGCGCACGACCTTGTGGCGCACCGGTTCGGGGCCGTCCTGAACCTGCACGGGTGCGGCCCGCGGCGTGGGCTGCAAAGTGGTCGTGGTGACAGAGCCAGGGTTGGGCGAGGTGCTGGGGGCCCTGTCGATGGCCTGCCCGGCAAGCGAGGCGATGTCGACGCCGCCCGGCTGAGTGGATCCGGAAACAGCGGCGCTATCTGGTGCACGACGCGGCAGGGCCAGCACCTCGTCCTTGCGCAAGATGTCGCCGGGTTCCATCCCGTTGAAGCGGGCAACTTCGCTTGGCGTGAGACCGACCCGAGTGGCCACATCCGCAACGGTGTCGCCCCGTTCGGCCACTGCGACCTGATACGAAGGATATGTGATCAGCCCCCGCGCATCCGGCATCGGCCTGTCAGCGACGGCGTTCTGCGCCGCAGGCGCAGTACTGAAGCCGCCCAGCGGCCCGCGTAAATCATAGTCCAGCGGCCCGTCGCAGGCGGCCACCAGGGCTGCAGCTGGAAGCAGGGTCAGCAACCGGGCCGCACGGCGGGGCAGGATGGGGGCTGTCGTAGTCATCTCGCTCTCCTGGAAACACGTCTTTGGGTGACGCTGTCGTCTTTGCGCCCCATTTATGTATCTTTTCCCAAACCCTCAAGCAGGGGAACAAAACGAACAGGCCGCAATTCGTCATACTCCAGCCCTGCTTGCGTTTTGCGCACTCTGATCAGGGTCTGAACCGCATCGGACTGTCCGACGGGCACCACCATGATTCCGCCGGGCTTGAGTTGCGCCAGCAGAGGACCAGGCGGGTCTTCGGCGGCGGCGGTTACGATGATACGGTCAAACGGCGCTTGGTCCGGCAGACCAAAGCTGCCGTCGCCTACCAGAGAGGTGACATTGGGAAGGCTGAGCGCATCAAACAGGGCCCGTGCTTCTTGCACCAGCCTGGCGTGGCGATCGATCGTATATACGCGGCGTGCCAGCTTCGACAGGATCGCGGCCTGGTAGCCCGATCCGGTGCCGACCTCCAATACCGTATCGCGCGGCGAGACCTGCAGGGCTTGCGTCATGAGCCCCACGACCGAAGGTTGTGAAATCGTCTGCCCGCAAGCGATTGGCAGCGGGGTGTCCTCATAGGCGCGCTCGGCAAATATCCCGCGCACAAACGGGCCGCGATCAATCTGCTCCATGGCGTCCAGCACCTGCGCATCTGTCACCCCGCGCGAGCGCAGCGCAAAAAGGAACTGCATCTTGGTTTCGGGATCGGGGCCTGTCATTCAAGAACCTTGAGGGCGTGAAGCGCGTCATGTGCCGTCAGATCCGCGCGCATGGGGGTGACCGAGATATATCCTTCAAGGTTCACCGCCGCATCTGTATCAGGGGCGGTGTGCACGTGCTGATCGCCGCCCTTGATCCAGACATAGCGCCGCCCGTTGGGCGAAAGCTGTTCTTCGGCCGAAAAGCGCGGACCGGTCCGAAGCCCCTGCGCCACCGCGCGCGCGCCTTTGACGGCGGCCGCCGGGACCGGCGGGAAATTGATGTTGTAGAACAGCCGGTAATCCCCTGCGGCATCCTGCGGGCTGGCCTTCAGAATGTCCCGGATCAGCCCGGCGCCATGTTCCGCAGCCGCTTCGAAAGGATTGTCGAGGTTCGCATTATGGGGGCCGTAGTATTGCGACAGGGCCATTGCGGGAATGCCCTGCAGCGCAGCCTCCATGGCGCCGCCAAGGGTGCCGGAATACAGGGCGTTTTCCGCCGAGTTATTTCCCTTGTTGATCCCGGATAGCACAAGGTCGGGTACAACGTCTTCCATGGCCACATGCACACCGGCCAGAACACAGTCGGCCGGAGAGCCTTCGGTGGCAAAGCGCCGCTCGCCCAGTTGGCTGAGCATCGAGGGGCGTGTGTAGCTGATGCAGTGGCCGACACCGGATTGCTCAAAGGCCGGTGCCACGGTCCAGACCTCGCCATCCGGTCCAGCGACCTCGCGGGCAATCGCTTCCAGAACGAGGAGCCCCGGTGCATTGATTCCGTCATCGTTGGTCACGAGAATGCGCATAGGTCCCCCTGCGTCTGCCTGTCGAGTGTTTTGATCTGAATAGGACGTTGAAAATACTGGAGCAAGCCTTTCACGGGCAGGCGCTCTGCAATCTTGCCTGCGGGGCATCGCTGCCACAGATTTGGGCCTTTTGGACAAGCAAGCTGAAAGTCGTCCGGGAGGCGGGAGTACTCCCGCCTGCTTTGAGCGCATTCAAGGAATGCGCCCGCGCAGTTGGGCGTGGCAGGCTGACGCCTGCGGGTCGCGCGTGAGGATACCGATGCGCGCAACCGCGCCGCACCGCAGGGACTGCGCCCGGCCCAAGGCCGAACCTCATATCTCTGATATGAAAGAGAGGGGGCGGGAGCTTTGCGCTGCCGAACTGTCGCGCCAATGACGCTTATGCTGCGCCCAGGATCCGCGGCAATAGGCGTGCGGCCTCATCCTGAACTGGGATGAGCGTTTCGCGGTCTTCGCCAGGGAAGAACCGGGCCCGCAGGGCGGTTGGCATGGGGCGCGGCTCAAGAACCTGCACCTCGGGGCCGGTCTTGGCGCTTTCGGCCTGCCAGCTGCGCGCCAGAGACATTTGTGCGGCCTTGGTCGCGCCATAGGCCCCAAAGAACTTTTCCCCCGCGCGGGGATCGTCAAAGAAGACCGCCCGGCCGGATTGCCCCAGCAAGGGCGCCACATAGGGGATCAGCACTGAAGTTGCCGTTGCGTTCACAGCGACGGACTTCTCCCAGTCCTTGGGCGAAACAAAGGGCGCAGGCGACAGCGGTGCGGCGTGGATTGCGGTATGCAGCCACAGATCGAGCTGCCCCCAGCGATGATGGATGCCGCGGCAGAGGGTGGCCATGGCCTCGGGCACGGTGATGTCCATAGGGGCAAGAGTGGCACTGCCGCCTTTTGCCTTGATCCGGTCATCCAGCTCTTCCAGGGCGCCGGTGGTGCGGGCAACGGCCACGATATGATGCGTCGGGGCAAGCGCCTCTGCCAGGGCTGCGCCAAGGCCGCGGGATGCGCCGGTGATAAGAGCGAGTTTCTGTGTCATGTCTGCCTTTTGGAGCCGTTGGCCTAAAGGGTCAAGAGGTGCAGCCGGGTGTTTGCCCCCTGCGGCAATCAGGCATCGTAGACCAGCGACGGCAGGTCGTGCCCATAGGCATAAAGCAGCTCCAGTAGCTCTTCCAGTTGCAAGCCGTTCTGCTGAAGACGCGCAAGAGGATGATTGGGCTCGGAAACCTGCAGTTCCGGATATTCGCCTTCGGGGCGCATATGCAGCATGCAGGCGACCGGCGCGCCGCTGTCTGGAGGGATCGCATTGGCCAGCCATGCGGGACGGCTGCCGAGGCTTTCCATCTCGCGCATCTCGAACAGATCGAGATAGGCGTCGAAATCGTCCGCACCAAGGCTCGCCCAGGTACCAAGGATGAACTCTGCCCCGCGGCTGGCCTCGATCGGCAGCGCAAGAACCGCGCGTACAAAGCGCAAATCGCCGATACGGCAGAAGTCTTCGGTCAGCACATCCCCCCGGTCGGTCAGAACGGCGGAATTATCCTGCACCACCAAATCGTCCGGGCAGGAATCCGGTCTGTCACAGCTGAGGCTGAGCAACTGCGAAAAGGTGGCACCGCAACAGCGGCAGGTGCGCGCAGAGGTCAGCATTCGGGCAAGGTGGGCGTCCAAGGAAGGGCCTTTCGTCGTCATCATCATGTCTTGCAAACAATAGCAAAAGGCGCCGATCCCACGGATCAGCGCCCTCTCTGTCTGTGCTTGGCGTCCTCTTACTCTGCCGCTGCCTTCATTTCAAACCCCCGTTCGATCATATCCGAGGGGGTCACGGGATATTCACCCGAGAAACAGGCATCGCAGTACTGCGGGCAGCCCTTGTCGCGGCCCGAGGCCTCGCCCACGGCGCGGTAAAGACCGTCCAGCGAGATGAATTTGAGGCTGTCGACGGCCAAGTGTTCGGCCATCTGTTCCTCGGTCATGGTGGCGGCCAGCAGCTTGTCGCGGTCCGGCGTGTCCACACCATAGAAACAGGGCCAGGCGGTGGGCGGAGAGGCGATGCGGAAATGCACCTCCTTGGCGCCGGCATCCAGGATCATCTCCTTGATTTTGCGGGAGGTTGTCCCGCGCACAACCGAGTCGTCCACCAGGATCACTCGCTTGCCTTCGATCAAGGCACGGTTGACGTTCAGCTTAAGGCGCACGCCCATGTTGCGGATCTGCTCGGTCGGCTCGATAAAGGTGCGCCCCATATACTGGTTGCGGATGATCCCCATCGCATAGGGAATGCCGGATTCCAGCGAATAGCCGATTGCCGCAGGCGTGCCACTGTCGGGCACCGGGCAAACGAGGTCTGCCTCGACCGGGTTTTCCTTGGCAAGTTCCCGCCCAATCGCCTCGCGGGTCTCATAGACCGAACGCCCCCCTAGGATCGAATCGGGGCGCGAGAAATAGACATGCTCGAAGATGCAGAATTTCGACGGCTGGCGGCGGAAGGGGAAATGGCTCTCGACGCCCTTGTCGTTGATCACCACCATCTCGCCCGGCTCGATTTCACGGATGAACTCGGCGCCGATGATATCGAGCGCGCAGGTTTCCGAGCTGAGCGCATAGCCATCGCCGATCTTGCCCAGCACCAGCGGGCGCACGCCCAAAGGATCGCGCACGCCGATCAGTTTGGTGCGGGTCATGGCGACGACGGAAAAGGCGCCTTCAACCTTGCGCAGCGCCTCTTCCATGCGGTCGGGGATCGACCGGCCCATGGAGCGCGCCATAAGGTGAATGATGCATTCACTGTCCGAGGAGCTTTGGAAGATCGAGCCGCGTTCGATCAGCTCACGGCGCAGGGCGTTTGCATTGGTGATATTGCCGTTATGGGCAATGGCCGCGCCGCCCATGGCGAATTCGCCAAAGAAGGGCTGCACGTCGCGGATCGCGGTCTGGCCTTTCGATCCGGCGGTGGAATAGCGCACATGGCCGATGGCAAGCGGTCCTGGCACCGTGGCCATCACATCCTGTGAAGTGAAGTTGTCGCGCACATAACCAAAGCGGCGCACGCTATTGAAGCCTTCGACAGGATCATGGGAGACGATCCCGCCCGCTTCCTGTCCGCGGTGCTGCAGCGCATGCAGGCCAAGGGCAACGAAATTTGCGGCGTCCTGGACGCCGACGACGCCAAAAACACCGCATTCTTCGCGCAGTTTGTCATCGTCAAAAGGGTGGGCGGGGGGCATCTGCGGCATCGGCAAGGCGTGTGGCTCCGAATCCGGGAACGAATGATGGCCCTCACATAGTGCCTTAATACCGGGATGTCATCAAAGGATCACAATCTGTTTGGTAAAGGCGGATTTGTCGCGCATGAAAAAGGGGCACGGTCTGTCGACCTTGTGCCCCTTGGGCTGTGCCCTCAGTTGGTGCTGCTCGTTATGCGGGTTTGCCTGTTTTTCCCGATTTTTTACGTGAGGGCGCTCAAGCCGCCAGGGCCGGTGCAAAAATCTCGTCGAACGGGGCCGGGTAGCGGGCGTCTTCTGCGCCCATGCCGGAGTGGGACAGGGCGCGGCCCTCTTCGCTGGCCAGAACCTGACGCACTTCGGTCAGGGACAATTCGCAAAAGGCTCCGTCTACGCCACCTTCGCCAGCGAGCATGAGCATGCCGCTTTCGGCCCAGATCAGCTCTTCTTCGGCGCAGGTGATGTGGATGCGGCCGATGCTTTCGGGGGCGGCAGCTTTGATACCTTTGTAGCCAGCCAGATGGACCAGTTTGGCGGTAACCAGCGGCAGTCCGAACAGGCGTTCGGCAGCGTCGAGTTCAAGCGCTACGGTCTGATCGGCCGGCAGCAGCAGGTCGGTGTCATTGCCAAGCGCGCCGGCGGGCACATGCATCAGGGTGGTCAGGCGTGGCACTGCGTGGCGAATGGCTTCAACTTCCTGGGCGCCGCCATCGAAGGTGTAGATCATGTCGCCTGGCTTCACGTCACGGGCCTGCACAAAACCGCGGTCTGTTTCAACCAGCGTCGAGGGCAGGAAGCCACCTTCGCGGGGGCGCAGCGGCGCGGCGTCAAAGGAAGAGGTCAGCAGGGACGTGCTTTGAAACAGGGAAAAATCCAACAGCATGTCCACCGGCTGGTAGTCGGCAAAAGAGTTGAAGTGATCCAGCAACATTTTCGTGTCCCTTCTGAGAGCGAGCGGCTTTCTGCCTGTCGTTGGATCTAATTGGCCCTCGAATTTGGCCGAAAATGGGGCAAGGGTGCGGCCAATTTGGTGATAGCCGCAATTTTCGGGGACAAATGCTCATTTTTTTCCCGGATTGTTAACCATTTGCTGGTGCCGAATGAGGTTTTGTTAACTTTTTCCTCTTGTCAGCACCATTTCGCCAGTGCCGTAGAGGAGCGGCGATTCTCTGCCGGTCGGCTTCTCCGAATCGTGTTCGGAGGGAGGAGATGATCGGAGGGAACATCCTTCGGGCAGCGTATTTTCTTTTCCAAGGCTTTGAAAACAAAATAAAAAGGCGCCAGATTGGCGCCCTTTGTCTCTCCATTCTGATCTGGCTGTGTTGAAATCAGCCTTCGCAGGTGCCGATAAGGGCCTCATATTGCTGGGTCACCCAGCCAAGCGCTTGCTCGGGATTGCGGTCTTCGATCTTGCCGATCATGCGCTCGAACACCACGGCAGAACGGCTTTCGTCAACGATTGTAAAGCTCTGCCCGGTCATGACGACATTGTAGAGGAAGAAGGCAATCGCCACCAAAAGGATGCCGCGCAACACGCCAAAGAAGAAGCCCGCGCCCTGATCCAGCCCGCCGAGGGCAGAGCGCTGCACCAGAGAAGCAAAGAGCGGCGTAAAGAAGGATGCGACGATCAGCGCCAGCGCAAATACGGCGGCAAAGGCCGCGATGATCGAAAGTTCGCAGCTGTCAGCAATGAATTCGCCCACCACAGGGATCTCGGCCATCAGCGGCTCAACCTGCGGCGCAAACATGAAGGCCAGGATGCCGGCCACGACCCAGCCGGCAATCGCCATTGCCTCGCGCACGAGGCCGCGCGAATAGGCCAGCAATGCCGATACAACAATGACCAGGGCCACGACCCCGTCGATAATGGTGAAACCTTCCATGTCCCTCGCCCGTTAGCCCACAGTAAAAGTCTTGCGGCGACTTTAGCCTGCCCCAAAGAATTCGCCAACAAATCCGGTCAGGTCGTTGACCTTGCGCTGGGCAATGCCCGAGACAGATACGGATTTGCCGCCGCCGGGGGCAATGGCTGAGGTGAAACCAAGTTTTTGCGCCTCTTTCAACCTGTTTTCTGTCTGCGGGGCAGGTCTGAGGGCACCAGATAGTGAGATTTCTCCGAATATTGCCGTATCGGCGGGAAGCGGCGTATCTTCACGGGCACTGAGAAGGGCTGCCGCGACGGCCAGATCGGCGGCGGGCTCCGAGATTTTCATGCCGCCCGCGACATTGAGATAGACATCAAGACCGGCAAAAGGAATGCCGCAGCGCGCCTCGAGGACTGCAAGGATCATGGCAAGGCGGGAGGAATCCCAGCCCACCACCGCGCGGCGCGGCTGGGAATGAGGGGAGGGGGCGACCAGCGCTTGAAGTTCGACCAGCACGGGGCGGGTGCCTTCTATACCGGCAAAGACCACCGATCCGGGCGAAGGCTGACCGCGTTCTGACAGGAACAGGGCAGAGGGGTTCACCACTTCGGAAAGACCCGCGCCGGTCATCTCGAAGACGCCGATCTCATCGGCCGGGCCGAAGCGGTTCTTGACGGCGCGCAGGATTCGGAACTGATGGCCGCGCTCGCCCTCGAAATAGAGAACGGTATCGACCATATGCTCAACCACGCGGGGGCCCGCGATCTGGCCCTCCTTGGTGACATGGCCGACCATGATGATGGAGATGCCGTTGGTCTTGGCAAAGGTCGTCAGCTCGTGGGCAGCGGCGCGGACCTGGCTGACGGAGCCCGGCGCGCTGTCCACGTGATCGGCCCACATGGTCTGGATGGAGTCGATGATGGCAAGCTGGGGCTTTTCCGCTTCAAGCGTCGTCAGGATATCGCGCAGGTTGGTTTCGGCTGCGAGTTTCACCGGTGCCTCTGCCAGCCCCAGACGCTGTGCCCGCATCCGCACCTGGGCGCTGGCCTCCTCGCCGCTGACGTAGATGGTTTTGAGACCTGCACGGGCAAAGCGCGCGGCGGCCTGCAACAGGAGCGTGGATTTGCCGATGCCTGGATCGCCCCCCACGAGGATGGCCGAGGCGGGCACCAGACCGCCGCCCAGCACCCGGTCAAGTTCGCCGACGCCCGAATGGCTGCGTGGGGGCGGGGTTTCTTCGGTCGCAAGATCGGTGAGGGGGATGGTGCGCCCGCGCCGCGCCCCGAGGCTTTTCTTGGCGGGACCGCCTGTGGAGAGGCCCTTGTCCTCGGTTATGGTGTTCCATTCGCCGCAGCCTTCGCAGCGGCCGGACCATTTCGTATAGCTGGCGCCGCAGGCCGAGCAGGAGAAGGAAGTTGATTTTGCCATGGGGTTGTTTTGCCTCATGTTCAGGGTTTGTTCAAGGCGTGAAGGAGGTTCTCCCGCCCGTCGCGTGATCCCTGTCGGGATCCGCTCCCGTTGGGCCCGGCACCGCTGTCGCGGTGCCTTTTTGTTAGAAGTGCACCGCTGTCGCGGTGCGGCAGAGCTGGCAGTGCGCCGCTGTGCGGCGAAAGGAAATTGCTGAGAAGCGCTTCAGGGGCAGGTTTGCCCTGAAGGCGCGATTTCGAGTTTAGGGGGATCAAAGCCGCGTCAATGATCTGCGACCTTGCTGCGCAAGGCGGCGCCTGCGCGCCGTCATTGACCCGGATTTGATCGCAAGTGGCGCTCGGTTGCGAGGCCGAGGGCGATGGAGGTGAGGATGCAGGCTGAGAAGAGGTAGAGGCCCCAGCCGGTCTCGATCGTGACATAGCCGATGCCCTTGGCAATGGTGATATAGAGCGCGATGAGGAAGATATCGGCCATGGCGAGTTTGCCCAAGATATGCAGAACGGGTTGGGCGCGGGGATCCAGCAGGTTCCATTGGACGAGCGCAAGGCCGATGGTTTTGAGATAGGGGGCAAAGATGGCAAAGACAGTGACCAGCAGAGCCAGTACCACATCGTTGCCCCAGAGGGATTGCAGGCCAGTGATGACGCTGATTTCGCTAAGACCGAACAGAGGCAGCAGGCCTGCCCGCATCAGCGGGGCAAACCAGGAGATCGGGTAGAGGATCAGCAGCGAAAGGGTTGCAAGGCGGAGGATCATGGCGGTCCAGTTTGTTGGTATTGCTTAGATGTGTGCCTTTCCGCGTCGATTTGGAAGAGGGCACAAGCAGCAAAAGACCGCCTTGGTCGCTGACTTTAGAGCGCTACCGGGTTTCGAAAAGAGGCCTTGAATGTTCGAATGGCTGCTGGCCTCAGTCGTAGGTATGTTCGTGTAGCAGCAGTTCAGCAAAAAGATACGTTGACGCTAGACATAGGCACAAGGCAACCAATGCGTGCCCGCGGAAATACCCCAGTCGCAGGACGTTGAGCAGAAGGATGCAGACAGTTCCCGTGATAAAGGGGGCCAGCAGAACAGGGATGCCAAAGAACATGGGATGAAAGCCCGGGCCGATTGTGAGGCACAGTCCGATCCCAATCGAAAAGAAGCACACCGCAGGAAGAGCCATCAGAAGTTGGCTTGATAGGTAGAGAGGTGTTTGACCTTTCAGTCGGCTTCCAAGGGAAATTGCCGCAAAGGCTCCGGCAAAAGGGCTGCAAAGAAGGATCAGAGCAACCAACGCCACCTACCGCACCGCCTCGATTGGACCCTCCGCGCGGCCGTGGATGAATTGGTCGAGGTAGGGATCTCCCGAATTGTCCATCTGGCCAACGGGGCCGGTCCATTTGATCACGCCGTCATGCAGCATGGCGATATTGTCGGCGATGGCACGCACCGAGGTCATGTCGTGGGTGATGGTCATGGCGGTGGCGCCCATTTCGACCACGATCTCGCGGATCAGATCATTGATCACCCCCGCCATGATCGGATCAAGGCCGGTGGTCGGCTCGTCAAAGAAGATGATCTCGGGCTCGGCGGCGATGGCGCGGGCAAGACCGACGCGTTTCTGCATGCCGCCCGAGAGTTCCGCGGGCAGGCGGTCAGCGACATCGGGTTTGAGGCCCACACGGCGCAGTTTCTCGATGGCGATCTCGCGCGCCTCTTCGGCGGGGCGTTTCAGCGCGCCGCGCATCAGGCGGAAGGCCACGTTTTGCCAGACGGGCAGGGAGTCGAACAGTGCACCACCCTGAAACAGCATGCCAAAGCGGGCCAAAAAGGCATCGCGGTCGCCACTGTCTGCGGGTTTGCCATCCACCAGAATACTGCCGCTGTCGGGTTTGATGAGGCCAAGGATGCATTTCAGCGCCACAGATTTGCCGGTGCCGGAGCCGCCGATGATCACCATGGAGGTGCCCTTTGGGATCTCCAAAGTCATGCCGCGCAGAACCTGGTTGGAGCCAAAGGCCTTGTGGATGTCGTCCAGCTTAATCATTGGTCACCTCATAATTCGAGGGGCGGGGGCTTCGGTGCCATGGCACCTTTCCGTGTTCAAAACGTGCGTCGGCTTTAATGTCCGCTGGGGACCGGACTACATCCGCGTCGATGTTCAAGGCATATGAGTATCGGTACGCGCGCCTGTCTGCGAAGACTCTGTCACCCGGTGGGCGCAGTCCAAAAATCACATCGGCGGCAGTCAGCTTTTTCTCAGAGACATATTGGCACAACGATTGTGCGCAGGTGAAACCGTCCTGTTCGAGAAAGGCGATGGATTCGGGGCGGGTCATGCCTTTGAGGTGTTCGAAGGCGGCAGATTGAAGCGCTTTGTCCGCCGAACTGTCACGGCTGATGCGGGCATGGTCGTGGTAGGAGTTCACCACCGCGTGGCTAGGTCCCTCGCAAGCGCCCAAGAGCAAAGCAACGCCTATGATCCAGCCGCGTCGTCTCATACCGAGAAGAACGCCCCCGTCAGCAGGAAGTTGGCGGCGAGGATCAGGACGGCGGCGGCCTCAACCGAGCCTTTGGTGGCGCGGCCCACACCTTGGGCGCCGCGGCCCGATTGCATGCCGTAGTAGCAGCCCATCAGCGACGCGAGGGTGCCAAAGGCGGCACCTTTCACCAGCGAGGAAATGATGTCGAGCGGCTCGAGGAAATCCACGGTGTTCTTGAGGTATGCGGCGGCATTGAAATCGAGATTGTGCACCGCCACCGCATAGCCGCCCGCGATGCCGATGATGTCCCCGATCCCGACCAGCAGCGGCACGGTCAGAAAGGCCGCCAGCACGCGCGGGGCAACGAGGTATTGCATCGGGTTGGTGGAGAGCGTCACCAGGGCGTCGATCTGCTCGGTCACCTTCATGGTGGCGATTTCGGCCGCGATGGAGGAGGTCACGCGCGCGGCGATCATCAGGCCGACCAGCACGGGGCCAAGCTCACGCACCATGCCGATGGCGACGATCTGGGGCACCACCGCCTCGGCGTTGAAGCGGGCGCCGCCTGCGTAGATCTGCAGGGCCAGCGCGCCGCCGGTGAAGATCGCGGTGAGGCCCACCACCGGCAGGGACAGCCAGCCGATATGCAAAAGCGCATTCAGTGTTTCACGCCCATAGAACGGCGGGCGCAGCATATGGGTGAGGGTTGAGAGCCCAAACAGCGCCACACGGCCAATGGCCGATAGCCAGTCGAGTGCGAGACGGCCAATCCGGGCCAGAAGGGCGAGCGGGTTCATCCCTGATAGGTCCGTGCATAGCGGCGGCCCATCGAGGTCAGGATCTCATAGCCGATGGTGCCTGCCGCATCGGCCAGGGTATCGACGGTCTGAACCTCGTTCAAAAGCGTCAGCATTGCCGGGTCTTCGCCAAGATCGGTGATGTCGATGGTGATGAGATCCATCGAGATCCGCCCCACAACCGGGCAGGGGGTATCGCCTGCATAGGCCGATAGACCGCCATTGGTCATGGCGCGGGGCAGCCCGTCGGCGTATCCGGCCGCGACTGTTGCGATGCGGCTGGGCCGCGCGGCGGTCCAGGTGTTGCCATAGCCGACGGTTTCACCGGGCATCAGATCGCGGGTCTGGATCACCGGCAGATCGAGGGTCACGACCGGCACCGCGTCGCCAAAGGGCTGGCCGCCATAAAGGCCGATCCCCGGACGGCACAGGTCAAAGTGATAGTCGGGGCCAAGCAGGATGCCGCCTGTCGCGGAGAGCGAACGCGGCACTTCGATCCCGTCGGTCATTTCGTGGAACACGTTCAGCTGCTGGGCATTCATCGC
This sequence comes from Pseudophaeobacter sp., assembly GCA_027019165.1. GTDB lineage: Bacteria > Pseudomonadota > Alphaproteobacteria > Rhodobacterales > Rhodobacteraceae > Phycobacter. The sequence goes on from JALUXC010000012.1 coordinate 116,410, forward strand.
ATGATCCGGCTCGTCAGCGCAGGCCAGGTGCGACATCAGCAGGACCGGGTTTTGCCCCAGAGCGATGTCGCGCACCGCGGCCCATTCGGCGGGCTCCATCCCCAGCCGGTTCATGCCGCTGTCGAGTTGCACACCAAAGGCATGGCCCGGCAGGCTTTCGAAATGGCGCAACATCTGATCCAGCGAGTTGAGCATCGGGGCGAGCTGGAATTCGCGCAAGAGCTTGGTGTCGCCCTCCATATGGCCGGAAAAGACCGAAATGCCCGGCCCAGGCCCAAGGGCGCGGCGCAGGGCCACGCCTTCCTCGGCGGCCGCCACAAAAAAGTTGCGCGCCCCGGCCTTTGCCAGCGCCGTCGCAACGCGGCCTGAATCGAGGCCATATCCGTTTGCCTTGACCACCGCGGCGGTCTCGCAGTTGGTCTTTGCGTCGAGGTTGCGCCAGTTGGTCACCAGTGCATCCAGGTTGATTGTCAGTCGTGCCGTGCTCATGCCCCGTTCATGACATGCGCGCCGCAGGGGTCAAGTGGAATTCGCGCACCGGGACGACATGCTTCTGCTTGCGCGCGCGTTATCGCCGGCGGCGCGGGCGCCGCACAGAACGCCTGATCAATCTGCCTGTGTCTCAGGCATGGTCGCGTTGGAATGCCAGAAGATCCGCACACAGGTAGCAAGACCCTGATCGTTCAGCTCTGCCACAAGGGTGCCGTCCAGCTCCATCCGGGGCAGCGGATCACCGGGTTTCCGGTCTGGCAGGCCGGTGCCGGTGGATTTTGCCCAGATCTGGAACAGCTCCTCACTGGCGACCTGATAGGTGACATTCCAATGGCCGATGCCGCCCTTTGGGGTTTCGGCCAGAACCGTTGGTGTCAGGCAGATGTCCTCTTGCAGCTTGATCCGATCCCAGTAGCGGGCCAGTTCCTTTGGGCCGGTCTGCACTTGGAACGGCGTGTTCCAATACTGCCCGTCGGGGGTGAACAGCGCGGCAAAGCCTTCGGAATCCTGCCCCTCCCAAACCCGTTTGTAGGCCTGCATGAAGTTGTGAATGCCCATGTGCTGCCCTTTGCGGAAGTGGATTACTCGTAGCCGTCCGGCTGCTGTTGCCAGGATTTCGCAAGGTTGCCAAAACGGGTGAACTGCGCTTCGAACGACAGTTCCACCGTGCCGATGGGACCGTGACGCTGCTTGCCGACGATGACCTCGGCCTTGGCATGGAGGCGCTCCATCGCCTGTTTCCATTCTTCCATCTTGTCGAGCTCGTGATCACCGGGCTTTTCGCGTTCCTTGTAGTATTCCTCGCGGAAGACGAACATCACCACGTCGGCGTCCTGTTCGATCGAGCCCGATTCCCGAAGGTCTGAGAGCTGCGGGCGCTTATCATCGCGGCTTTCCACCTGACGCGACAGCTGCGACAGGGCGATCACGGGGATGTTCAGCTCTTTGGCGATGGCCTTCATCCCCATCGAGATTTCGGCGATCTCGTTCACCCGGTTGTCGGACATACCACGACACAGCTGCAGATAGTCGATCACCAAAAGGTCAAGGCCATGGGTCCGTTTCAGGCGCCGCGCGCGGGCGGCCAGCTGCGAGATCGGCAGGGCGGGGGTGTCGTCGATGAACAGCGGGCAGCTTTCCAGATCCTTGGCGGCCTGCACAAAGCGGCGGAATTCGCCCTCGGTCATGTCGCCCTGACGGATCTTGTGGCTGGAGATTTCCGAGGCTTCGGCCAGGATCCGGCCCGCGAGCTGCTCGGCGCTCATCTCGAGGCTGAAAAAGCCCACAACCCCGCCATCCACGGCGCCTTCGGTGCCGTCGGGCTTCACACCCTTTTTATAGGCCTTTGCCACGTTAAAGGCGATGTTGGTCGCAAGCGAGGTTTTCCCCATCGAGGGGCGCCCAGCCAGGATCAGAAGGTCCGACGGGTGCAGGCCGCCCAACTGTTTGTCGAGGTCGGTCAGCCCGGTGGAAATCCCCGCCATGCCGCCGCCACGCTGATAGGCTTCGTTGGTGACATTGACCGCTTCGGTGACGGCCTTGAGAAAGGATTTGAACCCGCTTTCGGTCTGGCCCTGTTCGGCCAACTGATACAGCGATTGTTCCGCTTCGACGATCTGCTCTTTCGGCTCGGAAGAGACATCGACGCGGCGCGCCTTGTCGGCAATCGACCGGCCAAGGGCAATCAGCTCGCGCCGGATCGCCAGATCGTAGATCATCTGCGCATAGTCGCGCACCGCAAAGACCGAGATCGAGGCGCCCGCCAGTTTTGCAAGGTACGCCGGTCCGCCAAGTTCTTTCAGGCCCTCGTCATCCTCCATGAAGGCCTTGAGCGTCACCGGAGAGGCCAGCGCGTTCTTTGAGATCCGCGCGGCGGCGATTTCATAGATGCGCGCATGGACCGGGTCGTAGAAATGCGAGGAGTTGATGATCGAGGCAACGCGGTCATAGACGTCATTGTTGGTCAGGATCGCGCCCAGAAGCTGCTGTTCGGCCTCAACCGAATGGGGCAGCTCGTTTGCCTCCATGCCACTGGCTGGCTGACCGGTCTCCGGTTCCGGCAACGGGGCGGGGGGCTGATCTCCATCGAAAGGGGTCAATTCGTTCATCGCGGCTCTCTTCGGTCGGTCCGGATAGATAGGGCAATTCGCAAGTCGAAAGCCATCTGGAAATATCTGGGGGCAGGCTGTGGAGAAGTCGGCCCTGCCTGTTGATAATTCCTGGTACGGACCCGCAAGCGCGGGCGGTGCGCTACATCAGGTAGGATGGCACGGCTTGGTTTCTAAATAAAGGGCTGGGTGCCCTGCAAGCTGCACGCACGCGCACCGGGGCCTGATCCGGCCCCGATGACATTGCCGACAGCGGTGCTGACTTAAGCGGATTTATGCGCATCCTGCCAGGCGCGCGGGTCTTTCAGGAAGGTTTCCACTTCATCCAGCGTCTCGGTCGTGAACGCCTCTTGGGCGCGGGCCTCGGCCAGAACGTCCCACCAGGTGCACAGGTAATGGAGTTCGACCCCGTGATCGCCCAGCGTTTTGGTCGTTTCGGGGAAGATGTCGTAGTAGAAGATCACCGCCGTGTGGCCACAGGTGGCACCGGTCTCGCGGATTGCATCCACAAAAGAGAGTTTCGAGCCGCCATCGGTGGTCAGGTCTTCGACCAAAAGCACGCGCTCCCCCTCGCTCATGGCGCCTTCGATACGGGCATTCTTGCCATAGCCCTTGGGTTTCTTGCGCACATAGGTCATCGGCAGCGCCATGCGTTCGGCCACAAGCGCGGCAAAGGGGATGCCGGCCGTCTCACCGCCCGCGATATTGTCGAAGGCCTCAAAGCCCGCATTGCGCATCACGGTGACGGTCATGAAATCCATCAGCGTGGAGCGGATACGCGGAAAGGAGATCAGCTTGCGGCAGTCGATATAGCTGGGCGAGGGCAGGCCGGACGCCAGCGTGTAGGGCGTTTCGGTGTTGAAGTTCACCGCACCGATTTCCAGCAGCATCCGGGCAGACAGGCGGGCGATTTCTTCGGCAGAGGGGTAGGAGGAGGGGATCATGGGCGGACCTTGTTCGAGCAGACAGTGGTTTGCGCGCTGATAGCGGAGAGTGTGGGCAGATGTCGAGGGGACTTGTGGCCGTGTATCGTCGGGATAAACTGCAAGTTGTTTGGGCGGAGGGTTTTGAGTGCAGAAAGATTCTGAACAGGGGTTTGGTTGGGGGACCACGTTACTGATTGCGGGGGTAATCGGCCTTTGGTTCTTTAGCCCGTTGGTTCTGAAATGGTTGCATGGCGACTATCAAGGCGCGGGTTCATTTGGGGATTCCTTTGGCGCGCTGACATCGCTCTTTACCGGCCTCGCCTTCGTCGGGTTGATCGTTACCCTGCGCCAGCAGAAGCGCCAGATCGAAATGCAACGCGAAGATCTGAAGCTTCAGCGAGAGGAAATGAAAGCCTCACGCGAGGAGTTGGCGGGTCAGAAAGCCCAGATGGAGCTGCAAAACCAGAGTCTGAGGCAGCAGATGTTCGAGCAGACTTTTTTCAATCTGCTCAATCTGTTTAACCAGTACATTGATGACTTAGTTGAAGGTCCCTCTCCTGGAGGATCGGAGCCAAGGCGCGGCCGAGATCAACTTGGAGTGATCCGAGAAAGACTGTTGATCGTTAAAAAACATCATCACGAACGCAACCAGCATACGGGAGACTATGAAGCTCGAGTACTATCAGCTGAAGAGACCCTTCAGCGTGCGGCTTCATACTTTCTTGGTGGATACTCAAGCCACGCAGACGACCTCAACAGCTATTTTCGGCTCCTGTACAACGTGTTGAAGCTTGTAAACCAATCGGATGTGGCAGAAAAAAAGGTCTATACCAATATCCTCAGGGCACAGCTTTCTGACAGCGAGTTGCAGCTGATCGCGCTGAACTGCGCGCGTTCTCAGGGCGAAAAGCTGAAAGTGCTGGTGGAGGAATACCAGATCCTGAAGCACTTGCCGAAGGAGCTCAATGGTGTGAGCATAGAAGATGTTTGCGAGAGGATCACGAAGTTGGAGGCGGCTGGAGAGTAGACAATACTCACAAGTTTCGCCGGTGGTTCGACTGAGAGCCTCCGGCGAGAACTTTATTTAGATCGGCTTAGGCAACGGTCCAGTAGACCGGGAAGCCGGGGTCAAAGACGGTGACGGGGCCTTCGCCGCTTTCGATTTTCTCAGGGAAGGCAACCGGGGTGTCCTGTTTCACAAGCGTGATCGTCGCGGCGTTTTCCGGCAGGCGGTAGAAGGCGGGGCCGTTTTCCGAGGCGAACCCTTCAAGGCGGTCCAGCGCGCCGTCCTCTTCGAAGACATGCGCCAAAAGGGCCATGGTGTTGGTGGCGGTGAAACAGCCGGCACAGCCGCAGGCGCTTTCCTTGTTGGGGTCGGTGTGGGGCGCCGAATCCGTCCCGAGGAAGAAGCGCGCATCGCCCGAGGTGGCAGCGGCCCGCAGGGCAAGACGGTGCTCTTCGCGCTTGGCCACCGGCAGGCAGTAGTAGTGCGGCTTGATCCCGCCCACCAGGATGTGGTTGCGGTTGATGATCAGGTGATGCGTTGTGATGGTCGCGCCAAGGTCTGCCGCGTTGGATTTGACGTACTCCACGCCGTCGCGGGTGGTGATATGCTCCATCACAACCCGCAGGCCTGGGGTGGCGCGGCGCACCGGATCGAGCACACGGTCGATGAACACCGCTTCGCGGTCAAAGATATCGATGTCGCCATCGGTAACCTCGCCATGCACACAGAGCGGCAGGCCGATCTCGGCCATCTTTTCCAGCACCGGGCGCACCTTGTCGAAATCGCGCACGCCAGAGGCCGAGTTGGTCGTCGCCCCCGCAGGGTACAGCTTCACCGCCTTCACCAGCCCCGAGGCATGGGCCGCAGCCACATCACCCGGATCGGTATCCTCGGTCAGGTAAAGCGTCATCAGCGGCTCGAACGTCATGTCACCGGGCAGGGCGGCCATGATGCGGTCGCGGTAGGCGGCGGCCTGCGCGCCGGTGACCACGGGTGGCACCAGATTGGGCATGATGATCGCGCGGGCGAAATGGCGGGCGGTTTCGGGCAAAACGGCCTGCAGCATGGCGCCATCGCGCAGATGCAGATGCCAGTCATCGGGGCGGGTGAGGGTGAGCGTCTGGGTCATGGCGCTGCGTTAGCACAGGGGCGTGCAAAGGGGAAGCGGTGCGCGCAGCGGTGCGACAGGAGACGCCTTTGGCCGCTAGGCTTCGGGCGGCAGGGTGAAATCGCCGTCGGCGGCCCGCTGGCGCAGGTTCTGCAGGCGCTGGCGGAACCGGGGCGCCCGCAGCCGCGCGGCAACATTGCGGCACAGCAGCGTCATCAGGTAAGGGCGGTCCGTCTTGTCCAGCAGCGCCATCACGTTGCGCAGGTAGGCCGGGTTGTTGCGCCGGGCGCGCAAAAGCCGGGTAAAGGCCTCTTCGCTCAGCTTGTTTGATCCGGCCATGGAGATCAACTGATAGAGGATCTCCATCTCGATCAGCCGTGTTTGAACAGCCTCTCCGAAATTCGGAAGACGCCGCCGGGTGACATTGGTCCGCGCAAACAGGGCCGCGTGCATGGCATCAAGGCGCTCGTATGGGTCATAAAGGATATAGGCATGATCGGCCGCATCCAGCATGTCCGGTGCATATCCATAGCGATCGGTGAAAGAGGTGCGGCGCATTTCGATGAACCGCTCGTCCCATTCGGTAATGCGGGGATCAAGCGTTGCCTGAGGCTGGATGGCGACGACCGTCGCGCCTGGCGCGGCCACGGAATAGGCGCAGGCGGCATAGCCGCAAGGTCCGGCCCCGTAAAAGACGACCTTGTCGAATTCTTCGAAAAACCCGTCGTCGATCAACTGATCGAAAAAGGCATAGACCTGTTCGTCGCGAAACCAGGTGTCCGCATCCGAAATCAGGCACAGATGCGACCAGCCGAGGTTGCGCACCAGATCAAAGCCAAGCGGCTGGGCGAGGTCTGACAGGTTCTGAATGCCCTGGATGGTCTCGAAGGTGACCAAGAGCGTGTTGCCCTCGTCAATAAAGGCCGCGCAGTGACGCTCCCCCAGAGGCTGAAACAGGCCCAGCTCTTCGCTGAGCGCAGCAAGCCGCTCTTTCCATTCGGCTGGCTTCAGCCCGGAAAGATCGGTTTCAAGCGTGTCTGCGCTGTCCTGCATGCCTATGCCCTTTTGTCTCCGCAGCTTTGATCGGCGGATGCTTTGGTATCGGGATAGCCCGGAAATGGGGCGAAATTGAGAAAAACTCATGCCGGTTTGCGGCCTGTTCCACCGTTGCGCGATGGTCGTCGCGCCTAGTCCCTGTCAGCTTCTGGTGCGCTGGAGGAGGTCTCTTGCGCGCGCCGCGCTTCTTCTCGGCGGCCCAAGAGGGCAAATCCGGTCAGGGTGCGCGCCGTGACCGCATTGATCGGGCGCGACGGCGGCGTCATCAGCAGGCGCGAAAACAGCGCGCGATAAGGGTCTTGGAGCATCAGCTCGCGAAACCTCTGGTGGCGCCATGCGACGGCATCTGCATGCAGGCGCGCCAGCTTGTCGTCTTCCATCAGCAAGGCGCGGATGGCGTCGCGGGCTGCGGCGTAACGTGATACGCTGGTGTCTTCATCGGTGTTGAAATTCCGCTCGACCCAATAGTCCATTCCCAGCATGTGATCGGAATGTACCGCGCGGCCCCGGTCGGCCTTCAGCACATAGCTTTCCATCGCGCCAAGCGGGTAGTGGTTGAGCTGGGCCAGCCGGTGATTGGGTTGTCCGTAGTCGGAGAACAGCCGCTTGGTCTTGAACGCCTGTCCCAGCTCGCGCCCCTCGCAGTCGAACCAGCGGTAGGCGTTCAGATCCGCCCCATCGCGCAGCCCGCGCGGGCGGTGCACACCGGTTTTGCGGTAGGTGCCGTCGTTGCGGTAAAGCGTTTTGAACATCGCCGCCCGCCAGGGCCAGTGGATCACGGGCGGTGCGCAGCGCGTGAAGGCTTCGGTCACGGGGCGGTCTTCATAGCGGGGGGTATCGCCATTGCCGAACAGGCGCCAGGTTAGGGTGATGGCATCCGCATCCGGCAGCGCTTCCAGAAGATCGCCCAAGCTGCCGCGCCCTGCATGGATGTTGACGAATTCGTCGATATCGAGGGCCAGGATCCAGTCTGCCTTTTTCACGAGGCGGTGCTTGTCGGCCAGTTTCATGGCAGTGAACTGGATGCCGCCCTTGCCGTATGGCCCTTCGTTGCGCACGTGGGTGAGGTGGCCAAGCGCATCAAGCCGGTCCAGCATCCTGTCGGTGCCGTCCTGGCAGTCGTTCGAGAACACCAGGAAATCGGTAAACCCCACGGCGCGATGATGGGCCAGCCACTCCAGCAGGAAAGCCGCCTCATTGCGTACAGACAGGATCGCCAGGAACCGCACCAGTTATTCTCCCATGCTACCAGTCGGATCGGAAGACGGCGACCTTGCCGTGTGACCACCGCGGGAAGAACACCAGCCCAGCATCATCAAGGCATTTGAAAACCTTGCGGATGCCTTCCTTGCCGATCCATTGCGGGTGGGTTTCGATCAGCACGGCGCGCAAGGACGACAGATCCATCTTGGGCAGCACATCCACCTCGGCCCCTTCGATGTCGCAGATCAGCACGGTCGGTTTCAGCTCGGCCATGACCCGGTTCATGTCCAGAGTGGGCACCTCGACCTGTTTGACCTCGGGGCCGTCGTCTTCCATCGGGCTGAGGGAAGAGGCGAGGAAGTTGGGCCGCACGTAAAAAGGGGCGGTGCCGTCCTCATCGCCCAGAACCGCATGGGTCACCTTGGCGGATTGCGCCGTGTTTAGGGCATGGACGCGTTTGATGTAGGGGATCAACGCGGGGTTCGCCTCATAGGCATGGACCGCACGCGCCGGGGTCTTGGTGGCCACCAGAGTAGACATGAAGCCGATGCCGCCGCCCAGCTCCATCACCACATCGCCCTTGCGGATCAGCTTTTGTGCAGCCGCAGCCTCTTTCGCCTCATAGGCACCGCTGCGCAGCAGCTTGCGCACACGCGGAGGCAAGACGCCTTTGTCCAGCGGAAAGTGCATGTCCAGACAGGTCAGCACGGGATCGGCAGTGGCGGTCTCGCTCATCGCATCAGCTCTCCATATCCAGGGCCAGCGCATAGGCAACACGCTCGGTTGCGCTCAGCTTGATCTCAAGGGCCTGCCGATAGAGGGTCTCGAATTCCTCCATCCTGTGCAACTCTTCGGCCTTGGCGCGGTGCCAGGCAAGACCTTTCTGGTGCCAGCTGCGCAAGGCATCATCCTGCATCAGCCGGTCGTATTCGGCCCTGAGGCGCGGCATGTTGCGCTGGATGGTGTTATCCTTGTGGTCGTTCCAATCCATTCGGATCCAGTAGTTGAGTCCGATGGAGCGATCCACATGCAGCGCCCGCCCGCGCTGGCGTTTCACGAGGAAACTCTCGGCCGAGCGCAGCGCGTAATGATTGAGTTGCAACAGATCATAGCCAACCGATCCCCGCGAAGACCGCCAGCCATTGTCGATGGCTTCCCGCGTCATGTCGCGGCCCGAGCCATTCACCCAAGTCACCTGATCGCGCATCTCGTCCTGCAGCTTGTTGGGGCGGTGGCAGCTGAACTTTTGATAGGCGCCTGTGTTCTTGAACATGGTCTTGAAACCCCAGACGGTATGCGGCTTGGGGCAGTATTTTGGCGCGCAGGCTTCGAACTGCCGGGTGACAAATTCGTCTTTCAGATCCGTCACGCCATTGTGGCCGAACAAGCGCCAGGTCATTGCGACGTTTGTCGCCTCCGGCACGCGGTCGATGAAATCCTGCAATGTGCCATTGCCGCAGCGCACGTTGATGAACTCGTCCACATCGATATGGATGATCCACTCGGCGTTCTGGATCACCGGCTCCTTCAAGGATTGGTTCAGCGCGAACTGCTGCGGAGAGTTACCGCGCCAGTCGTCGTTGTTGCGATGCTGCAGAACGCCCATCTCCTGCAGTCGGTCGAGGATCTCAGCGGTGCCATCCTCGCAGCCGTTGGTGTAGATCAGGAAATTGTCCACCCCGATGGCGCGGTGATAGGCGATCCATTCAACGATATAAGGAGCTTCGTTTTTCATGCAGCCGACAATCACCGTACCGGTGCTGCCTGCGGGCAAGCTGCGCGGGGGAGCTTCGGCGTAGGGCGGCGCGGCGGCGCTCTCGTCCACCGTGCCAATGTCGTTGTGGGGTTTGAACGGAGAGCCTTGCAGCATCTCGAAATTCTTGAGCGCCAGCGGCGTCATGATCTTGCGGGCGGCGGCACTGGGCTGGGTCGAGGCGGGTACGGTCTTTTCCGGTCGTTTCGGTTTGGAGGCAGGCTCAATAAGGGGCAGGAAGCTGGCCAGATATTGCGAGGCGCGAAAGCCCATCTGCGGGTCTGCCTCTTGCCAGGAATTCTCCTCTGCGCCTTCAGGGAAGCTATCGGCGCGCAGGCTCTCATGCTGCGCGACAAGAGCGGCGTTTGCTTCGGCAAATCGAGCGCGAATGCCGCCAAGGTTATCCGAGGCGATTGGTTCCCCTTCGACGTGAACCTCATTGAAAAACGCCTGCCGTATCTTCAGCGGCACCGAAACGTTCTTGTGTTGGCCCAACCTTTGCAACAAGGCATTCAGCTGCCGCGCGCGGGTAATCCAGGCGGCGGGCGGCGCGAGAGGAGCCTTGCCGGGCTTAGCGCGCCCGATCTGCGGGGTGATCCCGAACATCTCGCGCAGCTCCTCGGTGGCGTCTGGCCCGTAGATGCGCGCCTCATTGTAGGAGCGAAAATGGACTTTGCTTGCGCCAAAGACCGCTTCCCAGCGCGCCTGAAGGCCGGTGAAATCAAGCCAGAAGGGCGCGCCTTCGACCTCTTCGAAAATGCCTGCTGCCGGATCGATCTGTGGCTGTGTGCCTTGGCTGGCGAGCCACCAATCCGGCGCCTGCATCAGGCCCAGATCCCGCGAAAGGGGCGCGGCGCGGCCATTCAGAACCTGCGCGCCATAGCTGCGCGCCATCAGCCGGGCAGGATCGTCCAGATGGGCGATGATGCGGATGTCATCCGACAGCGGCAGCAATATGTCCCGCAGCCGCTCCAGCTCACTGCGGCGCGACAGCCGCGTGCCCAGTTGCGAGGCGGAGAGGATCAGCGCATCAGGTTGCACCTCTTTCACTTCGCGGGCCAGATCCTCGACCAGTTTTTCGCGCAACAGCGCCTGTTTTTCCGCAAGGCCAAAGCCACGCGCGACGCGCAACAGGTCCAGGTGATCGGGGTCGGTTGCGGCCATGAACAGCCGGGTGTGATTGCTGCCACCTGGGGAGGTGGGGAACAGCACCCCCTTGCCCCGCAACTGGTCGCGTTTCTGGGTCAGGACCTTTTGCAGACGATCCGCGCCCACATGTTCGAGCCCGATATGCAGATGGATACGCATCCCTCAGGTCCCGACCTTTTTGTTCACATTCGCTTTGCCCCACCAGGGCAGATCGCGGCCCAAAAAGGTGCTGATGCGCTCCTTTGCGTCGACATCGGCGACGTTGATTTCAAGGTATGCGGGATCCTCCCGGAACCAGTGCTTCAACGCCTCATAGTGGCCATCGATCCAGATCATCTGCTGTTCTGCCGTCTTACCATATCCGATGGGCAGGCCCGGCACGGTGCTGGCGGGCAGGCGCGCTTTGCCAAGGTTATTCCAAGCCATGATCGACTTCGAATGGCTTTCCGCATCGCGCCGGGTGGCAATGAATTTCAATTCCGGGTTGAGGTCCTTCAGCACCTTCAAAAGTGCAAAATCGAACTGCGGCCAGACCGAGAATTTGCCGTGTATGAAACTGATCTCGGACAGCGCATCGTATCCGTCCAGAAAGGCCATGGGATCGCCGCGCTCATAGAGCCCCTTGTACAGCAGGCTGCCCACAAAAATCCGCCGCTTGCCGGGCTTGTCTTCTTCGCGGTTGCGCAGCCGGTGGTCGGCGACAGCATAGCCCGCCTGCGCCAGCGCCTTACCCAGAGTTGTTGTGCCCGATTTCGGCAGGCCAAGGTTGATGACCTTGAGGCTCATTTCGCCCCCTCCGTTTCCAACAGGCCGAGATCCCGTAACAGCGCCTCTTCCTGCGGCGGCAGGGTGGGTGCAGCGCGCAATTGATCGCGCATCGCTTGATAGCTGGGCAGAGCCAGCAGCGCGTCCCGCCTTTCCAGGTGCAGACGCACAGAGTCCTGATGCAGCGCTGCGATCTCCGGGTCCGATTTCAACGCGTCCAATGCGTCATTCAGAGCGGGCAGGTAGCGCCGGATCGACAGATCCTCAAAGGCCGCATCGTTGCGCTCACGCCAGTAGGTGTCATCAAAGGCGCGGTTTTCGCGGTTCACATCGCCCCGGTCGTTCTTGACCAGATAGCTGTCGAGCGAGCGCAGCGCATAGTGGTTGAGCGTGGCATGAAGGCGCGCGCCCTTGGCAGGGAACTTACGGATGCGGTCGCGGGTGGCGGCCAAAAGGAACTTGAACGGCACTTGCCGTCCGGTGCCATCCGTCCAGGCGGGGCGTCTGTCCTTGGCAAGCGCTTTACGGAAAAACGGGCGGTGCGCGCCGTAGTATTGCAGCGGGAAATCCTGGCGCACCAGGGTTTTCACCTCTATCGCCCGATCAGCGCACCAGATGTCCGGGTTATGGGAGCGGGTGAACTGCGAAATGACCGGCGCGTCTTCGAAGGCCTCCACGCCATCATTGGCAAAGAACTGGAAATTGACGGATATCGCCTGGGGATCCCCGCAGGCCTCAATCAGGTCCGGGATGGTATGATCGCCCACGTGGATGTTCAGGAATTCGTCCACATCGGCGACCCAGACCCAGTCCGCAGTGGTCACGATCTCATGGCGGCGCGAGTCCTTCAGCGCCTCCATCTGGTAATTGCGCCCTTCGGCGGGGTTGGGCAGATGCTGGACAATCCCACGTGCTGCCAGGGCATCCAGCAAGCGGTCGGTGCCATCGCTGCAATCATTGGAATAAAACAGGAAATCCGTGACGCCGATCAGCCGACCAAAGACGATCCATTCCAACAGGAAGGGGCCTTCGTTCTTGACGCAGGTGACTGCGGTGATGCGCATCATGCAGTCCCCGCGCTGTTCCGGCGCGGGATGCCGGGCGTTGTTGATCCGTGGCGCATCATCCGAGTATCTGCCTTGCCGCCTGCATATGCCGCGCGTTCCCGCGCAGGTACCTGTCGCGGTCGGGGCTTTTCTCTTTGGCAAAATCCATGGCAGGGTGGGGCGCTTGCGTCAATCATGGCCAACTGTTTAGGCGTTAACCCTTTTCGAAGTGTTGCCGATGAACCGAAAAAACGCGGGCAGACCAGCCTTGACCGCGCGCTGCCCCCGTGGCCTCTTGGGGCGACCAAGCGGGGAGGCAAGGCATGACAGAGGCGCAATCTATCGATCAGGTGCAAGAGATGCTGGGGCATGAGGGCTACGTCTGTGGCCGCGCCCTGGCCACCGTGGTCTTTCTGTCGTTGCGTCTTGGCCGGCCCCTGTTCCTGGAAGGGGAGGCGGGCGTCGGCAAGACCGAGATCGCCAAGGCTTTGTCTGCGGCGCTGGGCCGTCGTCTGATCCGCCTGCAATGTTACGAAGGGCTGGATGCCGCCAGTGCGGTCTATGAGTGGAACTTTGCCGCGCAGATGGTTGCGATCCGCACCGCCGAGGCGGCTGGCGACGCTGATCGAAACGCTCTTCAGACCGAACTCTTTTCCGACGAATTCCTGATCGAACGCCCTCTGTTGGAGGCGATGCGCCCCGATGAAACCGGCGCGCCAGTGCTGCTGATCGATGAGCTGGACCGCACCGATGAGCCGTTCGAGGCGTTCTTGCTGGAGGCGCTCAGCGATTTTCAGGTGACCATCCCGGAACTTGGCACCATCAAGGCCCCCGAGCCGCCCATCGTGATTCTGACCTCCAACCGCACCCGCGAGGTGCATGACGCTCTGAAACGGCGCTGCCTCTATCACTGGGTCGACTATCCCGATTTCACCCGCGAGGTGGAGATCCTGCGCGCCCGCGTGCCCGAGGCGGCCGAGCAGCTCAGCCGCGAGGTGGTCGCCTTTGTGCAGACCCTGCGTACCGAAGATCTGTTCAAGAAACCGGGCGTGGCTGAAACCATCGACTGGGCCAATTGCCTGCTTGCGCTTGATGTGATTGACCTCAGCCCCGAGGTGATCGCCGACACACTCGGGGCGATCCTGAAATATCAGGACGATATCGCGCAATTGCAGGGATCGGAGGCGAAGCGCATCCTTGATAAGGCCAAGCAGAGCCTGGAAGAGACGCCGTGATCCGGGTGCGGCTCTGATGGTTGAACTGCCCGAACTCTCGCTGCCGGACGATCCAAAACTCGTCCAGAACATCACCCATTTCGCCCGTGCCCTGCGCAAGGCAGGGCTGCCCATCGGCCCGGGCCGCGTGATTGATGCGGTGCAGGCGGTGGCGGCAGCGGGCTTCACCAGCCGGCAGGATTTCTACTGGGCGCTCCATGCCTGTTTCGTCACGCGTCCAGAGCATCGCGCGGTCTTTGCGCAGGTCTTTCGCCTGTACTGGCGCGATCCGCGGTTCCTTGAGCATATGATGGCGGCGATGCTCCCTGCCATTCGCGGCGTGCAGGAAGATCGCGCCGCCAAACCGGCCGAGAAACGCGCGGCCGAGGCGCTTTTGGATGGGGCCAATGACCAGATCGACGTGCCTGACGGGCAGGAGGAAGAGGGCACCGAGTTTGAGATCGACGCCGCGCTCACCATGTCCTCGGAGGAGCGCCTGCGCAGCCTTGATTTTGAACAGATGAGCACCGAAGAGGTCGCCCGCGCCAAACGCATCCTTTCGCAGATGCGCCTGCCCGTGCAGCCGATCCAGTCGCGCCGCCTGATGGCCGCCCCGCGTGGCGAGCGCGCCGACTGGCGGCGCACATTGCGCAATGCCGCGCGCCGGGGCGGGGACCTGCAAGAGATCGCCCGCGCTAAGAGACGCATCCGCTGGCCCAATCTGGTGGTGCTCTGCGATATCTCCGGCTCCATGAGCCAGTACAGCCGCATCGTGCTGCATTTCCTGCATTCGGTTGCCAATCAAAAGGGCGCGGGCTGGGCGCGGGTGCATGGCTTCACCTTTGGTACGCGTCTGACCAATATCACCCGCCATCTGGCAACGCGCGATGTGGATGCGGCCCTGGCGGCCGCAGGGGCCGAGGCGCAGGACTGGGAGGGCGGCACCCGCATCGGATCCTGCCTGCACGAGTTCAACCGCGACTGGTCTCGCCGGGTGATGGGGCAGGGAGCGGTGGTGCTCTTGATCACCGACGGGCTGGATCGGGATGACCCGGATCAATTGGCAAAGGAGATGCAGCGCCTGCACCTGTCCTCGCGGCGGCTGATCTGGCTGAATCCCTTGTTGCGCTGGGAGGGCTTTGCCCCCAAGGCCCAAGGTATCCGCGCCATGCTGCCCCATGTGGACAGTTTTCGCGCCGGGCACTCTATCGCCTCGCTCGAAGATCTGGCGCGGGTGATCTCCAGCCCGCAGGACCAGGGCGAGAAATCGCGTCTTTTGGCGCTGCTCTAGGGGGCGAAGGCCACTGGGTTTGCAACGCACCCTGCATTTTCGGCCTTGAACAGATCGCACATCGCGTCAACCTATGACGCAGCAATAGGAATACTGCGCCGGGAGGAACACATGACAGGGGAAATCGCGCGGTTCGAGAACGCGCCGGAGGTGGCGCTGGAGTGGCATGAGAATGGCACCGGGGCGGCCTTGGCCACGGTGGTGCAGACCTGGGGGTCGGCCCCGCGTCGCGCAGGATCGCAGCTGGTCGTGGGCGGTGATGGCCGCATCGAAGGCTCGGTCTCGGGCGGCTGCGTCGAAAGCGCCGTGGTCTTTGAGGCGCTGGAGGCCATCGAGGATGGGAAACACCGCCTTTTGGAATTTGGGGTCAGCGACGATGATGCTTTTGCCGTCGGGTTGGCCTGCGGCGGCACCATCAAGGTGCTGGTGGAACCCGTGGGCGGCGCCCTGCCAGTTGACCTGCTCAAAGACCTGGTCGCGGCTCGCAAGGATCGTACCGCACTGGCCTATGAGGTGGATCTGGATAGCGGCGCCCGGCGATTGGTGCGGGATGGCTATGCAGAGCGTTTGCGTATGGATCGCTCAGGCGTCGAGGAAGACGGCAAGACCTTTGTTGCCGTGCACAATCCTCCCCTGCGCCTGATCGTCGTGGGCGCGGTGCATATCGCTCAGGCGCTGGTGCCCATGGCGCGGATTGCGGGCTATGATCCGGTGGTGATCGACCCGCGCGAAGCCTTTGCCGCCGCCGCACGGTTTCCGGGTGAGCGGCTGATGGATGACTGGCCGGACGAGGCGGTGGAAAAACTCGGCCTTGACGCGCGCACTGCGCTGGTGCTCTTGACCCATGATCCGAAACTGGACGATCCCGCGCTGGAGGCGGCGCTGGGCGCGGAGTGTTTCTACATCGGCGCGCTCGGCTCGACCCGCACCCATGCCAAACGGGTGGACCGGCTGACGGCGGGGGGATTCACCGAAGAACAGATCGCCCGCATTCACGGCCCCATCGGCCTTGATATCGGCGCGGCCTCACCGTCAGAGATTGCCGTGTCGATCCTGGCAGAGATGACGGCCATCTTGCGCGGAAAACGCCCATGAAGTTCGGCCCGCTTCCGCTGGATCAGGCCAAAGGCGCAATCCTGGCGCATTCACTGCAGCTTGATGGCCGCAAGATCGCAAAGGGCACGGCGCTCACGGTTGAGGATCTTGGTGATCTTTCGGCGGCTGGCCGCACCGAGGTCATCGCGGCGCGTCTTGAACCTGGCGATCTGCATGAGGATGCCGCCGCTCAGGCGCTGGCCCGGGCAATTGTCCCGGATGAAGCCGCGCAGGGTCTGCGCATTTCTGGCGCGGGGGCCGGACGGGTGAACCTATATGCCACCACCTGCGGTGTGGTGGCGCTGGACCGCGCGCGGCTGGAGGAGGTCAATGCCGTGGATCCTATGATCTCGATCGCCACTGTGCCCGACTACCACCGGGTGGATGCGAATGGCATGGTGGCCACCATCAAGATCATCGCCTACGGCGTCCCTGAGGCGCAGCTGGATCAGGCGGCCAGGGACGCGGGCGGTGCGATGCGGGTGCTGCCACCGGTTTATCGCAATGCGACCTTGATCGAAACGCGGGTGACTGAGGAAACGCCCTCAGCCAAAGGGCGCGCGGCGATGGCGGGGCGGCTTGAGCGCATGGGTATGGAATTGACAGACCGTGTTGTGGTCCCGCACCGGGAGCAGGAGTTGGCCGAGGCCATCTTGGCCGCGCCGGGTGAGGTGATCATGGTGTTGACCGGTTCGGCCACGTCCGACCCGATGGATGTGGCGCCCGAGGCCCTGCGCCACGCGGGGGGAGAGGTGACGCGCTTTGGCATGCCGGTGGATCCGGGCAATCTGTTGTTTATCGGGAAACTAGGAGAGAAGCCAGTCATCGGTCTGCCGGGCTGCGCGCGCTCGCCAGCCCTCAATGGGGCCGACTGGGTGCTGGAACGGGTGATCTGCGGGGTAGACGTGACTTCCGCAGATATTGCCGCAATGGGAGTCGGTGGACTACTGAAAGAGATTCCCACCCGCCCGATGCCGCGCCGCTCTGCACCGGGTAATCGTGGGACAGGATGACCCGCCAGACATCCAACGTGACGTTCATTTGTGCAAAATCTGTCGCAACCTCAGGCGGTTATCTGCGCAACCGGGCCATTTGACAAAAATGTTGGGGGCGAAGCGCTTTCTGGGGGTTCGCGCAGGGCGCGTCCCGTGCTTAACTCCCTCTCAGCCAACAAAAGTAGCGAATGGGAGGAATTCATGGCGAAGGTCTCAATGACCGTGAACGGCAAACCCGCCAGCGGTGAGGTGGAGGGGCGCACGCTTCTGTCGTCGTTTCTGCGCGAGGATCTGGGTCTCACGGGAACACACGTGGGCTGCGACACCAGCCAATGCGGCGCCTGCGTGGTTCATGTGAACGGCAAGGCGGTCAAATCCTGCACAATGCTGGCGGCTGAGGCCGATGGCGCGGAGGTTTCCACAATCGAAGGCCAGGCGGCCCCGGATGGCACGCTCAATGCGATCCAGCAGGCGTTTCAGGATCATCACGGGCTTCAGTGCGGCTTCTGCACGCCGGGCATGGTGATGTCGGCAGCGGCGCTGTTGAAAGACAACCCAAAGCCGACCGAGGGTGAAGTGCGCGCCTATCTCGAAGGCAATATCTGCCGCTGCACCGGTTACCACAACATCGTGAAGGCGATCATGGCCGCATCCGGTCAGGACGTCTCGGCCATAGCTGCCGAATAAAGCCATACCACCCAGGGCCGCGCAGGGAGGCGTTGCCCCGGCAAAAGCATTTGCATGACCAAGAGATGCGCATCAGACGCATCATCCAGGGAGGAGAATTGGACTATGCCAAAGGATAGTGGCATCGGCGCCAGCCCGAAGCGGCGCGAAGACCTGCGGTTCCTGACGGGAACCGGAAATTACACCGACGATATCAACCTATCTGGCCAGGCCTATGTGCATTTCCTGCGCTCGGACGTGGCCCATGGCAAGATCAACGGGATCGATACCACTGCGGCGGCCGCCATGCCCGGCGTTGTGCGCATCTTCACCGGCGCCGATTTCGAAGGGGTGGGATCCATCCCTTGCGGCTGGCAGGTGACCGACCGCCACGGGCAGCCGATGCAGGAGCCTGCGCACCCGGTGCTGGCCCAGGGCAAGGTCCGCTATGTGGGCGATGCCATCGCCGCCGTTGTGGCCGATACCGCTGAACAGGCCCGCGACGCTGCCGAGGCGATTGAGCTCGATATCGAAGAGCTGCCCGCCGTCATCGACATGAAAGAGGCCGTCAAGGACGGTGCCCCCAAGGTGCATGACGATCTCACCTCGAACCTTTGCTATGACTGGGGCTTCGTGGAAGAGAACAAACCGGCGGTGGAGGAAGCCTTTGCCAAGGCGGCCCATGTGACGACGCTGGAGCTGGTCAACAACCGGCTGGTCGCCAACCCGATGGAGCCGCGCGTGGCAGTGGGCGATTTCAACCGGGCGACGGGGGAATCGACGCTTTATTCAACCTCGCAGAACCCCCATGTGATTCGCCTTTTGATGGGCGCCTTTGTGCTGGGCATTCCAGAGCACAAGCTGCGCGTCATCGCGCCCGATGTGGGCGGCGGTTTTGGCACCAAGATCTTCCACTATGCCGAGGAAGCCTTCTGTACCTTTGCGGCCAAGGCGCTCAATCGGGCGGTCAAGTGGACCTCCACCCGCTCCGAGGCCTTCATGACCGACGCCCACGGGCGCGATCACGTGACCAAGATCGAACTGGCGCTGGATGCAGACAACAACTTCACCGCGCTGCGCACCGATACCTATGCCAACATGGGTGCGTATCTGTCGACCTTTGCGCCTTCGGTGCCGACCTGGCTGCATGGCACGCTGATGGCGGGCAACTACAAGACTCCGCTGATCTATGTGAACGTGAAGGCGGTCTTCACCAACACGGTGCCGGTGGATGCCTATCGCGGCGCGGGCCGCCCCGAGGCGACCTTCCAGCTGGAGCGGGTGATCGACAAGGCCGCGCGGGAGCTGGGCGTTGATCCCATCGCGCTGCGGCGTCAGAATTTTATCACGGAGTTCCCATACGCGACCCCGGTGGCGGTGGAATATGACACCGGTGATTACAACGCGACCATGGACAAGCTGATCGAGGTCGCCGATTTTGCCGGCTTCGAGGCGCGCCGCGCGGAGAGCCAGCAGAACGGCAAGCTGCGCGGTCTGGGCGTCAACTGCTATATCGAGGCCTGCGGCATCGCGCCCAGTAACCTCGTGGGGCAGCTTGGTGCGCGCGCGGGTCTTTACGAAAGCGCCACGGTACGGGTCAATGCCACCGGCGGTCTGGTGGTGATGACCGGCAGTCACAGCCACGGGCAGGGGCATGAAACCTCCTTCCCGCAGGTGATCGCGGATATGATCGGCATCGACGAAAGCATGGTCGAGATCGTGCATGGCGACACCGCCAACACGCCGATGGGCATGGGTACCTATGGCTCCCGCTCGCTCGCCGTTGGTGGCTCGGCCATGGTGCGGGCGACGGAAAAGATCATCGCCAAGGCCAAGAAGATCGCCGCGCATATCCTTGAAGCCTCGGATGCGGATATCGAGCTGAAGGACGGTCAGTTCTCGGTTGCGGGCACGGATAAATCCCTGGCCTGGGGTGATGTCACCCTGGCGGCCTATGTGCCGCACAACTACCCGCTTGAGGATATTGAGCCGGGCCTCGAAGAGACCGCTTTTTACGATCCGGCGAACTTCACCTATCCGTCGGGCGCCTATGCCTGCGAGGTTGAGGTCGACCCCGAGACCGGCAAGGTCACCATCGAACGCTTTGCGGCTGCCGATGACTTTGGCAATATCGTCAATCCTATGATCGTCGATGGTCAGGTGCATGGCGGTATCGGTCAGGGCATCGGTCAGGCGCTTCTCGAAGGGTGTGTTTATGACGAGAATGGCCAGCTTCTGTCGGCGTCTTACATGGATTACGCCATGCCGCGGGCCGATGATGTGCCGTTCTACCAGGTGGATCACTCCTGCCAGACGCCCTGCACCCACAATCCCTTGGGCGTGAAGGGCTGCGGTGAGGCCGGGGCGATCGGCTCTCCCCCGGCGGTGGTCAATGCTGTGGTGGATGCACTGCAATCTGCGGGCAAGGATGTGACCCATATCGACATGCCACTGACCCCGAACCGGGTCTGGTCGGCGCTCAACAGCTGAACCGGGACAGGGGCGCGGGCTGCGCCCCTCCAACCCGATAGTTTTGGACAAAAGAACAAGGGGGCGCTCCCCCGACATTCTTTGGGAAGGAAAACGGAATGTATAATTTCGAGTTTGAAAAACCGGCCACCATTGCCGATGCGGTTGCCGCGCTCGGCGCGGAGGACGCGCAGGCGCTGGGTGGCGGTCAGACGCTGCTACCGACCATGAAGCAGCGTCTTGCGATGCCCTCGAAACTGGTCTCTCTCAGCGGGATTGGTGAAATGCAGGGCGTCTGCCGCGAAGACGACGGCAGCCTTGCGATTGGCGGGGCGACCACCCATGCCACAGTCGCAGCCGAGGCCGCCGCGCACTATCCGGCGCTGGCGGATCTGGCCAGCCACATTGGCGACCCTGCCGTGCGCAACCGGGGCACCATTGGCGGCTCGCTTGCCAATAACGATCCGGCGGCCTGCTATCCGGCGGCGGCGCTGGGATCGGGCGCGACCATCGTCACCAACGCGCGCGAGATCGCGGCGGATGACTATTTCCAGGGCCTGTTCACCACGGCGCTGGAGGAAGGCGAGATCATCACCAGTGTGCGCTTCCCGGTGCCGGAGGCCGCGAATTATCAGAAGTTCGTCCAGCCCGCCTCACGCTTTGCCATGGTTGGCGTCTTTGTGGCCAAGTTCGTGGATGGCGTGCGCGTTGCGGTGACCGGTGCGTCTGAGGAAGGCGTCTTCCGCTGGAGCGAGGCCGAGGCGGCGCTGGGCGCGTCCTTCACTGCCGATGCCGTAGATGGTCTGACGGTCGATGCCGCCGGCATGATGGCAGACATCCACGCCACCAAGGAATACCGCGCGCATCTGATCGGGGTTCTGACCAAACGCGCAGTGGCTGCTGCAAGCTGAGCCGTTTCAACAGTCAATGAAGGGGGCCTCGCACTGCGGGGCCTTCTTCATGACAGCTGTTTAGGCGGGCTTGCGCGCTACGAAATCAATGAGGGCAGACATGCCCTGATGGCCGCAACCCTCTTGCACTTCGCGCTCATAGGCGCGGTTTTCAAGGATCTCCCAGCCTTCAAAATCACTGGCCAGTTGTTCCTCGGTATACATGTTTTCGGCAAAGGGCGGCCCGCCGGTGCCATGTTTCAACTGCTCGGGCGTGTAGCCATGCAACAGCAGCACTCCGCCGGGTTTGAGGCAGCGCTTCATGCCGCCGAATTGCACCTTCCGCTCTTCAGGGCCGACGAACTGGATGAAGATCCCGGCGACCAGATCAAAAGCGCCCTGTGGCCAGTCATGGGTCAGGATGTCCACCTCGCGGAAATCCACCGAAACGCCACGCTCTGCTGCCAGATCGCAGGCGCGGGCAAGGGCGGTGGGGGCAAACTCATAGGCGGTGACATGCATGCCTTTTGCGGCCATGTAGACAGAGTTGCGTCCCTCGCCATCGGCAACCGAGAGGGCTGTGGAACCAGCAGTCAGATAGGCGCTGTGTTCAACCAGAAACCGTGCCGGATCCGTGCCAAATACATAGTCCTGGGATTTCGAATAGCGCTCTTCCCACATGCTTTGTTCTCCGCCAGTTTTCGT
Organism: Pseudophaeobacter sp.; assembly: GCA_027019165.1. GTDB lineage: Bacteria > Pseudomonadota > Alphaproteobacteria > Rhodobacterales > Rhodobacteraceae > Phycobacter. Next base: position 138,347 of record JALUXC010000012.1, read on the forward strand.
TTTTTCAGGCGTCACAATGACGATGCCCCCGGCGCAGTCAAGCGGCAGGGGCAGGTCAGTTTACAACTCGGCTGTTGCGCGCGTCAGGAGGAGGGGAGCCTGTTTGGATCAAAGCCGCACATGGCGCCCGCTTCGGTCAGGGATTCGGCAAAGCCTTCGGTTGCAAACAGGCCATATACCCAAACCTCGCCCTTTGCAGCGCGGTCGAAATTCACGCCAACGGTGGATTGGGCGGCTTTGATGGCTGCGATCATCTCGGCCACAAAACCGCTCGTCATATCGGCGCGGTAGCCATTTATCCCTTCGCCGGGAAACATCTCGTCGCCCAGCCAGATTTCCTGACCGTCCACCTCGAGGATTACGAAATCGCCCTCGTCCCAGGGCGCTCCGTTTTCGCCGGGCCAGGGGGCGTATTCATAGGCAAAGCCTGCGTTGTAGCCGCCGGGGCCAAAGGAGAAGACCAGCGCGCCCGAGGTGTCGCGCGCTGCGCGCTGCGTGAAGACATAGCAGGCCTGACCGACCTTGGCCGCGGCCCAGTTGCCGCTGTGATAGGTCTGGGCCAGGGCAACCGGAGCGGAAATGGGGGAGAGGGCCAGGCAGGTAGCTGCCAGAACAGAAAGAATGCGCATGGAAAATCCGTCATATGGAAAGAGCGCAGGAAGGCTGCGCGGGGACCTCCCCGACAATGAGCTTGCAGTTCTTAAGATTGAATTGTCGAAAATGCAAAACCCGCCCGGACATCCCGGATGGGTCAAAAAACCGTTTGCAGAAGAGCAGGATTACTTCTGCGGAAGCGGGCCGATCATCATGATCATCTGACGGCCTTCCATCTTGGGCATGTTTTCGATCTTGCCGATGTCTTTGACATCCTCGGCCACACGTTCAAGAAGTTCGCGGCCCAGGTTCTGGTGTGCCATCTCGCGGCCACGGAACCGCAGGGTCACTTTTACCTTGTCGCCATTCTCAAGGAACTTGAACACATTGCGCATCTTGACGTCATAGTCATGGGTGTCCGTGTTGGGGCGGAACTTGACCTCTTTGACCTCGATGATCTTTTGCTTTTTGCGTGCTTCGCTTTCGCGCTTTTGCTGCTCGTACTTGAACTTGCCGAAGTCCATGATCTTGCAGACCGGCGGGTTCGCGTTGGGCGAGATCTCCACAAGGTCCAGACCTGCCTCCGCTGCCATCTCCATCGCCTTGGCGGGGTGGACAACGCCCACGTTCTCCCCTTCGGCGCCGATCAGACGGATTTCGGGTGCACGGATCTTTTCGTTTGTACGCGGGCCGGTATCACGGGTCGGCGGCGCATTATGAGGTCGGCGGGCTATGGGTTCAATCCTTTGATGGTTGCCAATTTTCGAGCATGAAACGTAAACTGCGCCGCTGCGTCTTTCAAGCCGGAACCGTGTTGCTGTTGAGTGAAAAAGCGTGATTGGTGCCGGAAGGAATAGAGGAAGGGCGAGCAAGGTGGATCGCCGTTTCGCACTGCGGCCTAGCCGTCAAAGGTCTGCGCAATGCGCTGGACTGTCGGCGTTTTGCTGCCAGGGGTGATTCGTACCGTGTTTTTGCGAGGTTTTTGGGCAAGACTCTGCTTGGTCCTCACGGGCGCGCGGGCGGCGGTTGGCTGATGCGCTTTGGTGCCGTCTTTTCCCTCTTGTGAAGGGCCTCCTGCGAGGCCACCTAGCCGTCATGCCATTGGCGCGTTCATGGTTGCGAACAGGATCGCCAATTCGGTCCAGCGCCTGCGAGCGCCGCCCAGACAGGATAGGAGAAAAGCGATGAAACCAGTTATTGTTACCGCCGCCGCCGCCGTTGTGGCGATCGGTGCCTACTATGTTTTTACAACCCAGCAGGATGCCTTGCTGCCCGAGCAGGCATCGGATGCGGTGACGACCCCCGCACCAGAGGCGCAGCCAGTCGCTCAGCCAGATCCGGTTGAAACCCCGGCAGAGCAAGCCGAAACAGCGGTCGAAGAGGCCGTTGAAACCGCCACAGAGGCCGCACAAGAGGCGGTCGATGCGGCAGGTGAAGCCGTAGAGCAGGCCGTTGAGAGCGCCCAAGAGGCCGCCGAAGGCGCTTCGGATGCCGTCGAAGGCGCGGTTGAACAAGCAGGCGAAGCGTTGAACGAGGCAGGCGCTGAGGCTGCAGAGCAGGCGAGCGCGGCCGCTCAGGCCGCTGAGGATGCCGTTCAAGACGCCACTGAGACGGCCAGCGAGGCTGCAGGCGCCGCAGCGGAAGCGGTGGCAAACACCGCAGAGGCGGCAACCGATGCCGCAGCAGAGGCTTTGGAAGGCAGCAGCGCTTCGGATCTGGCCAGCCTCCTGACCCCTGAGGGTTTTGACTATGACGCCGTGATCAAGGCCATTGAGGGATCGGACCTGTCGCCGGTTCAGAAGACCGTGCTGACCACAACCGTCGAAAAGGCAAAGGACAGCCCCGAGCTGCTGTCCGCCGCCCTCGATCAGGTCAAGGCCGCTTTGGGCCTCTGATCCAAAACACGCGACGCACAGAAAAGGCCGCGCTTCTCAACCGGAGCGCGGCCTGATTGTGTTGATGCCCTGGAAAGGGGTGGATCAGTCGAGGAATGCCTTTTCCACCACGTATTGCGCGGGCTTGGAGTTGGCGCCTTCCTCAAGGCCAGCGGCTTCCAGCATGTCCTTCAGTTCCAGATTGAAGGCCAGGTTTCCGCAGATCATCGCGCGGTCGCTTTCGGGGTTCAGCGGCTCTACACCCAGATCTGTGTAGGCCTCGCCCGAGTTGATCAGGTCGGTGATGCGCCCCATCTTGGCGCTCTCTTCGCGGGTGGTGGTGGGGTAGTATTTGATCTTCTTCCAGAAGCCCTCGCCGATCAGCTCGTTCAGCAGCTCGTCGTCCTTCAGGCTTTCGATCAACTCCCGGCCATAGGTCAGCTCGCCTGCGGTGCGGCAGGTGTGGGTGATGATGACCTCGTCGTAATCCTCGTAGGTCTGCGGTTCACGCAGGAGCGAGGCAAAGGGCGCAAAACCGGTGCCGGTGGCAAAGAACCAGATCCGCTTGCCGGGCAGCAGCGCGTCATGCACCAGCGTGCCCACGGGTTTGGGGCGCAGGATGATCTCATCGCCGGGCTGGATGTGCTGCAGCTTAGATGTCAGCGGGCCATCCTGCACCTTGATCGAATAGAACTCCAGCTCTTCATCCCAGGAAGGGGACGCGATGGAATATGCCCGCAATAGCGGTTTCTGCTTGCCGGTCTTGGGGTCGGGATCGCCCATCAATCCGATCATCACGAACTCGCCCGAGCGGAAGCGTAGCGACGCGGGCCGCGTCACCCGGAAGGAAAACAGGCGGTCGGTCCAATGCTTGACCTCGGTCACGGTCTGGGCGTCGGGCAAGGTCGGGGTCGCCTTGGCGGGCTTTGCGTCTTGGGCAGTCTCGGTCACGGGCGTCATCTCGTTCATCGGTTGCACTGCCGGTCGGGTAAACCGGCACCTCTGATTAATCTTTGATACAGGTCAGGAAAAGCACTGATTTTGCATAAGCGCCTGCCGCCAGGCGACAGGCTGCCGTGTTTTCCTGCGGTGAAGCTGAGGCTGGGGCGGCTATTTCGCCGCCCGGGCGCGGCCCAGACGGGCCTGATAATCATGCGCCTGCCAGTTTGCGCGGGCCAGCCATTGATCCTCGGGCTGGCGGGTGGCGAGGTCATCATCAATCTCGACCTCGTCAAATCCGCTGCGCCGCGCCATGGCGTATTGATCGGCCAGTACGTGCCCATAGGCGCGCAGGCGGCCCGCATAGCCCATGTGCCGCAGCTGGCGGGCTAGGGTAAAGCCGCGCCCATCGGCAAAGCTGGGGAAGTGGATGCGGATCATCTCAAGGCCGGGGAGCCGGTTCGACAGGGTCGCCAGATCGGCATCCGGGGCCAGATCCAGCGCGCAGTCGGTTTCAAACCCAACGGTCCAGTCCTCGGCGCCAAAGCCGGTATCAGTCACGATTACGGTCATTTGTCTTCCGCTCCTTTGCGGGTAAGTTTGCCATCCACGATGTGGATGCCGCATTCTTCCTTGTTTTGATCACGCCAGCGCCCCGCGCGGGGGTCTTCGCCTTCCGCCACCTTGGATGTGCAGGGCGCGCAGCCAAGGGACGGGTAGCCCTGCGCCACCAGCGGATGGCGCGGCAGGCGGTTTTCCTCCATATAGGCGCGCACGTCTTCGGGCGCCCAATGGGCCAGGGGGTTCACCTTGAGGCGCCCGGTGGGGCCGTCTGCGATCTCTTCGACCTCAAAGAACTCAAGCGCGGCGCGGCTGCCGGACTGGAACCGCTTGCGGCCCGTGATCCAGCCGTCAAACCCGGCCAGCGCCTTTTGCAGCGGCACGGTCTTGCGCAGGTGGCAGCAGGCGTCGGTATCCGAGAACCGCAGTGCGCCATAGGGGTCTTTTTCGGCGATGTCATCGGCGCGGATGATCTGCACGTTGCGCAGGCCAAGGCGTTCGCTCACCTCCTGCTGGTAGATCAGCGTTTCGGTGAACAACAGCTCGGTATCCACAAAGAGGACCGGCGTGGCCGGGTCGATGATGGCCGCCATATGCAAAAGCACCACGGATTCCGCGCCAAAGCTTGAGACCAGTGCGATCTCTCCGGCATCGCGCAGGGCACCCTCCATCACGGCGGTGGCCGAGTGGTGGCGGTAGCGCGCGTTGAGCGCGCGTGCCTTTTCTGCCAATGCATCGGCCTGCGCAGCCCTGACGGGGCTGCTATCGGCAAGGTTCAGCATTGGCTCAGGCCACCTTCTTGCGGGCTTCGGGGTAAAGCGCGGCCTTGAACGGGTCCATGCCGACGCGGCGGTAGGTCTCGATAAAGGTTTCGTCCTCACCTGTCCGCAGCTCCAGATAGGCTTCGATCAGGCGCTCAACCGCAGGCACGATCTCATCATAGGCAAAGCCGGGGCCGGTGCGGGTGCCGATGGCGGCCGTTTCGGTGGCGTCGCCGCCCAGGGTGATCTGGTAGTTCTCCACTCCGGCGCGATCCAGGCCCAGAATGCCGATATGGCCCACGTGGTGATGGCCGCAGGCGTTGATGCAGCCCGAGATCTTGATCTGCAGATGGCCGATGTCATGCTCCAGCTTCAGCTCTTCAAACCGGGTTGCGATGTCCTGTGCAACCGGGATCGAGCGGGCCGTCGCCAGCGCGCAGTAATCCATGCCGGGGCAGGCGATGATATCGGAGATGAGGCCAATGTTTGCGGTGGCCAGACCCACCTCTTTCAGCCGCGCATGGATCGCGGGCAGGTCGGATTTATGGACATGCGGCAGGATCACGTTCTGCTGGTGGCTGATGCGCAGCTCGTCATAGGCGAATTCCTGCGCCAGATCCGCCATGATGCGCATCTGCTCGGCGGTGGCATCGCCCGGCGTTGCCCCATGCGCCTTGATCGAGATGGTGACGATGGCGTGGTCTTCCTTGCGGTGCTCGGCAAGGTTGGTGTCCGCCCAGGCCCGGAACACGGGATCGCTGTCATAAGCGGCCAGATAGGTCTGGGTGTTGCCGCCGCGCAGGGCAGGGGGCGTGAAATGGGTCTTGATCTCTTCCAGCAGTTCGCGATCCGCACCGTTGAACTCGGCACGCCGCTCGACAAAACGCTCTTCGACCAGATCACGGATCTTGTCGATGCCGTTTTCCTGCACGGTGATCTTGATGCGGGCCTTGTACTTGTTGTCGCGCCGACCAAGGAGGTTGTAAACGCTGAGCACCGCATCGAGGTATGGCAGAAGATCCTCTTTGGGCAGGAACTCTCGCAGCACTTTGCCGATCATCGGCGTGCGGCCAAGGCCCCCGCCCACGATCACTTCGAACCCGTTTTCGCCATCCTTTGACACCATGCGCAGCCCGATATCATGAGCGCGGGTCACGGCGCGGTCCTGTTCAGCCCCGGTGACGGCGATCTTGAACTTGCGGCCCAGGAACTGGAACTCCGGGTGGTCGGTGGACCACTGGCGGATCAGCTCGGCATAGGGGCGGGGGTCTTCCAGCTCTTCCCTGGCGGCGGCGGCAAAGTGATCCGAGGTCACGTTGCGCACGGTGTTGCCCGAGGTCTGGATCGCGTGCAGGCCCACCTCGGCCAGCGCATCCAGCATGTCCGGCACATCGCGCAGCTTTGGCCAGTTGTACTGGATGTTCTGGCGGGTTGTGAAATGGCCATAGCCCTTGTCCCATTTTTCGGCCAAAAGGGCGAGTTGGCGCATCTGGGCACTGTTTAGCGTGCCATAGGGGATCGCCACCCGCAGCATATAGGCATGGAGCTGCAGATAGAGACCGTTCATCAGCCGCAGGGGTTTGAACTCATCCTCGGTCAGGGAGCCGTCGATGCGGCGCTCCACCTGGGCGCGGAACTGGGCGTTGCGCTCGGCCAGAAAGGCGGCGTCGAAATCGTTGTACTTATACATTGGCGGTGGCCTCCAGATTGGCTTCCTGCTTGCCATGGGCATAGTTCGATGGACCTGTGCGGCGGAAATCCTCGCGGAAATGCACAGGTTCGGGGCCGTTCGGGCCTGCTTTTGCGTCGGTCAGATAGATGCCAACCACGCTGAGTGCGTCGCGCTCGGCCTCCAACAGGCGCAGCTGCGCCTCGGCCTCATCCGTGATCAACTCGGCCTCGGCCAGATCGCGGCTCCAGCTGCCGGTTGCGGTAAAGTAGATGACATCGCCCTCGAGCAGATCGTTGGCGGTGATGATTTTGGGGGTAAAGGGGCGCGGCATCAGGCAAGCTCCACTTTCAATGTGTCTGTCAGATCGGTCAGCGCGGCGATGCTTTGGCGTGGCGCAAGACCAAGGAATGTGAGGGCCGGGCCGTCGAACCCGGCGGCGGCAAGGTCGGTCGGCAGGCGGTCCAGCGTGGTCTCCAGCACCCGCTGATCGGGGCGGGAGGCGTTCTCGACGATGGTCACCGGGGTCTCGCGATCTGCCCCGTGCATCAGCAGGCGCCCCTGCACGAAACGGGACGATTTCTTGCCCATGTAGATCGCCGCGACCTCACCGGGGCGCGCCAGCGTCGCCCAGTCGTGATCGGCAAAGCCGCGCATGTCGTGACCGGTCAGGAACCGCACCGAGGAATTGCGCCCGCGCTGCGTGAGGCTCTGGCCGATGGCGGCCACGGCGGCTGAGGCGGCGGTGATGCCGGGCAGGATCCGGTAGCTGATCGCGGCTTCGTCGCAGGCGCTCAACTCTTCGTCGAGGCGGCCAAAGACGGTGGGATCGCCGGACTTGAGGCGCAGGACCTTCTTGCCTGCCTTGGCATGGGCCACGATGCGCGCGCAGATTTCATCCTGCGACATGGAGGGGCCGAACCCCTCTTTCCCCACATCCTCAAGCTCGGCGGCAGGGCCGGCAAGCGCGAGGATCTCGGGGCTGACGAGGCGGTCAAAGAGGATCACATCGGCGACCAGCATCGCTTTCAGCACTTTCACGGTCAGAAGATCCGGATCGCCGGGGCCAGAGCCCGCAAAGGCAACCTCACCCGCAGCAGGGCAGCAAATGCCGCCCGCGCGCCGCGTGCTGGCAGGGGGGAGGATCGGGGCAAAGCTGGACATATGGCGCCTCATTCGTGCTGTTTGACTTGGGTCCCAATATAGGAAATATTCCCGATTGACCGCCATATGGTTGCCCAAATAAGGACGTTTGTTTTGATTGGGGGCGGCTTCGGTGGTCGAGGTTTCGATGCAGAGGAATATTTGGAATGACAGTGCGGATTGATGCGACGGATCGGAAAATCCTGGCTGAGCTGCAACGCGATGCCAGCCAGTCGCTGGATGAAATCGCCAAACAGGTGGGCAGTTCCAAGACCCCGGTCTGGAATCGTATTCGCAAGCTGCGCGAGGCGGGGGTGGTCGGTCGGCAGACGGTCATTCTGGATGCCGAGGCGCTAGGCTTCGAGGCCTGTTTTTTTGTCTTGATCCGCACGTCGGAGCATGAGGCGGAATGGCAGGCGGCTTTCCTCAAGGCGCTGCGGGATCGCCCTGAAGTGCAAGAGGCGCATCGGCTGGCGGGTGATATCGACTATATCCTGAAGGTACGTGTAAAAAACGCGCGGGCCTACGACAAGTTCTACCAAGCCCTGATTTCAGAGGTGCGCGTACACAATGTGACCGCGCTCCTGTCGATGGAAGAGATTAAATCCACGACCCTGTTGCCGCTGGACGCGACAGCATAGGGTCACAAAGGCGCAGCCAGTCCACGGCCGCGCCTTTTCGAGGTCTTATCGCTCTACCATCAGCCGGGTCAGCCCGTGGAAATGGTAGCTGTTTGAATACGTCGGCTCCGCTGCCAGGCGCAGGTCCGGGCAGCGCTCGAACAGGATCGGCAGGGCGATCTGCATCTCCAGCCGCGCCAGCGGCGCGCCGACGCAGAAATGAATGCCGCCCCCGAAAGAGGTGTTCAGACTGGCAGGTCTTGTCGGGTCAAAGACTTCCGGGTCATCCAACACCGCCTCGTCGCGGTTTGCCGCGCCGAGGAGCAGTGCCACCTGATCGCCGCGCTGGAAGGTGTGGCCGAAGACTTCAGCCTCTTCATAGGCATAGCGGGTGAACATATGCAGCGGCGGATCATAGCGCAGGATCTCTTCTACCAGCCGTTCGATCCCGTCGGGGGCCAGCCATTCCGGTTTCCAGCCCTGTTGCAGCATGGTCTTGACCCCGTTGCCAAGGGCGTGGACCGTGGCCTCGTGCCCGGCATTGAGCAGCAGGATGCAGGTGCCGATCAGCTCGTCCGTGGACAGGCTCTCGCCATCTTCCTCGGCGGCAATGAGACGGGTCAGCAGATCGTCCTGCGGATCGCTGCGGCGCTGATCGATGTAGTCCGACAGGTAGTGCGAAAACTCCTGGCTGGCCTTGGCAGCGGCATGTTCCGTGTCGGTGTCACGCCCGGCCTGATACATGGCCACCATGCGGTGCGACCAGTCGAGCAGCTGCGGCGCCATCGCCTCTGGCACGCCAAGGAGGCGGCAGATGGTTACGATGGGCACCTGCGTACAATAGGCATCCAGCAGGTCAAAGGGCTGATCCGGGAAGCTGTCGATCAACTCATGGCACAGTTGGATGATACCCTCTTCCATCTCGGCAATGGCGCGCGAGGTAAAAGCGCGCATCACCAGCTTGCGCAGGCGGGTGTGCCGGGGCGGCTCGGCGTCCAGCAGCGAATGCGCCTCGATCTGCAGAAAGGGGGCCAGATGTGCAGGCCCTTCGCTGGCCATCTCGGGCGGGATCTCGCGTCCGAACCTGCGGTCGCGCAGCAGCATGTGCACAGCGGATTTGCGGAAAGCGGCAACCATCTCATAGTCCTGCCAATAGTGCAGCGACCCAGCCGCGCGCGCCTTGGCGTAAAACGGGTAAGGGTCCTGTACAAAGGCCGGATCGGTGGGGGATTGCTGCAGGGTTTTCATCAGTGTCCGCTCTTTGGTTGTCGGCCCGCCACTCTTGCCGTGGTGGCTGGTGTTTGCAAGGCGAGTTTCATAGGCTCCGGTCTATGACGCAAAACCAACCGTTTCAATCCTGGCGCCGGGGCGCGGTTCTTTTGGCCTTTGCAGCGGCCGTCGCCGGTCTTGCCGGGGCGGTTTGGATCTACGGCTACAGGCAGGCGCTTGAGTCGCTGGCCGAACGCAGCGTGGCGGATCTGGCGCTGGCCTCTGACCGGGTCAGCACGCAATTGCAGATCTATCAGGAACTTGCGGTTCTGATGGCCGATCATCCGGTTCTGAATGCTCTGGAGACCGAAGAGGGGCGCCGCGCGGCGGCGGAGCGCCTGCGCGAGGTGGCGGACAAGACGGCCGCGCTGGATGTGTTCTACGCAGATCGCGCTGGGAGGGTTCTGGCCTCAGCCGAAGGGGTTGCAGGAAAATCGGTCGCAGATGAGGACTATTTCAAACGGGCCTTGCAGGGCGCGCTTGGTACCGGGCAGGCAGTGCTCCCGAACGAGGGTAAGCGTGCTTATTTCTATGCTGCGCCCACCTTTGCCAACGGTGGCCCTGTACAGGGCGCACTGGTTGTGGTGGCCGATATCGAAGATGTGGAACAGACTTGGCGCGGATCGCTGCCGGCGGTGTTTTTCACCGATCGCCGTGGTGAGGTGTTCATCTCCAACCGGCCAGAGCTGTTGTTCTGGCGGCGCGGGGACGCTTTGCCGGGGGGCGATGCGGATCAGGGCGAACCAGTTGCCTTTGATGAGCGCAAGGTTGGCCCGCATGAGATCTGGCAGATCTCGGGCAGCGCCTATCTGCCGCGACAGGCTCTGCATTTGACGGTGGATTTGCCAATCATTGCCTTGCAGGGCGAAATCCTGGTGGATGTGGCCCCGGCCCGGCGCATTGCCGCGCTGCAGGCGGCGGCACTGGCGGGGCTGTGCCTTGCCTTTGGAACGCTTCTGTTCCTTGCAACCGAACGCCGGCGGACACTGGCACGGGCCAATGCCGTTCTGGAAACACGGGTTGCGGCGCGCACCGAAGCCTTGGAGGTTACGAATAGCCAGCTGCGGCGCGAGGTGCGCGAGCGACAAGAGGCAGAGGCGGCCCTGAAACGCGCCCAGGAAGAGCTGGTACAGGCCGGCAAACTGTCGGCGCTGGGGCAGATGTCTGCGGGCATCAGCCACGAGCTGAACCAGCCTTTGATGGCAATCCAGCAATATGCGGAAAATGGCGCGGCCTTCCTTAAGCGGGAAAACCCCGCGCGCGCCACCGAGAACCTGAGCCGCATCGCCAGCATGGCGGACCGCATGGCGCGGATCATCAAGAACCTGCGCGCCTTTGCCCGCAATGAAAGCGAACCCATGGGGCGGGTTGATCTGGTGCAGGTGATCGATGCGGCGGTGGAGCTGACCGCGACACGGCTGGAGGCGGATCGGGTGACACTCGACTGGACACCGCCTGCAGGCGGTGCGCCCGTCTTTGCCTGGGGCGGGGAGGTGCGGCTGACGCAGGTGTTTGTGAACCTGATCAACAACGCCGCCGATGCCATGCTGGGGCAGGAGGAACGCGCGATATCTATCCTGCTTCACGCAGGCCCGCGCCTGCGGGTCGAGGTGCGCGATATCGGCCCCGGCATCAAGGAACCTGAAAAGATGTTCGAACCCTTCTATTCCACCAAAGCGGTGGGCAGCGCGGAGGGGCTTGGCCTTGGGCTGTCGATCTCTTATGGGCTGGTACAAAGTTTCGGTGGCCATATCCGTGGCAGCAACACCGAGCAGGGCGCGGTCTTTACCGTCGAGCTGGACCCCTGGAGCGAGGAAGGTGCCGCATGACCCGGCGGGTGCTGTTTGTGGATGACGATGCCGCCGTGCGCGAGGCGCTGGCGCAGACGCTGGAGCTCAATGATCTTGAGGCGGTGACGGCGGGCTCTTTCGTGGCGGCCAAGGATCTTATCACACCGGATTTTGACGGGGTGATCCTGTCGGATATGCGCATGCCGGGGCGCGATGGTTTTCATCTCTTGAGCTATACTCAATCGGTCGATCCCGAATTGCCGGTGATCCTTCTGACCGGCGAGGGTGATATTCCCATGGCGGTGCGGGCCATGTCCGAAGGCGCGTTTGATTTCCTCGAAAAACCCTGCGCGACGGCGGATCTGATGGCGGTTCTGGAACGGGCACTGAAGACCCGCGCGCTGGTTCTTGAAAACCGCCGCCTCAAGCGCCAGCTTGAACTGGGCGATCCGGCGGCACGGATGCTGTTCGGCACCTCGCCCCAGTCTGAAGAGCTGCGCAGCCGTGTGCGCGCCGTGGCGTCCACGGGGGCCGAAGTGCTGGTGAGCGGTCCGGCAGGCAGCGGCATTTCCAAGGTGGCCGAGGTCATTCACCTGATGTCGCCGCGCGCGCAGGGCGCCTTTGTGAAACGTCCCGCAGCAGGCATGACGGCAGAGGGGTTCGAGGCGCTTTGCCAGGAGGCGGCCGGGGGATCGCTGTTTCTGGATGAAGTCTCGGCCCTGCCCGAAGCGGTGCAATATGCGGTGCTTGAGGGGCTCGAGCAGGGCACCGACACCCGCGTCATTGCCGGCAGCACCAGCGATCTTGCCGAACGCGTATCCCAGGGCGCCTTTCACGCGGATCTGTTCTACAAGCTTGATGTGATGCGCGTGCGGATCCCGTCTTTGGCTGAACGGCCAGGTGATATCCCCGTGCTCTTTCGCCACTATGTCGCTCAGGCCGCCGAACAGGCCGGCATCGAGGCGCCCGAGGTCAGCCAGGAGCATCTTGCCATGTTGATGGCGCAGGACTGGCCCGGCAATGCCCGCTCGTTGATGTCGGCGGCCATGCGCTTTGTTCTTGGCATGCCCGAAGAGGTCTCCGCCGCGGCGGATCTGGGGTTGGCAGAGCAATTGGCGCAGGTCGAGCGCTCGCTCCTGATTGCGGCCCTCGGGCGGCAAAACGGACGGGCCTCTGCCGCTGCTGAAGCGCTGAAACTGCCGCGCAAGACCTTTTATGACAAGCTGGCCCGCTATGGCATTCGGCCTGAGGATTACCGGCGCTGAGGAGGCGTGATTCCCCGCTGTAATCGTTGGCGCTAACACGCGGGTCGGGATCTGTGCGGATTTCCGCACAAAGGAATGCGGACCTGTGCGGGTTTTCGCACAGCGTGCAAATGCAGCATCGACGCCTAACCTTTGGGCAGCTCGCATCCACATGAAAAATTTATGAAAATTACGAAATGCGGTGATTCCCGACTCAACTGTTGAGAGGAACAGGATGATTCGTGATCCTTTCGGCGGGGCCTTGGCGCGCGGCGCTGAGGCTGTGGAGATCAACTTGGAATGGAACCTGGGAGGACCACCATGAAATTCCTGACTGCGACCGCTGCCGCTTTGGCAATGACCGTATCCGCCGGCGCCGTGAGCGCGGCCTGTGACGAAGGCGAAATCGTCGTCAAGTTCAGCCATGTGACCAACACGGACAAACACCCGAAAGGGATCGCTGCCAGCCTGCTGGAAAAGCGCATCAATGAAGAGATGAACGGCACCATGTGCCTGGAGGTCTACCCGAACTCCACGCTCTACAATGACAACAAGGTGCTTGAGGCGATGCTGCAGGGCGATGTGCAGCTGGCCGCGCCCTCGCTCTCGAAGTTCGAGAAATTCACCAAGCAGTTCCGCCTGTTCGATCTGCCCTTCATGTTCAAGAACATCGACGCGGTTGATGCATTCCAGGCTTCGCCCGATGGTCAGGCCATGCTCGACTCCATGCAGCGCCGTGGCCTGCAGGGGCTGGCCTACTGGCACAACGGCATGAAGCAGATGTCGGCCAACAAGCCGCTGGTTGCACCGACCGACGCCAATGGTCTGAAGTTCCGTGTGCAGTCCTCTGACGTGCTGGTCGCTCAGATGGAAGCCATCGGTGGCAGCCCGCAGAAAATGGCCTTCTCCGAGGTTTACGGCGCGCTGCAACAGGGGGTTGTGGACGGTCAGGAAAACACCTGGTCCAACATCTACGGCAAGAAGTTCTTTGAGGTGCAGGACGGTATCACCGAAACCAACCACGGCATCATCGACTATCTGGTGGTGACGTCGGTCGACTGGCTGGACAGCCTGGAACCGGAGGTGCGCGATCAGTTCCTGACCATCCTCTCCGAAGTGACCGAGGCGCGGAACTCTGAATCCACCAAGGTGAACAATGAGGCCAAAGAGGCGATCATCGCCGCCGGTGGCACCGTGCGCCAGCTCTCCGCCGAGCAGCGTCAGTCCTGGGTCGACACCATGAAGCCGGTCTGGGCGCAGTTCGCCGGTGACGTGGGCCAGGACAAGATCGACGCCGCTCAGGCCATCAACGCGGGCTACTGATAGCCCCGCCCCAGGGCGCGCTGCCATGAATGGTCAAGGAGCGCTCTGTTTCGCAGGCGGCGTGGGGATCCGCCGCCTGCACTCATTTTTCAATCACACAGTATGGGGGACACTGGCATGTCGGCGGCAAGAACCGGCCCGGCCGGGTTTATCAATTCGCTCGAAGAAACGCTGATCGCGCTTCTGCTGGGGCTGATGACGATCATCACCTTCGCCAATGTGGTGGCGCGTTTCGTTTTCAACTCCAATATTCTCTGGGCGCTGGAGCTGACGGTGTTCCTTTTTGCCTGGTTGGTGCTCTTGGGGGCCTCTTATGCGGTCAAGACACATGCGCACCTGGGCGTCGATGCCATCGTCAACACGCTGGCCGCCCCTGCGCGCCGGGTGCTTGGGCTGATCGCCGTCGGCGCCTGCCTTTTGTTTTCTCTGCTGCTCCTGAAAGGGGCCTATGATTACTGGGCGGTCTTTGCCGACCTGCCGCCCACCTCGGGACGTTGGTTTCCGACCGGTTTTGACATGAAGGCCCGCAGCCAGAGCTTTTACGAGGTGCAGGATGTGCCGATGATCGCCATCTTCGGCTTTCTTGAAGATCTGATCAACTATGGCGACGCCTACGAAAAGCTGCCCAAGGTGGTGCCTTATCTGATCCTGCCTCTCTCGATGCTGCTCTTGGTGATCCGCTTTGCACAGGCTGCGGTGCGCATCTGGAATGGCAGCGCCGACCGGCTGGTTGCAAGCCACGAGGTTGAAGACGAGATGGACGAGGCGCGCGCGCGCGCGACGGAAGGAGAAAACTGATGGAAGTGGTTCTTCTCTTTGCCATGGTTGTTGGCCTGATGCTGATCGGGGTGCCGATCGCGGTCTCCCTTGGCCTCAGCTCAACCCTGTTTCTGCTAATCTACTCGGACAGTTCGCTCGCCTCGGTGGCCGGGACGTTGTTTGAAGCCTTCGAGGGGCATTTCACCCTGCTGGCTATCCCGTTTTTCATCCTCGCCTCGACCTTCATGTCGACGGGTGGCGTGGCGCAGCGGATCATCCGTTTCTCCATCGCCTGCGTCGGGCACTTCCAGGGCGGTCTGGCCATTGCGGGTGTCTTTGCCTGCATGATGTTCGCAGCCCTTTCGGGATCTTCGCCTGCGACCGTGGTTGCCATCGGATCTATCGTGATCGCGGCGATGCGGCAGGCGGGCTATACCAAGGAATTCGCCGCTGGCGTGATCTGTAATGCTGGCACGCTGGGCATCCTGATCCCGCCCTCCATCGTGATGGTGGTCTATGCCGCCTCGGTCGATGTGTCCGTGGGGCGGATGTTCCTTGCGGGTATCATTCCCGGGCTTCTGGCAGGTCTCATGTTGATGGTGACGATCTACGTGATCGCCCGCATCAAGGACATGCCCAAGGGAGAATGGGCCGGCTGGGGCGAGGTTGGCGCCTCCTTCCGCGAGGCCTTCTGGGGGCTGTTCCTGATCGTGATCATCATGGTCGGCATCTATGGCTACCCATGGTATTCAGCCGAGCAGGGCCTTTACAAGGAAGCCGCGATCTTCACCCCGACCGAGGCGGCGGCGGTGGCCTCTGTCTATGCATTCCTGGTTGCGACCTTTGTCTATCGCGACATGGGCCCTCTTGCAGGCACCGAAACGCGTCCGCGCCGAAATCTGTTGCAGGCTCCGGTGGCCTTGCTCTCGGTCTGGTTTCACAAGGACACCAAGAAGGCGCTGTTTGATGCGGGCAAGCTGACCGTCACGCTGATGTTCGTGATCGCCAATGCGCTGATCCTGAAACATGTTCTGACGGACGAGCAGGTGCCACAGCATATCGCCAATGCGATGCTGTCCGCGGGCTTTGGCCCGGTGATGTTCCTCATTGTGGTGAATGTGATCCTGCTGATCGGCGGTCAGTTCATGGAGCCGTCGGGTCTTTTGGTGATCGTCGCGCCGCTCGTTTTCCCGATTGCCATCGAACTGGGCATCGATCCCATCCATCTGGGCATCATCATGGTGGTCAATATGGAGATCGGCATGATCACACCGCCGGTGGGGCTGAACCTCTTCGTCACTTCCGGGGTTGCGGGGATGCCGATGATGGGCGTCGTGCGGGCGGCGCTGCCGTTCCTCGCGGTACTCTTCGTCTTCCTGATCATGGTGACCTATATCCCGGCGCTCAGCACGATGATCCCCAATGCGCTGATGGGGCCGGAGATCATAACCAACTAGGGTTTTGCAGGTAACTTGGTACCAGTGGGGCGCTCCGGGAAACCGGGGCGCCTTTTTCATTTCTCCGCAACAAAAAAGGCCCGGCTCCTTGCGGGACGGGCCTTTTCGTTTGTTTCTGTCGTTGAGGATCAGGAGGCTTCCAGCGCCGAGATGATGGGCGAGAAATCCGCCGCCGTCAGGCTGGCCCCACCCACAAGCGCGCCATCCACATTGGACACAGCAAAGATTTCGGCGGCGTTGCCGGGTTTGACAGAGCCGCCATAAAGCAGGCGGATGCCATCGGCGATTTCAGTCCCAAATCGCGCGGCCAGTTCGGCGCGCAGGAAATCATGCACTTCGGCGATCTGGTCCAGTGTGGGCACCTTGCCGGTGCCAATGGCCCAAACGGGTTCATAGGCCACGACCAGGTTGGCGCCGGTCATGCCATCGGGGAGGGAGCCGGTCAACTGAGTTCCAACGACCGCCAGAGTCTCTCCGGCTTCGCGCTCTTCCAGAGTTTCGCCGATACAGACCACTGCGGTCAGCCCGGCGGCGATGGCCGCTTCGGTCTTGGCGCGCACATCGGCGTCTGTCTCAGCGTGGTCCGCACGGCGCTCGGAATGGCCAAGGATCACCGCGGTCGCACCTGCGTCGACCAGCATCTCGGCTGACAGATCACCTGTATGGGCACCAGAGCCTGCGGCGTGGCAATCCTGACCGCCAATCTGAACCGCGATGCCTCTTGTGGCTTCGGCGGCTCGGGACAGCAGTGTTGCGGGTGGGCAGATCAGGATATCGGTACCCTTGGGGGCGGGGTGGCTGCCTGCCAGCGCTTCCAGTTCGGCCAGGGATGCCCCTGTGCCGTTCATCTTCCAGTTTCCCGCTGCCAGTTTCTGCCGCATGTGTCGCTCCCCCTGTGTGGTCTGTCGCGCTGTGGTAGCATCCCGGACCAAACGGGGCAATTGCACAAGAGCCCGAGACCCCAGCGGCAACAAACAAGGGCGACCGAGGCCGCCCCGAACATCATGCAGATGGCCCCGCCACGATCAGGCGCCGGGCACCTCCTTGAAGCTGATCGACTCCCCACAGCCGCAGGCTTCGGCCACATTGGGATTGTTGAACTTGAACCCGCTTTCCAGCAGCGTGGTTTCATAGTCGATTTCAGTGCCAAACAAGAACATCTGAGCCATTGGGGCGATCATTACCCGCGCACCATCCTGTTCGACGACCTCGTCGTTAGGGTCGGCGTCATCGACATATTCCATGGTGTATTCCATGCCAGCGCAGCCGCCTTTTTTCACACCGATACGCAGGCCGGCATGACCCGCAGTCTGCATCAGTTTCGAAATCTGCGCCGCCGCTTTGGGGGTGATGGTCACAGCCTGTTTGCCGGGGATACCGAACATGAACGTCTCCAGTTTCGCGCGTTGGCCTTAATCTAAGGCTGCATGCGCCCAGGCTCAAGGGGGCGGGTGCCAAAGGGGCTGCACAGACACTTGTGCAGCCCCTGAAAGCTCTCCTACAAACCCATGCAATTGGCGTAATAGGTCACCGTCGCGGGCCAGTCGGAAAACACGCCCACAACGCCCACGTCCTGCGCCAGAACGTCGAGCACCTGATAGTAGGCCGAAGCGTCCGAGACCTGTGGTTTCACCGATTTGTAGTACCAGCCGCCGCCCGTCGTCAGTGGGCCGGAACGCTCCATCGACCAGGTGATGATCTTGAGGCCAGCCTTTTTCGCCTCAATGGCATAGGGGGAGGGGACCATCTTGCCGTCCTCAAGGGTCAGCAGCATCCAGATCGGCGGGGCGACATAGTTGACGCCCATGTCCGCCAGTTCCTGCATCGTCGGTTTGAATGTGGCCGGATCCAGAGGATCGATTTTGCCCTCATCCGCATCTGATTTGGAATAGCGATCATCCAGATAGACCGCCTGCGCTCCAAACTCCGGCTCGTTCTCGACCCAGTAGAGGATATCGCTGAGGTCAAAGCTTTGCAGCCAGACGTCGGAGGCGGGGACACCCGCCGCCTTGTACTCATCCACCAGCTTCTGGGCGTAGTCTTCTTGGGTAAACCCGTGGAAGGGCATGTCGACCGCCGGGGCCTTCAGTTCTGGCGTGAACTTGGCTCCAAAAGAGCGGAACAGGGTGATCGATTCCGCATGGGTCATGCTGCGCGCGCCATCCACATAGAGCGTGCTGCGCCACGGGGCGACGCCGCCCTGATAGGCCTCGGCAGTGGTGGCCTTCTTGTCGCGGCTGTCCATTTTCGGGGTGAGGCTGCGGAATTCTTCCAGAGTGATCTCAGAGGTGCGGCACTCGGCCTTGGCATCGGTATCGGCCGTTGCAGGGGTGAAAGGCGTGATGCAGGTTCCTGCCAGATCGGTGGTCAGGATATTGGTGGTCGTGTGCAGATCGTTCTGAGCATGGCGGCAGACCAGCTCCAGATCCTCGGTAAAGGTCACATCGCACTCGAGGATTCCCGCGCCCATCTGCGCAGCGGCCCTGTTGCTTTCGACGGTGTGTTCGGGAAACAAGAGCGGCGCGCCGCGATGGCCGATGGAAAAATCCGTGCGCTGCGGTACTTGCGCGGCGCAGGACTGGAGTTTTTCCTTGAGCGCGCCCTCGGGCAGCTTGTCGATCAGATAGGCTGGGCGCGGCCCGTATGTCAGGCCGGTGTCAGAGGCGATCAGCGGCGCGGCGGCAAAGGATAGGGCCAGGGCGGGCAGGGCAATGGAAAGGCGCAATTCATGTCTCCTGAAAAGGTGGTTCAAAACGACAAATCGCGGCGCCGAGTAACACCCGCGCCGCGACATCGTGAAATTATTGTGACACCGCCAAAAAGGCAGGCTTACATAAAGCCCAGTTCCAGGCGCGCCTCGTCCGACATCATCTCCATACCCCAGGGCGGCTCCCAGGTGAGTTCGACATCTACGGATTTGACCCCCGGGACCGGAGATATCGCATCGACGATCCAGCCCGGCATCTCACCGGCCACAGGGCAGCCCGGTGCGGTCAGGGTCATGATGATTTTCACGTCGTTCTCATCATTAATATCAATGGTGTAGATCAGGCCCAGCTCGTAGATATTGACCGGAATTTCAGGGTCATAGACGCTACGGCATGCATCTGCCACCGCATCATAGAGCGGGTGGGAAACGGAAGACGGTGCGATCAATGGCGCCCCTTCAAGAGGTTCGGAAGCGTTGGTCATATCGGTCCCTGACTGGTTATCCGACGATTTATATAGGGAACTGTGGTGGGGGCGTCCAGTCTTGCCCAGTTCGGATGGGAATTTCCCTAGCGCCCACCGCCGTGCCAGCGCGGCATGGGGCCGGTTTTCCATGTGCAGCCCTTGGGCGGGGGGATGGGGGTAACGTCTTCCCAGCCGATTGGCGCAATCAGTGGCCATTGAGCTGCAATCTGCTGCTCGACCCAACCACGCCAAAGCCCAAAGAACACCTCGTCTTGCAGAACCATTCGGGTCCACTGGCAGGGTTCGCCAAGTCGTTTTGTCAGCCGAAATGGCAAACTGACGGATCCATCCAGAAACACATTCCGCCAATCTGTGTCTTGGTCGAAGGAAAAACTCTTGAGGTTGGCGTTTCGAATGGCTCCGCCATGGTTGGTTGAGCCATTTAGATCAGCATCCAGTAGATTGTTCGCGAAGGTCTCCTTTCTTGAGATCTTCGATGCAGATAGATCAACGCCATTCATTGAAGCGGACCAGAAATCGGTGCCAATTAAGGTTGCAGAGATCAATGTAGCCTCTTCCAGCCCTGCGTGGTGAAGGCTGGCATTTGTCAAATTGGCAAAACGCAAGTCAGCTTTTGACAGTGCGGCATTGTCGAGTTTTGCGTGGTTCAATACCGCTTGTCTCATATCCGCGCCGACTAGTGTTGCGTATTGCATGTTTGCCCCTTCAAGATCGGCCTGGCCAAGCTCTGAAGCGTCGAACTGACCGTTTCTGACATCAATTCCTGCCATGAAGGCGCCCGTAAGATTGGCACCCCTGAAGTCGGGTGAGGGAACTGTGGGGGCGGCCCAAGCAGGTTTCTTCAGGGTCTTTACAGCCATTGTTCTTCGTTTTTGCCATTCAATCTCAAAGGCTTGAGGGGGGCTCTCCGTCCTCTTGCAGCGTGGTGCTTCTCTCTTGCACCATCGTGATAGGAAATCGCGTCGCGCAATATCGTAGGGAAGCCAACCTTTGGGGCGTTCCACGACATTCTGGTTTGACAGATCTAACTCCGCTAGCTGATCGGTGCTGCCAGATGTTTTTTGCCAAGTGAGGGCCGGAAGAATGAGTAACAGAGCGGACAGCCCGAAGATGGCCGGTATGGTTGACCAGATACGATGCGACTCCTCGGCTGTCGCCCTATCCTGCATGCCAAGTCTACGATAGGTCATGGCAAGACTTGTTGTACCACAAATGATTGCGATGGCCAGACATGTGGCGGCGATCTGGCTCATCCAGAGATCGCGGGCGGGCAGAGATTGGCTCCACGCATAACCAAGCACCGCCCACCCAAGCCCCCAGGATAGGGCAAAGTTGACGAGCGCCGAGGCCCCCTCCATCGCGCGGGGGGCTGTGCAGTTGTCGCGCCTCAGGTGCCTGCGCAAATGCAGGGCGGCGTCGGTCAAGAGCCAGGGCGAGATCGCATCGCCCAGCCGGGTGCCATTGACCCGTGCAGGCGCGCTGCCAAGTGCGTCCCACAGGCGGATCAAGTAGAGGTGGAAGTAACAGTAGATCGCTGTGGTCAGCAGCGGGGCGGCATAAAAGAACAGCGGCGTCGGTACCGAGACGCCGATCAGCGGTAGCTGCGTGGCTCGGTCGACGCCGTAGAAATCGATATGCTCGACCCCCATCAGCGTCACGCCCACGAACAAGAGCGCCGATAGCAGGGCGAACCAGGTGTTGCGGGCGTTGCGGGTCAGCGCGTCTATGCGCTCAATCGGGTCTGTCATGGAATGCCCTGACGGTATCTGCAAAATCAAATACCGTCAGGGTAGAGTGTGCGAACCGGTCTGACTAGAGCGCGCGGCGTTGAAATGGCTTCAAACCGCCCTGCCTTTCGCCAAAGGCTCGAACGGGCGTTTCGAAGCCTCTGTTTCCGATGAAACGCCACCGCCTCAGTCGTTGATATCCGTCTCGAAGGTCTTCACCTGGCCGCGGGGCAGGGCGAAGACGCGGCGGAGGATGAGCCAGGCCACCAGCGACAGCGCCGCGAAGATGAACAGCAGGGCGGGCAACCCAAAGGTGCCGCTGCCCACCGCCAACAGAAGCACCCCGACGCCGAGCGATCCGGCGGCAAAGCCAAGAAAGACAAAGCCTGGGGCGAGAACCTCAAGGATCCCCAGGACCAGCGCAGCCGCGCACCAGACCCACCAGAGTGCCCAGAAAGGGGCCGCCATCACTTGGCTCCTTTCAGCATCTTGAAGGCATCGCCAAAGGCCTCCAGCGCCTGAGCAGGTACGAGAATGGTCTGTTTGCCTTCGCTTGCGCCAAGGGCGTTGAGCGCCTCGACCTGTTTCAGAGCCACCTGATACTGCGCGGCCTCGATCCCATTCTGGGCAATCGCCTTGGCCACGACCTCGGTTGCATAGGCTTCGGCTTCGGCCTCGATCCGGCGGGCCTTGGCGGTTTGCTCTGCGGCGTAGAGTTCGGCGTCGGCGGCGAGTTCCACGGCGCGTTTCTGACCTTCCGCCTCGGTCACCTGGGCGCGGCGGGCGCGCTCTGCATTGAGCTGCTGCAGCATGGCGTCGCGGGTGGCCTGATCGAGGTTCACATCCAGGATCTCGGCGCGGGTGACTTCAATGCCCCAGTCGTCCACCGCGCTTTCGACGCTTTTCTGGATCTGGGCAATCAACTGGGAGCGGTTGGATTGCACCTCGTCCAGATCCATCTTGCCGATCTCGGCGCGCACGATCCCGGCCACGGTGGTGGCAATGGCGCCATCCACATCGCGGATACGGTAGACAGTCTTTTCCGGCTCAAGGATGCGGTAGAAGACCGAGGTGTCGATCTGCACCAGCACGTTGTCCTTGGTGATCGCATCCTGCGTCGCATTGGGCAGCTGGCGCTCAAGGATCGAGACCTTGTGGCGCACCGCATCCAAGAAGGGGATGATGAAGTTGATGCCCGGTCCCAGCACCGATTGCAGGCGACCAAAGCGTTCGACCACGAATTTTTCGGACTGCGGCACGATCCGCACGCCCTTGAGGATCACGACGATCAGAAAGACCGCCCCTAGGATGTAAAGAAGGCTGTCTGACAGAAGGGAGATGATCTGGTCTTCGC
The DNA here is from genome assembly GCA_027019165.1 of Pseudophaeobacter sp. Taxonomy (GTDB): domain Bacteria; phylum Pseudomonadota; class Alphaproteobacteria; order Rhodobacterales; family Rhodobacteraceae; genus Phycobacter. The sequence continues at coordinate 160,626 of JALUXC010000012.1, forward strand.
TCATGGGAAAAAATCCTGCTTTGAAATCTGATCCCAATTTCGGGATTGGAGGGGGTGGGGTCAAGCCCCGCACCCATATTGCGATCAGGCGCGGCTGTTCGTGGGTCTGCGCAGGCGCAAGGGCGCAGGGCGCACGTTGGTTTCGATCTCGTCATGGATCAGCCCGGCGATGTTCTTTTTTGAGGTGCGCTCGATCCCTTCCAGACCGGGCGAAGAGTTCACCTCCAGTACCTTGGGGCCGGTTTCAGAGCGCAACAGATCGACGCCCGCCACGTTGAGGCCAAAGGCCCTGGCCGCCTTTACCGCCGTTGCACGCTCTTCCTTGGTGATACGCACCGAAACCGCGCTGCCCCCAAGGTGCAGGTTGGAACGGAAGTCGCCCTCGGCGCCCGAACGTTTCATCGCTGCCACCACCCGCGAGCCGACCACGAGGCAGCGGATATCCTCGCCATTGGCCTCTTTCACGAATTGCTGCACCAGGAAGTTTGCTTTGAGACCGCGAAAGGCGGTGATCACGGATTCGGCGGCCTTCTTGGTTTCGGCCAGCACCACGCCTTTGCCTTGGGTGCTTTCGAGCAGTTTCACGATCAAGGGCGCGCCTCCGACGATGTCGATCAGGTTCTTTGTATCCTTGGGCGAGGCGGCAAAGGCGGTGGCGGGCATGCCGATCTTCTGGCGTGCCAGGACCTGATGGGCGTGCAGCTTGTCGCGGCTGGCGGTGATGCCTTCGCTGCCATTGACGCAAAAGGTGCCAAGGGTTTCGAACTGGCGCAGCACGGCGGTGCCATACTGGGTGATCGAGGCCCCTATGCGCGGGATGACCGCATCATAGCGGGGCAGACGCTTGCCATCGTAGTGTACCTCGGGGGCGAGCGCATTGATATCCATATAGCAGCGGGTGGTGTCGATCACCTCAACCGTGTGGCCGCGCTTTTCGCCCTCTTCCACCAGGCGGCGGGTGGAGTAGTTGTCTTCCCGGCTGAGGACCGCAATGCGCAGCACCCGGTTCGGAGCGGTTTTGCGAATGTTCTTAGAGGCATAGACGGAATAGTCCAGCTCAGGCTGGCAGAACCGCTCGGACGGGGCAACCGCCACGTTCTCCCCCAAAGCCTGTCGCCCAAGCAGCATATGCAGCGCCATGCCTGTGCGGTCTGTCAATGTGACTTCGATGGGCCAGCTTTGACCGCCAACCACCAGGTCGGTCGAGATCACATAGCGCATCTCGCTTTCACCGTTTGACGAGGTCACCTCGCGCCGGTCAATGATATCGGCAGAGCAGGGGATCGACAGGCCGTCTTCGCCGGGAATGGGATGCACTCTGAACCGCACCTTGGGCGCCGCAGCGGGGCCAAAGGTCTCGATTTCGGTGGCATGCAGGGCAGATGTGCGTGCGCCGGTGTCCACCTTGGCCTTTAGCGCGGGCAGGCCGAGTTCGGGCAGGCTGACCCATTCCTCCCATCCGAGGGTCAATCTTGCAGCTTGTTCATCAGTGGACATGCGCTTGGCTCCTTGGCATTAGGGGATTCTTGTCTCATCTGGTTCCAGAACTAACGCAGGAAGTCGAAATGTCAGAGCTTTTCAAGTTTGAACTGAAGGCAACGGACGGAAAAGCGCGCACCGGTGTGATTGAGACACCGCGCGGTGACATTCGCACGCCCGCCTTCATGCCGGTCGGGACCGCTGCCACCGTGAAGGCGATGATGCCTGAAAGCGTGCGCGCGACCGGCGCTGACATCCTGCTTGGCAATACCTATCACCTGATGCTGCGCCCCACGGCGGAACGCATCGACCGCCTGGGCGGTTTGCACAAGTTCATGAACTGGCAGCGCCCGATCCTGACGGACAGCGGCGGCTTTCAGGTGATGTCGCTGGCGGGTCTGCGCAAGCTGACGGAAAAGGGTGTGACCTTCAAAAGCCATATCGACGGCTCCAAACACGAGCTGACGCCGGAACGCTCGATGGAGATCCAGCGGCTTTTGGGCAGTGATATCGTCATGTGTTTCGACGAATGCCCTGCGCTGCCTGCGGACCGCGAGCGCATTGCCGAGAGCATGCGTCTGTCGATGCGCTGGGCGGAGCGGTCAAAAGAGGCCTTCGGGGACCGCCCCGGCCACGCCCTCTTTGGGATCATGCAGGGCGGGTTGGAGCAGGACCTGCGCGAGGAAAGCGCCGAGGCGCTGAAAGGTATCGGCTTTGACGGTTATGCGGTGGGCGGCCTTGCAGTGGGTGAGGGGCAGGAGGCGATGTTCGGCTGTCTCGATTATGCGCCGGACATGCTGCCCGAGGACAAGCCGCGTTACCTGATGGGGGTGGGCAAACCTGATGATATCGTCGGTGCCGTTGCGCGCGGCATCGACATGATGGACTGCGTGTTGCCCTCGCGCTCGGGGCGCACGGGGCAGGTCTTTACCCGGCGCGGGGTGGTCAACATCAAGAACGCGCGTCATGCCGACGATCCGCGCCCTTTGGATGAACACTGCAGCTGCCCGGCCTGTTCCAGCTACAGCCGCGCCTATCTGCACCATGTATTCCGCGCCAACGAGATGATCTCGGGCATGCTGCTGACCTGGCACAATCTGCATTACTTTCAGGAAATCATGGAAGGCATGCGCGAAGCCATCGCAGCGGGTACATTTGATGCCTGGCAGGCCGCGTTCCATGCTCAGCGGGCCGAGGGCGACATCGAGCCGATCTAAAGAAAAGAAGCCGGGCGCCCGAAGTCATCTTGGCGGACGCCCGGCGCAAGTCCGTCAATTCCGGCGCCTGCGGCAGACTACCGTCAATCCGCCGCGATCTTCTTTGAAAAACGGGTGATCTGGCGGAGCGTAAATAGGATTCTTCCGGAGCGGTACACTCTGTTTGCCATATGTGCGCTGGAGCATAATTTCTCCACCGGCCAGCTCAACCGCCAGAGATAAGCCCTGCGGAGTGAAAAACAGGGTATGAGGATCCTGGCGGGCATTGAGGTGGAGGTAAGAGTGTCCCCCTTGGGGCACTTCGATCAGCATAACGCCGTCGCGCGTGAGAGAGTTGATCAGAATTGCCAATGTCGCGATCAGCGCCTCAGGCACCAGGTGTTCAATAGCATGAGAGGCGATTATGGCGTCGAAACTGGCCGGACGCAGTTCCCCGATGGCCGAAAACCGCTTTGCCTTGATGTGATCGAGGTACTTGATGCTTTTCTCGTCGGGCTCAAAGGCGAATTTTTCTTTGGCGCCAGACAGGAACAGCCCATATCCGGGACCGCTGCCGAAATCGAGCATCCGAGTCACAGGGCTGCCGTACTTGCGCAGAACCGATAGCTGCCGACTCGCCCGACCGAAGTAGCGTTTGAGCGCGCGGGACTTATTGCGGTAGTCCTCGGAGAAATAGACCTCCGGCTCAATCTCGCGGTCCTTGCGGTTGGAGGACGCGTAATCCTGTTCGTAGTAGCCTTGCAGAAGCTGTGCGGATCCGGGGACCTGGCCGCTGCCGCAGTTCGTGCAGTAGAGGACTTCTTGCTCGCTGAACGGTTTTACGTTGGAGGGGTAGTCGCTCTTGAACCTGACCGTATTCAGGCCGCAGACCATGCAGGGACTGGGGCGATCCAGTACGGTAAATGAGTCAGGCGCGAACTTTGGTGGCAGCGCAATACGCTTGGCGACACTGGCCACATTCTCTTTCGGAGGAAGGCTGCTGCCTTTTGCGAGGGTGCCCTTAAGTCTTTTCAAGATGGCCATTGCGTACACTTATTTGGATCGTTGCAAACACTAATGAAGTGCAAAGCGTTCATGTTCAAGTGGTACGGTGGCAAAAAGCCGGAACAGGGAGAGATGCCCGGAGGTGAAAGCGGAAAACCAGAAGAGAGGCGCCACTGTTTTCCGTTGCTTGGTCAGGTTTTGAAGCAATTTCCACCTCATTCAGTGTGGCCAAAAGGGGGAGTAAACAGATGTCGCGATGGATGCGGACGGACATCGCCGGATACCGGCAAACGGGGAGAGCAGGGTATGCGCCATGGCGGCATGGACTGCTTTGGAACGCGGGTTCTCATGGCACTGCGGGCGCTGGTTAACGAATGAGTAACCAAGTTGCACTAAAACGTTAATCAAAGCGATGGCGTGTTTTTGTGAGTGGTAGGCAAAGCCTTGGGCTTAGAATGGTCATGATTTGGTAGCCTTAAGCCCAAAAGTGCCCTTGTGGTCCCTTCAAGCCACGGGCAAAGTGCGACGCAAACACTGAGGCACCTGTGCGCCAAAGCGGTTGAAAAGACCCGTGCGCCGACCCAAGTAATAGTTCCAAGAGGAGACGACGACGGCTGCCTATCCTGGGGCCTGGACGTCTTGCCAAAGAAAAGGACCGAGTATGCAAGAGCCACTCAATTCTTCCTATCCTGTGCTGCCGCTGCGTGACATCGTGGTGTTCCCGCACATGATCGTGCCCCTGTTCGTGGGCCGGGAGAAATCGGTACGCGCCTTGGAAGAGGTAATGGCCGATGACAAACAAATTCTCCTGTCCAGCCAGGTTGATCCCTCTGAGGACGACCCGGCGACCGATGGTATCTATCGCGTTGGCGTGCTCGCCAATGTGCTGCAGCTGCTGAAACTGCCCGATGGCACCGTCAAGGTGCTGGTCGAGGGGCAGTCCCGCGTCAAAATCACCGATTTCCTGGAAAACGACAGTTATTTCGAAGCCCGCGCCGAGCGGATCAGCGAAATGCCGGGCGATGTCACCACCACCGAAGCGCTGGTGCGCACCGTGGGCGACGAATTCGAGCGCTATGCCAAGGTGCGCAAGAATATCCCCGAAGAAGCCCTTAGCGCGGTCGGGGAAACCACCGAGCCTGCGAAGCTCGCGGATCTGGTCGCTGGCCATCTGGGCATCGAGGTCGACCGCAAGCAGGAGCTTCTGGAAACCCTCTCGGTCAGCGAGCGCCTTGAAAAGGTCTATGGGCTGATGCAGGGCGAAATGTCGGTCCTGCAGGTCGAGAAGAAGATCAAGACCCGCGTCAAATCCCAGATGGAGAAGACCCAGCGCGAGTACTACCTGAATGAACAGATGAAGGCCATTCAGAAGGAGCTGGGCGACGGCGAGGAAGGTTCGGGCGAAGTGGCCGAGCTGGAAGAGAAAATCGCCGAAACCAAACTGTCGAAAGAGGCGCGCGAAAAGGCCGATGCCGAGCTGAAAAAGCTCAAGAACATGTCGCCCATGTCGGCCGAGGCCACCGTGGTGCGCAACTATCTCGACTGGATGCTGTCGATCCCGTGGGGCACCAAATCCCGCGTGAAAAAGGATCTGGGCCGCGCCCAGGACATCCTCGACAAGGATCACTACGGCCTGGAGAAGGTCAAGGAACGTATCGTCGAATACCTTGCCGTGCAGCAGCGCTCGGCCAAGCTGAAGGGGCCGATCCTCTGCCTCGTCGGCCCTCCGGGCGTGGGTAAGACCTCGCTTGGCAAATCCGTGGCCAAGGCGACCGGGCGCGAGTTTATCCGCATTTCCCTTGGCGGCGTGCGCGACGAGTCCGAAATCCGCGGCCACCGCCGGACCTATATCGGCTCGATGCCGGGCAAGATCATCCAGGCGCTGAAAAAGGCCAAAACCACCAATCCGCTGATCCTGCTCGATGAAATCGACAAGATGGGCCAGGATTTCCGGGGTGATCCGGCTTCGGCCATGCTGGAAGTGCTGGACCCAGAACAGAACTCGACCTTTGTCGATCACTATCTTGAGGTCGAATATGACCTGTCGAACGTGATGTTCCTGACCACGTCCAACAGCTACAACATGCCGGGCCCGCTTCTGGACCGGATGGAGATCATTCCGCTGTCGGGCTACACCGAGGACGAAAAGCGCGAAATCGCAAAGCAGCACCTGGTGTCCAAGCAGGTCAAGAACCACGGCCTCAAGGCCAAGGAGTTTGAGCTGACGGACGAGGCGTTGACCGACATCATCCGCACCTATACCCGCGAGGCGGGCGTGCGGAACCTGGAGCGGGAAATCGCCAAGGTGGCGCGGAAGTCGTTGACAAAGATCGTCAAGAAGGAAGCCGAGAGCGTCAAGGTCACGCCTGATAATCTTGATGAGTTCCTGGGTGTGCCGAAATTCCGCTTTGGCCTTGCCGAAAAGGAAGATCAGGTCGGCGTCGTGACCGGGCTTGCTTATACCTCTGTTGGCGGTGAGCTTCTGTCCATCGAGGCACTGCGCCTGCCGGGCAAGGGCCGGATGAAGACCACCGGCAAGCTGGGTGATGTGATGAAAGAGTCGATCGAGGCTGCGTCCTCCTATGTGCGCTCGGTTGCGCCGCAGCTGGGGATCAAGCCGCCCAAGTTCGACAAATGGGATATCCACGTGCACGTGCCCGAAGGCGCAACGCCCAAGGATGGCCCGTCCGCCGGTCTCGCGATGGTGACATCCATCGTGTCGGTGCTGACCGGGATTCCAGTGCGCAAGGACATCGCCATGACCGGCGAAGTCACCCTGCGCGGCAATGCGCTGGCCATTGGCGGCCTCAAGGAGAAACTTCTCGCAGCCCTGCGCGGCGGCATCAAGACGGTGTTGATCCCCGAGGAAAATGCCAAGGATCTGCCGGACATTCCCGACAATGTGAAGGAAGGTCTGGAGATCATCACGGTGAGTCATGTCTCCGAGGTGTTGAAACACGCGCTGGTGTCGTCGCCCGAGCCGATCGAATGGGATGAGGAGGCTGAAGAGGCCGCAGCAGCCCAGGCCGCGCTGGAGGCGAAATCCGCTTCGGCAGCCGCGACGGCGCATTAAGCGCTGGTCTGCAAGGAATAGAGAAGGGCGGTCCTGAGCGGGCCGCCCTTCTTTGCCAGACTAGGCGTTTACCACAGGTCCGGGTTCCGGAAGGCCGGAACGCAAGTGGAGGGGCCGCGAAGCGGCTCAAGCGTAGCCGCGCTTAGCGATTGCCCCAGCCAACCGTGCGGGTAGGACAGGGGCATCGGCGCGGCGGCCTCGCTTTCACTGATCTGGGCAAACCCGACCTTGGAGTAGAAGTTGATATCCCCGTAGGTCAGTACGACATCGACCCCCCCTTCCTTGAGGCTGTTCAGCCCATGGCGCAACAGGGCTTGCCCGATGCCCTTGCCCTGATGCTCTGTCGCCACCGCCACCGGCGACAATAGGAACACGCTGCGACCCTCTTCTTCGTAGCCCATGCGGGTGAAGAGGATGCTGGCAACCACCGCGCCCTGATCCAGGGCCGAGACGGCAAAAAGATCCTCCTCGGCCACGGTATCAAAGATATCTGCCACCAGGTGTCCGATCAGTTTCCCTTCACCGATGCCTTCGGATTCGGTGAAGGAGGCGGTGAAGAGGGCGCAAATCTCCTCGCGCCGCTCTGTGTGGTTGGATGTATAGCCCATGATCCGGTCCTTTTCGAATGGGATGTCATCGTTGGTTGAGCTGCGCGCGCACGGCTTTGATGCCAAGGCGCGATGCGCGATAGGGCTGGCCGCCCCGCGATTGGATGAAGCGCCGCTTCCTGAGGCGCTGAAAGACGCTGAAGGTGCAGTCCGACAGCACATGGCCTTCGCGGGTATAGCAGGTGATGCTGCCGATCTTGCCGTTTTCGCAGCGTTCATGATGGATCGCCCCGCCAAGGGCGAGTTCGTGCAACACGCGTTGCTCGTGTTTTGAAATGTTCAAGGGAGGTCTCGATCTTATGAGAGTACAAAACTACAGGCCACTCAGCCGCTCGCGTGAGTGTCCTTGGTCTGTTCTGCGTTCCTGGCGTTTTGCGCTGGGAACGGGCTTATGCCCGGGTCTCTTTCATAAAATCTCCACTGCATGAGGCGCCTGCCTCACGACGTGCCTGACAAATAGGTGCTTGGGGGCACGTTGGCAAGGAACGGCGCCTCAAAAGGCGCCGAGTGTTGCATTCTTTCGCGTGGATCACGCCGAGCTGTTTCAGGCCGCCGCTGCTTGGGCCATTTTTGCTTTGACGGTGGATATGGCGACTGCATCGGGGCTGATGTCTTGCTGGCGGGCTTTGCTGAGCACCTCAGCCATGGTGGTGTCCAGCGCGCTGAGCTTTTCGGCAACATAGGTTTCGCGGTCGGCGATCTTCAGGATTTCCGTCGCCACATTGATGATGCCGCCGCCATTGGCGATGAAATCGGGTGCATAGAGGATGCCCCGGGCGTGCAGGGCCTGTGCATCTTCTGGCGTGGCCAGCTGGTTGTTGGCGCCGCCTGCCACGATCCCGACTTGCAACTGAGGGATGGTTTGGCTGTTGAGGATCCCGCCGATGGCGCAGGGCGCAAAGATATCGGCTGCGGTGCTGTAAATCGCCTCAGGTGCGACGCCTGTTGCTCCGAACGCCGTCACGGCATCGGCAATGCGGTTTTGATCCACATCGGTCACAATCAGCTTTGCGCCGTCCTCCTTGAGGAGATCGCACAGGTGCCAGCCCACGTGGCCAAGGCCCTGCAGTGACACAGTTGTGTTCGCCAGGTCGGCGCTGCCGGTCTTGTGGGCCTGGGCGGTTCGGATGGCATTGAAGATCCCGCGTGCTGTAATCGGTGAAGGGTCGCCGCTTGCGAACGCGCCCGATGCCAGGCCCGCCACAAAGGGTGTTTCTTCGGCCAGAATGCCCATGTCAGCCGGGCTCATCCCCATATCCTCGGCGGTGATGTAGCGCCCGTTCAGGCTATGGATCGCACGGCCAAAGCTGCGCAGCATCTCGGGGGTCTTCTCAGTTGCCGGATCACCGATGATCACCGCTTTGCCGCCGCCCAGCGGCAGACCTGCGGCTGCGTTCTTGTAGGTCATTCCTTCGCTCAGACGGCGAACATCTTCCAGAGCCTGCGCTTCGCTCTCGTAAGGGCGCATGCGCAGACCGCCGGCGGCCGGGCCAAGCTGGGTTGAATGCAGGGCAATGTAGCCGGTCAGCCCGCTTGCGGCGTCTTCTACGCGAAAGATGGCTTCATGGGTGGCAGAGGAAATCTGGTGAAGGGTCATTCTGGCGGGCTCCTGTTGGGAGGGGCTAAGGGTATGCCACCCAGCTTAGTGCAGGCGAAAAGCAGAGATTCTTCAAAATCCACCCAAATGGCGTTAATTTTTGGAGGTTTCTGCTGTAGAAAGAAGTTGTGGTGGGGGAAATCTGCATGGATACCATTGATCGCAGGATTATTTCTGCATTGCAGCAGAATGGTCGCATCAAACTGTCAGAACTGTCCGAACAGGTGGGACTGTCACCGACGCCTTGCGCCCGCCGGGTTGCCATGCTGGAAGAGGCGGGAGTCATCACGGGTTATTCGGCGCGGGTGGATCAGGCGCAGATTGGGCTGGCGGTGACGATCTTTGTCGCAGTCGAATTGGAACGCCAGTCCAAGGATGCCTTGCAGGCTTTTGAAAACGCCGTGAGCAAATTCGATCAGGTCATGGAATGCTATCTGATGACCGGCAGCCGTGATATCCTCTTGCGTGTTGTGGCGCGGGATCTCACGGATTTTGACCGGTTTTTGGAAGAGCAATTGATGCGGGTTCCGGGGATTCGCAACACGCGTTCCAGCTTCACGTTGCGCACGATGATAAAGCGGGATGTGCTGCCCGCTCGATAGTACAAGAGGCCGTGGCATCAACTCATCTGCTTGCAGGATTGTGAAAAGCTCGGAGGAAAGAGAAAATTCTTTCATCCCAGCTCTTGCAGAGGCCCATTGCAGGCGGTAATACCCCGTCTCACGGGTGATTAGCTCAGTGGTAGAGCGCTTCGTTCACATCGAAGATGTCAGGAGTTCAAATCTCTTATCACCCACCATTCCACCTTTGGGGAACGCTTTTGATTGGCCTCTGCCATAAGTAGGCTGGAGCAAACAAGGCGTTTTTTTTGAATGCGACTATGCGGTGCCACGTTGCCGTTCGCCAAGTGAACCACAAACAAAAAAGATTGAAAGAAATGCGAAGGCTACGCGCGAGGCGAAGCCTTTGTGAAAGCGATTTTGGAGCAGGAGCTGACCGAACCTTAATTCAGGCGCTCGTCAAGCTCCCAGGGAGCGGTGTTTTCCGCTTGCCAGATGCCCCGGAAATTGGCCTGAGCGCTCGAGGCCTCTGTCAGGTAGCGCCCCTGGTTCAGGTGCGGCCAGGCTAGGCCTTCTTCGACCAAAAGGGCGCCGAGATCGATTCCGTCGGCATCACAGGTGGCCAAATGACGGCCGTAAACATCCTGTTCAGTGCTGTAGCATTCAACGTTTTGAGCATCCATGATCAGATCACGCATACGCTGGCGGGCTTTGGCTCCACAATCCCAAGAGCTGCCTTGCGCCGTGTTGCAGCGCTGCGAGGTGCGCGGAGCATCGATATCCAGCAAGCGAATGTTGTAGCCACCTATGGCAAGTGAGTCGCCGTCAATAACCCTGAAATCCCGCCCTGAGCCGGATACCAGTGGGGTAATCTGCCCTGCGAGTTTTTCGATGCTATGAAGCTGCAGGAAAATCTTGGCAGAAATCGGGTCGCCGGGCTGCAGCTCGGCAGAGATTGCGGCACTGGCAGCAAAGGTCAGCGCGAGTCGGGCAAGAAGGCTTTTGATCTTCATAGCGAAAAATCTCAGAGCGGTTGAGGTTGACGGGACTTCACGATGCGCTTGATTTTGCAAAATTTGGTTAATAGCCGGTGCCGTCTGCGTGAAAATATTCGCCGGTTGCCCAGATTTGCCTCGGGCTCAAATGCGCCTTCACAAATCAAAGATGGTCTGAAGACATGCCCTATCTAGGGCTTGAGGCGCTCCAGAATGTCGAGGTTGGTGCAAAATGAAGGTGCTCCGGCGTGCTGGTCAGATGAGCTTCGCCAGTGTTGGCATTTGAGGGCACAGGTGGAGGAGTTGCAGCGTTGAACCATTTGGGCATAGTCCACCGCCGTGATCTGGCCACTCTTCATGGCGGCCCCGAGATCGACACCGGCAGCTCTGGCCGCATAAGACAGCAGGCCAATGGATTTGCTGAGATATCCGGGCGAGGCGTGTGTTTTATGTGCCTTGTTGGGCAAGGTTCTCTCCGATGGATTTTTGTGATCGCCGTGCTGCCGCTGGAGCCGTACCAGCGTGGTGTTCCGGCTGGCCCTGCGGTGTGCGGCGATCATTTCAATGGACTTTCGCTTGCCTGCATCCTGCAGACGAGATGGGCAATTTGGGATCTTGCCGAAATGTTACTTCGATATCCGGGACAAAATAGGCGGCATTATGGCGCGGGTTGGGTCCGTTGCCAAGCTTCCGTGAAAAATCGATAGAGCTTTCATAAAGATTGCCCAATTTCGACACCAATGGCCGACATGCCGAATCAGGCGACACGCGCTTTGGGTGCCGAAGGCTTGAGATTGGATGCTGCGGTTTCCGGAATTTCAGATCGTGGCTGAGGACGGGCCGCCCGCAGGTGTGGCTATGCTCATGAGAGCCAGGGGAGCACTGGTTACTCGATACCGAATTGAATGATCCATAAGCCTGACACCTGAGGATGTTCAACCTAGACTATATGCCCTGTAACTGGGAAAACTCGAAACCGTTTGACGATGGGACTGGCAACTGAGTGGAGCATAGCCACACCCTCTGATAGAGCGGGCAATAGGGGGCCGCTATGCGGGTATTCCGGACCTATATTGACGTAGGGGAAACGAATAAGGGAACTCCTTGAATAAAAAGCGCATTGACGCTCTGCGGCCTTGCGAACAAAGTTGCGGCATGACCCCCGCGTTCGAGATCAGCCGCATTCCACACGCTTTTGATGCCGCGCTTGGCAAAGAGGCACGGTGCCTGGTGCCGGGACTGGACGGTGCCAAGGCGGAATTGATCTCCGGGGCCGGAGGAACGAGCCCGTATTTGATGGGTTTGATCTCCAAAGAGGCTGACTGGCTCCCTGCAGCGCTTGAAAACCCTGTTGGGGAGTTGGGTCATGTGTTTGCAGATTGTCGCGCTTTGGCTCCCGATCAACTCAAACCGGGATTGCGCCAGGCCAAGCGGCGCGTGGCGCTTTTGACTGCGCTGTGTGATCTGGGCGGGGTCTGGCCGCTCGAACGGGTCACCGGGGCGCTGACGGATTTTGGCGCGCTCTGCGCCGATGTTGCGATCAAATCAGAGATCTCCGCCTTGATTCGGCGAAAAAAGCTGCCGGGACTGTCGGAAGATGACGCAGAGACGGCCGGTGGCCTCACAATCCTTGCCATGGGGAAAATGGGCGCGCATGAGCTCAACTACTCTTCGGACATCGACCTGATCTGCCTGTTTGACGAAACCCGGTTCGACCCCGGTGATTTCTTTGAGGCCCGTCAGGGTATGGTGCGCGCCACCCGCAATATGTGCGCTCTGCTCAGTGACAAGACCGGCGATGGCTATGTCTTTCGCACCGATCTGCGCCTGCGCCCGGATCCTTCGGTCACGCCCGTGGCCCTCGCGATGGAGGCGGCCGAGCGTTACTACGAAAGCCTGGGACGCACCTGGGAACGGGCTGCCTACATCAAGGCCCGCGCTTGCGCCGGGGATATCGCTGCCGGGGAGCGCTTCCTGGCGTCCTTGCGTCCCTTCATCTGGCGCCGTCATCTTGATTTTGCCGCCATCCAGGACGCCCACGACATGCGCCTGCGCATTCGTGAAACCAAGGGCGCAGGCGGGACCATTACGGTGCCGGGCCATGATATGAAACTGGGGCGGGGCGGGATCCGCGAGATTGAGTTCTTCACGCAGACTCGGCAGCTGATCGCTGGGGGACGCGATGAAAGCCTGCGGCTGCGCGGCACGGTCGAAAGCCTTGCTGCCCTGGCGACAAAAGGCTGGATCCCGCGCGATGTGGCCGACAGGCTGACGGAGCACTACCGTTTTCATCGCGAGGTGGAGCATCGCATCCAGATGGTGCATGACGCACAGACTCACCGGATGCCGCAATCCGAGGATGGTATTGCTCGCGTGGCCTGCCTTATGGGGCGCGACCCGGGTGAACTGCTTGAAGAAATCCGCGACCGTTTGACCGAGGTGCACGGCTTGACCGAGGACTTTTTTGCCCCCGATGCAGCCCCCGCAACCAAGCCTGCCGTGCCCGAGGGGCTGGACGCGGCTGTAATTGGTCGCTGGCGCACTTACCCGGCGCTGCGCTCAGCGAGGGGGGCACAGATCTTCGAGCGGCTGAAGCCTGAGCTGCTTTCGCGGCTGTCCCGTACCGCCAAACCGGGCGAAGCGCTGCTTGCGCTCGACGGATTCCTGTCGGGCCTTCCGGCGGGCGTGCAGCTCTTCTCGCTCTTTGAGGCCAATCCGCAGCTCATGGATCTCTTGGTGGATATTGTTGGCACCTCGGCGGATCTGGCCAGCTTTCTGTCGCGCAATTCCGGTGTGTTCGATGCTGTGATTGGCGGTTCGTTCTTTGACCCCTGGCCGGGGAGAGAGCCCCTTACGCAGCAGCTTGCTGACCTGCTGACGGCAGAAGCGGACTATGAGGCGCAGCTCGATGCCACCCGGCGCTGGTGCAAGGAGTGGCATTTCCGTATCGGAGTGCACCACCTGCGCGGGCTGATCGATGCCGAGGCCGCTGGGGTGCACTACGCCGAACTTGCCGAGGCGGTGATCGCTGCCCTTGTTCCTTGTGTTGAGGCTCAGTTTTCCACCAAACACGGGGGGCCGCCGGGGCGGGGCGCGTCGGTCGTGGCCATGGGCTCTCTTGGGGCAGGGCAGATCAATGCGCAGTCCGACCTGGACGTGATCGTGATTTATGATCCGCAAGACATCGAGACCTCCGATGGCAAGCGCCCGCTGGCTACGCGACCTTATTTCGCGCGTTTGACGCAGGCCCTGATCACTGCGCTGACGGCCCCTATGGCGCAGGGGCGGCTTTACGAGGTGGACATGCGTCTGCGCCCTTCGGGCAATCAGGGACCGGTGGCAACGAGCCTTGCCAGCTTTACCAACTACCAGCAGAATGAGGCCTGGGGCTGGGAACATCTGGCGCTGACCCGCGCCCGAACCATCGCCGGGCCGGTGGATCTGCGCGCGGACATCGAGGCGATCCGAACCGAAGTTCTGTCCCGCCCGCGTCCGCGCGGCGAGATCCTCACCGAAGTGGCCACCATGCGGGCCCGTATCGCTGCGGCCAAGGCGCCTGCCGGGCTGTGGGATGCCAAGACCGGGCCAGGACGGATGATGGATATCGAACTGGTGGCCCAGGCCGGGGCGCTCTTGTCCGCCTCAGGCGCTCGTGATGTGGCTAGCGGGTTGCAGGGCGCTGTTGCCTGCGGCTGGCTGAGTGATACAGAAAGCCAAACCCTTTCTGACGCCTACCGCCTGTATTGGTCGGTACAGACGGCGGCGCGGCTGCTGTCGCCCAAGGGGCTGGATGCGTCTTCGATCGGAGAGGGCGGAGCGCTGTTTCTGTGCCGTAGCAGTGGCTTTGATACGCTTGAAGCGCTTGAGGAGAACCTCGCCGCGCGCTACGTGGCTTGCAGTGAACTTATTGATGCGGCTTTGAAACGGGAAGGGGCTGATGCCAGCACGCAATGAGCAGGATCCGCTGGACCCAAAAGGACTGATCCGCGAGGCCTTTCGTATCGATGGCATCGATGCCAGCCAATGTCGCAGCATCTTTCTGGATTGGGCGCTGAGCCTGCCTGCCGAGCATGACAGCAAAGCAGCGATCCGCGCGCTTCTCGATCGGCACGGCGAGGGCGTGCCAGACCATCCCATGTGCGCCGTCCTGAGCGAAGGGCTGGCAGAGATGATGCGCCCGCGCAGGCGCGGCGGCTGGCGCAGCCGGGATCGCTAAGGCGGCTCACGCTGTCTCTTTCCCTTGATCCGGCATGGGGCTATGAGAGGGCATGACAGATACAGCCTCCAATCCCTCTGCGCCTCAGCGCGCCCGCGTGAAACTCAAGCCCAAGGCCAACGCCCGTGCGATCCGCCACGGCTTCCCTTGGGTCTATGCCAATGAATTGGTCACCGACCGGCGTACCCGCAAGCTGGCGCGAGGCACATTGGCGGTGCTGGAGGATGAGGCGATGCGCCCCCTGGGCCTTGTCGCTGTGAACCCCGAAAGCAAGATCATTGCCCGGATGCTGGATCGCAACCCGGAAGCCGTGATCGATCAGGCCTGGTTTGTCGCCCGGTTGCAGCGGGCGCAAGACATGCGTGCCCAGCTTTATGATGCGCCCTTTTACCGGCTGGTCCATGCAGAGGCAGACGGGCTTCCTGGCGTCGTGATCGACCGCTTTGGCGCGGCTTGCGTGGTGCAGCCCAATGCGGCCTGGGCTGAGGCTCATCTGGAGGCGCTCACAGCAGCCCTGGCCGAAGTGACGGGCGCTGAGGTCATTCTGAAAAATGCCTCGGGCCGCACACGGGGCCTTGAGGGGCTGGACGATCAGAACGCCACTCTCCTGGGGGAGGCGCCCAACGCGCCGGAGCCGGTGGTCATGAACGGGGCCACCTACATGGCCGACCTGACAGGCGGGCAAAAAACGGGTCTGTTCTTTGATCAGCGCGAGAACCACGCCTTTGCCGCGCGGCTGGTGGCGCCGGGGGCCAAGGTGCTGGATGTGTTTTCCCATGTGGGCGGTTTTGGCCTTGCCATGCTGGCGGCCGGTGCGGGGGAGGCGACCTGCGTTGATGGCTCCGCCGCCGCGCTGGATCTGGCCGGGCAGGGCGCTGCGGCCTCTGGCTGGCAGGATCGTTTCACCGCGCGCCAGGGCGATGCCTTTGACGTGCTGACGGCCCTTGGCAGCGAGGGCGCGCAGTTCGATGTGGTGATCTGCGATCCGCCTGCCTTTGCGCCGTCCAAGAACGCGCTTGAGGCGGGCCTGCGCGCCTATGAGCGGGTGGCCAAGCTGGCAGCCCCCCTGGTGGCACCGGGTGGGTATCTGGGCCTCTGTTCCTGTTCGCATGCCGCGGATCTGACGCGATTCCGCAATGCCTCGGCGCGGGGCGTTGGCAAGGCAGGGCGGCGCGGCCAGCTCATCCATACCGGATACGCGGGCCCAGACCATCCGCAGATGCCGCAGCTGGCCGAAAGCGGCTATCTGAAGGCTGTCTTCTTCCGGCTGGACTGACCCGTTGAAGCTGCTGCTGGACACCTGCGTTCTTTACCCGACGGTGATGCGCGAGATGCTGCTCGGGGCGGCCCGGCTGGGGCTCTATGCGCCGCTCTGGTCCGAACGGATCCTTGAGGAATGGCGGCGCGCGGCGCAGAAACTTGGGCCTGAGGGCGCGGCGCAGGCACAGGCCGAAGTGGCCATGCTGCAGGCGGGTTGGCCCGCTTCCGTGGTGCCGCCCGCTCCGGGGGTGGAGGCGCGGCTCTGGCTGCCCGATGCGGCCGATGTGCATGTGCTGGCCGCCGCCATTGCGGGCCATGCCGATGGGATCGTCACGATGAACGCCAAGGACTTTCCCCGCCACACCCTGTCCGAAGAAGGGCTGAAACGCATCGGCCCGGATGAGCTGCTTTATGATCTCTGGCTCAAGGAACAGGCCGGTATGGAGGCCGTCGGGGAGGCCGTTCTGGCCGAGGCCAACCGCCTGTCCGGCGGCGGCTGGCAGATGCGCCCCTTGCTGAAGAAGGCGCGCCTGCCGCGTCTGGCCAAGGCACTGGCGGGCTGAACCTCAAAACTCTTTCAGGATACCGGCGGCAATCTCGAACGAGCGCATCCGCGCCTGATGGTCATGGATCTGGCCAGTCAGGATCACCTCATCCGGCTGGTAGCGGGTGATGATCTCCGACAGTTGGCTGCGCACGGTGTCCGGGCCGCCGACAGCACTGATCCGCAGCGCCTCATTGACGCCTGCCAGCACATGCGGTTCCAGGTGGGTGGTGATGTCATCCACCGGGGCGGGCAGCTTGCCGGGGCGCCCCAGACGCAGGCGGGCAAAGGCCTGCTGCATGGTGGTGCGCAGGCGGATCCCTTCGGCGTCGGTGTCGGCGGCAAAGACGTTGATCGCGATCATCGCATGGGGTTTCTCAAGAAAGACAGACGGCTGGAAGCTGCGGCGATAGACCTCCAGCGCCTCTTCCAGCGCTTGCGGCGCGAAATGGGAGGCAAAGGCGTAAGGCAGGCCCAGATGCGCGGCCAGCTGCGCGCCATAAAGGCTGGAGCCAAGGATCCAGACCGGCACATTTGTGCCTTGCCCGGGAAAGGCTCGAACGGGGGCCTGAGGGTCTTCGGGCGCCATAAATCCGATAAGATCGATCACATCCTGCGGGAAGCTGTCGCCGCTGGCAGCAGCGCCCATGCCCCGGCGCAGGGCGCGGGCGGTCTGCATATCGGTGCCCGGCGCGCGGCCCAGCCCCAGATCGATCCGGTCGCCATAAAGGGAGGCGAGCGTGCCGAATGCCTCGGCCACCATATAGGGCGCGTGGTTGGGCAGCATGATGCCACCCGCACCGATGCGCATGGTGCTGGTCTGGCTGGCGATATGGCCGATCAGCACGGCGGTGGCGGCGCTGGCGATCCCCGGCATGTTGTGGTGCTCGGCCAGCCAATAGCGGTGATAACCAAGGCTTTCCGCATGGCGCGCCAGATCGGTGCTGTTCTTCAGCGCCTGCGGAATCTCCGTCCCTTCGGGCACCGGGGCAAGGTCAAGCAGGGAATAGCGCATGGCAGGGGCCTCGTGACGTTTGTCTTTTCCCAGATGTGGGCCTTCCAGTCACGGGAAGCAAGTCATCCGTGCAGGAAATGACCTTCCGTTACGAATGGCGCTCAGGCCTTTGCCCAGTCCGCCTCAAGCCGTTCGATGGCGGCGATGCGCTGTTCTGTCTTGGGGTGACTCATCAGCCAGGCCGGGGCCATGCCTGCGCGCGCCTGTGTCAGCTCTTCCAGCTTGCGGAACAGGCTTTTCTGCGGCTCAACGCCAATCCCTGCCTTCATCAAGAGGGCGGCGGCATATTCATCCGCCTCATATTCGTCCCCACGCGACAGGCGCGCGGCCAGAAGATTGGCGAGTAGCCCGGCGATCCAGGGGCCGACAAAGGGAATGTAACGCCCCAGAATCATCATCAGCGCCGTGCGCAAGGCGTTCTGGCCAGAAAAATCGATGATCCGTTTCTTGGAGTGCCCCAGCGCTACATGGCCAATCTCATGGGCAATGACCGAGGCCAGTTCAGCGTCGCTCACCTCGCCCGCCTCGTACTTGCGATAAAAGCCACGGGTGATGAAGATGCGCCCATCTGGTGCTGCAAGCCCGTTCACAGGGTCCACCTCGTAGATGAAGACGGGGATGTCCGCGACCTCAAGCGCCGCTGCCAGACGGTCGGTCAGCTTTTTGAGACGCGGATCGGCGAGGCGGGTAGAGCGGGCGTCCAGCTCGCGGTGGGTTCGCCAGACGGAAATCCGGTAGGAAATGAGGCCATAGATCACGGCCAGCAGGATCGGGGTCAAACGCAGCATGTGGTAGATATGGGGCGGCAGCCCTGTGCGCTCAAGCGGTTTGTTGGTCCTCATCCGAGCAAGTCGTGGTTTTGTTATCCCAGTCGGCGTCACCTGCCAGGGTGGTTGCCGGCCAGCCGCTTTGAGTGATCGCATCTTGCAGGGCAGCATAGCAGTCGGGATCCAGACCTGCGCCTGCCATCTTGTCCATAATGGCGTAGGCCTCCTCCAGCGGAAGAGCCGCGCGATAGGGGCGGTCGGCGGTGAGCGCGTCGAATATGTCGGCCACCGCCAGAATGCGCATCTCCAGCGTCAATTGATCCCCTGAAAGGCCGTATGGGTATCCCATGCCATCGGGGCGCTCGTGATGGGCTACGATCACATCGGCCATCTCGCGAAAGGCGCCGACGCGGCTCAGCACGTCATGGCCCCAGACGGGGTGTTTGCGGATCACCTCCATCTCCTCCGGGCTCAGCTTTCCAGGCTTGTCGAGGATGCTGTTGGAAATCCCCAGCTTGCCAATGTCATGCAACAGAGCCGCCCGCGCCATCCAGCGGATCTGAGCCGGTGGCAGGTCAAGCTGATGACAAATCATCCGGGTGTAGCGCGCGACCCGCTCTGAATGGCCATGGGTAAAGGGGCTTTTGGCATCGATGACCAGTGCAAAGGCGTGGCTGATCTCATCAAGATAGTCCTCGTCCACCTCTGCGATCTGCAGGGCATGGGCGCTGGAGAATACCTCTTGCTCAAGGCTCGGAGATTTCAGCTCAGTGGCGAATCCGGGGCGGCGGATGATCCGGGTAAAGACGGGGATAAGATCAGGGTCGAACCAGATGCCCGAACGGGCTTCCAGCTCGGCTGCGGCCTCTTCGGCGCCGAAATCCATCACGAAGACATCCGTCACCTGCGCCATCAGGGCGATACGCGACATCAGCGGTATGTGCTCTTGGCGCATGCCAAGCGGCCGACCGCCTCCATCCCAGTGTTCGTCCAGGGCAGCAATCGCTTCGGCGACCTCTTCGGAAAACCGCATGCGGCGGGCGATTTCGGCGCCGCGACCACAGCGGGTCTGGATCAGCTCGACGTTGATGCTCTCCTTTTTGACGATCACATGGCCGAGGCGTTTCAGCCGTGTCAGCGTCGGAGCACCCTTGGCGGTGGAGCGCATCAGAAAGGGCATGCCTTGGCGGCAGCCATTCACCCGTTTGAAATTCCGTTTGAAGGCAAGATCGTCCATCATGTAGAGCTGGTTGATCCGCGCAGCATTGGAGCTGCAGCCGGTGTCCTTCATCAGCAGCGTGAAATAGAGATCCTTGCGAGTCTCATGGGGCAGGTTCAGCGCCTCGGCCACCTGCATGCCGATCCAGGCGCAGCGGATGCAATGCCCCTTGGGCTGGCCTTCAGTCATGTCGAGCGCGTGGCTGAGGGCACCAAGGATCTCTCCAAGGCGCAACTCGGGCACAGAGGTGCCGTCAGTTCCAGAGGCATTGATCATAAACTGCGCAGAACTCGTTAGGGACGCTAATTTGGGAGGCGACACTAAATCGGCAGGCTTAATGCCTGTTTAAGGTCTGCACCCAGCGTAACAGGAATTACTGCAGCTTTTAAGAAATTTGAAAGCAGGCTGTGCGCGGGCCAATCGACGTTAGCGCGTCAGCTCGCGCATGCCTTTTTCAAGCCCGTGCAGGGTCATCGGTACCATATTGTCCTCAAAAATCTCCCGGATCATACCGATGGAATGGGTGTGGTCCCAGTATTTCTCTGGCACCGGATTGATCCAGAGATTTGATTTCCACTGTTCGCGCGCCCGCTGCAGCCAGACCTGGCCCGCCTCCTGGTTCCAGTGTTCATTGGCGCCGCCCGGATAGGCGATCTCATAGGGTGACATCGAGGCATCGCCCACAAAGATGCACTTGTAGTCCGGCCCATAGGTGCGCAACACTTCATGGGTGGGCGTCTGCGCATCCCAGCGGCGACGATTGTCGCGCCAGACACCTTCATAAAGGCAATTGTGGAAATAGTAATACTCAAGATGCTTGAACTCGGAGCGCGCGGCCGAGAACAGCTCCTCCACCACCTTGATATGGGGGTCCATTGATCCGCCTACATCGAGGAACAGCAGAACCTTCACGGCATTGTGCCGCTCGGGGCGGGTTTTGACGTCCAGATAGCCGTGCTCGGCGGTGGCGCGGATGGTATTGTCCAGATCCAGTTCTTCAGCGGCACCCTCGCGCACCCAGCGGCGCAGGCGCTTCAGGGCCACCTTGATGTTGCGGGTGCCGAGTTCGACGTCGCCGTCCAGATTGCGGAACTCGCGTTTGTCCCAGACCTTGACCGCGCGCTGATGGCGGCTTTCCTTCTGACCGATGCGCACGCCTTCGGGATTGTAGCCATAAGCCCCAAAGGGGGAGGTGCCCGCGGTGCCGATCCACTTGTTGCCACCCTGATGGCGCCCTTCCTGTTCCTTCAGGCGCTCTTTCAGGGTTTCCATCAGCTTCTCAAAACCGCCCATGGCCTCGATCTCGGCGCGCTCTTCCTCGGAAAGGTGTTTTTCCGCCATCTTGCGCAGCCATTCCTCGGGGATGTCCACGGCCTCAAGCACGGCAGAGGCGGGTAGCGCCTCCAGCCCCTCAAAGGTGGCGGCAAAGGCGCGGTCGAACTTGTCGATATTGCGCTCATCCTTCACCATGGCCGATCGCGCCAGATAGTAGAATCCGTCAAGGTCATAGGTGACCAGTCCCCGTTTCATCCCCTCCAGAAAGGTCAGATATTCCCGTAGCGAGACGGGAACGGAGGCCTTTCGCAGGTTCTCGAAAAAGGGCTGGAACATCGGCTATCTGTCCTTCTTGCGGTTACACCGCCATCCTGTGGATGATCAGGGTGGCGAGCATCCCCACAATACCAAAGGCGATGGCATAGACAGCGCCATATTGCAGCATATCGGCCAGATTGCCGTTACGTTTCCGGGCTGTCAGCGCGCCGATGGTTGCACCCAGTAGCAAAGCAGCGATTACGATCATATGTTGTCCGCCTGTCTCATTCTGTTTCCGGCTCCCGCCGCCATTGCTCCCAAACCGCGCTTGGGCGGCGTGGTCAGTTGACCTTTGGCCTGAGGCTGGCCACTTCTTGCAATTTGGCGCGCACGGCCCAATCCGGGCCGAACCCGTAGCGCGCCCATCCAAGGCTGTCCAGCCTGACCGCGGCGGCGGCGTCGAATTGCCCCGCAAGGTCTAGCGCTTCGGCTTTCATCATCAAGGCCGTCGCAAGAAGCGCCGCGTTTTCATGGCGCGTTGCAACGGCGGGTACCGGGCCCAGCAGATCAAGAGCGGTTTCAGGCTGGCCCCGGGCGATGGCATCGGCGGCCATCCGTGGGCGCAGCCGCGCGCGGTGCAGTTCCGTGCCGGGCTGGCTGCGCAGAACCTCCATCGCGGATGAAAACAGAGCCAGGGCGCCTTTTGGATCGTCGGATTGGATCAGGCGACCCAGCACATAATAGGCCTGGGCGTTCCGGTGGTCGCGCCATCCGCTCCCGCGGGCGATGTCTACAGCCGTTTTCGCAGCAATACGTCTCTGTGACAGACGTGTGCCGGGGCCAAGCGCGGTTTCGATGGCATCAATCCAGGCGCGGGGCGTGCGGGCCAGGGGGCGTGGGGCCACGCGCTGACCGGCAGGATTGAGCCTGGCAAGGATGCCGGGCAGCCGGTCGGCAACCTCGGCGCGGGTCATGCCGGTGTGCAGTTCGGGCGCATAGGTCGCGCGCAGGATCAGCATGTCGAACCCGGTCAGCACGGTATGCACATTGTCGTCGTTAAACACGGAATCCGGCAGGCGGTAGAGATCGTTCAAGGGGCCGATGGCCTGCGCCAGTTCTTCGTGCAGACAGTCACGGGCCTCTTGCGGGCTGACATCGTTGGGCAGGAAAATCGCCAGTTTCTCGCGGCTGCGCAATTGGGTCCAATCGGTGTCAGGGCTGCGGCGTTTGCGCCGGAACTCCGCCAGAGATGCAACATTCGGCACCACGAAACAGGCGGCCTTGGGCAGCGTTCTGCGGATTGCCTTGCGCGAAACGGTCTCGATGGTGATCCGGGCCGCGTCGCCATCGGTCAGCGAAATATCAAGGCCGGCTTCACTGCGCAGGCGAGACATCAGGCGGCGCAGGTCCTGACGCATGCCGGGGGTTGATGTGCCGGTCAGACGCAGCGTTATCGGGCCTTCGAAGCGGGTAAAGACGGGCAGAGTGCCGCCGCCTTCGAGGTTGAAGTGCAGGTCCAGGAAGTCGCGCACCATGTCGCTGTTGGCGCGGCGCGGCGGCTCTGGGCTGGAGGTCGCAAAGGCCTTGGCCGGGGGCAGGGTGCTCTCGGCGATGGCCGCCCGGCTTGGCTGGGAGCCATCAAGGCCAGCGGTGCAGCCCACAAGCGCTGTCATGCTGAAGGCCGCTATGACCCGTTGCAGCGACCGGAGCGGGAAACGGGGCGCAGATATGGTCAAGAAGGGCGATCTCCGGCAGGGCTTATACGGGCAGGGTTGGTGCAAACGGGTCGCCGCCCAAGGCAGGCAGCGACCCGGCAAAGATAGTGGATTGCCGCAGGATGTAAACGTGAGCGGCGTCAGAGGGGCTTGGCTGCTCCTTCGTGCAGCGCGCCACCCCCTGCCTGATATCAGCCGCGCCGCCCGCGCGCCATGAAGGCAAGGCGCTCGAACAGATGTACATCCTGCTCGTTCTTCAAAAGCGCGCCATGCAGCTTCGGCAGCGCATCGGCACCGTCGCGGGCAAGATCCTCGGGCGTGAGATCTTCGGCCAAGAGCAGTTTCAGCCAGTCGATGACTTCCGAGGTCGAGGGCTTCTTCTTCAGGCCCGCGGTGTCGCGGATCTCGTAGAACTGGGTCAGCGCGGCGGTCAGCAGGCTTTCCTTGATGCCGGGGTGATGCACCTCGACGATCTTCTTCATTGTCTCTGCATCGGGGAAGCGGATGTAGTGGAAGAAACAGCGGCGCAAAAAGGCGTCCGGCAGTTCCTTTTCGTTGTTGGAGGTGATGATCATGATCGGGCGTTGCTTGGCGCGGATCGTCTCGCCGGTCTCGTAGACGTGGAACTCCATCTTATCGAGCTCCTGCAACAGGTCGTTCGGGAATTCGATGTCGGCCTTGTCGATCTCGTCAATCAGCAGCACGACTTTCTCGTCGGCCTCAAACGCCTCCCAAAGCTTGCCCTTCTTGATGTAGTTCCTGACGTCATGCACGCGCTCATCACCCAGCTGACTGTCACGGAGCCGACTGACCGCGTCGTATTCGTAGAGACCTTGCTGCGCACGGGTGGTGGATTTGACGTTCCATTCGATCATGCGCAGGCCCAGGGCGTCTGCCACCTGTTTGGCCAGTTCGGTCTTGCCGGTGCCGGGTTCACCCTTGACCAGAAGCGGGCGTTCCAGCGTCACGGCGGCATTGACCGCGACCTTCAGATCATCTGTTGCAACATAGTCCTTGGTGCCCTGAAACTGCATGTCCGTCCTGCATCCCTTGTTGATCCGTTTGCGCCTGACCTTCAGGCCTTGGGCGATTAGAGAGCTTTTAACCCGCGCCGTTTACTATTGTGTAGTGACAATCTGTGCGGCAGGCGATAAACGCTGCGGCATGGGGAGCCGCAGTGCTTGGAAACAATTGAAGAGACCAGCATTATGGGCCAGACCGAAGGAGCCGAAATGAAGCAAGAAATGTTTCTGCCGGAAGACTATCGTCCGGCCGAAGACGAGCCTTTCATGAATGAAAGGCAGGCCGAGTATTTCCGTCGCAAGCTGCTGAACTGGAAGCAGGAACTCCTGGCAGAGAGCCGCGACACAATCGAAGGATTGCAGGACAACACCCGAAACATTCCCGACGTTGCCGACCGCGCCAGCGAAGAAACGGACCGCGCCCTTGAGCTGCGCACCCGTGACCGTCAGCGCAAACTGGTTGCCAAGATTGATGCCGCGATCCGCCGCATCGACGAAGGTGAATACGGCTACTGTGAAGTGACCGGAGAGCCGATTTCGCTCAAGCGCCTCGATGCGCGCCCGATCGCGACCATGAGCCTCGAGGCTCAGGAACGTCACGAACGCCGCGAAAAGGTCCACCGCGACGACTGATCGCGAGAAGGATCCGGAAAAGATCGACGTCGGGGCCTGTGGCTCCGGCGTTTTTCGTTTAAGGGAAACGCCAAGCGGAGAATCTGCAGGCTGTCATGAGACTCAAAGACAAGACCATCACCATCATAGGCGCCGGAATCGGTGGTCTTACGGCTGCGATCGCGCTGCGCAGACAGGGCGCCAATGTGACGGTGCTTGAGCAGGCTGAGGCGATTTCCGAGGTTGGCGCAGGTCTGCAGATCACCCCCAACGGGCTGGCGGTTCTGAAAGCGCTGGATCTGGCCGAGGATCTGGCCTGGTGTTCCCAGCGCGCGCGCGCCGTGGTTCTGCGCAGCCACACCCGCAGCGAAGAAGTGCTGCGCCTCGATCTGGAGCAATATGCCGCCGATCTGCGCTACTATTTCGTGCACCGCTCTGACCTTATCGGGATCCTCGCCGATGCGGCTCGGCGCGCAGGCGTCAAGGTGCGGCTTCTGCAAAAGGTCGAACGGATTGAGACAGGCGCGCAGCCCAAGGTGCATCTGGCCAATGGCGCGCGCTGTGGCGGCGATCTTGTGGTCGGGGCGGACGGGCTGCATTCCCGCCTGCGCGCGGCGCTCAATGACAGCTCAGAGCCGTTTTTCACCGGGCAGGTGGCCTGGCGCGCCGTGGTGCCCAATACGGTTGGGCTGGGTCCTGAGGCGCAGGTTTTCATGGGACCGGGGCGGCATCTGGTGGCCTATCCGATGCGCGATGGATCCATCGTCAATCTGGTTGCGGCGCAAGAGCGCAAGGAATGGGCCGGGGAGGGCTGGAACCACAAGGATGACCCGGAAAACCTGCGCCGCGCCTTTGCAGGTTTTGGCGGTAAGGCAGGGGATCTTTTGCGGGCGGTCGATGATGTGGCGCTTTGGGGGCTGTTCCGGCATGAGGTCGCGCAAAACTGGCAAGGGGAGGCTTTGGCCCTGTTGGGCGATGCGGCGCACCCGACCTTGCCTTTCATGGCGCAGGGCGCGAATCTTGCTCTTGAGGATGCCTGGACACTCTCGTCCAGCCTGGCAGAGGCGCCGGACATGACGATGGGTCTGACACTATATCAAAATCGGCGACGCGAGCGGGCCCAAAAGGTGGTTGCCGCCGCGAGCAGCAATGCCTGGAAGTATCATCTGCGCCCGCCCTTCAACTGGCCCGCCCATCAGATCCTGAAGCTGGCAGGCCATTTTGCGCCGGGCCGTATGGTCGGGCAGTTCGATTGGATCTACCGCCACGATGTGACGGCTGGCTAGGCGCGGCTCACAGATCCAGTTCAACCCAGACCGGCACATGGTCCGAGGGTTTTTCCCGCCCGCGCACGTCCTTGTCGATCTGACAGTCGAGCAGCAGATCGGCTGCCTGTGGTGTCAGCAGGAAATGGTCGATACGGATGCCATCGTCGCGGTTCCAGGCGCCCGCCTGATAGTCCCAGAAGGAATAATGCCCCGGCCCATGGTGGCGTGCACGAAAGGCTTCGGTGAACCCGAGGTTCACGATCCGCTGAAAGGCGGCGCGGCTTTCGGGGCGGTGTAGAGCGTCTTCGATCCAGGCCTCGGGGCGTTTGGCGTCTTCGGGCTGGGGGATGATGTTGTAATCGCCTGCCATCAAGGCGGGCATTTCCTCAGCCAGCAGATCCTTGGCCCGGTTACGCAGCCGCTCCATCCAGGCGAGCTTGTAAGCATATTTGCCGCCAGGGATCGGTGCGCCGCTTTCATCCAACTCGACCGGGTTGCCATTTGGCAGATAAAGCCCGCAGATGCGGATCGCCTGCTTACCCACCACGGTGGCCTCGATCCAGCGGGCCTGTTCATCGCTGTCATCACCGGGCAGGCCGCGTGTCACGTCCTCCAGCGGTAGCTTTGACAGGATCGCCACTCCGTTGAAGCTTTTCTGTCCGTGGGTTTCCACATTGTAGCCGCGCTCTTCGAAAATCTCGCGGGGGAAAGCCTCGTCCACCGACTTGATCTCCTGCAGCACAGCCACATCCGGCTGCGCCTCGTCGAGCCAGTCGGGCAGCGCCTTGGCGCGGGCCTTGATGCCGTTGATGTTGAACGTGGCGATTTTCATGTCCGGTCTCCGGTATTGGCTGGCCTGCTGGCGTGGTGTTCTGGCGTTCATGTTCTATCTCTCAACCGAGCTCTCAGGACAAGAGCAGCTCGCCGGGATGGGAAACGATTCGGGTTCGAAATCCGGGCTTTTAGGATCGTTTTGCGTCTTTGTGGATATCTACCTTGAGTTGAGGTGATTGCCTGTGCAATACTGCGCGTGTGGATAACCGTGCGAACAAGGTGTGTATGGGTTTAAATCACTGAAATATAACAAAATTATGTGGAAAGAAGTTCATGTTGCGAGTGCGAAAAAAGCAACCTGAAATTGCAGTTTCTTGTTTTCGTGTCCGGTTCTGCCGTGCCAGCGTTTTGGGGCAATCAAGCAAAAACGTTGGAGGGTTCCATGACTGCATTGCTCAAGAAAAATTTCACGTCTTCCACTTCGGCCCATGCCGAGATCGCCGCATCTGCCGACCTGTTTGGCGGGCAGGGCGTCGAGATGTTCTCCTCTGGGTCCGCGCCGACCTGCGACCTTCTGGGCGGCGGCGGGGCCGAGATGTTCAGCTCCGGCTCTGCCCCCCGCAGCGCCGACACCGCATCAGGAGAGGCTGTTTCGCTGTTCTCTTCGGGCTCCGCGCCCGTGGCAGCTGGCTGCCAGTCGAGCGGCGTTCTGACAGAGCTGTTCTCTTCCGGCTCGGCGCCGCGTGCCGAGGCGCGCCGCGAGCAGGGCGAGGCGACCGGCCTGTTCTCCTCGGGCAGCTAAATCGGCGGCACGGTGCACAGGATCACGGACAAAAGGATCACGGTGCATGCAAGGGGCAGTTCCGGGCTCGCCCGGTGCTGACCCCAACAGACCTCGACGCACAGAAGTCGGGGAGAGAATTGATGAATTGCAGGCCCAGGGGGATGTTTCAATGACAGGCAGTACCACCGCGCAGCTTCTGGCTTTTCCCAAGAATCGCATTCGCGCCGCGGCCCTGGCGCCGTCAGAGGGACCTGCCAATCTTTGCGCAAGTTTCGCCACCGCCCGCCAGGATCCGCAAAGCGTGTTCTGGCTCAAGGAAAACGCCGAACTGTTGAACATTCTGGAATGTACCGGTACCCCTGTGCGTGGCGGCGCTTTGGCGCCTTATGCGGACTACTACGACACGGTCGAGCGGCGGATGAGTTTCTTTCGTCCCTACTATCGCTTTATCCTGTCGATCTGTCTTGACCTTGAGGATCTGGGCCATTCTACGGCAAACAAGGGGGAGGCTTTGGCACATTGGGTCAAGGCGCAGGGTTTGCCTGAGGGGGAGCTGTCTGATCTGCAACGCGCCGAGGCGCGGCGACTGCTGGCGCGCCGGGGCGTCCATATCGAACAGCCCGGGCTGGATGACCGTTTGCGTGGTTTCACGGAGCAGTCGCATCACTTTGCGCTACCAAACAAGAAGATCGGCTATGAGCTGACACATATTGTTTTTTACCTGTCGGAATATGGGCGCCGCGATCCGGGTTTGTCGCGCGCCGCGCTCAGGAGCCTTGAATATCTGGGGTTGGTTTCGTTCCTCGATCAGGATGCGGATCTTTTGGCGGAGGTGGCCATTGCCCTGGCCTATGCGGGCGCCGAGGTGCCGCAGGTCTGGCAGGACTGGCTTGACTGTCAACTGAACAGTTTTGAAGTGACCGAGGGCGGCTTTGCCGGGCAGCAGGACGACTATCACACCTATTTCGTCGGCAACTGGTGGCAGGGCGTCTCCCGCGGGAGTGGGTTTTCGCGCAGCCTGCCACCGGGCGCGACGCTCTTGAGCAAGCCGCTTGGGGATGGCGTCTTGCGCAGCCTGTCGGGCGCGCTTTTTGAGGCACAGCCTCAGAGGTTTGCCGATTGGGATGTGGCAAAGCGGCGGTTGCAGGACAGGTTGCCCCCGGCACAAATGGCAGTCTTGGAACAAGCAGAGGTCAGCTCAAAGGACTTTGGCGCCTTCTACGCGCTTTTTGCGCGCAGTGACTCCTCTGGCTCTGTTCGGCAGGGAGGGTGCCCATGAGGTCGTCGTCTCAGGCCCTGAGCGGCGCGCTCCTCGTGGTGATCTACACCGGTTTCATTGCCTCGGCAGATGGCATCACCAAGCTGCTGGCCGGAGGCTATGCGCCGGCGCAGCTCTATGCGCTGTCCGGCGCCCTGGTGGCTGCCCTTTGTGCCATGAGCTGCATTTTGGCTGCGCGCGGTGCATCGCCGATGGGCGCGGCGCTGGTGCAAGGGTTGCGGACGGATTGCCGCTGGGCCATGGCGCTGCGCTCTGCTGCGACGGTCCTCGCGGCGGTTTGTTTCTTCTATGCCTTCCGCCTTTTGCCCTTTGCAGAGGTGTTTGTCTTCATCGGTCTGATGCCGCTCTTGGCGGGGCTGATGTCAGGACCAATTCTGGGAGAGCGGGTGCGGGCAGTGGCCTGGGTGGCGTTGGGGGTCGGGTTCGCAGGAGTGATCTGCGTTTTTCCCGGCGGGGTTGCCGCGCTGTCCGGTGGGCATGGTGTGGCGCTGGCCGCCTCGGTTCTGGGCACCCTGTCGATCACCCTGTCGCGCTACATCGGGCGTTATGAAAGCAATGTGCTGGCGCAGGTCTTCTACCCCAACCTGGCGCTTTGTCTGACGATGCTGCCGGTGTTGCCTTTTGTCTGGCAGCCGATGCCGCTGCACGATGTGGCCTGGGCGATCACCTATGCGGCAGCCTTGTTCGGAGCGCGCTGGTTATTGGTCGCGGCGCTGCGCCTGATGCCGTCTTATGCTGTGACGCCGCTGATGAACCTGCAGTTCGTCTGGATGGTGGCCATCGGCGCCCTGGTCTTTGGTGAAGCCGTGCGCCCCGAAGCCTGGGCCGGTGCAGCCGCGATCATGGCTTCTGGTCTCTATCTGGTCTTTGACCAGTTCGGTCTTGGCCGCACGGTGTTGGGCCGGGGGCGCTTCCCGCAGACCGACCTCTGATTTTAGGTTCAGTCTGAAACTTTGGTGGGTATTGCGCGCACTTGGCTTACATCGAGAAGGACGTGCCGCAGCCGCAGCTGGAGGTGGCATTCGGGTTGTCGATGGTGAACCGCGCGCCGATCAGTTCTTCGGTGAAGTCTATGACGGCATTTTCCAGGAACGGCAGCGAGACCGCATCCACCACGACCTTTTCTCCGCCACCTTCAAGCACGAGGTCGTCATCCTTGGGGGTGTCCAGGGCGATTTCATACTGAAACCCGGAACATCCACCGCCTTCGACGGCCACGCGCAGGGCCTGGCCCTGACCGGCTGCTCCGATCTCGGCAAGGCGCGCAAAGGCACGTTCAGTCACTTTTGGGGGCAATTGCATTCAAAACTCTCCCAAATGCAGGTTGCAGCATGCTAGGTTCTATATAGAAACGTGGGGCGCGGGCGGCAAGATTTGACAAGGATAAAGATCAGGAATGAATGCACCTTTTGCCACGATGCCGGAAAAAAGCCGCGGTCGCCTCGTCGCTGAAGAAGAAAGCTACTTCCGCTCTCCTTTCCAGAGGGACCGTGATCGTATCATCCATGCCAGCGCGTTTCGCCGCCTCAAACACAAGACCCAGGTTTTTGTGGAACATGAGGGCGACAACTATCGCACCCGCCTGACCCATTCCATCGAGGTGGCGCAGGTGGCCCGTACCATCGCAGGCGCTCTTGGCCTCAATCAGGAACTGACCGAGGCGGTGGCGCTGGCGCATGACCTTGGGCACACACCCTTTGGCCACACGGGCGAGGACGCCCTTCATGCGCTGATGGGGCCGTATGGCGGCTTTGACCACAACGCTCAGGCGATCCGCATCGTGACGAACCTAGAGCGCCACTATGCCAATTTTGACGGGCTGAACCTCACCTGGGAAACGCTGGAGGCGATTGCCAAGCACAACGGCCCCGTGACAGGAAAGCTGCCCTGGGCCCTGGCTGAATTCAACGGCAAGATGGATCTTGAGCTGCACACCCACGCCAGCGCCGAGGCGCAGGTGGCGGCCCTGGCCGATGATATTGCCTATAACAACCACGATCTGCACGACGGTTTGCGCGCGGGCCTTTTCACCGACGCCGAGGTGGCGCGGCTGCCCATCGTAGGTTCAGCCTATCGTGATGTGGACCTGCGCTATCCGGGCCTAGAGAAGAACCGCCGCCGTCACGAGGCTCTGCGCCGTGTCTTTGGCGTCATGGTCGAGGATGTAATCGAAACCTCGCGTGGGCGCCTTGCCGAAAGCGGGGTTCGGTCGGTCGAGGATGTCCGCGCTTTGGATGCGCCGGTGATTGCCTTTTCTGACGGGCTATGGCTGGATCTGCAGGATATCCGGTCCTTCCTGTTCCAGCGCATGTACCGGGCGCCAAAGGTGATGGAAAAGCGTGCCGAGGTCTCCCGCGTGGTCGAAGCCCTGTTTCCGTATTTTCTGGAAAATCCAATGGAGATGCCGGAACGGTGGCACCCGGAGATCCGCATGGCCCAGGGTAAGATCGCGATGGCACGGCTGGTGTCGGACTATATCGCCGGGATGACCGATCGCTTTGCGCTGCAATTGCACGATACGCTCATTCTCGGCCGCGCTCCGTCGTCCTGATCCGCAGTCTGGGCGGCCTGTTGGCCGTTTGGAGGCGTGATTTGGTTGACCGTCGGCGCGGGCGTGGGTATCCGCTAGGCAAACCAATAGGACGCCCGATATGAACCTCTTCACCGATATTCGCTCGCTCGTGATCGACAGCCTTGCGGCCCTGACCGCCGAAGGCGTGCTGCCCGAGGGGCTTTCCTTTGACAATGTCGCGGTAGAGCCGCCGCGTGATCCCTTGCATGGGGATATGGCCACCAATGCGGCGATGGTTCTGGCCAAACCGGCCAAGGCAAAGCCACGCGACATCGCGGAGGCGCTGGCGGCCCATCTGGCAAAGGACGACCGAGTTACCTCGGCCGAGGTGGCTGGTCCCGGCTTTCTGAACCTTCGTCTGGCCGATGGCGTCTGGCAGGGCGTGCTGGCGTCGGTGCTGAAGGATGGTCTGGCCTATGGTCGCTCGGACATGGGCGCGGGCAAGCGGGTCAATGTGGAATATGTCTCGGCCAACCCGACCGGCCCCTTGCATGTAGGGCACACGCGCGGCGCGGTCTTTGGCGATGCCTTGGCCTCGCTGCTGGCCTATGCGGGCTATGACGTCACCCGCGAATACTACATCAACGATGGCGGCGGGCAGGTCGATGTTCTGGCCCGCTCTGTCTACCTGCGGTATCTTGAGGCGCACGGGCAGGAGGTCGCCTTTGAGGAAGGCACATACCCCGGCGATTACCTGATCGAAGTGGGCGAGGCGCTGAAGGCCAAGGTGGGCGATGCCTATGTCGGCAAGGGCGAAGAGCTCTGGCTGGAAGAGGTACGCAACTTTGCCACCGATGCGATGATGGATCTGATCCGTGCGGATCTGAAACTGCTCGGCATCGAAATGGATGTCTTCTTTTCCGAGAAATCCCTCTACGGCACAGGCCGGATCGAGGCGGCGCTGGAAAGCCTTGATGCCAAGGGGCTGATTTATCAGGGCGTGCTTGAGCCGCCAAAAGGTAAAAAACCCGATGACTGGGAGCCGCGCGAGCAGACCCTGTTCAAATCGACCGAACATGGTGATGACGTGGACCGCCCGGTCAAGAAATCGGACGGCGCCTGGACCTATTTCGCGCCGGATATCGCTTATCACTACGACAAGGTGAGCCGCGGCTTTGACATGCTGATCGACATCTTTGGCGCCGACCACGGCGGCTATGTCAAACGGATGAAGGCGGCGGTCTCGGCCCTGTCGGACGGCAAGGTGCCGCTTGATATCAAACTCTGCCAGCTGGTGAAGCTGTTCAAGGACGGAGAGGAATTCAAGATGTCCAAACGGGCAGGGACCTTTGTGACCCTGCGCGATGTGGTCGAAGCCGTCGGCCCGGATGTCACCCGTTTCATGCTGCTGACCCGCAAGAACGATCAGGGCTTTGACTTTGATCTCGACAAGGCGCTGGAGCAGTCCAAGGACAACCCGGTCTTTTACGTGCAATACGCCAATGCCCGGATCTGTTCGACCCTGCGCAAAGCGGCAGAGGCCGGGATCGCCTGCGATGAGGCCACACTCAAGGGCGCGGATCTTTCTTTGTTGACGGCCTCGGCGCAGCAGGCGGTTGCGCGCAAGCTGGCAGAATGGCCGCGTCTGGTGGAGATCGCCGCGCGCAGCAACGAGCCGCATCGGATCGCCTTTTACCTCTATGATCTGGCCTCGGATCTGCACGGATTGTACCACCTCGGCAAAAGTGACAAAAGTTTACGATTTGTTAATGAGAGCAGCCAATCGGCAACACATGCCAATTTGGCGCTGGCACAAGCCGTTTCCATTGTCATTTCCGCAGGTCTTGGTATTCTAGGCGTGACCCCGGCGGAAGAGATGCGATAAAAAACACGCACAGGCCGCCGGAACGAGGCAGTTCAAGAGACCCTGACACGCAGCGCGCCCCACATGCGCTGCGTCAAATGGGCAGTGAGGCGGATAATGGCGTATTTTACGCAGGCTGGCGCGCGCCAGACCTATGACCAAAGCGGAGTCGCTCAAGGTGCGGCTTCGGGTGGTGTTCACTATCAGCAGCAACCCTTTCTGGCGCCCGAGCCTCCTCTCTCCGCCCGGGCACAACAGCCTTTCGTGCAGCCTCAGCAATCCTATGCCTCGCCCGACGCGGCGCATGCTTCGCAAGGATATGGTGGTTTTGATCCGGCGCAGGCAGACCCCTACGGCGCCGATGACTATGGATATGATGGTGTTGATGAGTTTGAAGAGGTCCGCCCGGGCAGCTTTGGCCGCGTTGCGGGCGTGCTCGGCGCCTTTGCGTCGCTGGCGCTTGTCATCGGCATTGGTGTCTGGGGCTACAAACTGGTGATGCGCGATGTGAGCGGCGTGCCTGTTGTGCGCG
This sequence comes from Pseudophaeobacter sp., assembly GCA_027019165.1. Lineage (GTDB taxonomy): Bacteria > Pseudomonadota > Alphaproteobacteria > Rhodobacterales > Rhodobacteraceae > Phycobacter. The sequence goes on from JALUXC010000012.1 coordinate 194,055, forward strand.
CCGTCGAGGGACCCATGCGCATTCAGCCCGAGAATCCCGGCGGCCGTCCTGCCGATCACCAGGGGCTGGCCGTTAATGCGGTCGCCGCCAATGGCACTGCCGAAGATCCGGCGGACCGTCTGGTGCTTGCGCCGCAGCCGATTGAACTGACCGAGGATGACCGCCCCATGTCCGAACTGGCCCAACTGGCCGAGCAGGACCGGGCTGATCAGACCCAACCGGAAGGCGGCGCCGTTTCCGAACGCACCATCGCGGCCTATCAAAGCGGTGACATCGACGCGCTTGTGGCTGAGCTGACCGATGGCGTTGCCCCCCTCGAAACCCTTGGGGAAAGCGGCGAGGCGGCAACTGTTGCTTCGGCGTCTGCGCCCGTGATCGTGCAGCCAGAGCCGCTCAAGCCTGTCGAACTTGCTGCTGTGGCCGCCGCGCCGCAACCCTCTGCCGCCTTGCTCAAAGCGCCGGGGGTCAAGATCTCTCTGCGTCCCAGCGTTCGCCCGGCCCGGTTCACCCCGGCCAAGGCTCCTGCCGTTGCCACATCCGGCGCCACCGTGCTTGAAGTCTCTGCGGACAGCCTGCCCGCAGGCACGCGCCTCGCGCAGCTTGGCGCCTATGAAAGCGCCGAGGTGGCCCGCTCCGAATGGGACCGCATTTATGGCCAGTTCGAGGACTACCTTGTCGACAAGAAACGCGTGATCCAACGCGCCGAAAGCGGTGGGCGCACCTTCTACCGGTTGCGCGCCATGGGTTTTGATGGCCTCTCTGATGCGCGCCGCTTCTGCTCGGCGCTGGTCGCGGGCAATGCGGACTGTATCCCCGTCACCACCCGATGAGCGGTTTTGGCGCAACCATCCTCGATGCCACGGGTCTGCGTCTGACGGCGGATGAAAAGGCCCTGTTCCGCGAGGCAGATCCTTTTGGGTTCATCCTCTTTGCGCGCAACATAGACACGCCCGATCAGATCCGAGCCTTGTGCGATGACATGCGTGAGGCGGTGGGCCGTGACTGTCTGATCACCATCGATCAGGAAGGCGGGCGCGTGCAGCGCCTGCGTGCCCCTTTGGCGCGCGAATGGATGGCACCGCTGGACCATGCCGAACAGGCGGGGGAAGATGCCGCGCGCGCCATGTACCTGCGCTACCGCCTGATCGCACATGAGCTGCGCGCCCTCGGGATCGACAGCAATTGCGCGCCTCTGTCTGACATCGCCGGGGCCGACACACACCCGTTCCTGCGCAATCGATGCTATGGCGAGACCGCTGAAGAGGTGATCTCTCTGTCCCGGGCGGTGGCCGACGCGCATCTGGATGGCGGTGTTGTTCCTGTGCTGAAACACATCCCCGGGCATGGGCGCGCGGTGGCGGACAGCCACTATGATCTGCCCCATGTCACGACACCTTTTGAAGAGCTTGAGGGCACAGACCTTGCTCCCTTCCGTGCCCTGAATGATCTGCCCATGGCGATGACCGCGCATATTGTGTTCGAGGCGATCGATGCGCGCCCTGCGACACTTTCATCGGCTGCAATGGGGATGATCCGCCAGCAGATCGGTTTTGACGGGCTGATCATGACCGACGATATATCGATGAAGGCCCTCGCGGGCAGCCCGCAGGAGATCGCTCAGCATTCGCGGTCGGCGGGTTGCGATATTGTGCTCCTGTGCAATGCAGATCTGCCGACGCGCGCCGCTGTCGCCGAAGCCGCAGGACCTCTGGATGAGATCGGGCAAAAGCGCGCCGAAAAGGCCATTGCGGCCCGCAAAACGCCCGCGCCGCTTGACATAGAGGCCGCTGAGGCCGAACTTGCTGCCCTGATGGGCGGAAAGGTCTATGTCTGAAGATACCCTGTTTCCCGAGCCGGACGAGCCGTCGGTCGAAGATCGTCTGGCGGCTGAGGCGCTGATTGTCGATGTCGACGGCTACGAGGGGCCGCTCGATCTTTTGCTGATGCTGTCGCGCACGCAAAAGGTGGACCTGCGCCGCATCTCGGTTCTGGAACTGGCGCGGCAGTACCTTGCCTTTGTGGAGCGCGCCAAGGAGCTGCGCATCGAGCTGGCGGCGGACTATCTGGTGATGGCGGCCTGGCTGGCCTTTTTGAAATCGCGCCTGCTGCTGCCGCCCGACCCCGAGGAAGAGGGGCCATCGGGCGAGGAACTCGCCGCGCATCTGGCCTTCCAGCTGGAGCGGTTGCAGGCCATGCGCGATGCGGCTGCGCGGCTGATGGGGCGTGATCAGCTGGGCCGGGATTTCTTTGCCCGCGGTCAAAGCGAGACGGTAGAGCGGATCCGCACCGTCACCTATAGCGCCAACCTTTTGGACCTGATGCAGGGCTATGCGCGCATTCGCACCCGCGACGATTTCCGCCCCTTCGTGATGGATCGCGATTCCGTCTTCACCATGGAAGAGGCGCTGGAGCGGATGCGCGGCCTCATCGGCTTTACAGGCAGCTGGACCGATATGCTGAGCTACCTGCCGGATGGCTGGCACAGCGATCCGGTCAAGCGCCGCTCAGCCACCGCGGCGACCTTTGCGGCCTCGCTGCAACTGGTCAAGGAAGGCCAGGTGGAACTGCGCCAAAGCGAGGTCTTTGCGCCGATCCAGCTGCGCCATGTGAATGGGAATACCTGATGGAAGATTTCAGCAATCCTGACACCGAAGGCTCTGACAGCCTCTTTGAAGCTCCGCCCATGGCCGAGCAGGAGCGCATGGTCGAAGCCGTCCTGTTCGCCAGCACAGAGCCGGTGACCATCCGCGATCTGGAAGCGCGCATGCCCCATGGCTGCAATCCGGGCGAGGCGCTGGAATACCTGCGCAAGCGCTACGAGGGGCGCGGCGTGCGCGTGGTGCGCGTGGGGGAGGCCTGGGCGATCCGCACCGCGCCGGATCTTGGCTTTCTGATGCAAAAAGAGATCGTCGAGACCCGCAAGCTGAGCCGCGCCGCCATTGAAACCCTTGCCATCATTGCCTATCACCAGCCCGTCACTCGCGCCGAGATCGAGGAGATCCGCGGCGTCTCAGTTTCGCGCGGGACCATTGATCAGTTGCTTGAAATGGAGTGGATCCGCCTCGGCCGTCGCCGGATGACACCGGGCCGCCCGGTTACGTTCGTGGTGACACCTGTGTTCCTTGATCACTTTGGCCTTGAAAGCGCGCGGGATCTGCCGGGCCTCAAAGAGCTGCGCGCCGCAGGCCTTTTGGAAAGCCGTCCGCCGCCGGGCAGCTTCCCGCTGGGGCAGGGGAGCGAAGAGCGTGGGGACGATGACGAGGCGGGCGATCAGCCAGAGCTGTTTGAGAGCTGAGGCCGCGCCCAGAAATCGTCCCATTCCTGCGTTATCCCATTGTTCGAGACAAATGGAGCCAGGCAATGAACATCGAATCCATCTTCAACATGATCCTGCGCCGCCTAGTGGGGCGGGCGGTCAACAAAGGTGTCGATGCGGGGATCAATGCAGTTGCGGGCAGAGGGCGCGGACCTGGGAACAGGCCCGAGACTTCTGCTGACGCCGAAGACCGCGCCGAGCGCGAGCGCATTCGCGCCATGCGTCAGGAACGCCGCGCCAGGCGTGCCTATCGGGACAACCGTTGATCTGGCTTGAGACCTACTGAGGCGCCTTGAAGTGTTTGGACAGTTTCAGCCCCTGACCCTGATAGTTCGAAGCGATACCGGCGCCATATAGCTGCTGCGGCACCTCTGCCATGCGCTCATAGACAAGTCGCCCGACCACCTGACCGTGCTCAAGGACGAAAGGCGCCTCGTGGCAGCGCACTTCCAATACTCCGCGAGAGCCTGCGCCGCCCGCCGAGGCGTGGCCGAAGCCGGGGTCAAAGAACCCTGCGTAGTGCACCCGGAACTCTCCGACCATGGCCAGATAGGGCGCCATTTCTGCGGCATAGGCTGGGGGGATATGCACCGCCTCGCGGCTGACAAGGATGTAAAATGCGCCGGGGTCCAGAATGATGCGCCCGCTGGTGGTGCGCACCTCTTCCCAGTAGTCCTGAGGGTCGTATTCTCCGATCCTGTCCAGATCGATCACCCCGGTGTGGGGCTTGGCACGATAGCCCACCAGATCGCTGCCGGGAAGCCGCAGATCGACAGAAAAGCCAAGACCGTCTTCGATCACCGCTTCGCCATCCACCAGCGGGCTTTGTGCGTGGAGCGCTGTGAGTTCGCTGTCACTCAGCACGGCCTGACCGGTGCGGAACCGGATCTGGTTGAGCCGCATGCCGGGACGTACCAGAACCGAGAAGGAGCGAGGGCAGATTTCCGCATACAAAGGGCCGGTATAGCCCGGTTTGATGCGATCGAATTCCTCGCCGCCGTCGGTGATGGTGCGGGTCAAAAGGTCAAGCCGCCCGGTGGAGCTTTTGGCATTGGCCACCGCCGAGACATCTTGCGGCAGGGCCAGCCCCTCCAGGAGCGGCACCACATAGACGCAGCCTTTTTCAAGCACCGCGCCGCCATCCAAATCAATGCGATGCATTTCGAATTCCGCGAGGCGTTCGGCCACCGTATTGCCGTTGCCCGACAGGAAAGAGGCGCGCACGCGGTAGGCCACATGGCCAAGTCGCAGATCAAGGCTGGCAGGTTGGATTTGCCCCTCGACCAGCGGCTCACTCAGGGTGATTTCCCCCCGGTTCAGCATGGTTTCCAGTCTCTGGCTGGGCAACACACCTGTCATTTCTGCTCTCCCCTTTGGCCGGGTTCCGGGTCGCCCATCGAAATCGACAAAGGCCGTAACCCCCGGTTACAGATACACAAAACGCCTGGGTGCGCAAACACCCAGGCGTTTTGTATGGTCGGGCTAGCAGGACTCGAACCTGCGACCTTCCGTCCCCCAGACGGACGCGCTACCAGGCTGCGCCATAGCCCGCTGAGGCGCTTTCTACTGGTTTTGGCGGCGGGGGCAAGAGGCATTCCCAAGTTTTTCCCGCGCTTTGGAAAATTAATTGCTCTCCAGCCAGGCGCGCAACTCGGCGGCGCAGGCCGCCACTTCGCCATGCGCATGCGGCGGAATTTCGGAGGCCTGTGCCAAAAGGGCAAGCACTCCTGAACGCAAGTTGACCTGGGCCGCGAGATCCTCATCCGCAACGGCGATGATTCGCGGCTTCGCCTCAGCCGCGCTGTCTGGGAGGGGATCCGGCGCAGCCCCAGCGGCAGGCGCTTCTGGCTCAGAGGAAAGGGGAGGGGCCTCAGAAGATGCAGCGAAGTTGTTCTCCGGCATATCGATATCGCTCACTTCGGCATCTGCCATTGGCAGTTCCTGCGCAGTGAGTGGAGCCGTTTCCATTCCTTCGGGGGCCTCGAATGTGTCCTCCAGTGAGGCAGTCAAAGGTGGCGTTTCTGCCACGTCCTGATCGAGTGGGGCGGCGCCTGTGGCAGCGACGTCTTCTGCCCAATCATCGCTCAAAACGGGGGCAACTTCAGATGTCTCTGGCAGCGTTGAGGTGGGGGATCCTGGGCCGGTCTCCTGAGGGTCCATCGGCATGGCAGGGGAACCGCCGCCCGTGTCCTCAAAAGAGGCATCGCCCTCAGAGGGCGCCACCAACGGTTCGGCGTCCAGTTCGGTCACAACGGGCGTCGGTGCTGCCGTGATTTCGGCATCCGGTTCAAGTGGCGATGGCTCTGGGGTATCGAGGTCCGCCATTGGCTCTGGACTGCTCAGATCCATCATGAATTGTTCAGGCTCAGCAGGCTCAGCAGGCTCAGCAGGCTCAGCAGGCTCAACGCTTCCCGCACCTGGCGCAGGATCTGCGGCAGACTCCTGTGGGAGCTCCGAAACTGCGGCCATGTCTTGATCAAGGAGAGCATCCGCACCGGAAACAGGCTCCGGGGCCGCGTCCTGCGTGGTTTCGGGAATTTCAATGTCGGCCTGACCGGACATAGGCCCTTGGCTGTCTTGCGCTCCCGGAATGTCCTGTGCGCTGTCAGGTTCGCTTGGCGTGGCAAGAGTTTGCTGCGGCTCATCTTCAGGGATCGCGACATCTGCTGGAGTCGCCTCAGTGTCAAACTGATTGTCGCTGGGTCCTTCCGGTGCGTCATGGCCAGATACAACCGGCGTCTCTTCAAAGCTGTCGTTTGCATGACTGTCGGCGAGCCCGATGTCCTCGGCCGATTGGACGCTGGTAAGCTCCGCCGGTGGAGCCGAGTCCAGCGGCGCAACAGGATCGTTTTCGATCGGTGTGGGGCCGTCTGCTGCAGGTTCTGCGTCACCCGAACCCGCCGAAGCGAGGGAGGCCGCGGATGATGCTCCGGCGCCGCCACCTGCGCCATCGGTCTGTTCGCCCGGCGTGGCCGCATCCAGGCTATGGGACATATCAGACACGTGAGAGATGCCGAGGTCGCGCAGGATGGCCTGAACTTCCTTGATTGACATACCGTCATCATGCAGCAGTTTTCGAATACCGCCCAAGAGCAACATGTCGGCGGGGCGATAGTATCGGCGTCCGCCGGCCCGCTTGATTGGCTTCACTTGGGTGAACTTGCTTTCCCAGAAGCGCAACACATGCGCTTGCACCCCCAGCCACTCCGCAACTTCGCTGATCGTGCGGAAGGCGTCTGGTGATTTGGACATGAATATTGGTTCCGTTTCTTGAGACCGGCCGCTCAGCCCGATTTAGCTGCGGTTGCCGTCTGCGACGCGGTCTTTCATCAGGTGGGAGGGCCGAAAGGTCAGCACGCGGCGCGGCTGGATCGGCACCTCTTCCCCGGTCTTGGGATTGCGGCCAACGCGCGCTGTCTTGTCCCGCACACTGAAGGTACCGAAGGACGAGATTTTCACCTGCTCCCCTCGCACCAAAGCATCGGACATATGCTGCAGCATGCTCTCGACCAGCTGTGCGCTTTCGTTGCGTGAGAGGCCAACCTCGCGGAAAACGGCCTCACTCAGGTCCATTCGCGTCAGAGTTTTTTCACTCATACCAATCCCCGTTGTTTGCTCAAGCATAGGGTGTGGTGAATTTCACTGTCAATATCAATGAATTGCACGGCGCCAGATTGCGCGGCTCCGTGCTACCAGCGCAGCACAACCGCGCCCCAGGCCAGACCGCCGCCGATCGCCTCGGTCACGATAAGGTCGCCGGGCTTGATCTGACCGCGTTCTTTGCCAACTGACAGGGCCAGCGGGATAGAGGCCGCAGAGGTGTTTCCATGGTCCTGCACAGTCACAACGACATTGTCCATGCTGAGGCCCATCTTCTTGGCTGTGCCTTGAATGATGCGGATATTGGCCTGATGGGGGACGATCCAATCCACGTCTTTGGCGTCAAGACCGGCCCGTTCCAGCGCGGTGGTCGCGGTTTTGGCCAGCTTTTCAACGGCGTGGCGGAAGACCTGGTTGCCTTGCATGCGCAGATGGCCGGTGGATTGGGTGGAAACCCCGCCATCCACATAGAGGAGATCCTTGTAGCGACCGTCCGAATTGAGATCGGTGGAGAGGATGCCGCGGTCGTCGCTGGTGCCTGCGCCGGTCTGCGCCTCCAGGATCAAGGCGCCTGCGCCATCGCCGAATAACACGCAGGTTGAACGATCGCTCCAGTCCATGATGCGCGAGAACGTCTCGGCGCCAATGACCAGAACGCGATCCGCCTGGCCCGAGGCGATCAGAGCGCTGGCGTTGCACAAAGCGTAGACAAATCCGGCGCATACGGCCTGAACGTCAAATGCAAAGCCACGGGTCATGCCCAGTTGCGCCTGCACCATGGTGGCGGCGGACGGAAAGGTCAGGTCGGCGGTTGAGGTGGCCAGCACGATGGCGTCGATGTCATCCGCCGTCAGGCCTGCGTCATCAAGGGCTGCTTTGGCAGCAGCGGTGGCCATGGAAGAGGTCGTCTCTCCCTCGGCTGCGAAATGACGCCGTTCAATCCCCGAGCGCGCCCGGATCCATTCGTCTGATGTGTCCAGCGTCTTTTCGAATTCCGCGTTTTCCACCACCCGCTCTGGAAGATAGTGTCCTGTGCCAACTACTACTGCACGTCGCGTCATTCTTTGCCTGCCTTTTTGGGTTTTATTCTGTGGAAGAGCGGGTATCGGTCTCGCCTGCCGTAGCGGCATCTTGGGTAAGCTCGACTGCAGATGCAACCCGTGCGGCCAGTTTCTCGGCAAAGCCCTGCTCGGCCAGTCGGAAGGCCAGCTTTACGGCGGCAGACACACCCGTGGCATCGGCGCCACCGTGTGATTTCACAACCGTGCCGTTGAGGCCCAGGAAAACGCCACCATTGGCGCGGCGCGGATCAAGCCGCTTGGCCAGGCGCGATAGCGATGTGTAGGCCAAGACAGCTGCCAGTTTGGACAGGAAGGAATACTCGAAAGCCTCCTTCACGGCCGAACGCAACAGGCTTGCGGTGCCTTCGCCGGTCTTGATCGCAACATTTCCGGTGAACCCGTCGGTCACAATCACGTCCGCCACATTGCCGGGAATATCGCTTCCCTCGACAAAGCCGACGAAATCGTAATCGGCGGCAGAGGCGTTCTCGGCAATCAGCGCATAGGCTTCTTTCAGCTCGGCGCGGCCTTTGTGTTCCTCGGTGCCCACGTTCAAAAGGCCGATGCGAGGGCGCAGGATATCCATCGAATTGCGGGTGTAGGAGGTGCCCATCAGCGCGTATTGCAGCAGATCCTGAGCATCGGCGCGCACATCGGCCCCGACGTCCAGCATCACGTTGAAGCCTTGCGGGTTGCGCGAGGGCCAGAGAATCGCAATGGCGGGGCGGTTCACGCCAGGGATCTTGCGCAGGCGCAGCATGCTGAGCGCCATCAGCGCCCCGGTGTTGCCGCAAGAAACGACCCCGGAGGCCTCGCCATTCTTGACCGCATCAAGGGCGGACCACATCGAGGTGCCCTTGCCGTTACGCATCACCTGGCTTGGCTTGTCGTCCATGGTCACGACCTTGTCCGCATGACGAATAACGACGCGATCCTTCAGGATGCGCCGTTTGGCAACCAGAGGTGCCAGTTCGTCTTCGGGGCCATGCAGAAGAAAGGCAATACGCTCGTTCTTCTCGGCAGATTTCTCAATACCGGCCACCACCGCAGCGGGGCCGGCATCTCCGCCCATAGCATCGACAGAAATCACGATTCGGCCAGTTTTGACTGCAGATCGATCGGGTGTGCCCGTCATGAGATTGCCTGCCTGGCGTTACGTGAAAAGAAGAGGGGCTTAAGCCGCGTCCTCGTCCAGGTCGATTTCGTCGTTTGCCGCGATGATTTCCTTGTCATCATAGTGGCCGCAGGAGGGGCACACGTGATGCGGGCGGCGCAGTTCGCCACAGCTGGAGCATTCATTGGGGTTTGCAGCAACCAGGGCATCGTGCGCACGACGGTTGTTGCGGCGCGATTTGGATACTTTGTTCTGTTGGACGGCCATGTCTCAACCTTTGTCTGCTTGGCGCCTTGGGGCCTTCCCCGCCGCGCGATTTCATTGTCGTGTCGTGATCGGTGTGACGTGCGTTTAGGCCGCAGCCTGTCCGATGTCCAACCAAAAATTCCGATGAGCGCGCGAAAATACTGCGAATCCTTTTCGACGCAAGCTGTTTCTTAGAAGAGGCGCGCGCACAGCGCCAGCAAGAAATGACCAGTCGCTTGTTTTGTGCGCTTTTCAGTCTCAGCTTTGATCCTTGAGTTGGTCCTTCAGGGCCGAAAGGGCAGCAAATGGTTTGGTGTCCTCGTCGCGCATGGGGGCGATCCCGGGTTCGGTAAAGACAGCCTCTCCCAGTTCTTGTCCCTCCTTGCGCGGGTAGGCGGGAATCGCAAGGCTCAGCGCTTCGATCATCACCTCAAACGGGTCGATATGGCTGCCCAGCGGTTCGGCGGTATCATCTTCGGGCATTTCGACCTCTTCCCCTTCAGGGGTTTCATAGGACGCAAGGAACTGGCGCTGAACCTTCTGGTCGATCCGGGTTGTCACCGGCTCAAGCGTCACAACGCAGTCCTGAACCACTGTTGCGCCCAGCATAGCGTCCAGCACCCAGTCTCGCTTGCCGCTGGCACGGATCTCTCCGGCAAAACGCAGCTTGCGCAGGGCGGTCAGCCCAAGCTCCTCAGCCAGCGCGGTCAGCTCGGCGCTTTCGGGGCGAATCTCAAAAGGCGTCGGAGCGGTCTGAGACAGATCAGCCACGCGCAAAGCAGTGCTCTCATTCATTTGAGGGACTTTCGTTTCTTGAACCACAAGCGTGCATTAGGTAATCGGGATGGGCGATGTAATCAAGCCGGGGCCATGAGGCCCGAAACGCGCAGACTATCGGGGGGCATCATGGGTGCACGGTCAAATCAGCTGAAAACAGTGCTGCGGCATACAATCCTGCTGCTGGCGCTGGGGGCGGTTGCTGCTTGCTCGGCAACCATCCGCAAGCACGGCTATGTGCCATCGGACGAGCAACTTGCCGAAGTGGTGGTAGGTGTGGATACCCGCGACTCGGTTGCTGAAACTCTCGGCCTGCCCAGCTCCTCTGGGGTGTTGAGGGACAGCGGCTACTACTACGTTTCAACACGCATACGCCACTATGGCGCGACCGAGCCGAAACCTGTCTCACGGGATCTTGTGGCGGTGAACTTTGACAAGAACGGTGTGGTAAGCGGCGTTCAAAAGTTCGGCCTCGAAGATGGCCGGGTCATTCCTCTGCAGCGCCGTGTGACCTCCTCCAGTATCGAGGACAAGACCTTCCTGCGTCAGCTGATCGGCAACCTTGGCAACTTTGGGCCCGGTGCGCTGCTGGAAGAGTAAGCGACGGGCTGCCTGCGGCGCATTTCCTGCAAAGCTGTCGTCTGGCCGTGATTTTGATCTGTTTGGATGGGCAGGCCTGCGTGGTATGAGCGGGCTTGCGCACCGACTCGCGTGCGCTTCATCCTGTGCAGGGGGCTGGGGATGACGCAATGTGAAACGCTGTTGGCCAAAGGGCGCTATGTTGCCCGCGTTGCCGCGACCTCATCAGATGTGCAGGCGGCGCAGCGCTTGCGAGAGGACTGTTTCGGCACGAGTGGTCTGGATGTGGATGCCTTTGACGACCGCTGCCGTCATGTCCTTATTGAGGAGCGGACAACAGGCTTGTTGATGTGCTGCTTTCGGGTGTTGGTGCTGCAGGGGGGCGGCCATCTGCTGCAAAGCTATTCGGCACAATACTACGACCTTGGTGGGCTTGCAGCGGTTGACGGGCCGGCCGCAGAGGTCGGACGGTTCTGTATCCGGGAAGGCGCAGCGGCAGATCCGGACATTCTGCGCATCGCCTGGGGGGCGATCACTGCCATGGTGGATGCCGAAGGCGTGGGGCTGCTCTTTGGTTGCAGTTCCTTCAAAGGCACCGATCCCGCCCCCTATTACGACAGTTTCGCCTTGCTCAAGGCCCGTCACCTGGCTCCGTCTCCTTTGCGGCCCCAGATCAAGGCGCCAAGGGTTTTCGATTTTGCGGACCTGCCGCAGCGTCCCCCTGATCTGCGCGCTGCCATGCGCACCATGCCGCCGCTCTTGCGGACCTATCTTCTGATGGGGGGCTGGGTCAGTGATCATGCGGTTGTGGATGAAGGCCTGAACACGCTGCATGTCTTTACCGGGGTCGAGGTCGGCGCGATCCCCGAGGGGCGTAAACGCTTGCTGCGCGCGGTGGCCGAGACGGCCTGATGGGTCGGCTTCCCAAATGTCCGGGCAATTTCAACACACGCGCCGTTGACGGGGCGCACAGGCCGGTTTAGCTGGCCTCCATGGCACGAATTCCTCTTTTGCAGATGTCCGGCATATCACTCACCTTTGGGGGTGAGCCTGTTTTTGCCGATCTCGATCTCGTGGTGCAGCCCGGTGACCGGGTGGCGCTGGTGGGCCGCAACGGCTCGGGAAAATCCACCTTGATGAAGGTGATGGCGGGGCTGGTTGAGCCCGATCAGGGCAGTATCGTCGTCCCCCCGGGCAAGACGGTCGGCTACATGGAGCAGGACCCCCAGATGACGGGGTTTGCGACCTTGGGTGACTTTGCCGCCAGCGCGCTGGACCCCGGTGAGATGTATCGGGTGGAGCGGGCAGGCGAGGGGCTGAAATTCGACCCCGCCCGCCCGGTGGAAACCGCATCGGGCGGGGAGCGCCGCCGCGCCGCCCTGGCCAAGCTGATGGCCGAGGCGCCGGATTTGATGCTGCTGGATGAGCCGACCAACCACCTTGATATCGAGGCGATCACCTGGCTTGAGGACGAGCTGAAATCGACCCGTGCAGCCTATGTGCTGATCTCGCACGACCGCGCCTTTCTGCGCGCCCTGACCCGTGCGACCCTCTGGATCGACCGGGGGCAGGTGCGCCGTCAGGAAAAAGGCTTTGATGCCTTTGAGGCCTGGCGTGACAAGATCTGGGAGGAAGAAGACCAGCAGCGTCACAAGCTCAACCGGCTGATCAAATCCGAAAGCCGCTGGGCCGTCGAAGGGATCTCAGCCAGGCGCAAACGGAATATGGGCCGGGTGCGCGCCCTGCAGGACCTGAAGGCCGAGCGCGCCGCGCAGATCAAACGCCAGGGCGCCGCCGAACTTGCGCTGGAGGCCGGTCCCAAATCGGGCCGCAAGGTGATCGAGGCTGAAGGGCTTTCCAAGGCCTTTGACGGCAAGAGCATCGTGTCGAACTTCTCGCTCAAGGTGCAGCGCGGCGACCGCGTTGCCTTTGTTGGCCCGAATGGGGCAGGGAAGACGACGCTCCTGAAGATGCTCTTGGGGATGGAGCAGCCGGATGAAGGCAAGGTGACGCTCGGCACCAACCTGGAGATTGCGTTCTTTGACCAGACCCGCGACCAGCTTGACCCCGAGGCCTCCCTTTGGGAGAACCTGACAACCGATCCGGCGCTGGGGATATCCGGCAAGGCGGATCAGGTCATGGTGCGGGGCCAGCCAAAACATGTGGTGGGCTACCTCAAGGAATTCCTGTTCGATGAACGCCAGGCCCGCGCGCCGGTGCGCTCGCTCTCGGGCGGCGAAAAAGCGCGGCTTTTGCTGGCCCGCCTGATGGCGCGGCAAAGCAACCTTCTGGTGCTCGATGAGCCGACCAACGATCTGGATGTTGAAACTCTGGATCTGTTGCAGGAGCTGCTCGATTCCTACGACGGTACGGTTCTACTGGTCAGCCACGACCGGGACTTTCTCGACCGTGTCGCCACCACCACCATCGCCATGGAAGGGGACGGGCGCGCCACCGCCTATGCCGGCGGATGGAGCGACTACCTGTCCCAACGTGCCCCCAAAGAGGCAGAGGAAAAGGCCGAAAAGCCGAAGGCGGCAAAGCCCAAGCCAAAGCAGGACACGCAGCCGAAAGAGGGCCTCAGCTTCAAGGAAAAGCACCGGCTTGAGGCGCTGCCAGCAGAGATGGAGCGGCTCGAGCAGGAGATCGCCAAGCTGGAGCAGTTGATGGCAGACCCGGAGCTGTTCACCCGTGAGCCGGTGAAGTTCAAGAAGGCCAGCGAAGCCCTTGTAGAAAGGCAGGAAAAACTGGCTGCCGCCGAAGAGGAGTGGCTGGAGCTCGAGGAAAAGGCAGAAGGGGCGTAAATGCGCAGCCCTTCTTCTGTTTCGCATGCGAAACATTGACTAAAATCAGCTTCATTCCGTTAATACTTAATTTACATTTTGCAATATTTGCGAGGGTTTTGCGATAGGGGCGCCTATTGGACGCCCCTCTTTAAGTTTTCATCTTAAGTGTTTGTTAAGAAAGGAAGTCAGCGCATTCGCAGGGCGCCATCGATGCGGATCACCTCGCCATTGAGATATCCCATCTCAACAATGAAGCCCGCGAGGCGTCCGTACTCTGCCGGATCCCCAAGGCGCGGCGGGTTTGGCACGTCTGCGGCCAGTTGCTGCTGCACCTCTTCGGGCAACCCGGCCAGCATCGGGGTCATGAAGATGCCCGGCGCGATGGTCATGACGCGAATGCCCGTCGAGGCCAGATCGCGGGCCATGGGCAGGCACATGCCGACAACCCCGCCCTTGGAGGCGGAGTAGGCCACCTGACCCTTCTGCCCGTCAAAGGCGGCGATGGAGGCGGTGTTGATGATCACCCCGCGGGCGCCGTCGGGTTCGGGATCGTTCTTGGCTATCTCGACAGCAGCCAAGCGCGCAACATTGAAGGTGCCAACCAGGTTGATATCGATGGTGCGTTTGTAAGCGTCCAAGGGATGCGCGCCCTCTTTGCCCACCGTCTTGATCCCATATGCGATGCCGGCGCAGTTCACGCAGGCGGAAATCCGGCCCATTTTTTCAGCCGCAAAAGAGATTGCTGCGGCGACGGAGTCTTCGTCCGTCACATCGGTCTGCACAAAGAAACCGCCGATCTCGGCGGCGACCTTTTCGCCGCGGTCTGCGTCACGGTCAAGGATCGTGACCTTGGCGCCATTTTCGGCAAAATGGCGGGCGGTTGCCTCACCCAGCCCGGATGCGCCGCCGGTGATCACCGCGCAGGTCTGATCTAGTTTCATGAAAGGAGTCCTCCCGGTATCTGAACATGTGTTCAAATAAACACGGAGGGACTGTACTGTCCAGCGCTGCTATGCCCCCATCATGCGCCGGTCCAGCCGTGCCAGCGGCGCCAGAAGTCGCCCCATTGGCGGCCAGAGAATCCAGGTGCCGCCAAGGCGGTGCAACTCGGCGCCTGTGCCCAGTTTGAAGCGGGCCAGGCCCGGCGCGTCATCTGTGTTGATGAGGCCCAGATCCAGGCTCTTGCAGCCTTGCGCCGAGAGCCAGCTCATCGCCTCCCACAGCAACAGGTTATGGGCCGACAGTTCTTTGCCGCGCCGGGTGGTGTGGGCGATGTGATAGCTGGCATCACGCCCATGGCGGAGCACCAGAATGGCCGCCACGGGGTCTTTGCCTTCGAAGGCCTGAAACAGCTTGGCCTTCCCCTTGTTCATTTGAGCATAGGCCAGCGTCAGCGGGAGGGGCCAGCTGCGATAACCGCGCTTTCTTTGCTGCGCATGATCGGCGGTGAGCAGCCAGTGGTTGGGATCGACCGGCATGTTTTGGCGGGTCAAACGTAGCCCCTGGGTTTCCGCATGTTTCAGACGGTTGCGCCATTTCTGATGTAGCGCTGCACGGCGCCGTTCGGGGCTGGAGGACAGGTCAACCCGCGCCATATGGGCTGGGCTTACCAGCGGCAGGGCACCCAGATCGCCCAGCTCGGGCGTGGGCGTTTCTGGAGAGAGGATCACCGGGGTGCGACGCAACCCTTCCTCTTGCAGGAGGTTCAGCAGCTGCGAAGGGCTGTTCAGTCGCGCGCGGTTCACCATCGCGACATCGATGCGCCCCCAAAACCGCTGCCGCAGGACCACCGTGTTCTTCAACCGATCCAGCACCAGTGGCTCCTGTCCCGTGGCTTGCAGGGCGCGCAGGAATTCATTGGATTGAGGCAGGGTGCCGTGGGTGTCGGCGTGATCCGACGCGGCAGGCGGTATGAAATCGAACATGAAGTTATTTACCGAACGGAAACCTAATTCAGGGTTAATGGGCCCATGAAAAAGCAAAACCACGCCAAGAGCAAAGTCATGGGCCAATGCGCCCCCAGCCCGCGCATGACGAAAACCGCTGCCTTTTTGCTCGCCGTCGCCCTGTCGATTCCGGTGTTCATCCTGCTGACATTGGCGGATCTGCTGTTTTTCTGATCCTCAACATGCTGCGCTGATTTTAGGGCGCACGCCCGCTGGTGATGGCGGCTGGCGTCACATCCCCTTGGTAAGGCCTTGGGCTGAGCGCACGCACCTCTCCATCCCGGGTCGATGCCTTTGGGTAGGTCGGCGGACAGGTGCAACAGCGCCGCGCGTCTGCGCGGCGCCACGCCCAACGGGAGCGGCGCAGATGCCTGCGCCAGCGACGGGCGGGAGGACACCGATGGCCAGGCGCAACCTGTCACATGCAAAAAAAAGGGGCCGCTTGAGCCCCTTTTCATAGTCTTGTTCCGCTTGGCGGGTCTTTCAGTCGACCAGTTGCACCAGCGCGTGCCGCTTCTTGCCCGCGCTCAGCTTGATCGGAGAAGCGAGCGCACCTGCGTCCAGCATAAGGCCCGCATCAGTCAACGGCGCATCGTCGATCCGGGCGCCGTTCTCCGCAATGAGACGCTTTGCTTCCTTGCCGGATTTCGCAAGCCCCGATTTCACGATCAACTGCACGATTGAGATCCCCTCTCCCAGATCAGCAGGCGTCAGGCTCAGCGTCGGCAGGTCGTCTCCGATGCCGCCCTTCTCGAACACCTCGCGTGCCGTGGCCTCGGCGGCCTTTGCGGCCTCGGCGCCGTGCAAAAGCGTCGTGACCTCATTGGCAAGGATCACCTTTGCGGCGTTGATCTCAGACCCCGCCAGTGCACCCAGGCGCTCGCATTCCTCCACCGGCATTTCAGTATAGAGCTTCAGGAACCGGCCCACATCCGCGTCCGTCGTGTTGCGCCAGAACTGCCAGAACTCATAAGGGCTTAGCATATCCGCATTGAGCCAGACCGCCCCATTCTGCGATTTGCCCATCTTCTTGCCGTCCGATGTGGTCAGCAAGGGCGATGTAAGCCCGTAAATCTCGTGATCCAGCACACGGCGCGTCAGGTCGATCCCGTTGACGATATTGCCCCACTGGTCAGAGCCGCCCATCTGCAGGATACAGCCATAGCGGCGGTTCAGCTCGAGAAAGTCATAGGCCTGCAGGATCATGTAGTTGAACTCAAGGAAGCTCAGCGACTGCTCGCGGTCCAAGCGCGATTTCACGCTTTCAAAGGACAGCATCCGGTTGACCGAGAAATGCCGCCCGATGTCACGCAGGAACTCAAGATAGTTCAGCCCGTCCAGCCATTCGGCGTTGTTGATCATCATGGCGCCATTGGGGGCATCGCCATAGTCCACATAGGCTGAGAACACCTTCTTGATACCGGCGATATTGTCGTCGATCTGCGCAGGCGTCAGTAGCGGGCGCTCATCTGCGCGGAAGGAGGGATCGCCCACCTTGGTGGTGCCGCCGCCCATCAGGGTGATCGGCTTGTGCCCGGTCTTTTGCAGCCAGCGCAGCATCATGATCTGGATGAGCGAACCCACATGCAGCGATTTCGCCGTGGCGTCAAAGCCGATATAGCCAGACTGGCCCGGGGTCATCAGCGCCTCGTCCAGACCCTGATAGTCCGTACAGTCGGCGAGAAACCCGCGCTCCATCATCACGGTGATGAAATCCGATTTGGGATGATAGGTCATGGCATGCCTCGGCTTGTCTATTGCGATGTGCTGTATAAAACGCAAAAGGGGCACATGGAACCTGCTTTTGCACAGAAATCCCCTGTGCTTTGGGGAGCTGTGGTTGTTGGGCAAAAGGGCGGATGATGACACGAGCGATTTCCAAGACTGGCCGCGTGATCGCGCTTGGCGCCATGAGCGGCACATCGCTGGATGGCGTTGATGCGGCGATGGTCGAGACGGACGGGGCGCAGATCTTTTCCTTTGGCGAAAGCCGCTACCGCGCCTATTCCGAGCAAGAGCGCGCGGTGCTGCGCGCGGGGCTTGGCAAATGGTCGGGGCCAGAGGTGGAGGCCGCTGCCGCCCTGACAGACCGCGTCCATGCTGAGGTTCTGAGCACATTCCCCGAGGCTGAGATCGTTGGTTTCCACGGTCAGACCCTGGCCCATGCGCCGCGTCTGCAAGGCACGCTGCAGGTGGGCGATGGGGCCGCCCTGGCCGAGGCGCTGGGAAAACCGGTGGTCTGGGATTTCCGCTCGGACGATGTGGCGCTTGGCGGAGAGGGCGCGCCGCTGGCGCCGTTTTTCCACTTTGCCTGCGCCAAATACATCGGTGCCACGGCACCTTTGTGTTTCCTGAACCTTGGCGGTGTCGGCAACCTGACTTACGTGGATCCGCGTTTTGAGCGCCCCGAAGATCCCGGTGCGCTCTTGGCTTTTGACACCGGTCCGGCCAATGCGCCGCTCAACGATCTGTTGCAGGCGCGGCTGGGGCTGCCGTTTGACAGGGATGGGTCGATTGCCCGCAAAGGCGCGGTCGAAGAGGGCGCGTTGGAGCTGTTTCTGGCCGAGCCTTTCTTTGCAAAGATACCTCCCAAGTCACTAGATCGGAACGATTTTGCCGAAATGGTAGGGCTCGTGGGCGAGCTGAGCGATGCCGATGCAGCCGCGACGCTGACGGCCATGTGCGCCGCTGCAGTGGCTCAAGGCATGGAGCATTGCCCCGCGCCGCCCGAAAGGGTGCTTGTGACCGGCGGCGGGCGACACAATCCGGTGCTGATGGAGATGCTGCGCGTGTCGCTCGACTGCCCTGTGAAACCGGTCGAGGACGTCGGCCTTGATGGCGACATGCTTGAGGCGCAGGCCTTTGCCCATCTCGCGGTGCGCGTCGCGCGGGGCATGCCGACCTCCTGTCCCGGCACCACGGGCGTCAGCGCCTGCGTGGGCGGAGGCGTGGTCAGCGTGCCGAGGGATGGGGAAGATTGACCCCGCTCTCACACACCCAAATTGTTGAGTAGGCGCAAAGCGCATCGGGCCTTGAGCCTCTGCGCGGCGCCAGGTTCTTCATTTGCACTTGTAGGGAACCGTCTCCCAATACATGCGAGGGCGCAGAATGGGGACAGCCGAGGCGAGACAGACCTCTTCTCCCTCCTTCAAAAGGGGACGGCCACTGGAAGACTTTCTAAGGCGAGAAAGCTTGACCTTCGGCGCTATTGGATCTTCCAACAGGCTGGCATGAACGGCCCAAACCCCACCAAGCCTTCTGCTGACATGGTACTCCACATCAACGATCCGGGCCTTGTGGAATTGCTCTGGAAAAGGTTCTTGCTCGCCCCACATGAGGACCGCCGCAAAGAAGGGAAGCAGCCAAGCGGATTTCGTGATTTTCCAAGGATTCATTGGCGCGAAATATCAAACTCCGGCGCGGCCAGTTCAAACCCTTCAAACTGGAACCCCGGAGACACCGTGCAACTGACCAGCGTATAGTCGCCGGTCGTGCGTGCGGCCTGCCAGTGGCCCGTGGGCACGATCAGCTGCGGCGCGCCCTTGGTCAGCTCCGGGGTCAGCAGATGATCCGTCGCAGGGCCTTCATCCGTTGCAGAGAGCGACAGAACCAGCGGCGCGCCTGCATGGTACAGCCAGATCTCGGCCGCATCGACACGGTGCCAATGACTGGCCTCTCCGGCCTTGAGCAGAAAGTAGATGCAGGTGCCGGTGGGGCGGCCTTCGTTCTCGGCCACCCAGGTCTGGCGGTACCAGCCGCCCTCGGGATGCGGTTCCAGCTTCAAATGTTCGATGATCTCATCTGCCGTCACTCTTGCGGTCTCCCTTCGTGTCTGGCGTCTTTACGCTGGCAATCCCTGTCTTGCCGCATATGTTTGAGCCATGACACTGCACATCCCCTTTGACAACACCTACACAGGGCTCGGCCCGGTCTTCTATAGCAAACAGGCGCCCGAACCGGTCTCAAAGCCGCATATGCTCGCCTTCAATCGCGATCTGGCGCAGCTGTTGGGCATCACGCCGAGCGATGTGCCGGACATGGCCGAGGTCTTTGGCGGCAATCGTGTGCCCGAAGGCGCGGATCCTTTGGCGCAACTCTATGCGGGGCATCAGTTCGGCACGTTTAATCCTCAGCTGGGCGATGGGCGCGCAGTGCTTTTGGGGGAAGTCGTTGGCACCGACGGTTTGCGCCGTGATATCCAGCTCAAGGGGTCCGGGCGTACACCCTATTCGCGCCGAGGCGATGGGCGTGCCTGGATGGGGCCGGTGTTGCGGGAATATGTGGTCTCAGAGGCGATGCATGCGCTTGGCATTCCGACAACGCGTGCCCTGGCAGCGGTTGCAACAGGTGATCCGGTCTGGCGCGAAGGCGCCATGCCCGGCGCGGTTCTGACACGGGTTGCCGCCAGCCATCTGCGGGTCGGCACCTTCCAGATCTTTGCCGCCCGAGGAGAGACGGAGGCGTTGAGGAGGCTCACCCGATATGCCATTGAACGCCACTACCCTGAGGTGGATGGTCCCATGGGCTTGCTCCGCGCGGTGCGCGATGCCCAGGCCCGGTTGGTCGCCCAATGGATGTCGGTGGGCTTTATCCACGGGGTGATGAATACCGACAATTGCGCCATTTCCGGGGAAACCATCGACTATGGTCCCTGCGCCTTTATGGACGTCTACAATCCGTCGCAGGTCTTCAGCTCGATCGACCGGATGGGGCGCTATGCCTATGACAATCAGCCGGGCATCATCGTGTGGAACCTGGCGCAGCTGGCCACGGCCCTGATCCAGCAGATGGACGATCCGCAAGAGGCGGTCGAGGAAGCAACCGAGATTGTCCATGCCATGCCGGGGGTGATCGAGAAGGAATGGCTCAGTCGCTTTGCGGCCAAGATCGGTATCGCAAGCCCTCAGCCCGGCGATATGGCATTGATCGAGGATCTGCTGGAGCGTATGGCAGCAGGGCAGGCGGATTTCACCAATACCTTCCGGGCGCTTGCGGGGGAACACGCGCGTGACCAGTTTCTTGAGCCGGCGGCATTTGACAGCTGGGAAAAGGGATGGCGGCAGCGGCTTGAGACGGAGCCGGACTCCAAAGCGCTGATGCGACAGGTCAACCCGGCCTTTATCCCTCGCAATCACCGTATGGAAGAGATGATTGCAGCTGCGGTCAGTGGAGGTATGGCTCCGTTCGAGCGGCTCATGCAGGTGCTTGCGCGCCCCTATGAGGACCAGCCAGAACATGCCGAGCTGCAAAACCCGCCAAAGCCCGAAGAAGTGGTTCCGGCAACCTTCTGTGGCACCTGAAACTCAAGGCACATGACAGGGTGAACTCCCGCGCGGGATCGGCCTCCTGATGGAGGCGCTCTCCCCCTTGGGCCCGGCGCCGTGCCGAGCACGGCGCGCGCCCCTCCGGGGCGCTAGGCCCAACGGGAGCGGTGGCATCTTTGATGCTGTCGCGACGGGCGGGAGGATCCGCGTGCGAATTCAGGCCCGGTTGATCAGGAAAACGCCGGCCGCCACGAGAGCCAAGGCGAGCCAGACCTCGTAAGTTAGAGTTTCGCCCAAGATCAGCCATCCCATCAGCACGGCCAGCACCGGCGACAGGAAGCTGAAGGATGCAACGGATCCGGCCTTGTAGATCGTGAACAGCCAGAACCACAAAAGATATCCAAGACTGGCAATTGCAATCGCTTGGAACAACACGCCCGCGACATGGATCGCCTCGGGCGCGCGCAGCATGGGGCCAAAAAGGGGCGAGAGTGCCAGCAGCAGAACCGCCGAGACAGCGAGTTGGTACACAAGCTGCGTGACCGCAGGCACCTTTGACAGCGGGGTTGCCCGCACGCAGAAGGCAATCCCGGCCCAACATAGGGTCGATGTCAGTGCGAGCACGTCCCCAAGAACCGAGGCGCCGCTGGCGTCCCGGTCCAGCACGGCCAGCACCACGCCGCCCATGGCCAGAACCAGCCCGGCAACGCGAAGCCCGCTTAAGCGCTCTCCCGGCAGCCAAAGATGCGCGGCCAGAGCCAGCCAGACTGGCATCGAATTGAAGATGATCGTAACCCGCGACACGGAAGAGACGTCGAGGGCCCAGAACAGGCAGATGAACTCAGCCGTGAACAAGATGCCGACCACAAAGCCCCAGGAATGCGCACCTTTTGGCACGCCGCCCTCGGGTCGCAGCCTCGGTTTGCGCAGCCAGACCCACAAAAGGATCACCGCCAACGCGATGAGCGAGCGCAGGCCCGCCTGAAACACCGGGCCAAAGCCGCCATTGGCGATCTTGATGACCACCTGATTGAAACCGAGAAGGGCAGCAAACCCCGTCAAGGCAAGGGCGCCCGCGGCGTCCATGGATCTTTTTTCTGTCATGGGCGCATCAGCACTGGCCGTTAAGCGACTGTCAAGCATAACGTTTCGCCGAGTTGCGCGGAATGCGTCTCTTTCGATCCGGCAAGGGAGATGATGGCTTGCACCTGGGTCGGACCCGATGAAAACTGGCTTGGAAAGGAGCCTAAATGCCAGAGACCACCCTACGCCTTGCCAGCTACAATATCCAGAAATGCGTCGGCCTCGACCTGCGCCGCCAGCCGCGCCGGATCCTCAATGTGCTGGAGGACATCGGCGCGCGGATCGTCCTGTTGCAGGAGGCCGACAAGCGCCTGCCGCCTCGGCCTGCCGCCTTGCCGCATTTTGTGCTGAACGAGGCCGGCTGGCAGGATGTGGATCTGGGCGGCGCAGGATCGCTTGGCTGGCATGGCAATGCTGTGATCTGGAAAGGCGACGGAATCGCCCTGCGCGACAAGGGCCATATCGATCTTCCGGGGTTAGAGCCGCGCGGTGCAGTCTGGGCGGCTTTTGACACCCCAATTGGCCCCTTGCGCGTGGTGGGCGCCCATCTTGGGCTGACGGGCCGTGCGCGGCGTGCGCAGGTGCAGCATCTGGCGCAGTATAGCCAGGAATGGAGCGATATGCCGCTGGTCTGGGGAGGGGATTTCAACGAATGGTCGCGCAGTGCGGTGCTGGACCGTCTGGCACCGATGATGCGGTTCCTGCCACCCGCGCCCAGTTTTCCGGCGCTGCGGCCGCTCGGCGCCCTCGACCGGATCGCCTATAGCGAAGGTCTTGAGGCCGTGCGCACTGGCGTGCACAAGGCGCAGCCGGCCCATATTGCATCGGATCACCTGCCGGTCTGGGCGGATTTGCGGCGTGCGTGACCATGTCCAGTCATAGATAACGAAAAGGCCGCCATGCAGCAGCAGGCGGCCTTTCGATGTTCAGTTTGAACCTAGCTCAGCTTGAGCGGCGGCGCTGCCCGCCACCTTGGTTGCCACCCTGAGCACTGCCCTGAGCGCCACCCTGGCCACTGCGCCCGCCGCCACCGCCACGACGACGGCGATTGCCGCCGGGGCGTCCGCCGGGTTTGCCGCCGCCACCGGGTCCGCCGCGACGGCCCTTGGGCGCGGCTGGATCAGGGAGCACCTCCCACGGACGACCCGAGGCCACGGGGATGGTGATCTTCATGGTCTTCTGGATCGCTTTCAGCTCTTCCATCTCGTCCGGTGCGCAGAAGGCCACGGCCTGACCATCCTTGCCCGCCCGCGCGGTGCGGCCAATGCGGTGCACATAGGCGTCGGGCACATTGGGCAGCTCGTAGTTGTAGACGTATTTCACATCCGGGATATCCAGACCGCGCGCCGCCACATCTGTGGCGACCAGAACCTTGATCTCTCCGGATTTGAAGGCCGCAAGCGCACGTTCGCGCTGGCCCTGGCTTTTGTTGCCATGGATCGCTGCGGCGGCGAACCCGGCCTTGTCGAGCACCCGCATCAGCTTTTCCATACCGTGTTTGGTGCGGCCAAAGACCAGCGTGCGCTCGTCCTTATGCGCGGCAAGCAGTTCTTTCAGAAGGCTCAGCTTTTCCGCCTTGGCGATGAAATGTACAGATTGGGTGACCTTTGCGGCGGGCTTGCCCGGAGGGGTCACTTCGATGCGCACAGGCCGCTTCAGGTAGGAGTTGGCGATCTCGTTCATCTGTTTCGGCATGGTGGCCGAGAACAGCATGGTCTGGCGTTCTTCGGGCAGCAGGGCCGAGATCTTGCGCAGGGCATGGATAAAGCCGAGGTCCAGCATCTGGTCGGCTTCATCCAGAACCAGAAAATCGCAGGAGGCAAGGTCCAGAGCATCGCGATCCAGAATATCCAGCAGCCGCCCTGGCGTGGCCACCAGAATGTCGGTGCCGCGCGCGATGCGCTGGATCTGCGGGTTGATCGACACGCCCCCGACCACAAGGCCCACTTTCATCGGGGTGCCCTCGGTCAGGTCTTTGAGCGTTGCGGCGATCTGGTTGGCCAGCTCACGTGTCGGCGCCAGAATAAGGCCGCGCACGGTCTTGGCGGCCGGTTTGCGGCCGTACTCCTGCATGCGGGTGACCAGCGGAATGCCGAAAGCGGCAGTCTTGCCGGTGCCGGTCTGGGCCAGGCCCAGCACGTCTTCGCCATTGAGGGCATGGGGAATGGCGCGTGCCTGGATCGGGGTCGGATCCTTCAGACCCATTGCATCAAGGCGGGTGAGAAGCTGCTCGGGCAGCCCCATGGTGGAAAATTCAGTCAACTGTCGTCCTTTCGCGGCCCCTGCGACATGCAAAAGGCCGGTGCCGCGACCACACGGACCGATGTCCGGCGCGCGGTAGTGGTGGGGCAGGGACCTCGGGCAAGCTCTGGCCGAATGCCAGGCCGCTGGCCTCTGCAAACGCCCCACGCGTGATTTTGGGAACAAGGGCATATCACTAGACGCCGGGATCAATCGCACCTCAGGTGCACCGGGCTGTCTCTGCTCACGCGGCAGGGAGGGATGCCTTGACGGTGACATGGAGGGCTTTGCGGTGGATGTCAATGGCTGGCACGGCCAAAGATGGGTGAATTGCCGGTTTGCGCGCGGGGCGTCCTTCGTTAAACAGGGGACCCAGTGAGTGAAGAGGACCGCGATGCCAGAATCGATTGTCGCCCGTTGCGAGGCCAAGGGCCTGCGCATGACCGGCCAGCGCCGCGTTATTGCGCGCGCCTTGCAGGACAGCGATGATCACCCCGATGTGGAGGAGCTTTATGCCCGCGCCAGCGCGTTGGATGCGGCGATCTCTTTGGCGACGGTCTATCGCACGGTGAAGCTGTTCGAAGAGGCTGGCATCCTGGAGCGGCTGGAATTTGGCGATGGTCGGGCGCGCTATGAGGATGCTGATCGCGACCACCATGACCACCTCATCGACATCAATTCGGGCGAAGTCATAGAATTCTGCGACCCCGAGATCGAAGCGCTGCAGGAAAAGATCGCCGCCAAGCTGGGCTATCGCCTGAAAGGGCACAAGCTTGAGCTTTACGGGGTTCCGATCAAGAAAGACAGCTGAGCAGGCGGCGGGGGTTTGCCAAATGAGCGGGTCGGCTACCAGCAGGCTGGTGCGGGAAGCCAGGGATGGCTAGGACTGGGGCGTTTATTTCAATTGCCCGGATTTCGATATGGAAAGCTGCCTTGGGTGCGGTGCCTTATTTCCCCCGCAGGACGGTGTGACACATGCCTATATGGCTTCGTCACCCGCCTGCTTTGCCGCCTTTAACCAGATCCTGGCCGCCGAATACAGCTCGGCTCTTCTGATGGGCGTGCATCGTTTCACGGTCGACACCTGGGCGGTTCAGCATCCCGGCGATCCGAGCGACCGGCGGGCGGTGCAATCGGTCGGGCTGCATCTTGCGCGCCTGTGCCTGCAACTGGCCTGTCCCATTTCTCCGGCCGAGACCAATGCGGCGATGCTGGATTTCGCGCGCCACAAGAAGACCCTTGAGCCGCTCGCACCACCGCGGGCATTTCGCATGACCGCTGCTGACGTGGCGCCCTTTGCGGGCACTCAGCAGCACGCTCAAAAGGTTCGCACCTGGGCGCAGCTCACCTGGGAGGATTGGGCAGAGCATCACGGTTACATCCGGGCTTGGCTCTCCCGCCATTGTGCGCATTGGGCTGACCTGCAGCAATAACATTGTACCAAGCGACGGTGCAGGTCTTGCGCCGGTCTTCTCAGAAGCGCATGGGCTGTGTGGAACGGCTGTCGCGAAGGAGAGGCGCATGAACAACGTCAACGGTATTCTTCTGGTAATCGGCGCGATGGCGGCCTTTACCCTTGAAGACATGTTCATCAAGACGCTCTCTGCGCAGCTTCCCGTCGGACAGATCCTGATTTTCCTCGGCATCGGGAGCGGAAGTGTCTTTGCAGCCTTGGCGAGATGGCAGGGGCATCGCATTCTGGCACCACGCGCCTGGAGGCGGCTGCCCGTTCTGCGCGCGCTGTGCGAAGCGGTGGCAGCGGTGAGTTTTGCCAGCTCCCTGGCTTTGGTCGATATCTCGGTGGTGGCGGCAGTGTTTCAGGCCACGCCTCTGGTGATCACCATGGGGGCGGCGCTGTTTCTCGGCGAACAGGTCGGCTGGCGTCGCTGGAGTGCGATTCTGGTCGGTTTTGCCGGGGTGCTGATGATCATCCGTCCTGGCCTTGCGGGGTTTGAGCCGGCGGCCCTGTTGGTGCTGGTGTCCGTCATTGCAGTGGCCGGGCGGGACTTGATGACGCGGATCATGGACAGTGCGGTGCCGTCGACGGTGGTCAGCTTTCAGGCCTTTGCCGTCGTGATCCCTGCCGGGGCGCTGCTGCTCCTGTTGACGCCCGGGGATCCACGGCTGCTGGTGGGCAATGAGTGGCTGATGATGCTGGGCGGTGTGATTTTTGGGGTGCTTGGATACTACGGGATTGTTCAGGCCATGCGGGTCGGGGATGCCTCTGCGGTGACCCCGTTTAGGTATTCACGTCTGGTCTTTTCGATCCTTGTTGGTGTGATCATGTTCAACGAGCGCCCGGATGCCATGACTCTGGCCGGTGCGGCGCTGATTATCGGCTCTGGTCTATATACGTTCATGCGCGAACGCAGGCTGGCGCAAGAGGCGGTGCCTGCCAGTTGAGCAGGCCTGTTCCCAGCGCTTCAAACTGTTGGCGCAAACAGTGAATTGTTAGCCCTAAAGGGGCGATTTTACGCACGTTAGCGATAACGAACCCAGTTTACTTTCTCCTTTTGGCTGCTATGACGCTGGCAACCAATTGCCATAGTCAGGAACCGACCGATGAGCACCATTATCGACATTCACGCCCGCGAAATCCTCGACAGCCGGGGCAACCCGACAGTTGAGGTCGACGTTGTTCTCG
This sequence comes from Pseudophaeobacter sp., assembly GCA_027019165.1. Lineage (GTDB taxonomy): Bacteria > Pseudomonadota > Alphaproteobacteria > Rhodobacterales > Rhodobacteraceae > Phycobacter. The sequence goes on from JALUXC010000012.1 coordinate 220,712, forward strand.
AAGACGGCACCATGGGTCGTGCCGCTGTGCCCTCGGGAGCTTCGACCGGTGCCTATGAGGCAGTGGAAAAGCGTGACGGCGACACATCTCGCTACATGGGCAAGGGCGTGCTGGAAGCCGTTGCCGCCGTCAACGGTGAGATCGCCGAAGAGCTGGTCGGCTTTGACGCGACCGAGCAAGTCGCCATCGACAGCGCCATGATTGAGCTGGATGGCACCGACAACAAGGGCCGCCTGGGCGCCAATGCCATCCTGGGTGTTTCTCTCGCCGTGGCCAAGGCCGCTGCCGATTTCACCACTCAGCCGCTGTTCCGCTATGTGGGCGGCACCTCGGCGCGGGTTCTGCCGGTTCCGATGATGAACATCATCAACGGCGGTGAACATGCCGATAACCCGATCGATATTCAGGAATTCATGATCATGCCGGTGGCAGCGGAGAATATCCGCGACGCCGTGCGCATGGGCGCCGAAGTCTTTCACACCCTGAAGAAAGAGCTGTCTGCTGCGGGCCTTTCCACCGGGATCGGTGACGAGGGCGGATTTGCCCCCAACATCGGCTCCTCCCGCGAGGCGCTGGATTTCATCCTCAAGTCGGTCGAAAAGGCAGGCTATCGCCCCGGTGAGGACATCTATCTGGCACTCGATTGCGCCGCGACCGAGTATTTCAAGGATGGCAAATATGTCCTCTCGGGTGAGGGCAAGACGCTGACATCGGAAGAGAATGTGGACTACCTGGCTGCGCTGGTTGCCGATTATCCGATCATCTCGATCGAAGACGGCATGTCCGAAGATGACTGGGACGGCTGGAAACTGCTGACCGACAAGATTGGCGACAAGGTGCAGCTGGTGGGAGACGATCTTTTCGTGACCAACCCGGCGCGTCTGGCTGATGGTATTTCCCGCGGCGTTGCGAACTCCATGCTGGTGAAGGTGAACCAGATCGGATCGCTGACCGAAACCCTGCGCGCCGTCGATATGGCGCATCGCGCCCGCTACACCAACGTGATGTCGCACCGCTCGGGCGAGACCGAGGATGCCACCATTGCCGACCTCGCCGTGGCCACCAACTGCGGCCAGATCAAGACCGGCTCTCTGGCACGTTCGGACCGGCTCGCAAAATACAACCAGCTCATTCGTATCGAGGAAGTGCTGGGCGAAGTTGCCGAATATGCAGGGCGTTCGATCCTGAAATAATTCCGGTCCCCAGACCAAGGAAAAGCCCCGTCAGATCTGGCGGGGCTTTTTTGCTGCGCGTCGTTGATCTTGGCGCATCATTGCACCGTTTGCGAGGCAGGCCAGGCGCGCACAATGCGGCTGGCCAGGAAAAATGCCAGCGGGCCAACGCCCAAGGACAGGACAAAGGCGATGGGCATGGCGACGATGAATCTCTGCAGCCAGATGACGACCCATCCGGGCGCAAATCCCGTGGGGATCGCGGTAAAGATGCCAGTCATGAGGAAGGCCATGAACAGGGCGATGAAGAACTGGGCCAGAAGGACCGTTGCTTTGGTATGAGGCATGAAACGCACTCCGTTTGAGACACAAATGACAAGGGGTGCGCGCGCGGAAGATATTTACGATCACAGCACCCCAAAAGGGGTTGCTGCGGGTTCGGGTGACAGGGGCCGTTCCGACTAACTCCTGCAGGGGTATCTAAGAAGAGTTTCCCTGCAAGGGCCGGGATAACCGTACCGGCCTTGCGTTTTTCAGCTGTCGCTTGGCTAGCATCTTGATGCGCGTGCGGTCAAGGCTGCAGGGGCATAAGCGAGCCAAAGGGCAGAGGAGGTGCACAAGTTTCGCTCTGGCCCTGTGGTTCAAATCTGTCCTGGATCGGGGTGATGGGCAAAATATGCGCGGGGGGCTTGCCCTTGCGGCGCAAACGCCCGTACAGTCTCCGATAAATTTGATCAAATTATGTGGGGGCCTATGCAAATTCGTGACGTGACAGATCGGGACGCCCTGATTGTGGCCGATTTGGTGGCAGAATTGTTGACGGAACTCAGCGGCGGTTCAGAGGTTGAACCGGGGTCTCTGGAGGAGGTCGCACGGACCCTTCTTAAGAGAGATGACGTGACAGGAAGTCTGGCCATTGATCCAGATGGCCCTGATCCGGACATGCCTGTGGGGATCATTCTGCTGAACCAATGCGCCGCGATCTATGCCGGTGGGATCTTTGGAGAAATCACCGAGTTGTATATCCGGCCCGATTACCGCTCGCGGGGTGTGGCCGCGCGTCTGCTGTCAGCGGCCGAGGCCACGGGGCGCGCGCGCGGCTGGGCACGGCTGGAGGTTGGCGCGCCGTCGCAGCCTGCCTGGCACCGGACACTGGCCTTTTATCAGCGACAGGGTTTTCTTGAGACAGGGCCACGGTTGCGCAGGCTGCTGTAGGCAAGAGGGATCACGCGACTACAGCTCTTTGCTCATCAGCACGTATTTCAGGCGCGGCTTGAAACGGGCGCGGGCATACAGCCGCTGCGCCTGCTCGTTCTCGCGGTCGACCTCCAGATGTATGGCCTTGATCCCGGCCTCGGCCAGGGTTTTTGGCAGTTCGGTCAGCACCTCGGTGGCAATGCCGCGCCCGCGCACGGCGGGGCGGATGTAGATCTCGTCCACAAAACTGTCCATACCGCCGAACTCCACCGACCAGGAAAAGGTCACCACGATATAGCCGATGGGCGCGCGGGTGGGGCCGATGATATAGACCGCGCCATAGGGGATCCCCTCCAGGAGCGGTGCGATGGCGGCCTCGCGTTCGGAATCCGTGCGCTCGATCCCTTCCTCTGCGTGAAAGGCCGCCACCAGCGGCAGCAGCGTGCCCAGGTGCTCGGGCTTGGCGAGATGCAGGGCAGCGCTCATAGCCGGGAGAGGCGCTCGGTGATGAGCGCAAAAAAGCCGTCCGCGTCCACCTCGCCCATGAACATGGCGTTCGGCTCACGGTCGGTGACGCCCCACCAGTCGGCCACGGTCATGCCAAGGGTCAGCTCGGACCCGGTTTCGATCTCGACATTGACATGGCGGCCCGAGAACAGCTCGGGGTTCAGCAGATAGGCGATCACGCAGGGGTCATGCAGCGGGCCGCCTTCAGAGCCATATTTGGCCACATCAAAGCGTTCAAAGAAGTCGAGCATATCGGCGGTGAAATGACCTGCGCGGGTATCCAGCGCGCGGATCGCCTCGACACGGGGACGGGTGGCCAGCGCCTTGTGGGTGACATCAAGGGGCATCACCACCAGCGGCACACCCGACGTGAAGACGACCTTGGCGGCCTCGGGATCGACGTAGATGTTGAACTCGGCCGCAGGCGTCACATTGCCAACCTCGAAATAGGCGCCGCCCATCAGGACGATCTCCTGCACGCGGTCGATGATATCGGGGGCCTTTTGAAAAGCACTTGCGATATTGGTCAGCGGGCCCAGCGGGCAGAGCGTCACCGTGCCCGGGGCATGGCGGCGCAGGCTGTGGATAATGAAATCCACCGCATGGCCTTCGGTGAGTTGCAGCTCAGGCTCCCACAGCTCTGGCCCATCAAGACCGGTCTTGCCGTGGACATGCTCGGCCGTCACCAGGGGGCGCGACAGCGGCGCATCGCATCCGGCATGGACAGGCACGTCCGAACGGCCCGCAACCTCGCAGATCATACGGGCATTCTTCTGCGTCAGCGAAAGCGGGACGTTGCCGGCGACGCAGGTGATGCCCAGAACCTCCAGATCGTCCGGGCTGGCCAGCGCCAGCAACAGGGCAACGGCATCATCCTGGCCTGGGTCGGTATCGATAATGATCTTACGTGCGGTCATGAAAAGAGCTTTCCATATCTATGTCTGCTGTGCTCAGGCGGGTTTGGCGCGCTGGGCTTCCTTTTCGGCATCCCACAGCGCGTCCATTTCTTCAAGGGTGCTGTCCTCAGGCCGTTTGCCCATTGCGGCCAGACGAGCCTCTACGCCTTCGAAGCGACGGATGAACTTGGCATTGGCGCGGCGCAGGGCGGCTTCGGGCTCAACCCCCAGATGGCGGCCCAGGTTGGCCATCACAAACATCAGATCGCCAAATTCCTCTTCGACGGCGTCCTGTGTCAGGGTCTCGCGGGCCTCGACCAGTTCGGCGGCCTCCTCCTGAATCTTGTCGATCACATGGGAGGCATCGGGCCAGTCGAACCCCACCCGCGCTGCGCGCTTCTGCAGCTTGTAGGCGCGCAACAATGCGGGAAGGCCAACGGCAACCCCATCGAGCGTGCCTTGCTGAGCCTTCTCTGCGCGTTCAGCCGCCTTGATCGCCTCCCAGTCGCGGGTCTGCTGTTCCGCTGATTTGTCGCGCGATTCGTCCCCAAAGACATGCGGGTGGCGGCTGACCATCTTGTTCGACATGGTTGTGACCACGTCCTGAAAGGTGAAATGCCCGGCTTCTGCGGCCATCTGGGCGTGAAAGACCGATTGGAACAGAAGATCGCCCAGCTCGCCTTTCAACTCATCCCAGGCTTCGCGCTCGATCGCGTCGGCGACCTCATAGGCTTCTTCGATGGTATAGGGGGCAATGGTGCTGAAATCCTGTGCAACATCCCAGGGGCAGCCGGTTTCGGGATCGCGCAGCGCGCGCATGATCTGCAAAAGCCGTTCGATTCCGGCGGTTTCGTCGTGGATGAGGTCTGTTTCGGCCATTGCAGCTGCCCATTGATCAGTGTCAGATGCATCATCCCGAGTCTGACCAAGGAGTCCACCCCATGCCGGTCGTCAACCGCATCGCCGATTTCGCCACCGAGATGACCGCGTGGCGCCGCCATCTGCACCAGATCCCCGAACTGGCGCTGGATCTGCCAAAGACCGCCGCATTCGTGGCCGAGCGGTTGCGCGAGTTTGGCGTGGATGAGCTGCACGAGGGCATCGCACAGACCGGAATGGTGGCGATCATCAACGGGCAGGGGCATGACGCGCCGGGTGCAAAGACCATCGGCCTGCGCGCGGACATGGACGCCTTGCCGATCCCCGAAGAAACCGGGGTGGACTATGTTTCTGGTCACGAAGGCAATATGCATGCCTGTGGTCATGACGGGCACACCACCATGCTCCTCGGTGCGGCCAAATACCTGGCGGAGACGCGCAAATTCTCGGGCCGTGTCGCGCTGATTTTCCAGCCCGCAGAAGAGGCCATTGGCGGCGCTCGCATCATGGTCGAAGAAGGCATCATGGAGCGGTTCGACATCAGCGAGGTCTACGCGCTGCACAATGCGCCCGGCCTGCCGGTGGGGGCCTTTCTGACCACGCCGGGGCCGATCATGGCGGCGGTTGATACGTTTCACGTCTATATTCAGGGGCAGGGCGGTCACGGCGCCATGCCGCATGAGACCCGTGATCCGGTGATGGCGGCCTGCGGCATTGCTCAGGCGATCCAGACCATCGTCAGCCGCAACCATTATGCGCTGCAGGATCTGGTGGTCTCGGTCACCCAGATCCACACCGGCACCGTGGACAACGTGATCCCCGATACCGCCTATATCAACGGCACGGTTCGCACATTCGATCCGGAGGTGCAAAAGATGGTGATGCGCCGCATGGAGGAAATCGTCGCCGGGCAGGCGGCCAGCTATGGCGTTGAGGCGCGGCTTGATTACGAGGTGGGCTACCCGGCCACCATCAACGAGCCAGCCAAGACCGGTTTCGCCGCCGAGGTCGCGCGGGAGATCTCCGGCGAGAGCGCGGTCGAGGCCGAAGGCGGGCGTGAAATGGGCGCAGAGGACTTCTCCTATATGCTGGAGGCACGCCCCGGCGCTTATCTCTTCCTCGGGCAGGGCGATACTGCCGGGCTGCACCATCCCAAGTATGATTTCAACGATGAGATCGCGCCCATCGGTGCCTCTTTCTTTGCCCGTCTGGTGGAACGGGCGCAGCCGGTGGGCTGATACCTGCGGGAAGAGGTGACAAGCCCGCGCCAGTGGGCTATTCCCGGCTGAAACAAGGTTAACAACAGCAGGGCAGGCCCGATGGCACTCGAAGACGCAAAGACCCAGGTGGATCAGGCTTTCACCCGAGAAGACCTGAAGGGCCTCAGTTTTGAGAACACCTTTGGCGGTGCGCCCTCCTTTGCGCGTCGTCGCTACACCAAGGATCTGAGCGGCGCCGATATTGCCGTCACCGGCGTACCCTTTGATCAGGCGGTGACCAACCGCCCCGGCACTCGCCTTGGCCCGCGCGCGATCCGCGAGGCGAGCCTCTTGCAAAGCCCCGATGCGCCCTACGGTTGGGGCTTTGACCCCCTCAGCGAGTTGGCCATTGCGGACTATGGCGATCTGGCCTTTGACTATGCCAATGTGCCCGCTTTCCCGGAGACGCTGACCGCCCATATCAAGGGCATTCTGGACAGCGACACCGCCTCGGTCGCGCTTGGCGGCGATCACTACATCAGCTTTCCGATCCTGCGCGCCTACGCCGAGAAATACGGGCCAATCTCGCTCCTCCATTTCGATGCCCATACCGACACCTGGGCGGACGATGATTTCACCCGCGTGGATCATGGCACCATGTTCTACAAGGCGGTGAAATCGGGGATCGTGGATCCTGCGACTTCGGTGCAGGTGGGCATCCGCACCACCAACGAGGATACGCTGGGCGTCAATATCATCGATGCTCCCACCGTGCATGAGATCGGCCCGGTGGAAACCGCGCGCCGTATCAAAGAGATCCTGGGTGATCGCCCCACCTACCTGACCTTTGACATCGACTGCCTTGATCCCGCCTATGCGCCGGGCACGGGCACGCCGGTCTGGGGCGGGCTGACCTCGGCGCAGGCGGCGCGGATCCTGCGCGACATAGCCGGGATCAACATCAAGGGCGGCGATGTGGTGGAGGTCTCTCCTCCGTTTGACACCACCGGCGCCACGGCGATTGCGGGCGCCCATGTTGCGATGGAAATCATCTGCCTTCTGGGCTGGAACATGACAAAAAGAAGTGGCTGAGCAGAGAATGGCTGAATTCAATCAACCGATCAGTGGCAACGATCTGGCGCGGTTTTCCGGGCCCAACACCTATATGCGTCTGCCGCAGGCGACCTCGCTGGCGGGCCTCGATGTGGCGGTTCTGGGTATTCCGATGGATATCGGCACCTCCTGGCGGTCTGGCACCCGGTTTGGCCCCAAGCAGATCCGCGCCGAAAGCGCCATGCTGCGTCCATACAATATGGCCACAGGCGCGGCGCCCTTTGACAGTTTGAACATTGCCGATATCGGCGATCTGGCGATCAATACCTTTTCGCTGAAGGATTCGCTGCGCATCATCCAGGACAGCTATGCGGCGATCCTGGGCGGCTCGGCCATTCCGGTGGCCATGGGCGGCGATCATTCCATCACCCTGCCGATCCTGCGGGCGATTGCCGCGAAATATGGCCCCGTGGCGCTGGTCCATGTGGATGCCCATGCGGATGTGAATGACGAGATGTTTGGGGAGAAGGAAACCCATGGCACTGTCTTCCGCCGTGCCTATGAAGAAGGGTTGATCGTTGCCGACAAGACCTATCAGATCGGCATTCGCGGCACCGGATATTCGGCGCAGGACTTTGCCGAGGCGCAGTCCTGGGGGTTTCAGCATTTCCCGGCGCAGGAGCTTTGGGGACGGCAGCTCCATAACATGGGTGCGGAAATTCGTCGCGATATCGGCAATAGGCCGGTCTATGTGACCTATGATATCGATAGTCTTGACCCGGCCTATGCGCCGGGCACCGGCACGCCCGAGATCGGCGGGCTGACGACACCGCAGGCGCTGGAGCTGATCCGCGCTCTCAAAGGGCTCAATATCGTGGGCTGCGATCTGGTCGAGGTGTCACCGCCCTATGATCCTTCGGGAAATACTGCGCTTACGGCAGCGAACCTGCTTTATGAGTTGATCTGTGTGCTGCCGGGTGTGGCAACGAAATAGGCAGGCGATGCGGGGCGCAGGGCGCCGCGGATGGCGCTCGCTGCAGGGACGGGCGGAGCAAAAGGCGGAATGGGACGGGTGATGATGCTGGGATGGGTAATACTGGCCGCGGTGGTTGTTGTACTGGGCTTTATCCGGCTTGCCCCGTCTGACCCGCTGGATTGGAACACTCAGCCAGAGCTGTCGGAGGACAAGGAGTTTCGCGGCGGTGTGTTTCGCGTTGTGCGAACAGGGCCGGGGGGGCTTGAGGCCTTTGACCGGATTGCGAGCCATGCGCCGCGCACCAAGCTGCTGGCCGGCTCTGTTGAGGACCAGATGACCACCTATGTGACCCGCACCAAGCTGTTTGGGTTTCCCGATTACACCACCGCACGGCAGGATGGGGATTTCCTGAAGGTCTATGCCCGTCTGCGGTTCGGACGATCGGATCTGGGGGTCAACAAGGCCCGCATTGATGCCTGGCTTGCGCAGATGGACGTCACCTCTGAGAGGGTGTCCACGAACTGATCCGCGGCCACCTTTCGAGACGCGCAGGGGAAGGGATGTGCTCCCGCCCGTCGCCAGCGCATCACGGATGCGCCGCTCCCGTTGGGCCGCGCGCCGCGCTTGCGCGCGGCGCAAGCCGCCTTGGGAGCAAGGGGTCGCGCCCTAAAGCCTTGGCAGGGCTTTGGTCTGATTGAAACCTGGCTCATCTGGCACAAGGCCTTGGTTCAGACGCGCCGACGGGCAGGATGATTGCACCTCGCGCCACATGGGCACGTTCAGCGACATCTGGCATTGAGCCATGAAACTGCGTCCATCCACGAAGAGGCAGCGGAACTCTCCCAGTTCGACCCGGCCGCCGGCCTTGTCGGTGCAATAGCAGTCAATGGTTTTTCCACCCGGCCCGACAACATCTGCCGTTGCAGGCAGGCCCAAGCAGATAAACGTGCAAAAAAGAACAGCTCTGGCATATTGCATGACCCTAGAATATCACAAGGGACGGGCCATACCAAAGCGTTCATGGCCGACCCACAAGACCAATGAAGCAAAATAGGCCTTCCCCATGGTACCCGAAGATCGGCTGGAGCAGATCCTGCAACGGTTTCAATATCTTGAAGCAGCGATGGCGGACGGGGCCAGCGGTGGAGACATTGCGGCCCTTGCCAAGGAATATTCGGAACTGAAACCGGTGGCCGAGCAGGTTGTCGCCTATCGCAAACTGTTGTCGGACATGGCCGAGGCAGAAGCCATGCTGTCGGACCCGGACATGAAGGAGCTGGCCGAGGAGGAATTGCCGACCCTGAAAGCGGCACTGCCCGAAGCCGAGCATGCACTGCAGCTTTCACTGCTGCCAAAAGACAAGGCCGACGCCCGCCCCGCGATCCTGGAAATCCGTCCCGGCACCGGAGGGGATGAGGCGGCCCTGTTCGCGGGTGATCTCTTGCGCATGTATCAACGCTATGCCGAGGCACGCGGCTGGAAGTTTGAGATCCTTGAACAGCAAGAGAGCGAACTTGGCGGCATCAAGGAGGTCACTGTCCACATCAAGGGCGAGAACGTCTTTGCCCGGCTCAAGTACGAATCCGGCGTCCACCGCGTGCAGCGTGTGCCGGTAACCGAATCGGGCGGGCGGATTCATACTTCGGCGGCCACCGTAGCCGTGCTGCCAGAGGCCGAAGACGTGGACATCACCATAGACCCCAACGATCTGCGGATCGACACCATGCGCTCCTCCGGGGCCGGAGGGCAGCACGTGAACACCACCGATTCGGCTGTGCGGATCACACACCTGCCCACGGGCACGGTTGTGACCAGTTCCGAGAAATCCCAGCACCGCAACCGCGAGATTGCCATGCAGGTGTTGCGCACGCGCCTTTATGATCTGGAGCGCCAGCGGATCGACAGCGAGCGATCTGCCAGCCGCGCCAGCCAGGTTGGCTCGGGCGACCGGTCCGAGCGGATCCGCACTTACAACTTTCCGCAAGGGCGCATGTCGGATCATCGGATTAACCTGACACTCTACAAGCTGGATCAGATCATGCAGGGCGACCTGGATGAGATCATTGACGCGCTGACCGCAGACGATCAGGCCCGCATGCTGGCCGAGATGGGGCAGTAAGGTGGAGCAGACAGGGGTCACGGCGGCACAGGCCATGGCGGCAGCGGCGGCGCGTCTGCGGGCGGCGGGCGTGCCTGACCCGGCGCGGGATGCGCGCGTGCTCTTGGCCCATGCGGCCAAGATTGAAGCCAGCCGGGTGACGCTGATTGCCCCGGAAGAGCTGTCTTCCGAGGTCGCAGACCGCTATGAGCAGCTGATTTCCCTGCGCTCCATCCGCGTGCCGGTCTCCCATCTGATTGGTGAGCGCGAATTCTACGGACGGCGATTCAAGGTGTCGGGCGAGGTGCTTGATCCGCGGCCCGAAACCGAGACCCTGATCGAAGCTGCGCTGTCCCGCCCCTATCGGCGGGTGCTTGACCTTGGCACCGGGTCGGGATGCATTCTGGTGACCCTGCTTGCCGAACGCCCTGAGGCGACCGGCCTCGGGGTGGACTTGAGCGAAGCGGCCTGTCTGCAGGCCAGCGCCAATGCGGTCTTGCACGGCGTGGCCGAACGCGCCGATATCTGCCAGTCGGATTGGCTCTCTCATGTTACGGAACGCTTTGATCTGATCGTTTCCAACCCCCCCTATATTGCAAAATCTGAAATGGAGGGCCTGTCGCCTGAGGTCCGTGACCATGAACCGCAGATGGCCTTGACCGATGGTGCTGACGGGCTTGAGGCTTATCGCGCCATTCTTGGCTCGGTCATGCTTCATCTTGTGGCAGGGGGGCGTTTGTTGGTCGAGATAGGGCATGCTCAGGGGGGGGAGGTCGCAGATCTGTTCCGTGCCGCAGGGCTGGATCAGGTGCAGATTCTGCAAGATCTTGATGAAAGAGACAGGGTTGTCAGCGGCTTTCGGCCTGTTTGATCCGGCTTGCTTCAAAAAAATTCGTACTTTAGAAAGAAAAACAACCGAAAATCGCCATACCCTCTTGTACGGGGGCGCCGAAAATGGTTACTCAAACTGTCGCTTAAAGAGCGAGGCCGACGCCTCCCGGCGACATCAAGCCCAAAAAAGTCGATGATCCGGCGCCATGGCGCAAAGAACTGGGTCCACGACACATTAAATCAAGGCTGACGTTAGACATATGAGATCGTCAAAATCACGTTCGCGTTCCAAGTCGAACCGGAACCGCCCCGCCAATGGTGCCAATGTCGTCAACCGTGTGTTTGACAGCTCTGGTCCCGAGGGCAAGGTGCGCGGCACGCCGCAGCAGATCATCGACAAATACAATCAGCTGGCGCGCGATGCCCAGTTGAGCAATGACCGTGTCGCTGCCGAAAACTTCCAGCAGCACGCCGAGCATTACCTGCGTCTGCTCAATGAGGCGCAGCGCGAGATCGAAGCGCGCCGCGAAGAGCAGGAACGTCAGAATCGCGAACGCCAGGCGGAGCGGGATCGTGAGCGCGCCGAGCGTCTGGAACGGCAGGAGCGTGAAGCGACCGCCAAGGCCCAGGATCCAGCGGAGGCTCCGCAACCTGACGTGATCGATCCGCGTGAAACTGTTGCGCCGGATGCCAGCCAAGAGCAGGACAGCGGCCTTGTGGAAACCCCTGAAAGCAAGGGCGAAACCAGCGAGGCTGCACCAAAGAAACCGGCACGCAAACCCCGTGCTCCGCGCAAGACAGCGCCGAAAAAGGCGGCTGATGGAGCCGGGGACGAAGCAGCCTCTGCCGATGAGACCCAAGAGGGCGGCGAGAAAAAGCCTGCGGCCAAGAAGACCACGCGTAGCCGCGCCAAGCCCAAGCCGGAGGACACCGCGGAGGCGGCCGAGTAAGGTGCTTGCGAACCGGCGGATAGCCTGCCAGTTCATCCTGAAAACTGAAGCCTCGGTGCATCTGCGCCGAGGCTTTTTGGTTCAGGTGACCAGATTTCGCTGATCTTCATGCTGTGGTGTGGTAGCGCTTTGGCATGTCAGATACCTCAGAGGACATGTCCAGCACCCCAGCGCAGGTTGCCCGCCTGCTGCAGCACCAGGTGCCGCAATGGGCGCATCTCTCCTTGCGTCCTGTGCAGACAACCGGCACGGACAACGCCTTGTTCCGGCTGGGGGAGGGCCTTGTGGTGCGCATGCCCCGGCGCGAGTCTGCCGTGGCCTTGCTCCACAAGGAATTGGACTGGCTCCCGCATCTGCAGGGACTGCCGCTGGCTGTGCCAAATCTGCGATACAGGGGCCGGGCAGAGGCTCTGCCTCGGTTGGATTTTGGCATCTTCGACTGGATGGAGGGAAAGACTGCGACGGCAGAGAATCTCGCCGACTGGCAAGAGGCTGCGGTGCGGCTTGCTGAGTTCCTCAGGGCATTGCACAAAAAAGACACCAAAAACGCGCCACTGGCTGGAGTTTGCAACAGCCGCCGCGGCGTCACCTTGCGCAGGCGCGATGGACGTACCCGGCCTGCTATCGATGTGTTGAGCGATGAAATTGATGCAGCGGGTGCCCATGCGCTTTGGCAGGCAGCCTGCGCTGAAGTCTTTGATGGATCACCCGTCTGGCTGCACGGGGACTTGAAGGCGGACAATATGATCGCAAGGGATGGAGCCCTGCACGGTATCATCGATTGGGGATTGTCGGCTGTGGGCGATCCCGCAGCGGACTATGCCGCCGCATGGTCCTGGATCAACCCGTCAGCCCGCCAGGATTTCCGGGAGTGTCTGTCTGTTTCGGAACACGACTGGCTGCGCGCCAAGGGCTGGGCGCTTTATGGCGCGGTGATCGCCCTCAGTTACTATCGTGACGGCAAGAACGAAGCCCTGTGCAGGCAGTCGCGGCAGACCCTCTTTCGGCTGGGTCTCTTGCTCTGACGCGGCCCTCTTTCAATCCAGAGGTTTGAGGCTGCGGGCCAGGGCGCAGAAGGCTTCTAGGCTTACCTGCTCGGCGCGCTCGGTTGGCTGAATTCCTGCGGCAACCAGATGGTCCTCGATGTCAGGGGACAGGCCTTTGAGACTGGCGCGCAGCATCTTGCGGCGCTGGTTGAAGGCGGCGGCGACAACGCGTGACAGGGTGGCTGCATCGGCGGGATAGCGCGGCTCGGGCAGGGCATCGAGATGCACAACGGCACTGCTCACCTTGGGGGGCGGGGTAAAGGCGCCCGGCGGCAACGACAGGACAATACGCGCTTCGGCCCGCCATTGGGCTAGGATCGCAAGGCGCCCATAGGCCTTGGAGCCGGGCTGGGCCACGATACGTTCGGCCACCTCGCGCTGAAACATCAGCGTCAGGCTTTGCCAGAAGGGCGGCCAGTCTTTCGGGGTCAGCCAGCGCACCAAAAGCTCGGTGCCCACATTGTAAGGCAGGTTCGCCACCACGCGCACGGGCGGCGTCAGGTATTCCAGCGGATCAATCTCAAGCGCGTCGCCGTTGATGACCTGCAACCGGCCAGGATAGGCCTCGGCGATCTCATTCAGCGCGGGCAGGCAGCGGCTGTCCTTTTCCAGCGCCAGAACCCGGCGCGCGCCTTCTGCCAAAAGGCCACGGGTCAGGCCTCCAGGGCCGGGGCCGATCTCAAGCACGTCGCAGCCGGTCAGATCCCCGGCCTGCCGCGCGATCTTGGCGGTGAGGTTCAAATCCAGCAGGAAGTTCTGCCCCAGCGATTTGCGGGCAGACAGCTGATGCGTCGCGATCACGTCGCGCAGGGGGGGCAGGGTATCGATCTGGCTCATGCCCCTCCTATGCGGCGAAAGGCGGGCCTATGGCAAGGGGGCGGGCACTAAGCGGTGCGGGAAGTGGCCATGCGATGGGCCATCTTCACCGCCTCGATCATGCTGGAGGGGTTCGCCTGACCGGTTCCGGCGATATCAAAGGCGGTGCCGTGATCGGGGGAGGTTCGGATAAACGGAAGGCCAAGGGTCACATTGACGCCCCGGTCGAAATCCAGCGTCTTGATCGGGATCAGCGCCTGATCGTGGTACATGCAGATCGCCGCATCATAGCGCGTGCGGGCTGCGGCGTGAAACAGGGTGTCGGCAGGATGTGGACCGGTCAGTGTCATCTCGGGCGATTGCAATTGCTCGATTAGCGGCGCGATCCATTCCAGCTCTTCTTGCCCCATGGCGCCGCCTTCGCCGGCATGGGGGTTGAGGCCCGCGATGGCGATACGCGGATGCGCAATGCCGAACTGGCGGCGCAGCCCGTCGGCTGTGATTTGGATTGTCTCGCGCAACAGGGACGGGGTGAGGGCCCCTGGCACATCCTTGAGGGCAATGTGAATCGTGGCAGGCACCACCCGCAGCTGTTCGCTTGCCAACATCATCACCACCCGCGCGCGCCCGGCGAGATGGGCCAGAAACTCGGTATGGCCGGGATAGGCAAAGCCCGCACCCTCAATCAGCGCTTTCTTGTGAATGGGCGCGGTGCACAGCGCTGAAGCGGCACCAGAGCTGACCAATTTCACCCCGGTTTCGATCGCATCAATCACGCCTTGCGCGTTCTTTGGATCAGGGATCCCGCAGCGGGTATCCCCGCGAAAATCAAGCCTCAGAACCGGCAGTGCATGCGGGCAGATCTGGCTGGCCTCGGACGGGTCTGCGACCTCTTGCCAGGGAACAGTGGCAGGCAGGTGGCGCGGATCGCCGATCCACAGCATCGGGATGCTGTCTTTCAGCGCTTCCCAGGCCTTTGCGGCAATCTCGGGACCAATCCCTGCGGGTTCACCACAGCTGATGGCAACCGGGCGATCAGAGGTCATTTTTCTTCAATGCGGGCGTCGGCGCGCAGCTGCTCAAGATAGCTGGCCGAAAGCGATTCAACCCGCTGCGCCGTCAAGGCATTGGCAACGGTCTCGCGGCTCTCGCCTTCGCCCAGCTCGGCGGTGCGACCACACAGGCGCAAGAGAACCAGCGTCTGGCCATTGTTGCGCGTGACGGCTGTTGAGGTTTCGCCGGGATCAAGTTTGGCAAGCTCAATGGCAATGTCACGGTCAATTTCGCCGGGGGCGAGGCTGACACGATCCAGAACCGACGGGTCTTGTCCCTTTGCCACTCCGTAAAGGTCGTCGCAGGTGTCGGTGTCTTCGATGATCTCTTGCGCCTTTGCCAGGGTTTCGGGGCTACGCCCGCCTGGCAGGTAATAGGCGGCATATTCGATGGCATCATAACGTTGCGCCCGCCCCGAGACCTCGCGCAGACCGCGCATCTGGAAAAGGGCAATGGCACCCTGCAGCGGCAGAGGCTCGGTTACATCGCCGTTGTCCAGAGCCAGAACCACCTCCTGCAACTGGGGCGGTAGTTTGGTGATGGGCATCCAGTTCAGTTCTCCGCCGCGCTCACGGCTTTGGGCGGCCGAGTACTGGGTCGCGGCGGCAGAAAAGGCAGCCCGGGTGTTCAAGGCGGCAATCTGCTGCGCCAGATCTTCGACCTGCGCGGCATTCTGTTCGTTGATCGGCAAGATCACCTCAGACAGAAGCACCTGGACGCTGCCAGAGCCGGCCTGACCCATGGCTCGGTCGATTTCCGCTTCGGTGGGGCGGGCGCGGGCGAGGAACCGCGCACTGATCAGATCACGCCAGCCGATGCCGACGCGGGAAAAATCGCGCACTGTTTCTGGATCGACGCCGCTTTGCTGCAAGGCGGACAGGAATTCGTTGAGAGACAGATTCGCGCGCCCCGCCAGTTCTGTCATCCCGGCGGTAACTTCATCTTCGCTGGGCTCAACACCGGCTTCGGCCATGGCGGAGAGTTTCAGGCGGTCGTTGATCAGCTCTTTGCGGGCTTCTTTCATCAGGTCGCCCGGTACACGCATCACACCCATGAAACGGGCACGCTGTTCAAGTTCGTAATAGGTAATGACCGTATCATCGACCGTGATTGCCGGCGAAAACAGCCCCTGTGCGGTCGCAGGGGAAGGAGATGACACCAAAAGGGCTCCACAGAATGCAATCGCCGCACAGGAGCGGGTGGCAAGCTGCAGGGTGCGCCACATCAGAGGGGCAGGTGTCCGGATGGTCAGGTATTGCTGCATGATCGCCTGTACTTCTTGTTGCCGCTGTTCACGGAGAACCCGTTCAACGCGATGGTAAACCCAAAATCGGTCGAAGGCTCAACACTTGTTGTCGATGTATAGCGTCGGTTGAGCGATACGTCGACGGTGATACACTCATTGCTGTAGGCTAGGCCAAGTCCTGCCCGTGTGGCGCGGGCGTCCGAGATATCGTAGCGCAGGCTTGCGCTGGCCCGCCATGACGCCGAGATCTGGTAGCTGCCGTCGAACCACATTTCCGATGTCTCTTCGCTGCGCCCTTCGGTCGGATCCGTCCCAAGCCACAGATAGGTGCCTGACACGGACGCCTTGTGATGTGTCCAATCTCCGCGGAATTCAGCCTTTGAGAAGTTCAGGGAACCATTCAGCAGCCCGCGGGCGGTCAATGACAGGTTCTGGCTCAGCTTCAACTGGCCAGCCATCAGAATGTCGGAGCTTGTCCCACCAAGACCAGAGCTTTTGGTGAAACGTGTGTCTGCGTCCTGCCGAAAAACCTGACCAATGGTGGCAAAAGCCTGCCAACCTTGGGTGGAATAACGGGCCCAGTTCAACCCGTAGACCAGAGTAAGCCCTTCCTCGCGCGCGTCGATGGTCGGAAAACGAGACAGAGCCAACAGGTTCCCCTGGTCGAATTCTACAAACCCGCTTTCATCGATAGGCACTGCGTCTCCGGATACATCGCTCCAGCCTAGCTGTACGATGGGTTCCAGGTAGTATTGATGTCCTTTTGCGCTTCGTTTGCTCATCGGCAGGCGCAGCGTGAGCGCGCTGCGCGGAGCCAGGCGGGTTTCGGAGTTTGCGAAATTCGCGTCATTGAAAACCGAAAAAGCATCCGCCGCCGCACCCACCTGCCATTCGGCCAAAAGGCCGCCGCCAAAGCGCCAGCTCTGGCGCCAGTCGATATCTGCGGTCAGTCGCGCCACATCGCGGCCTTGTGGCAGAGTGCCTGTGCTGGTCAGGTTGGATTTGCGCCGATGACCATGGCCCTTTAGGCTCAGACGCACTTCCCCACCCAAAGCCTGGGGGAAATAGCGACGCTGATAGGTGACATCTGCGATTGCAGAGGGGATGAGGTCCTGATCCTCGCTGTCGCGCAGCGTCTTGTAGTGGTAGACACCGCCGGTAAACATCGCATCACGCCGCACCTTGGTCAGCGTCACTTCCGAGCGCAGCCGGTCCAGATCGGGCAAACCGTAGTCCGCCAGATATGCATCGTCAGAAACGGTTTTCAGATCGAAGCCCAGCTTGACCCCGCGCGGAAGGTCGAATTGACCCTCGGCAAAGAGGTAGCCCCGGCTTTCCCCCGGTTTCAGATCATCGCGGGTGTAGGCGCCTTCGATTGTGATGTTTCCAGTGCGGAACGCCTGCCGATACCGCGCATCCAGCGTCCGCGTCTTTCCAGAAAGGTAAGGGGACAGCGTAAGATCCCGATGGTCGCCGATGCGGAAGAAATAGGGCACCTTGATACCGGTGCCGAGGTTGGAGGTGGTACGGACCGAGGGGATCAGAAACCCGGTCGCCCGATCAAGGGTTGGATCTGGCAAGCGAATACCGGGGAAATAGAACACCGGCACGTCCAGGATCCTGAGCTGGGCGTTTTCAAAGTAGAGCTGCCTTGCAAGTTGATCATGGGTGACGCGCTCGGCGCGGATCTGCCAGAGCGGAGGGCGCCCGTCTTCGCAAACGTGGCAGGATGTAACGGCTGTCTTGTAGAGCTGCGTGTAGCGGCCGTTAACCCGCGTCATCTGCAGTGAGGCCAACTGCAGCTGCTGCTTGAATACCATGCGTGCACTGCTGAGGAGACCGTTCTGAAGATCCCGGTCCAGTTCTGCAGCACTGGCCAGAATTGTGACATCGCCGCCTTGGTCGATGCGGATCGGGCCTTCGATTTCCAGCGTCCCACTGGCCTGATCAAAGGTGATTTTCTGCGCGCGCAGGCGCATTTCTCCCTGAAAGGCCTCAACATTGCCGGTCGCGATCAAGGTCCGCTGGGACGTGACATAGACGCGGTCGGCGACCAGCATCGCCGGGGAGGCCGCCGCAGGTGGTGCGGCGGATGTCTCGGCCGCGACCGGAGCGTTCAACCCCAGCCAAGGCAGCAGCACAGAGAGCAAAAGAGCGCGGCGCATCTTATCCGTCCTCGGCATGAAGCAACAAACCCAGCGTCAACATGATTGAAGCCACCGGAGGCGCCCAGGCCGCCAGGGCCACTGGGATCTGGCCATTCTCGCCAAGAACCTGCGCAAAGTTGCGAATGAAATAGAGCCCAAATCCCAGCAGAACCGCAGTCAGAACCGCCAGCCCCGTACCGCCAAACCGAGTATGACGCATCGTAAATGCAGCCCCCACCAAAACCATGGCCACCAGAAAAAACGGCCGGGCCAACTCTTTCTGCAGCCAGACTTCATAGCGTTTTGTGGAAAAGCCAGCCGTGGCCAAATCCTGGATCGTCGAGGGCAGGTCATAGACCGAGATACCGTCCGAAGTGCCAAGGCTGTCGCGAATGCGTTCGCTTGTGAGGGTTGTGGGAAGGATCAGCACATCATGTTCTGCCGCGTTCGTTTCAGGATTGAGACCTGCAGCAAGCGGCCAGACTTTTGCGCGCCGCAGCAGCCAATCGCTGCCTTGCAGTTTGGCGCTTTCGGCGATGATCTGGCGAACAGGACCCCCATCTGGGGCGTAGTCGTGGATGGTGACACCCAGCAACGTGATATTCGCGGTATCACCGATATCATTTCCGTCTGCGGAATATCCCGTTGCATGTATCACCGACTGCCCGCGCGGGCTGCCCTGGCGCAGCCAAAGCCCTTCGCCAGAGAGGGACAAGGCAGAGGGGCCACCGTTTCTGTAGCTGTCGGACAGGCTTCTGAATTGGTTGGATGTCGCGGCGACGATTGGATTGAGGGTGCTCACGGCCAGCAATCCGATCAGGGCTGCGACCAGCACCGGAGCAGCCAACGCGCGGATACCTGAGCGGCCAATGGCCCGGGTCACCACCAACTCGCTGCTGCGGGCCAACCCAACAAACAGCACAATCGTCGACAGGATCATGATCAGAGGCAGGAACTCGCTGAAGGCTGCCGGAGCATTCAGCAACGTCAGGCCGATCAATTTGCCGATCCCCAGATCCAGACTGTCGAAACGCCGTATTTGCTCGTTGAGATCAATCAGGATCACCAGCGTCATCAGCACTCCTGAGATGATCAGGAACCACTGAGCAAACCGTTTGGCGTAGTAAAGGTCCAGCTTCATGCCGCATGCCCTTTCCGACCGATCCGCAAAAGGCGCTGACCCAGCCGGGGATGGCTTGCCAGGTGCAAAAAGACAAAACCGATGGCAAGACCTGCCAGGGCAGGCAGATATGTCAGCGGCCATAGGGATGGGGTCTTCAGAACGGGGTCGGAAACAACGCCGCGCATCCCTTCGATCAGGATCAGCAAAAAGAAGGCCAAAAGCGCCTGCCTCCAGACTCCGAACCTAGAAAATGTCCCCAGCATGAGCGTGGCATATCCGATGAGCGAGACCGCCACGCAGATAATGGCACGGGCAAACCTGAGGTGAAGCTCTTCATTCTGAGCACCTGCGTTGTACCCGTCACGCCGTGTGACCTCGGCCTGTGCAAACATCAACTCGCGGGTTGGAATGGCTCGGATGTTTCGGGTCGGGTTCTCGGCCTTTTGGGACAGGGCGCTGATGTCGTAGGAAAAATCGGAAAAAACCGTCGTCGATAGGGTGCGGTCATGCACATTCAGCCTTTGCGCCATGCCGTCGACCATGATCAGATGCGCCTTTTCCCCATCTCGCAGCAGGAAGGCCCGCGCGCCGGTGTATGTAACCGTTTGGGCAGGATCCCTGCGATCAGACAGGAACACATCATGCAGGGTTCCATCCGGGTCGATTTGGCGAATGTAAAATGTGACGCCATCTGCCGGGTGCAGAAAGTTACCTTCTGTCAGAAGCTTGGCTGTTACATTTCGAGCAACTTCCCGCTCGCGGGCCTGGAGTTGCCCGATAGAAGCCGGCAATAGAAAATGCGTCAAAGTCGACATCATCAGTGCGGTGAGAATCCCAAAGACCAAAGCGGGGCGTGCCATTTGCCAAGGGCTGGTGCCGGTCGCGCGCAGGACCGTCAGCTCACTTTCGCTATTCAGGCGGTTGGTCACCCAGAGCGTCGCCGCAAATGCTGCAACAGGCAGGACCATGCGGATCAGATTCGGCAAGCCCAGAGCCGTGAACTCCAGAAACACGAGCGCCGATTGCCCGTCGCCAATCAGACGGTCAAATAGCACCACAGCCCGGTTCAGCCAGAAAACAGCCACCAAAATAAGCGCAAAGAAGCCGAAGAACAGCAGGTATTGCGACAGTACGTATCTGTCGTAGCGTGACACCCGATCCCCCCAGATCTTGCCATTGTTGTTTTGCCGCAGCTTAGAGGAAATGTCTGGCGGGGAAAACTGCAATCTGCGCCTCGGGCTGGCAAAGCCCTGCCTTCCGATGCGCCGCAACTTCTGTGGGCTGGTCAAGCCGCAAAGCACGGGGTAGCTGTTGCACAAACACGAACAAACAGATCGACAGGAGCCAATGCGATGAGCCGTCTGACCCCAATCCGTTTTGATGCCTATGAGCCCAAAGATCTGGCCGAGATGAGCGGCCACGTTGTGGTTCTGGTGACACCTGACGGAGGGATGGATCAGGCCACGCGCAGCGCGAACCGATTGACCAAGGGGGCTATCGCCCGCCTGCTGGACTCGGAAGCCTTCAAGACTGCAAAGCCCGGTCAGGTCTTCACTCTGGCGTGGCCTGCAGGCCTTATTGCCGAAGCGCTGCACGTGATGGTTCTGCCCAAACGTGTGGATCAGACCGAAGCGCGCAAGGCAGGCGCCGAACTGGCCAAGAAGGCTGCGGGCAAGGCCATGACCGTTATGGCGGGCAATCTGAACCGGGCGGCCGATCTGGCTATGGGAATTGCGCTTCGGGCCTATGGTTTCGACGCCCACAAGACGGCGGCAGAGGACAGCGGCATGGGCGAGGTGGTGATTGCTCACAAGAAAGCGGAGGAGGCTACCGCCGAATTCGCGCCGCTTCTGGCCGTGGCCGAGGGCGTACACATGACCCGTGATCTTATCAACGAGCCGGCCAATGTGTTGACCACCAGCGAATTCGCAGCGCGCATCGAGGGGATGCGCGACATCGGTCTCGAGGTCGAGATCCTCGACGAAGCGGAGCTGGAAAAACTGGGGATGCATTGCCTTTTGTCCGTGGGGCAGGGCTCGGACAGCCCGTCCAAGGTCGCCGTGATGCAGTGGAAGGGCGGCCCCAAGGATGCGGCGCCGCTGGCGCTGGTGGGCAAGGGCGTGGTCTTTGACACCGGAGGCATCTCGCTCAAACCGGCAGCGGGCATGGAAGACATGACCATGGATATGGGCGGCGCGGGCGTTGTTACCGGCACCATGAAAGCCCTTGCCCTGCGCAAGGCAAAGGCCAATGTGGTGGGGCTGGTCGGCCTCGTTGAAAACATGCCGTCTGGCAATGCCACCCGCCCGGGGGATGTGGTCAAGACGATGAAGGGTGACACGGTCGAGGTGATCAATACCGATGCCGAAGGGCGTCTGGTGCTCTGTGATGTGCTTTGGTACGCGCAGGAGCGGTTCAAACCCGCCGGGATCATCGATCTGGCCACGCTCACCGGCGCGATCATCATTGGCCTTGGTCACGAGAATGCCGGCGTTTTCTCGAACGATGACAAGCTTTGTGATGGCTTTCTCAAAGCCGCCAGTGCAGAGGACGAGGGCGCCTGGCGCATGCCGCTCGGTAAAGCCTACGACGATATGCTGAAATCCCGCATTGCCGATATGAAAAACGTGGGCGGGCGCCCGGCCGGCTCCATCACTGCAGCGCAGTTCCTGCAACGGTTCATAAAGGACGGCATGCCGTGGATCCACTTGGACATCGCCGGTGTGGCTTCCGTCAAAAGCGACACGTCCTATGCCCCCAAAGGTGCGACCGGCTGGGGGGTAATGGCCCTGAACCGACTGGTGCAGGACCGGTTCGAGGCGGAATGACCCTGCCATGGGGGCGGCCTTTTTCTACCATCTGACACGTCGGCCATTGCAAGAGACCCTGCCGGTTCTTCTTGAAAAGGCGCGCGGCGCCGGCTGGCGTATCGCCGTACGCGGGCGCGAACCTGATCGTATGGCTTGGCTGGATGAGCGGCTTTGGCTGGGCGGTGAGGAAAGCTTCCTGCCGCATGGGCTTGCAGGCGGCCCCCATGATGCGCTGCAACCGATCCTGCTGACCACGGGGGCAGAGGCGGCAAACAATCCGGCCTGCGTCATGGCCGTGGATGGGGCTGAGGTCTCACCGGATGAGGTGCAGGCACTGGAGCGTGTCTGCATCCTCTTTGACGGGACGGACCCCGATGCAGTGCAGCATGCGCGTATTCAGTGGAAAGCCCTGACCGACGCGGGCTGTTCGGCGCAATACTGGTCAGAGGAAAGCGGGCGCTGGGAAAAGAAGGCAGAGAAATAGCCCTTGCCCCTTCGCGCATTCAGGAGGCTTTGTATCTGGCGGTCTCTGGCCAGATCAGAAAGTCCGAGTTTACTGACACCTCGGCAAAATGTTCCACCGGTTTTCCAAACAGATAGCCCTGCAGGTAGGTGACACCGATGGCGTGCAGCAAACGGGCTTGCTCGATGGTTTCAACGCCTTCTGCAACGGTGTGTACGCCGAACCGTTCTGCAATCATCACGCTGCCTTCAATAATGGCGCTGCGCTGATCGTCTATCTGCTGGACAAAGGACTTATCGATCTTGAGCGCCGAAATCGGCATTTCATGCAGGCGCGACAGGGAGGAGTAACCCGTGCCAAAATCGTCGATATGGATCTCGATCCCAAGGGAATGAAGGTCGTTTAGTACACCGATAATCGTATCCTGGTTGCGGGCATCAAAGATGGTTTCGGTGACCTCAAGGATGAGCATACGAGTGGGCAGGCGGTACTTCTCCAGGTAGCCAAGTATGAATTGGGCAAACCCGGGCACCACCAGCTGTCTGAGGGATATGTTGAGGGCGAGCCTGATGTGGCTGGCGCGCCCCAGTTCTTCGACATAGGTCGCAAGCGCGGTATCAACGACGAATTCGCCAATATGGACGATCTCGCCGATGTCCTCTGCGATCGGAATGAACTCTTCCGGGCTGACGCGTCCCAAGATCGGGTTGTCCCAACGCAACAGCACCTCATAGGAGTGAACCGAGAAGTCGTGCGAATGAACCAGCGGCTGGAACGCCAGATGCATTTCCTTTGCAGGCAGGGCATGTTTCAGGCGCTGGGCGATGATGAGGTTGCGCTCTTGTTCTGCCACCAGATCGGGCGTGTACAGGAGCGTGCCACCGCGCCCTGTGCGTTTGATCTCTCCAGCAGCGAGATCAGCAGAACGGATCGCCTCACTTACGGCAACCGGATGCGGTTTTGAGACCGCCAGGCCCGCGCTGAATCCGACAGAAACCGACCGGTTGGAGAAGCTGATCGGCTTTTCGACAATGGCGCGCAGTTGCGCCGTAAATTCGAGGCCAATATCGACGCAGCGGTCCTCAGGTACGGCCAGCAGGCCAACGAATTCGTCCCCGCCCCAGCGGCAAAAGGCAGCAAACTCCGGCGCAGATGATGCCAGGCGTTCCCCGATTTCGGCCAGTGCACAGTCGCCGGTTGCGTGTCCCATCCCATCGTTGATCTGTTTGAACCGGTCCAGATCGATAAAGATTACAGCAAGGGCGTATCCATCGGGGATCTTCCGTTGCTGTTCTTCAACCCAGTGAATGATCCCGCGACGATTGAACAGTTGCGTGAGGCTGTCGTGCTCGGCCAGTCGTTTGAGCTCGCTCGTGCGCCGTTTGACCCGGTCTTCAAGGGTCAGATTGAACTCGGTCAAAGCGTCTTGCTGCACACGCAGATCGTCCACCAGGGCACTGTTTTTCAATTCAAGCTCGATAGAGTTTCGCAGCATGTGATGGTTGCGCGCATGGGCCCCCAACATGATCCCCCAAAAGACTGCAACCAGAATGGCCAAAACGGTTTCGGGCTGGGGCATCAAAAGCAGTTCGGCGATTGTGATCATCAGGAGGCTGCTGATGTAGAACCGCCCGCATTTCAGCATTGGCGCAATCACCCCGGTCGCGCCCGAGGCCATGGCCGAGACAACAATGATTGTGAAATACATCAATTCGCTGTTGCCGCTGTGCAGCGCCATATGCAGCAGCCCGCCCCAGGTCATACAGGCCACGGCAACGCCATAGAGATAGCGCCGGGTGGCGCCAATGGCGATCTGGGAACCGGGATCGGATTCCGTGGATAGGCGGTGTGCATCGCGTCGCCCAAGAAACGCGCGGATCGTCGATTGCACGAGCAAGAAGAAGATCAGCGCATTGACAGCGCTGTTCACCTCTCCGGTCAGATAGAACTGCACGTAAAGGCCCAGACCACAGGCCACGTTTACGATGATATTCGAGGTATGTCCCTGATAGGCATGGGTCAGCAGTCGAATTTCCACGGCGCGGTTCAGCCCATCGCCATAGGGCTTGGACCGGGGCTGTTGGCTGGCCCTGCTGGCGTCCTGGCTCGGAATGCTCACCGACAAATCAATCAACCCTTGCACCAACCCGGACGCCAAACCAGTATGTCCGGGTAACCCAATATTCCTCCAGGTCTGCTCGGCAGACCGAAGCGCAAGACCATCTTGCGCTAGATATTCATTTCTGTGTTAACGGCTGCGGGTTATTTTTGTGTTGATTTTCAGAGCGCGCGAAGCCCACCTCCCCAAAAGGCGGATTCGCGGTGCCTTATCCGTAATGTGCAACAGGTGTGCCGGCTATAGCCGCCATGTTCAACAAACCTCGCGCAGTGATAGAGGGGCTGACGATATGGGCGCGGTTGCCCATACCCATCAGGATGGGACCAACTTCCAGCCCGCCGGACCGCATCTTGAGGATGTTGCGCACGCCGCTGGCTGCATCGGCATGGGCGAAAACCAGCACGTTTGCCGCGCCCTCAAGCCGGGAATTCGGGAAGATGCGGGCCCGCAGATCCGCGTCAAGGGCGGTATCGATATTCATCTCGCCCTCGTAGACAAAGTCCCGCCGTTTGCCGTCCAGAATGTCGATGGCTGCGCGGAGCCGGGTGCCGGTGTCGCAATCTATGTTGCCGAACTGGGATTGCGAACACAGGGCTACCTTTGGCTCCAGGCCAAAGCGCCGCACATGACGGGCAGCGCCGAGGACCGTCTGGGCGATCTGCTCGGGCGTAGGCTCGATCCGCACCTGCGTGTCAGCGATGAACAGGGGGCCGTCTTCGAGGATCATCATCGAAAGTGCGCCATGTGGTGCATATGTGCCGCCGCCCAAAACCTGCGTCACATAGTTCAGATGCCAACGGTACTCGCCAAAGGTGCCGCAGATCAGGCTGTCGGCCTCGCCGCGCTGCACCATGATGGCGCCGATGGCGGTGGTATTGGTTCGCATGATCGCCTTGGCCAGATCCGGGGTCACCCCCTTGCGCTGCATGATCCGGTGGTAGCTGTTCCAGTAGTCGTAATAGCGCGGATCGTTCTCGGGGTTGACGATCTGCAGGTCGGCGCCGGGGCGGATGCGCAGGCCCAGCTTTTCGCAGCGCGCCGCGATCACATCGGGGCGGCCAATCAGGATCGGCGTTTCGGTTGTCTCTTCCAGCACCTCTTGGGCGGCGCGCAGAACCCGCTCGTCCTCGCCTTCGGAAAAAACGATGCGGCGGGCGGCGGCGCGGGCGGCTTCAAAAACCGGCTTCATCAACAATGCGGATTTGAAGACGGTCTGGTTCAGCCTGGCGCGATACGCCTTGAGATCCTCGATCGGACGCGTTGCGACCCCGCTGTCCATTGCGGCCCGCGCCACGGCCGAAGAGACAACGCCCACAAGCCGCGGATCAAAAGGTTTTGGGATCAGGTAGTCGGCGCCAAAGGTCAGCTGCTCCCCCTGGTAGGCGGCGGCGGCTTCGGCCGAGGTGGTCATGCGGGCAAGTTCTGCAATACCTTCGACGCAGGCAATCTGCATTTCATCGTTGATCTCGGTCGCGCCCACATCCAGCGCCCCGCGAAAGATGAAGGGGAAGCACAGGACGTTGTTCACCTGATTGGGAAAATCGCTGCGGCCCGTGGCAATGATCGCATCGGGCGCCACCTTGCGCGCCTCATCTGGCATGATTTCCGGGGTCGGGTTCGCAAGAGCAAAGATGATCGGCCGCTTGGCCATCTTGGCCACATGTTCCGGTTTCAGAACGTTCGGACCAGAAAGGCCCAGGAACAGATCCGCGCCCTCGATGACATCATCCAGGGTGCGCAACGCGCTGTCTTGCGCAAAGGCGGATTTCACCGGGTTCATATCCTCGCTCCGCCCCTCAAAAACCAGCCCATGCAAGTCACACAGCCAGATATTCTCGCGCTTGACGCCCAGCTTCACCAGCATGTTGAGGCAGGCAATACCCGCCGCGCCGCCGCCGGTCGAAACCACCTTGATGTCCTCAAAACGCTTGCCCGCAACATGCAGCGCATTGCGCGCGGCGGCGCCGACGACGATGGCGGTGCCATGCTGGTCGTCATGGAAGACCGGGATGCCCATGCGCTCGCGGCAGAGTTTTTCTACGATGAAACAGTCGGGCGCCTTGATGTCTTCAAGGTTGATCGCACCAAAGGTCGGCTCCAGCGCGCAGACAAGGTCGGCCAGCCGCTCGGGGTCGCTCTCCTTCAGTTCCAGATCGAAACAGTCGATGCCTGCGAATTTTTTGAACAGGACCGCCTTGCCCTCCATCACCGGTTTGGAGGCCAGAGGACCGATATTGCCAAGCCCCAGAACCGCCGAGCCATTGCTGACCACCGCCACCAGATTTCCCCGCGCGGTATAGCGCGCGGCATTTGCCGGATCTTCCTTGATCTCAAGGCAGGCCTCCGCCACGCCCGGAGAATAGGCCCGCGCCAGATCGCGTCCGTTTGCCATCGGCTTGGTCGCGCGGATCTCAAGCTTACCGGGGCGGGGGAGTTCGTGGTATCGCAGCGCGGCGTCGCGCAGGTTGGGGGTGTCGGACATGGGGCGCTCCAAAACTGATAGTTTAGCATTAAACTACATCTGACGTGAGGGAAACAGGCATTTCATTCACCTGCGCGGGACGGGCAGATCCTTGCACATCTCTGGCAATCGGATCACTGTGCGGGCCAAAAGACGACGAAAATGTCCGTGAGGGAGAAAAGAATGGCCGAGACCACTGCCGAGATGCGCCTGCCAACCGCAGAACTGCGGGACGATATTCCGTTCTACACCAAGGTTCTGGGCATGAAGCTGGACATGATTTACCCGGCTGATGATCCGCGTATCGGGGTGTTTTCGGGCCATGGGCTGCGCCTCAGGATCGAACGCGGAGCCACCGAAGCCCCCGGTACCCTGCGGATCCTGACCGACGACCCCGACGGGTTTGCAGACGGCAAACGCAGTCTGACTGCGCCTAATGGCACCAGGATCGAGATCGAAGACCGCAATCCGCCCATGGTGATGCCCGAAACGGTGCATTCCTTCGTGGTGCGCAGGCTGAAAGATCAGGCACCCTGGATCATTGGCCGCGCAGGCATGCACTACCGCGATCTGGTGCCGGACCGCTTGGGCGGGTCGATCATTGCGAGCCACATCCGCATTCCCGATGGTGGGCCTGTGCCGGATATGGTGCATTTCCACCGGGTCGGCTTTCAGCTGATCTTTTGCATTCATGGCTGGGTCGACGTGGTCTACGAGGATCAGGGCGAGAAGATGCGCCTTACGGCGGGCGATTGCTTCATCCAGCCGCCCGAGATCCGCCACCGGGTGCTTGAGGCCAGCGATAACGTGCAGGTGATCGAGATCGGCGTTCCGGCAGAGCATGTGACCGAGATCGACCATGAGATGACCCTGCCGACCCCCCACTATCGCCCGGACCGCGAATGGCAGGGGCAGCGTTTCGTCTACAATCAGGCCGCAGGCGCAGATTGGGTGCCGTTCCGCCTGCCGGGCTTCATCTGCCGCGACACCACCATCAACGCAAACACCAAGGGTGTCGCTTCGGTTCAGGTGGTGCGCCCTGCAGAAGGAGGGGGCGCCGGAAACAGCACCTGGGCCAGCCATGACACGGATATCCTGTTCACCTTTGTCATGGCGGGCAGCGTCACCCTTCACGGCGAGGGGCGGGAGCCCTATGCGCTGGAAAGTGGCGATGCCTTTGTGATACCGCCCGCCATGAAAACCCGTCTGAGTGACGCTTCGGAAGATCTGGAACTTCTGGAGGTCAGCCTGCCGGGACGATTCACCACAAGCCTGGAGACATCATGAGCCTGAAAGACGCCGCAACCGCCGTTCGTGAAAATGCCCATGCGCCTTATTCCAATTTCAAGGTCGGGGCCGCCATCCGCGCCGCCTCGGGCACGGTCTATGTGGGCTGCAACGTGGAAAACGCGGCCTACCCGGAAGGCACCTGCGCCGAGGCGGGTGCCATTGCTGCCATGGTCGCCGCTGGCGAGAAAGAACTGACCGAGGTCTATGTGATCGCGGATTGCCCTCAGCCGGTGCCGCCTTGCGGAGGCTGCCGCCAGAAACTGGCGGAATTCGGCGCGGGCGATGTGCCGGTGACCATGGGCACCACCCGCGGCGCCGAGCGTGCCAGTACCATTGCCGACCTCTTGCCGGGTGCGTTTGAAACCAGCTTCATGGAGGGCAAGTAACCCGCAATGGATGCGCGCGCGATCAATGCCGCCCTGCGCCGGGGCGAAACGCCAAAGGATGCCGATCTCAGCTGGTTTGCCAAAGGTCTGGCCAATGGCGATGTCAGTGATGCTCAGGCCGGGGCCTTTGCCATGGCGGTCTGCCTACAAGGGCTCAGTCCCGAAGGGCGCCGGGCCCTGACGCTTGCCATGCGCGACAGCGGCGATGTGTTGACATGGGATCTGGACGGGCCGGTGCTCGACAAGCACTCCACTGGCGGGGTGGGGGATTGCGTATCGCTTCTGTTGGCGCCTGCGCTGGCGGAATGTGGGTCTTATGTGCCGATGATTTCGGGGCGCGGCCTCGGGCATACGGGCGGCACGCTTGACAAGATGGAAGCGATCCCCGGCGTCTCAACCAACGTCAGCGAAGAGCGCCTGCACGAGATGATGCGCGATGTGGGCTGCGCCATCGTTGGGGCAACCTCGCAGATCGCCCCGGCCGACAAGCGCCTATATGCGATCCGCGATGTGACAGCCACGGTCGAGAGCCTTGATCTGATCACCGCCTCGATCCTCTCCAAGAAACTCGCCGCCAGTCCCGATGCGCTGGTTCTGGATGTAAAAGTCGGCTCTGGCGCCTTCATGAAATCCGTTGATGACGCGCGCGCCTTGGCGCAGTCATTGGTCGATACGGCCAATGCGGCGGGCTGTCCGACTTCGGCGCTGATCTCCGATATGAACCAGCCGCTTGCGCCTGCGCTTGGTAATGCCCTTGAGGTGGCTGAAGTCATGCGTGTTCTGACGGGTGAGACCTCTGGCCCGCTGGCCGAGATCACCGTTGCGCTTGGCGCGGTTCTGCTGGTGCAGGCCGGATTGGCGGAAACGCAGGAGGCTGCTGCCGAGCGCCTGATTGCGATCCTGAGCGATGGCCGCGCCGCGCGCCGGTTCGAGGCGATGGTGGCGGCCATGGGCGGGCCCGGCGATTTTGCCACGGGCTGGCGGCGCGTCCTGCCCGAAGCCAGCGTGATCCGCGAGGTCACAGCCCCAAGGGCAGGCTACATCAGCGCCATGGATGGAGAGGCGCTCGGCCTCGCCGTGGTACGCCTCGGCGGCGGGCGTATGGTAGAAAGCGATCAGGTGGATCCGGCGGTTGGCCTGTCCGATATTCTGCCGCTCGGCACCAAGGTCGCGCGCGGCACGCCGCTGGCGCGCATTCATGCCGCCCGCGAAGATGCCGCAGAGCGCGCCGCCGCCGAGGTTCTGGCCGCGATCACCATTGCAGGTCAGGCACCGGATCTGCCGCCGCTTATCCACGAAAGGATCACCTGATGGCGCGGGCCTTTCTCGTGGTGATGGACTCGGTTGGCATCGGCGGCGCGCCCGATGCGGATCGCTTTTTCAATGGTGATCTGCCAGATATCGGCGCCAACACTCTGGCCCATATCGCCCAGGCCTGCGCCGAAGGGCGCGCCGAAGAGGGGCGCAGCGGGCCGCTGAACCTGCCCAATCTGGATCGGCTGGGGCTGGGCTCTGCCATGCGGCTGGCTTCATCCGTGCCCTTTCCGGGGTTGGATGCCACGCCAGAAGGCCTGTGGGGCTGCGCCGCCGAGGTCAGTCCCGGCAAGGATACGCCCTCCGGTCATTGGGAGCTGGCGGGCTTGCCGGTGCCCTGGAACTGGCATTTCTTTCCCGATGCGATCCCGGCCTTTCCCGCGGATCTCAGCGCCTTTGTGGCTGGGGCGGCGGGCGCGCCAGGCATTCTTGGCGACTGTCACGCCTCAGGCACCGAGATCATCGCGCGCCACGGGGCCGAGCACATGAAGACCGGCGCGCCGATCTGCTATACCTCTGCGGACAGCGTGTTCCAGATAGCTGCGCATGAAGAGACATTCGGCCTTGAGCGGCTTTTGGAGCTGTGCCGCACTGTCGCGCCGCGCCTGCATGAGATGAAGGTGGGCCGGGTGATTGCGCGTCCCTTTGTCGGCACACCCGAGACGGGCTTTACCCGCACCACCAACCGCCGTGATTTTGCGATTGCGCCGCCAGCAAAGCTGCTGACGAACTGGGTGCAGGAGGCCGGGGGCAAGGTCCATGCCATCGGCAAGATCGGCGATATCTTTACCATGAGCGGCATCGATACCCTGAAAAAGGGCAGCGATGCGGATCTGATGGAGCATCTGTCTGAGGCCATAGAGACGGCCGAAGAGGGCAGCCTTACCTTTGCCAATTTTGTGGAGTTCGACAGTCTTTATGGGCACCGGCGCGACATCTCTGGCTATGCCCGCGCGCTGGAATGGTTCGACGCGAAGATCGGGAAACTGCTGCCGCGCCTGCGGAGCGGCGACATCATGGTTCTGACGGCAGATCACGGTAATGATCCGTCGTGGCCAGGCACCGATCACACCCGCGAACAGGTGCCTGTTCTGATTGCAGGCTCGGGGCAGGCGGGCAGCATCGGCGCCCGCACCTTCGCCGATGTGGGCATGTCGGTTGCCGCGCATCTTGGCATACCCGGCGCAGGGCCCGGACGCAGCTTTCTGTGATCGCTTTCCCGTTCCGGCTTGCCTGCCCGGGGCAAGGGCGCATAAGAGGGTGCAAAGATTTCTGCAGGAGAATGCCGTCATGTCCGAACATCTGACCGTTGTCGATCACCCGCTGGTGCAGCACAAACTGACCCTGATGCGGGACAAGGGCACTTCGACCGCAGGCTTTCGGCGCCTTCTGCGCGAGATCACCCAGCTTTTGGCCTATGAGATCACCCGCGAGATGCCGCTGACCACCACCACCATCGACACGCCGATGGAAGAGATGGAAGCGCCGATCCTGGCAGGCAAGAAACTGGCGCTGGTATCGATCCTGCGCGCAGGCAATGGCATGCTGGACGGGGTTTTGGAACTGATCCCTTCGGCCCGGGTCGGCTTTGTCGGTCTTTACCGAGATGAAGAGACGCTCCAGCCGGTGCAATACTACTTTAAAGCGCCCGAAAGCCTGAAAGATCGTCTTGTGATCGCGGTTGATCCGATGTTGGCCACCGGCAATTCCTCGGCGGCGGCGATTGACCTGTTGAAAGAGGCGGGTGCAAACAATATCCGCTTCCTGTGCCTTCTGGCCGCGCCCGAGGGTGTTGCCCGCATGAAAGAGGCGCATCCGGATGTTCCGATCGTCACCGCCTCCCTTGATCGCGAGCTCAATGAGAAGGGCTACATCATGCCCGGTCTGGGCGATGCGGGCGACCGTATGTTCGGCACCAAGTAAGCACCAATCGGCGTCCGGAGCTTCCGGGCGCCGCAGCCGCATTCCAGCCTGCTGTGAGGCGGCAACAGTTTCAGGCATTGGCGGCAGATTGTCTCTTGGCCGGGTTTACTCAAAATTCATTTTCAGGCATCGTGCGCCCATATGTTGTGGGGCTCAGTCATGAGAATAACAAGAATTGTCGCGCTCGCCATCATTGCAGGCACCATTGGGATGAACGGCGGAACCGAAGGGGCAGCAGCTCAAACTCTGCGCGCCTCCAGCCCGCCTGCCGAAATTCCGCCTGCGTCCTACAAGGGCAAACAATACGTAGATAGCCGGGGATGTATCTATATTCGGGCCGGAATCGATGGGAACGTGAATTGGGTGCCGCGGGTGACGCGCAGCCGCAAGCAACTGTGCGGCTACCAGCCCACAACGGTTGAAGGTGCGGCTGCGGCGGGCAATCAAAATCGTCCTGCGTTCGAAATGATAACTCTGCCCGAGGCGCAGCGCCCAAGTTCGGTGCCTGACACAGCATCCGCAAAGGCGGCCTTGACGCAGCCTTCAGTGACCGCCAGCCGCCCGCCTTCGGCTCCATCGATGGTGACCACCGCCAAGCCGCGTCGCACGGCAAACACCACAAGCGCAAATCCGTCTCGCGTGACCACGGCAGCGCCGCGCAAGGTGATCAAATCTGTGCCAGTGGCACCAGCCCCTGCGCCAGTGATCGAAGCCCCTGCGTCGTCCGGCTGCGCCGGTGCCTCTGCGCTTAGTCAGCAATATATCAACAACGGGCCAGGGGTGCGTTGCGGCCCGCAGCCTGAGTCTCCCGTGACCTATGGGCGCGGAGACCACAATTCCTCGCTGCTGCTGGCACCCAATACGCGGATTGTTCCGACCCATGTGTATCAGGATCGGCGCTCCAGCGCCGATATTTCCATTCCCGCTGGCTATCGCGCAGTGTGGGACGATGATCGTCTGAATCCCCATCGGGCAGAGCGTACCGCAGCTGCTGCCCTAGTGAGTGCGCATTCCACCGTTCCGCCGGGGTACATACAGGTCGAGCGCGGGGATGACCGGATGAACGCCATGCGCGGGGTCGGAACGCCCAGCGGGGATGCGCAAATGGCTGAGATTTGGACCAATACGGTGCCGCGCAAACTGGTGCAAAGGCCGGTGGATCGCCAGACCGTGCGCCTTGGGGGGACAGAAGCGCGCAGCGCAGCCGAGGCTCAAGGTCCTTTGATCCTGCGTCTGTCGACCCGGTCCGATCCGAATGCGTCGGCGACGGAAACACCCGCTCCACGCCGCTATGTGCGGGCGGCTACTTTTGCAGATCCAGAAGCCGCGCGGGCTGCCGCGCAGGTCTTGGCGGCTCGCACGGGGCTACCGGTGCGTCTTGGCAGCGTCACGCGCAAGGGGCAGAGCTTCAAGGTGGTTCTTGCGGGGCCGTTTTCCGACGGCGGCAGCGGCGAAGCGGCCCTGAACGCGGTGCAGGATGCAGGCTTCCCCAAAGCGCGCCTCAGCAAATAATATCGTCGTCGGGGAGGCGCGCCTAGCGGGTCAGCACCAAGGCGCCGTTCTGGATTTCGATACGGGACCACCGGTGCAGATAGCCCATGCCCAAAAGCGATTTCTCCATGTCGCTGCTGTTCACCCAGACCCTTACGCCCTTGTCGACAATGCCGCCAAGGGACATCTCATCCACCCAGGTCGAGGCAGTGCTCACTTCGCCGTTCGCTGTCTGAGCCCGTCCCAGATAGGCGAGGCTGCCGGTGTCGATCCCGGCACGCTCGGCATCTTTCCGGCTCAGAACAACCTGGCTGGCGCCTGTGTCCACCAGGAAATTCACCGGCGCGCCATTCACTGAAAGGGTGAGATAATAGTGCCCATCCGGCGCCAGCGGCACCTCAACCCGGCCCTGATCCGTTATGACGCTTTGCTGGGGCATGACGGTCTGGCGAATATCGCCCCAAAGCCCATAGGCGGCAATGACACCCAGAAAGATAAAGGCCCAGATCGCGAGCGATTGCACCGTTTTGCCAAGCGACTGGCGGTTCTGGACAAAGACCCAGGACCCCACTGCCAGAAGCAGAAGAACCAGATAGATGATGCGTGCGGTGTCCATATCGCTCATGCGCGTCCCTCCTGCTCCTTGATGTAGGAAGTCTGAACCGGGTTCCTAGCCCTTGGGGCCTAGCCAGCGGCAAAACCAAAGGCACGCAGCCCATCCAGCACGAATTGCACCGACAGCGCGGCCAAGAGCATCCCCAACAGGCGCGTGACCACGTTGATCCCGGTCTTGCCCAAAAGACGTTCCAGCACGCCGGAGACCATGAACATCACCAGCATCAGGGCCAGCACGGCGAGCACAATGCTCATCACCAGGGCAAAGCCCTCGATCCCCGGCTTTTGACCGGCCAGGAGGATCACCGTAGCGATCGAGCCGGGGCCGGCAATCAGCGGGATCGAGATGGGAAAGACCGACGGGTCATCCACTTCGGTGGCTTCCTCGCCCTGATGCTCCCGCCGTTTGGTGCGCCGCTCGAACAACATGTCGAGCGCGGTCAGGAACAACAGGATGCCGCCCGCCACCCGAAAGGCGGGCATGGAGATACCGACAAAGGCCAGAACCGCCTCCCCGAACAGGGTAAAGAGCGCGAGGATAAAGGTCGCCGTCAACGACGCGCGGATCGCAACGCCGCGCCGCTCCCGCGCGGTCATGCCTTGGGTCAGCGCCAGAAAGATCGGAGTAAGGCCAATCGGGTCGATGATCACAAAAAGCGTGACAAAGGAGGTGATCAGAAAGGCCGTGTCGATCATAGGGCCTCGGCCTTCTCCAGTTTCTCAAGGGCGCGCATCCACAGGGTCTCGGCCCGCTCCAATGCGTCTATCACCTCGGCGTGCTTGGCCTGCCAGACGCGGGCCTCGTCCTTTTTCTCTGCCTCGTAAAGTTCCGGGTCGGCCAGCTTGATGTCCAGCTTGTCCTTCATCTCGGTCAGCTTGGTGACGCGATCTTCGGCTTTGCGCGCCTCGGACCGCAAGGCCAGCATCGCATCGCGCGAGGGGCGTTTGGGCTTTGGCTTTGGAGCCGCCGCTTTCGGGGCCGGTTTGTCCTTTTCCAGAAGAAGCGCGCGGTAGGAGGCAAGATCGCCTTCATATGGCGCCACGGTCCCCTTGGATACCAGCCAGAGCCGGTCTGCCACGAGGCTCAGAAGGTGCATATCATGGCTCACCAGGATCACGGCGCCGGTATAGGCGGTCAGCGCCTCGACCAAGGCCTCACGGCTTTCGATGTCGAGGTGGTTGGTCGGCTCGTCGAGGATCAGCAGATGCGGCGCGTCCAGCGTGGCAAGGAGCAGTGACAGACGTGCCTTTTGCCCGCCCGAGAGGCGGCGGACCTCGGTATCGGCCTGATTTGCACCCAGACCGAATCCCGCAAGGCGGGCACGCAGTTTCGCCTGTCCTTCCTCGGGGCGTTCGCGTTGCAGGTGTTGCAGCGGTGTTTCGTCGATGTAAAGCTCGTCCACCTGATGCTGGGCAAAAAAGCCGATGCGCAGCTTGCCCGAGCGGGTGATCTTGCCCGACATCGGCTTGAGCCGGTCCGACAGCAGTTTTGACAGGGTCGATTTGCCCTCACCGTTTTTGCCCAAAAGCGCGATGCGGTCGTCCTGATCGATGCGCAGATTGAGGCGCGAGAGGATCACGGTGTCGCCATAGCCGACTGATCCGCCCTCCATGGCGATGATCGGCGGTGACAGCTCTTCGGGTTCGGGAAAAGTGAAGACAGTGCGCGCCGCATCTTCGGGGGCGCGGATGGTCTCCATCTTCTCCAGCATCTTGACCCGGCTTTGCGCCTGTTTGGCCTTGCTGGCCTTGGCCTTGAACCGGTCGACAAAGGCCTGCAGGTGGGCGCGCTGTGCCTCTTGTTTCTTGGCCGCCGCGGCCTGATTGGCCCGGTTGGCGGCGCGTTGGCGGGCGAACTGGTCGTAGTTGCCGCCATAGTAGATCAGCCCGCGATCCTCCAGATGCAGGATGCCACCGACCGAGCGGTTCAAGAGCTCGCGGTCGTGGCTGATGATGATCACCGTATGGGGGTATTTCACCAGATAGGCTTCTAGCCACAGCGCGCCTTCCAGATCCAGATAGTTGGTCGGCTCATCGAGCAGCAAGAGATCCGGCTGCGAGAACAGGACCGCCGCCAGGGCCACCCGCATCCGCCAGCCGCCCGAGAAATCGGCGCAGGGGCGCTGTTGCGCCTCTTCGTCAAAGCCGAGACCTTTGAGGATCGAGGCGGCGCGCGCCTCAGCCGACCATGCGTCGATATCGGCAAGGCGCGTCTGCACCTCAGCAATGCGGGCGGGGTCGGTCGCGGTTTCAGCCTCTGCCATCAAAGCGGCGCGTTCGGTATCGGCTGCCAGAACCGTGTTGATCAGCGAGATATCCGAGGCGGGCGCCTCCTGCGCGATGCCGCCGATCCGCGCCTTCGAGGGCAGGGTGATGCTGCCCCCCTCAAGCGACAGCTCGCCCTTGATCAGGCGAAAGAGCGTGGTCTTGCCGGTCCCGTTGCGCCCCACAAGGCCCACCTTGTGGCCGGTGGGAATGGTGGCGCTGGCCCCGTCGAACAGGGGGCGGCCTTCAACCGAATAGGTAATGTCTTGAATGCGTAACATATCCGCGCTCATAACAGAGGCGTTGAGGGCAAACCAGCGCGATTGCACGCGGCGTTGGACTGGTCCTTGCCGGAGGTGCGTGCTAGCTGGATCACATTGATACCTTTCCTTCGGTGATCTTCCATGCGTCCTGCGCAAACCGCCCCTCATATCGTCACGCTGATCTTTGGCACCGCCTTGTCGGTGCTCTCGCTCAATATGTTCCTGCCGTCGCTGGCGCGGATCGGAGAGGATTTTGGGGCCGATTACGGCCTCGTGAACCTGTCGATTGCCGGATATCTGGCGATCTCTGCGGTGTTGCAGCTGGTGATGGGGCCGCTCTCGGACCGGTTCGGGCGACGCCCGATCATGCTGTGGTCGATACTGGTCTTTGTCCTCGCCTCAATAGGTTGTGCTTTGGCGGAATCGATCTGGGTGTTTCTTGGCTTTCGCTTGCTGCAAGGTGCGGTGGTGGCGGGGCAGGTGGTCTCGCGCGCGGCGATCCGCGACATGCACAGCGCCGAAGAGGCCGCCAGCAAGATGGGCTATATCTCTATGGCGATGGCGCTGGCGCCGATGCTTGGGCCAATGCTCGGTGGCTTTCTTGAGATGGCCTTTGGCTGGCGGGCGGGCTTTGTCCTCTACACGGTCCTCGGCCTTGGTATGCTGGCACTGGCCTGGGGCGACTGGGGCGAAACCAACTCCAACCAGTCGGCCACCTTTGGCGCACAGATGCGCACCTATCCTGAGCTGCTGACCTCGCGACGTTTCTGGGGCTACAGCCTGTGTGTTGCCTTCTCAATCGGTGGGTTCTTCGCCTTTATCACCGGTGCGCCTTTGGTCGCAGCGGCATGGTTCGACCTGAGCCCCGCCATGGTGGGGCTTGGGATCGGGATCATCACCAGTGGGTTTATGGTGGGCAATTTCATCACCGGGCGGGTGGCGGGGCGGGTGCCGCTGCTGACGCTGATCATCGCAGGGCGCATCAGCGCGACTATTGGCCCGCTGGGCGGTCTGCTCCTCTTTGCGCTGGGGCTTGGCTCTGTTCCCGTTTTCTTTGGCGCGGCGATCCTGGTGGGGTTTGGCAATGGGCTTACCATCGCGAATGCCAGCGCCGGCCTGATGTCGGTGCGCCCGCATCTGGCGGGAAGCGCCTCGGGCCTGTCGGGGGCGCTGGCGGTGGCGCTTGGCGCCGTCGTTACTTCCCTGACGGGTGCCCTTGTGGAGCCGACGTTTGCTCCCTTCACGGTCATGGGCATCATCCTGTGTTCCAGCATTCTGGCTCTGTCTTCGGCGCTTTATGTGCGCTGGGTGGATCTGCGCGAGCCTCTGCCGGACACCGTCTGAACCCATCGCAGCAGAAACGCCCGGCCAAGGGCAACTCGGCCCTTCCCAAGCGCGCGCAGGCATGTTACCCGGCGCGCGAGATATCCGGCGCGGGATTTTCCCCAGCGCCTGCACTTTGAAATGGAGAACGCCCGATGGCTCTGGAACGCACCTTTTCGATCATCAAGCCCGATGCAACCCGCCGCAACCTGACCGGCGCAATCAACGCCAAGTTCGAAGAAGCTGGCCTGCGCATTGTCGCTCAGAAACGCATTCACCTGACCAAGGCACAGGCAGGCAAGTTCTACGAAGTGCACGCCGAGCGTCCCTTCTATGACGAACTGTGCGAATTCATGTCCTCCGCGCCGATCGTGTGCCAGGTTCTGGAAGGCGAAGGCGCCATCGCGAAAAACCGCGAGATCATGGGCGCGACCAACCCCGCAGACGCGGCTCCCGGCACCATCCGCGCCGAATTCGCAGAATCTGTTGGCGAAAACTCGGTTCACGGCTCCGACGCGCCGGAAACCGCTGCGGTTGAAATCGCATACTTCTTCTCCGGTCTGGAACTGGTCGGCTAAGCCGGACCTGTCCTGATCAGGAATTTGGGCCGCGCGGGGAAACCTGCGCGGCCTTTTCGTTTGTCTGGAGGTCTCAGCCTCGCCGGGGAATAACGCCGATGGCGTCCAGTTCGCGCTCCAGCCGTGACAGGCCTGCCGCCTCGGTGGAGGCCGTCTTGTTTTCTGCCTTTATCTCATCGAACCGCTTGCGCAGGGTCTTCTTCTCTTCGCCCTTGCAGTCGTTCCAGGGGCGGCCCTGAAGCCCCATGACCAGTACATAATAGCCAATGAAATGGGGGCGGCTGCCGGATTGCAGCAGCCGCGCATAGGCGGCATCCGCGCCCAGCTCGCGCAGTTCCTCGGCAGAATGGATGCCTGCGCGGGCAAAGGCTTCTTCCGAGGCGGGTCCAAGATTGCGGATGGAGGAGATGGGCGAGGACATAGGGCGAACATAAGCACCTGCCTCTGCTGTGTCACCCTGATTTCGCTGCGGAATGTCTATGTGTGGTGATTGACAGTCGCAAACCCTTGGACGACCGTGCGATGCGTTCTGGGAGGAGCTGACGTGACGAGATATCCAACCGCCGAAGAGATGCAGAGTTTTGATCTGGCCAACCCGCCCGAGGGATTCGTAGAGGATCCCTTTCCATTCTACGATGCGCTTTTGGTCCATGCGCCGGTGCTGAAACAGCCAGATGGATCGGTTCTTTTGTGCCGCCACCAGGATCTGGACCGGGTGTATCGCGACACGACCTCGTTTTCCTCGGACAAAAAGGCGGCTTTTGGTCCCAAATTCGGAGAAGGGTCACCCCTGTTCGAGCATCACACCACATCGCTGGTGTTCTCCGACCCGCCACTTCATACGCGCGTGCGCAAGATCATGACCTCGGCCCTGACGCCGCGGGCCATCGCCAAGATGGAGCCAGGTCTGGTCGAAACGGTAGATCATCTGCTCGACGCGATGGAGGGCAGGGAGGAGGTCGACCTTATCGAGGATTTCGCCTCCACCATCCCGATCCAGATCATTGGCAATCTCTTGGATGTACCGATGGAAGAGCGCGGACCCCTGCGGGACTGGTCTTTGGCGATCCTCGGTGCGCTCGAGCCATCGCTGAGCGCTGAGCAACTGGCGCGCGGGCATCGTGCGGTGGAAGAGTTCAAAACCTATCTGACCGACTTGATTGCGCGCCGCCGAGCCAATCCGGGCGACCCTGAAACGGATGTTTTGACCCGGCTCATTCGGGGAGAGGGGGCCGATGCGCAGCTCAGCGAGATTGAGCTCATCCAGAACTGCATCTTCATCCTGAACGCCGGTCATGAAACCACCACAAACCTGATTGGAAACGGTCTGGCCTTGCTCCATGATCACCCGGATCAACGGGCGCGGCTTTTGGCAGAGCCTGCGTTTATCAAGCCGACGATAGAAGAGATCCTGCGCGTGCTTTCCCCCAACCAGCTTGGCAATCGGGAAACCACCCGCATGGTCGAGATCGGCGGGATGAGTATCCCGCGCGGTACAAATCTTCACCTTGTGATTGGCGCGGCAAATCGCGATCCGCAAGTTTTTGCAGATCCTGGCCGCTTTGATATCGGACGCAAACCCAACCGTCACTTGGCCTTCGCCGGTGGTCCTCATGTCTGTGTGGGGCTGACGCTGGCACGCCTTGAGGGGAAGATCGCGATCGAACGCTTCCTGAGCCGGTTTCCGAACTATGCTCTTCTTTCCGGTCGCGCGCCGGGTGGGCGCATCCGGTTTCGGGGCTACGCAGCGCTACCTGCAAGGCTGGCTTGAGCGCGCTCGCTGGCTTTGTCGGTTTTCTGTCGGGCCTTTTGGGCCAGGGGTGGCTATCCTTTTGGACGCGCTGTGCAGCCCCTTGGATAGGAGCCTTGGGCGTCGCTATCGGATAAACCCGTGTGACCGGCACCGCAAAGGGACAGCACATGATTTATCCAGTGGTATTGGCAGGCCTGCAGGGGGGAACCTTACCTGCCACGTCTGACGTCATTCCGTCACACTTCTGTGCAGACGGCTGCATCGAGAGCCGGTTTCAATCGGTTTTGCAGAGCCTTGATCATCCCATGTTTGCCGCACCGACGGTGGTTGCCTGCGAAGCGCATCGGTTCGTTGCGATGCAACAGATGGAGGCCGCTTGTATGGCAGGTGACCTGATTATCGAGCCCTGTCGTTCAAAGTCGGCGGCCCTTCTGGCCGCATTGGCGTTGCGCTTTCAGGATGAGCCCGAAGCGTTGCTGCTGATCCTGCCTGCACATCATGCGGGTACGGAAGGCGAGGCGTTCCGGCGGGCAGTTGAAAATGCACTGCAAAGCGCCTTTCGCGGTGATCTTGTGCTGCTGGCTGACACCCAACCCACCGGTTATGGACAGTTACGGGCGCTGTCGCGGATGCAAAGCAGGCAGCCCGTTCAAGCCCTGTTTTCGGCAGGCGCTGCAAGTTCTGTAGAGGATCCGCGATCTTATTCGAATTCCGGCGTTTACCTTGTGCGGGCGGGAAGCCTGCTGGCCGCATTCAAACGGTTTGCGCCGCGCCTGTTGCAATCCACCAAGCGGGCCGTTTGTGACATGCGGGCGGGCGCGGGCTTTTTGCGTCTGGCGCCGCAGGCCTATGGGCGCATCACCGCGGATAGTTTCGAAGCAGTGATCCTGTCGCGCATGGAAACAGTGTCGGCCATATGTGCTGAGGCTGGTCCGGATGCTTCCGTGGTCGGGTGCCGGGACCCGCAGCTCCCGGAGCGGATATGGGCAAGGGTGCCGCCGCAGGGGATGGCGCAGAAACATGCAGCCTAGATGCGAAGCGCGCGCCATTTGATATGAAAGACGGACAATCGAACTCCTGCCTCTGCTTCCCTTTTCCGGCCTCCCCAGCCAGGCAGCTCAATGGCAGGACAAACCCCGCAGGGCCGCAGAAGGTCGCTTTGCGGGGTGTTCGTCTTTGCGTGGCGAAATAACTTGGAAGGCTTGCGAAATGACCCGGTCGGCTAAACTGAGAAGTTAGAAAAGACCGGCTTCTTTTGCCGTAAGCGCCGCCTGAGTCCGGTTCTTGGCGTCCAGCTTTTTGCACAGGGTGCGAACATGCAGTTTGATGGTGACTTCCTGCAGGTCCAACTCGCGCGCGATTTCCTTGTTCGACAGCCCCCGGCAGAGGCCATCCAGCACCTCAAGTTCGCGCGGGCTGAGCCGTTCGGCCAAAGGGTGAGTGGGGGCTGTGTTGTCCGCGCGCATCAGCTCGACAGGGGCATAGACCTCGCCAGCGCTCATGAAACGGACAGCGTTGAGCAGGGATTGCGCGCCCATTGTCTTGGGGATGAATCCGATGGCCCCGGCATCCAGTGCCGCCTTGGCAGTATTGGCTGGTGCGCTGCCCGACAGGATCCCGACGCCTTTGCCGCCATTGGCCTCCAGCGCCTTTGCAAGCCCGTCCAGGCCCATCATACCGGGCATCTGGTAGTCGAGAAGAACAAGGTCAAACGGCCCCTCGGAAGAAATCAGGTCCATTGCGCCGGATAGGTCCGTTGCCAAAGAGACCTCGGCTCCCCCTTCATTTCTGAGATAGGCTGATATCGTTTCCCGGACCATATCATGGTCGTCTGCCAATAGAATACGCATACACTTCCTGGGTCTTGATGAGACGTCGAGGGTTCAACTTACACGACAAGGGTTTCATAAGTATCAACTTCCCAGCCTATTGCCATTCTGGTCGCGAGTTAAGCTCTTTTGCGAAATGCCTGCAGCACAGGAAGATGGAGCGGTGCGAGGATACAGGAAAACGAGGCTGGAGCGAGAGCAACAAAGGCGGAAGCCCATCGCCTCGGTTTGTCCGACCTATCCAAAAGAATAGGAACATATCCGCAGGCGTTAATGTCATTTGGATCCTACTCTGACATAATGCGCCGCAGCCAGGTTGGTTTGCATCGAAAAGGAGTTCCTGATGGTCCGTTGGATTAGTCTTTTGTGCGCGCTTGCATTTTTGATTTCACCCGGTGCTGTGAGCCAAGCGCGGGCCGCGTCTGACGGTCCGGTTCTTCTGACGGTTGAGTTCAAGGGCGATGAGCCCCGAACACTGACCTTCACGCGCTCTGATTTGGTCGCGCTCGGGGAGACGTCTTTTGAAACCGAAACCATCTGGACCTCCGGCGTTCAAACCTTCACCGGTGTGTCCCTGCAGGCCCTGGCGACGCATCTTGGCCTGAATGATGGCGTCGTCGAAGCCCGTGCGATCAATGACTACATGGTTGAGGTGCCGCTTGCGGACGCCATCGAAGGGGGCCCGATCATCGCCTATTTGCGCAACGGCAAGGAAATGTCGGTACGGTCAAAGGGGCCCTTGTGGCTTGTTTACCCTTACGACAGCAATCCGGCATATAAAACAGAAGCGGTCTATTCCAGAAGCATCTGGCAGTTGGAGCGGATTGACATCGAACAGTAGGGTGGAGGCTCTGTGACACAAGAAACGGACTGGCGATTTCCACTGGCATCGCGTTGGGTCCTGGCGGCGGCACTGGTGGTGTTG
Organism: Pseudophaeobacter sp.; assembly: GCA_027019165.1. GTDB lineage: Bacteria > Pseudomonadota > Alphaproteobacteria > Rhodobacterales > Rhodobacteraceae > Phycobacter. Next base: position 263,709 of record JALUXC010000012.1, read on the forward strand.
CCGCTCTTGGCTGTTCAGTCCGTTCGACTTGGTCACCAGGTCCTGTTGCGCCTTGAGGGGTTGTCCACGGCAGCAACGGACAACATGCAATGGGTGATGTCTCAGGCTGAGGTTGAGCACCTCAAGCTGGATGCGGCGGTTCATGCCGTAAGGAAGCCCGGCGACCTGCCAATCGTACGGCGCAGGTTTGACATCTACTACAGCCGGATTGCAACATTCCTTGAAAGCCCCTTGTTTGAAGACTTGCGCCAAAGCGAGGCTGGCGGCCGCCTGTTGAGGGAACTCAGTGCGCGGCTGGACCGGCTTGCCGAACTGATTGATGTCAGCGACGAACAACTGCTGCAAAACCTTTCAGTTGTCTCGAACGAACTGGTCAAGAATGGCGAAGAGGTGCGGGAGCTTGCGCTTTTCGGCGTGGTGATTCAGGTCGAAGGAACCGAAGCCAAGCGCCTGAAACTCTTTAGCATCCTGTCGCAACTGGCCTGGGTTGTGCTGGGCCTTTTCGTTGCACTTGCGATCACGGCATTGATGCTTGCGCGCATGTACCGACGTGGCCGCATGCTTGCCGAAGAACGCAGCCGCGCAGCCTCCCGAATGGAGGCTATGATTTCTTCGTCGTTGGATGCGATCCTGATGGTTGATCAAGACGGGCGCATCCTGGCCTTCAACGGCGCAGCCGAAACGATCTTTGGCTATTCCAGTGCCGAAGCGATTGGCAACAAGATGCAGGATCTGATCATACCACCCCATTTGAGAGAGGCGCATGCGCGCGGCATGACACGCTTTCTCAAAAGCGGAGAAACCCGGGTCATAGGCGCCGGGCGGGTTCAGTTGGAGGGGCTGCGCAAGTCGGGTGAGATTTTCCCGGTGGAACTTTCGCTTTCGCTTAGCCAGACGGGGCAGGATACGGTTTTTGTCAGTTTCCTTCGGGATATTTCCGATCGTATGGCGGCCGAAGAGGAACTGCGAACAGCCCGTGATGACGCTTTGGCAGGGGAGAGAGCCAAGGCCAATCTCTTGACCGTCATGAGCCACGAAATGCGTACCCCCCTGACAGGTGTGTTGGGGGCGATTGATCTTTTGGAAAACACCAACCCCAGCCCGGAGCAGAGCCGCTATCTTCAAGCCATGCGGGTTTCCGGGGAATTGCTGCTGCACCATGTCAACGACGTGTTGCAGTTGTCGCGCCTTGAGGCGGGCGTTGATCCCGAGAAAATCCGCATCTTTGACCTGCAGGAGCTGGCCGAAGGGCTGTTGGAAAGCCAGCAGGCCGACGCGATCAGCCGGGGCATCGATCTGACCCTTCACTGCAGCCTGGGCGCCTCTTCTGTTGTTGCCGGCCGACCCCGCGCCATTCAGCAAGCCTTGCTCAACCTTATTGCAAATGCGCTCAAGTTCACCAAGGAAGGCGCGGTTTCGGTTGATATCCATCGCATTGGAGAGACGGATGAGGTTTCGTTCCAGGTCGCCGACACCGGCCCTGGCATCCCCGAGGAAGACCAGCAGCGCATCTTTGAGGATTTCACCATGCTGGATGCCAGCTATCGGCGCGGCAATGAGGGAACCGGGCTGGGCCTGGCGATTACCCGCCGGATCGTGCTTGCCATGGATGGAGATATCACGTGCGAAAGCGAAGTGGGAGAGGGCAGCCTTTTCACCATGTCCATTCCCTTGCCGGTTGCCACAGCTCCGGTGGACAACACTGAAAGCGGCGCACGAAAAGACAGTGGTTCCAATGATATCTTGATCGTTGAAGACAATGATATCAATCGCCTCCTGCTCGAGCAGATGCTGATCCAGCAGGGGCAGGAGGTCACGACCGCTGCGGGAGGGGTGGAGGCTGTGGAGGCTGCCGAACAGGGAAGCTATGACTTGATTCTCATGGATATCAGCATGCCGGAAGTGGATGGCATCGAAGCCATTCGTCGGATCCGGCAGCGCAAGCTCGCCGATGGCACCGACATCGTCGCGCTGACCGCTCATGCAGCGCCAGAGGATCACGCCCGGATTCTTGAGGCCGGCTTTGCAGAGGTCATCACCAAGCCCATCAGCAAGGGTGATCTTGCCGACCTGATTGCGCGCCGGGCCGGGAAATCCCCGGTTCTGACTGACGGACCTGCAAACGAGAATATCATTCAGTTCTTTGAGGCGCTCGGCCCAGAGCGTGCCCGTGGGTTTCTCACCACTTTTTGTCAGGATGTGGAACGGCTGCGTGTGGAGCTCGACGCATCCCCGGAATTGACCAGCGCCTTGCGGCAAGAAGCGCATCGCCTTGCGGGTTCTGCAGCCGTATTGGGTCTGACCCGATTTCGCGAGTTGATGCTCCGAATTGAGATGGCCGAGGAGGCAGATCGGGTGGACACGCAGCTTTTGGCTGAAATATGGGATGAAGCGGAAAGCTCTTTGTCCGCGCACATGTGTGCATGAGCCCCCCTTGACACGGCCTCTGGGAGATGCCGATATATACCATTTAGACCAATGCGTTAGCTAAGCAGCTTTCTTGCAACTGCTAAGGCTGAAAAAACCTTCGTGCAGGGGTGATTTTGCTCTGGACGAGTTCGCTCCGAGATTCTATACCACGCCCACCGTTCCGGCGTAGCTCAGCGGTAGAGCAGTTGACTGTTAATCAATTGGTCGTAGGTTCGATCCCTACCGCCGGAGCCAAAATCTCATGGAGATTACAATACGATAAAGGCCGCCCCGAAGGGCGGCTTTTGTCGTTTTCGGTAGGCTCTGCAACAACTCTACAACATTAGGCAGCGTTGCGTTCGATTGCTCGCAAGCTCCGCACAGCCCCACTGCCCACTTCGCCAGACTTGAAAGCATAAACGTCGAAGCGGCGCTCACCAGCAGGCGTGATGATCAACGCCCAGCGATTGGTCATTGCACAGAGGATCGTCTCTGGTGAACCCCAATGAAGCCACCGGGCTGCAATCTGGTGTTTGTAGCGGCCACCATCTTTGCGCCTTTGCTCAAAGTACGGATCAAGGCGCATTGCATCGACAGCGGCGATAAGAACCTCGAAGTTCGTAAACTCGCGGTCCTTAGGTAGATTAAACGAGAAGTTTTTCGCCATTATGGATTTTCCTTTCGTGTGCTGGCGTTGGCTACCAATTCTTTCGGTGGTAGCTTGTCGAACAATTCGCACGCATGAAGGGCTTTGGATATGAGACGACAGGGGCGCGAACCCAACAAGTTGACGCCCCAAGAGTTTGCCGCGTTCGAGAAGGAACTCGGAGAGTTCCAGCCTGAAAGGCCCATGAGCAGTGACGAAGCGACCGGTGCGCCTAGCGGCAAGCGACACTCACGGGAAGTCGCGTTTCGAGCTTGGGAATATCTCGAACGGCACGATCCAGCACAGCCATTGCCGACTTGGGTGTCGGCCTACCTCCGCAGTTTAGCTGGCAAGCTTCTCGCAGACCTTGGCCCACGCGGCAGCTTATCGCCCGCATCCGCACATGCAGCCCTTGGCATCGTCGGGGAGCAATGGCCCGATCATCACCCGGAATCCGTTTATGCGATCATCAGCGCGTGGATTGACCCGGATCGACTGGGTGGCCCGTTGGTCAGCGGGCGAAAGGCTGGCGCGGTGCGCTATATCGAAGAATACATGGGCGACGATCCGCACGTCAGCCCCGAAACGGTGATCGAGTGGTATCGGAAGGGACAGAAGGCGCGAAAGTGTTCGGAGCGATAGATCCGGCGTCTTTCGGTGTTCCCCTTTGGTTCGCTGCGTGGTATCTAGTGGTTGAGCTGCCCCAACTGGAAAGGTACTAAATGTCGAATCGGCTCTTTATCAGCCATTCATGGTCATACAGCGAACGCTACAATGCGATGGTGAACCTGCTCAACAATCGCCCGTATTTCAACTTTTCCAATTACTCTGTGCCGGAAACCAAGGCTTTTGGGCCAATGGCGAACTACAAGATGGCAGACGAGTTGCGGGACCAAATTCGTCCGGTCAATTGCGTGATCATCATCGGTGGAATGTGGGCCAACCACAGCGACTGGATCAAGTTTGAGATGGACTTTGCGAATAGCATCAACAAACCAATACTAGGCGTCCGCCCGCGCGGCGCAAAAATGATGCCGCTTGCCGTTTCCCAAGCGTCTGATCTGGTGGTTAATTGGAACTCGGACGCTATTGTCGCCGGGATAAGGCAGATAACTTGACCGCGCCCGATATTGAATATCCGGCGCTATACGACAGCGCAAACAACGGCTCTATCAAAGCGCAAAGCCGCTTTCTGCGAACAATCAGACTGGAATACTTCCTTCTGTTCTGCGTCAGCGTGGCAAGCGCCACGCGTGGAATGTCCGGGATCAATCCACTAGTAATTACGTTGCTGTTGGTCGTGCTGGCGGGCCTTTTCGTCTTCAAAATATTTAAGCGGCTGGATCAAGACTGGTACCGCTGCCGCGCGCTCGCGGAGTCGGTCAAGACATCGACATGGCGGTTTTCAATGCGTGCGCATCCGTTTGAGGATACAAGCAGTATTGAGATTCCGAAGGCAAATTTTAGGAACCTCCTGAGGGACATCCTGCAAGCCAACAGACACATTGCCGCGAACCTTGAAACGTCTGTAATGGAGCAGGTAACTGACCCGATGGTGGAGGTCAGAAAATTGACGCTCGATCAGCGGATGGACTACTACGTCAAACACAGGATTGATAATCAGCGGACGTGGTACTCCAAGAAATCGAAGGCAAACAAGAACGCTCTCACATTTTGGGTCGCAACTACTATCGTCCTGTATATCATTGCAGCGATCGCGCTTAACGCAGAACAGCTAAGTCTACCTTGGGCAACTCTCGCATTCGACCCTCTGATTGTCATTGTGACCTCAGCCCTCGGTTGGCTGCAAATGAAGCGGCACGGTGAGTTGATGGCGAGCTACAACCTGACTGCCCATGAGATTGGAATTATTCGGGGAAACTCGGAATCGGTTAAGACAGAGGAAGAACTCTCTGACTTCATCAATGAGGCGGAGTTGGCCTTCTCGCGCGAACACACGCAATGGGTTGCACGACGAGACGCCAACTAAGCTGTGGTAAAAAATGTGAAGAACCTTAACAAAATCCTCGAAGAGAAGGTCCAAGATATTCCAAGGCTGCTATTACGGCGGGCGATAGGAAACAAGGTTCGAGAGCAAGGAATCGACGACGAAAAGCTGATTGAGGCTATTGTCGAACATGTACTGTCAGGCAGTGAAGAAACATTTCACTATGATGACGGAACGCCAGATGAACAGAGAAACATAAAGATAGAATTCACAGACGCCGATACGCAAGAGTTAGAGGCAAAGTTCAAAGAATTCATAGATAACAAGCTGCCTGAAGTCATTCAAGGAGTCGTTCGCGATTCCTCTACCTCTCTATCCAAAGCTCTAAAAAAGCGTTGGCCAGAACAGAAGATCGAAGAACGGAACGATATGCAGCACTTTCGAGATCGAATTGATCTCCGGTGGGCAAAAACACTCGATCCGCTTCGGATGCTCTTGATTGCATCAAGGGAGGTCGGGCAGGAGTTTGTGGAGAAACTCTCGAAATCGAGAGCCAAGAAAGGAATCGTTAAACGTGAAGCTCTGGTGGCGCTTCATATGCGCGCCTGCCAAACCACTATGGAAATCTTGGTTCTCCTTGAAAATGGCTTGGCGGATGGAGCCTACGCAAGATGGCGAACACTATATGAACTCTCTGTAGTAGCTTTCGTGATCGACCGGTTCGGAGATGATGTTGCAGAGCGATACTTGGCGCACGATGTTGTAAGTATGCGCGAATCCATCATTAATGAATATCGCTATGATGGCCTCGCCTACGATCCTGAAAGCCTGACCGGAGAAGAAAAAGAGATTGAGGAAGAGTTCCAATTTTTGATTTCTGAGTTTGGGAAATCATTTGGCGGAGCTTACGGTTGGGCTGCGAATAGCCTCGACAAAAAAGCTCCTAGATTTCAAGATTTAGAGGCTGCCATCGACTGGAATTCTCTATCACCAAATTACAAATGGTCGAGCTACAAAGTGCATGCTGGTGTCGCAGGTACCGTAAGAAGCCTCGGTTCCTTTCGCGGCCAACCCATTCTACATGCGGGCGCATCAAACGCGGGGCTTGAGACGCCCGCAATAAACACGGCATATTCGCTCATGCAAATAACTCTGCTGGTATTTGGAAAGCTTACTGACTTGGAGAACCAGATTAAGTTGCAATCCCTTGTCCAGCTTCGAGAGGAAGTTCGTTCGGAAGGTTATAAAGCCGCAAGAAAGCTGGATAAAGACGAAATGGAAATTCGACTTGGGGTATCCGAAGACTGAGCCGAGTTTTTCAATCTACCAGTAGCCCCGTAGAGGGGCCTCACCGATATGAGCGCCGATACTGCGGTGATCGGACAGCCAGAGGCTCAACGCGGCGGAAACGGCAAGATCGGCATGGCCGAAAGCTGTTCCACCCTCGATCCTCACACGCCCGCTTGTCCCCACATCGGCTTCGAAGCTTTCGAGGTCTTGTCGGAGCAAGTCACGGGCCTCGAAGTTTCCGATGGACAGGTCGCCCGTGTGAATGGCCGAGTTCAGCGCCGACAAGAGACGGTTGCGCCCGACGTTGTTGAAAGTGCGCCCGCGTTCCTTCGATTCCGTCTCGTTCTCACCGGCCACCATCTGAACGCGGGTGTGCTGGACGGATTTCGTATTGAGAATATCGCAGAAAGCCCGCCCGACACCTGATGCGTCCACGACGAGGTAAGCGCGACCCGCGATTGCCGGGTCCAACATCAGGTTCCGGGTCACGATGGCGAGGTCTGCATAGGACATGGCGGGCAGATGGTCCGCCCGCACGATCTCGCGGCGGCGTTTGGTCAGTTCCTGCCGCCCATTCGCATCGTAATACGGCACTCGCTCGTCCAGACAGATCGAATAAGCATTTCTGTCTTGGGCCTGCGCAATGTCGAGGCCCACGAGGAAGCGGCGATAGCCTTTGACGATCTCAACCGCCGGGTCCGCGTTTGGCAGGATCAAGTCCTCGCCCTGTTCAACCAAGCCCTGCATAGAGGTCTCCTAATTTGAGTTGTGGGGTGTCTGTGAAGGCCGCGGCAATTGCCGCCGAGTCCAAAAAACTGTTGGCCGCGACCCATCCAGTTTAGGCCGTGTTCAACGTCGAACTCGAATTTGGACAGCACCTTTCGCTGACGCTCGACGAGTTTCGCCATGCGCGGCAAATCAAGAGAGCAGGCCCGGATGCGTTCGACTTCTGGATACATCTCCCTGTCTGACCACATCTCATAGGCCTTACCCGATTTGCCGCCGGGGGTGGTAATCAGGATCGTCTTGGCATTGTCTTCCGCGATGCTGAGTGTGGAGCCATAGACGGCATCTGGGATGAACGCCGCTTCATCAAACAGGAGAAGACCATTCTTGACGCCGTAGCCACGGGCCTGCTCGCCATCTTGCCCAGCCGGAACACAGACCACTGACGAGCCGTTTTTCAGGTGCAATTCGGTCATTGTGCGCCGTTTGGCTTCAATCGGCAGCGCCATCTTTTCCCATGTGTAGGCGATCTTGGCGAACAGCAGTTGGGACTGCGCCAGCGTCTTCGAAAGGATGATCACCTGATGCTCAGGCTTGGATAATTCCTGGCCTGCCATGACGCCGATGGTGGTCGATTTGCCGATCCTGCGGGACGCCAGCACCATGATGATGTCCGAGGTGGAGTTCATCAGCGTCCGCTGCCAGTCGTCGGGCGGGCCACCGACTACCCGCTCAAGCAGGAGATCCGGCTTTACCCGCTCATGCAGTGTGCGGAGGAAAAGGCCCAGATCATTCGACATCGAGCGGAATCCGCCGGTCTTGGACCACCTGCCGGAAGGTCTCGAACGCGTCCGGGTGCGCTTGAAACACAACCCACAGAACGTCCATCAGCTTCTGAACGTCGGGATGCTCGTTCAGGCCCAGCACGATTGTCGTCTTTTCGCGAAGGTTCGAATAGACCTTGAGCAGGTTCTCGTAGCTCTTGTTCTGGTCACGGAGCAACTGCATCATCGGAGCCAGCACATCCATCAGGTTGTCACCCTCGACCATATCGTTAAGGGTCCGGTACAGTCGCCGCTGCTCCTTGAGGATGCCCTCAATGCCACCTTCGATTTTGTCTTGGGCGGCGTTCACTTCCTGATCGAGCGAGGTGGCGTCCAGCTTGTTCGCCTCGACCAAAACAATCTTCTCGACCTCCGGTGTGATGAACCGCTTACGGAACCGGGTCAGGCTTTCCAGATCGACGCAGCACCGTTGCGCAATCTCCTTGAATTGGCGGCGGCGCAGCACGCAGTCGAGAACCACCTCGACCACATCAGAGCGGGCGCGGATGGTGGACCGGCGGCCATTACCCGTTTCCACAGGCAATGCCTCCCTGATGCGGTCGTAGTTGATGCTCATGCTGCGGCCTTTGTCAGGGTGCGACCCGCCAACTCGACCATGTGCGGTTGCATCCGGCCAATGACACGGCGGGCGTCAGATGCGTAGAACCGGTGCTGTGCCACGTCGCGGATGAAGTCGGGTTCTTCCGCCGAAAACAGGCAGTCGAGAATGGCGTTGCGGGCGAGTGTCACATCGAACTCCCGCACGTTGCGATAGACGCCCGCCAGAAACTCGCGGGCGGTGGAATCGGCGGCTTGGCGGAGATCAGTCATCGGACACAATCTCCAACGTCGTCCCGGCCTTCTCGGCCTGTGCCTTGGCGCGGCGGTAAACGGATGTATCTCTGGCTTGCGAGCGCGTCAGCCGGATTGGCTCCGGCGCAAGGTTCGCCCGAATGTCGGCTGGGGTATCACCACGTTCCAGCAGGGTCTTAAGCATGGTGAATTCTTCGGCCTGCTGCTTATCGCGGGCCTCGCGCTCGCGTTTCGCGTCTTTGACCTCGTCAAGAAGCCGTTCAGCGTGGTTCTTCAAACCGCCGATAGAATCCTCGATTTGCTTTGCAAAGCCTTCTTGCATCGCTTCGAGCAGCTTGGGCGTGGCGCGCTGAATGAATTGATCCATCAGCTTGTCGTTCTGGTCGTCAGGCATTGTGCAGCTCCTTCACGTTCGCACAAAAAGAAAGGCAGGCTCGGGAGCCCGCCCTTCAATGAACGTGAAGATGCCGGACGCCCTGTCTGCAAATTCACAATAAGTGCCTGCAAATGCTCAATAAACCGCAGAAGCAGGTACTACCTAAAGTCAAGCAGCCGCCAGAACGTAGGTTTGGTTCTCGTCGTCGCGCTCGACCTCACCTTTCCGAATGGCGTTGGCTAGGACTTTGCGGATCATGGAGTCGCCATATTCTCCATCCGTCGCGATGATCAATTCCTTGAACTGGCGAGGCCCAGATAGGAGCGGCAGGATGGCCGAGCGGATCGTCGAATAGCTCGCGGGTGCCGGTTTTCGGGGCGCTGCCTTTTGGCGTTTCCGTTGCTCCTGCGCCGGTATCGGCGCAGCTTGTTCCTCCGCCCATAGTCGGCGGGCTAATTCGATACCCTCAAAGTTGTGGCGATGATCCGAACCGATGATCTCACGCCCAGCCAGCACGCTCAGCGTATTGGCCCGCAGTGCGTCCGGGTCGATACCGCAGGCATCGCACAGGCGGCGACGGGACTCCGCCCACGCCCCACTTTCCCGCACGAGAAAGAATAGCGCCTCTCTCCGCGCACCAGTGGAATCGACGCCTTCGGAGGCCGGAACCACCTTGCCGAACAGATCAAGGACCGCGCGAGCAACGACCGCACGGTAGAGGGATTGTGGCCCGTCAGGCCGGGACGCATGAACGCCGAAGTCAGGATCGAGCAGCACGCTTATTCATCTCGCGTGCCGATGATGGCGGTTATGTCACCACCATCTTCTTCGATCATGTCCTTTTCATCCTCCCACGACCGATCCGCCCGGACGATTTCGCCCTTTTGCAGGTTCTCGTGGAGGGTGGCGCGGCTGATGATCCCGCTGAGGTAAAGCTTCATCTGCTGCTCTATCATCCGAGGCTCCATCGAGGACTCGATGAAGTCCCGCGACAAGGTGACAGTGGCCTCGTCAGGATCGTCACCGACCCATTCCGCAGCGAGGCGCAGCAGGCGGTTGAGACCGGCCTCCACCGACACGACAACGCCATGCAGGAGCGCAAGCTCTGATCTGGTGCGCTGCGTTGCAGTTCCCAGCGTCTCATTCCGGTTCACGGTGGACGACAGCATCCGTGCGCCGAGGGAGATCATCGTTTCGGATTTCTCCTCCATGATCTCCTTCATGGCTGCGACGCCCGCGCCCCGAAATTCGAGCATCCCGACTTCTGCGCCTTCGGGTAGCACCCACACTGCGCCCGCTCCGATCTGTGTCGGCACCTTGTCGGCGGTCAGCGATCCGGCGACCCAAGGCGTCGGGCTGGCCGTTAGGAAGATGGCATGTTCGCGGTCCGCGCTGTTCTTGAAGTGCGAGATCGCGACCTTGCACAGGGACAGGAACGGCGGCGTCACGTCCTCCGGGCGCAACCCCTCATGGCTAACCATCACGAAGGGGATGAAGTCGAGCGGCTGGCCGTTCACGAGGGGGATATGGTTTTCGCCCACATCGACCCGGTTTTTGTGCTGATCTCGCGCGAACCGGCGAAACTGATAGACGCCAGCTTCAAGGATCAATTCGTAGGTAACGTCTGCGCCTTCGTGGGTCTCATCCGACGACAGTTGAACGCGCGTCAGAACCTTGCGACCGCCGACATAGGCGGTTTCGAAGTCCTCGATGTTCTCGGCGCGGAAGGTCGAGATGTGCGGTACGGTATTCGCTGTTGCACCTTCGGCGGGAAAATCGAGCAGGATTCCGAACCGGCCCATCGACGCGACCTCGCGCACCATATCTTCGACAAGCACCTGCATCGGCGCATTCTCGTAGGTCGCGTTTAAACGCATCGCCTCAAGGCGCGGCGGCAGGTTGATCATCGGGTCTTTGCGCAAAGCGAGGCCCACCAAGGCCCGGAGGGTCATCTCAGGAGCGCCGTAGAAGCAGGCGCGATCCAGATAGTGTTGGTAGTTTGCCGTCGTCATTCCGTCCGGTTTCGGGACATACAGTTGCCCCTGATCCTTCACGGCGTCCTCGCCGCTGATGCAATCGCGGATCAGATGATACTGCGCTTGCAGCCGGTTCCAGCGAGCGCGGGTCATTCGATGCCCCTCACGATGAATTGCCACGGAATGTCGAAGTGCGATGTGTTGGCGACATTGCGGACGCGGACGCCTGCCTCGGTCCGATCAGCAAGCACGCCCATAAGTTCGGCGCGCGGATGCAGGTCGTCGGAAATTGCGGTGGCAACAATCAGGTTGCGTAGGTCTTCTTCGGCGATGGGTAGGTCCAGATGGTACGCCGTGTGAATGTCTTCTGCGAAGATGCGAGATCCGTGGGGTGTCGATTTGATAGCGACGGACTTGATGGGCATTCGGTTTTCTTTCTCTGTTTTGGGTGAACGGCCATCCCGAAAGGATTGCGCGAGGATGGCCGTTCATTGAGCCGATCCGCGCAATGTGAACATAAGTGGAACTTGGGGGCTGGCGTTACCGCGAAAGTAGGTACTCGGGTGCGAACAATTGTTTGATTTAGGTGGCGTACTTGCACAAAGATAGCGCGACAATCATGCTCATCGGGGGCCAAACGCTTGGTGTATATATGACTGAAGAAAAAGAAAAACTGAATGACGCTGACGCAGCGCGGTTTCGCAAACTTGAATTGGAATCTGAGATTGAAATAGCGAAGGCCAAGAAAGCTGAAGCAGAAGCTGGTGTAAAGAAGGTCATATATGGGACCATGATTGTTGGGATTTCTGCGGCTGCTTTTCCCTTCTTGTCGTCGTATGCCGAACAAATGACCGCTCGGAATGCAACTCAGTTGGAAATCTCGCTGGCGGAACAAAAAATCCGGATTGATGACGCTATTGCAAGTCGCACCTATCTGGAAAGCTTGGCCACCGAGGCACGAAGCGAAGACCTGCAAACTCGACTAGTTTTGGCTGATTTCTACAGGCACTTGGCACCCACGCTTGATGAGCGGGAAAGATGGGCTGCATTTCAAGCAGACTTGGTTAGAAAACAGGACGAAATAACAGCGCAAAGGGTCGCAAATGCGAATATCCCTGACAGTGAGTTGACTTCCGCCGAAGCAATTGAGAGCCGCTTGAAACTAGAAGCCTTCGAGAGATACGAGGCTCCGCAACCAGAGTATCGTGAGTTTTATGTCGGTCGCGGGTTTTCGGAAGACATACTGAAGCTTCAATACATCGCGTCAAGTAAAGGTTGCCGAATCCGTCCAGATGGCCTGCTTGGAATTGAAACTGTGGAATGCGTGGCATCTGTAAGTCCACTTGACCTTGATGAGGCAGTGCAAATCCTTTCCTTCTATGAAGGACCAAGCCTCTTAGGTTCCATGCTATTGGATGGAGATACAGTTAGCAGCGCAGACTTGCTCGCTTATTTGGAAGAGAACGGTCGTCGGCGTGACCCAAACAGCGAGTATTTTACCTTCCTTCGTCGCTTCTACCCTCTTTGAAACCCTTCCTGTAAAACAAGCTGCAAGATATTTCCGACTGTGGGACCGGGTTTTTGTATCAGCAACAGGGGGTTCCAAAAGGTAGCGGTATGTATATGCAACTCGGTCGCAACAAGATGTTATTGAGTTGTTGCAGAGCGAGACCAACCGCTTGATGAGCAAGTGTAATTCACCAGTGGATTTGATAGGCAATCAATTGGTCGGACGCAAAATATGTCAGCATTATTGATGCACCGCGGATAGACCGCCCCGACTGACAGTGGCTGCACGTCCACAGAACGCCATCTCAGGCGGCAAGTTAAACGTGCGAACGCGTTAATGTAGAGCTATACTATTAACTGTTTCGCACGTTTAAAGCTGCCACGGCCACACTGGCCGCGTGTCCCCCGCCAACTGCTCTATGTCAACGGCATCGTCCCCCGGCTCAAGCGTCACATGCCCCTCAGGCATCACGCCTTCGTCGTCGATCCATGCTTCACGTTCGAAGGCCTCGCGCAGCACATCCACAGCATCCGGCTCAACGAGCCATCTGTTCTGCTCGATCAGCGCCGAGAACTTGGCTTCGTCGTCATCCTTCCGCAGCTTCGGCACGCGCTGATCAACCATCCCTAACCGTTCCAGCGCATCCCAACCCTGCCAGCCCGCAACGAAGACACGGGACCATTGCCTTTCGCCCTCGAACCGAACCTCGGCAAACTCGGCCCTGTTCTCAATCGCCCATTGGAACACATCATCGACCTGATAGCGAAAGGATGACTTGGGCGTGTCCTTGAACTTCGTGAACAGGCGCTTTGCCAACCCCCAAGAAGTCGTCCGTATGGGCGCGACCTTGTAGGCTAGTTCTTCCGGCAGCAGATCGGCAAACTGGACCACTTCATCGACTTCCAGCGGCAGCGGTGTGCTGTTCAGGATCGTGATCTTGGTCGCTTCGCGGACGTATCGGGTGCGTGCCACCGCCTGCAAGATAGCACCCTCACAGATCGACCAGCGGACGGCCTCGCAACGCGGGTCAGGATGGCGTTCCGTCCACGCCATGCCCCTTTCACCGACATAGGCGATCTTCTTCTTCGGATACCATGCGCCGATGCCGCCGACCGGCTCGCCGTTCTGCCAGATGGCGCGGGCAATGTCCTCGACGACATAGGGCATAGGCAGCGGACGCCCCAGAATGAAAGCATCCTGCCCGCGCCATTCATCGACGCCTTCCACGCCGTTGAACCAGCCCGTCACCGTGTCGCCCAGCTCTGCAACGCCTTTGAAGGTGAATAGGTTCTCGTCGCCCACGATCCGGGCAACATCGGCGCGGAGCTTTTCGGCGGCTGCCTTCTTCGACGCATTGGTTTCGCCGTATTCTTCTTCGCGGTCGCCCGTGCCGTAGAGCAGCGCCGCCTTCGAGCCAGGTGCATTGGCCTGCCGAACAACTGAGTTATTGTGCTTCTGCACGTCGATCTCGACCCATTCATCGACGTGGAAGAACTGCTCGATCATGGACCGTTCCATTGTCGCGGACATGAGCACCGTTTGCACCTTCACCCGGCCATCATCATCGACCGGGATCGCGCTGACGATGGAGGCCCAATTGGTCAGCAGCTTCTTCTTGTCCTTCGATACGCGGATGCGGTTCAGGGACCGGGCCTCAATGCAATCGCGCAGCCGCCGCCAGACGCTTTCATGCTTCCACCAGTGGCGGTCATAGTCCTGCGCGGCCTTTAGGCTCTGCTCGTCGTCCATGTCGGGCGTCACCTCGACCTGCGGTTTGAGATCGCTTTCGGCTTTGATCAATTCGGCGCATATCTCCGGCGTGAAACCGGCCTCAACGAGCGCATCGAGGGTCAAGCCGCCTTGCACCACCTGATAGAAGCGCAGAAGCCAGTCGCCCATGCTGTGCCGGGTCACGTCGCAAAGCTCTTTGATCTCGACCGAGCCGTGATGCAGCAGGGAAGAAATCGGATCTTCGTCGATCACCACCACATCGACTTGGCGGCGGTTTTCGTTGCTTTCCCCTTCGGCCTGCAAAGACAAGAACTCATGTGGCCTGATGCGCAGGTCGCAGGATTTGGAACGAGCCTTGATGTCTCGCCATGCGCAGGTTTCGAACATGGGGCAAAAGCCCAGAGCGTCATTGCCGCAAAGCAGCGCCGAAACGTCCGAGACAACGCCGTTCAACTCCTTCGCGGCCTCATGCTTGAAGCAGACAGTTTTGCCGTTCACCTCTTGGCTGCGACCCTTCTCGACAACAGCATCTAGGCCTTCGGCATGGGCTTTTGCGGCCAGTTCATCACCAAGGCGGTGCGTCGGAACGTAGTAGTCAGCGGAGAACATAAACCCGAGTTCGTCCATGTATCGCTTTTCGACGCCAAGCTGGCGCAGCGCGGCTGTTGATTTCCCGCCGCCTGCCGTGATGCGTATCCCGGTGAGCCTTGGCGTGTCGCGCTCTCCGATGGCGCGGCGCATCGCGTCAGCCAGACGGTTTTGCGCCTCATCTAGGGGCAGCGGGTCATAGTTCTGACGGAACGCCCGTGTCGTGCGACGAGAGCCTTTTACGCCGGGGAATTTCTTCCGGGTGTATTGTTCGCCAAACTCGCGCCGATCCTGCGCCGGGACATTCAGCCGGTCATACTCAGCAGAAAGCGCCTGCCACGCCTGCACCCAACTCGCATCTGGCCCGTTCGCATCGCGATATTGCCGCCAGAAGTCGAAAACAGAGTTGTGCCGCTCGCCTTCCCTCCAGTGCAAGGTTGGCTTGCCACGCCGCCCGGTGATGGTGATTTCCACCATGTCTTCCGGCGCAGAAAAGGTTTCAGGCGTCTTGTCACCTTCGACATGGAACGCTCTTACGGGGTGCGGGTCGTCGATGCCGCGCAAGTCAGGACGAGCCGTGAAGATGAAGCCGCCAAGATGGTAGATCGACGTATCCACCCACTTGCGGAACAGACCTTTCCGCAGCGAGATTTGCTCGTTGAGGGCAATTGCATATTCGTTCTGATCCGCGACGGTCAGGCTGATGCGCCAGATCACCCGAAGTCGCCATCCGGCTTTGATCCCGGCTGAGGGCGAGAAGTAATAGACGAACTCCTTGCCGGTCAGAAATGGGAACAGATCAAGGATTGCATCCTCTGCCGTGCCATCAAATTCGAAACCGTCCACATCAGCAAAAAACAGGCCATACCGGCAATCCCTATACTCGTCGCCGCTATGCCCCTGCCGATCTGCTTTCGGCTCGCCAAGGACGATTGTGGAATGCGTATCGTTCGATTGCTGTTCGAGAAAGTCCCGCAATTGCGCGAGATCGTCCACGTCGTATTGCCAGAGGTCAAATTCATTCCAGCGTTGGAACCCTTCTTCGGATTCCAAGCGTTTCGGGCCGTCAGGTCCGGCCTCATAAACCTTTCGCAGTTCAGGGCCTGTGCTGGTCGCTAAATGTATGCGCATCTGCTTCTTTCACGCAGACGCTATTACCTTGTTTTCCAGTCGAATTCCATCAAAGCGTATCGTATAAGCGAGTTGTAGATGCGATGGGTTCGCTTGCTTGTGATGGAAACGACTGAGGGACGAGGTATAGCGGCTTCGTCCCTCTTTTTCAGTTCACGCGGTGAGAACGCGCCCACGCGAGAACGTCCTCCCGATCATATAGGATTGTCCGGCTGGAAATGTGCAGGAACGGCGGGCCGCTGTCCTGACCGGCGTTGCGCTCTTTCCGCCAGAGGTAAAGCACTTCCTCGGAGCGGTTCAGATACTCGGCGCACTGCGCAGGCGTCATGAGGTCCGGCAAGGTCTGCTTGACCTGCAAGGACCGAACTTCCTCGCGCAGCGCACGGATTTCTTGTGTGAGGTCTTCCATCATCGGCTCCCATCTCACATTCAGATAAGACACGGGCCCGTTGATGGCGCTGGCGGGTGCCCTCATGCGATCCGGCACCAGCCCCTGATGGAACGCAATAAGGTCATGGCGAGAGGTTCCGCCGCACAGCGGCACCGGCACGCCCCGACGTTATCGCCTGCCGCCCATCTGGACAACATTGGAAGCAGGTACTGCCCCGCATTCCACCTCAATTTGCTTCGCGATGGCGTTCGCGTCGGCATGGCTCATGGAGCCTTGATCGTAAATGTCCTGAACGCCCTTCTCCACATCACCGCGCAACTGGTCGATGATGTAGGATGGCAGGCGCAGGCGGCGGGCAGCGGTCGTGAACAGGCGGCGAGCATCGTGCGGGGTCATGCGAACACCGTCGCCTTTCAACTGCTGCGGATGGTAGATGTGCTTGGCCGTGTCATACTGCGGGAAGACCCATTCGCTATGCCGGGGCAGCGCCCGCAGAGCTTCGACAACGCGGTCAGCAATGGGGAATGCCCCTTCCGTCCCGTTCTTCAATTCTGCGACGCGGAGACGGGCGCTGTCGAGGTCAATATCCTCCCAGCGGAGTTCGATCACGTTCTTGGCGCGGAGGCCGGTGAACAGCATCACCTCCCAAGCCGTGCCGATGATCAGGTTTTTCTGCTTCTTGGCGTCGATCAGATCGAGGGCGGGCCATGCGTCGTCCACATCGAACTTCACCTTGTTGTTCCGCGCCCGGTATTTCACCTTTTTGAGCGCGTCGGCGACGTTCGGGATGCGCCGGACAACCGACGCCCGTCTAAACGCTGTCCCGATGATCTGGCGCAAGTGCTGCTGCGTCGAGGTCGGCTTGCCGTTGGCGTCCACATAGGGCGCAAGGGCACGTTCAAGGTCCGGCAGGGTCAACTCGTCGATGGGTCGGTCAAAGAGCTTTGCAAGGTGGCGGTCGATCTGCTCGCGATAGTAGGTCTTCGTCAATTCCGATGCGTCTGACTGTTCGATGTGGGACTCCATCGCATCGCGCAGCGTGTGAATGCCCGTCGAGCGGTCGTCTGTGCGGGTGGTGATTGCTGCCATCTTTTCCTTCGCCACATCGCGGGCGGCATAGACGGTCGGCAGGTCCGGCCATGCGCCCAGCGTGACGGAACGCACCTTGCCGTCGATGCGCTTGGACAGCACCCACGTCTTTTTTGTGGCCCCAACGGCGAGGCGGATGCCGCGTGCGTCGGGGTCTGGTTTCACAGACGGGTCGGAATACATGATAGTTCCCGGTGCGTGCTTGATCTTCGCAATGGCCGGGCGTGTGGTCAGGTTGTGGTTAGGCATCTCTGCAACATCCTCTGCAACATTCAATGCCGACACAATGCGATCTCAACCGGAGGT
Source organism: Pseudophaeobacter sp. (assembly GCA_027019165.1). GTDB lineage: Bacteria > Pseudomonadota > Alphaproteobacteria > Rhodobacterales > Rhodobacteraceae > Phycobacter. The sequence continues at coordinate 281,463 of JALUXC010000012.1, forward strand.
TGCACAACTTGTTTTTCGTTGCAGAACAGTGCTTTACCTTATTTTGCTGATCAAATACGGCGAACCACCCTTGGCGAGTCGTTCCCTGTTAATCAATTGGTCGTAGGTTCGATCCCTACCGCCGGAGCCATAAGATTTGAGGGCTTAGCGATATGCCGCTAAGCCCTTTTTTCATAGCCAGAGCATGCATTCAAAACACCGGACAGATTGATTGCATGTGTCTATCTACTCGAGAAATGCACCGGAACCTGATCCCACTCGTTTCGCGGCAGCGCCTGGAATAAGCGTGACGACGCCTTCAATTGCCTTCGCCCGAATGGCGGCCAAGCAGAGATTGTGAGTTTGAGTGACGGATTCGGTCGAATCAACGATTGGACGCGTACCAAGAAAAACCTTCGGAGCGCCCAGCAGAAGACTGCGCACCACAAATATGTCCTGTGACAAGCCGAAACATGCGCTGTCTGTTAAATGGATCCAGCAAAGGCGCTTATGGCGAGTCGCTTTCCATGCCACATTAAGGGGCGAAGAAAATCGACGTTCATCACTGCCAACTTGTCGAAGCAAATTTGTGAACGCTACTGTACTTTTGATATACCGAAGAACCTCTGAAGACGCTCTAACGGGCGGCCATAGAGTCCGTAGGAAAATCGACATCTATTCTGGAATTATGGCTCCGGCGGTAGGGATCGAACCTACGACCAATTGATTAACAGTCAAGTGACGATATTTATTCGGTTGGTGCATGGTGCTGCGGTTCGTCAGCAAAAACAAGTGTTTGGACCTAATTTGCAACGATAATCAATCGGTTGACAGTGCGCCAGAATGCGTCTTAGTGACATTGCGCGTTGCAAAACGTTGCAAAAACGGAGCGAGACAGATGACCACCGCAATCGACTTCACCAAACCCGCGCGCCTGCTGAAAACGCCTCCGGGCATGTATCGCCACGACGGCGACCGTTTTCCGGGCCTCTACTTGAACGTCGGCAAGACCAAGAGCACTTGGTACATCAAACGCAAGGTCGATGGGAAAACGAAGTCGATCAAGATTGGCGGGTTCCCGGCGATGGATGCCCTTACGGCGTTCAAGCAGGGCGACACCAAAACCGGGGTTGCCAAGAGCGACATTCAGACGGTGCGCGATGGCTGGCGCTTCTGGTGCGACACGTCGCAGGCGCAGGGCGGTATGTCCGACGCCCACCGCGAACGCATGACGCGCCAGCTTGAGATGCACGCGAAAGAGATCATGGACCGCAACGTCGCGGACGTAACCTCGGCCAATGTGCAGGCGGTCCTCAACCGTCTCATGGCCGAGGGCAAGAAGGCGACGGCGCGCGCCGTGCGGATCGGGATCGGCAACGCCTTCAACTTCGCGCCCGTGGTCAATCCTGTCGGCCAGAAGAAAACGCGCGTCGCCAAGAGCGACGAGACAGAGGCGCAGTGGACGGCGGTTGCGCGGGCGCATGACCTCGACGCGGACGATTGGTCGGTGATCTGGGAGGCGATCATGGCGCGGCGGGAGCAGAACGTCATTGTCGGCACGGCGGTCGCCGTCATGTTCCTGACGGGCATCCGCTCCGAGAATGTCTGCTCGCTGTCGTGGGATCAGGTCGATCTACAGAACAAGACGATCCACCTGACCAAGATGAAAAACAAGCTGGCGCGCACGCTGCCTGTCATGGACACGGTGATCGCATTGCTCAAGGTGATCCGTCAGTCTGGCAGCGAGTGGGTGTTCCCGGCGTCGTCGGCCACCGGATACATTACCGACCCCAAGGGCACCTTCGCGACGGTGGGCGACGAGCGCGTCCGGGTGTTCCTGCCTCACGACGGGCGGCGTCACTTCATGCAGGCATCAGCCGAGGCCTTCCTGCCCGACTACGTCGCCCACTTCCTGCGCGGCGACAAGAAGGCAGGCGAGGGTAGCGACATGCTGATGAAATACCTCAAGCGCATGGGCAATCGCCGCGCCGTCGAGGATATTGAGAAAGTGTATTTTGAGCGGATTAAGGTAGCACCTCCTTTCGAAATTGAATCTTAACCACTCATGCACTACGTTGCAGGTGCGCCGAATGCCGCGTCGTGAGACGCCGCGCACTGTGATGGTGGGGCGTGACTAGGCTGGGTAGCGCCGCGCTGGAAGCGGACTTGGCCGACGACCCGAACCAGCGAGCATCAACGGAGGGTCACGTCTGTTCTGGATTGGGCAGAAGGAATCCGTTGATGACTGAACAACTACGCGCACTCGAGTCGCGCATTGAAGAACTCGAAATTCGGCTGAACACCCCCCGGATCATGACACCGCGCGAGGTTTGCGACTTCCTGCAAATCTCCGAGCGGTCGCTGTATGACATGAAGGAGCGCGGCGACGCGCCGCCTGCCATGTATTTCAGTCAGCGCACCGTCCGCTATGACCTTCTCGAAGTCATGGCGTGGGCGAAACAGAAAGAAGTGGGGAACGGGTGATGGCGAACAAAGATCGAGAAACGTCGAAATTCGGGCAGGGTTATGCCGCTCAATTGCTGGCGTTCAACATCCAGAAGCAGAAGATCGCGAACCTGTGCAATGTAGAGTTCGAGGACGACCTGTTCGACGACGCCAAGAATGACAGTTCGTGGAATCGGGCGATCAATGGCAAAGAGGTGTGGGAAGGCCTGATCGACGCGCTGCACAACCTGCTCAGCGATCAGATCAACCATCCGCGTAAATACCTGCCTGCCGATGGTCCGCCGGACGAAGGCCTACAAGATTGGATGAAGCAAATCGCACCCGCGCCTTGGTGGCGCGACGTGTTGCAGGTGTCCGCCTCGCAGAGTGCGTTCAACGCGTGGTTTTCGAACAGGCCTATGGGCAAGGCGAAAGTGGCCGAGGTCAAAGCCGCCGTCGATGCTTGGTGGGCGCGTCTGATGTTGGCGGTGGACAAAGCCGAACAAGCTTCGCAAATCCGTGAGATGGCCAGGGCAAAAGGATGGGGGAAAACGGCACGCAGTTTTGACTCCTATTTCTTCACGAAGGTCGTTGAGGAAGGCATGGCGGTGGACGATGCCCGCGCCTTGTATGTCGAGATGAAGGTGCTCGCGTTCCGGCACACCGCCGACATTATCGACCTGTCCGATCCCCAAGACCCGCTGGCGCCGATGGATGGCAGGCATGACGCGATGTACCGGGACGACTTCGCCAAGGAGTTCGACGCGATGCACAAGGCGGGGTATCCTGACGCGTTGCCGAGCGTGCCGCCCGACTTCGACCAAGACCCGTTTTATGAGGTCAAGCAATGGGGCGGCGAGGAAAACGAGGAATGCCCAAAGAACCTGAACGAGTCGCTTTACGGCTTGTGGTATCGCGTTAGACGGCAGCGTTTTTGGAATACTGAGATGCGCATGGTCGATATGACCCACGAGATCGTCGAGGTGTCAGACGACGGTGTGACGTGGCGTGCGGCGAACGAACGCGAGAAGCGCGGCTGGGATGCAGGGACGGAATTGTTCCTTAGGGGCATCGTTGAGGACGGTGACGGTCGCAGCCAGTACGAGCGCGAAGTCGATGATCTGCGCGCCAAGATCAAGCGGCTACGCTTCGCGACCCAGAATGCGTTCAAGCCGGAAGATCGTGCCTCGGCGCAGGCAGAGTTGACCGACGCCGAGAAACGCCTAAGCGCGCTGCGCTAAGCCGCGCGTGCGACACTGGGGAGTGCGGCGAGTATCGCGTCGCACTCCTGCCGCGTCGTCAGGGGGATGAGCCAGCGGCGGATGGTGTCGAGGTCGATGCCTTCGGCGTAGAGTCGCTGTGCGTGGGATTTAGCCATGGGTCGGGTCCTTTCGGCTGATGAGGCCTCGCTTCATCATTTCCTTGACCACAGCGGCGGCACGCCCGCAGGTCAGAATGTTGAGCGCGGCGAAAACGCTGTCGGGATCGTCAAGTGCACCTTCGACCTTCGGCAGCTTGTCCACGACGCGCTGCGCGTGCCTTCCGTCTCGGTCGATGGCAGGGGCGGTGTATCCTTTGCACACTTGATAGGCTCCGTTGGTTGCGTGCCGCGATCATACGGGGATGGGCGGGGTCGGTTCGAGCACGGATCAAGGTGGGAATAACTCAGTTGTAGGTCTTGGCGCAGCGCGCCTGCGGTTATCGTGCGCGAGCGCGCGTGCAACAAAAAATGATGATGAGATTTTCCGAATTGAACCTCCGAATCTCATCATCATTATTTCATGCACACGTGCGCGTGTGCGTTCAACCTTCGCAGGGCGCGGCGCTTTGGTGATCCTATCTCCCCGCGAAATTTCCGACCGCTTCCTGCGAGCGAGTCGCAACTGAACGGGCCCAAATCTGACCGATTGCTTCCTAATCAAGCGTCACGGGCATTTTACCACTGGAATACCAAGCGGTTGATCTGCTGACCCTCGGTTTTTGCAACGCGTCTTGCAACGTGGGCGAATACCCCACCCAAAAGGTCACTGAAAATTGGGCAGATCAGGCGCGCTGTCGCACATGCGGACGACGTGAACCGCCGACACCGTGTTAGAGACGCGATCTGCTGAGGCACAGGCGGTCGTCTTGGTCAAATCCGAGTGAGTGTGCCCGACGACGGCGAACACCCGTCTCTGAGGCGCTGCTCTGGCTGTGACAGCACAAATGCAGGATACCTTTTATTTTAAGTCGTATGCTGTGCGGTAGAGGTTGATCCACTTCGCGCAAAGCAGAAAGTAGACGGCAGCCATAACCGACGCCAATACCGCTATCAGTGATTGGATGGGATAGAGACCGAGAAAGTCACCTATCCATGCCAAACCTGAAACCGCGAACATCATGTTGCCCAAGATGAAATGGTATGCGGCCCGAATAGTCATCTCGCGAAAGGCTAAGTCCTTCTGCTGCTGATCATCAGATGTAAGTCGCCCTTTCCATTCATCCTTGAAAGTAGATGAGGCGTCTGCGCGCTTTTTGAACCAGCCTTTGATGCCGCCCCAGCCCGCTGTAATTGGAAGAGCGATTAAAGCGCCCATGACGAGTAATAGAACGTCCTTTGCGGTTATGCTTGTAATTACTTCCATCTACTCCTCGCGGCTTCCTAATGTTGGCAAGTGTCAGGCACTTTCGACCTTGATAGCACCTGAAACTGTCCCGACTCCATCTCATTCATCGGAACATCCGCTGAACGGAAGTTGATACGACGATTGCTGTCGAACCCTGCGATGAACCCGCGCGCCCGAGGTGGTTCGACTGTTCTTGCGCCTCGGGTGCGCACACTGCTGGAAGGAACCCCCATGCAGATCACCGCCACCCTCGACGACGGCACGGCAAACCTGACCCTCACCACGTTGTCGAGCACATCGCGCCTCGACGTGAAAGGCGCGCGCCTGCTGGCCGACGACCTCGAAAGCTTCGTGAACGACCCCGACGCCCCCGCCGTCAACCGCGCCTACCGCGTCGTGCCCAGCGACACGGGCGTCGCCGTTCACACCCAACACGGCGGGTTCTCGATACCGTGGCGGTAAATCATGACGGCGGTCAACGGGCTGCGGGCATGACCGAATGGCGATCCCTCCCGCTGTCGCAGCGCGCCCTTGCCGACGACAACCTGCCCACGCGCGGCATGTTCAAACTAGGCGACGATCTCACCCTGCACGATCAAATACGTCAAATTCACTCCACGCCCGCAAGAAAGTAGAAAGCACCTTTGGCCAACCTCGTTAAGCTTTTTCGAAATCGTAGAAACGCACATAGCCGACCGCCTCATTCCCCTGAATTCTTGCCTTCACAACCATCGGTTCACCGAGGAGTATATCGGCTGCTAACGCGATGAGTGACAAGCCGAGATACATTTCGGTGCCTCGTTGTATAGCCTGACATTCATTGTTCTGAACAAGTCGCGAAATTTCAGATTGTGGCAAGTCAACTTGGAAAGACTCACGGCAAATTATTGTCGGCTCGACCGCAAGCCGCGGCAAGCGAGGTTTGGAGAAAATGAACTCGATCACCCCGAGGCAAAAGAGCACAACAAATAGTGTAAAAAGTGGTCTCAAATTATTCATCTCCAATAAAGCACACCAAGTGTTTGGATGCGCTGCAGGCAGCCGGTGACGGAACTCACGCGTCACATTTCTGGATACATCGGTCCTACGCTCCGAGCAACCACATGTAATCTCGGCGCTCGTCTGCGGATGCGTTGGCAGCACCTTAAATCGCCCCGCAAAAGACCTGCTTCTCCGGTCGGAGATCTGATGGCTGCCGAATAAATTCATCTCCTGAGCGCATCGGTGCGTCGCTTCATTCTGTCCAATCCAGATTGAGCGCGGCGAACCCCGACTTCGTCGCGCTCAGTTTTGGACAGATAGGAGCATCTCATGCCCGACGATACGACAGCCGCGCTGCAAGCACTTATGCAGCAAGTCACGAAGTTGACCGAAACGGTCACCGAACAGTCGAAGCGGCTCGACTCCCTGCACGGTTTCAACTCCCGCGTTCTGGACGAGAAGAAGGACATGCAGCGCCAGCTCGACGCGGCCAAGAAGAAATCAATCGTGGACATCGTTGCCGAGGAAACGCAGGAGCGGAAGATGCGCGCGGCGGGCCTCGAAAAGGACGCCGATGGCAACTGGTATCCCAAGGGCATCCGACCGAAGCACGCGATCACCCGCGAAGACGCCCGCGACCCTCGCAAGTACGCGGCGGCGAAGGAGGCGGCGGCTAAAGACGGTATGACCGTCACCGTGATCGACGGCGACGTTGACCCGACGATCCGCAACACTGGCAAACGCGAAGTGATCCAGTCGAAGACCTTCACCTTCGACGACGACCACGAGCGCGTCCGCTGGGTGCGCGCCGACATGGAGACCGGCAAAGGCATCGTGCAACGCCGGATGCGCGCCGAGCAGGACGGCTACACCATCAAGACCTTCCACACGCTCGACGACCTGCCGCAGCACGCCCGCACGAAGTTCGAGTTGATGGAACGCGCGGCGAACGCGGAATCCTGATGGCACAAGGCGGGAACAAGAACAGCGGGCGGCGCGCGGCAATCGACATGCGCCCGGACAAGGGCGAGATCATCCGCGACATTGTTCTGCGCCGTCGCCCCCTGTCCGAGATCGCGCGCCGCATCGGCGTCCACACGGACACCGTGCGCCGCTACAAGGACGAGAAGATCACCGAGGAAATGCGCCGCTCGATCCTGGCCGAAAACCGGATCGACGCGATAAAGGCGGATACCGAGGTGATCAACCAAGACCGCATGGACGTTGCCATGACTTACGAGTCACTGGCGCGTCGAGTGGAAAAGCTGATCACGCAGGCGGAGGAAGACGACAATCCTGCTTTCGCGCTCTCTGCGATGGAGGGCCTGCGCAAGGTGCTGCGCGACATTGCCACCATGCAGGGCAAACTCGCGACCAATCTGACCGTCAACGTGTCGCTGGCCGAAAGCAAGGAGTGGTTGACGCTTCGAACCATCTTGCAGGAGGTTTGTGACGAGGTGCCCGAGGCCCGCGAACCGCTGCTGCGCCGGATGCGTCACCATGTGCTGTCAGTCACGAAGGAGGACAGCGTGCTATGACCCATCGCGTGTTTGAGGGGTGGCATTCTTTCGGGCGTCGCCTTGTCGCATCGGAGAGGGCCGGCAATCCCGACTGGCTGCGTCTGCCGCATTGTCGGAGCGTCATGCTGGCCGAGGGCGGCAAGCTGTTCTTCACGGGCAACGCGTGTAAACGCGGACACGTCGCGCCGCGCAACGAGCATGGCGACTGCACCCAGTGTCATGTGATGCGCCTCGCGGAGCGTCGCGATGCCGTTTGACGCTTTCCATGACTGGTGCAGCCTCGTCGAGCGCGACCTCGATCCCGGCGCGGAAATGCTTCACTTCCTGCGGCAGGAGGTGCCCGGCGCGACCAGTGTCGATCCTTGGCAGGTCGAGGCGATCACGTCGGACGCCCAGACGGTCGCGCTGCTCGTGTGCCGTCAGGCAGGCAAGTCCTGCGTCCTCGCGACGCGCGGCGTCCGCGAGTTGAAGAACGGCGGCACGACGATCTGCCTTGCACCCGCCGAACGTCAGACGCGCGAGATCACCCGCAAGGTGCAACACTACCTGCGCGCAACCGACCTCGTGGTCGAGCGGGCGACGCAGACGGAGATTGAGTGTTCCAACGGCGGGCGGTTCATCGCCGTGCCCGCGTCGGGCGCGACGATCCGAGGTTATTCCGCCGACCTTCTGCTGGTGGACGAGATGGCATATCTCCCCGGCGCGAACGGCGGCGAGGATGTTGTGGTCGCGCTTCTGCCAATGCTCAAGGACAACGGGCAGACCTTCTACGCCTCGACACCCGCAGGGAAGAACAACCTGTTCGCCAACCTGTTCCTCGAACCGAAAGACAACGTGCATCGGATCAAGGTGCCCGGAACGTCGATCCCGCGCCTTGCGTCGCGCGTCGAGCGCCTGCGGTCGCAATTGTCGGCAACGCGTTTCCGGCAGGAGGTCATGTGCGAGTTTCTGAGCGACGGCCTGTCCTATTTCGACCTCGCGACCATCGAGAACGCGACCAGCACAACGGAGGGCGCGGTATGCCCAAGGATTTGAACTTGATCCACATGCCAGATGGCCGGGTCGTCAACGAAACCGGGCAAGACCCTGCCGTGTCAAAAGTGACGGGATTTGTCAGATACTGGATCGGGGCAGACCTTGGGCAGAGCAACGACTACTCGGCTGTCTGCGTGATCAAGGACCAACAACTGCCCATCCACGACGGGACGCGGGTCGTCCTCGGCGCGCGAAACCGGACGGTCGTCTATGCGGACAAGTTCCGCGGCGTGTCCTATGTGGATGTGGTCGATCACCTGATCCGCCTACGCAACGCCGCGCCGTTCGGCGGCAAGTCGGAACTCGTGATCGACGGCACGAGCATTGGCCGGGTCGTGTCGGACATGCTCTTTGACCAATCGGTCCCGCACATGGCGATCCAGATGACGGGCGGGCAGGAATGGCGGCGCTCGGGGCGGTATGTCAACGCGAGCAAGACCCTGATGATCGAGAATCTTGCCGTCTTGTTCGCGGCGGGCGAGTTGACCTTCGCGCACGACCTGCCGCTTCGTTCTGAGATCGAGGAAGACCTTGGATCGTTCACGACGCAGACGACCGCCGCTGGCAACCAGATCATCACCCAGTCGCGGAATGCGTCCGGTCACGGCGACCTTGGTATCGGCTTGATCGTAGCGGCTTTCGGCTCGCAATATCTCGCCCCTAAGAACATCAAGGTCAGTCGCCTGACGGGAATGTACTAGCGCCACCCTGACCTCGTGCTATGGTTGCGGCATGGCACGAGATTCCAACAGAGGGCGCGACTTACCGCGCGGACCGCAGCACGTCCCCATGAAACAGCCTAAAGATCCGGCGGTTCAAGCGGACATTGAACGCATGAACAAGATCGGGAAGGTCAAGAAGGCCTTGGCGAAGATGGAGAAGTGGCGCGGTTTCGACGACTTGCTCGCATCGCCGCGTTTGTCCAACCCAAAGGTCGAGGCGAAAGAGCGAGAAGACATCTTGCTCGCCCTGAAATACGGCGTGCCCGTCCATCCGAAATTGCTGGCCGAGTTCAACCTTGAGGCAGAACCGAACCCCAAGACCCCTGATATTGACGAAGGGCGGGCACCCTTCGGCAAGGATGACGACGACGGGGATGGAATCCCGGTTTAACCCGCGCTCTCGTCGCGCTCGTGCCCGTCGCGCCTGCCTGCGCCCGACGAGTTCGACAAGAAACGCCCAACGACCCCCGAAAAATCGCGCGCTGATGGGCGTCTCCATGTTTTGGGCATCGTCATGCCCGAGCACGCGAACCCCGCCTTAGACGCGCGCTGCAGGGCGTTTTGCAATCGCAACGTTTTGTTATTGACCCTAACGGATGAAGAAAAGATGCTCTGAACAACCACCGCTAAGCGGTGTTCAGTTAGTTGAGGATTTGAAGTGAGCGAAAACCAAGGTCAAATCAGCGCATTTCCAACGAAAAGTTTCTTTGTGGACATGTTGGTTCGGGACATTCCATTGGAGCAAGCTGTGCTTGACTTGGTGGATAACTGTATTGACGGGGCAAAGCGCCTAAGGGGCGAGGATAGCAACGATCTGAGCGGCCTAAGGGTGGAAATTCAGTTCTCCAAAGAGAAGTTCTCAATTAAAGACAACTGTGGCGGTTTTGACAGGCAGACGGCGCAAATGTATGCGTTTCGCTTTGGTCGGCCAAAGGGTTTCAACTCAACGAAGCACTCTATTGGTCAATTCGGTGTTGGAATGAAGCGAGCGCTCTTCAAATTTGGCCATGAGTTCTTGGTTCAATCTCGAACACCGGAAGAAAGTTGGGCGGTCAGAGTCGATGTGCCAGAGTGGGAAGCGGAAGAGAACGATTGGGTTTTTCCGTGGTCCGAATATGAGGGCGGACATGAAATTTCTGATTCTCCGGGCACTTATATAGAAGTTACCAAACTTCGGAAGGGCACGGCGACCAGCTTCGGAACAAAGGTTTTTGAAAACAAAATTATCGCTTCGATTAAATCTAAGCACCGGCAGTTCATTTCATTTGGAATGGAGATTTTCGTGAATGGCAACCGGGTGGACGCCGCCGACCTCAAGTTCTTTTCCACGGCAACCCTCAAGCCAGTTGTAGAGAACTTTGTATTTGATGAAGACGGACTAGAACCAGTGCGCATCCGCATTGTTGTTGGCATCTCCGACTCTATCCCGAAGAGTGCGGGTTGGTATGTGGTGTGCAACGGTCGGGTAATCTTGGACGCTGATAGAAGAGAAGAAACAGGGTGGGGCGTGGTTGAAGACAACGCTGATCGCCCTTCGCTCCCCAGTTTCCACAATCAGTATTCCCGTTTTCGTGGCATAGTGTACTTCGACAGCGATGACTCCTCTAGGGTCCCGTGGAACACAATGAAGACGGACATCGATGAGGACAGCCTCGTTTGGCAGCGCACCTACGAGAGGATGATAGTTTTGGCTAGGCATGTGCTCGACTTTATCAACAAGCTTGATTCCGAAATCGAGGACTATGGACGGGAGAAAAGTCCTCTTATGCGCCTCATCCGAAACGCACCAAAATCTTCGGTTGACGTGCTGAAAACGGATCAAGCATTCAAGGCGCCTGATAAATCATCTGTGGAAGAAGCTCCACCTACGATCAAAATCCAGTACTCCCGGCCAATTGAGGAAATCGAATTTTTAAAAAGTGCCTTGGGAGTCGACTCGGCTCGTGCCGTTGGTGAGCGGACATTCGAGATTGTCCTTGAGCGGAACAGGGGCTGAGATGTCTAGCTTTAGGAAGGTAAACTACTCGCTACGACCAGCGAAACATGCGCAGCGTAGAATGGTGTCGGAACTGCTTGGTTGCTTGTATCCCTTTAAGGCGGTGCGGGACTACCAATATATCGGATTCGGTTCATTGTGGTTTGAAGATTTTCGCCTATTTCATAAGCTTCTAGGCTTCAAAAAGATGGTGTCGATTGAAAGATCGGAAGCAAAAGACCGTTTTTTGCACAATAAACCTTTCAAGGCGATCGATCTGCTATTTGGCGACAGCGGAGCAAAGCTTCCGGAGATTGACTGGACTAAAGAATCGATAGTTTGGTTGGATTTTGACTCCCCTCTTTCGCTGGAAACGGTGCGCGATATTCAGTTGGTCTCAGCAAGTTGCAAGTCGGGATCATGCTTGGCAATCACTCTCAAGGTGGACGAAGCGGCGGAAATTCTTGAAGCAACCAAGGCACAAGAGGAAATCAGCCATGCAGTTGCTCAATTTACGTCCCGTTTCAAGGACTACTACGGTGGAAAGGTGTTCTCGGATGACCTGAGAGGCAACCCGTTCCGGCAGGTCTGTGAAGCAATCGTCGACGCCGCTGTTGAACAGAAAATCGCCCTCAGAAACACAGAGAAAGAAGGGGGCGACGTTTTCGAGTTTCGAAGGGTCTGCAGGTTTAGTTACTCGGATGCAACGCCGATGCTAACCCTTCTATACGTTTTCTACATTCGAAGTGACCAAAGCAAGTTTGACGAGTGCAGCTTCGAGACAGTCGACTTCTTGCCGAACATGGATCATGAAGTGAAAATTCAGATGCCAGTCATGACTTTGAAGGAAATTCGTGAAATCGAAGAGCAACTCCCGACTGATGACATAGATACTCTTGATGCGGGCTATGTTCCCCCGTCGGATGTGAAGAAGTTCATCTCCATCTATCGGTACTTACCGAATTTTTCAGTATTGGAAACTTGAGTGCGCACCGCTGCCACGTGGTTGGGCAACTGAATTGGGAGTGAAAATAGGTGGCGTCGCTAAAGACAGAAGTTGTAGAGTTTCTATTCAATAAATATTGGGATGAACGTAGCGGCACGCTTCGTAAATCGCTCATGAGTTTGGATGAAGTGGCTGACGCGATTCGACAGACGAACGTAGGTCGCCCGAAGAAGTTGAAGGCAAACAACCCCGCGAATTTCATGAAGGACCTTCTTCGAGGTGCCAATGCATCAAAAAACTGGCCCGCGTCAGTGGCAGCACGTCACTTTATGGGTGTTCAACGAACCGGCGACGGCGAATGCTTTGAATTTGTTCCATACGAACCCGGACAGACAGAACCATTTCCGGACAAGTTTCCTATACGAAGTGGAGCGACGCGTTTTGCAGTGCAGTCTCTTAGTCTACCGTTGGCTACCAAAACGTTAGGGCGTTCCGATGAGACTTGGCTGATTCAAACTGCCGTCAACCTTAGGGTAGTTGAGACACATTTCTCTGTTGCGCCAGCATTCCCCCTCTTGGAGGTCAGCCATCTGCAAATGGGAATAAAGCTTCGATCAACTGAAATCGATGCTCTTTTTCTCGGGAAGGTTGGAGACTGGAAAAACCCGACCTCAGTATTGATCACTTGCGAAGCAAAACAAGCTAAGGACCGCTTTATCGAGAGCCAGGTTATCAACCAAGTGCAAGCTGCGTTCGCGACTGCAGACGTCGAAACAGTTGTTCCTATCGGTCTCCGTGCTGTCAAAGGTGTCGGTTTCTACTTGGTAGAATTCGCGGCCGTAGAGCGTCCACAAGCAGACCACCTCAAGGAATTACGAGTTGCAAGTGACGCCATCTACGAACTCCGTCCCGCGGTGAAGGGCATTTAGTTCTTCGATCTCGGCTTGCTTGCGCTTCTTGGCACCGCTTTTCTTGTCGCGCCGTCCGATGGGATTTGCGACCTTGAAGTGCGCCGCGGCCTCGGTGTTGCCCATCGTCAGCAGGCACTCGTTGCCGAGTTCAAGCGCCTCCGTAGGGCGGGTCCGTCTAACGCCAAGCGCCTTGATCACTGACGTTGCCACGGCACGTGCGAGGGGCGGCGGGACGGCATTGCCGATCTGCCGTGCCCCGTGCCACTTGGTGGCGTTGAAGCGGAACCAATCCGGGAAGCCATGAATGCGTGCCATCTCGCGCACGGTGATACAGCGCGCATAGGCGTAGTGGATCGGGCGCGGGCTAGTGAATGCCCCTCGGGCGGAGTCCGTGCCTGCGCGAAGCGTGTTCGACACCCCATCCGCAGGCAACTTGAAAAAGCGCGAGATCGGCTCCACTCGCCCTTGATCTGTCGCGCGGAAGCGACGCCGGGAAATGTCCGTATGCTCTGTGCGGGCGCTCGAAGTCAGGATGCCGTTGTCCCAGATGCGAGGATGCCCATAGCCCCACGCGTCGTTTCCGACACCGCGCAAGGGTTCCGCATATTTGCTTGGTTCGCCGAAAGTGGCGGTTTCTACGCAGTCGGACGTGCGAAGTTCCTCGAACGCCTCGGCATCTGGCAGGTCGCCTAGCGCATCCTCGCAGGTCGGGCGCTTCGATATGACGGTCGGGTAGACGGGAACGGTCGCGCCCTTCTTGGCACCCATCAGAATCAAACGCTGACGGTCCTGCGGCACACCATAGTCGGCGGCGTTCAACACCCGCCAGTCCTTCTGCACGTCGTAGCCCAACGCTTCGAATTCTTCGATCAACTCGAACAGGAATTTCCGATGCTTGCCGACCGTAAGGCCTTTGACGTTTTCAAACACGAAATAGGTCGCGTCGAGGTCCTTCACGAGTCGAACGAAGTCCGTCACAAGCGAGTTGCGAGGATCGTCGAGGGCGCGTTGCCCGATCAACGAGAAGCCTTGGCAGGGCGCGCCCCCGAACACTACGTCAACCTTTCGGTTGCCGATGCCCGCGGCCTCGCGCACGTCGGCGGCGGTCACGTCGGTGACGGAACGAGGGATAACGGCACACTGCGGAAAGTTGAACTTGTGGACGGCTGCATGAACCGGATCAAGCTCAACCGCCGCGACCACGTCGAATCCGGCTTGTTCAAAGCCGAGACTCATCCCGCCTGCGCCTGAAAACAGATCGACTCCAATCGGTCGTGCCATGCCTTGCTCCCTGCCGTTTTCGCGCAACATATCGACGCCTTGGCGATTTGACCAGCAAATCCTAGTGCCGAAGGAAGGCCTCGACGCGCTGGATCGCTGTGCCTGGATCGCGCAATTCGCACTGCCAGACAACCAGCGGCTCCCAGCCAGCCTCGCGCAGTGCGGTTAAGGTCTTCTTATCACGTTCCCGGTTTGTTTCAATCTTCGGTTGCCAGTATTCCGGGCGTGACTTCGGCAATCGACCCCAGCGGCAACCGTGGCCGTGCCAGAAACACCCATGCACGAGGATGACCATGCGCCGAGACGGGAACACAATGTCTGGCGTTCCGGGCAGGTCGCGCCGGTGAAGGCGGTATCGGTATCCCAACGCGTGTAGCGCCCGACGAAGTATGACCTCGGGTTTGGTGTTCTTCTGCCCGACCTTCGACATGATGAAGGATCGACGCTCTGGGGTGACGTGATCGACCATGACCAGAAACATAGGCAGGGCAATGCCTTACAAAAAGTCGATGCCGAAGCCTGCGTTGCAAAATCGTTGCAAAAACGAAAAAAGGCGATCCCGGAGGATCGCCATTTTTGCTTTACAACCAAGTGGTTGATTGGCTCCGGCGGTAGGGATCGAACCTACGACCAATTGATTAACAGTCAACTGCTCTACCGCTGAGCTACGCCGGAACGGTGGAGGCCGTATAGCGGGGCTGATACGCGGCGTCCAGAGGGAGGATGCAAAAAACTGGAAAAAATCAGTGCACTCCGCTGACCTTTTTGGGCCCCGTCGTCGACTTGTGAATTGGGTGTCAATCCAGCAGTTGGAAAGTGGCGGTCGCAGTCAGGCCTTTCTTTGGCGAAACTAGGGATTTTCCCATCAGATCAATGAGATGTGCCAAGACGTTGCGCTCTGCTGCCTGCAAAAGAGCAGGGGGCGTCTCGGTGTAGATCTGACGCGCCAGTTCCCCAGGGGTTGCCGGGCCTGCGACCAGGGCTTCCAGGATTGCAGCTTCTCGAGCCTCGCGGTGCGCGATAAGCCAATCCAGCCGACCGGCCGGATCTTCGATCGGAGCGCCATGGCCGGGATAGAACACTTTCCAAGCACGGGCGCGCAGGTTGCGGCAGGACGTCATGAAATCCGTAAGGTCTCCATCCGGGGGAGAGACGAGCGAGCTGGCCCAGCCCATCACGTGGTCGGCGGTGAAACAGGCGTCCCCCAAAGCAAGAGCGATATGATTGCCAAGATGGCCGGGGGTATGCAGGACCTCCAGCGACCAGCCATCGGTTGCGATGACCTCGCCGTCCGACAGCTCGATATCGGGGGTGAATGCTGCGTCGATACCCTCGCCACCCCCATGCAATCCCTGATCAACCAGATGCTGCATGACCCTGCTGCGCCCGGCGCTGGCCGGACCAAACCCAAGAACCGGCGCGCCAGTTCGGCGAGAAAGCTCGGCGGCAAGGGGGGAATGATCCACATGGGCGTGTGTCACGATCACATGCGAAATGCGCTGCCCCGGACCGACGGCAGCAAGAATGGCGTCGAGATGCGCCTCGATTGTCGGCCCCGGGTCGATCACGGCCAGGTCCTTTTCCCCTACCAGATAGGTGTTCGTGCCCCTGAATGTCATCGGCGAAGGGTTCGGAGCCAGGATGCGGCGCACCCCAGGCTGCAATACCTCTGGGAGACCGGGGGTAGGGTTGAAATCGTCTGGTGCCTGCATCCGTTTCTGTGTCCTTCACCAAATGGGGGCTGTGACCCGATGCTCGCTTCACACTGCCCTTATGCACCTGTAGGATTAGCGCATGGTATTGCAAAGGCTCAAACAATATTCTCCACGAAGCCTCTATGGCCGTGCTGCTCTGATCCTGATTGTGCCCATCGTTTCACTCCAGCTGGTGGTGTCCGTGGTGTTTATCAAGCGGGACCTGGAGGATGTGACCTCACAGATGACGGCGACTGTGTTGCGTGAAGTCAACCTGCTGCAGCAACAAGGTGCAGGCGCGCAGAACCAGCAGGAGTATCTGGCGCGTCTTGCTCCCTATTTGCGGCCATTGCAGATGGGGGCACAGTTTTTGGAGGCAGATGCGGTCGATCCGCAAGATCATCTCGCTTGGTATGAGTTCTCAGGCCGCGTTGTCCGGGACAAGCTGCGGCAGGATTTGCCAAACTTCCTCGCAGCGCAGTTTCCAGATAATCGTGCGGTGCATCTGTTTCTGACAACGGACCTCGGCAGACTTGAGCTGCAGATCGACAGGCGGCGGTTGACAGCGGCGGCACCGCACCAATTGATCGTCACGATGGTTTTCTTTGGCCTGTTCATGGCCCTGATTGCCTTTATCTACCTGCGCAACCAATTGCGCCCGATCAAGCGTTTGGCGGAGGCGGCCGAAGCCTTTGGGCGTGGACGGATGATGCCCTATTCGCCCCGCGGTGCGACCGAGGTGCGGGCTGCGGGCAGTGCCTTCGTGGATATGCGGTCTCGGATCGAGCGGCAGATCGAGCAGCGCACTCTGATGCTTTCAGGGGTCAGCCATGACCTTCGGACACCGCTGACGCGTCTGAAGCTCGGTCTTGCAATGCTGGATGAGGACGACGCGGAACCGATGCTGCGTGATGTCGACGAGATGCAGGCACTTTTGGATGCCTTTCTTGATTTCTCCCGCGGGGCGTCAACCGGGGAGCCGGAACCTGTGAACCCTGTTGCCCTTGTCGAGGCTATCGTCGAGGACTGGCGGCGCCAGGGCAAGGATGTGATGTTGGGAGAGTTGAGCGGCTCTGGTCAGGTGATGTTAAGGCGCCAGTCCATGCGCCGGGCGGTCGAGAATCTGATCTCGAATGCGGTGCGCTATGGCACGCGCGCGCGCGTTGCGGTGACGCTGACAGATAAATCCCTGCGCATAAGGGTCGAGGACGATGGCCCCGGTATCGGCCCGGAACAACGGGGTGAAGCGGTCAGGCCGTTCACACGACTGGACAGGTCGCGCAATCAGAACCTCGGCTCTGGGGTTGGTCTGGGGCTTGCCATCGTTGTGGACGTGGCCCGGGCGCACGGCGGCACCCTACGCCTGAGCGAAAGCCCCGAACTGGGAGGGCTGCGTGCGGATATCGTGATTGCGCGTTAGTTGGGCCATTTGTTGCAAGCGGCTTTCTGTCTGGCGCGATGTGCGTTCAACCCAGCTTGCTCTGCCACAACGCGGCGGCCTCATGAACCGGCCAATAGGGAGCAGGCAGGGACTCGAAGCCCGGTTTCGCAAAGAGATATCCCTGCATCAGATCGACGCCCAGATCGTAAAGCGCGCTGTACTCGTCCTGCGTTTCGATGCCTTCGCAAACGATCAGGACGCCCATTTCTTCGAGCATGCGGATCGAATTGCGAACGATGGCTTGCTTGGCGCGCGACGTTTCGATCCCGCGGATCAGGCCGGCGTCTAGTTTTACAACATCCGGCTGGAACATGGTCAAAAGCTTGAGCCCCGAATAACCGGCACCAAAGTCATCGATTGCGGTCTTGAAACCAAGGCGTTGGTAGGTGGTCAGAATATCCAGCAGTTTTTGCGTGTTGACCCGCTCGGTTTCAGTGAATTCGAACAGAATCCGGTTTACGGGGAAACCGGTTTTTTTGGCCGTTTCCAGAGTCAGCCGTATGCAGGCCTTTGGATCATATACGGCATTCGGCAAAAAGTTCATCGACAAGAGTGCGCCGTCTCGCGAAAGATCTAGCTCTGCGGCCAGTTCGATCGAGGTTGTCCGGCATTTCTGATCGAAAGCATATAGCGTGTCAGGTGTCACCTGTTTGAAAACGTCACGGGGCCCGGATCCGTCTTTGCCCCGCAACAGCGCTTCATAGGCGAATACCTTTTGAGCACCAAGCGCGACGATGGGTTGAAAAGCCATTGTGATCGGAACAGTGAACTTTGCTCCGTTCTTGCAGGCTTCACACTTTTTTCGGTCCAACGCTTGCCCTCCCAGGATGGCACATTTGGGAGGGGTTTAATGGAATCTCCTAAACAAAGATTTAGGAAGCAGAGATCGCCCGGTGGTCACACTGTCTGATGCCTTCAAGAAAAGTCGTATGGCCCCAGGCCAAAAAGGCTGGCCTTGGGGCAATACGCGCCTCTCTTTCAAAGGTGGACAAAAATGCGGTCAGACCGTTTCATCCATTAGCTGGTCTTCCATATCGTCCGGGTCGTCTGGAACATTCATGTCTTCTGGTGGAAGAGACATGAGTGCCATGACGTCTGCTGCTCCGGCAGAGGGTGTCACCGCAATCGTGTCGGTCTCGGACCAGCTGTCCAACTGGGTACCTTCTGCGGCCTCAGGGTCGATATCAACAAGCGCCTGAGCGTCGTCAGTAAGACCGCCGGTGATTGCTTCAGGATTTGATCCATCGCTGTTGATCACGACAGAGATGTTGGTCAAGTCCAGATCCTGCAAAGTCAGCGGACCATCATTGGCCCAAAGGGTAAAGTTCACCGTGTTTACAGTGCCTTCGGTGCTGTCAGGTACTTGGCCGAACTGCACATGGGCATCATAGGTCCCAGGCACAGTCGCCCCGTTGTCAAGGCTGGTTTCTGAATTCGCCTCGGCGCTGTGTCCGGTGACGGGAAGTGAGTTTTCGTCCGGATAGAAGTTGAGGTCATCCGCCCGGCTGTCATCCCGCAGATTAAAGAAGAGCCCGTCGATATCCGCGACCTCGCCATCATATGAGGTCGGAGACATCGAAACGAAGAGCTGCCCTTCGGGGGTTTGCGTGACCTGAACGTCGATCTGCTGGTCCTCACCCAGGGTAAAGCTGATGGTTGTCTTCCCATCATCGGTCCCTGTGTCTCCGCCTCCGGTTCCGCCAGTGCCCCCGGTTCCGCCAGTGCCGCCCGTGCCTCCGGTTCCGCCCGAGCCACCCGTTCCGCAGCTTCCGTGACCGCCTGAGGTTCCACCGGTGCCATAGGTGCCGCCAGTCGCTCCGGTGCCATGGCTGCCACCTGTTCCTCCGGTGCCGCTTGCGCAGTCCTCGTCATCGCGATCGTGGTGCCACCAATGCTTGCCGCCATGGTGACCTTTGTGATCGCCTTTGCCCCCCCAGGAGCCACGACCGGTTCCGCCAGCAGAGCCCTTACCACATCCGTCTGTGCCGCCAGAGCCTTTCGACCCGCCAGAGCCTTTGCTGCCGTGACCCGAAGAGCCACCGGTCCCGCTTCCATTGTCCTGATCGTCGTCGCGCCCGTGTTTGTCCCACCAGGATTTGTGGTGATGGTCTTTGCCGCTAAACCGGTCGGACAGGTTGGTGTCGTACCAGCGGGCAAAGTGCTCGCCGCGCACGCCGCCATTGTGATAGCTGTTGCTGCCGCAGGCGTCGCGCCCGCTGCTTTGATTCCAGCTGTGTTTAGAAAAATGCCCCCAGCGCATCGTCTCACCCCTGCACATTTGAAATTACGCATTTCGGCACGAAACAAGAAAACGCGCCACGCAAGGAAACACTAAGAAGCAGCGTCAACGGGCGCCATTTTTTGGTCTTATTTTGGCTAAAATTGCGGGCAACTCCCCGATTTTGGGAAACAATGCAGGGAAAAGGGGGGCGTTTGTGGTCCAACGCGAAAAACAGGATGATCCAAAAAGTGATTCTCTCATGGCTTTGCCTTTCTTTGTCCTGAAAACGGCCCCTTTCGGATGGCACAAGCTGTCGACAGGACCGGTTGGTTTAGAAAGGAAGTCAGAGTGGCAGACGGTGGGCGTAACGATCGCATGGCTTATATCGCGACCACGGCCGAGGCCGTTCTTGGCAAGGTCCCGGATCACATCTCTGCGCCTGGAGGGACGTCTCGGTCCTCCGTGCGGCTTCATTTTGGCGATCATACCGTCATTGCCACGCTGAGGCCCGAGTTTCGCAGAACCCATCTTGAGGCCCATGTGCTGAGCGAATTGGCAGAGCACTGCGATGATATCCCAAAGGTGCTGGGGGTCAGCGGTGATGTGATGTTCCAGTCCGACACCGGCGCCCATCGCCTGAATACCGAGATTCTGGAGCATGACTCGGCCGATCAGGTCGAATTGGCTGCTGAAGCCGTTGCCGCCATTTTCCGCATTCATGCGGCTGCTCGCCAAACCGATCTGGCTGATATCCTGCCGCATCTGGGATCAAATCAGGATTGGATAACCTCTTTTGTGAACTCAGTGCACGCGATGGAGCCTTATTCTGTGGGCATTTCCGCAGGGTTCGACAAAACAGCGGTAGCAGAGTTCATGGATTTTCCGGGCATCCAGTTCCTCAAGTGGGATTGCCGTTCTGGCAATGCTGCGATCGGTGAAGACGGTTTTCTGCGCTGGTTCGATTTCGAATACGCGGGCCTTCGCCATGGGGCAGAGGATCTGGCCTGGCTCATTGCCGATGAAACCTGGCCGCTGGCCCCGGATGTCATGGCCGATGTCGTGATCGACTGTTTCGATCCCAGTTGCGGTCACGACATTGCGGAATACATGGAGTACCTTTCGGTCTACACCACGCTCCATTGCGTGCAGCGGTTGAAGCTGATCGAACGAGAGGTAAAGCGGCGTGGCTGGCTGAGCAAAGAGCGGGTACGCAAGTATGATGACGCCGGCGCTCATCCCGATTTCGCAGTGCAGCTGTGCCGGGTTGGGGCCTATTACTCGGCACAATCTGGATTGACCGCGCCGTTGACGCAGAATTTCGAAGCTGCTGAACACAGCTTTGCCTCAGCCTGATCCGGGGAAGGGCGTCACAGCCCCATCTGTCGAACGGCCAGATCCCGCATGATTTCCTCGGAGCCGCCGCCAATTGCCATGACCTTCACTTCTCGGTAGATCCGTTCGATCCTGTTGCCGCGCAGATACCCGGCACCGCCCAGGATCTGCATGGCTTCCGAGGCGCAGAATTCACAGGCCTTGGTGGCAAAGAACTTGGCCTTGCTTAGTTCTGCCACCGGCATCGTGCCTTGGTTGACCTGCCAGGCAATCACCCAGAGCGTGGACTGGACGGCATCAATCCGAGCTGACATTTCGGCGATCTTGTGCCGGATCACTTGGTGTTCGATGAGCCTTTTGCCAAAGGTTTCACGCTCTTGCGCCCAGGCTATGGAATCCTCAAGGCAGGCTTTCATCATGCCCAGGACACCGGCGATCAGGTTGATGCGCTCCATGTTGAAATTGTTCATGATAGCCAGGAAACCGCTGCCTTCCTCTCCCATCATGTTGGTGGCAGGCACGCGCACCTCGTCCAGGAAGAGCGTCGCCTGATCTGAACACCACCACCCCATCTTTCGGCTCATTTCGCTGCGGCTGAAACCTGGTGTGTCGGCCTCGACAAAGAAAAGAGAGATCCCTTTCAGACCCGCACCGCCGGTGCGGGCGGGGATGACGAAGTAGTCGGAGGTCATACCACCGGTGATGAAGGCTTTGCTGCCATTGATGACCCAGTGATTGCCATCCCGCCGTGCTGTGGTCTTGAGAGCTGCCACATCCGAGCCGCCGCCGGGTTCGGTAACGCCCAAAGATGAGCCCTTTCGGCCCGAAATGATCTCTGGCAGGACACGCCGTCTTATTTCTTCATCGGCGAGACGCGCTATGGGCTCTATCGAAATGGTGCGTCCGGCCATGGCTGCTGTCACACCCCCTGCGCCGCAGCGGGCCAGCTCCTCGCTATAGGCAATGCGCAAGAAACAATCGTCAAAACCAAGGCCGCCGTAGGCCTCGTCGATGCCAAAACCCCAGACCCCGAAGGCGCCAATCTTTTGATGCAGCTCCCAGGGGATCGCGCCGGCTTCGTCCCAGTCATCGCAATAGGGCTGGATTTCATGCGCGACAAAACTGCGGAGGCTATCACGAAAAGCACGGTGTTCATCGGTTTCAAACGGGTTTTGCATTCTGTCCTCCCGGATCTGCTCTCGCCGCCAAATGCGGGGTCATGATGCGGCCGAAAAGATCGACCATTTTGGTGATGATTTCGGGGTCCTGCTCATAAGGGGCCTGGCTGTGCAGCCCCCGCATGAAGCTGCGGCAGATCGACCAGAGCAGAGCCAGATCTTCGCCCGAGGGAGCCGAATAGAGATTGGCGATATTTCGATTGAAGGTGTCGTTGTAGTCCCACAAGGACGGCGTGATACGTTTGCGCAAGGGCGGGTCCGTGCGCGACGCCACCAGGATCTCCATCACGGCGCGCCCCTCGCGGGTGTTGATAACGCGGGCCCACAGGCGGTGAAGTTCGCCGGTCAGATCGTCACCATGCGCCCCCTTGCGCAACAGGTGGCTCGCCTCTCCGGCTTTTTGCGGCCCGCGTACGGGGGCCAGAAGATGTTCCAGCGTGCGCACCATCATTTCTTCTTTGCTTGGAAAGTGATGGGTGAGCGCCCCGCGGGAAACGCCTGCCAAGGTCTGGACCCGGTTGATTGAGGTTTCCGCATAGCCAAATTGATCAAGGCAATCGGTCACCGCATCAAAGATCCTCAGCCGCGTTCGATCAGCGCGGCTTGGCTCGGGGGATGTGACGTCAGGTTGTTCGGGGGGCTTTGCCGCCATTTCGGGTGCCAATTCTGGAACTGAGGGCCTATCGTGTTCCTGAAATGTAAAACAGAACGTTCGGTCGGTTCAATCCGCTTGTAAGCCAACCGACGCAGCGGAAGTTCAAAGGGAGGAACACATACCAATGCAACAGGCAGAGGATTTTCGTGCCGAAAGCCAAGCACTGGCGGCTATTCTTGAGGATCTGCCGGAGGCCGATTTTCGCCGGCCTACATTGTTCAAGGACTGGACGATTGACCATGTGATCGGTCATTTGCACCTGTTCAATGTGGCTGCCGAGACCTCGCTCAAAGGCGAGGCGGCCTTTGCGGCCTTTATTGGCCCGATTGTAGCGGACATGCAGTCTGGCAAGACGATCCTGGAGTGCCAGTTTCCTTGGCTCGATGGTCTGTCCGGCCGGGCCTTGTTTGAGGCGTGGAAAGCGGGTGCGGAATCCTGTGCCGACGCTTTTGCTGCCGCTGATCCAAAGGCGCGGGTAAAATGGGTTGGGCCGGACATGAGCGCCCTGTCGTCGATCACAGCTCGGCAGATGGAGACCTGGGCGCATGGGCAAGAAGTCTTTGATCTGTTGGGGCTTGAGCGGGTTGAGCAAGACCGGATCCGTAACATTGCACATTTGGGGGTGGCGACCTATGGCTGGACGTTCCTAAACCGCAAAGAAGCGGTGCCCGAACCGGCCCCCTTTGTGCAACTCACTGGGCCATCGGGCGCGGTGTGGGAGTGGAACGATGTCCATGAGGACAATATGGTGCGTGGCTCTGCGGTGGAGTTTGCCCAGGTTGTGACACAGGTCCGCAATATCGCGGATACCGGTCTTGAGGTGGTTGGCGAGGCTGCGCACCGTTGGATGGAAAACGCCCAGTGTTTTGCCGGACCACCGGAAACGCCGCCTGCAAAAGGGCTCAGACACAAAGCGCGGGGATAACCGAGATGGGCTAGATCTCCCGCCCGGCCTCGGTCTTTTGAAAAAGACCTCTGCCCGTTGGGCCCGGCGCCGCGCCACGCGCGGCGCCGGGCCCAACCGCAGCCAAAGGGGCACTGCCCGACCATCTGCTGGCGGAGACGTTTTTGTCCTGCCTGCCAGCGCGCACCCGGCTTGGATCAGGAACCGCGTTGCCGCCAGACCTCGATGAGACCGGCGAGGCACATGCGTTCGTCATCTGCAACGGTTGCGGACAGCCCTTGAGCCTTGAGGGCGGTCACATAAGCTGTGGCAAGGTCATTTGGGCCGATGACGGCGAGGTTCTGGCCGAGCCAATACGGGCGTGCAGCCGCCAGTTCGGCACCAAGCAGAGTGCCCCAGATCTTGCCGGCCGCATCCAGTGCGTCTTCACTATTCAAGGCTTTCCCTGCCACGGCCTCGGCAAGCCGGGCAGCGGTCAGTTCGGGTCTCGAGATCGTATCCGCAACCGAATTCTCCAGCGCCTGAGTGTTCCAGCTTTCTGCCCTGACCCCAGCATCGTACAAAGCGGCGCGGACCATGGATGCTGTCAAGAAACTTTGAAAGCTCACGACCTCATCGGCACTGATCAACGCCCAGTGCGTTGTTGGCCCCGGAAGGCAAATTACGCCCTCCCATGAAGGGTTGAGCGACAGGAAACCGCTGATCCGGTTTCCTTGGTAGGGCATCACTCCGACAGGAGACGCCTGCGACAGACCAGGCAACACAAACATGTCAAACGTTTGAACCCCTTCGCTTGTGGATGCATTCATCGTAAGTCCGGCAGCTTTTGGCGCGTCCGACCGTGTTGGGACGAGCCTGTTGGGAGCTTGGCTCAAGCCGCTGACGACCATGGGAATACCGCCTGCTGCATCAAGGGTCTTGCAAAGCTGGAGATGGATCGCAGCAAAGTCTGGATCGTCCATTCCAAACTGAAGCTGTGCCTTTTCTTTCACCTGAGGAGCCTCCCCGGACATAGCCCAGAATGTCCAGTTTTTGCCTCGGGCCTCGGCAGCGATCCATAGGGCGGGAGATGTGTTTTTTGCGGTCATGTCATTCTTGGTGTCTTGGGCTGTTGGGGCGCAGATAGCGACTGCACTGGCTCACCTGAACAGGCTATGCCGCCTTCCAGAAAGCAATTCCATACCAAAGTATGTTTGGACCACGCCTTTTGAATAGGCGATCTATCCCAAAATAGTGTGCAGTGACCAAATGCCTTTGAGGCTGAACCCATGCTGGCATGTTGGCAGGCAGCTGATCGGCTAGACTTGTAAGAGAGACCCGCGCGTCATTGGAGCAGCGTGGTCCAAGTTCAGTAGATGTTTGAGTTGTTAAATGAAGCTGCCGCCACCTTTGGAGAGCGCCGTTTTTGTCCGCAGTGCGTTTGAGCGCCTGCAAGAGTTGGGCTACGCATCGGCTTCCGTCTTTGCCGAGCAATCAGAAGTCCAGCATCTGATCTTGCAAGAAGATCCTGTTGCTGATCTGCGGGTTGTCCTTGGTGTCTTTGAACATGTTGCGAGGGTCAGCAGGAATGACCTGTTTGGCCTTGATCTGGCCCAACACACGGATCTGCGTGAAGCAGGGGTTCTGGGCTATCTGGCCCTGTGCGCAGCGGATGTAACGGGATTTTGGACCTCCATGTCCGACTTTGCGCTTCTTTTGGGCGGACGGGCATATTTCGATGTCACTCAGTTGAGGCAGGACGGGCAAATCACTTGGGGGCACACGGATTTGTCCGAACCCAATCTCGGGGCACAGTACCACCAGTTTTTGGCGGCTTTGACCCTGACGACCCTGCGTCGCGCCACGCAGCGGCATATCGTGTTGCACAAAGTTGCCTTCTGTCACAGCCGACGGTCCGGTACGTCGAGACTGGATGAGTTTTTTGGCTGTCCCGTGACCTACGATGCACCGTCGTGCCAAATGGTGTTCTCCAGACCGGATCTGAGCCTTGCTTTGGTGACGGCTGATCCGCGCTTGGAGAGGATCCTGACCGCCTGCGCTTTGGGAAGGGCAGGACGGGCGGCGGCAATGCGAGAAGATTTGCAGGATCGGGTACGCCAAAGGCTCGCGCTCCGGCTGGGAAGCGGTCGTGCATCGCTGGAAACGGTCTCCAAGGACCTAGGCATGAGTTCCAGAACCCTGTCACGCAAGCTTGATGACCTGGGAACCAGCTACTTTCAGATCCTGGAAACGCTG
This sequence comes from Pseudophaeobacter sp., assembly GCA_027019165.1. Classification (GTDB taxonomy): domain Bacteria; phylum Pseudomonadota; class Alphaproteobacteria; order Rhodobacterales; family Rhodobacteraceae; genus Phycobacter. The sequence continues at coordinate 307,524 of JALUXC010000012.1, forward strand.
CGCGACGAGATGGCCCACAAATATCTAAAAGAGACCGACCTGGGCCTGGCGCAAATCGCCCATCTTTTGGGATATCGCAGCCTCAGCTCATTTAATGAGGCATTCAAAAGATGGACCGGACACAGCCCGGGCCGTTTTCGGTCCAAGAAATAGGGCCAAGTGATACCGCCTTGGCTGCTTTCGGCAGTGGGACGGTGCTGACCGGGGCGTGTGCTAAGGCGTGCCGGATTGGGGCTTCAAAGACAGTCAAGCGCTGTGTCGGCTTACCTTGATTCTCAAGAATACTCTGCTTGACCCTATGGGTGCCTCATCAGTTCGGAAACAGTTAGGGATACAGGCGTTTTATTGTTTCCCTGAACCTTGGCTGGAGGCCCGCTGAACTGCTCATCTTAACCTTTTTTCGTTAATTATCGGCACTTTTGCTAAAAATGTATTAAAAAGAAATGGACGCTAATTCGTTCGCCTTTGACGTTTGGATCAAAGGCAGGGTGCAGCGGCAGGTGCATGGGGGTGCATCTGGCCCGACCTACCGAAAAACAGAGCGTTCTTGCCGGTTTGCACTGAACCGGAGCAAGGCCACGTAACTAGTTCCGCATCATGCGGAGTGCCGATCTGTGTTTCGGCAATCAATGGGGGTTTGTATGAAAGACCTATTGAATCAGGATGCGGGAAGAAAAATGTCTTCGTCACTGGGGAATGCCCGGACTTTGACGTCGACGGGCGTGCTGGGACAGGCCATCGGTTCGGCGACGGTCTCACCCCGCTCTGAAGCAACGAGCCATGGTAATAGCATCGCAGCCGACAAAGCGATACATTCCAAGGGGTTGCGTGTTGCGGGCCTGTACCAAAACCTGGGAAAACGTTGCCTTGATCTGTTTTTGATCCTTTTGTCCTTGCCGGTGATCCTGCCCGTCATTGGTCTTTGTGCGCTGGCTTTGCTGTTTGAGGGCGGTAATCCTTTTTACACTCAGGAGCGGCTCGGGCGGAATGGTAAACGGTTTCGGATCCTGAAACTGCGCACGATGGTGCCGGACGCGGATGCCCGGCTGGAGGCATACCTGCGAAATGATCCGGCCTTGCGTCACGAATGGGAGACAACACAGAAATTGAAGCAAGATCCGCGTATCACGCGCGTTGGACGGCTTCTCCGGGTGACCTCGCTGGATGAGCTGCCGCAGCTCTGGAACGTGATCCGCGGGGATATGAGCCTTGTTGGTCCAAGACCGATGATGCCGGATCAATTGCCCCTTTACGGCGATCCGCGCGACTACTTCGCTCTGCGGCCAGGTTTGACCGGACTGTGGCAGGTCTCGGCCCGCAACGAAACAACGTTTGCCTTTCGGGCGTCCTTGGATGCGAACTACCGCCGGGATATTGGGTTTCGCACGGACCTTGGACTGATCCTCCGTACCTTTGGCGTCGTTCTGCGAGGCACTGGATATTAACTCATAATTGTTTAAGTGATGGTCGGCCGGGATCGGGCGGTGCTAACTGGGGTTGTTTTCTGTGCGTCTGGGAGCTGATGGGCAGACAGGTTAGGATTTGGCATCTTGGCCACCCTGCGGTCTTTGTGGGGGGCTTTCGCGAATGTTGCAAGACATGGCGCAACGAATAAAGGTCGTTTGGTAGGGTATGACGCAACAAGGCTTTAAGAGGTTCCGCCGCAGGGCGCAGCGGCCATCGCCGGGTTCTGATGCCGACCGGGCGTTGGGCGAAAATGGCGGGTCAGTGCAGGCTGGACCTGCGTCAGCGGACAGAGAAGATCATTCCGGCGTAGCGAAGCATCCGTCTGAGGGGCAGTCTGCCTTTCAATCAGCTCTCCGCCCTGAAACGCCGCTTTCTTTGCCTGCCAGACTGCCACCGCTTTGGGACAGGCTGCCGCCGATGGCATTTGATCCGGATCACCCTGTCGGTGCGGCTGTGCCATTGGTGTCCACCTGCCGCAGTTCTCCGGCTGCGAGAGGCTTTGATCTTTTGCGCACACGGCTTTTGCAGACACTGAAGGCCCGCAGATGGAAGTGTATTGCAATCTGTGCGCCGACCTCAGGCTGCGGGGCAACGTTTACCTCCGTCAATCTGGCTTTGAGCCTGGCGCGTGTTCCATCCAGCCGGACACTTCTCCTGGACCTGAATTTTCGGGATCCTGGTGTGTCTTCGGCACTTGGTTTCACAGTTGACGCTGACATGCCCGGTTTTCTGGCGGGAGATGTTCCGGCAGAAGAGGCGCTGCTCCGACCGCTTGATACACTTGCCGTGGGCCTGAATTCGATCCGGGACGAGAACGCGGCCGAAATCCTGCATGGCAGTCGCGCATCGCAGGTACTGGACGATATCATCCAACGCACAGAGGCAGAGACCGTTCTTTTCGATCTGCCGCCTTTGCTCGAATTCGATGATGCCGCGGCCTTTCTTCCGCAGGTTGACGGAGTTCTATTGGTTTCGGACGGAACTCAGACCACGGCGGCGCAATTGGCGGCCTGCGAGGCCATTCTTGCGGGGCATGTTCCGCTCCTTGGCGTGCTGCTCAATCGGGGGCGCGGCACAAACGGCGGCGCGGCCGTCGTATAACTATCGATTGCTGGCCAAATTTTTGCCCTTTTGCCATGATCAACAGGAAGGACTGGCGCAGCCATGCCTCATTCATGGTCCTGCCAACGCAACGGATTAAGAGAGAAAGCTCATGGGGCCGATCCATTCCTTGGCGGATTTCCTGGACATGCTGCGCCGCCGCGCTGCCATAATCATTGCTGTGACCATTTTGGGGGCCATTGCGTCTTTGTGGTATGCGGCCAGTCAGCGGCACCTTTATGAAAGCGCCGAGGTCATTCAGGTGGCCCAGCCCACGATCGCAGATGATCTGGCCAAATCCACTGTCGAAGGTTCCACTGCGCGACGGATGCAATTGATCGAGCAGCGCCTGATGGCACGCGGGACCATTCTTGAAATCGTTGACAGCTTTGGCCTTTATTCTGATCGACCTGACTTGAAGCCGTCCGAACTTGTCACGCTGGTCCGTGAAAACGTTTCCATCACTGGCGTTGCTGCAGTGCGGGAGGGATTTGCGGATGATGGGACTATTGCGGTTCTCACCATTACGGCCCGCATGCCAAGTCCGGAGCAAGCCCGAGACGTCGCTGCCGAGTTTGGACGGCGGACAATCGAGCTGAGCGTGAATTCCCGAATTGAGCAAGCGCGCGAGACCCTGAACTTCTTTTCGGCAAAAGAGCAGGCCCTCGCCGCCGATCTTCTTGCGCTGGAAGATGAAATCGCGGATTTCCGTACGGAAAACGATGTGGCTCAACCCGGTGCACTGGAGTTTCGGCAGGCGGAAATCGCTACATTGAACGAGGCCCTGCTTGACATCGCCCGCGAACAGATTCAGATCCGCCGCGCCGCAGATCAGGCGGTCTCCAGCGAGCGCCCAGCCACGGCACAGCGCATGCTGGAGGAGTTCGAAGAACAGCTTGCCACCCTGGCAGCGCAAAGCGATCTCCTCATCCAGCGTAAGGCAGAGTTGGAGCAGATGCTGGAGACAACGCCCGAAGTTGAGCGGCGGTTGGCTGCATACGAGCGGCAGCAGGAGCAACTGCAGGGCGAACTGGACACGGTGCGCGCGCGTCTGAATGAGGCCGAGATCGGCTTTCGGCTTGAAACATCGCGTCAGTCTGAACGGCTGACCATCCTGGAACCTGCCACCGTTCCGGATTACCCGGTTACGGGCGGGCGTAAACGCAAAGCTCTGATGGGAGGCGTTGCCAGCCTGCTTTTTGCAATGGTGATCGCCTTCTTGGTCGATTTGCGGCACCCTGTCTTGCGTTCGGCGGTGCAAATGAAGCGCGAAACCGGGCTGATGCCCGTGGTGACCATTCCAGATCTCAAGACCGCTCGAAAGCGGTCATGACGTCTGGCCGGATTTGGGACCGGCAGCTAGGGGCGAAGAACCACGATTAGCTCCTGCAGCGCATCCCAATGCCAAGCCAGGGCACTGCCGCCGACCCCTGCAACGATCACTGTGCTGATGAGGTCATGCAGGGGATCCCACGCCTTGTGGCGGCGCGCAAGCCAGATCAACACCGGATAGGCGGCGACCATCGCCAGCCCAAGCGCAACAATGCCACCCGGCAGGCCGAACCATAGGGTTCCAAGCAAGAACAACCCGGTTTGAAGCAAGGCCCGCGTGGCTGTGAAAACAAAGAAAGCCCGGCTGTCGCCAGCCGCGAGCGCGGCCTGATCATAGGTCATGGTGATAACCGCCGGGGCTAGGGAAAGTGAGATCAGTACGATCATCACGCCTGCCTGCTGGTAGCGCGCATCATAAAGAAGGCCGGTCAGCCACGGGCCGATCCAGCTCATCAAAAGCAGCATCGACAGGATCACGGCAGTGAGCCCTGCGCGCAGTAGGCGGTGCTTGCGCCTGTTCTCGGGTGGTCCATCAGCGGGTTTGTCGCGGTAGACCGGGATCATCAGCCGCTGGTTGACGGCATGGCCCAAAAGCATTGGGAAGCTGGCCAGGAAATAGCCGATATTGTAGACGCCGAGTACATCCAATGTTACGAAACGCCCAAGGATTGCACGGTCCCCCTGAGAGGTCAGAAACCAGAAGGCGGTGGAGAGGAAAATCCATTTGCCAAAACGGATCAGTTCTTTTGCTGCTGTGGTTTCCCAGCGAAACCTGTTTCGCTCTCCGGGCAGGCCGAAATGCGTCAGGGCCAGCTTTGCTCCCGCCTGGATCACAGCTCCAAGAACCAGTGCGAGGACCGAGCCAGTGCTCCAGGCCAGCAATACCATAGCACCCACACCGATGGCCTGCGCGGCCAGATCCAGCGCCGTCAAGCGCCCCACCAGCAGGTGCCGATGTGCGGTCTCGATCCGGGTTGGGTTAAAGCCAGCAATCACAAGGGCAACCCCTGCGATGGGCAGATAGAGGACCAGATCCGGCGCATCGTAGATCCAGGCGACTGGCCAGGCCAGAAGCAATGTCATCGCCCACAGGCCAAAGCCACGTATCACTTGAATCGTCCACGCGGTGTTCAGGAAGTCGGGATCATCACCGCGCGGGTTTTGGGCAATGGCGGGTCCGATTCCGACGTCTGAGAAAAGAGACAGTCCGACGGTTACGACGGTTACCAGAGCCATCAGTCCAAATGCTTCGGGGAACAGGAGCCGGGCCAGGATCAGGTTCGCCGCAAGGCGCAAGGCCTGGCTGCCACCATAGCCGATCATCAGCCAGGACGCCGAACGCAGCACCCGGGCCAGAAGTCCGTGACCGGAAAACACTGCAGCAAGTTTGAGCATCGGATCCTCATGTTTTGCCGTATTGGCAATCGACCGCACGCTAGGCAGCGTCCGCGCAGAGGTCAATTGCCATGCGACAATCGACGTCAAGAGCCTTGGAACCGGTCCGGATGCTGAGACAATGGGGGGGGCAGGACCTGGATTGATGCAAGACCGCATTCCGTTTCGGTATCGCTCTAGGCAGGGCATTTGCGAGGGTATAACCTACGGCAAGAGGCGGGCAACTTTGCAACGCCAGATCGACACGAGGCAGGATTGCTGTGAAAGTTGCTTATGTTCTGAATACTTATCCGCAGCCATCTCATAGTTTTATCCGCCGTGAAATGCAGGCGTTGGAGCGGCAGGACATCAAGGTGTTGCGGCTTGCCATGCGTTCGAGCACTGCGCCTTTGGTCGATGCCGGTGATAAGGCTGAAGCCCGCGAAACCCACTATGTGTTGCAGGCTGGGGCTGCTCGGCTTTTGGGCGCTGTGCTGGCCTGTGCGCTGGCGACCCCAGCAAGGTTTCGGCGGGCATTTGGGCTTGCGTGGCTGCTGGGTCGGAGATTTTCGTCAGGGCGTCTGAGGCACCTCATCTATCTTGCCGAAGCGGCTTATGTTGCCCGGTATTGCGTGGCAGAGGGGGCGCAGCACCTGCACGCGCATTTTGGGACCAACGCGGCCGCGGTAGCGATGTTGGCCCACGAGTTAAGCGGCATTCCCTACAGCTTCACCACGCATGGACCTGAGGAATTTGATGCCCCCCATACACTCTCCCTGGGCGAGAAGGTGAACCGTTCGGCTTTTGCTGTCGCGATCAGCAGCTTTGGAAAAAGCCAGCTAAGTCGCTGGGCGGATTTTGCGGCTTGGCGGCGGATCAAAGTGGTGCATTGCGGGATCGAACCTGCTCGATTTGCCTCTCCTGCGCCCATTCCAAAGGGCCCGTTGCGGCTGGTGGCGGTCGGGCGGTTCGTGGAGCAAAAGGGCCAGATGGTTCTCATCCAGGCCATGAAGCGGATTGCGGCAGAGCGACCCGACGTGCACCTGACTTTGATCGGCGATGGCGAGATGCGCCCCCAGTTGGAGCGGGAGATCGGGCGATTTGGCCTTGATCCACATATCACCATGACCGGTTGGCTGGATGAAGCGGGGGTGCGTGCGGAGCTGGCAGGATCGCATGTCCTGGTTATGCCGTCCTTTGCAGAGGGGCTTCCGATGGTGGTAATGGAGGCGATGGCCGCAGCGCGCCCAGTGCTGGCAACCTATGTGGCAGGCACGCCAGAGCTGGTCCTGGAAGATGAGACGGGATGGCTCATCCCAGCGGGGGATGAGGACGCCCTGGCCGAAGCCGTGCTCAAGATTGCGGGCCTGCCACAGGAAAAGCTGGCGCACATGGGTGATCTTGGGCGCCAGCGGGTTCTGGAGCGCCACAACAGCGACACGGAAGCTGCCAAACTGGCTGCTTGGTTCAACGAGGCCTCGGGCAGGGGGTGACAGGGAACGGCGCACTCCCGCCCAGCTTGCCTCCGGCGGAGCCGGAAACGCGCCTGTTGGGCGTAGCGCCGCGCCAGGCGCGGCGCGGTGGCCTGGATAGGGCAAAGGCAGTCAACGGCCTCTGGCCCAGCGGGACCGGCTTTTGAAGAGCGGCGTTTTGACGGTCAGGCTGACCAGCGCGTATGTGGCAAACCCCAGAGGGTCGCGCAGGCCAAGGCGCCAAAGTTCACCGGGTGCAAGGCTCCTGTCTTCATCGTTTGACAGAAGATGCGGAAACCGGGCGGCGATCTCATCTACGCCCGCATTCTGTCTTCGACGCACGCGGACCAGATTGGAGAAACCTTCGACCATGGGCCAGTGATAGGTCGCTGGTACGGAAGTACGCTCAGACGGCGCAAATGACAAACGCGCGAAAGTGTCGTCCGAGATGATGTCTGGCCATTCCTGCCAGCGTTCGCGCCCGACACGGTTCATCGAAAAAACCCCGAACCCCGGAACGCCTTTGCACACAAAGGGAAGCTGTGCCCAAAAGCGGGCGTAGGCCTTGGTCACAGAGCTTTTGGCTGGGCTGATCCGGGGCATGCCACTGGCATAACGTGGCGCATGGCCGGAAAGCGCGGCGGCCAGTTGTCCCAGAAGGGCGGGAGAGACGAGCACATCAGCATCAAGATAGACCAGGACAGATCCTGTCGCTATCTTGTCCCCAGCGTTAAGGGCGCCCAGCTTGCCGCCCTCCGGCAGCTCCAACACCTCGACGTGCCAGCCGTCGGGGGGCAGCACGCTGCGGGCAATCTGAGCCGTTTCGTCAGAACAGCCGTTGGCCAGAACCAGAACCTCGACCGAAATGCCGACAGGCAAGGCGGTCGATGCAAAGAGCGCCCCAAGGCAGTCTGCAATATAGGCCGCTTCGTTGTGGGCAGGTATCAGCACGGAAACCAACTGCGTCATTTCCTGGCCTCCAGGACACGCCACCGCGGATTGTCATCGCTCAGGGTGCGCTTTGCGCCCCAACTGCCCCATTTCCCCGGCGTAGCAACGTCGGCGTAAACCCCAAAGAGCGCGCCGCCAAGATCGCTCCACCCGGCAAGCAGCTGCTCATAAAGACCAGCCATGGCATCGGAATAATTGAAATGGGTGAAAAAGCCTGTCAGCTCAGCGTCGTCTACCATTGGGCCAATGCCAACCACATGGCTGCCGCCCTCGTACATGATCAGATCAAGGCCGTGACGGTCTGCAACTGCTTTGTGATAGGGCAGAACCCGCCCCAGGAGATCAGCTAGCGTATCAGTACTGTCACCGCTTAGGAGACCGTCCTGAAGCTCAAGCGCTGCCTGTGCTGTTGCGACATCATATTGATGAGCCGAAACAAATGCTTGGGCATCTTCCTCATTCATGCCTTCGGCCAAGGCCGTAGTCCGCGCCCAGTCGCGGCTATCTGACAGCCAGGCGCGCAGGATCGGGGCACGCTCACGCAGGCCGAGAATTCCTCCGAAATATCCGGTCACGGCATAGGCATCAAAATAGGCTGCGGGTGGTTTTCTATCTGCGATCGTGGCCGCCCATAGGGGCGCAGTCAGCACCTGGTCTTCCAGGCCCAGCCAGCCTGTCTGGCTGGAAATCACCCGGATCAGCCGTTGGCTCGCGTCAGTGCCAAAAACCTCGCTCCATATGCGAGAGACCTCTGCAGCCCGCCCGCCATAGAACTGCATCCAGAGGTTTTCGCCTCCCCATTGGGCGCGGGCTTGTTCCTCGGCCCAGCGGGCTTGTGCAAACTGCCAGTTCCAAACCTCATTGGAATACTCGACATAGGCACGCAGATCCTCATCAAGCCGTTCCTTCACCAGTTTGGCGAAATTACGAATGTAGCTGTCGTCCGCCATATGAGGCATGTTGAACCAGGGATCCGATCCAAGCGTATTGGACAGCGTTATCAGAACCTCGGCTGGAACACCGTTCATGGCCCAGGTGTAATCAGAGCGCTTTGGCCGATCTTCCCATCCGATCTGAGGAGAGTCGTTGGTGTCCATCCAGTCCATGAACCGCAGGGCTTCAAACCCATCCAGCATGTCGAGCCAAAGAGGATTGAAGAGTTGGCCGGATTCGAATGCTGCGATCTGGTCTTCTCTTACAACGGTAATGTTTCGGATGTAGTCGCTCCCGCGGCCGATGCGCTGGAGGCGAATTTCCACTGGACCGGGGCCCGGCGTGAAGTCAAAGGAGACCTCGCCTTTGCCATAGCGTACGTTCTCGGCCCGCCCAGAAACCTCAACGATCCCCTTTCCCTGAAAGCGCAGAACATAGCGGCCAGCAAGCGCTTGCGCCGTTTCAGGCAGATCGGTCAGGATCACGGTGCCGATCGAACCAAGCTCGGGTGGCAGGGCGGTAGGCCAGCCATTTTCGTCCAGATAGCCGGCTGCCGCCAGGTCCTCGTGGGAAACGCCGCCCCAACGCCCCGGCAGGTGCCCGATCCAAGGGCGTGCCGTTTTGAAATGGTCAAGGAAGGGCGCCTGGGGGCTCCAGTCGGCAACTTCCATAAGGTTCATTGCCATGGGCTGCCCAGGCGCCGCTTGGTGACCTTCGGTCGTCAGATCAGCCGGTGCCGCGGGGGCTTGGGGCGAATTCAGCACTGGCAGGGCGGGGTCTTTCGGAAAAGGAGCGGGATCCGGTGGCAGAGCCGCAGTCCGCACGCTATCTCCCTTTGCGGCAGCCCATGCGATCTCTTGCAGGCGCTTGGCCATCGCTGCCGAGGGGACGCGATAGGTATTGCCCCATCGGCCTTCCAGATCTCTTGGCAGTCCAAGTGGATTTTCTCCGGTAAGCACAGAGAATTGCAGCAAGCTGATAAAGTAGAATCCGATTGTGTTTGGGTGGATGTCGTCTGCAAAAACATCCGAGATGCTGGAAAGGCCAGGAACGGTTCCAGCGCGGATGGCATCATCGAGCCGCGCCATGGCCTGACCGGCAGGAAGCAAGCGCAGATCGCCATCAGTCCGCTCGTTCACGTGATCCACCACAGCCTGCCAGCGGGGGAGGTCCTGCTCCAGTCGATCACGCCACGGGATTGCGGCGCCGTTGTCGAATGGGATCTCTGCTCCGGTGCCGCTGTCCAGGCTGTGCCAGGTTTCCTGTAGGTAGACTGCGGCTTCCGGGTTTGCCGCCTTGGCCGCCTGATAATAGAGCGTTACCGTCTCTTCCGTGTTGCTCCACTTCAGATGATTGGCCAAGGGGATTGCTTCGGTCAGGATCACCGCGTCAACAGGGCTTCTCAACCGTTCGCGCGCGTCTATCCCTTCTGCGCTGCTGCCGTGTTCCCAATTGTAGCTGAGTGGTGCGCCATTGATGATCTGTGCTTCGACAGCGACTGTCGGGTTTGCTTGTCGCAGCAGGCCTTGCAGCATCACGGGATTGTCCGGACCAAACAACGAATGGCCCACCATGAGAACCGATGCGATCAGTGTTTCAAATGGCATCAGCCCTGGCCCGCTTCGACAAGGCCTGTGCGTGGCAGCGCGCGGACCACCTGCCAGACGATCTCTTGCACCTTCTGTGCCGCAGGGCGGGAAAAGGCAGTCGCGGCTCCACCGTCCGGGCGCGAGAGGCGGTGCGGAAGCCCGACCGGCGATTTATGATAAAGCACGGCATAGTGTGTCAGCGCCACAACATAGGATCCCAAGTCATTGATATGAATGGTATCCTGTTTGCCTTCGGGGGTCTTAGCGAAAAGATCGGAAATATCCGCCACGCCTTCGATCTGGCCCGCTTCAATGGCCTGGGCCACGGCACCCATCACTTGCCCAGCGGGGATCAGGTAGACCGGACGTTTTGGATTGCGGCGGCTGTCGGAGCCCAGCACCTTGCCGAGCCAGAGACGCTCCAGATCGGCGTCGATACGCGCCTGCCAGCCATCGGGGTCATCGAGGTGATGCCAGGTTTCATAGAGATAGATCCGTGTATGAGGGGCTCCGTCACGGGCCAAAGCGGCCCAGCGGCGCAGGTATTTGGCCGACCCAAAGTATTTTACCGCATCGCGCAGCTCGACCATTTCGGTCAACACGACGGCATCATAGTCGCCCGACCCAATCGCCTCTTTGGCATCGCGCCAGACGGGGGGGTGGTTGACCAGATCGAAATCCAGGATCGCCTCATCCGGCTCCCAATGCTGTTTGAGCGCGGTGCCTGAGCCGAGCTGGCTGTTCCAGCCATGCCCATCCGGCGCCAACTGCCCAAGCATGTGCGGCATGACCGGCCCGACCAGAGAGTGGCCAAGGTGAAAGACCTTGAGCGGACGGTCTGGCGGGGGCAGGGCGGGGACGGGAAAGGGCGCGGCCTCAGCACCAAGAGGATAGCAAAGTCCGTAGAGACAGGTTGTCAGCGCAAAAAGAAGAGACCTTCTGCCCATTTTTCACTCCCACAGCGATGCCATTGTGAAGATGATCCCGGCACCGATTACATAGGTGCCTTCAATCGAAAAACCACGCCGAAACGGTAGTTGATCCGCCGTAAAACAGGCCAGAAACCGGCCGTGCCCGCCCAAGTTGTCAACATCAGGTTCGATTTCCAACTCCATGCCATCAAACCCAAAAAACGATTGGCTGATGGCGTATTGACACTTGTATGCAGCTTCCTTGGCGGAGAAAATCAGCTTTCCCATCTGGCCAGGGCTATCCTGCTTTTTGAGCCAATCCTGCTCCCGCTCTGAGCAAATCGCAGGCTGCAGTTCGTCCTTGAGGGGGGTATCCTCTTCCACATCAATCCCAAGTGCGCGCAGCGGGCCAGCGGTCGCCACCGATGCAATGGCGCAGCTTTGCGTATGGGTGATTGAGCCGATGAGCCCGGCTGGCCAGACAGGTGCACGGGATGCGGCGATCACGACAGGCTGGGGGGAGAGCCCCAGATCACGCATGGCCTGATGGGCCGCCGCGCGGCCTGCTGCGAACTCACGGCGGCGCTTGTCAACGGCGCGCGGGCTCAAACAGGCGAGCTCGTCGGGAAAGGGCGTCGGAAGGTCGCCAAGAGGATCACAGGCAGCCACAGCCACCTCCTGCCCGAAAAGCGGCCGGATCAGGTCCAGCCGCTTTTGAGTGAGAGTGTAGGGGGGTAGGTACGTCTCTGTGGTCATCCAGTTCGGGCCCGGCGGTTGGCACGCATGGCGCGCCGTTTTGACATGGTTTCGGATTTTGCCGCTTCGGCGGCGGCTGCCTCTGCCGTGTCTACCGGATTCGGTGGATTTTGCGAACCGCCCGTCAGGATCTCCACATGTTCGGCCAGCCCGGACAGGGTCGGGAAGCGGAAAATATCGGTGATCGACAGCTTTGGGACCTCAAGCGCCGTACGGATATCGCGGTGCGCCTGCACCGCCAGCAGGGAATGGCCCCCAAGGACAAAGAAATTGTCCTGAGCCCCGATTCCGTTGAGGCCCAAGATCCTGCCCCAGATCGCCGCGATCTGCGCCTGAGCACCGGCTTTGGGTGCGGTCGAGGCCGTTGGTGTCGCAACGCGCGTCGGCTTCGGGTCGGGCAGGGCCTTGCGATCAATTTTCTTGTTCGGCGTCAGCGGGAAGGCATCGAGCGTCACGATATGAGCAGGGACCATGACCTCAGCCAGTTGGGCAGAAAGCGCTTGTTTCAGCGCAGCCTCATTGACCGGGGCGGAGGTCGTGACGTATCCGACCAGTTGCTCCCCGGTGCCAATCTTGCGTGGCATGACCACTGCGCCCGTGATTCCGGGCTGGGAGGCGAGGGAGGCTTCGATCTCTCCCAGTTCAATACGCTGACCGCGGATTTTGACCTGATGATCGGTGCGCCCGAGGAAATCGAGCCGCCCGTCTTCGCGCCAGCGGACCAGATCCCCCGTGCGATACATCACACCGCCGCCAAAAGGATTGGGGATGAAGCGCTCGGCGGTCAACTCTTCGCGTTGCCAGTATCCGGCGGTAACACCTGCGCCGCCAATGAACAGTTCTCCTGGGGTTCCAATGGGTTGCGGGGCGTCTTTGCCGTCAAGGACATAGACCTGCGTATTGGCAATTGGCGATCCGATGTCTGCAACGCCAGAGGGTACGCCGTCGAGCGTCTGCATAGTGGACCAGATGGTTGTTTCTGTCGGACCGTACATGTTGTGGATCTGACCCGGCCCTGCCTCGCGCAGATCTCCCACCAGGTCACCGGGCAGAGCTTCGCCGCCCACCAGGAGGTGCCGCAGATGCGGCAGCACCATGCGCGCTTCGTCATTTTGCACAATCATCCGAGCCATGGACGGGGTGCATTGCATGTGGCTGACATCATGGCGCAGGATCTGAGCGGCCAGGGAAAAGTCATCCGGTTCAAGCTCTTGCGGCGCATTTGAAAGGCGCAGAACCTCTGCCAGCGGGTGCAGCCCTTCCAGCACCACCTCGGGCGCGATGCCATAGTCGATGAGGCAGGCGATTTCGTCGACGCCAATGCGTTTGAGTTGTTCTACGCGGGCGACGCCGTCCTGCACGGTGCCGAACAGGCCTGAGTCCTCGAAATAGCGCTCGAAAGCGAAGTCAAGGATCGCATCCAGCTCTTCTTCGGACAAGATGCCAAGATCCATCTCGAAGGGATTGTTCACACCTTTGGGTTTCTTGAAGGCCGGGAAGGCCCAGGCGTATTGCTTGATCAGCCCCGCGGCCGAGCGCAGGTAGTCCTTCATCGGCTCACGTGCCGTCTGGCGCGCTGCGTCGCGGGTATCTGCCAGATAGGTATGCAGCATCAGCGTGACGGTGAAGTCCGCCGGATCGTGGCCCGCGCTGCGCAGGGCATCGTGATAGATGCGGATCTTGCCTGCGACCTCGTCGATGCTCTGGCCCAGAAGGTGGGTGAGAACATTGGCGCCGATCTCTCCGGCCTCGCGCCAGGTGTCGGGGTTGCCGGCGGTGGTGACCCAGACTGGCAGCTCCGTGGAGACGGGGCGCGGCTGGGTGATCACGTCGTGCGTGCCGCCATCCTGTCGGGGAAAGGCGACCTCTTCGCCGCGCCACAGTTTGCGCACGGTTTCGATCGCTTCATACATGGCGGGTTTGTTCGCGGGCGGCGTGTTTTCCGGGCGCAAGATGAAATCATCTGGCTGCCAGCCTGCGGCAAAGCCGATGCCCGCGCGCCCTGCCGTCAGATTGTCGATCACCGCCCATTCCTCCGCAATGCGGGCAGGGTGGTGCAGGGGGGCCACGCAGGAGCCGGATCGCACCCCAAGGTTCTGCGTCACCGCTGCCACTGCCGCGCCGGTGACCGACGGGTTCGGATAGGGGCCGCCAAAGGCGTGGAAATGCCGCTCGGGCGTCCAGACCGCGTTGAAGCCATGTTTGTCTGCGAATTTCGCGCCTTCCAGAAGCAGGTTGTACTTGCGCGGGCCGGGGCCGTCATCATTTCCCCAGTAAAACAGGTTAAAGTCCATCTTCCGGTCCGAGATGGCAATCGGCCCATTGGACAGCTGCAGGCGGCTCTCATCGCTGGACAAGACCAGTTTGAACCCGCGTGACAGGGTCCAGAAAAGCTCCAGCACCGAGATATCAAAGGACAGGCTGGTCACGGCGAGCCAGGCATCGCCGGGCTGATGGGGGATGCGCGCATCCATGGCGGCAAAGAAGTTCGCCACATTGCCATGGCGCACCATCACCCCCTTTGGCAGGCCGGTAGAGCCGGAGGTATAGATCAGATAGGCCAGATCCTGACCATTGGCGCCGCCATCGACGGGGTGCTCGCCCGGGGCGGGGGCCTGGTCTCCGTCCAGAACCAAGACCTGCGCGCCCGAGGGCGGAAGGCTCCCTTTCAGCGCTTCTTGTGTCACGATCACTGCCGCGCCGCTGTCCGAGATGAAATGTGCGATGCGGTCTGCCGGATAGGCTGGGTCGAGCGGTACATAGGCCCCGCCTGCCTTCATGACCGCGAGGGCCGCTACCACCAGATCGGGGCTGCGAGAGACGTAGATGCCGACATGGGAACCAGGCCTGACACCCATATCCACCAGCCTGGCTGCGACGCCATTGGTTCTGGCATCCAGTTCGGAGTAGCTTAGGCTTTTGTCTTCGAACACCAGCGCTGTGGCATCTGGTGTGCGGGCCACCTGCGCTGCAAAGGCTGCATGGACGGTCTGGTCCAGATCAACGTCAACCTCTGTCCGGTTCCAGTCTTCGACAAGCAGCCGTCGCTCAGCCTCGGGCAGGATCGGAAGATCCGCAACGGTTGCATCTGCATCTGCTAGGGATGAAATGGCACCCAGCACCATTTCCAGCCGCGCGGCGAGCAGCTCCGCGGCCTTTTGGTCAAGCTGGGCACCATCCACATGAAGCGCGAGCGCTCCATCCGCCCATGAGACAGTGGCAGCGCAGCCGGAAAGGGCTGCATTCCGTCCCAGGGACAAGCCAATACCCGGTTGTTCCTGCGGTGACAGTTCCGGCGCTCGGGCGATCAGATCTTCGGGGAAGCCGCCATAGAGTTTCGCCTTTTCAATCCCTTGCGTGGACTTTTTTAGAAGATCTTCAAGGCTGTCGGTATGATGGGCCTGCAGCGGCACCCAGGCGGAAACGAAGCCCGCCAACGGTTTCATGTTCTCTGTGGCAAGAGCGATGTCGCAGGTTTCAACGCCAGCACTGCGCAGCGCAAAGGCCAGCACAGCCGAGGCGATCTGCCCATCGCTCAATCCGTCAGGTGTCGGAAGGGGCAGACGCCGCTGGCCGAGATCGCCTGTCTCACCTGCGAGGGGCACCGTAACAGGTTGCATCGCCGCAAGGGCGCGGCGCCAATGGGCTTCACCCTTAAGCGTCGTGGTCACGGCCTGTGTGATTTCATCTCTCCGAGCGGCGCCAAGTGCGGGTAGGACGTCGCCCGGCTGACACAGGTCAAGAGCTAATACGGAGCGACCTGCGGTGTCCGTGAGCCCGCCAAGGCGCAAGGCGCCGCTGCCACAGGCTATGGTCATGCCCTGATTGCTGTTTTCAAGCACGGTGCCAGCCGCGCCGCTATCTTCGGCGATCTCGGCCTTTTGGACCAGATAGACCTTATCTCCAATGGCAATCTTGGGGGCACAGAGCGGGTTCCAATACCCGCCAAAATCAAGCGCACGGACAAGGCGGACAACGTCCTCTGCAGGGCGGGAAAAATCCAACAGTGCCCCGTCCGCAGGGCGGTCTGCGCGGGCGAAATAGCTGCGCTGGCTCAGATCCTGAGGTTTGCGGATCAGCTTGCCTGCCTCAAGCTGATCGATCACCTCGTCAAAGCTATCCATCGCCGCCGCATAGCATTTGGAGTTGAGACTGAAAGCGGTCTCTTCCTCGGCCACATCGAACAGGCGCTGTGCAAGGATGTCCCCTTCGTCGATGCCGCCATCGATCATGTGCCAGGTAATGCCGTATTCGCCTGCGCCTTCGATCAGGGCCCAGTTCGGCGCATTGAGACCGGCATAGCGCGGCAACGGACCATCGTGGAAGTTCACCGCGCCCTTTTGGGCCTGCTTCAGAATATCATCCGGGATGACCCGCAGGTTCGCGATGGACAAGAGCCAGTCAAATCCTTCGGATAGCTTATTTATTTCATTCGGATCTGAAAGAACCGTGATCCCCTTGCCTGCAGCCCATGTCTGGATCGTCTCATCCTGAGAGACAACCGCGCGGATGATGTGACCGCGTGCCAGAAGCGCATCGCCGCAGCCGACAGCCAGGGATTCATTACCAATGATGACCGAGGAAAAAGGGGTCATTTCTGCTCCTCCGGTAAGGGGGTGTGAAGGCGCGTTTCACGAATGGATGTTCTTGGACGGATCAATGAGCGCAACGCATGCAGGCTCAGATCGCGCAGGAAACGGGGCGCTTCGGCGGCGGGTTTACCCTGAAGCAGGCGCCTCAGACCGTAAAGGGCAGAGCCGCCGATGCGTGCAAGGGTTGCCAAAGCGGCATAGGGCAGGCCGTGGGTCTTGACGAAATAATGCAGGCGCGAGTCGAACCAGTAGGGTGGGGTGCGATCCCAGGATTTCATGCCGGTCGAGGCCGACCCGATATGGGCCACCGTACTGCTGGGCACGTAGTGCGTGCGCCATCCGGCGCGGGCGGCGCGGCGGCAAAGGTCGGTTTCTTCGAAGTAAAGGAAGAAGGCTTCGTCAAACCCGCCAATCTCTTCAATCACTTCACGGCGGATCATCAGGCTTGCGCCGGCGGTCCAGTCCACTTGCGTTTCGGCCCCCGGGATCTCCATTGCGACCACCGAGTGCCGCAGCAGGCGCGTTATGATCCCGGTGCGCGCCGCCATCTCGAATTCTCCGGCAATCGAGGGAAAGCGAAAGGCGGTGCGATGGGGGCTGTCATCGGTGCCGTGTACGAAAGAGCCGGCCAGTCCTGCCCCGGGGGTGTGCAACAGGAAATCGCGGAGACGGGTTATGGTGTCCCCTTCGACAAAAGCATCGGAGTTCAGCAGATAGTAGAAGCCAGGCGCGCTGCCATCTGGGAGCCCGGCATTCATCCCGATGTTCATACCAGCTCCAAATCCGCCGTTTACAGAGGAGCGGACCAGGCGCACTTTGTTGCTGTCCAGCCAGCCGCGCCGGGCAGCCCCTTCCTGCAGGGCGTCCCACGAGCCGTCATCAGAGCCATTTTCGACAATCACCAAACCACCTGGAAGGTCTTCCAACTCGGCCAAAGCGGCTTCGGCGGCCTGTAGGGTCATCTGCGGTGTGCGATAGTTCAGAATGATGGTCAGCACGCTGTTGCGGGCAAGATGGTCCCGCGAAGTCATGGAGGTCGGATCAGTCGACATAGGTATCACTCCGCCGCCCGAGTTTCGACGCCAGGGCGCATGTAGGATAGCTCCGAGTGATCAAGGCGCATTTTTACCTCGGCGGCCAGCACGCTGACATTGGGGACCAAGACCATGCTGTCGTGATCACCCGGCACCTCGACCACCTCAAGGTTCGGAGCCCAGCGGGTCCAATCGTTGTCGGGGAAGACATATTCCCGCTCGGCGCTGACGAAACGGCAACCTGACACCGCCCAATGCCGATCCAAGGGGGGGCGCAGGAGTGTCATCGCGCCATTCCACTTTTTCAGGTCATAGGTTTCAATGGCTTTGCGAAACGCAAGTTCGATACGGCGATTGTTGAAGCTCGGCATGGCGCCATCTTCGGCCGGTTTCTCTCGGCGTTTTTCGAATTCCCAGGCGATACGATTACGCGCCCATTCGGTCAGATAGGCCGGACCCTTGCGGCGTATTTCCTGCATTTTGATCAAGGCCTTGTCCTGGCGCGACAGGTCGGGGCGCACCGGGAGTGGCGTATCGAGCAGGATCAGCGCAGCGGTTTGCTCGCCTTTGGCTTGCACCTGTTGTGCCATCTCATAAGCGGTAATCCCGCCACCAGAAAAGCCACCAAAAAGATAGGGACCTTCGGGCTGTATCTCTTTGACTTCACGCAAGTAATCCGCAGCGGCGTCTTCAATGCGCTCGTGTGGCGCGTCGCTGCCAATCAATCCGCGCGCCTGAAGGCCATAGACTGGCCGATCCGCTCCGATCATCTGCGCCAGATGCCTGAGGTTCAGGACATTGCCGAACATGCCTGCAACGATAAAGAAGGGGCGCCGTCCGGTGCCATCACCGGGATGCAGTTTCACAAGATGCGTGAAGGCGGGTGCCGCTTTCGAGGCCTCATCCTTGCCTGCGCTTTGCGAACTGACGCCGCCGCCGGTGCGCTCGATGATCCGGGCTGACAGGCTCGCAATGCTGGGCGCTTCAAACAGGACCGACAGCGGGAATTCCACATCGTAGTCCCGCTTGATCTGGGCAAAAAGCCGCACGGCAATCAGGGAATGCCCGCCAAGATCAAAGAAACTGTCCTGCGTGCCCACTTGTGCAACGCCCAACAGAGATTGGAAATGCTCGGCCAGCCGTTCTTCCACGGCGTTTTCGGGCGCGACATAATCCGTATCAAGATCGGGGCGGTCAAAACTCCGGGTCTCTTTCTCGACAGCTTCGGAGCGGGTATCCGCCGCCCTAATAAGGCTATGCAGGTCGATGGATGACACCACAACCTGCGGTAAAGCCCCTTTGGCCGCTGCCGCAATGGCCCGAACCAGGGCGTCGCCCCCTTCATCGGCGCGAATGCCTTGTGCGATATTGTGGTGCAAGAGCTGTTCGTCTTTGGACAGGGGCTGCGGGTTGTTGTGCGCTGACATCGCGATGCTGGCCGCCTGGACATCCGCAGTGTCATTTGCGGCGCCGGCAAAGGCTGCTGCTAGCTTCTGCATGCGGAAGGCTTCGACCTCGACCAGGACCCTCCCAGCCTCGTCTGTCAGGGTCACATCAAAGAGCGCTGTCTCAGATGTGCCCGTGTCCTGCGCCGATAGGCGCATATGGCTGTGGATCGTATCGGTCAGCGGTGCGATGATGCGGATCGACTGGTAGGATACGGGAACCCACAAGGTATCTGGCGCATACCCCGGTGCCAGTGAGATGGCCCAGCCGGTTGCAAGGTCCAACAGGCCTGGATGCAGGAATGCGCCGTCCTGTTTCGCGGTGTCAGCAAGGCGCAAGGTTGCGATGCCTTCGCGTTCGCCAAAGGCCATCTCTTGCAATACATGCCAGCGCGGACCAAAAGTAAGGTTTGCTTCTTGTGGTGAGCGCAAGCGACCCTCTTTCGGCGCTGCCCGTTGCAAGCATCGGGCGCTGAGCACATCAAGGCTGATGGGGGCCGGGGTTGCCTCGGTAAAGGCGGCCAGCGCTTCGGCATGGAGGACAAAGCCACCCTGGACCGCAGAGTAAAAGGCAACCGCGTATCCCTCTTCCTGCGGCACCAGCCGGATCAGCAGCTCAGCGGGCGTGTCATCCGCCACCACCAGCGGGCGCAGGAAGTAAAGATCGCGCAGCTCAATCGCGGGCAGGGTTCCATCTTCTGTCAGCCCAAAGGCTGCCAGCGCCTCGGCGGCCAGTTCGACATAGCCTGTGCCCGGCATGACCGCCGTGCCGTCCTTGGTGCGGTGCTCATTCAGCAGCCAATGTCTGCGGGCATCAAGGCTGGTGCGATAGATGAGGTTGCCCGCGCCATCAAAGTCTTGGCTGTCCAAGAGCGGCTGCGTAGCCGGTGTTTGCTCGCTTGGCCCCATGCTCCCCTGCCGTGCAGTCAAAGCCTCGGCGGCCATGCCCGCATCGGCCCAAACCCCCCAGTCCACAGCGATAACACGGGTCTGACCGCCTGCGCGATGGGCGGCAAAGGCGTTGAGGTATTCATTGGCGGCCACATAGTCCACCTGGCCTGCAGGGGCCGTCACGGTTGAGGACGAGGAGAACAGCACCATCATTTCGATGCTTCCATCCGGGAAAAGCCTATCCAAGACCCGCAGGCCACTGACCTTGGGCGCGAGAACCTTGGAAATTTGCTCTTCCGTCTTGGCGAGCAGAGGCGCATCGTCGATATATCCTGCGCCGTGGATCACGCCCGTCAGTGCCCCAAAACGCGCTTGGGCCTCATCGACCGCGCGGCGCATCTGGCCTGAGTTGCAAACATCCGCTGCCAGCGGCAGGACCGCGCCTGTGCCGATATCGTCAAGCGCCTGAACGGCGCGAATACGCTGCGCGACGCGGTTGGCCGGACTGTGCAGGCGCAAATGCCGTTCCCAGGTATCGCGCGGTGGGAGGCCCTCCCGGGAGATCAGCACGACATTGGCGTCAAAATGCTGCATCAGATGGCGGGCGATGGTGAGACCGATACCGCCATAGCCGCCAGTGATCAGATAGGTCCCGCGCTGTTTGAACAGCGGCGTGTCACACTTGGGCAGGGGCAGTGCGCGCCAGTCTTTCTCAAAACGCTTGTCGCCGCGCCAGATTGCGGCGGCATTGCCGGGCTCGGCCAGCATCTCTTCCAGAAGGCGCGGCGTTAGGTCCGGAGCCTCGGCCCCCTGCAGGCGGGCCATGAGACCGGTTGGGGGTTTCGGCAGTTCGATATCGACGGTTGTGCAAGTGACCCCCGGCAGTTCTCGCGACATCATGCGCGCCGGTCCGAGGATCAACGCCTTTTCCGGGCAGGGCAGCGGTTCATCCCGATGCTGCGCGGCGCCTGTGGTGAAGATGGTCACATGGGTTGGCTGCGTCAGATCCAGGCTGCCAAGCTCCTGCGCCAGCGCCGTCAGCGAATGAAATCCCATCTCCAGATTGCGGTCAAAGAAGGAAGAACCCGGGCGGAAACTCTCACCGTCGGTCACCAGCCAGAAATGCGCGATGCGGTTTGGAAGCATGTTCTCGCGTTCAAGGTCCGCCAGAAGGGCCGCATAGCCTGCACGCCCTTGTTCAGGTGCCAATAGGTAGGAGGTCTCGGTCAGCTGTGCATAGGTATCACCGGGACGCACGCGGGCGACCCTGTGACCTGCGGCCTCAAGCCGGACCGCCGCTTTTGCTGCAATCCCTGTGTCGTCTTCGAAGATCAACCAGGTCTGGGGATCCTCTGCGAGGTCGGTTTCGATTTCGAGGCTGCAATCAGCAAGGCGCGGACGCCAGACCGGCCGGTAGCCCCAATCTGTCAGGTCGTCGCTGCGGACTGTCAGGGGGGGCTCTTCCGGGCGCGCTGCGGTTCCGGGTTCGATAAAGTAGCGGCTGCGCTGGAAGGCATAGGTCGGCAAAGACAGGCGATGGCGTTTTGTTTCTCCCCAGATCTGGTCCCAGTCTGCCTCATAACCGCAGGCCCAGAGCCGTCCGATGACGCCAAAGAAATAGGCATCATCCATCACATCCTGATCCGGGTGGCGCAAAGAACTGAGCACCTGCCCGGGTTTCACGGCAGGTGCCATTTGTGCAAGGGAGCTCAGCGCCTTGCCGGGGCCGACCTCCAGATAAATCCGTCCAGGCACCTGCGCCAATGTGTCGATGCAGTCCGCAAACATGACCGTGCCGCGCAACTGGCGCACCCAATAGTCGGGATCGGTCGCCTCATCGGCGCTGAGCAACTGCCCGCTGCGGTTTGACAGGATCGGGATCTGAGGCGCTGACAGGGTGAGGCCGCTGAGGAATGCGCCATATTGACCCAGGATGCCATCCAGCATGCGCGAATGGGCTGCAATGTCGATCTGGATTCGCTGGTGGTCGATGTCACGCGCTTTCAGGGTCTCTGCAAGCCGGTCCAGCGCGGCCTGCGGACCAGAAACGGCGGTGAGGCGTGGCGCATTGACGCTGGCGATATCCAGATCATCCCCGATCAGGGTCTGAACCTCGGCCAGTGGCAGGGAGATCGAGAGCATGCCGCCGGCGGGGACAGTGTCAAACAGCCGCCCGCGCAGGTGAACCAGGTCGATGCAATCCTCGAATGACAGTACACCCGCCAGACAGGCTGCTGTATTTTCGCCCATGGAGTGCCCAACCAGCGCAGAGGGGCGTATGCCCCAGCTGATCCAGAGCTGCGCCAGCGCATACTCAAGGATCATGATCAGTGGCAGTTGCACCGAAGGTTTCTGCAAAGCGGCGTTTGCGGCCTCTTCCTGCCCCTCTTCGGGCAGCCAAAGCGCGCGGATGTCATAGTCGAGGCTGGCCTGCAGGTGATCCAGCCCGCGGTCCATCCAATCGGCAAAGACCGGCTCTGTCTCGTAAAGATCGCGCGCCATGCCCGCATATTGCGCGCCGCCGCCGGGGAACATGAAGACCACTTCGGGCGCATCGCCAAGGTGATCATGGGTAAAGACCTGACGGGGATCCGCAGCTTCCAACAGATCGGCTGCCTCTGTCGCTGTTTCGGCGACCACCACGCGGCGCTTGGCAAACCCGCGGCGGCCTTCCTTCAGGGTATAGGCTACATCCGCCAGATTGGCGCCGGGATTGTCGCGCAGCCAAGCCGCCAATGCGGACGTGTTGTCGTCGAGGGCGCTCTTATTTCGGCCCGATAGGCACAACACATGGAACGGGAAGTCGCTTTCCTCTGATGCGCCGCGCTCGGGCGCTTCCTCAAGGATCACATGGGCATTGGTGCCGCCCACCCCCAAAGCATTGATTCCGGCGCGGCGGGGGCCCTTGTGGGGCTGCCAGTCTGCCAGGCTCGCATTCACCTTGAAAGGTGAGTGTTCAAAATCGATGGCCGGGTTTGGCGCCTCAAAGCCAAGGGAGGCCGGGATCTGCCGGTGTTTCAGCGCCAGCGTGGTTTTGGCAAGGCCCGCCACCCCGGCTGCGGTATCGAGATGGCCGATGTTGGTCTTGACCGAGCCGATGCGGCAATAGCCGACTTCATCGGTGCTGTCGCGATAGGCTTCGGTCAGGGCGGTGACCTCGATCGGATCGCCAAGGTAGGTGCCGGTGCCGTGGCATTCCACGTAGTCAATGGTGTCCGCGGGCACATCAGCCGCAGCCAGGGCTTTGCGCACTGCCGCCGCTTGCCCTGTGACCGACGGGGCAAGGTATCCGGCCTTGTCGGCGCCGTCGTTGTTGATCGCCGAGCCCTTGATCACGGCCCAGATGTGATCGCCGTCGGCCACCGCATCTTCAAGGCGGCGCAGAGCGACCGCGCCCGCGCCAGAGCCAAAGACGGTGCCTTGCGCGCGGTGGTCAAAGGCATGGCAATGCCCGTCCGGCGACAGGATCTCGTTTTCTTTGAAGATATAGCCACGCCCCTGCGGTAGCTCGATGGTGACACCGCCCGCCAGTGCCATGCCGCATTCGCCCTCGCGCAGGGCCTTGCAGGCATAGTGGATGGCGACCAGCGACGTGGAACAGGCCGTCTGAATATTGACCGAAGGCCCTTTCAGATCAAAGACATGGCTGACGCGGGTCGACAGGAAATCCTTGTCGTTGCCGGTGTGGCGCAACAGGAACATCCCAACCTCGTCCACCAGATCGGGGTTGGAGCAGATGTTGAAATAAAAATAGCTGCCCATGCCGCAGCCCGCATAGACGCCGATGGGGGTATCCAGGCTTTCCGGCGGGTGGCCCGCATCCTCCATCGCGTTCCAGGCGACCTCAAGAAACTTGCGATGCTGGGGGTCTAGGATCGCAGCTTCCTTGGGGCTGAAGCCGAAGAACTCTGCGTCGAAAGTGTCATAGTCTTTCAGGCGTGCCGCAGCCGGGACGTAATTCGGATGGTTCAGATTGTCGGCGCGCTCTCCGGCCGCCAGCAAAGTCTCTTCATCCAAGACCTCAATGCTCTCGATCCCTTGGCGCAGGTTATCCCAAAATGCCGCAGCCGAACCGGCTCCGGGGACATCAACTGATAGTCCGACGATCGCGATGTCACCGAAATGATTCCGCGTGCGAAACTGGCTGTCGTCTTGCGTGTCCACCTTGATCTTCACCCTTTACGTATCGCTCTGTCCGGTACCGATTGCGCATGATTTGATGGTGCGCGGTCGCTGTAAACTGTCAATAACTATCGGTCTTCTGCGCATGTCGGCTTCTGCCGAAGATCTTGGTTCAATGCACATTATGTGCGGCATATGCGGTGTCTGAACAGAACTTCCCGTCAATCAAACTGCTCAATATATGCGGCCAAGCTGTGATCGGACGGTGATCAATTGCGCCGGAAAATGGAAAAAAATGAGGCATATGATCATGTTTGGGTTGTTACAGGATGCTGCGAGGGCCATCTGTGGTGGTGGTCGGAGCCATGGTTTGCTTTCCGTCAAACAGGCTTCGTTTGTCGCGGAAAAGGTTTGGATTTCGAAGGCGCTCAGCATGGCCCAGTACGGATCCCGCGCACAGCCAGGTAATCGGGATCAGCGTGTCGTTCAGGAGCATATCGGCCAGGGTGGCGGCCAAAATGAGGGCAAGCGGAGTGGCATATGGGGAGAGCTGCAGCGGGCGAGCACGGTGGATTTCTTTTGCAAGCAGGAAAATCGGAAGGGTCAAGAGCCCCATTTCTGCGATATAGCCAAGCCATCCAAATGTCCCGAAGGTGATGATCCAACGTCCATCCGGAACGGAGATAATCTGGCCGGTTTCAAGATCGCGGACGAGGTTTCGTCCCCAGCCGCCCCAGCCAAACCATGTTTTCTCTGCGGCACGGGCAAGCATCATGGCCTCATTGTCAAATCGATAGCCCAGGGACTGGGCGCGCTCTGCGCTGATCGCTTCGGCCTGGGCAAGGATCTGATCGGTCGGGATCATGCCGAAATTGCGCAGCATTGGATATGTAATTGCGACAATGGCAATCAGAACGGCGAGGCGGACCTGCCAGCGTGGAGATGCGAAGGCCACCAAGGGGACGATTGCCAGCCCGTATGCCAGCGAAGCAAGGCTCTTGCAGAGAACAAGAACACCAAAGAGATAGGCTGCAGCCAATGCAAAGCGCGTTCGATCCGCCGCCGCCGCCCTGGCCAAAGCCGTTGCAGCCACAACGCAGGAGAACACAAAAACTGCCAACCAGAGTGCATGGGGCAAAAATACGATTGGCCGAAACCCGCCCTGTCGCATCATCTGTGAAAAGTCATGCTGGAAAAAGCCGTAGATCCAGGTGTTAAGCTGTGGACTGAAGCGGACTTCAAACAGTGCAGGCAGGCTGTAGGCCAGACCGGCCAGACAAAGCGCCATCAAAAGCTCTTTCTGTCCCTTTTCGTCTGAGAGATAGCGACGGGCCAGCAAAAAGGGCATCAGCAAAATGGTCTGGTTGATGATCACTGATCCCAGATCTCTCCATCTGAGACCCGGCAACATGTCGGTCAAAAACACAATCGGATCAGAGTTTTGCAGAACGCGGAACAGAATCGGATCAGCATTGGTCAGCACCGTCGGGATAACGCAGGTCACGAACAAAAGCAGGGCAATCCGCGCAAGCCAGGGCTCTGGCCAGATTGGTACGGGTTTTCGGAGCAAAAAGAGGCACAGACCAAAGGCCATGACCGATGGAATCGAGAATTTGTCCATGTCCGGGACAAGTGGCAAATCGAATTCGGCCAAAGGCGGCAGGACCAGATAACCGCCGATGATGCACCAGAGGATCGCGCGCTCCAGCGGCAGGCGCAAAAACAGGAACAGGCTGACCAAAGGCCAGCTGATAAGCATCATATATGCTAGAGCATTGGGCATATGCGCGCAGGGCTCTCCGGTCTCGGGCAAGGAAAGGCATCAATAGTGTGCCTTATCCGGCCTTTTCATTAAATGTCTAAGCAGTCTTTTGTCCGCTGTCCCATGAAATAGCGAAATCCGGTAAACGAATGGCAGCACTGCAACAATATGGTTCGGATGAGCAGGCTTAGCTGGCGCAGCGGCAGGCGGGGCGCTATCAACACAAGCGGTTCATGAAGGAATGGTCCGTTGTACTTCGAATTTGGTGACACAAGGATCTCGGTGAATATCGTGGACCGACCGCAGTTGGAACATGAACTTCTGACGCGAATGAACGAAGGTCGCGGTTTTGCATTGGCGACAATCAACCTGGACCACTTGGTCAAGCTTCAACATGATGCGGAGTTTCTCGCAGCCTATGCTGCACATGACCTTGTGGTCGCAGACGGCCATCCGGTGGTTTGGTTGTCCCGCCTGGCCCGGCGACCTGTCGGATTGATGCCCGGATCGGATATGGTACTCCCCTTGTGCAACCTGGCGGCGCAATCGGGTATTTCTGTCGCATTGGTTGGCAGCACCTCAGAGGCGCTATCGGATGCCCGGCAAACCCTGCTGGCCCAGATCCCCGGGCTGGATATCACGTGGTGTCATGCGCCCTCCGGTGTTTTTGATCCCGAAAGCCAGGAAGCAACGGAGATCCTCTCCACGCTGGCACAAAAAAAGGTTGGGCTTTGCTTTCTGGCTCTTGGCGCTCCAAAGCAGGAACGCCTTGCAGCGCGTGGTCGAAAGCTGGCACCGGATGTCGGGTTTGCCTCCGTGGGGGCTGGCCTCGATTTCCTGGGAGGGCACCAGCGCCGTGCACCGACCTGGGTGAGAAGGGTTGCCCTTGAATGGCTGTGGCGGGCGCTGAGTAGCCCCTCGCGGATGATACCGCGCTATCTGAAGTGTCTTGCCATTTTGCCAAGACATACCCTGACGGCGCTCCGGCTGCGTCGAGAATGAGGCCGCAGCCTGAGCGCAGTAGCGGTTGTCTTCCAGGATCACCTGGCTGATCTACACGGCGCGCCCATTGCGCGGGGTGTTCAGTCTGTCGCTTTGTATTCCAGAATGTTTCTGGATCGACCTCTGATGCGGTTCCAGCGGTATTCGACCACGCCGATGCATTCGGGGAACTTTCCAAGCACGTTGAAGAAGGCGCTTTCCCATCCCATGGTTCGCGCCAACCTCAGAACCTGCACGGGATAGGCGGCGAGAGCGGCCAAACACCAGGGGGATCCTAGAATGCCCGCAAGCAAGGACATCGGGAGCAGCGCCCCCCACATCACAGCCCTGCGCGTCTCACGGACCCAGTGCCGCTCCGGAGGGGCGCCGTGTAGCGCGGCACCCTCTGCAAAGGCGTGGCCGGCGCGCCTTGTGCGTCTCCACCATTGGCCAAACCGCGTTATCTGCGCATCGTGACGGGTCATCTCGGCATCCAGCCTCCAGATGCGCCATCCCTGATGGCGCAGACGCAGACAAAGCTCCGGCTCCTCTCCGGCAATCAGGCTTTCCCGATAGCCTTTGAGCGCGCGGATAGCTTCAAGGCGCATCAGGGCGTCCCCGCCACAGGCCAGGGTTTCCCCAACCGGGGTATCCCATTCTGCATCACACAAGCGATTATAGACCGAAGTCTCAGGGTGCTGTTCGCGCCGTCTGCCGCAGACAACCGCCACATCTTCATGGGCAGAAAGGAAGGCACAGGCCTTTGTCAGCCAGTCGGCATCAACTTCGCAGTCCCCATCCACGAATTGAACCAACCCGCCATCGTTGCTTTCTGCCAGTGCAGCAAGCCCAGCGTTGCGCGCCCGCGCTGCTGTGAAGGGCCGCGCAAGGTCCAACTCAACGATCTCGGCACCCAGTGAGAGAGCGTTCTCAACGGATCCATCACTGGACCCGCTGTCTACATAGATCAGTCGGCGCACCTGTTTTTGCAGTGAGATCAGGCATTTTTCCAGCCGCTTACCCTCGTTCCGGCCGATCACAACGGCATCAACCGGCAAATCGATATCCTGTTGGTCAGCGGTGTGGTCAGGCATCAAAGGTTTTTCCGGCTAAGGGCTGGTCCTGGGCTGGGTTGTGCAGATAGGCCTCATATTCATCACTGGCCTGCAGAAAGCCATCGTTCTGCAAGCGAGCGATATCGGGTGCCTCCCGAGCGTCTTTGGACCACAGAGACAGGTCGGGCTGCTTTGAGAGACGCGCCAGGCGCAACTTGTCCTCTCCGTGTTCTATGGAGGCGGTCTGCACCGATCTCCGATCGCGGGCCAGGGAATCATTCGCGAATTTATAGTGCCTTATCAGCCCAGTCATTGGGGCAATCCGCGCGCCTGAGGCGGCATGAGGATGAACCCCGGCAGTCACACCCGGCCCGACAAACACCAGGGGGTGTTTGGTAAGGCAGCAGGATTCGCCAAATACCTTGGCGCGCACGCCTCCGAACAAAAGCTCGGGTGCATTGGGGCCCTCTGAGCGGTTCTGGTTCAAAAAGTACGACAGGCCCGTATCAGGGGCATGATAGGGGAAGGTCGAGATTGAGCTCAGATCATAGAACCTGAAAGCCTCAAGAACCTCAGCGTAGGGCATCTGGGCGACATCGCGCAGCGGAGCCTTTGGGAACATTTCGAGCATTTGTGACACCAAGGCCGTATACCCGTTGGCAGACAGATAACGGACAAGCCCTGTCAAACCGATTTCCTGGCGGCCTGGAAAATCGAAGATCTCGTCCATATCGACGATCAGGCACCAGCGGTCCTTTGCATAGCGACGGGCTGCATAGCTGCGAAAGGTGTTCTCAAACGCCCCCCATGGGAGGCGAGATTGCAGAATTGCCGTTCCCGGGCGCCGCCTTATCTGAGCGATCGTGTCGTCATCCGAGCCATTGTCGAAGAAGACAAAATGACGAATGCCGAGGCTTTGATAGTAGTCAAAGAAGGCCTCAAGGTAATACCCGCCGTTCCGGACCAGGGCGATGAGAGTAACGTCGTCAGGCCCGGAAAATCTGCGATGGGGCCCGTGGATATGGCGTAGAGACGCGGCAAAGCGCAGGCTTTCTCGGTAGCGTTCCAGGCGTTTGCCCAGCCGTTTGGACAGAGGGAGTCGCGCGGTGCTGGTCGTCATGGCGGCCTGTCCGGTTGGAGTGTCTTTCAAGCACCCTATGACCAGATTGTTGGCAACGGCAAGAGGGCAGGTCAAAGCGGTGATGGTTGCGCCAACATTTTGCTTTTGATATGCGAAACAGCAGCTTTGGGTTGCACCTTCCCGCGATCCGAGACGTATGAGAAGGGTGGTGGCAATGGCTGCGGATTTGACCGTGCTTGTTGGGGATGTCGGGGGCAGCAATACCCGCCTTGCGCTTGCCGGCCCCGAGATCGGTGTGACTGCCCTCAAGCATTTTTCCAACGATAGCTATGGGTCTTTGCAGGACGTGCTGACTGCCTATTGCGAGCAGCCGGATCTGCCCGATCTACACGGATGTTGTCTGGCCGTCGCTGGCCCGGTCTTTGGTGATGCATACCGTTTGACAAACCGGGACTGGCAGGGGACTGCGCAGGATCTGCAAGACAGCCTGCCGCTGATGCCCGGCGCACGTGTTCATGTGATCAATGACCTTGCCGCCCTCGGGCATGCTCTGCCGGTTTTGATGCCAGGGCAACTTTTGTCGCTGCGGGCCGGTCGGCAGCAAGGCGCGCAGTCTTTGGTCGCCGGTGTCGGGACCGGCTTCAATATCGCGCTCTCGGTGGCAGGGCAGACTGTTGAGGCCGAGCTTGGCCACGCAAGCCTTCCCGATATCGTTTCCCGGGAACTGGCGCTGATCCTGGACAAACAGGACCATGGCTTTGCCAGTGTTGAAGAACTGTTTTCGGGCCGTGGCCTGGTGCGGTTGCATCGCGCGCTGGGCGGGGATCCCTCCGAAGAAGGCAGCCAGATTGTCGGCGCCTTCATGGATGGCGCGTCAGGGCACCCCGCAGAGCGCACCGTGCCAAGCTGGGCAAGGCTTCTGGGGCTATTGGGCCATGAACTGGTGCCTGCCTATATGCCGGGGCAGGGCGTGTTCTTTGCCGGCAGCGTTGCGCGCGGCGTGCTGGGCACCGAGGCGCGCGCGGATTTCCTGCGCGCCTTTTCCGAGCCTGATGGCAGGCTTTCTCAGCGCTCCGGCGAGGTTCCGCTTTGGTTGATCACCGACGATGCTGCAGGGGTGAGCGGAACCGCCAGATATGCGATCGAGGCGGCCAAGGCGCGCCTCAGTAGTCCCGCTTGAAAAAGATCCCAAGGCCGGATTCACCCACACTGTCGACTTTGCCTGTTACGGTGAGATTCGGGGTGACATCAAGGTTGAGGCTCAGCTCGCTTTCACCGCGGGTGTTCATGTCCACGTCGGTGTAGACGTTTTTGGAGATATATCCCCCGAGCCCCAGTTGTCCGGCACCGAGCTGATCGAGGCCGATATCCGCGTCATCGGCCCCGGTACTGCTGCGCAGACGTTCGGTGGCCTTTCCGCTCCGCCCACTTAAGGTCAGTGCCGAGGAGGCGAGCCGCGCCAGCGCCAGAGGCGACAGATCCTTTATGTTGTCGCCAAAAAGGAGCAGGGCCAGGGCTTCTTCACTGGGGCGGGGGGGCTCTGACGTGACAACGATTTCTGGTGCATCGATCAGCCCCGAAATCCTGAGCGTGGCGCTGCCCTGTTCGGTCTGCGCAGAGGAGCGAAAATCCAGAAACGGGGTCAGATTGCCCAATAGTGTGATCTGTCCTTCGTCCAAATTGAGACGGCGCCCAAGTATATCGAAACTGCCCCGGATAAGCCCGATCTGACCGGAGGGAGAGATCTGTCGCGTGCTGCCGCGCAGGAGAATGCGCCCACCCAGCTCGGCGCGCAGGCCGCGACCGCGGGCAAAGACTTTGCCGGGCGCATCGATCACCACATCCAGCGCGGTTCTGGAGGCTTTCCCGGATGCCTGGCCTTGCGCAGCGTCAATCAAACCAGCCCGTGCTCGTGTTGTCTGCACCGCCCGCGACGGGCTGATATGCCTGATCGGCGGTATCGGGGCAGCGGTCACCGATCCTGCAGCGGTGTTGAGGTTGATATTGGTCTCCCCCACATCAATTCGGCCGCTGAGACTGCTGTTGCCCGCAAGTGCGCCGTTCAGCCTCAGACGTCCGTTTAGGCGTGTCTCATAGCTGAGATGATCGCCAATCGCGAGATCGGCAAGGTCGATGCCCAGATCGCTTTGAAAGGGCGGATCTAGTGCGACCGGGCCGGTGATACGTAGGGTGCCGCTGTCGCCAGGGGTGGCCGTGACCAGCACCTGGGCGGTGCTGTTTTGCAGCGAGATGTTGGCGTTGATGTTCTCGACCCTCTGGCCTGCCGAGGGCAATGCCAGGACAGCCCCGCTGGTTGAAATGGTGCCGGACAGACTGTCAAGCGCGGGTGGGCCTTTGATGCCCAGATCAAATCGCGCGGCGCCTTTTGCTAAGTTGGGTTTCAAAAAGGGGTTGGCCCCCTCCAGTCTCAATTCGCCAGAGGCTCTGGCGTCAATGGTGCCCTCACTTTCAGACAACGTCCCTGCGACATCTACCGTAGTTTGCGCCGGCGCGGTGGCCTTGGCGCCGACCTGCCACACGTCGCCGCGGCGCTCCGCTCGTCCGCTTGCCACCAGGGCACCGGGGAGTTCGGGAACAAAACGCTCCAGCTCGTTCAGGGCGGCCTCAAAGGTAAATGCGGCGTCGCCGCTGAGCTGGAATTCTCCCTCCAGTGCAGCAGAGGAGGAATGAGGTCCCTTGAGCTGGGCCTGACCGCGCAGGGTATCCCCATTTCGTTCCAGGTCGGCCGAGATCTCCAATGATCCTGGCGCTTCTGGAATGAGACGTTCCAACCCTTCTAGGCGCGCAGTAGCTGTCAAAGAACCGGTGCTGCTACTTAATGCCCCCTTTGCCGTCGCGGAAAGCGTTTGCCCCTCCAGTTCAAAGTGATCGATACGCAGACCTTCCGTGTCCCGCGCCGCCACAAGGTGCGTGGCAATGGTACCGGAAAGCAATGGATCGACCTGATCCATCCCGACCATCAGATCTTGCGTGGCGAGGCGGATATCCGCATCGAATCCGCCCCAAAGCGGGGTTGCGCTGCCCTTTATGCTGGCCTGAACCGACCCGCCAATGGGCCGTTCGGCAAGTGCCGAAAATCGCGACAGATCCGCAGCCCCAGCATCAATATCCGCTGTGATCTCAAGGCCGCTTTCCAGGCCGGAAAAGGCGACGTCACCAACCAGCCGATAGTCGCTGCCCTGAAGTTCAAGCTCTGTCAGTGAAATCGCGGACGGACCTTCCGTCGAAATCCTGGTTTGCAGCTCCAGGTGATCGCCCACCGCCGCCGCCAGGGCTGTATCACGCAAGGCAAGCCCCCGCACATCAAGGCGTAGTTGTCCATCAAGCTGACGGTCATTCGTTTCATCTTTTGCCTCAGTCAGAGTGCCGGATGCGTCCAATGTCGCCGCAGGCAGGGTCATCTCCGGGCGTGACAGCTGTTGCAGATCGCCGGAAAGCGCCCATTGGCCATCGGCGGTTTTCTGGAGGGTCAGCTGAGCGCCCGCCAGCGTCGTACTGGCTCCTGGGACCGGCAAGGTGATAGCGGCGCGCCCGCTCGGGGGGGTGATCCTGGCAGTGAGGTTCGCGGTATTCAGCCCACCTGAGGGAGAGGTCGCCAATGAGCCAGTCAGGCGCAGCGCCTGCGTGTTGAGCGCAAGCGTGTCGACCAAAAGGCCACCTGGTGCCTCGGTCTGGCCCCGCGCAACAAAGCGCAGTTCGGGGCCAAAGAAGGGGCGAAAGTCCGGTCGAAGAAGCGGGTCTATGTCTCCGCTCATGTCTGCAGAAAAACCGATGGCTGACCCGGCTGTGCTATCCGCTTGCGCTGGAGCCTCGGCTGTGGATTGGGGCAGTGCAGACAAGACAACCTGCCCGGAAAGACGCTCCTGACCGTTACTGCGCAAGGCAATATCGGCCGCAAAATCAGTGACCGGTCCGCTGCCCTTGGCGGTCAACTGCAGGGTTGGGCGTCCGGGGAGATCCAGCGCTGCAGAAATCAACCCGTCTGAAGACTCTGAAAGGGCCAGATCCAGATCGATCTGGCGGGTCGCATTGGCATAGGCCGCCAGCAGGGACAGCTGGTCACCCGGCTTGTCCAGCCGGGCGATGTCGAGTTTGGTGTTAAGTGCACCATCTGCCAGCGTAAGCGCACCGTTCAAGGCAAGACTGGCAGGCTGCCCTAGCAAATCCGCACCAAGGTCAATCCGAGAGACGCGGATTTCCCCCAGTTCGACCGCAACCGGCAGTTCCGGCAGGGCAAAGGGCTTTGCCTCGGGCGTTGGCAGGGTTGGACCCTCGGGCACTGGGCTGGGCTTGCGGAGAAGGGTGATTGTCTCGGCGCTGAGGTTATTCACAGAAAACCGCCCCTGAATCAGGGCAAGGCGGTTCCAGTTCAGCCTCGCCCCTTCAAGGATCAGCCAGGCTCCATCGTTATCGGCGACGGTCAGGCGCTGGATCGTCGCCTCGGATGACAGGGCGCCGCTCAATCCTTCGACCGAGATGTAGCGGCTGTCCCCGGACAATGTGTCCTCAAGAAAGCCGACCAGGAAGCCGCCGCTGTCCTGGTCTGACTGGGCCTGCACAAGGGAGGGCACAGTAAGGCTGGCTGCCACGACGCAAAGGGCTGCGGGTGAGATGTGTTTCAAGGGCTGGAAAAGTCTCAAAACGCCTGTCCTATTCCGATGTAAAGCTGTGGGCCGTCCGCAGTTCCGCCAGAGACTGGATAAGCCAGATCGACCCGGATGGCTCCGATCCCGGCGACAGAATATCTGAGACCCAGCCCCGCTCCCGAATGGCTGGACGAGGCATTGGAAATGAAACTGTCCGCATCTACATAGGCGTGATCGTAAAATCCGACGACGGAAATCTTGTCCGTGACGCGGCCGCGGATTTCGCCCGAAAGGGCAAGGAAGCCCCGCCCGCCTGCGGTGCCGCCGGATACCGGCACGCCAAGGGATTGATACTCATGCCCGCGCACGGTGCCGCCTCCCCCTGAAAAGAACAGCATCGTGGGGGAGGTGCCGCTGTGGGACGGGCCGATCACCGAGCCCAGTTGCGCGCGCCCGGCCAGCACAATGCGGTCATCCACGCCAAGTCCGACATAGGTTCTGGCGTCCATCGTCACCTGGAGGCCTGGATCACCGCCGTCGGCACCAAAAAACGGGGTTGCGCGCCCGCCCAGAAACAGGCCTCTGGTCGGATCCGTTGCACTGTCTCGGCCGTCAAACTCAGCGCGCAGGCTGGCAAAGACATATTTGAACCGCCGCTTGCCAAAGGCATCCGTGGCCAGGATAGAGTCAAACCCCAGCACAGCCTCGGCGAACAATCGATCCGAATAGACACGGCGCACACCAATGCCGCCCATGCCATGCACAGCGGTGAAATGTTCCTGGTCCAGGCTTTCGGCTTCGGTCAGGTAAAAGATATTGTCATCCGGCCCAAGGGTGGCCGGGCGGTCCAGACGCAAAGAGACTCGTCCGTCGATGTCGTCACTGCCGCCGATGCCGCTGATGCGCGCCTCGAACCGCAGTTTTTCAGCGGCACCAAAAAGATTGCGATGCATCCAGCTGGTGGTCACCGAAAGACCCTCGGTCGAACTCATTTCGGCGCCGAAGGTCAACCTGCGGGGCGGCATGTCTTCGATTTTGGCAGTGAAATCCAGTGTGCCGTCTTGGTTTGCCTCTTCCGCTTCCTGAAAGGAAACCGAAGAGAAAGTACCGGTCCGGCGCAGGCGGGTCGCCGAGCGGGTGATCAGATCGGGGTGATAGGTCTCCCGCTCGGGGAAACCGGAAATCTTTCGAATGGCATCGTCTCGGACACGGCTTTGACCGGATATGACCATCTGTCCAAACCGCAGACGTGCGCCAGGCCGGATGGTGAGCCGCGCGTCAAGGGTTGCGTTGCGATGGTCCGCAGTGATCCTTTGCCCAGAAAGCTTCGCCTTTGCGTGGCCCGCGCGCCGCCAGGCGCGGATGCCGTTGTTGGCCGCATCGCGGATTGCGCCGGTGCTGGCAGGCGCGCTTCTTGCAAATTCCGGCGGCAGTTCGGTGTCGCTGTCTTGCGGCCAGGGTGCAACCTCAGCCGTGCCAAAGGCGAACTGAGGGCCAGCATCGACTGATATCTCGATCTTATCGATGCGCCGGGGCGGCGTGATGGGGTCAATCCCTGCAGCCTCGCGCCCATCAAGGCGGATCGTGACGACCGGCGCAAAGTGCCCCGCATCATAAAGCACCTGCACAAGGGTCCGGTAATCCGACAGGGCGGCCGCCAGCAGGTCTTGGACGTCGCTCTCTTGGGCCGAAGCAAGGACGGCCGATGCCTGCTGCAAACGCTTTGTCAGCCCGTCTGGGGCACCCGTTGCGATTAACCGGGTCTCAGCGCTGTCAGCGGGCGTGCCAAACAGGGCTGCAGATATCAGCAAAACGGGCACCAGCCCTGTCAGGCCGGTGCGGGCTTTTGGTTGTAACGGCATCAGCTCTCCGGGCAGCGGCGGGCGACAGGGCAGAAGGTCGGGGGAATGCTCCCTCAAGCCAGACCGTATCACAGAGCCAACCAAGGTAAAGACGCCGTTGAACCAAATGCATGAAAGGTAGGGCAAGACAGCGGAACAGCGCGCAGCCCAAGGCGTGCAGCGGGTCGAAGATTACATTTGCGCAGCGCGGAACCAGCGGCGGATGGCGGCCCGGTCTTCGGGCTCCATATAGGTGATGTTGGCAGGGGGCATGGCATGCGTGAGGCCTGCCTGCAGGTAGATCTCACGCGCGCGGCGGGCCACATCGGCTTCGGTCTCCAAAAGAACACCTTTGGGAGCGGTGCGGATCCCATCCCAAAAGGGTTCGCGCGCATGGCACATGCTGCAACGGCCCATGACGATTTCATGCACCTCTTCAAAGCCTGTCGCCTTGGCCATGACGAGGGCGGTACCGGTCAGTTCGGTCACTTCAACCTCTTCGTCACCGTCGTGCTCCAGACCCGCTGTGGACAGGATGATCACGCCAAGGAACAACAGGACCGTCGCAAGCCAGGTCCATGTGGGATTTCCGGCGCGGGCGTGGCGGGTGTTGAAGTAGTGGCGGATCGTTACCCCCATCAGGAACACCAGCGCGGCAATCAGCCAGTTGTAGTCACTGGCAAAAGCCAGCGGGTAGTGGTTCGACAGCATCAAGAAGATGACCGGCAGTGTCAGGTAGTTGTTGTGGGTCGAGCGCAGCTTTGCGATCTTGCCGTATTTGGCATCCGGCGTGCGCCCTTCTTGCAGGTCTTTTACCACGATACGCTGGTTCGGCATGATGATGAAAAAGACGTTGGCCGTCATGATGGTGGCGGTAAAGGCTCCAAGATGCAGCATCATGGCGCGGCCCGTGAAGACCTGGTTGAGGCCCCATCCCATTGCCACCAGCAACACGAAAAGAAGCACCATCAACAGAGTAGGGCGTTCGGCGAGACCAGACTTGCACAGCCTGTCATAGACGATCCAGCCGATCGACAGGGTCGCCGCCGAGATCGCGATCCCCTGCCAGAGGGTCAGGTCCGCTTTGGACTGGTCGATCAGGTACAGCTCTCCACCCGCCCAATAGACCACCATCAGCAGGGCAAAGCCCGAAAGCCAGGTGGAATAGCTTTCCCATTTGAACCAGGTGAGATGCTCAGGCATTTCGGAAGGGGCCACCAGGTATTTGCGGATGTGATAAAAGCCGCCGCCGTGAACCTGCCATTCTTCGCCATGGGCGCCGGGGGGCAGGTCGGTCGCCTTACGCAGCCCCAGATCCAGCGCGATGAAATAGAAGGAGGACCCGATCCAGGCGATGGCCGTGATCACATGCAGCCAGCGGATCGCAAAGCCCAGCCAATCCCACATCATCACAAGTTCATACATGCGCAAAAGTCCCTGATTTGTGCCACCGCTGCAGACTAGGCAAAGCGGATTTTCTTCGGTATTGCAGATAAATTCCAAGCTGTATCAAAAATCATGGAAGAATGGCGAGCCGCCCCATGTCCTATCTCGACAATATCCGCACCTTTGTCCGTGTCTATGAGCTTGGCTCCATGTCGGCGGCGGGGCGGGATCTGAGGATCTCACCGGCTGTTACTTCGGCACGGATTTCACAGCTTGAGGATTATCTGGGCGTCAGACTGTTCCAGCGCACCACGCGGAACCTGTCGCCGACCGAGCAGGGGCAGGCGTTTTATCCCGGCGCTGTTTCGGTTCTGGAGGCTTTGGATCAGGCCGAAGCCAAGGTGATGCATTTGACCGATGCGCCGAGGGGAACGCTTTTTGTGGCAGCGCCATTGGGGATGGGGCGGCGGCTGGTTGCGCCACAAGCGCCGGACTTTTTGGAGCAGTATCCGGAGATTTCTCTACGCTTGCGCCTGTCGGACCGGGCGGTGGATCTGACGACGGAAGGCCTTGATCTGGCGTTTTTTCTGGGGCAGCCGGCTGACAGTAACCTGAAAATCCGAAAGATCGCAGATTGCCGACGCGTTTTATGTGCGGCGCCAGAGTATGTTGGCAAACGCGGCATGCCCGAGGATGGTGCGGCGCTGCTGCGGGAGGGGCACAATTGTCTGAACCTGCGTTTTCCCGGTGCAAGCGAGTTCCAGTGGATGTTGGAGGCGCCAGAAGGTCCGCAGCGGTTCGCCGTATCCGGCCGACACGAGTGCGACGATGGCGATGTATTGACCGATTGGGCTCTGGCGGGAGAGGGCATCGCGCTTAAGCCGGTGTTCGAGGTGGCGGCGCATCTGGCGGCGGGCCGGCTGGTGCCTGTGGCGACGAAGACACCGCCTGTTCCGGTGCAAATGGCCTGCCTATACACACATCGCCGTCATCAGGACCCAAAGACACGTTTGTTTATGGACTACATGACTGAGCGGATGGCGCGCGCGATCCGGGAGGCGGAAAGCGCATTTGAGGTCGTTTGACGATGCCGTTTTTGGGAGGCGCTCCCGCCTCTGAAGGGGCCTTGCGGCCCATTCCAGAGTTGGGCCCGGCGCCGCTTTGCGGCGCTTTTCCTTTAAGTGGAGATGGTGCGCGATAGTCTGGCGCCAGGCCTATGTTGTAGGGGGGCTCAGAAGGACTGCCGAGAAGCGGTTCAGGGGCAGGTCTGCCCTGAACGCGCCATATCCAGTGTATTCCGCAAACCACCGCCTCAAGGGCAAGGCGCGCGATGCGCGCAGGCTGCGCCTCCCTTGACCCGGTGGTTTGCGGCTGGGGAGCTTAGCTGCCGCGGTAGGTGGAATAGCCGTAGGGAGAGAGCAGGAGCGGCACGTGATAGTGGGCGTCCGCATCGCTGATGCCAAAGCGGATGGGAACCGTATCAAGGAACAAAGGATCCTCGCTCGCCTGTGAGGTGGCGCGCAGATAGTCGCCTGCGTCAAACTCTAGCTCGTAGGTGCCGGTTGCAAATTCTTCCTGTGGCAGGATGGGGCTGTCGGTGCGACCATCGCCGTTGGTCTGCATCTGAGCGAGCTGTTCGCGCTGCCCGCCCGAAAGGCGGAACAGCGTGATGGTCATCCCCGCGGCGGGGCAGCCGCGGGCGGTGTCCAGAACATGTGTGGTCAGATATCCGGTCATGGCGGGCTCCCTCGAAGAATGCCTGAATGAGGTGATGATAACTCTGCACGATCTTCCTGCACCAAGCCCGCGCATTCGGCAAACGGCATGCAATTGACAGTGCATTCGTGAAATTTTGAAAAAAACGTCTCGTCTTCTGCCATAGTAAGAGGAAACTCGCGGTTGATCCAGCACTGGCGCCCTGACGAAAGAGACACCCATATGAACAGATATCCCCGCAACATGATCGGCTATGGGGCGACACCTCCCGATGCGGCCTGGCCGGGGTCGGCAAAGATCGCGGTGCAGTTCGTCCTGAACTATGAGGAGGGCGGAGAGAACTCTGTTTTGCACGACGATGCCGCTTCCGAGGCTTTTTTGTCTGATATTGCCGGGGC
The DNA here is from genome assembly GCA_027019165.1 of Pseudophaeobacter sp. Lineage (GTDB taxonomy): Bacteria > Pseudomonadota > Alphaproteobacteria > Rhodobacterales > Rhodobacteraceae > Phycobacter. The sequence continues at coordinate 346,321 of JALUXC010000012.1, forward strand.
AGCGCCCTGGCCGGGGCAGCGGCACTGGAACATGGAGTCGATCTATGAATACGGCGCGCGCGCGGGCTTCTGGCGGCTGCATCGCCTGTTCACTGGCGCCGGTATTCCGGTGACGATCTATGGCGTGGCCAGCGCGCTGGCGCGCTCACCCGAACAGGTGGCAGCCATGAAAGACGCCGGGTGGGAGATCGCTAGCCACGGGCTGAAATGGGTCGAGCACAAGGACATGCCCGAGGATGAGGAGCGCGCCGCCATTGCCGAGGCGATCCGCCTTCACACCGAAGTTGTCGGCACCCGACCGCGCGGCTGGTACACTGGGCGCTGCAGCGTCAATACCGTGCGCCTCGTCGCGGAAGAGGGCGGGTTCGACTATATATCGGACACTTATGATGATGATCTGCCCTACTGGCTGGAAGCGGGAGAGCGTGACCAGCTGATCATTCCCTATACGCTCGAAGCCAACGACATGCGGTTTGCAACAGCTCCGGGGTACATTACCGGGGAGCAGTTCTTTCAGTACCTGAAGGACGCCTTTGACGTGCTCTATGCCGAAGGCAAAGAAGGCGCGCCCAAGATGATGTCTGTTGGTCTGCATTGCCGTCTGATCGGGCGCCCCGGCAAGGCGGCGGGACTGAAGCGTTTCATCGACTACATCCAATCCTTTGATGGAGTCTGGTGTCCGCGCCGCATCGATATTGCCGAGCATTGGGCGCAGGCGCATCCGCATCATCGCCGTATGCGTCCCAGCCAGATGGCACGTGAAGACTTTGTTGCTGCCTATGGTGGGATATTCGAGCACTCCCTCTGGATTGCCGAGAGGGCCTTTGACCTCGAACTTGGGCCTGCTCATGATACGGCAACTGGCCTACACAATGCGCTGTGCCGTATGTTCCGCTCTGCCAGTGAAGAAGAGCGGCTTGGCGTTTTGAGCGCGCACCCAGATCTGGCCGGGAAACTGGCGGCCGCCAAACGCCTGACGGCCGAAAGCACGTCTGAGCAGGCCAGTGCGGGGCTGGATGCGTTGACGGATGAAGAACGGGAGGCTTTCACGCGGCTCAACGCGGCTTACGTGGAGAAACACGGCTTTCCCTTCATCATCGCCGTGCGCGATCACGACAAGGCATCCATCCTGGCGGCCTTTGAGCGGCGTGTCGACAATGAACGTCAGACGGAATTCGACGAAGCTTGCCGACAGGTGGAGCGTATCGCGGAGTTTCGCCTGAAGGATCTTTTGCCATGAGCGAGGTCATAGAGATCCAGCCGATCAGCGCCGAAGCCTTCCGGCCCTTTGGCGATCTGATCGATACCTCTGGCGCGCCCGACAAGATGATCAACCAAGGGTTTTGTGTACGGTATCACGATCGGGCACAGATGGATTTTGCGGACGGGCGCGCGGGCCTGAGCCTGTTTAATGCCGAGCCACGGTCCTTGCCGCTCAAACTTGAGATGATGGAGCGTCACCCGGAGGGGAGTCAGGCCTTCATTCCCATGAGCGAACACGGGTTTCTTGTCATCGTTGCCATAGACTTGGGCAATCTGCCCGGACAGCCGCTGGCCTTTGAGACAGAACCGGGACAAGCCATCAATTTCCATCGTGGCACCTGGCACGGGGTGCTTGTGCCTTTGTCCGCACCGGGCCTTTTTGCAGTGGTGGACCGCATCGGCTCGGGCGCCAATCTGCAGGAGCATTGGTTCGAAATCCCCTATGAGGTGAGGCGCCCCTAGCAGGCGCCTCACTCCTTTTTTAAGCCGCCCGGTCAGAGGCGGAGAACACAAGACGACATAAAAGACCAACAGAAGAGGGAAAATGAAAATGGCAGATGGTTCCATCGGGACGGCAGCTCAGCTGCGCGATCCGAACTTTACACCACCGCTGTCCAAGGCGGTGCCGCTGGGCATCCAGCATGTTTTGGCAATGTTCGTGTCCAATGTGACCCCTGCGATCATTGTCGCGGGGGCGGCTGGCTTTGGCTTTGGCTCCAACTCGCCGGATTTCCCGGAACTCCTGTACATGATCCAGATGTCCATGCTTTTTGCCGGTGTGGCGACGCTGCTCCAGACAATTACCTTGGGGCCAGTTGGCGCGGCGCTGCCGATCGTGCAGGGCACGAGCTTTGCCTTCCTGCCAATCATGATCCCGCTTGTGGCGGGAAAAGGCGTGGATGCGCTGGGCGCGCTTTATGGCGGTGTGCTTATTGGCGGGCTGTTCCATGCGGCTCTTGGCCTGTTTATCGGCAAGATCCGTTTTGCACTGCCGCCTTTGGTGACCGGCCTTGTGGTGACGATGATCGGGCTCGCGCTGGTCAAAGTTGGAATTCAATATGCTGCGGGCGGTGTTCCTGCCATCGGCAAGCCCGAGTATGGCTCACTTCTGAACTGGTCAGCGGCGCTGATCGTGATCTTTGCAACGCTGGGCCTCAAGTTCTTTGCGCGTGGGATGCTCTCCGTCTCTGCTGTTCTTTTGGGTTTGCTGGTTGGCTACATCTATGCGCTCATGGTGGGTATGGTCAGCTTTGAGGCGATAGGAACCAGCTGGTCGCGCGCGGCGGGCTTTGCGCTGCCGATGCCGTTCAAATACGGGTTCGAGTTTTCCTTTGCCGCCATCATCGGGTTCTGCCTCATGGCGTTTGTCTCTGCGGTAGAGACGGTGGGCGATGTGAGCGGGATCACCCGTGGTGGTGCGGGGCGTGAGGCCACGGACAAGGAGATTGCCGGCGCGACCTATGCGGACGGTTTTGGCACGGCCATCGCCGGTGTCTTTGGCGGCTTGCCGAATACCTCCTTCAGTCAGAATGTCGGCCTGATTGCCATGACCGGTGTGATGAGCCGCCACGTCGTGACCTGCGGGGCGATTTTCCTGATCATCTGCGGGCTGGTCCCCAAAGTGGGCGCCATTATCCGCACCATTCCGATCGAGGTGCTCGGCGGCGGCGTGATCGTCATGTTCGGCATGGTCGTTGCAGCCGGCATTTCGATGCTGTCGGATGTGAACTGGAACCGGCGGAACATGGTGATCTTTGCGATCTCGCTTTCGGTGGGGCTTGGTCTGCAGCTGGAGCCTGGTGCTGTGCAGTATCTGCCCGATACGCTGCGTATCCTGATGACCAGCGGTTTGCTGCCTGCAGCGGTAATTGCCATCGTTTTGAACCTGGTTCTGCCCGAGGAACTTGCGGAGAGCGCGACGGAAGAAGTCTCCGGCGGTTTGGCCGGGCATGGGCAAGGCAGCCTTGGCGGCAAGTGATTGACTTGAGGGAGCAGGCGGCTCCCGCCTGACCTGCAATCATCGAAGATGATCTGGTCCAGTTGGGCCCGGCGCCGCGCCATCGCGCGGCGCTTTTCCTATGCTGCAAGGTGCTGCTTGAGCAAATCTGTCACTAGGCAATGGCAAGTGGTGTGGTTTGGGCCTGACCGCATGGACGACCCGCGCAGCGCGCATTCGCTTGGCTGTCCATGAACGAAATGTAGGCCGCTCGAATTGGCGCCGGGCGCACCGCGCTTGCGCGGTGCCGGGCCCAACTGCGGAGGTCCTTTTTCGCTGAAAAAGGGGCTAAGGCAGGCGGGAGATTTCCGGCGCTGGATCAGCCTGCGGTCATCAACCTGGCGACATCCAGCATGCGGGCCGAGAACCCCCATTCGTTGTCATACCAGCCAAAAAGGCGGATCTGCTTGTCGCCTACAGAACGGGTTTCGGGGCCGGCCAGAACAAGGGACTCAGGGCGCGCCCGCAGGTCTGATGACACAAGTGGCTGTTCTGTCCAGCCAAGTTGCGACGAGCGACTTACGGCTGTTTTCAAAATCTCAAGCCTGGCAGCCTCGGGGGCAGGATTTTGAAGCTGGGCCACCAGATCTACGGCCGAAACGCTTGCGGTAGGGACCCGCACAGCGGCACCGCTGATCCGGCCTTTTAGATGCGGCAAGACCTCGTCGATAAGATGCATGGCAGATGTCGTGGTCGGGACCATCGACATGGCCGCACCACGGGAGCGTGCGAAATCGCCGCGGGGCGCATCGACCAAAGGCTGAGAATTGGTGTAGCAATGGATCGTGGTCATATGGGCGCTTTCGATCCCGAACAGACCATCCAGAACCTTGAGAAGAGGGGCCAGCCCATTGGTGGTGCAGGAGGCATTCGAAACGATCTGTGCATCCCCCAGCGTGTCTTCGTTGGCGCCCAAGACGATGGTCCGCTCGGCTGCGGGAGAGGGGCCAGAGATCAGAACCTTGTGCGCTCCGGCTGTGATCCCGCGCCGGGCCACATCCGAGGTTCGTGCGATACCGGTGCACTCAAGGACAACATCGACGCCAGAAAGGTCTACTGAGGTCAGGTTGGCTTCCTGACTGAACGCAATCTCGCGCTCCATGATACGCAGGGAGCCTTGCCCGATGGTGACCTCGCCTGGCGAGGGGCCGTAGGTGCTGTCGTACTGAATGAGATAGGCGCAGAGATCGATTGGTGCGATATCGTTGATCCGGACGATCTCAACATCTTCATTCCCCGGCTGCGTGAGCACTTGCCGCAGGATGGCCCGGCCAATGCGACCGAATCCGTTGATGGCGATTTTCATGGTCTTTTCTCCGGCCGTAGGGCGGTGCACCGAAATGGAAACAGCAGCGCATGGCCTGATTGGATGAATGTCTGAGGTGAGATGTCGAAGAGAAAGGAACTATTTTGAAGGGCAGTGGAGCGCGCCGATGTATGTCCCTGAGATCGTTCTCACCAGCGTGTCGCGTTTCAGCTGGCAGCCTGTTGCCGCGCGAAAGGCACGCGCAGCCTGCCGCGCTCCGATAAAGGCCGGTGGGCGAAAGGGAATCAGCTCTGTATTGAGACGTGTCGCCTCATAGCGGCCCGGAAAAGTCTCAGAAGGGGCAACCTGCCAGTCGCGGCCCAGGATCCTGACCTGAGTGGACACAGTGTCTTTCGCGGCAACCGGTTTCGCCGCGGACAGACCTGCGCCCAGGGCGCAGACAAAGCAAAAGGTTCGAAGAATGGCCGGGGCAAAAGCAACAGTCATCTGACGGCTCCTGATGGCAAGATATGAGCGCAGCCTAGCGAAGCTGCGCCGGTTTGCAATGGGGGCTGCCGGAAAAAGCCGATCTTGGCTTCTCCCTTACAAAGACAGCGGCATATGACGGTTCACATCCTTGTAAAGGAGATAGCGGAACCGGCCTGGCCCGCCTGCATAACAGGCCTGCGGGCAAAAGGCGCGCAGCCACATGAAGTCTCCGGCTTCGACCTCGACCCAATCCTGATTGAGCCGGTAGACGGCCTTGCCTTCAAGAACAAAAAGCCCGTGCTCCATCACATGGGTTTCAGCAAAGGGAATTGTGCCACCGGGTTCAAAGGTGACGATGGTGACATGCATGTCATGGGCCAGATCCTCGGGGTCCATGAAACGTGTGGTGCCCCAACGGCCATCTGTGCCTGGCATCATGTTGGGGGCGAGATCCTGCTCATTGACCGTAAAGAAGGCCGGGGCTGACTTGCCTGGCGCGCTTTGCCAGTGTTTGCGGATCCAGTGAAAGGATGCGGGCTCTTGCCCCCTGTTGTGCAAGGCCCAATTGCTGCCCGGGGGCACATAGGCAAAGCTGCCTGCGCTCAAACTGTGCGCAGTGCCATCAATGGTCAGTTCAATCTGCCCGGCGGTGACAAACAGTGCCCCCTGGGCCTTCTCATCGGTCTCGGGCACCTCAGAGCCGCCACCCGGTCGCAGCTCGACGATATACTGCGAGAAAGTCTCGGCAAATCCGCTGAGCGGACGGGCAATCACCCACATGCGCATGCCGTCCCAGCCCGGCAGAACTGAGGTAACAATGTCTTGCATGGTGCCTTTGGGAATGACGGCATAGGCCTCTGTGAATACCGCGCGCCCGGTGAGCAACTGGTCCTGCCCGGGGTGGCCACCGTTTGGTGTGAAATAGCTGCGGTCTGTCATGCTGTGTTCTTCCTTCCACGGCCCTTTGGTCAGGCTTGGTGCAATCCGCGCGTGTGGCGCAGGTTTTCGCTTAACTATGGGCCTGCTCCGCCGCGCCTCCAAGCTGCGGCGGGACGAAAACAACCTTCGTGATAATTTGAATATCGGGTAGCGCTTGACGGGCCGTCACAGAGACTCGACTGCCCGCGATTGCCGCAAGTCACCCGCGCAGACCTGAAGCCCACGCAAAAGTGATTCGCTGTCCTTCTGCGGGCTTTGTCCACGGGGGAGGGAGGCGCCGACAACGATCGGTGTGCGTCCCGGCGCCGACACCGGCACGGCAAGACCAAGTATTCCGGGTTCAAATTCGCTGTCGGTCAGAGACCAGCCTTGGCTTCGGGCCAGATTGATCTGTTCCCCGATCTCCATGGGGTCCGTGAGAGAAAGTTCTGTGTGGCGCGGGATGGGGACGCGCGCGAGCGTGCTTTCCAGCTCTTCCAGCGGCAGCCCGGCCAAGAGCATCCGCCCCAAGCTGGTATGGACGAGTGGAATATGGGAGCCGGCTGTAAACCCGTGCGTCACCGGCCCCTGGTCTACAGTAGATTGAGCCAGAACAAGCACCCGGTCCTGATCCAGAATGCACAGGGTGATTCCCACATCCAGCGCTCGGGCATGCTGGTTCAGCACAGGCTGAACACGGCGGCCAAACTGGTTGGCTTGCAAAAATCCTCCGGCCAAAGCCAAAACGCGCGGTGTCAGCGAAAGCATGCGGCCGTCCTGGCGCAGATATCCCGCCTGCACCAGGGTCAGCGCCCCGCGCCGGGCTGTGGCGCGGTCCTGTCCTGTGCGTCGGGCAATCTCAGCAAGGGTAAGGCTGGGGGTCTCGGCATCGAACACGGCCAGAACGCTCAGGCCCTTGGCAAAGCTGGAGGAGATGTTTCGATCTTGAGGTGTCTTGGTCATGTGCCTGATGCCTGGAATTCAAAATGAGGGGCCCTCTTGACAGGCAAGGCGGGTCCGCGCAGAAATGGTTCGTATATAGTTCTATTGGTTCGTAATACGCACATAGTCAAGACCTGTTCGCGAAATTGCCAGCAAAAGGACCGAAGCCATGATCAGCCAGGAACTCAACGATAGTCTAACCCTTGTCGGAAAAGGCAGCGATGCCGGCGAAGTTTTGCGCAGATATTGGCAACCTGCCGCTCTTTTGGACGAATTGGAGCAGGGGAGGCCGGTGGTGCCGGTGCGCCTGCTTGGCGAGGATCTGGTGCTGTTCCGTGACAGCGAGGGACAGCTTGGCCTGATCGGGCGGCATTGTCCGCACCGGGGCGCGGACATGTGCTTTGGCCGGCTTGAGGACAACGGCTTGCGCTGTCCGTTTCATGGCTGGCACTTCAACCGCTCTGGGCAATGCGTCGAACAACCCGGCGAGCCCGAGGGCAGCCGGATGCACGAGAAGATCCAGACCGCCTCTTATCCGGTGGTCGAGAAGAACGGCATAATCTGGGCCTACATGGGGCCGGGAGAGCCGCCCGCTTTTCCCAATTTCGATTGCTTTCGCGCGCCGGACACGCATGTCTTTGCCTTCAAGGGGCTGTGGGAATGCAACTGGCTGCAGGCGATGGAAGTGGGGATCGATCCGGCCCATGCCTCCTTCCTGCACCGGTTCTTGCAGGACGAAGATCCGGCCGACAGCTATGGCAAGCAGTTTCGCGACAAAGCCGGCAATACCGAGATCCCGATGACCAAGCTCTTGCGCGACTATCCGCGCCCGGACATTCAGGTGGATGAGGTCGACCACGGGCTCAAGATCACCGCCCTGCGTCACATGGAGGATGGGCGCACCCATGTGCGTGTGACCAACCAGATCTTCCCCGAGGCGATTTGTATCCCGATGAGCCGGGAAATGACCATCACCCAGTGGCATGTGCCGATCGATGACGAGACCTGCTATTGGTATTCCATGTTCACCAGCTTTGACAAACCGGTGGACAAGGATCTGATGCGCGAGCAGCGCCTCAAGGAACACGTGCTGCCGAGCTATGCGCCGAAGAAGAACAAGCGCAACAACTACGGCTATGATCCAAAAGAGCAGGAAAGCGAGACCTACACTGGCATGGGGCTTGATATCAACGTGCACGATCAGTGGGCGGTGGAAAGCATGGGCGCCATTCAGGACAGAACGCAGGAGCATCTGGGGAAGTCGGATGTGGCCATCATCCGCTATCGCCGCATGCTGCGCGCGGCCATTGCTGCCGTCAAAGAGGGACGCGAGGGGGATCTTCCGATGCCGGATGGGCTGGACCTTGGGCAGATTTTCGGACCTATTTCCAATGACTCGATTGCGCAGGACGGTGATTGGCAAAAGGCGGCAGAAGAGGCGGACGATGCGCGCCGCAATTCATGCCCTTGGGATGCAAGCGTCTGACACGTCTTCGGGCGATCCGTTGAGCAGCCAGCGCCGGTTTTGCGGCGCGCAGCCATGAAAGAGGCGTGATGGGCGAAGATTTTTCCACCGGCAAGCTGGCCCAGATGGGCCTCTTGTCCTCCGATGCTTGTGCCCTGGCCTCTGAACTGGTCAAGCGGGTGCAGGCAGAGGGTATTGAAACCATCCGCGTTCTCTTCGCGGACCAGCATGGGATCCTGCGCGGAAAGACCCTGGTGGCAAAAGCCTTCGGCAGCCTGTTTGACGCTGGGCTCAATGTGCCCTCGACGCTGCTGTTAAAGGATACCTCTCACCGGACCGCCTTTCCGGTCTGGTCCGAAGCGGGTGAGGGGCCTGCGCATCTGATGCAAGGCGCAAGCGACGTGATGCTGGTGCCGCGGCCGGAAAGCTTTCGCGTGTTGCCCTGGTCGCCTCAATCCGCATGGATGTTGTGTACGCCGGTGATGCGGGACGGCAGCGCAATCGCCTTTGCCTCCGATACCGTTCTGCAGAATGCTGTCGGCAGCTTGGCAGAACAAGGCATGGCGGCGACCCTCGGACTGGAGGTGGAGTTCCAGATCTTCGAGCGTCTGGATGGGGCCCGCGCCCACAGCCAGTCGACCATGCCCGGGGCCCCGGTCGAGACCCGCAATCTGGCGCAGGGTTACCAATACCTGACCGAGATCCGATATGGCGAGATGGAGCCTGCGCTGGACCTCATTCGGCGCCATGCACAAGGGCTGGGCCTGGAGGTGCGCTCGGTCGAGGTGGAGATGGGGCCCAGCCAGGTTGAACTCACCTTTGCCCCGGCGGATCCGATGACCCAGGCAGATGCCATGGTGATGTTCCGCACCATGGTCAAGGAAGTCTGCGCCGCCGAGGGCCTGCACGCCAGCTTCATGGCCAAGCCCCGGCTGGAGAACGCCATGGCCAACGGCTGGCATGTGCATCAGTCGCTGCAGGATGTCGCCACGGGGCGCAACCTTTTCTTGCCAGAGGCGGATGGCAGCCTCAGCGCGGCGGCTTCCGGCTGGATCGCGGGGCTGTTGACCCATGCCAAGGCGGCCTCGCTGATGATTGCGCCGACGGTCAACAGCTACAAACGCTATCAGCCGTTTCAGCTGGCGCCGAACCGCATCCAGTGGGGCGCGGACAATCGCGGCGCCATGCTGCGGGCGCTGATGGCGCCGAATGATCCCGCCAGCCGCATCGAAAACCGCGCGCCGGATAGTTCCGCCAACCCCTACTATGCTTTCGCCGCGCAATTGATTGCGGGGGCAGCCGGGATCGCAGCGGGCGCCGTGGCGCCTGAGCCAACAACCTCGCCCTACGCGGAGGGAGCCGAGCTGCTGCCCACCTCACTTGGGGAAGCGCTGGATGCCTTTGAAGGGAACGACCTTTTCGACGCCGCTCTGGGAGAGGGGTTCACCGCCTACCTGAGCCACCTCAAGCGGTTCGAATGGGAGCGTTATCTCGGCACCATTTCCGAGTGGGAGCAGGCTGAGTATTTCAACCTGTTCTGAAACCGGCGCACTGGTCACGCAAAAGCGACATTTTTGGCCCTGTTTGCGTCTTGATGGGGGGGCACTGCGCTGCTAGTGTCACAGCGCGCAGACGGGAGAACCGCGGCGGAGCAGAATCGTGTTGCTCCAAAGTGGTGCCGAAGGAGCAACCGCCCCGGAAACTCTCAGGCCAAAGGGACCGCCCGCGCAATGAACTCTGGAGAGACCCCGGACACACCCGGGGCGCCGAAGGGATAGCGATCTCAGGCAACAAGGACAGAGGGGGCATCGAAGTGTGCAGGATCAATCTGCGCGAAACTTGGATGCCGGACCCATTCGACCAGATGGATCGGACCGGCCGTGACAACGGGACGGACGCGCATGTCTGACGAAACCACGTCTGAATTGAAAAAGACGCCTCTTTTTGCTTTGCACGAGGAGCTTGGCGGCAAGATGGTGCCCTTTGCGGGCTACCTGATGCCGGTGCAATATCCGATGGGGATCATGGGCGAGCACAAGCACACCCGCGCTATGGCCGGTCTTTTCGACGTCAGCCATATGGGGCAGGTGATCCTGAAGGCCGACAGTTATCGGGCCGTGGCCGAAGCGTTCGAGGCTCTGGTGCCGATGGATGTGCTCGGCCTCAAGGAAGGCCGCCAGCGCTATGGTCTCTTCACCAACGATCAGGGCGGCATCGAGGACGATTTGATGTTCGCCAATCGCGGCGATCATCTGTTTGTTGTGGTGAATGCGGCCTGCAAGGAGGCGGACATTGCGCGCATGAAGGCCGCACTTGAGCCTGCCGTCACGGTGACCCCGGTCACGGATCGCGCGCTACTGGCGCTGCAAGGCCCTGCGGCAGAGGCCGTCTTGTCCTCTATCGTTCCCGCTGCGGCCGCGATGACCTTCATGGATGTAGCGACGCTCAATGCCGATGGGGTTGAGTTGTGGGTTTCTCGCTCGGGCTATACCGGCGAGGATGGGTATGAAATCTCTGTACCTGCGGATAAGGCCGAGGCCTTCGCCCGTCGCCTGCTGGCCCACGCCGATGTGGAGCCGATCGGCCTCGGCGCGCGGGACTCCTTGCGTCTTGAGGGCGGTCTTTGCCTTTATGGTCATGATATCGATGCGGAAACCCGCCCCGCTGCGGCTTCGCTGACCTGGGCCATTCAAAAGGTGCGCCGCGCTGGCGGTGACCGTGAAGGCGGTTTCCCCGGTGCTGCTGCGGTCTTTGCCGAGATGGCGGATGGGCCAAGCCAGCGCCGTGTGGGGCTCAAACCCGAAGGGCGTGCGCCGATGCGCGAGGGCGTGGAACTGTTCGCCGAGGCAGAAGGTGGCGTGGCGATCGGAAAGATCACCTCCGGCGGCTTTGGCCCCACCGTGGGCGGCCCGGTTGCCATGGGCTATGTGCCTGCCGATATGGCGGCCCCCGGCACTCAGATTTTCGGCGAGCTGCGCGGCAAGCGCGTGCCCGTCACCGTTGCATCGCTGCCCTTCGTGGCGGCCAACTTCAAGCGCTGAAACCAGACACAAAGCGCATTGGTTCAAAGGGAAAAGACCATGAAATACACCGAAGAACACGAGTGGCTGCAGGCCGAGGGAGAGATCATCACCGTAGGCATCACCGCGCATGCGGCTGAACAGCTGGGCGATGTGGTCTTTGTCGAACTGCCCGAGGTCGGCACCGAAGTCACCAAGGACGAAGAGATCGTGGTGATCGAATCCGTCAAGGCCGCCTCTGACATCCTGTCGCCGCTGGATGGTGAGATCGTCGAGATCAACGAAGCCATCGTCGATGAGCCGGGCAAGGTCAACGAAGACCCCGAAGGCGGCGCCTGGTTCTTCAAGATCAAGCCCTCCGACCTGTCCCCCATGGACGACTACATGGATGAAGCTGGTTACAAGGCCTTCATCGGCTGATGATTTTTCCCCGCCTCTGGATGGGGGCGGGGATACTGTACCTGGCAACCGGGCCTGCCCGCTGCCTTTCCTTTTGTCCGAACCCATGATCCTCGAAGGGGTGCCTCATGTCTTTTGAACCGACGGACTATCTGCCGTATGACTTTGCCAACCGCCGCCACATCGGCCCCTCTCCGCAGGAGATGGAGGAGATGCTGGCCGTTGTGGGCGCCGACAGCCTAGATGCGCTGATTGATGACACCGTTCCGGCCTCGATCCGGCAGAAAGCAGCGCTGGATTTCGGCCGCCCGCTGTCTGAGCGCGAACTGCTCTTTCACATGCGTGAGACGGCGAAAAAGAACAAGGTGATGACCTCGCTGATCGGGCAGGGCTATCACGGCACCGTCACCCCGCCGGCGATCCAGCGCAACATCCTGGAGAACCCCGCCTGGTACACCGCCTATACACCCTATCAGCCTGAAATCTCGCAAGGTCGCCTTGAGGCGCTTTTGAACTTCCAGACGATGATTTCGGATCTTACCGGTCTTGAGATCTCCAACGCCTCGCTTCTGGACGAGGCAACCGCCTGCGCCGAGGCGATGACCATGGCGCAGCGAGTCGCCAAATCCAAGGCCAAGGCGTTTTTCATCGACCGCGACTGCCATCCGCAGAACATCGCCGTCATGAAAACCCGCGCCGAGCCGCTGGGGATTGAGGTCATCGTCGGCAACCCCGACAAGATGGATCCAGAGCAGGTCTTTGGCGCGATTTTCCAGTATCCCGGCACCTATGGCCACGTGACCGATTTCACGCCTCATATCGAAAAGCTGCATGCCCACAAGGCCATCGCCATCGTGACCGCCGATCCGCTGGCGTTGACGCTGCTGAAAGAACCCGGTGCCATGGGCGCCGATATTGCGGTTGGCTCGACCCAGCGCTTTGGCGTGCCGATGGGGGCAGGGGGGCCGCATGCGGCCTATATGGCCTCAAAAGATGCCTACAAGCGGGCGATGCCGGGGCGCATTGTGGGTGTTTCCATCGACGCCCATGGCAACAAGGCCTACCGTTTGTCATTGCAGACCCGCGAGCAGCACATCCGCCGCGAAAAGGCGACCTCCAACGTCTGCACCGCGCAGGCTCTGCTGGCGGTCATGGCCTCCATGTACGGTGTGTTCCATGGCCCAAAAGGGCTGAAAGCCATCGCGCAGCGTATCCACCGCAAGACCGTGCGTCTGGCCAAGGGCCTCGAGGAAGCCGGGTTCAAGGTCGACCCGCGGGTGTTCTTTGACACCATTACCGTGGATGTCGGCCCGCTGCAGGCGGCGGTTCTGAAATCCGCTGTGGATGAAGGCATCAACCTGCGCCGGGTCGGGGAAACCCGCGTCGGTATCACACTGGATGAGACCACTCGCCCAGAAACTATCGAGGCCGTCTGGCGCGCTTTTGGCATTGTCCGCACGGATGATGACTTCACCCCGGAATATCGCGTGCCAGAGAACCTACACAGGACCTCGGACTACCTCACTCATCCGATCTTCCACATGAACCGGGCCGAGACCGAGATGATGCGCTATATGCGTCGTCTCGCGGACCGCGATCTGGCGCTCGACCGGGCGATGATCCCGCTTGGCTCTTGCACGATGAAGCTGAATGCCGCGGCAGAGATGATGCCGCTCAGCTGGCCCGAGTTCGCCCATATCCACCCCTTTGCCCCGGCCGATCAGACCGAAGGCTACACGGCAATGGTCACGGACCTGTCGGCCAAACTCTGCGAGATCACCGGCTATGATGCGATCTCGATGCAGCCGAACTCGGGCGCGCAGGGCGAATATGCGGGGCTTCTGACCATTGCCGCCTATCACCGGGCGCGCGGCGAGGGGCACCGCAATATCTGCCTGATCCCGGTGTCGGCTCATGGCACCAACCCGGCCTCGGCGCAGATGGTGGGCTGGAAGGTCGTTGTGGTGAAGTCGGCCGAGAACGGCGATATCGATCTTGAGGACTTCCGGGCCAAGGCCGAGCAGCACCGCGACAATCTGGCGGGCTGCATGATCACCTATCCTTCGACCCATGGCGTATTCGAGGAAACCGTGCATGAGGTCTGCAAGATCACTCATGATTTTGGCGGACAGGTCTATATCGACGGCGCCAATATGAACGCGATGGTAGGCCTCAGCCGTCCCGGCGATCTGGGCGGGGATGTCAGCCATCTGAACCTGCACAAGACCTTTGCCATCCCCCACGGCGGCGGCGGCCCCGGCATGGGCCCAATTGGCGTCAAATCGCACCTGGTGCCGCACCTGCCGGGGCATCCCGAAACCGGCGGGACCGAGGGTCCCGTTTCGGCGGCGCCCTTTGGCTCCGCGTCCATCCTGACGATCAGCTGGGCCTATTGCCTGATGATGGGGGGGGCGGGCCTTACGCAGGCCACCAAGGTTGCGATCCTCAACGCCAACTATATCGCTAAGCGGCTCGAAGGGGCCTATGACGTTCTTTACAAGGGGCCGACCGGCCGGGTCGCGCATGAGTGCATTCTGGACACGCGCCCCTTTGCGGACAGCGCCCATGTGACTGTGGATGACGTGGCCAAGCGCCTGATCGACAGTGGTTTCCATGCGCCGACCATGAGCTGGCCGGTGGCGGGCACGCTGATGGTGGAGCCTACGGAATCGGAAACCAAGGCAGAACTGGATCGCTTCTGCGAGGCCATGCTATCGATCCGGGGTGAAATTCGCGACATCGAAGAAGGTCGGATTGACGCGGAAAACAACCCGCTGAAACACGCGCCGCATACGATGGAGGATCTGGTCAAGGACTGGGATCGCCCCTACAGCCGAGAGCAGGGCTGTTTCCCGCCCGGCGCATTTCGCGTCGACAAATATTGGCCTCCGGTCAATCGCGTGGACAATGTCTTTGGCGACCGCCACCTGATCTGCACCTGCCCTCCGCTGGAAGACTACGCCGAGGCCGCCTAATAAGGCGCTGTCGCGGCTTTATCAAAGATCTTAGACTGGGCCCCTGACGTGGGGCCCTTTTTCCCGACACTGCGTCACTCGGTTCAGCTTTTAAGAAATGTCAAAGGTTCCGCGATTCGTCGTGCAGAGAAATGTGGGTGCCTCGGCGGGAAATATTCATTCCAAAATGGCGCATTTGATGAAATTTTCCTGCGTACTCGGCGCAGAATGACCGATCAAAACGCACAAGATCCAAGCTGAAAGATATTTAACGGAACTATTGCGCTGATGCGGAAAATCCAAATCTTTTTGCTAAGCAGGTCTTAAGGGCTTGCAGGTTCCATAGCGACGTACCTTGCTAAGGAGCAAAACATGAAAATCGGTATTGCAGCCTGTTTGTCTGCATCTGTCCTGTTCTTCTCAAATTCTGCTATTGCGGCAGATATCACGGTCATGGCTGGGGATTTGCCGCCAATGATCAATCAGGATGGAACCGGCCGTGAGGCCGAGATCATTTCTAGTGTTTTGGGGCACTGCGGTCACACTACGACTTTTGTGGTGCAGCCCTTCACACGGCACTGGCAGTCCTTCGAGAACGGATCCGGTGATGCGGTTGCCACGGTTCCCGTCGGCATGCCGACTGCCGGAACCCAGACACAAGCCTACATCAACTATCAAAATGGCGTGTCTTTCCTGACCTCTTCAAATCAGCAGGCGGATGCTCTGTCCGATCTGGCGGGCTGGGACATCGTCGCGTTCGAGGGGGCCAGCAACATCATTCCGGGATTGGGTGATGTGACTGGCAGTTTCAAATCCTACCGCGAAATGGCCGATCAGAAGACGCAAAGCAAGCTGCTCTATGGCAAGCGCGTAAACGGCATTTTGGGAGATGGTATGCTGTTTGCCGAATTCAGCCGCCAACTGCAGGAGGCGGGTGCCTCATCCGGGGTGGATGCAAGCCAGCCAATCGAGTTCCGGGCGATTTTTGAACCGAGCCCCTATGCCATGAGCTTCCGGGATCCGGCGATTGCTGCGGACTTTGACCGTTGCTTTGCGGAACTCGAAGCCAACGGTACCATTCGGGAAATCAATACACGCTGGACCGAAAAGTACCGCGACGCTCTTGAGGACAACTATCTGTCCTACTGAAGCGTCTCGATGCCAGAGGCCGGGGCAATGTCCTGGCTCTCTGGTTGCGCGACAGAAATGATGCGCCATGCAGGACGCCGAAATGCGTCCTGAAGCAACCAAGGCAGGTAAGTTCAAAGTGTTCAGCCTGCCTTTGCAAGAGTGGTTTTGGGTGTCGAAGACGGACGGCCACGCAACAAAAGACGCCAGGCGGGCCGAGCTGAGGTTCTAGCCGACCGCGACGACCACGAAACGACAACCGAGTGTTGTTCAACCGGAGCACTGAAATGAAACGCCAACTGGCAAAAATCCTTGGTATGTCCATCAAGAGGAAGCTGCTGCTTCCAATTCTGGCCTGTATCCTTGTGTCCAATGTGGCTTACACTGTTTTTTGGGCGTCCAAGCACAGCAGTGCTCTCATCGATGCCTTTGAGAACGAAGTGCAATTGGCGCAACGTTTTGTTGGGCCCCCGGTTGCCGCAGCGGTTTGGGATTTCAACGGCGATGCCGCCTTGGGCGCGCTGCAGGGCGTGGCCGAGATGGAGAACGCTGTCTTTGCCCAGGTTGTCGTGGACGGCCAGAGTTTTGCTGAGACCTTTGTGGTGGAAGGGCGCCGCGAGGAGTTCCTCAAGTCGGTTGCCACGCTGCTTGAGAATGGGGAGGCGGAAAGCACACAGGAAGTCAACCAGGTTGTCTACGTCAAATTCCCGATCGCACTTTCGGATGGGACTACCGTTGGCGAAATGGTCATGGGCTTCGAAAACGGAGCAATTCAGGAAACGGTATCTGCACTATACCTGCAGTCCGCGGTGATTGGCCTGGCGGTCTGCGTTTTGATTGGGTTGATCGTCTATTTCTCTGCTGCCTCGGTTACCCGGCCGCTGGACCGGATCGTCGACCGCATTGATGCCCTGCGCAATGGCGACATGGACAGTGATGTCCCAGAACAGCACCGCGGGGACGAACTGGGGCGTCTTGCGGCCGCTGTTGAGGAGTTTGTCGAAGCCATGCGGGCAAATGCCGAATTGGAAGGCAAATCGCGCGCTGCGGCCCGTGAGCAGGCAGAGGTGGTTCAGGAACTTGCAAATGCTTTGAACAACCTGGCTTCGGGCAACCTGTCCTATCGGATCACCAAGAATATGAGCGAGCAGTACGTTGGGCTGCGCAGCGACTTCAACCAGACTGCCGAAACGCTGGATGATGTCATTGGTCGGGTTTTGTCCACCGTCGACAACATTGAACGTCAAACAAGTGATATGGCGGTTGGAACCGACAATCTGTCGCGGCGTACGGAAAACCAGGCCGCAACCCTGGAGGAAACGGCAGCTGCACTGGACAACATCACCTCAAGCGTCAAAACGGCGACCGAGCAAACCCGCGAAGTCGAAGCCACAATTGCCAACACCACCGCAGAAGTGCAGCGCAGCGGCGACATCGTCAAGCGCACGGTTGCGGCCATGCAGGAGATCAACGAGGCTTCGGACAAGATTTCCGAGATCAACAGCGTCATTGACGATATCTCCTTCCAGACCAACCTTCTGGCTCTCAATGCCGGCGTGGAAGCGGCCCGGGCGGGCGAGTTTGGCCGCGGTTTTGCAGTCGTGGCTTCTGAGGTGCGGTCTCTGGCGCTCAAATCGGCCAATTCTGCAAATGAAATCCGTGGCCTGATCCAAAGCAGCTCTGAGAAGGTCAAGATCGGGGTAGACCTTGTGGATGCAGCCGGTGCATCTCTGGAAGAGATCATCGGCAAAATCCAATCCGTTTCTGATCTTGTCAGCCAGATCGCAGCCTCTTCCGGTGAGCAGGCAGTTACAATCTCTGAGATCAACTCTGGCATGACTGAACTGGATCGTGTGACCCAGCAGAATGCAAGCATGGTGCTGAAATCCAGCGAGCAGGGCAGAACTCTGCAACAGGCGGCAAGCGAACTGGCCCGTCTGGTCGCTCAGTTCAAACCTTCTGCCAAGGCCATAGCCGCCAGCCGGTCTGGGAGCGGCACAGGGGCCTATTCAGAATTTGAGCAGGACCGCTTAGCGGGGTAATATGACCTGCTTTCCAAAGGATTGGTCGGCCCGCAGTCCTGCGGGCCGACAGAATATTTGAAGAGCTACCCGCAAATATTCTGAAGCCGGACCCAATCGGCGTCGCTCAACACGGGCTCCAGGCTGCGGCCCGCCATCGGATCCGCTTCTATCAGCCCGAGTGTGGTCTCTCCGGTGATGTCGATTGCATAGGCATATGGCGTCGACGGAATGGCGGACCGGGCAAATTCAGCCAACAGTCTTTCATTGGCCACTGGCGGGCGCGGTGATCCGAGGACCGTTTCGACATAATGATCCAGAGTCTCTCGCTTTAGCTGTCCGGTGGTCAACAGGCGGAAAGAGGCTGGTGTCCCGCCTGATATCAAAAGCTCTGCCAGTGGATCGACCATTTGCGCGCGTGCGCGTTCCGCCAGAATTGCGCCTGCTGCAACCGCGGGGTCTTCGTAGTCCTCCGCAAAGTTTTTGTTCAACAGGACAATACCGCCGGGCAGATGCAAACTGCTGGCCAGCCCTGATCGAAAGATCACAACGCGCCTTGTACCGGTGCGCAAGGCCAGTTTCTCTAGAACGGGAGCGGCATCAGAGCTTGAGCAGGCTTGCCCCGTGACGCGTTCGATCCGGCCCAACAATGCCTCCCCGATGGCTTTGCGTTTGATGTCGGGTACGACATTTACGGCGTGGTTCTGCAAGGCCCCCGGTAGCCAAAGGAAAACCAGAAGTGCCAATAGGCCCGTTGCCGCAAGTACGCTGGCCGCCCTCAAGCGTCCCGGATGCGGGCGACGGTGCTCGATGGCGGCCTGAACCCGTTCGATCGCGTCGAGCATCGTGACTTCGTCTTCGGCGATTTCCAGTGTCTCTCCCGGGTCTCCATCGGGATGAAACAGGGCCGGGAATTGGCCTGGGTTGGCGCGTTCAATTGCGGCAAGCGACCAATGGGCAAGGGGAGTGTCGTTCATGTCGGTTATCGTCAGCGTGGCATCTCCCACTGCGACGATAACGTCCCTGCGCTGCGCATCGGGAGATGCACGCCATAGGCCCGCAGCCTCCAGCCGTTGAAATTCCCTGAGTGCTGTCATCCAGGCTGCCCATATTTCTTTTTGGTCTGTTGACAGCAAATTAGCATGAGCTTTGGCAAAGCGGCAAACCGCTTTGCCAAAAAACGCAATCAGCACCGTAGAGCTGACAAGGTTGAGCCTAAGCCGGCTTCAGACCAAGCCGGGAAAAGATCATCGCGGCCGGGCAGAACCCGGTAAAGGCGTATTGAAACAGGTTGGCACCAACAAAAACAGTCAGCCACACAAAATGGGGCGAGACAAACTGCGTCAGCACCACAGAGAGAAGAACAATGAAACCCGCCAGGGCCATTACCGCTCGGTTGATCGTCATGTCATTTCCTTTCCATCGACGGCGCCGGACAACGCCAATTACATTCCAAAATAGGAATGTTATAGGCCAAGTGCAAGGTGCAATCGAAGGATCAGGGGCGCCGTCAGGTGTTGGCGATCTTTCTCAGCTCGAATTTCTGGATTTTGCCGGTCGAGGTTTTGGGGAGTTCCTGAAACACAACCTTCTTGGGTGCCTTGAACCCGGCGAGCGTTTCGCGGGAGAAAGCAATCAGGCCTGCTTCATCAACCGTGGCACCGTCTTTCAGTTCCACGAATGCGCAAGGCACTTCGCCCCATTTCTCATCCTGTTTGGCCACCACTGCGGCCAGGTTGACATCCGGATGCGTCATCAGCACGCCCTCGACTTCGACGGACGAGATGTTTTCGCCACCCGAGATGATGATGTCCTTGGCGCGGTCGGCGATCTGGATATAGCCATCGGGATGCTGGATTGCGATGTCGCCGGAATGGAAATATCCACCCTTGAAGCTCTCGGCGGTGGCTTCGGGGTTTTTCAGATAGCCTTTCATCACCGAGTTGCCGCGCATGACGATTTCGCCCTGATCCTTGGCGTTCATCGGGATCTGCTTCATGTCTTCGTCGACCACGGTGATATGGTCCATCATCGGGAAAGCGACGCCCTGCCGGGCCTTGATCGCCGCACGTCCCTGCTGATCCAGCGCATCCCAGCTGCCGCCTTTCCACAGGCATTCGGTGACATGGCCATAGGTTTCCGTGAGCCCATAGACCTGCGTCACGTGAAAGCCGAGACGTTCAATCTTCTCGAGGGTCGCGGGGGCAGGGGGGGCGCCTGCGGTAAAGACTTCGACCGTATGGTCAAAGGCGCGCCGCTCTTCCTCTTTGGCATTGACGATCATGTTGAGCACGATGGGCGCGCCGCCGAAATGGGTGACGCCTTCGTCGGCGATGGCGTCATAGACGGCGGGCGCGGTGATGTTGCGGCAGCAGACCAGGGTGCCGCCCAGAACCGGCATCATCCAGGTGTGGTTCCAGCCGTTGCAGTGAAACAGCGGCACGATCGTCAGATAGACCGGGTGCATGACCATCCGCCAGGAGATCACTGTCCCCATGGTCATCAGATAGGCGCCGCGGTGGTGATAGACGACGCCCTTGGGCCGCCCCGTGGTGCCAGAGGTGTAGTTCAGCGCCAGGCTTTCCCACTCATCCTCTGGCATGATCCATTCAAAATCATGGGCTGCATTGCCAAGGACCTCTTCATAGATCGGATAGCGGCCGCTCGCCGGGAACCCGGCGTCCGGATCGGGCACCTCGATCAGGATCGGGCCGTCCCTCTCCATCTGCGCCTTGGCCGCCTCGGCCAGGGGCAGGAATTCGGTATCAACCAGCGCGACCTTTGCGTCTCCATGGCCAAAGATATAGGCGACCGTGTCCACATCGAGGCGTGTGTTGATGGTGTTGAGAACCGCACCGCAGGCAGGCACACCGAAATGCGCTTCGGCCTGGGCGGGGAGGTTGGGAATGAGGGTTGCCACCACATCGCCGGGTTTGACGCCCATGCCCGCCAGGGCCGAGGCAAGACGGGTGCAGCGGTCATAGTAGGCAGCATAGGTCTTGCGGTGCTTGCCGTAGACCACCGCTGGAACCTCGGCAAAGACATGCGCGGCGCGGCGCAGGTGCGACAGGGGCGTGAGCGGTACATAGTTTGCCGCGTTCTTTTCCAAACCGGTTTCGTCTTCCATCCAGCCCATGATGTTCCTCCCGTGATTCCGCGTTCTGTCGCTTTGGAAACAGATATTGCGGAAAGTTGCGCCTTTTGGAAGCAATATGAAACAATAGTCCGCATCGGATGGATTTCGGGGCCTGAGAAAGCCAAAATCAAAACCTTAGGCCGCAGCTTTTTGATAACCTAATTTGCGTGGGGCGGCAGTGTTGACGTCTGGGGGATCGGCGTTTCCATTCGCGGCCGCTTCGCATAGTCTTGTCATATGATCCTGTCACCCGGTCGAAAATTTGTCTTTATCCACATCCCCAAGACCGGGGGGACGGCATTGTCGTTGGCGCTTGAGGGGCGCGCGATGAAAGATGACATGATGCTGGGGGATACTCCAAAAGCACTGAACCGGCGTCGTCGCCTTCGCGATGTCAAAGCCCGCGGTCGCCTATGGAAGCATTCCAAGCTCGCCGATATTGAGGGGTTGCTGCCCGCGGAAGAGCTGCGCAGCCTTTTTGCCTTTACCCTCGTGCGGAACCCGTTTGACCGGGCGGTCAGCTACTATCACTGGCTGCGTGTACAGACATTTGACCACCCGGCGGTGCGGCTTTCCAAGTCTCTGGAATTTCGCGATTTTGTTCTGAATTCAGATACCCTGCGTGGGTTCGAGGCGCATCCGCCACGGTCCTACATGCGTCATTCAGACGGGACAGAACACTGCGACGCCTATATCCGAATTGAGCATTTTGAACAGGATGCAGAACCCTTGTTCGATCACCTTGGGTTCCGATTAACCCTGGAGAGAACGAACACCTCGGAACGCGATGTAGAATGGCGCGACTACTATGACCCGCAGACAAAGGCTGCCGTCGCAGCAAGTTGCGCCGAAGAAATCGATCAATTTGAATATTCTTTTAACCATTAGCCTTTACTTCTGCTTAAGACGGGCGGTCGCGCCCCGATTGAATGTATGAAATGGGCGTTGTGGTCAAAGGGTTGAGTTCCTTTGTTGCGCAGGCCGGAAAGGATCGCAGATGTTCGATTGGTTCCAGAAACGCAGCGGAGCGTCCTCAGACATGCCGATGCCGATGGTGTCCGTCGGGCAGGGCGGTTTCATGGCCGGAACACATGTCGCCTCAAACCTTGGC
The DNA here is from genome assembly GCA_027019165.1 of Pseudophaeobacter sp. Classification (GTDB taxonomy): domain Bacteria; phylum Pseudomonadota; class Alphaproteobacteria; order Rhodobacterales; family Rhodobacteraceae; genus Phycobacter. The sequence goes on from JALUXC010000012.1 coordinate 368,409, forward strand.
TGGCGGCCGATTGAAGCATTGACGGTGGGCGATCAGGTTCTGACCTTTGATCATGGCATGCAACCTATTGTCGAATTGGCGCGTGAAACGATTGCGTTGAGCGAAGAGCCTCTGGATGCCATGCTGTGTCCGCTATTGGTGCCACGGGATGCCTTGAACAACCGGGTGCCGATGTACCTGATGCCGGATCAGGGCGTTTTGATCGAGAGTGACTTTGTTGAGGATATGCAGGGTGACCCGTTTGCGATTGTGCCAGCCTGCGCGCTGGACGGATATCGCGGCATCCAGCGCCTGCATCCGGGCACGCGAATGGAGCTGATTGTTCCGCGTTTTGCCAAGGATCAGGTGATCTACCTTGAGGCTGGATTCCTGGGCTACGTACCTGCCCCGCGTGATTTGTTGACCGAGCCAGCAGGAGAAGAGCTCTACTCGGTGCTGTCCCACAAGGATGCGCGAGATTTGATGCTGGCCATGATCACGAACGAGACTTGCAGCCACATCGCTGCAGCGGCCCCGCACAGCCCCACCGGTTTTCCATTCATAAGCTGACCGTATCGAGCAGCACATAAGAAATCAGCCGCGTCAGACCATTCTGACGCGGCTGATTCGCTTTTTGAATTCAGGCGTTTGGCGATTTTTCTGATTGGCGGAACAGCTTTTTGTACCACCAATCAAAAATTGGCATTGGCCTTTAAGCTGCTTCTGCTGCGTCAGGGTTGAAGCGTCCGTAGAAGCTCTGGCCCTTCTCTGCCATCTCACGCAAGAGCGGCGGGCAGGCGAAACGCTCCCCATAGGCAGCACTCAGCTGATCGCAGCGCTCTGCCGCATAGGGCGTGCCGATGATGTCCAGCCAGCTCAGCGGGCCACCGGACCAGGGCGCAAAGCCCCAGGCCAGGATCGCGCCCACGTCACCTTCGCGGATGTCCATCAGCACACCCTCTTCTAGGGCACGCACGGCTTCGAGCACCTGCGCGAACATCAGCCGTTCCTGCACTTCGATCAGGTCGGGCTGATCTTCGGCAAGCGGGTATTTCTCCTGCATGCCTTTCCAGTACTCAACGCGCTTGCCCTTTTCATCGTAGTCAAAGAAACCGGCGTTGGATTTGCGACCCAGACGGCCCAGCTCTTCCATCCAGAAGATCAGATCGTCTGCAGGGCTTTCGGGGTAGGCATCGCCCATGGCCGCCTTGGTGGCGCGGGCGATCTTGGCGCCGAGATCAATTGAGGTCTCATCGGTCAGCTGAATCGGGCCGACCGGGAAACCGAGCTGACGCGCCGCGTTGTCGATCAGCACCGGGGAGACACCTTCGGTGATCATCCGGGCGCCTTCGTTGACGTAGGGAATGATGCAGCGGTTGGCATAGAAGAAGCGCGCATCGTTGACAACGATCGGAGTCTTCTTGATCTGGCGCACATAATCAAGCGCCTTGGCCACCGCGCGATCGCCGGTTTCTTTGCCCTTGATGATTTCCACCAGCAGCATCCTCTCAACCGGAGAGAAGAAGTGAATGCCGATGAACTGCTCAGGGCGGCTCGATGCCTTGGCCAGATCGGTGATCGGCAGGGTCGAGGTATTGGAGGCAAAGATGCAATCTTCGGGGATGATCGCCTCCACCTTCTTGGTCATCTCGGCCTTGACGCCGGGATCTTCGAAGACCGCTTCGATTATCAGATCGCAGCCTTTAAGTGCGTCCAGATCAGGCGTTGCGGTGATCAGGCCCAGCATGGCCTCTTTCTTTTCGGCCGTGACCTTGCCGCGCTTGATGCCCTTGTCGAGATAGGCTTCGGTATAGGCCTTGCCCTTGTCGGCGGCGGCCTGATCGCGGTCCACCAGAACCACCTCCATACCGGCTTGGGCCGAGACCAGCGCGATGCCCGCGCCCATCATGCCTGCACCCAGAACGCCGAGTTTCTTTACCCGCTGATCTGGCACATCCTTGGGCCGAACCGCGCCTTTTTCCAGGGCTTCCTTGTTGAGGAACAGGGAGCGGATCATCGCGCCCGAAGAGGGGTTCATGATGACGGATGTGAACCAGCGCGCTTCAATCTTGAGGGCAGTGTCGAAATCGACCAGCGCGCCTTCATAGACCGCCGACAGAAGCGCCTTGGCCGCCGGGAAGGCGCCTTGGGTCTTGCCGTTGATCATCGCCGAAGCGCCAACGAAATTCATGAAACCAGCCGGGTGGTAGGGCGCGCCGCCGGGCATCTTGTAGCCCTTGGCATCCCAGGGTTTCACCAGGTCTGCGTCTTTGGCGTTCAGAACCCATTCCTTTGCGGCTGCAACAGGATCGGCTGCGATTTCATCCACATAGCCCGCGCCTTTGGCCTTTTTCACGTCCAGCATCTTGCCTTCGAGCAGAAGCGGAGCCGCTGCGATGGCGCCCACTTTGCGCACCATGCGGGTGGTGCCGCCTGCGCCGGGGAAGATGCCGACCATGATTTCCGGCAGGCCGTATTTTGCCTTGGGGTTTTCGGCGGCAAAGATGCGGTGCGTCGCAAGCGGCAGCTCCATGCCGATGCCGGCGGCGGTGCCGGGCAGGGCGGCTGCAATCGGCTTGCCGCCCTTCTTTGTTTTGGGGTCCATGCCCGCCAGCTCAATCTTGCGCAAGAGGCTGTGCATTTTCATGACGCCCTCAAAGACGCCGCGCGCAGGATCGTCCCCTGCGTCTTCTTTCATCACCGCCAAGAGGTTCAGGTCCATGCCACCGGCAAAGGAGCCTTCCTTGCCCGAGGTGATGACGATGCCTTTGACAGCGTCGTCGGACAGCGCGTCATCGATGGCGGCACCCAACTCGATCAGCCCCTCAAAGGACATCACGTTCATGGTTTTACCGGGCACATCCCAGGTGATGGTTGCAACGCCGTCGGCGTCCTTGGAAAGCGTAAACTCAGTCATGTTTCGTCTCCGATCTGGTCAGCCGTCAGCGGGCTGCCGTCCTTGCGGGTGAAGTTGAAGCCGTTGGCATCGTCCTTCACCATCATGTCTATGTCGCTATAATAAGCGGTCTCTGTTTCGGTGCGCGTGCCCACCACCAGAAAGGTGGCCGGCGCGTCGGTGGTGTTCTTCAGGTGATGACCGTTGGCATCCCCTGCAGGGAAGGTGGCGCAATCGCCCGGGTGCAGCTCGGTTTCCCCGTAATCGTCGATCAGGGTGCAGACCCCGGAGGTGACCATCAGGAATTCGTCCTGCTCCATATGGTAGTGGCGCAAGGACGACAGGCCGCCGGGTTCAAGCTGAACCAGGTTCACCCCAAACTGCGTGAGCCCGCCTGCATCCCCCAACCGCTGGCTGGAGCGGCCCGCGACCGCCTCTGCCAGCTTGCCGGGATAGCCAGAGCCTGTCCGCCAGGGGATATCGGCAAGGTTCAGCTTGGGCATCAGACGCGCTCGATGATGGTGGCGGCGCCCATGCCCGATGCGATGCAGAGCGTGGCCAGGCCGACTTCCTTGTCAGTGCGCTCCAATTCATCCAGCAGTGCGCCGATGATCATCGCGCCGGTGGCGCCCAGCGGGTGGCCCATGGCGATGGAGCCGCCGTTGGGGTTCACCAGTGCCGGATCCACATCAAAGGCCTGCTGGAAGCGCAGCACGACGGAGGCGAAGGCTTCGTTCACTTCGAACAGATCAATGTCACCAATCGCCATGCCATTGTCGGCCAAGATTTTTTGCGTCGCGGGCACGGGGCCGGTCAGCATGATGGTGGGGTCGGTGCCGATCTTGGTGGTCGCCTTGATACGCGCGCGGGGCTTCAGCCCGTATTCCTCGCCAAACTCCTTGTTGCCGATCAGAACGGCGGCGGCACCGTCGACGATGCCAGAGGAGTTGCCCGCGTGGTGGATGTGGTTGATCCGCTCCAGATGCGGGTATTTCAGCTTGGCCACCGCGTCAAAGCCTGGCATCTGCTCGCCCATCATCTGGAACGAGGGGTTCAGCGCGCCAAGCGACTGCATGTCGGTTTGCGGGCGCATGTATTCGTCGCGGTCCAGAATGGTCAGCCCGTTCTGGTCCTTGACGGTGATCACCGATTTGGAGAACCGGCCCTGATCCCAGGCTTCCTTGGCGCGGCGCTGGGATTCAACGGCCAGGGCATCGGCCTGTTCGCGGGTAAACCCGTATTCGGTGGCGATGATATCGGCCGAGATGCCCTGAGGCACGAAATAGGTTTCCATCGCAACCGAGGGGTCCACGGCGATGGCGGCACCATCGCTGCCCATGGCCACGCGGCCCATCATTTCAACGCCGCCTGCGATATAGGCTTTGCCCGCGCCGCCCTTGACCTGGTTTGCCGCCAGGTTCACGGCTTCCATGCCGGAAGCACAAAAGCGGTTGATGGCAAGGCCCGGGATGCTTTCATCCAGATCCGAGGCCAGAACCGCGGTGCGCGCAAGGCAGCCGCCCTGTTCCATCACCTGGGTGACATTGCCCCAGATCACGTCCTCAACGGCGTGGCCTTCAAGGTTGTTGCGCTCTTTCATGGCGTTGAGCGTGACGGCAGAGAGCCGCACCGAGGTCACCTCGTGCAGGGAGCCGTCCTTGCGACCCTTCCCGCGCGGGGTGCGGATCGCGTCATAGATATAAGCTTCGGTCATCAGTTTCTCCTCAAGCTCGGTCCGACGGGTTGCCGGGCATCAGATCATAGGGGTGTTTCCAGCCGGGCGTTTCGCTGAGGCGCGTGAGCCAGGCGTCAATATGGGGCCATTCGGCGCGGTCAAAGCCGAAGGGTTCGGGGTAGTAAAGGTAGCCGCAGCAGGACAGATCGGCATTGGTGATCCCGCCGCCGACGATCCAGTCGCGCCCCTCAAGATGAGCGTTCAGCGTGGCATAGGCTGCCTTGAGCCGTCCTTGCATGAAGCCGATCACCTCGGCGGGGCGTTTGTCTTCGGGCAGGAAATTCATCAGGAAGCGTGTCATGCCTGCTTGGCTCGAAAGTTTGTGGTTATCCCACAGAACCCAGCGGAGAACCTCGTATTTGTCTTCCGGCGCGCCGCCGAATTTTCCAGATTTGTCGGTGATATACTGCTGTATGGCGCCGGATTGCGTCAGGCGCATGTCGCCGTTTTCCAGCACCGGTGCCTCGCCCATCACGTTCATCTCGCGAAATTTCGGCGTGCGGTTCGCCCCGGCGAAGAAATCGACGTAGACGGGTTCCCACTCAAGGCCCGACAGCTCAAGCGCCAGCGCGGCCTTATAGGCGTTACCGCTTTCGCCAAAGCAATGCAGTTTGATGGTCATGTCTCAAATCCTCCCACGGAAATTTGCAAATCAAAGGCTGCGCGAAATCAGTTCCTTCATGATTTCGTTGGTGCCACCGTAGATCCGCTGGACGCGGGCGTCAGCCCACATTTCCGCGACCGCATATTCCTGCATGAAGCCATAGCCGCCGTGCATCTGGACGCATTCGTCCAGCACTTCACCTTGCGTGTCGGTGGTCCAGTATTTCGCCATCGCGGCCTTCTCAACAGTCAGCTTGCCCTGCAGATGCTCGACCATGCATTCATCGAGGAAGGCGCGCGCCACCTTGGTCTTGGTCAGGCACTCCACCAGTTTGAAGCGGGTGTTCTGGAACTGGGTGAGCGGGCCGCCAAAGGCTTCGCGTTCCTTGCAATAGGCGATGGTGCGCTCCACCGCGCCTTCCATGGCGCCCACAGCGCCGCAGGCAATGATCAGACGTTCCTGCGGCAGCTGCTGCATCATCTGATAGAACCCTTTGCCCTCTTCCTGACCGAGGATGTTCTCCGGCGGGATCTCGACATTGTCAAAGAACAGCTCTGACGTATCGGCGGCATGCAGGCCGACCTTGTCGAGGTTGCGCCCGCGCTGGAAGCCCTCGGCACCATCGGTTTCAAGCGCCACCAGCGACACGCCCTTGGAGCCCTGCGCCGGGTCGGTCTTGGCCGCCACCAGGATCAGGTTGGCGTGCTGACCATTGGTGATAAAGGTCTTTTGCCCCGACAGGCGGTAAGCGTTGCCGTCCCGGATCGCCTTGGTCTTGATCCGCTGCACGTCCGAGCCGGTCGAAGGTTCGGTCATCGCAAGCGCTCCCACCAGCTCACCCGAGACCATCTTGGGCAGCCAGCGTTTCTTTTGCTCTTCGGTGCCGTATTCGAGAATGTAATGGGCAACGATGCCCGAATGGATCCCATGGCCCCAGCTGGCGAGGTTGGCGCGGCTGCCTTCGATGAGGATCGCGGCCTCATGGCCGAAATCACCACCCGCGCCGCCGTATTCTTCGGGCACCGAGGGGCACAGCAGGCCCAGCTCACCGGCCTGGGTCCAGGTGTCGCGGTCCATCATCCCCTGTTTGCGCCATTTTTCGTATTTGGGCATCCATTCGTTGGTGATGAACTGTGCCGTCATATCGGCCAGCATCTGATGCTCGTCGGTCATCCAGGCGGAACGGGTTTGCGTGCTCATCTCTCTCCCTTTCGCTACGCTTTTGTCGCGTCGCTATCTTTTCCTCTCCTCCAGAGCGCCGTTGAACAGGCGCAGCCGGTGGGTCAGGTTTTCTGTATCTGTAACGCTGTCGAAATTCTCGAACAGGAAGGACAGCGCCTCGCCTTCATCCAGACCCGCTTCGGAGGCAAAGCGTTTCAGCCTGCGGTAGCCGTCTTCGGTCATGGCAACCGGAAAGCGGCGGGTCAGGCGGAACCGTTTCGGCATCCGGGGATACTCCTTTTGGGCCGGGTGCAGGGTAGGCCGGGGCACCGCCAGATGGGGTGCCCCGAGCATGGATCAGAAGTTTGCCGCGTCCAGGCCCATCACCGTGTCAGCTCCGCTTTCAATGCGGGCAAGATGCAGTTTGGTGGCGGGCAGGCGCCGCGCCATGTAGTAGCGGCCGGTCATCATCTTTGTCTCGTAGAACGCCGCGTCATCGGTACCTGCATCCAGCGCCGCCTGTGCCGCCTTGCCCATCTCGGCCCACATCAGGCCAAGGCAGACATGACCGAACATGTGCATGAAGTCATAAGAGCCTGACAGCGCGTTGTTGGGGTTCTTCATGCCGTTTTGCATGAAGTACATGCCCGCCGCTTGCAGATCCTTAGACGCCGCTTTCAGGGGTTCGATAAAGTCCTTGGCGTAAGCCTCAGAGACGCCAGCATTTTCCTTGCAGAAGGACTTGACCAACTCAAAGAAGGCCATCACGTGCTTGCCGCCATCCTGCGCCAGTTTGCGGCCCACGAGATCCAGCGCCTGCACGCCGTTTGCACCTTCATAGATCTGCGCGATACGGGCGTCGCGGGTGTACTGGCTCATGCCCCATTCTTCGATATAGCCGTGGCCGCCATAGACCTGCTGGGCTTTCACGGTCATGTCATAGCCTTCGTCCGTGAGGAAGCCCTTGATGACAGGGGTCAAGAGAGAGATCAGACCATCGGCGTCCTTGTCACCATCGCGGTGGGCCTTGTCGATCATGGTGGCGCCCCACAAAAGGAAAGCACGGCCGCCTTCGACAAAGCTTTTCTGATCCATCAGGCTGCGGCGAATGTCCGGGTGCACGATCAGCGGATCGGCGGGGCCATCGGGGTTCTTGGCGCCGGTCACGTCACGGCCCTGCAGGCGGTCCTTGGCATAGGCAACCGCGTTCTGGTAGGCGGCTTCGGCCTGCGCCACACCCTGCATGCCGACGCCCAGACGGGCTTCGTTCATCATGGTGAACATGGCGCGCATGCCCTTGTGCTCGGTACCCAGCAGATAACCGGTCGCCTCGTCATAGTTCATCACGCAGGTGGAGTTGCCGTGGATGCCCATCTTCTTTTCGATGTTGCCCACCGAGACACCGTTGCGCGCGCCCGGGGTGCCGTCCTCGTTCACGATGAACTTGGGCACAATAAAGAGGCTGACGCCCTTGATGCCTTCGGGGCCGCCGGGGATCTTGGCCAGGACTAGATGGATCACGTTGTCGGACATGTCGTGATCGCCAGAGGAGATAAAGATCTTCTGACCCGAGACCTTGTAGGTGCCATCCTCTTGCGGTTCGGCCTTGGTGCGCATCAGGCCCAGATCGGTGCCACAATGCGGCTCGGTCAGGTTCATGGTGCCGGTCCACTCGCAAGAGACCATCTTGGGCAGGTAGGTGTTCTTTTGCTCTTCGGTGCCATGGGCCAGAATGGCCGAGGCGGCACCATGGGTCAGGCCCTGGTACATGGTAAAGGCCTGGTTCGCCGAAGAGAACATTTCTCCCACGGCGGTGCCCATCACGTAAGGCATGTTCTGCCCGCCATATTCCTCGGGCATATCAAGACCGGTCCAGCCGCCTTCCTTGACCTGCTCAAAGGCGGCCTTGAAGCCTGTCGGCGTGTAGACCATGCCATTTTCCAGGCGGCATCCTTCGGTGTCGCCCACCACATTGAGCGGGTGCAGCACTTCAGAGCTGATCTTGCCGGCTTCTTCCAGAATGGCCGCGGTGAAATCACGCTCCAGCTCATCATAGCCGGGGGTGGCGGCCTCGGAGACTTTCAAGACATCGTGCAGGATGAACTGGGTGTCCTTGGTGGGAGCGGTGTAAACGGGCATGAGTGTCCTCGTTGAGTTTCATCTGGTTGTGTGTGCATGGCTTCAGGTGGTCTGAGGCCGGGGCAGGGCGCGGATTACTCGGCGGCCTCCTGTTCGGATTTCATCGAGGCGATCACGCTTTCGCCCCATTTCAGTTGATCCTTTAGATCATCAATCGCCTCATTCAGCTCATCGCGCTGCCGTTCCATGTCGGCGAGCCGCTCGCAGGCGATATCATAGGTTCGGGACAGCTGCGTCAGCTGCTGGTCGCCAATGTGATAGAGGTCGAGAAGCTGGCGGATCTCCTCTAGGCTGAAGCCAAAGCGTTTGCCACGCAGGATCAGCTTGAGGCGGGCGCCGTCTCGTTTTGTAAACAGCCGCTTTTGGCCATCGCGGATCGGGAACAGCAGCTCTTTGGCCTCGTAGAACCGCAGGGTGCGTGGAGTCACGTCGTACTCGTCGCACATCTGTCGTATGGATTTGGTCTCTTCGGTCATCGTCATCACTCTATGACTGCTTTGTGCAGGCCAAGGTTGAACAGCTGATGGATCTTTTTCAACATCTTCTTGACGTTTACGTAAGCTGTACGCTGCGTCATTTGCAGGGATGACGTGGCGAGAGCCATTCGTGACGTGACGTCCTGCGGTTTTTCAGGTGTTTTGATACCTGCTGCGAGGTTCTCCCCAGATCAGCACGGTCTGTCCAAAGAGCTGAAAACAGCGATTCCGCACGCTCAATGGCGCGTCACGGCAGCTACTAAAATGGTGCTAAAAGGTGCGAGAAAGCCAGCGGGTCAATCTGGTCAATCGGTCAAAGTCGGCCGCTCGATCAGTCAATCAAGGAAACAGTCGTCTTTCGCAAATCGCTCAGCTCATTCATGGCTTCGTCCAGTTGTTCTCGCTGCTTTTGCAGTTCAATCATCTGGCGGTCGGCCATCGCGACAAAGGCTTTCATCTGGGCCTGATCGCCCTCGTTTTCATAGATCAAAAGCCATTGGCGTATTTCTTCGAGCTGAAACCCAAAGCGGCGGCCCCGCAGGATCAGTTTCATCCGCGCCCGTTCGCGCGCGCCATAAAACCTTGAGCGCCCCTCGCGATCTGGCTGCAGCAGCTCGATGTACTCGTAATACCGCAGGGTGCGCGGGGTCACGTCGAACTCGGCGCACATTTCCTTGAATGACAATCTGGCTTCGGCCATCCGCAGTCTCCCTTGGTGGCGAACCTATGCAACTGTTTCTTCCAGTGCAAGCACCCCCAATGCGTGGGGCTTGCGCTTTGCCATTGTCGGGGCCAAGGTTGCAGGCGAAAAGAACTGACAGATCAAAGGGAACGCCCATGGCGGACAAGACCAAGCTGGCACGCCAGTTTATCGAAGCGATCCCCCATGCCCGGGAATTGGGTATGGTCCTGACCGAAATCGGCGATGGAACGGCCGAAATTACAATGGCTTACGACAAGAAACTGATTGGCGATCCGGAAACGGGCGTGATTCATGGAGGTGCGGTTTCTGCGGTGATGGACACCTGCTGCGGCGCCGCGGTCATGAGCCATCCTTCGGCGCCCGGTGGTACGGCCACCATTGATCTGCGCATTGATTACATGCGTGCGGCGACGCCGGGCCAGACCATCGTGACCCGCGCAACCTGTCACCATATCACCCGCAATGTCGCCTTTGTGCGCGCCACCGCGATGGATGACGACGTCGACCGCCCCGTGGCCACCGCCTCGGGCGCCTTTACAGTGGAGAAAGGGTTTTGAGCCGTCCCCGTCCCGAACCCGTCCAGGTGGTCAAGCAGCGCCGCGATGCCGCCCTTGCCGCCCTCGTGAATGCCGTTCCTTACATCCGGTTTCTGAACATTACCTTTGACCGGCGCGGGGATGAGCTGACCTCGGTTCTGCATTTTGACGACAAACTCATCGGGAATCCTTTTCTGCCGGCGATTCATGGCGGGGTTACGGCTGCTTTCCTTGAAGTCACATCGGTCATAACCTTGAACTGGTCACACTTGTGGCCCCGCATCGAGTCTGGCGAACTGGATCCCGAGGATCTGGCAGCGGGCAAACTGCCGCGCCAGCCAAAGACCATCGACTTCACGGTGGATTACCTTCGCTCTGGCCTGCCGCGCGATGCCTATGCGCGGGCAACTGTAAACCGATCAGGGCGGCGGTATGCCTCTGTCCATGTGGAGGCCTGGCAGGATCACAAGGATCGGCTGTTTGCCCAAGCGACCGGCCATTTCCTGATTCCGCAGGATTCTGCGTCCAAGGGCTGATCCGGGGGGCATCATGAGCGCAGCCGCCGAAGCGCCGATCACCCATGCGCGGGTGTTGAAGATTGCCGTGCCCATCGTCCTGTCAAACGTGACAGTGCCGATCCTGGGCGCGGTGGACACCGGTGTCGTCGGCCAGATGGGAGAGGCCGCTCCGATTGGTGCTGTCGGCATTGGGGCTGTGATCCTGGCCACGGTCTATTGGGTCTTTGGTTTTCTGCGCATGGGAACCACGGGGCTGGCGGCGCAGGCGCGCGGAGCGGGGGACATGGCGGAAACCGGCGCATTGTTGATGCGCGGGCTCATTCTGGCCGGTTTGGCCGGTGCCTCTTTTATCCTGTTTCAGGCAGCGATCTTTTGGGGAGCATTCGCCCTGGCCCCGGCCAGCGCCGAAGTCGAGAGCCTTGCTCGTGACTATCTGACCATACGCATCTGGGGCGCTCCGGCCACCATCGCCCTTTTTGCGGTGACAGGCTGGCTGATCGCGATGGAGCGCACACGGGGTGTCTTTCTCCTGCAGATTTGGATGAACGGGCTCAATATCGGTCTGGATCTTTGGTTCGTTCTTGCTCTTGGCTGGGGCGTCGAGGGGGTGGCTGCCGCGACGCTGATCGCTGAATGGAGCGGCCTGGTGCTGGGGCTTTGGCTGTGCCGTGATGCTTTTGGCGGCAACCAATGGCGCGACTGGTCCAGAGTGTTTGACCGGGCGCGCCTGCGCCGAATGTTGAAGGTGAATGGCGACATTATGGTGCGGTCGATCCTGCTTACCGCTTCATTGACAACCTTTCTGTTCATCGGCGCAGATCTGGGTGATGTGCAATTGGCTGCCAATCAGGTGCTTTTGCAGTTTCTGGAGATTACCGCCTTTGCGCTGGATGGCTTTGCTTTCTCAGCCGAGGCCCTCGTCGGCACTGCCGTCGGAGCGCAAAGCCGCACCCGGTTGCGCAAGGCGGCTTATGTGGCGTCGCTCTGGGCTGTCGGTGGTTCGGTCCTGCTGACACTTGGCTTCTTTCTGGCTGGCGGCGGGATCATCGATTTGATGACAACCTCGCCAGAGGTGCGGGCCACCGCGCGGGCGTTCCTTGTCTGGGCGGCGCTTGCCCCCCTGGTGAGCGTTGCCAGCTACATGTTCGACGGGGTCTTTATCGGCGCAACCTGGACGCGCGATATGAGGATCGCGATGCTCCAGTCCGTAGCGCTCTATGTGATTGCGCTGCTGGTGCTGGTGCCACTCTTTGGCAACCACGGGCTTTGGGCTGCGCTGATGGTTCTGAATGTGGCGCGCGCCGCCACACTGGCATTGCGCTATCCCCGCCTCGAAGCAGGGATAGCCGCCTAAAGCAGGCTCTCGATTGCTTTAGTGGGCCGACCAATCACCGCGCGCGTGCCCTTTATGGCAATCGGGCGCTCAATCAGGATCGGATGTGCTGCCATGGCCGCCAGCAGATCGGCATCACTGCTGTCCTTTGACAGGCCCTGATCCTTGAACGTTTTCTCGCCGGTCCGCATCATGTCGATCACAGACGCGCCGAGCGCGGTATGAACAGACTTGATCTCTTCGAGGCTGGGCGCGTCTTTCAGGTAAAGACGGACTTCAACCTCTGCGCCGCCCTCTTCGAGCAGGGCCAGGCCAGCCCGAGATTTTGAGCAGCGCGGATTATGCCAATAGGTGATCACAGCCAGTCCTTTCGTTTTGTGCCAACGGCCTGCGCGACACTGTCAAATCCATCGCGGGCCAAAAGCTGATCAAGACCGCGCGCAATATCGCCCGCCAGAGACAGGCCGCCATAGACCATCGCAGTGTAAAGCTGTACGGCAGAGGCGCCGGCGCAGATCTTGGCATAGGCCTGTTCGGCAGTTGAGATTCCGCCGACCCCGATCAGGGGGACACGATCCTCCAGCAACGCTGAGAGCTGCGCCAGAACGCGGGTCGACCGCTCAAACAGCGGTGCGCCAGACAGGCCTCCCATCTCGTCCCTGTGCGGACTTTTGAGCCCCTTGCGCGACAGGGTGGTATTGGTGGCGATGACCGCATCAATGCCGCTTTCAAGAGCGACGGCGGCGATATCTTCAATACCATCCCGGTCCAGATCCGGTGCGATCTTAAGGAAAACCGGCACGCGACGCGGCAGGCTGTCGCGGGTCTCGATCACCCCGGCCAGAAGGGCGGACAGCGCCTCCTTGCCCTGCAGGTCTCGCAGCTTTTCCGTATTGGGGGAGGAGACGTTGACGGTTGCGAAATCAAGATGCCCGCCGCAATGAGCGAGCACGCGGGCAAAGTCAGCCGCGCGATCCTCGCTGTCCTTGTTCGCGCCAAGGTTCAGGCCGATCACCGCATTTCGGGGGCGCTGTGACAGGCGTCGGCCGATCGCCTCCATCCCCTCGTTGTTGAAGCCAAAACGGTTGATAGCTGCGTGATCCTGAGTGAGGCGAAAGAGTCGAGGTTTGGGGTTGCCGGGTTGGGGGCGGGGTGTTGCCGCGCCCACCTCGATAAACCCAAACCCCGCCCGTGACAGCGGCCCCAGAGCCTCGGCGTTTTTGTCAAACCCTGCGGCCAACCCCACAGGGTTTGGCAGGTCGATCCCGGCCAGCGTGGTCTTGAGGCGGGCTGAGGTCACAGGCCCGGGCGCAGGTGTGAGCCCGTATCTCAGAGCCTTGATCGACAGGCCGTGAGCAGTTTCCGGGTCCACTTGATGCAGGGCGGCCAGAGCCAGCTTTTCGGTGAGCTTCATCCGAAGGTTGCTCCACCTTCTGCAGGACGGGTGCGGATCAGGCGCGAGGTGTCCACGGCCGCCTGCCGGTGCACGACGGCCTTTCGGTAGTCCGGGTCGGTGACCATTTCCAGAAAGGCATGGGCGGTCGGGTAGCGGGCGATGAACATCTCGTCCCAGACCTCATCCTGAGGGCCGATAAGGGTGGTCTGCCAGTTGCCGCGCCAGACTATGCTGGCACCAAGGCGGGCAATTATTGGCCCGGTGTCGCGGCCATAGTTTGCATAGGCTTCTGCACCGGTCAGGTCCGCCCCGGCGAGCGCGTGATCGGCAGGGTAGGCCGCCTTGGCGCGGAATTTCACGAGGTTGAGCATTTCGATGGGCTGGTCGCGGTCCAGCGCCTTGAAGGCTTCGAACTGTTCACGCTCTGGGTCAATGTAGTGGCTCATGTCATCTCCTGTGGAAACTGATGCACGCCGTCCACCAGCGGCAGTGGTTTTGCCCATATGACCTCGTTGAGGTGCATCTCCCGATAGAGGTGAGGGAATTTTGCCCCGCCGCGTGAGACCTCCCATTTCAAGGCATCGCCTAAGGCTTCGGCATCAAGCGCCAGCAGAAAAAGGCCGTCGGCACCGGCAAAATGCTTGGCGGCCGTTTCCGCAGCCTGCACGGCGGTCGAAAAGTGGATATAGCCATCTGTGAGATCGATTGGCGCGCCGCGGGTTGCCCCTGCGGCCTCAAACGCGGCCCATTCGTCCGCACGAAAGATTTTATAGATCAGCATATCCGTCAGATGCCTTCTGGCTGTTACAGAATCAAGCCCGGAATATGGGCAGGGGACCGTCAGGCTGACCTTAGGAAACCCGGACTGGTTGTTTTTCCCCTTTGACTGCCGCGGTCTTTGGCCGCACCATTAGCCAAACTAATACACGAGGGAGTTCCTGTCATGATCACACGTTTTCTGAGTACCGCCGCCGTGCTGGGGCTGACGGCCGGAATGGCCGCAGCCGACTACAAGCTGACGATCCTGCACACCAATGACATCCACAGCCGTATCGAATCTATCAACAAGTACGATTCCACCTGCAATGCAGAGAGCGAAGCAGAGGGGAAGTGCTTTGGCGGGGTGGCCCGGATCAAGACCGCCGTTGACGCCAAGCGGGCGGAGCTGGCAGGTCAGAACTATGTGGTGCTGGATGCGGGCGATCCGTTCCAGGGATCCCTGTTCTACACCACCTACAAGGGTGCGGCCGAGGCCGAATTCATGGAGGCCATCGGCTATGATGTGATGGCGGTGGGCAACCACGAGTTCGACGATGGCCCCGCCGGGCTTGAGAAATTCATCGATGCGGTGTCGTTCCCGGTGATTTCGGGCAATCTGGACCTGACCTCAGAGCCGCTCTTGAAGGGGAAGGTGGGCAACCATGTGGTGCTTGACGTCGGCGGCGAGAAAATCGGCGTGATTTCCGTTTTGGCGACCGACACGGTTGATACCTCCTCTCCGGGGCCGAATGTGGTCTTTCAGGACGAGATTGAAAGCCTTAAGGCCGATGTCGCCACGCTTGAAGCTGAAGGTGTGAACAAGATCATCGCTCTGACTCACGTCGGCTTGCCGATGGATCTGCAGATCGCCGCTGCTGTGCCGGGCATAGATGTGGTGGTTGGCGGGCACTCCCATACGCTGTTGTCGAATTCCAACGAGCGGGCCGCCGGAGCCTATCCCATGATGGTTGGCAATGTGCCGGTGGTGCAGGCCTATGCCTATTCCAAGTATCTTGGCGATCTGACCGTGACCTTTGATGATGCGGGCAATGTGACCGCCGCAACGGGCGAGCCGATCCTGCTGGATGCTTCTGTCGCCCCGGACGCGGCCATCGCGGCCCGCGTTGCGGAGATGGGCGCTCCGATTGAGGAGATGAAGCAGCGGGTTGTGGCTGAAAGCGGCGGCGTGATCGAAGGCTCACGCGATATCTGCCGCGCGGGCGAATGCCAGATGGGCAATCTTGTGGCCGATGCGATGCTGGATCGGGTGAAAGAGCAGGGTGTTTCTATTGCGATCCAGAATGGCGGCGGGCTGCGGGCCTCCATCGACGCGGGGCAGGTGACTATGGGCGAAGTTCTGACGGTGCTGCCGTTCCAGAACACGCTTTCCACCTTTGAGGCCTCGGGGCAAACTGTAATCGACGCTTTGGAAAACGGGGTTTCCCAGGTGGAAGAAGGCAAAGGGCGTTTCCCGCAGGTTGCGGGTCTGAAGTTTGCCTTTGATGTTTCGGTTCCCCCGCTTGAGGGCCGTGTTTCCGAGGTGATGGTCAAGGATGGTGAAGCCTGGGTGCCCATTGACCCAGCAAAAACCTATATGGTCGTGACCAACAATTACGTTCGAAATGGTGGCGACGGCTACAAGGTCTTTGCAGGCGACGATAAGAACGCCTATGACTTTGGTCCGGACCTCGCTGATGTGGTGGCCGAATATCTCGCAGAGAAGGGCCCCTATGAGCCCTATACAGATGGCCGTATTTCTCGGAAGTAACTGACACCTTTCCAAAGAAGAACCGGGTTCCGCTGATACCATTCAGTGGAACCTTTTTCGTTTTTTATGCCAGCCTGCCGGTGGCATTGGGCTGGCTTTGATTTCTCGACGGGCGCCTTGAGACCAGAGTTGCCTTTTAGGCGCGCGGCCAGTTTGCGGCTTGTCCATGTTTCCCGGCCAGTCTGACATCCGGAACGCTTTGGGGCAGCCAAAGGGAGACAGATCAAGTCTGCCCCTTTGGCATCGGGGTGCCGCTGACCCGGGTCAAGGACCAGGGCGTTCTACTTGATTTGACGGGGGGAGCAGAACGTAAGTGTTAGGAATGAACATGCCTCAGGATGATCCATTTTCGCAATTCACCCGTGGGCTCGAAAGCCCCGGAGCCCAACATTTTCCGATTGTACCTGCCGATGGAATAGATTTGCCGGTGCGTCCCCGTGTTCTTTTTATTCTGACCACTGGCGATCTTGCGATCCGCGACAGTGATGACAGCATCTTGACCTATCCGGTGACGTCCGGGCAGATCGTGCCCTTTTCTGCCGTGGGTATCGAGGCGACTGGGACCACGGCAACTGCCGTGGGCTGGATCTGATGCTTGGGGTGGGGGCTGGTCCATGCACGCCGGTCCATGGCGCGGGCTCCGTTGCTCCAGACCCAGACAACTTATCAATATTCCCTGCCGGTCATGACGGTCTCTGGCTGGACCCATCGGACCTTTCGACAATGTTTCAGGATGCTGCCGGGACGATACCAGTGGCATCTTCCGGCGATCCGGTCCGCCTCTTGTTGGACAAAAGCGGCAATGGCAACCACGTTGTTGCCGCCTCTGATGCCGCGCGGCCTGTGTACAATGCGACAGGTGGACGGCACTGGCTTGAGTTTGACGGTGTGGACGACGAACTTTCGACGGCAACGCCCTTGCCCTTTTCTGCGCAGATCTTCAACTGCACCGCTTTTCGATCTTTGAGCTACAATGCCTCCTATCCAAAAATTGTCTGCAACAGGGGGGCGGCAGGGGGGGATTCCGAAAGACACCCGCAGATTTTTCTGCGCGCTCCGAATCCGGACACGGTTAGTGCCTCATGCGGTTCCACTGTGAGGTTGGTGTCTGTTGGATCAACAGTCACGGGTCTAGACATAGTCGTCCATGTGCTGGCCTCGGCAACTGAAAGCGAGTTGAATGCAAACGGCTTCCTGTCTGATGGCGGCGGCGTCACGCTGACGGATGGGTCGACGAACCCGTTCACAATCAGCGGGCCGTTCAATAAGGCAAATATGCGCTTTTACGGCACCTTGCATGTGAACGGCACCTTGAGCGATGCTGAGATCTTGGGCATTCGCACGCACTTTTCCGCCAAGTCAGGAGGGGTGGCATGACCACGTTTGTGTATCGCATTGCCCTGATTGTGCCGCATGCGCAGCGTGCGGCAGCCAATCGGATAGCGCTTGCCATGGGCTGGGGCGCGGGCTGCTTTTCCGTGCCTTTGGCACGCGACAGCACCGGGACGGCGACCCATTGGGGGCTTTCCGCAGTGACAACGCAGAGTTTTGTCGACATGCTCTCGTCGACACAGGTGGGGGCAGAGCCCGAGCACTTGGATCCAGCGGATGTCGCAGCGGTCATGCCCGTCCTATTGTCGGCGATCGGCCCCGCTGCGACGCCCGCCGGCGCGCAATTTGATGCCTTGGCCGAGGGGGCAGGGCTTGTGCGGATTTTTCCCGAGTAGGCTCTTTGTTCAGCCACCGGCGAGGTCCTGCTTGCACCGCCATGGCAGAGAGGCCGGCTGCGGTCCTGTTTGGGTATGCGCGGCTAAGCTCACAGTTGATCTATTGCTCTGGGACCTTGCCTCTTTTAGGTTCAGAATTCGATGGTCGGGCCCAGCTCAATCTGAACGCGGAGTCCAATGGAATTCTCCTGGTTGAGGCGGGAACCTGGCTGGAATGCACGTACTTGAGGGATTGCGATGAGCGCAGCATCGATCGAGGTCACCAGACTGCCGGATGGGAAGGTGAGCGTTCGAAAGGGCTTTTGGTATGACGTTTTTCCGGAAGAGCGTCGGGAGCCTTGGGCGGTTTGGTACGAGAGCATGCACGCCCAATACAGTTATGCTGGCTATATGGACATGGCCAAGGCGCTGAGAGAGCTTCAACCCCCGGTCCCCTGACTGCGTGAATGACCTACGCCCTTAGCCTTGGAAAGAGGGCAGCCAGTTGCGCGGTTGCAAGTTCAGGCGCCATTGGTGGCGTTCTGAAGCCAAGAGAGTGCAAATCGGCGGAAGCGGAATTTTGGTAGGCCTGGCAGGATTCGAACCTGCAACCAAAGCGTTATGAGCGCTCTGCTCTAACCGTTGAGCTACAGGCCCGCCATGTGGATTGGTTAGGCAATGGCCGCGGTGAGGTCAAGCGGTGATTGCGGTTGTATCTTTTGTGTCGGCTGTCGCGGCCTGCTGCATGGATTTCAGTTTGTCCTGCAAACGTTTGATGATCTCATTGTGACGCCGATCAAAGCTGTGGCGCGAGGGGTAGACGGCAAAGATCGGCTTTGGTGGGGTCTGATAGTCGGGCAGGATTTCTTCGAACAGGCCACTGTCCAGGGCATCGCTCAGAAACAGGCGCGGGGCACGGGCATATCCGGTGTGGTTGCTGACAGCCCGGATGATGAGATCGGGATCATCGGCGGTGAAACCGACCCGCACCGGGGCCTGATATTCGACCCCCTGCCTATGAAGCGGGAAATATCCGCCGGTCTGATCTTCGTGATGTTGGATGAATTTCAAACGTTTGAGATCGTCCGGGGTTTGTGGGCGTCCGGCAGCGTCCAGGTATTCCGGTGTGGCAAAGAGGATATTCTCCATCTCAGCGATCTTGCGGGCGGCGCCGTCGGTCTCCCCGAGGGTGCCGGAACGGATCGCCAGGTCGATATTCTCGCGGATCACATCCACCAGCCGGTCTTCTAGCTTCATGACGATATCAAGATCGGGGAACGCCTGATTGATATCCAGCAGAACCGGCCCAAGTACAATCCGGCCAAAGAAGGTACTGGTGCTGACGCGGAAGGTGCCTGACACGGTGTTGTCCAGCGCGCTGAGCTCGGCGCACATGCGGTCAAACCCCGCCAATAGGCCCTGGGCCTGCGCATAGACCAGCTCACCGTGACGCGTGGGTTTCACCCCACTGGAAGTGCGCAGCAAGAGTTTCTGCCCCAAGACCTCTTCGAGCTGTTTGATCTGAAGGCTCATGGCAGGCTGACTAATGCCGCGCCGACGCGCGGCCCTGTTCAGGCTGCCCTCATCCAGAGCGATGGTATAGCTTTCGAGCAGCGACAGACGATCCATGGATATAAGTATCCCTGATAGCGGTGATAGGCGTTTGCCCCCTACTGGGCGACTGATCGCGGGTTTAGGTGGGGTTCATGGCCAAATTCCGGTCTGATCATATTGGAGATCATTATGACGTTCAATCGCCGAACCTTCCTGTCCTCCCTTGCAGCAACCCCCGTCGTGTCACTGGTGTCGCCTGCCGCACAAGCGCAGACCGCAGCTTCTGTCGCTCTGCCGCCCGTCCTTCACTCATTTTCCATTGGCGAAGCCCGCGTGACCGTTTTGCTTGACGGCCACCTGCCTTTGCCGTCACAGATCTTCGCCGCTTATGATGAGGAAAAGGCGAAGGTGGCTTTGGCGCAAGGGTTGCACCGGATGACGCCGGAGGGGCTAAATATCCCGGTCAATGGCTATCTGGTCGAGATCGGAGAGGAAAAGATCCTTGTTGATGCCGGGACCGCAGATCTGATGGGGCCAAGCCTTGGCGGGCTGGGGCGCGCGCTGGCCGCAACGGGTGTCAAGCCCGCCGAGATCGGGACGGTGCTTCTGACCCACATGCACCCGGATCATTCCGGCGGGCTGGTCGCTGCAGGCGGCAAGGCGGCCTTTCCCAATGCCGAACTTGTCGTGTCCCGGACCGAATGGGGTTTCTGGCATGATGATGCGATCATGGCCTCTGTCCCCGAAGAGAGCCGTGGCTTTTTCCTGATGGCGCGGGGAACCGTAGCGCCCTATGCGGACCGACTGAACCTGTTTGACGGAGAGGCAGCAGTCGCGCCGGGATTTACCGCGCTTCCTTTGCCAGGGCATACGCCGGGTCATAGCGGCTTTATGCTGGATGCCGGGGCAGAGCAGCTCCTGTTCTGGGGGGATGTGGTGCATAGCGTGGCGCTTCAGTTTGCCTATCCCGATTGGACGATCGCCTATGACACCGACCCCGCCCTGACGGCTGAAACCCGGCGCAAGATGCTGGATCGCGCGGCCTCTGACAATCTGCTGCTGACGGGCAGTCACCTTGATTTTCCGGGGCTGGGCCGGGTCCTGAGGCAGGGGGAGGCCTATGCCTATCAACCGGCCCCTTGGCAGTTTGGCCTGTAACGACATGAGCCAGGCCGGATAAGCTGGTCGCCGCGCCTCGGTCGGGGGGGCGGCGGATTCCCTTGTTCCCTTCCGAAGCGCCTTGCGTTAAAGGCTGCGCAACACTTCCAAAGGAGCCAGGCGATGAGTAGCGGCAAGAACGGTTTGACCTATGCGGATGCAGGCGTGGACATCGATGCGGGCAATGCTCTGGTGGACCGGATCAAACCGGCGGCCAAACGGACCAATCGTCCCGGCGTGATGAGCGGCCTTGGCGGTTTTGGCGCGCTCTTTGATTTGAAGGCCGCGGGCTACAACGATCCCATCCTGGTAGGGGCCACTGATGGGGTGGGAACCAAACTGCGCATTGCCATCGACACAGGGGTTGTCGATGGAGTCGGTATCGATCTGGTTGCCATGTGCGTCAACGATCTGGTGTGCCAGGGCGCTGAGCCTCTGTTTTTCCTCGACTATTTCGCAACCGGCAAGCTGGAAACCGAAACCGCAGCACGCATCATCGAAGGCATTGCCGAGGGCTGCGTGCGCTCTGGCTGCGCGCTGATCGGCGGCGAAACTGCTGAAATGCCCGGCATGTACCCCGAAGGCGATTTCGATCTGGCGGGCTTCGCCGTCGGCGCGATGGAGCGCGGCACAGCCCTGCCGGAGGGCGTTGAAGAGGGCGATGTGCTGCTCGGGCTGGCCTCGGATGGGGTGCATTCGAACGGCTATTCGCTGGTGCGCAAGCTGGTCGAACTCTCCGGTCTTGGCTGGGATGCGGACTGTCCCTTTGCCGATGGCACGCTCGGCGAGGCGCTGCTGACGCCGACTCGCCTCTATGTAAAACAGTCTCTGGCCGCCGTGCGGGCAGGGGGCGTTCATGCGCTCGCGCATATCACCGGTGGCGGGTTGACAGAAAACCTGCCGCGCGTTCTGCCCGAGGGGCTGGGCGCCGATATCGATCTGGATAGCTGGGATCTGCCCCCTGTATTCAAATGGATGGCGGAAACCGGCGGGATCGCCGAGGCTGAGATGCTCAAGACCTTCAACTGCGGCATTGGCATGATCCTGTCCGTGTCCGCAGATCAGGCCGATGCGCTGGCAGAGGTGCTCAAGGGCGAGGGAGAAATTGTGACCCGACTTGGTACCGTGACCGCCGGGGCGGGTATGCGTTATTCGGGCAAGCTGCTGTGAGTCACAAGAAGGTTGCCATCCTGATTTCGGGCGGCGGCTCCAACATGGTGTCGCTGGTCGAGAGTATGACCGGGGATCACCCGGCGCGTCCCTGTCTGGTGCTCTCGAACAACGCGGATGCGGGCGGTCTGCAAAAGGCCGCGGCTGCCGGGATTGCAACCGCGGTTGTGGATCACCGTCCCTTCAAGGGGGATCGGGCTGCCTTTGAGGAAGATCTCGTGAAGCCCATTCTTGAGGCGGGCGCGGATATCGTCTGCCTTGCGGGGTTCATGCGTGTCCTGACAGCTGGGTTTGTCTCCCAGTTTCAGGGACGTATGTTGAACATTCATCCCTCGCTTTTGCCCAAATACAAAGGGCTGCACACCCATGCGCGGGCGATTGAGGCGGGTGATGCAGAGCACGGCTGTACCGTGCATGAGGTCACGCCTGCCCTGGACGATGGTCCGATCCTGGGGCAAGCGCGGGTGCCGATCTTGCCAGATGACACGCCCGATGAACTGGCCGCACGGGTGCTGGTTCAGGAACATCGCCTCTATCCGGCGGTGCTACGGCGCTACGCTGCGGGCGATCGCAGCCGCCTCGACCTCACCTAGTTGAGACTGGCCACGTTGCCATGCCAATTGTCTGGCTGGCGCATTGGCTCTGGTGCCATCAGCGCGGATCCACCGAACAAGACGAGTAAGACAAGGGCACCTGCGGCGGCGCTGATCTGCCCTGTGCTTTGTCGTGTCGGGCGGGGAGATGGATTGTCCCAAAAAGTGGGGGGGCGGTTCAGTGGATTTGCGGATTGTGCCATGGTAGTGCCTCCTTGGATACGATGTCACAAGAGCTAGGCATGGCACCTCCATAAGTAAAGTGAATGATTTTTTGATATGGCATCACCAGGTTTGATTGTGTTGAGTGTCCTCCCCGCCCTCCGTGCAAAATTCTTGGGATGGACTTTGATCTTCCCTCAGCAAGCGTGTACGACGGCCTGACCACCATGTGTTACTGATCAGCGACCGGACCCCCATGCGAACTTTGACGACCACCGACGACTTGCGCGCCTTTTGCGAGGCAGCAGCCAAATGCCCTTATGTGACGGTGGATACGGAGTTCCTGCGCGAGCGAACCTACTATTCTAAGCTCTGCCTGATCCAGTTGGCCTTTTCGGGCGATGGCAAGGACGACGCGGTGCTGGTGGATCCGTTGGCGGATGGTCTGTCGCTGGAGCCGCTTTATGAGCTTTTCCGCGATGAGAGCGTCGTCAAAGTGTTCCATGCAGCGCGACAGGATCTGGAGATCTTCTGGGTCGATGCGGGGGTCTTTCCTCAGCCGCTGTTTGACACGCAAGTCGCGGCCATGGTCTGCGGTTTTGGCGAGCAGGTGGGCTATGAAACGCTGGTCCGCAAGATCGTCAAACAGGGGCTCGACAAGACCTCGCGCTTTACCGACTGGTCACGCCGCCCCTTGAGCGATGCGCAAAAGACCTACGCTCTGGCCGACGTGACCCATCTGCGCAGGATTTACGAATACCTCGCTGCGGAGCTCGACCGTTCGGGTCGCAGCCATTGGGTTGCCGAAGAGCTTCAGGTGCTGACGGATCCGGCGACATACGACATCCGCCCCGAAGAAGCCTGGCGCCGGGTCAAGACCCGGACGACATCCGGGAAATTCCTGGCGGTGGTGCGGGAACTTGCCGCCTTCCGCGAGGAGTATGCACAACGCAACAACGTGCCGCGCAACCGGGTGTTCAAGGATGATGCGCTGGTCGAACTGGCCTCGACCAAACCCCGCACACCAGCCGATCTGGGCGGCTCACGGCTTTTGTTGCGCGAGGCGCGCAAAGGAGCCATTGCCGATGGCATCCTCGAGGCTGTGGGGCGCGGCATGAATTGCCCGGCGGACAAACACCCCAAACCGGACCGCAGCCGAGAGAAACTGCAGGTCAATCCGGCTTTGGCCGATCTTCTTCGGGTGCTCCTCAAGGCCAAGACAGAAAGCGCAGGCGTTGCGGCCAAGCTGATCGCGCCGAGCGCCGATCTTGACGCTATCGCCGGTGGTCAGCGCGATGTGCCCGCCTTGTCAGGCTGGCGGCGCGAGGTCTTTGGCGAAGATGCACTGCGCCTATGCGATGGTGAAATCGCCTTGGCCGCGCAGGGGCAGTCCGTCAAGGTTGTTTCTCTCTGATCTGAAGTTACAGATCAGAGGGCGATCGATCTATGTGAATTGGGTTTTTTGATCGCCAAGGGCGGCGGTCAAATGGGACCTTCTACCGGCGGCGGCTTTCGCGGGCGTTGGAGGATCCGTTGACCCGGATCAAGCGCACACCGGACAGGTCTTCGTTGGTTAGACTGCGCGCCGCACGCAGGGTCCGCGTGAATTCGCTGCCCACAGGTGTGGCATTTTCGGGGTAGACGACGCGGAAGTCGTATTCGAGAATCGATGGATCTTCATTTGCAACCGGACGCAGTTCGACATCAAAGGCGCCCTGGCGCGAGGCAACACCCGTTACGTAGATGATTGCGCCTACCGGTGTACGTTCTATCCGCAATTCGCTCACTTCAGCGACCAGCACCGTGCGATCCTCGGCCTCGGGCTTATCAAAAAGGCCTCGCCCGGTTTTTTCTGGGATCAATGGGTTCACGTCTTCACTGACCGGGGCTTCTGACACTTCGGATGAGCCGAACCAGTTGGATGGGTTGATACGGGAGTCGCGCCAGCCGCCGCAGCCTGCCAAAACAATGGACCCGGCCAGAAGTAGTGTTAGGGGTTTGCGCATGATATCCCGCCCGTTTGAGTTCTCCCTGACCGTGGTTACCCGATTGAAGCTGCGTTGAAAAGCGGTTGAAAACGTGGGGCGGTCGGCATAGGTCCTCATCTGCCCGAAGTGAAACCGCAAAAGGGGTATCTGCCCATGGCCAGCGCCGCGTTCGAAGAGATCGTCGAGGATTTCGAATTCCTGGAGGACTGGGAAGATCGCTATCGTCATGTGATCGATCAGGGCAAAGCGATGGAGCCGCTGGAGGATGCCTTTAAGGTCCCGGCAACCAAGGTCGAGGGCTGCGCCAGTCAGGTCTGGCTGCATCCGACCCTTGAAAACGGAACCTTCCGCTTTGACGGTGACAGCGACGCGATGATCGTGCGCGGCCTCATCGCGGTTTTAAGGTCTTTGTACAACGGGCTTTCCCCGGCAGAGGTACTGGCGGTGGATGCCAAGGCCGAGCTGGGGCGTCTTGGATTGAACGACCATCTGTCAGCGCAGCGGTCCAACGGTCTGCGCGCCATGATCGAACGCATCCGCGAGATTGCCGCCGGGGCATGATCAGTCCTGTTGCGAGGTACATGGGGTTTCAACGCGCCTGTCCCGTGCCCGCAGATCCTCGACAAACGCCCTGAGCAAGCTGACCCGGCGCGGGCGAAAGCTCTCTGCGGTCTTTTTGTACCCTTCGATGCGGGTAACGTGGAAGCTGCGGAAATCCCGCCGTTTGCAACACCAGGCCAAAAGCATCACATTGCGATCATGGTAGGACAGGGCCAGCGGATAGATCCGCCGCTGGGTCCGGGCCTCTTTGAGATCGCGATAGCCGATATCCAAAGCCTCTTCCGCCCACATGGCCTCTCGTAGAAGTGTCATGTCGATTGTTGGCTCCGGCGGTGTGTTGAACCTCTGGACCAGATTGACCGCATGCATGGCTTGGCGCTGCTGGCGTTCGGGCAGGGTCGCAAGGATCTTGACCAAAGCATCATTCGCGGCCTGCGCCAGATCGGTATCGCCGCGCTGGGTCACATCTGCAAGGCCCAGCGTCAGCGCTTCGAGTTCGATCTGAGTAAAGGTTTGCGGCGGCAGGGCAGGGTCTTCGGTCATGGTATACCCAAGCCCCGCCTCACCTTCGATGCGCGCACCAGCCGCGCGCAAGCTTTCGATGTCGCGATAGATGGTGCGTTCGGAGACCTCCATCGAGGCAGCCAGCCGTGCAGCGGTGACCGGAGGGCGCAGGCCGCGGATGAGATGGAGGAGGCGGAACAGGCGATCGCTTTTTGACATGAGGAATGGCTAGCTGAAAGATCCTGACAGGAATTGGCAGGAGGTTAGCCGCATAAGTCCCACATCATCAATCCCAAGATGACAGACACACAGAGAGAGAAGGTCTTTGATATGCCGAAACTATTCCATTCCCCGAACACCCGGTCCTCGCGCGTGGTTGCCCAGTTGATGCAGATGGGGCATCTGAACGACGTAGAGGTTGTGGTTGTTGATGTCCCGCGCCATGACGGTGGTGGGCGACGGGACCCCAGGAATGCACATCCAGAGGGAAAGGTCCCCTTCCTGATCACCGACGATGGCCAGGAGGTGCGCGAAAGCGCAGCCATCATGATGTATCTGGAGGAGCTGTTCGACCAGCCGCTCAGCCCCAAGCCCGGGACGGATGAACGCGGCGCTTACCTCACGTGGATGGCCTACTATGGCGGTGTGCTGGAGCCTGTGCTGGTGGCCTCGGTCGCGGGATTTGAGCATCCGGCCTTTGCCAGCACCTTCCGCAGTATGGCGGAGATCGGAGCCGCCATTGAGCGAGGCCTTGGCGATAAGCCGTTTCTTTTGGGGAGCGAGCTTAGTACTGCGGACATCCTGATGGCTTCGGCTTTTCAATGGGCGCCGCAGTTCATGCCGGACAGCACGGTGATCAAGGCCTGGGTCAAACGGGTTGGTGAGACGATGGATGGCGCGGCGCTTCAGGCTTTTGAGGCCGCAGCCATGGAGCAGCTTGCTGCAGTTGAACCCGCATAAACTGGTGTAAATCGGGCTGACTTGTCAGTGCGGCGCGTCAGCCCGTCGCCCAGCCGGTCAGGCTGCTCTCAAGATCGCCATAGCCCGTGTGGCGGTGCTCAAACGCCAGTCCCATGCGGTCGGCGCAGTCTTTGGCTTTCTCCAGCAAGGCCGGATCTTGGATCTGCGACTGGTAGACCAGCTTGGTGTAGTTCCCAAAAACCATGTCCCGCAGCTCAGGGTGCTTATCTAGACCCATTGGGCGCCAGACAAAGGCGTCGAACTGTTTGACCAGAAAGTCGGTCAGATAGAAGGCGGTGATTTCCCCGTCTTCGGCCTGCTGCGCAAAGGCGTCGTTGCCTTCGAAGAAGGCATAGCAATGGGGGCCAGGAACCATTTCCACGCCCAGGTCGGCACATGCGCGCTCCAGTCGTCCGCCGGTGCCGCAATCGGCATAGACCACGTAGATCTGGTCATAGACGGTGCGGTGTTTGCGCACGGCGCCTTCAACGGCCTCAACGATCTGATCCGGATAAAGATGAAGTTTCGCTGGCAGGCAGGTCAGATCCATATGATCCAGACCGTTCTTTTGCTTGATATCAAGGATTTCGCGGGCCAGCGCGCCGCAGCCGATCAACAAGATGCGCCCGGTCTTTTTCTCGGGCGCTGCAAGCCCCTCTTCGCGCAGGGAGCTTTCATCCAAGCTGCGCCCGGATGGGGGGAGGAATGCAGCCCGCTCTGTCAGGCGGGCTGCGCGTCCTTTGCGTGCCAAATCAGGCGCTCATCTGGTTGTGCTTGCGCGCAACAAAGTCCTTGGCGGTTTCCACGGCCACGGCCGCATCGCGGCAATAGGCATCTGCGCCGATTGCCTTGCCGAACTCTTCGTTCAGTGGAGCGCCACCAACGAGAACGATGTAGTCATCGCGCTTGCCCTGTTCGACCATCGTGTCGATCACGACCTTCATATAGGGCATCGTGGTCGTCAGCAGAGCCGACATGCCAAGGATGTCGGGCTTGTGCTCTTCCAGAGCCTCAAGGTAGTTTTCGACCGGGTTGTTGATGCCCAGGTCCACAACCTCGAAACCGGCGCCTTCCATCATCATCGACACCAGGTTCTTGCCGATGTCATGGATGTCGCCTTTTACCGTACCGATCACCATGGAGCCCATGCGCGGAGCGCCGGTTTCGGCCAGCAGCGGTTTCAGGATGGCCATGCCGCCTTTCATGGCGTTGGCCGCCAGCAGAACCTCAGGGACGAACAGAATGCCATCGCGGAAGTCGGCACCAACGATGGTCATGCCACCCACCAAAGCCTCGGTCAGGATCTTGTAGGGCGCCCAGCCGCGTTCCAGAAGGATGTTCACACCCTCCTCGATCTCTTCTTTCATCCCATCGTAAAGATCGTCAAACATCTGCTGAACAAGTTCTTCATCGTCCAGCTCCGCCAGGATGATTTCGTCTTCTTCTTCCGACATGCGCCTATTCCTTGACTGGCGGGGTAACCCCGGCTTGGCCTTCTTATTCGACTAATGGGCCAGAATGCCGCAGCGAGACTGCATTATTTGCGACATTGCCTTTATCCGAACCGACCTATAGGCGGAAAACATGCCGAATGATAATGAAGAATTCGCAAGGAAATCTTCGGTTTTGCTTGTTTGTTCTTTATTTGTTCCTGCGGTTCTGTCATCTAACGGGCATGACCTCGGTTCCAGATCCCACTTTGCTGCGTCGCAAAGCGCGCGCCAGCCTCAGCAATGCGTCCTGCCGCTTTGAGCCGGAGCGGATGACGGTTGATGACGGCTGGGAGCAAGACGCGCCTCTGGAGGTGATTCCCACCGAAATCCGGCAAGAGATCGCCCGCAGTATCATCAGCTACAACCGATCGCCCGATCTGCCCTTTGATCGCTCGATCAATCCTTATCGCGGTTGTGAGCATGGCTGTATCTATTGTTTCGCACGGCCAAGTCATGCCTATCTGGGCCTTTCACCGGGGCTTGATTTTGAAACCCGCCTGATCGCGCGTCCCAATGCGCCGGACGTTCTGCGGCAGGAGCTATCGGCTAAGCGCTATCGTGTCGCCCCGATCGCCATCGGCACCAACACCGATCCCTATCAGCCTTGCGAGCGGGATCTGGGGATCACCCGTCGGTGTCTTGAGGTGCTGCGCGAGTTCAACCACCCTGTTGCCATCGTGACAAAGGGGGCGATGATCGAGCGGGATATCGATATCCTTGCGCCCATGGCTGCACAGGGGCTGGTTCGGGTTGGGGTATCCGTGACCACGCTCGACGCTGATCTGTCGCGCCGGATGGAGCCGCGTGCACCTCTGCCCACCCGCAGGCTGGCTACGATGCGCAAATTGACAGATGCCGGGATCCCGGTGCGGATCATGACCTCACCCATCGTGCCCGGCCTGACCGACCACGAGGTTGAGGCGCTTTTGGCTGCCGGTGCCGAGGCGGGGGCAGATGCGGCCAGTTGGATCATGCTCCGCCTGCCGCGCGAAGTGTCCGAGTTGTGGCAGGAATGGCTGGCCGCGCATGAACCGGCCCGCGCTGCAAAGGTGATGGCACGCCTGCGCGAGATGCACGGAGGGCGCGACTATGATCCGCGCTGGGGGCACCGGATGCGCGGCGAAGGCGAGTATGCAGAAATGATCGCCCGTAGGTTTCGCGCGGCCTGCAAGCGACTTGGTTTGAAAGAGAAATCGCCCACCCTGCGGTGTGATGCCTTTGGGGTGCCGCCGCAGGCAGGTGACCAATTGCCCCTGTTTTGAGAGACACGACATGCGTCAAAGTTTGAGAGAAAAGGTCATCACAGTTTGCGAGCGCAAGATCGCCCAAAAAGGTCCGGGTGTTGGCCTGTCCTTTTATGCCTTCTTTGCAAACAAGAATGACGATCCTGACCTTTTGATGGAGGCAGCGACATGGTGGATTGCCACGCATCGACTTGATCATTTTGAAAAGGCGACACGAATTCGGGATATGGTGCAGGCAGGGATCTAGGCTGCATGAAAAAGGGGCCTGAACGGCCCCTTTGCTGTCCCAGTCAGAGCAGCCCCTGTCAGCAGATCAGCCTCGGCGGCGGCCGCGGCGGGAGCGGCGCTCTCCAGCCTCAGGGGCATCCTCGCCTGTGCCGTCGCTGGCCGATGAAAAGGGCCCCAGGACCTCGACGATATGCTCAAGAGTTGGTCGCTCGCCGCGCGGGCGGGTATCGAGCGCTTCGCGCATGTGGCGCAGGTGGTCGGGCATGGTGCCGCAGCAGCCACCAATGATCTTTGCCCCGCAATCGCGCGCCATCACGGCGTATTCGCCCATCAGCTCGGGCGTGCCGTCATAGTGGATGTGGCCATCCACGTATTTCGGAATGCCCGCATTGCCCTTGGAAATGATCGGACGCTCGGTGCCTTGGGCGGAAAAGCCAAGCACGGTGCGCAGGATGTCCGAGGCTCCGGTGCCGCAATTAGCGCCAAAGGCCAGCGGGAGATTGTCGAATTCCTCAACCAGTTGCGCCAGCGCGGCTGAGGTGACCCCCATCATGGTGCGCCCAGCTGTGTCAAAGCTCATGGTGCCGCACCAGGGCATACCGGCCAGTTTAAACGCCTCGGCGGCAGCGCGGAATTCTTCGGGGGCGGAGATGGTCTCAAGCCACAGCACATCGACACCGCCTTCTTTCAGGGCGTCGGCCTGTTCGTGGAACATTTCGACCGCCAGCTCGTGCGACAGCTCGCCGACCGGCTGCAGGATCTCACCGGTGGGGCCGACAGACCCTGCAACGGCGATCTTGCGCTCGGCTTTGTCGGCAACTTCACGGCCCAGCTCGGCGGCCACCCGGTTCAGCTCACGCACCCGGCCCTGAGCATCATGAAGTTTGAGGCGCGCGGCGGTACCTCCGAATGAATTGGTCAGGAACAGGTCGCTTCCCGCATCGACAGAGCCCTGATAGAGCGCCAGGATCTTTTGCGGCTCGTCAGTGTTCCAAAGCTCTGGTGCATCGCCAGATTGCAGGCCCATGTTGAACAGGTTCGTGCCGGTGGCGCCATCCGCCAACAGAACGTCTTTGGTTTCCAGAAGCTGGGTGAAAGTGTTGCTCATCGCAGGTGCTTCCCGTCAAAAGGGTGATCGCCAAGGGCCGCAGGCCAGTCAGCGTAGATTCCGCTCCTCCTGTCATGGAGAGCCGTTCAGGGCAAATGCATAATCCTCAAGTTCATTATGAAGCGCGTTTCCGGCCAGGTCTTCGCGGATTTGATCGTGACCTTTGGAGCCTGTGGTCTGAGCTTCGGAAAAGGCCGGAACGATCGGGTCCGGGCGATGTACCAGTCGTGCCAGTTCGGCAAGCGACAAGGTCATATGCCCCCAGGACGGGGCGGCGACATAGCGCGGTTCCCAGCGGGGTGCGAAACAGGCTTTGAAACGGCGCAGCCCCTTGTCGACACGGTCGGCCCAGCGATGGTCGGGGACGGCGGCAAGCGACAGGCGCGGGATCTCTTCCTCGGCAGCGGCGGCTATTGCGGCTCGGACCAGGGCGTGGCTTGTGCCGTCCGGTGCATCAGGGCGCAGGCGCATCAAATCAAGGCACCATTCTCGGCGTGTCTCATGCAGGCTTATGAACCCGTCTAGGCGGCCGTTTCTCCAGGCAAGAAAGACGCGTTGCCGGGCCAAGTAACCTTGCTCGAACCGTCCCATTGTTGTGCCATGGGCGCTGCCGTGGGAGGACTGCCACTGGCTGTCGATCTCGGACATTTGGTCCAGTGGCAGGGAAAACTGCGCTGGCAGGATCGTGATCCCGGCCTTTTCGGCATGGCGCAGCTTGCGGCGCAACTGGCGATGCGATGACCCGGCCTCGCTGAAGGCTGCGGGATAAACCACCGCTTCTGCCGCGATGCGCAGGACTTTCCATCCGGCACGTCGAGCCGCAAGGCCTGTTCGGGCGCTGCATTTGTAGAGACAGGCGGAGGCGTTGCGACGTCGCGCATGGGTGGCAAAGGGTGGCAGGCTTTCGGGCAGATGACCCGAAATCGGATCGAAGAAGGCGATAGAGCACTGCGGGCTGTCCAGGATTGCAAACTGGTTCAGACCAAAGGCGCGAATGTGGCCACCGTTCTGAGTGATAATTGCAGTCTCGGCGTTGGGGCGCGTCTCGGGCAATTCGCTGGCAGGACGCTCAAGAGTTCCCAGTAAGGCATGATCTTCTGCCGATGAGGCCGCGCCATTCGACTTGCGCGGCAGAACCAGCGCCATGCAGGACAAGGCCGCTGGAACGGCATAATAAACAAGACGAAACGCGACCAGCCCGGCCAACAGGGCGCCGGTTTCCGTGCCCGGCAGCAAGGCGCAGACTGTCAGTTCAAGCGGACCGGCGCCTCCTGGTGCTGAGGAGAGGATCGCAGCCCCCAGGGCGATGAAGTAGACGGTGACCATGCTGATCCAGGTGACCTCCAGCCCCGAGGGCAGCAACAACCAGAGCGCCGTGCCGGCAGCGATAACATCAAGGGCGGTCCACCCAAGCAGAGCTGTCATTGCAATCAGCGAGGGCCAGCGCAATTTCAGCTTTCCAATCCTGAGAGAGGGGTACCAAAAGCCACCCGCCAAGGCGGCGACAAATCCGGCAACCAAGAGGGTTCCCAGCCAGCGCATGCCGGGAAGAACCGGGTTGAGCAGCAAGGCAGCTCCGGTGATGGCCGCCAGGGTGATCATGAAGGTAAAGCCGACCAAGGCTGTAACCTGTGCAGCCTGAAGGGCAGTCAGCCCGGGGAGAAGTCGCCAACGTGCATAGGCACCGGTGATTAGCCCGAACCCCGCCGTCTGAGAAAAGGCGATGGCCGCCATCCCGGCGCGGCGTGCGCGGGGGGCCTCTCTGGTGCCATCGAACCCAGTTCCCAAATGGCGATGTGCCACCGTATCATAGCGCCCCAAGGCCCAAAAGCTGACGGCAGTTGCCGACAGGGCTGCGATCCAGCGCCAGGCCGGAATGGATGCGAGCGTGTCACCAATGTCTTGCGGGGAGGGTAAGCCGATACGTGCGTCCAGGGCCCAGATGCAAAGCGCGGCCATGGCCAATGGCGCTGTCCACCGGACACCGGCAATCACCGATCCGGAAAGCGGGCGTATGGGACGGGTCATTAGCGTTCCTGTTGGTGCGCGCAATTTCGCGATGCGCTCACCTTATCCGCCAGACCTTGGTTAGAGGTTAACGCAGGACCTTTGCAAAGGCTTATGGTCCTGCGCATTTGCATAGAAATGGCGCGCAGCAGGATAGGCCGACGTTGGCCATCTTTGCGAAACGCGTACCGTTTTGCAGCGCAGGGGACGTCGCTCGGTGCCGCGCGCCCCCCAAGCAGTGAGGTTATCCCGCTTCGGTCAGGATTTGTTCTTTTGCAACCGGCAGCAGTTCTGCCATTTTGGCCCGGATCTCATCTGCGCTGGCATGCCCATCAAGATCTGCCGCGACCTTGCGAACGACGTCCTCGTGCCCTGCTTCCTCAAAATCCGCGACCACAACTGTTTTGGCATAGTCTTCTGCCTCGGCGCCTGTCTTCCCGAGTTTTTCCGCCGCCCAAAGGCCCAGCAGCTTGTTACAGCGCGCCTGTGCCTTGAACTGCATCTCCTCATCATGCGCGAATTTCGCTTCAAAGGCCTGTTCACGGTTGTCAAAGGTGCTCATCCGTCTCTCCTGTTTCGGATTGTCCGATGACATCAATATGTGAAGCACGTAACGGTTGCGCAATAGTGTGGGCTTGGAATAGCTGCATGACATCCTGCGGCCTGCCTTCTGCGGCCTGCCTTCTGGCAAAACCAGCTTTGGGGAACGGCCGCTGTGACCGCGCGCCACGCTTGCGGCGCAATGTCGCTTGCACTATGAGGGCGGCAAGACACCGGGATGGATTCCCGTCACGCACCCCGAAAGGCTTCTCATGGCACGTCGCAAGAAGATTTACGAAGGCAAGGCCAAGACACTCTACGAAGGTCCCGAGCCGGGAACCATTGTGCAGTACTTCAAGGACGACGCAACCGCGTTCAACGCCGAAAAGCGCGATGTGATCGAGGGCAAAGGCGTGCTAAACAACCTGCTCAGCGAGTTCTTCATGCAAGGGCTGGGCCAGATTGGTGTCCCGACCCATTTCCTCAAGCGCCTCAATATGCGCGAACAGCTGGTGCGCAGCTGCGAGATCATCCCGCTTGAGGTGATCGTGCGCAACTATGCGGCTGGCAGCATGTCCAAGCGTCTTGGCATTGAGGAGGGCACCCAACTGCCGCGCCCGATCGTGGAATATTGCTACAAGGACGACGCCCTGGGCGATCCCCTGGTGACCGAAGAACATATCGCGGCCTTTGGCTGGGCCAGCCAGCAGGACATGGATGATATCCTGAGCCTGGCGCTGCGCGTCAATGACTTCCTGTCCGGTGTCATGCTGGCCGTCGGCATTCGCCTGGTGGACTTCAAGATCGAGATCGGCCGCGTCTATGAAGGCGATTTCCAACGTCTTGTTGTGGCCGATGAAATCAGCCCGGACAGCTGCCGCCTGTGGGATATCGAGACCGGTCAAAAGCTCGACAAGGACGTGTTCCGCCGTGATCTTGGCAGCTTGACAGACGCTTACACCGAGGTTGCGCGCCGTCTGGGCGTGATGCCCAACAACCCGCCTGCGCCGGGAAAGCCGACTCTGGTCAACTGACCGGCCCGGCCAGCGCAAACAAGACTTGAAACAAAAGCCCACCGCCGGGCTTTGCCATCGATAGCTGAGGAAAGACGCGATGAAGGCACGGGTGCATGTGATGCTGAAAAACGGAGTTCTGGACCCGCAGGGCGAGGCCGTGCGCCACGCGCTCGGCGCGATGGGCTTTGACAAGGTCGAAGGGGTGCGCCAGGGCAAGGTGATCGATCTGGATTTGGCCGAAGGCGCCACCGAGGCGGACGTGGCCGAGATGTGCGAAAAGCTGCTCGCCAACACCGTGATCGAATCCTACAGCATTGAGATGGTCTGATGAAGGCGGCGGTTGTTGTCTTTCCGGGATCCAACTGCGACCGGGATCTTGCAGTGGCCTTTGAGCGGGCCGGTTTCGATGTCACTATGGTCTGGCACAAGGACAGCGTGCTGCCTGAGGGCGTAGATATCGTCGGCGTGCCGGGCGGCTTTTCCTATGGTGACTACCTGCGCTGCGGCGCCATCGCGGCGCAGTCGCCGATTTGTCAGGCAGTCGTGGATCACGCCAATCGCGGTGGCTATGCGATTGGTGTCTGCAACGGTTTCCAGATCCTGACTGAGACGGGCATCTTGCCGGGGGCGCTTTTGCGCAATGCTGGCCTCAAATACATCTGTCGCACCGTTGATCTGAAGGTCGAGACTTCCAGCAGTGTCTTCACCGAAGGCTACAGCGCAGGCGATGTGATCGGCATTCCGATCGCACACCATGATGGCAACTACTTTGCCGACGCCGAGACCGTTGCCGCGCTTCAGGACCAGGACCGCGTTGCCTTTTCTTATGTGGACAATCCAAACGGTTCGGTTGCCGATATCGCGGGCATCCTTTCTGAAAACCGCCGGGTTCTGGGCATGATGCCGCACCCGGAGCGCGCCGCCGACGAAGGCCATGGTGGCACCGATGGGACGGCAGTCTTCCGCGCATTGGCGGGTATGGTAACAACGGCATGACTTGAGGCTGGCGGGCAGGCGCAATAGATTTGACGCCATGTCCGCTTCGCCCGAACCCTCTGCATCTGCATCTGCGACTGCCAAACGGCGCCCCGCCGCCCGTTCGGGCACGATTTCGTGGCGTGCGCGTCTTGGGCTTTTGCTCTTCATGGTGATCGCGGGGTCCACGGTCTGGGTCACCAACCGGATGCTGAGTGACCGGTTCACCGAAAGCACCCGAAACCGGGCCGAGCTGCGTCTGGCCCTTTATTCCGGAAATCTCGTCAGCGAATTGCGCCGCCACGCCATCGTGCCGCAACTTTTGGCGCGCGATCAGGCGTTGATTGCGGCGCTACAAAGCCAGGACTTTTCTCTGTCCACCCAGCGGCTGATTTCCTTTGTCGAAGAAATCGGCGCCGCTTCGATCATGCTTTTGGCCAGTGATGGGCGCACCGTTGCGGCCACCAATCGCAACCGGCTGGGGGAAACGCACCGCAATGCGGCCTATTTCGTTGATGCGGTGCGGTCCAAATCAACAGTGTTTTCCGTGATCGAGCGCGAAGTGGGGGGGTATCGGTTCACCTATTCCCGGCGGGTGGTGGATACCAGCGGAACGCTGGGCGTCATCGTGATCGAAGTGGATCTGCAAAAGTTTGAGCGCGCCTGGGCCGGCATCTCCGATGCGGTCATGGTCAGCGACAGCACGGGCCGCATCGTGCTGGCAACCGAGGCACGCTGGCGCGGCAAGGAAGAGCAGGACGCGCTGCGCGTCCAAACCCCGGAAGGCGCCATTCAGCGTGCGATCCGCGCGACCGCTGACTGGACCGTGCTGCCTGCCGACGCCTATCTGCAGGGCGAAGCCGTTATGCGGCTCGAAACGCGCGTTCCGTTTCAGGGCTGGCGGCTGACCTCATTCACCACCTATGCCTCGATCCGCGAAAAGGTGAACGCGGTTCTGGCGCTTGAGATCATGGGATTCGCTATCCTTCTGGCGCTGGCCTTCTATGCACTTAGCCGCAAGACGGCGCTGCGGATGGCGCTGTTCCAGCGCGAGTCGGCAGAGCTTCGCGTATTGAACGCCCGCCTGCAGCGGGAAATCGCCGAGCGTGAGCGGGTGCAGGAGACGCTTGCCGTGGCCGAACAAAGCCTTGCGCAAAGCTCGAAACTGGCCGCATTGGGCGAGATGTCGGCAGCGGTCAGTCACGAGTTGAACCAGCCCCTTGCGGCGATGAAAACCTATCTGGCGGGCGCGCGTCTTTTGCTCAATCGCAACCGCCCCGAAGAGGCGCTGGCTTCGTTCGGGCGGATCGATGATCTGATCGAACGGATGGGCGCGATCACCCGCCAGCTGAAATCCTATGCCCGCAAGGCTGGCGATGCCTTTGCGCCCGTAAACATGGGCGATGCGCTGGCCTCTTCGCTGTCGATGATGGAGCCGCAGCTGCGCCAGCGGCAGGTCAAGATCACCCGCATCCTGCCGGAGGAGCCGGTCTACGTGATGGGGGATCGCATGCGGCTGGAGCAGGTGATGGTCAACCTCTTGCGCAATGCTCTGGACGCCACCAAATTGGTTGATGACCCCGAGGTTGAGATCCTGCTGGCTGCAGGGGAGACGGCGACGCTTTCGGTGCGGGACAATGGGGCAGGGATCAAGGATTTCGACAACCTGTTTGAACCTTTCTACACCACCAAGCAGCCCGGCGACGGGGTTGGCTTGGGTCTTGCGATTTCCTCGGGGATCGTGAACGACCTTGGCGGACGGCTGATTGCCCGCAACGGGCAGAACGGCGGCGCCGTGTTTGAAATGCAATTGCCGATCTTGGTTGAAGGGATCGAAGCCGCCGAATGAGCGGGACAAGGATGGAGAGGCCGCTATGGCACAGGCTATGAAAATCGCGATCGTGGACGATGAGCAGGATATGCGTCAGTCCATCAGCCAATGGCTGGCCCTGTCTGGCTATGATACGGAAACCTTTGGCAGCGCCGAAGAGGCGCTGAAGGTTCTGGGATCGGATTATCCCGGCATTGTCATCTCGGACATCAAAATGCCCGGCATGGACGGGATGCAGTTCCTGAAAAAGCTCATGGGCAGCGACAGTGCGCTGCCGGTGATCATGATCACTGGCCACGGCGATGTGCCCATGGCGGTCGAAGCGATGCGCGTTGGCGCCTTTGATTTCCTTGAAAAACCCTTCAACCCGGACCGCATGTCCGAGTTGGCAAAACGCGCCACGAACTCCCGCCGCCTGACGCTGGACAACCGCGCTCTGCGGCGTGAGCTCTCCGATGGTGGCCAGATCATGAAGAAACTCATCGGTATGAGCCCTGTCATGGAGCGCCTGCGTGAGGATATCCTCGATCTGGGCCAGGCCGATGGCCATGTTCTGATTGACGGGGAAACCGGCACAGGCAAGACGCTGGTGGCCCATGCGCTCCATGCCGTTGGCAGCCGGGCTGGCAAGAAGTTCGTGCTGATCTCCTGCGCCGCACTCGAAGAAGACGCTCTGGCCAAGCGCCTGTTCGGGCCCATGCAGCCCGAAGACAGCCTCCTTCCGGCCATTGAGGAGGCGCGCGGCGGCACGCTGGTCCTGGAAGACGTTGAAGCCCTGAGCGAGACGCTGCAGGCGAAACTCCTGAGCGTGATCAACGAACAGGGCACGCCGGGCGAGACCCGGATCATCGCGATCTCGAACCTGCAGGAAGCCGGCAAGACCTGCGAAGACGCGCTGCGTCCTGATCTGTTTTACCGCCTTGCAGCGTTGCGCATCACTGTTCCGCCTTTGCGTCAGCGCGGCGAAGATATCCTGACGCTCTTCACCCGCTTCAGCGAGCAATTCGCCGAGGAGTACGGCTGTGATGCGCCTCAGGTCACCGCGCAGGAGGCTGCGCAGCTGTTGCAGGCGCCCTGGCCGGGGAATGTCAGACAGCTCATCAATGTGGCCGAACGTGCGGTGCTGCAATCGCGTCGCGGATCGGGGACCATCGCCTCGCTCTTGATGTCTGATCACGACGAGATGCAGCCCGTGATGACGACCGAAGGAAAACCGCTCAAGGAATACGTTGAAGCCTTTGAACGGATGTTGATTGATAACACCATGCGGCGCCACAAGGGCTCCATCGCCTCGGTCATGGAAGAGCTCTGCCTGCCGCGCCGGACGCTGAACGAGAAAATGGCGAAATACGGCTTGCAGCGGTCTGACTATCTCGGCTGATGGGCACCATCCTCTAGCGTGGTTATGGTCCAAAGCCGCCTTGTGCCTGCTTTTGTTAACCGTTTTGACCTAAACCAGCCTAGTTTGCACTTTCACGAGTGCCTGTTGCGAATGGCCATTGTCATTTCCCAGCGACAGGCCTTATGGTGGATAAACGGGGTTTTCGCACCTTCTATGTGCCGCCCCAGATGAGATTCGCTGTGCCTTTCTTTTGTCCGGCATGATCCGAGAAAGCAGGCGCAGACCGATTTGTCCCGTGAACCGGGGCAGTAAAACACCTCTTCCGGGATCGCCGGGAAGGAATAACATGGCAGGGTTCGGGATATCCCACCTGTCGGAGAAGAACCGCGATGACGCGCGCGCGAGCGAAGAGCATACAGGACAAAGGGCCGGACAGATGTTCCGGGATCCTGCCCTGCGGCGCGACGTCTGAAATCGCCCTGACAAGACACCCCCCAAGACATGCGCGCCCCCCTGGAAGGGGGAGGCCTCCGTTTGCACTGGGCAGGTGCACCAAGGACACATGGCCAAGAAGATGCTTATCGATGCCACCCACGCGGAAGAAACCCGCGTCGTGGTGGTTGACGGAAACAAGGTTGAAGAATTCGATTTTGAATCCGAAAACAAACGCCAGCTTGCTGGCAATATCTACCTCGCAAAAGTAACCCGGGTCGAGCCGTCGCTGCAGGCGGCATTTGTTGACTATGGCGGCAACCGCCATGGCTTCCTGGCCTTTTCGGAGATACATCCCGACTACTATCAGATCCCCATCGCCGACCGCGAGGCGCTGATGGAGGAAGAGCGCGCCTATGCCGAGGCGATGCGCGCCAAGGATGAGGCGGATGAGGACAAACCCTCTCGTTCCCGCTCGCGCAGCCGCAAATCTTCGCGCAGCAAGGCGGCTTCGGCCTCGTCCGGGGATGCCGTGGAAACCAAAGACGTTGCGATAGACGCCCCTGAAGCCGAGGCTTCGGCGCCTGCTGGCGAAGGTGCAGGCGAAATCGCGGGCATGGAGACCATTGACCTAGGCACGGATGATGCCGCGGCAGAGGACAAGCTTGCCGAGGTGCCTGAGGGGACTTCGCCGATGGAGCGTGTTGCCGAAACGCCCGTCGAAGAGCCAGAGGCGGATCAAGCCGACAGCGACGCGGCTGAGGATGACGGTGGGGACAGCGATCCTTCTGATGACGTGGGCCAGGACGGTTCTGAAGCCG
Organism: Pseudophaeobacter sp.; assembly: GCA_027019165.1. Taxonomy (GTDB): domain Bacteria; phylum Pseudomonadota; class Alphaproteobacteria; order Rhodobacterales; family Rhodobacteraceae; genus Phycobacter. The sequence continues at coordinate 407,805 of JALUXC010000012.1, forward strand.
CCGCCGAAGACATCGAGCCTGAGGCTGCCCCGGCCGAGCCTGCTGACAGACCGGCGGATGAAGAAGCGGAAGCGCCCGAAGCCGATGAAGATGAGGGTGAAAAGAAAGCCGACGCCGCTGCAAAGGACGAGAGCATCGAATCCGTTGCCGACGATGATGACAGCGAGGATATCCGTCCGCCGCGCAAGCCGCGCCCGCGCCGCTACAAGATCCAGGAAGTCATAAAGGTCCGTCAAGTTCTGCTTGTGCAGGTCGTCAAGGAAGAACGCGGCAACAAGGGTGCAGCGCTGACCACCTACCTTTCTTTGGCAGGCCGCTACTGCGTCTTGATGCCCAACACCGCGCGTGGTGGCGGTATCAGCCGCAAGATCACCAATGCGGCCGACCGCAAAAAATTGAAGGACATCGCGGCCGAACTGGACGTGCCCCAGGGCGCGGGCCTCATCGTGCGTACGGCAGGGGCGAAACGCACCAAGGCCGAAATCAAGCGCGACTATGAATACCTGCAGCGCCTGTGGGAACAGATTCGCGAACTGACGCTGAAATCCATAGCTCCGGCCAAGATCTATGAAGAGGGCGACCTGATCAAACGGTCGATCCGCGATCTATACAACCGCGAAATCGACGAGGTTCTGGTCGAAGGCGAGCGCGGCTACCGCATCGCCAAGGACTTCATGAAGATGATCATGCCGTCCCATGCCAAGAACGTGAAGAACTACAGCGAGTCACTGCCGCTCTTTGCACGCTATCAGGTGGAAAGCTATCTGGCGGGCATGTTCAACCCGACAGTCCAGCTGAAATCGGGCGGCTATATCGTAATTGGCGTAACCGAGGCCTTGGTCGCCATCGATGTGAACTCTGGCCGTGCCACCAAGGAAGCCTCGATCGAGGAAACGGCGCTCAAAACCAACCTTGAGGCCGCCGAAGAGGTGGCGCGCCAGCTGCGTCTGCGTGACCTTGCCGGTCTTATCGTCATCGACTTCATCGACATGGACGAGCGCAAGAACAACGCCGCCGTCGAAAAGCGCATGAAGGACAAGCTGAAAACGGATCGCGCCCGTATTCAGGTGGGTCGCATCTCTGGCTTTGGCCTGATGGAAATGTCGCGTCAGCGTCTGCGCCCCGGCATGATTGAGGCGACGACTGCGCCATGCCCCCATTGCCATGGCACCGGTCTGATCCGTTCGGACGACTCTCTGGCGCTGTCGATCCTGCGTCAGATCGAAGAGGAAGGCACCCGTCGCCGCTCGCGCGAGGTTCTGGTGAAATGCCCCGTGGCCATCGCCAATTACCTGATGAACCAGAAGCGCGATCATATCGCTCAGATCGAAACACGCTATGGCATGTCTGTACGCATCGAGGGCGATGTCCATCTGATCAGCCCCGATTTCCAGCTTGAGAAGTTCAAGACGGCCTCTCGTGCGGTTCCGGTTGCGGCAGCGCCCGTTGTTTCGGTCGATACGTCGATCATGGACGAGGTGGATGCGGATGAATCCGCTGCCGAGGCCGCAGCCAGTGAGGCAGAAGAGGCACAGCCCGAGGCGGATGGTGAGGCCAAGCCTAAGCGCAAGCGCCGCCGCCGCCGTCGCCGCAAGTCTGGCTCCTCTGAAGGGGAAAATGGCGAGAATGGCATCGCCAAAGCCGACGGTGAAACCGATGGGGCAGAGGAAGCTGAGCCTGCCAAAGAGCAGGCCGAAGACACGCCTGTGCAAGAGGTCAAGCCAGACGACGACCAGGCCCATTCCGAAGCGGGCAGCGACGCCGTGGACGGGAACTCCGAGGCGGAAGAAAAGCCGAAAAAGAAACCCCGCAAGCGCCGCAGCCGCAGTCGAAAGTCTACAGACACGGATACCGAGTCTGAGAACAAAGAACCGGAGCAAGTGAAGGCAGAAGGCACCGATGTTGAGCCAGCCTCCGAGCCGGATCTGCCCGAAGGAGCGACAGATCCTTCTGCGGAGGCTGAGGCCGTAGAGCCTGCGGACACAAAAGAAGCGCAGGAGGGGGACGAAGCTGCTGCATTGGAGGCAGCGCCTGTGGAAGACGTGAAGCCACATGAGGCACCAGCGCCTGAAGCCGAAGCTGCCAGCGAGGACAGCCCGGAGGACGCGCCGGAGCTGGCTGTTTCGGACGACCCTGCGCCCGTGGCTGAGACGGCGGAACCTATTGAGGCTGCTGAAGCCCCGGAAAACCAGGAAGCGCCTGAACCGGTTATTGAAACGGTAGCGCAGGCAGAGCCGGAATTGGCTGCAGCCGAGGCAGATGCTGCGGCGGTACCAGAGCCGGATAGCCCTCCAAAGCCCAAGCGCCGCGGCTGGTGGTCTCTGGGAAGCTGATATCATGACAGAAAGGCGGTCCCTTGGGGCCGCCTTTTCATTTCTATGGAGAAGACGCCTCTGATGAGACAACAAGAAAACCTGCTGGAAGAGCTTTTGCATTGCGAAACAGCGGTCTGGCAGGCGCTGCAGAGAGGGGATGCCGAAGCAGACCGGGCTGCGCTGCACGCTGAGTTTCTTGGGGTGTATCCCAGCGGCTTTGCGGGTCGGGACGCGCATTGCGACCAGTTGGCCAATGGCCCCACTGTAGAACGTTTCGCTTTGTCAAAGGCCCGTGTGCTGCCTTTGGCAGATGACTGCGCTCTTCTTGCCTACCTTGCGACCTACCATCTTCCAGGTGATGAACGCGAACGGGCTATGTATGTCAGTTCGATCTGGAAACGGGAAGCCACGCGTTGGACCAATGTCTTCAGCCAGGACACCGAAGCGCTACCCGAGGGGACCAAGAACCCGTTGCCCTGAGTTGAGCAAGTTCTTGTTAGCCGCCCTTGCGGATACGGTAAATCTGATGGTCCGGCGCGTCGCTTTGTCCCAGGAACTCGTGCCCTGCTTCGGCGCAGAAGTGCGGCACGTCGACAATGGCGGCCGGATCATCCGCAAGGATCGTAAGAATCTCGCCTTGCGCCAATGATTTTAGGCGTTTGCGGGCCTTAAGGACGGGCAGGGGGCACAGGAGGCCGATGGCATCAAGGGTGGGTGTGGTATCGCTCATATCCATCAGATAATCCGCCCCTCACGGCCTGTCCACAAGGATGTGACCATGCCCACCCGTGACCTTTGGCCAGCTGTCCTCTAAATGGATGCCATGTTTGGAATTGAGATCATCGATGCAGGATTGATTCCTGCCATGTTCGTGGCGCTGGTGGCCGGTTTGATCAGCTTCCTGTCGCCCTGTGTGCTGCCGATTGTGCCACCCTATCTGGCCTATATGAGCGGCGTTACCATCGGCGAGATGCAGGGCACCGAGGCGGCCCGGCGCAAGGTTGTCGTCTCGGCGCTGTTTTTTGTGATGGGCCTGTCCACCGTCTTTCTGTTGCTGGGCTTCACGGCTTCCGCGTTCGGCGAATTTGTGCTGGAAAATAGAGAGTTGTTCGCCAAAGTGTCGGGCGTTGTGGTGATCGTTTTCGGCCTGCACTTCCTGTCGGTCTTTCGCATTCCGATTCTGGATCGCGAGGCGCGCCTGGACGCGGGCGAATCCGGAGGTTCCGCCCTTGGCGCCTATGTTTTGGGGCTTGCCTTTGCCTTTGGCTGGACGCCCTGTATCGGCCCGCAACTGGGGGCGATCCTGTCGCTGGCCGCCTCTGAGGCGTCGGTCAGCCGAGGAACGATCCTTTTGGGGGTCTATGCGCTTGGCCTTGGGGTGCCGTTCCTTTTGGCCGCGATTTTCCTCAACCGGTCCATGGCGCTGATGAACCGGATGAAGCGGCATATGGGCCTGATCGAGAAATTGATGGGCGGCTTGTTGCTCTTTGTCGGGATCATGCTGGTGACGGGGCTGTTCTCGACTTTCTCCTGGTGGCTGCTCGAAACCTTTCCGGGGCTGGCTGCACTCGGTTAAGTCCTTGCATCTAAGGTCTTACTCTTGCCCAGTTCCGTCGCTAGTCTGAGGAAAATCAGATGGGGCCGGAATGGGTAAGGCGGCAGGTCAGGAGCAGACGAACGGGCAGGGCGGTGCAGCAGTGCGCCGCAGACATGTGTTCTATATTCCCGGCTATGACCCTATCCACCCGCGCCGCTACCGGGAGCTATACCGCAGCGAAAGCGCGGCTCAAGCCAAGATATCCGGCTATGAGATCGCACAGCGTCCCAAACAGGCGGGCGGACCCTACGGGTGGCATGTCACTGCGAAAATAGATGGGGGTGAGGTCGAGACCGATGTCGAGGTGCTGGTCTGGTCCGATATCGTGCGCGATAGCATGGCGGCCTCCATCCCGGCGACCTATCTGCAACTGGTGCGCACCGCCTGGATCTATTTCTCCACCGGCGCGCTGCTGCGGTTGATGCGGCTGCGCAAGGGGCCGGTGATTGCGGCGCTATATCCGGTGGGCATGCTGCTGTTGCAATTGCTCCTCGCGGTGCTTGCGGGGGGGCTTTCTGGGTACGGGATAGCGAGTCTCACAGAGTGGGGAATGGGCTTGATCAGCGGCCCCGAAGATGCGGCGCTTGCTGGCGCGGCGGTTTTCCTTGTGGCGATTTTCGGGGTTGGATCATCCGTTCTACGTTGGTTCAAGGCGCGAGATGGCAAGCTCTTTGCCTATTACCTGATGCATGACTACGCCTATTCGGCAGCCTCGCGCGGGGCCAATCCGCCAAAGCTTGAGGCCCGCATGGGCGAATTCGGTAGAATGATCCGCTGCGTTCTGGAACAGAATGCGGTGGACGAGGTTCTGCTTGTCGGTCATTCGTCTGGTGCCCATGTGGGCGTGTCGGTGCTGGCCGACCTGCTGCGCGAAGGCCTGCCAGAGGCCCGCCCGGCCTTGGGGTTTCTCAGCCTCGGGCAGGTGGTGCCGATGGTCTCCTTCCTGCCGCGCGCAGAGAGGCTGCGCGGCGACCTGCAGTACCTGTCGGCCAGCCCAGAAATCGCTTGGATCGACGTCAGCGCGCCGGGGGATGGCTGCGCCTTTGCGCTGTGCGATCCCGTTGCGGTTAGCGGCGTTGCGCCAAAAGGCAAACGCTGGCCATTGGTGGTCTCTGCCGCCTTTACCCAGACCCTCAGCCCCGCGCGCTGGAAAGCGCTGCGCTGGCGGTTCTTCCGGCTGCATTTCCAGTATCTCTGCGCCTTTGACCAACCCGGCGACTATGACTACTTCAAGATCACCGCTGGACCCATCACACTGGCAGAGCGATACAAGGGGCGCCAGCCGTCAAAATCCCGGATCGAGGCTGCGACCTCCGGCTATACCTCGGTGAGCGCGCCATGACGCCTTTGCCGCCCAAACCTCCTGCGCGCCCGGACAAGGTCTCGCTCTGGCGCTATGTGCAGCTCTTTCGCAGGGATATCCTGTCCGCCCAGCCCGCGCGGCTCTATCGCGCTTGGATGGCTGAATTTCGCACGCCATTCTTCCGCTCATTCCTGCTCAATCAGCCGGATCTTGTGCAGACCGTGCTGAAGGACCGCCCAGATGATTTTCCGAAATCGAACCGGATCAGTGAAGGCCTGCGACCCCTGTTGGGGAATTCCGTCTTCCTCACCAATGGCGAGACCTGGAAACGCCAGCGCCGGATCATCGATCCGGCTTTCGAGGGCGGACGGCTCAAGGAAACCTTCCCGGCCATGCGCGCCGCTGCCGAGGCCGCAGTTGCGCGGCTGAAAGGGCACGAGGGCGAGATCGAGATCGAGGCGGTGACCTCCCATGTGGCGGCGGATGTGATCTTTCGCACGCTGTTCTCGATCCCCATCGAGCATGAGGTGGCTTCCGAGGTCTTCGAGCGCTTCCGTGACTACCAGCGCAGCCAGCCGATCCTGAACCTGGCCGCCTTTATCCCGGTTCCGTCTTGGGTGCCGCGTTTCTTTCGCCGCGGAACGCGGGAAAACGCGGCGCGGATCCGCGCCTTGATTGCGCGCCTGACCGATGAACGCGCGGCTGATATATCTGCCGGAACCGCGCCGCAGGATCTTGCGACCAAGATCATGACCACAAAGGATCCCGAGACGGGAGAGCGCTTAACCACTGAGGAGATGGTCGACCAAGTGGCGATCTTCTTCCTGGCGGGTCACGAGACCAGCGCCTCAGCCCTGGCCTGGACGCTGTACCTGATGGCGATCTATCCAGATTGGCAAGACAGGGTGGCAAGTGAGGCCGCGGCGCTGGAGGACGAGAGCTTTGCCGCAGTATCGCGCCTGCGGATCAGCCGGGATGTCTTTCGCGAGGCGTTGAGGCTTTACCCGCCGGTGCCCATGATGGTGCGAGAGGCCAGCTGCCCTGAGCAGTTTCGGGACCGGGCTGTTCCGAAAGGATCGCAGCTTGTGCTTAGCCCCTGGCATTTGCATCGCCACGAGAGGCTCTGGGACAATCCAGACGGGTTCGACCCTGCCCGCTGGGACACCGAGAACGGCAAGACGTGCCAGCGCGAGGCCTACATGCCCTTTTCTGCCGGCCCCCGCGTCTGCACTGGTGCAGGCTTTGCCATGGTCGAAGGGCCGCTGATTTTGTCGATGCTTTTGCGCCGTTACAGGGTAAACCCGGTAGACGGAAAGGAGCCTGTTCCCGTGGCGCATCTTACCGTGCGGGCGCAAGACGGGATCTGGCTGCGGCTGGAACCGCGCTAAAGGGTTGCAGCCGCAGCAGGTCTTTTGGGTCAGTTGCTGAACTTGACCGCCGTGCCGGACACATGGCGGCAGCCCCAGCTGAGCGGGCAGATTTCCACAGCACCGATCTTGGCATTGATGACGGCGTCGGCACCTAGCTCAGCTGCTTCGACGCGAAGCTTTTGTTCGCCCTGCTCAACGGTAGGTGCGGGATGAAAGGCGGTCAACTTTGCAACAGTGCCTTTGATCGGACCAATGGTCGTGATTGTTTTGCCTGCAATCTTGCTGTCTGAGGTGATTGTGATCTGATCGACGGGTGTGGCGGCAGTCTCGGCGGCGGCGGCCGCCTGTTTTTCAATTTGAGCCGGGTAGGTCTGAATATCACCACAGGCAGACAAGGCCAGCATTGCCAGGACGGAGATTGTCTTTTTCATTCTTAGGAGCCCAAGTTCAATTTGGGAAATGGATGGATAAAGAGGATCACTTGCTACACAAACTTTTTCCGCGTTCCCAAGGCTGCAATTCTTGCAATCTGTGAAAACGGCTTGGCCGGAGCATGCAATATGGGCAAGATCAACTCAAGCGCGATTGTAGGTGTCGCAGGACAAACAAGCGAATGGCCGAGGCCAGCCCGCAATCCGCGCCGCGTGCCTCGTCGATCTCTGCGGCCAACTCATTGATGGCACGGCCTTCCTCTGCAGCGATGGCGCGAAAGGCAGCCCAAAATTCGTCCTCCAGCGAGACAGAGGTGCGGTGACCGCGTAAGGTAAGCGAGTGTTTCTTGGGGCGGCTGTTCATGTCTCGCCCTGATCATCTGCCTTGTGGCCATCCAGATCACGTGCCTGTTTGTCGCGCAGGCTGCGGTCGCGCTGTTTTTCCGCCTTGCTGCGGCCGAATTTTAACGCGTTGGCGTCTGCGCGGGCCTTTTTCTCGGCCCGCGCTTTTTGCTTTCGAAACCGGTTCAGATTGACCGGCTCTGCCATCAGTCCTTGGGCCCGATCATCTGTTCGGGGCGCACGACCGCGTCAAAGGTGGCCTCATCCACAAAGCCAAGCGCGATGGCTTCTTCTTTGAGGGTAGTGCCGTTCTTATGCGCGGTCTTGGCGACCTTGGTGGCGTTGTCATAGCCGATGGTCGGGGCCAGCGCGGTGACCAGCATCAGGGATTCCTTCATCAGCTTGTCGATGCGCGGCTCGTTGGCCTTGATGCCGTTCAGCATCCGCTCGGTAAAGCTGTCGGCGACATCGCCCAAGAGCTGCATGGACTGCAGAAGGTTATAAGACATCATCGGGTTGTAGACGTTGAGTTCGAAATGGCCCTGGCTGCCTGCAAATTTGATCGCGGCATCATTGCCCATGACATGGGCTGCAACTTGTGTCATTGCCTCGGCCTGGGTTGGGTTCACCTTGCCTGGCATGATCGAAGAGCCGGGTTCGTTTTCCGGCAGGATCAGTTCCCCTAGGCCCGAACGGGGACCGGAGCCGAGGAAACGAATGTCATTGGCGATCTTGTACATTGCACCCGCAACAGAGGCGAGAGCGCCGGACATGAAGACCATGGCATCATGCGCGGCCAGCGCTTCGAATTTGTTGGGCGCGGTCACAAAGGGCAGGCCGGTGATCTCGGCCATATTTGCAGCAACCTTTTCGCCCCAGCCGGGTTGGGTATTGAGACCGGTGCCGACGGCAGTGCCGCCCTGGGCCAGCTCATAAATGCCGGGCAGGGCCGCTTCGATGCGGGTGATACCCATGCGGATCTGATGGGCATAGCCGCCAAATTCCTGGCCCAGCGTTAGCGGGGTTGCGTCCTGGGTATGGGTGCGGCCGATCTTGATAATGTCCTTGAATTCTTCGGACTTGGCTTCAAGGCCAGCCAGCAGCTTGTTCAGCCCCGGCAGCAGCACGTCGCGCACCATCATGGCGGCGGCGATATGCATCGCAGTCGGGAAGGTGTCGTTGGAGGACTGGCCCATGTTGCAGTGATCGTTCGGGTGCACCGGATCCTTGGAGCCGATCACGCCGCCCAGAATCTCGATTGCGCGGTTGGCGATCACCTCGTTGGAGTTCATGTTGGACTGGGTGCCCGACCCGGTCTGCCAGACCACCAGCGGGAAGTTGTCGTCGAACTTGCCCTCGAACACCTCACCGGCGGCCTGAATGACGGCGTCGGCAACCTTGGCGTCCAGCTTGCCGCTTTCCTTGTTGGCCATGGCGCAGGCCTTCTTGATCACACCCAGCGCGCGCACGATGGCGACGGGCTGTTTTTCCCAGCCGATAGGGAAGTTCATGATCGAACGCTGCGTCTGCGCGCCCCAGTATTTGTCGGAAGGAACTTCCAGCGGACCAAAGCTGTCTGTTTCGGTGCGGGTATTGGACATCTCGTCTCTCTCCGTCTCGTATGCCGTTGCATGCCGTTTAGCCCGCAGCCGCTTTATGCGCAATCGGGCAGTTGCGCGCATCATAAGGAAACCCGCCAGCAGGTATAGGTACAATTGGCCCGGATGCATTGCCTGCGCGCCCAAAACGGCTAAAGTTCTAGGCAGACGCGCAAACTGGACCAATGCAAAAGGATTTGAGAGTGTTGAACCTGTCTCTTTCGTCGCAGATTTCCTCGCGTCAGCGCCGCGCGGTGGCTCGCGCCGTCCCTTGTGGAGCCTACATTCACCGGATCCTGTTCAATGGTCTGGCGCTTGTTTGTTCGCTGTTTTTTCTTGCGTCGGCGGCCTTTGCGGATATCACCCGATTTGTCGGTTCATACTCCGGTTCCGTCGAATTGGCAGATGCCGAGGGCTTGGTCGAATTGCGTGATATGAGCGTCACCATTGGCGAGACAAAGAAGGGCTTTTCCGTAGAATGGAGTACCGCAACGATCCGTGAAGACGGCAGCCGCAAGGTCAAGACCTATGATGTCAGTTTCGTGGAAACGGACCGCGCCGGCATTTTTGCCGCAGCGATGGAGCGGAACGTGTTCGGACATGCGGTCCAGATGGATCCGATGAAGGGCCAACCCTATGTCTGGGGGCGTATTACAGGTCCGACGCTTACCGTGTTTTCGATGTTCGTGGCTCCAAACGGAGACTATGAAATGCAACAGTACGACCGTACCCTTTCGGATGGCGGGCTGGAGCTTCGCTATGTAGTGCATCGAAACGGCGCGCCTACGCGTGCTATCTCGACCTTCCTCAAGCGAGTTTACTGAAGGCAACGCACCTTGAGGCAGGTTTGGCCCCAAGCACAAGGCTGAACCGATCGTTTCTCGGTGTGTGGAAATGCTCCCACATGCGTGGGCTAAGCAGCTACAGCTGCAACCGAAAAAACGGACCCGGTGCCGCAAGTCTCAGTAAATCGGAGCAGGCCAGGCTACTTTCGGAAACTATCCAGCGAAACCACGTCGGCGTCGGGCTTTTGTTTTGGTTCGGTCGCGGCCTCGTCGTCGCCCTGATCGTTGTCGTCTTCGCTGTTGATCTCGTCCGCATCATCGTCGGCGGACTCAAATCTCAATCCGAACTCGACCGAGGGGTCGACGAATGTCTTGATCGCATCGAAAGGGATATAAAGAGGTTCGGGCGTATCGCCAAAATTCAGCGTGATCGCGAAACCGTCCGGATCGATGTCGAGGTTGTCAAACCAATGCTGCATGACAACGGTCATTTCCTCCGGATAGCGCTCCCGCAGCCAGTCCGCGAGCTTTGCGTCGGGATTGCGTGTGTCAAAGGTGATGAAAAAATGGTGGCTGCCGGGCAAGCCGTGGTCCGCCACATCCTGCAGCACGGTGCGGATGAGGCCACGCATGGCCGTATGCATCAGGTTTCCGTAGTCGATTTCACGTGACACGTTGTACCCTCTTGTCCTTTTGGAACCAGCATAAGCGAATTTCCCGGAAACAAAATAGGTCGAGCAGCCGTTTTGGAAAAAATCATGGAAATCCGGTTTGGCCCTTGGAAAAGGGGCTGAAAATCAGCCGAGCGCGGGCAGCAGAAGCAGGGACAGCAGCAGGCCAGCACAAGCCATCAGGCCCAGCAAAAGGACCAATCGCCCGCGTAGAACGACTGCAAGAGCCAAGGCCAGGGCTGTCAGCGCCGCGGCGGCCGGATCCAGGCTGCTCCACTGCGGCAGTGCCATGGTGAAAGGGCCGATTTGCGCCTCGGAAACCGTGGCGAACACCACATGAGCGAGGAACCAAAGGCTGAGGTTCAGAATCACGCCGGTTACGGCTGAAGTTATCCCCTTGAGGGCGCCTGCGAGCCGCGGCAGCTGCGACATCCGCTCTATGTAAGGGGCAGCTACAAAAATCCATAGAAAACAGGGCACAAAAGTGGCCCACAGGGCAACGGTGCCAGCGGCTAAAAACAAGGCAATGCCCCCTTCGGCGTGACCAGCCAGCATTGCCACAAATTGCGTAACCAGAATCAGGGGGCCAGGAGTTGTTTCCGCCAGTCCAAGCGCGTCGATCATCTGACCTGTAGAGATCCAACCGTAGTTCTGAACGATCGTTTGGCTCATATAGGCCAGCACGGCGTATGCTCCGCCGAAGGTGACAACTGCGAGTTTGGCAAAGAACCACCCGACAGACGACAGAAAGTCGGCGCCAAAGAGATCCAGCATCAATAGCGGACCCAGCCAGAGCGCAGACCAAACCGCGGTTGTTCTGACAGAGCCGCGCAGACTGGTTTTCGGGGCTGGAGTGGCGTGGCTGCGAGGGGCTGTGGACGGTTGCGTCAGGCCGACCAACCCTGCAATCAGAATGACCACCGGAAACGGCAGTCCCAGAAAGAACAGGCCTGAGAACCCAAAGGCAGACAAGGCCCAGTCCAGTTTCGTTTGCAATGCCTTGGTCCGCAGCCGCCAGAGTGCCTGTAGAACGATCACGATGACAGCGGCTTTGATGCCGGTAAAGGCCGCCTGAACAGCGGGAACCGTCCCGTAGGCCAGATACACCCAGGCCAGCAGACCAATGACCAGAGCGCCGGGCAGCACAAAAAGCAATCCAGCCAGAAGCCCGCCGCGCATCCCGCACAGGCGCCAGCCGGTGTACGTGCAAAGCTGCATGGCCTCTGGCCCTGGCAACAGCATGCAAAAGGACAGGCCGCGCAGGAAATCATCTTCTGTCAGCCAGGATCGTCTTTCGACCAGCTCGCGATGCATAAGCGCAATCTGAGCAGCCGGCCCCCCAAAGCTCATCAGTCCAATACGCAGGAAAACGATGACCAGATCGCGCACCGCGGGATTGTTATTTGGCACACGTCTCTCCGATGCTGATGCCTAAGCGCCGTGATCAGCCTATAGGGTAGGTCCGGTGAAACTGACAGGGTAATCGGCATGCCCCTGTTTGAACTGCTTGTCAGAAGGCTCAGCTAGCCCAAATCAGGCTCTCTCCGGTCAGGCAGATCGCAAGGGCATCCTCTGGTAGCTGGCCGAGCTGTTCGAACATCTTCATGTAATCCATGGAAGCAGACACTTTTGTGACATTCCCGTCTTTGACCTCTACGATGAAATGGCCTGAGAAATGCACGTCTTGCTGGGTTTCGGCGGATTTGGCGCTGACCAGCAGTTTGGCTGCCACAAGGTCTCCTGACATGATGGGAGACTCATAGTCGAAGGTAATATTGTGCAGCAGCCGGGTGAGTGCCATGACCATCTCGCCGTAGTCATTGCGTGAACCACCCAAGGCCGTGATCTGGCCTTCTATCGTAATATCTGAGTGTGGGAGGCTGTTAATTGCCGCTATGTCCGCCTGTCCCCAAAGCGTGTCGAACCACTGTTTGACGATTTCCAAATTGCGGCTTGTCGAGGTCGGCATTGTCAGATCCCTCGGGAAACATGGGTGAGAAATTTGGCCAAGCTACATTGTCGATGGGGGGCAACAGAAAAAACAGGCAATTTTGGATCCTTTTGGTGTTGAGCCGGTTGAGTTAAAGAGGTGAGCCGGTTTGGTCATTGCTGTACCTTGTTGTCCGGCTCTGAGTGAAAGACGCGACCTTATCGTGCCCAGGTCAGGCGTTGTCCTGTCAGGCAGATCGGAATGGTGTCGGCGGGCAGGAGTTCCATTTGCTCCAGGAGAGACACGTAATCAAAGTGGTTGTAGGCCTCGACGATCTTGCCGTCTTGAAACCGGGTCATGATTTGGCCGGTGACTTCAAGCGGCGCGCCGGTGTCGCCACGGGTCGTGCGTACGATCACAAGTGCGGCGACCCAATCACCCTGTTCGATCACTTTTGGCAGGTCGATATGAAACTTCCCAACATGGGCCTGGAATGCCATGACCAGCTCACGCAGCTCATCCGTTCCGACCTGTATTTCGGGAACGATCCCCGAGGCAATCGTATCATCCGCAAAGAAATCCCCGATCGATCCGAGGTTCCCATTTTCCCAGACTTCTGTGTACCAGGCACGCAAGCGTTCGATGTTGGTCATTCTTTGACTCCATATGTGGTGGAAGATGGCGGCAAACCCTGAACAAAACTTCAACAACAAACGCCCGTTTTTTGGGGGCAAACGCCTGCGACGCTGAGACGGGCGCAGCATGAGAGGAAAACCGCCGATGACGATCCAAAAATGCTCATCCTGAGCAAGGATGTGTGGGTGAGGGATGAAAGTGCAGGTTTCTGTTGCCAGGTACCTGCGAACCCCGCCTTACGCGGCTAGGCATAAGGGCTTAAAGTCGGTTCTACTCGAACTGCTTACGCAGCCAGAGCAACCGGAGCACGATTGTCGTTTGCAATTGTACTGTTTTCGCCGGTAACGGTGGCAGACCGCCGAGACAAAGCTAACCCCTTTAGACGTTCGTCGATCCTATTTCGGCCCCCCGGTTCTGAAAGGCGTCCCCAAACGAAGGAAACCGCCAGAAGTCTATTGGTGGAGCCGCCGGGTACCGCCCCCGGGTCCGATCCGCTTATTACGAGCGCGTTTATGTCCATAGTTCCGCAAGGAACATGGTAAATATAAGATTTGCAGGGCCGGAGTTAAAGAGGAGAAATAGGAAGAATACCCAGAAAATTGATGGCTTAGCTTCGCGCAGAAGGCGAGGGGCGCTGTCCCTTCGCCCGGGCGGCAAAAACATCTGTTGCAAGCCTGCGCGTTTCCATCTCCAGCTCGCTCAGCCCAGAGCCGGCGGCCTCTGGTTTGCGCGCCTCGATGGCATCCGCGATCCGCTCGTGGAGTGCGATGATGCGCGCGCGGTCGCGGGCCGTGAATGTGATCATGTTCATGAGGGGCTGCATGCCTTCGACGGCCCCCGCCAGTTGGTAAGATAGAACTGGGTTGCCTGCCCCATCCACCAATGCCCGGTGGAAGGCAACGTCAGAGGCACAGAACGCTTCGTCTGTCAGACCAGGTTGTGACTGGCGGAAGATCTCGGCACGCATGGTGGCCAGATGGTCCGCCGTGCGGCGCTCTGCAGAAAGGGGCGCACAGGCCCGCTCCAGCGCATAGCGCGCTTCGCAGGCGGTATCGAAACTCACGGCATTCATCGACAGCAGCAGCGTCGAGGTGGTGATCTGCTGCGCATAGGCATCCTCGAAACTCAGCCGGTTTACAAAGGCGCCACCGGTGGCGCCACGCTGCGTTCGGATCAGGGACTGCGCAGCGAGCCGTTTCAAGGCCTCTCGCACCGTCGGTCGGGACACTTGAAAATGATCTGACAGTTCTGCCTCTGAGGGCAGCCGTTCATCCACGATCAGCGTGCCCCCGATGATCGCATCCTTTATCGCCTGGGCAATCTGGGCGGATAGGTCTTCGGGGCGGCTAGGGTCAATTTGCATTGGTTTGCTCTGAGTGGGTCTGGGACGGGCGCGCCTATCTGTGGGCGGCTTTGAATTGCCGGGCAAGCGGGGCAAAGAAATCATTTGTCAGACATTTAAAAGTCTGACATTTAAAGTTCAAGTCCTGAGTCGCGCTTCTGCAGCCCGGTTTGGCGCAGAGGTTCACCATTGCCTGGGAGGTTTTGCAATGGCCCTGATCTCACCATCCCGCCGGTTGCGGCGCACCCCGTTCTCCGAAGGTGTCGAGGCTGCCGGTGTCAAAGGATACACTGTCTACAACCACATGCTGCTGCCCACTGTGTTTGAAAGTGTTGAGGCGGACTACCACCACCTGAAACGCCATGTGCAGGTCTGGGACGTTGCATGCGAACGCCAGGTGGAGCTGCGTGGCCCCGATGCCGGGCGCCTGATGCAAATGCTGACCCCGCGCGATCTGCGCGGCATGACGGCTGGCCAGTGTTACTACGTGCCCATCGTGGATGAGACCGGCGGTATGCTGAACGATCCGGTGGCGGTCAAACTGGCAGAGGACCGCTGGTGGATCTCCATTGCCGATAGCGATCTGCTCTATTGGGTGAAGGGTATTGACAACGGCTGGCGACTGGATGTGTTGGTGGATGAACCCGATGTCTCCCCTTTGGCGGTGCAGGGTCCAAAGGCCGAGGAACTGATGGTGCGTGTCTTTGGTGAAAGCATCCGCAACATCCGCTTCTTCCGCTTTGGGGTCTACCAGTTCCAGGGCCATGATCTGGTGATCGCGCGCTCGGGCTATTCCAAACAGGGCGGCTTTGAAATCTACGTCGAGGGCAGCGAATTCGGCATGCCGCTCTGGCGCAAACTGTTCGAGGCGGGCGAGGATCTGGAGGTGCGCGCAGGGTGCCCCAACCTGATCGAGCGGATCGAAGGCGGTCTGTTGAGTTACGGCAACGACATGACCGACGACAACACGCCCCATGAATGTGGATTGGGCCGGTTCTGCAACACCCATACGGCCATTGGATGCATCGGGCGGGATGCGCTGTTGCGGGTGGCCAAGGAAGGCCCGGTGCAGCAGATCCGGCCCATTGCCATTGATGGCGATGCGGTGCCGCCCTGTGATCGCTTCTGGCCGGTGTTTTCCGGCGGCCGTCGTGTCGGGCGGATCTCATCTGCGGCCTGGTCGCCTGACTTTCAGACCAACGTCTCAATCGGCATGGTGCGCATGACTCATTGGGATGAGGGCTCAAGGCTTGAGGTGGAAACACCTGACGGGATGCGCTCTGCCACCGTGCGTGAGAAGTTCTGGATTTAACGCGAAAGGAAACCGATATGTTCAATGCATTGGTCGTAAACAAGGACGAGGAAACCGGCAAAACATCAGCCGCCGTGGAGCAGATCGGCCTTGACGATCTGCCAGAGGCAGAGGTGACCGTTGCTGTTGAGTACTCCACCGTCAACTACAAGGATGGCCTTTGCATTGGTCCTGGCGGTGGATTGGTGCGGAAGTACCCGCATGTGCCGGGGATCGATTTTGCCGGTACGGTCGAGGCCTCATCGGATGAGCGTTACAAGCCCGGTGACAAGGTCGTTCTGACCGGCTGGCGTGTGGGAGAGGCACACTGGGGCGGCTATGCGCAAAAGGCGCGGGTCAAGGCTGACTGGCTTGTTCCGCTCCCCAAAGGGCTGGATACCCGGCAGGCGATGGCCGTGGGTACGGCGGGCTTTACCGCTATGCTCGCCGTGATGGCCTTGGAAGATCACGGAATGAACAAGGATCATGGCCCGGTCCTGGTCACCGGGGCCGCTGGCGGCGTCGGTTCGGTTGCCACGGCCATTCTGGCGCATCTGGGCTATGAGGTCGCCGCCGTCACCGGGCGCCCCGAAGCCGCAGACTACCTGCGCAGCCTGGGCGCCAGCCAGATCGTAGCGCGTGAAGAGATCAACGAAACGGTCAAACGCCCGCTGGAAAGCGAAACCTGGGCGGGCTGTGTCGATGCCGTTGGGGGCGCAATGCTGGCGCGCGTGTTGGGGCAGATGAAATACGGAGCTTCTGTCGCGGCGGTAGGCCTTGCGGGTGGCGCAGCTTTGCCTGCGACAGTGGTGCCGTTTCTCTTGCGCGGGGTAAACCTTCTGGGGATCGACTCTGTGATGCAGCCCTACGACAATCGCCTGCGTGCCTGGCAGCGGATCGCCACAGATCTGCCGATGGACAAGCTTGAGGCGATGATCCAGCCCGCAACGCTTCAGGATCTTCCCCAGCTTGGAGGCGACATTCTGAAAGGCCAAGTCAAGGGACGTGTGGTGGTCGATGTAAACGCCTGATCGTTGAGCAAGGAACACGACTGACAGAACGCGCGGGGCCGCCCCGCGCGTTTGCTTTTTGAGCCGCCAAAAGGTTTGCCAAACACCTGTGGCAACAAAGGCTTCGCTGTGCTTGACCTTTGCACGCAAGATCTGCATCCATTTCCCGGTGACTGACATGGGGACAGAGAATGGCGCTTGATATCGATTTTGTGCGGGCACAGTTCCCGGCGTTTTCTGAAGCATCGCTGGAAGGTCAGGCCTTTTTCGAGAATGCTGGTGGCTCATACACCTGCAAGCCTGTCATTGATCGGTTGATGCGTTTCTACACTCAGCGCAAGGTGCAACCCTATGCGCCCTACGAAGCTTCGACCCTTGCGGGCGCAGAGATGGACGAGGCGCGCCAACGGCTGGCGGCCGTGATGGGGGTTCAGACTGATGAGGTGAGCTTTGGCCCCTCAACCACGCAGAACACCTATGTCTTGGCGCAGGCCTTTCGGCAGTTTCTGTCGCCGGGCGAAGCGATCATCGTCACCAATCAGGACCACGAGGCCAATACCGGCCCTTGGCGCCGTCTGGCCGAGGAAGGCGTGGAAATCCGGGAATGGAAGATCGATCCCACCACTGGGCATCTCGACCCGCGTGACCTGGAAGCCCTGCTGGATGAAAGCGTGCGGCTGGTCTGCTTTCCGCATTGCTCGAACGTAGTGGGGGAAATCAACCCGGTGACCGAGATCACAGCGCTCTGTCACGCGGCAGGGGCCTTTGTCTGTGTGGACGGGGTTTCTTATGCGCCGCATGGTTTGCCGAATGTTGATGTGCTTGGCCCAGATATCTACCTGTTTTCGGCCTACAAGACTTATGGCCCGCATCAGGGCATCATGGTGATCCGCCGCGCTTTGGGGGAATTGCTGCCGAACCAGGGGCACTATTTCAACGGCGGTGTGCTCTACAAGCGGTTCACACCCGCTGGGCCGGATCACGCGCAGGTGGCGGCTTCGGCGGGCATGGTTGACTACATCGACGCCCTTTGTGACCATCATGGCGGTCCGAGTGAGGGCGCCTCTGAACGCGCGGGCTTTGTCCACGATCTTATGCGCGCCCATGAGGTGAAGCTTCTCCAGCCGCTTCTGGATGCGCTGAAGGATCGCAACGATCTGCGCCTGTTGGGGCCGACAGAGGCCGCGACCCGCGCGCCGACCGTGGCCGTTGCGGTCAATCGTCCCGGTGTCGATGTGGCAAAAGACCTGGCGGCGCATGGGATCATGGCCGGGGGCGGGGATTTTTACGCGGTGCGAGCGCTTGACGCGATGGGAGTTGATGCGGATCAGGGTGTCTTGCGGATGAGTTTCACCCATTACACCAGCGAAAATGAGGTGACACATCTGATCGAGGCCCTAGATCGCGTGCTGTAAGGATAACGCAGCACGAGGTCACTTCACACATGAGCAGCCAAGCCACGGCAGGCGCGCCGATCATCTGGTGGATCAGGCGTGACCTGCGCCTTGCCGACAACCCGGCCCTGATGGCGGCAGTTGAACGCGGTACGCCGATCCTTCCGCTTTACATACTGGATGCCGAGGATGAGAAGCTTGGTGCTGCACCGAAATTTCGCCTTGGGCTGGGGTTGGAGCATTTTGCAAAGGTATTGGCCGCGCGCGGCAGCCGACTGGTTTTGCGTCGGGGGGATGCGCTCAAGGTCCTGTCGGAGGTTGTCGGCGAGACCGGGGCTGTGGCCGTCTATTGGTCGCGGCTCTACGATCCGGGTGCGATTGAACGCGACACCAAGGTCAAAGAAAACCTGAAGACGCAAGGGATCGAGGCGAAATCCTTTGGCGGGCGGCTGTTGTTTGAACCCTGGACGGTAGAGACCAAGGCAGGCGGCATGTTCCGCGTCTACACTCCATTCTGGAAAGCGGTTCGGGAGCGGGAACCTGCCGCGCTTTTGCCCGAGCCAGGCAAGATCCCGGCGCCAGATGTCTGGCCCGATAGTGATGATCTTACAGATTGGAAGATGGGTGCCGCCATGCGTCGCGGCGCCGATGCCGTGTCGGTTCACTGCCGGGTCGGAGAGTCTGCTGCCCTCAACCGGCTAGATGAGTTCCTTGATGGATCTGTGGCACGATACAAGGATTTGCGGGATTTCCCGGCGCTCGATGCGACATCGGGGCTTTCAGAAAACCTGGCCTGGGGTGAAATCAGCCCGCACCGCATGTGGCACCTTGGCCAGCGCGCGATGGAGCAAAGCCGCAAGGGCGCAGAGCATTTCCTGAAAGAGGTGGTCTGGCGCGAGTTTGCCTATCATCTGATGTACCACACGCCCGAGATCCTGACCCGCAACTGGCGCGCCGAATGGGACAGTTTTGGCTGGCGCACGGAAACAACTCCAGAGGTCGAGGCCTGGAAGCGCGGGCAGACAGGCTATGACTTTGTCGATGCGGCCATGCGGGAAATGTTTGTCACCGGCAAGATGCACAACCGCGCGCGCATGATCGTGGCAAGCTTCCTCACCAAACACCTCATGGTGCATTGGAAGGTGGGCATGGACTGGTTCGCCGATTGTCTGGTGGACTGGGATCCGGCCTCGAATGCCATGGGCTGGCAATGGACGGCCGGGTCCGGCCCGGATGCTGCGCCGTTCTTTCGGATCTACAATCCCGAAGGGCAGATCGACAAATTCGACGCCGACCGCCGCTATGTTCGCCGCTGGATTGCCGAAGGCCAGCGCAACCCGCCCGAGACGGCCT
Source organism: Pseudophaeobacter sp. (assembly GCA_027019165.1). Taxonomy (GTDB): domain Bacteria; phylum Pseudomonadota; class Alphaproteobacteria; order Rhodobacterales; family Rhodobacteraceae; genus Phycobacter. The sequence goes on from JALUXC010000012.1 coordinate 427,173, forward strand.
TGGCCTTCTTTGACGCGACGCCGCTTGATTGGGGGCTTTCGCCTGATCTCCCTCGTGCCAAACCGCTGATCGATCTCAAGGTCGGGCGGGAACGCGCGTTGGACGCTTACAGCGCCAATCGAAAGGTCGAAACGGCGGGGTAGGGGCAGTTCCTTGTTCCCGGATCTAACCTCTTGTGCCGCGCGCAAGAAAACGGGACAGTGCGGTCGAACCGGGGCCGAGGACCAGTTTGGGCACGGCCACAATGCAGGAGTGGACATCAACCCATGCCCAATGGAGCCCGACTGATTGCAGCGCTGTCCATGGCGCTTCTCGCCTTTGTTGCATCACAACTGATCATGCCGTTGATGCCAGAAGGCACGGATTTTGGCTATTTTGTCCATGTCAACATGGCGATTGGTGTCGTGACGGGGTGGGTTTTGATGGGGCGGCGTGCAGGTGGCGGGCTTGTGCCTGCCATCAACAATGGTCTTACCGGTATGGCAGTCATGGTGTTTTGGGGCCTGTTTGCACAGGGCGTATGGGAAATGTTCCGTTTGGCGATGCGTCACCGCTATGATGGCCCGTTCGAAGCGCTGAGCGCGATCTTTACGATTGGGCTGGACTATTTCTTTGTGATGGCCGTGCCACATGTCCTGTTGGCCCTGGTCATTGGCGGCGTTCTGGCCGGGCTGGCTACGGAAAATGCGTTCAGGCGCTGGAGATAGGGCCGGGCCCAAAAGGAATTCCAAACACATGACAGATTTCTTTTTCTATGGGACGCTGCGCCATGTGCCGCTTCTGGCCGTGGTCCTGGGCAGAAGCGTCGAGCGGCTAGCCGTGGAACCTGCGACACTGGTCGACCACAGGGTTTCTTGCGTTTCCGGACAGATATATCCCGTGATTGAAAGCCACGCAGGCAGTGAGGCGCAGGGTATACTGCTGCGGGATTTGTCTGAGGCGGACCTTGCTTCGCTTGATTTTTATGAGGGTGGGTTTGGCTATGCGCTGAGATCCGCTTCTGTCCGGCTGGAGAGCGGCGATGTGGTTTCGGCCGAGGTCTATTTCTCAAAGGCCGGCTCCCTTCAGACGGATGGTCCCTGGGATCTTGCCACCTGGGAGCGGGACTGGGCGGCGGTATCCATGCGGGCCGCTGAAGAAATGATGGCCTATCATGGGCGTATGACGGCTCAGGAAATTGCTCGGATCTACCCCGCGATGTTCCGCCGTGCCTCCGCCTGGTTGGCGGCGCAGGCACGGCCTGAGGACCCGGAACACGATCTGTCTCAGGATGTGCAGGTGCACCGGCACAAGCGGGCCTTTGTCAACTTTTTCGCCATGGAAGAAATGGATCTGCAGTTTCGCCGTTTCGATGGCACGTTCAGCCCGGTGATCAATCGCTGCGCGGCTTTGGTGGGGCGGGCTTCGGTGATCCTGCCTTATGACCCGGTGCGCGATGAGGTGCTATTGGTCGAGCAGTTCCGCGCGGCCACTTACATCGCCGGGGAACAGCGCCCCTGGATGTGGGAGCCGGTTGCCGGTTTGATCGATCCCGGCGAAACGCCTGAACAGGCCGCTGTTCGTGAGGCCACGGAAGAGGCCGGGCTCGAGGTCTGCCGTCTCGAACCTGTGGCTGAGGTCTACCCGTCAAGTGGGGCCTCGGGCGAATTCATCCATGTGTTTGTGGGCCTTGCAGATCTGTCAGACGTGCAAGGCGGCGGTGGTCTGGATAGCGAAAATGAAGACATCCGCAGTAAAGTCATTTCGTTCCGGGAATTGATGGATGGCGTAGACGCGCGTACCTATCAGGATATGCCTCTGGTGACAGCGGCATTGTGGTTGGCCCGGCACCGGGAGAGGCTCCGCTCGCAGAATGGCGAATAGGCCGTTTGGCGAGACCTCATGCCTTGTGATCGGGCAGGGGCTTGGCTAAGTCTTTGTGGAACGACTGAAAGGGATACCATGCGCATTGCACGTGACCTGGCCGATGCGATCGGTCATACGCCTCTGATCCGGCTGAACCGCGTCAGCGAGGAAACCGGCTGTGAAATCCTCGGCAAGGCGGAGTTCATGAACCCCGGCCAGTCCGTCAAGGATCGCGCGGCGCTTTACATCATCCGCGATGCGATTGCGCGCGGGGATCTGAAACCGGGGGGCACCATTGTTGAAGGCACCGCGGGCAATACCGGTATCGGTCTTGCGCTGGTCGGCGCCTCGATGGGCTTCAAGACCGTGATCGTCATTCCCGAAACCCAGTCCGAAGAGAAGAAGGACATGCTGCGCCTTGCTGGCGCGCAGCTGGTGCAGGTGCCTGCGGCGCCCTATCGCAACCCGAACAACTTTGTGCGCTATTCCGAACGTCTGGCCAAGGAACTGGCAAAGACAGAACCCAATGGCGCGATCTGGGCCAACCAGTTCGACAATGTTGCCAACCGTCAGGCCCATGTGGAAACCACCGGCCCCGAGATCTGGCAGCAGACCGATGGCAAGGTAGATGGTTTCATCTGCGCGGTCGGATCGGGCGGCACCCTGGCAGGCGTGGCCGAGGCGCTGCAACCCAAGGGCGTGAAGATCGGCCTTGCCGATCCGATGGGAGCGGGGCTTTACAGCTATTACACCACCGGTGAGATCGCCATGGAAGGATCTTCCATTGCCGAGGGTATCGGGCAGGTCCGCATCACGAAGAACCTTGAAGGGTTCACACCGGATTTCAACTATCAGGTGCCCGACGAGGAAGCGTTGCCTTACGTCTTTGACCTGCTGCACAACGAAGGCTTGGTTCTCGGCGGCTCTTCGGCCGTCAACATTGCCGGGGCCGTGCGCATGGCCAAGGAGATGGGGCCGGGCAAGACCATCGTCACCGTCCTGTGCGACTATGGCACGCGCTATCAGTCCAAGCTGTTCAACCCTGATTTCCTGCGCGAGAAAAGCCTCCCGGTCCCGGATTGGATGACGCACGCACCGGCCTCGATCCCGGGCGTCTTCGAAGACGTCTGACGCGACATGAAAGACGCGGTCGCCTTGTTTCGGGTCTGGGTGTTGGGGCTGACGCTTCTGGTCAGCCTGGCGTTGTCTGCGGCGGCGCAGATTACCGATGCGGACCGCGCCTACGTCGCTGAGTGGCAAAAGACGGCGTCTCGCGCTGAACAGGTGATCGATGCCAATCGCGCCTCAAGTGCGGCCTTGGAGCAGCTTCGCAACGAGTTGGTGCGCTATCGTCAGACATTTCTGACGGCCGGTACTGAGAACGCTGATCGGATCCGAACGCTCGAAGGGCAGCTGCAGGCGTTGGGGCCTGCGCCGGAGGACGGAGCAACCGAGGCGGACGATATTGCCCAGTTGCGCGCCAGCCTTCAAGACCAGCTCAGCGCCCTTCGCGTGCCTCGGGTTGTGGCCGAAGAAGCTTACAGCCGCGCAGCAGGGCTGATTTCAGAAATAGACAAGATCGTACGCGAACGACGCACAAAACGGCTGTTGGAGCGAGGTCCATCGCCGCTCAACCCGCAGTACTGGCCCGGTGCTTTGGCGGATCTCACAGAGGCGGGCGTTGCCATTTGGCACGAAAGCGCGTCGCAGCTGCGAAATGACACCACGAGAGAGAGGATCGGCAACAACCTTCCGGCGATTGTGGTCTTACTGGCGCTGTCAGGGCTGTTGGTCTTTCGGGGGCGTCCCTGGGCTCGCGCAATTGGCCAGTATCTGCGTCAGTTCGGGGCGCGCGGGACCGGCGTTTGGGCCTTTGTCGTATCGTTGCTGCAGGTTGGTCTGCCGTTCGCCGGGGTGCTGCTTTTGTCAGCGGCAGTCGATCTGACGGGGATTCTTGGGCTCCGCGGGACGCTGCTAGGCAGCTCGGTGCCCTACTGGGCCTTGCTGATCCTGTCGTTTCACTGGCTGGGAGAGCAGCTGTTTCCTGCCAGCGGTGCAGAGGCTTTGGTGGGGGTGCCGGACAACCGGCGGCGTCAGGCTCGTTTGCTTGTTGACCTCTTGGCGCTGCTTTTGGTGCTGCAGGATGCCTTGATCCGGCTTGAGCAGATCGAGCGGATCTCTGTGGAATCTCATGCGGTACTTGGATTTCCGCTGGTGGCTGGTGTCGCCTTGGTTCTGATGCGGCTGCAACGTCTCGCCCTGGTCCCACGCCAGGATCGTGCAGCCGAAGATGATGACAGTGCCGTCAGCGGTTTGAGCCGTGTCTTTGCACTCATCCGTCGCGGAACCTTTGCTCTTGCGGTTCTGGCGCCTTTGCTTTCGGCCGTTGGTTACACCAATGCAGCCGAAGCGCTGATCTATCCGGCCATCTCGACCCTGGCCCTTTTGGGTGGCACGCTTGTCCTGCAGCGGTTCATCGGCGATATTTACGGGCTGATCAGCGGCAAAGGGCAGGCAGCAAGAGACTCGCTTTTTGCGGCGATGATCGGATTTGTTCTGGTGCTATTGTCCTTGCCGCTGCTGGCTCTGATCTGGGGCGCTCGGGTGGCCGATCTGACCGAGTTGTGGTCCAGCTTCCTGGCCGGTTTCCAGATTGGCGATACGCAGATTTCTCCGGCCGCCTTTTTGAGCTTTGCCTTGGTTTTCGGGGTGGGCTATGTGACCACCCGGATCGTGCAAAGCAGCCTGCGCAACACGTTGCTTCCGAAAACCAGGATCGACCCCGGCGGGCAGAACGCGATCGTCTCGGGGCTCGGCTATGTGGGTATCTTCCTCTCTGCTGTCGTTGCGATCTCTCTCGCGGGGCTCGACCTGTCCTCGCTTGCCATAGTGGCAGGTGCCTTGTCGGTAGGCATTGGTTTCGGACTTCAAACGATCGTTTCAAATTTTGTCTCTGGCATCATTTTGCTGATTGAGCGGCCAATCTCCAAAGGCGACTGGATCGAGGTCGGCGGTTTGATGGGCTACGTGCGTGACATATCGGTACGATCAACCCGGATCGAAACCTTCGACCGCACGGATGTCATCGTGCCGAATTCGGATCTGATCAGCGGAACCGTCACGAACTATACCCGAAACAATACGGTTGGTCGGGTCATCGTTCCGGTGGGCGTGGCCTATGGAACGGATTTGCGTCTGGTTGAATCCATTTTGATGGAGATCGCAGAAGCCCATCCGATGGTCCTGATGAATCCCGGGCCCAGCGTCGTGTTTCAGGGGTTTGGCGCGGATAGTCTGGAGTTTGAGATCCGTGCGATCCTTCGGGATGTCAACTGGGTTCTCTCAGTAAAGTCGGACATGAACTACGAGATCGCACGGCGCTTCCAGGAAGCGGGAATTGAAATCCCGTTCGCACAGCGGGATATCTGGATCAGGAACCTCGACCATTTGCAAAATCCAATCGGACCATTGGCATCAGGACCTGTCGAGACCGGAGCAACAAAAAACCCTGTGAAGCCGGACCTCGCAGATCTCGACCCCGATCAAGCGGATGGTGAAGACTGATTGCAAAAGCCCTATGTCTACGGACGGCATTGAGGTGCAGCAATAGGTGCGGTTTGCTCTGCGAGGTGTGTTTTCCTGGCAGGTTTGGCGTTTGATTGCGAAGCGATTCTATCGTCACGTCCAACACAGGTTGTTTTGTAGGCTTCCACAATCCTGGCTTTCTTTGGGCATTGTGGCTGGTGGCGAAAAGTTGGCAATGTGTCCGGCTGTCCTCGTTTCGGTTGCTATTCCCGGATGAGGGGCGGGATTAATGGTCGTTTGGAAACAGTCGCAGCCTGAGCTTGGGGCAATTGAGATTTCTTCTGTGCGCAGGAGGGAGCGTTGTTGGCGAGGGGTGTTGTTTAAGTGTCTGAAAAATTTTACGAAAATGTGATCTTCTCAGTGTTGTCGCCGATACGTACGTTCTCCCAACGGTTTTTGCCGCCTTTTGTCTCTTAATATTCGGTTAAATTTTTCGCTTTGAGAGCATGTGGCCGTGGAGTAGCTTGATTTTGCCCATTTGGGGGGGCTTTTGTTGAGTGTTGGTGACACCTATCTGTTTGAGTTGCCTATGATCGGACCGCCTGGTCATCTACCGCTTCTTTGAAGTGCTTGGTGGAGGCTAAAGGCGTCCGAATTGGCAGATGTACCTGCGACATGTCGCCAAAAGGCAGTCTTTTGGTTCTAAGCCTTCCCCCGTCTGCAAGAGGGTCGCATTGCGGCGTTGGCCGTACCTGCGTTGTCGCGCTGGCGCTTTGATCGTTCCGGCGAAAAACAAGGTTCTGGTGCAATAGCGTGCCGCCAAGGAGGCTGTGATGGCTAATAATTTTGACAATCCTTATTCCGCCAATCTTGTCGGGCTCTGGGACTTTCGGGATGGCTATACGCAGGACGATACCGGACTTGGCGACGGAATAGCGCAGGACGGCTCAGGTTCCTCTTCGACCTCCTATGCTGGTGGTTGGATGATGGGAAATGGCAGTGACAGCCAGTTTACGGTCGAGGGCAGCCAGGACGGACCATTCGATCTGACCGAGGGCACGATCATTACCACATTTCGTCCCAGCGGCGCGCCGAGCGCAGGGGATCAGACGGTCGTCAGCCGCGGTCTGGACACCGCTGGGGATGCCGATGGGGAGAGTTTTGAGGTCCGGATTACTCCGGAGGGAGCCGTAGAGATCTTTCACGCCGATGGCGGTGCCTCAGTCCTCCTGTCGACGGATCCCGGCTTTTTCGCAGCCGGCGACGTGCTTAACGTCAAATACAGCTGGACCGACGGTGGCCAGACCATGGTGGTGGAAAACACAACCCAGGGCACCGTTGCAACCGCAGGTGACGATGTTTCGGGGTTGACCCTGGATCTGGTCGGTTCTGGAGATGACAGCTTTTCGATTGGCGCTGCGGGGGATGGTTCCCAGGCTTTTGACGGGATGATCGATTACCTCGCGGTGTTGGATGAGGATGTTATCGCGGGTGGTCCTGATGGGATTGTCGAAGGGGGCGCAACGGATGATCTGATCGATCTCGGCTATACCGGTGATCCCGAAGGAGACCGGATTGATGCCGGGGACACCATCAATCCAGCACTTGACCCGGATGCCGATCTGGTAAGCGCCGGAGCCGGAGATGACACGGTCCTCGCGGGAGCTGATGACGACACAATTCACGGCGGAGCTGGTTCGGACAGCCTGGTGGGCGGCGAAGGCAACGATGTGATTGAAGGGGACACAGATGCACCCGGTGCAGGCAGCAGCAGCCGCGAAGTCTTCCAATGGGATCTTGCCCCCGACCCGGACGATGCAAGCGCAGTGGACGATGGTGATGATCTGAGCGGCGGTTTCAGCCAGGACACCGGCTCGGTCACGGTCGACTTCTCTGTTCTGTCGCAATCGTCGGCTGTGGATACCGAATTCGGTGATGTAACGCAGTTTACGGGAAACATCGACACCGGCGGCAATGCGGCAGACCCCAACAGCGGTCTGGCATCGGATATGAACGGGGATGGAAACAGCGCGGCCTATCAGCTTGAGTTTTCGAACTCTGTGGGCAACGTATCTTTCCGCATAAACGACATCGACGGTGACAGCTTGGTTCAGGTCACTGCCTTTGATGAAGCCGGCAACCCAGTTGTCGTGAACCTTGCTGGTGGCCCTGCATTGACTTTGTCAGATACGGATGCAGTGCCTGGTGATGACACGGCTGGCGTATCCGTGTCAGGAACATATGTCAGCGATGACAACCCTGATCACTCGATGTTGGTGACGATTCCGGGGCCGGTCTCGCGGATCGTGATCGAACACAGCCAGGATGGCACAAACAACAGCGAAATCGATGTTTCGGATGTCTATTTCGATGCAACAGATCCGAGCGCACCAATTGTACCGGGCAATGATACCATTGACGGCGGTGACGGCGACGATGTGATTTTTGGCAACGGCGGCGATGACAGCCTGACCGGCGGCGACGGCTCTGATAGTGTCGAGGGCGGAGAGGGTGACGATATCATCGACACCTCTGGCAATGAACCTAACCCGCTGCCAGATCGCGGCTTTCCGGGTTACACGGGAACCACGCCATCCATCCCGCCGATCCCGGCTGATGCGGATCCATCAGATGATATGGATACCGTGGCGGGCGGGGCTGGGAACGACACCATCACCACCGGGGATGATGACGACCTGATCATGGGCGGTGCTGGTGATGACAGCATTGATGCCGGAATCGATGACGACACCGTAGACGGCGGCGCGGATAACGATGTGATCACCGGGGGTGAAGGGTCTGACAGCCTCCTTGGGGGCGCAGGGGATGATACCATCTATGGTGGCTTGGATCCGGCCTTCCCGGACGGTCTGAACATCATGGACGACGGCGCCGATGGGCGCCCGGTGGATCCGGATCCCACCAATGGGATGGACACCATCGAAGGCGGCGAAGGCAATGATCTGATCTTCGGCCAGGACGACGACGATCTGATCTCCGGCGGCGAGGGCGACGACACCATTGATGCTGGTATCGACGACGATACCGTGACCGGCGGAACTGGCAACGATATGATCACCGGCGGCCACGGCGCCGACTCGCTCAGCGGCGGCGCGGATCGCGATACCTTCATTGGCGGCAGCGATGGCGACACTGTGGATGGCGGTTCGGGCGGGGATGACTTTGATACCCTGGACCTGACGGGCCAGAACTTCGTGATCACCTCGCAGACTCTGGATGCTGATGGCAACAGCTATTCCGGCACCATTGATCTGCTGGATGGCTCGGACTCGGTCATCGGGACGATGACCTACAATGAGATCGAGCGCATCATCCCCTGCTTCACGCCAGGCACCCTGATCGCGACACCGCAGGGAGAGCGCCGGGTCGAGGATCTGAAGGCTGGGGATCGTGTGATCACGCGCGACAACGGCATTCAGGCAATCCGCTGGATTGGCACCCGCAGCCTCACATCGGACGAGCTGCAGGGCGCGCCGCATCTTCAGCCCGTCCTGATCCGCAAGGGCGCCCTCGGAAATGGGCTGCCGGAGCGCGACATGATGGTCAGTCCGAACCACAGGGTTCTGGTCGCCAATGACAAGACCGCGCTCTATTTTGAAGACCGCGAAGTTCTTGTTGCGGCCAAGCATCTGACCGGTCTGTACGGCGTGGATATGGTGGAAACCACCGCCATCACCTACATCCACTTCATGTTCGACCAGCACGAGGTCGTGCTCTCTGACGGGGCCTGGACCGAAAGCTTCCAGCCCGGCGATCTGACCCTGCGCGGTCTGGACCGTGAGCAGCGCAACGAGGTGTTCGAACTGTTCCCCGAGCTGCAGACCGAGGAAGGCCGCCAGGCCTATACCTCCGCCCGCCGGTCGCTGAAGAAACACGAAGCCCAGCTTCTGGTGCACTGACACGGATCCATCCTGTCGCCTGGGGAGGAACGACAGGAAAGAGCCGCACGGTCAAAGCGCACCGGCACATGGGTAGGGCAGGGCTGAAATGGCCCTGCTTTCTTTGTTGAGGGGATGGGCGTGAGATGTGTCGTTTTGTTATGAGCCCCTGGATTGCGGAAAATTGCCTGGAACCGGCGCTTGCGATGCGCAGATAGCCCATTCGCAAAGTTGGCGGATCTGGCAATGCGAAAGATTAATGCCACAGGCGCAAAAAGTAAGAACTGACCGTCGCCGCAGGTGCTGCTGTCGGCCACCTTTGAATGCTGGGGATGTGGACCAAACACACCTTCACCACATGGGCGATGACGACCGGTCTTGCTGCCCTCACAAGTGTCAAAGTTTTTTTCCCCTTCTCCTAGTCAGAACGGCGTCGCAGCAATGGACTGGGATCAAAATAGCTGGCACCTATTGGGGAAAGCCATCGGATCCTGAAAATGCCTAAGATTGTTGACCATGAAACCCACCGTCGGGAGATTGCGCAACGTGCCGCAAAATTCTTTTCTGATCATGGCTATGCTGGGACCAGTATGCGAAAGGTTGCGGAATTCCTCGGCCTTTCGAAAAGCGCACTTTACCATTATTTCCCAACCAAAAAGGACCTGTTTATAGCCTGTACCAAAGAGGTCATGGCGAATCTTGACACCGAGATCGTCGATCCAAACCAGACGGATACAGAAAACCTTGAACGATTGAAGGCTGTTCTACGACCAGATTTTGCAACCGAAATGGCGCTGACCTTTGACTACTTACGAGGCAAAAGCCCATCTGAGATAGCGACAGACGAAGCGATGCAGGTTGCTCTGGAGACGTATCTAGGTGTCGTAGCAACAATTGTGGGTGAACAGTGGGCCGAAGAATATTTGGCTCGCCTGCTTGGCGATTTGATGTTGGAATACATGTCCGGGAAAGGACGTCAGGCTCCGTGAGTTCACGCCGGGGCTACTCTGGCTGATAGGGTTCCTCGCGCAATGCATGGCTGATCAGGATCTTGAAAAACAGAACCGGCAGGAACCATTCTAGGTAGGGCGCGGTTTCAAAGATGTAGAGCGACAGGAACAATGTCAAAACATAAATCATCGCGGCAACCGGACGTTGCAAGTAAAGCGGTGATCTGAGGATAATCGCACTGCCAGTCAGCAAGACGCCGTAGACTCCGGCAATCCAAAGGAGGTTGAAATCTAGGAACGCCCAGCTGAACATAGCGGGCTGCGCCAGATGGAGAGCCACGAAAGTCATGTGCTGCTTAAACCCTTCTCCCTCTCGAAAGTACCAACGCTTGGCCGCCGATGTCGCATTGGTCAGGACGCCACCGAACATGTCCACCGCCAGGATGGCAACGACTGCATATTGCCAAATCGTCCATTCGACTTGTTTGACGAGGCCAAAAGCGACGACCCCGACCGCCAATGCCAACGGTGGGAAAAACTGGATTTGCTTTTCGGCTGTCGTGGCGCCCGGTCCGATGAACTTGTCTATTTTTCCCAAAATACCGGGCCTAAGCGGCGGCAGACCCCAACTGATTTTCACGGCGACGCCTTTCTGCGAAAATTGAACCCAAGCGCCATTTACAAAAACCGCAATGCTGTGTCAATTTTTTCGTCCACTTGGACTAAAAACACACATTCGATGTCAAAGCTGCAAGCATCGATGCGTCTGCATGGTCACGATCCTTGCCGTCCGATGATCACTAATAGCTGCCCCTGCGACAAATGCTGAGTTTTCCATCGCGTCTGCAGCATGGGATCGCGGCGCGACTGGCAGATCTCAATAGGTGCAATGTCGCCAACTGCGCTTCGTTGACTTCCGTACTGATTGCAGAACCGCCTTGGTCAACTGAGCGGAACCGAAGGTCCGTTCCTGGGAACCTCTCGCACCTACAGCATAGCGCGTTCTGCGCGCCAGGCGGCCCAGGCTTCGGGGGTGTCGAGATCGGTGATGGCATGGCGTGCGGGCAGGGCGATGTATTGCACTTTGTCGCGTTTCAGCAGAGCACGTGCTCCCTGATCCCCCGAAAGCTCGCAAAGGTCATCGAAACTGCGTTTGGGAAACAGCACCGGGTGGCCTGCCTGGCCATCCTCGGAGGTGGCCCGCAGGATCGGGCCGTCTCCCCCGTGAAAATGCGCCGCCACATGCATCAGATCCTGGGTTTCAAGCTCCGGCATGTCGGCAGGCAGGATCATGACGCCTTCGGTCCCGTCAGGGAGGGCAGCGATGCCGCGCCGGATCGACGCGGCCATGCCCTCATCGGCGTCCGGCACTGGCACTGTGGTTGCGGTTCCGGTGAGGCCGGTGCGGGGGTGCGCATCGCTTGGAACGGTGACATAGACCGACAGCCCGGTCAGCGCCGCACGGCGGCACATCAGCGACAGCAGTGGCTGCCCGGCGACCTCTTCTCTCAGCTTGTCGCGCCCCTCCATGCGAGATGAGGCACCTGCCGCAAGCAGCAAGATGGCAAGACCTGACATGAATTCCCCCTTTTCATGACACCTGCGCAGCATATCCGCCGCGATCTTGGGGGAGCGATGCTGGCAAAGCCAGAGAATTTTTTTCCGCAGGGTTTGGGATCAGCCGCGCATCCGCGCGCCGTCCGTATCGAACAGGGGCGTGGTGATCAGCCGGGCCTTGTGCATCTTGCCGAGGATCTCGATCTCGACCTCCAGACCCTCTGCCACCTTATCCGTCGGAACAAACCCTTGGGCGATGGATTTCTGCGCGTGGTGTGAATAGCCGCCCGAGGTGCAGAAGCCCACCACAGTGCCGTCGAGCCAGATCGGCTCATAGGCGGTGACATCGGCGTCATCTGCATCCACCTCAAAGGCGCAGAGCCTGCGGGCAGGGCCTGCTTCCCGCTCGGCCTCGGCCGGGGCGCGGCCGATGAAATCGACGTTTTTCTTGAAGGAGATAAAGCGATCAAGGCCCGTCTCAGCCGCAGTGTAATCGGGGGAAAACTCCCTGAGCCAGGCGCCAAAGAACTTGTCCAGACGCAGCGACATCATTGCGCGCATGCCGAAGGGTTTCATGCCATGTGGCTGGCCCGCCTCCCAGAGCATGGTCCACAGCGCGCGCTGGCTGGGCAGATCACAGTAGATCTCGTACCCCAGATCGCCAGTATAGCTGACCCGCTGCACGATGCAGTCCGCCATGCCGACGCTCATGCGGCGCACGTCGAGGAACGTCATGTCCGAGATGTCCTGCCGGGTGCAGGCCTGCAGGACGTCGCGCGCCTTGGGGCCTGCGATCTGGAAGCCGTTGATCCGATCCGAGATATTCTCGACCGTGACGCCATCCTCGCCGTTCTGCTGGAACCAGCGCATGTGATAGGCCTGCGCGCCATAGGAGGCGGTCAGCTGGTAGGTTTCCTCATCCAGGCAGGAGATTGTGAAATCCCCGATCAGCCGCCCCTTGCGAGACAACATCGGCGTCAGGCTGACACGGCCCGGCTGCGGCACCCGGCCTGCCATGATCCGGTCCAGCCAGGCGCGGGCGTTCTTGCCGGTGACGCGGTATTTGCCGAAGTTATGGACTTCGTTGATCCCGACGGCCTCGCGTACGGCCTTTACCTCGCGCGCGGTGGCGTCAAAGGCGTTGGAGCGTCGGAAGGAGGGCGTTTCGTAGCGCGGCTCACCTTCTGCGGCGAAGTAGTTCACCACTTCCATGCCATACTGCTGGCCCCAGACCGCGCCCATGCTGTCAAAGATGTCGTACATCGGCGTGGTGCGGAAGGGGCGCGCGGCGGGCAGCTCTTCGTTCGGGTAAGAGACAGAGAAGCGCGTCTGATAGTTTTCGATGACCTTGGGGCGGGTGTAGCCGGGGGTGATCCAGTCGCCAAAGCGGGCGCAGTCCATGGCAAAGGTGTCGCGCTCGCATTCGCCCTCCACCATCCATTGCGCCAGCATCAGGCCGACGCCGCCGCCTTGGGAAAAGCCCGCCATGACCGCGCAGGCAGACCAGTAGTTGCGCATCCCCGGCACCGGGCCGACCAGGGGGTTGCCATCTGGCGCAAAGGTGAAGGGGCCATGGATCACCGATTTCACCCCGGCACGTTCCAGCGCGGGGAAGCGGCGATAGGCAAAGGCGATGCTGTCCTCGATCTTGTCAAAGTCATCGGGCAGAAGCTCGTGTCCGAAGGTCCAGGGCGTTCCGTCCACCGCCCAGGGTTTGCAGGGCTGTTCGTAGAACCCGATGCACAGGCCGCGCCCTTCCTGGCGCAGATAGCTTTCGCCGGCTGGATCCATCACATGGGGATGCTCGCCGCCCGCATCGATTATGGCGGCGATTTCGGGCACTTCGTCTGTGACGATATACTGGTGCTCCATCGGGTGCAGCGGAAAATAGACACCGGCCATGGCGCCAACCTCGCGCGCCCAGAGGCCGCCAGCGTTGACCACGTGCTCTGCGTGAATGGTGCCTTTCTCGGTGACCACATCCCAGGTGCCATCGGCGCGCTGGTTGGTCTCGACGACCTTGCAGTGGGTTTCGATGGTGGCCCCGCCCATGCGCGCGGCCTTCGCATAGGCATGGGTTGTACCCGAAGGGTCAAGGTGGCCGTCCAAAGGATCGTAAAGCGCACCGAGGATGCCGTCGGTATTGGTGATCTCCGAGAGTTTTTTAACCTCTTCGGGGCCGATGATGTCGGTCTCCAGCCCCATGAAACGATGCTTGGCCCGTTCGGCCTTCAGCATGTCAAAGCGTTCCTTGTTATCGGCCAGGGTGATGCCGCCCACATGGTGCAGCCCGCAGGACATGCCGGTGATCTCTTCCAGCTCACGGTAGAGTTTGATCGTATAGCCCTGCAGCGCCGCCATATTGGTATCGCCATTGAGCGTATGAAAGCCGCCCGCCGCGTGCCATGTGGAACCCGAGGTCAGTTCTGAACGTTCGATCAGCATCACATCGGACCAGCCCAGCTTGGTCAGGTGATAAAGGACCGAACAGCCGACGACTCCGCCGCCGATGACCGCGACGCGGGTTGTGGTTTTCATGACTTTACTCCCTGGCGAGTGGCGTTTTGCTTATTCTGGACAGAAGTGAACAGTAATCCAGTGAAAAAGCGACACTCTGTGTCGCTGACTGGCACATGAGGGCCGACGTGGTCAGTCTTCGGTCCGGAACCTGCTGCTTTGCACGATCAGGATGGCAAGCAGGGGCGCCAGCAGGGTCAGCACCGTGACCGTGATCAGCAAAGGCCCCAGTTGAGTGTAATCGGCTGCGGTGACAATCGCGCCAGTGTCATCCTTGACCTCACGCGTGACCACAAAGATCTGGTTGAGGTACTTGGTGCCAAGGCTTGAGGCGGAGAGCGCCAGATTGGTGAAAGAGGCCATCACCGCAAAGAAAGTCGCCTTGAGGTTTGAAGGCGCGTTGCGGGCAATCCACGCTAGCATCGGGATCATCGAGACCTGCCCAAGGGGCGATTCAACCGCCGTGTCCACCAGCGCGATGAACCGGGCATTCACAACCCCATTGGTCATGGCCGAGGTCCATTCATGCACGCCATAGTAAAGGGCCAGATTGGGCAGGCTGAGGATGGCTTCGCTGATGGTCAGGAAGATCACGATCCAGGTGATCGTGTTCTTGGCCATCATGGGGCGCAGAACGATCATTCCCACCAGTGTCAGGAGGGAGGCGATCAGCGACAGCACCGACAGGAACTGGGGATCAAAGCCCAAGACATCGATTTCAAACCAGGTGGTGCCGGGGCCGCTCAGCGGCTTGGCACGGTACACAAAGATGATGATCGCGGTTCCGATCAGGGCGCGGGCCTGAGCCGGGGTTAGCACCGCGATCAGCTGACGCATCAGGAACAGGACAATGGCCATGGATCCGGCAAAGATGATCTCCTGCCCATAGGCAAGATCGCCGAGGCCAACGCTCAGCGACAGGGCCACAAATGCGCCGCCGCCGATGAAATACCACCAGTTGACATCTACTGGATCGCGCGGCGGATCCAGCCGCGCCATGACCTCTGCCACCGACAGCCCGTTGCCACGCAGATGCGCTGTCTTACGCAGGCGCTGCACCAAAGCCAGTGCGACACCGGAGAGTGACAAAACAGGCACCAGGAGCGCCAGCTCATAGACATGGGCATAAAGCGCGCCTTTTTCGGCCTGAGGCAGAGCCTCGGCCCCTTCGAAGAGAACGACATTGAGGGCCGCTGCCGCGCTGGAGCCCGCGATCAGCGCGATGCGCCCAAAGGTCTGCATGGTGGTGTGCAGGGCGCGGGTTTCCTCTTCCGGCAAAGCCGCGCCATCCTCGTCTCGCTGCGGCACGGCTTCGACCGACATGGCATCGGCCACCACATCCTGCAGAACAAAACCGCAAGGGGCGAGGATGATCGATGTCACGTACCAGGCATTGACCGGCATGATGGCTTGCATGGCGTCCGGCATAGTCAGCAGGGCCACAATGACGGCATAGCTCGTGGCCATCAGGGCTGCGCCGAGGAGGATCAGAAGATATTTCCAGCGCCAGATCAGATCGACCAGGTGCCCGATCGGCATTTTCAGCGCCCAGGGGATGCCGACCCAAAAGCTGAGCCCTGCCAGAAAGGCGGCGGGCAGATCAAGGTATTCCTTGACGTAGAAGGCCCCGGCGACCGAGGTGATCCCTTGCGCGCCATAGGCAAAGTAGATCAACAGCGGAGGCAGAAATGACCAGCGCAACTGGCGAGACAAATCAACGAAGATGCTGTCGATCCAACGCCAGGCGCGTGTCATATGCGTACCTCTCTCCTGTCTCTGCCGGTTTTTGTGGTCCGTATTTATGTCAGCGGGCGAATTTTGAGACCTGTGACGCGGTTGCCTTCGCGGGCAGTGACTTCGAACCGGAACCCGTGGAAGGAAAACACCTGGCCCACGGTGGGGATCATCTGGGCTTCGTGGATAACGAGGCCCGCAATGGTGTTCGCCTCGTCATCGGGCAGGTTCCATTCGGTTGCGCGGTTGAGGTCACGGATGGTGGTCGCACCATCCACCATGAAATGCCCGTCCTGAGTTTTCTTGGCCGGTGACTGCTCGGCAGGGTCGAATTCGTCCGTGATCTCGCCCACGATTTCCTCAAGGATGTCCTCAAGCGTGATCAGCCCCTGCAAGGCTCCGTATTCATCCACCACCAGGGCAAAATGGCTGCGCATGCGCAGGAACTGGCGCATCTGTTCGTCCAGCGTGTTTGTTTCCGGCACAAAGTAGGGTGGTTTCGCGACCGAAGTGATTTGAAAATTGCGCAAGGCCGCGGCGTCGCCGTCAGGTCCGCCGATCTGAGCATACATGTCGCGCAACAGATCCTTGGCGTGGACCACGCCGACGATGTTTTCCGGCTCATCCTTGAAGACGGGCAGGCGCGTGTGAGGGGAGGTCAGGCATTGCTCCAGAATGGCCTCGGGATCGGCGTTGGCGTCAATCATCTCGATATGGGAGCGGTGCAGCATGATCTCTTCTACAAAGCGGTCGGACAGATCCAGCGCGCCCAGGATGCGGTCGCGGTCTTCCTTTTCCACGACGCCTTCGGAGTGGCCGAGGTGCAGGGCGCCGGCGATCTCTTCGCGCACGGCCATGATGTGGCTGTCAGGGTCAATCCGTACGCCAAAGACGCGCAGAACGGTGCGCACAAGCAGGCGCACAGCGCCCACGACGGGGGCCAATACGGTCACCAGAAAGCCGATCGCGGGGGCCACGGCAGAGGCCGCCTTTTCCGCATTCGATATTGCATATGTCTTGGGCAGGACCTCGGCAAAGATCAGCACCAGCAGCGTCATCACCAAGGTTGCCAGCGCCACCCCGCTTTCGCCAAAAGCCCGCGTGAACAAGGCGGTCGCAAGCGAGGTTGCAAGAATGTT
Organism: Pseudophaeobacter sp.; assembly: GCA_027019165.1. GTDB lineage: Bacteria > Pseudomonadota > Alphaproteobacteria > Rhodobacterales > Rhodobacteraceae > Phycobacter. The sequence continues at coordinate 444,339 of JALUXC010000012.1, forward strand.
CACAAGGTTATTGCCCAGCAACACCGAGCCGATCAGCCGCTCGCTGTCTTCGGTCACGGCAAGGGCACGCTGTGCCCCGCGCGAGCCCTTGTCTGCCTGGCTGCGCAGCTTTCCGCGCGAGGCAGCTGTCAGCGCGGTTTCGGAGCCCGAAAAGAACCCCGACAGAACGAGCAAGAGCACAATCGATCCGGCCGTGAACCAAAAGGCACTGTCCAGGGTTGCAAGTTCGGTTTCCATGTCAGGTTCCGTTTTTCAAAGGGTTTTCCCGGTTATGGGGTCCACAGGGGTTCGGTTCAAGGGGGCAGGCTGCGGTCATCGACATGCAGGCCTGGCTAGTCCCGGTCAGGGCGCGATTTTGGACGCGATAGCGGGTGATGTTCCAGCACCAGTTCGCTCAGACGCGCATCTAGAACATGGGTGTAGATCTCAGTTGTGGCGATGTCGGCATGTCCGAGCAAAGCCTGTATCGCCCGAAGGTCAGCGCCATTGGCCAATAGATGCGTTGCAAAGGCATGGCGCAGGGTGTGGGGCGTCACCTTGTCTGGTGAAACACCGCCGCTTGCCGCGAACTCTTTGATCAGCAGAAAGAATCTCTGCCGGGTGAGGTGCCCGGCCTTTCCGCGCGAGGGAAACAGAAACCGGGAAGGGGGGTGACCCTTTGCTTCGCGCTCGGCCTCTTCTGCATCGCGCGTGGTGAGCCAGGCGGCCAGAGCCTCGCGGGCTGGCGGGGACAGGGGGACCATGCGCTCCTTGCCGCCTTTCCCCATGACCAATAGCATACGCGGATCGCCGCGGGCCGCAGAAACGGGCAGCGAGACCAGCTCGCTCACCCGCATGCCTGTGGCATAGAGCAGCTCCATCAGGCAGCTGTTTCGCAGCCTCTCCATCTGGGTGCGGCCACTGGCCCGGGCTGCATCCAGCAGCCGGTCCACTTCGATCACCTCAAGTGTTTTTGGCAATGCCTTGCGGCGCCCCGGCCCCTTGATCTGGATCGCCGGATTGTCTGTGCGCCAGCCTTCCTCAAATGCAAAACGATACAACTGGCGGATGGCCGACAGGCGGCGCGCCCGTGTTGCCCGCGACAGCCCTTCAGCATCGCAGGCCACAAGGTAAGCTTCGATCTGCTCCTGGACCACGGCAGCAAAATCGGTGCCTTGCCGCGTAGCCCATCCGGCAAAGTCCCTTAAATCGCGTCCATAGGCTAGGAGTGTATTGCGCGTCGCGCCCAGGTCTGCCGCCTGCGCATCCAAAAAGGTCGCAATCCAAAGGTGATCATCCTTTGGCGCGCCCGTCATCCGCGGCGGTCCAGCAGCAAAAGCTGGAGGGATGCGCGCCGCGCCGTATCTTCCAGCCCCATGGCGCGGAAGGACATCAAAGCCCCTGTGAGATCGCCAAGATTGCCATCTGCTCCGCGCGCAAACAGGGCCATGCTGTGCAGGATTGCCTCGCCAAGCTGCCCGTTATCCAGGTGGCGACGCACGGAAAGGGGCAGATCCGCCTGGCCAGCAAAACCGGCCGCTATGCTGCGGGCGAGTTCTGACGGGGGTGTTGCCTCTTGAGGACGCCCCTGTGCCAGAGCGGCAAGGAACAGATCTTCGGCACTCTGCGACGGAGGTCTGCGGGCCGCAAGCTCGTAGGTGGGGGCCAAGAGGCGAATGCGCCAAGACAGTTCCTCGGCCTCGTCCGGAAGCTGCATGCGCGCCAGATCGTCGGCAAACAGATCGGCAAAGGCAACCTCTGTTCGGGCGGCCGTGGCTGCCTGCCATGCCGAGGTCAGTGCCTCGGACACCCTCTCTGGATCAGCAGGCGGGCGTCCTTCAAGCGCGTTGCCATGCAGCGCCAGTTCAAACGCCTGCAGGGCGTCGACCCGGTCCCATATCCCGCCCGATGCCGCGGGGCTGCGCTCGGTGAACAGGCCCAACAGCTGGTTCGGGTTGAGCGCGCCGATGCGCGTCAGCCGTTCGGCGGCCTCAAGCTGAGCTTTCCAGCCGGCAATGTCGCGCAGATCCGCGGCCGCATAGGGGCGCGGCAGCGGCGCTGTCGGCAAGCGCTCTCCGATCGTTTCAAACAGCCGGAAGGTCAGCGGGTCGAGTGTTTCGGGAGCAGGAAGCGGCGGCGCGCCCTCAAAAATGTCGGGGTTCAGGAAACGGTCCAAAAGCGCGAGGCGGTCAGAAGGCAACAGACCCAAGGCATGAGCCGATTCAAGCATAAGGGCTGCCGTTGGCCAATCCCCGCGCCGAGCGGCGCAAAAGATCCGCGCGCCGTAGTCCGGTGCCAGGTAGGGGGCTGCAGTCAGGGCAGCGCAGGCGCGATCCTCATCTCCGGTCAACAAGGTGGCATCGAACCAACGGGCAAATCGACCGCTGGAGGTTGTCGGCCCGGCTTGCTCCGCCAAGGCCTGAGCTGGATCAATCGCTCCCAATGAGATGAGACGGTCCAGCCGGGCAAGGAGTATCGCATCATCGCCAGAGGGCAGCGGCCGACTCTCCGACAAAAGAAGCGTGAACAGCAGCGATTGCATCGCCGGGCTGTTGCGCACCGGAACCTCTCGGATCAAACGCGCGATGTCCTTCGGATCGCTGCTGCGCCAGAGATCGACTGGCAGCCCGGTTGCCGAGGGCGCGACAAGGCCGATGGGCGGCAAGAGCGCCTCGAGCGGGGTAACCGTGATTTCGGGGCGCGCCGCGCTTCCGGTGACTGCAGGTTCCATCAGGACTGTCTCGGGAATATCCTGAACAGTCGGCTGACCAAGCCAGTCGATGACAGTCAAAGGCTCTTCGGCCTGTGCAGCGCCAAAGAGCACCACGGCATGGAAGGCGGTCAGTGTCAGAATGGACGGCCTAGTCGGCATTCAAAACCACCGGTTTGCGGACCTCTTCGGTTGGGGCGCTGAAATCGGCGCCGAACCAAGGGCCGATATAGGCGTATCCCACCAGCCCGATCCCAGCCAGGATCACGATGTAAAACAAGTATTTGATCAAGCGCGCCATGACGTCCCTGCTGCCTGCTTCTTTGTGTTTTGTTCAAGTTATATATGGCCTTTTTTGCAATATCACGTCATTCACTGAAGAATGAGCGAAAAAGAGCGAACAGACGAAACCGTGATATCTCAGGCCGTGCCGATCCGGTTGAAGAAGACTGTTGTCATGGTCGGCATGATGGGCGCCGGAAAAACTGCTGTAGGGCGGGCCTTGGCCGCGCGCCTTGGCGTGCCCTTTCTGGACAGTGATCATGAAATTGAAGCCGCTGCCAATATGTCGATTCCCGAGATCTTTGCCCGCGATGGTGAACCCTTTTTTCGATTGAAGGAGCGGCAGGTCATTTCCCGTTTGCTGGAGGAAGAGCGCGGGATTTTGTCGACCGGTGGGGGCGCCTTTTTGGCAAAGGAAAATCGGGATTTGATCTCGAAAGGGGGCGTTTCGGTCTGGCTGCAGGCGGATCTTGAGGTGCTGTGGAACCGGGTGCGCCACCGTGATACCCGCCCGCTGCTGCGCACGCCCGATCCCAAGGGGACATTGCGCGGCCTGTATGAGGCGCGGGTGCCGCTCTACGCAAAGGCTGATCTGACGGTGACATCGGACGGGCATGCCTCGATTGAAGAAATGGTCGACCGGGTCCTTGAAGCGCTGAAAACCCGCCCTGACGTATTGGAATGGAACTAGATGGAACGCATCGTACATGTGCCCCTTGGGGAGCGCGCCTATGACGTGGTGATTGGTCCCGGCCTGTTGCAGGAGGCCGGCCAGCGGATCAAACCTCTGTTGAAGCGCCCGCGCGTGGCGGTTTTGACGGATGAGACGGTTGCCGGACTGCACCTTGACGCTCTGCGCGCAGGCCTGGCCCGGGAAGGGATCGAAATGGATGCCCTGGCGTTGCCACCGGGCGAAAGCACCAAGGGATGGCCTCAGTTTACCCGCGCGGTCGAGTGGCTTTTGGACAAGCGGATCGAACGTTCTGACATCGTGGTTGCCTTTGGGGGTGGGGTCGTCGGAGACCTTGCGGGTTTTGCCGCCGCCGTTCTGCGCCGCGGCGTACGCTTCGTGCAGATCCCCACTTCGCTGCTGGCACAGGTGGACAGTTCGGTCGGAGGCAAAACAGGCATCAATGCGCCGCAGGGCAAGAACCTGATCGGCGCCTTTCATCAGCCCTCGCTGGTGCTGGCCGATACCGAGGTGCTGGGCACTTTGACCGCGCGGGATTTCCTGGCCGGCTATGGCGAGGTGGTGAAATACGGTCTGCTGGGGGATGCCGCCTTCTTTGATTGGCTCGAAGAACAGGGGCCAAAGCTGGCTGCGGGTGACATGGGCGCACGGGTGGAGGCGGTCGGGCGCTCTGTGCAGATGAAGGCCGATATCGTGGTCCGGGATGAAACCGAGCAGGGAGATCGCGCGCTCTTGAACCTTGGCCACACCTTTTGCCATGCCTTCGAGGCGGCGACAGGCTATTCGGAACGGCTGTTGCATGGTGAAGGGGTCGCGATCGGCTGCGCGATGGCGTTCGAGCTTTCGGCCCGGCTGGGTCTGTGCAGTCAGGAAGACCCGAGCCGGGTGCGTGCGCATCTGAAGGAAATGGGCATGAAGGCAGATCTTGCCGATATCCCTGGGGACCTGCCGGATGCCGGGGCGCTGCTGGACCTCATGGCGCAGGACAAGAAAGTTGTAGATGGGCAGCTGCGTTTCATTCTTGCACGCGGCATCGGCTCGGCTTTTGTCACTGCGGAGGTTCCGCGCGATGCAGTCCTTTCTGTGCTGAAAGATGCACTGGCCCTGCGCGACACCTAAGGCAGACGTCCCGAAAAGGGGCGCAGATCAGCGCCCCTGGACCACCATCAACTCCCCAATGTTCTCTGCGGTGACATAGCCGGCTATTGTGCCTGTCTTTGTGGTCACAACAACGGCGGGCGCGCCGGCGTGCAGGCTGTCCAAAATGGCATCTAGACCTGCGGACAGTGGAACGGTTGGAATGTCGGTCTGCATGATCGCAGAGACTTGTGTGAAGCGGGGCTGGTCGGCGGCGAGCGCAGAAAACAGTGCACTTCGGGTGAGAAAACCTAAAGGGTGGCCAGAGGGATCCAGGACCGGAAATTCGTGCTGTGTGGTGCGGATCACGGCGGCCGAGGCCGTTTCCAGTGTATCATCCGGCTTGAGAGGCTCAAAACGGGTGATCATGGCATCGCGCGCAAGAAACTGCCGGGACAGATCCCGCATGGCAACATCCTGGTTTTCCGCATTGGCCGCGATAAAGACAAATCCAGCAACCAAAACGAGGATTGGATTGCCCGACGTTAGGCCAAGGTAGGCCAGACCGATGGCACAGATTTGCCCCGCAAGCGCGGCGACTCGTGTGGCAAGAACCCGATCCATCTTTAGGCACAAGGCCGCGCGCAAGACCCGTCCGCCGTCCATCGGGAAGGCCGGAATGAGGTTAAAGATGGCAAGGATCAGGTTCACCGCAGCCAGGCGTCCAAGGAAAGTCCAGATCGAAAACTGCTGTCCGGGGTCGGTCAGGCTTTCCAAAGTCCATTGCCCCGCGCCGATCACCACCAGAAATCCCCAAATCGCGACATTCACAGCTGGGCCAGCCAAGGCTACTGCGATTTCATGCCAGGGGTTGGTCGGCATGCGTTCAAGCCGGGCCAGCCCGCCAATCGGCAGCAGGGTAATGTCCGGGGTCGCAATCCCATAGCGCCGTGCCATCAGAGTATGACCAAATTCATGTGCCAGAACGCAGGCAAACAGGGCGACAACGAAGCCTGTGTTCTCGATCGCGCCGGCAAGCCCGCTTTCGGAGTAGGCAGACAGGGCGATCCAGCCAAGCAACAGGAAGAAGGTGACATGAACCCTCACATCCGAACCCAGGAGCCGACCAAGAGAGAAAGACCATGTCATGATTGTCGTTCCTTGAATTCGAAATTTGCCTGCTTGTTTGGAAAGAGGCCATTGATGTCTCAGGTATTACGCGAAATACGGCGGACCCGGAACACAAGAAACCCGCACGCGGCATCGGTGCGGGTTTGAATTCGTCGGTTGGCGATATTGCGCGGCAGGCCAAATGGGAAAAAGTAGTAGCCTGAGATCTTGCCAGGTCAGCTCTTGCGGCGACGGCGTACAGCTGCCGTGCCAAGCAGGCCTGTCAGCAACAGAAGCCCGCCCGCTGGAAGCGGTACAGCTGCCATCGTTGCAAACTCCAGGGAGACAGAGTTGATCCGGTAGGATTCATTCTTGTTGTTGCCGTAAAGCGCAAAGCCAAGCACCCCATCTGTGTTCAGCGTTGACGTCAGGGGTACATTGCTGACGCTATAGCTCCCATTGGTGTACGAAAGGGTCGCGGGACCGCCGCCATCCGCAACGGTGAACGTCGCCGAGATCTGATTGGTAAACCCAATGTGGCTTTGGTGCAAAGTCAGGTCGTTGGCTGCACCGTTCAGCAGGTATAAGGAGCCGCTCGCGTTGTCCGCCTGCATGGCACCGACAATACCGGACCCATCGGTGAAGCCGAATGCAAGATCGCTGTCGTTGGTGAGGGCGTCATAGTTGATCGTCACCGAAAAGGTCATGTCACCGCGCGAACCGGGACTAAGGGTGTAGAGTTCTGCCAGCGTTGCGTAGTGGGATGTCATACCGTATGTGACCGAGTTGCCCGACACGCTTTGCGTTGCACTGCCGCCAAGGGTGGCCGCGGCTGCAAACTCAGCACCGGTAAATGTCTGTGAGTACAAGGTGGCCGCCTGCGCGCACATCGGCATCACAAGGGCTACCGTAAGGGCCGAAACTGTAGAGGTCAGGCGGGTCATGCAAATCTCCCAGAGGTTACTCAAGTTTTATTCAATAGAATTGTCGGCGTTTTGCGCAAGCTCAATTTCGGATAAGGTTAACGCCCCTTAAGGATAGTGGGGATGTCTTTGACGTTTCTCAATCTCCTCTGTTCTCGTTCGGGGAAGTCCAAAAAACTGGCTGACACGAGCCAGCCCTTTGGTGATTTTGATAGCGGTTGGACGGGAATTAGAAGGGGATCTCGTCGTCATCGATATTGTGCGACGGGCCGCCTTGTCCACCGCCGCCGAATCCGCCGCCACCCTGCGGGCCGCTGTCGTATCCACTGTCGTAGCCGCCGCCGCCATAGCTGCCGCCACTTCCACCGCCATAGCCGCCACCACTTTGACCGCCGCCACCTTCGCCGCGACCATCAAGCATGGTCAGGGTCGAGCCAAAGCCTTGCAGCACAACTTCGGTCGAATAGCGGTCTTGGCCATTCTGATCCTGCCATTTGCGGGTTTGCAGCTGGCCCTCGATGTAGACCTTTGAACCTTTGCGCAGATACTGCTCGCACACGCGAACCAGTCCTTCGTTGAAGACAGCAACGCTGTGCCATTCGGTTTTTTCGCGGCGCTCGCCGGTGTTGCGGTCTTTCCATGTTTCGGAGGTTGCGATGCGTAGGTTGCACACCTTACCACCGTTCTGAAAGGTCCGCACCTCGGGGTCGCGACCCAGGTTGCCGATGAGGATCACTTTGTTGACTGAGCCGGCCATTTGGTCCTGTCCTTGTTCTTATCAGTTTTTGTTTGAGTGCACGGCAGGGCCAGAGCGAATCTGGCGTTGCGGCGCTTTGGCGACACCCTACAGGCCCCCAGCCTGCGATGAAAGCAAGCATCTTTTTCGTGGCTATCCGGCTTTGGCCAGCGTTGATCTGCCGATATCAACCGGGCGGTTTCAATTTGGGGCAAAGTGGGTATAGTCCAGCGCCAGATAAGGTATAGGCGATTAGGCAAGTGTTAGGAGCACGCATGTTCATCGAGGACACGACTAGAGAGAGTCCCGAGGATCTGGCCGAACCAAAGGGCCACCGCAAGGGGTGTGCAACAGCCACTGCGGCCATGCTGGGTGCTGTCTTGTCCGTCCTGTCTTTGGGGCAGGGAGCCAGCGCGGATATGTTTTCTACCAAAAATCAGCGCAGTCTTTTTTCTGCCCACACCAAGGTGCTCGATGGGCGTGCGGCAAAACAATATCAGAACTCAGCGCGTCTCAAGCCGCCGTCCGCCTATGGAACCGAAGCGGCAGGTAATCTGCTATACACCGGCAAGTATCGAGGAAAGTTCCTGCCCATCGCCCGGGCTGCTGCGCGCAAACATGGCGTTCCAGAGGATCTATTCCTGCGGCTGGTGCAACAAGAGAGCAACTGGAACCCGCAGGCAAAGTCGCACAAAGGGGCGCTGGGGCTCGCGCAGTTGATGCCCCAGACGGCAAAGTCGCTTGGTGTTGATCCGAGTGATCCAGTGGAAAACCTCGAGGGCGGAGCGCGCTATCTGGCACGGCAATTCCGCAAGTTCGGATCCTGGCGTTTGGCGCTGGCGGCCTATAATGCGGGCCCGGAAGCGGTTGAAAAGCACGGGGGCGTGCCGCCCTACAAGGAGACCCAGGCTTACGTATTGAAAATCTGGGGCAGCTGATTTTGGTCTTGAACCGCATCGGCCGCCGCGCATGATCTGCGATGGCCGGTTCACACATTCTACATAATGGTAAATGCCGCGTTAACTTCGATTCTTGGCCACGATCTTGCCTGAATTGGAGCTGAAAACCGCGTCAGTTTCAGGAGGAATTGCCGTGACAGCCCATAGATTTGATGACCGCCTTGATCGCCTGCAGTGGACACCATCCGCCGTCCCATCGCGTGAAATCGTCGATAGCGTTCTGGGAGCGCGTCACAATCAGCGCACGCGGAGCGTGGCTGCGACCTTGGCTGGTGCAATTCTGGGGATCTTGATTGGTTTTGGTCTTGTTGGCATGTCCTTTCAGCAATCCCCATGGGGGCCTGGAAGCGGGACAACCGGGCTGATTTTTGGCTCGCTCTCGTTGCTTGGGCTTTTGCTATCGGTATGCCTTGCGGGTTTTGCGGCCTTTCACAGCAGCAAAAGGCCGCGTTTGATGCAGTTTTCTTCGATGAATTTGTTGATGATTGTCGTCTTGCTGCTGAGCTAGGGGACCGAGGGCGATCCAATCGCTCCTTTTAGTCGATCTTTATTGTCGGGAATTGCGCTCGATCAATGTCTGGCCTAAGGATCTGAGGGACGGTCCAGGAAATAGCCCAGATTCGAGAGCCCCGTGATGCCTTCTCCGATACGAATTCTTGCAGCGCGACCTGTGGTTGCACTCACCTTTCTATGCTCTGGTCTGGGAGGGCATCTCGCCCATGGCAGCGACGCGGCACCAGCGGTGTTTTCGACGCTCGAAGAGCTGGGGGAGGCGCTGTTTCACGATCCGAACCTGTCTGCAAACCGCACCCAGTCCTGCGCAAGCTGCCATGACCCGGAATATGGGTTTGCGGATCCGCGCCGGTCAGCCGATGGCGCCTTTTCCTTGGGCGATGATGGGAGGTCGCTGGGAGATCGCAATGCGCCGACAGCCTCTTACGCTGCCTTTACACCGCCCTTTCATCAGCGTGAGGACGGCACTTGGGTAGGGGGCATGTTCTGGGACGGGCGCGCTGCGGGTCTTGAGGAACAGGCGGGAGGGCCTCCTCTCAATCCGATTGAAATGGGGATGGCCAGCAAGGGACAGGCTGTCTTGCGCCTGAAAGAGAGCCCGGAGTACATCACTGCGTTTCAGGCGCATTTCGGGCCCTCTGTGCTGGAAAGCGCGGATAGCGGTTATGAGGCGATGACCAAGGCGATTGCCGCCTTTGAACGCAGCAGCGCCTTTTCGCCCTTTGACAGCAAATACGACCGCTTTCTGCGCGGCGAGGTCGAGCTTTCCAAAGAAGAAGAGCTTGGACGGGTTCTGTTTTTTTCTGAGCAGTTTACCAACTGCAACCAGTGTCACCAGCTGAAACGCAGTGCGATTGATCAGGAAGAGACCTTTACCGACTACAGCTACCACAACATCGGGGTGCCGGAGAATGTGCTGGGGCGGGCCGAGAACGGCGTTGCCCTCGGTACCCTTGATGAGGGGCTATTGGCGAACCCGGCGGTGTCGGATCCGGAGGCCAGAGGCAAATTCAAAACCCCAACCTTGCGCAATGTGGCGGTCACAGGCCCCTATATGCACAACGGTGTCTTTCAGGATCTGCGTACGGTCATTGCCTTCTACAACCGCTACAACAGCAAATCGGAGGCTGCCCAGATCAACCCGGAAACCGGCGAACCCTGGGGAGATACCCCTGTGCCAGAAACGCTCTCCCAGACCGAACTGACCCACGGTCCGGCGCTGGATGACCGTCGTATCGATGCGCTTGTGGCCTTCCTGAAAACGCTGACGGATCAGCGGTATGAGGCCTACCTGGAGCCATAGCGGCCAATTTGAAAGCGACACAAAGAGTGGCCAAAGGGGTCTGCGCGCTGGCCATTTGGCGGGATGCAGTCCCAGTGTCACTCGGCGGCGATTTTGATCACCGGGGTCATTCGCTCCTGAACCTCATCGCTCAGATGGCATTTGATTTGGTGTCCGGCCTCCAATTGCCGCACCGGCGGGACCTCGCTTTCGCACAGGCCTCCGGGGACTTCGGATTTCCAGCGGCAACGGGTCTGGAAGGGGCAGCCGGGGGGCGGGTTCATGGCCGAAGGGATGTCGCCCTCCAGCACGATATGCTCTTTTTCGACCGAGGTATCGGCAATGGGCACCGCGCTGAGCAGCGCTTCGGTATAGGGGTGATAGGGTGGTGAGAAAACCTGATTGGTATCGCCGAGTTCCACCACATGGCCGAGGTACATCACCATCACCCGGTCGGAGAGGTAACGCACGATCGACAGATCATGGCTGATGAACAAGAGGGTCGTCTTCTCGTTGCGCTGGATCTCCATCAACAGATCGGTGACCGCCGCCTGCACCGAGACATCCAGCGCCGAGACCGGCTCATCCGCCACCACGATGCGTGCACCACCCGCAAAGGCGCGGGCGATGCCCACCCTCTGTTTCTGCCCGCCCGAAAGCTGCCGCGGCATGCGGTCGGCAAAGGCGCGCGGAAGTTTTACCAGGTCCAACAGCTCCAGCATGCGGGCCTTACGCTCGGCGTCGCTGTCACCGATACCAAAGATCTCTAGCGCGCGGGTGATCTGCCGCCCCACAGTCATCGAGGGGTTCAGCGTGTCAAAGGGGTTCTGGAACACCATCTGCACGTCGGAGATGGTCTTGGTGTCGCGCGCCTCGATGGGGGTCTGTTCGATGTTCTGATTGTCGAGCAGGATTTCGCCATCGGTCGCGGTTTCCAGCCCCATCAGCACCTTGGCAAAGGTGGATTTGCCGCAGCCGGATTCCCCCACGATGGCCAGCGTTTCGGATTCGCGGGCCTCGAACGACAGGGTCTCGTTGGCCTTGACCACCTTCTTGGCGCCGCCGCCGAACAGGGCGTTGGAAGCGACCTCATAGTATTTCTTCAGCTGGTCCATTTTCAGAACCACCTTGCCGGGGGCGGTCTTTTCCTTCTGCTCCCCCACGGTGATCGGCGCGTTCCAGTCGATCTCCTGGAACTTCAGGCAGCGGGTGGCGTGGCGGTCATTGCCGGGCACATCAGCCATGGCGATATCGCCTGCATCGCAGCGCCCCGCCTCGAAATAATCGCAGCGCGGGCCAAAGTTACAGCCAGGCGGTCGTTCATGGGGCAGGGGGAAGTTGCCGGGGATCGCCACCAGGGGACGTGCGTTCTTGTCAGCGCCGGGCAGCGGGATCGAGCGGAACAGCGCCTGCGTATAGGGGTGCTGCATCTCGTCAAAGACGTCCTCGATACTGCCGCGCTCTACCGCCTCGCCCGAGTACATCACGCACAGCCGGTCACAGGTCTCCAAGACAAGGCCAAGGTTGTGCGAGATGAACAGCATGGAGGTGCCGTATTTCTTGCCCAGATCCTTGACCAGTTCCACGACGGCGGCTTCCACCGTCACATCCAGCGCTGTAGTCGGCTCATCAAGGATCAGAAGAGCCGGTTTCGACATCAGCGCCATGGCGATCACGATCCGCTGCTGCTGGCCGCCCGACAGCTGATGCGGATAGCTGTTCAGCATGCGTTCGGGGTCGGGCAGGCGCACATCGGTCACCACCTCAAGCGCTCGTTGATAGGCTTCATCCTCGCTGACGCCCTCGTGGATCATCGGCACTTCCATCAGCTGCTTGCCGATCTTCATCGCCGGGTTAAGGCTCGCCATCGGCTCTTGGTAGATCATCGCGATCTCATTGCCGCGAATGTCGCGCAGCTCCTCGACACTCATCTCGCCCAGGTCGCGGCCTTTGAACTTGATCGACCCGCCCACGATGCGGCCGTTCTTGCCCAGATCCTGCATCACCCCAAGGGCAACGGTGGATTTGCCGCAGCCGCTCTCGCCGACGAGGCCGACCGCCTCGCCGGGCATGACGGAGACGGAGAAATCCATCACCGCAGGGATTTCGCGCAGCCGCGTGAAGAAGGAGATCGACAGGCGGTCGATTTCCAGGATGGGGCCGTCGGTGTGCTCTAATTTGCTCATGTCATCAATCCCTCAGGCTTTCTTCACGCAGACCATCCGCCAAAAGGTTCAGCCCCAGAACGAGGCTCAGAAGGGCAATGGCGGGCGGCAGGGCGGGGTGCAGGTAGACCGACAAAAGCTTGCGCCCCTCGTTGATGGTCGACCCCCAGTCGGGGCTTTCGGGCGGCAGGCCAAGGCCGAAAAAGCCCAAAGTTCCCAAAAGGATGGTGGTGTAGCCGATGCGCAGGCAGAAATCGACAATCAGCGGCCCGCGCGCGTTGGGCAGGACCTCCCAGAGCATGATGTACCAGGGGCGTTCGCCACGGGTCTGGGCGGCTGCGACATAGTCCCGTGTCTTGATGTCCATGGTCAGGCCCCGCACGATGCGGAACACGGTGGGGGAGTTGACGAAGACCACCGAGACAAAGACCACCAAGATCCCGCCGGGCACGTCAAAGAAATCAAGTGGCCAGAAGTCGATCTTGGACCCCGCCGCGTTGATCAGCGACATGTACATCAGGAACAGCGGCACCAGAACCACGGCAAGGATGATCAGGTTCTTCTGCGGCTGGGTGCGATAGCGCGCGTTCAGCAGGACGCCAAAGAAGACCATCGGAAATGCAAAAAGCACCACCGCCATATATTGCGGCAGGCCGGTTGCTACGATTTCGGGTGTTACCAGCAGGTAGAACAACAGGATCACCGGGAAAGCCAGGATCAGGTTGGCAAGGAAGGACAGGAAGGTGTCGAGCTTGCCGCCATAGTATCCTGCGGGCAGGCCAAGTGTGATGCCGACCATGAAGGCGAAGATTGTGGCAAGAGGCGCGATCTTCACCACCTCCCAGGCGCCTTTGACCATGCGGCTGAAGACATCGCGGGCCAGGTTGTCTCCACCCAGCAGATACCAGGCAAAATCGCCGTCCTCGGCGCCGCGCAGGGGGGTGCCGGGGGCCTTGTTCTTCATGCCAGAGGCCTGCGCCAGTGAGTCATGGGTGACGATCATGTCAAAGGCGCCGAAGATGCCGGTGAAGACCCAGAACATCACAAGACCGAAGCCGATCATGCCGATGGGGCTGTCGAACAGCTTCCCGTAAAGACCAAGGCGGCGTTTGAAGCTGATCGAGAGGGTGAACAGCAGGATCAGGGCGATCCAGACTGGCAGCATCCGCTGCGAGATCGCGCCGATGATGCCCGCGCCCGTGCCCATGACGAGGCCAAGCACGACATAGGCCAAAAGGATCACGGCCGAAGCCAAGAAGGTGATGCGCACGGCGAGGGCGGCCAGCCCTTGCGGCCCGGCCGATAGGCTCAGCGTGCCGCCCTCGTTGGTGATGGCGCGATTCTCCGGCGTCACCGCGCCGATGACGATCCAAAGAAGGATCGAAATGGCCAGAAGTCCCAAAGCCGCAAACAAAAGCGGGTTGAGAAAGGCGATCGATCCGGTCCAGCTGAGGGGGTCCATTGTCTTTCTCCGTCTTCAGGAAATGCGAATGCGCGGGTTGAGGTAGACATAGCCGATGTCTGAAATCAGCTGCGTGATCAGCACCACGAGGACGGAGACGACAGAGACCCCCAAGAGGAGCTCGATGTCGTTGTTGCCCGCCGCCTGCACCAGCGTCCAGCCAAAGCCCTTGTAGTTGAACAGGGTCTCGACGATCACCACGCCGTTCAAGAGCCAGGGGAACTGCAGCATGATCACCGTAAAGGGCGCGATCAGCGCGTTGCGCAGGGCGTGTTTCATCACGATGTTCGGAAAGCTTACCCCTTTCAATCGCGCGGTACGGATATACTGCGCCGTCATCACCTCCGTCATCGAGGCGCGGGTCATCCGCGCGATATAGCCCATGCCGTAAAGGGCGATGGTCAACACCGGCAGCAGGAAGTTTTCAATGTTCGGGCTTTCCATTGCGCTCGTCGCGGTGCCCTTGAACCATTTGAGGCCCACCGCAGATGAGGAAAAGATCGCGATGAACAAGACGCCCGAAACATATTCGGGCGTCGCCGTGGTGGTGATGGCAAAGGTCGAGAGCGTCCTGTCGGTGGCCGAGCCTTCCTTCATCCCCGCAAGAACGCCAAGGATCAGCGCCGATGGCACCATGACCACCATCACCCAGAACATCAGGGTGCCGGTCAGCGACAGGCGCGTTGCGACAATGGAACTCACCTCATCCTTGAACACGGTGGAATAGCCCCAGTACCCTTGCAGGATACCGCAGAACCGAGGCGCCTCGGCAGGATCCATGCCCGGCGTGATGCAGCGCCCGGTGATGGTGCCATCATCTGCCACATGCTGATAGGAGGGCGCAAGGCCGACCCATTCAAGGTATTTCTTGGGGGTGGATTGCAGGTAGCCGCCCTTTTCCAGCCAGCTGGCAACAGCCTCATCCGACATGCGGAAGTTGCCTTGCGTCTTCGCCAGTTTTTCAAGGTTCGGATAGAGATTCGTCATGAAGAACACGACGAATGTCAGACACAGAGCGGTCAGGATCATGACCCCGACACGTCTGAGGATAAACAGTCCCATGGATGCCCCCGTTGGTGGCTGTGCGCCCGGTACGTTGCCGGTGCGCTTTTTCTAGGGCGCGCCTGCGCCCGATCTTTGGCTGTGGTTCGGGTCCTGCAAAAACGGGCCGCGCTTTTGAAGCGCGGCCCGGTCGTGTCAAATCAGGCCTTGAGCGCCCATTTGTAGAGTTGCGGCAGGTCCGCGATATGCTTGTCCACACCGACCAGATTGTCGCGGTGGTGACGAATGGCGGTGCGCCAGTAAGGCTGGATGGTGACGCCTTCGTCGATCATGATGGCCTGCAGCTTGCCCATGACCGCGCGGCGCTTGTCCGCATCAGCGATCGAGTTGGCCTCCGCCAGAAGCGCGTCAAACTCCGCATTGGCAAAGCCGCTTTCGTTCCAGGCCTCGCCCGAGCGATACGCCAGGGCCAGAACCTGCGTGCCCAGCGGGCGGTGGTTCCAGTTGGTCGAGGAGAAGGGATACTTCGCCCAGTCGTTCCAGAAGGTCGAGCCCGGCAAAATGGTCCGCTTGACGTTGATGCCCGCATCGCGCAGCTGAGCCGCCACCGCATCGGTGGTGTTGCGGCGCCAGTCGTCGTCGATGGAGAGCAGCTCATGCTCGTAGTCGCCCATGCCGGCCTCATCCATCAGGGCTTTGGCCTTGGCCGGGTCATAGGGAATGCGCATGACGCTCGGGTCATGTTCGGGGTGCATCGGGCCCACATGGTAGTTGTCGGCTGGAATGCCATAGCCCGACATGCCGAGCTCGAGGCACACATTGTTGTCCACCGCCATGGCCAGCGCCTGCCGCACGCGCTTGTCCGCGTAGGGTTTCATGCCGTTTACTTCGGCCTGCTGGTTGGGGCGGATCACGATGGTAAAGCCCGAAGGGATTTCCGAGCGGGTCAGGCCAAGACCGTCAAAGATATCGACGTATTCGCCCACCGATTCCCAGTTCATGTCGATTTCTTCGGCCTCGAAGGCAGCCAGGAAGGCGGCCGGGTCCGTGCCGTAGTCGATGAACTCGATCCGGTCGAGATGGCCGCCCTTGCCTGCGGCATAGCCCCACCAGTCGTGGCCTTCATTTCGCACCAAGACGCCCTTGACGCCCACTTCCATGCTTTCAGGCAGCATGTAGCCGGTGCCGATGGGGTTATCCAGCATGGTGGCGGCATCGTGGCTGGCATGGGTGATCGCCGCCGGATAGTCGGCCATGCCCGGAATGATTGTGATGTCGGGCGTGTTGGTTTTCAGCACGACCGTATGGCTGTCCACCACGGTGATCGCGCCCTCGGCCGCTTTGCCGGTGGCCTCATCAATCAGGGAGGCCATGCGCCCGGCCATAGAGTTGCCTTCGACACTCTTGTCACACCAACCGGCGATATTGCGCGCCACGTCCTCGGCGGTGAAATCATCGCCGTTGTTCCACTTGACGCCCTTGCGCACATTCAGCGTGTATTCGGTGGCGTCGTCATTGGCGCTCCAGCTTTCCAGCAGCATCGGTGCAAAAGAGCCGTCACTGTTGTATTCGACCAGATATTCCAGCCAGCCAGCGGTGAAGGTGGCGATCTGCGTCCAGTCAAAGGTGCGCGGATCTTTCAGAGCACGCACTTCCATCTGCATGCGCAGGGTGCCGCCCTTCTGTGCATGAGCCGCGGCTTGCGCCGGGGCGGATAGGCCGATCAGCCCATAGGCTGCCGCAGCACTTACACCCAAGGCCGTTGAACGGGCCAGAAACTCGCGCCGGCTCAGTTTGCCCTGATTGACTTCCTCAGCATGCATCTTTGCCGCCCAATGGATCGACGCTGCTTTGGTGGTTTCATTCTTCATGTGGATCTCCCTTTGGCACCGGCAGGGTCTTTGGCGCCCTGTTTCGCGTGGCGATTGTTTGGCCCATTGGCTGGCCGCTAAGGTGCATTCATTGAATTTCGCCGTCTCACAGGCCCATTCGGCCTGATTAGCCGCAGCGCGTCAATGCATAGATTCGGCGGATTGGGGTCAAAAAGCGACCTTTTCTGCGTCGCTTTCAAGCTTTGGCTCAATGTGAGACACGGCGGGCACGCATAACTGGGCAGATGTGCCCAGTGCTGGTTGTGATGTGACATTCCGTGCTGAGCGAAAAGGAATCACTTACAACGAGCAGGGCGGGATACGGATGAATTATTGAGTGATGGCGGACAGCCGGGCTTTCTTGCGCAGGCTGCTTGGGGTTTCGCCGGTATGCTGCGTTATGAACCGGGTGAAGTAGGCTGCGCTTCCAAATCCAAGGCGGCCTGCAATTTCGCGCATGGGCAGGTCGCTGGATACCAGCAGGGTGCGCGCTGCATGCAATTGCCTTTCTGTCAGGATCGCAGCTGCCGTTTTCCCGGTTTCGGCCTTGCAGACGCGCGTCAAATGGGTCGGTGTGACCTGAAGGGCCGCAGCATAGTCCGCCATGTTGGCGTGTTCGTTGAAACTTTCTGCGACACGTCGGCAATAGGCTTGCGACAAGCGGCGCGCGGCGCTTGGCTTGGTCGGCGGCAATGGCCCTGACGGGATTTGGCGGCGCAGATGAATGCTGATCAGATCCGAGTAAGATTGAATTGCGCGTCTCCACAAAGCCGGGTGCGTGCTTTGCTCGTGGGCGATTTCTTCAAGCAGGCTGTTCAGACGTGCCTGATCGCGGGCGTCAGTGACTTTCAGGTGCAGAGGGGCAGGCGGCATCGACACCGGCGCGCTGGAGGGCACAATCAGGACTTGTCCCAAGCATTGCCGCCCGAAAGCTGCCGACCAAAGATGACCTGCGGGAAAGAAAAGGGCATTGTGGGTCCCAAAGCCTTTTTGGTGGCCATCCATAAGACAACGTCCCTGGCCGCGAGTGATCCAGACGAGAACGTGTTCCTTGCGATCATGGGCCAATTCGGTTTGCCACGGACCGTCAGGCGTCAGACGGGAAAGAGGTGAAACGCACAGGTCTTCGGTTGGTTTCGGATCGAATGGCATCGTTGTTCATCTATTCTCTAAAAATTGAATATTAGTGTCCACGAAAATACGATTCTTGCAAGTCAACGCTGCTACTCCTGAAATACAGGCGCTTCGCGAAGCATTTACGGTTGCAGAATTTGAAAAAATGAAAGCTACAGGTCGCTGTCGGGCTGGACCTGATACCAGGCCGACATCCTTGCGCGGAACCAGGTTCGTTGCCGTTTGGCAAAGCGGCGGGTTGCGATGGCTGCTTTTTCTTCGGCCTCTTCAAGTGTGGTTTGCCCAGTGACGTAGCTCATCAGCTCAGGCACGCCAATCGCCTTGCAAGAGGGCAGCGCCGGGTCGTAGCGATCCCGCATGGCGTCAATCTCTTCCAGAGCGCCCAAGGTCAGCATCTGTCTGAACCTCTTGCGAATGCGAGCTTCAAGCCAGTCTTTGGAGCTGTTGAGAACAATTGCGGTGCTGTTGCCCAGCGGCAAAGCAGGGGGCGGGGTGTCGTCTTGCCAGTCCGCCAGAGGGCGGCCAGTCGCCGTCAGAACCTCCCAGGCGCGCTGCACGCGCGCTCGGTTCTGCAGGTCAATGCGCGCTGCCGTCCTTTCATCCAACTGCGCCAGAAGCTCCTCAAGCGACAGCCGGTCCCCTTCTGCACGCACATCAGCGGGCGTTGCCGGGATTTCTGCCATACCTTCGGTCAAAGCACTGAAATACAGACCGGTTCCGCCAACAATGATGGGGCGCTCCGGGCCTGACAGCAGGGGGACCACCTCCCGCAGCCAGTGGCCAGCAGAGTAGGTCGCGTCATAGGGAACGTGGCCGTAAAGGCGGTGCGGAGCGCGCGCTTCCTCCTCTGGCGACGGGCGCGCCGTGACCAACCGCCAGCAGCCAAAGACCTGGCTGGCGTCGGCGTTGACGATCACACCGCCTTGTGTTTGCGCAATTCTTAGCGCCAAAGCGGATTTTCCAGAGGCGGTGGGTCCGGCGATCAGGACGGGCTTGTCCGGGTCGATGTCAGGAAGTGTCATATCTGGGTGGACCTTTGCGTGACCGAAATTGGCGGCTTTGGGGCGCAAAAAGGCGCCTGGCCTGCATTGATCCCGGCGCCGATTTGCTCCATTTTGCCGCGCAAAGTAACCCCGTCATATTCCGGAGCGCAACATGCCCCAAGAAAACAACACACCGGCCGCCCCGTCGGCCGCCGCCTATAAACGTGTCATGCTCAAGATCTCCGGTGAGGCCCTGATGGGGGATCAAGGATTTGGTCTGCACCCGCCGACAGTCCAGCGAGTCGCGCAGGAAGTCAAATCCGTGCACGACATGGGTGTCGAAATCTGCATGGTTATTGGAGGCGGCAACATCTTTCGCGGGCTCTCTGGTGCGGCACAGGGTATGGAGCGCACAACAGCGGACTACATGGGAATGCTTGCCACGGTTATGAACGCCCTTGGTATGCAGGCCGCTCTTGAAGGGTTGGGAGTCTATACGCGGGTGATCTCGGCCATTCCGATGGATCAGGTCTGTGAGCCTTACATCCGCCGCCGTGCCGTGCGCCACCTTGAGAAGAAGCGGGTTTGCATCTTTGCGGCCGGTACTGGCAACCCTTATTTCACCACTGATACAGCCGCGACACTTCGGGCCAACGAAATGGGCTGCGAAGCGATCTTCAAGGGTACGAAAGTGGACGGCGTCTACGACAAAGACCCGGTCAAGTTTGACGATGCCAAACGATATGACACCGTTAGCTACGACGATGTGCTGGCCAAACGCCTTGGGGTGATGGACGCTTCGGCGATTGCACTGGCGCGAGATAACAGCCTCCCGATCATCGTCTTTTCGCTCGATGAGCCAGGCGGATTCAGGGGGATTCTGGCCGGTGAGGGCACCTACACCAAGGTCCAGGGCTGACGATCAAATACAAGCGTGAGGCAATGGGCTGCCCTGAGGGGCAGTTCGGCGGGCCTGTCGCCCCCAAGGGCGAGCATCGCCGCCAAGATTGCTATACAATCACGCGCCAATCGCTTAAGAGCTGTGTAAAGACCGCCTCAAGTCAGGGGAGAGAGCAGAATGTCTGATGATTTTGAATTGGATACCGACGATCTGAAACGCCGCATGGACGGCGCAATGGCTAACCTGCGCACGGAGTTTGCCTCACTTCGCACCGGGCGCGGCTCGGCCTCGATGCTGGATCCGGTGATGGTGGATGCCTATGGATCAATGACGCCGATCAACCAGGTGGGAACGGTCAACGTTCCCGAGCCGCGCATGGTCACCATCAATGTCTGGGACAAATCCTTGGTGGGCAAGGTGGAAAAGGCGATCCGGGAATCCGGGTTGGGGATCAACCCGCAGCTCAACGGTACCATCATCATGCTGCCGATCCCCGAGTTGAACGAAGAGCGCCGCCGCGAGCTGAGCAAGGTTGCCGGCCAATATGCAGAGCACGCCCGCGTTTCAATCCGCAACGTCCGCCGCGACGGCATGGACCAGATCAAGAAGGCAAAAGCAGACGGCATGTCCGAGGATGATCAAAAGTTCTGGGAAAGCGAAGTTCAGGATCTGACCGACAAGATGATCAAGGCGGTCGACGAGGCGCTGGACACCAAGCAAGCTGAAATCATGCAGGTCTGATCCGAAAGAATGGTCGAACTGACAGACACGGCGCTCCAGATTGATGCCCCGCTGGCGGGCATCCCTCAAGGTCCTTGCCACGTTGCCATCATCATGGATGGCAATGGCAGGTGGGCTCAATCAAGGGGACGTCCGCGGCTTTTTGGCCATCACGCCGGTGCCAAACGTGTGCGAGAGATCGTCGAATGCTGCCCAACTCTTGGCATCAAGTATCTGACGATCTTTGCCTTCTCGACCGAAAACTGGAAGCGCACACAGGTAGAGGTCGCCGGCCTCATGAGCCTGTTTCGCCGTTACATCTCCAAGGAGATGAAAGCGCTTGCAGCCAAGAATGTGCGAGTGCGGTTCATCGGTGACAGGGTGCGCCTGGATGCCAAGCTGATCCTGCTGATGGACCAGTTGGAGGAAGAAACAAAGCATAACGACGGCACCCACCTTACGATTGCTTTGAACTACGGAGGGCGGGATGAGGTCGCCCGCGCCACCAAGCGTTTGGCGCAGGATGTTGCGGCGGGCAAGTTGTCCCCGGATGATGTGGATGAGGAAACTCTGCCCAAGTACCTTGATACACATGTTCTGCCAGATCCCGACCTTGTCATCCGAACCAGCGGCGAGGCGCGGATTTCCAATTTCCTTCTGTGGCAGTCGGCCTATTCCGAGTATGAGTTTATCGACACGCTTTGGCCGGATTTTTCAGCTGAAGAACTGAGCAGGCTTTGCCACGATTACGGGGCGCGTGATCGCCGCTTTGGAGCGGTCAAGACATGAGCGCGGGACGTTGGTCTGATCTGATGCCCCGGATCCTGTCCGCGGTGGTGATGGTTGCGGTTGCTGCGGTTGAGATCTGGCTGGGTGGGGTCTGGTTTGCAGTGCTTATCGCGCTTGCCTGTGGCGGTATGATCTGGGAGCTGGTGCGCATGATGGCGCCCGAGCAAAAAGGGCAGGCTTTTCAGCTGGGTGTCATGACCTCTGTGGCGGTTTTGGGAGCAACCCTGCTTCCGACGATCTGGGCTATGCCGCTTCTGGTTGCGCCGGTCCTGTCTGGGGTCTTCCAGATGCCCGCCGCATCTCGTGTACGGTTCGGCCTTTTTGGCCTCTGGATTGTCTGTGCGGGTTTTGCCTTTGTGTGGCTTCGCAATGAGATGGGTGTCCTTTGGCTCTTGTGGCTGATTGGTGTTGTGGTTGTGACAGATATCGCAGGGTATTTTGCGGGCAAGATCATTGGCGGCCCGAAACTCTGGCCGCGTATCAGCCCCAAGAAGACCTGGTCTGGCAGCTCAGCAGGTTGGCTGGCCGCAGCCTGTGCTGGCTTCGCTTTTGCCGAGGCATCGGGACTTGGGCTTTGGGCCGTTGTGCTGTCGGTCGTTATCTCGATGGCGAGCCAGGCTGGGGATATTGCGGAAAGTGCCTTGAAGCGGCAGATGGGCGTCAAGGATTCCAGCGCGCTCATCCCGGGGCACGGCGGATTGCTGGACCGGTTTGACGGCATGCTTGGCGCCGCTGCAGCTTTCCTGATTTTCGTGATGTATTTCTGAAAGCCTTGAAAGGCAGGACGATGCGCAAGATCTCTATCTTTGGAGCCACAGGCTCGATCGGTCAGAATACGATCGACCTGATCCGGCGTTCGCCTCAGGCCTTTGATGTCGTGGCTTTGACCGGCGGAGCGAATATCGGGCAACTGGCGAGTGATGCGAAGACGCTCAAGGCAGATCTCGCTGTGACAGCTTTTGAGGACCGGCTTGAAGACCTTCGCGCCGCGCTGGAGGGCAGCGGCGTTGAGGCTGCGGCGGGGCAGGAGGCATTGACCGAAGCCGCATCTCGCCCCGCAGACTGGGTGATGTCCGCTATTGTGGGTGCTGCTGGTCTCGCGCCGGGATTGAAGGCATTGGAGCAGGGGGCGACGCTTGCCCTTGCCAACAAAGAATCCCTTGTTTGCGCCGGTGAACTGTTGATGCGGACGGCCCTGAAGCATGGCGCGCGGCTCTTGCCGGTGGACAGCGAACACTCCGCTATCTTCCAGGGACTTGTCGGAGAAGACATCTCGGCGGTGGAGCGGATCATCATCACGGCTTCCGGGGGAGCGTTCCGGGATTGGCCGCTTGAAGACCTTGCACGCGCAACCCTTGAAGAGGCGTCGTCCCATCCGAACTGGGACATGGGCCAAAGGATTACGATCGACAGTGCCTCCATGTTCAACAAGGCGCTGGAAGTGATAGAAGTAAAAGAGTTCTTCGGTGTGGCGCCTGATCAGATCGAAGTTCTCGTTCACCCTGAGTCGATGGTGCATGCCCTTGTTGGGTTCAAGGATGGCGCGCTGATGGCCCATCTTGGCGCACCCGACATGCGCCACGCAATTGGATATGCGCTCAATTGGCCCGAGCGAAAGGATCTGCCGGTCGACAGGCTCGATCTGGCGGAGATTGGCCAGCTGAACTTTCGCAAGCCCGACCCGGCGCGCTATCCCGCCTTGGGCCAGGCATACGATGTAATGGAACGCGGCGGCCTGATGGGGGCGGCGTTCAATGGCGCCAAGGAACAAGCGCTGGATCTGTTCATCGAGGGGCGCATCGGCTTCACCGATATGGCGGAGATCACCGCGACCGTCTTGGACCGCTTGGAGGCACAAAGTGGCCTCATTGATTCCGCAATGACCCTTGATAACGTCACCGAAACGGACCATCTCGCCCGGCAAGAGGCAATTCGTGCCGCGGCGGAACGTCAATAAGGTAAGAACTTGGATATCGTATCTCTTCTCCCGCAGTTTGGCGGTTTTCTCTATGTGGTTGCCAGTTTTGTGGTGGCGCTTTCGGTGATTGTGGCCGTGCATGAGTATGGTCACTACATCGTCGGTCGTTGGTCGGGTATCTACCCCGAGGTGTTTTCTCTGGGCTTTGGTCCGGTGATATGGAGCCGCGTCGACAAGCGGGGCACACGCTGGCAGGTCGCCTTGTTGCCCTTTGGAGGGTATGTAAAATTCCTCGGCGATGCAGATGCGGCTTCGGGGAAAGATGTAGATGCGATGGAGGCTGCTGCGCGCGATCCTGAGGATTTGCGCAAGACCATGCATGGTGCGCCTCTCTGGGCGCGCAGCGCGACTGTTGCGGCGGGACCGGTCTTTAATTTCGTGATGTCCGCAGTCATTTTCTCTGCTTTGGCCCTGACGCAGGGGAGTTTGCGCGACCCTCTGACCGTTGGAGAGTTGTTGCCTTTACCCGGAGTAGAGAATGGCCTTCGCGTTGGGGATGAGTTGATCTCTGTTGAAGATGTTGCCGTCCCGCAGGAGGGCAACGGGACGGAATGGACGATGTTCCGCGAAGCGCTGCCTTTGGTGCAGCCCATGCAATATGAGGTGCGCCGAGACGGAGCCGTCGTCCTTGTCGATGGACCGTTCCTATCGCCGCCTTACGTACGCGGTGTTGCCCCGCGTAGCGCCGCCGCAGATGCCGGGCTGGAGCCGGGCGATGTCATAACCTCTGTTGATGGCCAGCAGATTTTTGCCTTCGATCAGCTGAAGGATGCTGTGGAAACGGGGCAAGGAAAAGAACTGGCCCTTTCGGTCTGGCGCGAAGGAGAGGCGCTTGACCTGACACTTGCTCCGCGCCGCACGGATGAACCGCAGGCCGACGGGAGTTTTGCGACGCATTGGCGGATCGGTGTGATAGGCGGGCAGGCCTTTGAGCCTGCAACCGATGCGGCGGGGCTGGGCGAATCGCTGGCGGCCGGTGTGTCTCAGGTCTGGGCTGTGATCGATATGTCGATTTCAGGCCTGACCCATATGATTACCGGTGCGATCAGTACCTGTAACCTGTCGGGACCGATTGGCATTGCGGAAACCTCTGGGGCTATGGCGAGCCAGGGTCTTGATAGCTTCATACGGTTCATCGCGGTTCTGTCTACGGCGGTTGGTCTTTTGAACCTGTTTCCGGTACCGGCGCTTGATGGTGGGCATCTGGTGTTCTACGCCTATGAAGCGGTGTCCGGTCGTCCGCCAAGCGATGCGGTGATGCGGATTTTGATGACGCTTGGTATTGCGGTCATTCTTTCCCTGATGCTGTTTGCCTTGGGGAATGACATTTTCTGTTAAATCCTAGGTAATGATTTGGCCGGTCCTGCGTCTTCGCCAAACTGTGGCCATATTCGATATCTACCCATCATCCAGGTGCGGGTTCTGTGAGCATAGAACCCTTCCTTGGTTTCTGGACTGAAACGGAGATGGAAGAGATGGATCGGGTGATGAGAATGGAGCGGGGGCTTTGGCTCTTGATCAGCCTAAACTGGGACCGGCTTCTGTCGGTTGTCGCCGTATTCATCAGCCTGAGCGCAGGGGCGTGGCTCGCGTCTCTTTGACCCCAGAAAGAACGATCGCCCCTCTCTCCATGTGTTTCGCCGCAAACGTGTGGTGCAAACTTTGGGCATCTTCGTGCCAGCATGCGCGTTGTTGGTTTTGACAACGGACTCCAAACCCGATACGCACGATTAAAAGCTGCTTAAAAAATCGGGTTATGACTGATGGTTCGGGGGAAACTCGCAGGTACATCCTGCGGCGTGCGTGCCAAACGCACCAACATTTTGTATAGAAGCGTTTCGGCGGCGGTGTTTGCTGCCACTGTTGGAGCTACGTTCTCACCACTTGCCGCGCAGGCACAAAGCTACCGTTTCAACGCGGTGCAGGTTGAGGGCAACCAGCGTATCCAGACGAACACGATTGTTGCCTATGCAGGGCTCGAACGTGGAAAATCTGTCAGCGCAGGGCAATTGAACGACGCCTATCAGCGCATTCTGGCCAGCGGTGTATTTGAAACCGTTGAACTGGTTCCCAGCGGCAATACTCTGGTCATCAAAGTGACCGAGTTCCCGACGATCAACCGCATCAATTTCGAGGGTAACCGGCGGATCAAGGATGACAAGCTCGCCGAGCTGATCGAGTCATCGCCGCGCCGTGTTTTCAGCGCAGCCCAAGCGGAACGTGATGCCGAAACGATCGCTGCCGCCTATGGGGCGCAGGGCCGCCTTGCCTCTCGCGTGACCCCACGGCTCATTCGCCGCAGCGACAATCGTGTCGATCTGGTTTTCGAGATCGTGGAAGGTGATACCATTGAAGTGGAGCGGGTATCCTTTGTGGGCAACAAAGCCTACTCCGACCGGCGTTTGCGCAGGGTCCTGGAGACCAAACAGGCCGGTTTGCTGCGTACCTTCATCAACAAGGATACGCTCATCGAAGATCGCTTGCAGTTCGACCGGCAGGTATTGAGGGATTTCTACCTGTCTCGCGGATACGTCGATTTCAACATCAACAGCACCAATGCCGAAGTCACCCGGGAACGTGATGCGGTCTATCTGGTTGTTGACGTTACCGAAGGGCAGCAGTTCAAATTCGGAGAAATTTCGGTCACAAGCGAGATCGCCGAGGCTGATGCAGATTTCTACTTCTCGTCTCTAAGGGTCAAGCCGGGCGTTGTGTATTCACCTCTGTTGGTGGAGCGCGCGATTGAAACGCTGGAAACCCTCGCTGTTCGCCAAGGTGTTGATTTCTTGCGGGTTGAACCGCGTGTCACACGGAATGATCGCGATCTTACTCTGGACGTGGAGTTTGCCTTGGTCCGGGGTCCGCGGATCTTCGTGGAACGGATTGATATTGAGGGCAACACCACCACGCTTGACCGGGTGATCCGTCAGAGATTCAAAACTGTTGAAGGAGATCCCTTCAATCCGCGTGAAATCCGGGAATCCGCTGAGCGGATCCGTGCTCTGGGCTTCTTTGCCACGTCAGATGTGGAAGTGCGCGAGGGCAGCAGCGATGATCAGGTGATCGTTGATGTTGATGTCGAGGAAAAACCGACTGGTTCTCTTAGCCTTGGCGGTGCTTATTCGGTAAACGACGGTTTTGGTGTTAACCTTGGATTGTCTGAGAACAATTTCCTTGGCCGTGGACAGCGTTTGTCTTTCTCAATCGCGACCGCGCAAGAATCTGAAGAATACGTTCTGGGTTTTTCTGAGCCGCATCTTCTGGGGCGGGATTTGAAGTTTGACTTGGACCTAGGGGTTTCGGAAACCGATTCCAGCTTTGCCGAATATGACACGTCTCGGGCGTTTTTCCGTCCTGCTCTCACATTCAACTTGCGGGAAGACACGTCTTTGCAAGTGCGCTACGAGTGGTCAAAGAGCGAAATGATCAGTCGGCCAGATGGCGTAGTCTCTGGTACGTCTTATCCCGTCGCTGGACCGGTTGTCAGGAGTGAGATCAACCAAGGCGAAAAATCCACCAGTTTGATTGGTCTGACATACACCTATGACAGCAGGATTTTGGGGCTCGACCCAAACCGTGGGTTCGTGGTGCAGGTCAGTGCAGACTATGCCGGCTTGGGCGGTGACAATGAATATCTGCGCTCAACTGCGAAAGTTGTGGCTCAGCGGACAATCCTGAACGAAGAGGTAACCCTGCGAGCGACATTGGAGACAGGGTCGCTGCATTGGATGGGGAATGACAACAGCCGTTCCATCGACCGTTTTGTCCTGTCACCGAGTATCATGCGAGGGTTTGAGCCGGGCGGCATCGGCCCGAGAGACACGTCACCGCGTCCGGGCGGCGTTGGTGGCTCGTACAACGACTTCCTTGGCGGCAATCTCTACGCGGTCGCCCGGTTTGATGCTGAATTCCCGCTTGGCCTGCCGGAAGAACTCGGGCTGCGTGGGGGGCTGTTCTACGATGTCGGTAATCTTTGGGGCTTGCAGGACGTGAACACAGCCGCTGCAGGTGGAAACATTCAGGGGCGCAACGGCTCCTTCCGCCATGTGATTGGCTTCTCCGTCTTGTGGACTACAGCCTTTGGGCCCTTGCGTTTCAATTTCTCGAACGCGATCAAGAAGGAAGACTACGACCAGGAACAGAGCTTTGATCTGACACTGCAAGCGCGCTTCTGATTGCCCGTGCCAAACTGCGTCGGGACAGGTGCGCACAGCGTCAAAGCCGGGAGCTTCAAGGCGGCCTTCCGTGGTCAGAAAGGACAGCTGATGGCCTGGACCGGGCGCCTCATTCTTGCTGTTGCAATGGTGCTGGTCATAAACCATGGCTCTGCTATTGCGCAGAGTGATGAAACTCAGTCTGCCGTTCCCTTTGAACCACTTAGGATTCCTGGCGGTCAACTCGGAACCCCGCTCAGCGGGGTTCTGACCATTCAGCCTGAACGCTTGTTTGCGGAGAGCGCATTCGGCAAACGGATTACCCAGGAACTGGAAGCTGAAGGTGCAGTCCTAACCGCTGAGAACCGCCGGGTTGAGGCAGAGCTCAGAGCCGAGGAACTAGAACTGACCGAGCGCCGTTCTTCAATGGAGCCAGAGGCCTTCCGGGCTTTGGCTGATGCCTTTGACGAAAAGGTCCAGGAAACCCGCCGCACGCAAGTTCAGAAGCTGAGAGAAATCAATCAGATGCGAGAGAATGCGCGGCGAGAGTTTTTCGCGGCATCGCTGCCTGTGCTGCAAGGCATTCTCCTTGACAGCGGAGCTGGTGCCATTCTGGACCATGCATCTGTATTTCTCAGTGCAGAATCCGCCGATGTGACGGAGCTTGCGATTTCTCGGATCGATGCTGTTCTGGGGGACGGGGCGAGTTTGGAAGATGCCCCAACCGATCAATGACGGCCACAAGCATTAGGGCCTCTCGCTTGCCCAAAGCGGCCAGGATTGCTAGGGACGCGCAACGCAAAACAAACGGGACAAAAGCCATGACAGCCGACCTCAAGAGCGCTGATATTCACCTGATCCAGCGGATCCTGCCGCACCGCTACCCGTTTTTGCTCGTGGATAAGGTCGTCGACATAGATGGCTATGCTTCGGCGCGCGGCATCAAGAACGTCACCATGAACGAGCCGCATTTCCAAGGGCATTTCCCCGGAACCCCAATCATGCCCGGTGTGACCATCGTTGAGGCCATGGCGCAGACCGCAGGCGTAATGCTTGGCGTTGGGATGGACATGGTGGATACGGATCTTCTGATCTACTTCATGAACATCGACAAGTGTAAATTCCGCCGCAAGGTGATCCCCGGCGATGTCCTTGAGATGAACGTCGAGACACTGCGCGGCAAAAAGGGCGGCAAGATCTTCAAATTCAAAGGTGTTGCCACGGTCGATGGGGAAACCGCAGCCGAAGCGGAATTCTCAGCCATGGTCGACATTCAGAAGGACTGATCCAGATGAGCCTGATCCATCCATCTGCGGTGATCGAAGAGGGCGCTACGATTGGAGAGGGCTGCGAGATTGGTCCGTTCTGCATCGTCGGCGCCGGGGTAACTCTTGGGAACCGGGTGGTTCTGAAATCCCATGTGGTGGTTACGGGCGATACCGAAATTGGAGAGGATACGACGGTATTTTCTTTTGCCGTGATCGGCGAGGTCCCGCAGGATCTGAAATTCAAAGGTGAGAAAAGCCGAACCGTGATCGGCAAGCGCAATCGCATTCGGGAACATGTGACGGTAAATGCCGGCACCGAAGGAGGAGGAGGTATCACGCGGATTGGCGATGACGGGCTGTTCATGGCTGGCTGCCACATTGCCCATGACGCCCAGATTGGGGATCGCGTGATCGTGGTGAACTCTGCAGCGGTTGCCGGGCATTGCGTGCTCGAGGACGACGTGATCATTGGTGGTCTTTCCGGTATTCACCAATGGGTCCGGATCGGACGTGGCGCCATCATTGGCGCTGTTACCATGGTCACCAATGATGTGATCCCCTACGGTTTGGTGCAGGCCCCGCGTGGTGAGCTGGACGGGCTCAATCTAGTGGGGCTAAAGCGCCGGGGCGTCTCTCGGTCCGACATTACCGCGTTGCGGGCGGCTTTTCACATGCTGGCCCAGGGGGAGGGCACATTTCAGGAACGCGCCCGGCGCTTGGGCGAGGAAACCGACAGCGCCTATGTGGAAGAGATCGTGGCCTTTATCACCGGGGCAAGCGACCGCTCCTTTCTGACGCCCGGAGGCTAGCGCATGATTGCACTGATCGCGGGGCAGGGCGCTTTGCCCGCCGAAATCTGCAAACGCCTGCCAGAACGGCCCTTGGTATGTGCGATGATGGGATCAGAACCGGATGCGCTGGAGGCGGAGATTACTTTTCGCCTCGAACAGTTCGGCAGCTTTCTGGAGCGTCTGAGATCAGCCGGGGTGCAGGAAATTTGCCTTGCCGGGGCAGTGACCCGTCCGGCCATCGATCCTTCGGCCATTGATGCGGCGACCCTGCCGATGGTTCCGGTTCTGCAAGGGGCCTTGGCTGCGGGCGATGACGGGGCGTTGCGGGCCGTCATGCAATTGATCGAATCTGCCGGCTTTTCTGTCCGTGCCGCGCATGAGGTCGCGCCAGATTTGTTGATGGCGCCCGGAGTGCCGAGCCGCGTTCAGCCGGGGGAACTGGACAAGGCCGACGCCACGCGCGGCGCCGAGGTGGTCGCCGCCATGAGCGCTGCAGATATTGGCCAGTCCTGCGCGGTGCGTGGGCGTCAGGCGATCGCGATTGAGACCATCTTTGGCACCGACTGGATGTTGGACACGCTGATCCGCCGCCCGGACGGGCAGGGCGGCGTCATGGTCAAGGCCCCGAAACTCGGCCAGGACCGGCGCGCCGATCTGCCCACGATTGGCCCCTCAACGGTCAAAAAGGCCGCCGCTGCGGGGCTTTCGGGTATCGTGCTTGAGGCAGGCGGCGTGATCGTCCTTGATCAGGAAGAGGTGATCGCAGCCTGTGACGATCTGGGCCTCTTCCTGTGGCTGCGGGACGGGGCATGAGCCTGAGGGTTTTCATCCTGGCGGGTGAGCCTTCGGGCGACCGGCTGGGGGCAGCCCTGATGGAGGGGTTCAAGTCCCTTTCCCCTGGTGTGACGTTCGAAGGGATCGGCGGTACGCTCATGACCGCTCAGGGGCTTTCGTCCCGGTTTCCCATGTCCGAACTGTCGGTGATGGGCCTCGCCGAGGTGCTGCCAAAATACCGGCATCTCAAACGTCGCATCCGCGAAACCGCCGACGCAGTTGTGGAGATGCAACCGGATGTGCTGATCACCATCGACAGCCCGGATTTCTCTTTGCGTGTCGCGCGGCTGGTCAAAGAGCAAAGCCAGATCCGTACCGTACATTATGTGGCGCCTTCAGTCTGGGCTTGGCGGCCTGGACGTGCGCAGAAGATGGCGACATGCATCGATCACGTCTTGGCCCTGCTGCCGTTTGAACCGCCTTATATGCAGGCTGCGGGCATGGAGTGCGATTTTGTGGGTCACCCCGTGGTCGGTGAACCACCTGCGACAGCCGAAGAGATATCGGCGCTTCGGGCAGAGTTGGGCCTTAGGGATGCACCGGTGGTCGTCGCTTTGCCGGGATCGCGACGGTCTGAGGTGACGCGGCTTGCGCCGGTGTTTGGGGCCGCTTTGACCGATTTTGTCAGCGCGCATCCCGAATATCGCATTCTGGTTCCTACGGCTGCTCCCGTTGCCGATTTGGTGCGCGAAGAGATGCGGACTTGGCCCAGTGACACGATCCTTTTGGATCCCAGAGGGTTGGAACCTTCCGTCGCCGAAGCCCGCAAACGCGCGGCCTTTGCCGCCGCGGATCTGGCGCTTGCAGCCTCAGGCACGGTTTCTCTGGAACTCGCGGCGGCGCGCACGCCCATGGTGATCGCCTACAAGTTCCAATGGCTGACCTGGCAGATCATGAAGCGCATGGCGCTGATCGATACGGTCACATTGGTCAATCTGGTCAGCGACACCCGCGTCGTTCCCGAATGCCTCGGCCCAGACTGCACACCGTCGCGGATTGCAAGCGCTTTGGGCGATGTGCGCAGTCACGCCGAAGCGCAGGCGGCTGCTATGGCGCTGACAATGGAGCGTCTGGGCGAGGGCGGCGAGGCGCCCGGTCTGCGCGCCGCCCGTGCGGTGCTGGCGCGGCTTCAGTAACCGCGCCAGATCCAGCCGCCGCCAAAAATGCGACTACTGTTCGTGTCATAAAAAACGCAGGCCTGACCGGGGGAGACGCCTTCTTCCGGGGTCAGTAGCTCCACCTCGGCCGTCGTATCCGACAGCGGACGGATGATGGCCTCACGCGGGGGGCGGGTTGAACGGACCTTGACCGCGACATGCCATTCTTTCTGGCTGGTAAAGGACGCATCGCCCAGCCAGTTGATCTCCCGCACCGGGATTGTCCGTGTGGCGAGCATCTCTTTCGGGCCGACGACCACCTGTTTCTTTTCCACATCAAGCCGCACCACATAGAGCGGCTCGCTGAGGCCGCCGATGCCGAGACCGCGCCGCTGGCCGATGGTGTAGTGAATCACCCCGGTGTGTTGTCCCAGAACACGGCCGTCCGCATGAACAATCTCACCGGGATCCGCAGCGCCCGGGCGCAGTTTCTCGATCACGCTCGCATAGTTGCCATCGGGCACAAAGCAGATGTCCTGGCTGTCGGGTTTATCCGCCACCGCCAGACCATACTGTGCGGCCATTTCGCGGGTCGCGTCCTTGGAGGGAAGGTGGCCAAGCGGAAAGCGCAGGAAATCGAGCTGTTCCGGCGTTGTTGAGAAAAGGAAATAGCTCTGGTCGCGGTTCGCATCCTCGGCGCAATGCAGCTCTGCTCCGTTCGGCCCCATCTTGCGCTGGATGTAATGCCCGGTGGCCATGCAGTCGGCCTCCAGATCCTTGGCGGTTTCCAGAAGATCCTTGAACTTTACCCGCTCATTGCAGCGGATGCAGGGCACCGGTGTTGCCCCGGCAAGATAGCTGTCGGCAAATTCATCGATAACGGCATCCTTAAAAATGTTTTCATAATCTAGGACATAGTGGGGAAATCCGCGTTCCTCGGCGACCCGCCGCGCATCGTGGATATCGATCCCGGCGCAGCAGGCGCCTTTTTTGGCAAGCGCGGCACCGTGGTCATAGAGCTGAAGCGTCACGCCCACGACATCATAGCCCTGATCGGCAAGATATGCAGCCACGACAGAGCTATCCACACCGCCCGACATGGCCACAACCACCCGCGTTTCAGAGGGCGGTTTGGCAAAGCCAAGCGAGTTCAGCGGTGCATTCGTATCCAGCGCCATGGGGCGACTCCTCAGATCAAGGAAAAGGCCTTGCAGAATATAGGAAAATGCTAACGATCCTCAAGGGCGTGGTTCACGTGCCGTTAAGGACAATCGGCCAAATCTGCTTGTGCTCTTAAATACGCAAATCCGCACAAGGATAAAGTGATGTTCTTGAAGAAAGTTGATGGACCGCGCGCTGTGACCCTGCCGGATGGTACGGTTATGACGCGAGCGGACCTTCCGCCAAAGACAACCAAGCGCTGGGTGGCCTCACGCAAGGCTTCCGTGGTGCGGGGGGTGCTTTACGGTCTGATTCCCCAAAGCGAAGCCCTGCGCACCTATGGTCTGAGTGAAGAAGAGTTCCGCAGCTGGGTTGCTGCGGTGGCAGATCATGGCGAAGAAGCCCTGAAAACCACCCAATTGAAGAAGTTTCGTAAGCCTTAGTGCGCCCGCCTATCCTTTTGATCCTCCTCCCCTTTGAACGCATCTTGTGGTAGTATGTGTTAACCAGGTTGCTTTGTAGTTGAGATTTAACGATTATGGTAACGGGCCATTAACTATTTTCCAGCAAGGTTAACGCGACCTGAGGGAAACAGGATACAGGCGGAGAAAATAAACATGCGCATTCTTCTTGTCGAAGATGATCCAACCACTGCGAAAAGCATTGAGCTGATGCTCACCCACGCGAACCTGAACGTCTATACGACGGATCTGGGCGAAGAGGGCATCGATCTTGCAAAACTTTACGACTATGATCTGATTTTGCTGGATCTGGGTCTTCCTGACATGAATGGGCACGAGGTTCTGCGCCAGTTGCGCATGGCGCGTATTGAAACGCCAATCCTCATCCTGTCCGGTGCGGACGACACAGACAACAAGATCAAAGGCTTTGGCTTTGGTGCCGATGACTACCTGACCAAGCCCTTCCACCGTGAAGAGCTGGTTGCACGTATCCACGCGATCATTCGGCGCTCCAAAGGCCACTCCCAGTCCATCATCAAAACCGGCAAGATCTCGGTCAACCTGGACGCCAAAACGGTCGAGGTCGAGGGCAAGGCTGTGCATCTGACGGGCAAAGAATACCAGATGCTTGAGCTTCTGAGCCTGCGTAAGGGGACCACCCTGACCAAAGAGATGTTCCTGAACCACCTTTATGGCGGCATGGATGAGCCCGAACTGAAAATCATCGACGTCTTCATCTGCAAGCTGAGAAAGAAACTCAGTACTGCGACCGGTGGAGAGAATTATATCGAGACCGTCTGGGGGCGCGGCTATGTTCTGCGTGACCCGCAAGACGACCAGCTCGGCAATGGCACCGAACAGCGCCTCGCGGTTGGCGCCTGATCCCAGAAATCATAGCCTGCCGGGGTGCCTGCTGGGGCATGCTTTCCTCGGTGGGTGCGACATCTCAACAGATCGAAAACCCGCTGCGGCGGGTTTTTTCGTGTTCAGTGCCCGGCGTCAATCTGCCCTGACTGGACGTCGCAGCTTCCCCGTCTTATCACCTAAGAAAAGACAGATGGGGAACGCGCGTGACACAGATTCCGGACAGTGATCCAAAGTCCCTGTCCTTGGCCGAGGCCAAGGCAGAGTTTCTTGCGTTGCAGGAAAAATTGCGTGCGGCTGATATTGCCTACCACCAGGAAGATGCGCCAACGATCTCTGACGCTGAATATGACCGGGCAAAACGCCGATATTCTGCTTTGGCCGAGGTCTTTCCTGACTTGCAAGAGCTGGCGACGCAGCTGAATTCGGTAGGTGCGCCCGCAGCTTCTGGGTTCGGCAAGATCACCCATGCTGTCCCCATGTTGTCGCTTGGAAATGCCTTTGAAGATGAAGACGTTGCCGATTTTGCGCGCAGCATACGAAAATACCTTGGTCTGAGCGAAGACAGCCCGGTTTCCTTTACCGCAGAGCCGAAAATTGACGGCTTGTCCCTGTCTTTGCGCTACGAGAACGGCCTTCTTGTTCAGGCGGCCACGCGCGGGGACGGCAGCGTCGGGGAAAATGTCACCGAAAACGCCCGCACCATCGCGGATATCCCGCAGCGGATCTCAGGCGCGCCGGAAATCCTAGAGGTGCGCGGCGAAGTCTACATGAGCCATGAAGCCTTCTCGGATTTGAACGCACGGCAGGAAGCACGCGGAGGAAAGGTCTTTGCCAATCCCCGAAATGCAGCCGCCGGATCCCTTAGGCAGCTGGATCCTGAAATAACTAGGTCCCGACCTTTGCAGTTCTTTGCCTATAGTTGGGGGGATCTGTCCTCGCCTTTGGCAGAGGCGCAAATTGACGCGATAAACAGACTTCGGTCCCTTGGCTTTTCAACCAATCCGCTGACTGAATTGTGTGCCTCAGTCGAGGACATGATTGCGCACTATCGGAGTATTGAAGCGCAGCGAGCGACCCTTGGCTATGATATCGATGGCGTGGTCTACAAGGTCAATGACCTGGGCCTGCAAGCGCGCCTTGGATTTCGATCGACGACGCCACGCTGGGCCATTGCACATAAATTCCCGGCCGAACTGGCCTGGACCCGGCTTGAGGCAATCGACATCCAGGTGGGCCGCACAGGTGCACTGAGCCCGGTTGCCCGACTGGCCCCTGTGACCGTGGGCGGCGTGGTTGTCTCGAACGCGACACTGCACAATGAAGACTATATCGCGGGGCGCGACTCCAAGGGGGGCGAAATCCGTGGCGGCAAGGATATCCGTGTTGGGGATTGGGTGCAGATCTATCGGGCGGGGGATGTTATTCCAAAGGTTGCCGATGTGGACCTTACCAAACGCCCCGATGGGGCGGTGCCTTTCGTCTTTCCACAAGCCTGCCCGGAGTGCTCATCACCTGCGATCCGCGAAGAAGGCGATGCCGTGCGGCGCTGTTCCGGCGGCTTGATATGTCCGGCGCAGGCCATTGAAAAGCTGAAACATTTCGTCTCCCGTGGTGCGTTCGATATCGAAGGGCTGGGAAACAAGCAGGTTGAGCAGTTCTACGGGGATGGCTGGATCCGAGAGCCAGCAGATATCTTTACCCTGCGCGCGCGGTTCGGGTCCGGCATGCAGCAGCTGAAAAACCGTGAAGGATGGGGAGAGAAGTCAGCCGCCAACCTATTTGACGCGATTGACGAAAAGCGCAGCATCCCATTTGCCAAGTTCCTCTTTGCCTTGGGTATTCGTCATCTTGGAGAAGTCGCTGGCAAGGATCTGGCGCTTCACTATGGCGACTGGTCGGCAATGGCCTCTGCGGTGGATACCGCGCGCCCGGCGGCTTTGGCGCACCGAGCAGCAGATGAGGCCGAGGATGCAGAACGGATGAAGGCTATTGAGGAAGGGCGCAGGGCGCGGATCTCCGAAACGCGGGCGGTCGCGATGCAGGCCTGCGATGTTCCAGCCGATTCCCAGGCAGCCTGGGAGGATCTGGTTGGCACTGACGGTATCGGTCCGATCCTGGCGCTGTCCCTGTCCGACGCGCTGGCCAACCCGGAAGAGCGCGCAGCCATTGATCGTTTGGCGTCGCATCTCACGATTGTGCCTCCTGATGCTCCGGCAGCAGAGAGCCCAGTGTCAGGCAAGACCGTTGTTTTTACCGGAACGCTTGAGCAGATGACGCGGGCCGAGGCCAAGGCACGGGCCGAGTCGCTTGGTGCCAAGGTTTCGGGGTCTGTGTCCAAGAAGACCGATATTCTGGTGGCTGGTCCCGGCGCGGGATCCAAAGCGACAAAAGCGGCCGAGCTGGGTATTGAGGTCCTGGACGAGGCGGGCTGGCTGGAGCTGATCGGACAGTCATGAGCGGGCGCCCGGAGATCCTGTTTCCTCTGTTCTCACGGCTCGACAGCCTGCCGGGGATCGGTCCGAAAACGGCACAGCATTTGGAGCAAATCCAGATAGAGACGCCGCGTGACCTTTTGTTTTCTCTGCCTTATTCCGTTCAGGACCGTCGACGGCGTGACTCGATAAAGGGGCTTGAACTTCCGGCTGTAGCCACGGTTGAGGTCACGATTGGTGCTCACAGACCGGCTCGCAATCGGGGCGGCGCCTATCGGATCACGGTCAGTGATTCTGAAACCGATTTTCAACTGGTGTTCTTCCATGGGCGTAGCAAGTACTTATTGGCGCAGTGCCCAGAAGGCGCGCGGCGGCTGGTCTCGGGAAAGCTGGAGCTTTTCGACGGGATCGCCCAGATGGTGCATCCCGACCACATGCTGCCGGTGGAGGATGCCGCAGATATTCCGGAGTTTGAGCCGGTCTACCATCTGACCCATGGCGTGACGCAAAAGACGATGTTCAAAGCTTTGCGCGGTGCTTTGGGCCTACTGCCGGAATTGCCGGAATGGATAGATCCCGGTCAGATGGAACGGGAAACCTGGCCTTCTTGGGGCGCTGCGATCACCAAGGCTCATGAGCCAAAAGGGTCAGAAGATCTGTCCCCAGATGCCCCGGCACGGGCGCGGCTCGCCTATGATGAACTGTTTGCCCATCAAATGACCCTGGCGATTGCCCGAAACTCCGAACGTAAATCGCGGGGCATTCAGAGCCTCGCCACCGGGAAGTTGCAGTCTCGGGTGCTTGCGGCTCTGCCGTACCGGCCTACGGTTGCCCAGCAAAGGGCGATTGAGGAAATCTCGGCTGATATGGCCTCGGATCAGCGCATGAACCGCCTGCTGCAGGGGGATGTCGGGGCGGGTAAAACCCTTGTCGCCCTGATGGCGCTTCTTGTCGCGGTTGAGGCAGGCGGGCAGGGGGTGATGATGGCCCCGACCAGCATCCTTGCTCAGCAGCATTTTGAAGGCCTGCGTCCCTTGGCCGAAGACGCCGGTGTGGTGCTCGAACTTTTGACAGGCCGCGACAAGGGAGCTGAGCGCAAAGCCAAGCTGGCCGCGCTCGCCAATGGCAATATCCATATTCTTGTTGGCACCCATGCAGTATTCCAAAAAGACGTTCATTTTGCAGATTTGCGGCTAGCGATCGTGGATGAACAGCATCGCTTTGGCGTTCGTCAACGTATGGAACTGGCCGAAAAAGGCATTGGTGCCGATGTTCTGGTGATGACGGCCACGCCGATCCCACGGTCGCTGGCATTGGCCCGATACGGAGACATGGACGTTTCTGTTTTGGATGAAAAACCGCCGGGGCGCAAACCGGTGAAAACGGCCGTGATCAGCACTGAGCGAATGGACGAAGTTGTCCGCCATTTACAGCAGGCGATTGACGACGGGCGGCAGTGCTATTGGGTGTGCCCCCTTGTGGGCGAGTCCGAAGTCATGGACCTGACAGCAGCCGAAGAGCGTTTCAAACATTTGCGTGCCGTCCTTGGGGATGACACCGTCGGGCTGGTGCATGGGCAGATGCCGCCGAGCGACAAAGACAGCGCCATGGCCGCCTTTCAGGAGGGGCGCACCAAGGTTCTGGTCGCTACCACGGTGATCGAGGTGGGCGTGAATGTGCCCAATGCGACGATCATGGTGATTGAACGGGCCGAAATTTTTGGCCTGGCGCAACTGCATCAGCTGCGTGGCCGCGTGGGGCGGGGCACGGCTCAATCGACCTGTCTGCTGATGTATCAACCACCGCTGAGCGAAGGGGGGCGCCGCCGTCTCGAAGTGCTGCGGGAATCCGAGGACGGTTTCCGCATTGCCGAGACCGATCTGCAAATGCGCGGCGCCGGGGATATGATCGGGACTGCGCAGTCGGGTCTGCCGAGGTTCAGAATCGCCGATCTGGAGCGGCAGGCGTCGCTGATGGCGGTGGCGCAAAGCGACGCGCGCGCTCTTTTGTCGAAAGACCCGGACTTGACCAGCCCGCGCGGACAGGCGGCGCGTGTTCTTCTCTGGCTGATGAAACAGGATCAGGCATTTCGTTTGCTTTCAGTTGGTTAGCGCATTTTCGGTTTTGTGCTAACGATGATGTTCCAAGAAGTTCGCAAATGTTCTCAAAAAGTTCTTTACTTAACCCGGTGTTCATGAGAACAAAGGAGCAACAAAAGCGCAGTCAAAGCGCAAAGACCTGACTTGGAGGACGACAGATGATCGCACAGCTGAAATCAACGCTGCAGAATGCTCAATCCACCCTTCTGCAAGATGCCATTGGCGCTGGCGCATTGATGGTCATGCTCGTGGCAGCGCTCCACATTCCAGGGCTGTTCTGACCCGCAGATTTCCCTGCCTTGGCTCTTTATGGTGGCTGTGCTTGCATCCTGTCCCGAAATGATGAGGGGAACACCTGCCTGTACCGAGATCCCTTCCGGCGCATCCCGATTGCCGGAAAGCCAGTCACGTCCCGCATAGAGAGCTTTTGTTGCCGCCGCCATCTGCCCGGATGTGCGGCGGCCTTTTTTTGGCGGTCCGGCGTTGGGACTAGCTGGTAAAGGCCATCCGCAAACCACCCCAGTGACGCCCGTTCACAGTGATCGGCGCTGAAAGATCTTTCATCATCACAAATTGACCGCCCCCCATGTCGCGCCGGTAGACCTGCATCAGGAAGGGGCCGGTATTGCGTCCAGCCTTTAGGCCAACGCGATCATCAAAAATCCTGCGATTGCGGCAGTTGGCCATGTTCCAATCCGGGTCTGGGCCCTGGGGATGGGAAAATTTCTTATTGTGCGTCGGCAGATAGCCGTTCACATCGACCGCAGCTGAGAAGACAACCCGCGGATCGAGGTCCAGCGCGCTTTCCAAAAGAGGCGGTAAGACGCTATCGGTGAATTTCGTGAATCCGGTCATCACCTGCTGCGGATTCGTGTTCGGGATCGGCACATACGTCCGGTCAAAAAGCGCAGCCTCGGTGATCTGTCCGCTCTCAAGGCCTTTTTGGAACAGGTCGGCGATATTAGCGGCCATGTCCGTGACAAAGGCGATGAACTTCTTGTCGGCGGATTGCCCGCCGAGCGCGATTGTTCCCTGCACAAGCCGTTCGGAGGAGGCAACAAGCTTTTCAACCCGATCATGGGCGTTGTGAATACCAGTCGTGGTTTCCTCAACCGAGGTCTTGATCCGGTTGATATTGGGAAAGCAGGCCTCCATGGCATCGCGCACGGTTGTGGCGTCGCTCAAAATGCGGGTCGTGCCGGTGCTGACATGCTGAGTGTCTTTCTCAATTCCGAGCAAGGAGGCATCGGTATCCCGGGCCTGATCCAAAATGCGGCTTGCCGATTGTGAGATCGTCTCGGTTTCCTGGTCCAGGTCCTTGATCCAGGCGTAAAGAGTTTCGATGTTCCGGCTGATTTCACTTGCAGCAACGGTGGTGCGTTTGGACAGATCGTTGATCGCTTCGGCGACAACGGCAAAACCGCGCCCTGCATCGCCGGCGCGTCCCGCTTCGATCTTTGCGTTGATCGCTAGGATGTTCACCTGGGCGGCAATGGCGGAAATTTTTTCGTTGTCCTTGCGCATTGCGTCAACCGTATCGGCGACGGCCTCTGTACGGTTGTTGAGGTCCTGCACCCATTCGGCAACCTCTTGTCCGTGGCCGCTGCTTTCGCGGACCAATGTGACTGAGTTTTGAACGGAGGCAAGGGTCTGCTGCGCGGATTTGGTCACCGCGTCTACGGTTTCCATCACCTGGGCGTTTGCATTGACAACGCGTTCGGCGCCGCGATCAAGCTGTTTGAGGTCGTCCAGCTGGGTTTTCGACTTGCATTCGATCGCGTCCAAAAATCCGGCGATATCCACGATTTCAAAGCCGAGCTGGGAGGAGATTTCAGCCAACTCATTCATGTCTGCATCGGCACCAAGGGGTGCTGACGGCTGAGGCGCACTATTCAACTTCTGCATTCTGGCTCCGCCTACACAAGATCGTAAACGGATACCGCAGTTGCGGTGAATTTTGCGTTAAGCGCAGTTTTCTTTTGCGTTAAGCTGCATTGCCTCAAGCGTCGCATCAAGAGCCAACATGATTGAGGCATGGCGATTTTTGAACTCCCGCGCGGGCAGCAGAACTTCCAATTCTTGAAAAGGAGGGGGCGGAGGAGTGGCGCCTTCTGTCAGCATCGCCTTAAGAGCGTCGCGTGCGGTTTGAACCTCATCCAAAGTGCATCCGACGATGTTCTCGCCCACCACCGAAGCGGCGGCCTGTCCCAAGGCGCAGGCTTTCACATCCTGACCGAACGCCGCAATCTTTCCATCCGCAATGTTGAGGTCCACGGTCACGGTTGAGCCACACAAAGGAGAGCGTTTCTTTACGGTAACATCCGGCGCGTCCAGTCGCTCCAGGTGCGGAATATCTGCCGCCAGCGCAAGAATGCGCGAAGAATAGAGCTTGATCAGATCGGTTTCACTGGACATGACGGCCTCGGGGTTTCCCTTGGGGTGACTTCCCAATACATAGGCAGCAACGCCTCAGATGCAAAAGGTTTTTGCCATGACTGCCAGTACACTTTCCTTTGATCCGCAAGGCCTGCGCTATGACAACAAAGGTTTGATCCCTTGCATCGCGCAGGACCATGACAGCGGCGAGGTGCTCATGATGGCGTGGATGAACGCAGATAGCGTCGCGCGCACGCTTGAGACCGGCAAGGTCACCTACTGGTCGCGGTCGCGCCAGTCGTTCTGGATCAAGGGGGAAAGCTCAGGTCACGTGCAAGAGCTTGTGGATCTGAGGCTCGACTGCGATCGCGACTGTCTGCTGGCCGTCGTGCGCCAGACGGGACCAGCGTGCCATACCAACCGGCGCAGTTGCTTTTACACGGCCGTCCGTGACGGCGAAGAGGTCGAACTGATGAAGCCCATGGTATAGGGGCCCTCAGGTCAGACCAACCATGCGGCGAATATCCTGTGGCGTTGCCCCTTCACTGCGGTATTTTGAAATTGCTCGGGCGTCGTCCCGTTTTGCCAGCCGTTTGCCCGCATCATCCCGGATCAGCCGGTGGTGGTGGTAGACGGGGACTGGCTGCTCGAGCAACCTCAGCAACATAACCTGAAGCGGTGTGAAATCGAAAAGATCCTCTCCGCGCACAACATGGGTGATGCCCTGATGCACGTCGTCAAGCGCGGAGGCCAGGAAATAGGCGATGATCTCTTCGCCTTTGCGTGACAAGACCACATCGCCGATGTCCTGCAAGGCCTTGTCCGCATCAATGGCATGTTGGCCTTTGTAGGTTTCACCTGTTTCTTGGAATGCAACGGTGCGGCCCTGGAGTTGCGCCAGAGCGCGGTCCATATGCAGGCGCAGCGCGTCACCCGCTTTGCGGCTGGCCATGCTGCGCTGCTTGCAGGTACCGGGATACACATCGTGGCTGACGCCTTCCTGCGGGGCAGACACTGCGGCGCGGATGTCGGCGCGGCTGCAGGAGCAGGGATAGAGCAGCCCCATGGCCTCGAACCGATCAAGGTAGGCGTCATACTGCGTGAGGTGCTCTGACTGACGCAGGATTGGGCCGTCCCAGGTCAGTCCCAGCCAAGTGAGGTCTTCGACTATCGCTGCGTCCCATTCCGGCTTGGCGCGCTGCAGGTCGGTGTCTTCCATGCGCAAGAGGAATTCACCGCCAGCGGCGCGGGCCATGTCATGGGCAATGATCGCGGAATAGGCATGGCCCAGATGCAACGGTCCTGTGGGCGAGGGCGCAAAGCGTGTGCGAAAGGTCATTGCACCCCTCAAGCTTTAGGAAAACTGGCCCAGCCAGTCGGTCCAGGCGGCTTTGGCCCGGTCGGTATAGGCTTTGTAACG
Source organism: Pseudophaeobacter sp. (assembly GCA_027019165.1). Lineage (GTDB taxonomy): Bacteria > Pseudomonadota > Alphaproteobacteria > Rhodobacterales > Rhodobacteraceae > Phycobacter. The sequence continues at coordinate 486,566 of JALUXC010000012.1, forward strand.
GTCCTTGCGGCTCCGCCGCCCGCCTTTGAGCCCATCCACCGGGCGGAACAGACCAAAGTTCACATTCATCGGCTGAAAGGTCTTGGCCTCGGCGCCGCCGGTGATGTGATGGATCAGCGCGCCCATGGCGCTGTCTTGTGGCACCTCCGACAGGTCCCTCCCCAAGATCTCGGCTGCGGCCATGCGGCCTGCCAGCAGACCCATGGCGGCGCTCTCCACATAGCCTTCAACCCCGGTGATCTGCCCGGCAAAGCGGATATGGGGTTTGGATTTCAGACGCATCTGGCCGTCCAGAAGTGTCGGAGAGTTCAGGAAGGTATTGCGGTGAATGCCGCCGAGGCGGGCAAAGCTGGCGTTTTCAAGCCCCGGAATCATCCGGAACACCTCGGTCTGGGCGCCGTACTTCATCTTGGTCTGGAAGCCGACGATATTGAACAGCGTTCCCAGCGCATTGTCGCGGCGCAACTGCACAACCGCATGAGCCTTGACGTCGGGTTGGTGCGGGTTGGTCAGGCCCACGGGCTTCATCGGCCCATGGCGCAGGGTCTCGCGGCCACGTTCGGCCATCACTTCGATCGGCAGGCAGCCATCGAAGTAGCCTGCGGTCTCACCCTCGTGGAATTCGGTCTTGTCTGCTGCCAAGAGCGCGTCGATGAAGGCTTCGTACTGCTGCTTGTCCATCGGGCAGTTGAGGTAGGCTGTGCGCTCCTCCTCGGTCTCACCCTTGTCATAGCGCGACTGCATCCAGGCCTTGGACATATCGATGCTTTCGGCATAGACGATGGGTGCGATGGCATCAAAAAAGGCCAGCGCTTCGGCCCCGGTTTCCGCCTGAATCGCTTGACCCAGAGACGGAGAGGTCAGCGGTCCGGTGGCAAAGATCCAGTGCCCGTCCATTGGCAAATCGGTGATTTCCTCATAGGAAACAGTGACATTCGTGTGGCTTTTCAGCTTGGCCGTGATGGTTTCGGCAAAGGGATCCCGGTCAACGGCCAATGCGCCGCCTGCGGGCAGGCGATGGGCATCGGCGGTTGTCATGATCAGGCCATTTGCGGCGCGCATTTCCCAGTGCAACAGCCCAACGGCGTTCTGCTCATCATCATCGGACCGGAAGGAGTTGGAGCAGACCATCTCCCCAAGGTTGCCGGTCTGATGGGCAAAGGTTTCGACCTTGGGGCGCATTTCATGGAGCACCACCTTCACGCCCATGTTTGCGGCCTGCCAGGCGGCTTCGGACCCGGCCATGCCGCCGCCAACGATATGCAATTCTTGTGTCATGAGGTGCCACATAGGGCAGGCGTGGCCCGTGCGCAATAAGACATACGCGGGCTGCAATAGCCGCAGCCTGTCAGAAAGCGATGCATGCGCTCTGGCTGCAATCAGATTCGCATGTTGGACGGGGGGGATTTTGGGGTCGCTGCGGCGGGAATGTCAGCCGGGGAGAGAGACCCGGATCGGAGGGACCTTCCGACGCAGCGACCCAAAATTGTGACCGGCTTGTGACCGGTGCCCAATCTTTGCCATGATCCTGCCTTTTTTGAAAGACCGGATATGGAAACAATATCCGGTCAATCGTAAACAAAGACTGAACTTGTCTTAAATTTTCGGAAAATTCAGGTCTTTTCCCAATTCGGCGGGCGCTTTTCGATAAAGGCGGCCAGCCCTTCGATGGTGTCGCGGTGCATCAGGTTCTCGACGATCACATCGCTTGTGTAGGCATAGGCTTCCTCAATCGGCATTTCGAGCTGGCGATAGTAGGCTTCCTTGCCAATCTTCACCGCTGAGCCGAGCTTGCCTGCGATGGTGGTCGCCAGTTTCAGGGTTTCGGCCTCCAGATCTTCGCCGGGTACGGCCCGATTGATCAGGCCAAGCTCGGCTGCGCGCGGGGCTGACATGAATTCGCCAGTGGTCAGCAGTTCAAAGGCGTGTTTGCGCGGGACATTGCGGGACAGGGCCACCATGGGGGTAGAGCAGAAGAGCCCGATGTTGACACCGTTCACTCCAAACCGCGTGTCATCCGCCGCAATGGCAAGATCGCAGGAGGCGACAAGCTGGCAACCCGCCGCCGTTGCTATTCCGTGCACTTGCGCGATCACCGGTTGGGGCAGGCGCTGCAGGCCCAGCATGACCGAGGTGCAGCGGGCAAAAAGATCCTGAAAATTGGCCTTGCCCCCATCCGCAGCCTCACGCCCCGCTGTCATCTGGCGGATGTCATGGCCTGCGCAAAAGGCTTTGCCCACGCCAGACAGCACGACCGCCTTGATACTGCTGTCCCCTCGCAGCGCATCAATCTGCTGCTGCAGGGCCGCCAGCATCTCATCCGAGAGCGCATTCAACCGCTCGGGGGCGTTCATGCGCAGATGCGCGATACCATCCGCGTCGCGACGTTCCAGAATTGTCATCTTGTACTCCTGACCCTCTTTGGGGCAACTCTAGGCGGGACAAGGGAGAAGGAAAAGCATGCGATTGGCTTTTGATGCGGCGGGTTTGTCCGCCTATATGGGGGAAATCTTTCCGCAGGTTGCGGATGATTTTGCGGTGGAGGAGTTGACCGAGGCCGGGATCACCATGCGCCTGCTGGTGGCAGAGCGTCATCTGCGACCGGGGGGAACCGTCTCGGGCCCGTCCATGTTCGCGCTGGCGGATGTCACGGTTTATGGGCTGGTGCTGTCGCGGCTGGGGCGCAAGGCGTTGGCCGTCACCACCAATTGCTCGCTCGATTTCATGCGCAAGCCCGAAGCCGGGGTCGATCTGATTGCCAAGGGCACCTTGTTGAAACTGGGCCGTGCGCTGGCGGTGGGGGATGTTCATATGTTCTCGGCCGGGTCGGACAAGATGGTGGCGCGTTCCACCATGACCTATTCGATACCGCCCGAGAAGTAGTGGTTACCGGGCCGTTGCCAAGGGTTGACCAACCTTAACAAGGGTTTCCAAGCCCTTGGCACTATTGGCAACCAGATCATCTGAAAAACGGATCTTGCCGGGTTCGAAGACAACGACGACGGTGGAGCCTCCGAACTTGAAATAGCCCTTCTCCTGCATCTTGGTGACGGCGCCGCTGGTGGTGGTGTTGACGATGGAGCCGACACCAAAGGCGCCCACTTCGACGAAACACATCGTGCCCGCGGCTTCGGTCTCGATCAGGGTCAGGCAGCGCTTGTTGTCGCCAAAGACATCTGGTCCGGCGCCGAGGGCAATCGGGTTCACCGAATGCAGGGCACCGGGGATATCAAGGCTGTCCACGATCCGGCCAGCGGTTGGGAAATGGTAGCGGTGGTAATCTGCAGGGCACAGCCGAACAATGGCCAGCGCGCCGCCCAGGAACCGCTCATACTGGCCGGGCAGCATGGAGCGGATCGACATCGGATGGCCCTTTACGGGCACAAATTGATCCTCGTCCAGCTCGGGAAATACCAGAACACGCCCATCGGCGGGAGAGACAATTTGGCTGGGATCCTCATCATAAGGGCGGGCTTCAGGCTTTAGATGGCGGATGAAGAAATCATTGAAACATGTAAAACTTTCAACAGGATCACGTGCTTCATGCATGTCGATGGATAGTTCTTTGACGACCGAAGTGACCTTGCCTTTCGAAAGTGGTGAGTCAAACCAGGCACCGAACAGGCGACTGAGGAATGTAGAGCGAAACAATGTGCGCTCCAACAGGCTTGACCCGGAATCCTGATAGGCCCAACGGATCCATTTCTCTCCCAGGATCACCTCATCAAAGGTCTCCCCCGTTGTGCGGTCGACCACCTGGATCGGCTTCTGTGTCATGTCGTTGCCTTGGCCTGTTTTGATGACGCGAATTAGCAGATGTTGGGCGTCAGAAACAAGGCAAGGCAGTCGTGTTGCCGGTGGACGGTGCGGTGAAGAAAGTCTTGGTGAACGGTTCTTTGTCACTCTGCAGGCCCACAAAGAATGGCGGGCGTACCCATGAAAGTCAGAGACATCGCCGAGGATATTCTGCGCCGTGAGGGCGGCTATGTGAATGATCCAGACGATCCCGGCGGCGCGACCAACCATGGTGTAACCATTCACACCCTGCAGCGCCTTGGGCTTGATTTGACCGGTGATGGTCGGGTGGACATTCAGGATGTCAGGGCGTTGAGCCGGGAGCAGGCAATCGACATTTTTGTCAAAGAGTACTTTGAGCGCCCGGGGTTGAGCCGATTGCCTGACGCTCTGCAGGCCAGTGTTTTCGACATGTATGTCAATGCAGGCAGCAACGCGGTTCGTATCCTGCAGCGTCTGCTGGTGCAGATGGGGTATGATGTGGCAGTGGATGGGGTGATGGGGCCACAAACGGCAACGGCGGCCCATCGGGCTTCCAGGGTTGATGCGGCAAGCCTACGGGATGCCTACGGAATTGCCCGGCGCAGCTATTACTTTGACCTGGCCGACCGTCGTCCTGCCAGCCGCAAGTTCGCCCGCACACGCGCGGGCAACAAAGGCGGCTGGATCCGCCGGGCCGAAGAATTCATCTCGAAGCAGTACCACATGGATGCAGCCACGTTTCGGGCCAGGGTGGCCACATGGGGAGGGTAGTCTGATGCTCAAGGCGCTGTTCAACTCGCTCTTTGGTCATGATCGCAATGTGTTGCGTGACACGGTTGAAGTCTTTCGGGAAAACACCGAGGCCGGCGCGGAGCGCGCGCATCTGAATCGCAAAGCGGCTTTGGAGCAATTCGCGGCTGAGTTTGTTATGAACGACCGCAGCGCCTTTGACCGCGCAATTGACGGACTCAATCGGCTTCCACGTCCCATGCTGGCCTTTGCCACCTTGATGCTGCTGGCCTCGGCCATGGTGGATCCGGTCTGGTTTTCAAAACGCATGGAGGGACTTCTTCTGGTTCCTGAGCCATTATGGTGGCTGTTGGGCGTGATCGTGTCCTTCTACTTTGGCGCAAGGCACCAGGCCAAAAGCCAGGAATTTCAGCGCAGTCTGTCACGGATGTTGGCTAGTGCGCCGCAGATTTTGCCTGCCGTTGGGGGAGAGGCAGAGGTCGCCCTTCCAGGGCGCCCGGAAGTCAAACGCCTTGCCGAGGCTGAGAATGCGGCTCTTCTGGCCTGGCGCGAAAGTGAGCAGCAAGGAAGCGCATCGGGTTGATCACAAAATCGTAGGCTGCGGCGGCTGGACGCGCCGAATGCCATTGGCGCGCTTCGGGTGAGGGACTATAACCTCGGCATGATTACTGAACTCGGTCACTTCGCCCTCATCCTCGCCTTCATGGTGGCTATCGTGCAGATGGTCGTGCCCATGGTGGGCGCCCATAAACGCTGGCCCGGCTGGATGGCCGTCGCCGAACCGGCTGCGCAGGCGCAGTTTTTCTTCACGGCTTTCTCCTTTGCAGCGCTGGTCTGGGCCTTTGTGACCTCTGACTTTTCGCTGCGCCTTGTGACGCTGAACAGCCATTCGGCCAAGCCGATGCTCTACAAGATTTCGGGCACCTGGGGAAATCACGAAGGCTCCATGCTGCTGTGGGTGCTGATCGTGAGCCTTTTTGGCGCCTTGGCCTCGGTCTTTGGGGGTGGATTGCCGCAAACGCTCAAGGCGCGTGTTCTGGCTGTGCAGGCGGCCATAGGTGTGGCGTTTTTCGCCTTTATCCTGTTCACATCCAATCCGTTCCTACGGCTTGCGGTGCCGCCCTTTGATGGGCAGGATCTGAACCCGCTGTTGCAGGATCCGGGTCTCGCATTCCATCCGCCGTTTCTCTACCTTGGCTATGTGGGGCTTTCGATGGCCTTTTCCTTTGCCGTGGCGGCGCTGATTGAAGGGCGGATTGACGCAGCTTGGGGGCGCTGGGTGCGGCCCTGGACGCTGGCGGCCTGGATTTTCCTGACCATTGGCATCGCTCTGGGGTCCTGGTGGGCCTATTACGAACTGGGTTGGGGCGGGTTCTGGTTCTGGGATCCGGTCGAGAATGCCTCTTTCATGCCCTGGCTCTTGGCGGCTGCGCTGTTGCATTCGGCCATCGTGGTGGAAAAGCGGGAGGCGCTGAAAAGCTGGACGATCCTGCTGGCCATTCTGGCCTTTGGCTTTTCGCTGATCGGGACTTTCATCGTGCGCTCGGGCCTTCTGACCTCGGTCCACGCCTTTGCGAATGATCCCGAACGTGGCGTGTTCATCCTGATCATCCTGGCGTTTTTCACTGGCGGTGCTCTGACACTCTTTGCGGCCCGGGCGCAGGAGATGCAGGCCAAGGGTGTCTTTGGGGTCGTCAGCCGCGAAGGCGCGCTGGTTGCCAATAATGTGCTTTTGGCAGTTAGCTGCTTTGTGGTGTTCTTTGGGACGCTCTGGCCGGTGGTGGCCGAGATGGCCTTTGACCGCAAGCTGAGCGTTGGCCCGCCCTTCTTCAACGCGGCCTTCACACCGTTCATGGTGATCCTCGGGGCGATCCTGCCGATCGGGGCCATGATGCCTTGGAAACGGGGGCGGATTGGGCAGACGATTTGGTATCTGCGGTATGTTCTGGTGCTCTCGCTTGCCCTTGCCGTGCTGGCCTGGGCCATGCAAACGGGACGCTCGGCGCTTGGGCCGGTCGGTCTTTTCCTGGGCGCTTGGATGGTCTTTGGGGCTGCGGCCGATCTGTGGTCACGGACCGGACAGGGCGGGCGTGCGGCGCGGCTTTTGCGTCTGCCCCGCGCAGACTGGGGCAAGGCAGTGGCGCATGCCGGTCTTGGCGTAACCATATTCGCCATCGCGGGTCTCACAGCCTGGGAAGAAGAAGACATCCGCGTGGCCCAGATTGGCACGCCTTTCACGGTTGGGTCTTATGAACTGGTGCTGGATTCGGTGGAGCGGGCGCGAGGCCCGAACTATTTCACCACGATGGGCACGGTCAGTGTCTTCCGCAGCGGGGAAGAAGTTGCGGTACTGCACCCGGAAAAACGCGATTATCCGGTCGCCAAAATGCCCACAACCGAGGCCGCGATCGATTACCAGTTGCTGCGCGATATCTATGTGGTGATCGGCGATCAGCAGGATGATGGCGGCTGGACTGTGCGCACCTACATCAAACCTCTGGCCAACTGGATCTGGGGTGGCTGTATCATGATGGCCCTTGGCGGCTTCCTCAGCCTCAGCGATAGGCGCTTCCGTGTGGCTGCTGGCGCGCGCAAGACCACGGGTGCAAAGGTGCCTGCAGAATGATGGGACACTCAATTCTCAAACGGTTGGCCGCTGTGGTCGCGGTGTCGATGACCTGCCTTGTCCCGAGCGCTTCCTTTGCTGTTCAGCCGGACGAGGTGCTGCCTGACCCGGTGCTGGAAGAGCGGGCGCGAGAGCTGTCCAAGGATCTGCGCTGCCTGGTCTGTCGGAATGAGAATATCGACGAATCCAACGCCGACCTGGCCCGCGACCTGCGCCTGCTGGTGCGGGAGCGGCTGGTTGCCGGAGACAGCGATACCGAGGTGATCGACTTTGTCGTGGACCGCTATGGAGAGTACGTTCTTCTGCGCCCGACAACCGGCGGTGCCAATTGGCTGCTTTGGGCGGCGGGCCCCTTGATGCTATTGGCTGCGCTTGGCCTGGCAACAGGATATTTGCGCGGGCGCGCGCGTGCACCGCGTACTGCCGAGGCTGGCCTTAGCAAGGAAGAACAAGCACGTCTCAAACAAATCATGGATGAGTGACGCCGGGTCCGGCTTTTCCCGATCTTCGCTTTGCGTCACCATGCGGAAACTCCATTGCGCGCGCCCAATGAACGGACCCGCGTGCCCCGATACTGACAGGCGAGGCCCTCCGATGGACTACAAAGACATCCTTTATTCACTTGATGACGGTTTGGCGATTGTGACGCTCAATCGCCCCTCCAAGATGAACGCGCTGACCGGCCAGATGCGGGCCGAGATAACCCATGCCTTGAAACAGGCAGCAGGTGAGGCGCGGGCCGTGGTCCTAACCGGCGCGGGCGGGGCCTTCTGCTCTGGGCAGGACCTGAGCGATGCCTCGGGTTCCGGTAGCCTGGATCTGGAACGCACCCTGCGCGATGAGTACACGCCCATGCTGGAGGCATTGTATGACTGCCCGGTGCCGACCATGGCTGCGGTCAACGGTCCGGTAGCAGGGGCCGGGGCAAACCTTGCTCTGGCGGCGGACGTGGTGATTGCATGTGAAAGCGCCTATTTCCTGCAGGCCTTTGCCCGGATTGGACTTATGCCTGACGCAGGCGGTACCTGGTTCCTGCCGCGCCAGATGGGGCTCGCCAAGGCGATGGGGGCCGCCCTGTTTGCGGACAAGATTTCGGCCAAACAGGCCAGCGATTGGGGCATGATCTGGGAAGCGGTCCCGGACACCGAATTCGACGCCCATTGGCGCGCCCGTGCCGCCTATCTGGCAAATGGCCCGACCAAAGCCTTTGGCGCAATCAAGACAGCCATCCGCAGCAGCTATGAGAACAGCTTGCCGGAGCAACTCTCCTCCGAAGCCCATCTTCAGGGCGAGTGCGGCAAAACACGCGATTTCCTGGAAGGGGTTACCGCCTTCATGGAAAAACGGCCCGCGAAATTCGAAGGGCGCTAAAGACTCCTTCCAATCGAATTGGGCAAAAAAGCAGGCCCTGGCCGGGTCTTTCCGCCAGGGCCTGAACTCTTTTGATCAGGATGACCAAAAGGCTCAGATAATCGGTATGCCGCCATCGGCAAGAAGGCGGATGTCTCGGGACGGGTCGAATTGGCCATCCTGGTTGAGAACACGCAGAACCTCTATCCCATCCGCAAATACAATGGCATCGCTGCCGCCCGCGTCGTTGGCGCGGTCAACAACTGTGAGCTCTGGAGCAGGGCCGTCATTCGGATCGTACCCATAGACAATCTGGTCTTCGCCTTGCTCAAAGTCGGTGATGGTCGCAGCTTCGGTCGTCTCAAGCCAATGACCTGTAAACAGATCGTCTGCGCCGCTGCCGCCGGTGACTGTATCCCCACGACCAAACAGCAAGGTATCGTCACCGTCGCCACCATCTACCACGTCCGCTTCGGTATCGCTATCGGCGAGAATTGTGCCAAAAACCGGGTGGACTTCAAAGAAGCTGCTCCACAGAACATCATCGCCAGCGCCGCCGTCGATGGTATCCCTGTCCAGGCCGTCAATGATAATGTCATTGCCATTTCCACCAAAGATTGCATCGTTGCCTTCGCTACCGGTCATCTGATCGTCTCCGTTTCCGCCAGACACCAGATCGTTACCCAGACCACCTTGCAGAGAATCGTTCCCGCCATCGCCGAAAATTCGATCGTTGCCAGCAAACCCACGGATGTCATCGTTGCCACCACGCCCGGCCAGCGACTCAGCGGAATCCGTACCAATCAGCGTTTCACTTGCTCCGGTTCCCTCGATCAGATTGCCCGGAGGGGTGGTCTCACCGGGCTCAGGCGGCGTTGGCTCTTCCTCTGTTGATGCAATTTCATCGTCGTCGGATGAATCGATCAAAAGCCCCGCCAAAAGGCCAAATGACAGGAGTGCGGCGATAGCAATCATGGGGGTCGTCCTGAAATAAAATGCAACTTAACGGAAAATTAATAGGAGTACCCGGTGGAGTCAAAGTCTTAACAAAAACAAAATGCTGTCATCGTATCCGAATGAGAAACTATTCTTTAGCCAGCAGCGAATGGAAGCCACAACCACGTCGAAAGAACGCAGTGTCGTTTTTGAAACGGCCTGATCTTTGCAAATAAAAGGGCCCCGCCGACAGATGTACGGCGGGGCCAGATATCATGCCAAATCCGAAATGGTTCAGCGGTTTTCGATGTCGACGTAGTCGCGTGCGGTCTCGCCAAGGTACAGCTGACGGGGACGACCAATCTTGTTCTGTGGATCTGCGATCATTTCTTTCCACTGCGAAATCCAGCCAACGGTGCGTGACAGCGCAAAGATTGGCGTGAACATCGAGGTCGGGAAGCCCATCGCCTCGAGAATGATGCCCGAATAGAAGTCGACGTTCGGGAACAGTTTCTTCTCGATGAAGTATGGGTCGTTGAGCGCGGTCTGCTCCAGCTCTTTTGCAACCTGGAGGAGTGGGTTGTCCTCGACGCCGAGCAGTTCCAGAACCTCGTCGGCCGATTGCTTTAGAACCTTGGCGCGCGGGTCGGTGTTTTTATAGACGCGATGGCCAAAGCCCATCAGGCGGAACGGATCGTTCTTGTCCTTGGCGCGGGCCAGGAACTCGGGGATGCGATCGACAGTGCCGATCTCTTTCAGCATCTCCAGGCAGGCCTGGTTGGCGCCGCCATGGGCCGGTCCCCAGAGACAGGCGATACCTGCCGCGATGCAGGCAAAGGGGTTGGCGCCCGAAGAGGAGGCCAGACGCACGGTCGAGGTAGAAGCGTTCTGCTCGTGGTCGGCATGCAGGATAAAGATGCGGTCCATGGCGCGGGCCAGGATCGGATCAACATGGTATTCTTCGGCCGGAACCGAGAAGCACATGTGCAGGAAGTTCGCCGCGTAATCCAGATCGTTGCGCGGATAAACGAAGGGCTGGCCGATGGAATACTTATAGGCCATCGCGGCAATGGTCGGCAGTTTTGCGATCAGGCGGATCGCGGCCACTTCACGCTGCCAGGGATCGTTGATGTCGGTGGAGTCGTGATAGAAGGCCGACATGGCACCAACGACACCCACCAGGGTTGCCATTGGGTGCGCATCGCGGCGGAAGCCCCGGAAGAAGTTGTGCATCTGCTCGTGCACCATGGTGTGACGGGTCACACGGGTTTCAAAGTCTTCCAGTTGAGTTGCGGTTGGCAGCTCACCGTAAAGCAGCAGATAGCAGACCTCTAGATGATGTGACTGGGAGGCCAGTTGGTCGATCGGGTAACCACGGTGCAACAGCTCGCCTTTGCCACCGTCGATGAAGGTGATGGTGCTGTCGCAGCTTGCGGTCGATGTGAAGCCCGGATCATAGGTGAAGACGCCGGCCTGAGCATAAAGCTTGCGGATATCCAGAACATCTGGCCCGGCCGTCGGAGAAAAAATGGGAAGCTCGTAGGTTTCGCCATTCAGGCTGAGCTGGGCTGTCTTGTTTGAATCGGTCATAGATGTCCCTTCCTGTTACAGGCGCAAAAACCCGGATTTCATCCGGGCTTTGGGCAGGCAGCACCCGCGCGAGGCATCGCGCAGGTGAGGTCGTATCGGAACAGGCTTACCCAAGGGTTAAGGACTGGGATCAGCCTGCTGCGTCGGTCAATCGGGCCACTGTCTCGTCACGGCCCAGAATAAGCATCATATCGAACACCGAAGGCGTTACCGCGCGGCCTGCAAGGGCTGCCCTGAGCGGGCCTGCCAGCTTTCCGAACTTGGTATCCTGTGCTTCCGCAAATGCGTTGAGAAGCGCCTCCAGATCGTCACGCGTCCAGCTAGCACTTTGCAACTGCGGCGTCAATTCTTTCAGTATACCGTCGGATACAGATGCAAGCGCCTTTGCGGCCTTCGCATCTGGTTCGATCGGCCGTGAAGTCAGAATAAAATGCGCCTTCTCAAGGAGTTCGGGGAAAGTCTTGGCTCGGTCCTTGAGGCAGTACATTGCGCGCTCAAGATCATTTGACTGTGCGTCAGTCAACGCAGGTTCATTTGCCGCAGCGAGATAGGCATTGATTTCCTGCCGCAATGCGGCGTCATCGCTAACGGCGATATGCTGGCCGCACAAGCTTTCGAGTTTCTTGGTGTCAAAGCGCGCAGGGCTTTTTCCGATTCCATCAAGGTCAAACCATTCGCGCGCCTGTTCGTCGGAAAAGAACTCGTCGTCGCCGTGACTCCAGCCCAGACGGGCGAGATAGTTGCGCATGCCCGCTGCCGGATAGCCCATGGCCTGATACTCCTGCGCGCCAAGGGCGCCGTGGCGTTTGGACAGTTTCTTGCCGTCAGGGCCGTGGATCAGCGGTATATGCGCCCAGACGGGAACATCCCATCCCATGGCCTGATAGATCATCATCTGGCGGGCTGCGTTGTTGAGATGGTCGTCGCCCCGGATCACATGGGTCACGCCCATATCGTGATCGTCTACGACCACGGCCAGCATATAGACCGGCGTTCCATCAGAGCGCAGCAGAATCATGTCGTCCAGCTGGTCGTTGCGGATCGTTACATCGCCCTGAACTTCATCTTTGATGACTGTCGTGCCATCCTGGGGTGCTTTGATGCGCACAACGTATGGCGCGTCCGGGTGGCTGGCTGGATCCGCATCGCGCCAGGGCGAGCGATAGAGCGTTGACTTGCCCTCGGCGCGCGCCGCGTCGCGAAACTCGGCAATTTCGTCCTGTGTGGCAAAGCACTTGTAGGCTTTGCCTTCGGTCAGCAGTTGCTGTGCGACCTCTGCGTGGCGGTCTGCGCGGGCAAACTGGCTGATGACGTCCCCGTCGTGATCAAGTCCGAGCCACTCGAGCCCCTGCAAAATGGCTGCGGTCGCTTCGGGGGTTGAGCGTTCGCGGTCAGTATCTTCAATGCGCAGCAGGAATTTTCCACCTCGCCCACGCGCATAAAGCCAGTTGAACAGCGCGGTGCGTGCGCCGCCGATGTGCAAAAAGCCGGTGGGCGAAGGGGCGAAACGGGTGACGACCGGAGTGGACATAGGTGTGATTTACCTTTTGGAAACCATAAGAGGCGTAGCGTTTGAGCCTGTCTACCCACCCGAAGGGTCAGGAGCAAGCATGGGAATGATGCGTATCCTGGACCAGCTGCTACAGGTTCAAAGGGGACATCTGCTGGCCTGGGGGCCGGTGTTTCTGGGGCTTGGAATAGGGGTCTATTTCGCACTGCCGGTCGAACCGGGCAGGGCTGCCTATGGCGGGGCAATCTTGCTGGGCGGAGCAGCGACCATTGTCGCGGTGCAACCCCACAGTCTTGGGCTCTTGGCCCGCGCCCTGGTGATCACAACGCTTGGCTTCCTGGTTGCCGGTTTGCGAAGCCATCAGCTTGAGGCTCCTGTCCTGAGCTTTCGATACTATGGCCCCGTGGAGGGGCGGCTGGTTGACGTCGATCGGTCAGGCCGGGATCTGATGCGCCTGACCCTAGAAGAGGTCCGCCTGCGTAGTGTGCTTCTGGAAAAAACGCCGAAACGTGTTCGTATTTCAGTGGTGTCAGAGAGCAACCTGCCAGAGATCGGCACGCGGCTCGCAACAACCGCCCATCTGATGCCACCACAAGGACCGGCCGAGCCGGGTGGTTTCGATTTTCGCCGTCACGCATGGTTCAAGCAGATCGGCGCCAGCGGATATACGCGGGTTCCGGTTCTGACAATGGAGGCGCCTTCAGGCAACGGCACGGTTGCCCAACTGCGCGAGGACATCACAAGGTATCTTCACCGCCGCCTGCCCGGGGAGGTCGGAGCCATTGCCGCAGCCATAACAACCGGAGATCGCAGTGGTGTCAGTCAGGCGACCCTGCAGGATCTGCGGGCCAGCAATCTTGCCCATCTTCTTGCAATTTCTGGGCTTCATATGGGGTTGGTGGCAGGGTTTGTCTTTGGTGCCTTTAGGCTCGGCCTGTGTCTTGTGCCTGCTGTGGCCCTTAGAGTGAACACGAAAAAAGTTGCCGCAGCGGTCGCACTGCTCGCGGCCTCAGGGTATTTGGCGTTGTCGGGCGGCAATGTGGCAACCGAGCGTGCGTTCATTATGGTTGCCGTTATGTTTGTTGCAGTCCTGATAAACCGCCGGGCGATTTCCTTGCGGGCCGTGGCCGTGGCGGCGATCATCGTGCTTCTGCGCCGTCCTGAAACGCTGCTAAGCGCGGGCTTCCAGATGAGTTTTGCTGCAACTGCGGCTTTGGTTGGTGTGTTTTCCTGGTTTCAAGAGCAAAGGTTTCCCTTGGGGCCACGGTGGCTGCGTCCGATCACGGCACTGGTCCTGTCCTCGCTGGTGGCGGGGTTGGCCACCGCCCCGTTTGGGGCGGCGCATTTCAACACTCTGGCTCATTACGGATTGCCAGCCAATCTCTTGGCCGTGCCGGTTATGAGTTTGATTGTTGTCCCGTCCGCAGTTCTGTCGCTTGCCCTGGAGCCTTTTGGCGCCGAAGCGATTGCCCTGTCGGCGCTGGAAGCTGGATTGCGATGGATCCTGGCTGTTGCCGCCTTCATTGCCGAATTACCGGGGGCGCAGGGCGCCGTGAAAAAGCCCAGCAGTGTTGTGCTGCCCTTGATCACGCTGGGAGGCCTTTTTGTTCTGCTTTGGCAGGGCCGGTTCCGTGTGTTGGGGGTGGTTCCGGTTTTGGTGGCCTTCGGTCTCTGGGGCCAGAGCCCGCGTCCGTTTGTGCTGGTTGCGTCAAACGGAGGTTTGGTCGGCTTAATGACGCCTGAGGGGCGCGCTTTGTCCCGTGCCTCAGGGCAAGGTTTTGCAGCGCGTGTTTGGTTGGAGAACGATGGTGACAGGACCAACCAGTCACAGGCGTTTGACAGATGGCAGGGGCACTTGCATAACGCCGTGAACGGTAAGAATGCCCCTGAGATTCCTGTTTCTGATCTCGGCAGTTATCGCCTCTTTCATGTCGTTGGGCAGCGGTCTGCCGACGGTCTTAGCCTCTGCGAGGCCCGGGAAATCTATGTTGCGACCGTGGACATAAACTTGGGTGGCGAGTGTCTTGTGTTTGGCCCACGGCAGTTTCGAAACACGGGGAGCCTTGGCATAGATGCCAACGGTACGATTACCACAGCCATGCAAGTGGCTGGTCTGCGTCTGTGGACACGTCCCCACAGCGCGGCGGTCAAGAGCGAAGGTCAATACCTAGAGCGCCATTCCAGATGGGCGCAAAGCCTGCAAAGCTTTGCCCCAAAGAACTAGCCATCGTTGTGGGGTGTACGTACCGCCGTCCCCCATGGTGCAGTTGTAGATGAGTGATCACAAAAAGCCGGGGCATCTCAGGAGAAAGCCCGCCTCCACGCTGTCAGTAGCTTCGGATCAGCCCGACCAGCCGGCCTTGGACTTTGACCTGGTCAGCCGGATAGCTGCGGGTCTTGTAGGCAGGATTCGCAGCTTCGAGTTCGATGGTGTTGTTCCGCCGGAATATTTTTTTCAAAGTCGCCTCATGGCCTTCGACCAGGGCGACAACAATGTCGCCATCATCTGCCGTGTCGGTTTCACGGATGACTACGATGTCGCCATCGTTGATACCGGCGTTGATCATGGAGTCCCCGCGAACTTCCAACGCGTAATGTGCACCATTGGAACTCAACATGGAGCTTGGCACGCTGATCCTGTTGGAGACCTGGCTGATCGCTTCGATAGGGACACCGGCAGCAATACGCCCCATGACGGGCAGATCCATTGCGGTGACAACGGATGGGGCGCTCAGGTCTTCCCCTTTGGAGGCGCCATCAACTCCGGATTGCCCGCCTGCAATGACCCTTGGCTCAAACGCGTTGCCTCCACCGATGGAGTCAGGCAAGCGCAAGATCTCAATGGCACGGGCACGATGGGCAAGACGGCGGATGAAACCACGTTCTTCCAAGGCCGTAATCAGCCTGTGAATGCCAGACTTGGACCTCAGGTCCAGTGCGATCTTCATCTCGTCAAAGCTGGGCGGCACGCCGTCTTTCTGCATGCGGGCGTGAATGAACTCCAATAGATCCAATTGCTTTTTCGTCAGCATGTCCGTCCCTTTGCGCCGTTCTATTATTGATTTGTTCTACTCCTGTTCACGATTTGTGTCAACTCAGCCCCGTGTTGCAGGGGCAGTTTTTGCACAGTCTTCATGAATGAGGCGTCGGTAAGAGGCTCACAGCCGCAAATAGTGAACGGTGTCTCCGATCGAACGGATCTTGTCGTGTGGGGGGCGGACGAGGAGGACATCTGCCTGAGCCAAGACTGACAATAGAGAGCTATCCTGGCGGTCAAATGGTTGGATTTGCCCATCCTGCTTGAGGACCGCGCGCATGTAGTGTTCCCGTGGACCATTCGGTCCAAGAGGCGTCGCAAGCGGCGCGCTCAACAGGGCCGGTTGAATATGTGCCTCTCCAAGCATCTTTTTGATCATTGGTGCCAAGAAGATATGGCCGCAGACCATTGCGGAGACCGGGTTCCCGGGCAGCCCCACCATGGCGGCCCTTCCCATGCGGCCCGCCATCAGAGGTTTGCCGGGGCGCATGGCTACCTTGTAAAAGGATCGCTCCATGCCGAGGCTCTCGGCGACGTCTGCGACCAGATCGTGGTCTCCGACAGAGGCGCCGCCGATCGTCACCACCAGATCGACACCTTCGGTCAGTGAAAAGGCGGTTTTCAGTGAACCGAGCGTGTCGTTGGCAATGGGCAGAATGCGGACATGTGCCCCAAGTCCTTCAAGCAGCGCCTTGAGGCCAAAGGTGTTGGAGGCGATGATCTGATCCGGTCCTGGAGTGCTGCCCGGCATCACGAGTTCATCGCCGGTCGAAATCAGGGCGATCTCGGGCCTGCGTGTAACCGGAACTTCGGCAATATTCATTGCGGCGAGGAGGGCGATGTCCGAGGGGCTGAGGCGGCATGGAGCAGACACGGTTTCCCCATCAAAGAAATCGCCACCGCGGGGGCGAATATTGTCCCCGTCTCCGGGCTCGCCGGTAATCGTGATCAGGTCGCCTTTGCGGGTCACATCTTCCTGTATGACAACGAAACCGGCGCCCTCCGGGATCGGGGCACCGGTGAAGATGCGCACAGCCTGGCCGGCGCCGACCACCCCATCAAAGCGATGACCGGCGGCCGCTTCGCCAATCACCTTGAACATTGCATGCAACTCGACCTCGGCGCCTTTTACGGCATATCCATCCATGGCAGAGGCGGAAAAGGGCGGCTGATCGCGTCGGGCAGTGACATCACGGGCCAGGACGCGGCTGGAGGCCTTGGCCAGGGGAACCATCTCGGCCTCAAGCGGTGAGACAAGATTCAAAAGATGCGAAAGCGCGTCACTGACTGAGATCATTTACGCCTCGTACCGGCCTGATTTTCCGCCGTCTTTCAGCGTCACACGAATGCCGCCGATCTCCATCGCCTTATCCACGGCCTTGGCCATGTCATAAACAGTGAGCGCAGCGGTGGACACGGCGGTAAGTGCCTCCATCTCAACGCCGGTCTGCCCGGTGGTCTTGACCGTGCCCTCGATGCGGACACCCGGCAACTCAGGATCCAGGGTCAGCTCGACCGCGACCTTGGTCACCGGCAGGGGATGACACAGGGGAATAAGCTCAGGCGTCTTCTTTGCGCCCATGATGCCGGCAAGCCGCGCAACGCTCAGAACATCGCCTTTCTTGGCGCGCCCTTCGGAAATGATTTCAAAGGTTTCGCGCGCCATCCTGATGTGGCCTTCGGCGGTGGCGATGCGCGATGTCACGGCCTTTTCGGTCACGTCGACCATATGAGCATCGCCCTTGCCGTCAAAATGCGTCAGCGCCATTACATTGCCCCCGGTGTCAATGGATTGGCCAATAGCTGCCGGGTGGCACCCGCGACATCCTCTTGCCGCATCAAGGCCTCGCCAATGAGGAAGGTTCGTGCGCCGTAACGGGCCATGTCAGCGAGATCCTTGGGGGTGAACAGGCCGCTTTCACAGACGATCGTGCGATCGGCAGGTACCCGGCGCGACAGGTCGCGGGTGGTGTCCAATGTGGTCTCAAATGTCTTGAGGTTGCGGTTGTTGATCCCCATCAGGGGGGATTTCAACGCGCAGGCGCGTTCCAACTCTTGGGCGTCGTGGACTTCCAGCAGGACATCCATGTCCCATCCCATGGCGCAGTCTTCCAGCTCGGCGGCCTGAGCGTCTGACACAGAGGCCATGATGATGAGGATGCAATCCGCCCCGAGCGCGCGCGCTTCGGCGACCTGATAGGGGTCATACATAAAATCCTTGCGCAGGGCGGGCAGGCTGCAGGCCTCCCGCGCTTGCGTCAAAAAGGATTTCGCGCCTTGAAAACTGGGAGTATCGGTCAGAACGGACAGACAGGTTGCGCCGCCCTGTTCATAGGCCTGTGCAAGTGTGGCCGGATCAAAATCTTCACGGATCAATCCTTTGGAGGGGCTGGCCTTCTTGATCTCTGCAATCAGGCCGTAGCCTTGGCGGCTGGCGGCGATCAGCGCCTTGGCAAAGCCGCGCACCGGCGAGGCCTCGCGCGCGGCGGCCTCAACCTCCGCCATTGGCACGGCGACTTTGTCGGCCGCGACTTCCTCCAGCTTGTAGGCCTTGATCTTGTCGAGCACGTTTTGGGTCATTGCATAGCCTCCTGTCAGGCGGCCCAGTCTATGGGCGCTTGGCCACGGGTCTGCAGCCAGGTGTTGATTGCCGAGAACGGCCGCGATCCAAAGAAACCGCGCCGTGCCGAAAGGGGCGATGGGTGCGCAGTCTTCAAGATCAGGTGATCGCCCGGATGAAGGTGTTTTTCAAGCCTTTGCGCTTGTTTTCCCCACAAGACATAGGCCGTTGGTTGCTTTGAGGTCCGCTCCAGCACGTCTTTGACCAGGAGATCCCAGCCAAGATCCTTGTGCCCATTTGCATCGCCCGCAGGGACACTGAGCGCTGTGTTGAGCAGCAACACCCCTTGCCGCGCCCAGCTTCGCAGGTCTCCATTTTGCCGTGAAATGCCAAGATCGCTGCCCAACTCTTTGAAAATATTCGAAAGAGATCGGGGGAGAGGGCAAACCTCTGGCTCCACCGAAAAGGCCAGGCCATGGGCGTGACCGGGCGTTGGATAGGGATCCTGACCCAGGATCACCACGCGCACCGCATCCGGTTGGGTCAGCTCCAGTGCCGCAAACCGTTGCGCGTCTGGTGGCAGGATTACTCTGGTTTCCTGCACCAGTCTGGCCTCGATTTGTGGCCAATGCGTTGAAAAAAAGGGCAACTCCCCCCAAGCGCCAAGCCGGTCTGGCTGTGGCATCAGCTTGCCTCTGAGGTGATCCGCGCCACCGCGGCGATCTTGTCCTTCGCGGCGCCGCTGTCGATGCTTTCGCGCGCCTTTTCAACACCTTCGCGAAGGTCACTCGCGTCACCAGCCACCACAAGCGCGGCGGCACTGTTCAAGAGGACCGCATCCCGATAGGCCGATGGCGCGCCATCCAGAAGCGCGCGGAAGGCGGTTGCGTTTTCCTCTGGGGTTCCCCCCAGGATCTGTTCGAATGGGTGCACCGGCAGGCCTGCGTCTTCGGGGTGCAGCTCCACATCGCGGATGCTGCCATCTTCCTCCAGGGCCGAGACCCAGCTGATGCCGGTGATGGTCAGCTCATCGGTGCCGTCCGAGCCATGCACCAGCCAGGCGCGGGTTGAGCCAAGTTGCTTGAGCGTTTCGGCCATGGGGCGGATCAGGGCGCGGGAAAAGGCGCCGGTCAGCTGTCGCTTCACGCCTGCCGGGTTGGTGAGCGGACCGAGAATGTTGAAAATCGTGCGGGTTCCCAGCTCTTGCCGGGTGGGCATGACATGGGCAATCGCCGGATGATGCATCGGCGCCATCATGAAACCGATACCTGCCTCATTCAGCGACTTTTCAACGACCTGCGGGCCAACCATGACCTGAATGCCCATTTGCCCCAGCGCATCCGCTGCGCCGGATTTTGAGCTTAGATTGCGGTTTCCGTGTTTGGCCACCACCGTTCCGGCACCCGCCACCACAAAGGCGGTGGCTGTCGAAATGTTGAGTGTCCCCTTGCCGTCCCCGCCGGTTCCAACAATGTCGATTGCCCCTTCGGGCGCGCGCACCGCGTTGCATTTGGAGCGCATCACCGCAGCGGCGGCGGCGTATTCATCCACGGTTTCGCCGCGCGTGCGCAGGGCCATCAAGAGGCCGCCCATCTGGCTGGGAGTGGCCTCGCCCTCAAACAGCATGGCAAAGGCCTGTTCCGCTTCGGCCCGGGTCAGCGGACCTTCGGCGGCGGCATTGATCAGCGGCTTCATCTGGTCGCTCATGCGGGCACCTTCATTTCATTCAGGAAGTTCTGCAGCAGGGCATGGCCGTGTTCAGAGGCGATGGATTCCGGGTGGAACTGGACGCCATGGATCGGCAGATCTTTGTGTTGCAGCCCCATGATGGTGCCGTCTTCCAGTTCGGCTGTGACCTCAAGACAATCGGGCAGGGTGTCGCGATCCACGACGAGCGAATGATAGCGGGTTGCTTCAAACGGGGAGGGGAGCCCGGAAAACAGACCTTTTCCGCTGTGATGGACCTGACCCATCTTGCCGTGAACGATCTCGTGACATCGCACGACCTTGCCGCCAAAGGCCTGACCGATGGTCTGGTGGCCAAGACAGACGCCCATCAGCGGGATCCCCGCTTCGGCCGCGGCGAGCGTCAGGGGCAGACAGATCCCGGCCTGATCCGGATCGCAGGGGCCGGGACTGAGAAGGATTCCCGCTGGCTTCAGTGCCATCGCTTGTTGCACATCAAGCGCGTCATTGCGGCGCACATCCAGCGTTGCGCCAAGCTCACCCAGGTAGTGCACAAGGTTGTAGGTAAAGGAATCGTAGTTGTCGATCAGCAGCAACATCTTGGCAGGCTCTTTTAAGGGTGGCGGGCAGGGCTTGCGCCGCAGTATAGTTGTTGCGACATACATGTTCAGGCTTGCTGTCCAGCGTCAAGGGTGGGGTGCGGTTTTGGCACAATTGCTCTGGCGGATCCGGGCCAGTGGGGCGTGTAGCGGGCCGAACCAAAGAATTGAGAGGCAAGACCAGCATGCGAGGCTTTCTGGGCGGCGTAAGTATCGGAACACTGGCGGCCGTTTGCGGCGCAGCCATGTGGTCGTTGTCCACTCCTTTGCCACCGCAGGTGCGCGTAAGCATAACGGAACCGGATCCGGGCATAGCGCCAGAGCCCAGCAGCGCTGCACCGATAGAGAGCCCGGCTGCCGATGCCGATCTGGTTGAGGCTGCCCCCGTGGCGCCCAGTACGGCAGTTATGGACGACTCCAGTGGAATCGACGCTGCGGATACAGAGCCAGCGTCCCGGCCAGAGCTTGCACTGCCAGGGGCGGTCGCCGGGAATGGCGGGTCTGCGCTTCCCGGTCAGCCTGAGACACCGTCCCAACAGATCGGGACCAGCGGAAGTGGCGAGCCGGTTGCACTGCCGAAAACATCCGGTGGTGAGGATGCCGTAGTTGTATCCGTCCAGCCTGCGCCTGCCCCTTCGACACCTGATGTTGATGAGGTCAATGCACAAACTGAGACCGGCGAGAAGATCGAAAGCCCAAAGGTAGAGATCACGCAGGAGAGCGCCTCTGCGGGGGCACCGGGCGGCGCCTCGATCGCAGCGCCGGCCTTGGGCAATGCGCCAACGCCGACTGCACCTCCGGTAATTGCTTTCGTGAACCCTTCGCCGGAGGCGCCCGGTACGTCACCAGAGCAACAAGCTGGTTTGGAGGAGCCGGAAACCGGAGGCGGGAATACGGAGGATACGGGATCGGATCGGATCGCCGCCCTGCCCACGGCGGATGACCCAGACCGGGCTGGAGGGCCTCAGGTCGGGACACGTGTCGTCCCTTTGACCGAGCGGGACGGGGACGTTGAGACTGGCACAAAGAACCAGGTGTCGGGGTCGACCCCATTTGAGAGCTTTTCGACGCCATTTGACAGCAGCGACGGGCGCCCTCTTATGTCCATCGTGCTGATCGATGATGCGCAATCCGTCGGGGCGGAGGCCTTGGCAGAGTTTCCCTATCCTTTGAGCTTTGCCATTGATCCGGAAGACCCGCGCGCAGCAGAAAAGATGGCAGCCCATCGGGCGGCGGGGTTCGAGGTCTTGATCCTGACCGACCTGCCGCGCGAAGCACAGCCACAGGATGCCGAGACCGCGCTTGAGGTTTGGCGTGATCGCCTGCCTGAGGCGGTGGCGTTCCTTGAAGGTGTCAAAACCGGGGTACAGGGCAACAGGCCGCTGGCGGATCAGGTGTCTGATGTCGCGCAGGCCGGGGGATATGGCCTTTTGCTGCAGAATAGCGGGCTCAATACAGTTCAAAAACTGGCGCTGCGCGAAGGCGTTCCGGCTGGAGTTGTGTTCCGTGATTTTGATGGGGCTGGACAAAATCCACGCGCAATGCGCCGGTTTCTGGATCAGGCTGCCTTTCGGGCTGGTCAAGAAGGAGCGGTGATCATGCTGGGGCGGTTGCAGCCAGACACGATTTCCGCGCTGTTGCTGTGGGGCCTGCAGGACCGCGCCAGCCGCGTAGCGCTTGCTCCGGTGTCAGCCAGCCTTGCGGCCAACCTGTCAGACAGCGCCGAATAGCCCTTTGGGCGACGCTTTGGTATCTGGGCAGCAGGGACGACTTAGCGGTTACCGCGGCCTGTAAAGCGCGCGGCATCAGCTGCGGCGCGGCGGATGGCGTTGGATTTGTGCACGGTTTCCATATACTCCGCCTCCGGATCGCTGTCATAGACAACGCCGCCACCGGCCTGAATGTAAAGGGTCTGATCCTGGACGATGGCCGTGCGCAGGGCAATACACATGTCCATGTCGCCGCCAGCGGAGAAATAGCCAACTCCGCCGCCATAAACGCCGCGCTTTTCCGGCTCCAGCTCATCGATGATTTCCATCGCGCGCACCTTTGGTGCACCTGAGACCGTCCCCGCAGGCATGCCGGCAAAAAAGGCGTCCAGTGCGTCCTTGTTGCCGTCAAGCTCACCCACGACATTGGAGACGATATGCATCACGTGGCTATAGCGCTCGATGATGAACTTTTCGGTCGGGCGCACGGTCCCGATCTTTGAAACCCGCCCCGTATCGTTGCGTCCCAGATCCAAGAGCATCAGATGTTCGGCCAGTTCTTTTTGATCGGCCAGAAGATCTGCCTCTAGCGCCTTGTCCTCTTCAGGAGTGGCGCCGCGCGGGCGAGTGCCGGCAATGGGGCGGATGGTGACTTCCTTGCCAAAGACCCGCACAAGGATCTCAGGGCTAGCGCCGATGACCTGGAAGCCGCCGAAGTTGAAATAGAACATGAAAGGCGAGGGGTTGGTACGGCGCAAAGACCGATACAGCGAAAAGGGCGGCAGCGGGAAGTCTTGCTTCCAGCGCTGTGCGGGCACCACCTGAAAGATGTCACCGGCCCGGATATACTCTTTGGCCTTTTCCACGGCTTCCATGTAGCCGGATTTTGTAAAGTTGCTGACCTGCGGAGCCACCTCATTTGCCTCGCCCAAGTCCCGCGTTTCAGCGGGCATGGCACGCTCCAAATCACGCACCGCGTCCATCACCCGTTCAGCGGCCTGAGCATAGGCTGCCTTGGCCGATTGACCGGCGGCTGCCCAGGCGGGGGAGACGACCGTGACCTCTCCCTTGACGCCGTCCAGAACCGCCACCACCGAGGGCCGCATCATGATCGCATCGGGCAGGCCAAGCGGGTCGGGGTTCACATCGGGGAGATGTTCCACCAAGCGCACCATGTCATATCCGAGATAGCCAAACAGACCAGCGGCGGCTTGCGGCAGATCATCGGGCAGTTCAATGCGGCTTTCAGCAAGAAGGGCGCGCAGGTTGTCCAGTGGGTTTCCGGACTGCGCCTCAAACCCTTCGGCATCAAAACGCGCCGAGCGGTTGATCTCGGATTGCTCTCCCCGGCATCTCCAGACCAGATCGGGCTTCATGCCGATGATCGAATAGCGTCCGCGAACCTCTCCGCCGGTCACCGATTCCAGCATGAAAGCGTCTTTCTGCGCGCCGGTTAGCTTCAGCATCAACGACACGGGCGTGTCCAGATCGGCCGCAAGACGGGTGTAGACCAGCTGGTTCTCGCCCGCGTCATAGGCGGCGGCGAAGCTGTCGAAATCCGGTGTCAAAGCCATGTCGTATTGCCTTGGTCTGTCGCGTTACTGGAAGCTTGATTGGACGGCGTTCAGAGCCTGCTGATCCACACGCGGCGCTGCGCGGATCTGAGCGTCCTGGGCAAAGGCTTCGAAAAGCGCCTGAGAGATGGCCTGATCGAGTTGGGTGCCGAGGGCCTGTTGCAGCATCTGCATTTCATCGCTGTCTTCTGCTGGCAAGACTTCATCAAGGCGAAGAACAACCGCGCCGTCCTCATCCGAAACGATCCGAAGTTCGCCAGGCTCCATTTCAAAGGCGGCAATCATCATTTCAGCCGGAGTTCCTTCGATATAGGCTGTGCGAGTCTGTGCGGTCTCAGTCTTTGCGTTTCGCTCTTCGGGGAAGGCTCCAGACTCTTTGACCTGAGCCATCAGCTCTTGGGCCTGTGCAGCGACAGCTTCGGTTGCCCGGTTGTCATTCCAAGCCTGAAATACGGCTTCGCGTGCCTCTTCAAAGGGTTCGGGGCGCGGCGGCAAGACCTCGTCAAGGCGCAGGGCGAACAGGCTGCCGTCCTCAAGAAAATCGACCGAAGGGAAGTCTTCAATGGTGACCTGGTCGGCCGCGCTGCGGAAGTCATCATAGGCCGCAATGGCTTCGCTATTGGCGCCAGTCCAATTTAGCGTGTCGAGTCTGACATCAGATTGACCGACCAGCTCTTCCAGTGTCACGCCACCGGCCAGCATGTCTTCGATGGGCTCTGCCTGCTGTTCGATCAGGCGGCGGGCGCGGTCTGCGGCGAGTTCGTCGCGCAATTCCGACTTCGCGTCCTCAAAGGTGGTGAGCCGCGCCTCAAGAGCGCCATTGATCCGATAAAGAGCCGGGCCCAGGTCAGATGGCAGCGGACCTACTACTGCGCCAACCTCGGCGGCAAAGACCTCTGCTCCTGCTTCTCCCAATTCGGACTCGGTGACATCACCCATATCCACATCAGAGAGAGCGAGACCCCGGTCTTGCACGAGAGTTTCGAATGTAGAACCACCGAGCTCCAACTGGGCCTTCGCAGTTGCGGCGCTGTCTTGATCGGAAAACACCAGCCGTTCGACCAGGCGGCGCTCGGGAATGTCGTATTCTGAGCTGCGGTCCTCATAGAGCGCACGCAGCGCGTCTTCGTCCACGTCAACCGTGTCGAGCAGCATTTCCGGGCTGAGCTGGACATAGGTCAGCACTTTGGTCTCGGGCAGGGTAAACTGCTCGATATTGGAGTCGTAAAACGCTTTCAGCTCTTCGTCGCCCGGCATTTGCATGGTCAAGGCCACCGATGCCTTGGGGATGGAAACATAGGTGAGGCTGCGGCGTTCCCCAATGTAGGCGACAAGCGTCTCGGACAGGGTTGCAGGCATCCGCGCACCGGACATGATGGCGCCCTGAACAAGGGTCCGTGCGGCCTCGCGGCGCAGATCATCCTCGAATTCGGCTTCGCTGAAACCCGCATTGTCGAGCGCAAAGCGGTAGGTCTCCCGATCGAACTGTCCGCTGGCATTCTGGAAGGCGGACACTTTGGTCAATTCCTCCAGCAGGTTTTCGTCCCCGATCGAAATGCCGAGTTTCTCTACTTCATTGTCGATGGATGCGAGGGTAATCAGGCGGCCCAGCACAACTTGATCCAAACCCATCGCTGTCAGTTGTGACATTGGCATGGCCTGACCGGTCTGGGCCTGCAGGGCCTGCTGTTCGCGCTGGAGCTCGCGCATATAGGTATCGACCGAGACTTCGCGCTCACCCACAAGGGCGACAGAGGTCATGGAACCAGAGAAATTCACCGCGCCAAACCCGGCAAGCCCCACGATCAGCATCCCCATAAGGATCCAGACAAAGGTTCGTGAAAGATTTTTCATGCCAGCGGCCATCGTGCCCTCGTTCCTACCTGCTGCCCGCCCCATCTTTGCCGCCTTTAGGCCGGCAGGGGGTGCCATTTGTGATCTCGGAGTTCTGCATACGCTGCTGCCCCAGCAGGGGCAAGAACTTGTCGTCCGAACAAGGTCAGCTATCCGGCAAAAGCCTAACCTGGGTTGAAGTCCGCCAGTCGCTCAAACAATGTTTTGATCCCGGCCCGGTCGACATTGGCAAAAGCAATCCGGAACTGGCGTGCTCCTGCAGGATCGCCCGACGGCATGAACATGCTGCCCGGCAGCATCAGAATTGAGGCCTCCGTAACCAGTCGTTTGGCAAGGTCTTCGGACGCCTGCGAGAATGGATGCTCAACATAGGCGAAATACGCGCCGCAGCCCAAAAGTGACCAACCCTTTTCCGCGAGTTGAGGAAAGCCTTCTTCGATTGCGGCCTTGCGGTCGAGGATTTCGCGTCTTTCTCCGGCAAGCCAGTCCTGCAGATTTTGCAGCCCCCAAATGGCACCGATCTGTCCAAGTTGCGCCGGACAGATCGTGAGGGTATCGAGGAACTTTTCAATTTCGAACAGTCTGGCCGCGCCAGCGGCAATCGCTCCGACACGATGACCGGTCAATCTGTAGGCTTTTGAGAAGGAATAGAGATGGATCAGGGTCTCGTCCCAGGACGGATCCATGAACAGATCGTGCGGCGCCCCCTCGCGGCTGTCAAAATCGCGATAGGTTTCGTCTACGATCAGGGTCAGGCCCTTTTCACGGGCCAAATCGAAAAACGCGCGCACAACGCCAGCGGGGTATTCAACTCCGCAGGGGTTGTTTGGAGTGACAAGAACGATCGCGCGGGTGCGCGGAGAAATCAGGGCTGCGGCAGCCTTGGGGTCAGGCACCATATCTGTGCCGACCTGTAGGGGCACAGCGGTCACTCCCGACATATCGAGCCACATTTTATGGTTGAAATACCATGGGACCGGGATGATCACCTCATCCCCATAGCTGCATAGAGCCGCGATGCTTGCGGCAAAGGCCTGGTTGCAGCCCGAGGTGATGCCTACGTTCGCAGCCCCAACCGCGCCGCCGTAATGCGCGGAAATCTGTCCGGCCAGAGCGTTGCGGAGGTCGTCCCGCCCCAGAACAGCCCCATAAAGATGCGCATCGACCTGTGTCAGTGCAGCCTCTGCCATGGCTTGACGCAGGCCTTCGGGCGGCATTTCGGTTGGGGCAGCCTGGCTTACGTTAATAAGTGGCCGGTTGGAGGGGAAGTCCACGCCTTCCAGCCAGCGCCGCGACTCCACAATAGGAGAACAAAAGGTCGCCTCGGTGCTGGTGGTGTGGCGGGCCGGAGCGGAAATGCTGGACGTTGTCATCAAGGTCTTTCTGTCATCAAAGGGCAGTCGCTGGTCGGCAGGCAAGGCCTGCGCCAAACTGTGTGACACGGGCAGAGCGAACGCTCAAGAAAAAGCGCGCCGCAAGGGCGCGCTTAAGATGATCAGGACCGGCGGGGCGTCCAATATTGGGATCAGTCAGTGCCCCGGTAGGGTTCGACATATTGCAGCGCCATATCCCACGGGAAGAAGATCCAGGTATCCTGGCTCACTTCGGTGATGAAGGTATCCACCATCGGGCGGCCCTTGGGTTTTGCATAGACGGTTGCAAAATGCGCTTTGGGGTACAGCTGGCGCACGAGCTCAAGGGTCTTGCCGCTGTCGACCAGATCGTCAACGATCAGTATGCCTTCGCCATCGCCCATCAGTTTCTGATCCGGCGACTTGATGACTTCTGCCTCGCCTTGCGATTGGTGATGGTATGACTTTACCGAGATCGTATCGACCGTGCGAATATCCAGCTCACGGCTGACGATCATTGCCGGTGCCATGCCCCCTCGGGTGATCGCCACAACAGCGCGCCATGCGCCATCGTCCGGACCTTGCCCGTCCAGACGCCAAGCCAGCGCGCGGCTGTCCCTGTGGATTTGATCCCAGCTGATGTGAAATCCTTTTTCGTGCGGCAGGCGATCTGTCATCTTGCGTGGTGCTCCGAAGGTGTGGCGTCTGGCTTGAGTAGGGCGTGTGAACGGCCCGGCTGAGCTTTACTTTGTGATGTCTGGGGCGTCGACTGCCTTCATGCCGACCACGTGGTAGCCTGCGTCCACATGCAGGTTTTCACCGGTGACGCCAGAGCCGAGATCGGACAAGAGATAGAGGGCCGATTTGCCAACGTCATCGATGGTCACATTGCGGCGCAGGGGCGAGTTGTACTCGTTCCATTTCATGATGTAGCGGAAGTCGCCGATCCCGCTGGCGGCCAGCGTCTTGATCGGTCCGGCTGAAATGGCGTTGACGCGGATCCCGTCCTTGCCCAGGTCTTCGGCCAGGTATTTCACCGAAGCCTCCAGGGCGGCCTTGGCAACACCCATGACGTTGTAATGTGGCATGACCTGCTCTGCGCCATAGTACGTAAGAGTCAGCATCGAGCCGCCGTCGCTCATCAGCTTTTCGGCACGGCGGGCCACAGCCGTGAAGGAATAGACCGAGATGTCCATCGTCATCTGGAAGTTAGCGCGGCTGGTGTCGACATAGCGCCCGCGCAACTCGTTTTTGTCGGAGAACCCAATGGCATGGACGACGAAATCCAGCTTGCCCCATTTTTCTTCCAGCGCGGCAAAAAGCGCGTCGACCGAACCCTCGTCTGAAACGTCGCACGGCAGAACAATGTCGCTGCCAAGCTGGGAGGCGAGGGGATCCACCCGCTTTTTCAAGGCATCGCCTTGGTATGAAAAGGCAAGCTCCGCGCCGGCGTCTGCGCAGGCCTTGGCGATTCCCCATGCGATGGATTTGTCGTTTGCCAGCCCCATGATGAGGCCGCGTTTGCCGGACAGCAGTTGACTGGGCATGCAGGTTCTCCGCCTGAAAAGGAAATAACTCATGGTCGTTTAATATGACCTTGCCTTTGCTTCAAGATGCTAAGCTTGTGGGCTCAAAGCCCTTGCACGGACCAAAGAGGGGCGTGGTGTCCGGGCAAAGCGGCGCAGATACGCCCCGACGAGGAACTTGACAGTGCTGTCTTGTGCCGCCGCGGACAGATGAATAGGGTGGCCGAAAATACAGTGAGGTTTGCATGTCTGAACGCTCGGGGATTTTTGCCGGAGACAACCCCTTTGAGATTGCCCAGGCCTGGCTTTCCGAAGCCGAGGCGACAGAGCTGAACGATCCCAATGCAATCGCCCTTTCGACGGTCGATGCAGACGGCTTGCCCAATGTTCGTATGGTCCTTCTAAAGGAAATTGAAAAAGACGCGTTTGTTTTTTTCACCAATTACGAAAGCAAAAAAGGGCGCGAAATTGACCAGTCCGGAAAGGCTGCCTTCGTGATGCATTGGAAAAGCCAGCGGCGCCAGATTCGTGTGCGCGGGAATGTCAGCCGGGAAGATGGCCCGCAGGCGGACAGCTATTTCAAATCGCGTTCACTCAAAAGCAGGCTGGGGGCCTGGGCGTCCAAACAGTCGCAGCCCCTGTCCAGTCGGGCGGCTTTGATGGCTGAAGTTGCCAAGATCACGGCTCTGAAAGGACCAGATCCTGATCGACCACCTTTCTGGGGCGGATTTCGAATCATACCAACAGAAATCGAGTTTTGGGCCGACGGAGCGTTTCGTCTTCATGATCGATTTGTCTGGCGCAGAGAAACGCCCGAGCACGATTGGTATGTGGAGCGGCTAAATCCGTAGGCGGAAGGTTTCCGAGAGGGGATTTCCAGACAATGGGGAATTTTTTTAACTTGAACTCATATGTCGAAATCGCGCATCAAGCATCGAGAAAACAAATAAGACAAAGCGGACCGAATTAAGTGGCAGACGATCAAAGCAGCTTGCGGCAAATCCAGGGGACGGTGAAGTGGTTTGATCCGGCCAAAGGGTATGGCTTCATTGTATCTGACACGGGCGGGCCGGATATCCTCCTTCATGTCAACGTCTTGCGTAATTTTGGGCAAAGCTCGATTGCTGACGGTGCCGAAGTGGTGGTTTTGACGCATTCCACCGAACGTGGGGTCCAGGCTGTTGAAATCCTGTCGATTGCGCCGCCCGCACGTGATGATGCTCCCGTCTTGACGGATTTCATGCATCTTGATGCCGAAGCCTTAAAGGCTTGTCCGCTCGAGCCTGCACGCGTGAAATGGTTCGATAAAGGCAAAGGCTTTGGGTTCGCCAACCTGTTTGGCCGCAGTCACGATGTTTTCCTGCACGTCGAGGTCCTACGCCAATCAGGCCTTGCAGATTTGCAACCTGGTGAAGCGCTGGCATTGCGCGTGATTGACGGAAAACGGGGCGCTATGGCGGTTGAGGTAATGGCTTGGGAAGCTGCTGTTTTGGACGACAAGGACGCCTAAGCGATGAGAGTGCGGCCAAGGACTCGAAGTTTTGGCCGGATCATCTCCTTCTGTTTTTCATGGCTGGCATTTTCCGGATTGGGGACAGTCTCTGCCGCGGAATCTGTCTGCCGCGGCGATCGTGTGGATCTCCGCGGTGACTGGGGGCAGGCCTCTTTCACGATTGAGCTGGCTGATACCGAAAAAGAGCGCGCCCAGGGTTTGATGTTTCGGGAAACCCTTCCTCGGGGTTCAGGCATGTTGTTTGTCTACGAACGGCCCACGACCGCAGCCTTCTGGATGAAGAATACCTACATCCCGCTCGATATCATATTTGTTGACGAAACCGGCACCGTGACCTCTGTACATGCGAACGCGAAACCGCTTGATCTTACGCCGATTCCTGGTGGAGATCGGGTATTTTCGGTGCTGGAGATCAATGCCGGACTCGCGCGTGACTACGGGATCAAGCCAGGCACCCAGTTACGGCACAAAATTTTTTCCTCCAATCAGCCGGTTTGGCCCTGTTAGGGCTTTTCAAACCCGCGCGGGGCCGTTAGGAAAGCGCACGGTCCGGGGCGTGGCGCAGTCTGGTAGCGCACCTGTTTTGGGTACAGGGGGTCGTGAGTTCGAATCTCGCCGCCCCGACCACCTTTCCCTTATGTGTAACACCATGCGTATCCGCTGTGCTTCGCGTGACGGGGTTTCTCCGGCTTGACGATGCCCCTCTCAAAAAAGGGGGCATTGGTGTTGAGGGTTCATCCGTCTTTGCCTTTCGGAGAATCATTCATGCCCGTTTCGATTTTTCGGGAGAATCACGCCCAGCTAGGTGTTCCGCCGTTGGTGGCCACCAGATCTTGTGTTAACTTGGTGTTAACCAAGTGACGCGAAATGGCACCAGGTCTCCTTCCGTTTCGGCTTTAGTTGCCTGTGCAAGGCTGCCTCAATTCTGTGCGCAAAGTGCAACGTTGTCGCGTGGGGCTCTGAGGCGGTGCTGATCGCAGATCTGCAGATTGCAGGGGCACCGAGTGTACCAATGTGGTGAATGGTTTTGGGTGAGAGTATGAGGATCGTGCGGCAAACCTTTTAGGTTTCGAAAGAAAATCCAAACAAGAACGCTCCCGTGAGCCGCTGGTCTTGGACCGCAGCTGCATGTGGATGAATCGGTGCGCAATGCGTCCCGCCATTTTGGTCGTTCCGGTCAACCAAAAAATTGGTATCGGATTGGTAAATTTTGCGTTGACCCTTTGGACGCGAATACGTCAGATTGTGGGAGCCAGTTGCGGCGCCACTAGATCTGGTAGGGGTCTTAGGTGTCACAACAAGACTAAACACTAGTAGAGATTCCGTAGTTCGGGGCAGGTGTGGGGCCTTCTGGCATGCTTTTTCGTGAGCATGCACCGACTGCTGTTTTGTGTTTGGCCGTGGCGCAGGCGCTCTTTTCAGGGGGCCAACAAAAAGACGGGACAGAGCAAATGCAAAGGGGCAGAGCATGAAGATCGAACGTAAGTTTACCAAGTCAGGACAGGACGCCTACGCGGAACTGGATTTCATCTCGGCCACTTCCGAGATTCGCAACCCGGATGGAACCATCGTGTTCCGGCTTGAGAACATCGAGGTTCCGGCGGAATGGAGCCAGGTTGCCAGCGATGTGATTGCCCAAAAATACTTCCGCAAGGCCGGCGTGCCGAGCCGCCTCAAGAAGGTGCGTGAAAAAGGTGTGCCGGAATTCCTGTGGCGCTCTGTTCCAGATGGGGATGATGTGGAATTCGGCGGGGAAACCTCGTCAAAACAAGTGTTTGACCGTCTTGCTGGCGGCTGGACCTATTGGGGCTGGAAGGGCGGCTATTTCTCGAGCGAGGAAGACGCCCGCGCGTATTTCGACGAGTTGCGCTATATGCTGGCGACCCAGCGCGCCGCGCCGAACTCGCCGCAGTGGTTCAACACCGGTCTGCACTGGGCCTATGGCATCGACGGTCCCGCGCAGGGCCACCACTATGTCGATTACAAAACCGGCAAGCTGACCAAATCCGACAGTGCCTATGAGCATCCCCAGCCGCATGCCTGTTTCATCCAGTCGGTCTCAGACGATCTGGTGAATGACGGTGGGATCATGGATCTTTGGGTCCGTGAAGCGCGCCTTTTCAAATATGGCTCTGGTACCGGCACCAACTTCAGCCATCTGCGCGGTGAGGGTGAGCCCCTGTCCGGCGGCGGCAAATCCTCGGGCCTGATGGGTTTCCTCAAGATCGGCGACCGCGCAGCCGGTGCGATCAAATCCGGCGGTACCACCCGCCGCGCCGCCAAGATGGTCATTGTCGATGCCGACCACCCGGATATCGAGGATTTCATCCAGTGGAAGGTGATCGAAGAGCAAAAAGTCGCTTCGATCGTCGCCGGCTCCAAAATGCATGAGAAGATGCTGAACGGCATCTTTGCAGCGATCCGCGAATGGGACGGTCTTGAGGCGGATGCCTATGAGCCGAGCAAGAATGACGGTCTGAAAAAGGCCATCCGCGAGGCAAAGAAAGTCGCGATCCCAGAGACTTACATCAAGCGGGTGCTTGATTATGCCAAGCAGGGCCATACCTCCATCGAATTCCCGACCTATGACACCGACTGGGACAGCGAAGCCTATTCCTCGGTCTCGGGTCAGAACTCCAACAACTCGATCCGCGTCACCAATGCATTCTTGCATGCGGTGGAAAAGGATGCCGATTGGGAGTTGATCAACCGCACCGATGGCCGTGTCGCCAAGACCGTCAAGGCACGTGATCTTTGGGAAAAGGTCGGCCACGCCGCCTGGGCCTGCGCCGATCCGGGTATCCAGTTCCACGACACTGTGAACGACTGGCACACGTGCCCTGAAGACGGTGAAATCCGTGGTTCAAACCCCTGTTCGGAATACATGTTCTTGGACGATACCGCCTGTAACCTGGCGTCGTTGAACCTGCTGACCTTCCTCAAGGACGGCGCGTTCC
The DNA here is from genome assembly GCA_027019165.1 of Pseudophaeobacter sp. GTDB lineage: Bacteria > Pseudomonadota > Alphaproteobacteria > Rhodobacterales > Rhodobacteraceae > Phycobacter. Next base: position 519,472 of record JALUXC010000012.1, read on the forward strand.
AGGCTGAGGACTACATGCATGCCTGCCGCCTTTGGACCCTGACGCTGGAAGTCAGCGTGATGATGGCGCAGTTCCCGTCGAAAGAGATCGCGCAGCGCTCCTATGATTACCGTACGCTGGGCCTTGGCTATGCCAATATCGGCGGCCTGTTGATGAACATGGGCTATGGCTACGACAGCGACGAAGGGCGTGCGCTTTGCGGGTCCCTGACGGCGATCATGACCGGTGTGGCCTATGCGACCTCGGCGGAAATCGCATCGGAGCTGGGGCCGTTCCCAGGTTTTGACAAGAACCGCGAACATATGCTGCGGGTCATGCGCAACCACCGCACCGCCGCGCAAGGCAAGGCAACCGGCTACGAAGGGCTGGCGGTTCCGCCGGTGCCGCTGGATCTCAAGAACTGCCCGGATGCGCGGCTGACCGATCTTGCGGCTGGCGCTTGGGATGAAGCGCTGGAGCTGGGTGAAAAGTTCGGCTACCGCAACGCACAGGCCACCGTGATCGCGCCGACCGGCACCATCGGCCTGGTGATGGACTGCGACACCACCGGGATTGAGCCAGATTTTGCCCTGGTGAAGTTCAAGAAACTGGCCGGTGGCGGTTATTTCAAGATCATCAACCGCTCGGTTCCTGCCGCGCTTGAGGGGCTGGGCTATACTTCGGCGCAGATCGAAGAGATCGTATCCTATGCCGTCGGCCATGGCACCATCGGCAATGCGCCGGGGATCAACCACACCTCGCTCACGGGTCACGGGTTCGGCCCGAATGAACTGGCCAAGGTGGACGCGGCGCTGGAATCGGCTTTTGACGTGCGCTTTGTCTTCAACCAGTGGACCCTGGGCGAAGAGTTCTGCACTGGCGTTCTGGGTATCCCGGCGGCCAAGCTGAATGATCCGACCTTCGACCTTTTGCGCCATCTCGGCTTTACCAAGGCCGACATCGAGGCTGCCAACGACCATGTCTGCGGCACCATGACCCTTGAAGGGGCGCCGCACCTCAAGGAAGAGCACTATCATATCTTTGATTGTGCCAACCCCTGCGGCAAGAAAGGCAAGCGTTATCTGAGCGTTGACAGCCACATCCGCATGATGGCGGCGGCGCAGAGCTTTATTTCGGGTGCGATCTCCAAGACGATCAACATGCCCAATGACGCCACCATTGAGGATTGTCAGAAGGCCTATGAGCTATCCTGGTCGCTGGGGGTCAAGGCAAATGCGCTCTACCGTGATGGCTCCAAACTGAGTCAGCCTCTGGCCGCGGCTCTGGTCGAGGATGACGATGAGGCAGCCGAGATCCTTGAGAGTGGCAGCCCGCAGGAAAAGGCCGTGACCCTCGCCGAAAAGATCGTCGAGAAGGTTGTGATCAAGGAGGTGGTGAAATCCCACCGCACCAAGATGCCCCAGCGCCGTAAAGGCTACACCCAAAAGGCGGTTGTGGGCGGGCACAAGGTCTATCTGCGCACCGGCGAATACGAGGATGGCAACCTTGGTGAGATTTTCATCGACATGCACAAGGAAGGCGCCGGCTTCCGGGCGATGATGAACAACTTTGCCATCGCTGTCTCGGTTGGCCTGCAATACGGTGTGCCGCTGGAAGAGTTCGTCGATGCCTTTACCTTTACCAAGTTTGAACCGGCCGGCATGGTTCAGGGCAACGACAGCATCAAGAATGCGACCTCGATCCTGGACTATGTCTTCCGCGAATTGGCAGTCAGCTACCTCGACCGCACCGATCTGGCCCATGTAAAGCCCGAAGGCCCGGCCTTTGACGACATCGGCCGCGGTGAGGAAGAAGGCGTCTCCAACGTCTCAGAATTGAGCGAAAGCGCTGCGACCCGCTCTCTGGAGGTTCTCAAGCAGATCTCTTCGACCGGCTATCTGCGTAAGCGTCTGCCGCAGGAACTGGTGGTCTTCAATGGTGGCCAGACCGCGCTGGACGGGATTTCTCCAATTGGCGGAGCCGACCCGGTCTCTGCTCTGCAAACCCTTGTTCCGGAAGTGACTGAAACCGCGTCGGTGACCGAAACGACCTCGGTCACGGTCAGCGGCATGGATGCGCGGACCAAGGCCAAGATGCAGGGATACGAAGGCGAGGCCTGCGGCGAATGCGGCAACTACACGTTGGTCCGCAATGGCACATGCATGAAGTGCAACACCTGCGGCGCGACCTCTGGCTGTAGCTGAACTCGATCAGGGGCGCGTGCGCGTGCCCTGGACGCCAAGAAGGCCCAGGCAATAAACCTCGGGCGGTGCAGCAAAGAGCCTGATTGGCGAAACTGGCCCCCTCCGATGAATCGGTGGGGGTCTCTTTTGGGCCGGTTTGGCCAGGTTTTCAGCCTCTGTCAGATGCGAACCCATTCAGGCGGGCAAATGTCGGGATTGCTCTTGCCTGCTTGCCGGAACCATGTTGACGGAGCCACGACGGTTTTTTCCGTATTCCGGTTGAGCCAGGCTCCCCACCAGGAAAAGGACGAGTTGGCGATGATGTTGTGCTTGCACAGCGACATGAGGCGAAGGTCTTCGTATTGGTGATCACTATCGTTCAGATCTACGATCGTCCTTTTGTACGCCAGATGCATGTTGTCATGCGCCCATGCCGGGTCGTCTGAGAAGACAAAGACCTCGATATCCCCCTTGGCGGCATTGGCGATATGGGACAGCGCTTGCTCGTAATAGTCCATGGTGCACAGCCCATGGGTGGCATTGGCGCGAGGATCGCTCACGTAGTCGCCGCGCCGTACATGAAGCGAAACAGCATTGCTTGCCTCAATCGTCTCGGCCAAAGCTCGGTTTGCGTCTGAAGCGGGGGTTATGATTTTGAAATCCTTGCGAATGTCTGTGGCACAGGCCGCAAAGAAGCGTTCGCTTTGCCAATAGCCACTCAAATAGCTTTCAGGGCCATTTTCGAGGAAAGCAGGGTCAAAGGCATCTCCGACCTGCCGGACCAATTTGGGGCCAAACAGGCCCGCCCGCCAGGCAAGATACCGCAGCTTTGATGTCGTTCTGAGTGGAGGGAGATCTGACTGCTTGGGTGTTTGTGAAGAAATATCAAAGTGGTGAAGGCCGTAGTCAAACTGGGCCGGACCATCAAACACCCGGCGATCCAAGCCAAACGGAACACCATGATGCTGGGCCAGCGCCTTTCCCGCAGCATACTGAAACATCTGGTTTCCAAGTCCACCATCCAAACGTGTGATGATCATCTGAATCTCTTTCGCAGTATTTTGGGTGTCTCTGCCTCGGACGATGCATATGGCACCGCTTCATAGGTGCTGTGAAACAGGTGTTTGTGATAGAAGGTTTGCAGCGCCCGGCCAAGCTGGGCAAAGGGGCGTTTGATTTCCCGCCAGAGTTTTGAGCCAGACGGGCGCTTGCGCAGGCTCTGGCGTTCTTGTTCCAGCGTGCTTTTGACGAAGCCGTTGATTGGGGCTTCAAAAAAGAGGTCCTGAGCCCCAATCGCCGGGGAGATCTGGTAGGCGATCACGTCTGAGAAAAATCCCAATCTGGGATCAAAGACAAGCAGGTCTGCGGGCTCGGCAACCTTTTCAACCATGTCCAGCAGCCTTTGCGCAGCGGTCCGATGAAGGAAATACCCGCCACCACCGCCATGCAGGCTGAGGAGCCGTCGTAGGTGGCGCGTTTCTGAAACGGGGTGTTTCTGCTTCCCCAGGTGGCATTTCTTGAAGGTACTCTCACCTTTGATCAATTGCGCATCGACCGGAATCCATTTTGTGGACTGAAAGAACGCAAGGCTGTCTGAGGCGAGATGAATGTCATCTTCGGCAATGAAGCCCCAATCTTGGCCCGAGGCCAAAAGCCTGCGCCAGGCGTCGCAGTGGCTGAGGAAACAACCGATCTCAGCCGGGCCAAAGTGAACATCCATAACCCGCTTGCTCTGGATAGCCTCTAACTTGTCCGGTGCAAGGGCCCGCCCGTTGGTTGCTTCAATACGGATTGCGGTGAGACCGAGGGTCTTGCATTGGTCTTCGAACCACAGGCGGCGCTCGCTCTGGCTGGCAAGGTTGATATAGAACAGGGGAATCACGGCGTTTTGTCCCCGACGTAGGGGATGAACTTAATACGTGCCGTTCCTGACAGGTTGCGGGCCGCATCCAATGCCCTTCGGCCAAGCCGCGTGAACGGACGGCTCAGCTCGCGCCAGAGTTTTGCGAGGCCCTTGGGCTTCCCCTTTAGGCCTTGTGCCTGCCTGCTGTCCTTGCGGTCTGTATTGAGTGTACTGCGAAATCCGCGTTTCTGCGGGCCGCGCAGAAGGTAGTCCTGAACGCAGATGGCCGGATCCATCTGGTAGACGGCCATCTGTTGCACGATGCCAATCCACGGATGGAAGAGGACATGATCCAGCGCATCGCATTTTCTCTCGCTTTCTTTCAGCAAAAGCGCGGCGCCCTTCGCCGACACGAAATAGCCGGCACTTCCTCCATGGTAGGACTGCAGCCTCCTTAACTCATGGCCAGAAACCTCGGACTGCAGGTCCGTGGACAGAAAGACCTTTTGGCGCGCGGTTTCCGCTTTTACGATATGGGCCGCTTCGGGGAGCCAATCGGTTGTTTCAAAAAAAGGCGTGGCATGGGAGAGATGCAGATCGTCTTCTGCAACAAAGGCCCATTTCAGACCGCGATCCACAATCTCTTGCCATACTTTCCGGTGGCTCAGGAAGCACCCCATCTCTCCTTTTCCGAGAGGCAAATGCCCTGAACTATAGGAAAAAAGACGCTTTTCCTGTTCTTCATCAATCGTCTCTGAATTCACCGCCGAGATACGCTCGAATGTGAGGCCGATCGAGGAGAGCCGATGTGATATGTCCTCAAGCCTGTCAGTCGAGCGGTCTAGGTTTATCAGGAAAATCGGAATGTGCTGCATGGTTCAGACGTCGCCTGCCTTTCATTCATCCAAATACTCTCACCTACGGCTCCATTGCTCCCACACAAAAGGGTAACTCCAATCGGACCGATGGGTTTGCCCAATCATAGAGACGATAGTTTCGCGCAAGGAAATATGGGATTTCTCAAACAGGTGGAACTGAAGCTGCAGGAGTCTGGTCTTGGGCAAGAGGTTACATTCTGCCAGTGCAGGAAGCAGGTCATATTCACCGCCTTCGATGTTGATTTTCATGAGCGCAATATCGGCAAAGTCATTCTCTGAAAAAAAACTGGCTGCGCTTTTGATCTTGCCTTGGACCGCCGCGCCTGGATTGCTTTGCACTGCAGAGGATGCATCCCCGTCGTCGGACAGGTCCAGAGTGCCGTCGTTGCGTCCAAGGGCGAAATCATGGACCGTGATGGCCGGAGTGTCCGAAAACCGCTCCACCAGCCGCGCGGCAAAAACAGGGTGGGGTTCAAACACCTCAACCTTGCAGCCGTAGCGCGCGTGCATGCCTGCTGCCCAGTTGCCTTCAAAGCCACCGAAATCGAATACGACCGCGTTTGGTCCTATGTCGTCAAAATCCAAACGGCTTTTTTCTTTCTGATCCTCCAGATAGCGGTCAAACGACCGGAAGAATACCTTGCGCCACGGGTGCAGGATGCAGGTCGCCCAGCGTTTGACTTGCCGTCTCATTTTCGCGGATCCTCGTTGAGAAGCTCTTTTGCGTCGCTTAACACAGAACTTCGCAAGGCGCACGCCGCGCCTTTCAAGTTATTCTTCATCCATGGAAACGCCAGACTGCGCGGCTTTGTCAGCGGGGAAGGTGAATTGTGAACCTGTCACGCAAGGTTTCATCCACTTCAAGTGCAAAACACGCCGCACTTCGTTGCGAAAGGATCTCTTCCTTGCGTTGGCGGGCCTTGTCCAGCAGATCGGGTTTGCCTTTTTCTTTCCACTCCTTTGGGGAGCTGCGATCCCCAAGCGTTGGGTAGACATGGTCAGTCTGCATTCGGGACAGTGTCTGGTCGGTGCCAAGATAATGGCCGCTGCCGCCAAGGCAGACCTCGGCAATTTGATCCAGAGCGAGGGTCTCGTCATTGACCTCGATCCCCCGCACGCAGCGCAAGGCCTGTCCGATCAGATCATCGCCGAGGATGAGAGATTCATGGCAAAATCCCAAAAGCGACGCATGCATTCCGGCGGCTTCATAGACCATGTTCACACCTGCAAGCCCGGCCATGACGTTTGAACACATTTGCTCCCAGCCGGCCTGCATATCCGGCAATTTGCTGTCCGCAATGCCGGCCGCAGCGCCACCGGGCAGCCCATAAAAACGATGCATCTGGGCGCAGCCTGCCGTCAGCAGGGCTTGTTCACCTGAACCACCGGTCATTGCGCCTGTCCGCAGGTCCAGCCCAAAGGGCCAGGTGCCGAAAATCGCAGGGTGGCCAGGCTTAAGGGCGTTCACATAGACAAGGCCAGCCAGGCATTCGGCGACGGCCTGAACGATGGCTCCGGCAATGGTGGAGGGGGCCGTCGCACCTGCCATGCCGGCCGAGAGCAACAGAACCGGCATTCCGTGACGAATGCACTCTTCCATCACCTGACAGCTTTCGGTGGCGAACTTCATTGGGGGCACGACGAAGCAGTTTGAGTTCGACACAAACGGACGTTCGCGCCATTTCTCTTCGCCGCCAGCAATCAGGTGCAGCATTTCGATGGCGGGGGCGACAAAACTCGGGTCGGTAAACGACGTCCCCACGTGTTTGAAAGTGCCGGAGCAGCAGGCGTAGATCGTGTTGAGATCGAGGTCCCTGTTGTCGGTGATATCGCGGCATACCATCGGTCGCTGAACAAAATGGATGTTTTCCAGAGCGTCGCAGATACGGGCGGCGTCATGCAGGTCCTGGACGGTCGATTCGCGATAGTTGCGACCTTCGACATCGACCATATGAACTGCCGCGCCGGCAGTGCCGTAGTGCACGCGTGTTCCGGAGAGATCCAGGTCTGTTTGGCCATCCCGGCTATGGAGCGTGACGGATCGATTGGCCTTGCTCAGCGTGTCTTCGACCAGGGACCGGGGAAACCGCAACCGTCCGTCTTGGCTCAGCGTACAGCCCGCGGCCGTCAGAAGATCGATACCGCTTTGAGGTGCTCCGGCGAGCCCAATACGCTCGAGCGCGTCAAGCGCTGCGTGGTGGATCTTTTGGACCTCAGATTCCGTAAGGGGAGTGTAGCTTCCGCCGGACATGCCGGGGCGAACTGGGCGAAGAGAGGAAGAAAGAGGTGCAGCACGCGCTGCGCGACGGGCGGCGCGACCGCCGCTACGGCTTGAAATACGCTTGGGGGAAAGTTCTGTCATGAGGGACCTGTGCAACGGAGGGGGAGGATTGGGCGAACTGTGATCCCTGAACAGGTCGACCGCGCGCTGCGCGCCCTCGGGCGGCCCCAATGGTCCTGAAGACCAGGCTAATGCGGCTGCGCTCTGCCTGCATCGCGCGCTCCTCCGTGTTACAGCCCTATTTTGCCGCAGGACACGATCAAGACTATCGTGTTTCCGACCTTTGTGAAAAATGCGTCATCTTTTTCAGGGAAATCAGCGGCCCAAAGGGCCATTTTGCCTCCTGACACCGTCAGGCTGTTTGAAAGGGTCGGTTCAATGCCGGTTTTGGCCGGTCAGTTTTCGCGCATCAGAACCAAGTTTTAACCAATAAAGAGCATCGTGGTTCTTGGGGATGTCGCGCGGGAAAAGCGCAGAATCAGGGCCACAGGATGTCAGGATCTAACAAGAGAAATTTCAGGGTTGTTCGCTGTGTCGGCGCAATGCTTGGACTTTTTTTGGGGCATTCTGTCGCCGTTCCCGCAGTATCCGGTGATTGGTCGCCTTCGCTTTTCTCACTGGGCCTGATTGGATACGGCGCGCATGCATCAAGCGCGCCCTCCGCAGTCGGCTTGCATGGATCTGGCGCCGCCGGTTTGGTGGCAAACTTCGAACAGGATTTCGGGGATATCGTCCTTGGGGGGTCCTTTCAGCAAGGCCGGGGCGTTGGGCTTTCCGGTCTGGGCTCAGGCGATGCGGCGCAAAGGATCGATTTGCGTGCAGGATATGACTTTGGGCATAGCCTTGGCTATTTGACTGTTGGAGAGGTTGGGCAAGGTCGCGGCACCTCGGAACAACGCAGCCAAGTCTATGGCTTTGGCGTGCGGATCTCGGTCAACCGAATCCTGCAGATGACAGGTGAGGTTTTGCATCGTGATGGCGATGCGGCGGGCAGAGATACCGTTCTCAGTGGTGACATCCTCTCTGTTGAAGCGGCGTTCCGTTTTTGAAGTCAGCGGGTTTCCAACGGGGATAGGCGCGGTCTTCTCAGCCGTTCGGGCAATTTGGCTTGGCCGTTCGGGCAAAGGCTGTTACTAGGAGCGCATGACAAGAAATCGCACGCTCATTATCTGCTGCTGCATTACCTGCTGAAATCCACAGCGGGCTGGTTTCGTCGTTCCCTTCCAAGTGACAAATTGCTAAGCCCGCCCTGCGCTCAGGAGTGATGCCTGCATACCCGTGCCCGTCTTAGGAGCCGTCATGACGACCGAACCAGTACTCAAGCTGCACAATACAAAGACCCGAAAGAAGGAGATCTTTTCTCCGATCGATCCCAACAATGTGCGGATGTATGTCTGTGGTCCTACCGTCTATGATCGCGCGCACCTGGGCAATGCGCGGCCCGTGGTGGTGTTTGACGTGCTCTATCGCTTGCTGCGTCATCTCTATGGCTCAGATCACGTGACCTATGCGCGCAACTTCACCGACGTGGACGACAAGATCAACGCCCGCGCCGCCGAAAGCGGCCGTGAGATTGGCGAGATCACCGCCGAGACAACCCAGTGGTTCCTCGATGACATGGGGGCGTTGGGGGCGCTGCAGCCGAACCACATGCCGCGTGCAACCCAGTATATCCCCCAGATGATCAAGATGATCGAGGATCTGATCGCCAAGGGCCACGCCTATGCCGCCGAAGGCCATGTGCTGTTCGCCGTAGACAGCTGGCGCGAGGGCTACGGCAGGCTCTCAGGCCGGTCGGTGGATGACATGATTGCAGGCGCGCGGGTCGAGGTTGCGCCCTACAAAAAGAACCCGATGGATTTTGTTCTGTGGAAACCGTCCAGCGAGGATCTGCCCGGCTGGGACAGCCCATGGGGACGCGGGCGACCCGGCTGGCACATCGAATGCTCCGCCATGTCCTACGAGTTGCTGGGCGACACCTTCGACATTCACGGCGGTGGCAACGACCTGATGTTCCCGCACCATGAAAACGAGATCGCGCAAAGCTGCTGCGCCCATCCCGAAGGCGAGTTCGCCCGCTATTGGCTGCACAACGAGATGCTGCAGGTTGAAGGCAAGAAGATGTCGAAATCGCTCGGCAACTTCTTCACCGTGCATGACCTGCTGGAGCAAGGCGTGCCGGGTGAGGTGATCCGTTTTGTGTTTCTGTCGACTCACTATCGCAAACCGATGGACTGGACCGAGAAAAAGGCAAGGCAGGCCACCAAGGAGCTGATAGGCTTTTACAATTTAGTCCGAAAGCTGACGCAAGACGAACGAGCTCTGTCAGTTTCTCCAAGTGGCGCAGTGGTTGAGGCGTTGGCCGACGACTTAAACACCCCCCTTGCACTGCACCGACTGCGTGAAATCGCCAAAGCTGCCAGAAAGGAACAGGAATCCAGGATTCGCACCGAGCTGCTGCAGCTGTTGCTTGCGTCTCTTGAAATCCTTGGTTTTCAGCCTTTTGAAAGTGAGCTCATGACGCACTTGGATGAAAATCCACTTGAGGGTGCGTCGGCGAAACCGCGCCTAAGCGTTGGTGCACCTGACGTAGATGATATGATCCTAACGTTATTGGACGCTAGATCCGCTGCAAAGAGTTCCAAGAACTTTGAACTTGCCGATTTGATCCGAGATCAGCTTAGTTCTGCTGGCGTACGCGTTACTGACAATGCCTTTGGTGCTGATTTTTCGCTGGAGAAAGATGAGCTCGACGCGTCTGCTTACTTTCGTGAGGTGCGGGAGGCCTTTGCCTCAAATGAAACAGAACGATTGGAAAAGGCGCTAGCTCTTGCCGAGAGTGCCGGTGTGCACTTCTCCAACCGCACAAATCTGGACGTTGCTCCAGCCTGGCGTAGTAAGCCTGATCTCGTATTTGTTAGACAGAAGATTAGAGAGTTGTGGCTCAAGGTCCGGGAAAGAGGTCTTTGATGGAACGTCTCTACCTATATGATACCACCCTGCGGGATGGGCAGCAGACCCAGGGCGTGCAGTTCTCGACCGCTGAGAAGCAACAGATCGCCAAGGCGCTGGATGATCTTGGGATCGACTACATCGAGGGCGGCTGGCCCGGCGCCAACCCCACCGACAGCGCCTTTTTCGAGGTCGCGCCCAAGACGCGCGCGCGGCTGGCGGCCTTTGGCATGACCAAACGGGCAGGGCGCTCGGCGGCGAATGACGATGTTCTGGCTGCGGTAATGAATGCGGGCACCGATACGGTTTGCCTCGTGGGCAAGGCGCATGACTACCATGTGACAGCGGCTCTTGGCATCAGTCTGGAGGATAACCTCGAAAACATCCGTGCCTCGATCGCGCATATCGTCGCCGAGGGGCGCGAGGCGCTCTATGATGCCGAACACTTCTTTGATGGCTACAAGGACAATCCCGAATATGCGGTCGCGGCCTGTCGCGCGGCCCTGGAGGCTGGCGCGCGCTGGGTGGTCCTGTGTGATACAAACGGCGGCACCATGCCTGCCGAGGTGCACCGGATCGTAGCCGAGGTGATCGCCGCCGGCATACCCGGCGACCGTCTGGGCATTCACACCCACAACGACACGGAAAACGCCGTCGCCTGTTCGCTGGCGGCGATTGACGCTGGCGTGCGGCAGGTGCAGGGCACGCTGAATGGGTTGGGGGAGCGTTGCGGCAATGCAAATCTCACCACGCTGATCCCGTCCTTGCTGCTGAAAGAGCCCTATGCGAGCGACTTTGAGACCGGCGTGTCGCATGAGGCTTTGAAAGGTCTGACACAGCTCAGCCGCATGCTGGATGACATCTTGAATCGGGTGCCAATGAAGCAGGCGCCTTACGTGGGCGCGTCCGCCTTTGCGCATAAGGCAGGTCTGCACGCCAGTGCGATCCTGAAGGATCCCTCGACTTATGAGCACATCGAACCGGGCCTCGTCGGCAATGCGCGCATTATCCCCATGTCAAATCAGGCAGGCCAGTCCAACCTGCGCAAACGGCTGATGGATGCCGGGCTGACGGTCGAAAAGGGCGATCCGGCGCTGGCGCGCATTCTTGAGCGCATCAAGGCGCGCGAGGATGAAGGATATTCCTACGACACGGCGCAGGCGTCATTTGAGCTGCTCGCGCGCGAGGAACTGGGCCAGCTCCCCACCTTCTTTGAGGTGAAGCGCTACAAGGTCACGGTTGAGCGTCGCAAGAACAAGTACAACAAGATGATCAGCCTCTCGGAGGCGGTCGTCGTGGTCAAGGTGGACGGAGAAAAGCGCCTGTCGGTCAGCGAATCCATGGATGAAACCGGCAGCGACCGTGGCCCCGTGAATGCGCTGGCCAAAGCACTAGCCAAGGACCTGGGACGGTACTCCGAGGTGATCGACGATATGCGTCTTGTGGACTTCAAGGTGCGTATCACCCAAGGCGGCACCGAGGCGGTGACGCGCGTTGTGATCGATAGCGTCGACAATCAAGGCCGCCGCTGGTCCACCGTCGGCGTCAGCCCGAACATAATAGACGCGTCTTTTGAGGCGCTGTTGGATGCGATCCGCTGGAAGCTGATCCGCGACTGCGCGCCGGACGCATGATCGCGACCCTGATCCGCGCGGGGCTCATCAGTGTTGGCGTGATGGCGTTTGTGCCCTTCGCGTTGATCCTGTCGGAATGGCCCGCTGGCTCCCAGGCCGAGGCTGCGGCCAAGGGGCTGGACTTCTCTGTCTTGTCCCCCGGTCCGGATATGCCCCTGCCCGAACCGGTGATCATGCGGGATGGCTACCCATTGCATCTGCGTAGCTATCAGAACGGGGAAGGGCCACTGGTCGTGATGGTGCATGGTTCGGGTTGGAACGGGCTGCAATACGCCAAGCTTGCACCACAGATCGCCGGACATGTGCTGGTACCCGACCTGCGTGGCCATGGGGCGGCTCCGGGGCGGCGCGGGGATCTCGATCATATCGGTCAACTGGAAGAGGATCTGGCGGACCTGATTGAGGCCAAGGCCGTGCCGGGGCAGAAGGTCGTGCTGCTGGGGCATTCATCGGGGGGCGGGCTGGTGGTGCGCTTTGCCGGGGGACGCTACGGTGCGATGCTGGATCGCGCGGTTCTGCTGGCGCCATTCCTAAAATACAATGCCCCAACAACCCGCAAGAATTCAGGAGGTTGGGCCAGGCCGTTAACGCGGCGGATCATTGCTCTCTCGATGCTGAATGCAGTTGGGGTCAGCGGGCTCAATCACCTGACCGCGATCGAGTTTAACCTGCCGCAAACGGTGCTGGAGGGGCCGGTTGGTCATATGGCGACGCGGGCGTATTCCTATCGTCTCAATACTTCATACGCTCCACGTGATGAGTATATGGAGGACATAAAAGCCTTGCCTGAATTCCTTGTCATTGCCGGGGAAAATGATGAAGCCTTTTTCGCGGATGGGTATGAGCCACTGATGTCGAAGGTGACGGACCTTGGTACCTATCGTTTGGTTCCGAATGTCGGGCATCTTGCAATTGTTGATGCGCCTGCAACCGCACTGGCCGTGAAGGAGTTCCTGGGTGGAATTTGACGACGATCTGAAGGGCTGCGCCGAACTGGTCCGTCAGGGAGACCCGGACCGTTTCCTTGCTACCATGGCTGCGCCGGTTGCGGCGCGTCCGGTTCTTTTTGCGCTTTATGCTTTCAATCTGGAACTGTCGCGGGCGCCCTGGGCCAGTCAGGAAAGCATGATTGCCGAAATGCGCGTGCAATGGTGGCGCGATGTGGGGGCTGAACTGGCAGAAAGCCAACCCGTTCGCCGTCACTATGTGGCCACACCACTTGCGCGGCTGCTGAGGCCCGATCTGGCGCTGCATATCGATGCCATGGCGGAGGCCCGGCGCTGGGATATCTACCGTGACCCGTTTGAAGACGAGGCAGCGTTTGAGACCTACATCGATGCAACCTCGGGCAGCCTGATGTGGATGGCCGCCGGTGCGCTTGGGGAGGCTGAGGAAAGCACGGTCAGGGCCTTTGGGCGCGGCGTTGGAATTGCCAATTGGCTGCGGGCCATCCCCGAGCTTGAAAAACAAAAACGCGTTCCTCTTTTGGATGGAACGCTGGACGGGGTGCAGAGGCTTGCCACAAAAGGATATGAGCATATCCTGGTGGCTGCAAAATCTCGCAACTCGGTCTCCAGAGAGTCTGGGGTTGCTTTGCTGGCCGGATGGCAGGCGCGGGATATTCTGCGTCAGGCCATGAAAGAGCCTGAGCGCGTGGCCGCAGGCGCGCTTGGCACCAGCGAGTTTCGTCGCAGGAGCAGCCTGATGTTACGTGCAGCCCTCAAGCACTGGTAGTTGTTCCTGGGCGTCATGACCGGAAAAGCCGCCCTTTTTTCGGGGCGGCTTTCTTTTTGAAAAGAGTTTTTTGTGAGCTGTCCTAGATCTGTTTTGGGCGCAGAGCCAGCCACAAGAGCGCACCGCCGGCCAGGACCAGAAACGGCGCCATGGCCATGTTGACCGCGCTCCAGCCATCTACCGGGCTGCCACCGGAACAATTCATCAGGCCGCCAGATGCGAGGGAGGCCATGGTGACCCCGCCAAAGACCAAGAGATCGTTGAGGCCCTGCATCCGGCCGCGCTCATGCGGCTCATGGGCTCCGGCCAGCATGGTAGTGGCGCCGATGAAGCCGAAGTTCCAGCCGATCCCAAGCAGGACTAGCGCGACAAAGAAGTTTTCCAGGTCCACTCCGTTCAGAGCCACCGCTCCAGCACCTGCGAGGATAATGAGACCTGCAGCGACGATCTTGTGCACGCCAAACCTGGCAATCAGGTGGCCGGTAAAGAAGGAAGGCACATACATGGCCAGCACGTGGGCTGTAACAACGTCGGCTGCATTGCCTTCGGTAAACCCGCAGCCCACGACGGCCAGCGGCGTCGAGGTCATCACAAGGTTCATCAGTGCATAAGACACCATGGCACAGATGACGGAGACCGCGATCACCGGGGTTTTCAAGAGTTCAACCCGGCTGCGGCCCTTGGGGGCGTCCTGACTCGGCACCGGAGGTTTGGGAATGTTGAGAAACAGGAACAGGCCCGCGCCAAGGATATTGACTGCGATCACCGCCATGTAGGTGCCCATGAAGGGGACCACAAAGGCCTGACTGGTGGCCTTGACCAACTGCGGGCCGATGATGGCCGACAACAGACCGCCCGCCATCACATAAGAAATTGCCTTTGGGCGGAACTCTTCGGAAGCGGTATCCGCGGCGGCAAAGCGGTAAAACCCATGGGCGCTCATGTAGACCCCTGTCAACAGGCTACCCAAGAGGAAGACCGGGAAGGAGCCAAGGTACAGACCATAGGCGCCCACAACGCCGCCAAGGGCACCAAAGAGGGCGCCGGTAAAGAACCCCGCGCGCCGCCCCCAGCGCTGCATGATCGCAGAGATGGGCGTTGCCGCCATCATTGAGCCCGCCACGATCAATGAGATCGGCAGGGTGGCAAAGCAGGGGTTGGAGGCAAGAGACTGCCCCGCCAGCCCGCCAATGGTGAAAATCATCGGCATTTGTGCGCCCAAGAACGCCTGCGCCAGGACCAGGATGGCAACGTTCTTTTTGGCGACGCTATCGTCGGGGGTGGTCATGATCTGTGTCATGTGGGATGCGTAACCGTGAATGTGTTCAGGAACAAGCCGCCTTGCACGACCAAGGCGCAAAGCACAGGTCTCTGTGCATTAGATAACAGGTGAAGGAAAGAGCGGCGTGTCGTCACAGCAAGAATCTGCCAAAGGCATTGGCCGTATCATCCGCAGCGATGCCTGCGTGGCCGAAGGGGCAGAGTGGCTGGCCGCGCAGGATCCACGTTTTGCTATCGCTCTTGAACAGACCGGCCAGCTTCCACTGCGGCGAAAGCCCGATGGATTTGCTGAGCTGTTGAGCGCGATCGTGAGCCAGCAGGTCAGTGTCGCTTCGGCCCGTGCGATATGGGGGCGGATGGAGACGGCGGAACTGACTGCGCCCGAGCGGATCTTGCAGGCGTCCGAGGAGGATCTGCGCGGCGCGGGGCTCAGTCGCCAGAAGGTCCGGTATGCCCGCGCCCTGGCCGAGGCGGGGATAGATTTCAATGGATTGCGAGGCGTAGATGATGCAGAGGTTGTCGCCACACTGACCCAGGTTTCCGGAATCGGCGTCTGGACGGCTGAGATCTATGCGATGTTTTCGCTCGGGCGCGCGGATGTTTTTGCCCCTGGCGATCTGGCCCTTCAGGAAGGAGCGCGGATCCTGTTCGATCTGCCTGAACGGCCCAAAGAACGCGCCCTGCGCAAGATGGCCGAGGCCTGGTCGCCGTGGCGGTCGGTTGCGGCGCGGCTGCTCTGGGCCTATTACCATGTGGCAAAGGACAGGGAAGGTATTCGATGACACGTGTTTTGACTGCGGGGCGCAAAGAGCCGCTCTCCGGCTCAACCCGCTCGGTTGTGGTGTTTCTGCATGGCTATGGTGCCAATGGCGCTGATTTGCTGGGGCTGGCCGATCCCTTGGGCGAACATCTGCCAGATACGCTGTTTGTGGCACCGGATGCGCCCGAGCGTTGCGCTGGGGCAACCATGGGGTATCAGTGGTTTCCGATCCCCTGGATCGATGGCTCGTCCGAAGAGGAAAGCATGCGCGGGATGCAGGCGGCGGTCGAGGATCTGAATGCCTTTCTCGACGCTTTGGTGGTGGATGAGGATGTGCTGCCAGAGCAGGTGGTGCTTTTTGGTTTCTCCCAAGGCACCATGATGAGCCTGCACGTGGCGCCGCGGCGCGAAGACCCTGTTGCGGGGATCGTGGCCTTCTCTGGCCGTCTCTTGGGCCCAGATATCTTCAAGGACGAGGTGGTCAGTCGTATGCCGGTGCTGCTGGTACATGGCGATGCGGATGACGTAGTGCCTGTGCAATCGCTGCCAGAGGCTGCCGAGGCCCTGCAGGAAGCGGGCTTCCAGGACGTCTTTGCCCATATTCAAAAAGGCACAGGCCATGGCATAGCCCCCGACGGGCTAAGCGTGGCGCTGGCCTTCATGCGAGACAAGCTGAGCCTCTGATCGGCTAATATCTAGGCGTTCAGGACGGGCGGCGGGGCTTTCGGGGTTTGCCGCCTTTTCTGTTTTGTCCTGCCTCAATCGCCTTTTCCTCGGCCCGTCGTGCCTGCGCCTTGCGGTTTGGCACATGCGCGGGTTTTGGGCGCCCGGGCACCTTGGGTGGTTCGAGGTCGTCCCATGCGCCCTGTGCCAGCCCGTCCAGGCTCCAGGCGCCAATGGCAGAACGGATCAGGCGCAGAGTGGGGTGGCCTACGGCGGCGGTCATGCGGCGGACCTGCCGGTTGCGCCCCTCGGTGATCGTCAGTTCCAGCCATGTATCCGGTACGGATTTTCGAACCCGGATCGGCGGAGTGCGCGCCCAGAGGCCCAGAGGTTCGTCGATCAATCGCACCTTGGCTGGCCGGGTCATTCCATCCTTCAGCTCAACGCCTTTGCTCAGGGCTTCAAGCGCGGCCTGATCCGGGGTGCCTTCGACTTGGACCCAATAGGTCTTGGGCATCTTGTTGCGCGGGTCGCTGATCCAAGCCTGAAGCCGCCCGCTATCGGTCAGCAGCATCAGCCCCTCGCTGTCCCGATCCAGCCTGCCAGCCGGGTAGACGCCGGGGCAGTCGATGAAATCGCTGAGCGTCTTGCGTGGCCCACTTTCGGTGCTGCGGTCGGTGAATTGCGGCAGCACGTCAAAGGGTTTGTTGAAACGAATAAGGCGGGTCATGGCGACGCAATAGGGGGCTGATGCGCAGGGTGCAAGGATCTTGGGCACAACCGTTACCCATCTGTCATGGAATCGGCTTATCCACAGCCCCGAGATCTAGTGGTCGCAAGGGGCTTGCCAGCCTTTCATCGCGATATATAGTCAATCTCAGACTGGGGCGGGTTCCCCGCTCTGGTGCCAGGTAACCGGCAGACAGGGCGAGGAAGACGTTTAGAATGGACGGTGATTTCAGAAGCGATTTTGTACGTGAGCCCGGGGCGCTCAAACAGCATCCGGCGCTGGTACTCAATGCGGATTACAGGCCGCTCTCTTACTATCCTCTGTCTCTTTGGCCCTGGCAAGACGCGGTCAAAGCCGCTTGGCTTGATCGGGTTGCCATTGTCGCGGAATATGACACCGTCGTGCACAGCCCCAGCACTGAGATCCGAATACCTTCGGTTGTTGTGTTGAAAGACTATGTGAAACCTCAAAAGCGCGTGGCCTTCACGCGCTTTAATTTGTTTCTGAGGGATGAATTCTGCTGCCAATACTGCGGCGCACGGGGTGATCTGACCTTTGACCACGTGGTGCCGCGCGCCGCGGGTGGTGTGACAAGCTGGGAAAATGTTGTCGCGGCCTGCTCCAAATGCAACCTGCGCAAAGGGTCTAAGTCTTTGCACCGGGCTGGCATGCATCTGCGCAAAGCTCCGAAGCGTCCCGGCGCAGAAGAGCTGCGCAATATCGGGCGCAAGTTTCCACCCAACCATCTGCACGACAGCTGGATGGATTTCCTCTACTGGGATTCCGAGCTGGAGGCCTGAGCCTTAAGCCGGGTGCGCCGCGCCTGACCGTTGCAGCATCCCGAACAGGTCACGCGGATCGTCTGGGTCGGCGAGCATGTCCAGCTCAATGTAAAAGGCGCTGTCCTTGATCCGGTCGCGGATATAGCGCAGGGCGCTGAAATCCTCGATGGCAAATCCGACGCTGTCAAACAGCGTGATCTGCTGCGCATCGCGGCGTCCGGGCTGTTGTCCGGCTATCACCTGCCAGAGTTCGGTCACCGGGAAGTCTGCAGGCATCTGCTGAATCTCCCCTTCGATGCGGGTTTGCGGTGGGAACTCCACAAAAACGTCCGAGCGGGAGAGGATACCTGCTGCCAGTTCGGTCTTGCCCGGACAGTCACCTCCGATCGCATTTATGTGCACGCCGGGCCCTACCATGTTGTCGCTCAGGATCGTGGCATATTGCTTGTCTGCCGTGCAGGTGGTGAGGATCTGCGCGCCCTCGATGGCCTCTTCGGGACTGCCGCAGATGACCACCTCCAAGCCCGAACCCGCGAGGTTACGCGCGCATTTGTCAGTGGCGGCGGGATCCTTGTCATACAGGCGCACGGACGTCAGCCCGCAGATCGCTTTCATGGCGAGGCTCTGAAACTCAGACTGGGCACCATTGCCGATCATCGCCATGGTATCAGCGCCTTTTGGTGCCAGATACTTGGCGGCCATAGCTGAGGTTGCTGCAGTGCGCAGCGCCGTCAGCAGGGTCATTTCGGTCAACAGGACCGGATAACCGGTATAAACATCCGCCAATAGGCCAAAGGCGGTCACGGTCTGCAGCCCCTCAGAGGTGTTCTTGGGATGGCCGTTGACGTATTTAAACCCGTAGGCCTCGCCGTCCGAGGTGGGCATCAATTCGATCACGCCCACGTCCGAATGGCTGGCCACGCGCGGGGTCTTGTCGAACAGCTCCCAACGGCGGAAATCCTCTTCCACATAAGTCGCGAGATCCCGCAGCATTCCTTCGATGCCAACGTGATGAACAAGGCGCATCATGTTGTCGACGCTCACAAAAGGCACCAAGGCTTTTTCAGAAGGCAGGGTCATCGGTAGCTCCGTGTTGGGCGGTCAAAGACGCGGCGGCCCAGGGCCGAGGCACAAAGATCCACCATCAAATGCGCGGTGCGGCCGCGTTCATCCAGGAATGGGTTGAGTTCAACCAGATCGAGCGAGGTGACAAGACCCGAGTCATGCAGCATTTCGCAGATCAGATGCGCCTCGCGCACTGTGGCGCCGCCGGGCACGGTTGTGCCGACAGCAGGGGCAATCGAGGGGTCCAGAAAGTCGACGTCCAGCGAGACATGCAGCATTCCGTTCTGGGCTTGGACCTGCTCCAGAAAGGCGGTCAGCGGGCCTTTTATGCCGTTTTCATCAATATCGCGCATGTCATGGCGGCGGATATGGCTGTCTTCCAGTGCGGCCCCTTCGGCGCGGTCAACCGAGCGCAGGCCGATCATGCAGACGTTTTCCTCGGGGACAGGGTGTTTGACCTCGGGAAAGCCTGCAAAGCCGCTGCGCCCGGTGAAATAGCCCACCGGCGTGCCATGCAGATTGCCGCTGTCGGTGGTCTGAGGTGTGTGAAAATCGGTATGGGCATCGAGCCAGAGCACAAACAGTGGACGTCCCTTGGCTGCTGCGTAGTTGGCGGCACCAAGGACCGAGCCAAGTGAGAGCGAATGATCCCCGCCAAGAAAGATTGGCAAGCCTTCCGAGAACGCCTCTTGTGCTGTGCGGGCCAAGGATTTGGTCCAGGCGATTGTTCGGTTCAAGGCAAAGAGATGGTCGTCCTCACCGTCCGGCGCGTGGGCTTCTGGGGAGATATTGCCGAGATCTGTAACCCGGTGCCCCAGATCGGACAACGCCTTGGTGAGGCCCGCCGTGCGAAAGGCGTCCGGCCCCATGAGGCAACCTGGGCGGCGTTTGCCGCTGTCGACCGGCGCGCCAATCAGAACGCAGTTTTGTTCAACCACCTTTGCAGCTCCTGTGATGACAATGAGATTTTGGGAAGAAAATATCCGTTTCCGGGTGGAAAAAAGGGTAACAATTGTCCATATTGCGGCATGGTTTGCTAATTTGGAACACAAAGTTGGACAAAACGGACGAGCGTTTGATTGGCGCCTTACGGCACAATGCACGCGCCTCACTGTCGGACCTGGCGCTTCAGCTGAACCTGTCGCGGACCACCGTGCGGGCGCGGATCGAACGCCTTCAGTCGCGCGGAGACATCCTTGGCTTTTCAGTCGTCCTGAAAGAGGACGTGTTGCGCGATCCGGTGCGCGGTCTGATGATGATCGGGATTGAAGGGCGCGGGGCGAGTCGGATCATTCGCCAGCTGCAGGGCCTGCCGGAGGTGCGCGCCATCCACACCACCAACGGGCGCTGGGATCTGATTGTGGAACTCGGCACCGAGACGCTGGAAACCCTCGATATCGCCCTGACCAAGATCCGCAATTTCGAAGGGGTGGCCAACAGCGAAACCAATCTTCTGCTCGCCACCAAGAAGGAAACCTGACGCGTCTAGCGGCTGTGCCGGGCGGCTGCGAACCAGAGCAGAGCCAGGCCGAGCGAGATGACCGCGTTCCAGCCAGCCATCGACAGGCCGAACAGCTCCCAAGGGATTTCATCGCAGCGCACCAGCGGCGCGGCCATGATCTGCTCCATCAGCTGTTCGGGGGTAAGGCCGGAGACGGGACCGGATGTGCAGGTGCTTGGACCTTCCCACCAGCCTTGTTCGACGCCAGCATGAAAGGCGCCAATGGCAGAGGTCGTGAGGGCCGCAAGCGTGCCAAGATAGGGCAGGGTGCTGCCAGACAGGATCAGGGCCAGTGCGCCAATCCCAATGGCTGCACCATGGGGATAGCGCTGCCAGTAGCACATTTTGCAGGGCGGCATCTCGCCAATGTACTGAAAGCCAAAGGCCCCAAGCAATAGCGCAGCCGAGCCGCCAGCGGCCAGAAGGATCAGGAAGGATCTGAGGGTCATAGGTATCTCACAACAAGGAATCCACCGAACAGCAGAACGACAAAGACGGTAAAGACCAGTCCGAGCCGCTGTTCGATGAAGGCGCGCACCGGGGCGCCAAAGACACGGAGGAGGGCGGCGACTGCAAAGAAGCGCACCGCCCGTGCCAGGATTGATGTGGCCACAAAGGTGGCCAAGGGCATGCCCGTCCAGCCGGACATGATCGTAATCACCTTATAGGGAAATGGGGTGATTCCAGCACCCAGCACCGCCCAGAAACCAAAGTCGTTGAACCGGGTGTTGAATGCTTCCATAGCGTCGGCCTTGCCCATGGCCTGCAAAACCGGCTGGCCGATCCCTTCGTAAAAGAAGGCGCCGATGGCATAGCCCAGAATCCCGCCCAGAACGGAAGAGACCAGAGCAACCAATGCGATCAACCAGGCGCGTGACGGGCGGGCAAGGATCATCGGGATCATCAGCACATCCGGCGGGATTGGAAAGACTGAGCTTTCGGCAAAAGACACGGCAGCCAGCCACCATAACGCGTGAGGATGATCCGCCAGGGCCATCGTGCGATCATAAAGCCTGCGCAGCATAGTTTTCCCCACTTACAGCACCTTTGCGCCGAGGTTGCATGGTGCGGCAGTGAGGTCAATATTACGCACCCAGGCGGCGCAGCTTTCTGCAAATTTCTGCTGGCAGATTGATCTTTGCCTCTGGACCTCTCCCAACGCCTTGGGTAACTACACCCTCGAGGCCCAAGTGGCGGAATGGTAGACGCAGGGGATTCAAAATCCCCCGCCTTTGCGGGCGTGCCGGTTCGAGTCCGGCCTTGGGTACCAGCCTCAACTCCCCTGAGATTTCAGAAACTATGCCGGTCGGTTCTGCGGTCTTGGCCACAGCTTCGCGGCGCATTCCGGCGCAAAATCAAGGAAGTACCGCGTGACTCTGCGGAATAGGGTGCTCTGCGATGAAAAGAGGCGCCCGCATGGGGCGCCTCCGATCCGTCTCATGAATAGGACGAGCCCGATACTCAGCCGAGCAGGTCTTTCGCTTTGGCAACGGCGGCCTCTGCGGTGATGCCGAATTTCTCGAACAGCTCCCCGGCCGGAGCAGACGCCCCAAAACCGTCCATGCCGACAAAGGCGGCTTTCTTTTCCTGACCGCGTTCGCCCAGAAGCCAGCGATCCCAGCCGCCAGCGCGCACGGCAGCCTCGATGCCGACGCGCACCGGGCCAGCCGGCAGCACCTTGCGGCGATAGGATTCGTCCTGTTGCGCGAACAGCTCCATGCAGGGCATGGAAACCACGCGGGTGCCGATGCCTTCGGCTTCCAGCTTGGCCTTGGCGTCCATCGCAAGCGAAACCTCGGAGCCGGTTGCGATCAGGATCACCTGACGCTTGCCTTCGGCCTCGGCCAGAACATAGGCTCCCTTTTCGCTGAGGTTGTTCAGTTTGTGCTCGGTGCGCACGGTGGGCAGGTTCTGACGGGTCAGCACCATGACCGAGGGCGTTTCCTTGGCTGTGACGGCAATTTCCCAGGCCTCGGCGGCCTCAACCGTGTCGGCGGGGCGGAACACATAGGTGTTCGGCGTCGCGCGGCAGATCGCCAGATGTTCGACCGGCTGGTGGGTTGGGCCGTCTTCGCCAACGCCGATGGAATCGTGGGTCATCACGAATACGGTCGGGATCTTCATCAGGGCCGCGAGGCGCATGGAGGGACGGGCATAGTCGGTAAAGCAGAAGAAGGTGCCACCATAGGGGCGCATGCCACCGTGCAGGGTCATGCCGTTCATGGCAGCGGCCATGCCATGCTCGCGAATGCCCCAATAGACGTAGCGGCCTTTGCGGTTGTCTGTGTCAAAGACACCCAGATCGCCGGTCTTGGTGTTGTTGGAGCCGGTGAGATCCGCCGAACCGCCCACGGTTTCCGGCATAAGCGGGTTGATCACCGCAAGCGCCATTTCGCTGGCCTTGCGGGTGGCAACCTTTGGCTGCTCGTCGCTCACCTGCTTTTTCAGCGTCTTGATGGCGGCGGACAGTTTCTTGGGGGCCTCCAGCGCATAGGCACGGTTGAAGCGGTCCTGTTTCTGCTTGGATACTTCGGCAAAGCGGGCCTCCCAGGCCGCACGATCAGCTGCGCCGCGGGTGCCGATGGCCTCCCACTGCGCCTTGATGTCGGCGGGAACTTCGAACTCACCCAGCGGCGCGCCATAGGCTTCCTTTGCGGCCTTGAGCTGTTCCTTGTCGGTCAGCGCGCCGTGGCCTTTGGAGGTATCCTGTGCCGCGTGGCCCAGGGCAATATGGGTCTTGCAGGCAATCATCGACGGTTTCTTGGTCTTTTTGGCGGCGATGAGGGCGGCATCGATGGCTTCGGGATCGTGGCCGTCAATTTCAAGAACCTGCCAGCCGGAGGCCTTGAAACGCTGGATCTGATTTGTGCGGTCGGACAGCTCCACCGTGCCGTCGATGGTGATGTTGTTATTGTCCCAAAGAACGATCAGCTTGCCCAGTTGCTGGCGGCCTGCGATGCCAATGGCCTCCTGGCTGATGCCTTCCATCAGGCAGCCGTCGCCTGCGATCACATAGGTGTAGTGATCAACGATCTTTTTGCCATAGTGAGCGCGCTGCATTTCCTCGGCCATGGCAAAGCCCACGGCATTGGCAATGCCCTGACCGAGGGGGCCGGTTGTGGTCTCGACCGCATCGATCAGGAAGTTCTCCGGATGTCCCGCGGTCAGCGCGCCCATCTGGCGGAAGTTCTTGATCTGATCCAGCGTCACCTGTTCATCGCCCATGAGGTACAGCAGCGAATAGATCAGCATCGACCCGTGACCTGCGGACAGGATGAACCGGTCGCGGTCGGCCCACTTGGGTGCCTTTACGTCGAATTTGAGATGTTTTTCAAACAGGACGGTGGCCACATCGGCCATGCCGATCGGCATGCCGGAATGGCCGGAATTGGCGGCGGTGACGGCATCGAGGGTCAGGGCGCGGATGGCCGCGGCCTTGTTCCAATGATCGGGATTTGCGTTGCGCAGGGCTGTCAGGTCCACTGAACTGTTCCTTTAGATTGGCAGGCAGATTGGGCGCTCAATACCAGTGATGCGGCAAAGATCAAGCGCTGGTGGGGGTTTCTTCTGTTGGAACACGAAGGTTCGCTTGCAAGTGCTTGAAAGCAAACAGGGGGTGTTTTACTCCTTCATTGGCTAAGGTGAACGAAGGTTTCGTCGACCCAATGTGATTCGCGTGCGACGCTGGAAGAGCTGAATGCGCAGAAAAACGGGCGAAAAAGACGGGCGCGGCGCTTTGGCGACGTTGACGGGTGAGGGACAGGCATGAACCAGATCGAAGATTTGCAAGGGCGTATTCTGGCCGCGATGGAGCGGATCGACGCCGGGGTCGGAACACTCGAAGCGGCCAAGGCTTCTGCCGAAGCCCGGGCGGTTGAAGCGGCGGATACCAGCGCACTGGAAGATGCCCTTGAAGAGGAACGCATTGCAAATGCCCAGTTGACCGAACGGGTCAAAGTCTTGCGTGCGCGGCAAAAAGAACTGGAAGCGCAGGCAGGCGCCGCACCGACTGCGGCTGGCGGCGAGAGCGCCGAGGACATTGCGGCCATGAAGGCCGAACTGGAGCTGTTGCGCAATGAGGCCGGAAATTCTCCTGAGACCGAGGCATTGAAGCAGGAAGTTGCTCGCCTTAAAACTCAGCTGGAAGTCGTGCAAAACACCGCTGCGAGCGAAAAGGAAACACTTGAGGTTCGTATCGAAGAGCTGGAAACCGCCAACGCCCAACTGAGTGGCTCCCAAGCGGGTGCTGCGGGGTCTGCCGACAGGGCGCTCGACGAGGAGATCACGCCAGAGGGGGCTGGAGAAATGCTGATCCGCCTTGATACGGAACTTCAGCAGTTGCGGCTGGCCAATGAGCAACTGCGCACTTCAAACGCAGCGCTTCGCGAAGCCAATGCTGAAGGCCTGGGCGATGCCGGGTTGATCAACGCGGCGATGGCAGCCGAGATTGACGGGCTGCGGGCCGCGCAAGCCAGCGACAAGGCCCAGGTCAATGCGGTTCTGGCGCGGCTTGAGCCGCTTTTGGCCGGTGCGCCCAATCTGCCCGAAGGAGAGGAAGTCTGATGCCCGAAGTGACCATTCATATCGGTGGCCGTGGTTTTGAGGTCTCCTGCCAGGAAGGCGAAGAAAGCTATCTGCACTCAGCTGCAAAAATGCTGGACGATGAGGCGCAGGTGCTGTCCGACCAGATAGGACGGATGCCCGAAGCACGGATGCTGTTGATGGCCGGGCTGATGCTGGCTGACAAGACCGCCGCCGTGGAAGACCGCATCAAAGAGGTCGAAGCCGTCCTTGCCGAACGCGACGCTGAACTGGCCCAACGCACCGCAGAATTGGAAGAGCTGCGCAACGCTCCGCCGCCTGAGCCGGAACGCATCGAGGTGCCGGTGGTGCCGCCGCAGGTCGAGGAAGGCCTGGCTGAAGTTGCCGCCCGTGCTGAGGCCCTGGCTCAGCAGATCGAAGAAAAGGCCGCCGCGCAATGAGGCTTTGGCGCGCTTGAGTAGCAACCTATTCAAAAACAAACGGGCCTGTCACGCGCACCGCGGACAGGCCCGTTTCAATTTCTGTGACTGAAAGCCGTTAGCCGTTGGCTTCGCGAATCTTGTCTGCTGCGGCCTTGTCAAAAGCGACGCCGTTCTGCTCGAACATGCCATCAAGCTCACCGGAAAGCGTCATCTCTGTGATGATATCGCAGCCGCCCACGAACTCACCCTTGACGTAAAGCTGGGGAATGGTTGGCCAGTCGGAGTAGTCCTTGATGCCCTGGCGGATTTCTTCGTCGGCGAGAACGTTCACATCGGTGTAATCCACGCCGATGTAGTTCAAGACGCCCGCCACGCGGGAGGAAAAGCCGCACTGGGGCATTTCCTTGGTGCCTTTCATGTAGAGCACCACGTCGTTGCTTTTGACGGTTTCGTCGATACGGGTCTTTGCGTCACTCATTGGGGTGTTCCTCGAATATACGTCGTGTCTAGTTTCGATACCGGAAGCGCCGAGTGGTTGCGGCGTTGGCTTCTTCCAGCCTTTTGTTTTCTCGATTTACGCTTTCCACAAGATCCAGGTCTGTCGCCTCCATTCCCAGTTCAGCAACTCGAGCGTGTTTGTCTGATTTTGGTTGCGCATGGGACAAGGGGCGCCGTTTTCCTCGTTTTGTAACGCTCTGGATGAAGACAGCCAAGGCGAGCAGCGCCACGCCGCCGATCAGCACCCAGAGTTGGGGTGTCATCTCGGCACCTTGGTGATCAGGTCAAGTCCATGAAGTACAACGTTGGTTGCGTCCATCTTGCGGTTTCCTTCTGGCGTTCGTGCCGGTCGTGATTGGTTTGGATGTAGGAGAGAAGGTTTGCAATGGTAGGCCCCGTCATGGAAGGACCTTGCATCGGCCTTTGGGCTAGAAACGGTCCATATACTTGTTGAGGGTTCGAGACGTCATCTCGGCCATTCGCTCTTGCTTTTCTTCTTCCAGTTCAGCTTCCAATTCGGGGTGTTTTCCATCCAGAGGCACAAAGGGCAAATCCTTCCTTCTGGGCTTGTCGTTGCGCATTAGAAACAACATCGCTCCCAGAACCACAGACGGCCAAAGCAGCAGGCCAGTTCAAAGTGGCCAATTGGAAGACAATTACTCAGGAGCCTTGGTGGTGAGGGCCAGGGCGTGAAGTTCGCCATTGGCACCGTCCATCTTGCCCTTCAGGGCCGCATAGACGGCGCGCTGCTGTTGTACGCGGTTCTTGCCGCGAAAGCTCTCGTCGATGACCATTGCGGACATATGCACGCCGTCTGTGCCGCCGACCTGGATTTGGGCGTCCGGGAAGGAGGCGCGCAGAAGCTCTTCGATTTCATGGGCCTGCATGGGCATTGCGTGGGATCCTCGTGTCTCTGTTCGATGAAAATGTAGGGCCGTCCTCGGCGCAGTTCAAGCCGGGAGATGCTCCCGCCCCGCGCGGCCAGATTGAAAATCTGACCTTGCGAGTTGGGCCCGGCAGC
This sequence comes from Pseudophaeobacter sp., assembly GCA_027019165.1. Taxonomy (GTDB): domain Bacteria; phylum Pseudomonadota; class Alphaproteobacteria; order Rhodobacterales; family Rhodobacteraceae; genus Phycobacter. The sequence continues at coordinate 546,221 of JALUXC010000012.1, forward strand.
GCGCAAAAGCGCGCTGCCGGGCCCAAGGCCGCCAAGGGGATCTTGCCAAAGGCAAGGGCACCTGCGGGCGCGGGAGAGCGCCCCTGTCGGTTATTGATCAGGCTACGGCACTGGCAAAGCTGCTGCGGAAGATCTGAGACAATTCTTCAAGCGACGCTTCGCTGCCGCCGAGTTTCACGGTCTCGCCTGTGAAACGGCCAACCGAAGCTACGGTAACGCCCGCCTGACCGGCTGCCAGCATCAGCGCTTCGGCCTGGTCAAAGTTGCAGGCCACAAGATAGCGCGCCTGATCTTCACCAAAGAGGCTGGGCGTGTCGCCGGCATCGAGCTGAACGCCAACGCCTGCCTCTTCGGCCAGTTCAAAGGCCGCAAGGGCCAGGCCACCATCGCCCAGATCGGTGCAGGCCTTGATAAGCTCGCGATTGGCGCGGATGAATTCGCCGTTGCGCTTTTCGACCTCCAGATCCACAGCCGGGGCATCGCCCTCTTCGCGGTTGAAGACTTCCGCCAGAAGGGCCGACTGGCCAAGATGGCCTGTGGTTTCACCAATCAAAAGGGCGATATGACCCTCGCGCACCTCGCCGGTGATCGCCTCTTCGCCCTCTGCGATCAGGCCAACGGCGCCGATGGTTGGGGTCGGCAGGATTCCCTGACCGTCGGTTTCATTGTAAAGCGAGACATTGCCTGAGACGATCGGCATGTCGAGCGCGGCCACAGCTTCACCGATGCCTTTGATGGCGCCGACGAACTGGCCCATGATTTCCGGCTTTTCCGGGTTGCCGAAGTTGAGGTTGTCGGTGGTGGCCAGCGGCAGGGCGCCAACGGCACAAAGGTTGCGATAGGCTTCGGCCACGGCCTGTTTGCCGCCCTCAACGGGGTTGGCTTTGACGTAGCGCGGGGTCACATCCGAGGTAAACGCCAACTGCTTGCCCGTTCCATGCACACGCACGATGCCCGATCCGGCACCGGGGCGACGGGCGGTGTCGCCCATCACGGTGGTGTCATATTGTTCGTAGACCCACTGTTTGCCTGCGTAGTTGGGCGAGGAAATCAGCGCCTTGAGGCCGTCGATGGGATCGATGGTCGGCACATCCTCGTCGCTGAGCGCCTCTGCCGCCGCGGTGGGGACCCAGGGGCGGTCGTATTCAGGCGCCGAGGAGGAGAGTTTCGAAAGCGGCAGATCCGCTTTCACCTCATTGTTGTGCATGATGAGAAAGCGGTCTTCGGCGATGGTTTCGCCGACGATGGCGAAATCGAGGTCCCATTTCTCGAAGACGGCCTTGGCTTCGGCCTCCTTTTCGGGCTTCAGCACCATCAGCATCCGCTCCTGGGATTCCGACAGCATCATCTCATAGGCGCTCATGCCTTCTTCGCGCTGGGGCACACATTCAAGGTTCAGCTTGATGCCCAGCTCGCCCTTGTCGCCCATTTCCACAGCAGAGCAGGTGAGGCCTGCCGCGCCCATATCCTGGATTGAGATCACCGCGCCGGTTTGCATCAACTCCAGAGTCGCTTCCATCAGGCGCTTTTCGGTGAAGGGGTCGCCAACCTGAACGGTGGGGCGCTTTTCCTCGATGGTGTCATCAAATTCCGCCGAGGCCATGGTGGCGCCGCCGACGCCATCGCGCCCCGTCTTGGCGCCAAGGTAGACCACCGGCATGCCGACGCCCGAGGCGGCGGAGTAGAAGATGCTATCGGTCTTCACGAGGCCCGCAGCAAAGGCATTCACCAGGCAGTTGCCGTTATAAGCGGGGTGGAAGCGCACCTCGCCGCCCGCACAGGGAACGCCGAAACAGTTGCCATAGCCGCCGATACCTTCGACCACACCGTTGACCAGCTGGCGGGTCTTGGGGTGGGAGGGTTCACCGAAGGAGAGTGAATTCATCGAGGCGATGGGACGTGCCCCCATGGTAAAGACATCGCGCAGGATGCCGCCAACACCGGTCGCCGCACCCTGATAGGGTTCGATATAAGAGGGGTGATTGTGGCTTTCCATCTTGAAGACCACCGCATCCCCATCGCCAATATCGACGATACCGGCATTTTCACCGGGGCCACAGATCACCTGCGGGCCGCTGGTGGGCAGGGTGCGCAGCCATTTCTTGGAGGATTTGTAAGAACAATGCTCGTTCCACATGGCGGAAAAGATGCCAAGCTCGGTAAATGTCGGCTCGCGGCCAATGATCTCGAGGATCAGATCGTATTCCTCGGGTTTCAGTCCGTGGCTCTCAATCAGTTCCGGCGTGATGGCTGGTTCCTGCATCCGTGTCATATCCCCAGTGGCTGCGATTGCGCGCCTTTTAGGCTATGGACGCGCGCGAAGGAAGGGCAAAGCGCAAGGCAAGGACATCGACCCGGACTTTGTCGGTCAACAGCGTGGTGCTCACCTGTGTGATTTCGGGCGTGATTCTCTTTTTCGAGCAGTTTTGGAGAGAGAGTGCGTTGCGGGATTGCCTTGATTTTGTGCAGTCTGCAATTGAGAGCCGTCATTTCGGGCCGGTTCCCTTTTGGGGGACGAGGTTGCCTGGGGTGGCGACCACTGTCTCTTGTTGTGGTGTGCTGATTGTGCGCTCAGTGGTGCCGTCTGTCGCGGTCAAACTAATCTGACTGGGCCAAAGCCAAAAAAAAAGGCCGAGCACTAAGCTCGGCCGAAGTCCAACAGGGAGGTATGAAGCGCGCCGAAGCGCCGTCTTCATGAGGGTGATTTAGGGGTAGCGCTTCACTGCTTCAAGAAGTTTCAGTCCGAATTTCCGTCAATTCTGCTATGCATTTTTTGCATAGCTTGAACGGCATTCGGGCTGAATTTAGAGTTTCCCTAACTCTTTCATGTGTTTGCGATGCGCCATGATTTCGTTCTGGACGAAATCGCGAAAGGCTGAAACCCGCTGCGAATGGCGCAATTCTTCCGGATAGGCCAGATACACAGGTACGCCGCTGGTGTCTTCATGGGGCAGAACCTGAACCAGGTCGGGGAAATCTTCGGTCACATAGTCAGGGAGGATCCCGATTCCGAGATCGTGCAACACGCCCTGCAACACGCCAAAGTAGTTGTTGACCGACAGCATGGATGCGGGGCTGTGGGTGATCAGTTTCTGCACCAGAATGGCCGCCGATCCCACCTGGGCGGAGTTCTGATTCTGACAGATCAGACGATGATCCTTGATGTCTTCAATGGTTTGCGGTGTCCCGTTGCGGTCGAGATATGCGCGCGATGCATAAAGCCGCATCTGTACGGTCATCAAGCGTTTGCGAACAAGGTCGGCCTGGCTGGGCTCTTTCATGCGGATGGCCACATCGGCCTCGCGCATGGGCAGATCGAGAACGCGCTCTTCCAGCATCAGGTCGATTTTGAGGTTTGGATATTGCTCAAACAGTTTTGTCAGGCGCGGCGCCAGCCAGAGCGTGCCGAACCCAAAGGTGGTGGTCACGCGCAGTTCGCCAAAAACCTCTTCTTCACTGTCGCGTATTCGGGCTGATGCGGCCTCAAGCCGTTTGGACATGGATTTTGTCGCATCGAACAACAGTTCGCCTTGTTCGGTCAGGATCAACCCCCGCGCATGGCGGTGAAATAACGTGACGTTCAGGCTTTCTTCCAGTGCGCGGATCTGGCGGCTGACGGCAGATTGCGACAGGTTCAGCTTGTCACCCGCATGGGTCAGGCTGCCGACGTCCGCAACGGCGTGAAAAATTCTTAGCTTGTCCCAATCCATATCCGTTACTTTCGCTCTGTCGCCCTCAGACTATATGAAACTGTACCCTTGGATCAATTTCCGATCGCATGCGAGGCCTAACGGAAAGGATATTGACAAAATGCCCGATACAGGTCAGCATTTGTGACCTAATATCGATGAAAAAGATTGCAAGCCACCTTTGGTTGGGAGGACCGGATGAGCACGCAAAAGATCTCGCTCAATGACAAATACGATCTGAGCAAATCGCCCGTCATGCTGAATGGCACCCAGGCGCTGGTGCGATTGATGCTGATGCAAAAGGCCCGCGATACGGCCGCCGGTCTGAATACCGCCGGCCTTGTGACCGGGTACCGCGGATCACCGCTTGGCGCGGTGGACATGCAGATGAGCCGGGCCGAAAAGCTGCTGAAAGAGGCGGATGTCACCTTTCAGTATGGGCTGAACGAGGATCTTGCCGTCACGGCCCTATGGGGCGCGCAACAAGCTGAAATTCGTGGTGAAGGCAAATATGACGGCGTATTTGGCCTCTGGTATGGCAAGGGGCCGGGCGTTGACCGCTCTGGCGACGCTTTCCGCCATGCCAATATGGCTGGCACGTCCAAACACGGCGGCGTTCTGGTTGCCATGGGGGATGACCACACCGGGGAAAGCTCAACCGTGCTGCACCAGTCGGAATGGGCCTTGATGGATGCCTATTTGCCGATCCTGAGCCCAGCAGGGGTGCAAGAGATCCTGGACTATGGTCTTTATGGCTATGCGCTGAGCCGCTATTCCGGGCTATGGGTCGGCCTCAAGACCATGAAAGACACGATCGAGGTGACCTCGGTCGTGGATGCCAGCCCGGACCGTGTGCAGCTGTCCCTGCCGAAGTTTGACATGCCTGCGGATGGCTTGAACATTCGCCTCGTGGATGACCGGTTCCAGCAGGAAGATCGGATCATCGACCAGAAACGCTTTGCCGCCGAGGCCTTTAGCCATGCCAACAAGATGGACAAGCGCATCTGGGGCAAGCCCGGTGCCAAGATCGGCTTTGTCGCGGCGGGCAAGAACTGGCTGGATCTGGTGCATGCGCTCTCGCTGTTGAACATCGATGAGGCGATGGCCGAACGGCTGGGGATCACCACCTACAAGGTCGGCCAGGTCTGGCCGCTTGATATGAAGGGTTTCCACGACTGGGCCGAGGGGCTGGATCTTATCGTGGTGGTTGAGGAAAAGCGCAAGCTCATCGAAGTGCAGATCAAGGAAGCGATCTTTGATGACCGCCGTGGCCGCCGCGTCTATGGCTGGCACAAGGGCGGCGGCGCGGGATCGATGCATGGGGAGGAGCTGTTCCCGACGCGTTATGCGCTGGATCCGATCATGATTGCCGAAAAGCTGGGCGAAATCCTGATTGAGGAGGGCCGCGATACCGAAGCGATCCGGGCAGGGCTTGCCAGCCTGGATGAGGCGCGGCGTGCCGACAACGCCGAGGAAATCGCCGCACGCCTGCCGTATTTCTGCTCGGGCTGTCCGCACAACTCCTCCACCAAACTGCCCGAGGGTAGCCGCGCCTATGCCGGCATAGGCTGTCACTTCATGGTGCAGTGGATGGACCGCGAAACCATGGGCTTTACTCATATGGGCGGTGAAGGGGCCAACTGGATCGGTGAAGCGCCGTTCTCGAAACGCAAGCATGTGTTCCAGAACCTGGGCGATGGCACCTACAATCACTCAGGCGTGCAGGCGATCCGCGCTGCTTTGGCCGAAGGGACAAATATCACCTACAAGATTCTCTACAACGATGCGGTCGCCATGACCGGCGGTCAGGGCAACGAGGGCGGCCTAAGTGCCTATCGCATCGCACATGAACTGAAGGCGATGGGTGTCGAGCATCTCGCCATTGTCTATGACGAAAAAGAAGAGATCGATTTCAAACAGTTCCCGGCGGGCGTTCCCACGCATGAGCGGGCCGAGCTGATGAATGTGCAAAAGCAAATGGAAGAGGTTGAGGGCGTCTCTGCCATCATCTACATCCAGACCTGTGCCGCCGAAAAACGCCGCCGCCGCAAGCGGGGCCTGTTCCCCGACCCCGATCAGCGCGTCTTTATCAATACGGACGTCTGCGAAGGCTGCGGCGATTGCGGTGTACAGTCGAACTGCGTCTCCATCGTCCCGAAAGAGACCGAGCTGGGCCGAAAACGGGCGATTGATCAATCCTCCTGCAACAAGGATTTCTCTTGCGTCAACGGGTTTTGCCCGTCCTTCCTGACCATTGAGGGGGCCAAGATCCGTAAGGAAGCCACCGCTGAGCTGAAGCTGCCGGACCTGCCGCAGCCCGAACTGCCCAAGATCGACGGCACCCATAACGTGGTGATCACCGGCGTTGGAGGCACCGGCGTTGTGACCATCGGCGCGGTGCTGGCGCAGGCGGCACAGATCGATGGCAAGGGCGCGGGCATGATGGAGATGGCCGGCCTCGCCCAAAAGGGCGGCGCGGTGCATATCCACTGCCGCATTGCAGAACGCCCTGATGATATCAGCGCCATTCGCGTTGCCACTGGCGAGGCACATGCGCTGATTGGAGGCGATCTGGTTGTCAGCGCAGGGGCGAAGACGATTGGTCTGATGCGCACCGGCCAGACCGGCGGTGTTGTGAACAGCCACGAAATCATCACCGGCGATTTCACCCGCGATACCAACTTCCAACTGCCCACCGACCGGCTGGAGGTTGCCCTTGAGGCGCGCCTGCGCGAGCGGTTGGATATGTTTGACGCCTCTGAATTGGCGCGGGTCACGATGGGAGACTCGATTTTCTCGAACATGATGGTCTTTGGCGGGGCCTTCCAGCGCGGGCTGATCCCAGTCAGCCTGGAGGCGATCACCCAGGCAATCGAGCTGAATGGGGCCGCAGTGGAAAAGAACCTGCGCGCCTTTGAGATTGGCCGCTGGGCGGTTTTGCATCCAGAGGAAGTTGCCAAGCTGATCAAGCCCGCCAATGTGGTGGAGCTGCCCAAGACGCTGGATGAGAAAATCGCCTATCGCCGCGATCATCTGATTGCCTATCAGGGCAAAGGGCTGGCCAAGCGGTACGTCAAGATGCTGGATGGCATTGCGGATGCGCGCCTGAAGGAAGCCGTCGCCAAGGGCTATCACAAGCTGCTGGCCTATAAGGACGAATATGAAGTCGCACGACTGCTGCTCACGAGCCGTGAAAAGGCGGAGGCGCAATTCGAGGGGGATCTGAAGATCTCTTACAACCTCGCGCCGCCGATCCTGGGGGGCAAGGACGCAAATGGTCGCCCGAAAAAGCGCCGTTTTGGGCCCGGTATGGAACGGGGCCTGCGCCTGTTGGCAAAGTTCAAGGGGCTGCGGGGCACGCCGCTCGATATTTTTGGCTACACGGATGAGCGCAAGATGGAGCGTGCCCTGATCAAACAGTATGAGCGCGACATGAAAGAGTGGCTGCCCAAAGCCGCGCCCGAGATCATGGACCCACTGGTGGCGCTGGCTGAGTTGCCGCTGCAGATCCGTGGTTTTGGGCCGGTGAAACTCGAAAGCGAGCAAAAGGCAGCCAAGCGCCGCGAAGAGCTGCTTGCGGCCCTGCGCCAGGGCGGTGCGCCCCTGAAAGAAGCCGCAGAGTAAGGCAGGCAGGGCGCGCTCCCGCCCGTCGCCGGGGGCATGAGACATGCGCCCTCTCCCGTTGGGCCAGGCGCCGCGCTGACGCGCGGCGCTTTTTTGCGTTTCGGGCCAGCATCGGTCACACCACTGTTACGGTGCGGCGATAGGCTGTTATCCCTGACCCGGAAACGATTGTGATTCCTCCAATAGAGACACGCCCATGCCTAGCCAGCGCCAGATCGCTCGTGAAATCTCATACGCCCATTCGGCGCAGACCCGGCCCGGGCGGATCGTGATCCGTCTAATGGAAAACACCACCGGGCGGCTCAGCCTGATCCGCCGGGCGAAGGGATACGAGCGGGAGGTCGCAAACGGACGCAGCTTTTGGAGCGTGATTGCGGAGCGCTATGGTCTCTCGCTCGATGTGGTGGGGGGCGCTTTGGCCAATATTCCACAGGACCGGCCCGTCATCCTGATTGCCAATCATCCCTATGGCATTTTGGACGGGCTCATGATGGGGCATATTCTGGCCGAAGCGCGCGGTGATTTTCGGATCATGGCGCACCAGGTCTTTGGCAAGGCAGAGGAGCTGAACCGCGTGATCCTGCCGATCGATTTTGCCGAAACAAAGGAGGCGCTGCGCACCAATCTGGAGACCCGCAAGACGGCGCTGAGCTATCTGGGGCAGGGCGGGGCCATCGGGATCTTTCCGGGCGGTACGGTTTCAACTGCTGCAACGCCGTTTTCACAGCCCATGGATCCGGGTTGGCGCAGTTTCACTGCCCGCATGATCGCCAAATCCGAAGCGGTTGTGGTCCCGGTCTATTTCGACGGGCACACCTCGCGATTGTTCCAGATCGCGAGCCACCTGCACGCAACCCTGCGCATGGGGCTGTTGATCAAGGAGTTCCGCAGGCGCGTTGATACCCCTGTGCGTGTGGTGATCGGCGATGCGATCGGGCGCGACAAACTGGACCCACTGGCAGGAAATGCCAAAGCAATGATGGATTTCCTGCGCAAAGCCACGTATGAGCTGTCTCCGACTCCTGTGGATCCGGGCCTGCGCGGCTATGAGTTCGAAGAAAAACACCGCGCCTGAACGGTCTCCACCTCAATAGCGTCGCGAAAGTGGAACATGGCGGTAGGTATCTTTGATTCTGGTCTGGGCGGTTTGACGGTTCTGAATGCCGTCCAAAAACGCTTGCCAGATGTTGAGCTGATCTATTTCGGCGACAACGCGCATGCCCCTTACGGCGTGCGGGATGCAGAGGACGTCTATCAGCTGACCAAGGCCGCCGTTGAGAACATGTGGGACAAAGGCTGCGATCTGGTGATCCTAGCCTGTAACACCGCCTCTGCCGCTGCCCTGCGGCGGATGCAGGAAGGTGGCTTGCCGCCGGGCAAGCGCGTTCTTGGCGTGTTTGTGCCTCTGATCGAGGCGCTGACCGAACGGCAATGGGGCGACAACTCCCCGCCGCGTGAGGTTGCGGTGAAGCATGTAGCACTGTTTGCCACCCCTGCAACCGTGTCCAGCCGGGCGTTCCAGCGGGAACTGGCCTTTCGCGCCATCGGTGTCGATGTGGAGGCGCAGGCCTGTGGCGGCGTTGTCGATGCCATCGAAGACGGTGACATGATCCTGGCCGAGGCGCTGGTGCGCAGCCATGTGGAGGCGCTTCAGCGCAAGATGCCTCACCCTGAGGCGGCGATCCTGGGCTGTACCCATTATCCCCTGATGGAAAAGACCTTTCAGGAGGCGTTGGGGGCGGATGTGAAGGTCTTCAGCCAGGGTGAACTGGTGGCTGACAGTCTGGCGGACTATCTGGAGCGGCACCCGGACATGTATGGCTCGGGCCGCGCAGGGTTCTATACCACAGGTGATCCCGGCCGCGTCAGTGCGCGCGCGACGCAGTTTCTGCGACGACAAATCACCTTTGAAGCGGCCTGACCCACCCCGGGGATCCCCGGTCGGCATATTGGCCTGCGACTTTTCCCTACCCTTGCCGCGCCGTGCTGCGGTAAACACCCTTCAAAATTCAATATATGAGGTCTGACATGACCCACAAAGTGGCTATCCTTGGCGCCAGCGGTTACACCGGCGCGGAACTGGTGCGGTTGATTTCTCAACACCCCAGCATCGAAATCGCGGCCCTTGCGGCCGAGCGTAAGGCAGGCATGAGCATGGCGGAGGTCTTCCCGCACCTGCGCCATCTGGACCTGCCCACCCTGTGCAAGATTTCCGAGATCGATTTTTCCGGCATCGACCTGTGCTTTTGCGCCCTGCCGCATAAGACCAGCCAGGAGGTGATCGCCGCCCTTCCCAGCGATCTGAAGATCGTGGACCTGTCGGCGGACTTCCGGCTGCGGGATCCGGCGGAATATGAAAAATGGTATGGCAACCCGCATTCCGCGATCAAACAGCAGGAAGAGGCGGTCTATGGCCTGACCGAGTTCTACCGGGATGAGATCCGGGCTGCGCGGCTGGTTGCAGGGACCGGCTGCAATGCCGCGACGGGTCAGTTCGCGCTGCGCCCCCTGATCACGTCGGGGCTGATCGATCTGGATGAGATCATCTTGGATCTGAAATGCGGGGTTTCCGGTGCCGGGCGGGCGCTGAAAGAGAACCTTTTGCACGCTGAGCTGAGCGAGGGCTACAATGCTTATGCTCTGGGCAGCACGCACCGGCACCTGGGGGAATTCGATCAGGAGTTCTCGAAACTCGCCGGTCGGCCCGTCAAGGTGCAGTTCACCCCGCATCTGGTCCCTGTGAACCGGGGGATCCTGGCGACGGTCTATGTCAAAGGCGATGCAGAAGCGATTCAAGAGGGCTTCATGGCGGCCTATGCGGATGAGCCCTTTATTGAGGTTCTGCCCTTTGGGACAGCCCCCAGCACCCACCACGTGCGTGGATCGAACTTTTGCCACATCGGTGTTGCGGCGGACCGGATCCCGGGGCGCACGATCGTCTTTGCGGCGCTTGATAACCTGACAAAAGGTAGCAGCGGCCAGGCCTTGCAGAATGCCAACCTGATGTTAGGTGAAGAGGAAACTGCGGGCCTGATGATGGCGCCGCTGTTCCCTTAAGGAAGGCGCCCAGATCAGGGCGGGGAGGTGGAGAAATGAAAAACCTCAAGAAGCAGCGCCGCATTCAGGTGATTGCGCTGGCGACGGTGGCCTTGATCGTTTCCACTGGGCTTATCGGCTATGCCATGCGGGACGGAATCAACTATTTCCGCTCTCCTAGTCAGGTGATGGCTGAGCCACCCGCAGGCGATGAGGTGTTCCGCATCGGCGGTCTGGTCGAAGAGGGCAGCATCGTGCGCGGGCAGGGCGAAAGCATCCGCTTTGCCGTGACAGATGGCGGGGCAACGGTACCGGTGGTCTACACGGGCGTCCTGCCGGATCTTTTTGCGGAAAATCAGGGTATGGTCGGCACTGGCCGATACATCAATGGTGTGTTCGAAGCTTCGGAAATTCTGGCTAAACACGACGAAACTTACATGCCCAAAGAGGTCGTTGACGCGCTGAAAGAGCAGGGTGTTTATAAGGAGCCGGAAGCCTGACCGTCGGCGCACTGCCGGTTTCTTGCTTAAATGAATTCGGGGGCCAATGGCCCCCGTTATTGCCTCTGCCACTGTGATTCGGGGCTGTTACGGGAACAGCTTTTTCACATAACCGGGTAGGGCAAAGGCGGCTTTGTGCACTTCGGGCGTGTAGTAATCTGTCTCGATCCCGGCTGCGGCAAAGCGCTTTTCCAGATCGGCCAATGTCACGTTGCGCGCCGCCTTGGAGTGGCTGCCCCAGCCAAAGGCCATCGGCCCGCCTGCATAGGTGGGGATGGTCGCCAGATAGCAGCTGTGATCAGCAAAGAGCGCTTTGAAGGCCCGCATGGTCCCGGTCAGCTCATCCCCTTGCATGAAGGGCACGCCATTCTGCGTGACGATGATGCCATCCTCGGTCAGGGCGCGGGCGGCGTGGCCGTAGAAGGTATTGGTGAACAGGACTTCACCCGGTCCGATCGGATCGGTGGAATCGACGATGATCACGTCGAACTTCTGATCGGTTTCCCGCATGAAGGCGGCGCCGTCATTGATCACCAGATCGAGGCGCGGATCGTCAAAGGCGCCCTGGCTCAGCATCGGCAGGTATTCCTTGGAGAAATCCACCACACCGGCGTCAATCTCGACCATGGTGACATGTTCGACCGATGCATGGCGCAGCGCTTCACGCGCCATGCCACCGTCACCGCCGCCAATGATCAGCACCCGTTTTGCCGCGCCATGGGCCAGGATCGGCACATGGGTCAGCATCTCGTGGTAGATGAAGTTGTCGCCTTCGGTGGTCTGCACCACGTCATCCAGCGTCAGGATCCGGCCAAAGGTGCCGTTCTGAAAGACTTTCAGGCGTTGATGCTCGGTCTTGCTGTCATAGAGCATCTCCTCCACGCGCAGGGATTGCGCATAGTGATCGTGCAGGCGTTCTGTGATCCAGCTCTCGCTCATGCCGCAACCTCCCTGGCGATCAGCTCCTCCCCGCGCAGCAGTTCACGAACCTCTACGTGATCGGTCGCAAAGGCCTCTTTCAGCACGCCAACTGCCCGCCATGGCTCGGCATCGCCGCACATGAAGACGTCAAAGGCACCATAGCCGATTTCCGGCCAGGTGTGCACCGAGATATGGCTCTCGGCCAGAACGGCCACGCCAGAGACGCCCTGAGGCGAGAATTTGTGGGTGTGGATATGCAGCAGGGTCGCGCCGCAGACCTCGACGCATTTGCGAAACGCGTTTTGAATGCGCTCCTCGCAGTCAAGGCCGGTGCCCTTCATCACTTCGATGATCAAGTGGGTTCCGGCAAACACCTTTCCATCGCGGCGGATGAAATGGTCTTCGCGGTCGCTGTCCACAACGGTTTCTAGCATCGCGGCGGTTACACCGCGGGCGGTATCTTCCTCATGGGCGCCTGTCTCCAGACCGATCCCCAGTTGGAAGAGGTTGGCGTCTTTCATGACACTCCCCTTCGTTCCAGTAGATGACAATCCAGCCGGTCCTTAGCGCCCCCCCGGATAAGGGTCCGGGGTTGGGATCGGTACCGAAAGTGAGGCGCATCTAGGCAGCCTTTGGGATTCGATCAAGGATAAAGTTTGGTTAATTGCGCTTTGGACACAAAAAAGGCCGGGGACTGGCCCCGGCCGTCAGGTGGTTCCGTGCCCCGGGGATCAGGGGCGCCAGAACGGAAGAGTGGCTTCATAATGGGCTTCGCTGCGCGTAAGCCCGATGTCCTGGAGTTGCGCATCGCTCAAGTGGCGAAGCTGTTTTCGGCTGCGATGGCGCAGGGACCATTTGGTAACCAGAACAGCGACCTGTACCGCAATCTGTGCCAGCAGCGGCAGGGCCGCTTGGGTGTTCAGATAGGAAACGTTCGGATAGGCGGAGGTTGTAGGCTGTGTCATGGTTCCGGTCCTTTATTGTATTGATACAATCCTGTGTTATTGTTACAAGAGTTTGATACAAACCTCCGACTCAGTTGTCCAAGGAAGCATTGTAATGGGTACAATTTGGGCGCCGTCCCTTGGCGATAAACCAGGGCCAAAGTATCAACGTGTGGCTGATACAATCCGCGCGGCGGTTGAAAATGAGACTTTGCGTATTGGTACAAAATTGCCTCCGGTGCGGGAGTTGGCCTACCAGCTTGGCATAACGCCCGGGACGGTGGCCCGGGCCTACACCATGCTGACAGACGAGGGGCTGCTGCAGGCAGAGGTTGGGCGCGGCACCTTTGTCGCAGAGCGCCAGACCAAGGTGATGGATGACGTCTGGTCGCGCGAATTGCACCTGCAGGAGCAGCGCGATCCGGATCACGTCAGCCTGTTCAGTCCGCGGCTTGCCGATGTGGGGCAAGTGGCTGCGATCCGTGAAGCCTTGAAGAAAGTCTCCGCGGGCGATCCCTTTATGTTTCTCAACTACCCCACGCGCGATGCCTATCGCCCGGTGCGCGAAGCCGTGGTCGACTGGCTGTCCGATCAGCCGCTTGGGCCTCTGGATCAGAACCAGGTGGTTCTGACCCATGGCGGTCAGAATGGGATTCTGACCGTTATGCAGGCTGTTTTGAGAGAGACCCAGCCGACGCTTTTGGTCGAAGATCTTTCCTATGCAGGGTTTCGGCGTGCAGCCGAACTGCTCAGGGCCAAGGTCGTGGGCGTTGGCATGGACGAGTACGGGATCAGGCCGGATGCGCTTGAGCTGGCGATCCGCAAGACCGGGGCGACAGTGCTCTGCACCAGTCCCGAGGTTCACAATCCGACCGGGCTGTTCACTCCGCTGGAGCGACGCAAGGAGATCCTGAAAGTGGTGCGGCGCCACGATGTTCAGATCATAGAGGATGACTGCTATCGCATGGGGGAGGCGCGCGCACCGAGCTACAGGGCTTTGGCGCCCAGCATAACCTGGCATGTCTGCTCGATCTCAAAAATCCTGACACCAGCCCTGCGTGTCGGCTTTGCCCTTGCGCCAAAGGGGCATGAGCAGGCATTGCGCCGTGCGGCAGAATACAGCTTTTTCGGGCTGGCCCAGCCGCTTGCAGAGGTGACGCGCGTTCTGTTGTCGGATCCGCGCAGCAAGGTGCTTGCCAAAGAGGTCCGCAAGGAGATGGCAAAATATGTCCGGGTGGCCGTGAATGCCTTGGGGGCATTTGAGCTGACCTGGAATGATGAGGTGCCGTTTTTGTGGCTGAAACTGCCATCGGGCTGGCGCTCTGCGGCCTTCACGCGCGCCGCCGAGGGGCAGGGGGTGCAGATCCGTTCAGCGGATGAATTTGCCCTCCGGGACGGGCGCGCGCCCAATGCGGTGCGCATTACCATCAATGGTCAGGTGTCTTTGGCCAAATTCGAGGATGCGATGCTGCGTCTGCGTGCGCTGCTGGACAATCCGCCTGAACAAATCAGTGTTTGACCCCCAGGTCTCCCTGAGGGTCAGTCGATTCAAGAGACAGTCGGTTACTTGTCTTTCAGCTCAATCCAGATACCGACCTCGTTTGCGCCATAAGACCACTGGTCACGACTGGCCGCCACACCTGCGGTCACTGCGGCCGCAACCAAACCCGCGACAGAGGCACCACCGACGATAACGCCATCAAGCGTGGGTCTGGCATTGAAGTCTGCTGACTGAGTCGGCGTTTCGCACTTTACCCGCATAGTGGTTGGACGACCCTGGAACTTTGGCACCCTGATAATTGCAGGGGTGGTGAAAGTCCCTTTGACTTCGGCAGAATCGAGCGAACAGGTTGCACCAATAATTTCGGTTCGTTTTATTCCTGGCGCGCTCGCATTGGGATTTGAAGCGGAAATCAGCTTTTCATCGGCGCTTTGTTCTTTCGGCACAAATGTGCGAACGATTGGCTCGGTGTAGCCCACAACACGTTCTTGAACGCCAGCGTTCTTGAGACCGATTTCAATCGGCGGCTGAGTGATGGGAGCGTCGGATGCACAGGCCGACAAGACCAAAGCCGCCAAAATTGGTGAGTATTTTAGGATATTCAATAGTTTGCCCTCTCTGTTGCAAGGGTGGGCTTAACCCAATTTGGGAGAGTACTTCAATTGATGATTGTTTTGCGATCTAGATTTCGTGAGGGCGCTGTGTGCCGCAAAATTTGGGGTTGGCCTCACTGGGTGTGGGGTAAAATATTACCTATTTTTTAACTCATTGATTTGAAATGGCAAATTCTTAATTTCATCGGTTGACGTGGTGCAGGCTTCACCGTAAACCCCGTCCATCGAATTCAGACCAGTGCGCCCGCGCTGCGTCTTCACGACAAACAGGATAGACCTGCCATGAAAACCTTCTCTGCTACACCGGCAGATATCGAGAAGAAGTGGATCCTGATCGACGCCGAGGGCGTTGTTCTGGGCCGTCTTGCCTCGATCGTTGCCATGCGCCTGCGTGGCAAGCACAAAGCCTCGTTCACGCCCAACATGGACATGGGCGACAACGTGATCATCATCAACGCCGACAAGGTCCAGATGACCGGTAAGAAGCGCGAAGAGCACTTCTACTGGCACACTGGCCATCCGGGCGGCATCAAGTCCCGCACCAAGCAGCAAATCCTGGAAGGCGCGCACCCCGAGCGTGTTGTCTACCAGGCCGTCAAGCGCATGCTGCCTGGCAACCGCCTGTCGCGCAAGCAGATGACCAACCTGCGTATCTATGCCGGTGCTGCGCACCCGCATGAGGCCCAGGCCCCCGAGGTTCTGGATGTCAAATCCATGAACAAGAAAAACACGCGGAGCTGAGACCGATGGCTGATCAGATCAACACTCTCGAAGAGCTGGGCGCCGTTGCAGGCGTGGAAGCTGTCGCAGAAGAAACCATTTCCCGTGAGCCCGTCCGTGACGAGCTGGGCCGCTCTTACGCCACCGGCAAGCGGAAAGACGCGGTTGCCCGTGTCTGGATCAAGCCGGGTTCCGGTAAGGTCTCTGTGAATGGCAAGGAAATGAAGGCATATTTTGCCCGTCCTGTGCTGCAGATGATCCTGCGCCAGCCCTTTACCGTTGCCGGCGTCGAAGATCAGTTCGACGTTGTCGCAACCGTCAAAGGCGGTGGTCTTTCCGGTCAGGCCGGTGCGGTCAAGCACGGCATCTCCAAAGCGCTGCAGCTGTACGATCCGTCGCTGCGTGGCGCGCTGAAGGCCGCGGGCTTCCTGACCCGCGACAGCCGTGTTGTTGAACGTAAAAAGTTCGGTCGCCGCAAAGCGCGTCGTTCGTTCCAGTTCTCCAAGCGCTGATTTCCGTCAGAATTGGCATTGCACAGGGGAGCGCTTTGGCGCTCCCCTTTTTTTGTGGTTTCGTAATGGAGAGACTTTCTTGTGATCATCCATTTTTTACCAATTTCCTGAAATATGTCTGCCAATCATGGCGCGAAAATTGGAAATATGGGGAAATGGAAGTGTCCGACAGGCATATGTACGAATCCTGTCCGCTCTGCGACGGAACAGATATCAAGAAATTCAACGAGGCAGATTGTTCAAACCACCCGTTGTTCCAAGCGGGCCTCAACCCAAAGATGATCTGGGTAATTTGCTCTGGGTGCAAGCATGTCTTCACCAATGGGTATTTCACAGATGAAGCCAACAAAATCATCTTTTCCCGAACGCATCCTCATCAATCCGTTGGGCATGAGATGGAGAAGAACCGCATTCTTGCGTCAATGTTGGTGGATCGGGTCGTGCCCTATGCCAAAGATGGGGTCTGGATGGATGTCGGTTTCGGAAATGGCGCGCTGCTGTTTACCGCGATGGAATATGGGTTTGACCCGATAGGGGTCGATCTGCGCCAGGATTGCGTGGATGCAATGAAGAAGATCGGAATCAAGGCCCATTGCCAAGACGTCGCGACCCTCGAACTCTCGTCCAAATGTCGGGTCGTAAGTCTTATGGATGTGTTGGAACATGTGCCTTTCCCAAAAGAGTTTTTGAGGGCGATTGCTGAAAAGCTGGAAGACAATGGTGTTCTGTTGGTGTCCTGCCCAAACAGCGGCAGTCTTCTGTGGGACTATCTGACCGGCACAGGCACAAACCCCTATTGGGGTGAGATCGAGCATTTTCACAATTTCAGCCGACAGCGCTTGTATTCCTTGTTGGAGGAGGTGGGCTTTACCCCACAAAGCTTTGGCGTCAGCCAACGCTATAGGGCCGGGATGGAAATTGTGGCGACCAAGAGCTAGGGGCGTCAGCTAGGCCTTGTCCGGCTCTATAAGACCTAAACCCCTTAAGTATATCATGATGCCACTTTCCAAGAGGTCATCTGGCGAAAAGGGCGAGGCGGTACCTGGCGCATTTCGTGCATAGAGTTCAACCACGCCGTGGCTCATCGCCATGATGTGGGCTGAGAACATGGAAGCGGGCGGCCGCTTTTCCTCGGGGATATGCTTGATAAGATCCGACGCGGCTTGTTCAAGGATGCGCCGCGCGCGGGCGGCAGCATCGGCCAGCTCGGGCGTGCGGTTGACCGAAATACCGCTTTCGAACATGGCGATGTAGTGGCCCGGGTGTTTCCGCGCGAAGGCGAGGTAGGCTCGGCCTGTGGCCTCAAAGGCAGCCAAGGCCGAGGGCTGATACTTGTCATAGGCATGCTGCATCAGATCCGCAAACATCGCAAAGCCCTGTTTGGCGGCCTCGGCGATAAGATCCTCCCGCCCTTCGAAGTGGCGGTAGACGGCTGCAGGAGTCACGCCCGCCTGTTTGGCTGCCTCTGACAAGGTAAAGCCGGTTGGACCCTTAGCCTCGATCAGGCCCAAGGCGGCCTCAACCAAGGCCTGGCGCAGGTTGCCGTGATGGTAGCCGCGTTTACGCATGCCAGATCTCAGGCCCCCCGCAGATGTGCAGATCCACCGCTTCGACAGCGGCGGCATCCTTGTTGGCATAGTCGATCCGCCTTAGAACCGAACGGATCGCAGCCAGGCGCCCGCGGCGTTTGTCATCGGACCGGACAATCGTCCAAGGGGCGAACTCGGTATGGCTGCGCTGCAAGGTCTCTTCGATTGCATTGGTGTACTGATCCCAACGGGCGAGACCTTTGACGTCAATTTCGCTAAGCTTCCAATGTTTTAGAGGGTCATTTTCACGTGCTATGAAACGGCGCAGCTGCTCTGCGCGCCCGACGTTGAGCCAGATTTTGAACAGGTGAATGCCATCTTCGACAAGAGCCTCTTCGAAGCCAGTGACCTGATGAAAAAAGCGTTCCCTTTGCTCAGGGCTGCAGAATCCAAAAACATGTTCAACGACGCCGCGGTTGTACCAGCTCCGGTCAAAGAACGTGATTTCGCCACCTGAAGGAAGGTGATCGATGTAGCGTTGAAAATACCATTGGCTTTGTTCGGCTTCTGTGGGTTTTGACAAGGCGACGACACGCGCCCCTCGTGGATTAAGGTTTTCGCGGAACCTTTTGATCGTTCCACCCTTTCCGGCGGCGTCCCGTCCTTCAAACACAATGCAGATGCGGGCGCCGGTCGCCTTAACCCAGGACTGCAGCTTCACAAGTTCGATCTGTAAGGCAGCCATTTCCGCATCATACTGCTTTCCCTTCATCCGCTGATCGTGCGGATAGCCGGGATCCAGGATGTCATCCTTGTCTGCAGACTGGATCGCGCTGCGAACAGCATCCGGCGCATCTGTCTCGAAATAGCGGCTGATCGCGCCGTCAAATGGCAGAGTCATTGGGAAGCCTTTCTGTCATCTGTTCTATATAGGGGATCAGAGCAGGTAATGTGACCCCGTTTCACAGCAATCCTGCGCGCAGGGCCGCGCGGTCAACGGCATCGACCACCTCGGGCGTCGAGACGTGGTGGGGCATATGGCCAATCCCGGACAGGACGGTCAGCCTTGCATTTGGTAGGTCCGCAGCCAACCGCTCGGCGTGGATCTGCAATCCAACAGTTGTATCTGCATCACCATGCACGAGCTCTGCCGGAACTGTGATGCGGTGGTAATGGGGGGCTTGGTCTTTGATATCTTCGAAGAGCTTTTGCCGTTGGCGGGCATTGGCCCTAAGAGGCCCGCTTCTCAGCGTCAATCCGATGCCAAGGTGTTCAGTGTATCCTTTTGGGACCGGTTGCGGTGCAAAGACATCTACCAGAGCCTTGTGAACCGTCCGATCTGGCACAAAAGCCGTGATCAATGGGATCAGGAGGTGCTGCCCAGCCTTGGAGGAGGTCAGGCGATAAAACAGATCCAGCGCGCCGTCCCACGGATGGGAAACGCCAGATACCGAGACCAGCGCTGAAACGCTCTCGGGATGATTGAGCGCCCAGGCCAGAGCCACACCCCCGCCATAGCTTTGCCCAAGGATGATTGGACGGTTCACGCCGAGCTGCTTTGCAGCTGCGCAAAGCACGCTGGCTTGATCGCTCAGTGAGGCTGGAGTTCGCGCAAGTTCAGAAGAGTACCCAAGGCCGGGCCGGTCCAACATCAATACGCGGTAGCGCGGCGCCAGGGCTGGGGCGAGACGAAAGCTCATATCCCGCGTGCTGCCGTTCGAGCCATGGATAAGAACAACATCCGGCGCGCTGCCGACGGGCTGCCCCATTTCCACCGCATGAATGCGGGTGTTGCCGATTTCAACGAACTGGCCTTGGGGGGGATGCGTTTTCTCGGCCCGGTTCTGACGGCGCTGTTTTTGGAACGCCGCCAAACCAATCCCGGCGCCCAAAGCTGCAACCAAAGAAAACAAGTACTTATTGCCCGATGTTGTTCAGATCGAACGGCGTGCTCTGGTAGATTTCATTGATCCAATTGCCATAAAGAAGATGTGCATGGCTGCGCCAGCGGTTCTGCGGCGGGCAGCTTGGATCGTCATTCGGGTAGTAGTTGATTGGCACGTTGATCTCGGTGCCGTTGGCCACGTCGCGGTCATACTCCTGCTTCAGCGTATCGCTGTCATATTCGAAGTGATTGAAGATATAGAGGGCGCGATGGCCGGGATCTTCAACCAGGCAGGGGCCGACCTCATCGCTGCCCAGAAGGGTGATCAGCTCTGGGTGGCGGTCAATCTCATCCTGCTTCATCTCGGTCCAGCGCGACACCGGGATCACGCAGTCATCCGAAAACCCCCGCAAGTAAGGCGAAGCGGGCGCAAGATTCTGGTGCCGAAAACAGCCAAACGCCTTGTACTGCAGCATGTGTTTCTTGACGCCATGAAAGTAGTTGATCATGGCCATGCCGCCCCAGCACACGCCAAACGTGGAGTGCACATTGGTCTGCGTCCAGTCAAAGACCTCCTGCAGCTCGTCCCAATAGGTCACTTCGGCAAAGTCCAGATGTTCAATCGGGGCACCGGTGATGATCAGACCATCGAACCGCTCCTCCTTTACCTCCTGGAAGGGGCGATAAAACTCCGCCATATGGGCCGCTGCGGTATTCTTGGTCTGGTGCTCGCTCATGCGGATCAGCGAAAGCTCGATCTGCAACGGGGTGGCGCCGATCAGCCGAGCAAACTGGTTCTCGGTCTGGATCTTCTTCGGCATCAGGTTCAAAAGGCCAATCCGCAGAGGCCGGATATCCTGACGCGCCGCCTGATCCGGCGACATGACCATCACGCCTTCGTTCGTCAGAACGTCATAGGCGGGCAGGTCAGAAGGGATCTTGATGGGCATGTCAGGTCCTGATGATTGTTTGTTTATCTCGGAAGGCCAGAAATAGGGCGGCTATGCGGATGCCTCAAGGGTGCTTGCGATCAACTCTATGAAACCGGCCTCATCGCGCACCGCACTGATCTGGTCGGCGGTGACAGTGATGCCCCAATTGCGGGCCATCGCGGCATAGCGCGGCTGACGGTGCGCCAGGGCCTGTGCATAGGTCCAGCGAATAAAGGCATCGGGATCAACATCCGCCTCTGATATCCCGTTTTTGCTAAGATAGTCTTCCCAAACACGGGTGAGGAACTCGGCTTGATAGGACATGGGTTTCGGGGCCCGGTCAAAACGGCGGATCAGTTCCTCGGTATGAGCCTCATCGCCCTTGATCCAAATCATCAGCGTATTCTTGGACAGCTCACTGAGCACCGGATCATTTGGGTCTTCGGGATCCACCCATTCACAGATTGACCCGCCTGTGTCACAGATGAAGTGCGGGTAGTCATAAAGACGTTCGGCGCGGTCGATGAAGTACTCTGTGTCGAGCAGCGCGTGGATTTCTGCCATGCGGAATTGTTCCTGCCGACGTCGGTATTCGGCCATGGGTAGTCCGCCTTTTGCAATGTCTCCCGGTTTCCCGAGATAGGACGACACAGGCGTCAGATTGTCGAATGTGATGTTGGAGCCGATATAGATCGAATCCGAAAGCAACAAGTCGCGCAGGAAGGGAACCTTCATCGCCTCCGCCTTGGCGTTGTCGGCGATATATTCGCCCATGTAGCGCGTGCCGATACGATAATCGATCGAGTAGTGAAACCACGCTCCGGCGCCGCGCAGGATGTTGCTGACATAGGTCTTGCCGAGGCCGGACATGCCAAAAAAGAGGACGCGTTTGTGGGAAGAATCCCGCCAGTCCTGTGCAGAAGAGTAGAGCATCGGTGATCCAGATCGGTTTTAAGTCGTCGCGCCTTGCTAGCCAGTGTCGCAGGCCGGGTCAATTGTGCCGAAAGGGCAGGAGGGCAAAGGAGAGACTGCGCCACACAGGAGTGCAACGGGTCACCCTTGGTAATTTTTTGCCGGTGTCACGTGCGCGCACCAAGTTGGGCGCGAACATTACACTGGACCGGTGTGGCCTGTTCTAAGTTTCCCTGATGCATCAAGGATGTTGATGTAGTTGGCCACAAAGATGACCACGGCACCAACCAGAGTCCAGATTACGACTTCCTCTCCGTAAATCAGCATCCCCAGAATGGCGATAATCGGCAACCGGGTGAAATCGATGGGCATGACCACTGTCGCTGGGGCCAGGGACAGCGCGGTCGTCAGGCAGAAATGTGCGGTCAGTCCGGCAAGGCCGATCAGCACCAACCAGGGAAGCGTTTTGAGGTCCGGGAGCGCAATGTCTCCATCCCAACCGGACATCACCAGCCCAAAGAAAAGCTGCATTGCCGTCAGCCAAAACAGGATCGATACGATATCCTCGTGTCGGGTCAACCTCTTGGTGAAGACCGCCGTCAGCGCAAAGAAAATTGCACAGGCCGCGGCGGTCAGGATGCCGGGACTGATCGTCTCGGGAGAGGGCCGTGCAACAATGAGAATGCCAATAAAGCCGAGGATCGCCGCTCCTGCCCGAAGACGAGTCATGCGTTCCCCCAGCATCAATGGGGATAAGATGATCACCCAGATCGGTGAGGTAAACTCAAGCGCAAAAACCTGAGCAAGCGGGATGGCCGTTACCGCATAGAACCAGAGGTTCTGACCGGTGAAATGCGCAAGATTGCGCACCATGTGCAGGCCCAGCCGGTCTGTTCGGACCTTGTGCCATTTGCGGCTGACCGTCACCGCCGCGAGAACCACGATGAGCCCGACGAGGCTGCGGTAGGTCATGATTTCGAAGGTATCGAGCGTCAGGCCCGCTTCGCGGCCAGCGATGGCCATCGAAGAGAAAGACACAATTGCGCCGGTCATCCAGAGTGCGGCTTTGGCGATTCCGGCGGTTGGTGTCTGCATGTCTGACCTCCCCTGACAGTTGAGCAACAGGGGGCGGTAATTCCCCGGAAAGGTCAAGCCGGATCGGCGTCTTAGGAGGCCTCGCGCATTTCCTCAATCGCCAGACTTCGGTTCGCTGAAATATAGCGGTCCACAACGTCCTCTGCATTGAAGCCGGACGCTGCGATGAAAGTCTCTATTTCTGCCACCAAATCTTCGTTGCGGGGCATCTGGCTTGCGTTGAACTTGGGCGGCAGCACTGGCTCTTGGTCGTATCCAAGTGCCCGCAATAGTTTGGCAGCCCCTTCCGGTTTGATTGCGTCTTCGAGTTGAACATCAATGAACCGCAACTGATCTCCATAAACGCGTTTGTAGTACTGTTGGCGACTGTCCATCTCGAGGGTGTACCAAATTGCCAGGCCAACCTGACCCATTTCCCTGAAAGGCTGGGGTATGACCATAGAGTTGGGATATTCCGGACCCAAGAACCACTGCCACAACATCAAAGCGTTTCCAAAATCGCCGCGTTGGACGTAGCTGGCGCATTGTTTTGCCAGGTTTCGCTTTAGAACGAGGATCGTATAGTTCTCGGGGTCGGGCTGCTCGGCCAGGATTTCGACAAGACCACATTTCCCCAATGTGTGATTGGTTTCACAGTAGACCCCTGTTTCGGGCAGCGTCTGCAGCTTCCGTCGCCAGAACCTGCGCACTTCGGCGTCCAGCCCACGGGTATTGAAGCTCCGCAGGACTTTGATGCTGGGCATGCGAACGTCAAAATCGTCGATCCCCAGAGGTTCGTGAACAGTTTCGATTCCAAGATTTGCGGAGATGAATTTCGAAAGCCAGCCACTGCCTGAGCGCCCGGCGGTCAGCGTAAAGATCTTCTGTGCCATTCCCGTTTCCCCTACATGCGGTTTCCACTCGTCGCGCTGTCATCGTGCGCTGGCGGAAACTCTGTCGGCTTCAACTCGTCGCGTGGTTCCACTCCTCGAGAGCACTCGAAAAGGCGGACACGCCCTCGGAGGGCATGGTAAACAGAAAAGGCTGAACAGATCCCTTACCCGGGCGAGAAACTGCCTGGTTGGCTCCGGATAGGCTCTAGAGAATCTGAGAATGCGGGTTGCAAACGAGCGGGGCGCGCAGAAAACGCGCCTTTTGTGGCTCTTGCATCGAAGCGTTCAAGCAAGGAGAGGAGGATGGGCCAAGGCGTTTAGTGAGACCTTGGCCCGCCCAAAAAGGGTTATTCCCACTCGATCGTACCCGGAGGCTTGGAGGTGATGTCATAGGTGCAGCGGTTGATGCCCTTGACCTCGTTGATGATCCGGGTGGCGGTCTCACCCAGGAATTCGTGGCTGAACGGATAGTAATCCGCTGTCATGCCGTCGACCGAGGTGACCGCCCGCAGGGCACAGGCATAGTCATAGGTGCGCCCATCGCCCATAACGCCGACGGTACGGACCGGCAGGATCGCCACAAAGGCCTGCCAGATCTCGTCATAAAGTCCATGCTTGCGGATCTGGTCGATATAGATCGCATCCGCTTCGCGCAGGATCTCCAGCTTTTCGCGGGTAATCTCGCCCGGGCAACGAATCGCAAGACCGGGCCCGGGGAAGGGGTGGCGGCCAATGAAGCTTTGCGGCAGGCCCAACTCGCGCCCCAGGGCGCGGACCTCGTCCTTGAACAGCTCCCGCAGAGGTTCAACGAGCTTGAGGCCCATCTTTTCAGGCAGCCCGCCCACATTGTGGTGGGATTTGATCGTGACCGAAGGACCTCCGGAAAAGCTCACTGATTCAATCACATCGGGATAGAGTGTGCCTTGTGCGAGGAACTCGGCCCCTTCAATGGTGTCGGCATATTTCTGGAACACATCGATGAACAGCTTGCCAATGATCTTGCGCTTGGTCTCAGGGTCGGACTGGCCCTCAAGCTGGCCCAGGAACAGATCTGTTTCATCGGCATGAATGACCGAAAGGTTCATGTGATCGCGGAACATGCCGACCACTTCTTCAGCCTCGTTCTTGCGCAAAAGGCCGTGGTCCACAAACACACAGGTGAGCTGATCTCCAATTGCCTCATGAATGAGGGCCGCCGCGACGGAACTGTCTACGCCACCTGACAGCGCGCAAATCACTTTCTTGTCGCCGACCTGCTCGCGGATCGCATCGATGGCCTGCTCGCGGTAGGCGTCCATGGTCCAGTCGCCGGTAAAGCCCGCCAGTTTCACAAAGTTCTCATAGAGCTTTGCGCCATTGGGTGTGTGGTGCACCTCTGGGTGGAACTGCACCGCATAGAAATTGCGGCTGACATCTGCGGTGATGGCAAAGGGCGCATTGGGGGAGGTTCCAAAGACTTCGAACCCCGGTGCGATCTCGCTCACGTGGTCGCCATGGGACATCCAGACCTGTTCGCGGTCGCTGTCATCCTGGAACCAACCTTGCAGTAGCGGCAGGGATTGCACTGTCGGCGTCACATAGGCGCGGCCAAATTCCGCAGTACCGTGTCCGGTTTGTACCTTGCCGCCCAGCTGGTGCATCATCACCTGCTGGCCATAGCAAATGCCGAGGATCGGCACGCCTATGTCGAAAATCTCTTGCGGCGCGCGGGGGGATCCCTCGCGTGTCACACTGTCAGGACCACCCGAAAAGATCACGGCCTTGGGCGCCATCTCGCGCACAAAGTCCATTGTGACATTCTGATAGGGGTGGATTTCGCAATAGACGTTCAGCTCGCGCAGGCGGCGCGCAATCAGCTGCGTGACCTGGCTGCCAAAGTCGATGATCAGGAGGCGTTCGTGGGATGTCTGGCTCATGTCTGGCTCATAGGGCGTGACAGGCTTCCTTGCAAGGGGGCAGATCGGCATTCAGCCTGGTCGCCCGACCTTGGTCCGTATGGGCAGAGCGCTGCCGGAGGTGGAAGCGCCTGTCTCGACAATGCTGGCCGGTGATTTTTGACAGAGGTATGTCGGTTTTCAACCGGATTGGCCGTTATCCTACGGCGCGCGCGCCGAGCAAAGCGTTAGAACCTGCCCAACGACATGCCTTTGATGAGGATAAGCAATGGCTGAAGCAGCACCGCGTCGGCGTAGCCGCGGGGGCGGGGGCGCCGCCCGCCGCGCCGAACGTTCGAGCATTCGAATCGAAACCGCAAAGTATATCGAGCGGAACATCCCGAATTTCGAAGTCCTGAGCCAGGAAGCCATCGAGATCATCGAGGCAAACGCCGAAACCATCCTCGAAGAGGTTGGTGTCAACTTCGTTGACAACCCTGCCGCGCTGCAGCGCTGGCGGGATGCCGGTGCGGATGTACAGGGCGAACGGGTGCGCATTCCGCGCGGTCTGGCGCGCAAGCTGTGCGAAACTGCCCCCAGCCAGTTCACCCAGCACGCTCGGAACCCGGAAAAGAACGTTGAGATTGGCGGGCGCAACCTGGTGCTGGCGCCGGTCTATGGCCCTCCGTTTGTGCGCGATGCCAAGGGCGGACGTCGCTATGCCACGCTGGAGGATTTCCAGAAGTTCGTGAAGCTGGCCTATATGTCCAAGTGGCTTCACCACTCGGGCGGGACGGTGTGCGAGCCGACGGATGTTCCGGTGAACAAGCGTCACCTCGATATGCTGCTGGCCCATATGACGCTGAGCGACAAGCCGTTTATGGGGTCGGTTACCGAACCCAGCCGCGCGCAAGATTCGGTGGACATGTGCGGTATCCTGTTCGGAAAGGAGTTCGTGCAGGACAACACTGTGATGACTTCGCTCATCAACATCAACTCGCCCATGACCTTTGACGATGTGATGATGGGGGCGCTGGAGGTATACGCCAAGAACAACCAGGCCTGCATCATCTCGCCGTTTATCGTGGGCGGCGCCATGGCGCCGGTCTCGGTCGCGGGCACGCTGACACAGGTTCTGGCCGAGGTTCTGGCAGGCGTGGCCTATAGCCAACTGATCCGCCCCGGTGCGCCGGTGATCTTTGGTGCCTTTGTATCCTCCATCGACATGAATTCAGGCGCGCCCACATTCGGCACGCCTGAAGCGTCCCTGGTGACCTATGGCGCTGGACAGCTCGCCCGGCGTCTGGGCTTGCCTTTCCGTTCGGCCGGCTCGTTCTGCGGATCGAAACTCCCCGACGCTCAGGCTGCCTATGAGACGGCCAACAGCCTCAACATGGGCCTTCTGTCCGGTGTGAACTTCATGCTGCACTCCTGTGGCTGGCTTGAAGGGGGCCTCGTGGCGGACTTTGAAAAGTTCGTCATGGACGCGGATCAACTGGGGACGCTGCACGGGTTGGCCAAAGGGGTGCCAGTGAGCGAGGATGACCAGGCGATGGATGCGATCCGCGAGGTTGGCCCCGGAGGGCACTATCTGGGCTGCGCGCATACGCAGGCCAATTTCAAGACAGCCTTCTGGAAATCCGATCTTCTGGACTACAAACCGTTTGAGACCTGGGAAGAAGAGGGCGCACGCGATACCTATGCGCTTGCGTCGGCTCGGGTGGATCATCTGCTGGCAACCTATCAGCCTCCGGCGCTTGATCCGGCGCTCAAGGAAGCCTTGGAAGCCTATGTTCTGGAAAAGAAATCCTCAATGCCGGATTCCTTCCTCTAGACCTCGATCGAGGGCAGGGACAGAAACAAGTCTCGTATTGGGCGGTGGCGTTTGGGCTGCCGCCCGTTTTCTTTGAAGGGGTCAGCTGGTTTTGCTAAGGCGGAGCAGATTCGCTTCTCCCATTAGCGCAATCAGCACGTCGATGTGGCGTGCCATCGTATATCCCGCATCGCCGGACAGGCGGCGCGCATTCAACACGAATTCAATGTCCAGCAGCTTGAGAATGGCCGCCGATGGCTTTGGCAAATTGCCATATCCCAGAAGGCGATGAAGTGTTTTGTCTCGAATATAACTTGCAGCGCCAATGCGCGCGGCCCGCACCAGCAATCGAGGGCGGCGGAGGGATGACAGGCGGCTAAGGGCATCTTGCATCGAAAGATCCTTTCCTGAACGACAACGTGGGTTGTCATAACACAACCAAAGCGGGTGTTGCGGCCGTGGAGCTTTCGGCGAAC
Organism: Pseudophaeobacter sp.; assembly: GCA_027019165.1. Taxonomy (GTDB): domain Bacteria; phylum Pseudomonadota; class Alphaproteobacteria; order Rhodobacterales; family Rhodobacteraceae; genus Phycobacter. Next base: position 573,670 of record JALUXC010000012.1, read on the forward strand.
GGTCTATTGTCTGTTGATTGAAGTAAATTTGGAAACAATGATGGGGAGTCGCGAAGTTTTGTTCAAAAACAGGCGGGTAGGCTGCGACGTGCCTGTGGGTAACCCCGGGAGCGGCCGGTGAAGTATTCGCCTCTGTGACGATTGGGGATCTTTTACCATGTGTACACTTACTGTCTCAAAATTGCCGGATTGGGTTCCCGAAGATGCCTTGCGCTACCTCGAACACACCGAGACGGGGCAATCCATCCGAAAACTTGCCCGCCGGGCGGGCTGTCATCCGTCTACGGTTCTGCGGCAAGTCCGCCGCATCGAGAACCAGCGCGAAGACCCTTTGATTGACAGCATGCTCACCAAATTGGCTCAATGGCCTGAGACCGGAAATGGTGTTGACCCCCAATCCGGAGTGTCGCTGGTCACACTTGATGAGCGGTCCGCAGAAGTCATGACACGTCTGTCGCAGCCGGGCTCCGTTCTGGCCATCGCTGAGGGAATGGAGAATGCCGTGGTTGTCCGGCAGGGGGACAATGCCGACGTGAAGTTTCCTGTGCCTCGGGCACTGGCTGGTGCGATGGCTTTGCTTGGTTGGATCTCGTGCACGCGTACAGGGCGGCTCAGCCGGTATCAGATCACCCAGAATGGGAGGAATGCACTGACCCGCATCGTGGCTGAGCGCGAGAACAAGGCGCGGAGCCGGGTTGAGTGCAACTGGGCCTCAAACATAGGAGCAGCCAACAGCAAGCCACAACCGCGCCCCCGCCGATCACGATATGGCGCTGGGGAGACGCCGCTGGATATGCTGGCGCGGCTGGTGGACAAGAATGGGGAACCGTTCCTGCCGCCCGATCTGGTGCTGGCTGGCAAGCGCCTGCGCGAAGACTTTGAGATTGCCCAGGTCGGACAGCATCTTTCGCAACAAGCCAGTCATTTTGACAGCCGAACCTGCAACGGCGGAGGTTCGGCGCTGCGGATCAGTCCGTGTGCAAAGGAGGCCGACAGACGTGCCAAACAGGCTCTGACTGCCTTGGGCTCAGGTCTGAGTGACATCGCGCTGCGCTGCTGTTGTTATCTGGAGGGCCTCGAAACCGCCGAACGACAGCTGGGATGGTCGGCCCGTTCAGGAAAAATCGTGTTGCGGATTGCGCTGCAACAACTCAAATCACACTATGAAGCGGTCGATGGCGCCGAACCGAAAGGCCGGAAGATCGGGTGATCAACAGTGCCCGGCGGCCCTCCAAAGGCTCACCTTGGAAATAACAAAGTATTGCGACTTCTGAGTTTTGATATAAGCCTGCCTTATGAATTTCACACTGCGTCAACTGACCTATTTCCGCGCCTTATGCGCGCAGCGCAACTTTGGGAGGGCCGCAGAGGCCTGCCATGTCTCTCAGCCGGCGCTGTCAGTGCAAATCCGCGCACTTGAAGACGCCATGGGCGGCTTGCTGGTAGAGCGCCGGGCCCGGGATGTGGTTGTTACACCTCTGGGGCGGCAGGTCTTGCATCAGGCTGAGACGGTCTTGAGTGCAGCTGACCAGCTTGGGCGGATGGCCCGAGAGCAAACCAGCGGCCGCCGGACTTTGGCGCTTGGCGTGATCCCAACGCTTGCCCCCTACCTTTTGCCGGGAACCTTGGCTCGATTGCGCGCCAAGGATCTGCAGTTGTCCATTCAGGTCCGTGAGGCGACAACGGAACGTGTGCTTCAGGCCCTGCAAGCCGGAGATCTGGATGCGGCGGTTATGGCCTTGCCCAGCGGCGCACATGGCCTGGTTGAGGTCGAGCTGTTTCAGGACAGATTTCTTCTGGCCGGATCCGCCAAGCGTCTCGCGCAGATCAATGCAGAAGGCCCCGAGATCCGTCCGCAAGACCTGCGGTCGGAACAGTTGATGCTATTGGAAGATGGCCATTGCCTGACCGATCAGGCGCTCGAGATTTGCGGGATGCAGCGCAGTGCGCCAGAGATCAACATGGGGGCAGGGTCTCTTGGCACCTTGTCCCGCCTGGTGGCTGCCGGTTTTGGGCTGACGCTGATGCCAGAGCTTGCCATGCGCGCCGAATGCGCCGCTGCCGTCGGCCTCTGCGTCCAGCGTTTCCCTGCGCCCGAACCCTATCGAAGGATCGGTTTGGTCCGGCGTGACACAACCGAGGCCGCAGACTGGTTTGATCAGCTGCTTGAGGTTGTCGGCACGGTTGGAACCGAGATTGTCAATGAAAGCAGATCCGGCCTTTCGTCATAGCTGAGGGCAAAAGGCCAAAGGGCGCTCAGCGGGCGCAATTGATGCCCGCCGAGCCGATGTGTGGTGCCAGCATTCAGGCCGCGACTTCAGACTTTGCCGTTTTCAGGTGGGCCAGCACGGTTTCGGGCGAGGAAACGCCATAGGGGTCCTCGGGGTGGTTGTCAGACAGGCCGGGCTCTTCGAACCATGCTTCGATCACACCGTTGTTTACGATGGCCGCGTAGCGCCAGCTGCGTGCACCAAAGCCCAAGTTGTCCTTGGCCACCAGCATCCCCATTTTGCGGGTGAATTCGCCCGAGCCATCGGGGATGACCTGAACGTTTTCAAGGTTTTGTGCCTCGGCCCATTTGTTCATCACAAAGCTGTCGTTGACCGACATGCAGTAGATGGCATCGATTCCCTCTGCCTGGAAATCAGCAAAGCCTTTTTCAAAGCCCGGCAGCTGATAAGTCGAGCAGGTCGGGGTAAAGGCGCCCGGCAAGGAGAACAGGACAACCCGCTTGCCTGCAAAATAGTCGGAGGTGGTCTTGTCTTCCCAGCGGAACGGGTTCGGGCCTTCGATTGACTCATCGCGCACGCGGGTGTGGAAGGTTACTTCGGGCAGCTTGACGCCAGCTTTCATGACAGTCTCCTTGGAGGAATTAGGTTCTAATCGCTGACTTATTAAACAGGCGCAAAAGCCGCAATGGAAAATGCGGAATTTGCGGCAGGAAACGCGGCCACGGCGAAAGGCGCCCAAAGTTTCAAATGGAAGGGCAATCTTCACGCATCTTTGCAATCCATGGACATCGGCCATGCAGAAATGGCCGTGTCATCCTCATGCGCCTGTGCTACATGAGATCGAAACTGTTGCCGCAAGGGAAAATCCCCGTGAGAGACCTGAAAATCCCCGCGCAGCGCCATCCGGAAAAGGCGCATCGCCCCGACAATGCTCAGCCCAAAAAGCCAAGCTGGATTCGCGTCAAGGCGCCCGGTGGCAAGGGGTATGCGGACACACACAAGATCATGCGGGAAAACAACCTCGTCACGGTCTGTGAGGAAGCCGGTTGTCCGAATGTGGGCGAGTGCTGGAGCCAGGGGCACGCCACCATGATGATCATGGGGGAGGTTTGCACGCGGGCCTGCACCTTCTGCAATATCGCAACCGGCAAACCGCCAGAGGCGCTGGATGCCTTTGAGCCAGGCCGCGTGGCCCATGCGGTTGAAAAGCTTGGCCTGAACCATGTGGTGATCACCTCGGTCGATCGCGACGACATCGAGGATGGCGGGGCAGAGCATTTTGCCCAGACCATTCGCGCCGTGCGCCACCGGAGCCCTAAGACGACCATCGAGATCCTGACCCCGGATTTCATCAAGTGTGGACCGGAAGCGCTTGAAACAGTTGTCGAAGCCCGCCCGGACGTCTTTAATCACAATCTGGAGACTGTTCCCGGCCTGTACCCCGAGGTGCGCCCCGGCGCGCGGTACTTCCATTCGTTGCGGCTTCTGCAACGGGTGAAAGAACTGGACCCGTCCATGTTCACCAAATCCGGCATCATGGTTGGCCTTGGCGAAGATGAACAGGCGGTGCGTCAGGTCATGGATGACATGCGCGCGGCCGACATCGATTTCCTGACCATCGGCCAGTACTTGCAGCCGACACCCAAACACCATGGAGTCGACCGGTTCGTGACCCCGGAAGAGTTCAAATCCTACGAAAAGGCCGCTTACGGCAAAGGCTTCTTGATGGTCTCGGCGACCCCGCTCACACGCTCGTCCTACCACGCGGGGGATGATTTCGCCCGGCTGCGCGACGCCCGTAACGCAAAGCTCGGACTTGCATGACCCCAGAACGCCTGGCGCAGCTCACCCGGCTTCGTCGCGACCTTCACAGGATACCAGAAGTCTCTGGTACTGAAGAAAAAACCGCTACGCGCATTGCCGCCTATCTAGGGGATCGATCGCCCGACACCCTAGTGACCTGCCTAGGAGGACACGGCGTTGCGGCCGTGTTCGAGGGTGTCAAAGACGGTCCGACTGTCATGATCCGGTGCGAATTGGATGGCCTTCCCATCCCAGAGCAGTCGGCGGCTGAGTATCGCTCAATCCATGACGGGCAAGGCCATCTGTGCGGCCATGACGGGCATATGGTCATGGTGGCAGGTTTGGCGGATCATCTGGTTCAACAGCGCCCTGCGTGTGGACGGGTCGTCCTGCTGTTCCAGCCCGCCGAAGAAACCGGCAAGGGCGCAGCAGCAGTCATTGCAGATCCGCAGTTCCAGTGGATCAAACCGGACTATTCCTTTGCACTGCACAACTATCCCGGGCTGGCTCGGGGACAAATTGCCATCTGCACTGGGGCTGCAAACTGCGCTTCGCGTGGGGTGCGTCTGCGGTTCAAGGGCAAGACCTCTCATGCGGCGGCCCCTGAGGATGGGCGCTCTCCGGCCCGGGCCATGACACGGCTCATGTCGTCGCTGGTTGCGCTGGGGCCGGGGGGAGACATGGGCCCGGACTATGCTTTGGTCACGCTGACCCACGCCTGGCTGGGAGAGGCCACCTTTGGGATCGCCCCGGGTGAGGCTGAAATCTGGCTGACCCTGCGCACTGTTACGGATGAGCGGATGTCGGATTTGATCGCGGATGTGACCGACGAAGCGCGCCGAGCTTGCAAGGATGAGAGACTGGAGTATTCGGTTTCCTTTGATGATGTTTTTGACGCGTGCACAAACCATCCAGAGGCTGCAGAAGTCCTCATAAATAGTGCAGGATCAATGGGATATCATCCGGAGATCTGGGCCATTCCGCAGCCTTGGTCAGAGGATTTCGGTCAGTTCTCCAAGGTCTCGAAAACGGCGATGTTCTGGCTCGGCGCCGGAGAGGACATGCCGCAACTCCACAATCCCGACTATGATTTCCCGGATGAAATCATTCCCGTAGGCGTTGCGGTTTTTACAGGTGCTATTGACGCAATCCTGAACAAGCCCCGAAGCGGTAACCGCTAGCGATCAGCCTTCGTCGACGAAACGGACCTTGCCGATATGTGGCAGATTGCGGTTTCGCTGGGCAAAATCAATGCCGTAGCCGACGACAAATTCATCAGGGATCTCAAAGCCAATCCAGTCAGACCTGAAATCGACTTCGCGGCGCGATGGTTTGTCGAGCAATGCAATGGATTTGAGCCGTGCGGGTTTGCGGCTTTTGAGGAGTTTGATCACGTGATTGAGCGTGTGGCCGGTGTCAACGATGTCCTCCACCACCAGCACGTCGCGCCCTTCAATAGCGCCGCGCAAGTCTTTGAGAATACGCACTTCTCGGCTGCTTTCCATGGCGTCACCATAAGAGGAGGCCTCAAGGAAATCCACCTCGATCGGCAGATCCAACTCGCGCACAAGATCGGCGATGAATACGAAACTGCCGCGCAAAAGGCCCACAACCACCAGCTTGTCGGTGTCTCCAAACTCCGATTGGATTTCCCCGCAAAGCTCTTCAATGCGTGCGGCGATGGCCTTGGCTGAAATCATCACATCGATGACATATGGACGCTGTGACATGGCTGCCCCCTTGAATTTCCCGCGCGTTCATAGGACATGACGCGGCACGATCAAAGCAGGAATATTGCCACAGCCATGCCTACCCACTCGGAAAACCGCCAGATGCCCTATACGGCTCAGCAGATGTACGACCTGGTCGCGGATGTGGCGCAATATCCAAAATTCCTGCCCTGGTGCGCCGCGGCGCGCATCCGCAGCCGAACCCCGCAAGGCGCAGCCGAGGTGATGGAGGCGGATCTGGTGATCTCCTTCAAGGTGTTCCGCGAGCGTTTCGGGAGCCGGGTGACGCTGTTTCCGGGCGAGCTAAAACTCGACACCGAATACCTGGATGGTCCGTTCCGCTACATGAAATCCAACTGGGCCTTTGCAGATCGCCCCGATGGCGGCTGCGATGTGACTTTCTTTGTCGATTTCGAGTTCAAGAACGCAGTGCTTCAGGGCATTATCGGCGTGGTATTCAACGAAGCGATGCAGCGCATTGTGCGTGCATTCGAAAAACGCGCGGCTGAGCTTTACGGATAAGTCTTCCGCGTGACGGGAGGGGACATGACCGACGGGTTCACCAAAGACTTGGCCGCTTTTGCCTGCGGGTCGATCAACCCCAGTTTGCTTGCCACTGAGATCACACGGCTTTCTGCTCTGGACTGGCTGGCCTGTGGGCGCGCGGGGTCATCGGAGCCTGTCGCGGCGATCATGCATTCCCTGGCGGATAGCGAGGATGGCGCACCGCAGGCAACTCTGTTTGGCGCGACGGCAGCGCCAGCGCGTATGGCCGCTTTGGTGAATGGAACCATCGGCCATGCCCTGGATTACGACGACACCCATTTTGCCCATATCGGCCATCCATCGGTTGCGGTGTTTCCTGCGGCCTTTGCCATTGCCGAATGGAAAAACAAAGACCTGCAAGACTGTCTTGAAGCGGCCTTAATCGGGATGGAGCTGTCCATTCGGCTGGGCCTTTGGCTTGGGCGATCTCACTATCAGGTCGGATTTCACCAGACGGCAACAGCCGGTGCCTTTGGAGCGGCTGCCGCAGCGGGACGTCTTTTGGGGTTAACGCAGGCCCAGTTGGCCGGGGCGTTTGGTCTGGCCGCCACTCGTGCGTCAGGCCTCAAGGCGCAGTTTGGCACCATGGGAAAGCCCTACAACGCCGGGATTGCGGCCGCGGCAGGGGTAGAGGCAGCGCAGCTTGTTGTGGCGGGGTTTGAGGCCAATCCGACCGCTCTGGAGGGCGCTTTCGGGTTTGGATCCACCCATCACGGTGAGGGGAATGTACACCAAATGCTCGAAGGTCTCGGGGAGCACTGGCATTTCGAAACCGTCAGTCACAAGTTTCACGCTTGCTGCCACGGGCTTCATGCTGCGCTGGAAGCGGCGCAGGCGTTGGACTTGGCCGCGCCTGAGATTGCCCGGCTTGAGGTGAAGACCCATCCGCGCTGGATGTCCGTCTGCAACCAACCCGAACCGGACACCGGCCTTGGAGCCAAATTTTCCTACAAGACAGTGCTTGCCATGCAGGTGCTTGGCATCGATACCGCGCGGCTTCAGAGCTACAGCGACGCGGTCTGCGCCGACCCCCGGTTGGTTGATTTGCGTTCCCGGATCGAAGTGACCGCAGATGACAGCCTGAGAGAGACACAGGCGGTTTTGGTCGTGGTGAAAAAAGACGGGGATCGACGCGAGGCCAGCCACGACCTGCAACAGCCCGCCAGCCTGGAAATGCGCACACAGCGGGTGCGTGCCAAGTCGGCTTCGCTGATCGGGCATGAGGCAGCGGATAAGGCCTGGGCAATCCTGGGGCAGGGTGGCTCTGTGGCTGCTTTCACGGCTCTCTTTGCGTGAATGAAAAGGCAGGCCCGCTTTCGAGGGCCTGCCTTTGGGTGTGTGCGATCGGCTTTGCTGCCGGAAGGTGAGCTTAGCTGGACAGATCGTAGGCGCGCTCACCATGGGCGGAGATATCCAGCCCGTTGGTTTCGCTTTCCGCATCCACCCGCAGGGTGGTGACGGCGGCAACCACTTTGACAAGAACGATCGTCACCACAGCCGTAAAGACACCGACGATAGCCAGGCCGCCCAGCTGCGCCGCCCAGGTGCCCGCGCCGAACACTGCGATCATGATCGTGCCAAAGATGCCACCAACGCCGTGCACGGCAAAGACATCCAGCGTATCGTCGATTTTCAGCACATTGCGTACCAGGTTCACCGCTTCCTGGCACAGGACCCCGGCCACCGCGCCGATGATCAGAGCTTCGACCGGGCCGACAAAACCGCTGGCCGGTGTGATGGACGCCAGACCCGCAATGGTGCCGGTGACGAGGCCCACGACCGAGGCCTTGCCGTATTTGATCTTTTCCCACAGCGCCCAGGTGAGCGATGCGGTTGCGGCAGAGATATGGGTAACGGTCAGCGCCATGGCCGCGCCGCCATCTGCGGCCAGTTGCGATCCGCCATTAAAACCGAACCAGCCGACCCAAAGCATGGCTGCGCCGATCACAACGTAACCTGGGTTGTGCGGCGGAGTGGTGCGGTTCTTACGCGGGCCCAGAACAACGGCAATGATGATCGCTGCCAGACCCGCGGTTTCATGGACCACGATGCCACCGGCGAAATCGCGCACGCCGGTCTCGCCAAAGATACCGCCATCCGCCAGCATGCCGCCGCCCCAGATCCAATGGACCACCGGCGCGTAGCACAAGAGCATCCACAGGGCAGAAAACGTGAGCACAAAGCCAAAGCCAACGCGCTCCACATAGGCGCCGACGATCAGCGCTGGCGTGATGATGGCAAAGGTCATCTGAAAGGCAAAGAACAGAACCTCGGGCAGGGTGCCCGCCAGACTGTCTGCGTCAACGCCGCTCAGGAACATCTTGTCCAAGCCGCCCCAATACCCGCTGGTTCCGCCGCCAAAGGCAATGGAATAGCCGAAAGCGAGCCACAGAACGCTCATCAAGCAGGCAATTGCATAGCAATGCATAAATACACTGAGTACATTTCGGGCGCGAACCAGCCCGCCATAGAACAATGCGAGACCCGGAAGCGTCATAAAGAGCACCAAGGCCGTCGCCACAATGATCCAAGCCGTATCAGCTCCGTTCATTTGCGATCCCTCCATCCTGATTTTATGGTTGGAGGCGGTCAAATCCGATGAATGGTCAAAAAAGAAGCGACATGTGGGGGTTGAGTGCCAAAAAAACATCAAAACACGAACCGCACAAAAAACAGGCGAAATGGAACCTCCTTCGCTCTATTTTTGACCTGAATTGAAAATGTAATTCTGGAGCAAAGACAGCGCCCGATCTCTGCTGGCGGCGCGGACTTCGCGCCGACCCAGAGCGCCAAACTCGATTGTTTCAACATGCGTTTCGGCATCGCGTGCTGCAAGAGCAAAGCAAACGCGCCCTTCCGGCTTGAACTCTGACCCACCGGGACCGGCGATGCCGGTAATGGACACGGCGAGGGAGACCCCCGCGCGCGCCAGTGCGCCTTCGGCCATTTCGACAGCGACCTCTTCGCTCACTGCACCAACGCGCTCCAATGTCGTATCATTTACGCCGAGCATCTCAATTTTGGCGTCATTTGAGTAGGTGACAAACCCCCGGTCCAGAACAGCAGAGGACCCCGGGACATCGGTCAGTGCAGCAGCGACCATGCCTCCGGTACAGCTTTCGGCGGTCGCGATGGTGAGGCCTTTTTGCGTGGCCAGATGTATCAGCTCGTTCACATCAATGCTCATAGGCCCAGAACTCCATGCGCCAACCCTGCCAGAAGGCCGACGCCAATCGCAGCCAGACAGCCGGCAATCACGTCATCCATCATCACGCCGAATGGTCCCTTTTTCCGGTCAGCCCAACCCACCGGGCCGGGTTTCAGAATGTCAAACAACCGAAAGAGGACGAAGGCAGAGATCCAGCCAGGCCAAAGCGCTGTGATATCAATGCCATGAGACCAGGCCGGATAGGATATGGCCCAAAGGGCCAGAAATTGACCGGCGACCTCGTCCATCACAAATTCGGAGGGGTCAAGATCCTCCTGCCCGCGCGTCATTTCGCCTGCTGCCCACATCCCGGCAAGAGTGCAGACCAAGGTGGCCGCGGCCAGCAGTGGAAAGCCGCCCAATTGGTGCAGGCCATAAGCAAGAGGCAAAGCGGAGAGGGATCCCCAGGTGCCTGGGGCAGGCCGCAGGTATCCGACTCCCAGAACCGTTCCGATGGCAGTTGCGATCTTCATGGTTTCACCAGCGCGGCCGTCGCAATGGCCGCGATCCCTTCGCCGCGCCCGGTAAAGCCGAGCCGTTCAGATGTGGTTGCCTTGATCGAAACGCGATTTGCATCCACGCCAAGAATGCGTGCAATCTCGGCCTGCATCTTTGCGGAATGCGGGGTGATCTTCGGATATTCACAGACCAGGGTGCAATCGACGTTGGAAATGGAGTACCCCTTGCTTCGGACAAGATCGGCCGCGTGTTTCAAAAAGATCTCGCTGGCCGCGCCCTTCCACTGCGGATCAGACGGGGGGAAATGCCGACCAATGTCTCCCTCTGCCAAGCCTCCATAAAGAGCATCGGTGATTGCATGCATCCCTACATCAGCATCGGAATGGCCCTGTAGGCCCTTCCCGTGGGGAATCTCGATGCCACAGAGAACCACGTGATCGCCTTCTCCAAAGCGGTGCACGTCGTATCCATTGCCTAGCCTGATATCCATGGGGTCGCCTTTGTCTCTGTTTGCCTCCCGGGTGTTCAGAATTGCCTCAGCGCGGGCAAAATCCTGGGGGACGGTTATTTTGATGTTTTCTGCAGCCCCCGGCACGATTCTGACTTCCAGGCCTGCATGGCGGGCGACCTCTACATCATCTGCGGCTTGGCCCGGATGGGCAAGGTGGGCCGCAAGAATTGCATCATACCGAAACCCCTGTGGGGTCTGCGCTGCAAATAGTCCGCTTCGGTCTTGTGTTCCCGACACCATCCCATTCTGGCCGGTCCAAAGGGCGTCGGTTACCGCCAAGGCGGGCGCTGCCGCCTCGGCGACGTCCAGTGACTGTTCGATGGCGTGGATCAGATCCTGGCTGACGCAGGGGCGCGCAGCATCATGTATCAAGACGCGGGTGATCCCCTGACCCTTGAGAGCTTCCAGGCCGTTCAGGACCGAGGCTGCGCGGGTGTCTCCGCCTGCTGACAGAACGATATCCTTTTCGCCCGCGAATTCGGACCATATTTCGGTGTCACCGGGAGACAAGACCAGCGAAATCGTGCCGATTCCCGCACTCCGAAAAGCCTCAAGCGTCCAATCAATTACCCGGCGCCCCTTGAGCGGGCGCCACTGCTTGGGTAAGCCGCCCCCGGCTCGGGTTCCACGTCCGGCGGCTACGATCAATGCGGCGGTGCTCATTGGTGGTCCTTTGATTGCTTTTTGTGTGTTTATGACCAGCACAAACCAGAGGCAATCACCCAGGCGGGTGCGATTAAAAAATGGGCGACATTGCTGGAATTGCGGATTCTAAATGGCCATTTGAATTTCCAATACCCCTGCGATCGGTTAGAAAAGTCTCAAACGCACAAGGATTAGGCAGTTGCCCTTCACTCTCGGATCCACATCCATGGCCCCGCCCATCGCACTGGCGCCCATGGCCGGCATAACAGACCGGCCTTTCAGGGATCTTGTGCGGTCATTCGGTGTGGGTCTCATGGTCAGTGAAATGGTGGCCAGTCAGGAAATGGTGCAGGCCAAGCCGGGTGTAAGGGAGCGCGCCGAACTGAGCGCCGATGTGGAAAACACGGCTGTTCAGCTTGCTGGGCGTGAGGCCCATTGGATGGCTGAGGCGGCCCGGCAGGTTGCGGATCGTGGTGCCCGCGTGATCGACATCAACATGGGATGCCCGGCCAAAAAGGTGACCAATGGCTATTCCGGTTCAGCCTTGCTCAAAACCCCCGACCATGCGCTGTCCCTGATTGAGGCGGTTGTGGAGGCGGTGGATGTGCCGGTCACTTTGAAAACGCGGCTGGGCTGGGACGACGCATCCCTCAACGCTGCCGATGTTGCGCGCCGCGCCGAGGAGGCGGGCATTCAGATGGTGACGATTCACGGGCGCACACGCTGTCAGTTTTACAAAGGTTCGGCAGATTGGGCCGCTATCCAGAACGTTAAGAACGCCGTTGACATCCCGGTGCTGGCCAATGGTGACATCATCGACATCAAAAGCGCGCAGGCTGCGCTTGCCCAATCGGGCGCGGATGGTGTGATGGTCGGACGCGGTGCACAGGGGCGGCCTTGGGTTCTGGCCGAAATTGCACATGGCATATGGCAGACAAAGGCGCCGCGGGTCCCAAAGGGAAGCGCGTTGATCGACATGGTTTCAGGGCATTACGAGGCGATGCTAAGTTTCTATGGTCCGGAACTCGGGATCCGGGTCGCTCGCAAGCATCTGGGCTGGTACATGGATGAGGTCGGAACGGGACCCGCTCTGCGCCGCTCGGTGTTGACAGAAAGAGACCCTCGAAAGGTGCTTCAGCTTCTTCGGGTCGCTCTGGATGAGCGTAGTCAGGAGGCGGCGGCATGATTGAAGATGGTGCGATCTGGGCGTCCCTTCCTGTCCCGGCCTTTCTGATCGATGCAGAAGACTGCATCGATGATGCGAATTCTGCAGCAGAGGGTTTCCTCAATACGTCCTGTAAGTCCTTGAAAGGTAAGCGTGTTTGGGATCAGCTTCGGTTCGAGGCGCCGATTGCTGATGCGTTCCAGCGCAGCCGGGTTGCGGGCACGCCTCTGTTTGTGAATGACATCGATGTGGGGGCAATCACGCGCGCGCCCTTGCAGTGCGGGGTTCAGATTGCCCCTGTCAGCGGTCACGATGGCATGATGCTCTTGCTCTTGTCCCCGCGTGAGCTTGCAGGACGGATGACCCAGAACCATTCCGCAAAATCTGCAGCGCAATCCGCGATAGGCATGGCAGAAATGCTGGCTCATGAGATCAAGAACCCGCTGGCGGGTATTACCGGCGCGGCGCAGCTTTTGAGCATGAACCTCAACGCCGAGGATCTGGAGCTCACCGATCTGATCGTCAGTGAGAGCCGCCGGATCGTGAAGCTGCTGCAACAGGTGGAGCAGTTCGGAAACCTCTCCACACCCGATTTCAAACCCGTGAACCTGCATGATGTTCTTGACCGGGCTCGCCGCTCCGCGCTCTTGGGGTTTGGTGCGCATATGACCATCACCGAAGAGTATGATCCCTCGTTGCCGCCCGCATGGGGTGATGCGGACCAATTGCTGCAGGTCGTGCTGAACCTTCTGAAGAACGCCTCCGAAGCCGCTGGAAAGGAAGGCGGGAAAATCCGAATTCGTACCTTTTACGAACACTCTTTCCGTCTGCGCCGCAGTGACGGGACTGGCAAGTTGCTGCCGCTCCAGATCGAGATCATTGATGACGGGCCGGGGCTGCCGGAAACCATCAAGGACGACATCTTTGATCCCTTTGTCTCGGGGCGGGAGAATGGGACAGGGCTTGGCCTGGCCTTGGTGAGCAAGATCATTTCAGACCACGACGGCTGGATTTCCGTAAGCTCCGAACCGGGGAACACGGTGTTTCGGCTGTCTTTGTCGCGCGAACCGCGCGCTTCACAATCGCAGGAGAGCTAATCCATGGATGGCACCGTTCTGGTCGCTGACGACGACCGCACCATTCGAACAGTCTTGACCCAAGCGCTGACGCGGGCGGGATGCAAGGTGCATGCGACCTCTTCTCTGACAACGTTGATGCGCTGGGTTGCCGAAGGCAAGGGCGATGTCGTGATCTCTGACGTTATGATGCCCGATGGCAATGGCCTGGAAATGCTGCCAAAAATTGCCGAGGATCGGCCGGGGCTGCCGGTGATTGTGATTTCTGCGCAGAACACGATCATGACGGCCATCAAGGCGGCAGAGGCGGACGCTTACGACTACCTTCCCAAACCCTTCGATCTCCCCGAGTTGATGAAGCGTACGGCCAAGGCCCTGTCGGAAAAGCGCACCACATCCAGTGGTCCTCGGGCTGAGGCTGAGGAGCGTCCGGAAGAGCTGCCTCTGGTGGGTCGTACCGAGGTGATGCAGGCGCTCTATCGCCTGATCGCCAGGGTGATGAATACCGACATGCCGCTTCTTGTGACCGGTGAAAGTGGCACCGGGAAATCCTTGATTGCACGCGCTATTCACGATTTTTCCGACCGCCGCACCTTGCCGTTTGTGACCGCAACCGCAGCCGATCTGATTGAGCTCGAGGGGCCATCCCGCCTGTTGTCGCAGGTGAAGGGCGGCACGCTTTTGATCGATGAACTGCTTGATCTGCCTGACGAGGCGCAGGCGCGTGTTGTGCGCATGATGGATGCCACCGGAGATCATTCTCCTCGGTTCATGGCGACAAGCCAGCGGGATCTTGCGCCCGCCATGGAGGCTGGCGAACTGCGAGCGGATCTTTACTATCGCCTGTGCGGCACCGAGTTGCACGTGCCCGCACTGCGGGAACGGGTCGAGGATATCGCGCTGTTGGCCGAACACTTTTTGATCCGAGCCGAAAACGATGGGGCACCGCACCGGACCCTCAGCGAGGACGCGCGCGAGCTGTTGCGCCATTTCCCCTGGCCCGGAAATGTGCGCCAATTGGAAAATGTTGCGCGCAGGCTGGCACTTACGGCACGCAGTGAAGAGATTGGGAAGTCTGATGTGGCCGCAGCGCTTGGTCCTCAGACGGGCGCAGAGCCGATGGTGAGCGGTGCGGTCAACGAAAAGCTGACAGAGTCCGTGGCCCGCCACTTGCAGCGCTATTTTGACCTGCACGGGGATATGTTGCCACCTCCCGGTTTGTATAGCCGAATCCTGCGTGAGGTTGAAACGCCGCTGATTGAAATCTCTTTGGCAGCAACAGGTGGAAATCAGGCGAAATGCGCCGAATTGCTTGGCATCAACCGAAATACGCTACGAAAGAAGATTACCGACCTAGATATTGAGGTGACACGCCGCCGCAAACTGATGTAATATCGCCACATAGGTGTGACCACCCCTCGGCGTGGTCACGATATCTAGCGGTTGGCCAGTACGGTCGTACATCGGGGTGAGAGCATCAAGTGGCGCAAAAGTCACATCTTCGCTGGGGATTTCGCACGCTTGCTCAGATGGAGCGGTGGCGCAGGACCCGCAAGGCCCGCAACATCGGGACATTGGGGCTGGTTCTTCTCGGACCGATTTTGGCGCTTGCGACGTTTATGATCTTTGGCCCGCTTGGGCATGGCGCGTCCTCCTTGTCCCTGCGGCTCATCCTGCTCGCCGACATGGTCTATATCATGGCCATTGCCATGTTGGTTCTGGCGCAGATCGTGCGGCTCTTTGCAGCCAGACGAGCAAAATCCGCCGGGTCTCGGCTGCACTTGCGGCTTATTGGTGCGTTTGGGTTTCTCGCTCTGGTCCCAACGGTGATTGTGGCGGTCTTTGCCATGTTGACCGTGAACGTGGGCCTAGAGGGCTGGTTTTCGCAGCGCGTCCGGCAGGTTATCGGGTCTTCTCTCGCTGCCGCAGAGGCTTATCAGGTTGAGCAAAGGGAAGATCTGATCGAAGACGGCGGGGCTTTGGCCCGCTATTTGGATACCAGCCGCTCCCGCAGTTTTTTCATGAATGACGCGGAGTTGCGGCAGGTTCTGTCGCAAGGACAACTGCAAGTGCAGCGGGGATTGCGCGAAGCCTATGTCATCGACGGGCTGGGGAGCATACGCGCACGTGGCGAGCGGTCTTATGAATTTGACTTTGAAAAGCCAAGCTCTGCCGACATCGCCAAAGCGACCGAAGAGGGGATGGCGATCATCCAAGACTGGGACAACAATGAGTTCCGCGCCATTGTACGCCTCAACGCCTTTGTGGATCGTTTTCTTTACATCAGCCGTGATGTGGACGGAGAACTGTTGAACCTCCTCGATGATACCCAGCAAACAGCCAACCTGTATCAGCAGCTCGAACGGGAAAGGGGCAGGGTGTTGTTTGAGTTTGGCCTGCTCTACATCGGATTTGCGCTGATCCTGATCCTGGCCGCCATGTGGCTTGGTATGTGGTTTGCTGAACGTCTGTCTGGTCCCGTCGGAAGGCTTACGGTTGCAGCGCGCCGCGTCGGTAGTGGGAATCTGGACGTTCAGGTCCCGGAAGAAGACGGCTCCGACGAAATTGCGCAACTTGGAACTTATTTCAACAGGATGACCCGCGAACTTAAACGTCAGCGTCAGACCCTTCTTGAAAACACAGATCAGATCGAGCGCCGCCGCAGGCTATTTGACTCGGTCCTTTCTTCGGTCACGTCCGGAGTGGTTGGATTGGATGCCGACGGGCGCGTGACCTTTGTCAACCGTTCGGCCGAGCGGCTCCTGGATTGGCATGGGGACAGGCAATCGCTGGCGCTGGCAGTGGCTGTTCCAGAATTCGGTCACCTTTTTGAGGCGCTGAAGGCCGGTGACGTGGAGACCGCACAAGAGGAGATCAAGGTCACGCGGCATGGGCGTCTGGAAAACCTTTTGGTGCGCATGTCTTTGCGTCGCTCTGGTGAAGGGCAACTCGAAGGGTATGTGGTTGCTTTTGATGACGTTACGGACCTTGTCAGCGCCCAGAGGATGGCAGCCTGGGGTGATGTCGCGCGGCGTATTGCTCATGAGATCAAGAACCCTCTTACGCCGATCCAACTAAGCGCAGAGCGGATCAAGCGGAAATTTGCACCGAAACTGGGCGAGGAGAACAGCGACCAGCTGCAATCCATGACCGATGTGATTGTACGCCAAACCAATGACCTGCGGCGGATTGTTGATGAGTTCTCAAAATTTGCCCGGATGCCAGAGCCGGAACGCCACGAAGAAGACCTTGTTTCCTTGGTTCGGGATGCGGTTGTGTTGCAACAGACAGGTCAGCCTGGGGTCAAGATTACGGCAGACCTGCCAGATGAGCCATTTCCGGCGGATCTTGACGCAACGATGGTTGGGCAGGCTTTGACCAACCTCATCAAGAATGCCGGAGAAGCCATTGAAACGTTGCGCCAAAAAGGGGCCCCAGACGGGTTCGCTCCAGAAATCCATATTGCCGTAAAACGCGCTGGTGCGGCATCTTATGAGGTCACCATTGCCGACAATGGCATCGGGTTGCCCGAAGACCGCGCGCGGCTTTTTGAGCCATATGTGACAACGCGCGCCGAAGGCACCGGGTTGGGTTTGCCCATCGTGAAAAAGATCATCGAAGAGCATGGTGGCTCTCTCGTCCTTACGGATGCTCCGGTGTTTGAGGGGCAATCGCATTTTGGAGCCATGGCGGAGATCCGCCTTCCGCAGAGTCTTCCGACGGCGGACGCAAACAGGAATACAGTGAAAGTAGGTCTGACATGAGTGATATTTTGATCGTCGACGATGAACGTGACATCCGCGAGCTAATTTCCGACATTCTGGAAGACGAGGGATTTCCCACCCGGAAGGCTGCGAATTCCGATGAATGCATGGCCAAGATCAACGAGACGGAGCCTGCTCTTCTGATCCTCGATATCTGGCTCAAGGACAGCCAGATGGATGGGATCGACATTCTGAAGACGGTCAAGCGGGATCATCCCGAGGTCCCGGTCGTCATCATCTCTGGTCATGGGAATATTGAAATCGCCGTGGCTGCGATCAAGCAGGGCGCCTATGACTTCATAGAAAAGCCCTTTAACATTGATCAGTTGATGGTTGTGATCCGCCGCGCAATGGAAACATCGCGTCTGCGCCGTGAGAATACGGATCTGCGCCGGAAAGAGACCGGCGCGGCCGAGATGATTGGCAGCTCGGCCGCTTTCCGGGCCTTGGTCTCCCAGTTGGATAAGGTTACCAAGTCCAATGGTCGCGTGATGCTGACTGGACCGGCGGGTGCAGGAAAGGATATTGCGGCCCGGTACATCCATTCCAATTCAACGCGCGGCTCTGGGCCATTCGTGACCGTGAACTGCGCCACCATTGCGCCTGATCGCATGGAAGAGGTGCTGTTTGGCCGCGAAACGGCAGAAAAGGGCATTGAGCCGGGGTTGCTTGAGCAAGCCGACGGCGGTGTCATCTTCTTCGATGAAGTTGCGGACATGCCTGCCGGAACCCAGTCAAAAATCCTGCGGGTGCTGGTCGATCAGCAGTTCCATCGTGTTGGTGGGACTGAAAAGCTCAGTGTCGACCTTCGCGTTATTTCCTCGACGAACAAGTCCTTGGACGCTGAAATTGAAGCAGGGCGGTTCCGTCAGGAGTTGTATCATCGTTTGAATGTCGTGCCGATTTCGGTTCCATCTTTGGCAGATCGACGGGAGGATATTCCGGTTCTTGCCGAACATTTCATTCGAACCTTCAACACGACTCAGGGTTTGCCGCTGCGGCAACTGACCGATGAAGCGATTGCGCTCATGCAAACCATGACCTGGCCGGGAAATGTACGTCAGCTCAAGAACCTGGTGGAACGCATTCTCATCCTTGGAGACGGCTGCGATCCGATCGACGCGCGGGATCTTCCGCGGGAAGAGGAAAAGGTCGAAGACGAGGGGCGCGTCGTCTTGTCAGGCGCTTTGGCCACTCTGCCCCTGCGCGAAGCGCGCGAAGCCTTTGAGAGGGAATACCTCCTGACCCAGATCAACCGGTTTGGCGGCAATATCAGCCGTACGGCCTCTTTTGTGGGGATGGAGCGCTCGGCCTTGCATCGCAAGCTGAAGTCCTTGGGGGTTGTGACATCCAACAAAGCGGGCGCGCGGATCGCACATGTCGAAGAAAAGGAGAGCGATCCAGTCTAGGCGTGCTGCATGCGCGCCAAGGGATCTGAAAAAATGGTCCCTCGCGATCTGGATTTTGCCATTGTTTCAGGGCGCTAGGATCCGAAGTGTGTTGTCGGGGCTTTTCCAGACGCAGGTTTGTTCGCTGAGCGGAGGAAGCCGATTTGATTGTGAAGCCAGACGTGAGGACGCCTCATCCATGCTGCAGCGTTTGAGCGAGACCTGGCGGTAGCCCTTTTTCTCCATGCAGCTTTGCTCCAGTTGCCGGCGCAGGCCAAGATTGACGTCAACGGTATAGATCTGCCCATCGATCCAATAACCGGGACGTGTCCAGCATCGACCATCTGTGCAGATCCTTTCTCCGGGAAAATACTGTGGAGGGTGCTGGCGGATCTGGTTCTCGACCGGGGCGTCTTTCAAGGCGGCCACTTTGCAAGAAAGGCCGTCCTCCTCCAGACGCGCGACGCTTGCGCCCTCCCGATAGTACACCGGTATCGGACCGCAGGCTGCGACAGTGACCGACAGAAGGCTCAGCAGGAAAATGGGTTTTGCGGAAATCTTGAACTTGGCCATAGACCCAGCCTGCCGTGAAATTATCCGCGATACAATTGATTTGACCCCCTCGGTCCCTTCTGTCATTCAAAAACGGCAAGATCGCGCCCAAGGGAATGGATCATGAAGGTTATCATCTGTGGGGCCGGCCAGGTGGGTTGGCAGATCGCACGGCATCTGTCGGGTGAGTTGAACGATGTAACGGTCGTGGACAATAATCCAGATCTGGTTCGCCGCGCGACAGATACGCTGGATGTTCAAGGGGTTGCGGGCTTTGCTTCATACCCGGATGTGCTTGATCGGGCCGGTGCGCGGGATGCGGATATGATCATCGCGGCAACCCATTCCGACGAGGTCAACATGGTGACCTGTCAGGTTGCCCATTCGGTCTTTTCGATCCAACGCAAGATCGCGCGATTGCGCGCCAAAAGCTACCTTACCGCCATTTATTCTGACCTTTACCGGCGTGATCATTTGCCGATCGATGTGGTGATCAGCCCCGAGCGCGAGGTCGCCGCTGCGGCAATCCAGCGGCTGTCCGCTCCGGCCGCGTTTGACACGGAAATTTTCATGGGCGGCAAGGCGCAACTCTTGGGGGTCCATATCGATGAGGACTGCCCCATCGTGAACACGCCCCTGCGACAGCTGACGGATCTGTTTTCGACCCTGCGCGCAATCGTCGTAGGGGTGCGCCGCGAGGGGACACTCTTTGCCCCCGAGCCGGGTGACCAGCTGTTTGTTGGGGATAGCGCCTATGTGTTTTGTCACGCCGAAGACGTCAACCGCACCATAGAAGTCTTTGGCAAGAAAGAGAAACGTCAAGATCGGGTGGTCATTGTGGGCGGCGGCAACGTGGGCCTTGAAGTGGCAAAGGCTCTGGAGGCAAAAACCGGTCGGATTCGTGCCAAGATCATCGAGAAAAGCCGGAAATGCGCTGAAAGAGCCGCAGAAACTCTGGAGCGTACCATTGTTCTGAACGGTGACGGACTGGACCGTTCGCTGTTGATCGAGGCCGGCATCGGACGTGCCGATGCAATGCTTGCGGTCACGGACGATGACAAGACCAACATGCTGGCTGCTGTGCGGGCAAAGTCTGAAGGCTGTCCTTTCGTTGTGGCCCTTATCAATGATCCGACCTTGCTTCCTCTGATGTCTCACCTTGGGATCGATGCCTATATCAACCCCCGCTCAACCACCGTAAGTTCGATCCTTCAGCACATCCGTTATGGGCGCGTACGCCAAGTCTACTCCATTGGAGACGCCGAAGCGGAGGTGATCGAGGCCGAGGTCATGGGAACAACCCCGCTGGCCGGACAGGCAATACGGGACATTCCCTTTCCCGAAGGTGTCCTGGTAGGGGGCGTGCTGAAAGGTGTTGAAATGCTGCCGCCCAGCGGAGAATTGCGCGTTGAAGAAGGAGATGTCATCGCTCTGTTTGCCATGGCGGCTGATGTTCCAGAGGTCGAGCGGCTGATGCAGGTCTCGATCGACTACTTCTGACATGATGCGCCGAAAACAGGCACCTACAGGCCTTTTGCGCCTGCCGTTATTCCTGCTGATCTGGGGCATCGCCTGTGTGGCCATGTGGATCCCGGCGACGCATGCGGTGATCCTAAACGATCACCCAACCTCCCAGAGCTTTTTCTTTTCGGGCCTTTTGGGATTGTTCGCTGTGTCGGTCATCGCGCTGTCGGTGGGCAACCGAACGCCTCGTTTTGGAATGCCGGGGCAACTGTTGTCGCTATTGGCAACCTTTGCGGTTTTGCCGGTCTTTCTAGCCGTTCCTGTGCAAGATGCACTCAAGAACACAAGCTTTCTCAATGCCTATTTCGATATGGTCAGCGCCGTGACCACCACGGGCGCTGACATTTATTCGGACCCCGGGCGGTTGCCTCCCAGCGTTCATCTGTGGCGGGCTCTGGTCGGCTGGTTGGGCGGGCTGTTGATGTGGATCGCGGCCTCTGCAATTCTGGCGCCGCTGTTTCTGGGCGGATTTGAGATCACTGCCCGCGGCGAGCCTGGCGGCGGAGGCGGCAGTTCGATCCAGATTCAACAGGCTGATCCGCGTCGGCGGTTGCTTCTGGTGGCACGGGCCTTAACGCCGGTTTACTCCGGCCTGACTTTGGTTGTGTGGACACTGTTGATGATCACCGGCAGCAAGGCTTTGCCGGGATTGACTCACGCCATGTCGGTCATGGCCACCTCAGGTATTTCTGCGGTGGGCGGCGTGCACGAGGCAAGCAGCGGTATCGCCGGTGAGATGGTGATGTTCCTGTTCATGTTCTTTGCTTTGTCCCGGCTGACGTTTTCGAGCGACACGGTGACGACCGGCCATGGGCGCCTTGATCGGGATCCCGAATTTCGCGCAGGTCTGCTGATCGTGTTTGGGGTCCCGCTTTTGCTGTTCCTGCGTCACTGGCTTGCAACACTCGAGGTGACCGGCGCAGAAGACAGCTTTCAAGCTCTTCGGGCCTTCTGGGGGGCGCTCTTTACGGTCATGTCGTTTCTCTCCACCACGGGGTTCGAAAGCGCGGACTGGCAAACAGCCCAAGACTGGTCCGGCCTCGGCACCCCGGGAATGATCCTTTTGGGGCTTGCCTTGATCGGTGGCGGTGTGGCGACTACGGCGGGCGGGGTAAAGTTGCTCCGGGTCTACGCGCTGTATCTGAATGGCCTCGGCGAAATGGAGCGTCTCGTACATCCATCATCCGTCAGCGGTGAAAGAGTCGGCAACAGGCGGCTGCAAAAGAATGGTGCCTTTGTGGCTTGGGTGTTTTTCATGCTCTTCGCCTTGTCGCTAGCGGGGATCAGCATAACCCTGGCTGCGCTTGGTGCGGATTTTGAGACCTCTCTGATCCTTGCTATTTCGACCCTGTCGACCACCGGTCCGCTAACGGAAGTCGCCTCAAGTGAACCAATCCTGCTGTGGCAACTGGCCCCGGCGGCAAAGCTGGTTCTGTGTTTCGCAATGGTTCTTGGTCGGCTCGAAACACTGGCAATCATCGCTCTTTTGTCGCCAAATCTCTGGCGTAGCTAAGCAAAGCTGGTTAACCTGCGAAGGAACGGTTCTTTTTCGGCTAGAAACCGGCAGGGACTGCGTCCATAGTTGGACTCGAAAACGCGCGTTGGTCCGCAGCGCGTAGCAAGAAAAAAGGCGAGATAACAATAATGGCTTCGGACAGACAGAATCTTCAGGATGCCTTCCTGAATCACGTTCGCAAAACCAAGGTTCCGGTTACTATCTTTCTAATCAACGGGGTGAAGCTGCAGGGTGTGATCACCTGGTTTGACAATTTTTGTGTGCTTCTGCGTCGGGATGGGCAGTCTCAGCTGGTTTACAAACATGCAATTTCTACCATCATGCCGGCGCAGCCGATCAGCCTTTATGAAGGTGAAGACGCCTCTTGATGGAGCATGACAGGAAGCGCACTCGGGCTTGGGTGCTGCATCCCGAAATCAAATCCGACCCGGACAGGCGCGACCCGCAGCCTGCCTTGGATGAAGCCGTGGCATTGGCGCGGGCTTTGCCTGATCTGGATGTGATCGGATTCGAAGTCGTGCGTTTGCCCAAGGCACACGCCGGGATGCTGTTTGGATCTGGCAAGATCGAAGAACTGGCGCAACGCCTGCACGGCGAAGAAGTTGAACTGGTTCTTATCGACGGGCCGGTTTCACCGGTGCAGCAGCGCAATCTGGAAAAGGCCTGGAAGGTCAAGATCCTGGATCGAACCGGTTTGATTCTCGAGATCTTCTCGGACCGCGCGCGCACGCGGGAAGGAGTCTTGCAGGTGGAAATGGCGGCGCTTAGCTACCAGCGCACGCGATTGGTTCGGGCTTGGACCCACCTTGAACGTCAGCGCGGCGGTTTGGGATTTGTAGGCGGACCCGGTGAAACCCAGATCGAGGCTGACCGCCGTGCCATCGATGATCAGCTGGTTCGGCTGCGACGCCAACTGGACAAGGTGGTCAAGACACGCACGCTTCACCGCGAAGCCCGCGCCAAGGTGCCCTATCCGATTGTTGCGTTGGTTGGCTACACGAACGCCGGGAAATCTACTCTGTTCAATCGCCTGACCGGGGCCGAGGTGATGACAAAGGACATGCTGTTCGCGACCCTAGATCCGACCATGCGACGTCTGGTTCTTCCAGATGGACCAGAGGTGATCCTGTCCGATACCGTTGGGTTTATCTCTGATCTTCCGACTGAATTGGTTGCGGCCTTTCGAGCAACTCTGGAAGAGGTGCTGGCGGCAGATGTCATCCTTCACGTGCGTGACATCAGCCATGCCGAAAGCGACCATCAGGCAAAGGATGTGACCGCTATTCTGGCGTCTCTTGGCGTCGATGAGGAGCGCACGCTGATCGAAGTGTGGAACAAGCTGGACAACCTGGGTGACGAGGAAGCGGCCGCACGGAGAGACAGGGCAGAACGTGAGAGCGACATTCACGCAATTTCCGCCCTTACAGGCGAAGGTATCGACGGGCTGCTTGCCGACATCGCGGAAAAACTGCAAGGCAAGAAGCATCAGGACCAGCTCTCCCTTGATTTTTCGCAAGGCAAACAGCGTGCATGGTTGTTCCGGCAGGATGTTGTGGTGAGCGAAGAGCAGACCGAAAGCGGCTTTGACATCGTTGTGCTTTGGACCCCGAAACAAAAAGCTCAGTACGACGCTTTGTGATCGGATCGTATCACGTGCGCTTTGGGGGCGCTGGTTTTGACTGTGCTGCGATTGCCATGGCTGCAACGATGGGGCCGATCAGCTCAAAAGCCGCCGTGGTCCCAATGGCCAGCGCCATGAGTGATGGTGCAAATTCGGGAAACCGTTCGGAGGCAGCCAAGGCCATCCCTATGGCGACACCGGCCTGAGGCAGCATGGCGGCCCCGTAATATGTGCCATCACGCCGTGGCGTTTGGGCGATTATGCCGCCCGCCAACCCTCCGAGGATCCGACCTGCGATGCGAAAGATTGCATATGCAAGACCGGCCAGACCGAATGTCGCAAGATCAGACAGAACCAGCGTGGCTCCGGCCAGCACAAAGAAGATGATCATAAAGGGCCATTCGAAATTGCGAATCTCGTGAAAGGCGCGGGTGTGATGATGGGCGAGGTTCACGATGACTGCCCCCACGGTCATGCCCGCAATGAGATAGGACAGCTCCAGCATCAATGCCAGGCCCGCTGTCAGAAACACGATGCCGAGGGCTTCGATGCGCAAAGGCTCCCCATCCGAAAGACGCCCTGTGAGGTAGGCACCGGGAATGCCGATGGCGCATCCAAGTGCGATGGAGCCAAAGATTTCATAAACCGCGTTGGCAATCGGCGCGCTGCCTGAACCGGATCCAAGGATCAGGTCAATCACAACAAGAGCGAGCGAAAAGGCAAGCAGTCCCCACGCATCATCAATGGCAACCAACCCTTTGAGAGTTCGTGTAAAAGATGTGTCCTTGCCAGATTGCTCCACCACGTCATACGTGGCTGCCGGGTCCGTGGCCGTGGCCATGGCCCCAAGCAGGATGGCCAGGACTACGGGCAGGCCAATCGCCCACAGAGCGGCGCTGACGACCAGTTGCGTGATCAGAACAACCGCCAGTGAGATCACCAGAACCACGCGCCCGTGCTCTCGCAGGTTCTGCAGCGACAGGGCGCTGCCCAACAGCACGGCGACCGCAGTAAGTGCGACGACGGCGATCACTGGATAGAGACCTGTGAGCGTTTCCGGAAGCAGGTCAAATCCGGCCCGCCCCACCAAAAGGCCAAACCCAAGAAGCAACGTGACCCTCGGCAGGTGCAAGCGACGCCCAATTCGATCAGCCGCCAGCCCGGCAAAGAACAACAGGCCAAAGACGATCAGGGGAACAGCTTGATCCTGCATTTGGCTCAGTTCCTTGGCGTAATCCGGGTAATGCCAACAGCTGCGGCGCGGGCCAGGTCGGCATCAAGGGACATCGGAACGTATTCTCCGCGCCGCCAGAGCTGGGCCATATCATCATAGTGGCGGGACAAAAAATGCCCGGATTGGCCTGTTGAGGTGACGAACACCGAACTGTCGGGGTCGGCGAAATCATAAACCCCGCGATACCCGGCCGCATGGACGTTGTGAAAGGGGTCGGGGGCCTCGCCGGATGTGCGTCCCCGCTGCAGGGTATTGTCTCCGCCGCTGGTCGATTGGCGGATGTTTACAAAGAAACGCAGAAGCGGAACGTCGCCCAGAACCTCATGATCGTGGGTGGCTTGATGGGCATCGCCCCAGCGCAGGGATTCAAGGGCCGTTCCGTATCGTTCTTCGATCCACAACAGCGCATCGTCCAACGCAAGGCGCGCCATGTCGGTGCAAGTTTCCCGCGGTGCACTCTGGCGCACATCACACCAGGTCGACGCACCATCAACATCCCGGTAGACCCGTTCCAGGAACAGAGGGTCCACATGTTTGAATTCCTCTGCAAGCGGACCAAGGTCATCGGTGATCAGACGGTCCTGCAAGGCACGGACCCAGGCGGCATAGATCAGTGGCTCCGGAAGGTGCTCGTTCATCTCTCCATTCCATTCAGACAGAAGGCTCAGCGCGATGTGGCGTTGCCGCTCGCGGCTGCCTTCCGGAGCCGCTTCGCCGGTGAACCACAGATCTGCGCCGATCAGAGGCAACAGGGTACGGGCCGAGAATGAAACGGTATCAAGCTGTGCCTCGATGAAACTGTCGCGAGTATGGACCTCGCGGGTTTGCATCAACTTGCGCCAGCGGTGAATGCGCTGAGTGTCCCCCCAGTCAAACGAGACGTGGTTTGGGAAGGGGCGCTCCAGTACCTTGTTATTTGTGTTGCCCAATAGACCACCGCGCGGGCTGAGGAACTCGGGATTGGCCGCATAGGGCGCGCGTCCTTGCCAGAGGTTTTCGCGCCGCCAGCCTTGGCTTGGGAGACGCCCCATACTTTGATGGCGGGCATCCCGCTGGGGAATGGCTCCGATGGTCTTCATCGCGATTGTGTTGCGGTCGGCCAGAACCAGGTTCTGGGACGGTGCCACGTAGTCTTTGCCCGCTGAAATGGCATCCTGCACCGTGGTGCTTCGCATCAGGGAGATTGCCGCGCTCACGGATGTGTCCTCTGCGTTGAGCGCGGTCCAGCCAAGGCTGATGACATGTCCGGGCGGTGTGATCGCGCCGAGATCAAATCTTGTGCCTGGCAAGACTGGTCCGTTCTGTGTCCAGCGCAGGGTCAGGGTGACGGGCGGGGCGTCTTTGATCTGGATGATCGAGCGACGGGTTGCAAACGGCGTGTAACCATCTGGACTTAAATATTCTTCCGGGTTGTCAGGGTTTATCTTTTCTACAAAAAGATCCTGGTCATCCATGTATGATGAGGTGATGCCCCAACCGAGCGTATCTGATCGCCCTGTAATTACGGCAGGCACACCGGGAATGGTGCCGCCAATCACGCCACCGGTCGCCAGTTCCATGCGGGCGAGATACCAGATTCCGGGCGCGCTGAGGCCAAGATGCGGATCGTTGGCCAGCAGCGTCCCTTCGGTGGCAGACCGGCTAGGGGCGGCGGCCCAGGCGTTGGAGGCGCCGCCGCGTCCGCGCGGGGCCAGGGGGAAAAGAGAAGACGCCTTGCCATGCGCGACGTGATCCCCGGCAGGTGAGATTGTCCCCGCAAAGCGTTCCAGCGCTGGAAAAAGGGTCGCATATTCCGGCAAGGCCGCGATCCCGGTACCGGGGGCATCAGGCAGGATATCACGCAAACGGTCGGGATTGTCCAAGGCGAGCGAGGTGCGAGCCCGCAGGATTTCTTCGCGCATATGCCCGGACAGTTTCAGAGCCATCAGCTTCATGATGGCAATGCTGTCGGCGGGCTGCCAGGGCGAAAGGGGCATGTTGAACAAAAACATCTCGGGGGCGCCGCGCCCCAAAGCGTTTTCGTTGATCTCTTGCAGCCGGGCGTTGACCCCGGCGGAATAGGCGCGCAATGCCACCATGGCTTCTGGCGTCTGAACGGCAACGGACTGCTGTGCAAGCCGATAAAGGTCCAGGCGACGCACAAACGTATCCACATCCACGGTGCGGCTTCCAAAAACCTCGGAGAGCCGCCCTTGCGCAGTCCGGCGCATCACGGCCATCTGCCACAACCGATCCTGCGCATGGGCATATCCAAGGCCGAAAAAGGCGTCTTCATCGCTGGCACCAAGACTGGGAAAAATATGCGGCACATTTGCATTGTCCCGTACGATCTCGATCGGAGCCGTGGGGCCGGGCAGTGAAATTGTCTTGGCGTAGTCGGGCAGCGATTGTGATGCAAAATAATAGGCCAGCAACAGCGCGGCCACCCCCAACAGAATCAAAGAGGCCGTAAGGCGAAACAACCAGCGGAAGAGGAGAGCCATAAAGGATATTTTCCGTTTGTTTTCTTGATTTGTGGCCTCACTGCGATTGCACGCGGCGGCGCCAATGTTAGGGTGGCGCCAACATAAGCGAAGTCAGCACGAGGGAAAAGCACATGGCAAGAACTGCGTTTTTGGGGCTGGGGGTGATGGGCTATCCGATGGCAGGTCATCTGAAATCTGCGGGACATGAGGTCACCGTATACAACCGCACTGCAGCCAAAGCTGAGGCTTGGGCGGCCGAACACGGCGGCGCAAGCGCGCCAAAACCGCGGGAGGCTGCGACCGGTGCTGAATATGTGATGTCTTGCGTTGGCAATGATGATGATCTGCGCTCGGTCTGTCTGGGTGAGGATGGCGCTTTTGCGGGGATGCAGGCAGGCAGTATCTTCATTGATCACACCACCGTGTCGGCCAAGGTCACGCGCGAGCTGTATGAGGCAGCCAAGGCGCAAGGGATTTCATTTGTCGACGCGCCGATCTCGGGCGGTCAGGCCGGCGCTGAGAACGGTGTTCTTTCAGTTATGTGCGGCGGCGACGCCGAGGCCTATGCGAAAGCAGAGCCGGTTATCGATGCCTATGCCCGGATCTGCCGCAGAATTGGCGAAACGGGGGCGGGCCAGATGACCAAGATGTGCAACCAGATTGCGATCGCCGGGTTGGTTCAGGGGCTGTCTGAGTCCCTGCATTTCGCTGAAAAGGCGGGTTTGGATGGACGGGCCGTGGTTGAAGTGATCAGCCAGGGCGCCGCCGGCAGCTGGCAGATGTCCAACCGCTATGAGACGATGCTGGACGACCATTTTGAGCATGGGTTTGCAGTGGATTGGATGCGCAAGGATCTGGGGATTTGTCTGGATGCAGCAGATGAAACCGGAGCCAGCCTGCCAGTGACCGCTCTGGTCGATCAGTTCTACAAGGATGTTCAAAAGATGGGCGGGGGGCGTTGGGATACCTCATCGCTTTTCAAACGCTTGCGTGAAAGCGGGTAAAATTGGTCCCAGGGCGAATTCAAAAGGCGCGCCGAACGCGGCGCGCCTTTGTCATTTCCGGGTCAGTCCGGCGTCACATTATGGAATAATGCGCGTGTATTTGGTGCCTTCCAGAGTTGCTCCGACGCGGAGCCCCGCCTGAGCAAAGACCGCCGCAAGAATGGGAGAGGTCAGCGTATTGGTGTCGGCTGTCACGGAATTTCCGTCATCGCGCACGACATACTCCAGATCGGCGCCTGCGGCCCAGCCGGATGACCGGCGGAAACCGGCAAGCGCATCATCGGTCATGAAAAACAATACATGCGCATATTGCTGCGCGCCGATTTGCAAGCCGGCATTGCCTTTGACCGTCGAATAGTAGTCAACAGTGACACCGTTGATCCGAAGGGCGCCGCGCCCGTAGGCACCACCGATCAGGAAGCCTGCTTCGGTCACCAGCGGCATCACCAGCATACCAGTGGATTTCTCCGCCAGGTCAATCGTGTTGGGATATTCGCGGTACATCTGGTTCAGAGTGGCATCCACACGGGCATCAATGGTTGCCGCGTTATTCGTGCCAACCCCATTGCCACAAGCCGCAACCGCACCGGCTGCCCCCAGAATTCCAAAAGTGAAACCGCGTCTTGTAACGCGGGAAGATGCGTATCTGCTCATAGTAACTCTGCCTGTCGCATTGTCGTTGAAATACTGTTGTCCAAGGCCAGTTTTCCGGCTCTGGCGAGAGTATACGTGCAAAGGGAGAGCCTGTCATCTCCCGAAGGCAAGGCAAAGCCCGAGATGAGCATTAACCTGCCCCCGACTGGAGGCTCACAGGCGCAGGGATTCATATCATGCGTTCAGTATGCGTGCCACTTCCGGGGCGAAATAGGTCAAAACTCCGTCGCAACCTGCTCGTTTGAAAGCCAAAAGGGTTTCAAGCATCACCTGTTCCCCATTGATCCAACCGTTCTGTGCCGCAGCCTGGATCATCGCATACTCACCGGACACCTGATAGGCAAAGGTCGGCGTTCCAAAGGTGGTTTTGACACGGTGGCAAATATCCAGGTAGGCGATGCCGGGCTTGACCATAACCATATCCGCGCCTTCCTGAAGATCCCTTTCGATCAGGCGAAGCGCCTCGTCCGAATTGCCCGGATCCATCTGATAGGTCTTTTTGTCCCCCTTCAGCGCGCCTGAGGCGCCAACGGCATCGCGGAAGGGACCGTAATATCCGGATGCGTATTTGGCCGAGTAGGACAGGATGGATACGTTTTTGTGTCCGGCCTGCTCCAGGGCAGACCGCATCGCGCCGATCCGCCCGTCCATCATATCGGATGGTCCGATGATATCGGCGCCTGCATCGGCCTGAGCCACTGTCATCTTCACCAGCGCTTCGACGGTTTCGTCATTGACGATTTCCCCATCAACAACAAAGCCATCGTGGCCGTTGATATTGTATGGATCAAGCGCCACATCTGTCATGACCGCGATGTGAGGCGCGACAGATTTGATTGCGCGGATGGCCCGGTTGCAGAGATTGTCTGGATTCCAGGCTTCGGCGCAGTCTTCGGTCTTGAGCGCCGGATCGGTATAGGGAAAAAGACAGATCGCAGGAATGCCAAGCGCCTGTGCTTCGACTGCAGCCTCTGCAATTTTGTCGACGGACCGGCGCACAACCCCGGGCATCGAGATGACCGGTTCCTCGATCCCTTCACCATCACGAACAAAGACCGGCCAGATCAGGTCATCCGTTGTCAGCGTGTTTTCGCGCACCAGCCCCCTGATCGCGGGGGACACGCGCGTGCGGCGCAGGCGGGCGGCAGGAAAGGGGGCGACAGTCGGCTTCATTGGGATCTCTCGTCTTGTTGCTGGTTCTTGGGTCGCATGGATCGGCGCGCAGTGGCAAGTGTCACATTCGCCGCGCCCGCGGCCTGCGACATAGCAGGGCTTGTGCAGCGCCGCGCGTCGGTGGATATAAGGCGCCACTGGTTGGTGAGCCAAAAAAGGGGCAAGGTTTGACTCTGCTGCAGACGCTTTCGGAGATGATCGATCTCAGATCGTTTTCAAACCTCTGGTATTGGATCGCCTTGGCGGTCCTTTGGTCGTCTGCGAGCCATTGGATCTTGGGCGTGCCGTTTGACATGGTGCACCGGGCCAGGAAAGTTGGCGGCCAATCCGCGCAGGATCTCCATGATCTTGTTCGCATCAACGTCAACCGGCTCATCTATGTTGCTGATGTGGCAGGGTTCTGGATCCTTGGGTTTGTCTGTTTTGGCCTGTCTTCCCTTGCCACGCTGGGCTTTGCGCTGGACGTCGAATTTGCGCAGGCTGTCTTCCTGTTGGTCTTTCCCATGTCCATCGTAGGCGCGATCAACCTTTTGACGGCCCGGTCAATCTACCAAAAAGAACTGCAGCAGGACGCGCTTTACCGAAGCCTTGCGACCTCCAGGTTTGCGATACAATTCATTGGCATGATCTTCATTTTCGTCACAGCGATGTGGGGAATGTATCAGAACCTTCGTCTTGGGGCCTTCGGGTAGACCTCGTCCCCTTGTCAAAAAAGCAAAAGGAACCTCAAAGCATGGCGCAACGTGCGGTTATGATGGGCGGTGCCCCCGAAGGTTTTGATGCCCGGCTTGTCTTGAACGAAGTGCAAAAATCCGGGGGACCAGTGTTGCATGTCGCCCGCGATGACAAGCGGATGGAGGCCATGCGCGCCGCGCTGTCTTTCTTTGCGCCACAGATGCCTGTCTTTGTCTTTCCGGGATGGGACTGTCTGCCCTATGATCGCGTATCGCCCAATGCCGATATCTCAGCTGCGCGGATGGCAACTCTTGCGGCTCTTGTGCAGAAAATGCCGGGCCAATTTGTGCTCCTCACCACGCTTAATGCGGCAAGCCAACGGGTGCCTGCGCGAGCCACTCTCAGAGAGGCGGCATTTTCGGCGCGGGTGGATCACCGAATAGATGAGGAAGCGCTGCGCAAGTTCCTGGTTCGTATGGGTTTCACGCAAAGCCCGACCGTAATGGAGCCCGGTGACTATGCCGTCCGGGGCGGCATCATCGACATCTTTCCTCCTGGTGATGCCGGTCCGGTCAGGCTTGACCTGTTTGGCGATGTTCTGGATGGCGCGCGCCGGTTTGACCCCGCCACGCAGCGTACCACCGAAAAGCTGGACCTAATCGAACTGGCTCCAGTCTCAGAGGTCATCCTGGATGAGGCCGCCGTCACACGGTTTCGCCAGAATTACCGGATTGAGTTTGGTGCGGCCGGTACCGACGACCCCCTGTATGAGGCGGTGAGCGCGGGGCGCAAACACCAGGGGATCGAACATTGGCTGCCGTTTTTTCATGAAGAGCTTGAAACCCTGTTTGACTACCTGCCTGATGCCACGATCACACTGGATGATCAGGTAACACCCGCCCGGCTGGCGCGCTGGGACAGCGTTGCGGACCAATATGAAACGCGAAAACTGGCGATGGCGCAAAAGGGCCGGCTGGATACGGTCTATAAGCCGACACCGCCTGAGCTTTTGTATCTCAACGATGCGGCATGGGAGGCTGCGACCGGGGCGCATCGGACAATCCAGTTCCATCCGCTGCCTCAGGCCTCCGGGCCTGGCGTGGTGGATGCGGGAGGCCGGATCGGACGTAACTTCGCGCCCGAGCGTCAGCAAGAAAGCATAAGCCTTTTTGGGGCCTTGTCGGCTCACATCAAATCGCGCTTGCAGCAGGGGCCTGTGGTCGTTGCCTCTTATTCGGAAGGCGCAAGAGAACGCTTAAGCGGCCTGATAGAGGACGAAGGCCTGGCCGAGGCGATCCCGGTTGCCAACGGTACACGTATCGGAAAGACCGGGCTTCATCTCGCGGTCTGGGCGCTGGAGCACGGGTTTGAGGCACCGGGTCTAACGGTCATTTCCGAACAAGACGTTCTTGGCGATCGTCTGATCCGCGCGCCGAAGAAACGCCGCAAGGCGGAAAATTTCCTCACCGAAGCGCAGTCCTTGTCACCCGGTGATCTTGTGGTGCATGTGGACCACGGGATTGGCCGCTACAAGGGCCTTGAGGTGATCACGGCCGCAGGGGCAGCCCATGAATGCCTGTTGCTCGAATATGCCGAGGCGGCCAAGCTGTACCTGCCGGTCGAGAATATCGAACTTCTCAGCAAATACGGCCATGATGAGGGGCTGCTTGACCGGCTGGGTGGCGGCGCGTGGCAGGCCAAAAAAGCCAAGCTGAAAGAACGCATTCGGGAGATGGCGGACCGGCTGATCCGCATCGCAGCCGAACGTGCCCTCCGCAAAGCGCCGATCATGGATCCGCCGCCCCACGCCTGGGAGGAGTTCTCGGCGCGCTTCCCTTATCAGGAAACCGACGATCAGCTGCGCGCCATTCAGGATGTGATGGATGACATGACCTCGGGCCGCCCGATGGACCGTCTTGTCTGCGGCGATGTGGGCTTTGGCAAGACTGAGGTCGCCATGCGCGCGGCCTTTGTTGCGGCCATGTCGGGCGTTCAGGTGGCGGTGATTGCGCCGACAACGCTGCTGGCGCGGCAACACGCGGCCTCCTTTGCAGAACGATTTCGGGGATTTCCGCTGGAAGTCAGACAATTGTCGCGTTTTGTTACAGGCAAGGACGCCGCGAAGACGCGCGAGGGCATGGCCAAAGGCACCGTCGATATCGTGATCGGAACGCACGCGCTATTGGCCAAGGGGATCAGGTTTCAGAACCTTGGCTTGCTGATTATCGATGAAGAGCAGCATTTTGGAGTGGGCCACAAGGAGCGCCTGAAACAGCTGCGCAGCGACATTCACGTGCTGACGCTGACCGCAACGCCTATTCCGCGGACCCTGCAGCTCAGCCTCACTGGTGTCCGGGATCTATCGATCATCGGCACGCCCCCAGTGGATCGCCTCGCAATCCGCACCTATGTGAGCGAGTTTGATGCAGTGACCATTCGCGAGGGGCTGTTGCGGGAACATTATCGCGGCGGGCAAAGCTTTTACGTGGTGCCGCGCATTTCGGACCTTGCTGAGATCGAAGAGTTCCTGAAGGAACAGCTGCCGGAACTCACCTATGTGGTGGCCCATGGCCAGATGGCCGCCGGTGAGCTGGATGACCGGATGAATGCCTTTTACGACGGCAAGTATGACATCCTGCTGGCGACGACCATCGTGGAGTCCGGCCTCGACATCCCAACCGCCAACACCATGGTGGTGCACCGCGCCGATATGTTCGGACTTGCGCAGCTCTATCAGATCCGGGGCCGGGTGGGGCGCTCCAAGACCCGCGCCTATGCCTACCTCACCACCAAACCCCGCGCGCGGCTGACGGCAACGGCAGAAAAACGGCTTAAGGTGCTCGGCTCTCTCGACACCCTTGGCGCAGGGTTTACCCTTGCAAGTCAGGATCTTGATATCCGGGGTGCAGGTAATCTTCTGGGCGAGGAACAGTCTGGCCAGATGCGTGACGTCGGCTATGAGCTCTATCAGTCGATGCTGGAAGAGGCGATTGCCAAGATCAAATCCGGCGAGATGGAGGGCCTGTCAGAGACCGAGGATCAATGGGCGCCGCAGATCAATCTGGGTGTTCCGGTGCTGATCCCCGAAGACTATGTGCCGGATCTGGATGTCCGGTTGGGCCTTTATCGGCGTCTTTCCTCGCTCACCACCAAGGTGGAACTGGAAGGGTTTGCGGCCGAGCTGATCGACCGGTTTGGCAAATTGCCGAAAGAGGTCAATACCTTGTTGCTGGTTGTTCGCATCAAAGCCATGTGCAAAAGGGCCGGAATTGCAAAGCTTGACGGCGGCCCGAAAGGCGCAACCATCCAGTTCCACAATGACAAGTTCGCGTCCCCCGAAGGGCTGGTCGCCTTTATCCAGGACCAGAAAGGCCTCGCCAAGGTAAAGGACAACAAGATCGTGGTGCGCCGCGATTGGAAGAAGGACGCGGACAAGATCAAGGGCGCCTATGCCATTGCCCGCGATCTGGCCGAAAAGCTGATCGCAGCCAAGAAAAAGGCCAAGCCTGCAAAGGGTTGATCTATCCGCAGCATCCCGGTGTCATGGCCACCTGTGCACAGCCACAAGAGGCCATGACACCGTCCGACCGCGCTTGGGCCAGATCCAGCTTTTGGCGAATGTGGTTGATCTCCACTTTTTCGCCGCGGGCCTTTAGACAATCATACAAGCCTTTGAGACTCCAAACATTGTCCGGGTGGATCGAGGCGCGCGACAGGCTACCATCGAGCCCGAGATCGGCGCGGTAGACTGCCTCGGCCTCGGCAATATGGCCCTGTTCGAACAACAGCGCCCCCAAGGCATGACGGGTCGGCTGCATCCACCCCCAGGGTTCGTCATAGGGGAGACTGTCGTCGAGTTCGACCGAGCGTCGCAAATGGGTATAGGCCACCTCAAAATTGCCCTTTCGGTATTCAATCTCGCCCCGCAGCATTTCGCGCGCAATTTCAAGAAGATCGACGACGCGGTTATTGTGGAGCAGGCGGGTTTCGGGCACCCGGTCCTTGGCTGCCAGAAACAGGCGCTCTTGCGCCTCGGCCCGCGCGACCTCGCCGGTGGCAGCATGGCCAAGGGCGCGGGCATAATGGGTGGTTGTGGTCAGGGTTCTGAACAGGTCCTGATCTTCAGGGAGGGGCAACGCTTTGGCCTCTTCCCACCTGCCAAACCGGATCAGAATATGGGGGTGCATGGCCATGTAGCTTTCGAAATAGTCGGCCATGGGCGGGCTTTCGATCCGCAGCATGTCTTCGGGAACGCTCTCCCACAGGCCCTGGTTCGCGCGCAAGGCAGGCTCGATTTGTCCAAGGAAAAGAGCGCCGTAGATAGCAAAGTGATAGTCGTGCATGCGGTAGCCGGTGTAGATATTATGCGCACCTTCGCGGGCATAGTATTTCAGATCGGCCTCGATCGCCTTTTCGTTCCAATAGACCACGTCGCGATAGTTTCCGCACAGCACATCAATATGGGTGGGCATGTGCACCAGGTGGCCCGCATCCGGCACCAATGTGCGCAAAACATCCCCTGCTTTCAGGGCTTTCTCCGGTATCGGCGACATCTCCATCAGATGAACGTAGAGGTGCAGGAGGCCAGGATGGCGCATGGCATCCGGATCGGTCTCAAAGGCCGCCTCCAGAACCGCTTGCGCCTCTAACGTGGCAGCGCCTGCGGCAGGGTTTCCTGTCTTGAGGTCCCACATCTTCCAAGGGGTGAGGTTCAGCAGGCTTTCGACAAACACGCAGCGCAGGTCCAGATGGTCCGGCACCTGAGCAAACCCGGCTCGCATGGCATCGGCAAAACTGTGGTCCCAAAGGTGCATGTCGTCAATGGGCACAGGCTTAGGGTAGCGGGCGGTCAGCGCCTTGATAAGAATTTGCTCTGCCTCAGTGCATCCCTCCAGCCGGGCCAATGCGGCCTGGGTGGCGTCATAAGCCGTCTCAAGCGCGGTGGCCTTGGTTTCGGGATCGTGCAATTCCCAAGGCATGTTGTAGTTTGGACCAGAGGCGTAGGCGAGCCCCCAATACGCCATTGCGCAGGTCTGGTCGGCCTCGATTGCGCGACGAAAGCAGGCGCAGGCCTCTTGATGGTTATAGCCGTATGTCCATATCAAACCGCGATCGAACCAAAGCTGAGCCGAAGCGGATTCAGTGGTCACCGGGCAGGAGTAGCGGCCCAGATCATAATAGGTGTCTTCCATGAAAAAACCTCTCCAAACTGTTGGAGAGGTTAGGGAAGTCAGACTTCTCCCGCAACCCGTTAGAGGGCCGGAAGCCGGGCTTCGACCCGTGCCATGTGAAGCATCACAAGGAACCCCAAAACGGACATGGCCAGAATGCCGGCGGTGAGTGGCAGCAGGGAGCCGTCAAACAACAGACCAACCGGCGCGGCGATTGCTGCTGCGACTACGGTCGATATCGCGCCCATGACAGAAGCCGCCATGCCGGCGATATGGCCCATCGGCTCCATCGCCATGGCATTCAGGTTGCCAAGGGTCACGCCCGCCATGAAGAAGACGCTGGTCTGCCAGACGACAAACAGCCCAAAGGCGACGGTAGTATCCATTGGGACGCTCTCCAGGATGAGCATCACCGCGGAGAGGGCAATCTGGGCCGCCAGAGCCCAGGTGACCATGCGCCTCATGCCAAGGCGGACAACGAGAACGGCATTCAGCAGGCTTCCGGTCCCGGCAACAAGGGCAACCGCAAAGAACCAGTAGGGGAAGCTCTCGGCCTGATCAAAGACCACATCATAGGCCGGCTGCACCAGGGTGATCATGGTGAACAGCATGCCAAGGCACAGACATTGCGCCAGAATAGAAAGGCGCACGGTCGGATGAGAGATCATCTCCTTAAGTGCCTTTGCCATCAGCGCAACGCGCATAGGACGGCGGTCTGATGGGGCCAGGGTTTCGGGCAGCCGCACCCCCATCCAGAGGGCGATGATCACGGCGAACCCGGCGAAAGCCACAAAAATTCCGCGCCAGCTGGAGAACGCGATGATTCCGGCGCCAAGCAGAGGTGCCACGGCGGGAACCAGGGTAAAGATCATCATCGCCACCGACACCACGCGGGCCATTTCGCGGCCCGAGTACATGTCCCTTACCACGGCCATAGCCACCACGCGTGGACCGGCGGCGCCAAGGCCCATCGTGAGGCGGGCCAGCAGCGCCAGTTCCAGCGACTCGGCCGCCCAGGCCGCCGCTGCAGAAAGGATGTAAAGGATCACGCCTCCAAAGATGACCGGGCGGCGGCCAAGAGCATCGGACAAGGGGCCAGTGAAAAACGTCCCGATCCCCATCCCGAGAACAAAGGAGGTGATGATGAGCTGCGCCCGGTTCACATGGTCCGGGCTGAGCGTTTGGCCGATTTCTGGGAGGGCCGGCAACATCGCATCAATCGAAAAGGCGATGGTTGCAAACATCATCGCGATCAGGGCGACAAATTCCCCCTTGGACATCGGGTTTGATGTGGGGCCTGAAAGGGATTGTGACATGAATGACCTCTTGCGCAACTGCAGAAGAATCCGGAAATCGGATCCAATCCGGGCCGCGCTGTGGTCGCCGTATCATGATTGTTTGGACGGGACCAGAACCGAAGTCGCACAGAAGTCTGTGCGCGGCTGCGCGAGAGTGAATGCCGCTAGTGTTTTCCAGGCTCAAATGGCGTTGGATCGGGGCAATCGTCCTCGTTGGCTGGCGCCTCCTCATGCGGGTGGCGCCCAAGGCGGGCAACCAGCCATTCGCTGTGTTCTTCGCGTTTTTGGATCTGGTAGAGCGCAAATTCGCGCATCGCCAAGGCAAAAACGCCAAGTCCGCTGAAAATCAGAACCATCGTTCCAATCTTTCCCGCCGTTGTCACAGGCACCAGATTGCCATAGCCGACGGTTGAAATCGTGACCACCGTAAAGAACAGGCTGTCGAGAATGCTCCAGTCCTCAAAATAGTGAAAATACGCCGTACTTAGGCCCATGATGGCGATCAGGGTCGCGAAGATGCTGGAACGCTTGAACTGCATAAACGGCGGGGGCTACTCAGGCTGAGGGGCAGATTTGATTTGCCCAAGGATATCCTCGATCACCTGCTTCCACAACTCGGGCGGCTGAGCGCCGGGAACCGCGTGCTGATTTGCCACAATGAAGGTGGGAACGGAACTCACACCCATTTTGCGCGAGTGGGCATCGCGGGATTGGATCGCCTCTCGGTCGCTTTCGCCTTCAAGAAGTTTCAGAACGACCTCACGGTCCAAGCCGATATCCGCCGCGATATCTGCGAGGATTTCGATATTGCCAATATCCTGACCTTTGGTGAAATAGGCCGCAAATAGTGCATCAACCGCCTCGGTCTGCTTGCCCTCAATCCCGGCCCAATGGATCAGACGGTGTGCGTCCAGCGTGTTAGGTGTGCGCTGCATTGCTTCGAAATCAATGGATAAACCCGCCTTTTCTGCATGTTCTACGACGGGGGCGTAGGCGCGCACAGCGCCCTCCTTGCCGCCGAACTTGGCCTCCAGATAGGCGCGTCGGTCCATGCCTTCGACCGGCATGTCCGGATTAAGCTGAAACGGGTGCCATTCAATCACAAAGGGATGATCCGGCACCTCAGAAAGCGCCTTGTCGAGATTGGCCTTGCCGATATAGCACCAGGGGCAAATCGGATCCGAAAGAATGTCGAGCTTGACCATCGTATCTTGCGTCATGAGGCGATCCTTTTTGGGCTATCGGGTGAAGTAGGCGGGCAGGGCGCGCCGCAGCAGCTTGCCATTTGCACCGGTTGGCAGAATGTCCAAATGAACATAGGCGCGGGGCTGCTTGTACCGCGCAAGCCGCTTTGCTGCAAAGGCCTCAAGCGCTGCGATCTCCAGATCGTGAGCGCCCGTGTAAAAGGCAACGATAATATGGGTGTCCTCCTTCACCTCAACAGTGGTGACGCCGACCTGGGTGATGCCTGGATGCGCAGAAAGGGCCGTTTCAACCTCGATCGGAGAGACCCGAAAGCCGCCTGCGTTCATCATGTCATCCGCGCGCCCAAGGTAGCTGATCTGCCCTTCCGAATCCATCGCGCCCTGATCTCCGGTCAGGAACCAGTCGCCCTGCATCCGGGCTTCGGTTTCCTCCGGGGCACCCAGATAGCCAAGCATCAGGCCCGGATCGCTCCGGTGTATGGCGATGGTTCCCTCTGCACCGCGCGGAACCGGGCCGTCAGGGCAAAGGATCGCAACGCGGCGTCCGGTTTGCGGGCGCCCCAAAGCTTCACCGCGCGCCGGATGAGCGGGACAGGAGGAGATAAAGGTAGAGCACTCTGACATGCCATAGGCCTCGAATAGGGCGGTGCCTGTGCGCTGCGTCCATTGGTCGGAAAGGTGCAAAGACAGCTTTTCTCCGGCGCAGAGCCCGTGCCGCAGATCCGGCAAAGACAGACTGCCATGATGCTTCAAGAATTTGCGGTACACCCCTGGCGCAGCGGCAAAAATACTTGCGCGGCTTTGGCGCAACAGTCCCGGCAGCGCCTTGGGCGGTGTACCCGGCTCCGGGATCAGAGCGGTGGCGCCGATTGTCCAGGGATCCATCAGGCCGGTGCCAAGGGTGAACGTCCAGTTAAAGGCCCCCGCATGCATCAGGCGGTCATCGACCCTCAGATCATACCAGTCCCGCACCATCATCTGGCGCGCCCAGATGGCCCGATGGGCATGGGCTACAGCGCGGGCCGACCCGCTGGTTCCAGAGGTGTATACAACATAAGCTAACCGGTTCGGATCCCCCATATCGTAGGCGCAAGGTGGGTGCGCCCGCATATCCTGAAGGTCGTGCAAAAGGATCTGCTTCGGATGTGCGGCGCAGGGCACACTTGGATCGCGCAGAACGGCGGCCACATTCAGGTCCGCGATCATTTTGGCTGTTTCGGGTTCTGTGAGTTGTGCAGAGGTCGGAACTGGCACCAATCCCGCGGCGATCGCTCCAAGATAGGCGATCGGAAAGTCGACAGTGTTTCCAAGCCTCATCAAAACGATACTGCCGGGTTTTAAGCCTGCTTCGAGCAGTCCGGTCCCGGTCCCGCGGACCGCAGCTTCGAGCTGGGCGTAGGTCCAGGACGTGCTCGCGGTGTCCCCTAAGACCTCCAGTGCGGTTTTGCCCGGCAGATCATCTGCGTGGCGCAGTACATGGGCAGCCAGGTTGAAAGGCTCAGGGCAGGGCGCAAAGGGGCCGGTATCACATTCAGATAACATGGGTCTTGGCTAGCGTGGCATGTGCTGCGTTGCAAGCGGCAGCGGCGCGTCTTATAGAAACCCAATGACGGATCGCGACCCCAAAACCCTGATCACCATCGCGCGCGCCGGTGGAGATAGCGCCCAGGCCGAGCCTTTGGATCTTGGCGCCCGTGTGCGCGAATTGCGCAAGGCGCGGGACTGGACGCTGGAACATGCGGCAAATCAGGCAGGGCTGGCGCGTTCCACCCTGTCCAAGATCGAAAACGGGCAGATGTCGCCCACCTATGATGCGCTCAAGAAACTTGCGGTTGGATTGCAGATCTCAGTGCCGCAACTGTTCACACCGCCCCAGCGCGAGCAGGTGAATGGGCGCATGACAGTTACCAAGTTCGGAGAAGGCTCAGCGCAGGCCACAGCAACCTATGAACATGAACTGTTGGCCGACGGGCTGACTCGCAAACAAATGCTGCCCTATCGCGCCCGTGTCCGTGCCCGTTCCATGGAAGAGTTTGACGGTTGGGTGCGCCATGATGGGGAAGAGTTTCTATATGTGCTGACCGGCGTGATAAAGCTCTACACAGAGTTCTACGAGCCCGTTGAAATGCGGCGTGGCGACAGCGCTTACTACGATGCCGCGATGGGGCACAATGTGATCTCGACCAGTCCTGAAGATGCGACTATTCTTTGGGTTACGTCTTTGGTCTAAGGGATTGACCTTAAACTACATCCACCTCCAGGCCATGCTCCAACTCAGCATAAAGGCTTTCCCAGAACAGAAAGTCATCAGCTTCCTCGCGCGCTTCGGTCAGCGTGAGATGGTGTGACTGGGCCAGGTAGGCGACAAAGCCGTCCTTGTCCCGGATCGGGCAGGGTGCAAAACGGCGCTGAAGGTAAGGAAAACGCTGCTTGGCCCGGGGGAACCGCACGGCCCAGCTTGCAGTGGCAAAATGCTCTGACATTTGTTTCACTCCGCGCAACCATCACCAAAACCCAAGGTTATCGTAGCAAAACTGGAAAAAAATAAAACATTTCTGTTGCCGACCGCGCGCGAGGCAAAGTGGAACGCGGATCGGTCAGTCAGGCTGATACCACCAGACATCGGGGAAAAAGCCGCTGCGATCGCCGTAGATCGGGGTTGTGGCGGGGTGGCGGATCTCTTTGATATGGGCGATCCGTCCCTTGTCATATTGCCAAATGGGGATGACATAGCGGCCAGAGGTCAGAACGCGATCCAGCGCTCTTGCGGCGGCAGTAAAATCCTCATTGCTATCTGCTGTGAGCATTGCGTCAATCATGGCCTCAACCGCTGGGCTGGCAATTCCCATCAGATTACGGCTTCCGGGCTGGTCTCTTCCGGCGGCCCCCCAGTAGAGGCGCTGTTCGTTTCCGGGGCTAAGCGACAGGTCCCGCCTCACGCGGGTGAGATCAAAATCAAACTCGGATTGGCGTGCAACATATTGTGCATTATCAACAAGGTCCGGGGTCAAGGTGATGCCAAGGCGCTCTAACGCCCGTGCATAGATCTCGACTACGGTCTTCATCTCTGCATCGCCTTGCCGCAACAGCACCGATAATTCCAGCCGCCGTCCTTCGGCATTTACCAGAACGCCATTCTGGACCTGCCATCCGGCCTCCGAGAGCAAGGCAACAGCACGACGCAGGTTCTTGCGGTTGCGGCTGCTGCCGTCGCTTTGTGGCAGGGCATAGCCTTCAAGCGCACCGGGCAGCAGGACACCCTGGAAAGGCTCCAGTAAGGCCCGCACCTTGCCTTCAGCCGGTCCCGGACGCATCCCAAGCACGGAGTTGGAGAAATAGGAGCTAATCCGGGGCTGTTCACCGCCTGTGACGGTGCCGTTGATATACTCGAAGTTGAACGCCAGCAGCAGCGCTTCGCGGACACGCCAATCGTCAAGCGGTGCGCGGCGCGTGTTGAAGGCCAGTCCAGTGATTCCCGAGGGGCGCTGGTGGGGGACCTCTGTCTTGACAATATCAC
Organism: Pseudophaeobacter sp.; assembly: GCA_027019165.1. Classification (GTDB taxonomy): domain Bacteria; phylum Pseudomonadota; class Alphaproteobacteria; order Rhodobacterales; family Rhodobacteraceae; genus Phycobacter. Next base: position 615,805 of record JALUXC010000012.1, read on the forward strand.
CGCGCTGGACGGCCGGGAAATCATAGGCACTCAGCCACTTGTCCGGGTTGAATTCGCGGTAGGCGCTCAGTTCCCCGGCCTTGAAGGCTTCGAACAGAACGGTTTCATCCCCAAAGAACTCGATGCGCAGCTCATCAAAATTTTGCGTCCCACGTCGAAACGGCAGATCAGCCCCCCAGTATTCGGGGTTGCGCGTCATGGTCAGGGAGCGGCCCGGCTCGAAATCGCTGACAACATAGGCGCCCGTGCCAATCGGAGCCTCGCTCAGGCCGAAGTCGGCAAAGCGCTTTCCCTCCCATTGGGCCTTTTTGAAAATCGGTCGCATGCCGGCAATCAGAGCCAGCTCACGATCCGGGGTGTTGAAGGAAATGCGCAGGCTGCGCGGGCCGGTTTGCTCGATCCGGTCGACCTTGTTCCAGAAACCGCGGTACCGAAGGTGTCCGTCGCTGCCAAGGGTCTCATAGGACCAGATGACATCCTCGACCGTCACCGGGCTGCCATCGGAAAACCGCGCTTCTGGACGCAGGGTGAACTCTACCCAAGAGCGATCTTCCGGCACTTCAAGTGATTCGGCCAACAGCCCGTAGAGCGTGAAAGGTTCGTCCCAGGAGCGCCCCATCAGGCTTTCGTATCCCCAGAACCGCAGCTGCCACGGAGGCGTTCCTTTTTGCGCAAATGGGTTCAGGGTATCAAAACCACCCGTGTTCCCAACCACAAGGCGGCCACCTTTTAAGGCGCCGGGGTTAACATAAGGTAAAGACTCAAAGCCCGCCTCAAGCGCAGGTTTTCCATACATTGCAATAGCATGGGATGATTCTGCAGATGCAAAACCGGTTGATGCAATCAGGGCGATTCCCGCGAAAAGGGCCCGAGCCGAAGGGAAATATTCTGGTCTCACTTTGGCAACAATCCCATTCTATCCTTATTTTGCTGCAGCTTAACGGTAGAGGCTAATCTTGTTCTTTTCAAATTTTTGGCTTGGAGGGAAGGGAATAATTGCGTATAACGGAGTCACTGCTCGATAGGTTTCTTGCCTGTATGAAACCTGCCTCAATAACTTAACGCCCGCTTCGCGCGGGCGTTTTTTTCTTTTTGAGGCCCCGCTGGTTGAGACTGATCCTTGATGTTTCCTGCCGCCATAACCGTTTCTCATCCGTAGTCCTACGCGTTTTCTTCGTGCGCGCGGCATGGCAAAGTGGCGCCAACAACTCCAGTGCGAAGGATATCAGAAATATGACATTGAAAGGCAAAACGGCCGTGGTGACCGGATCAAACTCGGGCATTGGTCTTGGCGTCGCGCGAGAACTGGCACGGGCGGGTGCGAATGTGGTGCTCAACTCATTCACGGAGCGGGATGAGGATCACGCGCTAGCTGCTGACATCGCCAAGGAGTTTTCCGTATCGGCACGTTACATTCAGGCCGATATGTCCAAAGGCGATGAATGCCGCGCATTGATCGCGCAGGCGGGGGCCTGCGACATCCTGGTGAACAATGCCGGCATTCAGCACGTGGCACCGATTGACGAATTCCCTTTGGACAAATGGGATGCCATCATCGCAATCAATCTGAGTTCCGCCTTTCATACCACTGCGGCGGCCCTGCCCATGATGCGCGCAGCAGGTTGGGGCCGGGTGGTGAATATCGCATCAGCTCATGGGCTTACGGCCTCTCCTTTCAAGTCTGCCTATGTTGCTGCGAAACACGGGATTGTCGGGATGACCAAGACGGTCGCGCTGGAAACCGCCGAGGAGCCGATCACCGCGAATGCGATCTGCCCCGGCTATGTTCTGACCCCGCTGGTCGAGGCACAGATCCCGGACACCATGGAGAAGTATGACATGGGCCGCGAAGAGGTGATCAAAAAGGTCATGCTGGAACGCCAGCCGTCCCGCGAATTTGCCACGGTCGAACAGCTTGGCGGCACGGCAGTTTTCCTTTGCTCGGACGCCGCAGCCCAGATCACCGGCACAAGTATCAGTGTCGATGGCGGCTGGACCGCTCTATAGGTGACGTTAGAAAAACAAAAGGCGGAGAAAAACTCCGCCTTTTCAGGGCACTATGGCCGAGTTCTCAGGCTCACTTGGGAGGCTGGCTCGGATCCTTGGCATTGGGGTAGACCAGCCCTGCGGAGATGACCAGTTTGGCTGCATCCTCAACGCTCATATCCAGCATGGTGACATCCTCTTCGGGCACGAAGAGAAGGAAACCGGAGGTCGGGTTCGGTGTCGTCGGGATAAAGACGCTCATCAAACCGCCAGAGGTTTGTGCCCGTGTGGCGATTTCACCTTTTGCCTTGGTCGATACAAAACCGATCGCCCAGATACCGCGGCGCGGATATTCAATGAGGCAGGCCTTGTCAAAACTGCTTTCGGCCTGTGCAAAGACGGTTTCGGAAATCTGTTTGATCCCAGAGTAGATCGAGCGGACCACAGGCATGCGATCTACCAGATTTTCCGCAAAATTGATCAGCGAGCGGCCGATAATGCCCTTGGCGATCCACCCCACCATGATGGTGAACAGCAGGAAGATGATCAGGCCGACGCCCCGCAGGTTGATGCCGATATACTGTTCTGGACGCAGGTTATGGGGCACCAGCGGCAGCACGACCCCATCGATCCAGCCCATAACGGTCCAGAGCAGCCACAGGGTAAGGCCGACCGGTGCAATGACCACAATACCGGTCAAAAAGGAGGAGCGCAGCCGCGCCAACAGGCCCGGTTTGCGATGGGGTTCTTGATCGAAGGGCGTGGTCATTTCGTGTGGTCGTACCGCAGAGGGAAAGCGTTGCCCGGAACCTATGCACAGTTTTGCGGCAGGGCAATGGCAGGCGGGAGGAAATCGGTTATCCGCGCTTGATTGCGTTCAATTCTCGGGCGATTTCGGCGGCCAGACGCGCGTTGTTGCGCACCAGGGCAATGTTTGCCTTCAAAGAGCGTCCCTCTGTCAGCTCAAAAATCCGCTGCAGAAGGAAAGGCGTGACTTCTTTTCCGGCGATGCCTTGTTGATCGGCCTCCGCCTGAGCCTGAGTAATCACGGGGGCAAGTGCCTCTGCAGGGATCTCGGCGTCGGCCGGGATTGGGTTGGCAATCAACTGTCCACCGGGCAGATCCATGGCCTGCCGCATGGCATGGGCACGGGCGATCTGGGCCGGGCTGTCCATCCGTAATGGGGCTTTTAGGTCCGAGTGCGCAGACCAAAAGGCCGGAAAGGCATCCTGACCGTAGGCAATTACCGGAACCCCTTGGGTTTCCAGAACTTCCAGAGTCTTTGGAACATCCAAAATGGCTTTGGCTCCAGCCGCCACAACGCTGACGCAGGTCTGCGCAAGTTCCAGGAGGTCAGCAGAAATGTCAAAGCTGGTCTCAGCTCCTTTGTGTACGCCGCCGATCCCGCCGGTCGCGAAGATCTCGATTCCCGCCATGCGCGCCGCAATCATGGTTGCGGCGACGGTCGTGGCGCCGGTTCCGCCTGTTGCGATACAGGCCGCGATGTCCGCCCGCGAAACCTTGGCAACGGATTTTGCCTGCCCCAGGGTTTGGAGGGTCTCCGGCTCCAACCCCACATGCAGTGTTCCCTCGATTACGGCCATCGTCGCCGGCGTCGCGCCTGCATCGCGTACGTCCTGTTCTACGAGCGTCGCGGTCTCGACGTTTTGGGGGTAGGGCATGCCATGAGTGATGATGGTGCTTTCCAGCGCCACAACAGGCAGTCCTTCACTCCGGGCTTTTGCGACTTCGGCAGAGTATTGGATAGGGATCACAGAGGGGGTTCTCCTGAAACGTAGCTTGCAGCGGCCGCCAGTGCAGATGTCAGTGCCTTTTCCGCGGTCTCACCGCGGGTTTCAGCAGCAATATGGGCGGCCATGAAAGTATCACCAGCGCCGGTGATGCGGGCTGGGGTGACTTGCGGAGGCACGAGTGTGTGGATCTCCCGGCCATCCGCTTTGGTCGCCGCGCGGCTGCCATCGGTGACCAGAACCCGCGCGGCGCCGCGTGCCAGGAGCGCCTTTGCCGCCACCTCGCTCTCGGTGAACCGATCCTGACACAAAAGGCCTGCCTCCTCCAGATTGACATAGAGCGTGCCGCGCCCACGCAAAAGGAAGGGACGCAGCCGTTCTGCCTTTCCGGGTGAAGCCGGTGCAACCCTGAGATCCGCAGAGGCAAAGGCAGGGCTGGCAGCGATTTCATCCAGAAGAGAAAGGGTAAGGTTACCATCAAGGGCAATGGGCCCGGCGAAGGGCTTTTCCTCCGAGCCCAGCGCCCCATCCAGCAAAGGTTGAATGATCTTGGCGCCGGCCGCTTCGAGAGAGTGTGCATCTGCGATCGCGGCGATCAGACCATTTGCACCTTCTACGGCCATGTATCTGTCGGTGGGCAGATCATCCGAGCGGTAGATCTGGCTGGCGTCCAGCCCAAGGTGCCCACAGGCGGCAATGAGTTCTTCCCCTTCGGGGTCACGGCCAACTGCACTCAGCAGCACGGGGGCCATCCCGAACCGGGCCAGTGTCATCGCAATATTCATTGCAACACCGCCCGGAAGGCGGCTGATCCGCCCCGGCATATCGGAACCACGCCGCATTTCCGCAGGGCAACGACCGATAATGTCCCACATGACAGACCCGATACACAGAATCTGGGGGGTGGATGATTTCGGGCTAACGGTGGAAACTTGCGTCATCATGTCCCCCTCATGCCGCCTTTCGAAGCTGCTCGCAAGCGCGATCGCGCATCAACGGACGGCAAAGGTCAGCGCGGCCCAAAGGGTCTCCCACACCGCGCCACTGGCCGGATCGGCCGGGCGCAGAACCACGGCATCCAGGAGGTATTCATGATCTGGTTTGACCGGAATTCCTGCTCGCCCTTCGGAATCGCTGCTCAGAAGGAAAACCGTGACCGCCCCATTAGGGTTGCGTTCGAAGACTTCGATCTGGGCATTCGGACGGGGTTTCCCCAGATAAAAGAGCCGTACCGGAAGGGTGTCTGACGTCAGCGCATAGGGGTTTGCCTCGGCGACAAACTCTGTCTCAAGCCCATAGGGCCTGTCGGCGCCCGCACCCGACCCGACGGCAATCAGCGCCTTGGCATGGCGGCTGTAGCGCTCTGCGAAATTCTCAAAAGGCAGCCCTCTTTCGGCGTGCCGTTCCCGAATATCTGCAAAGGACTTGTGCTGGGCGAAGGCATCGAACTTGTCCCACGCCTTGTAGGTCAGGGTCTCTGGCGCCGTTTCATGCACGATCGTCAGGAGGCCGGCTTTGGATGGCGCAAGGGAGAGCGCAGGAAGATCCCCCATCCGTCCCTGATAGGTGTGAATTTCCCCGCCTGAAATGACGTCGAACCGTTTTGTCCGTTTCTCGAAATAAGGCAGTCGATTGCCTTTGAACGTCTGGCCATTCACCAGATCAGCGATGACTGGCTCTGCGGCTGAGATTTGAAACCTCTGAGGTTCGATCCAGAATTCATGGGCAAAGGCTGGCAATGACCCTGTCAGACCGCTAGCAATGAGGACAAAGGACAAAAGGCGATTTTTCATGACCAGGCTTCTTGTGTTTCTGCGCATCAACGTGGCGTTCATTGGGCTGCTGTCAAGTTTGATCGTGGCAATGGCGGCTCCAGGGCATTCACATGAGGTGACCCCCACAATCGCGGACTTCGTGACCAAAGACGGCACGCTGGACATGAAATTGCGCCTGAACGCAGAGGCATTCGTGGCTGGCATCGACCTCGACACACACCAAAACACCGAAGAAACAGGGCAGGCCGGGGATTATGATATGCTGCGTGCGCTGCCCCCAGAAGAGCTGCGCCCTATGCTGAGGGTGTTTGCCGAAGACTGGATAGCTTCAATCTCAATCGAAGCTGGTGTTCCTGTGCAGCTTGAGCTGCAGAACCTGCGGATCGGCCCTGTGGGGGATCTGAACGTGCCGCGGGAGAGCTACATCGACGTGACCGCAGTATTGCCGCCAGGTGCCACCGTCCTGACACTGACCTGGCCCACGGGTTCTGGTGCGGTGGTTTTGAGGCAAAACGGGGTCGAAGCGCCATACACAGGTTACCTGCAAGGGGGCGACAGCAGCGGGCCGATCGCGATTTCCGGCGGATCCGCGCTGAGCCCTCAAGAGGCTTTTTTTGCTTATATCCCGGTGGGGTTCGATCACATCCTGCCAAAGGGACTGGATCATATTCTGTTCGTCTTGGGGCTGTTCTTCCTCAGCACACGGTTGCGGCCTTTGATCTGGCAGATCAGTGCCTTTACCGTTGCACATACAATTACTCTGGCCTGTGGAGCGCTGGGGATCGTCAAGGTGAACCCAGAGATCGTTGAGCCGCTCATCGCAGCCTCAATCGTTTTCGTAGCCGTCGAGAACATTTTCTCCAGGCGCCTTCACAGTTGGCGCACGTTTATCATATTTGGCTTCGGGCTTTTGCATGGATTGGGCTTTGCCAGTGTGCTGGCCGAATTTGGTCTGCCACAATCGCAATTCATCCCCGCGCTGGTTGGATTTAACGTGGGGGTGGAATTGGGCCAGCTCACGGTGATCGCACTGGCCTTTGTGGCAGTTGGTTACTGGTTTGGAAAACATCCAAAGTACCGCGGACGCGTGGCGATCCCCGCGTCGGTCACCATTGCTTTGATCGGCGGCTACTGGTTTGTGGAGCGTGTTTGGATGTAGCACGCCACCGCAGGGGGGATCAGCCCATTGCCTTGACGAATGACTGCAAGGCTCCGGTCGGATCTTCGCTGCGCCAGATCTCATCCCCGATGCCAAAGAAGTCAGTCACGGGGGCAAATGTCCCGATCAATTCCTCCGTGAGGCCGCCTTCGGCAACCACTGGCACCTCGATCATTTCCGACCACCACTGAAACAGGTCCAATTCCGCCTGCGCCCCGTCGCCCAAACCGGACGCCCCAACAGGGCCAAAGCTTACATAGTCGGCGCCGGCCTCACCGGCGGACATGCCGTCATGGCGTGAGGCGCCGCAGAAACTGCCCACGATGGCATCGGCGCCAAGGGCTTTACGCGCACTGCGCACGGATTTGGACGCATCGCTCAGGTGAACACCATCCAGACCCAGCCGCTCTGCCAGGATTTGGTGGTCGGTGATCACAATGGCAACGTCCCGCGCATGGCAGACCTCGCGCAGCGCATCCCCGGCGCGGCTCAACGTGTCTTCATCCCGGCTTGCCATGTCCAGACGCACACAGGCCACCTCTACAGTATCGAGCGCTTTGGCCAATTGATCCGGAAACCGCCCCAGCTCGAAACTCGGCGGCGAAATCAGATAGATCTGTGGCTTTTCTACAGTGTCCGCAGCAGTGGTCATGACGGGCGCTCCTGTTCCGTGTTTGCAGGTGTTTAACTGATCTTGCGACGGACGCAAGGATCGCTTCCCGAAACCCAGCTGACGCAGCAACTCTTGCCCATCCAGTCGCCGCCGATTAGAGCAGGGCAGATGCATCGAATTTGCCCCATGGGCCGAATGGAGAAAGACATGCCCAGCAACACGTCACAGCCCGCCTTTGTCCTGGTCCGCCCGCAGATGGGCGAGAACATCGGCGCGGCGGCCCGTGCCATGTGGAACTTTGGACTCGACCGGATGCGCATCGTGGCGCCACGCGATGGCTGGCCCAATCCCAAATCCGTTGCCATGGCCTCGGGGGCGGGGCGCCTGCTGGATGAAGCACAGCTCGCGCCCGATGTGCCCGGCGCGCTTGAGGATTGCTCCTTTGTCTTTGCCACCACGGCGCGACCGCGTGAGCTGACGAAACCTGTCTACAGTCCTGAGGCGGCGATGAAATTGGCGCTGGAAAAGATCCGGGGTGGCGAAAGGGTGGCGGTGATGTTCGGGCCTGAGCGCGCCGGGCTGGAAAATGACGATATCGCCAAGGCAAATGCCATCATCACGGTTCCGGTGAACCCGGAGTTCCCCTCGCTGAACCTTGGCCAATGCGTGTTGCTCACGGCATATGAATGGCGCCGTCAGGCTGGCGAAGTGGATCACGAGGTTTTTGAAACCGGCAAATCCGACTGGGCCACGGGCGTGGAAGTCGAGGCGCTGGTGCAGCACTACGAGGATCGCCTTGACGCGGCAGGCTATTTCTTTCCGCCTGAGAAAGCGCCGGGAATGAAAGTGGTTTTCCGCAACCTGTTCAGCCGCATGCGCCTCACACGCGCCGATGTGCAAATGCTGCATGGCATCATGCGGCAGATGGTCCGCTGGAAGGAAAATCGCGAATGACCCCTGACCGTGGCTGTGGGATGTCCTATATCTCGCCCGCAAGCATGGCACGCAAGTAAGAGAGACAAGCATGAGCAGCAAGCGCAGCATCTTTGAAGAGGTCGGCGAGGCGCAGCCCGCCAAGACTGTCGCGCAGCCCGGCGCAATCGATCGGGGCAGGGGCGGTGCACGGCGCGGGATACGCGCCTGGCTTATGGTGCTGTTTGCCCTCGTGATGGTGATGATTGCGGTGGGCGGTCTCACCCGTCTGACCGACTCTGGCCTGTCGATCACTGAATGGCGCCCCGTAACCGGTGCTATCCCGCCTATGAGCGAGGCAGACTGGCAATCCGAATTCGAGAAATACAAGCAGATCGATCAATGGCGCATCCACAACCAATGGATGGAGCTCTCTGATTTTAAAGAGATCTACTGGTGGGAATGGGGGCACCGCCAATTGGGCCGCGTGATCGGCCTGGTCTGGGCACTCGGTTTCTTTGGCTTCCTGGTGGCACGCAAGATCCCCGCTGGCTGGACCGGTCGCCTGATCCTGCCCGGTGCCCTGGGCGGCGTTCAGGGCGCAATCGGCTGGTGGATGGTGGCCTCGGGCGTGACCCAGGGCGAAGGGATGACTTCGGTAGCCTCCTATCGCCTCGCGACACATCTTGGTCTGGCCTTTGTGATCCTTGGTCTCATTGCCTGGTATGTCTTCCAGCTGGGTCGCGAAGAACGCGAGTTGATGCAGGCGCGCCGCGCCAAGGAGAGCAAGCTTTTTGGCCTCTCGACAGGTCTTTTGCACTTTGCATTCCTGCAAATTCTGCTGGGGGCGTTGGTCGCGGGAATAGATGCCGGGCGCTCCTACACCGACTGGCCTTTGATGGGCGGGCAGATCATCCCGCCCAATCCGTTGATGCTGGAACCGCTCTGGAAGAACTTCTTTGAAAACCCTGGCCTTGTGCAGTTTATTCACAGGGTCTGCGGCTATCTCCTGTTTGCCTTTGGAGTGGTTGTCTGGCTCAAGGGGCGTGGCAGTGCCCATGCTCAGACCCGGTTTGCCTTCAACGCAGTCTTTGCAGGTCTGTCCGTGCAAATCGTGCTGGGTATCGTGACGGTGCTTTACGGTGCACCCTGGCAAGCCGCGATCCTGCATCAGGTCATGGCGGTGATCCTGTGGGTCCTGATCCTGCGCGCGCGTTTTCTGGCCGCCTATCCCATTGCAACTTCGATTAAGGACACTTGATGCAAATGACTGCATTTGAACAGCTTTTGGCCTATGAACGCGACACTCAGGCGCTCTCTCAGATCGCTGGTCGCCTCGGCTGGGATCAGGAAACCATGATGCCGCGCGGCGCGGCCAGCCAGCGCGGCGCCGAGATGGCCGCGATTGAGGCCGTGCTCCACGCCCGACGCAGCGCCCCTGAGGTTGGGGAATGGTTGGAGGCTGCAGAAGCCCCGGACGAGGTGGGTGCGGCCCACCTGCGTGAGATCCGGCGCAGTTACGAGCGCGCGATCAAGGTCCCCGGGGATCTGGCCAAGAAACTGGCCCAAGTGACATCCGAAGCGCAAGGCAAGTGGGCTCAGGCCCGCGCAGATGAAGATGTCGCAGCCTTTGTGCCGGTTCTGGAAGAAGTCGTCTCCCTCAAACGCCAAGAGGCAGAGGCGCTGGCTGCAGGCCGCGATCTTTATGACGCGCTGGTGGCTGACTACGAACATGGGACCACCTCTGCTGACATTGCGGCAATTTTTGACGCGATGCGCCCCGCATTGGTCGACCTGCGCGCCCGCGTTCTGGATCGCCCCGCTCCCAAAGGTCTGGAGGGGACCTTTGACGAGGCGCAGCAGATGCAGCTTGCGCACAAACTGGCGGGTGCCTTTGGATACGACATGGCCCATGGGCGTGTGGACAAGGCGGTTCATCCGTTCAGCTCGGGCTCGGGACTTGATGTGCGCATCACCACGCGCACCAGCGAAAGCGATCCCTTCAACTGTTTCTATTCCACCATTCACGAGGTCGGCCACGCTGCCTATGAGCAGAACATCAGCCGAGATTACCTGCTGACGCCGCTGGGGCGCGGTGTTTCAATGGGGGTGCATGAAAGTCAAAGCCGGATCTATGAAAACCAGATTGGCCGCTCCCGCGCCTTTACCGGCTGGCTTTTTGAGCAGATGAAAACCAGCTTTGGAGACTTTGGCATCGCGGATCCCGATGCCTTTTATGCTGCGGTCAACAAGGTGCACAACGGATACATCCGCACCGAAGCCGATGAGCTGCAATATAACCTGCATGTGATGCTCCGTTTCGATCTGGAGCGGGCATTGGTGCAAGGCGATCTGCAAGTCGCAGATCTGGAAGCGGCGTGGAATGATCGGTTTGCAGCAGACTTCGGCTATGTTGTGGACAAACCCTCGAATGGCTGTCTTCAGGATGTGCATTGGTCGGTGGGCTTGTTCGGGTACTTCCCGACCTATTCTTTGGGCAACGTCTATGCCGGCTGCCTGCATGAGGCACTGCGACGGGATGTGCCTGATCTTGATGCGCAATTGGCCAATGGTGACACCTCGGCGGCCACGGGTTGGCTTGGCGCAAACCTACAGCAACACGGTGGTTTGCGCAGTCCGCGCGACACGATTGCACGGGCAGCAGGCATGGCCCCGGACCATGCGCCGCTCATGGCCTATTTAGAAAGAAAATTCGGAGATCTCTACGGTCTCTAACGCGAAAAGGCCGGGCAACTCGCCCGGCCTTTGCATCTGTGTTGATCATGTCAGATCAGTGCCATGCGTTCCGCCCGCTCGGGGTCCGGGAAGGGCCGGTAAAGTCCAAAGTCAGACCGCGCCACCAGCGCGTTCACGTTGGCATATAGCTTTTCGATTTCTTCATCCTTTTCGCCAAGAACGCGAAAGGCCTGATCCAGTTGGGTCATGTTTTCGAATTCGATCTCCAGCAGGAAATCCCGGCAGGAATCGCTGGCAAGGTTCAGCTTCCGGCGCAGCAGACGCCAGCCTCTGATCACCTTCCGCTCCTTCAGGTAGGACATCCACTGGTCCACCGCGCTGGAAAACGCGAGGGCCTTAGCCTCGTGATGCAGGTCGATATAGCAGTGATAAAGGTTCATCGGGCGCTCCCTCCCGTAAAGAATGCGTTTGGGGAAAAGGTTAGCCGAAATTGTTTAGTCATTCGTAAAGAACAACGCCGCCCCGGTTTGGGACGGCGCGTGATCTTTTTGTGAGGCTGTCGTGGCTCTTAGCCGTCGTTGGCCTCTCCTTCGTCTTCGTCGCCGGAGTCTGCGATCCAGGCCACCGAGACGACCTCTTCGCCCTTACCGGTGTTGAACACGCGCACGCCGCCTGCCGAACGCGACCGGAAGGAAATCCCATCCACCGGCACCCGGATTGACTGTCCCTTTGACGTTGCCAGCATGATCTGGTCTTCCAGTTCGACCGGGAAGGAGGCCACGAGCTCCCCGCCGCGCATCGCCTTGTCCATGGCGGTGACGCCCATACCGCCGCGCCCCCGGACCGGGTAATCATGGCTCGAGCTCAGCTTACCCTGGCCACCCTTGGTGATGGTCAGGATCAGGTTCTCGGCCGCGGACATTTCGGCGTAAAGCTCGGTCGAGAAGTTGGGATCTGCCACGACATCCTCATCCGAACCCTCTGCGTCATCGGCGATACCGGCCATGGCGCGGCGCATCTTGAGGTAAGCGGTGCGCTGTTCCGGGGTGTATTTCGAATGGCGAATGACCGACATCGAGACAACCTCGTCGCCGTCGTTCAGCTTAATGCCCCGCACGCCAACCGAATTGCGGCTGTTGAACACGCGCACCTCGGTCGAGGGGAAGCGGATCGCGCGCCCGGTGTTGGTCACCAGCATGATGTCATCGTCTTCGGAACAGATGCGCGCATTGATCAGCTTGGTGTCGGCATTCTCATCTTCGAACTTCATGGCAATCTTGCCGTTGCGCATCACATTCGTGAAGTCTGACAGACGGTTGCGGCGCACAGTTCCAGCGGATGTTGCGAACATGATCTGCAGATCTGCCCATTCCTTTTCATCCCGGTCGACGGGCATGATGGCGGCAATGGACACACCGGTGGGGATCGGCAGGATGTTGACGATCGCCTTGCCTTTCGACGTGCGACCGCCCTGCGGCAGGCGCCAGGTCTTGAGCTTGTAGACCATCCCATCGGTGGTGAAGAACAAAAGCTGCGTATGGGTATTGGCCACAAAGAGGGTGGTCACCACGTCCTCTTCCTTGGTCTGCATACCCGACAGGCCCTTACCGCCGCGTTTCTGGGCGCGGAAATCGGCCAGCGGGGTCCGCTTGATATAACCGCCCGAGGTCACGGTCACTACCATGTCCTCACGCTCGATCAGATCCTCGTCCTCCATGTCGCCGGACCAGTCAACAATCTCGGTGCGACGTGGCACGGCGAATTGCTCACGTACTTCGCGCAGCTCATCGGCGATGATGCTCATGATCCGCTCACGCGAGCCCAAGATCTCAAGGTATTCCTTGATCTTGGCTGCCAGTTCTTCAAGTTCGTCGGTGACTTCCTTGACACCGATCTGGGTCAGGCGCTGCAGACGCAGCTCAAGGATCGCACGGGCCTGGGTTTCGGACAGGTTGTATGTGCCATCCTCGTTCATCGTGTGGGTCGGATCGTCGATCAGGCGGATGTAGTCGGCAATGTCCATCGCCGGCCAGCGGCGCGTCATCAGTTTTTCGCGCGCTTCGGCCGCATCGGCAGAAGAGCGAATGGTGGCAACGATCTCGTCCACATTGGACACGGCCACCGCCAAACCACAGAGGATGTGGCTGCGTTCCCGCGCCTTGCGCAAAAGGTAGGCCGTGCGGCGCGCGACAACGTCTTCGCGGAAGTCGATGAAAGAGGTCAGAAATTTGCGCAAGGTAAGCTGCTCAGGGCGGCCACCGTTCAGCGCCAGCATATTGCAGCCAAAGGAGGTCTGCATCGGGGTGAACCGGAACAGCTGGTTCAATACAACTTCGGGCGTTGCGTCGCGCTTCAGCTCGACAACAACACGCACGCCGTTGCGGTCGGATTCATCCTGCACATGTGCAACGCCTTCGACCTTTTTGTCGCGGACCTGTTCGGCGATCTTCTCGATCATGGAGGCTTTGTTCACCTGATAGGGAATCTCATCCACAACAATGGCGTAGCGGTCCTTCCTGATCTCTTCGACACGGGTTTTGGAGCGGATGATGACGCTGCCGCGTCCCTCAAGATAGGCCTTGCGCGCGCCCGAGCGGCCCAGCATCACGCCGCCGGTCGGGAAATCCGGCCCCGGCACATAGTCGATCAGCTGTTCGCTGGTGAGATCGGGATCTTCGATCAGCGCGAGGGTGGCATCGACAACTTCGCCAAGGTTATGAGGCGGAATGTTTGTCGCCATGCCGACAGCGATACCGCCGGCGCCATTGACCAGCATATTGGGGAAGCGGGCGGGGAGGACCGTCGGCTCCTGATCCTTGCCGTCGTAGTTGTCTTGGAAATCAACGGTTTCCTTGTCGATGTCAGACAGCATAAAGGCCGCGGGTTTGTCCATGCGCACTTCGGTATAGCGCATCGCGGCGGGGTTATCCCCATCCATGGAGCCAAAGTTGCCCTGACCATCCAAAAGCGGCAGAGACATGGAGAAATCCTGCGCCATCCGCACAAGGGCGTCATAGATCGCGCTGTCGCCGTGGGGGTGGTATTTACCCATGACATCACCCACCGGGCGGGCAGACTTGCGATAGGCCTTGTCGTGAGTGTTGCCGGTCTCATGCATGGCGTAGAGAATGCGCCGGTGTACCGGCTTGAGCCCATCGCGCAGGTCTGGAATGGCCCGGCTGACGATGACCGACATCGCATAGTCCAGATAGGAGGTGCGCATCTCGGATTCGATGGAAACCGTCGGGCCCTCATAAACCGGCTTGGACGGTTGGTTTTCATCCATATTTTCAGGAGTTTCCGGCGTATCGCTCACGTTTGCTGCCCGTTCTTTTCTTGGGGTCTGTCTTGTGTCAGAACACCCTATCAGACACCGCATGTGGGGCGCAAGCAGCGCGGGACGTTCCGGGGGCTTTGGGGTCTGTTAATACTTTGATGCCTAGGATTTCAGGTGGGGGGCTTCGCAAGAGGAGACCACAGATGGAGATGAGCGAAACCGAACTCATGCTCAAAGGATACGGCCTGACCACGGCCGAATTCATCTATCACATGCCGGATCACCCGCACGTCCTGAACACCTTCCTTTGGCAGGACTATGATCTGGCGCCCGACCACGACCGCATGTTCAAATTCATCGCCTTTTGGCAGCGTGAGATCGAGGGACCGTTGCATTCGGTGCGTTTTACCCATCGCAAGATGATCAGTGCGGGAGAATGGCGGCACGTAACAGGCGAGTTCACCATTCACTGACTGCCCTCACGCCGAGCAGCTTGCCCCGCCCAGAACGCAGAACTTGGCACAATGGGGGTGGTTCAACGCCACGGGTGCCTCGGCTTCTGCGAGGCTTGCGCCCATCTCGAACTCCGGGGCGTAGGGCAGCAGGGTGCAGGCCAGTACAACAGGGGCTGTGGCGCCCTTGCGTTTCACGACCATCCGGGATGACGCGCACATGACGTCGTCGGGAGACTTGTTGAGGATCCCCCAGCAAGCGGTTGTTATTTCAGGGACTTCGACGTTCTCGTCCATTTCCGGGAACAGAACTGTCTGCCCGGGGTTCAGCGCGTCAATTGGGAAGCCTTGCGCCTCAAAGAGCCTGGCAAACCCAGCGCGGGCTTCGTGTTCACTTTCAGCAAAGGCGATCCGACCGGCCACGGCCATCTGAAACCCGTTGTCGCGCAGCCAGGCCATGCCTTGCAGTGTTTTGTCGAAACTCCCGTCACCGCGTTCCCGATCATGCGCCTGTGCAGTGTGATGATCGAGCGATACGCGCAAGGTCAGCTGGCCTGGGAATCTTTGCTGCAAGTCAAGCAGATCCGCCCTCACTGACTTTCGCATCATCGGGCGCATCGCATTGGTCAGGATCAGCACTTCATGGCCGCGCATCAAGGCCGCCTCGGCCATGGCGCACATCTCGGGGTTCATGAAGGGCTCTCCGCCCGTGAAACCGATCTCTCGGATGGGCCAGCCTCGCGCCTTGATCTGATCCAGATAGTCTTCGACCTCGACCGTGGAAAGATAAACCAATGCATCATTGCGAGGCGAGCTGAGGATATAGCAGTTTGCGCATTCGATATTGCAAAGGGTGCCTGTGTTGAACCATAGGGTTTCCGGCTTGCTGAGCGCAACCACAGCCCGTTGACTGCCATCCGCCGTCACATGCCTGTCTTGAAATTTCCCCATATTTGCCGAGGGTTTAGGCAGATCTTTCACGCGAATGTCCTTATGGGCCGTTCCTTTCCTGAAAGGCTAGCCTATAGTGACCCGAAAGTGAAAGATGCCACATGCAGTCCTGACGGGGATGTGAAGCCCTTGCCCGCTCGGGCTGCCAGGAAAAGATATTGGATCAAGCCCAATGGCCCCTCGTGTAATTCCGGTCGACCCGTTTGATATGGTCATCTTTGGTGGCACAGGTGACCTTTCTCAACGCAAGATCCTTCCTGCCCTCTATCGGCGGTTTTGCGGCGGCCACTTCCCGCCGGACATCCGCATCATTGGCGCCGCCCGGTCTCAGATGAGCAACGAGGCCTATCGTGCCTTTGTGGCCGAGGCGGTGAAAGCGACGCTTGGGGCGCATGGCCCGGATGCAAGTGCCATGCCAGCCTTTCTGGACCGTATCAGCTATATCTCGATGGATGCCCGCGAAGACCGGGGCTGGGTCGAGCTGGCAGTCAGCATCAAGGCGCGCACAGACAAACCGATCCGTGTTTTCTATTTCTCCGTCGGTCCCAGCCTGTTTGGCGCTCTGGCGCAGCGGCTCCGGGCCCATGGTCTCTCGGATGGTGACAGCCGAATCGTCGTAGAAAAACCCTTTGGACATGACCTTGCCTCGGCGCAGGAGCTGAACGCGACGCTGGCGGGCTACTTCTCCGAAAATCAGATTTTTAGGATCGATCACTACCTTGGCAAGGAAACGGTCCAGAACCTGATGGCGATCCGCTTTGGGAATATGCTGTTCGAACCGCTTTGGAACAGCCAATATGTCGATCACATCCAGATCACGGTGGCCGAAACCGTCGGTGTGGCGGGCCGGGAAGAATACTATGATCGCGCAGGCGCCATGCGGGATATGATGCAGAACCACTTGATGCAGCTGCTATGTCTCATTGCGATGGAACCGCCAGCCAAGTTCGACCCGGATGCCGTGCGCGATGAAAAGCTGAAAGTGATCCGCGCTCTTGAACCTCTCAAGCCGCATCACATTGTGCGCGGTCAGTACAGTGCAGCGCCGGGACTTGAGGGTGAGGACCTGACCTATCGGGAAACCGTTGGAAATCCGCGGTCCACTACCGAAAGCTATATCGCTTTCAAGGCACATATCAGCAACTGGCGTTGGGCCGGCACGCCCTTCTACATGCGGACCGGAAAACGCCTGGTGGCGCGATCTTCGGTGATCAATGTGCTGTTCAAGGACGCGCCACATTCGATATTTGGAGCGGACGCCGGGCGGCATGCCAACCACCTGAAAATCCGCCTGCAGCCAAACGAGGGCATCACCCTGAGTGTTACCATCAAGGAACCGGGCCCGGGCGGTATGCGGCTGATCGACGTGCCCCTCGATATGAGCTTTGCTACTGCCCTTGGGGCGGATGGGCAAAATCCACCGGATGCTTATGAACGGTTGATCACGGACATGATCCGGGGCAACCAGACATTGTTCATGCGCGGCGATGAAGTCGCGGCAGCCTGGGCTTGGACGGACCCCATCATTGCCGGATGGCAGGCCCGTGGGGATGTGCCCAAACCCTATGATACCGGCAGCACCGGCCCCGGGGATGCCGACCTGCTGATGCGCCGAGATGGACGTGAATGGAGAGGCATAAATCCATGAATATTCAAGAATACCCGGATCGCGAGATCCTGGCCATCGACGTTGCCAAACGCCTTGCTGATGATCTGGAGACGCACCTTCTTCATCATGACACGGCCTCTTTGGCGGTGGCAGGCGGCACCACTCCGGGACCAATCTTTGACGACCTCTGTGCGGCTTCTATCAACTGGGACCGGGTTCACATCATGGCCAGCGACGAACGCTGGGTGCCCTCCGACAGTGAGCGGTCCAATGCCCGGCTGATCCGCGCGCGGCTCATGGCCGGTCCGGCCTCAACCGCTCGGTTTTTGCCGTTCTACGTGCCGGATCGCGCCCCGGAGGAGGTTCTGGCCGATGTTGAGGCTATGATCGCACCCGAGTTGCCGCTGTCCGTTCTGCTGCTTGGCATGGGGGAGGACATGCACACCGCTTCGCTGTTTCCCGGTGTTGCAGGTCTTGCCGAGGCATTGCAGCCGTCTGCTTCCCCGCTTGCGGTCCTGCGACCCGACAGCCAACCCGAAGCCCGCGTAAGCCTCTCTGCTCCGGTCCTGAACGGGGCCCTGTGCAAACATCTGGTGATTTTTGGAGAAGGGAAAAGGCAAGCCCTGGAACGGGCACTGTCCCTGCCGCCAGAAGAGGCGCCGATCAACGCGGTGCTCTCTGGAGCCGAGGTTCACTGGGCGCCCTGAAGCAGGATCAACCGCCACTTAGATCCTCGGCTCCGTCCAAATCACGAAACTGGGCCGCCAGTGTCGCTGGTATTGGGTATCCGGCGCCGCCATCGGGTGTGCGCAAGACCATCACGGCCTCAAGCCGGGCACGGAGGTCTCCAGACCAGATCTGCTGTTCCATCACGTAGGAGGTGCGGCGAAAGGAGAGCACCCGAGCGGTGGTGATGTAGCTTTCGTCTTCAATCATTTCTTTGACATAATGCACGTTTGCATTGCGCATCACGGTTCGCGGTTCGGGCATTCCCGCAAAGTGAGACAGGCAGTAGGTTTGAAAATAGGTGACCCGTGTGGTTTCGAACCAGCCGAGGTAGGCTTTGTTATTCACGTGCCGCAGCATATCCAGTTCAGAGAAACGCACACGATCCGCAACAGCAAGAGGGCAGGGACGGTCCAGCCCATGTGCCAATTGTTCATCTGCAGAAAGCGGGATCAGATAGTTTAGTGTCATAGGCTCTTGGGACTTGGGCAAATCGGGCGGTTGTATACTATGGTGGGGATGAACGTCGGCGCGTACAGAGTATTCCACCACGAAAAATGCCGGGACGCCATGGAGCGGGTGAAGGGAATCGAACCCTCGTCGTCAGCTTGGGAAGCTGCTGCTCTACCATTGAGCTACACCCGCGTTGCGTTGTGGTTAGCACCGGGCAGATGCCATCGCAAGACGAATTCGCAACCCGTTTCGAATGGCTGGGGTGCGGCCAACTTGATGCCTCCGCAGCCGAATTTTGGGATTGCAGCACAAGTGAACCACGGGTATACCGCCGGGCAGACAGGCACCTGTAGCTCAGCTGGATAGAGCGCTGCCCTCCGAAGGCAGAGGCCAGAGGTTCGAATCCTCTCAGGTGCGCCACTTCCCCACAAACCGCTGGATTTTCGGTTTCGGACAGTTTGCTGTGGCTTTCTGAATATGCCGGTTGCTGCACCGATCACCCAAGATCGCGGATATGGCCGTTGCGCACATGCAAAGGACCAGTCACTTTTTTTGGGGGAGGGCGCCAAGAATTGAAAAAAGGCGCCCCGCGGACGCCCCTCAAAACCCTTGTCGCAATAGCGTTTTATAGCACCAAATGGATCAACCGCTCCAATCACGAACGACGCCGCAATCCATGTGAACAAAATTGGATCGGTAGTATTTTCCAACACCGCCGGCCCGGCAGGCCATGGCTGCTTTGGCCATTTGGGACACGGACCGCGACGCAAGGCGCAGATCAGCCGCCTGGCCGCGCATGTGAAGGGAGTTTTTCGCAACGCCGCGCGACCGGCTGCGGAGCATCGCGTTGGTTTTTGGACTGCGATAGCCGGAAAGCAACATATAAGGCTCGCTTACGTCCAGCAGATTGTGGGCCGCTGCCATTATGTCGATCGTGCGAAGGTCGATCTCTTTCACATCATCGGTCCGCCAATCCCGCATGAAGTGGTTCACCTCACGCACGGCGTCCTTGATGTATTTGCCTTCGATCCAATAGACCATGTCCAGGCGCTCACCTGTCCGCCCGGAATACATGCGGATCCGGCGGATATCTCCACCTCCACGCAAAAATCCTGCCGCATTGGAGAATGTCGGTGCTGCAGTGACGGCCGTCGCTGCAAAAGCGCCCAATAATGCTCGACGGGTAAGCCCCGTACCGTTAGCTTCTGCCATATTTTTCTCGCCATCCCGAACGATGTTTTATCCTGCCATATCCCGATGTTACGGGCGGCTCGTGTTATCCTACACGCGGGCTGTATGCCACAGCGGGAATCACGATCCAAGATTCGTTTGGCTCAGCCCCATTTTGCGTGGGTTTTTCGGCAAGTTTTTGCGCAAAAGGGGACGTTGCTCGATGTTTTCCCCGTCGAATGGCGCTCTTTGCTCTGGTTATGGGACTTCAAAGAACCAAAAATAGAATCTCAAGCAATGGTTTACGAATTGTGAATAGACAGCGGGTCTGAGTTTTTTTACCAGAATTTCACGTGGTGTGAGCCAAGATACAAAGAACCGATACCAAGGGGCCTGTTTAGCAATGAAGCGATCACCTTTCCAAAGAGTTGTCCCATCTCTCAAGACAAGCCTTTTTGCGCTTGCCGTTTTTGGCGCGGGTCTTTCGCTGGCTCCGCAGGGGGCGATGGCACAGGTGACCGCATTCAAACAGGCGGTTGCTGCATCTGCCTTTCAGAACGATGCTGTGGCTCAGTTTTATCGCGAAAACGGCTATGCCCCGCTTTGGACAGGTCCCGAAGAAGCCGCTCGAGACAGACGCGCAGCCTTGATCCGCGCGCTTGATGAAGCGCCCGCGCATGGCCTGCCGGACCGCAGCCGGCTTGTCGCTGATCTGATGGCCAAGATGGGCGCGGCCCGCACTGTACGCAGCATGGGGGAGCTGGAAGCCGCGTTGAGCCGGGCTTTTGTGGATTACGCGACCGACCTGCAGACGGGGCTGCTCGACCCGCAGAGCATTGACGACGGCATCGTGCGCAAGAAGCACAGCACCGACCCGGTCAAATATCTCGAGGGAATTCGCGACAGTCAGCCCATGGCCTATATGCGGGCTTTGGTCCCGGCTTCGCCTCAGTACCGCGCCCTTATGAGAGAGAAGTTCAGGCTGGAAGCCTTGGCTGCTCAGGGGGGCTGGGGCGCGACTGTCCCGCAATCCAAGCTTGAGCCGGGAGACACAGGGCCGGCGGTCATCGCGCTGCGGAACCGGCTGGTGACCATGGGGTATCTGCCACGCAGTGCCACAGCCCGTTTTGATCATGATCTTGAGTTGGCGGTTCAGAAGTTCCAGTCAGATCACGGCCTCGAGCCGGATGGGGTTGCGGGCACCGGAACTATCGACGAAATCAACAAACCGGTAACGGAACGTCTGAAATCGGTCCTCGTCGCGATGGAGCGAGAACGCTGGCTGACCCCGGAGCGGGGGGACAGGCATATTTTGGTGAACCAGACGGATTTCACCGCCAAGATCATCGACAACGGCGATGTCACCTTTGAGACCCGATCGGTCATTGGCAAGAACCAACACGACCGCCGCTCACCTGAGTTTTCGGACATCATGGAGCATATGGTGATCAATCCAAGCTGGCACGTGCCGCGCTCGATCATCACCAAGGAATATCTCCCCAAGCTGAAAAACAACCCTAATGCCGTGGGGCACATTCAGATCACCGACAGCCGTGGCCGCGTGGTCAATCGCAGCTCGGCCGACTTCTCCCAGTACACCGCGCGCAACTTCCCTTATGCGATGCGCCAGCCACCTAGCAGCCGAAACGCGCTGGGGCTGGTGAAGTTCATGTTCCCGAACAAATACAACATCTACCTGCACGACACCCCCCACAAGAACCTGTTCAGCCGCGAGGTGCGAGCCTTCTCGCACGGGTGCATCCGTCTGGCGCAGCCATTTGAGTTTGCCTATGCGCTGCTGGCGCGCCAAACCGAAGATCCCGAAGCGTTTTTCAACCGGATCCTGAAATCCGGCAAAGAGACCAAAGTGGATCTGGAGCAGCAGGTGCCTGTTCACATTATCTATCGCACAGCTTATGTGACAGGCAAAGGACGGGCCGAGTTCCGGCGCGACGTCTACGGACGTGACGCAAAGGTATGGGACGCTCTGCAGCGCGCCGGTGTGGCTTCGCCGGGCGTGCAGGGATAAACTAGGGGCCCGCCACCACCGGATGTGAGGAAAGGGCCCTTATGTATACAGTCCGGCAGATTGCCGATGCGCTTGGCGCCGATTGCCAAGGCGACGAGACACTCGTCATTTCCAAAACAGCAGAACCCCAGGACGCCGGGGCCAGTGATCTGGCCTTGGCTACATCCCCCAAGTACGCCGAAAACCTGACTGAGGGGGGAGCGAGAGCGGCGCTGTTGTGGGAGGGCGCAGATTGGCAGGCCATGGGTCTGAAAGCGGCGATTTTTGCTGCGCGGCCGCGCATGGCCATGGCTGGCCTCACCTCGATGATGGATCCGGGGCAGGGCTTTGGCGGCGGCATTCACCCATCCGCCGTGATCGACCCCTCCGCGCAGCTCGGGCGCGACGTCAGCGTCGGACCTTTGACGGTTATTGGTGCGGGCGCAAGGATCGAAGAGGGGTCTGTGATTGGCCCGCAGTGCCACATCGGGGCGGATGTCACCTTGGGCCCTGGCGCGCAGCTGCGTGAGATGGTCTCCATCGGGGCCCGTGTCACCATCGGGGCGCGGTTTCGGGCCCAGCCCGGCGCCCGCATTGGCGGCGATGGGTTTTCCTACGTCACTCCCGAAGTCTCTGGCGCAGAGAATGTGCGCAAGACGCTGAAAGACACCGGCGATGCCAGACCGCAAAGCTGGCTGCGCATTCACTCGCTCGGCTCGGTCACCATCGGCGATGATGTCGAAGTCGGCGCCAACTGCACGGTCGACAATGGCACCATCCGGGACACGGTGATCGGCGATGGAACCAAGCTCGATAACCTGGTCCATGTCGGCCACAACACGCGCGTCGGCCGCGATTGCCTGCTCTGCGGTCAGACGGGCACCTCCGGGTCGGTCGATATCGGCAACAATGTTGTGCTGGGCGGGCAATGCGGCGTGGTCGACAATATCTTCATCGGCGACGGTGTGATTGCGGGGGGCGGCACCAAGATCCTGTCGAACGTGCCTGCGGGCCGCGTCATGATGGGCTACCCGGCTGTCAAAATGGAGACACATACCGAGGTCTATAAGGCACAACGCCGGCTGCCCCGTCTGATGCGCGACATTGAGGCGCTGAAGAAGGCAGTTTTCAAATAAGAGTGCAGTGACTACATCTGCGCCAGCCTAAAGGATCAGGAGACCGCCATGAGCATTCAGGACAAGGTCATCGAAATCATCGCAGAGCAGGCCGTGCTCGAACCGTCGGATGTGACCCCGGAGAGCACGCTCGAAGATCTCGGCATCGACAGCCTCGGGCTGGTCGAAAGCATCTTTGCGATCGAAGAAGAATTCGACGTCTCGATCCCCTTCAACGCCAATGCGCCCGAAGAGAGCGATTTTGACATCTCGAATGTTGCAGCCATTGTGGCAGGCATCGAGAAACTGATGACGGAAAAGGCTTGATCCGCGCGAGCGGGCAAGGGCGGCATCCATGAAACGAGTAGTCATCACCGGCGCAGGCACGATCAATGCGCTTGGCCATTCTGTTGCGTCCACGCTGGACGCCATGCGCGAGGGGCACTGCGGGATTGGCCCGCTTGAGTTCCGCGACGTCGAGCGTCTGGCGATCAAGATCGGAGGCCAGGTCCGGGGGTTTGAGGCTGAAGGGCGGTTCAATCGCCAGCAGATGAGCCTTTATGACCGGTTCACCCAATTCACCCTGACGGCGGCCAAGGAAGCGATCACCCAGTCTGGCATCGAATTTCACGGCGAGCTTTCAGCAAAATCCGGCGTTGTACTGGGCACGGCGGGCGGCGGGGTCTCCACCTGGGACGACAACTACCGGTCTGTTTATGAGGACGGAAAGAACCGTGTGCATCCCTTCGTGGTGCCAAAACTCATGAACAACGCGGCGGCCAGCCATGTGTCCATGGAGTTCAACCTCAAGGGGCCGAGCTTTACCGTTTCAACCGCCTGCGCGTCGTCCAACCACGCAATGGCGCAGGCCTTTCAGATGGTGCGCAGCGGCATGGCGCCCGTCATGGTAACGGGCGGCTCGGAGTCGATGCTGTGCTTTGGCGGCGTCAAGGCCTGGGAAGGCTTGCGGGTTATGTCCCGCGATGCCTGTCGCCCCTTCAGCGCAAACCGCAATGGCATGGTGCAAGGCGAAGGCGCAGGGATCTTTGTCTTCGAGGACTACGACCACGCCAAGGCCCGCGGGGCGGAGATCCTCTGTGAAGTGATCGGTTTTGCAATGTCCTCGGATGCGTCGGACATCGTGATGCCCAGCAAACAGGGCGCGGCGCGGGCGATCTCCGGCGCGCTGCAGGATGCCGGGATTGCGGCCGATCAGGTTGGCTACATCAACGCGCATGGCACGGGAACGGCAGCCAACGACAAGACCGAATGCGCGGCCGTCGCTGATGTTTTTGGCCCCCATGCGGACCGGCTGATGATCTCCTCCACCAAATCCATGCATGGACATTTGATCGGCGGAACCGGCGCGGTCGAGCTGTTGGCCTGCATCATGGCAGTGCGGGATGGGGTTATTGCGCCAACTATCGGCTACCAGGAACCAGATCCCGAGTGCGCACTGGATGTGGTCCCGAACGAAGCACGTGAAGCCAAGGTGGACGTCGCACTCAGCAACGCTTTTGCCTTTGGCGGTTTGAATGCCGTTCTTGCCGTAAGACGCGTTTAACTTTCAGGGCAGCGGTTCTGGCCAAAAAAGTGAAGCCACCGAAGCTGATTGCGACGGTGGCTTGTGCAATATTGTGGCTCAGCTGTCGTCGGCGCTTATTGGCTGACAACATCCACAACGTCATACCCTGCGGTGAATCCGGAGAGCGACAGTTTCATTTCGATCAACTGATCTGGAGCAGGGGCAGGGCGCAGGGATACGATCGCTTCGGTTCCCTTTTTGAAGGCATCAATGTCCCCTTGGGTAAAGCCGATCTGAGCCACGCAGCCAAGCTGGTTGCAGAAAGAATAATTGTACCGTTTGCCGGGAGCCCCATCGACGGAGATTGTCAGTGCCGTGGGCAACAGGGTTTCCAAGGGGACGATCACTGTTGCGCCGGCTACGGCCTGGCCACCCTGTTGTTCGATCCGGAACAAAGATACCTCAGCCATGGGGTTTCCGTTCGGGTCGGTCAGGATTTGCAAAAGGGAACAGGGATCCGCATCGGTTTCGGTCTTGATGCAGGCCAGATCCCAGTCTCCGTATTCCTCTTTGAGGTAACGGTCACCGATCTTTGGGGTTCCATCATCCACAGGCTGGCCAAGGTCCAGCATCTGATCCGCAGATGATTCGGCAGCCCCACCGGCAGCATCATTGGCTTCCTGTGCAGCCAAGGGCGCGGTTGTCGCAAGGAGGGTCGCCAAAGCGATCGGGGTCAAGGACTTGATCATGTGTGCCTCTTTCGTGTCAGGACTGTCACCAAACGCTGTAACATGATGCATATCGGGTGTCAGGTCATTATCCAAGCATAGGCAAGGAAATGTATACCCCTTGGCAGGGATGTGAAGACCATGAAAACAAATAAAAAAGGGAACCAGTCAGGTTCCCTTTTTTATGTTTGTGTCTCCCCGTCGGACTGGCCGACTTAGTTATTGATAGGAACGTTACGAAAGGGCTGGGCCGCGGTCAACATCCAATGATAAAAAAAGTGACACAAAGCATCACATGCCGACTTTCGCACATTTTACGGTCGCCCACGGCCTTTGGCGCAAAAAAAGGGCCGTGCACAACGGCACGGCCAGTCTGACAGGGAGGAAATGACCGCCCTCACATCCGTATTTGCGTGGGCGGGCAGTTCTAGTTATCCACATAAAAGGTTAATTTAGTATTGTAACGGTACGTAAGCCGATCAAAGGGCAAAACGAGCAGGATCTTTGCATATGACAGACGAGATTTTCATCGGTGGTGGAGGGGAAGAGTATGGCTCTCCTCAGGGGCTGGCGCTGAAGTACGCCAACCGGCACGGATTGATCGCTGGGGCAACCGGCACAGGCAAGACCGTGACACTGCAGATCCTGGCCGAAGGGTTTTCCAACGCCGGGGTTCCGGTGATCCTGTCGGACGTCAAAGGAGATCTTTCCGGCCTCGCCAAAAGCGGAAATGCCGACCAAAAGCTCCATGACGCCTTTCTATCCCGGGCCGACGAAATCGGCTTTGATGGCTATTCCTACCACGACACACCGGTCACCTTTTGGGATCTATACGGTGAGCAGGGCCACCCCGTGCGCACCACCGTCGCCGAGATGGGGCCGCTGCTGCTGTCGCGCCTGCTTGAGCTGAGCGAGGCGCAGGAGGGGATCCTCAACATTGCGTTCCGGCTCTCCGATGAAGAGGGGCTGCCGCTTTTGGATCTGAAAGACCTGCAATCCTTGCTGGTCTGGATCGGCGAAAACCGAGCCGAGCTGTCGTTGCGCTATGGAAACGTGTCGCCCGCCTCAATCGGAGCAATCCAGCGGCGGCTGCTGGTGCTGGAAAACCAGGGAGGAGCCAAGCTCTTTGGGGAGCCCGCGCTTGACCTGTCTGACCTCATGCGCTGTGACGCTTCAGGGCGCGGGATGGTGAACATCCTGGCCGCGGACAAGCTGATGGCGGCACCGGGGCTTTACGCCACTTTCCTATTGTGGCTGCTCAGCGAATTGTTCGAAGACCTCCCCGAGGTGGGTGACCCGGACAAACCCAGGCTGGTGTTTTTCTTTGATGAAGCGCATCTTTTGTTCGATGACGCGCCCAAGGCATTGGTCGACAAGGTCGAACAGGTGGCCCGCCTGATCCGCTCCAAAGGGGTAGGCGTCTATTTCATTACCCAGCACCCCGGTGACATACCAGAGGACATCCTTGGCCAGCTCGGCAATCGGATTCAGCATGCCCTGCGCGCCTTCACCGCGCGGGATCGCAAAAACCTGAAACTGGCCGCCGAAACCTATCGCGAGAACCCGCGCTTTTCGACCGAGGACGCAATCCGTGAGGTCGGAGTTGGCGAAGCCGTGACGTCGATGCTGCAGAAGAAGGGCGTACCCGGTATCGTGGAACGCACCCTGATCCGCCCCCCATCGACACAGTTAGGGCCGATCACAGCCGCTGAGCGCACAGCCTTCCTGGCCGCGTCGGATATGGCTGGAAAATACGACAAGCTTCTGGACCGCCGCTCTGCCTATGAGATCCTGTCCCAGCGGGCGAGCGCTGCGGCGCAAGAAGCCGAAGCGAGTGAAGAGCAGGCCGAGGCGGACGCGACGCCGATGGCGCGGGAGTTCAACGCGGCACGGCGATATTCGGGTGGGCGTGTCAGCCGCTCAACCTCGCGCAGTTATGGCAAGCCCAAGGATACATTTGGCTCGGCGTTGTCAGAGGCCGTGATCAAGGAATTGAAAGGCACCACCGGGCGGCGCATCGTGCGCGGGATCCTGGGCGGGCTATTCAAGGGGCGCTGAACCGCCCCCAATTTTGCAAAGAAAAAACGCCGCCCCGGGTCCTGGGGCGGCGTTTCGCGTTTGTCGCTATTTCTCAGGTATCAGGCCCCTTGGGCTGAATCTGAGGACCAACAGCAGGATCAGCCCCATCGTGAACAGCCGCATGTGCGAGGCGTTCTCGATCAGGTGGCCCTTCAGCCAGTTGTCATCCGCCAAAAAGCTGGTTAGCAGCTCGATCAGCTCAATCCCCATGGGTTCGACCTTGATCCAGAAGAACCAGATCAGCATGCCGCCCAGCACCGCGCCAAAGTTGTTGCCCGAACCGCCCACGATCACCATCACCCAGATCAGGAAGGTAAACCGCAAGGGGTTATAGGTGCCCGGCGTCAGCTGGCTGTCGAGTGTGGTCATCATCGCGCCTGCGATGCCGCAGATCGCCGATCCCAGCACAAAGATCTGCAAATGGCGGCGGGTGACATCCTTGCCCATCGCCTCGGCCGCGACCTCATTGTCGCGAATCGCGCGCATCATGCGGCCCCAGGGGCTGCGCAGGGCCATCTGCGCCATCCACAAGAGCGCCAGCAACACCAGGGTGAAGAGGATGGAATAACCCAGCTTCACAAAAATCGTTGAGCCTTCGACCGGATCAAGGCCGAAACTCGCCGCGCGCTCCACGAAGGAGGGATCGTTTTGCAGATCCACCTCATAAGGCACCGGGCGGGGCAGGCCGACCACGTTCTTCACACCGCGCGAAAGCCAGTCCTCGTTCTTCAGAACCGAGATGATGATCTCCGCAATGCCGAGGGTGGCAATCGCCAGATAGTCAGAGCGCAGGCCAAGGGCCGTCTTGCCAATCAGCCAGGCGGCACCGGCAGCCAGCAGCCCGCCCGCCGGCCAGGCCAGCAGCACCGGCAGACCAAGACCACCAAGGTTGCCTTCGAGTGCGGGATTGATCGCCTCCACCGCCTCAACCGAGGGGTCAAAGATGGCGCGATAGATGAAAAAGCCCGCAATCAGCACCGCAAGCAGCACCAGCGTGCGCGCAATTCCGGGCTTCATGAACTTGTAGATCGCAACCGCGCCCACAACCGTCAGCGCGCCCATCACCAGCGCCATCAGGATTCCCATGCCGCCAGCCGCAAAGGCACCCGGCGTCGGATCGGTGGAGACCAGCACCACCGCAAGGCCGCCAAGGGCGGTAAAGCCCATGATCCCCACATTAAACAGGCCGGCAAAGCCCCACTGAAGGTTCACACCCAGCGCCATGATGGCCGAGATCAGCCCCATGTTCAGGATCACCAGCGCCGAGTTCCAGGAACCGGAGAAAATGCCCGCAAAATTCGTTGCGCCCTCCATCAGGATCAGGAGGCCGACAAAGGCGAACAGCAGGGAATGTTTCACTGTATCGCTCATACCGATTTTCCTTTGAAGATGCCCGTGGGTTTGAACAACAGGACGATGATCAGGATCGCGAAGGAGACCGCGAATTTGTAATCCGTGCTCAGAAGCTGCACGAGACCATCCGGCGCCATGCTTTCCGGCAGCACGTAAGTTGCGACCTTTTTCCAGGCATAGGTGATCGTGACTTCCGAAAAGGCGATGATGAACCCGCCCGCGATAGCCCCGATGGGGCTGCCAAGGCCACCAACGATAGCAGAGGCAAAGATCGGCAGCAGAAGCTGGAAATAGGTAAAGGGTTTAAAGGACTTATCAAGCCCATAAAGAACGCCTGCAATGGTCGCCAGCGTTGCCACGATCAGCCAAGTGTACATCACCACACGTTCCGGGTTGATGCCGGACAGCAGCGCCAGATCCTCGTTATCGGAATAGGCGCGCATGGATTTACCGGTGCGGGTCTTATTCAGGAACCAGAACAAGAGCGCCACCACGACAATCGCCGTCACCACGGTGATGCCCTGGCTGGTCTTGATGGCAAGCCCTTCATCGAGGCCCGTCATCTGCTTAAAGGCGCGCGCCTTGATGATGAAGCGCTCCCCATCGGAAAAACGCTGATCGCCGGGGCCGATGATGAAACGGACAAGGCCGTTCATCATGAACATGACGCCAAGCGAGACCATGACAAAAACCACCGGCTTTGCCTTTTGCTCACGATAAAAGCGATAGACGGTGCGGTCGGTGATCAGCACCAAAAGCATGGTCACCGCAATGCCAAGCGGCAAGGCCAAAAGGGCGGTCGGCAGCGGGCCAAAGGACACCCCGGCCGACTGGAACCACCAGGTGAAGAGGATGGTCACCATGGTGCCGAATGCCATGGTGTCACCATGGGCAAAATTCGAGAACCGCAACACGGAGTAGACCAGCGTTACCCCCAGCGCGCCGATGGCAAGCTGGCTGCCATAGGCGATGGCGGGCACGCCAACGAAGTTTGTAAAGGCCACAAGGGCGTTCAGGAGTTCCATTATTCTTTCACCTCGCAGTGCCCTTGTTCTGAGT
This sequence comes from Pseudophaeobacter sp., assembly GCA_027019165.1. GTDB lineage: Bacteria > Pseudomonadota > Alphaproteobacteria > Rhodobacterales > Rhodobacteraceae > Phycobacter. The sequence continues at coordinate 645,203 of JALUXC010000012.1, forward strand.
GGACGCCGAGGGTTTCCCCTTCAGTTGCGTAATGCTGAGTTCGAATGCTACGCCCATCGGAAAAAATGGTGATAAATTGTCCGGCTAGGACACCACCAAGACTGGGTTGAACAAAGTGTCGGGCACCTTGGCTGCCCTCGATTTCAAACATTACGCTCTCGCCAAACCGCCCAAGCAATGGCGGATGCTTTGCGCTGGAGAACGCAACTGTATCCGAGATGTTGATTTCGATAGCAGAACTGTCAGAAATCGAATGAGAAAATGCACAATGTATCTCGAATCCTACTCGCGCAGTGGACTCAGACGAGGCAAGACAGGTTGTCGCAAGGAGCACCGTTAGAAAGGTTGACTTGGCAAGCAGGTAAACCCCTCGGCCCCTGTAAAACGCGATTTTGAAAAGCTGGCCCATCATTCAGCCCCCCAAAAACGACTTACGCACTTCGGGATCCGCCAGCAGCTCCTGACCGGTACCCGAATAGGCGTTGCGGCCCTGGACCAGGACATAACCTTTGTCCGCGATCTCAAGGGCTTGTTTGGCGTTCTGTTCCACCATCAGGATCGGCAGCCCGGTGCGGGCGACCTCGATGATGCGGTCGAACAGCTCGTCCATGACGATGGGCGACACGCCCGCGGTGGGCTCGTCCAGCATCAGGACCTTGGGCTGGGTCATCAGCGCGCGGCCCACGGCCACCTGCTGTCGCTGACCGCCGGACAATTCGCCCGCAGGCTGGTTGCGCTTTTCCTTCAGGATCGGGAAGAGGTGATAGACCTGCTCCATCGTGTCACTGAAATCATCGGTACGGATGAAGGCACCCATTTCCAGGTTTTCCTCCACCGTCATGGAGGTGAAGATATTGCTGGTTTGCGGTACGAACCCCATCCCCTTGACCACGCGGTCCTGCGGGGTGAGCTGGGTGATATCCTCACCATCCAGACGTACCGAGCCGGAGCGCACGTTCAGCATGCCAAAGACCGCCTTCATCGCGGTGGATTTGCCCGCGCCATTGGGGCCGACGATCACGGCAATCTCGCCGGGGTTCACGGCGATGGTGCAGTCATGCAGGATGTCCGGCCCCTTGCCATAGCCGCCGGTCATGCAATCACCGATCAGGAAGGGGCTGTCGCCCTCGACCTTTTTTATGGGGCCGCTTTTGCGATGGGCGGGCTGCATCGTGCCCGCGCCATGAGGGTTGGTGATCGAGGCGTCCTTGTTGCCGCGATCGTCCTGATACGGGTTGCCGCTCATGCGTCTGCCCCTATTTTATCTTTGTTTTTCAGGCCGGTGCCTAGGTAAGCTTCGATCACCTGTTCGTTCGCCTTGATCTCATCCAATGTGCCTTCGGCGAGTTTTTTGCCCTCGGCCATGCAGATCACCGGATCGCAGAGGCGGCCAATGAACTCCATGTCGTGTTCGATGACGACGAAGGTATAGCCGCGTTCCTCGTTCAGGCGCTTGATCGCATCGGCGATGGTGTAAAGCAGCGTCCGGTTCACGCCGGCGCCAACCTCATCGAGGAAGACGATCTTGGCATCCACCATCATGGTGCGGCCGAGTTCCAGCAGCTTCTTTTGCCCGCCGGAGACTTCGCCCGCTTTCAGATCCGCGATATGGCTGATGGTGAGGAACTCCAGCACCTCATCGGCCTTGGCGCGCAGGGCGCGTTCCTCGTCGGCGATGCGCTTGCGCCCGAACCAGGTGTTCCAAAGGCTCTCACCCGACTGGTTGCCCGGAACCATCATCAGGTTCTCACGGCAGGTCATCGAAGAAAACTCATGCGCGATCTGGAAGGTGCGCAGCAGTCCCTTGTGGAACAGCTCATGCGGCGGCAGGCCGGTGATATCCTCACCATCCATGGTGACCCGCCCTGAGGTAGGTTCAAGAACGCCCGCAATCACGTTGAAAAGAGTGGTTTTTCCCGCGCCATTTGGCCCGATCAAACCGGTTATGGAGCCCTTAGCGATTTCAAGCGACGCGCCATCCACCGCATGGAACCCGCCGAAGTGCTTGTGCAAGTCCTCGACGACGATCATGTCATTTCATCCCCCAACTGCTTGTTTTTTTGCAGTCTTTAAATTTGGAACAGCCCGGACGATGCCGGGCTGGTCTGTCTTTTTTCGCTCCGCGTCAGGATTAGCGGAATTTCACCGTGGCGTTCACGCCATCCTTGACTTCGATCTCGCGGTAGGAGCCTGCGCTCTCACCGGGGCCGATCAGCTCAACGCCGGTTGCGCCCTGATAGTCGACGTCACCGCCAGCGGCGAGGATTTCCAGCGCCTTGCCCAGCTCACCGGGGTTGATCGGCTCACCGGGGGCGTTGGCAACTTCCATGATCTTGGCGCCATATTCCGCCGGATCCATGGAGCCTGCGGCCTGCATTGCCAGCATGAACAGCGCGGCAGCGTCATAAGATTCAGGGGTGTAGGCCGAGGTGCCGTCAAAGCCTTTTGCCTTGGCAAGTTCTGCAAAGACTTCAGCGCCTTTGGAGTCGGACCCCGCGATCTGGCCGAAGGAGCCATCGAGATCAGACCCGACGTTCTTGGGCAGGCTGTCACCGATCATGCCGCCGGGCAGGCCAAAGGTGTCATAGGCGCCGCTGTCGAGGGCCGACTGGATGATGCCCAGACCACCTTGGTCAAGGTAACCCGCAACCACCAGGATGTCGCCGCCAGCAGAGGCCAGCGAGGCCACTTCGGCGGAATAGTCGCCCTTGCCGTCTTCATGGGCTGCCACGATGGTGACTTCGCCGCCGACCTTTTCAAAGGAGGTCTTGATGGCATCCGCCAGACCCTTGCCATAGTCGTTGTTGGTGTAGGTCAGAGCGATCGACTTCACGCCGCGCTCCTGCAGCACTTCGGCCATGACTTCACCTTCGCGCGCATCAGACGGCGAGGTGCGGAAGAACAGCCCGTTGTCTTCCATGGTGGTCAGACCCGGCGAGGTCGCCGAGGGAGAGATCATCACCATACCGTTCGGAATGGCAACGTTCTGCAGGATCGCACCGGTCACACCGGAGCAGTCGCCGCCAATAATACCGTTGACGCCATCGGCGATCAGCTTTTCACCATTGGCAACGGCCAGGCCGTTATCGATGCAGCCTGTATCGGCGCGGATTGCGGTGACGGTTGCGCCATCCAGCAGCTTGCCGGATGCGCTGACTTCTTCCATCGCCAGCTCGGCGCCCGCACCCATTGCGGCCGTCAGCGATTCAATCGGACCGGTAAAGCCCAGGAGAACGCCCAGTTTGACTTCCTTGGCGTGACCGCCTGCAAATGCCGTGCCAGCAGTCAAAGCAGCCGCTGCAGTAGCCATCATAAGTTTTTTCATTGATTAACTCCCGTGTTGGAACATTTCAGTTCACATTGGACCCTAGGCAAGCTCTGGCAAAAAGGGAAGTCCATTTGGACATCACAAAGAGCCATCGGTGCGGGGTTCAAACTCCTCCTCAAGCAGGCCGGACAAGAAGTGTTCGGACTGACTGGGCCGTGCGTTTACAATTTTCAAAACGAAAGGGGAAGATGAGAATGCGAACAAACTGGCTGGCTCTCACCTTGGGACTGATGATCGCCTTTGGCGGGTGGAAAGCTGAGGCGAGCTCCCTTCAAACCAGTCAAGGTCCACTGCGGATCACCAAGCACGCAGAGGGATTCGATATTCCATGGTCCTTCGCCTTTCTCCCGGACGGCACAATTCTGATCACAGAGCGGGAAGGAGAGTTGATCTTGCTCAAGGATGGGCAGAAAAAACCGGTTGTCGGCGTGCCACGCGTCGCCGCTCAGGGGCAGGGTGGGCTGCTGGATGTTATGATTCCCCGTGACTTTGAACGCACCCGAGAGGTGTTCCTCACCTTTTCAAAGCGCCAGGGGCGAGGGGCGAACACTGCGCTTGTCAGAGGGGTCCTGAGCCGGTCAGGGGATCGGCTGAACGATACCAGGATCCTGTTTGAGGCTGCCTCTGGCGCGACCGGGGGCCGCCACTTTGGCTCTCGCGTGGTCGAAGCCTCAGACGGAACCCTGTTGATTTCGGTCGGGGACCGGGGAGACCGGCCCAGCGCCCAGGATCTGAGCACGCATCAAGGCAAGGTTTTGCGCATCAATCGGGATGGCAGCATTCCCAGCGACAATCCCTTTGCATCAACGCCGGGCACCCAGCCGGAAATCTGGTCACTAGGGCATCGAAACCCACAAGGGATGGCCGTCGACCAAAGTGGTCAGCTTTGGGTGGCGGAACATGGCGCTCGAGGCGGAGATGAGGTCAACCTGATCCGAAAGGGCGCCAACTATGGCTGGCCGGTGATTTCCTACGGGCGTCATTACTCGGGCGCCAAGATCGGCGAAGGCACGGCTAAGGGCGGCATGGAACAGCCTCAGTGGTATTGGGATCCCTCGATCGCGCCCTCGGGGATGATGGTGTATTCGGGCGCAATGTGGCCGACCTGGCGTGGAAATATCTTCGTCGCCTCCTTGAAATTCGACATGATTTCAAGGTTGTCCGGGACACCTCTGCGCGAGGTCGAGCGGCTGCAAAATGACGACACCGGCCGGATCAGAGACATCCAGGAAGGCCCGGACGGCGCAATCTGGTTTCTGTCCGAGACCGAAGGCGCCTTGTTCCGGATCTCCAAGGGGGATTGACCCAAGAGGTTCAGCTTGGCGGCACCCTGACGGCTTTGCTTCCACGCTCCCTGTAGGGCGTGGTGTCGTAATGCGCCCGGTAGCACTTGGAAAAATGCGACGGTGATGCAAATCCGCAGGCCAAGGCCACGTTGATGACGCTCATATCGGTCTGCATGAGCAAGTTGCGCGCCTTTTGCAGCCGAAGCTCCATATAGTAACGCTTTGGGCTGCGATTGAGGTAGCGGCGGAACAGGCGCTCCAGCTGACGCGTGGACATGCCCACATCCTGCGCCAGGATGGAGGGGCTGATTGGCTCTTCGATATTGGCTTCCATCATCTGGATCACCATCGACAGCTTTGGATGCCGCACGCCAATGCGGGTCGGGATCGACAGGCGCTGAGTGTCCTGGTCGGTGCGGATCGAGGAATAAATCAGCTGATCTGCCACGGCATTGGCCAGCTCTTCGCCGTGATCGTTGGCGATGAGTTTCAGAATCATGTCGATCGAAGAGGTGCCTCCAGCGGTGGAAAGACGATTGCCGTCGACCACAAAAACTGACTTTGTCAGTTCCACTTCTTCGAATTCTTCCGCAAAGCTGTCTGCGTTTTCCCAGTGAATCGTTGCCCGTTTTCCATCCAGCAACCCAGCCTTGGCCAAAGCGTATGAGCCTGTGCACAGCCCTCCGACCATCGCACCCTTGCGCGCTTCGCGGCGCAACCATGCCAGCAGTTTCTTGGAGGTCACATCCTGCACGTCCAACCCGCCGCACAGAAGAATCGTGTCGTCCCGCTGAAGATCCGTAAGATCACCATCCAGCTGAAAGGTCGTTCCTGCAGAGCAGGTTACGGTCTCACCACCTTCACCATGAACGGCCCAGGAATAGAGCGTCCGCCCGCTCATCCGGTTGGCGATGCGCAGACACTCCACCGCCGAAGCAAAGGAGAGCATCGAAAATTTCTCGAGCAGGACAAAGATAAACCGTTTGGTCGGGCCGGGGGCTTGTTCGAGTTCAACTCGCTTGCGTCGGACTTGCATGGGCAGCAGGCTCCCTGAAGAGATTGGAAACATGCGCAGAGAGCCGCGGCTTCGTCTGGCTGTCAGAGACCGTGTTCACAGGTTTGCACCTGGGTCAAGTCATTCAAATTCTGAACTGGCCAGCGCGGGTCCGGTTTTGTATACGTGACTTCCGTATTTACCAAAGACCTCTTGAGCGGAGAAAAGCGATGAGTGAGTGGCAAAAATCGACCTGGCGCCAGAAACCGCGGGTTCAGATGCCCGACTATACCGACGCGGCGGCCCTGTCGGCCGTCGAGGCGCAGCTTTCCAAATATCCGCCTTTGGTCTTTGCTGGTGAGGCGCGCCGCCTGAAACAGCACCTGGCCGCAGCTGGGCGCGGTGAGGCCTTCCTGCTGCAAGGCGGAGATTGCGCCGAAAGCTTTGATCAGTTCAGCGCCGATGCGATCCGCGATACCTTCAAGGTGATGCTGCAGATGGCCATGGTGCTGACCTATGGCGCCAAGGTTCCGGTGGTCAAAGTGGGCCGGATGGCCGGCCAGTTTGCCAAGCCACGCAGTGCGCCGACCGAGGTTGTGGATGGCGTTGAGCTGCCCAGCTACCGTGGGGACATCATCAACGATCTGGCCTTCAACCCAGCCTCGCGCGTGCCGGATCCGTCCCGGATGCTCCAGGCCTACACCCAGGCTGCGGCGACGCTGAACCTGTTGCGGGCTTTTTCAACCGGGGGCTATGCGGATGTGAATCAGGTCCACGCCTGGACTCTTGGCTTTACCGAAAGCGAAAAGGCCGAAGCCTACCGTGAGATGGCCAACCGTATCACTGACACGCTCGATTTCATGAAAGCGGCCGGCGTCAACAATGATGCGGCGCATACCCTTCAAACCGTGGAGTTCTACACCAGCCACGAAGGGCTCCTCTTGGAGTATGAAGAGGCGTTGACGCGTCTTGATTCCACCTCGGGCAAATGGCTCGCGGGCTCGGGCCACATGATCTGGATCGGCGACCGGACCCGCCAACCTGATGGCGCCCATGTGGAATTCTGCCGCGGTGTGCTGAACCCCATCGGCCTCAAATGCGGCCCGACCACCACTGCTGAAGACCTCAAGGTATTGATGTCCAAGCTGAACCCAGAAAACGAGGAAGGGCGACTGACCCTCATTGCACGCTTTGGGGCAGGCAAGGCACAGGAACACCTGCCGCGTCTGGTCAAAGCCGTAAAAGAAGAGGGCGCCAAGGTCACCTGGGTCTGCGACCCGATGCATGGCAACACCATCAAATCGACCTCGGGCTACAAGACGCGCCCCTTTGATAGCGTTCTGCGCGAGGTTCAGGATTTCTTTGCCGTTCACACGGACGAAGGGACCATTCCGGGCGGTGTGCATTTTGAGATGACGGGCCAGGACGTGACCGAATGCACCGGCGGCGTGCGGGCTGTAACGGATGAGAACCTGAGCGATCGGTATCACACCGCCTGTGATCCGCGGCTCAACGCCAGCCAATCTCTGGAACTGGCCTTTTTGGTTGCGAAAGAGCTGTCGGGACTGCGCGAAGAGCGCTCTTCAAATGCGGCGCGGGCCGAAGCCAGCTAATCACCGGCGTGCAAATCCCCGAAAAATCAGGAAACCGCTCCGAAAGGGGCGGTTTTCTTTTGTCGGGCAGCCGGTGCAACATTTGCCTTTTGACAGGATCATGCAAAGGAAACGCCCCGGGAATTCTTCCGCGGGGCGCGCTTTCTGGTGCTATGACCTCAGACCAGAACCTGTACCGGATTGCTCCGGGGTAATCGATCAGTCTCGGCTGACCACCAGGCGAAGGTGGGAGCCGCGTTTCTTTGGCGCGTCATCCTGAGCGGGCGTCGTCGCCTTCTCGGATTTTGTCCCGAGGCCGAGAGTGCCGCGATCAGCGATGGTCCGTGCTTCTTCCAGGATCGACTTTTCGGGCGCAAAGCGTGCTTCGGTGCTCGCAAAGCCGGGATTCGGCGTGTTGATGTCTTCCTTTTCTTCACGCGGCTTGGCTTTGAAGGTGCCTTCCGCGCCTGACTGCGAGACGGTGCGCATTTCGATCGAAGAGACCGAGAAGCGTTGCGAAACGCCCGTCGGGTTGCCTTCCGAAACAAACACGCCCAGCGCTCTGCTGACGTCACCCAGATCGCTGCGCAGCGGCAGCAGCAACATGCGGGCTTCGCGGGAGCCGTGCAGACGTGTCGCTTCGGTCTTCAAGTCCAGTTCAATAATGGCGGGCGCATCGAACATATGTTCCAGAGCCGCGCTCAGCTGTTTGCGGGCATCGGGAGTAAAGAAAGCGGTGATCGGCATCCCCCGCACTTCCATGCCAGCCATGTCGTTCACTTTCTGGCCCGCTAGGCGGAAACGGGCGATTCCCGGCGCCACGCGCTCCAGAATGAAAGTCTGGGACAGAATGTTCTCCAGCCCGCGCGGGTCGATTTGCGAGCGGCTCGGGATGTCGTCCCCGCGGCGCAAAGCTGTCCAATAGGCTTCTGCCTGTCGCAACGCCGACACCGGTGTGCGGCTGCGGAAGTTGTTCATCGGAACCACCTTGTCGTGACCCTTGCCGTGTCCAGAACTCTTGCGACCGCCGAAAAACATGTCCTTGTCCTTTGCTTGCACCGGTGCGGACCGAAAAGGTTGCGAGGCCGGTTGGTTGCGGTGGACGTTCAAGCATTCTTAAGACTGCTTAACAACATCCAACATAATCCTTACTTCTCCGTTAATATGGCACAATGTAATTCAAATTGTGACTATTAGTTCAAGCAATGGTTAACGGAAAAGCTTAGCCGCCCTATACGAAGGTGGTGTCGGCTATCGAATGCCCGTATCAGGGGTCACAAGAACATCTATTCGTGCAGACAACATCAAGGGGCAGTGCGCATGACAGTGAACAGCATGACGGGTTTTGCATCTGGTCAGGGTGGTCTTGGAGCGCACAGCTGGAGCTGGGAAATCCGTTCGGTCAACGCCAAGGGACTGGATCTGCGCCTGCGCATTCCTGATTGGCTTGAAGGGTTAGAACCCTTTGTTCGCAGTACGCTTTCCAAAAACCTGGCCCGCGGAAATGTCTCGGTTTCTTTGAGGATGTCACGATCCGAAGAAGGGGCCGCTCCGTTTTGCGTGAACCCGGTGGTGCTGACATCGGTTCTTGAGGCCGTGAGGCAGGCCGAAGCCGCGGCACAGGAGATCGGGGTCGATCTGAAGCCCGCGTCTGCGGCGGATCTTCTGGCGTTGCGCGGCGTTCTTGATCATGCCACGCCGCAGGACGATCCAGCCCCCCTGGTCAACCAACTGAAGGACGAGTTCTTAACACTTTCGGCGGGGCTTTCTGAGATGCGCGAGAACGAAGGCGCACAACTGTTTAAGGTTTTGACACGGCAAGTCAGGGAAATTGAGGCGCTTTCCGCCCAGGCCGGCAGTCTTGCCGAGGAGCGAAAGCCGAAAATGGCCGAGTCTCTGCGCGCCAATCTGGACCGCGTTTTGCAAAACTCGGACGGGGTCGACCCTGACCGTCTGGCGCAGGAATTGGCGCTGATCGTGGTCAAGTCGGATGTAACCGAAGAAATCGACCGTCTGGCGGCCCATGTCAGGGCGGCGCGCGATCTGCTGTCGGCGGGCGGCCCCATCGGACGCAAGCTCGACTTTTTGATGCAGGAATTCAATCGCGAGGCAAACACGCTGTGCTCCAAATCCCAAAGCAGCGATCTGACCAAGGTCGGGCTGGAGCTGAAAACCGTGATCGATCAGATGCGCGAGCAGGTTCAGAACGTGGAATGACGTCAACTGCGTCTCGTTGATTGCACCCGGCATCCGGATCACCGTAGAAAGACGTCAAAACAGACCAACAAGGGAGAGCAGCAAATGGCAGATCGCCGTGGCCTCTTGATTATCCTGTCGTCGCCCTCCGGCGCCGGCAAGTCTACCCTCGCCAAGCGCCTGCGGGCCTGGGACGACAGCATTCGGTTCTCCGTGTCCGCCACCACGCGCGCGCCGCGCCCCGGTGAAATCGACGGGCAGGATTACCATTTCAGCACCGTGGATGCCTTTAAATCTGCAGTTTCAGAAGGCGAAATGCTCGAGCATGCGCATGTCTTCGGCAATTTTTACGGCTCTCCCAAGGGGCCGGTGCGCGATGCCATCAATGCCGGGCAGGATGTTCTGTTTGACATCGACTGGCAGGGCGCCCAGCAGATCCGTAACTCTGACCTAGGCCAGCACACCCTGTCCATCTTCCTGCTGCCGCCCTCGATCCTTGAACTGCGCCGCCGTCTAGAAAGCCGCGCTCAGGACGATGCAGCCACCATCAAACGCCGGATGGAGAAGAGCTGGGATGAAATCAGCCATTGGGGCAGCTATGACCACGTGTTGATCAACGATGATCTGGATGCAACCGAACAGGCGCTGCGCACAATCATAACCGCAACCCGCCTGCGCCGCATCCAGCAGCCGCACCTGATGGACCATGTCCGTGGCCTGCAAGCAGAATTCGAGGAGATGAAATGACCCTTTACGCTCTTGGCTCCGACCGCCCCGAAATCCACGAAGACACCTGGGTCGCGCCCGATGCAAACCTCATCGGCAAGGTGGTGATGGAGGCCGGATCCTCCGTCTGGTTCGGCTGCACCATCCGCGCCGATCACGAGGAAATCCGCATCGGTGAAGGATCCAACGTGCAGGAGAACGTCGTCATGCATATTGACGCAGGGTTCCCGTTGAGCATCGGCAAGAATTGCACCATCGGACACAAGGTGATGTTGCACGGCTGTACGATTGGTGAAAACTCCCTGATCGGGATGGGGGCCACCGTTCTGAATGGGGCAAAGATTGGCAAGAACTGCCTGATCGGCGCCGGCGCCCTGATCACCGAAAACAAGGAGATCCCGGACAATTCGCTCGTGATGGGCGCGCCGGGCAAGGTCGTGCGCCAGGTCGATGAGGCCACGATCCAGAAGTTGAAGTGGAGCGCCCTGCATTACCAGGAGAACATGCGCCGCTTTCGCGATGAGATGAAGAAGGTAGACTAAATGAAAAACTCCAAAGGCTCGCTGATGCGGCCGTTTCCCGCCCCGGAAAGCGCGTCCCGTCCGGTCACCACACCGCTTTTCCCGACCGCCGTCTATGCCTCGGACACGCCGGACATGCTTGACGCTCAATATGCCGGTGAGCTGCATGGATATACCTACTCCCGCGAGGGGCATCCAAATGCGGATGTTCTGGCGCGGATGATCGATCGCCTTGAAGGCGTGCCCGAAGGGATCACAGGCACCCTTGCCGGCTCTGGCATGGGGTCGGTGACGAATGTTCTTATGGGCCTTCTGGCGGCAGGGGATCATCTTATCGGTGGCAGCCAGCTTTATGGTCAGACGCTGCAGATGATGAAGCGGGATTTGCCGCGGCTTGGCATTGAGACGTCTCTTACTGACACCACGTCGGCAGAGGCCGTGGCCGAAGCGATCCGCCCCAATACAAAGATGATCCTGATTGAAGTGGTCTCAAACCCGACCCTTGCGCTGGCGGATGTCGCCGGGATTGCTGAACTGTGCAAGGCCAAGGGCATATTGCTTGCCGTCGACAATACCTTCACCACACCGCATGGCTTCAAACCGTTTGACCACGGCGCTGACATCGTCATCCATTCCGTGACCAAACTGCTGGCCGGGCACGCTGATGTATTGCTTGGCTATTGTGTGGCAAAGGATCCTGAACTGAACGCGCGCCTCAAGCAGTTCAATGTTTGTACAGGTATGACGGCCAGCCCCTTCGATTGCTGGCAGGCCGAGCGCGGCATGCTGACTTTTGACCTCCGTTTTGAGCGCGCCCAGGCCACGGCCGTTCGTCTGGCCGATATGCTGGCTGATTTGCCAGGTGTCAAAAAGACGATCTACCCTCTGCATACGTCCCACCCGCAGTATCAGCGGGCACAGGCGCTGCTGAATGGTCAGGGTGGCAATATGGTGAGCTTTGAGCTGGACGGCGGCCGGGCTGCGGCCAATGCCTTTGCCCGCGCGGCCGAAGCTATCAGCTTTGCACCGACTCTTGGTGATGTTGCCACGACACTGTCGCATCCGGCATCCTCTTCGCACCGCTGCATTTCCATCCCGGAGCGCGAAGCGCAAGGCGTCAGCGAAGGCTTCTATCGTGTTTCGGTGGGGCTCGAAGATCCCGAGGCCTTGCTGGCTGTCTTTGCTCAGGCCGTAGAGGCCGCGCGCGGCGCGTAACATAACCGTTACGTTGGATCTTTAGAGGGGCTCAACCGCGAAGGGAGAGAGCCATGACGCAAGAGTTGATTGAAGGGTTTCTGGAAGCCATTCCGCTGCCTGCGGTACTGGTGGACCAGACCGAACGCTTCATCGGCGCAAATGCGGCCGGCACCACCCTTTTGGGGCAGCAACTCAAAGGTCGGCACTTTGCCACCGTGCTGCGCCAGCCCAATGTGACCACGGCCATCGAGGCCTCCTTGCGAGACAAGGCGGCCCGATCAGCACGACATCTGTCAAATGATGGGGCGCAGGACACCACTTTTGAGGTGAGCCTGCGCTACGTTCCAGGTATCGGTGCCGTCAATGGCGGCGCCGTTCTCTTGTGTTTTACGGACATCACTGAACGCGAACAGGCCGGCCAGATGAGGCGGGATTTCGTCGCCAATGTGAGCCACGAGCTGCGTACCCCGCTGACGGCCCTTATGGGCTTTATCGAGACCCTGCGGGGGGCGGCGCGGGATGATGCTGCAGCCCGGGATCGGTTCCTGACGATCATGGAAGGAGAGGCAAACCGGATGAATCGTCTGGTTGGTGATCTTCTGTCATTGAACCGGGTCGAAAGTGAAGAACGCATGCGGCCCAAGGAAAAGGTCGATCTGACGGCCCATCTGCAATCGACCCTCAAGTCCATGGAGCCGTTGGCCGAGGCCGGCCATGTCACGCTTGCATTGGACGCGCCGGAGGTCCCGGTGCTGGTCACCGGCGATGCCGATCAACTGCAGCAGGTCTTCACCAACCTCATTGAAAACGCTATCAAATATGGCGGCAAGGATGTCCGGGTCCAGCTCACCCCGATGGAGCGTGACCCTGCTCTGCGGGCGCCGGCGGTACGTGTGCAGGTCATCGACAACGGGCCGGGAATCGATCCTGTGCACCTGCCGCGCCTGACCGAGCGATTCTACCGCGCCGACAGCCATCGCTCCCGCGAGTTGGGGGGAACCGGGCTTGGGCTGGCAATTGTAAAACACATCATCAACCGACATCGCGGGCGCCTTAGGGTGGAAAGCGATCTGGGGGCAGGGGCCACCTTTACGGTTATCCTGCCGCAATAGCAGGAAAATTCTGCGCGCAACCTCCATTGCAACGCGTTTGAGAGGGCCGCGCCTTGCGGTCTGACCCTAAAGTTTTTTGTTACAAAACCGCCGCCAAATCGAGCATTGTCATATAGCTGTTACATAGCTGTCACAAAAGCCACATGTGTCGTCTTTAGCAGGAAGGCCAAGATCATCGTGGGGGTGATCGTGAACCTTCTAAACCTCATGGAGACCTAGATGTCCTTTGTGAAACTTTCCGCTTCCGCCCTGGCAATCGCTGCCGTTTCGGCCACCGCTGCCGCCGCACGTGATCAGGTGCAGGTTGCCGGCTCCTCGACCGTGCTGCCCTATGCTTCGATCGTTGCCGAAGCCTTTGGCGAGAACTTCGATTTCCCGACGCCGGTTGTTGAATCCGGTGGCTCCTCGGCCGGCCTCAAGCGTTTCTGCGAAGGCGTTGGCGAGAACACCATCGACGTTGCCAACGCATCGCGCAAAATCAAAGACAAAGAGATCAAGGCCTGTGCCGAAGCTGGTGTCACCGACATCATCGAAGTGCGCATCGGCTATGATGGCATCGTCTTTGCCTCCGACATCAACGGCAACGGCTTTGAATTCACCCCGACCGACTGGTTCCTGGCCCTGTCCGACGAAATCATGGTCGACGGCAAAATGGTCGCCAACCCGAACAAGACCTGGGCCGACGTGAACCCTGCTTTCCCGGCGCAGCCGCTGCAGGCCTTCATCCCCGGCACCAAGCACGGCACCCGCGAAGTCTTTGAAGACAAGGTGATCCTGGCCGGCTGTGAAGCCACCGGCGCATTCGAGCACCTGCTGGCCAACGCCACCGGCGACAGCGACAAAGCCAAGAAGAAGGCAGCCGAGAAAGCCTGTATCTCCCTGCGTACCGATGGTGTCTCCGTGGACATCGACGGTGACTACACCGAGACCCTGGCCCGTATCGAAAGCAACAAGGACGGTATCGGCGTCTTTGGCCTGGCCTTCTACGAGAACAACACCGACAAGCTGCAGGTCGCAACCATGTCCGGTATCGTTCCCTCCACCGAAAGCATCGCCACCGGCGAATACCCGGTCTCCCGCCCGCTGTTCTTCTACGTGAAGAAAGCCCACATCGGTGTGATCCCCGGCCTGAAAGAATATGCTGAGTTCTTCATCTCTGACGAAGTTGCTGGCCCCGACGGCCCGCTCGCCGAATACGGCCTCGTCTCTGACCCCGAACTGGCCAAAACCCAGGAAGCGGTTGCAAACGAAGACGTGATGGGCGGCAACTCCTAAGCCCCCCTCGCCGAATGTGAATTGGCCGGGGGAGTGATCCTCCGGCCTTTTCAGTCCCCCTGATCGAAATTTCGAAATCCGCCAAAAAACGGAGCAATTGATGCCGACTTTCTGGCTTGTCATTCTTTTGTGCGTCATTGCGGCTGCCGGGTATGTCCTGGGTCGCCAGCGCGCGCTTTCCTCTGCGGGCGGAGATGCAAGGGCGCTTCACTCCCTGCCTGCATATTACGGATACAATGTCGGCCTCAGCACTCTGGTGCCGGCTTTGGGCCTTCTGGTGGTCTGGCTTTTGGCGCAGCCGATGCTGATCGAAAACCGCGTCTCCGGCATGATCCCGGCAGAGGCCATTCCAGAGGGAACCACCCTGGGTCTTGTCATGAGTGACGTACGCCGTGTCGCCGAAGGGCTGGACATTGCGGTTGCCGAAGGTGTTTTGACCTCCGAGCAGGTGCGCAACATGCGCTCCGAGTTTTCTGACATTCGTGGTCGCCTTGGTGAAGTCGGGGTTGCCCTTGGGTCTGACGTGCGGCCCGAAGTTTTCAACGCCGCTCAGGCCTATCGTAGCAGTTCGGCGACAGGTCATACGGCCATGGTCATTGCGGTTGCCTTGGTTGCGCTGGTCGGTCTAGGGCTCTCCTACAGCAAAACCAACAAAGACTTTCGGGCGCGCAACACTGTCGAACGGGCGGTCATGGCGCTGTTGATCCTGGCGGCCTCGCTGGCGATCCTGACAACCATCGGCATCGTTCTGTCGATGCTTTTTGAGACGCGCAACTTTTTCGGCCTGCACTCCTGGACCGATTTCTTCTTCGGGGGCACCTGGGCGCCGAACTTCCGCGGCGACAGCGAGCTGTCGATCCTGCCGCTGTTGTGGGGCACGCTTTACATCTCCTTTATCGCGCTGCTGGTCGCGGTTCCCATCGGGCTTTTTGCTGCGATCTATCTTTCAGAATACGCAGGGCCTGCGGTGCGCGCCTTTGCCAAACCGCTGCTTGAGATCCTCGCCGGTATCCCGACCATCGTCTACGGCCTCTTTGCCTTGCTGACGGTTGGCCCGCTTCTGGTGCGGATCTTTGGTCAGGGCGAAAACGGCGTACTGGGGGTGGAATGGATGAGTGGCGCCACATCAGTGCTGACCGCTGGCGTCGTTATGGGCATCATGCTGATCCCCTTTGTCTCTTCCCTGTCAGACGACATCATCAACGCTGTGCCTCAAGCCATGCGCGATGGGTCTTTGGGCCTGGGCGCCACGAAATCTGAAACCGTGCGCCAGGTGGTTCTGCCGGCCGCGCTGCCGGGGATCGTGGGGGCCATCCTGCTGGCCGCATCGCGCGCCATCGGGGAAACCATGATCGTGGTCATGGGGGCAGGCGCTATCGCCAAATTCTCGGCCAACCCCCTGGAAAGCATGACAACCATTACCACCCGCATTGTCAGCCAGCTGACGGGCGATACCGACTTTGCCAGCCCCGAGACGCTGGTGGCCTTTGCCCTTGGCCTGACCCTTTTTGTTCTGACGCTGGGGCTCAATGTTCTGGCCCTCTACATCGTGCGCAAATACCGGGAGCAGTACGACTAATGACCGATATCAGCCAAACCCCCAGCAATATGGGCGGCGCAGCAGAGCAGTCCAAAAGCGGCTCCCTTCTGACGCAGAACGCCCGCACGCGCAAACGGAACGCCGCCGAAATGCGTTTTCGCGGCTACGGAATCGCGGCCATCGTCGTCGGCCTGATCATGCTTGTGGTGCTGGTCACCACCATCGTGGGCCGCGGAACGGGCGCCTTCCAGCAGACGTTTGTTACGCTTGAGGTCGAACTGCTTGAAAGCAAGCTCGACAAAAAGGGCAATCGCGACCTTGAGGACATCAAGAAAGTCACGACCTTTGGCTATGCGCCAATCATCAAGGCCGCCGTCCAATCCAAGATCGAAGGGCTGGGTATTGAAACCAGTCTCAAACCAAAGGACATGGCTGGCCTTCTGTCCAAGGATGCCGCAGCACAGTTGCGCGCCTATGTGCTGGAAAACCCCGATCAGATCGGCCAGACGGTCGAGTTCCGCTTTCTCGCCCAAAGCCGCGTTGACGGCTACCTGAAAGGGCGCGTCAGCCGCGAGAGCATCGAGAACGACAAGAATATCTCTGGCGCTCAGCTAGATCTGGTGGATGCGCTGGTGGCAGCCGGTGTGGTCGAAAAAACCTTCAACATCGATTTCATCATCGGCGCGGATGCCTCTGACCAACGGCCCGAAGCCGCCGGGATCGGCGTCTCGATGATGGGCTCTTTGTTCATGATGCTCGTGGTCCTGGCCCTGGCCCTGCCAATCGGGGTGGCCGCCTCGATCTATCTTGAGGAATTTGCGCCCAAGAACTGGCTGACCGATATCATCGAGGTCAACATCTCGAACCTTGCGGCCGTTCCGTCGATCGTCTTCGGCATCCTGGGTCTTGCGGTCTTTATCAACTACATGCACCTGCCGATGTCGGCGCCGCTGGTGGGCGGTCTGGTGCTGACGCTGATGACGCTGCCGACCATCATCATCTCAACCCGCGCCGCGCTGAAGGCCGTGCCGCCCTCGATCCGCGATGCGGCGCTGGGGGTAGGGGCATCAAAAATGCAGGCGGTGTTCCACCATGTTCTGCCGCTGGCCGCGCCCGGTATCCTGACCGGGACCATCATCGGCCTCGCCCAGGCCCTAGGGGAAACCGCACCGCTCCTATTGATCGGTATGGTTGGCTTCATTGCCTCCAACGCGCCGGAAACCATTGCCGACGGCCTGTTGGCACCGAACTCGGCGATGCCGGCCCAGATCTATGAATGGGCCAAACGCGCCGACCCGGCCTTTTATGAGCGGGCCTGGGGCGGGATCATTATCCTTTTGGTATTCCTCGTAACCATGAATACGGTGGCCGTGATCCTGCGCCGCCGGTTTGAACGCCGCTGGTAAGGGGCATCGATATGAACGACATGAGCACATTGGATAAGACTGTGACCAATACGACCAAAATCTCGGCGAAGAATGTCAACGTCTATTACGGCGAATCCCACGCGATCAAGGACGTCAACGTCGAGATCGAGGACAAGACCGTCACTGCCTTCATCGGCCCCTCGGGGTGCGGTAAGTCCACCTTCCTGCGGTGCCTGAACCGGATGAACGACACCATCGATGTCTGCCGTGTTTCTGGCGAGATCCTGCTGGACGGTGAGGACATCTACGACAAACGGGTCGACCCGGTGCAACTGCGCGCCAAGGTGGGCATGGTGTTCCAGAAACCGAACCCTTTCCCGAAATCGATCTACGACAATGTCGCCTATGGTCCGCGCATTCACGGGCTGGCCCGCAACAAGGCCGAGCTTGATGAGATCGTCGAGAAATCCTTACGCCGCGGCGCCATCTGGGACGAAGTCAAGGATCGCCTGCACGCCCCCGGCACTGGCCTGTCCGGTGGCCAGCAGCAACGTCTGTGCATCGCGCGTGCTGTGGCAACCGAACCCGAAGTTCTTTTGATGGACGAACCCTGTTCGGCGCTAGACCCCATCGCAACGGCCCAGGTCGAAGAGCTGATCGACGAGCTGCGCGCCAGCTATTCTGTTGTGATCGTGACCCACTCGATGCAGCAGGCGGCACGGGTGAGCCAGAAAACCGCCTTCTTCCACCTCGGCAACCTCGTTGAATTCGGCAACACCGGCCAGATCTTCACCAACCCCGAAGATCCGCGCACCGAAAGCTACATTACCGGCCGTATCGGCTGATCTCTCTTTGCAAGGACAGAGTCATGGAAGAGCAACATATTGCATCCGCATTCGATCGGGATCTGGAGGCGATTCAGGCCCGGATCATGAAAATGGGCGGCCTCGTCGAGGCTGCCATCATGGAGGCCGCCCGCGCGCTTGAAACCCGCGACGAGGAACTGGCGCAAAAGGTGCGCGCCGGGGACAAGGCGATTGATGGCCTCGAAGAGCTGATCAACGAGGAAGCCGCCCGCGTCATCGCCATCCGCGCCCCGGCGGCCGTGGACCTGCGGGTGGTTCTGTCGGTGATGAAAATCGCCGGTAACCTTGAGCGCATCGGGGACTACGCCAAGAATATCGCCAAACGCACCGGCGTGCTGATCCAGGGTCATGACACCACCGAAAGCGCCGCCGCGCTGCGGCGCATGGCGCGCGAGGTCGAACTGATGCTCAAGGATGCTCTGGATGCCTATATCCAGCGTGACGTCGAACTGGCAGGAGATGTCATCACGCGCGACCAGGATGTTGACCAGATGTATAATGCGCTGTTCCGGGAGTTCCTGACCCATATGATGGAAGACCCGCGCAACATCACCCCCTGCATGCATCTGCATTTCATTGCAAAAAACATCGAACGGATGGGCGATCATGTGACCTCGATCTGCGAAGAGCTGATCTATCTGGTCACCGGCAGCCGCCCCGAAGATGACCGACCCAAAGCCGACATCACTTCGGTCACGGCGCAGGAGGTCTGACCATGGCAGCCGATCAGCCAACCGTTCTGGTCGTCGAAGACGAACTGGCACAGCGCGAAGTCCTTGCCTACAATCTTGAGGCAGACGGATTTCGCGTGATTCGCGCCGAAAACGGTGAGGAAGCTCTGCTTTTGGTCGAGGAAGACACGCCCGATATCATCGTTCTGGACTGGATGATGCCGAACCTGAGCGGGATCGAGGTCTGTCGGCGTCTGAAGACGCGCCCAGACACCCGCAGCATCCCGATCATCATGCTCTCGGCCCGCTCCGAAGAAGTGGACAAAGTGCGGGGACTGGAAACCGGGGCAGATGACTATGTTGTCAAACCCTATTCGGTGATCGAACTCATGGCCCGCGTGCGCACCCAACTGCGCCGCGTGCGTCCGTCGACCGTTGGGATGCGACTTGAGTTTGATGATATCATTCTCGACGCCGAAACCCATAAGGTCAGCCGTTCGGACCAGCCCCTGAAACTGGGACCGACGGAATTCAGACTGCTGTCGACCTTTATGGAGAAACCGGGCCGGGTCTGGAGCCGGGAGCAACTGCTGGACCGGGTCTGGGGCCGCGACATCTACGTCGATACCCGCACCGTGGATGTTCATATCGGACGGCTGCGCAAGGCGCTGACCCAACACGGTGGCGACGATCCCGTGCGCACAGTGCGCGGCGCAGGCTACGCATTGGGCTAGGCTATCTGCGGCGCATGGCCGGTGTACGGAGGATGTACAGGGGGTGCACAGGGTGCACCCCTTTTTTTTAGCGCGGCAGGGGGTCTTCGGGCTGCGCTTGTGTTGTCAGCCAATCGCGAAATTTCGCCAAAGGCGGCATGCGCGATTTGCTGGCAGGCCAGACCAGGTAATAGGCGCCTCTGGTTTCGGTCGGGGCAGGGTGCAGGGCGACGAGGCGCCCCGTCGCGATGTCCTGCTCAACCAGGTAATCCGGCATCAAAGCAACGCCGAGCCCGTGCAGAGCAGCCTGAGTAATCGTTGCGAATTGATCATACATTGTACCTGACACGCTCGCCGGTGGTGTCACATCATGGGCCTTGAACCAGTCGGACCAGGCCTCAGCGCGTGTCTGGATGTGCAGCAGAGGCAAGGACAGGATGTCTTTGGGGGTGATCAGATCGTGGGCACGCGCAAGATCCGGGGCACAGACGGGCAACAATTGTTCACTCTTCAACAGCAGAGACTCGGTGCCCGGCCATTGAGCCTCGCCAAAATGAATTGCCGCATCAAAGGGTTCCGCTGCAAAACTGAATGGCTCGAGCCGGGTGGTCATATTGATCGTGACATCCGCATGCAGGCGGGAAAATTCAGGCAGACGCGGCATCAACCACCGCATTCCAAAGGCCGGAAGGATCGCAAGGTTCAATGTTCCGGTCAGCGGCGCGGTCTGGAGCCTCAACGTCGCCTGCGCAATCTGGTTCAGCGCGTTCCGGATTTCTGCTGCATATTCCTGTGCTTGCGGTGTCAGCAATAGTTTCTTTTGCCCTCGGTCCACCAGATCCTGCCCCAACTGTCGTTCAAGCGCCTGGAGTTGCCGACTGACGGCCCCTTGAGTCAACGAAAGCTCTGTCGCCGCATTGGAGGCGCTTCCAAGCCGGTCCAGCGCCTCAAGGGCGCGCAGGGAGGAAATGGACGGAAGAAATCGACGGGGCGCACTCATATATGATCTATAGTCATAGTTCCTTGCCAAAGTCTCGCTGTTTTTTTTCTTAACCCAGCCTTAAGGTGCGCGAGAACCTACCTCTCAACCAATCACGGGGCAAAACGATGACTGATGCACCTAAACTGCGGGCCAAGGACAAGCCCGACCTTGGCGGTTTCAACTGGGAAGACCCGCTGCGCCTTGAAGACCAGCTGAGCGAAGACGAGCGCATGATCTCGGCCTCCGCCCGTGCTTATGCTCAGGAAAAACTGCAACCCCGCGTCACCGAAGCCTACGAAAACGAACACACCGATCCCGAGATCTTCCGCGAGATGGGGGAGATGGGCCTTCTTGGCACCACCATCCCCGAGGAATACGGCGGGCTTGGCGCCGGTTACGTGTCCTATGGTCTGGTCGCCCGCGAGGTTGAACGGGTCGACAGTGGGTACCGGTCGATGATGTCGGTGCAAAGCTCGCTGGTGATGTACCCGATCTATGCCTACGGAAGCGAGGAGCAGCGCAAGAAATACCTGCCAAAATTGGCGTCTGGCGAATGGATCGGCTGCTTTGGCCTCACTGAACCCGATGCGGGCTCCGATCCGGCCGGCATGAAGACCCGCGCCGAAAAGACGGCGACCGGATACAAGCTGACTGGCTCCAAGATGTGGATCTCCAACGCGCCCATCGCGGATGTCTTTGTGGTTTGGGCCAAATCAGAAGAACATGGCGGAAAGATCCGCGGCTTTGTGCTTGAAAAAGGCATGAAAGGCCTCTCTGCGCCGAAGATCCAGAACAAGGCCTCGCTGCGCGCCTCGATCACCGGTGAAATCGTTATGGACGGTGTTGAAGTCGGCGAAGATGCATTGCTGCCGCATGTGCAAGGGCTGAAAGGTCCGTTCGGGTGCCTCAACCGCGCGCGCTATGGCATCAGCTGGGGGGCGATGGGCGCAGCCGAGGCTTGCTGGCATGCCGCCCGTCAATATGGTCTGGACCGAACACAGTTTGGCCGTCCGCTCGCCAACACTCAACTGTTCCAGCTGAAACTGGCGAATATGCAGACGGAAATCGCGCTTGGCCTGCAGGCCTCCTTGCAGGTGGGGCGTCTGATGGACGCCGCAAATGCCGCACCTGAGATGATTTCAATTGTCAAGCGCAACAACTGCGGCAAGGCACTGGACATCGCCCGCATGGCTCGCGACATGCACGGCGGCAACGGGATCAGCCTCGAATTCCAGGTCATTCGTCACATGGTGAACCTTGAAACGGTTAACACTTATGAGGGCACCCATGACGTCCATGCGCTGATCCTGGGGCGCGCACAAACCGGATTGCAGGCGTTCTTTTGACGCTTTCCTTCTTCAGCCCCGGCAGCTGCCGGGGCTGAAGGCCGTTTGGGCCAGGCTTTAGAGTGCTCAAGACCGGGTCGACAAACTTGCTGACCTTGTTTCGGCCTTTGCATCCACGCATCCTGATCTTGCATTTTTGCAGTTCGGACCTGTGGGGGCATTTTTGCAAAGTAAACCGGGGCGAAACTGTGCTTCGGTGGGCAAAATCGTATCCAAAAACGCTAACAGCTTGGTTAAGCAGCAGCCCCGCGCAGGCAGGAAAACGCGCTCCAATTCACGAACACTTGGAAAGATCTGTTAAGCAGCGGCTTTCGTTCCATTGTAGATCACATGGCAGCATCGATGCTGGCGCGCAGGCCTTGCAAAATTGAGCAGTCCTATGATGCAGCGGAGTTTGGCCCTTTACACTGCAATTCTGCAACGAACAACCTGAGCAAGGGTAGCCGCTTCAGCGAAAGGCGGTTGGGGTCTGCACAAACGCAAGGCTTGCATGGCAAAAATACAAAGGAAATTGTGCAAGGCAAGCCAAATCCAGCGGCCTCGCAATTTGCACCAATGCGGCAACATAAGACTTTGTTAACATAGACCAAATTCAAACTCAAATGAGTTTCCAGAAAATTTTTCAACAGGCCTTCCCCCTTCGGCAGTTCAGTTATATATGATAAAATGAATGTGTTTAGCCGGACCCGTTAACACGCGAACCGGGCTAGTGTTTCAACGAAAGCCATCGCCATGCCATTGCCTATGTCCCGTGTTGATATGCCACGTCTTTTTCCAATCCTGGATTGGGGGCGGCGCTATGACCGGCTCGATTTTTCAGGCGACACAACGGCTGCTGTCATCGTGACGATCATGTTGATTCCGCAGTCTCTGGCTTACGCTCTTCTGGCCGGACTGCCCGCTGAGGTAGGCCTATACGCGTCAATCTTGCCTTTGGTTGCCTATGCCATCTTTGGCACATCTCGGGCATTGGCTGTGGGGCCGGTTGCGGTGGTGTCCTTGATGAGCGCGTCTGCTTTGGCGCCGCTGGGCCTCGACACCGTTGCCGAGTTCACCGCCGCTGCCGCCGTCCTTGCACTTCTGTCAGGGCTGATGCTCGTGGCAATGGGGGCTTTGCGGCTTGGTGTGGTCGCAAATCTGCTGTCCCATCCGGTTATTGCCGGCTTCATCACAGCATCAGGTATCCTGATTGCGGTTAGTCAGCTCAAGCATATCCTTGGCGTACCCGCCCATGGCCACAATCTACCGGAAATTCTATTTTCACTGGGGCAGGGGCTCGACACCGTCAATCCATGGACATTGGCGAACGGCCTTGCAGCACTTGGCTTCCTGTTCTGGGTGCGCCGCTATATGGCGGATGTCCTGCACACACGTCTCGGCCTCTCCAAGGCTGCGGCCCGTACAGCAGCCCGCATTGGTCCGGTTTTTGCGGTGATCGGCACCGTTTTGCTATCCTGGGCCATGGACCTTCCTGCTCTCGGCGTCGCTGTCGTCGGTGACGTCCCCACAGGGTTGCCGCCGATTGGATTGCCTATGATCGATTGGGCTCTCATTCCCGCACTCATTGGTCCTGCTGCACTGATTACCATCATCGGATACGTCGAAAGCGTGTCGGTGGCACAGACCCTCGCGGCAAAACGTCGCCAAAGGATTGATCCCAACCAAGAACTCAAGGCGCTTGGCGCTGCAAACCTGGCTTCGGCCTTTTCCGGAGGCTATTCCGTCACAGGCGGGTTTGCGCGCTCCGTTGTCAATTTCGACGCTGGTGCCCGCACACCTGCAGCCGGGGCTTTCACAGCGGTTGGCCTGACGTTTGCGGCCTTGTTCCTGACTCCTTTACTATACTTCCTTCCCAAGGCGACGCTGGCTGCGACGATCATCATTGCGGTCTTGTCCTTGGTCGATCTCCGAGTTCTCAAAACCGCCTGGACATATTCCAAGGCCGATTTTGCTGCGGTGCTCAGCACAATTGTGTTGACCTTGATCGTTGGAGTAGAAACAGGCGTGGCCGCCGGAGTTTTGGTCTCTCTGTTGTTGTTCGTTTGGAAAACATCCCGGCCGCATGTTGCAGAGGTCGGGCAGGTGCCCGGGACCCAGCATTTCCGCAACATTCACCGTCATGACGTTCTGACCGATCCCAGCGTGGTCACTTTGCGGATCGACGAAAGCCTGTACTTTGCAAACGCGCGTCGAATGGAGGACATGATCCTCGCTCGGGTACAGGCGGCACCGGACGAGCTCCGGCATGTTGTATTGATGTGTTCGGCGGTGAATGAGATTGACCTCAGCGCCTTGGATTCTCTTGAGGAGATCAACCAACGTCTGTCGGATATGGGAGTCAGCCTGCATCTGTCCGAAGTAAAGGGACCTGTGATGGATCGCCTAAAACGGAGCCACTTTCTGGACGCGTTGTCAGGTCAGGTGTTTCTGTCCCAGAATGAGGCCTATGAGGCGCTCACGGCCACCAAAGATTAGAGGTTTCATCTGGGCGTTTTGCTTTGGGCTATCTCTGCCACGGGATCACAAAGCTCTCATAATCAGTATTATGTAAAAAATATATTCCGTTCCGTCACATAGGATTGGCAGATTTCCGTATGCCGGTTAGCGTGGCAATGTTGAATAGTCCCGCAAGGAATGCCATGGAAATCAAGGATCACACAATCGTCGTCACGGGCGCCGCAAGCGGTATTGGCAAAGGGCTTGCCCAAAAGTTCGCCTCCCTCCGCGCTTCACAGGTGATTTGTGCAGACATCGACGCGGCTGGTGCCGAACGGACAGCGGCTGAGATCGGTGGCATTGCCAAGGTTGTTGATGTTTCGAGCGAAGACAGCATCGCAGCCTTTATTCAGGATGTCGAAACCTCGATCGCGCCGATTGATCTGTTTTGCGCTAATGCCGGTATCCTCACTTTAGGTGGTTTGGAGGTGGAAAATGACGCCTGGCAAAGGATTTGGGACATCAATGTCATGTCGCATGTCTGGACGGCTCGCCATCTTGTGCCTCGAATGCTGAAACGCGGCGGTGGCCATATCCTGACCACGGCCTCGGCCGCCGGGCTATTGAACCAGATTGGTGCCGCACCCTATGGGGTCACCAAACATGCCGCGGTTGGCTTCGCGGAGTGGCTTGCAATCACCTATGGCGACCAAGGGATCGGCGTTTCAGTGCTTTGTCCGCAAGCAGTCCGGTCCGAAATGACGCGTGGCATGGAAAACAGCGTGGCCAGCGTCGATGGGCTACTCGAGCCCGAAGATGTCGCAGAGGCCTGCGTCAAAGCCATTGAAGAAAATCGCTTTCTTGTGCTGCCGCATCCCAAAGTCCAGAACTACATGCAGGCAAAAACCGCAGATTACGACCGCTGGATCATGGGGATGCAAAAGCTGCGGGATCGCTATGAAATGACTTAGATTTCAGGCGTTTCACCGGCTGATTGGCCGCATCAGCCCTTCCTGGGCAACACTCGCAACAAGCTGACCATCGCGCGTGTAGATCGAGCCTCGATTGAAGCCGCGCCCGTTCCCGGCGAAGGGAGAATCCATGGTGTAAAGATGCCAGTTTTCAAACTGGACCGGGGCATGAAACCACATAGCGTGATCAAGGCTGGCGGTCATCGCTTCGGGCTTGAACCAGGTAATGCCATGCGGCCTGAGTGCAGACCCAAGGAGACCAAAATCTGAGGCATAGGCCATCAGAACATGTTGCAACTGCGGCCCTGCTCCGTTTGCAGCCTCCATTCTGATCCACATATGGTTGATATCGCTTGATTTTTCCGGGTCCAGTGGGTCGCGCGGTTCGATATCTCGGATCTCAAAGGGCCGTGCGCGGGTGAATTCATCCCGCATGTGCTCCGCAATACGGTGCACGTGAGATTGATGCAGTTCGTCCCGGTTCTGCAGGCCTTCGGGCGGCGGAACATCCGGCATCGCGTGTTGGTGGCTCCAACCGGGTTCTTCTTTGTGAAAGGAGGCTGCAAGGTTGAGGATCTGCTTGCCATTCTGAATGGCCGTGACCCGCCGCGTGGTAAAGCTGCCGCCGTCGCGGGCTGGATCGACCTGGTAGATCACCGGGCTTGCCGGGTCACCGGGGCGGATAAAATAGGCATGCAAAGAATGGCACAAACGATCCGGAACCGTCGCGTAGGCCGCCGTCAGGGCTTGGGCAATGACTTGGCCACCATATATCCGCGTCGGAGTTTCACCACCCGATCCAATGCCGCGATAAAGGTTTGTATCCAGCTGCTCCAGGTCCAGGAGATTGAGCAAAACCTTTCCAGCATCAGACATTTACGTCACCTTTCTTACGTGGCCTCCCGCGTTTTTGCATAGGCAATGAAGGTGTCAAAACTCTCTGGGTTTGCCATCGAGTCCCGGTTCACCACTTTCGCAGGATCGCCACCAAGTAGCAGCTTTTTCACAGGAACTTCCAGCTTCTTTCCAGAAAGCGTGCGCGGGATCTCAGGCACCACATTGATTTCATCCGGGACAAACCGTGCAGAAACCGAGTTGCGA
The DNA here is from genome assembly GCA_027019165.1 of Pseudophaeobacter sp. Classification (GTDB taxonomy): domain Bacteria; phylum Pseudomonadota; class Alphaproteobacteria; order Rhodobacterales; family Rhodobacteraceae; genus Phycobacter. Next base: position 671,423 of record JALUXC010000012.1, read on the forward strand.
ATGGCGACCTTGATCTTGTCGATCAGGGTATCGTCCAGCTGTTCCCCTTCGGCCAGCACGACGAACAGCGGCATAAAGCTGTCGCGGCCAAGAAATTCCAGATCGACCACCAGACTGTCGAGGATCTCCGGCAGGCCTTCAACCGCTTGATACATCTCCGAAGATCCGAGCCTCAGGCCACGCCGGTTTATCGTGGCATCTGAGCGCCCATATATGACCGACCCGCCCTCGGGCGTGATTTCGATCCAGTCGCCGTGGCGCCAGATACCAGGGTAGGTGTCAAAGTAACTGGAATGGAGCCGTGATCCATCCTCATCTCCCCAGAAAAACAATGGCATAGAGGGCAAAGGCTCGGTGCAGACCAACTCACCCACAGCGCCGATCACGTCTTTTCCCACCTCGTCAAAGGCCCGCACCGCATTGCCAAGAGCGCGGCACTGCATCTCGCCTGCGCGGACCGGCAGCATGACATTGCCGCACACAAAGGCCCCGCAAAGGTCCGTCCCGCCGGAAATCGGGGCCAACCAGATGTCCTCTTTCACTTCGGAATACACCCAGTCATAGCCATCCGAGGTCAAGGGTGAACCGGTGGTGCCAAGCGATACCAGCGCCGACAGATCAAGCTCTTTGCGGGGACTGATACCCGCCTTGACGCAAGCGGTGATATAAGCGGCGCCCACACCAAGATAGGTGATCCGCTCATCCGCAGCACGACGCCACAGATCCAGCATATCGGGATGGTTTGGCGCCCGATCATAAAGAAGGGTCGTCGCACCCTGCCCCAGCGCCACAAATTGCGCGTTCCACATGACCCAGCCCGAAGAAGTCAGCCAGCAAAACCGGCTGTCGGCGCTCAGATCCTGATGCAGCGCTTGCTTGGCCCCCTCAAGCAAGATCCCGCCGTGCCCATGCACGATGGGCTTGGGGTTTCCGGTGGTGCCCGAGGAATAGACCACCCATAGCGGATGATCAAAAGGCACTGGCTCAAAGGTCAAAGGTGTGTCGCGATGGAGAAGATCGCGCCAATCCAGTGCTTCGCTCGGAACGCCGCCGACCACAGGAAGAACAATGGTTTGCTCGACGCTAGGGAGGCCCTTGGCAATGGTGCTCAGCACATCGCGGCGATCAATGGTCTTGCCAGCGTGGACATAGCCATCCTGATAGATCAGGACCTTTGGCTCGATCTGGCGGAAACGGTCCAAAATGGCGACATGTCCCATATCGGGGGCGCAGAGTGACCAGATTGCACCGAGGCTGGTTGCAGCCAGACAGGCAATGATAGCGGTTTCGGTATTCGGCAGTACGGCCGTGACACGATCCCCCTGCCCGACCCCCATCTCCCGCAGGTGCCTGGCCACGCTGGCGACCTGAGCCGCCAGTTCTGCCCAGGTCAGGTCACTTCGGCCAAAGGTTTCAGAATAGACCACAAGCGCCTGAGAATTTGGCGTTTTGTCAGCCTGTCTGAGCATATGCCGCGCCCAATTCAACTCGGCGCCGGGAAACCACTCAGCGCCCGGCATGCTGCGACTGCCCAAAACGGCAGAGGCTTCGCGGTCAAACTCCAGCTCAAAAAACGCGACGAGAGCGCTCCAGAAACCATCGAGGTCCGATACGCTCCAATCCCAAAGGGCATTGTAGTCCGGAAAGGTCAGCGATTTTTTCACGCCAAGCCAATTTTGAAACTCGGCCATGCGGCTGTTTTCTGAGCGCTCTTGGCTTGGGGTCCAAAGGATCTTGCGGTTCATAATCTCAGTCATCAGCAGACCGCTCCATGAACCAGGGCCTTCAGTTCCGCGCGGGACGGATAGGAGCTGGATGGCGAGAGCTGCGTGAAGAAGACCACCGACAGATCCAGCACGGGATCGACCCAGAAGAAGGTTGAAGCCATGCCGCCCCAGCTGAAGTCTCCCACAGATCCCGGGCATCGCGCCCGGCCCGGATCAAGCACCACCGCACCACCAAGGCCAAACCCCATGCCCTCCATGGGCTGCTCGGCAAAGCTTTGCGGTCCCATCGAGGCGATATCACCCGGAAGATGGTTTCTCATCATAAAATCAGCAGTCTGCGGGCTGATGATAAAGCCATCTTCGCAGGCTCCGCGCAGGCGCAGCATCTCGGCAAACTTTACATAGTCGTCAATCGTCCCGACAAGCCCGCCGCCGCCTGACATCATGTCGGCACTCTCGAACGGAGAACCTCCGTAGCTGTCTGTCAGACGCAGGGTATCGCCGCCGGTTTTTGCGGAATTCAATGCCATGGCATCCCCGGCCAGTGGTGTGTAAAGGGAGGCAAAGCGATCACCTGTGCCCTCTGCCACGCGAAACCCTGTCTCGCGCATGCCCAAAGGCGCAAAGATCTCGTCCTGGAAAAACTCCCCCAATGTCTTGCCGGAGACCACTTCGACGACACGCCCCAGAACATCGATACTGACGGAGTATTCCCAGCGCGCGCCCGGCTGAAAAGCCAGCGGATAGATCGCGAGTTCACTGACCATTTTTGCCAGGTTTCCCTGGTTTGGCTTGAACATCAACGCACGCTCATTCATCGCCGCTGGCAGGACGCCGGGATTGAACGGATAGCTGAGGCCGCTGGTATGGGTCAGCAGCTCATGCAAGGTCGGCGCGCGGCTCGGCTCAGTCTGGTCAATGGCCGTCGCCCCTTGAACTAAAGCCTGCATATTGCTGAATTCAGGAATGAAATCAGAAACGGGCGCATCCAGGTGAAACAACCCGCGCTCCAAAAGCATCATGATCGAAAGAGAGGTCACCGGTTTGGTCATCGAATAGATCCGCACCACGGTGTCGCGAGTGAAGGGAAGCCCCGCTTCGATGTTGCGCTGGCCAGCGACGTGGAAAAAAGATTCCTCCCCGTTCTGAAGGATCAGAACCGAACTGCCGGCATATTTTCTTTCATCCACATAGCGTTGTTGCCATGCCTTGACGCGCTCCAAGCGGCCCTGGTCCATCGATGCTCCCCCCAAGTGATGTGTTGGCTTTGGTCAGCCATCTCCCCGCAACATACGTTCCATTGCCGGGGCAGTTTCTTCTCTGAACCACCCATGTTCGGGTGCATTGCCACCTGCAGCCATCGCCGCTTTGGTGCGGGCAATCGTCTCGCCGCGCAATTGCATCTTTACCGATGCGTAGGTCTCAGGCGGCAGCTCTGCCAGCTTGCGCGCCTCCCGCAGGCTGTAGATCTCAAGATCTTCCATGTCTTCGGCGATGATATCGACAAAGCCATAGTTGCGCGCCGCGATCGGGCCGATAGGCTGGCCGGTCAACATCATCCGCCGTTGGGTATTGGTGTCGAGCGTCGCCTTGGCCACCTCAAGCGGTCCAACCGGAAAGTCGACCCCGACGCGCACCTCGGCAAGGCCATAGGCGGATTTCGAATAGCCAACGCGTACGTCGGAACCGAGCACGAAGAACAAACCGCCCGCAATCGCGGCGCCGCCGACGGCAGCGACAACAGGTTTTGGGCAACTGTACAGCCCCAGAACCGCTTCGTTCAGCCCCCGCACCATGGCGCGCTGCTGATCAAGGTCAAACTCCTTGGCCTCTTTGAGATCAACCCCGGCGGAAAAGACCTTGAACGGGCTTTTGAGGATGATCGCCCGTATGGCGGCGTCTTTCCCCATGTCGGCAATCAGGTCGGCGAAATCCATCAGGAATTCGGCGCTCAATGCATTGACCGGGCCGCGCCCTAGCTGCAACTCGACAACCCCTTCGCCAAGATCCTTTGTGTTCAGCCAATCCGACTGTGTCATCTGAAATATCCTCCCGGGCGGGTGCTGATTTTGCGTTCCGCCTGTTGTGTCCATAATGCGCAGTCGAGGCTTAAGGGTCGAGAGTTAAGGCATACGTAATACCACGCAATTTCACCCGCCTGTGCGCCCGATACGCACAGAATCCACCGCGCCGCAGAGGTCCGAGACCGCGCCGCAGACCTCGCTCTGTCACCCCTTCAACGCTTGCAGCCCGCTTTGTGCAAAGACTGGAACAAATCCGCCCAGCTTCTCGGCCCGTTCCGGGTTTGAGGCATTCCCATCAAGTGCCCGTTTCAAAACGCCTTGCAAGATGCCCGCCATACGGAAAAAACTGAAGGACAGGTAGAAGCCGAAGTTGTCGATCCCGGGCAGCCCACGGCGTCGGCAATATGCCTCGACAAAGGCCTCATCTGAAGGCAATCCGAGCGCCTTGCGATCAATACCCGCAAGACCGCGCCCCTCCTGCCCCGGCGGCATCTGCCATTGCATGATCACACCGGCCAGATCCGCATAAGGATGCCCGATGGTCGAGAGTTCCCAATCGAGTACGGCAAGGCATTTGGGCCTATCCGCGGCAAATATCATATTGTCGATCCTGTAGTCGCCATGCACCAAACCCCGCTGACCGTCGTCTTTGGGCATCGCCTCCTCCAAGGCTTTGATCAACTCGTCCATTTCGGGAATGACGCGGGTTTCAGAGGCCCGGTATTGCTTAGTCCAGCGGAACAGCTGACGCTCAAAGTAATTGCCCGGCGGGCCATAGTCCGAAAGGCCCACACTGTCGATATCAACGTCGTGCAAGGCCGCCAGCACCCGGTTCATGTCGTCAATCACCGCACCACGCTCTGAGGGATCAAGATCCGGCATCACCGGGTCGGTGAAGTTGCGCCCCACGACGTGTTCCATGATGTAAAAGGCTGAGCCGATGACATCGTCGTCCTCGCACAAAAGATGCATCTTGGCGACCGGTACATCCGTGCCCGCTAACGCCATTTGCACGCGGAATTCCCGATCCACCGCATGAGCCGATTTCAGCAAAACACCCGGGGGTTTGCGACGTAAAACGTAGTTACCCGCCAGAGTTTTCAGTTGGAAGGTTGGGTTGGATTGTCCGGTTGCGAATTTTTGGACCTCGACATCTCCGTCAAATCCCGGCAGGCGCCCGTCCAGAAACCCCCTGATCGCCTCTATGTCCAAAGTCTGGGTATCGCTGCTCATGTCCTGCTCCCTCAGCTATAGCTCATCAGTTCGGCGCGCGCTGCATCATGAAACTGTGGCACCGAATTGAATTCATGCAAATAAAAACGCCCTTTTGAGGCGATAAACCGGGTCACGGAGGTGTTTTTTACCTGCAGGTTCAAGGTGATCATCTGACGGTTCGGCACCTCTAAGGTCGCTGCAACCAATCGCGCAATCACACCGCCAGAACTCACGACCAGAATACGTTCAGCCGACGTATCGGCGGCATGGCTGCGCGCTGCCTCTACACGGGCGGTGAACTCGGTCCAGGATTCACCTGCGGTACTGATCCCGCCTTCCTGCCATTCGGCAAGGGTCTCCTTTAGGGCGCGAAAATGCGTTTTTCGGTCAGTGATCACATCGTCGGGAGCCTTGCCGCCAAACCTTTGGTGCAGCAAGTTGTGAAAATCATATTCATTCCACCCTGCATGCTCCTCTTTTGGAATGGAAAACCCCATTTCATCCAGTGTTTGCTTCTGCCGTGCAAGGCTGCCCGTAATGGCACGGTCAGGCTCCCAGCCCATGGCGCGCAGCGTCTCCCCCAACAGTCGTGACTGCTGCCGCCCAAGATCGCTCAACTCATCATAGTTGTCGGCACCGAACGAGGCTTGACCGTGCCGCACCACAAGTATTTCGGCCATGATCTAGCTCAGAAACTCGGCCGCGAGCTTGGCTCCTGCGGCGCGATACTCGCGGTCGATCCGATCAACCAGCTCGGATGTTGCGCAGATTTCTTTGACCGCGCCGATCCCCTGGCCTGACCCCCAGATCTCTTTCCAGGCTTTGGGCTTGGAGGATCCGCTCCCAAAGTTCATCGAGGCAGCATCAGCCGTGGGCAAATTGTCCGGATCAAGGCCAGCCTTGCTGACGGATTCTTTCAAGTAGTTCCCCCAAACCCCTGTAAAGAGAGAGGAATATACGATATCCTCGGCGCCGCCGTCAACGATCATCTGCTTATACGCGCTTTGGGCGTTGGCCTCGTGAGTGGCTATGAAGGGGGATCCAGCATAGCCAAAATCCGCCCCCATGGCCCGCGCGGCCAAAAGGGATTCCCCCGTTGCAATCGCGCCCGAAAGCGCAAGCGGGCCGTCAAACCAGCTGCGGATTTCGCGGATCAAGGCAAGCGGAGACTGTTGCCCAGCGTGCCCACCTGCACCCGCCGCAACCGCGACCAAGCCGTCGGCCCCTTTTTCGATGGCCTTCTTGGCAAAGCGGTTATTGATGACATCGTGCAAAACCACCCCGCCACAAGAATGGGCGGCCTCGTTCACCTCCGGGCGCGCACCTAAGGAGGTGATCCAGACCGGCACCTTCCAGCGGGTACAGATCTCAAGATCTCGCTCAAGCCGTGCGTTAGAACGATGGACAATCTGGTTCACCGCAAAAGGCGCAGCCGGGCGATCCGGGTTTTCCTGATTGTGTCGGTCCAGCTCTTCAGTGATCTGTTTGAGCCAGGCCTCCAAGAGCGGCGGCTCTCCTTCGGCTTCGCGAGCATTGAGCGCCGGGAAAGCCCCTATGATGCCCGCCTTGCACTGTGCGATGACCAGTTCCGGCACCGAGATGATGAAGAGCGGCGAGCCAATCAATGGAATGCGCAGCCCCCGCAAGGCTGGCGGCAGGTGATCTTCGGTCCGGGACCAAGTGATATCGTTCATTTTCAGCCCCCTAGAGCAAGTCTTGCACGTTTCAGTCCAACGCACTTTCAAAAATATTGTGGCCTGACATGACATTGATGCCGCCAGACACAGGGATCACCGCGCCCGTCACATAGGCCCCGCCGCGCCCGGACAGGAATAGGACCGCGCCCGCGATGTCTTCATCACGGCCCACGCGACCCAGCGGCACGTCCTTGCCCACCTTCTCGCGCTTTTCCTCGTCGCCAGTGGCAAAGGCAGTCATCCGGGAAACAAACGGTCCAGGCGCCAAAGAATTGACCGTGACATGTTTGTGGGCAAGTTCCTTGGCGAGGATCTTGGACATATGGATGACGGCCGCTTTTGAGGCCGCATAGCTATAGGCGCCGTCGCCCATCGGGATCTCACCCATAACAGAGCCCACATTAATCACCCGAGCCGGATCATCCGCATCGGAAGAGGCAATCAGCAATGGCAACAGCTTTTGAGTGAGGTCAAACACGGCCGTAACATTCACGTTCATCACCTTTTCCCAGGCGTGATGCGGGAACTGTCCCAGTGGGGCGCCCCAGGTGATCCCGGAATTGTTCATCAGGATCTGAAGGCTGTCTGTCCGCGATTTCACCTCGGCGACGAGAGCATCAATGCCTTCGGGGCTGCCAACGTCTCCGCCAAACCCCTCGGCGGACCCCCGAGCGTCAAGCGCATTCAACTCAGCCGCAACAGCCTCGCAAGCTTCACCCTTTCGAGAGGCAATCAAGACGCGCGCACCAGCGCGCACCATGGCTTCGGCGGCCATGCGGCCAATTCCGGTTGCTCCTCCTGTGACGAGTGCAGTTTTTCCTCCCAGGGAAAAGAGTTCTTCCATTTTCTTGATCCTTCAAAAGCCGCGCAGTCGGGCCACTTGAGCTGCGTGATAGCCATAGTCGCCCAGCCATTCTGCGGCGACACGCGCACGTTTCATGTAAAACCCCATGTCATAGGCATCGGTCATGCCAATCCCGCCATGCATCTGCACCCCTTCGCGCACGGCAAGTTGCGCTGTGTCGGTCGCGCGCGCCTTGGCCAGGGACACCGCAAGTGTCGCATTCTGCGGATCGCTGTCGAGGATCCGACCCGCATGCAGGATCGCCGAAGTGGTCAGCTCGATCTCGCACCACAAGTGGGCGGCGCGATGCTGCAAAGCCTGGAAGCTTGCAATGGGCACTCCGAACTGTTTGCGCTCTTTGAGGTAGCCGGTGGTCATTTCAAAGGCCGCCTGTGCCAGCCCCCCGGTTTCCGCCGCAAGAGCTGCCTGCCCGGCCTCGAGCCCGAACCGCAACAAATCTGCGCCGCCTCCGTCGGCTACGAGCAATTCATCGCCTGAGACCTCGACGTTTTCAAAGACCAGTTGAGCAGCATCCCGGCTGTCGATCATCTCTGTGCTGGTGCGGGTCAATCCTGCCCGGTCGGCGGAAAGATCGAAAAGGCACAGCCCATCCTCGCCTTGTGCCAATACCATCACATGGGTGGCATTGCTGCCATCAACCACAAACTGTTTTTCACCGTTCAAAACGTAGCCGTTTCCACGTTTTTCCGCTTTGAGGGCAATATGTTCCGGGTTGAACTTTGCGCTCTCATCAAGCGCCAGCGCATAGGTGCGGGACCCGGATGCAATATCGCTCAGGGCCGCCTGGCTGCGGGCATCGCCGCAGCGCCGCAGAACAGTCGCCGCGATAATGGCTGTGCTCAGGAATGGGCTGACCGTCAAGGTGCGCCCCATTTCCCGCGCCAGAACATGAGCGGCAGCATGGCCCATATCCACGCCTCCGGCGGCTTCGGGCACCAGAATTCCGGCCCAGCCAGCCGCGACCATTTCCTGCCACAGGGCATCATCCCGGGTCTGCCCCTGATCACGCAATTCGCGCAGCCGGGACACAGGAGCCGATCTTTCAAGAAGCGCACGCGCTGCATCCTGCAACATGTTTTCTTCTTCAGTTTGAATGAGTTTCGCCATGTTCCTTACGCCCCCAAACCCAGAATCCGGCGAGAGATAATCGAAAGCATCACCTCGGATGTTCCCCCTTCAATCGAGTTTGCCTTGGTCCGGAGCCAGCTAGGCGCACGGCCATCCTCCCAGGCCAGCGTATCGCTGCCGCCGGCGGCCATGACCAGCTCGAGTCTGCGTTTGTTCAATTCGGTCCCGGCGTATTTCAGCATGGCAGAGGCATCCCCGACGCCCTGCCCGCCTTCGGCCTGATCCTTGTAGCGCTCAAGGGTCAACTCCATCGCCAAAGCATCGATCTCCGTTCGCATCGCATCCGCGCGCAGCACGGGATCGCTGGCTCCAGTTTCGCTGTCCGCCAGTACAGCCCCCAATGGGCGCCCGGCGCCCATGGTCTGACCGCCTGCGCTGATCATCTCCCGCTCGTGGGTCAGCAGATATTTGGCCACATCCCAGCCGCGGTTCACCTCGCCAACGACCTGCTCTTTGGGAACCTTTACATCGTCAAAGAAGGTCTCGCAAAAGGGCGACGCCCCTGAGATGAGGCGGATCGGCCGCGTTGTGACACCTTTGCTTCGCATATCCATAAGAATAAAGGATATTCCCTTGTGCTTTGGCGCATCCCTGTCGGTGCGCAACAAGGCGAAAATCCAGTCGGCCTTATCAGCATATGAGGTCCAGATCTTTTGACCATTGACCAGCCAGTGATCGCCCTTGTCGTCGGCTTTTGATTGCACCCCGGCGAGATCCGAACCGGCACCGGGTTCCGAGTATCCCTGGCACCAACGGATTTCACCGCGCGCAATCGGCGGCAGGAAATGCTGCTTTTGTTCCTCGGTGCCGAACTTCAGCAAGGCCGGCCCCAGCATCCAGATTCCAAAGCTGTCGAGCGGCGAGCGAGCACCGAGCTTTGTCATTTCTTCTTTGAGAATCTTGTCCTGTTCTCGGCTTAGCCCCGCACCGCCATAGGCTTTGGGCCAGGTGGGCACTGTCAGCCCGACCGCAGCACACCGCTCAAGCCAGAGCTTTTGTCCCTCTGAGGCGAAGGTCCAATTGCGACCGCCCCAGCAGATTTCCCCCTCACCGCCTGCACCATCGCGCATGTCTTCGGGGCAGTTTTCCTCCAGCCATGCCCGGATTTTCTTGCGAAAATCAGGTGTATCGGCAAACTCAGTGCCAGAATCTGTGGTCATGCTCTCCCCCCATGGTCCCACGTTACGTCACTTGTTTCGCAGAGCAGAATTGCATTTCGCTATTGCATTGACAACGCTCCCCGGCGGCAGAAGACTTAACGTAATTTTGGTTCCGAGAGCGCCGCAAAGGGGGGGGAAATCCATGAAAGCAATGATGAGCAACGAGCCAGGTGGTCCTGAGACATTGGTCTGGAGTGAACTCCCCGATCCGACGCCTCGCAAAGGGGAATTGCTGGTCGAGATCAAGGCTGCCGGCGTCAACTTTCCAGACACGCTGATCATTCAGGATCTTTACCAGATGAAACCGCCTCGCCCATTTGCTCCCGGTGGTGAGATTGCAGGCGTTGTGTCAGGTATCGGCGAAGGCGTTGAAGGATTTGAAATTGGCGACCGGATCCTGGCTTTGACCGGACATGGCGGCTTTGCGACCCACCTGTGCATCGAGGCGGGCCGCGCGATCAAGATCCCTGACAGCATGTCGTTTGAGGACGCAGCCTGTTTCGTCTTTACCTACGGTACGTCTTATCACGCGCTAAAAGACCGCGCCCATATGAAACCCGGCGAAAGCCTTTTGGTTCTTGGTGCGGCAGGTGGTGTTGGCATAGCCGCGATCGAGCTTGCCAAGGCCATGGGCGCCGAGGTCATCGCCGCTGTGTCTTCGGATGAAAAAGCGGCCTTCTGCCGCGAGGCCGGCGCCGACAAGACACTTGTATACAAACGCAGCCTCGACAAAGTCGAACAGAAAGAGTTTTCCTCTCAAATCAAAGCACTATCCGGAAAAGAGGGTGTCGATGTCGTCTACGATGCCGTGGGTGGCGCCTATAGCGAGCCCGCCTTGCGATCCATGGCTTGGGAAGGACGGTTTCTGGTGGTCGGATTCCCGGCCGGCATTGCCCAGATCCCCATGAACCTTCCATTGCTGAAAGGATGCGACATTGTCGGTGTCTTCTGGGGGGCGTCGGTCTATCGGGATCCAAAGGGCCACGCGGAAAACATGGACGAGCTATTCGCGCTCTATGAAAAGGGAGAAATAAGGCCCCGTGTCAGCGAGCGTTTTTCGATGCAGGACGCCGGCAAGGCTCTGGAACTCGTGCAAGAACGCAAGGCCTTGGGCAAGATCGTCCTTTGTAACGACTAAGTCGAACACCGCGTTGATCGGCCTAGGGCGTTCACGGCGCCCGGGCCCCAATTGGTATCCGTTTCAGTTCGGACACAGTGGACAAACGTTGCTTATGATTTGTCGCTTTCCCGAAACTTTTCCTGTAGTTTTAGCCACATAGACTGCAGGGGAAATCTGAAATGTCGAGTGTTTTGCTCTTAAATGGCCCCAACCTCAATCTCTTGGGGACCCGCCAGCCAGAGGTATATGGCGCGCAGACCCTTGGCATGGTTGAGAAACAATGCGAGGCACACGCTGCGGACCTGGGTGTCGCATTGACATGTGTACAATCCAACCACGAAGGCGCTCTCATTGATGCAATTCATTCCGCACGCGGGGCGCATGACGGCATCATCTTGAATGCCGGAGCCTATACCCACACGTCAATCGCCCTTATGGATGCGCTCTTTTCGGTTGCACTCCCTGCAGTTGAGGTTCACCTTTCAAACATCCACGCCCGCGAAGAATTTCGGCATCGGTCGTATATCTCTCGCGCGGTGATCGGTCAGATTTGCGGCTTCGGATCTCAAGGGTACCTCTTTGCCATCGACGCCTTGGCTGCACATTTGCAAAGGGAGGCAAAAACTGAATGAACGTTTCGGAATATCTGCATGTCGTATGCGGCGCAAAGACTTTGGAAGAGCTTTGGCACGCACACGTCGAACAGATGGCCGAGTTTAGTTTTGACAGGCTGATCTACGGATATACACGTTACAAGACGCCGACCTCGCTTGGGGATCCCGAGGATTTTGTCGTTCTTTCAAACCACTCCCCGGAGTACTTGAACGGCTTTGTCCATAAGGGACTGTATTCCAGCGCTCCGATGCTACGTTGGGCGCTCGAAAACGAAGGTGCAGGCAGCTGGCGTTTGATCCAAAAAATGACCGAAGACGGCAAACTGGGGGCCGACTCCGAAAAGGTCATTGCTTTCAACAAGAAAATGAACATGACGGCCGGTTACACTGTCAGTTTCTACTCCACCTCTGCCCGGTTCAAAGGGGCTATTTCCCTCGCCGCAAAAGCAGGCATGTCTCAGGATGATGTGGATGCGGTTTGGGAGGAGCATGGTACCGATATCGTTCTGATGAACAATGTGGTTCACCTGAAGATCCTGACCCTGCCCTACACCCCGCCGAACCGCAGTCTGACCAAACGCCAGAGAGAGGCGCTGGAATGGGTTGGGGATGGCAAGACGACCCAGGATATCGCCCTTTTGATGGGGCTCACCCCGGCGACAATAGAAAAACACCTAAGGCTGGCGCGGGATGCATTGGCCGTCGAGACGACCGCACAGGCCGTTTTGAAAGCGGCGTTGCAAAACCAGATGTACGTGATGGAATCATAGTCAGTGGGCCGAAGGCGACACAGGTGACCCTACGTCAATATTTGCCCGCCAAGGCAAGACGCTAAATAGCGTCAAATGGGTAAGGAATTCACGACTATCTAAGTCGTGACCAAAACTGCAATCTATCGTTGTTCCGTGAGTGGTGGCTTTAGCCTTGGAACTTTGGGAAACGATCCTTGCAATATCAGGGCTCTCCGACCTGTGTGGTTGTCGGCGTTTATAGTCAACGCCGATGGCCATGTTTAGTGGGGTCCCATCCATCCCCATCAATGGGGCCCCATTTCTTCCCTGATGAACAAAGTTGGTCGCTATGATACGTCGTCCTGAAGGATGACGTCTCTGACGTGGTTGCGGGCGGCTTCCTCTTGCGAATAAAAAAATGAGCCGACAGGTCTCCCTATCGGCTCACAGCATCGGTAATGATGTCTTGTCGCTTAGCCTTGCGCTGCCTTGGCAACCTCAGCGGCGAAGTCTTCTTTCTCGACTTCGATGCCTTCACCAACTTCCACACGCACGAAACCGGTCACGGTTGCGCCTGCTTCTTTGGCCGCGGCTTCCACGGTCAGGTCGGGGTTCACGACGAACTGCTGGTTCAGCAGAGTGGACTCGGCGACGAATTTCTTCATGCGGCCGACGATCATTTTTTCAATCACCTGCTCCGGCTTGCCGGACTCGCGGGCGATGTCCATCTGCACCTGCTTTTCTTTTTCGACAACGGCCGGATCCAGGTCAGCTTCGCTCAGTGCTGCCGGGTTCACTGCAGCAATGTGCATTGCAACCTGCTTGCCAAAGGCTTCGTCGCCGCCGGTCATTGCAACCAGAACGCCGATCTTGCCCATGCCGTCTGCAGCCGCGTTGTGCACATAGGACACGACGTTCTCGCCTTCGATCTTGGACATCCGGCGCAGCGTCATGTTCTCGCCGATGGTGGCGATCTTGTCGGTCAGAGTGTCTGCAACGGACTTGCCGCCCAGATCGGCTGCGTTCAGACCGTCGACGTCATCGACACCCAGTGCGGCCTTGGCGATACCGGCAACCATGGTTTGGAATTCTGCGTTCTTGGCAACAAAGTCGGTTTCCGAGTTGACTTCGACCGCGACACCTTTGCCACCGTCGACAACGACGGCCACCAGGCCTTCTGCAGCGGTACGGCCGGATTTCTTGGCCGCTTTGGCAAGACCTTTGGTGCGCAGCCAGTCGACGGCCGCTTCCATGTCGCCATTGGTTTCGGTCAGCGCTTTTTTGGCGTCCATCATGCCGGCGCCGGTGGAGTCGCGCAGTTCTTTTACGAGTGCAGCTGTGATTGCCATTTTAGGCTCTCCTCAAATCGAAACGGAATTGGGGCAGGAAATACCCTGCCCCTGATGTCAGTTCTGTGACAGCCAGGATCAGGCTTCGGCTTCCTCGGAAACCGCTTCCTCGGCCGGGGCTTCTTCCAAGGCGCCAAGATCAACGCCTGCTGCACCCAGCTGAGCGGACATGCCGTCCAGAGCTGCGCGCGCGACCAGATCACAGTAGAGCGCGATGGCACGCGATGCGTCGTCGTTGCCCGGGATGATGTAGTCGATGCCATCGGGCGAGCAGTTGGTGTCGACGACGGCCACAACCGGAATGCCCAGTTTCTTGGCTTCGGCGATCGCCAGAGCTTCTTTTTTGACGTCGATGACGAACAGCAGGTCCGGCACACCGCCCATTTCGCGGATCCCGCCCAGCGAGGCCTGCAGCTTGGCCTGGTCACGTTCCATGCCGAGGCGCTCTTTCTTGGTGAGGCCTTCGGCGCCGGCTTCCATGCGCTCGTCGATTTCCTTCAGACGGTTGATCGACTGAGAGACGGTTTTCCAGTTGGTGAGCGTGCCGCCCAGCCAACGGTGGTTCATGTAGTACTGAGCCGACTTTTCAGCCGCTTCGGCGATGGGCTGTGCCGCCTGACGCTTGGTGCCGACGAACAGGATACGGCCGCCTTTTGCGACGGTGTCACGGACAACCTGCAGAGCCTGGTCCAGCATCGGAACGGTCTGGGTCAGGTCCATGATGTGGATGCCGTTGCGCGCGCCATAGATGAAGGGCGACATGCGCGGGTTCCAACGCTGTGTCTGGTGACCGAAGTGAACGCCAGCTTCGAGCAGCTGACGCATGGTGAACTCGGGAAGAGCCATGCTATTCTTTCCTTTTCCGGTTTTATCCTCGGCGGGGGTCTCAGAGCGGATGCTCCAACCGGCGGCGTGTCAGGGATGTCTCCCCTGAACAGACCAAACCCCGCCTGCGGGTTCGATGGCGCGCGTATAGGCTACCTTTGATCGCCCGGCAACCCTTTTTTTCTGCGCCCCTCGCCCAAACGGGCATGGCCCTGGCGGACCATCTCCTCGCACCGGGCGGCCAGCGCCTTGCGGCTGTCGAAGTCCCGAACGCGCAAAGGCGGATGATAGAGCAATTCCACGCGTCCCTGGCGCCGCGCTGCAAGGGTTTTCAGCAAATGAGGACCAAATTCCATATCCCCCCACCAGCCGTAAAACCGGTCTGGATGCCCCTCTGGCGCAAAGAAAACAACCGAAACCGGCTGGACGCACATGAAGTCACGCAAATGATCGCTGAAAAAGGCCGCGAAAAGCGTGGTCTTGAAGGGCAAAACCCGCAAGCCATCGGTCGAGGTGCCTTCGGGGAAGAACAGCAGCTTGTGACCAGCCTTGAGACGCTCTTCGAACACAAGTGTCTGCTCTTTGGCCTTTTTGCGGTCACGGTCGATAAACACCGTCCCCGTCGCCCGTGCCAGCCAGCCGATACCGGGCCAGCCTGCCACCTCGGACTTTGACACAAAATAGATCCGTTTACGGGCATTGAGCGCAAAGATATCCAGCCAGGAGGTGTGGTTGGCAACCACCGCCCCGCGCTCCCGCATCAATTCACCCTGCGTGGAAAACCCGATGCCGAGAATACGAAAGGCATTGCGACAAACGAACTGTGTAATGAAGGGAGTGACCGGCCGATTCAAGCCGCATATTGGCTGCTCGACCAACCGCACCAGCAACAGTACGAACAGCCCGCCAAAGACCAGCGTGCCCAGCAAGATGACCCGCACGACGACCAAAACCCAGCCCAAAGGACCAATGACAATGGGATCGGGATCGTCTTCACTTTGCCAGACCGGGCTCATTTCCACCTCATCCGTCGCTGCGGCCTGAATAGATCTTTCTCTGGCGCGCATTCATGCGTTCCGTGTCAAGAATGAGGCAAACATCGGTGGTGTTGAAACTGTGATCAACATAAGCTCCATCCCCCACAAAACCTCCGAGCCTCAGGTAAGCCTTGATCAGCGCGGGCACCTCAACCATCGCCTTGCGACGGTCCAGAATGCCGGGTTCAATGAGATCCATGGGCTGATAGCGACGGGAGCGCACGCGCAACTCTTTGGGGGCAAGGTGCCGGTCATGCAAAAGCGACAGCGGCGCCGCAAGGGCCGCAACATCGGTTCCTGGAAAGCTCGCGACCCCAAACAGCACCTCGATCTGGCGTTCAGTCACATATTGCGCAAGGCCATTCCAAAGGTGATACATGCCCGCTCCACCCCGGTAATCCCGATGAAGGCAGGAACGGCCAAGCTCCAGCAACTTCCGACCAGAGGATTTGAGTGGCGCAAGGTCATATTCCGCTTCGGAATAGAACTCGCCAATCTCAGACGCCCGCTCATCCGTCAGCAGACGATACACGCCGACGACTTCGCCGGTTTGGGTGTCTGTCAGAAGCATGTGGTCAAAATAGGGGTCAAAACGGTCTCTCTCCAGACCAGCCTCGTGATCAACGAGATCTCCATCGCCACCGAGTTCGGAGACAAACACCTTGTACCGCAGAGCCTGCGCCGCGCGCAGGTCCTCATCAGTTTCGGCAAGGCGTACAGAGAATTCAGAAGAGGGTTCAGGCATGGGAGGCTTTGCTTGGCATGTCCAACGGGCGCATAGCGTATCTACCGGGAAACGCGCAAGAGATTAACAAATCTGAAAACGGTTTATTAACTTCTGATAAACCATTATGGCTCAAACACCGGAACCAAAGGCACCTGGCTTGCATTGAAGACAAGCTTTCCCTGGTCCCTGAAGTTAACGGTGATTTTGCCGGCGGCATTGGACTGCACCTGCCCGAGCCCCCAATCCGGGTGCTCAGGGTGTCTCACGAACATGCCCGGAGATAGAATTGCGTTGAGGTCGGTCATAGAACTGGCCCAATTCGGAGGAATAACATGGCTGTAGATAACGAAGATCTGCCAGCTTTGATAGGGTCTCGGATCTGCCACGATCTGATCAGCCCGATTGGCGCTATCAACAATGGACTTGAACTGCTTGGAATGTCAGGCGAAGTCTCCGGCCCGGAGATGGAGTTGATTTCAGACAGCGTCACGAATGCCAATGCGCGTATCCGCTTTTTCCGCATCGCCTTTGGCGCGGCAGGGGATCAGCAGATGGGCCGGGCTGAGGTGGTTTCGGTTCTTGAGGACATCAGCAAGGGGGGACGGCTCTCCTTCCAATGGGCGCCGCTCGAAGGCGCCAGCCGCGGCGAGGTGCGCATGGCATTCCTGGCCGCACTCTGCCTGGAAACAGCCCTGCCCTATGGAGGCTCGGTCGCTATTCTTTGCGCTGATGGCCAGTGGACAGTGATTGGCGAGGGCCGCAAGGTCAGCGTCGATGAAGCGCTCTGGTCCCGCCTGACGGACGGGGATGCGCAAGTTGAAGTGACACCAGCGCAGGTTCAGTTCGCTCTGCTGCCTTTGGCCGCCAAGACAGCCGGGCGCACCATCACGGTCGACCCCATGCTGGAAAAGATCTCGATCCATTTCTGAGCGGGCCGGGCCTCTCGATCAAACGCCACCCAAATCGGGTGGCGTTTTGCGTTTTTCGGCCCTATGCGCGAACGGTTCCGTCGCCGCGAACCAGGTACTTGAAGCTGGTCAGCTGCCCCGCCCCAACCGGCCCCCGCGCATGCATCTTGCCGGTGGCAATACCGATCTCGGCGCCCATGCCGAACTCTCCGCCATCGGCAAACTGGGTCGAGGCATTGTGCATCAGGATGGCACTGTCGAGTTCGGCAAAGAACTGCGTAACAGCCGCGTCATCCTCGGTCAGGATGCAGTCGGTGTGCTGCGAATGATGCGCGCGGATGAAGGCGATTGCCGCGTCGATATCGTCAACCTGTCGGGCGGCGATGATGGAATCGAGATACTCCTTACCCCAGTCCTCCTCAGTGGCGGTGATCATACCGTCAGGTCCTGGCAGGCCGTCCTGAGCATGAATTTCCACACCTGCCTGCGCAAGCGCCGTCAGCACATCCTTGCCGATGGTTTCGGCAATATCGCGGTGGATCAGCAGGCATTCGGCCGCGCCGCAAATCCCGGTGCGGCGGGTTTTGGCATTGAGCACCACCTCCAGCGCCTTTTGCGGATCCGCTGCCTTGTCGATGTAGATATGGACGATGCCTTCCAGATGAGCAAATACCGGCACGCGCGCCTCACGCTGGACCAGCCCAACCAGCCCCTTGCCGCCGCGGGGGACAATCACATCCACATAGTCAGTCATGGTCAGCAGTTCCTGCACCGCAGCGCGATCGCGGGTCGGCACCAATTGCACCGCATGCTCAGGCAGACCAGCAGCCTTCAGCCCCTCGACCAGGCAGGCATGGATGGCACGCGCCGAATGGAAGCTTTCGGAGCCACCGCGCAGGATCACCGCATTGCCGGACTTGAGGCAGAGCGCGCCGGCATCCGCCGTCACATTGGGGCGGCTTTCGTAGATCACCCCGATCACGCCCAGAGGCGTGCGCACCCGCTGGATCCGAAGGCCCGAGGGCTGGGTCCATTCTTCCAGAACCGCACCCACCGGATCGGCCTGAGCGGCCACGGCCCGCAGCCCATCGACGATGCCCTGAATACGCGGCTCATCCAGCATCAGCCGGTCCATCATGGCAGGGGAAAGCCCCTTTTCACGGCCAAACTCCATGTCCTTGGCGTTGGCGGCAATAATCTCTGCCCGCTGTGCCCAGACTGCATCCGCAGCGGCCAAAAGGGCCTTTTCTTTGCACTCCGCGCTGGCTGTTGCCAGGTTTGCAGCTGCTAACTTTGCGTTTTTGCCAAGTTCGGCCATGACGGCCTTAATGTCACTACTGTCTTTCATCACTTCAGCCTTTGACGCCCTCGCGCAGACCCTACTGCGAAACCCGAGGAAAATTCCATAAAGAAGAGGATCAGAAGGCGATGTCGTCCCGGTGGATCAAGGCAGCCCGGCCCGGATAGCCAAGCGTTGCCTCAATCTCTGCCGACTGGCGCCCCTGAATGGCACGGGCCTCATCGCCGGTATAGCGCGACAGCCCCTGCCCCAGTTTGCGCCCGTCTGGGCCAAGGATGGCCAAGGGTTCGCCCCGGCCAAAGTCTCCTTCAACATAACGCACGCCAGCGGGCAGCAGGCTTTTGCCATTCATCAGCGCATGGGCAGCACCGGCATCGATGGTAATGACGCCACGCGTCTTCATCGCGGCGATCCAGCGCTTGCGCGCCACCTGCGGGTCCCCTTGCGCGGTGAACCAGGTGCAGGCGGCTCCGTCTTCAAGCGCTTTCAAGGGGTTCAAGGCTGACCCTTCTGAGATCACCATGGCACAGCCTGCCACAGTGGCCATCTTGGCCGCCATCAGCTTGGTGATCATGCCACCCTTGGAGAGGCCAGAGACACCTTCGCCTGCCATGGCTTCGATCTCGGGGGTAATCTCGTCGATACGCTCGAACCGTTTGGCCTCAGGGTCCTGCGCCGGATTGGCGCTGTAGAAGCCGTCAACATCGGACAAAAGGACCAGCGTATCGGCGCCCACGGTCACAGCCACTTGCGCCGCAAGCCGGTCATTGTCGCCATAGCGGATCTCATCCGTCGCAATGGTGTCGTTTTCATTTACGATGGGCACCGCCCCAAGACCGATCAGGGTCTCCAGCGTCGCGCGAGAATTGAGATAACGGCGGCGATCCGCGCTGTCTTCCAGCGTCACCAGCACCTGCGCGGTGGTGATCCCATGCGGCGCAAGCGCTTCCTCATAGGCCCGCGCCAAGCGGATCTGCCCCACCGCTGCGGCGGCCTGTGATTGTTCAAGCGGCAGTTCGGTGCGCGGAAGGTTCAACACACCTCGGCCAAGGGCGATTGACCCCGATGAGACGATCACCACATCCTTCCCCTGCCCCTTGAGCCAGGCCACATCATTGGCGAGGGAATGCAACCAGCCCGCACGCAACTGCCCGGTCTGTCGATCCACCAGCAGGGCCGAGCCGATCTTGATGACAACCCGGCGCGCGTCGCTCAGGGCTGCCACGGGGCGTCCTCCTCCTCCGCAGGCTTCAGACGCAGGCGGTCTTCATCGATCTGGCTGCGTAGCGCCCGCAGAACATCTGTCAGCCCTTCACGGCTGACGCCGGACATCATAAAGACCGAACCGCCGACGGCGTCTTCCAAGGCGGTCTTGGCCTCGGCGCGTTCTTCATCGTCGAGGGCATCCACCTTGTTGAGTGCGGTGATCCGGGGTTTATCAGCCAGTTCACCACCGTAGGCTTCAAGCTCACCGATGATGGTGTGATAATCCTCCACCAGCGTGTCAGAGGTGCCATCCACCAGATGCAACAGCACCGCGCAGCGTTCTACGTGTCCAAGGAACCGATCCCCGATCCCGCGTCCTTCATGGGCACCTTCAATCAGGCCCGGAATATCCGCAACCACGAATTCGGCGTTATCGACACCCACAACACCAAGGTTGGGGTGCAGTGTCGTGAAGGGGTAATCCGCAATCTTGGGGCGCGCGTTCGATGTCGCCGACAGGAAAGTGGATTTCCCGGCATTCGGCAGCCCCAAAAGCCCCGCGTCAGCGATCAGTTTCAGACGCAGCCAGATGGTGCGATCAACGCCTTCCTGCCCCGGATTTGCCCGGCGCGGCGCCTGGTTCACCGAGGTTTTGAAATGCAGGTTGCCAAAACCGCCATTGCCGCCCTTGGCCAGCAGCACACGCTGGCCTAGCTCGGTCATATCGGCCAGAACCGTCTCTTCGTCCTCATCCAGGATTTCGGTCCCGACGGGCACGCGCAGTATGATATCATCGCCATCCTTGCCGGTGCGCTGCCGCCCCATGCCGGACTGGCCGTTCTTGGCAAAGAAGTGCTGCTGATAGCGAAAATCAATGAGCGTATTGAGCCCATCAACGGCCTCGGCCCATACCGAGCCACCCTTGCCGCCATCGCCGCCATCGGGCCCGCCGTATTCGATGTATTTCTCGCGGCGAAAGCTGATGCAGCCATTCCCCCCGGCGCCGGAGCGGATATAGACCTTTGCCAGATCGAGGAATTTCATGTCGGCTCCTTCATGCAAGGGTGCCTTCTGCGCCCTCGCCACTTTTTGATCGGTTGGCGCCCAATTTGGCGCCTCCCCTTTGTGTTCTGATTGCCTTACCCCATCCCGGCGAAGGGGCCAATCGGCAAATTATGCTACATGTTTGCGGCTGTAGGTCCAGGTTGGCACGGTCGCATCCCGGGCAACGCAAAAGGTTTCCGCATCGCCAAGATATTCAAACCCGCAATGGATCAGAACCCGGGCCGAGGCCGGATTGTCCTGAAAGACGGACGCAAACATCGCCGCATTTCCAAGCGGGTTTGCCTGTACCAAAGCTTCAAGCGCCTCAGAGGCCAGTCCGGTGTTCCAAAACGCCGGCGCCACCCAATAGGCCACCTCGGACTGGTTGCGATCCATGCGTTTTAGACTGATCACGCCCTTCAACTCGTCCCCACCCGCAGGCGTGCCATCAATGGCCCAGACGTCTTCGTCCCGCTCTGCGCTCATCGCGCGCGAAACATAGGCCTCAGCGGCACCAGGCGGCAAGGGATGTGGAATCGACGATGTCATCCGCGCAACGCGCTCATCGCCCGCGTAGTGGGCAATCAAACCTTCATCCGATTTGCGCAAAGGGCGCAGTACGAAACGCTCTGTCTCGATGATGGGCTGCGTGCCGATCTGATCCAAACTCATTCCGCTCTCCTCCTTCAAAACTCTTATCCGCTCTGCCTGCGTGCTGTGACGCCTCCGGGCTTTCCAAGATAGGTAGTCATCCAGGATGTGCCAGACAGAGGGAGTACAACTCCTCCAGAATGGAATTCACCAAGGCTTGATCCCAATGACTTGCTATCGGGCCTTACCTCAAAACCATTGAGAAAACCAAAAAGGGGACCGGCTGTATCGCCGATCCCCCAATTTTTGTTGCCACGTCGGGTTCGGCTTACTCAGCGGCCTCCGCCACTGGGAGAACCGATACAAAGGTGCGGCCCTTGAGGCCCTTGTGGAAGGTCACAGCACCGTCGGTGGTTGCAAAGATGGTGTGATCTTTGCCCAGACCAACGCCTTCGCCCGGCCAGAATTTGGTGCCGCGCTGACGTACGATGATGTTGCCTGCGATGGCCGCCTGGCCACCATAGAGTTTCACGCCAAGGCGGCGACCGGCTGAGTCGCGGCCGTTACGGGAGGAACCGCCAGCTTTCTTATGTGCCATTGTCTATCTCCTTAGCCTTTGGCCAGTTCTTTGGCCTGCTCAACCCATTCGGGCTTCACTTTGATGGCGTCGATAGCAGCAATATCGTCTGCCGACAAGGCTGCGATCTGAGCAAAGCTGGTGAGCCCTGCGTCGTTCAGCTTCTTGGCGGCGGCAGGACCGACACCGGTCAGCTGGGTCAGATCATCCGCAGCATCAGCAGCCGGAGCAGCCTTGGGAGCGGCTTTTGCAGCAGCTTTCGGAGCCGCTTTGGTTGCGCCCGATGCCAGGATCTCGGTGATCTTGATCAGGGTGAGCTTCTGACGGTGACCTTTGGTGCGCTTGGAAGAGTGCTTCCGGCGGCGCTTCACAAAGTGGATCAGCTTTTCGCCTTTGATCTGGTCGATCACCTCTGCCTTTACGGCAGCGCCATCCACCAGAGGAGCACCGACAACCGGGGCGTCGCCACCGAGCATCAGAACTTCGTCGAACTGGATTGTTTCGCCAGCATCTGCAGCAAGTTTCTCAACGCGGAGCACGTCGCCCGCCTGAACCTTGTACTGCTTGCCGCCAGTCTTGAGGACCGCAAACATGTGCGTCTTTCCTTTTTCAACCGCGTCCTTTGGCCCCTGAAACTCAGGTGTTTTGGCAGTCGGCTGAGTGGCCGGGTGCCGCCTCGAACAGCGCGACCCTTGATAGGGTCGTTATGACAAAATAACCCCGGCACAGGGATTCCAGGCCGGGATGCGTGCCTTTTAGTGATTTGGCTATCCGTGTCAACACAAAGTTGCAGTGTCGATTGTGCCGACAAGCCTCCGCGCTTTGAGCGCGATGGGCGGCTGTTTGATTGGCTCAGATATCTTCGCCATCGCCAAGGCCCCGCAGCCTGTAGGCGAGTTCCTCATAGCGGTTTGCGGTGATTTCGTACTGAACGGCATTCAGCAGCGCATAGACCTCTTGCATCAAAGGCGTTTCGAGTGCCCGCACATAGGAGCGCACCTCGTCGTCGGAAAATCCCTGATACGTGTAGGCGGAAGACGCAATGGCAGAGGCGTTCAACGCCATCCGCAACCCAGCAGCCTGTTCTTCCTGCCAAGCCCGCAGGCCATCTGCATCAAGTTGGAGGTCAATGATCCCAGCCGCGCTGGCTGCCATGATGAAGCGAAACTGAATCTGCTGGACGGCCTTCACGGCCGTGTCAGCCGTATCAATCGCCCTGTTCATGCGCTGAAGCAGCGCAACCCGATCGCTGCCGTCCTTGACAAGGTCTGAGATGATCCGCTGACCGGCTTCCTGCTTCACCTCATCTTCCTCGACCTTATGAGCAGCATTTTCAGCCGCAACAAGCCGTCGTCCAAGATCACTGTCGTAGAACGCCTGTGCATGTTCCAAGGCGGTCTCGTTCAGGGTGCGCTCCAATATGTCCAATGCCAGCTCGCGCATCTTTTGGCGGTCGAAAACCTCTTCGGAAATCCGAGTCCACTGTTGACCAAAATCTTCTGCCTCAAGGCCCAGCATCTGGGGCGCGCTGCCAGCGGATAGTGCGATGCTGTCCAGCGCGACATCAAAGCCGGTCACCTCAAGGAAATCAATCACCCGTGCTCGATCAGCCGCCCGGGCCATCACAGCAAAGGACATCACAAACACTGCCGCGAACAAAAACGCAGCAACCAGCGGGGCGAGGGGCAACACCTTCTTTGTCATACCCCTAAAACTATGGGAAAATCCCGAACAGGCAATGAAAAAGAAGCTTTCTCTGATTTCCACAAAAAACCCCCTTGCGCCCATGCACATTCCTGATTAAACCGCCGCTCACCCCCCGCGGAGAGGTGCCGGAGTGGTCGAACGGGGCGGTCTCGAAAACCGTTGTCCCTTCACGGGGACCCAGGGTTCGAATCCCTGTCTCTCCGCCATTACTCCCTTCCAGACAAATCTATTCGAGCTTCAATATTGGATCGAGGGTTTGGCGACCCCACTTTTCTTCCCAATATGAAAATCCGGCAAAATCTGGTTGCCAAGGTAGCTGGCGATCTTTGAGCGCCCCTTCAAAGGCAAAACCAACAATACGGAAAAAACCAGAGTACGCACCAAGATGGCAGTTATGTCGGTTCTGTCGCACCGGTGGGCGATGCCATTTAGGAGGGTTACGACGAAAGAAGAGCTGGGTTCACTGCGAACATCCGAGATGGACGCCCGCCTCTTGGGCCAATCTTGACCTCAATGGGCCGGATACCCTCGGCAAACATGGCGTAGAGGGTCATACGGGAAAGACCGACCATCTTGGCTACATCGGGTTTGCGATAGATACGCACGAACATTCCGGCCAACCTTTTTCCCGCGCCAAAGCAATTGACGCGAGTGAGTGGGTGGCAACAGGTGTATCATCATGGAGCGCTCTTACGCCCCGAATTCTCGCCGGTTCCGATTTTGGTGTATCCGGGCCGACATGAAGCAAAATCTGCCCGTACGCGCTTCGCAAGTCACAGAGCCCCCAGGTCGCGAAGCTTGTTGAGGCACGCCAGCGGGGACGCATTTCGTCAAAAGATAAGGAACCTAACACCCCGACATGGCGGCTTGCGCTGGTGGTACAATTCGTGAGTTTGAGAACGTTTGAAACACCAAAACCCCTTATTTTCTTTGGTTCTTTTGGCAAAAACACCTCTGCAAAACCGCCCAATACCTGCATGCACGAACCAAATTCGATTCGTCCGCTTTTTGGAAGGTAGTCAGAAACACCCATACTCAAACAGCTGCGCGGGTACGGTCTTCACCTCAGGCCTGCATACTCACTTTCACTATGGTGTAGACAGCCCTCAATAAACAGGCAGCGACCTTTGCAAAGCTTTATGGAGAACTGGAAACCGACTTCAGCTGTGTCCTTTCACCCCGCTCAGTCACATCCCAAAGCGTTCAGCCCTACCAAACATGCTGACCTATCAGGCAATACCAGGGGCACCAGCCTGAAATTTTCAAACGATCAGCACTAAAATGCCCTTGTCCCAAATTGACACCACCGAAAATGCTGCCATAAATGGGATCGATATTTCCAACAATTACCAAAGACCCAATGACCTGACGAGTTTCAAGCAAGACGGCAATTACACTCATAGAGTTAACACCGTTCCATACCTAAACAGATTACCCCCCCTTAACAGATCTTTCCAATTGACCTGGCTACCTTTCCGGAAAAGCCTTTTGGAAGCAGGCATCCACTTTGAACGAAAAAGCCCAAAAGAACATTCTCCTGATCTGTCTCGATGACGCGGTTGCGTTCTGGAAATACAAATCGGTCTTTGGAGAGGTTCTTCAAACGCCAAACCTTGATCGGATCTGTGGTCAGTCCACCAGTTTTCAGGCGGCCTATAGCCAGGCGCCGGTTTGCAGCCCCTCACGGGCAAGCTTCATGACGGGCTTGTCCCCGCATCAAACCGGGGTGACCCATTCGGACCCGCGCTACTTTGACAAGATTTCACCTCTGGACCTTTGGCCGAGCAGGCTCAAACAGCATGGCTATCACACAGCTCCGGGCGGAAAGGTGATGCGCGGCTATCGCGCCCTACCGCAAGAGGTGCACGAAACGGTCTACTCCACCCCCTATTCTGACAGCCACCGGAGGTTTTCCTTGGCGCGGCGAAAAAGCCGCTATGCCGACGGCAAGATCCCCGATCACATGGAGTTTGGCGGTTACCGGGGCGGGATGGCGACTACCACCAAGGATGCAGACCGCAATCTTTATGACAATCAGGTCGCAGAGGATGCGATCTCCTTTCTCAAAACCTACGACGGGGAGGCGCCCTTTTACCGCGAGGTCGGCTTTCAAAGCCCCCATGGCCCCTGGACTACCCCGCGCCGGTTCAAGGAGATGTACAATTTCAAGGCCATTCGGCAACCAAAGGACTGGGCGCACGGCTTTGATTTGGATACGCCCCCAGCGGATCTGGTCAGAGAGAATATCGAAAGCAGCCGCCAACGGTTCTGGCGCCAAAGTGTGCGCAATTATTTCTCTGCGCTTTCCTATGCGGACTATCAGATCGGCCGCGTCTGGGATGCGCTAAAGGCCTCTGCCCACGCGGAGAATACACTGGTCATCATCTTGTCCGATCACGGTATGCACCTGGGAGAACGCAACTGGTTCGGCAAATCCACTCTTTGGGAACAAGCGGTCAATGTCCCACTCATCATCCACGATCCTGCGCAGCCCGTGGGGCAGGCAGTCAGCGATCCGGTCGGGCTGATCGATGTTGGACCTACAGTGATGGACTGCCTTGGCCTACCGCCCATTGCAGGCAGCCCGGGGCGCTCTCTGCTGCCTCAGATGCGCTGGGAGCGGGCTCCGGATCGCGCGGTGCCAAGCTTCTTTTACGATCACGCCGCTATCCGCAAGGGCAAGTACCGTTTCATTCGCTACGGAAACGGGGCAGAACAGTTCTTCGATCTCTCGCGCGACTGGTGGCAGACGCAGAATCTGGGAGAAGCCCACCCGGCCTATGAGCCGATGCGGCAAGCCTTTGACGAATGCTGCCGGGACTACGGGCTTGAATGGCAATCCGGCACCACCAGCGTTGAGCATGCCTGACCAGACCGATCCCGCCAACCGCGCCTGTTGCGCACCATCACGACCTCAGGAGCCGTGCCCAGGCCCCTCTGCTCCACCGGTGTTGCGCAGCGGGCGTCGCATACCTGACAGCGTGCGAGAAATTCCCGGTGGGCGGGGCCTTCTTGGCACGAAGGATCCAGTTCTTTCTGAAGACGGAGAAAGCCCGCTGCGACAGGTCAGGCTGCGCCCCTTTTTGATGGGTGCGGACACTGTTTCCAATGCCGAGTTTAAGGCCTTTGTAGAAGATACCGGCTATGAGACCGAGGCGGAGCGTTATGGCTGGTCCTTTGTCTTCTGGTCGCACCTCAGCGATGGTGCCCGGGCAACCCATGCCGTCGACGGGGTGGAATGGTGGCGCCGGGTGGAGGGCAGCAATTGGCGCGACATCACGGGTGCAGGATCAACAGAGGAAACCTGGCACGCAGATCACCCCGCCGTTCATATCTCATGGAACGACGCCCGCGCCTATGCTGAATGGGTTGGCGGGCGACTTCCCACCGAAGCGGAATGGGAACATGCCGCCCGGGGTGGGCTGGGTGATGTCAGATACCCCTGGGGCGAAGACGAGCCTGATGACGAGACCTTCCACCCCTGCAATATCTGGCAAGGCGCTTTTCCCACAAATAACAGCTGCGCTGATGGCTATGCCACAACAGCCCCCACCCGATCATTTCTGCCCAATGGATATGGGCTGTTCAACATGGTCGGCAATGTGTGGGAATGGACCGCTGATCCTTTCCGCATCAAATCGCTGAAAAAGAGCACCCGAGAGCGCATCTCTTTGATGCGGGGTCATAAGGTCCTGAAAGGCGGCTCTTACCTGTGTCATCGCAGCTATTGCTACAGATACCGAATCTCCGCCCGCACCGGAAACTCGCCAGACAGCACCACAGCCCATCAAGGATTTCGCATGGTCTGGGACATCCAGCGAGTAGCGCGATAGGCATCTGCAGGCCAAGTTCTCGGATCCGCGGTCGAATGTTGGCAAAGGCCTGTGCGCCGCCGCGGCCTGAGCCCTAGTCGCCCCCGGATTTCACCAGCTTTTCACCTCGACCCCGGATCAATCTGAACCCAACCCGAAGGGTGTCTCTTGGGGTGGAGCGCCGCGTTGATTGGAGCTCTTTTCAGATTTCAGTCCCGGAGATCCTATTCGATTGCCGGGAAGACCGACGTACTCTTCACCGTGCCGTACACAAAGCTGGTGTCGATTGTCGCAATGCCGCCGATGCGATGAATGCGATTTCGGATGAAATCCTCATAGGCGTCCAGATCCGACACCACGACACGCAGTTGATAGTCCGAAGCCCCGGTCAAGACGTGGCACTCAAGCACCTCGTCTATGGACATCACACGGGTTTCGAACCGTTTCACATCTTCCTCATTGTGGCGCTCCAACCTTACACGGACGAAGACCGTGATCGGCAATCCATAGGCCTTGGCGTCGACTTTTGCGCTGTAGCCTTGAATGGCGCCACTCTCTTCAAGGAGACGCAATCGTCGCAGGCAGGGAGATGGCGACAGGTTGACCTGTTCGGCAAGATCCTGGTTCGTCATGCGTCCATTGGCTTGCAGGGCACGAATGATCTGGCGATCTTTGCTATCCATTTCTCACCATTCTGGCATTTTCTGCCAATGTTATATCCAATGGTGGCATTTTTTGCAACAAAATGCCTTTGCGCGGGTGACAGACTATTCCCGATACGGAACACAGAGGTCACCATGAAAACCAAATCCGGCTTTGCAACCCGCGCCATCCACCACGCCTATGACCCGATGCAAAACCAGGGCGCCCTGACACCGCCACTTCACCTGACATCGACCTTCTCATTTGAAACTGTCGAATCCGGCGGTGAAATGTTTGCAGGCGAGCGTCAGGGACATATCTACAGCCGCATCTCGAACCCGACATGCGATTTGCTTGAACAGCGTATTGCCTCGCTCGAAGGCGCCGAAGCCGCTTTGGCTTTGTCCTCCGGAATGGGGGCCATCACCGCCACGCTCTGGAGCCTTCTCAGCCCCGGTGATGAGGTGATTGTTGATCAGACCCTCTATGGCTGCACCTTTGCCTTCATGCGCCATGGGCTGAGCAAATGGGGCGTGACAATCACCCATGTCGACATGACTGACCTGGACCGGCTGCGCGATGCAATCAGTGAGAAAACCCGGGTGGTTTATTTCGAGACCCCCGCCAACCCAAACATGCGACTGGTGGATATCAAGGCAGCCTCATCCATTGCCCATGGCGCTGGCGCCACTGTGGTGGTCGACAACACCTACGCCACCCCATACCTGACCCGCCCAATCGAATTGGGGGCCGATATCGTGGTGCACTCTGCAACAAAGTACCTTGGCGGTCATGGGGACGTGGTCGCTGGCCTTGTTGCAGGCACAGCCGAACAGATCAGTGAAATCCGCTTGGTGGGAATGAAGGACATGACCGGCGCGGTGATGGCTCCCTTCAATGCGATGCTGATCCTGCGGGGCCTCAAGACCCTCGCCCTTCGCATGGACCGCCATTGTGCGTCAGCCAAAGCCGTTGCAGCCAATCTTGAGGCCCATCCGGCAGTCCGTTGCGTCCATTTTCCGGGCCTCGAAAGCTTTGAACAGTTCGAGCTTGCTGCTCGCCAGATGGATCAGCCCGGTGCGATGATCGCCTTTGAGGTCGAGGGTGGCATGACCGGAGGCATTCAGTTCATGAACCGTCTGAGGATGATCCAGCGCGCTGTGTCGCTTGGCGATGCCGAAACGCTGATCCAGCACCCGGCCTCGATGACCCATTCGACCTACACCGCCGAGGAGCGCGCCCTACATGGTATCAGCGATGGGCTGATCCGTCTCTCGGTCGGGCTTGAAGACGTCGATGACATACTGATGGATCTCGATCAAGCTCTCATCGGTGCGAGCCGCCACGCTGCCGAATAATTCCTCGCTCAGGAGCGCCAAGTCATGACCGCCGACATTCACCATCTGAAGACCATCGAGCAACGCCTTCTCTGGCTGTCGCATTGGATGATCCACCATGCCAACCATGTGCGCCCAAAGGTCGACGGAATCAAGGTTGGTGGCCACCAGGCCAGCTCCGCTTCGATGGTGTCGATCATGACGGCGCTGTATTTCTCGGCACTACGCCCCGAGGACCGGGTCGCTGTAAAGCCCCATGCCGCGCCCATTTTTCATGCAATGCAATATCTTATGGGCAATCAGACTCGCGAGAAGATGGAGAACTTTCGCGGCTTTGGCGGGGTGCAAAGCTATCCGAGCCGGACCAAGGATGTCGACGATGTTGATTTCTCGACCGGATCGGTTGGGCTGGGCGTCGCAATGACCTCTTTTGCCTCTCTCATTCAGGATTACATCAAGGCGAAACCATGGGGTCAGGATGCCCCCATGGGCCGCATGGTGGCTCTGGTGGGAGATGCCGAACTGGATGAGGGCAATATCTACGAGGCGCTACAGGAAGGATGGAAAAACGATCTGCGCAACACCTGGTGGGTGATCGACTACAATCGACAGTCCCTTGACGGTATCGTGCGCGAAGGCCTGTTCGAGCGGATAGAAAAGATATTCGACGCCTTCGGCTGGGAGGTCATTCGTATCAAACATGGCGCATTGCAACGGGCCGCTTTTGAGGAGCCCGGCGGCGACCGGTTGCGTGACTGGATCGACACATGCCCGAACCAGGACTATTCCGCCCTGACCTTCATGGGCGGCGCGGTCTGGCGCAAGAGGTTGATGGATGATCTGGGCGACCAGGGCGCCGTCAGCGCGCTGATTGAGCGACGCAGCGATAGCAAGCTGGCTGGGCTGATGGAAAACCTTGGGGGAAACTGCGTGGAGACCATGGCACAGGTCTTTGCGACAATCGACCATGACCGCCCTACATGTTTTCTGGCCTATACGATCAAGGGCTGGGGCACACCCATCGCAGGCCACAAGGACAATCATGGCGGGCTTATGAACCCCACCCAATTCGATCAGTGGCAGCGCCACATGGGGGTCGCAAAAGGTGAGGAATGGGAGCCGCTGGCGACAATCGAGAACCCACAGGCATTCGTAGACTTCCTGTCCCAGATACCTTTCTTTGCAAAGGGCATCCGGCGCTACAGGGACCACAAACTCAAGGTCCCGACCATTCAAATCGATACGGCCCGTGAGATCTCCACCCAGATGGCCTTTGGCAAGATTCTGGACGATCTTTCCAAGGGAGACAGCCTTCTGGCAGAGCGGATCGTGACCACATCGCCCGACGTCACCGGCACCACCAGCCTTGGCCCCTGGGTCAACCGCCGCAAACTGTTCGCCCGCACCGCCCAGGCAGATGCATTCATCGAGAACCGGATCCCTTCAACTGCGAAATGGGAATTTGCCCCAGATGGCCAGCATATCGAGCTGGGTATTGCCGAGATGAACCTGATGCTGCTTTTGGGGGCTGCGGGGCTGTCCCATTCCCTTTTCGGAAAGAGGCTCATTCCCATCGGCACGGTCTATGATCCCTTTGTGGCGCGCGGTCTGGATGCATTGAACTATGCCTGCTACCAGGACGCCCGGTTCATCCTGGTGGGCACCCCATCAGGCGTGACGCTGGCGCCGGAGGGGGGAGCGCACCAATCGGTTGGCTCGCCTCTGATTGGCATGTCCCAGGATGGGCTGGTCAGTTTCGAACCAGCCTTTGCTGACGAACTGGCCGTGATCATGCAGTGGGCTTTTGACTACGTTCAGCGGGACGGGGAAGGCGATCCGGATGAACGCACCTGGCTGCGAGACGAGACCGGCGGATCGGTTTACCTCCGCCTGACCACAAACCCGATCGAGCAGCCGGGCAAACGGCATGACGACGCGTTCCGCCAAGGCGCGATTGACGGTGCATACTGGCTGCGCAAACCGGGACCCAATTGCGACGTGATCATCGCCTATCAGGGCGCGGTCGCCCCGCAAGCGATAAAGGCAGCCGGCCTCATCGGCGAAGGGCGCCGGGATATCGGTGTGCTCGCCGTGACCTCTGCCGACCGGCTGAATGCCGGATGGACAGCCGCGCAGCGCGCCCGCTCCCGCGGAAACAAGGGCGCGCAGTCTCACATCGAAAACCTGATGGCCACCGTTCCGGCCCACTGCAAAATCATCACCGTCATTGACGGCCATCCGGCGACTTTGGCTTGGTTGGGGAGCGTTGCCGGACATCAGACCATTGCGCTGGGCGTGGAGCACTTTGGCCAAACCGGTACTATCGGAGATCTCTATCGCCACCACGGCATAGATGCCGATGCCATTGTCGAAAAGGTGAACAGGCTGACCGAAGGGAAAAGGGTGCGCCACCGCGCCACGCCCCAATTTGGTCTAACCTAGCGGCGCCGAATGGCCACCGGTGCGATCGCCTCAAACCCCCGGCTTTTTGGGCGATTATCAGATCCGCCTGCCTTAGGGCTCAAAAGACAACAGAGGCGCACGCGCGTCCGGCCGCGTCCGGCGCAGACAGAACTTTGCCCGAGACCCAATGCCGGGCCTCGGGCAAAGTCGTTTTGCAGTAATGCCTGCGGCGCTCGAAAGATCGTCAGATCAGACGATCACCAAATCATCGACAAGGGCCGCGGCGGTCACAGTTCCGTTAAAGGTGATGGTCTGACCGTCACCAAAGTCGAGGGTGTAAAGGCTGCTTTCAACTGCTCCATAGGTGTCCAGCACCTGTTGCGCAGTCAGGCCGCCGCCCCAGATCGCATCGTCCAGCTGCAGCGTGTCCTCACCCGTGATGAAGTCATCGACGACATCCACTCCGTCGCCGTCACCGAAGACAAAGGTATCGGCATAGACACCGCCCCGCAGGAAGTCATTGCCCGCACCGCCGTCCAGCGTGTCGGTCCCGATGTTGCCATAAAGGCTGTCATTGCCGGACCCGCCATCAAGCGTGTCGTTGTCGTCCCCGCCAAACAGCTGGTCATCGTCAGCACCGCCAAGAAGCTCATCGTCTCCGGCATTCCCGTAAAGAGTGTCGTCGCCGAAGCTGCCCCAAAGCGTGTCGATCCCGCCGCCGCCATTCAGCAGATCATCACCAGTCATCCCCAAGAGGGAGTCGGCGCCGTCACCACCGCTGAGTTCGTCGTCACCGTCGCCGCCGCTGATGAAATCATCGCCGGTATGGCCAAACAAAACATCATCGCCGGTGTTGCCGTAGAGAGTATCATTGTCCTCACCGCCCAGAAGCGTGTCAGAACCGGTTCCACCGACCAGCGAGTCGTCGCCTGTGCCACCATCGAGCGTGTCATCACCGCCGTTGCCCATCAGGGTATCATTGCCCTCAAGGCCCGAAATGGTGTCAGCGCTGTCATTCCCTTCCAGAACATCAGGACCGGCGGTGCCTGTGGTTGTGGACGGTACGCCGACTTCGGAACTTTGCGTCGCGGTGTAGAAGCTTTCCGCTCCCAGAGCCGAGGTAACGCCCTCCAGCGTTACAACCTGGTTGCCATCAATCGAAATCGACAGATCGCTGCCGACCACTGTCTGGGTGATGTTGGTTGCAGCCATGGCCGTATCGAGCGTGATGTGATCCGCGCCCAACCCGATAAAGCCCAAAGCGTCCTCACCGACGGTGAAGTCGGTCACGACAGAGCCACCGACGATCTCGGAAGAGCCCTGCGCCCCGTAGGACAGGATGAACATGTCGCTGCCAGCACCGCCGGTCAGTTCGTTGTCGCCCTGACCTGCAATGTAGTCATCGCCAGCTCCGCCGACAAAGTCCGCGCCGACATCATGAATGGCAATCTCCTCATAATCCATAAGGAGTTCAGCGCTGTAGAGAGTTGCCGGTTTGACATCACCCTTGATGTAGATTGCCAGGTCGAACTTTTCGCTCATGTTGACGCCATTGGCCGACACGTTTCCTGCGTTGTTCTGAAAGCCTGCGCTCAGTGACATGGGAGAGAAACCGGTAGCCCAGTCCAGCAGGTTGATGACGGTTTGGGTCTCTGCGCCAACCTCATATTTGACCTGATCTTTCTGCGGGTTGGCCGTGGCGCTCGGATCCGTTGGGATTGTAACGCCTGGCAGATCCTGGCCGTATTTGTCCGGCTTCAGGCGCCAGCGCGGACCGGAGTCGCCATACTCATCCCCATCCAGCACAGGTTCAAAGGGCTCTCGATTCATGGTGGTGTACCATGCGTTGGTAAAGCCCTGCTCCCCATCGGCGGCACCGAGGCTGGCCAGATCGCTTGCGGCCCAGTTGGTGGCCAGATTTGCATCCCGCAGAATTGTCCCGGCTTCGTAGAAGGTGCCGTCGCCAGCGTAGTAGCCGTCGGTGCTGCGCCAGACTTCCCGCGGGCCTTCACCGTCGTCGTCATAGTCGGTCACGATCTCATAGGTCGGAAGCGTGCCAATCGCAGCCTCGTTCTCCAGATCCTCCGGGCGGATCTGATCGTTTGGGTTGTTGGTGATGGTGTGGTGCATCACCACCTCGGCCGAAGTGATGCGGTAAAGCGGCTGCAAAGAGTCTTCAGTCGGCCGCATGCTCCATTCTTCCGGCAGGTCCAATTGGGCTTCAAGACGAATGTCGTTGGGTTTCTTGACCATATTGCCCCAACGATAGAGCAGCTTGCCATCGTCCTTGACCGTTACGGAATAGTCGGAACTGGCGGCGATGTCGTATTCTACGGTGCTTTCATTTGGATTCAGGATGTCCTTGATATCGACAACGCCATCCTGATTTTCATCCGCAATGGTGATGAAACCGCCCGCACCGTCGGAAACAGTCCCATCCAGAAGATCCTGCACCGCGTGGCCGTCATAGTCGCCACCGATCACGATCAGATTGTCATCCAGTGGATAGGCCGCATCCGGATCACCCGGATATTTCTGGTCAGACAGAATGTTTTGCATGACCACATAATGTTCGGTCGATGCCTTGACCGAATTGCCACCCAGACCGGCCAGCCAAGTCCCCAGAACCGCCGGGGTTTTAAAGGTGTCGGTCGGCGCATCGGAGACAACGACACCAATCTGCTCACCTTCGGTGTTGGTCAGATTGCCAATGAAACCCTCTTCATATAGCCCGTCGGAAAAGTCTTTTTGCTCCGCTCCCACGAAATCGGTCACGTGATAGCCGAACTCGGAGTTGATCGGGTACAGCTCAACGCCGTCCTTTGTCACCGTTGGGTCTGCGGAGAAATCGACAACGGGCATGTCGCCCGCCTCAACGTCGCCTTGCCGAAGACCGTCGAATGTCCCGGTTACGTCATCCGTACTGAACACATGCGTGACACGATAATCCGGATCGGTATTCAGCGGCTGATCAACATCTTGTGCGTTTTCTGGGTCAATAATGGTAGCCATGTCGTCCTCCTAGAGTCACATTCCGTCGGGAGAAACAGGCATGCCGTTCTGAGAAAACCTCTGCAGATCATCCCCAGTTACCGTAGGCGCAAGGCAGCCCCCCCTTTGACCAGAACCAAGTACCATTCGTCTTT
The DNA here is from genome assembly GCA_027019165.1 of Pseudophaeobacter sp. GTDB lineage: Bacteria > Pseudomonadota > Alphaproteobacteria > Rhodobacterales > Rhodobacteraceae > Phycobacter. Next base: position 706,315 of record JALUXC010000012.1, read on the forward strand.
CTGAATGTGTTTGATTTATGTCAAATTAAAACTGAATGCCCTGCACATCGTTCAACTTGGTGTTGACGAATGAGATCCATTCAAGACCCCTGCCCCTGAATTGCCCAGGAAAACCCCCGGCAAACCGGGCCCGAACCGGACAAGATCTCAATCAGGCATCGACCCGTCAAAAAGATCGAACAATCAACCGGCATCTCAATTCCTGACGGTCGTGGTCCACAGGCGGGGCTTTGGCATGTTGCACCTCCCCCCAGGGCCCGAGGCGGAAAACGTCTGACGACCAGTTTTTCAGCAGCATGACAATTCAATGGCGCTGCCCTGGCCCACGATGGTCAATCTTTATCGGAACGGACTTGATCGGCTATTGAATAAACGCCAACATGCATATTGGATCCACGAAAAAGAGATCCGCACCAAAGTACCAAGTGACAAGCTCACCGCCGGGACAGGTCGGGAGTGGTTCAGACAACAGGGAGTAAAAAATGTACCTCAAAAAAATGTTTACGGTCTCGCTATTGGCAATGACCGTAGCCAGCCCGGCGCTGGCGGAGAATGTCCTGCGATGGACCAGCCAGGGTGACGCCCTGACCATGGACCCGCATTCGCAGAATGAAGGGCCGACCATCGCCATGAACGGGCAGATCTATGAATCGCTTGTGACCCGCGATGCGGATCTGAACCTGCAGCCGGAACTCGCCGAAAGCTGGGAAGCAGGCGCAGACGGATGGACATTCAAGCTTCGCCAGGGCGTAAAGTTCCACGATGGTTCGGATTTCACCGCCGAAGATGTGGTATTCTCGTTCGAGCGGGCAAAACACGAAGCCTCCGACTATAAAGAGCAGGCCAAGAACGTGGTTTCGGTTGAGGTGATCGACGATTACACCGTCAAGCTGGTCACCGACGGGCCAAACCCGATTTTGCCAAACCAGCTGACCTCGATCTACATGATGGACAAGGGCTGGTCCGAAGCCAACAATGTTGTTGCACCACAAGACTTCAAGGCCAAGGAAGAAACCTTTGCCGTGCGCAATTCCAATGGCACCGGGCCCTTCACTCTGGTCAGCCGTGCCCCGGATGAACTGACGGTTTTGGCCCGCAACGCCGATTGGTGGGGCAATGACGTCTTCCCCGGCAACATCGACAAAATCGAATACCGCCCGATCTCGAACGCTGCCACCCGTGTTGCTGCCCTGCTGTCTGGTGAAGTCGATTTCGTTCTCGACCCGCCGCTGCAGGATCTCAAGCGCATCGAGGGCGCCGATGGTCTGGGAGTTTCCACCGTCGCGCAGATCCGCTCGATCTTCTTTGGCATGGATCAGGGTATCGACCAGCTACGCAGCTCGGACGTCGAAGGAAACCCCTTCAAAGACAAGCGGGTACGCGAAGCCTTTAACCTTGCCATCGACAAGGCCGCGATCCAGCGTGTCGTGATGGAGGGGCTGTCTTTCCCGACCGGTATGATCACCCCGCCGGGTGTTCTGGGTAACACGCCCGAGAACGACACCTCCTACGGCTATGATCCGGAAAAGGCAAAGGCACTGCTGGCCGAAGCTGGCTATCCCGATGGGTTCTCGATCCAGCTGGATTGCCCGAACAACCGCTACAACAACGACGAAAAGATCTGTCAGGCTGCGGTTGCTATGCTGGCCAAGGTTGGCGTCAAGGTGAACCTTGATGCGATCCCGAAAGCGCAGCACTTCCCCAAGATTCAGAAGCGTGAATCTGATTTCTACATGCTGGGCTGGGGTGTTCCGACGCTCGACAGCCACTATGTCTTCTCCTACCTGCTGGACGGCAAAGGTTCCTGGAACGCGACCGGCTATGACAACGCCCGCGTGAACGAGATCACCAGCGCCATCACAACCGAGATCGACATCGACAAGCGTACTGCGCTGATTGGTGAGGCCTGGGATCTGGTAAAGGCCGATATCCCTTATGTTCCGATCCATCACCAGGTTCTGGCCTGGGGCATTTCCGACAAGGTCGAAATTCCGATCTCTGCGGACGACGCCTTCCGCCCGCGCTTTGCCGTGATGAAGTAAATTGAGCCTTGGGGCGGGTGTCAGGCCCGCCCCTCTTGCTCTGGGGGACAAATGACCACCTTCATTCTCAAACGCCTTGCCCAGTCATTGCTCGTCATGGCTGTGGTTTCGGCTATCAGTTTTTCCTTGTTCAACTTCGTCGGGGATCCGGTCAACAATATGGTCGGCCAAGACGCCACGCGTGAACAACGGATCGAAATCCGCCAGCAACTGGGCCTGGATGATCCGATCCTGACGCAGTACACCCGTTTCATGGGCAATATGCTGAGTGGCGATTTCGGCCTCAGCTACCGGATCAAACGGCCTGTGGACGAGTTGATCCTTGAACGCCTGCCCGCCACGCTGGAACTGGTGTTTGTCAGCGCAATCATCGCCTTGCTGGTCGGAGTTACACTGGGCGTCTATACCGGAATTCGGCGCAAATCCTGGGTTAGCCGGGTAATCCTGTCGACCTCTCTCATCGGGGTGAGCCTGCCGACCTTTATCATCGGCATTGCGCTGATCTATGTCTTTGCGGTGCATCTGCGCTGGCTGCCGTCATCGGGGCGCAGCGGGACGGTGGACCTTGGCTGGTGGAAAACCTCGCTGCTGACGGTCGACGGATGGCGCGCGATCCTGCTCCCTGCGATCACACTGTCGCTGTTCCAGCTGACTCTGATCCTGCGATTGGTGCGGGCCGAGATGATGGAGGTGATGCGCACCGATTTCATCAAATTCGCCCGCGCCCGCGGACTGGCCGAGCGCGCCATCAACTTCCGCCATGCGCTGCGCAACACTCTGGTACCTGTGATCACCATCATCGGCCTCAACATCGGTGGGCTGATCGCCTTTTCCGTCATCACCGAGACCGTGTTCCAGTGGCCCGGCACCGGGTTGATGTTCATCCAAGCCGTTGATTTCGTGGATGTGCCGATCATGGCCGCCTATCTGGTCTTTGTCGCCCTGCTCTTTGTTCTGATCAATCTGATCGTCGATATCCTCTACTTCGTCGTCGATCCTCGTATTCGCCTGGGGTCCTGATGAGCCTTCCAACTGACCGCCCAGCCACGCGCTGGGAACGTTTCAAGGACAATGACATCGTCTGGTCCTTTTTCCACTCACCCGGAGCTGTCGTGGCTGCTGCCGTCACGCTCCTGATGATCCTGGCCTGCGTCTTTGCCCCTATCCTTGCTCCATTTGATCCGTTTGACCCGGCTCAGATCTCGCTTTGGGATGGCAAACTGCCGCCGTCCTGGATCGAAGGCGGACAACCGCAGTATCTCCTTGGCACCGACAACCAGGGTCGCGACATGTTGTCGACGATCCTTTATGGTGGGCGTCTGTCTATCATCGTTGGCCTGGCCGCCGTCTGCCTTGGCATGGTGCTTGGCGTCGCGCTGGGCGTTATCTCGGGCTATGTCGGCGGCATGACCGATGCGATCATCATGCGCATCGCGGATGTTCAGCTGACGATCCCCGGCATCCTTTTGGCCATTCTGATCAACGGCATTGGCCGCGCAGTTCTTCCACTTGAGCTGCGGGACGATTTTGCGATCTACGTGGTGATCATCGCCATCGGCCTGACAGACTGGCCTCAATTTGCCCGTGTCGCCCGTGGCGCCACGCTGGTGGAGGCCAACAAGGAATATGTGCAGGCGGCGCGTATCATCGGCCTGCCCCGCTGGCTGATCATGATCCGCCATGTCTTCCCGAATACCCTGCGCCCGGTTCTGGTGATTGCCACGATCGGCCTTGCGCTGGCGATCATTTCAGAGGCGACCCTGTCGTTCCTCGGCCAGGGCATTCCGCCCACCACGCCGTCACTTGGAACACTCATCCGGGTTGGCAATGAGTACCTCTTTTCCGGCCTCTGGTGGATCACCTTCTTCCCTGCAATCGCACTTGTCGTCCTGGTCTTCGCAGTGAACCTGCTTGGAGACTGGATGCGGGATGCCCTCAATCCAAAGCTACGATGACTGAACTGTTGAAAATCGAAGGGCTCGATGTCGAGTTCCCCACCCGTCGCGGCACGGTCAAGGCGGCGCGCAATGTGTCGCTCACCGTGAGCCCGGGTGAAGTTGTCGGTCTGGTCGGTGAGTCCGGGGCCGGGAAATCCACCATTGGCAATGCCATTATCGACCTGCTGGAAGCGCCAGGCCGCGTTGCAGGTGGCTCCATCCTGTTCCAGGGAGAAGAACTGCGCGGGCGCGATGAGGATGAGATGCGCACGATCCGGGGTGACCGGATCGGCATGATCTTTCAGGATCCGCAAACCTCGCTCAACCCATTGATGACCATTGGCGCACAGCTGGTTGAAACCATTGAGAAAACTACTGGACTTTCCGGGGTAGATGCCGAGGCGCGCGCCGAGGAACTGCTGGGTCAGGTTGGCATCACCGAGGCAAAGGCCCGGCTCAAGGCCTATCCGCACCAATTCTCGGGCGGGATGCGGCAGCGCGTGGTGATTGCCCTTGCCCTTGCTGGTGATCCAGATCTGATCATCGCGGATGAGCCAACCACGGCGCTGGATGTCTCGATCCAGGCGCAGATCCTTGATCTTCTGAAACGCCTATGCCGTGAGAGGAACCTTGGGGTTATCATCGTCACCCATGATATTGGCGTCATTGCAAATATCGCGGATCGCGTGGTGGTGATGTATCGCGGTGAAGTCGTGGAAACCGGTGATGTGGCGCAAATCCTTGGCGCGCCCAATCACGAATATACCAAATCGCTGATTTCGGCCGTGCCGCGTGCCGACCGCAAGCTGGAGCGGTTTACATCTGTCGATTACATCGAAGGCGACACCAAGCCTTTCAAGCGGATCGACGTGCAGAACCACTGGTTGGGTCAGGCCCGCAGCGAGGCTCAAGGCAAAGCCGCCGTTGAGGTCAACAATCTGAACCTGTCCTTTGTTCTGCAAAAGTCCATCATCAAGAAAAACCGGCGGATGTTGCAGGCGGTCAATGATGCAACCTTCTCTGTCGCCGAGGGGGAAACCTTTGGCATCGTGGGGGAATCCGGTTCTGGCAAATCGACAATCGCACGGTTGATCGCCGGGCTCTATCAGCCGGACTCGGGGCAAATCCGAGTTCTTGGGCAGGATGTCAGCGCGCGCCCGAACAGCCAGCCCGCACAACGAGCCCGCCGCGCGCTGCAGATGATCTTTCAGGATCCCTATTCGTCGCTCAACGCACGCATGCGGGTCATGGACATTGTGGCAGAGCCGATCCGCTATCACCGGATGACAGGAAGCGAGAGCGAAACCCGGCAGGTGGTGAGCGACCTTTTGGATCATGTCGGCCTTGGCGCGGCGGCAGGCCTCAAATACCCGCATGAGTTTTCCGGTGGGCAACGCCAGCGGATCTCAATCGCCCGTGCGCTCGCTTCGCGCCCGCGCATCCTGATCTGCGATGAGCCCACATCGGCACTGGATGTGTCGGTTCAGGCCACGATCCTGAACCTTCTCAAGGACTTGCAGGAGGAACTGGGCCTGACGATGATCTTCATCAGCCACGATCTGCCAGTGATCCGTCAGATGTGTGACCGGATCGCGGTGATGCGGCACGGCACGATCTGCGAAATTGCAGAGGCCGAGACCCTGTTCGAAGCCCCAACCCATGACTACTCGCGCCACTTGCTGGATCTGATGCCGCGGATGGACCTTTTGGGCGGAGACCGCGTCGCCACTGCCTGAAGCCCGCATAGAGAACCGGACTGGCCTAGGAGAACAACTCGTGGGCCAGTTCCAGCGCATCGACCAGTGTGTCGACCTCTTCTTTGGTATTGTACAAACCAAAGGACGCACGGCAGGTTGCGGCCACGCCCAGGTGATCCATCAAAGGTCCGGTGCAATGCTGCCCCGCCCGCACCGCGACACCCTTTTTGTCAAGAATGGTCGAAATATCATGCGGGTGCGCCGCGTTATTCATGGTAAAGCTAAAGATTGCCGCACGGTCCTTGGCCTGCCCCTGCACACTCAGCCAATTGAGGCCCGAAAGACGCGCGCTGGCATAGGCGCAAAGATCCTTTTCATGGGCGGCAATATTCTCCATCCCCAGATCCATCATGTAGTCGAGCGCGACGCCAAGGCCGATTGTCTGCACGATGCCGGGGGTGCCGGCCTCAAATTTCATTGGCGGGTCGTTGTAGATCACGCCATCGCGGCTGACTTCCTTGATCATGTCTCCGCCGCCGATAAAAGGGCGCATCTCGGCCATACGTTCGGGCCGAATGTAGATCGCGCCCGAACCTGACGGCCCATAGAGCTTATGCCCGGTGATGGCGTAAAAATCGCAACCGATATCCTGCACATCCACAGGCATGTGAACCGCGCCTTGCGAGCCGTCCACCAGAACTGGCACACCCTTGGCATGCGCACCTTCGGTGATCGCTTTCACATCGACGACAGTGCCCAAAACATTGGAGCATTGCGTCACGGCCACCAGTTTCGTCTTGGGGCCAATGGCATCGATCACGGCCTCAGGATCAAGGCTGCCGTCAGGCGCGGTTTCCACCCATTTCAGCACCGCGCCCTGCCGTTCCCTTAGAAAATGCCAGGGCACAATATTGGCGTGATGCTCCATCACCGAAAGAACGATCTCATCACCGGGCTCAAATCGCGGCATGGCCCAGCTGTAGGCCACCAGGTTGATGCCCTCGGTGGTGCCGGAGTTCAGCACGATGGCATTCTCATCCCCCGCGTTCAAAAAGCGCGCGATCACCCCCCGGACGCTTTCATACTTTTCAGTTGCAAGGTTAGAGAGGAAGTGCAAGCCTCTGTGAACATTCGCATATTCTTCGGAATAGGCACGCGTGATCGCGTCAATCACAACAGATGGCTTTTGCGCTGAGGCGCCATTGTCCAGATAGGTCAGCGGCTTGCCGTTCACCTGCCGTGACAGGATCGGGAAATCAGAGCGGATCTTTTCGACGTCATACATATGCGGGCAGTCCCAGGTTATCCGGGCCAAAAAGACCCGTAACAAATGTCAGAGCAAAAAGCGCAAGAAGGCTCGCCATCAAGAGAACCGCAAAAGCGCGCCAGAGAGAGTTGAACCGGTGCCCCTCGTTCACAAAGTGGAGCAGCACAAACACAAGGTAGAGATTGATCGCAAGGCTGAGCAAACCGCCAATACCGGGCGACAGCATCATAACCAAAATCAATACGACCTGCAGGGCCACGCGGACGAGTTGCAGCCAGATCATCATCGACAACACGCCGAAAAAACTACCCTGACCGCCAATCAAACGCCCTGATGCCGAAACGGCGGCCGAAAAAGCAACGAGAATACCAGCGGACAAGGCCATATAGGTGATCGGAGACGGGTTCAGAAACGCCAGTTCCTCGGGCATAGGAAACAGGACCGTCATTACCGCATAGGCCAGCGCATTCAGGACCGCGACCAGAAACAGCGCCGTCCAGATTGCTTCTCCGTGCAGTGTCTTTGCCAATATGATCTTGGCAGCGGCCGCCGGGTTGCGCAGTGTCAAACGACCAAGAGTGAAGATGGCAGTCATGTTCGGGTCCAATATGCCTCGATCATGCCAGAGAGCCAGAACCACAGGCAGACCGCAAGCCACAAGATACCGACACTGTTCAGCGCCGGACCGGGCCCAATAAACCCTGCAACCAATCCGTTCAGCAACAGAAGAGGACTGGAAGCCAGCAATGTCCAGAACAACACCAGGCGGGACCGGTAGGATTCCCCTGCCCCTCCCAAAAGCCGGGCCAGCAGATGCACAACCCAGGACGCCGAATAAAGCACCAAGGGCGCAATGAAGATCAGCCCCAATAGCGCGCCGCCCAAGAGCATGTTCAGCTCTTGCCCCGTCAGATGCGCTTCCCGCGACAAACGCGGCATCTGCGCGACAAAGGCAAGCGTGCAGCCAAACATCAGGATGGCAAGCAAACGGTCTTCACGCGGCCCCATCGACAGGAGCCGCGCAATGACACGGCGCGGCCCCCTGTAGGTGGCCACGATATCTGTGGTGACAGCCATCAGCGGCGCCGTGCCAGCCAGCCTTCGAGTCGGGTGACGATGGCCGAGGCGATCTCTTCGTCTTCGATCTCATCGACGGCCTCCGCGAGGAACGCGAGGGTCAGAAGGTCTGTAGCCTCCGCCGCCGGAACGCCGCGCGAGCGCAGGTAGAACAGCGCGTCTTCATCGATTGCACCCGATGTCGACCCGTGGGAACAGGCCACGTCATCGGCATAGATCTCTAGCTCGGGCTTGGCGAGGAACTGGCTGTCGTCGTCCAGCAGCAAAGACTGAGAAATCTGATATCCGTCTGTCTTTTGCGCGCCTTCCTTGACCAGGATCTTGCCCTGGAAAACGCCCGTGGCGCCATTGCGGAGAACCTTTTTGAAGACCTGACGGCTCTCGCAGTTCACCGCGTCATGGGTGACAAAAACCGTGTCGTCATGATGGAAATCCCCATCGCCAGCGCAAGCCCCTGCGATATGCGCCACCGCATCATCACCGGTCAGCTCAATCACCGCCTCGTTGCGGGTCAGAACCCCATTTACGGTGAGGGTGAAGCTCTTGAACTCGGACTCGGATCCAAGACGGGCAAACAGATGCGTCGCAGCCCGACGCTCATGATCACGCCCTTGGGCGCGGACCAGATGCAGTTTGCCAGTGTCGGCAATGTCGATTTCCATGCACTTGTTAAAGCGCGAAGCCGCCGGACCGTTTTCCAGAATCGTTGCCTCTGCACCGGAATCCACCCGGATCACATGGTGAAGGATCGCATCGGACCCCTCGTCCGAATGGCGGTAGATCATATTGATCGGCTTCGACGGAGTGCCGGTGACATGGATTGCGAGCCCATCCTGCGCAAAAGCTGTATTGAGAGCAGCCAGAGGGCGCGCCACCGGGGACTGACCGCGTGCCTCAAGGACGCCATACAAGTCCTTGGCCCAATGAATATCCTTGTCGCAGATATCGGCAATCCGCTCGATGCTCACCCCATCAAGGCTCAGATCATCGGACTCTTCAGGCGAAAACACACCATCAACAAAGACAACCTTGAGGCGGTCGAAATCGTCGAACATCGGTGCTTCGTCCGTGTCGAAAACGGCTGCCTTTGGCGCCTCGACCTGTGTCAGCGTGTCGGGCTGGGTGTATTTCCAATACTCATCGCGGCGCCCCGGCAGGCCAAGAGTCTGCACACGGGACAGGGCCGCGCGACGCGCTCCCTCCAGGCAGCCGCCCGTCGGCAGGCTCAGCGCCGCCAGCCGCGCGTCGGTCGCGGTTTGCTTTACCTCTGGAAGCGCCATTTACGCCACCTCTGCCAGGATGTCGGCATAGCCGTTGTTTTCCACCTCAAGGGCCAGCTCGGGGCCGCCGGTTTTTACGATACGGCCATTGGCCATGATGTGAACCACGTCGGGTTTGATGTGGTCCAGCAGGCGCTGGTAGTGGGTGATCACCAGGAAACCGCGCCCCTCGTCGCGCAGGGCGTTGACCCCTTCGGCCACCAGTTTCATTGCATCCACATCGAGGCCGGAGTCGGTCTCATCCAGGATACACATCTTCGGTTCCAGCATCGCCATCTGCAGGATCTCGTTGCGCTTTTTCTCACCGCCCGAGAAGCCAACATTGACCGGACGCTTCAGCATCTCGGCGTCGATCTTGAGGGTCTTGGCCTTGGCGCGCACTTCTTTCAGGAAATCGGCGGCAGAGAGCTCCTCTTCGCCGCGCGCCTTGCGTTGCGCGTTCACGGCGGTGCGCAGGAAGGTCATGTTGCCCACGCCGGGGATTTCCACTGGGTATTGAAACGCCAGGAACATGCCAGCGGCGGCACGCTCTTCCGGCTCCAGATCCAACAGATCCTCACCATCCAGAGTGGCAGAGCCGCCAGTGACCTCATAGCCATCCTTGCCCGACAGAACATAGGACAGGGTGGATTTGCCCGACCCGTTCGGCCCCATGATCGCATGCACCTTGCCAGCCTCAACCGTCAGGTCCACACCTTTGAGGATCTGCTTTTCCTCTTCTTCAAGTTTCACTTGCAGGTTTTTGATTTCCAGCATGATTTCCTCGTTTATCCTATTCGGGGAGGGACCCCGGTTGTTCCTGTGCCCCGAAGGGCAAATTCCTTAGCCGAGCACCACGGCCGTTCCGCTGGCGGAGACCATCAACATGGATTGCCCCACCACTTCGTAATCCAGATCAACGCCGACCACGGCGTTTGCACCCTTGGCGCGGGCGCGGTCTTCCAGCTCTGCCAGCGCGGTTTCGCGGGCGTCCTGCAGTTTGCTTTCGTAGGCGCCAGAGCGGCCCCCAACGATATCGGTAATCGAGGCAAAGACGTCGCGCACAACATTGGCGCCCATGATCGCCTCGCCCACGACGATCCCCTTGTATTCGGCGATCTGGTAGCCTTCGACGGAGTTTGTGGTTGTCACGATCATCGCGTTTGATCCTTTGCCTTGCTGCCAGGGACCAGCCACTAGCCGACCGAGCCTTCTAGCGAAATTGCAACCAGTTGCTGCGCTTCCATGGCGAATTCCATCGGCAGGGCCTGCAGCACGTCCTTGCAGAAACCGTTCACCACCAGGGCGACCGCCTCTTCCTCGTCCATGCCGCGCTGGCGGCAGTAGAACAGCTGATCGTCGTCCACCTTCGATGTGGTCGCCTCATGCTCCACGCGGGAGGAGTTGTTCTTGACCTCGATGTAGGGCACCGTATGGGCACCGCATTTGTCGCCGATCAGCAGGCTGTCGCACTGGGTGTAGTTGCGGGAATTCTTGGCCTTGGGGTGCATCGACACAAGGCCGCGATAGGTGTTCTGCGCCTTACCGGCCGAGATCCCCTTGGAGACGATGCGCGACTTGGTGTTCTTGCCCAGGTGCACCATCTTGGTGCCGGTATCGGCCTGCTGCATGTTGTTTGCGATGGCGATGGAATAGAATTCACCCTGGCTTTCCTCACCGCGCAGGATGCAGGACGGATACTTCCAGGTCACGGCAGAGCCGGTTTCCACTTGCGTCCACATCACCTTGGCGCGGTCCCCACGGCAATCGGCCCGTTTGGTGACGAAGTTATAGATGCCGCCCTTGCCATTCTCATCCCCGGGGAACCAGTTCTGAACGGTTGAGTATTTTACCTCGGCGTCTTCTTCGATGATGATCTCAACCACGGCGGCATGCAGCTGAGCCACATCGCGCTGCGGGGCAGTACAGCCTTCCAAGTAGCTGACATAGCTACCTTTATCAGCAATGATCAGGGTACGTTCGAACTGACCTGTGTTCTCCGCATTTATACGGAAATAGGTCGACAGCTCCATCGGGCAGCGCACACCCGGCGGCACGTATACGAAGGAGCCATCCGAGAACACGGCAGAGTTCAGTGTCGCGTAAAAGTTGTCAGACACCGGAACAACCGAGCCAAGGTACTTCTTGACCAGTTCGGGGTGGTTTTTGATCGCTTCGGAAATGGAACAGAAGATCACCCCTGCCTCTTCCAGCTCTTTCTGGAAGGTGGTGCCGACGGAAACCGAGTCAAAGACCGCATCGACGGCCACCTTACGCCCTTCGGCAGGCGCATTTTCAGCGCCCTCGACGCCAGCCAGAATCATTTGCTCTTTCAAGGGGATACCGAGCTTTTCGTATGTGGCGAGCAGCTTGGGATCGACCTCATCCAGCGATTTCGGCTTTACCTCCATCGATTTGGGGCGGGCATAGTAATATTGGTCCTGGAAATCGATCTCAGGGTAGCTGACCATGGCCCAATCGGGCTCGTCCATCTTTTCCCAGCGCTCAAAGGCCGAAAGACGCCATTCGGTCATCCATTCCGGCTCTTCGTTCTTTTCCGAGATCAGCCGAACGATATCGGGGTTCACGCCTTTGGGGGCGTATTCCATCTCGATATCAGTCTCCCAGCCGTATTTATATGTGCTGACCTCAGCCACCGCATCCACGGTTTCCTGATCGACACCTTCCTTGACTTGGGTCTGGTCCAAAGCGGCCATGATCTTCTCCTGCAGTCACGCCGCGCGGGCGCGATGTTTCTTGTGTTTCTCAAGCCACGCATCGGCAAAGCGCAGCACATCGTCTTCGGTTGTTTCCAGTCCCAGGGACACACGAATGGCGCCCTGGGCGGTATTCTCGTCATATCCCATCGCGGTCAGCACGGCGCTGGCACGCACCTTCCCGCTGGAGCAGGCGCTGCCGGCACTGATGGCAAATCCGGCCAGGTCCATCTGCATGACCTGGGTTTCGCCTTTCCACCCGGGCGTGGCAAAACAAGAGGTATTGGGCAGGCGCGCGCCCCCTTTCCCGACAAAAATAGTCTCCGGAGCGCCCGCTGCAAGCGCATTTTCTAGAATATTTCTAAGTTCCGCGATGCGATCCCATTTTCCATCAGCAAGATCACGCCCAGCAGCCGTCGCGGCGGCGGCAAAACCAGCGATTCCGATCACGTTCTCGGTTCCAGAGCGTCGCCCCATTTCCTGCCCGCCGCCTTTGATCTGGGCGGCCAGATCTGTTCCGCGCTTCAGAACCAGTGCGCCACATCCCTTGGGCCCTCCCAGCTTATGCGCCGAAATCAGTGCCATTTCCGCGCCAAGCCAGTTGAAGGCAATGGGCAGTTTGCCAAAGGCCTGTGTGGCGTCCGTGACGGCCAAACCTTGTGGCAAATCCTGGATCACGCCGGTTTCCGAATTGGCCAGTTGCAAAGTGCTTTTGTTCGGTTCGGACACAACCACAGCGCCGCTTGACGATACGGAAAGATCTTCGTTGATCCATGCCCTTATGGCATCGTGTTCAACTGCTGCGCCATGCAGATCTCGCCCCGCCAGCGCCAGCGCCGCGCCTTCGGTCGAGCCTGAGGTAAATACGATATCGGCCCCATCCGCACCAAAGGCTTCGGCGATCTGAGCACGGCTGCGCTCAACAAGGGACTTCGACGCGCGCCCCTCCGCATGCACCGAAGATGGGTTTCCGCACACCTCCATCGCCGCAATCATCGCATCGCGCGCCTCCGCACGCAGCGGTGTTGTGGCATTGTGATCCAGGTAAACCCGTTTCATACAGTCATCTTTTCAAAAGGCCCCAGGGAGACGGAACTCCCGGTGGGCATGACACTCAGTCTTGATCCGCATCCACCACGGCAAAAAGGTTCGGCACTGCAGGACAGGGCGCCAGCTCATTTTCGATCACATCAGACAGGCGCGTTTGATGCAGGAAAACATAGACTTGCGCGGAGAGGCTCTGCCACAGACGGTTGGTAAGAGACTGTGCGCGCGACCCAGATGCAGCGCCCGAGGCACCCGCCCCCTTGTGCATTGCATCCACCGTTTCATCCACTGCCGACAAAACATCCACGACACGAATCTCGGACGTCGGCTTTGCCAGGCGATAGCCCCCTCCCGGCCCCCGAACCGAGGACACCAGTTCTGCCCGGCGCAGTTTCACAAAAAGCTGCTCAAGATAGGGAAGCGATATGTCCTGCCTTTTGGAGATATCCGCAAGTACAACCAGGGATCCCTCAGGCTGCAAAGCAATATCGGCCAGCGCCACCATTGCATATCGCCCCTTGGTCGACAGTTTCATCTTCTCTTCCCCCAAATGGCCGCGCCAGCCGCGAAAACATTGACCTTGACTGCTGCAGCGCATATCTCAGCTTGACAGCGCGTGTGCCCGAGGCCCTCGCAGCAATTAGAACAGTTCTAAGGTGCCTTAGGGAATTCGTCAAGTTTCCCGCCGCGGCAGTCTTGGAAATTCAGAGTAGGAACGAAGCTTACATGCCTGAGGTCATTTTCCCCGGACCCGAAGGCCGCCTGGAAGGCCGCTATCACCCGCAAAAAGAAAAAGACGCCCCCATCGCGATCGTTCTGCACCCTCATCCGCAGTTCGGCGGCACGATGAACAACAAGGTCGTCTACAATCTGCACTATGCCTTTTACAACATGGGCTTTACCGTACTGCGTTTCAATTTCCGCGGCGTCGGCCGTAGCCAGGGTGAATATGATCAGGGCGTGGGCGAACTGTCTGATGCGGCATCGGCACTGGATTACCTGCAGTCCATGAACAACAACTCCAAGCATTGCTGGGTCGCGGGCTTCTCATTCGGGGCCTGGATCGGTATGCAGCTGTTGATGCGCCGCCCGGAAATCACCGGGTTCATATCGGTTGCCCCACCTGCGAACATGTATGACTTTTCCTTCCTGGCGCCCTGCCCTTCCTCGGGCCTGATCATCAACGGCACCGCCGATCGGGTGGCGCCGCCTGCCGATACCGTGAACCTGGTGAACAAGCTGCATGAGCAGAAGGGGATCACAATCACCCATACTGAGGTGGAAGGCGCAGATCACTTCTTCCAGGAACCACACATGGACACGCTGATCGGCAACGTCAGCGACTACGTGAAACGCCGCCTGACGGAGACCACCCGCTAATGGGCACGATTGAGACGCTGGCCCAGAAACTGGCCGTCGATACGCTAAAGATCCAAGACGCCATCGACGAAGAGCGGCTTTATGTCGAAGTCGGTCAGGTGCTCGGTGCCGCGTCTCAATCCCTCGAAGAGGCCTTTCTGACCGAGGTGCGGGTGCGCCTTGCGGAACGCAAAGCGCGCGATTTCCTCAGCCAGAAAATAGCCGATCTTCAAGCCGAAGCCGAAGCCCGACAACACGGCGGTGATGCGTGAGCGCGCGGCTTGACGCCCAGTTCACTTTCCTGCGCGAGGCGGAAAAGCTCCGCCGCATAGAACGGCAAAACCTGATTCTGGACGGCTCGCGGGTTGAAAACTCGGCAGAGCACAGCTGGCATCTGGCGCTGTACGCACTGGCTCTGGCCCCCTTCGCCGCGCCCGGTGTGGATGTGGATCGCGTTATCCAGATGCTGCTTTTGCATGATCTGGTCGAGATCGACGTGGGTGATCACCCCATCACCAATGACGTGGATTGGGCCGCGGTGGAGATCGCAGAGGCCGCTGCAGCGCGGCGGCTGTTTGGATTGCTGCCACAGGATCAGGGTGATGCACTCCTGTCTCTTTGGCTGGAGTTTGAAGCCGCCGAGACAGCGGATGCCCGCTTTGCCAAACAGCTGGACCACTGCCAGCCGATTTTCCAAACGCTGTACTGCGAGCAGGTGCCCGATTTTCACATCGAGGTTGTACGGCAAAACCTGACCGTAGGGCGTGCAACGGCGTTGGAACACAGCTTTCCCAAGGCCTTTCATCACGCCAGAATCCTTCTTGGAGACATCAGCGGTGAGAGCTGCCCGGACCTGTGCGCGCGCCTCGGTTTTTTGAACGAGGCCGATGCCCTAAAGCGGGTGCTGCGGGCGTCCAAACTTGGCGACGGCAGCCGTCATGAGAACTCAGCCGAACACAGTTGGCACATCATGCTTTATGGCTGGATCCTCGCCGAACATGCCGCCCAAAGCATTGATGTGGCCCGTGTTCTGCGGATGCTGCTGCTCCACGATATCGTGGAGGTTGACGCCGGCGACACGCCCATTCACGGCCAGCAGGATCCATCCGCCCTGGCAGAGATCGAGGCCAAGGAAGCCGCAGCTGCAACACGGCTTTTCAATCTCCTCCCGGCGCCGCACGGGGGCGTCTGTCACGCGCTTTGGACCGAATTTGAAGCGGCCCAAAGCGCGGACGCCATCTATGCCAAGTCCATCGACAGGGTACAGCCGCTGTTCCTGAACCTTTTGAACGGCGGCGGCAGCTGGGTCGACTACGATGTCAGCCTCAGCCAGCTTCAGGATCGCGTTGGAGCCAAGGTTTCTCGCGGAGCACCGGATGTCTGGCGTCACGTCCAGGCTGAGGTTCGCCCCTGGTTCGAAGCCGCCGGGCGGGCATAACACCTTGCACGCAATGAAAAACGGACAGCACCATGGCACTGTCCGTTCTTTTTTGACGGTTTGGATTGATTTTGACGATACTCGCGCTGGCCCGCGTTACCCAGCAAGGCGCATATCGCTGGTCCAACCCTGGTCCGCAGCCTTGCCATCCAGTTCGAACTTGGACAGTGTCTGCTCCAGCTCACGGGCTTTGCTGTCCATTGTCATGCTCATGGCGGTCATTTCTTCCACCATCGCGGCATTGGTCTGTGTCGCGCCATCAAGCGTGCTGAGTGCCGTGGCCATTTCCGACAAGGCGGACGCCTGATCATTTGATGTGCCGGAGATCACGTCGATCAGCTTGCTGGTTTCCGAAACCCGCTGCACGATATCTTGCAGCGCATCTCCCGCGCGGTTCACAAGTTCAGAGCCCTCTTTGACCTGAAGAGCGCTGGTGCCGATCAGGGATTTCACCTCGTTGGCGGCATCTGCGGTACGCTGCGCCAGCGCCCGGACCTCTGCTGCGACAACCGCAAAGCCGCGACCGCTTTCGCCTGCACGGGCCGCCTCGACCCCTGCATTCAGCGCCAGCAGGTTCGTCTGGAAGGAAATGTCTTCGATCACGTTGATGATGGTAGAGATCTCGGTCGAGGATTTCTGGATGTTGCTCATCGCCTCAACGGCAGAACTCATCAGGGACCCGTTCTCGACGGCCCCATCATAGGCACCGCGCGCATTCGCCGCTGCCTCGCCTGCGTCAGAAGCGCTTTTCTTGACGGATTCACTCAACTCCTGCAGGGCCGAGGTGGTCTGGGTAAGCGTGGCTGCCTGGGATTCGGTGCGCGCGGACAGGCTTTGCACCGCATCGGAAACCGACTGCGCATTGCTCCGGAATTCATCAGAGATCGACATGGCGGTCCCCAAACCGGCATTGAGGCTATCGGCCAATGCATTGAAATTGGAACGCATGGATTCATACTCATCCGGGAAATCAGAGACGATCCGCGTGCTGAGGTTGCCCGACGCCATGGTTTGCAGGCTGGTGTCGAAAACATGTACGACTGTCTCCGTATCGCGCTTGCTACGCATGGCCTCATCCTGAGCCTCTTCGGCTTTGGCCGCCTCTTCCTGAAGCTTCTGCTGTTGCTCTTCCAGGGCTTTCTGGGCCTCCCCGCGCTGTTTGATGCTCAGCAAGAGAATACCAGCTTCGAACAATACGATCACCGCATGCAGCACGGTGCGCTCAACACTGTCCATGATCGAGCCTCCCGGATAGACAAGGCTCGGCATCAGCAGGCTGAATGACAAGTGATGGACTGCGATCAAACCTGTCGCGAACAGAACAGCTCCCATGTTGTGCAGTGTCGCGACAACCGCGAGAAGGGCAAAGAACAGCATGTGGCTGTCGATCTGCCAAGGGTGCCCGGAAAAGGCCGTTGTGAAGAGGATACTATGGCCGATCAGACAAAAGCTGATGACATAGTCGCGCGTTTTCGCAGGCAAAGCATTTGAGAAAAAAGACAAAAGCCCCAAGCCAACGCTCAGCAGCCCCACCATCCACCAAGCAATCGCACCGTTCAGGAAATAGGCAACCAAAGCAGGCACCGGCACCAGGGCCATGCCTGTCAGTCGTTGAACCTGCTGAGTGGCGTCTTCGACCGCAGGCCTCGCGCCTCGGCTTTTGATCTTTTTTACCAAATTGGGCATCATCTCATGTCCCTTGTTCAATCTTCATTCACTGCCCGCAGATCTGCGCGATCAACTCTCCATCGATCACGAACCAGGCACCATTTTTCCTGAGCCGTGAGGCATCATCCGGGTCATCCAGCATAGTCAGGGCACCCAAAGGCGCCCGTTCTGGGGAAATCTCCACAAGCCCGGCGCGTGAGATCACCTCATCGGCCGTGCCGTACCATGGATTCGCGATGACCAAGACTGGCACGCCGATCCCAACGCCCTGTTGGGCTGCCAACGCCAGTAACGGGGACAAACCAACTGTAACGAATGCCACAAAACCAAACAAAAACGAACGCATGGGGGACCTCTCTACCGGAGGGATACAAGGGAAGCATGTAAACTTCGTTACCCAAAACGCGCCAATTTTATGGATCAAGTAACACCTCACAAAGCATCCCTGCCCCGGTTCCCTGACAAAAAGGGGCGGTCCGCGCATTGCCTTTGTCGCATACGGGCTGGTGCGTTTGCAGCCTGTCCATTAGTCAGGTCATTACGGGCCAACAGGCCATGCTGTCGGCAGCCAGCGGAGCACACACATGCCACTGCACTATATCTATCTGTTCGTCGCTGTCGTTGCAGAGACCATTGGCACAACCGCCCTGCAGGCAAGCCAGCAGTTTACCCGCCTGATCCCCTCATTGATCGTTCTTTTTGCCTACGGGTTCTCATTTTACATGCTGGGCCAAACGCTGAAGATCATGCCGGTGGGAATCGTTTACGCGATCTGGTCCGGCCTTGGCATCGTGCTGATCGCGGTGATCGGCTATTTTGTCTTTGGCCAGCGACTGGATCTTCCGGCGGTTCTGGGGATGGGAATGATCCTGGCCGGGATCCTCATCATCCATCTGTTTTCGCGCACCTCTGGCCACTGACGGCATTTTGTCGCTGCGGCGCGGCGGGCATGAGGCGCGGAGTTTGCATTTTCGCTGGCCTTTGCGCCGGGATCGGGCTATGCGCGGCGCAACTTCCTTACAAAGGCTGACGTCATGGACCTGCGCAACATTGCGATCATTGCACACGTGGACCACGGGAAAACCACCCTGGTCGACGAATTGCTCAAACAATCCGGCGCCTTCCGCGAAAACCAGGCTGTGGCGGAACGCGCCATGGACAGCAACGACCTGGAGCGCGAGCGGGGCATCACCATCTTTGCCAAACCAACCTCGGTCGAATGGAAAGGCACCCGCATCAACATCGTTGACACCCCCGGTCACGCCGATTTTGGCGGCGAGGTCGAGCGGATCCTGTCCATGGTCGACGGCGTTGTTCTGCTTGTCGATGCTGCCGAAGGCCCGATGCCGCAGACCAAATTCGTGACCTCAAAGGCGCTGGCTCTGGGCCTGCGCCCCATTGTGGTGCTCAACAAGGTAGACAAGCCCGACGCCGAGCCTGACCGGGCGCTGGATGAGTGTTTTGACCTTTTTGCATCGCTCGATGCGACCGAGGATCAGCTCGACTTCCCGCATATGTATGCTTCGGGGCGCAACGGCTGGGCCGACGCCGAGCTGGACGGCCCTCGCAAGGACCTGCACGCACTGTTCAACCTGATCGTGAACCACGTGCCCGAGCCCAAGCAGATCAAACGCCAGGGCGAAGACTTCCGCATGCTGGCCACCACCCTTGGCAGCGATCCCTTTGTAGGGCGCCTGCTGACGGGCCGGGTTGAATCTGGCACACTGAAAGTCGGCGCAACCGTTCAGGCGCTGACCCGCGTGGGCCAGAAAATCGAACAGTTCCGTGTCACCCGTATCCAGGCCTTCCGCGGCCTTGCCCAGCAGGACATCGACGAAGCCCAGGCAGGCGATATCGTCTCCATCGCAGGCATGGCCAAGGCCACCGTGGCCGACACCATCTGCGCCCTCGCCGTGGATGAGCCGCTGGACGCACAGCCGATCGATCCGCCCACCATCACCGTGACATTCGGCATCAACGACAGCCCGCTGGCAGGCCGTGACGGCAAGAAGGTGCAATCCCGCGTCATCCGTGACCGGCTGATGAAAGAGGCCGAAAGCAACGTCGCCATCAAGATCGCCGACACCCCCGGCGGTGAGGCCTTCGAGGTTTCGGGACGGGGCGAGCTGCAGATGGGCGTGTTGATCGAAAACATGCGCCGCGAAGGGTTCGAATTGTCAATCTCCCGCCCGCAGGTGATCATGCGCGAGGAAGACGGCCAGACGATGGAACCCATCGAAGAGGCCACCATCGACGTGGATGATGAATACTCCGGCGCAGTAATCGAAAAGCTCACCGGCGCCCGCAAAGGTGAACTGGTCGAGATGAAACCCGCCGGTGCGGGCAAGACCCGGATCATCGCCCATGTGCCCTCGCGCGGGCTTATTGGCTATCACGGCGAATTCCTGACCGACACCCGTGGCACCGGCGTTTTGAACCGCGTCTTCCACGGCTGGGCGCCGCACAAGGGTCCGATCCCGGGCCGCCGTGCCGGCGTTCTGATCTCGATGGAGAACGGGCAATCCGTGGCTTACGCGCTTTGGAACCTCGAAGACCGCGGCAAAATGTTCATTGGCGCCCAGGTCGACGTCTACACCGGCATGATCATCGGCGAACACTCCCGCGACAACGATCTGGAAGTGAACCCGCTCAAAGGTAAGAAACTCACCAACGTGCGCGCTTCGGGCACGGATGAGGCAGTGCGCCTGACCACTCCGGTGACCCTGTCGCTGGAAGAAGCCATTGCCTATATCAACGACGACGAGCTGGTCGAAGTCACGCCCAACTCCATCCGCCTGCGCAAGCGCTACCTTGACCCGCACGAGCGTAAGCGGATGTCCAAGGCAAACGCCTGAACCTGACAGATCATCACAATTAAGAGGCCGCCCCCCGGGGCGGCCTTTTTCTATCGCACATCCATGCTAGGTTTCCCCCCAAACACGAAAGGAGAGACCGCATGCGCAAGATCCAGGTACAGGGCGTGCATCACATCACGCTGACCGGCGCCGACAGGCAGACATCCATCGATTTCTGGGAAGGGCTCTTGGGCATGCCCTTTGTCTTTGACCAGCCCAATCTGGACAATGCGGATGAAGGCCACCTCTATTTTGACCCGGGCGACGGGCGGCTGATCACCGTCTTCACAAATGAGACCCGCACACCGGATCGGCGCCGCACGCCGACAGAGCCCGGATGCGTGCACCATCTGGCCTTCAACGTCAGCCGGGCAACGTTTTCGCAGATCGAAAGCCGCCTGGACGAGCGCGGAATTGGCCACTCCGGCCACAAGGACCGTGGTTTCATGGACTCGATCTACTTCAAGGATCCGATGGGGCTGCTCATTGAACTCGCCTGCTATCGGTTCGAACCGCCCGTGGGCTGTACCCATGCGGATGTGATGATCGAGGCTCACAAGATCCGCGTGGACCGGGGCGACTACAACATCCAGGAGGTGCATCTGGCAGATGCCATCGAGCTTCTGGTGGAGCGACGTCAGGCCACCTTGTCAGAGGACCGGGGTGCCCGTAACCCATACCGCTAAAATAGGAAAGAGCGCGAGGATCTCCCCGCGCTCCTTTTGTATCCAGCCGTTTGGCGCGTTCCGTTATTCGGAGGTCTCAACGACCATCAACTCGCGCTCTGAGGCGCCACGAGCGTGATCCAGCGCCTCTTGGTATTCGGGGCTGTTATAGCAGTCCACAGCAGCCTCGACGCTGGGGAATTTGGCCACCACGTTCCGAGGGCGTTCCTTGCCTTCCAACTGCACGAACTTGCCACCACGGGCAATAAATTCGCCGCCGTGTTTGGCGATGGCAGGCCCTGCCAGCTCTGCGTATTTTCCATAGGCCTCTGCGTCAGTGACGGTGACGTGAGCAATCCAAAGTGCGCCCATGATTATCCCTCCAGTAGTTTTTCTGCAGCCGCGATGGCCGCATCGGCCCCGGCGAAATCCTTGCCGCCGCCCTGCGCCATATCGGGGCGGCCACCGCCGCCCTTCCCACCCACGGCAGGCACAGCGGCTTTCAGCACATCCACGGCGGAAATCTGATCGGTCAGATCATCGGTCACGCCAGCCGCGACAGCCACTTTGCCATCATCGTTGGCGATCAAGAGGATCACGCCCGAGCCAAGCTTTTGCTTATGCGCATCGATGAGTCCGCGCAGATCCTTGCCGGACACCCCTTCCAGCGCTTGCCCTAGGAAGGTCTTGCCGCCAATCTCTTTGGTGTCAGCGCCGCCAGAGGCTCCGCCACCCATCGCGACCTGCTGTTTCAACTGCGAGATTTCGTTCTGCAGCGCCTTGCGCTCATCCATCAGGGCCTTGATGCGGTCCATGACATCGGCAGGCTGAACTTTCAGCAGGGCGGCGACATCCGCCATACGTCCAGCTTCGGCCTCCAGATACTCCGACGCGGCAGCCCCGGTCAGCGCCTCGATCCGGCGTACCCCGGCCGAGGAGGCACTGTCACCAAGGATCACGAAGCTGCCGATATCGCCGGTCTGCTTTACATGGGTGCCCCCGCACAGCTCGATCGAATAGGTTTCCTTGTCGTGGCCCTTTCCGGTTGCTGCACGGCCCATGGAGACCACGCGCACCTCATCGCCATACTTTTCGCCAAACAAAGCCTGAGCGCCAAGGGCGCGGGCGTCATCCGGGGTCATGATGCGGGTCTCAACGGCTGTGTTCTGGCGGATGAAGGCGTTTACATCGGCGGACACCTTGGTGAGTTCCTCAGCGCTCAGCGCCTTGCCGTGGCTGAAGTCAAACCGCAAACGATCATCGGCATTGAGCGAGCCGCGCTGCGCCACATGATCGCCAAGCGCCTCCCGCAGGGCCTCGTGCAGAAGGTGCGTCGCCGAGTGGTTGGCGCGAATGGCGCCGCGGCGGGTGTGATCCACCTCCAACTGCGCAGGCGCATTCACGGTCACGATACCCTCGACCACCTCGGCAAAGTGGATGAACACATCGGCGGCCTTCTTGGTATCGGTCACGCGCAGACGCCCGCCTTCGACGCGGATCTCGCCGCTGTCGCCGACCTGACCACCGGATTCGGCGTAAAACGGCGTCTGGTTCAGAACCACCTGAACCGTGTCGCCCCTACCCGCCTCGCGCACGACGGCGCCGTCCTTGACGATGGCAACGATCTGGCCTTCGGCGTTTTCGGTTTCATAGCCCAGGAACTCGCTTGTGCCATGCTCATCAGCGATATCGAACCAAAGAGTACTGTCAGCGCTCTCGCCTGAGCCGGACCAGGCCGCGCGCGCCTTGGCCTTTTGCTCGGCCATGGCAGCGTCGAACCCATCGGTATCAACCTCCCGGCCTTTTTCGCGCAGGGCGTCCTGGGTGAGGTCAAGCGGGAACCCATAGGTATCGTACAATTTGAACGCAGCCTCACCCGGCAAAGGCGCACCTTCTTCGAGATCCGAAAGCTCTTCATCCAGCAGTTTCAGACCGCGATCCAACGTTTGTTTGAAGCGATTTTCCTCAAGGTGCAGCGTTTCCTGGATCAACGCCTGAGCGCGGCCGAGTTCTGGATAAGCGGCCCCCATCTGTTGCACCAGCGCAGGCACCAGTTGGTGCATCACCGGATCCTTGGCGCCCAAGAGGTGCGCATGGCGCATAGCGCGGCGCATGATGCGGCGCAGCACATAACCGCGCCCGTCATTCGAGGGCATCACCCCATCAGCAATCAGGAAAGAGGTAGAGCGCAGATGATCCGCAATCACCCGGTGATGCACGTTCTGATCCCCGTAAGGGTCGACATTGGTGACATCAGCCGAGGCCTCGATCAGGGCCTTGAACAGGTCGGTGTCGTAGTTGTCGTGGCTGCCCTGCAAAAGCGCGCCGATCCGCTCCAGCCCCATGCCGGTGTCGATGGACTGCATGTCCAGCGCCTTCATCGAGCCGTCTTCGAACTGTTCGTTCTGCATGAAGACGACGTTCCAGATCTCGATGAAACGGTCGCCGTCCTCATCGGCGCTGCCCGGAGGGCCGCCCCAGATGTGATCGCCATGATCAAAGAAGATCTCAGTACAGGGGCCGCAGGGACCAGTGGGGCCCATCTGCCAGAAATTGTCAGAGGTATCGATCCGGATGATCCGGTCTTCCGGCACACCGACCTTTCTCCAGATTTCGAAGGCCTCGTCATCGGTGTGGTAGACCGTGGTCAGAAGCCGGCTTTTGTCGATGCCGAATTCCTTGGTGATCAACTCCCAGGCAAAGGGGATTGCCTCGGTCTTGAAGTAATCGCCAAAGGAAAAGTTCCCCAGCATCTCAAAAAACGTGTGGTGACGCGCCGTGTAACCCACGTTATCCAGATCGTTGTGCTTTCCCCCGGCCCGCACACATTTCTGCGCGGTGGTGGCGCGTTTGTAGTCGCGATGCTCAAGCCCGGTGAAGAGATTCTTGAACTGAACCATGCCCGAGTTGGTGAACATCAGGGTTGGATCGTTGCGGGGCACAAGCGGGCTGGAAGGCACAATCTCGTGGCCCTGCTTGGCAAAGTAGTTCAGGAAAGTTGAGCGGATGTCGTTCAGCGTCGCCATATGCGGGATCCCTTTTCGGGCTTTGTCAGGGTTTCACGCAGGTTTAGCCCCCCGCGAAGGCACTGTCCACTGCGATGAAAGTGAAAAAGGGTGCAGCCGATGCCACACCCTTTTCAGTGAACCGTTGAACTTGCGAGGAGGACCTCATGCCTCCAGGATGTCGTCATCCGCAGCCCCGTCCGGGCGATCGAAATCCAGCCCATGGGCCGCACGGATCTTATCCTCGATGTCATAGGCGGTTTCGGGGTGATCGCGCAGGAACTGCTTGGCGTTCTCACGGCCCTGTCCAATCCGTTCGTCCCCGTAAGAGAACCAGGCGCCCGACTTGTTCACCACGCCGGCAGCAACGCCAAGATCAAGCAGTTCCCCCATCTTGGAGATGCCTTCACCATACATGATGTCGAATTCAACCTGCTTGAAGGGCGGCGCCACCTTGTTCTTGACGACCTTGACGCGGGTTGAGTTTCCAACAACCTCGTCCCGGTCCTTGATCGAACCGATGCGGCGGATATCCAGACGTACCGAGGAATAGAACTTGAGCGCATTGCCGCCCGTTGTTGTCTCGGGCGAGCCGAACATGACGCCGATCTTCATACGGATCTGGTTGATAAAGATCACCATGCATTTGGAGCGGCTGATCGATCCGGTCAGTTTGCGCATCGCCTGGCTCATCAGACGGGCCTGAACGCCAACGCTGGAATCGCCCATGTCGCCTTCAAGTTCCGATTTCGGCGTCAGGGCCGCGACCGAATCCACGATCACCATGTTCACCGCGCCCGACCGCACCAGCGTATCGGTAATCTCAAGCGCCTGCTCACCCGTGTCGGGCTGCGAAATCAACAACTCATCCAGATCAACGCCCAGCTTGGCCGCATATTGTGGATCAAGCGCATGTTCCGCATCGACAAAGGCGCAGACACCGCCCTTCTTTTGCTGCTCAGCCACACAATGCAGCGTCAGCGTCGTCTTGCCGGAGCTTTCGGGGCCATAGATTTCGATGATACGGCCCATTGGCAGGCCGCCAATGCCAAGGGCGATGTCCAAGCCCAGAGACCCGGTCGAACTTGCCTCGATTTCCTGGATGGCATTGCCATCACCCAGTTTCATGATCGAGCCCTTGCCAAACTGCCGCTCAATCTGGGCAAGCGCGCTGTCCAGCGCCTTTTGCTTGTCACCGCTCACTTTGTTTTTCATGGTCAAAAGATCCGCCATAGTCCCTTGTCACCTTCTATGTGTCATACCCTCGGGGTCGCGGCAATCACTTGCTTTGTTCGCCTCTTGTTCTTTATGGGACCAAAAAGAGAACATTTCAATAACAAACTTGCAGCACGGGGCGGAACGGGTCACTGTGAGGGTCTGGAGAGATCACAATTTGCGCTGCATTTTCACGGGGTTTGCTGCCGATGATGGTATTTTATGACGAAAGGCTCGCCCTCCTGTCAGTTCCCAAGACCGGCACAACGGCCTATCAGTCGGCCTTGAAAGACCGCGCCGATATCGTGATCTCCGACCCGCCTGAGCTGAAACATGCGCCTGTCTATCGTTATAACCGCTGGTTTCGCCCTATGTTTGAACGGGTGTGCGGAGTGGAGCTGGAGTTGATGGCCGTCATGCGCCACCCGGTTGACTGGCTGGGGAGTTGGTATCGGTTTCGTCAGCGCCCGTTCCTGGATGGAAAGCCGACATCCACCAAAGGAAAGTCCTTTGACGATTTTGTGCGGGCCTATTGCAAAGGGGATGCGCCTGCTTTTGCCAATGTCGGCAGTCAGGCAAAGTTTCTTGAAGCGAGACCCAATGGCTGTTCCGTTGCGCATCTCTTTCGCTACGAGGATCAGCCTGCCATCACGGCCTTTCTGGAGGAACGCCTGGATTTCCAGATTAGCCTTGAGACACTGAATGCAAGTCCTGCCATGGACCTGTCTCTTAGTCCGAATGTGGAGCGGATCCTGAGGGAGAAAAGAGCGGCGGATTTTGACCTATATGAGGGCCTCCTGTGATCCCGGATCCCAGGAGCCGAAGTCAATTCCGCGCCCTACGCCCACACGCAGCGTCAGTTCAGCTGCGCGTGCACGGTTTCGGTCAGTTGACTGAGCGAGAACGGTTTGGGCAGGAAAACCGAGTTCGGAACATCCGGTTCTGCCTCTCCGAATGCGCCTTCGGCATAGCCTGACACAAAGACCACTCGGGTATCCGGGCGCTCTTTCAGAGCTTCTCTTACCCAGCTTGGCCCGTCCATTCCCGGCATAACTACATCCGTTACAAAGACATCCACCTGTAGGCCCGGATCCTCCAAGGTGCGCAGGGCGTCTTCGGCGGATTCGGCCTCCAGCACGGTGTAGCCGCGCATCCGCAAGGCGCGTGACGCAAAGGCGCGGACCGGGGCCTCGTCCTCGACCAGCAAAACAACGCCCTCTCCATGCTGGGCGGTCGCGTTGTCCTGTTTCGAAGGGGCCGTGGAGACACTCTCTGTCACTTCGGCCTTGTGGACCGGGAAGAAGAGCGTAAAGCGCGTCCCCTGCCCCTTGACCGAGTCGATAAAGATAAAGCCGCCAGTCTGTTTGATGATGCCATAGGCGGTGGACAGACCAAGACCGGTGCCTTCGCCGGTGCGTTTCGTCGTGTAAAACGGCTCGAAGACCTTCTGGATCTTGTCAGG
The DNA here is from genome assembly GCA_027019165.1 of Pseudophaeobacter sp. GTDB lineage: Bacteria > Pseudomonadota > Alphaproteobacteria > Rhodobacterales > Rhodobacteraceae > Phycobacter. The sequence goes on from JALUXC010000012.1 coordinate 733,025, forward strand.
GTCGATCCCCACGCCTTCGTCAGAGACCTTGATGGTAACCCAATCCCCGGCAGGCACCTTGGCCCGGTCGCGCTCCAGCGGCGCTTTCAGGGTCACGGCCTCCGTCTCAACCCGGATCTCGCCGCCATTTGGCATCGCATCGCGGGCATTCACCACAAGGTTCATCAGGACCTGCTCAAGCTGGCGCTTGTCGGCGCGGATCGAGCGCATGACCGGGTCGTGGCTGAGCGTCAGCGTCACCTTTTCTCCGACCAATCGGTTGAGCAGATGGGTCAGATCCGAAAGCGTGTCCCGCACATCAAGCACTTCGGGCTGCAGGGTCTGTTTGCGAGAAAAGGCCAAAAGCTGGCTCACAAGCGAGGCTGCCCGGTTCGCGTTTTCATGGATCTGTATCAGGTCTCCATAGTCCTGATCACCCTGATCATGCCGCAAGAGCAGCAGGTCGCAATGTCCAGAGATCGCGGTCAGCAGATTGTTGAAGTCATGCGCAACCCCGCCCGCCAGCTGGCCGATCGCCTGCATCTTCTGGCTTTGCACGAATTGAGCTTCGAGGGTTTTCAGTTCTGTCGCGTCATTCAAAACAGCAATCAAGACTGGCACCCCGTCCTCAAAGGTCCGCGTCAGGGTCACCTGAACAAAAACCTCTTTGTCGCGGCGTGAAAGCCTCAGAAACTCAGATTTGTTGGAGGCAAGACCGTCCGCCGTGTCGCGCAACCAATCTGACATGGGCCGCCCAAGCCCTTCCATCAGCTGTCCAAGCTTGAGGTTGTCCTGTGTCTTCACGCCCAGCAAATTCATCGCCATCTTGTTCAAGGACAGGATATCACCTGATGGGGCCACTTTCAGGAAGGGCACCGGCATGTTCTCAAACCCTTCGTTGGACACGCTCAAACCAGAGGTATCCACCTCCATCATGTAAAGCTCCCTGCGCCCCTGCGTGCTGTTCTTTTCCGAGACCAAAACCTCGGTGGGGCCAGACTTCGTCACGATGGTATTGACCTGCCCCGAACGCACCGGCAGGTCGCTGAACAGACGGTCGGTCGATTTGACGCGCTCTCCGATCAGCTTGCGCGCGGCCTCGTTCATGAACAGCACAGCGCCCGAGCGCCCAACCGTGATCATCGGGATTGGCACAGCCTCCGCGCCCCGACCAGGGCTGCTGCGCTCGGCGATATCCTCGACACGCCACAAAAAGCTGCCGCCCTGCATCTGGTGCACCGCCAGGCGCACATGGCCGCGCCGCGTAACGATGTCTTCCCGCGCCGCCCCGGCCTTGGCGGCCTGGCTTTGCAGCCTCAATAGGACTGCGGTCGGATTTGCCAACACAGACCGCATGGTACCGGCCAGAGTTTCCTGCCTGGAATCCTCGAAGCGCTTCAAGGACGCTTCGTTGCAGGCATGGATGCGCCCTTCATCATCTGTCACAAAGGTCGGCGTTGCGTCTTTTTCGATGAAACCGGTCAAAAGGTCTGCGGCCATGGCTCGCGCATTGAGCCGCACCCGCGCCTGCACCACCATCAAAAGCGCAACTGCAACCAAGGTCAAAGAGACCGCGACAAGACCCCGCCCAACCCAGTCAGGCACACTCACCACCCAGGGCGTCACCAACAGCACCAATGCCAACAGAGCCACCACGGAAAGGCGTCTTTGTTCTGGAGAGGCAACCCGCAATGACGGGACGGAGGAAGTAGGGCGACCTGTCATTGTGACTCCGTAATAAAGCAAGATGCCGCCAATACGCAGCGATCAAGGTTAAAGCGAGGTTAATACAACCCGGTCCAATTGTGATCGATACTTATCAATCCGCCTTTGATTGGGTCAACAGAGCAACATAAAACCCGTCCGTTCCGTCCTGAACCCGCCAACTGCGCTCCTGCATGAGGCTCCAGCCCGCTGATCGAGCCAAAAATCCAGCGACCTGATCGTGATTTTCCTCGTGAAGCATAGAGCAGGTTGCATAGGCCAGAGTTCCGTTTGGCAACACCAATTCGGCAGCCCTATCCAGAATCTGAGCTTGAATCTCAACAATCTCATCCAGACGATTGCGGGAAAGACGCCACTTGCCTTCGGGCGCACGCCGCCATGAACCGGAACCGGAACAAGGCGCATCGCACAAAACAAGATCAAAAGGTGCGGCGTCTTCAACCTCAGCACCAGACAAGCAGGTTACCGAAACGCCGGCCCGCGCCGCCCGCCCAGGCAGATCCTTCATCCGCCGCGGGTCGGTATCATGCGCCACAAGATCCAATTTGGCCCGCGCGCCCATCGCAAGGCTTTTCCCCCCACCGCCCGCGCAGTAATCCAGCACTTTCATGCCATCGGACAGCGGCAAAAGATCAACAACGGCCTGGCTGGCCGCATCTTGCAGCTCTACCAGCCCATCACTGTAGGCCTGCGCATTGCGCAGTTTTCGCGCGCCCTCCTCGACCTCAAGCGCTGTGGGAGAGGCCGGGTGAACGCGCGCCGCAATCCCTTCCTTGGCCAGCGCGGTGACGGCATGGTTCCTGTCGGACTTGAGAAGGTTCACTCGCAGGTGAACGGGCGCACGGCTGCGCAGGGCCGCTGCCGCATCCCTCGCGCCATCACCAAGACTGCTCTCGAAAGACGGCCACAGCCAATCCGGAATATCAAACTCTTCCGCCGCAGAGGCAAAACCGCGCGCTGGAGCCCGCTCATCGTCGGACAGAGCGGCGGGCGCATGCCCTTCGCCTGTGAACATCTGATCTGGGTCAGAATCTGCCTCTCGAAGCATCCCAAGAACCAGCCCCCGCCCGGTCATGCTGCCGCCCAGGACGGCAAAGGACCGCATGGCCCTCAGGCAGGAAAAGACGTGATCGCGCACCGCGGCCCGGTCCTTTGACCCGGCAAACCGGCTGCGACGCGCCCAGCCGGTAAGCGCCTTTTCGGCTGCTGTTCCTGCGATCACATCATCCAGGATCTCAATCGCCGCCTGCAGACGGGCAGCAGGGGTCATGCCCCTGCCCTCATACCAAAATCGGCTCCCATCCAGATCACCCGATCCGGTAGTTAGGGCTTTCGCGGGTGATCTGCACGTCGTGCACGTGGCTTTCCTTGAGGCCGGCGCCGGTGATCTTCACAAATCTGCAGTTGTTGCGCATCGCCTCAACAGTGGCGCAACCGGTATAGCCCATGGCCGCTCGCAGGCCCCCGACCAGTTGGTGGATAACGGCGCTTGCGGACCCTTTGTAGGGCACCTGCCCTTCGATCCCTTCGGGCACCAGTTTGTCGCTGGCGGCATCTTTCTGGAAGTAACGGTCGGCAGAGCCGCGTGCCATCGCGCCCAGGGACCCCATGCCGCGATAGGATTTGAACGAACGGCCCTGGTAGAGGATCACCTCTCCCGGAGATTCATCCGTGCCCGCGATCATCGATCCCACCATGGCGCAGGAGGCGCCCGCCGCGATCGCCTTGGCGAAATCGCCCGAGAACTTGATACCCCCATCTGCGATGACCGGCGTCTCCCCCGCTGCACTCGCGCAGTCCATGATGGCGGTCAGCTGCGGCACGCCAACACCTGCGACCATACGCGTTGTGCAGATCGAGCCCGGCCCGATGCCAACCTTGACAGCGTCTGCGCCCGCATCGATCAAAGCGCGCGTCGCTTCAGCCGTAGCCACATTGCCGGCGATGACCTGAACCTCATTGGACAGGGCCTTGATGCGTTTGACCGCTTCGATCACACCGGCCGAGTGACCGTGAGCGGTGTCAACGACAACGATGTCCACGCCCGCATCGATCAAAGCCTCGGAGCGCTCAAACCCGGAATCGCCAACTGAGCTGGCGGCTGCAACGCGCAAACGGCCCAGATCGTCCTTGCAGGCAGTGGGGTTCAGAACCGCCTGTTCTGTATCCTTCAGGGTCAAAAGCCCCGTCAGCTTCCCGTCCTTGTTGGTGATCAGCAGCTTTTCGATGCGGCGCGACTTCATGAGGGATTTGGCCTCTTCGCGGTCGGCCGGTTCCTGCAGGATCGCAAGGTTTTCCGAAGTCATCATCACCGAAACAGGCGTTTTATCATCGCTGGCAAAGCGCATGTCGCGGTTGGTGACGATGCCGACCACGCGCCCCTTGTCGTCGACCACCGGAAATCCGGTCACCCGGTACCGCTCTTGCAGCGCCTTGGCATCCGCAAGAGTTTGATCGGCGGTCAGGGTGATGGGGTTGTAGACGATCCCGCTTTCGAAACGTTTCACCCGGCGCACCTGGCGGGCTTGTTCAGCCACATCCAGGTTCTTGTGAATGACGCCCATGCCCCCGGCCTGCGCCATGGCAATTGCCATACGGCTTTCGGTGACCGTATCCATGGCCGAACTCAAAAGAGGAATGTTCAGTGAAATCGACCGTGTCACGCGAGTGCGTGTATCCGCTGTGCTGGGCAGCACTTCGGACGCCCCCGGAACCAGAAGAACATCATCAAAGGTGAGAGCCTCACGAATCTGCATTTGTCGTCCCCATGCATAACCCCGTTTGGCGGTGACCCTATGGCACAGAAGCGCGGAAGGGAAAAGAGGCACAGGCAATAATTCCGCCCGGATTGGAAATTGCCGTCTGATCTGCGTCAAGGCGTCATCGCAATGCAGCTGTCACACAGCCAGCACATCCACATCAAACAATCATTCGCGCGCACAACAAAAGGACCTCCACCCATGCCCGGACCTCTTGCAGGTGTTACCGTCCTCGACCTTACCCATGTGCTGGCCGGTCCCTATGCCTCGATGATCCTGTCGGATCTGGGCGCCAAGGTGATCAAGGTTGAACGCCCCGGCGTCGGCGATGATACCCGCAGCTTTCCGCCCTTCAAGGATGGCCAGAGCGCCTATTTCGCAACCATAAATCACGGCAAGGAGAGCATCGCGCTGGACCTCAAGGCCAAAGAGGACCGGGCGATTTTCGACCGTCTGCTGACCCGCGCGGATATCCTTCTGGAAAACTACCGTCCCGGCGTGATGGAGCGGCTGGACTATGGCTGGGAGGCGCTTCACGCCCGGTTTCCACGGCTGATCTACGGTGCAGTTTCCGGTTTTGGCCATACCGGGCCAGATGCACTGAAACCCGCCTATGACATGGTGGTTCAGGCGCGTGGCGGCGTGATGTCGATCACCGGAGAGAAAGACCGCGAACCGGTGCGCGTCGGTGCATCGATCGGGGATATTGTCGCGGGCATGTTTCTGGTCCAAGGGCTTCTTGCCGCCCTCATCGATCTGGAGAAGACCGGCACCGGGCAAAAAGTCGATGTGGCCATGCTTGACAGCCAGCTGGCCCTGCTTGAACACGCTATTGCCATCACCTCGGTCACCGGGCAGCCGCCGCGCCCCTCTGGCGCGCGGCATCCTTCGATCACGCCTTTCGAGACCTTTCATGCAAGCGACGGGTTATTCGTGATTGCCGCCGGGAATGACGCGCTTTTCGCAAGGCTTTGCGAGGCGCTGGAGTTGCCCCTGGCAAGCGATCCGCGCTTTGCCACCAATCCCGAGCGCTGCAAGAACGCCCGTCTTCTCAAGCGGCTGATCGAGGCCGTCACCATTGATCAGCCCGCACAGCATTGGATCGCGCTTTTGACGAACGCTGGCATTCCCACAGGCCCCATTCAGAACGTGGCCGAGGTCCTGCAGGACCCGCAGATCCTGGCGCGCAACATGGTGGTGGATGTTCTGGATAGATCCGGCGCACCGGCCTACACCGCCGCCGGAAACCCGATCAAGATGTCAGCGTTGGAGGATCCAGCGACCCGCGCACCGGCTCCGACGCTCGACGGGGACCGCCAGGCCATTTTGGACTGGCTGGATCAGCCGTGATCCGGTTGGCCCGGTCCCGCTCTCACATACCCGTATTTCATCCATGACCTTTGAAAAATGCCGGTGCCGACACGCAAAATGACGCCGGCCGCCTTTCCCTTGCGCAAAAAGAACCTATGCTCCGCCGAAACAGCACACTCAGTGAAGGCACAGGCATGGCTGACGATCCTCTTGTTGTGTTTACCCCCTCTGGCAAACGCGGGCGGTTTCCGGTTGGAACCCCGGTTCTGACGGCCGCGCGTCAGCTGGGCGTCGACCTTGATTCCGTCTGCGGCGGGCGGGGCATCTGCTCCAAATGCCAGATCACGCCCTCTTATGGCGAGTTTTCAAAATTCGGCGTCACGGTTGAAGAAGACGCCCTAAGCCCTTGGAACAAGGTGGAACAGCGCTACAAAGACAAGCGCGGATTGATCGACGGTCGGCGCCTTGGCTGTCAGGCCCAGATCGAAGGGGATGTTGTCATCGACGTGCCCCCCGAAAGCCAGGTGCACCGCCAGGTGGTGCGCAAACGGGCCGAAGCGCGCGATATCGTCATGAACCCCTCTACCCGGCTGTTCTATGTCGAGGTGGAAGAGCCGGACATGCACAAGCCCTCGGGCGATCTGGAGCGTCTGGTCGAGGCGCTCCGGGTCCAGTGGGAAATCCAGAACGTCCAGTGCGATCTGCATATCCTGCAGGCCATGCAGCCAATCCTGCGCAAAGGGGCATGGAAGGTCACGGTCGCGGTTCATATGGGCGATGAGACAACCCCGCCCCGCATCATGCACATCTGGCCGGGCCTGTACGAGGGCAGCCTTTTTGGGCTGGCCGTCGATCTTGGCTCCACCACCATCGCAGCGCATCTCTGTGATCTGAAAACCGGTGACGTTGTCGCCTCATCCGGCATCATGAATCCCCAGATCCGGTTTGGCGAGGATCTGATGAGCCGGGTGAGCTACGCGATGATGAACACAGGCGGCGACCAGGAGATGAGCCGAGCCGTGCGTGAGGGGATGCGGCAGCTGTTCACCCAGATCGCAGACGAAGCCGACATTTCGACCGATCTCATCGTGGATGCAGTCTTCGTCTGCAACCCGGTGATGCACCATCTGTTCCTGGGCATCGACCCGTTTGAACTGGGCCAGGCCCCCTTTGCGCTGGCAACCTCGAACGCGCTCTCGCTGCGCGCCAGCGAGCTGGATCTCAACATTCACCCAGCTGCGCGCGTCTACCTGTTGCCCTGCATTGCAGGCCATGTGGGCGCCGATGCAGCCGCCGTTGCCCTGTCAGAAGCCCCGGACAAGTCCGAGGATCTGGTCCTTGTGGTCGACGTGGGCACCAATGCCGAAATCCTGCTGGGCAACACAGAAAAGGTGCTTGCCTGTTCCTCGCCCACTGGCCCGGCCTTTGAGGGCGCGCAGATCTCCAGCGGCCAGCGCGCCGCGCCCGGCGCCATCGAGCGGGTCGAGATCGATCCCAACACCAAAGAGCCGCGCTTTCGCGTCATCGGGTCGGATCTGTGGTCGGATGATCCGGGGTTTGCAGCCGCAGTGGCAACCACCGGTATCACCGGCATCTGCGGCTCGGGCATTATCGAGGCAATTGCCGAAATGCGCCTTGCGGGCGTTCTGGATGCCTCGGGCCTGATCGGCTCGGCCGAGCAAACGGGATCTGCCCGTTGCATCGTGGATGGGCGCACCAATGCCTATGTTCTGTGGGACGGCTCCGCCGAGGGCGGGCCAACCATCACAGTCACCAACCCAGACATCCGTGCAATCCAGATGGCCAAGGCAGCCCTCTATTCCGGTGCACGGCTGCTCATGGACAAATTCGGCGTCGACACCGTGGACCGCGTGGTTCTCGCCGGGGCCTTTGGCGCGCATATTTCGGCCAAACACGCGATGGTCCTGGGCATGATCCCCGATTGCCCGCTTGAAAAGGTAACCAGTGCAGGCAATGCCGCAGGCACCGGCGCGCGGATCGCACTATTGAATACCAAGGCCCGCCGCGAAATCGAGGCGACCGTCCTCGAAATCGAGAAGGTGGAAACTGCGGTCGAGCCGCGTTTTCAGGAACATTTTGTCAATGCTTCAGCAATTCCGAACTCGGTCGAGCCCTTCCCGATCCTTGGAAGCGTTGTCACACTGCCGGATGTCAACTTCAACACCGGGGGCGGCGACGGAACAGCAGACGGCGGGCGCAGACGCAGGCGGCGGCGCGGCTGACAGAAAATCAACCAAGGATTGCGCGGCAGGGAGGATTGCGGATAGGCTTTCCGGCAGGATTTACCGGAAAGCCCATTCATGTCACGCAAACTGATTATCTGCCTTGATGGCACTGGCAATGAAGTCGAAAAGAACGAAAGCAACATTCTCCGGCTTTATAAGTGCCTGAAACATGACGAAAACCAGCTGATTTACTACGAACCGGGTGTCGGCACACTGTCGACCCGCCCTTTTGCACGGACCCTGTTTGCCAAAACCCGACTGGTGATGGGGCTGGCCTTTGGTCTTGGCCTGCATGCCAACGTTCTGCATGCCTATTCCTTCCTCTGTGAAAACTACCGCGAAGGGGACAAGCTCTACTTTTTCGGCTATTCGCGTGGCGCCTATACAGCGCGGGTGCTCGCGGGCTTCATCAACGATTTCGGCCTTGTCGCCCCGCATGAGCTGCATCTGATCGGCCCGGTCTTTCGCGCCTGGCGGAAACTGCGCCAGGATGGCCCGCGTCAGCAGTTTGCCCCTTTGCGGATCTCCGAACAGTTCTTCCACATTCGTCGCGTCCCCATCCGGTTCCTGGGGCTTTGGGATACGGTAAGCTCAATGATCCGCTTCAAGATTGGTGGCGGCAGCCTGATCGAGTTCGGCACCCATTCCAGCGTCGATGAGAACCCTTCGGTCAAAGCCGTGCGACATGTTCTGTCGATCGATGAAACACGCCGTTTCTTTCGCCACCAACTGTGGACCGAAGGGCAAGAGTATCATGGGAACCGCTTCAAAACACGGAACGACCCTCCGGCGCAGGATGTCAAACAGGTCTGGTTCCCCGGCACCCATACCGACGTGGCCGGCAGTGTGCCCGAAGCAGAGGCGGGCCTTTCAAAACTCACGATGGAGTGGATGCGCCGCGAGTTGGATGGGCTGGGCGTCGACAGCCTCGTGTTTCGCGAGATTTTCTACAACCGATATGTGCGTGGGCATGAAGACAAGGTCACAGAGCGGATGCAGCTCAAGATCTCCAAGCCGAGCGCAAAATCCAAGCTGCACAGCCAGATGAAGCTCAGCAAAGGCTGGCCAATCCTGGAGATCTTTCCGGGTCTCACCTCCCGCAGCACCTGGCCGGAGCAGAAGGGCTGGTTCGGCTACTACATTCCCTGGGGCCAGCATCGCCACATTCCAGAGAATGCCGCGATCGATCCCTCCTTTTTCGAGCGCCGCGATGATCCAACGCTGGACTACGACCCGCCAAACCTGCGCGGACGCTGATACGTGATGATGCAATGGTGATGAAGCGCGCCTTCCGCCAAGCGGTCCTGTCTTCCCACCGTCATCGATGACGCCCCTACGCCCGCAGCCCTGCGCGCGTGCCTCACTGAAATGAACGCAAGTACGCAATTAAGTCGTGTTTGCGAAAAGGTTTGCTCAGGAAGCCATTCATTCCGACCTCGTCACAGGCCGTTTCATCACTCTTGCGCGCATTCGCAGTCAAGGCCACAATTTTGCACGGCGGGCGACCGCTGTCCTCTTCGTGGCGTCGGATCCTGCGAGCGGCTTCGAGACCACCCATGACCGGCATGGACAGATCCATCAGGATCAGATCGAAATCAGAGCCAACATAGGTGTCCACAGCCTCAGCGCCGTTTTCCACCAGAGTGACCTTGACCCCCATCTTTTCAAGCATCCTGTCGACGACCATTTGGTTCGTCTTGTTGTCCTCTGCCACCAACACCCGTTTGCCTTGCAACGGATGGGCCGCGCCAAAGGCAGCCTCCTCAGAAAGTGATGGACGATCTGCCCCCTGTTCCGTCGGGGCCTTGGTTTGCTCCTTTGCCAGCTGCAGAGCCTCACCATCCGCTGGTGGCGCGAAATCAAGCGTGATGCAAAACCGGGACCCCTGCCCGGCGGTCGACGAAACGGTTATGTCTCCCCCCATGCGTTCAACAAGCGCCTGCGTGATCGCGAGGCCCAGCCCGGTTCCTTGTTCACGGGCCTTGGCTGAGCTTGACGCCTGCTCGTAGGCGGAGAACACCATTCCCAGCTCGTTTTCTTCGATGCCGCACCCGGTGTCCGTCACCGTGAAACCAAGTCCGCCATCGCCCCCCTCAGGATCATAGGAAACAGACAGCGACACGCCCCCCTTGTCAGTGAACTTCACCGCGTTTCCGATCACATTCAGCAGGATCTGTCGGGTCTTGCTGACATCCCCAACAAAGACCGAAGGAACCGTTTCAGGGTAGTCAACCTCGAACTCCAATCCCTTAAAAGATGTCTTGGCCGAAAACAGCGTCACCAGTTCGCCGACAAGATCGCGAAGCGAAAACGCCTCATACTTCAGGGAGACCTTGTCCGCGTTGATCTGCGAGAAATCCAACACCTCATTGACGATTTTCAACAAGGCATGGGTCGAGCTCATGATCGTATCCGCGAGCTGGTTCTGCTCAGCGTCCAGACCCGTTTCTTTCAGCAACTCGCAAATCCCCAGGATCCCGTTCATCGGAGTTCTGATTTCGTGGCTCATTTCGGCGAGGAATCTTTCCTTGGCCTGGCTCGCATCCTCGGCTTTCTGCTTGGCCATCCGGGTCAGTTCCAAGGCAACATCGCGTTCACGCTCTGACGTAATGTCGATTGAGGTGCCAACCAGATAGGTGATCTGCCCTTTAGTGTTGAAGACAGGCGTCATAGTGGTCCGAATGTAACGGGTCTTGTGGATGGCGGGGAGGTCAATTTCATAGGTGTCTTCCTGCCCGGAACGCACCACTCCTAAGTGCTTGGCCAGTGCACGCTCCCCGGTTGAACCTCCGAAGATTTCCAGAGCGGTTTTGCCGAACCACCCTTCCTCTGGCAGCTTTGTTACCGAACGCGAACGCTTGTTCATCGCCACGTATCTGGGGATCCCATCATCGCCGACCTCCAGGACGATAACAGCCATCCCCATAGCATCCAAAAGCGAATAGATGTCTGCCTCTTGAAGTCGTTTCACTCGTTACTTCCCCTAACCACACGGCAACGCCCTCCAAGATCGGCGGCACTGGTTCCTGAATGGTAAATTTTTGCAGGTCATTGCAAGTGGGAGCGTCAATAATCCGGCCGATCCACGCGGAAAAGGCGAAAACACCCGGCTCAAAATAACCCTTGCGAGAAATCAGCGTCTCGCGACGCGACCGCCTTCTGAGAAAGTTACACAGGCAACGCGCCCCTACCCAAGCCCCACAAGAAAGGGCCGGAACTAAATTCCGGCCCGTCCAAAATCGCGTGGCAAAGATCAGGCGCGGCGGCGGCGGCCTCCGGCGCGGCCACCACGGCCCCGGCCCTCTTCGCCGGGTTTGGCAGGTGCCTTGTTCGCGGCGATCCAGGCGCCGCCGTGCGGATCGTTGTTGGTCAGAAGATTGGCGGCACGGATTGCTTCCATCTCTTTGCCTGCGCGCGGCTTGGTGGAGCCAAGACCAAACAGCGTCACAAAAGTCTCGTCATCCATACCCTCAGGCAGGATGATGCCAGCAGCCGTAACTTGCTCCTTCTTCTCGGCAATCGCCTTTTGCGTCACCGGCAGGGCCACAGGATTCATGATCGCCGAGGTCATCCCAGCGCCCATGGCCATAGGCAGGAAGGCGTTGTTGATGCCGTGACGGTTGGGCAAGCCAAAGGAGATGTTGGAGGCTCCGCATGTGGTGTTTACACCCAGTTCCTCGCGCAGGCGACGCACCAGAGAAAAGACCTGCAAACCAGCGGTGGCCATGGCACCGATGGGCATCACCAGCGGGTCGACAACGATGTCATGGGCCGGGATGCCAAAATCAGCGGCACGTTCGACGATCTTCTTGGCGACGGCAAACCGCACGTCCGGGTCTTCGGAAATCCCGGTGTCATCGTTGGAAATCGCGACGACCGGCACATTGTACTTCTTGACCAGCGGCAGCACCAGCTCCAGGCGCTCTTCCTCGCCAGTGACCGAGTTCAGCAGCGGGCGCCCTTCGGCGGCCTCAAGACCCGCCTCAAGCGCGCCGGGCACCGAGGAGTCGATACAGAGCGGCACGTCGACCAGCCCCTGTACCAGCTCGACGATCTTGGTCATCAGCGGCGGCTCGGTCTCGTTCGGGTTTGGGTTGGAGTTGTAGACCACGCCTGCGTTGATATCGAGGATATCCGCCCCCGCTGCGACCTGCGCCAGCGCGTCCTTTTCCACGGTCGAAAAATCGCCCGCTTCCAGTTCCGCCGCCAGTTTCTTGCGGCCCGTTGGGTTGATGCGCTCGCCAATGACGCAGAACGGCTCATCAAAGCCAAGGACAGCGGTTTTTGTTTTTGATTCTACGACAGTACGGGTCATGTCTTATCCTTGGAAGTTGACCGGCTGCGCCGAGGCGCCGCCATTGTTGATGGCCCAGGTGGCATTGGTCTTGATGCCGCCCAGCGGGAAGAAGTGCACATTGGTGATGTTGAAATCGGGGTTGGCAGCCTTGTGGGCGGCCAGCTCGGCGATCACATCGGTGGGCTCATAGGGCAAGAGCAGTTTCGAGACATCCATCGCCCGTTTCTGCAGCACTTTCAGGGACGGTCCAACGCCGCAAGCGATTGCGAATTTGATCAACGTCTGCAGCTTGGCCGGACCCGCGATCCCGATGTGGATCGGCAGATCGACACCTGCCTCTTTCAGGCCATCTGCCCATGCAATGATCGGCTTGGCGTCAAAGGCAAACTGGGTCGCCAGCGCCATCTTGGCGTCTGTCCGCTCAGAGAATTTCTGTTTCCAAAGAACAGCTTCCATCACGTTGTGGGTGGAGCCATCAGGGTCGATATCCTTGTTGCCCTCGGGGTGACCAGCAACATGGAGATTGGTGAAGCCTGCCTTGTCGAAGAGACCAGTTTCCAAAAGCTGCATGGAGCTGTCAAACGCCCCGTGCGGCTCGGCCACGCCGCCCGCCAGCAGGAGCGCCTGTTTCACATCCGCCTCGCCCTGATACCGTGCAATCCAGTCTGCAAGGGTCGCTTCATCCTTGATGATGCGCGCCGGGAAATGCGGCATCACAGGGTAGCCTTCGGCGTTAAGCCGTTTGGCGGTGTCGACCATGTCCTCAATGGGGGTGCCTTCGATATGGGCGATGTAAACACGGGTGCCTGCGGGCAAGAGATCGCGGAAATCCTCGACCTTGGAGGCAGTACGCGGCATGACCTCGATCGAATAGCCGTCAAGGAAGGCTTCAACCTGGGGGTTGACCGGCTGCGGGCCCGTGGCCTCACGTTTCTTGAAGTTCAACAAAGCCATCGCGGCCTCCCATAGTGTTGTCAGGCTCATGCCCATCCATCGTTGGCGATCAGAGCCTTGAGCCGCTCCTGATCGTACTCTTGTTCCAGACGGGTGGCCTCGGCCTCGGCGATATCCTTGGGATCGCCTTCAACCTGGAAAGGTGCCGCTTTGCGCCATTCGGCCAGATAGGCGTCGGCATCCTTGGCGTTGACCTTCATTGCAGCGCGGTCAATTGCCTGCTCAAAACGCTCTTCGAGCTGGCGTTTGGCGCCCCGGCGCCCCTTGCCGACAATGACCTGCGCCGGAATATCGCGCCAATATAAGATGGTGACGTCCGGCATCTCGGCCACTCCTTTTCGTCTGTTCTTTTGCGTTTCTACGGCGACCGCATGGATCGCGGGCGCCGAATTTCGACAACACTTGGGGTGTGAGCGACCTTTTGCTCTGCCTTTGGTTACAATTTTTGCCCGCGCAAGGCTACAGAGCCTGCCCCTCATAATTCTCATCAAGCTTATGAGGCGGATGCATGGGGCGCCGACTGTGTATCCCGTCTGTCTCCAAACAATTTGCAATTGCCATGCACAGCCACTTGCGTCGGCGGATTTCGGCGCATATTCTAAGGTTAACACGATAATCGGAGGGCGTGACTCATGGCGCCCAGGCGTTCCAAAGGTGCGGGCGCGTTTCCCAAAGCGGTAGAAACCCCTGTACCAGCCCGTCCAGATCCGGATGCGCTCTATGCCGCGCTGGATCTTGGGACAAATAGCTGCCGCATGCTGATTGCCCAGCCCAAGGGCAGCGGCTTTCATGTGGTGGACAGTTTCTCCAAGTCGGTTCAACTGGGAACCGGGCTTGAACGGACGGGGCGCTTGTCCCGCTCGTCCATGGCGCGCACCATTCAGGCGCTGCGGATCTGTCAGCAGAAACTCAAGCGCAACAAGGTAAAGCGCATGCGGCTGGTCACCACCGAGGCCTGCCGCCGCGCCAAGAATTCCCGCGAATTCATCCGCCAGGTCAAACGGGAAACCGGCCTCACCCTCGAAATCATCCAGCCCGAGGAGGAAGCCCGCCTTGCGGTGATCTCCTGCGCACCGCTGGTCTCGACCAAGACCGAACAGTTGTTGGTCGTGGACATCGGCGGCGGCTCGACCGAGCTGGTGTGGATCGACATCTCTTCGGTGCCGCGCCGCGACCGTCCCTCTGCCATCATGCGACTGCACGCCGGATTTCACCCGCCGGAAAGCCCCTTTCCCGCCGCCAAAGTGGTGGATTGGATCTCGGTTCCCCTGGGGGTCGCAACCCTGCGCGATCAGTTCAACGATGTCGAGGATGACGCCGCCCGCTTTGCCTTGATGAGCTGGTTTTTCGAAGAACACCTGGCCGATTTCGCCCCCTACAAGGACGAACAGACCCGTGAGGGGTTCCAGATCGTCGGCACCTCGGGCACCGTCACCACGGTCGCAGCCTCTCACCTCGGGCTCAAACGCTATGACCGCACCAAGGTCGACGGCCTCAGGATGACCAGTGACCAGATCGACAAGGTGATCCGGGGTTATCTGGAGCTTGGCCCGCAAGGGCGGCGCAGCGATCCGCGCATCGGAGAGGACCGTCAGGCATTGATCATGTCAGGCGCTGCGATCCTACAGGCGCTTTTGCGCTGCTGGCCGACCGACCGGCTGTCTGTGGCTGATCGGGGCCTGCGCGAAGGGCTGCTTTATGCGCAGATGAGCGCAGACGGGGTTCTCGAAGACGGGCCGTTCTAACCCCCTGCCCGGGCATTCAGTGATTTGAGTTTTTGCTTTGGATCTGTCATGGAGCGCCGAAGCGGACTGCAGTATTGGCAATGATGGTATCAAAGATGGCAAAGACCCCTTCTGGCAAAGGCCCAACCGGCAAGAACACCTCGGGCCGAGGTCAGCGTGATCTCAAGGTCAAGGTCAAGACCGCGCGCGGGCGCAAGCTGTCCTCAACCCGCTGGCTGCAGCGCCAGTTGAATGATCCCTATGTCAAGCGCGCTCAGGCCGAAGGCTATCGCGGCCGCGCGGCCTACAAGATCATGGAGCTTGATGACAAATTCCGCTTTCTGGTGCCTGGCGCCCGTGTCGTTGATCTGGGCTGCGCCCCCGGAGGCTGGGCACAGGTGGCCGTGAAACGGATCAACGCGCTGGGCGAAAAACAGGGCAAGTCGGTGGGACGCATCATCGGCGTTGACCTGCAGGAGGTCGAACCGCTGGCAGGCGCTGAGTTCCATCAGCTTGATTTCATGGATGAAGGCGCCGACGATCAGGTAAAGGAATGGCTTGGCGGCATGGCCGATGTGGTGATGTCTGACATGGCGGCGGCCAGTTCGGGCCACAAGCAGACCGACCACCTCAAGATCATGGCCCTGTGTGAGGCCGCCGCCTATTTCGCCTTTGATGTGCTTGAACAGGGCGGCACCTTCGTGGCCAAGGTACTGGCCGGTGGTGCCGAAGGGGATCTGCAGAAACTGTTGAAGCAGAAGTTCACCAAAGTGGCGAATGTGAAGCCGCCCTCGTCGCGTTCGGACAGCTCTGAAAAATTCGTGATCGCAACGGGCTTTCGCGGCTAAGAGAGGTCAAGGCCTGCTGCATCAGGCCAAAGGCTTGTGCTTCTCGTCAAACGACATCAGTGCCAGCTCGCGCCAATGGGTCGAATCCAACCGCTCACCGTCGCACTGACGGGAAATCAAAAACGAAGGGCCCTCTGGTTTTGTCTGGAGCTCTTTCGCTGCAAAAATCTGTTCCAGAAACTTGCGCATTGTGACTCTCCTCACTTCTTGAGTTGAGCTCAGGCTAAAGAGCCAATGCGCCGCGCCAATGACCAAATTGAGGCAAACGCGCCTTATTGTTTCGTTTTCTTGAACAGTTGGGCCAATGCGCTATCACGGATCGCAGACTTGCGCCATCAGTGCCCCGTTGAGCTCGGCGCCCAGAATCAGGATTGCGGCATTGACGTAAAGGAAGATCATCGCCGCCATGGCCCCGGCAAGCCCCGCATAAGTCGCTGAATACTGGGCAAAAGAGCCGACATAGACAGCAAACCCGAAACCGGCTGCCCACCATAGAACCAGTGTCAGGCATACCCCTGGCAGGATTTGGGTCAGCCGGTGTCTTTGCCCCGGCAACAAAAGATGGCAGAGCAGCACTGCCGCGAGCGGCACCAGAATGAGCAATCCGCCGCGCAAGCCCTGCTCCCAGCCCTCACCCACAACCGGATAGGGCAGCAGATCGGCAATGTAGCGCAGATAGAGCGGCAGGATGACTTCAAACAGGGCTGTCGCCATGACGCCGATCCCCCCGGCGATCACCAGCCCAAGGCAGATCAGCCGCGCTTTCCAATAAGGGCGACGGTCGGTGTCTCCATAGGCATTGACCATCGCAACCCGCACCGCATCGACACCATTCGAGGCGAAATAGAGCGTCAGAACTCCCCCAAAGGTCGCAAGGCTGCTGCTGGAGGTCTCAAGCACCGCATAGACCTCTCGCAGGATCGGCCCGGACACCTCCTTTGGCCAGTTGCCAAAAACCGGATCCAGCAAATCGCCAATGGCCACATCCTGCCCCAGAACCGAGGCGATGGCGCCTGAGAGGGAGACCGTAAACAAGACAAAGGGAAAGAGCGCCAGCATCATCGACATGGCGATATGGCTGCTCATCACCCAGCCGTTCTTGCGGCTGAAGGCTGCCAGGGCGCGAAGGCTCACCCGCATGAGGAATCCGATATGCGATGCTGTTTTCATGGCCCGAACCTTCCACAACCCAGCCCGCTTGGCGAGAGCGATTGCGCGCCTCGCGGGCTAGTGGCCCGCCCCGAACGCCGCTTTTCTGTCCGATGTGGCCTTGTGACACTTTCATGCGGCTGGCGCGGCGCGGCGCATCCCGCCATACTCTCTGAAAAGGAAACAGAAATCGGGACTGGATCGGTGACATTCTGGGTCGTTGTCAGCTCGGCTGCCATCGTGGTGATGTGGGGGCTTGCAGCATTGGGAGCGTTGAGCGCCGCGCGCACCGCCCGCACCCCGCAGGGGGCCATCGGCTGGGTCGTGTTCCTGCTGGCCTCTCCCCTGATCGCCCTGCCGGCCTATATGCTCTTTGGCCATCACCGGTTTGAACGTTACCGTGCTTCGCGTCAGGCGACCCACCGCGCAGTCGAGGATTTGCAGGCGATGGCCGATGTCCGCGCCCGCGAACCGGCCCAGACCACCATTGCGGCCGCGCCTTTTGAGGCGGTCTCGGGCCTCAAGGTCTGCGACGGCAACGACTTTGAATTGCTCATCAATGGCAAAGCAGCCTTTCATGCCATGTTCAAAGCCATAGATGAGGCGTCGGACTATCTTTTGATCCAATTCTATATCGTTCGGGACGACGATCTCGGCCGACGTCTGAAACAGCATCTGATCGCAGCGGCGCAGCGCGGCGTCACCGTATGGTTCATGGCCGATGCGATCGGTAGCCACCGGCTGACACGCGGCTATCTTCGTGACCTTGCGGCGGCAGGCATCAACCTGGTTGACCGAGGCTCGCAGCGGGGACCAAAACACCGTTTCACTCTGAACTTCCGCAATCACCGCAAAACCGTGATTGCAGACGGGCGCATTGCTTTTACCGGCGGCCTCAATGTCGGGGACGAATACATCGAACCAACCGAGACCTTTGGCAACTGGCGTGACACACATGTCAGACTCAGCGGGCCCGTGGTCCAACAACTGCAGCTGACCTATGCTCAGGATTGGCTTTGGCTGACCGAAGAGCCCATCCTGGACCTGCTCAACTGGATGCCCACACCTGCCGAAGCAAACCGTGCGGCGCTGATTGTCCCCACCGGGCCGGGAGATACCACCGAGAACGGCTCCATGATGTTCTTCTCCGCCATTTCAGCGGCCAAGGACCGGGTCTGGATTGCCTCCCCGTATTTTGTCCCTGACCTCGACGTTGTGGCCGCCCTGAAAAACGCCGCCTTGCGCGGAGTGGATGTGCGCATTCTGGTGCCTGATATCATCGACCACTATCTGCCCTGGCTCGCCTCTTTTGCCTATTTCGACGATCTGCGCCGCGTTGGGGTAAAGGTGCTGCGATATTCCGGCGGCTTCATGCACCAAAAGACCTTTGTGGTGGATGACACCCTTGCCGCCGTTGGTACCACCAATATGGACAATCGTTCGTTTCGGTTGAACTTTGAAACGATGGCGCTGTTCTTTGACCGGGATGCCGCAGAGGAAGTCGCCAGTATGCTGGAGGAAGATTTCCAAAGCGCCCGCACGCTGCAGCGCGGCCTGGAAGAACACCGGGCGTTCATACGGCTCTTTGCCCCAGTCGCCCGACTTTTGGCACCGGTCCTTTGATGGCCGCTTTTCCCCTGTTCGGAAGCGCAAACTCCGCTAGATGTCAGCGCACAGAAGATACACGCAAGAGCCTGCCCCATGGTCCTCAAGATCCGTGACGTTTCCAAAAGCTACCCATCCCGCAGTGGCAAAACACAGGTATTACAAGATATTTCCCTGTCGCTTGGCGCTGGAGAAAGCCTGGCCCTGACTGGCGACAGCGGCTCCGGCAAGAGCACGCTGCTGCATCTTGCCGCCGCTCTGGAGGGCTTTGACAGTGGCGAGATCACGATTGGCGATACCCAGCTTTCCACGCTGGGCGAGGCAGGCCGCGCACGGCTGCGACAAAGCCAGGTATCGATCGTGTTTCAGCAATTCAACCTGATCCCCTCCCTGACCGTGGAAAGCAACCTCTCCCTGCATGCCCGCATTGCAGACCGTCGTGACACGGGCTGGGAGCAGCGACTGGTGAATCAACTGGGCCTGTCGGAACTGCTGCACCGTTTTCCGGACCAGCTTTCGGGTGGCCAACAGCAGCGCGTTGCCATCGGGCGCGCCATGGCGCTGCGCCCTGCCCTTTTGCTGGCGGATGAGCCGACAGGCAATTTGGATGAAACCGCGAGTGAAGCGGTCATGGAGTTGATGCTGGATCTGTTGAAAGACAGCCGAGCAGCCCTGTTCCTTGTGACCCACTCAGACGCCATTGCAGGGCGGCTGGATCGACGCCTTTACCTGCGCAAGGGACGCGTTTCATGATCTGGGCCGCCTTCCTGACACTGCTGTCTCATTGGCGTCGGCATCCCTTCCAACTGATCGCAATCCTTGTGGGGCTGGCACTGTCTACGGGGCTATGGTCGGCCGTTCAGGCGATCAACGCCGAGGCGCGTGCCTCTTATGCGCGCGCAGCCGAACAATTGGGTCAGGCACAGGCCGATCACCTGGCGCCACGTTCAGGCCGACAGCTCAATGTGAGTGACTACGTCGCCCTGCGCCGCGCTGGATGGCTGCTGGCACCGGTCCTGGAAGGACGCGTTGGCTTCGGTGCACAGGGCTACGACCTGATAGGGGTAGATCTGCTCAACCCGCCCCCACTTTCCCTGATGGACGCAGCGCCCATTTCCACAGGTGAGACTGGCGAAACGGACATCTCCGTCACGCTGCTGCCGCCCGGCCAGATCTTTCTCCATCCCGACACGGCCGCCACCATGGATCCAGAGGCTGACGTTCCGCCAATTGTTACCTCTCTGGCTGTTCCCCGCGGGACCGTAATCGCTGATATCGCGCTGGCGAGCCGACTGCTTGGCAGGCCAGAACATCTCACCCGGCTGGTCATCCTTCCGGACCAGCCGCTGCTGCAGCAACCTCTGGCCGATGTGGCGCCACATCTTGTGCGTATCGAAGCAGACACGGCCGGAACCGCAACAGAAAGGCTCACTGACAGCTTTCACCTGAACCTCACGGCTTTTGGTCTTTTGTCCTTTGCCGTGGGGCTTTTTATTGTTCAGGGCAGTGTCGCGCTGGGTATGGAGCAGCGGCGCGGGCTGTTTCGAACGCTGCGCAGTCTCGGTGTGCCTCTAACTGCGCTCATGGCCTTGCTGGCGGCAGAACTGGTGTTGATGGCGCTTGTGGCCGGATCACTTGGACTGACCTTTGGCTATGGCGTGGCAGCGGCGCTCCTTCCTGACGTAAGCGCAACCCTTTCCGGCCTATATGGTGCAAACGTCGACGGCAGCCTGACGCTGCGCCCGGTCTGGGTCCTGTCGGGACTGGCCATGGCGCTGGGCGGCGCCGCGCTGGCCGGCGCACGCGCGTTCTATGCGCTTTGGTCCATGCCCATTCTGACCGCACCAAGGGCCGGCGGGCGTATCCGGCGCGCCGAGCGCAGCTTTGTGATATTGGCTGTCGTTGGTGCAACCATGATCCTGGGCGCTCTACTGATCCTGTGGCAGTTTGACGGACTATTGGCCGGTTTCCTGTTTCTGGGTGGCATCATGCTGGGCGCCGCCCTAGTGCTGCCGCTCTGCCTGACCCTCTTGCTGCGCTTTGGTGCAAAAACCGCCAAAGGCCCGATTGCGGAGTGGCTCTGGGCGGATACCCGGGCACAGCTTCCGGGCCTATCCCTTGCATTGATGGCCCTGATGCTGGCGCTGGCAGCCAACGTGGGTGTTGGAACCATGGTATCCAGCTTTCGCCTCACCTTTGTGGGCTGGCTCGACCAACGCCTTGCGGCCGAGATCTATGTAACGGTGGACAACGACGACCAAGGCGCCGCTTTGGCGGAGTGGATCGCCCAACGAGAAGATGCCCGCGCCTTGCCGATCCGTTGGCATGACACCACCCATCAGCAAGCCCCGCTTCGGATCTACGGCATCCTCGACGATCCAACTTACCGGAACAACTGGCCAATCCTGGATGCTCTACCAGACGTTTGGACCCAAATAGCAGACGGAAACGGGGTTTTGATCAACGAACAGCTGGCCCGCCGCCACGGCTACGGTCCAGGAGACAGGATCCTGCTGTCCGACAGCTGGAACATGACCATTGCAGGCATTTACTCCGACTATGGAAACCCCAATGGTCAGGCGATCCTGTCTCTGCCGCTGTTGCTGGAGCAAGTGGGGCCTATCGCGAACCGGCAGTTTGGTATCCGGATCAGGCCACGGGAGGCTGCGCAGCTCATTCAGGACATCCGCAACCGCTACGACCTTCCGCCTGAACGCGTCGCAGACCAATCCACGATCAAGGCGCAGTCGCTGTCCATTTTCGATCGGACCTTTGTCGTCACCGATGCGCTGAATGTGCTCACCCTGGGCGTCGCCGCCTTTGCCATGCTCACGAGCCTTTTGACGCTCTGGGGGCAGCGCCTACCGCAGCTGGCGCCAATCTGGGCCATGGGCATCACGCGCAAGAATCTGGCGCGGCTTGATATCCTTCGCAGCCTCTTGTTGGCCGCCCTCACTGCCTGTTTTGCACTGCCGCTTGGGCTGGCCCTGGCCTGGGCCCTGCTGGCGGTCATCAATGTCGAAGCCTTTGGCTGGCGTCTGCCGATGTACCTCTTTCCTTCGGACTGGGCGCGCCTCTTTGTCTTTGCGCTGCTGGCCGCCGCGCTGGCCGCCCTCCTGCCGGCACGAAAGCTGGAGAAACTCTCGCCATCCGAGCTATTGAAGGCCTTTGCAAATGAACGCTAGAGGATCTTTCACCCGAATCTGCCTGTACTGCATTGCCCTCCTTGCGGTTGCCACCAGCGCACATGCGCAGGGGTTTGCAGGCCTTGGAACCGAGGCCAGCGGTTTTGCCGTTCCTGAGCGTGGCGCCGCGCTCGACTTTCCCCGTGATCACGGCCCGCACCCCGCTTATCGCATTGAATGGTGGTATCTTACCGCAAACCTAAAAGGCGAAGACGGTGCGGACTACGGCATTCAGTGGACCTTGTTCCGGTCAGCCCTGGCCCCGCATGAGCAATCCGGCTGGGCCAGTCCACAGATTTGGATGGGCCATGCGGGACTGACCACGCAGAGGGCACACTATTTTTCCGAACGGCTCGCGCGTGGCGGCATTGGTCAGGCGGGCGTCACTGCCAGCCCCTTTGCAGCCTGGATCGACGACTGGGAGATGAGAGCGACTGACACAGGGATCGATGCCATGACCCTCACGGCAAACGCGCCTGCGTTTTCCTATGTGCTGGATCTTGAGGCTCAAGGGCCGCTGGTCTTGCACGGGGACAAGGGCTACTCGGTAAAATCCCAAAGCGGTCAGGCCAGCTACTACTACTCACAACCCCGCTATGAGGTCAGCGGAACACTGACCCTTCCCTCCGGCCCAGTCACGGTTGCCGGTCAGGCCTGGCTGGACCGGGAGTGGTCCAGCCAGCCGCTCGACGAGGATCAAAGCGGCTGGGACTGGTTCTCTCTCTCGTTTGAGAGTGGGGAAAAGCTGATGGGCTTTGTGCTGCGCGGCGGAGACCGGAATTTCACATCAGGCACCTGGATCGCAGCTGATGGGACGGCAACAGCGCTGGAGCCAGGCCAATTTGCGGCGACCCCTTTGGACTTCACTAGTGTCGAAAGGCGATCCGTACCAACCCGGTGGCAGGTCAACCTGCCCGATCGCAATCTCTCGGCCATTGTGGAAGCAGTGTATCCAAAGGCATGGATGGGAACGGCTTTCCCGTATTGGGAAGGCCCGGTACGCGTCAGCGGCAGTCACAGTGGCATGGGATATCTGGAAATGACCGGCTATGAACCCGAATGAAAAAGGGGCGCATCAATAACGCCCCTTTTTGGTTCTATCTTGGCCACGCCTTATCGCACCACATAGACTGAACAGTCTGAATGCCGGATGACCCGCGCCGCGTTTGGACCCAAGAGATAATCTTTCAGATCCGGCTTATGAGCCCCGATCACGATCAGATCGGTACCCGCCTTGGCAGCCACGTTCAGGATCTCCTGATAGGCGGTGCCGGTGGCCACCAGATGACGCACCTTGGCATTGCGCTCGGCTCCAAGAACCTTTTCGCAAAGCTGGCTCAGATGTGCCGCCGTATCCTTGACTGCCTTTTCGTGGTGGTGTTCCTCGAAAAAGCCCGAGACCCAGCTTTCGCCGAAATCCGGCAGCACGTTCACGACATCCAGCTGCGCATCGTCCAACTCGGCCAGACGCGCGGCTTCGGTTAGAACTTTGCGATCCAACGCGGGATCGCCCAGTTCAAGCGCGCAGAGAACAGATTTGCTCATGCCGGTACTCCTTCCTTGCTGGCGCGGCTGCGCTGCATCAGGGCCACGAGGGCCAAAAGCAGCAGCGCGGGAATAAAGACCAGCTCTTTTGGCAGCTGATCCTGCGGCGCCTTGATGGCCGTTACCTGAACAGGTTCATCACCATAGAAGTCAAAGCTGCCAAGGGCCTCTTCGGCTGGGGTGCCAAAGCCAGGCGCATCCAGTATCATCATCCCGTCCTCAGGCATGAGGACAAGACCGATACCTTCGGCCAT
Organism: Pseudophaeobacter sp.; assembly: GCA_027019165.1. Taxonomy (GTDB): domain Bacteria; phylum Pseudomonadota; class Alphaproteobacteria; order Rhodobacterales; family Rhodobacteraceae; genus Phycobacter. The sequence goes on from JALUXC010000012.1 coordinate 756,606, forward strand.
GGCCATGCCGTCACCCGATCCATCCGAAGGGATCACCAGCGTGGTCGAGGCCGCGCCACCAGTGTCGAAATCCGGCCCTTCGATACGCAGACGGATGTCCTGCCCTTCATGCGAAGCGGCAAGCGCCGTGACCAATTCTGTCGGATGCACATCGGCAAAGGGCGGCATGATCCGGTTCATAAAGAAATCAGGCCGGAACAGGGTAAAGGCGACCAGAACCAGCAGCACGCTTTCATAGATGCGGCTGCGGGTCAGGAAATAGCCCATGGTGCCGGCGGTGAAGACCAGGATCGCGATGGTCGCGGATATGGCGACCAATAGGCCTTGCCACCATGTGACGTCGATCAACAACAGGTCAGTGTTGAAGATAAAGACAAAGGGCAGCGCCACGGTGCGCAAGCTGTAAAAGAAGGCCACAAAGCCAGTGCGGATCGCATCGCCCCCCGACACCGCCGCCGCCGCGAAACTGGCAAGACCCACCGGCGGTGTCACATCGGCCATGATCCCAAAGTAGAAGACAAAGAGATGCACGGCGATCAAAGGCACAATCAGCCCCGATTGCGCGCCGAGCTCCACCACAACCCCCGCCATCAGCGAGCTGACCACGATGTAGTTCGCCGTGGTCGGCAGCCCCATGCCAAGAACCAGCGACAGAAGGCCAACCATGATCAACATCAGGATCAGGTTGCCGCCGGACAGGAACTCCACCAGCTCCGACATCACCTGCCCCACGCCGGTCAGCGTCACGGTGCCGACGATCACACCTGCTGTAGCGGTCGCAAGGGCAATACCGATCATGTTGCGGGCGCCGTCGATCATCCCGTGCCAAAGGTCATTCACCCCGTCCATGAAATTGAACGCCAGGTTGGACTGCCCCCGGAACAGCGCCTTGAGCGGTTTTTGTGTCAACAGGATCACGAACAGCAAAGCAGTGGCCCAGAACGCCGAGAGACCCGGCGACTTCTGCTCGATCATCAGGAAGTAGACCAACACGATGATCGGCAGGAGGTAATGAAGACCGGCTTTGTAGATCTTGCCCACATCCGGCAGTTCCACGACTTCGGCATTTGGATCATCCGGCACCAGGTCTTCGACCCCGGCGGCGAGTTTCAGCAGAACCAGATAGGCCGCAACCACCAAAAGCGACAGAGCAAGCCCTGAGGCCCCTGGAACGAGCGCAATGACCCACGAGACCGGATATTGCACGCCATAGCAAAGCGCTGCGAAGCCCGCAAAGAAGGCCGCCATGCCGCCAATCGTGCGCCCCATGGAGACAACCCGGTTGCCAAGCGTGGGCATGTTTCGTTTCACCGCCTCCAGATGCACGATGTAGACCAGCGCGATGTATGAAATCGCGGCTGGCAAGAAGGCATGGGTGATTACCTCGACATAGGAAATGCCCACATATTCCACCATCAAGAAGGCCGCAGCCCCCATTACCGGCGGCATGATCTGACCGTTAACGGAAGAGGCCACCTCGACCGAGCCAGCCTGTTCGTTGGAAAAGCCCACCCGCTTCATCAGCGGGATGGTAAAGGTACCGGTGGTCACAACGTTTGCGATGGATGAGCCGGAGATCAGACCTGTCGCCGCGGAGCCCACGACAGCTGCCTTGGCCGGGCCACCGCGCAGGTGGCCAAGGGCGCCAAAGGCCATCTTGATGAAGTAGTTCCCCGCCCCAGCCTTATCGAGCAGCGCGCCGAACAGGACAAACAGGAAGACGAATTTGGTTGAGACACCGAGCGCGATTCCAAAGACCCCTTCAGAGGTGATCCACATGTGGCTCATCGCCTTTTTGAGGCTCGCGCCCTTCCAGCGAATGACTTCGGGAACAATCTCGGAGGAGCCAAAGAAGACATAAAGAAGAAAGATCGTCGCAATGATCGCCATGGCCGGGCCAAGCGCGCGCCGCGCCGCCTCGAACAGCAGCACCAGACCAGCAAGCGCGAACCATTTGTCCATGTCATCGGCCAGCCCGCCGGAATTGACGATTTTCTGATAGAAAATATAGCCGTAAAGCGCGATACCCGCGCCTGCGATGGAAAAGAGCCAATCCTGGATCGGGATATGACCGCGCGGACTGGTTTTCAACGCCGGATAGGCTGCGTATGCTAGGAAAATGGCAAAGGCCAGATGGATCTGGCGAGAATTGTTCACAACGCTGCCCGGCAGGATCAGGTTGGATAAGGGTGAGGCCAGAATGACCTGAAACACGGACCAGATTACCGCAACAATGGCAAGGAACAGCCCCACGGACCCGACCGGGTTCCGCGCGCCGGCATCGGAGGATGCGACCAGTTCCTGCAACTCTTCTTCGGTAAGCGGTCGATTTCCTTGCGCATCGGATGTCATGGATAATCTCCCCTGCGGAGCGCCATCAAACGGCTCCGCCTATTGTGATTGGCGCCTATCGAGACAAGAATACCCTCTTGGCGCAAGGAAGGGGCAAACGCGCTGCCCCTTCGAGGTTTAAAAGCAGATCTTACTCGATCCAGCCTTTTTCACGATAGTATTTGGCCGCACCGTCATGCAGCGGCGCAGACAGACCGTCCGCAATCATCTCTTCCGGCTTGAGGTTTGCAAAGGCCGGGTGCAGTTTTTTGAAGGCGTCGAAGTTTTCAAACACCGACTTCACAACCGCATAGACCGCATCTTCGGAGACATCGGTGGAGGAGACGAAAGTCGCGCCGACACCAAAAGTCTGAGTGTCAGCGTCAGACCCGCGATACATGCCGCCCGGAATGGTTGCCATACGGTAGAAGGAGTTGTCGGCAACCAGCTTTTCGACTGCAGGGCCGTCGACGGTCACCAGAACCGAGTCACAGGCAGTGGTGGCTTCCTGGATCGAGCCAGAGGGGTGACCCACGGTATAAACCATCGCGTCGATCTGGTTGTCGCACAGGGCGGCGGACTGTTCGGCAGCTTTCAGCTCGGTTGCAAGGGCAAAGTCTTCCATGCCCCAGCCTTTGGCTTCCATAAGCACTTCCATGGTGCCACGCTGGCCGGAGCCAGGGTTGCCGATGTTGACTCGCTTGCCTTTGAGATCGTCAAAGTTGGTCACGCCAGCGTCGGCACGGGCCACCACGGTGAAGGGCTCGGGGTGGACCGAGAAGACCGCGCGCAGACCTTCAAATGCGCCCTGCTCTTCAAACTTCGAGGTGCCGTTATAGGCATGGTACTGCCAGTCGGACTGGGCCACACCGAACTGCAGCTCGCCTTCGCGGATGGTGTTGATGTTGTAGACAGAACCACCGGTGGACTCGACGGCACATTTGAAACCGTGCTCTTTGCGGGTTTTGTTCACCAGACGACAGATCGCACCACCAGTCGGGTAGTACACACCGGTCACACCGCCGGTCCCAATGGTAATGTATTCCTGAGCTTGCACGGCCGGCGCCATGAAGGCGACTGCCACGAAAGCACCGATCGAGATTTTTGCGTGTTTCATTTGGTCATTTCTCCCATTTCTGATCTTATTTTGAGTGATGCCCCACTGCGCAATGCCCTGTGAGCCATCTTTTTGAAAACACAATCCGGGTCACTGGTGATCAACGGACGCTGAACCCTGGTTCAGAGCGACCAAGATCCAATGGCCCAACAGATGCCCCCAGCCTCACAGGCGATGTCCCGCCCTGTCAACTCCGGCGTCTCCGCGTGTCATGGAAACCCCGTGATTTCGGCATATATGCTATTCAGGCTTGGATTTTCCCCTCCTGATCGAGCCACCCCCGGATTCGCCAAACTGTGTCAGAATGTCGCACTGATTTGCAAGGCCGGAATCGAGCGTGACCCAAAGATTTTGGCCCGCAAGGCCCACAACGATCCCTTGGCTTGCTCAGGTCTCACGGCCACCTTTTCCAAAAACCAAAATCAGATCGGAAACCCGAAATCCCGTTTTGCCGACCATGCCGTCCACTGCCTCTCAGATAGCGCAAGAAAGGCGCAAAATCGGAACATCACAACATTGGAATACGTGACAAAAAGCGGCCACATGGCTAAAAATGAAAAACGGGTTGGAAAACAAACCCGCTTTCACGGCAGTTCCCAGCCACCCATGCCTCCCGTTTTTGCCGGGGCAGGACGAATGGGGTCGCCGCGCAAATGAGGCCTTGCGTTCAACTGGATACCGACACGATGATCCGGCTTAGTGACATCCTGGAGACGGCTCCCGAGCTCAACACATTCTGGGCCTTGGAGCGCTGCGTTTCGATCGCTGCACGCTCCATGCCGTATCCAAAACAAGACCTCTTTGGCGACAAACTCCAAAGCCAGGCCCAGAACACAGGTCACACGCACCTGACATTCTTGAACTGCGATGTGGTCCCCGAATTTCGGGACACTCCGCGCAAATGGCAGTTGATCCTGATTTCAGCCTTTGAGCGCGGCCAGCGTGCACGTGCGATGAAACTCTGACGCCTCTCCAAAGTGACCGCAGCCGTTTTTGGCCCTCTGCAAAGGTACGACGAATATTGGCAGGCCTCCTCTTTGCCGCCTCTTGCACGGCGACAAAAAATCTCTCACAACATCGGTGCAGCCGCTTTCAAAGGAGCCCCCAGTGAAGGTCAACGGCACCCCCTATCGATCCCTGTGGTGGGACGACGCACAATCAGCCCTGAAAATCATCGATCAGCGCTGGCTGCCACATGAATTCCGCATTGAGCAACTCGACACTGTCGACGACTATTGCCAAGCGATCAAAGGAATGCACGTGCGCGGTGCGCCGCTGATCGGCGCAACTGCCGCTTATGGCATGGCCCTGGCCACACGGATCGATCCGTCGGACGAGTCCCTGGACCGAGCATGGGATGTTCTGCATGAGACACGCCCAACGGCGATAAATTTGCGCTGGGCACTGGATCGCTGCCGCGCTGCCCTGCGCAAAACGCCTGAAGCCAACCGCCCCGAAACCGCCCTGAAACTGGCTCATGAGATCGCCGATGAAGACGTCGAGATCAACCGCAGGATTGGGTTGCATGGGCTTGATATCATAAAGAAAATCGCCGCAGGGAAACCTGAAGGGGAGCCGGTCCGGCTCCTCACTCACTGCAATGCCGGGTGGATTGCGACGGTGGACTGGGGCACCGCAACCAGCCCGATGTATCAGGCTCATGACGTCGGCTTGCCAATTCATGTCTGGGTGGATGAGACCCGCCCACGCAACCAAGGCGCATTGACCGCCTGGGAATTGGGCAGCCACGGCATCTCACACACCTACATCACTGACAACGCAGGCGGGCACCTGATGCAGCATGGGCTTGTGGATATGGTGATCGTCGGTACCGACAGGACAACACGCAGCGGTGATGTGTGCAACAAGATCGGCACCTACCTCAAAGCGCTGGCAGCCAGGGACAACGGTGTTCCGTTTTACGTCGCCCTGCCCTCTCCCACCATCGATTGGACCGTATCCAACGGCGTGGCTGAAATCCCGATAGAAGAACGCTCGGGCGATGAGATCAGCCATATTCAAGGAAGCCTTGCCGACGGAAGCATTGGCCTGGTGCAGGTTACTCCCGAAGGTTCCAAAGTCGGGAACCCCGCCTTTGATGTCACGCCCAGCCGTTTGGTCACCGGCCTGATCACCGAACGCGGTGTATGCGACGCCAGCGCAGAAGGCCTTGCTTCCCTCTTTCCCGATCTTGCGACAGCTGCGGCGCAGGCATGAGCAAGCCTCCTTACGCGGACAGCAAGGAATTGCGGCAGGCGATCATCGACGCCTGCCTGTCCATGGAGCGACAGCAGATCAATCAAGGCACCTCCGGCAATATCTCGGTACGCGTGGGCGATCAGATGCTGATCACGCCATCCGGCGTCGAGTATTCCCGGATGACTCCCGAAATGATCGTGGCCATGCCGCTGGATGGCAGCGATCCCGCGCCGGGGCAGCTCAAACCGTCTTCCGAGTGGCAGTTCCACCGGGCCATCCTGTTGGGTAAGCCTGCCGTGAATGCCGTCGTCCATGCTCACCCTGTCAACTGCACGGCCCTGGCCATGAACAGGATGGAGATCCCGGCCTGTCACTACATGATCGCCGCCTTTGGAGGCGACACGGTGCCTGTCTCCGGATACGCCCTTTTCGGCACGTCAGAGCTTTCTGATATCGTTTTGGAAAGCTTGAAAAACCGCGCCGCTTGCCTGATGGCAAACCACGGCGCCGTCGTAACTGGCGATACCTTGGAGCGCGCCCTGTGGCGCATGGTTGAACTGGAAACTCTGGCCAAGGGTTATGTTACCAGCCTGTCTGTTGGTGCCCCCCATATCCTGAGCACCGACGAAATGGCCAAGGTCAAGGCCGCATTCGCAGATTACGGCCTGAAAGACGCCTGAGCGGCTGCGCCCTTGCCTTGAGCGGTCGATTTCGCTGGACTTTGCCGCACGCTCACCCGAGGCTGGCTGACATTGGATCCAATTCACACAGCAGCACGCAGGTATTCCATGAAAGCTCCCCTTGTTTTTGACGGCCACAACGATCTTTTGCTTCGCATCCACAGTGGCAATGTCCCCTTTGGCCGCGATGGGTTTCAGGGCGGTGGCGGGCATCAGGTTGACCTGGAAAAAGCCCGCGAAGGCGGCTTTGCGGGTGGGTTCTTTGCGATTTTTGTGCCCTCAGAAGATGCCTCCATGGATCTGGAGGAAATGAACAAACCCACCTATGATCTGCCATTGCCCGGCCCTGTTGACTGGCCCGCAGCCAGCCGCGTGGCGTTGTCGCAGGCGGCAATCCTGATCCGGCTTGAACGTGAGGGCGCCCTGCGCATATGCCGCAACACCTCTCAGATTCAGGACGCGATGGCAGCAGGCAGTCTGGCCGCCGTGATGCACATGGAGGGTGCCGAGGCCATCGATCCTGACTTCCACATGCTTGAGTTCTTGTACGCGGCCGGTCTGCGCTCGTTGGGACCGGTTTGGAGCAGACCAACCATTTATGGTCACGGCGTGCCATTCCGTTTTCCATCGACGGGCGATACCGGGGCAGGCCTGACCACGGACGGTGTTAGATTGATCAAGAAATGCAATGATTTGAAAATTCTGATCGACCTTTCTCACCTCAATGAGGCTGGTTTCTGGGATGTTGCCAAACACAGCGACGCTCCGCTTGTGGCCACACATTCCAACGCCTATGCGCTTTGCGCTCATAGCCGCAACCTGACGGACCGGCAGCTCCATGCCATCCGCGACAGCGACGGTATGGTGGGCCTGAACTTTGCCGTCGCCTTTCTCCGTGAAGACGGGCGCATGGATGCGGCCACTTCCCTTGACCGAATGATCGCCCATCTGGACTATCTGATCCAAGAGATCGGCGAAGATCGGGTCGGCCTGGGCTCGGACTTTGACGGCGCAATCGTCCCGGCTGAAGTCCGCAATGTGAGCGGTTTGCCAAAGCTGCGCACAGCAATGGAGAAACACGGCTACGACGCGGCTTTGATCGAGAAGATCTGCCATAAGAACTGGCTTCGCGTTCTTGACAAAACCTGGGGCCAAGGGTGTTAAAAGGCCGCCCCAAACGCTTGTACCTGCTTGATTTTGGACTGTTTCGCGTTCATGCAAATGACCGAGTGATCGGGATCTGCGGCTACCTGATCCAGACAGACCGGAACGAAAACATACTGGTCGATTCCGGCTTTCCGGCCAAATATGCGACCGACCCAAAGGCGGCGAGCGCCGAAGACGGGCTCGATGACTTTGGCGAGGTTTTGGAATGTTCACGCGGCAACCTGCCCAAGGCGCAACTCGCGCTGATTGGCCTGTCACCGAGGGACATCGACGTTTTTGTTCTGACCCACACACACATCGATCACGTCGGCGGGATCGCCGATTTCCCCAATGCCCCCTTGCTGCTGGCCAAGGCGGAACGTGATCTGACGCGCCCCCTTTACTGGGGGCAGGTTCAGCCAATCGAATGGCCGGATCGCACCTATGTAACCGTCGATCGAGACACTCGGATCGCTCCTGGCATAGACATCTTGATGGCACCGGGACACGCACCGGGGCAAATCGCGCTGCGCCTTGATCTCCCGCAGACCGGGCCCGTACTTCTGACCTCAGATGCGATCTCTCGCCCGGCCGAAATCGAAGAGGGTTTTGACAGCGCCTCCGACCCTGAGCAAGCGACACAAAGCGCCCGCCGGTTGATGGATCTTGCCTTGGAAGAAAACATGATGGTCATCTACGGCCACTGCCCGCAGCAATGGCCCAGCCTGCTCAAGGCGCCAGCCTTCTACGGGTAGACCAGGGGTGCCTGGTATCCATGCGGCGCGGCTGCCAAAAAATCAGTCAATCCCGTTTCATTTGCCCGACCATTTTGCGGGATAGGATTGGCCTTGCCATGGCAGACATGATTGACTGCGAGACATGAGAAAACCGCCTCGATCCTTTCATCGCGCCCTGACGAGCCGTATCGCGCGGATCTACCCGGATATTGACGCCGCAGCCTATGCCGAGCAGATCAACGCCGCCTTCTGGCCAGACCCCACCAAAAGGCGCAAACGCGCCCGCACGCCTGGCAACCGCATGTGGAGCGAAGCCGATGCCATTGTGATCACATATGGCAACTCGCTGATTGACGGGCAGCACAAACCATTGGATTTGCTGAACGACTTCCTGCGCCGCTACTGCAAGGGCTGGCTCAATGGCGTTCATATCCTGCCGTTCTTTCCATTCACCTCGGACGACGGCTTTGCGGTGTCGGATTTTTGCAGCGTCAATCCGCAGCTTGGGGACTGGAGCGATATCAACCGGATCGCGGATGAGTTCACGCTGATGTCCGATCTGGTGCTGAACCACGTCTCTAGCCAGGGAGCATGGTTCAACGCCTACAGGCAAGGCCAAGCCCCATATGACAAATTCTTTTTCGAGGCGAGCCCAGAGGACGACCTGAGCGCCGTGGTGCGCCCCCGCACGACCCCGCTTTTGCAAGAGGTCGAAACAAGCATGGGCCCGCGCCACGTCTGGTGCACCTTCTCCCACGATCAGATCGATCTGGATTTTCGCAACCCGGAGGTTCTGCTGGAATTCCTGCGGATCATTCGTCTGCACCTGGACAACGGTGTACGCATGATCCGGCTGGATGCCGTGGCTTTCATCTGGAAAGAGGTCGGCACGCCCTCGATCCACCTGCCGCAGACCCATGAAATCATCAAGCTGATGCGCATGCTTTGCGATAACACGGCGGAAAAAGTGGTTTTGATAACAGAAACCAACGTGCCCAAGGCGGAAAACCTCAGCTATTTCGGCGCCCGTGATGAGGCGCATATGATCTACAACTTCCCGCTACCGCCCCTGATCCTGCACGCCATGCTCTCCGGGGACGCGCGGCATCTGGTGGAATGGCAAAAGGCCATGCCGCCTGCGCCGCTTGGATGCGCCTATTTCAACTTTACCGCCAGCCACGATGGGATCGGTATGCGCCCCGCCGAAGGGCTACTCAGCGCCGAAGAACAGCAGCGCATGATCAAGACCGTGCGGCATTCGGGCGGAATGGTCTCGATGCGGGCCCTGCCGTGCGGCGGGGAGTCCCCGTACGAGCTGAACACAACATTCTATGAGGCCCTGACCGAGACATTCGACGGACCTGACGCGCATCATTTCGAACGGTTCATATGTTCGCAGACCATCGTCATGAGCCTTGAGGGCATTCCCGCCTTCTACATTCACTCACTGCTGGCCACGCCCAATGACCACGAGGCCGTCGTGAAGCGCGGGATGAACCGGGCCATCAATCGGCATCGCTGGGATTACAGTGACTTACGCACGCTTTTGGATGATGAGGCCAGCCTACAAGCCGGTGTTCTGAACGCCCTGCGCACCCGGCTGGAGCTGCGCAAAAAGCAAAGCGCCTTTCACCCCAACGCCACCCAGTTCACCCTGAATTCGGGTGATGACCGGGTGTTCACCATCTGGCGGCAAAGCCTGGATCGCAGCCAGTCAATCTTTGCCCTGCACAATGTCAGCAAGGACGAGGTGGCCCTCCCATCCCATCACCTGAACCTGATCGAGGACGAGACCTGGGTTGACCTGCTGACGGGTGAACATCTGGCCATGATGGATGGCACGATCGCCCTTGCGCCCTACCAGTGTCGCTGGATCAGCAATGCCGTCTAACGGGCTGATCTAGCGATACTCTTCGCTATCTGCCACGGCAGCAGCCTGCATATCCCTCAGAAATGCGGGATCGGCTGCATGCACACGGCTCCAGGTTGGTATGAAGGGCGTTTCATGGGGATTGTCGAGAAAAAACTGCCCAGCCCGCATGATATTCTCGGCAAAAAGCTCGATGGAGCGTTCCTCCTTGTGGCGGTCGATGCTGAGCCCATTCATCTTGGCATCCGCATAATAGGCTTCCAGAAGGTCCAGCGCACTGCGATAGTATGTGGCTTTCAGGGTGCGAAAAACATTGGTGGTAAAGATCGTGCCATCGGCGGCCAGCTTGCGGAAGATCGCCTTGCAGATGTCCACCGACATGCGGTTGAGGCCTGCCTGGGCGTCTTCGGGGCTGAGGTCCTGGTGTTTGTGATCATAGGAGTCCGCGATTTCAACCTGACAGACCGCTTTTGGAGCAAGGTTTCGCCAGGCCTCGGACAAAACCCCAATCTCCAGCCCCCAATCGGAGGGAATTCTCAGATCCGCAAGGATACTGGTGCGCATGGCGAATTCACCCGACAAAGGGTACCGAAAGCTGCGCAGATAATCGATATAGTCGCGATCACCGATCACCCGCTTCAGGGCAATCAGCAAGGGGCTCACCAAAAGGCGTGTTACGCGCCCGTTGAGCCGGTCCTGCCCGACGCGCGCATAGAACCCTTTTGCCACCTGATAAGGAAAGCTCGGGTTGGCCACGGGGTAGACAAGCCGCGCCAAAAGCTCGTTCGTGTACGTCAGAATATCACAATCATGGATGGCCATGACCGCACTGTCCTCACAGCCCAATAGATAGCCGATCGAGGACCAGACGTTTTTGCCCTTGCCCTGCTCATTTGGGGCCAACCCCATCTCGTCCAGTCGCTCGCCCAAGGCCGTCATCCGAGGGCTGTCGTTCCAGATCACAACATGGTCCTGGTTCAGATCCTTGAAGAACTCTTGTGCATGGCGGAACTGTGCTTCATCGGCGCGATCCAACCCAATAATGATGCGGTGGAGATAGCGCACCTTTGAGAGTTCAGAGACGATCCGTGGCATAGCCTCGGTTTCCAGCTCGGAATAGAGACACGGAAGGATGAGGGAAATTTTCCGCGACTGAGCAAAGGTTTCCAGTTCATAGTTCATTTCTTCCAGCGAGCGGGTCCGCAGATTGTGCAGCGTCGTTATGTTCCCGTTCTGATGAAAATCAACCATGGCTATCCCTGCTCTTGTGCCTCGTGTTCAAGGCGGTCCAGTAGCTCCATCATGGCCCGGTTCCACCCCAAAGGCCCAGCCTCTTTGGTGCGAATGACCCGGCCAGATGCCTCATTTTTCAGCTTCGGAAGCCGTTTGCTATGAAAATTGGCAATCACCACGCCATAGTCGGCCGCCTCCAGCATCTCGATGTCATTGGGAGCATCGCCCAAAGCGACCGTATGGATGGGCCGCAAGTTGGCAATGATCTCTCCCATTCGGTCTGCCTTGGTCCCGCCAAAGGACAGCGTCAGGAACCGACCGCCCTGGCGCGCAGAGATCCCCAAAGCGCCCAGTTGGTCCTTGAATGCAGCAAGCTCGGCATCATTCCCCGACCAGTTGCCCGGCTCGGAGAACATCCGCTGCGCCGCCAGGGCGGCTGCGTCTGACGGCAATCCGGTCACATCCGCGATTTGATCCACCGTCAAGTCACCAAACCCCACAAACAAATGGCGCACAGCATCGGGAAGGCTATCCAGGGCTGCGCGCAGACGTGCGTAGGTCGGCTCTGCCGATTGCCCGAGCACCCCAGCCCCGTTTTCAACGATGGCGGGCCATTGATCCAGCCCCATTTCCTTTTGCAGGACAGATACTTCCGGCGCGGTCTTGCTGCTCGCAAGAACCACTGCAGCCCCCATCGCAGACAAACGCTCCAATGCCGGTTTCGCAGGCGCCCATGAATAACTGTCGTGATCCAAAAGCGTTCCGTCCAGATCGGAAAAAACGACAATGGGCGGGCTATCCGGCAAAGGTTTCAATGGGAGGCCGACTTTCCAGTGACAGTGCCGACAAGCGGGGCAAGGATGCGGGTTGCAATCGGGATCAGGAACATGCCGAGAGCAATGCCAAAGACCCCATCCATCCCGGCCTTTGCCAGCCATTCGGCGAACCCGGTCCAGGACGCCGGAACCACGTGGCCAACGGCATAGGCCCAATCATGAATATGATGGCCAAGCCAGCCAAAACCCAACTCCTCCATCCCGTGAATGACGATGGAGCCGCCCACCCATAGCATCGCGGCGGTACCAACAATGGTCAGCAGTTTCATGAAACCGGGCATCGCCTGCACCAGAGCGCGGCCCAATACCCGCGTCAGCCCAAGGTTTCCATTGTTTGCCAGATAGAGACCAACGTCATCGGCCTTTACGATCAAGGCAACAGAGCCATAGACAGCGATGGTAATCCCTAGCCCAACGGTGGCCAGCGTGGCCGCCTCCATCCAGATGTTGCTTTCGGGAATGGCTGCAAGGGCGATGGTCATGATCTCGGCCGAGAGGATAAAATCGGTCTTGATCGCACCGGCGGCCTTCTTTTCTTCCAGATGGGCGGGATCCCCCGGCTCATCCTCGGCAAAAACATGGGTTTCGGCATGGGGAACAAGGGCGTGATAGATCTTCTCGGCCCCTTCAAAGCAAAGATACGCCCCGCCCAGCATCAAAAGCGGCGCAATCAGCCAGGGTGCGAAATTCGCAAGCAACAAGCCGATAGGCAGCAGGATCAAAAGCTTGTTCTTTACCGACCCTTTGGCGATTTTCCAGATGATTGGCAACTCGCGCTCGGCAGCAAACCCGTGCACGTACTTCGGAGTCACGGCCGCATCGTCAATCACCGCGCCCGCCGCCTTGGCCCCCGCTTTGGCCGCCTGCGCGGCCACATCGTCCACCGATGCCGCCGCCACTTTGGCAATGCCCGCCACATCGTCCAGCAAAGCCAGCAAACCGCTCATCGGTATCCCCTTGTTCAAACCGCTTTTCTCGCAGCCTACCCGATCTCTGCGCGCGCACAAGGTGAGTTACGATTCTCTCTTGCTGCAGCGCAGCGGCACTTTGCAAAAAACGTTATCGCCACCGGCCCCAAACCGTTAACGCCACCGGAAAGGTTTTGCGCTAACACGCTGGCTTTTCTTCCTTTTTGCCCCTTTAGGGATTTAACGAAGCCGTCTATATCCGGCGCAAGTTTTGCTCGCCAGGAGAGATACCAATGACCATCAAAGTCGGGATCAACGGTTTTGGCCGTATCGGACGCTGCACCCTTTCGCACATCGCGGCATCCGGCCGTGACGATATCGAAGTCATCAAGGTCAACGCCACCGGCCCACTGGAAACCGCAGCGCACCTGATCAAATACGACTCGGTCCATGGTCGCTTCCCCGGTGAGGTGAGCATCGGAGATGGCACCATGAACCTCGGCCGCGGCGACATGCAGATGTTCTCCACCTACGACATGAACGAGCTGGACTGGGACGGCTGTGATGTCGTTCTGGAATGCACCGGCAAGTTCAACGACGGGGAAAAGGCCAAGGCGCATCTGGAGCGCGGCGCGGGCAAGGTCCTGCTGTCCGCCCCCGGCAAGAACGTCGACAAGACCATCGTCTTTGGCGTCAATGACGACCAGCTGACGGCGGCTGACCGCATGGTCTCCAATGGCTCCTGCACCACCAACTGCCTCGCTCCAATCGCCAAGGTTCTGGACGAAGGTGTCGGCATCGAGAGCGGCATCATGACCACGATCCATGCCTACACCGGCGATCAGCCGACCCTGGACCGCCGCCACAAGGATCTCTATCGCGCCCGCGCGGCTGCCATGTCGATGATCCCGACCTCCACCGGCGCGGCCAAGGCTCTGGGGGAAGTACTGCCAAACCTGAAAGGCCGTCTTGACGGCTCGGCGATCCGCGTGCCCACCCCGAATGTCTCCGCTGTTGACCTGACCTTCCGCGCGGCCAAAGACGTCACCGCCGAAGAGATCAACGCGCTTGTCGCCGACGCTTCCAAAGGCGCAATGGCGGGTGTTCTAGGCTATGAGCCTGCCCCCCTGGTCTCCACCGATTTCAACCATTCCAGCGAAAGCTCGATCTTTGCCCCGGACCAGACCCGCGTTGTCGAAGGCCGCATGGTACGCGTGCTGTGCTGGTATGACAATGAATGGGGCTTTTCCGTGCGTATGGCTGATGTCGCAACGGCCATGGGCCGCCTGAGCTAAGGCGCGTCACACTAAGCCTTACTGCCTCTTGAGGTTTTTCGCCCGCTCAGGTTATCTGGGCGGGCGTTTTCAATGGAACAGGCCGGACATGACAAATCCCATCGCCATCGTCTTGGGGCTGACCATCGTCGCTGCCATCGTGCTTGATGTGGCGCTCTTTGGCAGTGAGCACATGATTTTTCTGGGCAAACGGTTCTTTGAATTGCTCGACTGGGTTGCCTTCTGGCGCTAGCGGTCGGTATCACGCCCGCTGCACGCTTGCCGTGCTGATAGAGCAAAGCCGGGCATATTGCCCGGCTTTTCCGTTTGATAACAGTAGATCTGGCGCCTTACTTGCCCAGACGCTTGCGCAACTCCTCGTTGACGAGGGGCGTTACGAACTTGGAGACATCTCCATCCAGCCGCGCGATTTCCTTGACCAGCTTTGAGGCAATCGCCTGATGCCGGGCCTCCGCCATCAGGAAGACGGTTTCGATCGAGCTATCCAGCGCCCGGTTCATACCAACCATCTGGAATTCGTATTCGAAATCGGCAACCGCCCTCAGCCCCCGCACGATGATCTGCGCGCCCACGTCCCGCGCACAGTTGATCAGCAAGTTCTCGAAGGGATGCGCGACAATCTCAGTGCCGGTCTGCTCCGTCAGCTTGGCACATTCGGCCTCGATCATGGCCACACGCTCTTCAAGCGTGAACAGTGGCCCCTTGTCGCGGTTGATGGCAACGCCGATCACCAGTTTGTCCACCAGGGCGCTTGCGCGGCGGATAATGTCGATATGGCCCAATGTGATGGGGTCGAATGTGCCTGGGTACAAGCCAATACGCATGGGGCTCCTCCTGCCGCCTCGGAATTCGGGCGCACGCAACCATATTTGCCCACATCAAGGCAAGAGGGTGAAAATACGGAACAGCCCGTTCCGGCGCGTCATATGCGCCCGCCTTGGGGAAAAGGCGGGCCTGCAGGCGCTAGTGACCCATGATCATCCCTTCAAGGGCATCTTTTTCCATGGCCACCTCGGCTAGTTTGGCCTTTACCACATCGCCAAGTGAGACGAGACCGACCATCTTGCCTTCCTCAACCACCGGCATGTGACGAAAACGGCCGTCCGTCATGAGTTTCAGGACATCTTCGACATTGGACTGGCTGGTACAGGTCACAAGTTTGGACGTCATGTAGTCTTGAACTTGCTGGGACAGACATCCTGACCCGCTCTTGCCAAGTTCACGCACGATGTCACGCTCGGACAGGATCCCTTGGGCTGTCTGCCCGTCGGTTGAGACCACCACGGTCCCAATTCCCTTTTCCGCCAGAAGCTGCGCGGCCTCGGACACCGAAGCGCCCGGGGCAATTGTGACCACTCCGGCTTCCGCCTTGGATTTCAAAATCGATTGAACCAGCATGAACCCTCCAACTTGTAATTTTATTGCGTAAAACCAAGCGTTGCCGCAATGCTGACGCAAGTCAAGGAATTGTAAGGTTCAAAAGCGTTCTATGTTTCTGCCCCTTAGGCAGAAGAGTAAGCACAACCAGCGTGCTAGGTCAGCGCCTCAAGCCGCGCAACCTCTTCCCTGATCCCCTTGGACAGGGCTTCGGCAAAACGGTTTAGCCGTTCACTGCGCTGATCCCCCTGGTGACGCACAAGGTAGAAACTCCGGGTCAGGCTGATCTTGTCCGTCAGGACCTTGCGCAAGACCCGATGGGCAGGCAGCGCAAAGTCATGCGCCACGCAGAGCGCCGTCCCTTCGGCGGCCAATTTGATCTGCACCGAAACCGAATTGGACGCCAGCGCCACCCGCTGCACGCCAAGATCGCTCAGGTAATCCAGTTCCCGGTCAAAAATCATGTCCGGGATGTAGCCGATCATCCTGTGGCCCTTGAGGTCCTCCAGAGTTTCCAGTGGCGGATGATCGCGGAGGTAGAGGCGAGAGCCGACGAGGTGCAGTTTGTAGTCGGTGATCTTCTGCACCAACAGTTGCCCCGCCGTGGGTGCGCTGACGGTGACGGCCATATCCGCTTCGCGCCGCGAAAGGTTGATCACCCGCGGCAGAGCGACGATCTGAATATCCAGATCCGGGTGTTCTTCGCCGATTGCGGCGCAAACCTGCGGCAGGATGTAATTGGCGCTGCCATCGGGCGCGCCGATCCGGATCTGGCCAGACAGTGTATCGCTTGGCCCGCTCAAGGCTTCCTGGCCTGCGCGCATGGCCTGTTCGGCCGCCTCGGCATGGGCCAGCAGGCGATCCCCAGCGGCGCTAAGTGCATAGCCTTGAGGGGATTTCACGAACAGGGGTGTATCAAGTGCAGCTTCAAAACGCGCAACGCGGCGCCCAACCGTGGCCGGGTCCATCTTGAGGACGCGACCTGCGCCAGACAGGCTGGCCTCGCGCGCGACCGCAAGAAAGACTTTCATATCATCCCATTGTGGGTCCATGCCGGGTTCCTCCTCGATCAATCTTGCCAATCGCCGTGATCTTTCAGCAATACGCTCGCGACGGGCACCTGCGTTCCTGCAAAGCCTCTTTGAAATCTTTCCCCTTTTCCCGCGTTTTTTGCAAGCCTAGGATGCCGCCAAACTGTAGAGGGAGAGATCCGATGCAAGAGCTGACCCATTATATCAACGGCGAACACGTCAAAGGCACATCTGGCCGTTTCGCCGATGTCTTCAACCCGGCCACCGGCGAAGTGCAGGCCAAGGTGCCGCTCGCGTCCAAAGACGAGATGGAACAGGCCGTTGCCATCGCGGCTGCCGCTCAACCTGCCTGGGCCGCCGTCAACCCGCAGCGCCGCGCCCGCGTCCTGATGAAATTCGTCGACCTTCTGAACCGCGACATGGACAAGCTGGCCGAAGCGCTGAGCCGTGAGCACGGCAAGACCCTGCCCGATGCTGCCGGTGACGTGCAGCGTGGTCTGGAAGTGGTGGAATATTGCATCGGTGCGCCGCAGATGCTGAAAGGTGAATTCACCGACAGCGCCGGCCCTGGCATCGACATGTACTCCATGCGTCAGGCCCTGGGCGTGACCGCGGGCATCACCCCGTTCAACTTCCCCGCCATGATCCCGATGTGGATGTTCGCGCCCGCCATCGCCTGCGGCAACGCCTTCATCCTGAAGCCGTCGGAGCGTGACCCCTCCGTACCGCTGATGCTGGCTGAACTGATGGAAGAGGCCGGTCTGCCCAAGGGCATCCTGCAGGTCGTCAACGGCGACAAGGAAGCGGTGGACGCGATCCTGTACAATGACACCATCCAGTCCGTTGGCTTTGTTGGCTCGACCCCGATCGCCGAATACATCTACGGCACCGGCTGCGCCCAGGGTAAGCGCGTGCAGTGCTTTGGCGGCGCCAAGAACCACATGATCATCATGCCCGACGCGGATCTGGACCAGGCCGCAGACGCGCTGATCGGTGCCGGCTACGGCGCGGCGGGCGAACGCTGCATGGCGATCTCAGTCGCTGTTCCGGTGGGCGATGAAACCGCAGACCGTCTGATCGAAAAGCTGGTACCCCGCATCGAAAAGCTGAAAGTCGGCCCCTATACTGCTGGCAATGACGTGGACTACGGCCCGGTCGTGACCGCAGCCGCCAAGCAGAATATCCTGCGCCTGGTGGAAACCGGCGTCGAGCAAGGCGCGAAGCTGGTCGTCGATGGCCGGAACTTCAACCTGCAAGGCTATGAGGACGGCTTCTTTGTCGGCCCGCACCTCTTTGACAACGTCACCACCGACATGGATATCTACAAGACCGAGATCTTTGGCCCTGTTCTGTCCACCGTGCGTGCCAAAACCTATGAAGAGGCCCTTGGTTATGCCATGGACCACGAATACGGCAACGGCACCGCGATCTTTACCCGCGATGGCGACACCGCGCGTGATTTCGCCAACCGGATCAACATCGGCATGATCGGCATCAACGTTCCGATCCCGGTCCCGCTGGCCTATCACACCTTTGGCGGCTGGAAGAAATCCGCATTTGGCGACCTGAATCAGCATGGGCCCGATGCGTTCAAGTTCTACACCCGGACCAAGACCATCACCTCGCGCTGGCCCTCGGGCATCCGTGAAGGCGGCGAGTTCAACTTCAAGCCGATGGACTAAGACACCGCAAGACGAGTAGAAAAACGAAGGGCCCCGATCCAATCGGGGCCCTTTCTCTTTTTTGGGATCCGGGATTTACGGCCGCCAATCAAACTGGCCCGATCTTCAGGGCTTTGGTCAGCATGGCCTGAACATGTTTGTGCAGATCGCGGTCTTTCCAATATCCATTGTGGGACGCCGGGTTCCAAAACTCCAATAGGTTGCCGCTGTCGATCCAGCGGTCTTGCAATTGTCCTGCATCTTCAAGCGCTTGATACTGCGGCGAGACTCCCGACAGGGGCATGCCCAAGGCATCGTCCTTGTCGTTAAGGTTCAGCCACCATGGATTCAGACGCTTGTTTTCAGGAATGGCATCCCCCGGAAATGAGATCGGGATGACCTTCTCTGGTTGGTATGAGAAGGAGAACACCGGAATATTGCAGCCAAAGGTCACGAAACCCGCCATGGTTTGCATCTTTTGAAATCGGCTGGCACCTTCAATTTCGGGCGTTCCCTTGCGCATATCATAGATATAGTTCGACATGATATGCCCACCGAGCGAATGGGCCAAAACGATAAGAGGCGTGCCCTCTCCGGCCAACTCTTCAAGCCGCGCAATCGTTTTGAAAACACGCTCGTGGATCTGGAAATAGATGTCATCATTCTCGTCATCCCGCGTGCGCCGATAACAAGCTGCATCCGCAAGACTATGCATGACAAACCGACGGGTCTTCAGCCAGCGCGCGCCTTTTGCCTTGAGGCTCTTTTTGACAAATTTCTCCTGCCTGTCTTGGAGGATATCTGCCCAAAAGATCTCACGCCAGGCGACGTTTTCGAAGACATCCTTTCCCATCCTCTTGCGAAGGGCTTTGTAAAGTCCGCTTGAAAAACTGATGGCATCAAGATCCTGCCGGTCGTTTCCCTGACTTCCCATCCCATGTATCACGGCAACTGCCACGCGATTTGCCATCCAATTCACCCCTCTCGAAATTCGTTCATCCAAGAAAAAGTCATCAGCAATTGTTTGCGCACACGCAAATGTGAGCCAGCCGATCATTATCATGCTGTCGCATTTTCGTGTATGAACCAAGCCAAACTTGAGAAAGCGTCACAAGAGCAGAACCATGACACTCAAATCGATCCATCGCCGCACAGTGTTGCTAAGCCTGGGTGCAGCCTTGGCCACCCCCACCCTATTGCGTGCGCAGTCCACGGATGCCTTTCCCAGCGATGAGGCGCCAATCCGAACCCAGGAGAGCGTAAAAAGAAATATCTCTGCTTTCGCCCAGCAGGCCTGGCAAGACCATTTCGATGAATTGGGTGTTGGCTGCCTATTGGCGGATGTGACCTCTCGCGCAGTCCACTACTGGGGCGGCGACGGCGAAACTTACCGGCTTTTCCCTTCCTCTGTGCCCATGAGTGAAGAGCTGACCAAACGCGGCTACACAGAGGTTGTTCGCAAGGCCAAAAATCCACGCTGGACCCCGACCCAGTCCATGCGGGAACGGGACCCCAGCCTGCCTCCCTTCATGAAAGGTGGCCCTGGAAACCCGCTCGGCACACGCGCCATGTATCTGACTTGGCCTGCCTACCTCGTGCACGGCACCCATGACACCCGCAAGATCGGCCGACAAAGCTCTTCTGGGTGCATCGGCCTTTACAACCAGCACGTTGAAGAGCTTTATGAGATGGTTGAAATCGGCACACAGGTGCGGATCCTTTAGGATCCGCACTGCAGCCATTCTCACTTCAGGTAGAGATGTTTGGGCTTTGAACCTTCCTCGTAGCGCAGGATCGCTTTTTCCATCAGGTTCTCAAAGTCACGGACATACTGCTCGGAGTCATAAAGCGGCGTGGTCCAGAGGTTATCCTTGAGACGCTGTTTGACCTCATTCAGAGCCTCGCGGTCCGTCGCCAGTTTGTAGGCGAGCTCATAGTATTCCTCCACCGTTTCGGTCACCAGATCCGGGCAGCCAATGGCCGACACCACACTGGCGGCAACTCTCGCTGCGAACTGTTTACCGGCCTTGGTCACAATCGGCAGCCCAGCAAAAACAGCCTCGCTCGCGGTGGTGTGCGCGTTACAGTTGAAGGCATCAAGGAACAAATCCGCACGGCTCATCCTTGCCTGATGCATGGCCATGGTGACCTGCCCTGCAAAAACCACCCGCTCCGGACCAATGCCGCGCGCGGCAGCCTCGCGCAGGAGATTTTCCCGAAGAGTTTCAGATGGCGCAAAAAGCCAAATCACACTGTCCGGGACATCATGCAAGAGTTTCATCCACACATCGAATTCTGCCGGGGTGATCTTGTTCGGATTGTTGAGGCTGCAGAAAACGAACGCATCTTCGGGCAAGCCGAATTCAGCGCGTGTCGGAATCTCAGTCGGCATTTTGCGAGTGTTGTCGTTCACCTGATAGCAGTTTGGCATATTCAGGATTTTCTCACTGAAATGCTGCCGCTGGGATGGCGGAATTGTGATTTCATCACCCAGGAAATAGTCCATCGTTGGCAACCCACTGGTTCCCGGATAGCCTAGGAAAGCCACCTGAACCGGCGCCGCCCGCTCAGCAAAGACGGCCAATCTTCCGCCTTTGGTAAAGGTCTTCATATCGATTGCGACATCGATCCCTTCTTTGCGCGCCAATTCTGCCAGATCATGATCGCTGATGTCGCGGACATTGTGGTACACGTCCGCGCTTTTCTTCAATTCCTCACGGATCGTGGCTGTGTCTTCGGAGTTGGCGTAGTCGTAGATGTAAACCTCAAATCTTTCCCGATCCACCAAATCAAAGAAACGCCCCATCAAGAGCATCGTGGCGTGTTCACGAAAGTCATCGGAGAAGAACCCAAGCCGGATCCGGCGCCCCTTGACGCTGGTCCGGGAGAACCGATTGTTCTCCTTTACGGTTCTCATCAAGATCTTGCTACGCGCCTCAACACGGATTTTGTGTAGGGCCGGATTGTCTGTGATCCCCAAAAGCGCGAAGGGCTGCACCTCCATGGGATGCGTGTCTCCCAGCCGCAGGATCTGGGTCAACTTGTCAAAAAAGCTCCAGTCCCCGTCCTTCATGCTGCAATGGACCCAGTTATAGGCGGCGCAGGCGTCAGTCGGATTCGTATTGAATGCGGCTTGATAGAACCCCTTGGCATCATGATAGTTTCTCATGATCGTCAGCCAATTGCCGATCGAATTCAGCGTCCTTGTATCAAGCGGGTTGAGCGCCATGGCGTTCATGTACCCCTTGAGAGCTTCATTCATGTTGTTCTGACGAAGGAAAATGTCCCCTGAAAGGCGATGCAGAATATAGCTGTCCGGGTAGGACACAAGACCGACGTCCACCAATTCGCGAGCACCGGGATAATCCCCTGCAACCACCAAGGCCATGGCGTCATCAATGAGCGTCTGAACATTGTTGGCCCGAATTTCCTCTTGGCTTGGGAAAGAGCCAGATGTCTTATCCGGCCCGCCTGCTGCTGCTGAAGCGGAGATGTTGCGCGCGTTCTTTTGTAATTGGAAATCGAATTTTGACATGGATCACTTCCGAAGTTCTGACAGGTTCATGATACCGTTCGCCGGTACACGGGCTGATCCGAACAATAGCGGCTTGCTCCCTAAGAATTGGTTTCCAAATGCGGGGGCTGCATACGCCAGTGCGCCACTCCATTCCTGCAGTACTGATTTGCATTTGCGCAGCTTGCTCTGCACAGCGCCTGCCGCTAAAAAATAAACAACCGTTCAATTCACACCGCGCCAGGGAGGACACGACGTGGATTTCGCTTTGACAGAAGAACAGTCCGCCATTTTCGACATGGCTTATGCCTTTGGTCAGGACAATATCGCGCCCTTCGCCCGCCAGTGGGAAGCGGAAGGCACCATCCCCAAGGATCTGTGGCCCAAGGTGGGCGAGCTAGGCTTTGGTGGTCTTTATGTCAGCGAAGACGGTGGCGGCTCCGGTCTGACCCGGCTGGATGCAACGCTGGTGTTCGAGGCGCTCTCGATGGCCTGCCCTTCGGTTGCAGCTTTCCTGTCCATCCACAACATGTGCGCCAAGATGCTGGACACCTTTGCCGACGACGAATTGAAAGCGCGAGTGATGCCGGATGTTCTGACTCTGAACACCGTGCTGTCCTACTGCCTGACCGAGCCTGGCTCTGGATCTGACGCAGCCGCGCTGAAAACCCGCGCAGAGAAAACCAACGAAGGCTACACCCTCAATGGCACCAAGGCCTTCATCTCGGGCGGCGGCTATTCAGATGCCTATGTCTGCATGGTGCGCACCGGCGAGGATGGCCCCAAGGGGATTTCGACCGTCTATGTAGAGGACGGCACGCCGGGCCTGTCCTTTGGCGGGCTTGAAGACAAGATGGGATGGAAAAGCCAGCCCACCGCCCAGGTGCAGTTCGACGACTGCAAGGTCCCCGCGAACAATCTGGTGGGAGAAGAGGGCAAGGGCTTCAAATACGCCATGATGGGGCTTGATGGCGGTCGTCTCAACATCGCGTCCTGTTCCTTGGGCGCGGCACAGACCGCGCTCAACATGACCCTGCAATACATGAGCGAGCGCAAGGCCTTTGGCAAATCCATCGACCAGTTCCAGGGCCTTCAGTTCCGCCTGGCGGATATGGAGATCGAACTGCAGGCCGCGCGCACCTTCCTGCGTCAGGCGGCGTGGAAGCTGGACCAGGGCGCGCCGGATGCCACCAAGTTCTGCGCCATGGCCAAGAAATTCGTCACCGAAGCAGGGTCCAAGGTCGTCGATCAGTGCCTGCAGTTGCACGGCGGTTATGGCTATCTGGCGGATTACGGCATCGAGAAGCTGGTGCGTGACCTGCGGGTTCACCAGATCCTGGAAGGCACCAACGAGATCATGCGCGTGATCGTCGCCCGCCACATGCTGTCTGAAAACCGCTGAGGCCGGGGATGAGCGATATCGACATTCGCGTGACCGGCTGTGCTGGCCGGATCACCCTCACCCGCGAAAAGGCGCTGAATGCCCTGTCCTATGACATGTGCATGGCGATTGATGCCGCGCTGAAAGACTGGGCCAAGGACGATGCCGTCAAACTGGTGGTGATCGACGCGGTCGGCGACAAGGCCTTCTGCGCAGGCGGTGACATTGCCGAGCTCTACTCTACCGGCAAGGCAGGCGACTACGGCTATGGGCGCACCTTCTGGCGGGATGAATACCGGCTGAACGCGCGCATCTTCGGCTATCCCAAACCGGTGGTCAGCTTCCTGCAGGGGTTCATCATGGGGGGCGGCGTTGGCATCGGCTGTCACGGCACCCACCGGGTTGTCTGCGAAAGCAGCCAGATCTCCATGCCCGAGGTCGGCATCGGCCTTATCCCCGACGTGGGCGGAACGCTGATCCTTGCCCTCGCCCCCGGACGCCTTGGTGAATACCTCGGCCTGACCGCAGGTCGGATGAAAGCGGCCGATGCGATCTACGCAGGCTTTGCCGACCTTTTCATCCCTCAGGAAAAATGGGCCGATCTGATCGCCGTGCTGGAGCAGGACGGCAACCCAGACATCCTGGCCAATGCCGCCGAAGACGCACCAGACGGTACGCTCGCAGCGCAGCAAAGCGACATCGACCGTCTGTTCTCGGGTGAGACTCTCAGTGACATTCTGACCGATCTGAACACGGACCAGTCAGAGCTGGGGAAATCCGCCCACAAAGCTCTGATGCGCAATGCGCCGCTCTCCATGGCCTGCACGGTGGAAATGCTGCACCGGCTGCGCGGGCCAAGCCTCTCTATTCAGCGGGCGCTGGATCTGGAGTATCGTTTCACCTTCCGCTCGATGGAAAAGGGAGATTTCCTGGAAGGGATCCGCGCCCAGATCATTGACAAGGACCGCCAGCCCAAGTGGCAATATGCGGATCGTATCGTACCGGCCGTGGCCGTCAGCCAGATGCTGATGCCGCTGGGCGCCGACGCACTGACATTTGAGGAGGAGTAACCCCATGAAGATCGGATTTATCGGCCTTGGCAACATGGGTGGCCCGATGGCCGCCAATCTGGCCGCCGCAGGTCATGATGTCACCGGCTTTGACATGGCAAAGGTCACTGTCGAGGGCGTCACGCTCGCAGCTTCGGGTGCCGAGGCCGCCAAAGACGCCGACGTGGTGATCACCATGCTGCCCAACGGCCAGATCCTGCGCGCCGTCGCCGATGAGATCATCCCGGCGATGCAAGCGGGCGCAGCTTTCGTGGATTGCTCCACTGTGGACGTCGACTCGGCCCGCGCGGTGGCGGAAAAAGCCTCTGCCGCTGGCCTGTTGCCGGTGGATGCGCCGGTTTCGGGCGGCATCGGCGGCGCCGCTGGTGGCACGCTGACCTTTATGGCAGGTGGCTCAGCCGATGCGTTTGAGAAAGCAAAGCCTCTGTTCGACATCATGGGCCAGAAGGCGGTGCATTGCGGCGATGCGGGCGCGGGCCAAGCGGCCAAGATCTGCAACAACATGATCCTTGGCGTCACCATGATCGCCACCTGCGAAGCCTTTGCCCTGGCCGACAAACTGGGTCTGGACCGGCAGAAGATGTTCGACGTGGTCTCCACCTCCTCGGGCTATAGCTGGACGATGAACGCCTATTGCCCCGCCCCGGGCGTTGGCCCGCAATCGCCCGCCGACAACGATTACAAGCCCGGTTTCGCGGCCGAGCTGATGCTGAAGGATCTGCGCCTGTCGCAGCAGGCCGCGGGCAGCGCAGATGCGGACACGCCGATGGGCCAACTGGCCGAGGCGCTTTATGCGCATTTCGTTGAAAACGAAGGTGGCCTGGGTATGGATTTTTCGGCCATGCTCCCCCGTTTTGAAAAACGCAGCCGCGATTGAAACCGCGAGGCAAGGGCCAAGGTCTGCCCTTGCCCCTCTCCGGCGCTTAGCCTTCGATCTGTACAGCGCCACCGAAAGCGCTTGAGATGTCGGTCTGTGCCGGATGACCCTGGACAGAAATATCGCCGCCGGCAAAGGCCTTTGCCGAGAGGCTTTGCGTCGCAGTGACATTGATATCCGCCCCCATCTTGGCCGCGACATGCACCTCGGCGCATTGGAGCCCATAGGCGTCTATGTCCGCCCCTTGCGAGCCTTTTACCTCAAGTCGCTGACACTGGCCTGTGATCTCCAACTCGGAGCCAGTACTCACCTCCAGATGGATGGTTTTGGCCGAAATACCATCTGCCTGGACTTCGCTGCCCGTCGAGACGATCAGATCGAGCTCTGAGGCAACGGTGCCCGCAAGACGTGCCTGTGACCCTTCTTGCACCGACAGTCGCGACAATTCCGGCAGCTCGACTGTAACTTTCAACGGGCCATCCAGCATCCGCATCACTGGTGACAAGCGCCGTTTTCGCTCGATCTTCAGTCGATCTCGATACTGGCTGATTTTGACCGGTGACGTTCCAGCCAGTCCTTCGGACTGAGCCACCACGCGATAGTCGGGCGCACCTGACACAATTTTTACGTCTATGCCTTCTGAAACGAGAATTCGGCTGAAGCCGCTGAATTCATAACTGGTTTCCTCGGCCAGCGCGACATGGGTGGACAAGGACAGGAACGCCGCCGTTCCAAGTACAGGTAAATAGAAAATCGTTTTCATCGAAACCCCGCTTATGTTAAGGTGATTTACATACATGTATGTTAACACCATTAACATTCAAGCCCCCGGGCGCATTTTCTGATCTGCTTTTCAGACGTTCAAAGGAGTGGACCAGGCCCACCGAGAGTTGCCCTCCCGGCTCCTTCCGGGTTTGGGCGGCGCAAGTCTCTGTCGGTATTGACCCAGATCATATTCCAATATCAGCATGCCGGTAGGATCACCACACAACACCAGAAAGGAACTGTCATGTTTGCAAACAATGTCGGGGGTCTGGACAAGATCCTGCGGATCGTCATCGGAGCACTGCTGATAGTTGGCGCGCTTTTGGGTTATGGCTGGTGGATGTGGATCGGGGTGGTACCACTCCTGACCGGCCTGTTGGGCACTTGCCCGCTCTATTCAATCCTGGGCTTCAACACCTGCCCCAACAAATAGCAGCTCTGCCAAAATCAAAAGGCAGCTCCTGCCTGCGCCCGTTCAGCCATGGGTGCACTCTAGGATCTGCGTTTTCTGAGCCTGCACGATACGGCGCCCTTCAGTGATCGCATCCTCGCCTCGGTGAAACTCCAGAACCGAAAGGCGGGAAAGATCAGCATTTAACAGAACATGCGGCGGCTCCCCTGCGAGGCGGGAAAGCCGGATCTGTTCTGTCATTACATCGATAGCAGTTGAGACAACCTCCGAATAGCCCGGCGTGTCATCGCTATCCAAAGCCGGGCGCAGCGCCTTGGAAAGCCAGTCCGGCAACTCTCCCAACTGCTGCTCCAAGACGCTTTCTGTCTGGTTCCATATCTTTCCATGCAATTTTGCATTCGGGTTGACAGCAATGACAACATCGGCCCCCATGGCACGGGCAATGGAAACCGGAACCGGATTGGTCAACCCGCCATCCAGCATCCAATGCCCCTCGACCCGGTAAGGGCTGATCACCCCCGGCAAAGCGACCGAAGCCCGCACCGCGTCTTTCAGACTTCCCTCACGCAGCCAGATCTCCCGCCCCGTTTCCATATCTGTGGCCACGGCTGCAAAGGGCAGATCCAAATCCTCGACCCGCTCCGGCAAATCCAAACCATCCAGCAAGGTCATGATTTCACTGCCGGCCACGATGCCGCCGCTCCCCGGGCGAACATCAATCAAGCCAAGCAGCCGTCTCGGTGTGAGGCCACGTACCCAGGTTTCCAGCGCCTCCAGCTTGCCGCCCGCATAGGCCGCTCCCACAAGGGCGCCCATGGAGCAGCCTGCGATGACCTCGGGTTTGACGCCAACCTTGTGCAGCTCATGGAGGACGCCGATATGGCACCAGCCCCGCGCGCCGCCTGATCCGAGCGCCAGCCCGACCTTTGCCATCCGCCCTACTCCGCCGCGACTTTCTGCGCCTCAAGCATTGGCTTGAGGTAGCGTCCGGTGTGGCTGCGGGGTTCCTTGGCCACATCCTCGGGCGTACCGGTCGCGACGATCTCTCCGCCGCCATCGCCGCCTTCGGGGCCAATGTCGATAATCCAGTCTGCGGTCTTGATGACATCAAGGTTATGCTCGATCACCACCACCGAATTGCCTTGCTCCACCAACTCGTGCAGCACCTCAAGGAGCTTTTTCACATCCTCGAAATGCAGGCCGGTTGTAGGTTCATCCAGAATATAGAGCGTGCGGCCGGTGGAGCGTTTGGACAGCTCTTTCGACAGCTTCACCCGCTGCGCCTCACCGCCCGACAGGGTCGTGGCCTGCTGGCCCACCTTGATATAGCCAAGGCCAACCCGCATCAGCGCATCCATCTTGTCCCGGATCGAAGGCACGGCAGCAAAGAAACCCTGCGCCTCTTCGACGGTCATATCCAGAACATCGGCGATGCTTTTGCCCTTGAAGGTCACCTCAAGCGTTTCGCGGTTGTAGCGTTTGCCTTTGCAGGTCTCGCATTCCACGTAGACGTCGGGCAAAAAGTGCATCTCGATCTTGATCACACCGTCACCCTGACAGGCCTCGCAGCGCCCACCCTTGACGTTGAAGGAGAACCGCCCCGGTTTATAACCGCGCGTCTTGGCCTCTGGCAGACCTGCGAACCAGTCGCGGATCGGGGTAAAGGCGCCGGTATAGGTCGCCGGGTTTGACCGCGGGGTGCGCCCGATGGGGCGCTGATCGATGTCAATCACCTTGTCCAGATGCTCCAGCCCCTTGATCGTCTCACAAGGCGCAGGGGTCTGGCGCGCACCATTGAGGCGCATCGAGGCGGTCTTGAACAGGGTCTCAATCGTAAGGGTCGATTTACCGCCCCCCGACACGCCGGTGACACAGACGAATTTGCCCAAGGGGAATTCGGCGGTCACCTCTTTCAGGTTGTTGCCGGTTGCCTTGACCACTTTGATCTTTTTCTTGTTGCCCTTGCGCCGGGTGGCGGGGATTTCGATCTCGCGCGTGCCAGACAGGTATTGCCCCGTGATCGAGGCCGGATCGGCAGCAATGGCTTGCGGCGTGCCGTGGCTGACCACCTGCCCGCCATGCACCCCCGCGCCAGGGCCAATGTCAAAGACATAATCGGCCTGGCGGATCATATCCTCGTCATGCTCCACCACGATCACCGTATTGCCCTGATCGCGCAGGTTCTTGAGCGTGGTGATCAGCCGGTCGTTGTCGCGCTGGTGCAAGCCAATGGAGGGCTCATCCAGCACATAGAGAACCCCCGTCAGGCCCGAACCGATCTGGCTGGCCAGCCGGATCCGCTGGCTTTCACCGCCCGACAGCGTGCCGGAATTGCGGCTGAGAGTCAGGTATTCGAGACCCACATTGTTGAGGAAGCCCAGGCGCTCGCGGATTTCCTTGACGATGGCGCGGGCGATTTCCTGTTTCTGAACGCTCAGATGGTTCGGCACGTCCTCGATCCAGGCGAGCGCCTCGCGGATGGATTTCTCGACCACCTGCCCTGCGTGGATACCGGCGATCTTGACCGCCAGCGCCTCTTCCCGCAGGCGGTAGCCGCCACAGGCCCCGCAGGGGCGGTTGTTCTGGTAGCGTTCGAATTCTTCGCGGATCCAGTTGCTGTCGGTCTCGCGATAGCGGCGCTCCATATTCGGGATCACGCCCTCAAAGACGCGGGTGACATTGTAGACGCGCCCGCCCTCATCATAGCGAAAGGCGATTTCCTCGTCCCCCGAACCATAAAGGAAAACCTGTTTCACATGGGCAGGCAGATCCTTCCAGGGGGTGTTCTTGTCGAACTCATAGTGTTTGGCGATCGCCTCGATGGTCTGCAGGAAATAGGGCGATTTGCCCTTGCGCCAGGGGGCCAGCGCGCCGTCATAGACCTTGAGGCTCTGATCGGGCACCACGAGGCGCTCGTCAAAGAACAGCTCCATGCCCAGACCGTCACAGTCCGGGCAGGCCCCAAAGGGCGCGTTGAAGGAGAACAGGCGCGGCTCAATTTCGGGGATGGTGAAGCCGCTGACAGGGCATGCAAAATTCTCGGAGAAGGTAATACGTTCGGGGTCGCCTTCGCGCGGGGCGGTTTCCAGGATCGCGATGCCATCGGCCAGATCAAGCGCGGTGCGCAGGGAGTCGGCCAGTCGGGTTTCCAGCCCTTCACGCACAACGATCCGGTCCACCACCACGTCGATGTCATGGCGGAACTTCTTGTCGAGCGTCGGCGGCTCGTCCAGCTCGTAGAACTCCCCATCCACCTTGACGCGTTGAAAGCCCTGTTTGCGCAGCTCAAGCATTTCCTTGCGGTATTCGCCCTTGCGGTCGCGCACGATGGGGGCCAGCAGGTAACCGCGCGTGCCCTCCTCCAGCGCCATGATGCGATCCACCATATCCTGCACCTGCTGTGCCTCGATTGGCAGTCCGGTGGCGGGGCTGTAGGGCGTTCCGGCGCGCGCAAAGAGCAGGCGCAGGTAGTCGTAGATTTCGGTCACGGTGCCGACGGTCGAGCGCGGGTTCTTTGACGTGGTTTTCTGCTCGATTGAGATCGCAGGAGACAGGCCGCTGATGTGATCCACATCCGGCTTTTCCATCATATCGAGGAACTGCCGCGCATAGGCGCTCAAAGATTCCACATAGCGGCGCTGCCCCTCGGCATAGATCGTATCAAAGGCGAGCGAGGATTTTCCCGAACCGGACAGACCGGTGATCACCACCAGTTCATCGCGCGGAATATCCACGTCGATGCTTTTCAGGTTGTGTTCGCGCGCGCCGCGCACCTCAATGGATTTCAGCTCAGCCATAAAAGCCCCCAATACCCGCACCCGGTCTGGACACCGGCGCTTGCCCCTAGAGATAGGCAAAGCGCGCCGAGTCTCCAACCCAAAATGAAGAACGTTCAGCGAACATTTTCTTTTCTGCGGCGCATTGCCAACAGAGCATGCGCCGCAAAGCCACTGAGAAAGAGAACTGCCGCAATCAGCAGCATGGCACTGTATCCGCCCTGCGCCAGTGTCCAGACCATCAGGGGCGTTCCAATCGTGTTGCCAAGGTTGCCCGCCATGGCCATGGCTCCGTTGGAATTGGCCTGATCCGCAGCCCGCGTGTTGAGCTGGGCCACCGAAGCAAAGCTTGGCCCCTGTATCAGCCCCATGGAGCCCGCAAGCGCAAGGCACCCAAAGGGCGCGCCCGGATCCAACCAAAGCCAGACCAGCGATAGCGCGCTTAAGACAAACCCGGCCTGCACCAGCGTTACGGCCGTCACCCGCCGCAGCAACACAACGCCAAGGGACATCGACACCGCAATGCTGGTCAAAGGCATCGCCCCCATAATGAAGGACCGCCAAGCCGGATCCAGATAAGGAGGCAAGACCGTGAGGATGGCAACGAAACAGATGGTGTAGAACAGCCAGCCCGCAGCCGGAGCCGCAAGCCAAGGCGAACGGAAAATCTCAAGGTGAAGACGCGGCAGTGCCGACAGGCTTGGCAGCGGCTGACGATCCGGGACCGGCACATCCCGCAAGGCGCGTGCCAGCACCAGCGCCAGCAGCGCCATGATTGCGCCATGGGCGCCAAACAACGCTTGAACGCCCCAGGCATGGGCCAGCGGCAGGCCCGCCCAGGTCAAAAGCGCAAAGGCAACGGCAAAAAACGTACTCCAAAGGGTCAGCGCAGCGCCGCGATGCCGAGGCGAACTGATCTGCGCAATCAGTGTCGGCGCCGCAACAACCAGCCCCAGATGCGACAGCCCTTCGATCACGCGCGTCGCCAGAAAGCCCCAGAAAGGAAGGTCAAGACCCTGCAGGGCAGACATGGCAGCACCGCTCAGCAGGGCTGCCACCAAGGTCCGGCGAAACCCGAAGGCCGACACCACCATGCCCGCAATGATCCCCAGAAGGATGCCCAGAAACCCAACCAAGGACACGGTAAAGCCAATAGCGCTTCCAACACCCGGAAACAGCTCGGCCATTTGTTCGAAAACTACGCTCACCTTGCCGTATTGCGCGGCGGCGCCAAGGCCCGCGCACCAGATCAGGAGGACAACGCCCCAACGTGTCCGTTCGGCAGGTGCTACTGTCATGGCGGGTCTCTGAAAAGCAAATCGGTCAGATATCCCTCCTACGCCCAAGCGTGGCGGACAACAAGCCACCCTGCTTCACAGGCCTATCGCTTGAAACGCACAGATCACATCCAAAAACCGTCTTTGCGCCAGTTGGACGAGGCTGCGCCAATCCGCGGAGAATTCCCCTTCTCTGGAAAACGGCCCGGCATATTGTCGGAAAAGCATCTGATTTTGACCATTTTGTTTCTATCACATCATCGGAGACCCCCATGCGCCTTCGCTCCATTGCCACCTTGCTCTTGTGCACATGCGCCCTACCGTCCTTTGGGCAGGATCGCCCCGCGGCCATTCTGGTTCTGGATGGCTCCGGCTCCATGTGGGGGCAGATTGACGGCACCGCAAAGATCACAATTGCTCAGGGCGTCGTCGCGGACCTTCTGGTCACGCTGCCAGCAGAACAACACCTTGGACTCACAGTTTATGGACACCGGCGCAAAGGTGACTGCAGTGACATCGAAACCCTTGTAGCGCCGGGCCCAGATACCCGCGCAGATATCGCTCAGGCCGTGAAGACCATCAAACCAAAGGGCAAGACACCGATGGCAGATGCCGTGGTCGAAGCGGCCCGTGCCCTGCGCCATACTGAGGAGCCCGCAACGGTCATTCTGGTCTCGGACGGTATCGAGACCTGCGCGCCGGATGTCTGTGCCGTGGCCCGCGCCCTTGAACAAAGCGGCGTCGATTTCACTGCCCATGTGGTGGGATTTGACGTCAGTGACGCAGAGGCCCGCGCCCAATTCCAATGCATGGCCGACAGCACAGGCGGGCAATTTCTGTCAGCCACTGATGCGGCCAGCCTTTCTGCCGCACTGCAACAGGTTTCCGTTGCCGCACCAAAACCGGAGCCAGCCCCGAAGCCTGGCAAGATCCGTTTCAGCGCGCTGGAGAAATTCGGACAAACCACACGCGCCCCAGAGGTGGTCTGGGAGATCTTTGCCGAGGATGGCTCAATCGCCATGGATGCGGTTCAAACCCAGTTTGGCGAAACCGAACTGCCTGCAGGAGCCTATAGGGTTCAGGTTATGCGCCTCGCGGATGAACGTCTTGAGCAGCGCAGCGTCGCCGTGAAACCCGGAGACACCGCCGGGGTCGAAGTGATCTTTGAAAGCCTGCTGCCCCCCGCCCATCTCACAGCACCCACCAGCGGCCAGATCGGCGACACCATCTCGGTCAACTGGACCGGGCCAGGGGCCGAAGGGGACTATATTGATACCGCGCTGGTCGGCAGCACGTCAGAGAGCTATGAAACCTACGAGAATGTGTTCAAGGGCAATCCGCTGGACCTGCGCCTGCCCGCCCAGCCCGGAGACTATGAAATCCGCTATGTTCTGGCCGAAGGGCTGCAAGTCCTCGCCCGCAGCGCCATCACGGTCGAGGATCGCGGCTTTTCTGTTTCCGCTCCTGCTTCGGCTCCTGTGGGGGCGCTGATCGAGGTGCCCTGGAGCGGTGGCGGGTTTGAGGCAGATTACCTTGCCATTGCCCCTGCGGGCAGCGGGTCAGAAGACTATGTCACCTATGAATACGTCAACAAGGGCAACCCGGCGCCGCTGCGCCTGCCCCTGACACCCGGCGCCTATGATCTGCGCTATATCGTCGGCCAGGATCTGAGCGTTGCCGCATCCCAGCCCATCGAGCTGACCGATATCGCTGTCGCCCTTACCGCCCCCGCTCGTGTCGCGGCGGGCAGCGCCGTAGAGGTCTCTCACACCGGCCCGTCCTATGATGGCGACTACATCACCTTTGTGCGCCCGGATGCGGGGGCGCTGGACTACCTGACCTATGAATACACCCGCGGCGCCGGCACGGTCACCGTGCCCGCTCCGGAGGAACCCGGCACCTATGAGCTGCGCTATGTCTCGGTGGTGGGCGACGCCCGTGTCTTTGCCGCACAAACCGTCGAGGTCGAATAAACAAAATCGCCCGCCAGTCCGGCGGGCGTTTTGCCTTGGTTCAGCGATGGCGATCGCCTGCGCAATCAGATGTGCAGCGCGCGATCAAAGGCCGCCAGAACGCTTTCATGCATCATCTCAGACATGGTTGGATGCGGGAAGACCGTCTCCATCAGATCTTCTTCGGTGGTTTCCAGCTGGCGGGCAATCACATAGCCTTGGATCATCTCGGTCACCTCGGCACCCACCATATGAGCGCCCAAGAGCTCGCCGGTTTTCTCATCAAAGATGGTTTTGACCATCCCCTCGGCCTCGCCCATTGCGACGGCCTTGCCATTTCCGATGAAGGGGAACTTGCCCACCTTGAGCGTGTAGCCTGCCTCCTTGGCCTTTTCTTCGGTGAGCCCCACCGAGGCCACCTGCGGATGACAATAGGTGCAGCCCGCGATGGAGTTCGGCTTGATCGCATGGACCTTTTTGCCCGCGATCAGCTCGGCCACCATAACCCCCTCATGAGAGGCCTTATGCGCCAGCCAGGGCGCGCCGGCGATATCGCCAATCGCAAAGACACCGTCGACACCGGTGCGGCAGTATTCATCGGTCACCACATGGGTGCGGTCGATCTTGATGCCAAGCGCCTCAAGGCCGAGGCCTTCGACATTGCCGACGATCCCAACGGCAGAGATCACCGTATCAAAATCGTGTTTCTCAACCTTGCCGCCCAATTCGATATGTGCCGTGACCTTGCCTTTTGCGCGGTCCAGTTGTTTGACCATGGCTTTCTCCATGATCTTCATGCCTTGCTTCACAAACTGCTTCTTGGCAAAGGCAGAAATGTCCTTGTCCTCAACCGGCAGGACGCGTTCCATGACTTCGACCACGGTCGTATCGGCGCCCAGAGTATTGTAGAAGCTCGCAAATTCGATCCCGATGGCACCAGAGCCAATGACCAGCAGCTTTTTCGGCATCCGGACCGGCTTCAGCGCATGGCGGTAGGTCCAGACCAGATCCCCGTCGGCCTCAAGCCCTGGCAACTCGCGCGCGCGGGCGCCAGTTGCGACGATGATGTTCTTGGCTGACAGCTCTTCGCTGCCCTTGTCAGTCTTCACCGAAACCTTGCCCTTGGCGACAATCGTCGCCTCCCCCATGATCGAGGTCACTTTGTTCTTTTTGAACAGTCCCTTGATGCCGCCATTCATCTGCGCCGCAACCTTGCGGGAGCGATCCACGATGGCATCCAGATCAAAGCCGAACTTGTCCGCGGTCAGGCCAAACTCTTTGGCACGTTCCATCTGGTGAAAAACTTCGGCAGAGCGCAGCAGAGCCTTGGTGGGAATACAGCCCCAGTTGAGGCAAATACCGCCAAGGTGCTCACGCTCGACGCAGGCGACCTTGAGGCCAAGCTGGGCCGCCCGAATGGCGGCAACATAGCCACCGGGACCTGCGCCGATTACGATCACGTCAAAGGTTTGTGCGGCCATGATATCCCTCGCCAAACTGGATCAAAAACTAGTTTACCGTTAAACTAGTTTTTCAAACACTGCAATCTCGGTTTCCTGTACCCTGCCATGCATTGTCCACTCAATGGAATTTTCATCAGAACCGCAGACCGGGAATTGTATCAACAGTCAACCATAGGCACAGTGACACGAGCGCGACAATCAAAATCGCAGACATATCTGACGTAGCCACACCACCACCCAGACCGGAGCTCAACTAGATGATCAAGGCCATTTGGGATCTCACAATCGCGCTGATCAACGCTACACTTCTGCTGGTTGCGCTTTGCCTGTTTCTAGGCTGGCAGCTGTTCTCATCCATTGACAGCCTTACCGAGCAGCTCGGGACCGCGCGCGACAAGCTTGTTCAAGTGCATCAGAACATAAGCGACATACGCGCCGATTTGGAAGACATTCACGCAGCGGTCACATCTGGCACTGCATTGGATCAGCAAGTGGACAAAAAACTCTCTGCCATAGACAAGCGCATCGCTGACGTCCAAACGAAAGTGACGGCGCAGATGGCCACCATTGACCAAACCGCAGTCGCCACGGCAGAAGCATTCGCAGCCAGCCTCGTCCGAAACCTTGTGGAGGCTTTTGGCCACGCCGCTCCGCCAAAGGAGTGAAGATATCCCAAGAGCAACACGGCCGCGCCCCTTACAGCAGAGCCGCCCCGATCAGCTGGCCTTTTGCAGGGTGCGCACTGTTTGCCCGTAGCCGCCCTGCTCAACATAGGCAATCTCAGGGGCGGTGCTGTGGCGCAATAGGGCTTCGTTGCGATAGGGGAAGCGACCGAATTTTCTGATCACGGCACGATGGGCCCGGGCATGTAGAAGGTTCGATTCGCCGCTTTGCGGCATCCGCTCCTTCATCAGGCGCACGCAGCGTTCCTGATCACACAGGTTTTCGGAATGCATCAGGGGGAGGTAGAAGAACTGCCGCGCGGGCTCGTCAATTTTCATATCCCAGGTTTTGTGAATCGCATTCTTGGCCGCCGCCAGAGAGATCACATCCGACGAAAACGCCTTGGCCGACCCACGGAACATGTTGCGCGGGAACTGGTCGGTCAGAATGATATAGGCCAGCGTGCCACTTGGGTATGTCAGCCATAGCGAGTAACGCCCTTCGCAGGCAGCCTCCCAAGTGTTTTCGAACTTTTGACGAATGGTCTCATCCAGTTCGTCATCCTGCAGGTACCATCCCTTTTCTCCGACCTCATCCAGCCAGAATTCCAGGATGTCTTCGGGGCCAACCATCTTGCCATCTCCACTTGTAACACGTCTCTCTACCTTCAAAGATCGAGGGGGTGTATTTCAAGCCACAGGAGCGTCACGAATTGCAACAAGAGCGTCAATCCGTGAAATATTGCTCACGTTTTTAGCACGTTAGCGCCATCAACTCGCCTCTTGCGCGGCTTCCTGCTCTTCCAGTTCGGTCTCGATGACATATTCTTGGGCAAATTCCACGGCGACGGGAGAGCCGGTCGGCGCCATCGGGGCAAAGGTGCCCGATTCGTCGACAGCAATCGCGGCGCGCTGCGTCATCCGGTAAAGCGCGTAGGCAGCCAGCGCAAAGGTGAGAACCGCCATGATCAGGAAAAAGCCCGGAGGCCCCATGATGCTCTCCCCCATCAGCCAACCGGTGATCAGCGGGCCGGTGATGGCACCAAGGCCGTTGATGAAAACCAGCCCGCCCGATGCGGCCGCCATGTCGTCATAGTCCAGATAATCGTTGGTATGGGCGATCAAGAGCGAATAGAGCGGGTTTGTCATGCCCCCAATCAAAAAAGCGGCAACCAGAAGGAAGGCAAAATTCCCGCCAAGCGCCATGCCGAGAACCGCCGCCGCGCCGCTGCAGGCTGCAGCAAAGAGAATAACGACACGGCGGTCCATCCGATCCGACACCCAGCCAAGCGGGTATTGCAGCAGCAAGGCGCCGACATAGAAGGTTGCAACGAACAAAGAGATCTGAGGCAGCGTCAACCCGGCGGAGGCTCCATAAACCGCGCTCATACCGAACTGGGCCGAGAATACACCGCCCAAAAGGAACATGCCCACACATCCCAACGGCGAAGCCTCCATCAGCTGCCGCAGGCTCATCGGTTTGGTGGTGTCAAAGGCCGGCGTTGGGGAGATCGAGAGCAAAATCGGCGCGAATGACACCGAGATGACAACCGAGGCAATCACAAAGGTCTCATAGCCCGACGGGTTCCCCACCAGCATCAAGGCCTGAGCCGAGACGATCCCCAGCATCTGAACCAGCATATAGAGCGACAGCGCCTTGCCACGGTTGGCATTGTCGGCGGCGTTGTTGAGCCAGCTTTCGGCTGTGACATACACGCCGGAAAAGCAAAAGCCGATCAGCACCCGGCCCAGCATCCAGGCAAAGGGGTTGGTGATCGCGGGATAAAGAATCATCACCGCCGAAATCAACGAGGCCAGAGCCGCAAAGACCCGCACATGCCCAACCCGGCGGATCATCTCGGGCGCCATGCGGGACCCCCCAAGGAAGCCGACGAAATAGGCCGACATCACAAAAGACATCTCAAGCGTTGAAAACCCCTCAAGATCGCCGCGCACGCCCAGAATGGTGCCCTGAAGACCGTTTCCGACCATCAGCATGCCCATCCCCAACAGCAACGCCCATGCGCTCGACAGTACCTGCCACATCGCTCAAAATACCTTTTGCCTGTTGCCGACCGCCCCGATCTGAGGGGCCAGAATTTCATGCTGACCATCGCCCACCGGGGCCAAAACAGACCCACTCAGACCGAAACAGGCCGCTCGCCACGTGATCGTTTTCATTCTAGCGCCCCGATTGCAACCATTGGGCGCCCATTTCCGCTCAGAGGATCTTTGTGCCCCAAAAAAGAGCTTACGTCTGATCCAAGCCCGGCGCGGCCGGGATCAAAAGCGACGCATCCCCGTAGGAAAAGAACCGGTAGCCATTCGATACCGCATGGGCATAAATCTGGCGGATCTCCTCCTGCCCCATCAAGGCAGAAACCAGCATCATCAGGGTCGAGCGCGGCAGATGAAAATTGGTCATCAGCGCGTCTGCCACATGAAATGTGAACCCAGGGTAGATAAAAATATCGGTCTCCCCTTCCCAAGCGGCGATCTCTCCGCTGCGAGCCGCACTTTCGATCAGGCGCAGGGCGGTCGTGCCAACTGGAATCACTCGCCCGCCTGCCGCCTTTGTCGCGGCGATTTCGCCAGCGGCCTCGGGGCTTACCCGGCCCCATTCGGCATGCATCTTATGGGTTGTGACGTCCTCGACCTTGACCGGAAGGAAAGTGCCAGCCCCAACATGCAGGGTCACGTAGCTGAAGGTCACGCCGTGCTGCGCCAGCGCCTGCAAAAGCGGCTCATCAAAATGCAGTGAAGCGGTCGGCGCCGCCACCGCGCCGGAGTTCTTGGCCCAGACGGTCTGGTAGTCGGTCTTGTCCTGCTCATCGGCTGCCCGTTTGGCGGCGATGTATGGCGGCAAAGGCATGGCGCCAGCCTCGGCCAGGGCCGCCTCGAATGCCTCACCCTCCAGATTGAACCGCAAAGCGCCCTGTCCCTGCTCCACCCGCTCCAGCTTGGCTGTGAAGCCGTCTGAAAACACGATCTCCTCGCCCGGTTTGACCTTCTTGAGCGGCTTGAGCAGGGCGTTCCATGTGCCATCCGCTCCCGGTTCGAGAAGCGTGACCTCGATCTTGGCGGAGGTCTCTCCCTGGGCACTGGTGCGGTGGCGCAGCCCGGACAGCCGCGCGGGGATGACTTTTGTGTCGTTCAGCACCAGCCGGTCGCCAGGCTGCAACCAGTCCGGCAGATCATAGACATGGGCGTCCGTGATCTCTTTGCCCTCGGCAACCAAAAGACGGGCCGAGCTGCGCGGAGAGGCAGGCCGGGTTGCAATCAGATCCTCGGGGAGGTCGAAATCAAAGTCACTCAGTTTCATGCCGCGCCATATAGGGGCTCGGCTCCGATATGACCATGGGAAATAGCGCGGCGGCTTCAGCGTTCTCCGGCCTGAGAGTTTTGCGGAGACGATTTCGGCTGTTCGGGTGCCAGAGGTCCCGAGGTCGGGGCCTCGGCGGCCGGTGTCTGGCCCGGCACCTGCGGAGTGCGCCCGCGGAAAAGCTCTCGGAACATCCCGGGTGCCAGGGCGGACAGCGGGTTGACCTGTACAGAAGGATCGTCAGCCGTGCCCCGCAGACGGAAGGAAAACCCGATCAGCCCTTCCCCTTTGCGGGTCAAGACGCTGCCGATGGCGTTCAGCATATAGAGCGGCGACAACACCCCGCGCATATCCAGCGCGGTGGTTGCGAGGTTGTAGTTGCCATCCATTGAAAGACCGATGGAAGGGCCCACCGCGCTGCTTTCGTGCAAGACCAGGTGGGTTGCGCCAAGTCTGAATTTTGCTTCCACCTCGGAGAACAGAATACCCTGCCCCGAGAGTTCATTGACCAACCCCACAAGGCTGATGGCATTGATCAGTGCCGCCATGGATGGCGCATCTTTGATCCGCGTGTTGCGCACAGTCATGCGACCATCGTACTCACCCGCCTTGGCGGCTGGCACAAGCGTCATGTCAAAACTGCCGCCCCGCCCATGCCTCAGAACACCGGCAGAGCGAAAGATCCCCCCAGCGTCGGCGGATTTGATACGGGTCGCGATGCCGCTGCCTTCAGGGACAAGGATCCCACTAAGCGGTGTCTGGCCGTTGAGCTTTGCCGAAAACTCGCCACGAAACCCGTTGGTGACGGAAAAAAGTCCGTCGAACCCTGTCAAAGCGATACTGTCTGTAACCTGCAACCTGTCCAACTGCAGAGCAATGGGACCAATCCCACCGCCAGAGCCGCCACTTGCTCCGCTGCTGCTGGAAAATGGGGCGTTTCGCATATCGATGCGACCACCGCTCATGCGTAGTGCGGGTGGCGCAGCCCCACGACCGGTGAACTCCACCGGACCAGCGAGCCAGCTCCCAAGCGATACCGAACTGAAACCAGCCCGCGCAAGACTGCCATCTTCACGGGTGGTAACCGTTCCCACCGCCTGAAGACCGGCAGCATCGATCCGCAGCCGGTCCACCGAAGGCTGAGACCGCAGGGTCACAATCAAGTCAAGCAAACCGCTCGCTTCGGGCCTTTTGCTCCAGCTCAGGCTTGGGATGCGCAAACCAATTCCCTCAAGTGCAGAGGTCAAACTCAGTTCCGGCGGCACACCGGGCGTGAGGCGCAGACTGTAACGCCCTGTTCCGGAACCAAAAACAGTTCCATTCGGCAGGCCGATCTTGAAGGTTTCGACCACAGTTTCGGACAGGGCGACCTCCCCTGTGACAAAGCTGGTGGGATCTGCCCCGGGCCCAATCTCCTGGCGCCAGGTCGCAGAAAGCGGCACCCCCGAAAGCTGGCCTTCACCTGACAACTCAACGTGGCCCTGATCCCCCCGAATGGCCAGCCTGTCCGAAAGCACCTCTTGCCCCGGAACAAGAACGCGGCTCTCAACCCCTGTGATTTCGCCGCTGTAGTGGTACAAAATCTCTTCGGGCGCGACACCTTTGCGCAGTGGCACAAACAGCGTGCCCCCAACACGAACCGCCCCATCGGCAAGATCCACTGGGAGACCGGCCTTCTCCATCACCCGAAGCGGAGGCCGGTCCAGCAAAGACAGAGCCGCCGTCACCGGACCAGACGCCTGAACCCGTACAACACCGGGGGCACCCCCTTTGATCGATGTGTCCGGAATAATGAAAGAGGTTCCAGTCACGTCGATACGTCCCCCCTCATCCGCCGTCACATGGCCGCCACTGGCAATCGCCACAAGGCGCGTGCCATGCAGGTTGAAATGCCCAAAGGCCTCCCGCAAGGGCGGCAAATCCTTTTGAAACCGCACATCCACGCCCGAAAAACTCGTATCGAGATGCAAAAACGGTTTCTCGCTCCCCTGCCCACGCAGGGCCACCTGAGCGTTCTTCAATGTCCCGGCAAAGAGGTTCTCTCGTACCCATTTCCTTGGTTTGGGGGGCGCGGCCGCTGGCCATAGCTCCTTGACGCGATCAACCGAGATTGCGTCGACTGAACCGTTCAGCGCGTAGTCCCATCCGCCAGGACCGGCCGCGACACTGCCATCCAACAGGATGCGCGTCTCCCCGTCGCGCACCAACATTTCCCCCAACTCAAAACGAAACGGCTCTGTCTGCAGACGAAAATCGGCCAGAATATCTGCCAGAGCGAGGGGCGCATCATAAAGAGACCCCGGATTGAGCTTCAGGTCCGACACTTGCAGTTGCCCGACCAACTCGGTCAACCTGCCATCCTCAATACCGCTCAACTCTGCCCGTCCTTGCATCATGCCCGACACCCAGCCGCTTTGGATTTTGAACTCGTCAAACTCCAGCGCCCGCTCGGCCGGGAAATAGGAAAAATAGCTATGAGCGCTTTGGATTGGAACCGGCAGGGTTTCCGGCGACGGCTGAATGACCCCCTGTCCGATCTGCAGGCTCGCCGCTAAGCTCAGCAACTCTCCCTCACTGCCGATACCTCCTCTCAGAGAGCCGGAAATAGGCGCACGAAGCGCCTGCAGCCAACCAAGAACCGGCGCCTGTGCGGCGATATCTTCACTTGCTATTTTATTGAAAAGAAATCCGAATTCCGCCGATGCATCCCCAATATCCGACCGGTAGTTGGCTTCTATGTTTCCCACATACTGGCGCCCACTCAGGACAGAAAACCCGCTGGACAGCGACAACTTTTTGCCATCTCTTGCAAGTCGGACGGAGCCTCCATCCAGGGTCCAGACGCGATTGAGTCGTCCATCCTCATACCGCAAAGTCACGGCTTCCGTTTTTACCTCGGTCAGCGCCAAGAGCCCTGGTCGCTCCAGTTGACTGTCCCAGGACTCAATTAGTTTCGGCAAATCCGATGCAGATCGCAGCGGGGTACCCGTGTCGGAAAAACTGATCTCAAAATTGCCATCAGCATCTCTACGCAGCGCTGCGAAAAGGCCGCTCAGCCAGATCTTTTTAGGCTGAACCTGCCCGCGCACCAGTGGCCGCATGGCAAGAGAAATTTCAGCATCGGCCAGGCGAGCAACCGTTGTGCCATCAGGCTGACGCAAGATGACATCCCTTACCCCGATGGTGGGCCGCCAACCTCGGTTGATCACCATGTGGACCTGTCCGAACTCGACCTCCAGACCACCCAGATTCTGCTCAAGTCGGGCTTCTACCCGCATTCTCACCCAGTCCGGCACCGAAAGGCGCGTCCCGATACCGAAGTACAGCGCACCGGCGGCCAGAAAACACACGGCCGCGAGCAGGTACATTAAAGGACTCAACAGTCTACGGCGCCTTGCACGCGTCGCCTTGAAACCGGAAGAGGCATCAGCCGTTGCAGACTTCGGACCGGGAACAGCCATTGCAGAGACGCGGTCGCTTCCCTCCGGCCCGTCAGCAGCTCCGGGGCCCGCGTCGTCCGCTTCCGGTTCGATCTGATCTTTCCCTTTGGATGCCATAGTCTATCTATGGCATCCAAGACTGCAAAACCAAGCGGAGACTGAATATGTCCGAACCATCCGATCTTGCCCTATCCGATCTTGCGCCACCCTTCACCCTGCCCCGCGATGGCGGCGGCGAAGTCTCGTTGGCCGACCTCAAGGGAGAGGCCGTCGTGCTGTTTTTCTATCCGCGCGATGATACGCCGGGCTGCACCAAGGAATCCATTGGATTTTCAGGTTCTTTGCAGGCTTTTGCCGATGCAGGCGCCAAGGTCTTTGGCATTTCCAAGGACACCGTGGCCAAACACGACAAATTCGTTGCCAAACATGGGCTGACGACACCTCTTCTGTCCGACGCCGACGGCACAACATGCGAAGACTACGGCGTCTGGAAAGAAAAGAATATGTATGGGAAGAAACATTGGGGCATCGAACGCTCAACCTTCCTGATCGACGCTGAAGGTCGCATTGCCCGGATTTGGCGCAAGGTTAAGGTCGACGGCCACGTCGCAGACGTCCTCGAAGCCGTCAAGGCGCTCTGAACGACTTTGAGGTTTGCCTCACGCCTGCATTTTATCGACAGATCAGGTGACCTCCCGCGCCCGCGCAACAGGCCCTGACGGCCCTGTCGCTGGCGGCCTTGGGCCCGGCGCCGCGCCTTGCGCGGCGCCGGGCCCAACGGGAGGAGATCATTGTGCAAATGATCGACGACGGGCGGGAGCCTTTTGTTTTCGCTCGCCGCTCCTGATTGCAAAGGTCCTCAATTCAGGGCAGATACGCGCGGACAAAACACAAAGGCCGACACGTGATGACCGAAACCCAGCTCTCTCTTGCAGAAATGGCCACCGAGGTCCTTGTCACTTCCGATGGGCGCGAAAAAACCGCGCTCTCTCGTCGTCATGCCGCCAGTTGGTTCGCCGCGCGGCGTGGCGAAACCCCAGACATAGAGATCGGAACAGCCAATCCGCCTTTGCGCCCCGCCCGCCCCAGACGCCCCGAACTTTTGGATCCGCGGGATGTGCCGAAGCGCAAGCCCGGCTCTGAGGCAGGCCGCATCGCGCTTCTTCACGCTGTTGCCCATATTGAACTGAATGCGGTGGATCTGCACTGGGATATCATTGCACGCTTTTCTCATGTCCCCATGCCGATGGGCTTTTTTGACGACTGGGTCAAAGCCGCAGATGAAGAATCGAAGCATTTCAACCTCATGTGCGACTGCCTTGAAAGCCTAGGAAGCCATTACGGCGCCCTTCCGGCCCACGCAGGCATGTGGCGCGCGGCGGAAGACACAGCAGAAGACCTTATGGGGCGCCTGGCCGTGGTTCCGATGGTTCTTGAGGCCCGCGGGCTGGACGTAACCCCAGGCATGATCGGGATTTTCCGCAAGGCGAAACTGGCCAACGCGGTTGAGGCTCTGGAGACCATCTACGCCGAAGAAGTCGGCCATGTGGCCTATGGGTCCAAATGGTTTCACTTCCTGTGCGGCCGGGAGAATCTGGATCCAAAGGACGTGTTCCATGACCTGGTGCGCAAGTATTTCCACGGAGCCCTGAAGCCGCCCTTCAACGAAGAAAAACGCGCCGAAGCCGGGCTGCCGCCGGACTTCTACTGGCCCCTTACGGAAACTGGCGCACAGCCGCCAGAGGGTTCGGCGCGCTGATTTCAGGCAGGTTTCCGCCAATCGCCCGTCTGAGCCGACGCAATTTCTTTCCAATTGATCAACGCACTTGCCCAAATGGCAGCCGCTGGCTATTCAAATGGGCTATGGCGCTCCGCACCTGGTTCTTCGTCGAGCCACAGGCGTCAGACTTGATGGGATGGAACAAGGATCAGAGCGTGCGCAGACGTCTGACTATTCGAATACACGCCTTTCTGGAGCGGTACTTTCCCGAACGACGCGTCTTTCTGAAATCCGATGACGACACCAGGTTCATTCGCCTGCGCCCGGAAACCCAGTTGATGGCCGTGGTCGGCGTGACCCTGTTTGTCGGCTGGTCAGCTATTGCCACCGCAGTGGTCCTGATGGACAGCATCGGCGCGGGCAATTTCCGCGAACAAGCCAAACGGGACCAGATCACCTACCGGGAACGGCTGAATGCGATTTCGCAGGAACGAGACAGTCGCGCAGAAGAGGCGATTGC
Source organism: Pseudophaeobacter sp. (assembly GCA_027019165.1). Classification (GTDB taxonomy): domain Bacteria; phylum Pseudomonadota; class Alphaproteobacteria; order Rhodobacterales; family Rhodobacteraceae; genus Phycobacter. Next base: position 801,178 of record JALUXC010000012.1, read on the forward strand.
CGCTCAAAATCGCTTCAATGCCGCCCTTGCGCAGATCTCGGACATGCAATCGGAACTCCTCGCCTCTGAAACCCGGCGGCGAGAGCTGGAAACCGGAATTGAAGTCATCCAGGCCACCCTGCGGGACACGATGTCCCAGCGCGATACCGCCCGCGCCGAACTTGCCGATCTGCGTAAGGAAACTGCGGAGGAAAGCGGCACACAGTCTCTGGCAGCGGTGGCGCCCGTTCAGATGGAGTTCCTCTCCAGCGCGCTTGCCGAAACCGCCGCAGAGCGTGACCAGGTGCGGGCCGATGCGCAATCCGCTCTCGAAGAGCGGGATTCGCTTGAGATGGAAATCAAGCTGATGGACGAGCGCAACAACCAGATCTTCCGGCAGTTGGAAGAGGCTGTGACGGTCTCAGTCGCGCCCCTCGACAAGATGTTCCGCAATGCAGGCATGCCACCTGACAGCATTCTGGAGCAGGTGCGCCGCGGCTACAACGGCCAGGGTGGGCCGCTCACCCCTTTGGCCCTGTCCACCCGCGGTGAGGAGCCCACCGCCGAGGAACTGCGCGCCAACAAGATTCTCAATGAACTGGACCAGCTCAATCTCTACCGGATGGCCGCGCAGCAAGCGCCCTTTGCCACGCCCGTGAACCTCGGCCTCGTGCGCCAGACGTCCGGCTTTGGCTACCGGCGTGATCCCAAGACCGGGGGGCGGCGCCTGCACAAGGGATCGGACTTTGCCGGTCGCACCGGCACCGACATCTACGCGACGGCTGACGGCGTTGTCACCCATGCGGGCTGGCAATCAGGCTATGGCAAGCTGGTCACGATCCGCCACGCCTTTGGCATTGAGACGAAATATGCCCATAACTCCAAACTCCGCGTGAAGGTTGGTCAAAGGGTCTCGCGCGGGGATCACATTGCTGATATGGGTAACACCGGACGGTCTACCGGGACCCACCTTCATTACGAGGTTCGGGTCAACGGAAAACCGGTAAACCCTATGATCTACATCAAGGCTGCAAGAAATGTTTTCTAAAAGCAAAATCAATGAGCCCGGGCCGAAACAGGCCGACACAACCCCTGCCGCGGCAACGCCGAGCGCGCCGCCTGCCGCGCCGTCGAGCGATTTCAAAGCCTCTCCGCCCAAGGCCAAGCCGCCGGCATCGCTGCTCAGCTCTGATCTGCACATCACCGGCAACCTGAAGACCACTGGCGACATCCAGGTCGAAGGCACCGTCGAAGGTGACATTCGCGCGCATCTTCTGACCATTGGAGAAAGCGCCACAATCAAGGGTGAAGTCACCGCCGATGACGTTGTGATCAACGGCCGCATCGTGGGCCGGGTGCGCGGTCTCAAGGTCCGCCTGACCTCCACTGCGCGTGTCGAAGGCGATATCATCCACAAGACCATTGCGATCGAAAGCGGCGCCCATTTCGAAGGCTCCGTCCAGCGCCAGGATGACCCTCTGAGCCCCGGAGCCAAGAAAGCCGCACCGGCAGCTGCAGCGCCTGCACCAGCAGCCAAGGCAGAAGGCTAAGCCTGCGCCGCCCCTGCCAAAGGGTTAGACAGACCGGAAGCGCCGCATCATTGCGGCGCTTTCTTGTTTTCACAGGCACTGTCGACAGCCCCCAGCAGACAGAGAAAAACACCCGCACAAACCATGCGCGGGTGTTCCTCACAAAGGCGCCAAAGGCGTCTTTCATTTCAGGGCTGGTCAGTCGGTAACGGTGACCTTTGTCATCACGTCCGGTTTGCCGATCACCGAGCCGTTCTGCCCAGTACCGCGCTTGATGGCATCCACCACATCCATCCCCTCGGTCACCTTTCCGACAACGGTGTATTGACCGTTCAGGAAATGGCCCGGCGCAAACATGATGAAGAACTGCGAATTGGCACTGTTCGGGTTCTGCGAGCGGGCCATACCCACGACACCGCGATCATAAGGCACTTCGGAAAACTCGGCCGGCAGATCCGAGCGTTCCGAGCCGCCCATGCCCGCCATGCTCATATCGCCGCCCAGTTTGCCGTATTGTACATCGCCGGTCTGCGCCATGAAGCCTTCGATCACGCGGTGGAAGACCACGCCATCATACTTGCCTTCGGCGGCCAGCGCAGTGATCTGCTCTACGTGTTTCGGGGCGACATCCTCGAATAGGTCGATCTTGACGGTGCCATTGGCGCCCTCGCCCTCAATCTGGATTTCGAGGCCAGAGGCAAAGGCGGACCCGGCCACCAGGGTAAGGACTGCAGCAAGCTTAAGCATCGGCGGCCACCTTGACGCTGATCATGCGGTCGGGGCTTGCTGGCGGCTCACCACGGGTGATCGCATCCACATGCTCCATGCCTTCGATGACGCGGCCATAGACGGTGTACTGGCCGTTCAGGAAGTGGTTGTCCTTGAAGTTGATGAAGAACTGCGAGTTGGCCGAATCCGGGTTGGCCGAGCGCGCGGCGCCCAGGGTACCACGGTCATGGGGCAGTTTGGAGAACTCGGCCGGAACGTTCGGCAGGCTCGACCCGCCGGTGCCCGCCATGCGCAGGTTGAAGCCGTCTTCCATGTCGCCGTGCTGCACATCGCCAGTCTGCGCCATGAAACCGTCGATCACGCGGTGAAAGCAAACGTTGTCATACTCACCGGCGCGGGCCAGTTCCTTCATCCGTTCACTGTGCTTTGGGGCAACGTCGGGCAGCAGTTCAATCACCACATTGCCGTCCTTCAGCTCGATGATGATGGTGTTTTCCGGGTCTTTGATCTCGGCCATCTGGCTCTCCTGTCGTCTATGATTTGTCCGATACCTAAGGCGCGAGGCCCTGAATGCCAAGCGTGAGCATTGACTGTGGGCGCAAAAGCTCCGAAACAGCGAGAAAAGACATTTGCGAAAGACCGGAAGGAGCCTGAGCATGGGCTGGAATACCCTTGATGACATGGACCTCAGCGGCAAGCGCGTGTTGGTGCGCGTGGATATCAATGTGCCGATCGTGGATGGGGTGGTGACCGACTCGACCCGGATCCGCCGCATCGCCCCCACGGTGCGCGATATTCTTGATGCCGGGGGTAAGCCGATCCTTCTGGCCCATTTTGGTCGTCCGGGCGGAGAGCGCCGCGAGAACCTGTCACTGAACCAACTGATCCCGACGCTGGAGCGCGCCTTTGAAACCCGCGTTCTTTTTGCCGCCGACTGTATCGGCCCCGGCGCCGAGGCCGCCGCCGCCGCCCTGCAGCCCGGTGAGGTTCTGCTGCTCGAAAACACCCGTTTTCACGCCGCTGAAACCAAGAACGATCCGGAATTGGCCGCTGGCATGGCCCGTCTTGGCGATGTCTATTGCAACGATGCCTTTTCCGCCGCCCACCGCGCGCATAGCTCCACCGAAGGCATCGCACGTTTGCTGCCCGCCTGCGCCGGCCGCCTGATGCAGGCCGAACTCTCGGCCCTTGAAAGCGCCCTTGGCGCACCGAGCCGTCCGGTGACGGCGGTTGTGGGCGGGGCCAAAGTCTCCACCAAATTGGAACTGCTCAGCAACCTGATCACCAAGGTCGATTACCTGGTGATTGGCGGCGGCATGGCCAATACCTTCCTGGTGGCTCAGGGGATCGACGTGGGCAAATCCCTAGCCGAGCGTATCATGAAGGACACCGCCGCTGAGATCCTCGCCAAGGCCGAAAGCGCTGGTTGCAAGATCGTGCTGCCCTCGGATGTGGTGGTTGCCGAAACCTTTGCCTCCCACGCGCCGCATCAGGTGCTGCCCGCCGATCAATGCCCCGAGAATGGCTTGATTCTGGATGCAGGCCCGGACAGTGTCGCCACGATCAACGAGATCTTCGAACAAAGCCGCACCCTGATCTGGAACGGCCCACTTGGTGCCTTTGAAATGGAACCCTTTGACGCAGCCACAAATGCCACCGCCCTCAAAGCGGCAGCGCTCACGCGCGCGGGCAAGCTGATCTCAGTCGCAGGCGGCGGTGATACGGTGGCAGCCCTCAATGCCTCGGGCGCCGCGCGGGACTTCACATATATCTCAACTGCGGGCGGGGCTTTTCTGGAATGGATGGAGGGCAAGACCCTGCCGGGTGTCGCCGCCCTGGAACAGGATTAAGCCAGCTCTCTGTGCGTCCGCCAGCCTGTTGGCGTTTGCGGGCGACTTTGCCTGTGTCGCCTGCAAACAGCTTGACCATCCACCCCCTCCCTGCTCTCGAACGCAAAGCTGTTGCGGATGCCGAGCCCCTTTGCCCCAAGGATCTCGGTGCGTTGTTTTTCAGCCACAAGAGCATAAGCCGAGAATAAACTCGACGGATTAACCATTTTGGGGATTCACAGAGCGATTCGCTTGTGGCATAAACATGTCAGACATCGAAACAATCGGTGCAAAAACAATATCTTGAGCAGTAGCATACAGGCAATCTCAACGTGACCCGAAGCAGCACGCCATCCATTGGCGCATTCGTCTTCTTTTCCATCGCATTCGCGCTGAGCGCGTATTTCACTTTTGCGGCGGTGCAGGGCGATTTCGGGTTGTTCAGAAGGGTCGAGATCCAGGCAGAAGCCGAAGAGCTTCGTCGGGATCTCGCTCTGCTGAAACAGGATATCGGGCAGATGGAAAACAAGACGCGTCGCTTGTCGGACGAGTACCTTGATCTGGACCTTCTGGATCAACAGGCGCGCTCGGTTCTTGGCCTTTTGCGCGCGGATGAAATCGTCATCCACTAGCGGACCCCCTCAAAAAAAACGAAACGAGAAAAGCCCCTCCAGCACCCGGCTCGCCAAAGCGTGACGCGCTTTGGGCTTGTGATGCGTGCCCCCTCGTGCCAGCCTTGCGATGCCAGCGATCTCTTTTGGCGTTGATCCGGTTTTTATGGGGATTTTCTGCATCGCTTTGGGTCGGCGCCAGAAAAGCTCTCGCCACCGGCCTGTAAATCGATTATCTAATAGTTTAACGCTAAACTATCTGGCATTGAGGGGGAGTCCGCCACTATGGCCGCTAGGAAAACCACCAAGAAACCAAACGTTTCTGCCGAAGAGCTGACCAGCCACTACCGCGAGATGCTCTTGATCCGCCGATTCGAAGAAAAGGCCGGCCAGCTATACGGCATGGGTCTGATCGGTGGCTTCTGTCACCTTTACATCGGCCAGGAAGCGGTTGTTGTCGGCCTGGAGGCTGCGGCCGAGGAAGGCGACAAGCGCATCACCTCCTACCGCGACCACGGCCACATGCTGGCCTGCGGCATGGACCCAGACGGCGTGATGGCCGAGCTCACCGGTCGCGAGGGCGGTTATTCCAAAGGCAAGGGCGGCTCGATGCATATGTTCTCGAAAGAGAAGCATTTCTACGGTGGTCATGGCATCGTTGGCGCTCAGGTGCCGCTGGGTGCGGGCCTCGCCTTTGCCGACAAATACAAGGGCAACGGCCGCGTGACCTTTGCCTATTTCGGCGACGGCGCCGCCAACCAGGGGCAGATCTACGAGACCTTCAACATGGCCGCGCTCTGGCAACTGCCGGTGATCTTTGTGATCGAGAACAACCAATATGCGATGGGGACCGCCCAGGCCCGCTCGACCTCGACCCCCGAACTCTTCACCCGCGGTGAGGCCTTTGGCATTCCGGGTGAGGCCGTTGACGGTATGAATGTCCTGACCGTCAAGGACGCTGGCGAGCGCGCCGTGGCCCACTGCCGCGCGGGCAAAGGACCCTACATCCTTGAAGTGAAAACCTACCGCTATCGCGGTCACTCCATGTCGGACCCGGCCAAGTATCGCACCCGCGAAGAGGTGCAAAAGATGCGCAGCGAACGCGACCCGATCGAACAGGTCCGCGAAATGCTGCTGACCGGCAAGCACGCCAGCGAAGATGACCTGAAAGCGATCGACAAGGAGATCAAGGACATCGTGAACAAATCGGCGGATTTCTCGAAAGAAAGCCCGGAGCCTCATCTCGATGAGCTGTGGACCGACATCTACGCCGAAACCATTCCGCAGCACAGCGCCTGAGGGGACACACTATCATGGCAACTGAAATTCTGATGCCCGCCCTGTCGCCGACCATGGAGGAAGGCACACTGGCCAAATGGTTGGTCAAGGAAGGCGATACCGTAAGCTCTGGCGATATCCTCGCAGAAATCGAAACCGACAAGGCCACGATGGAGTTCGAGGCCGTGGATGAAGGCGTGATCGGCAAGATCCTGATCCCCGAAGGCACCGAAGGCGTGAAGGTCAACACCGCCATCGCCGTGCTTCTGGCCGAGGGTGAGAGCGCCGATGATGTCGCCGCCGCCGCGCCCGCAGCCAAGGAAGCGCCGACCGCAGAGGCACCTGCGGCGCCCGCTCCGGCCGTCGCTGCTGCCGCGCCCCAAGAGGCCCCGAAGGTGGATGAAACACCCGATTGGCCCGAAGGCACCGCGCTCAAACAGCAGACCGTGCGCGAAGCCCTGCGCGATGCCATGGCAGAAGAGATGCGCAGGACCGATGAAGTCTACCTGATGGGCGAGGAAGTCGCCGAATATCAGGGGGCCTACAAAATCTCTCAGGGCCTATTGGATGAATTCGGCAGCAAACGCGTCATCGACACACCCATCACGGAACATGGCTTTGCCGGAATCGCCGTTGGTTCTGCCTTTGGCGGGCTGATGCCCATCGTTGAGTTCATGACCTTCAACTTTGCCATGCAGGCGATTGACCAGATTATCAACTCTGCCGCCAAGACGCTTTATATGTCCGGTGGTCAGATGGGCTGCCCCATCGTTTTCCGTGGCCCCAATGGCGCCGCCGCGCGCGTTGGCGCCCAGCACAGCCAGGACTACGCCGCCTGGTACATGCAGATCCCCGGCCTCAAGGTGGCGATGCCCTACTCTGCCTCTGACGCCAAGGGCCTGCTGAAATCCGCGATCCGCGATCCAAACCCGGTGATCTTCCTTGAGAACGAGATCCTTTATGGCCGTTCCTTCGATGTGCCGGATCTGGATGATTACACCGTGCCCTTTGGCAAGGCCCGCATCTGGCGCGAGGGCAGCGACGTCACCATCGTCTCCTTTGGGATCGGCATGACCTATGCTTTGGAGGCGGCAGAAAAGCTGGCCGAAGACGGCATCTCGGCCGAGGTCATCGACCTGCGCACCCTGCGCCCGATGGACCTCCCCACGGTGATCAAATCCGTGATGAAGACCAACCGGCTTGTGACGGTCGAAGAAGGCTGGCCGCAAGGCTCGGTCGGCAGCTATATTGCCTCCGAAGTGATGCAGCAAGCCTTCGACTATCTCGATGCGCCCGTGGTCACCTGCACCGGCAAGGACGTGCCCATGCCCTATGCGGCGAACCTCGAAAAACACGCGCTGGTCACCACCGATGAGGTGATTGCGGCAGTGAAACAAGTGACCTACCGGTAAGGAGAGACAGCGATGCCCACTGAAATCCTGATGCCCGCCCTCTCTCCCACCATGGAGGAAGGCACGCTCGCGAAATGGCTGGTCAAGGAAGGCGACACCGTCTCCTCTGGCGACCTGCTGGCCGAGATCGAGACCGATAAGGCAACCATGGAGTTCGAAGCCGTGGACGAAGGCGTCATCGGCAAGATCCTGGTGGGCGAAGGCACCGAAGGGGTAAAGGTCAACAGCCCCATCGCCGTGCTTCTGGCCGATGGCGAAAGCGCCGATGATGTGGCGACAGCGCCAGCCCCGAAACCGGAAGCCGCATCTGCGGCTGACGCGGGTGACAAGGCGGCCCCCGCAGGGGGCTCCGCGGCGCCCGCAGCCCCTGTCCCGGCCGCGCCTGTCGCGGCGGATGGCAATCGCATCTTTGCCTCCCCCCTCGCCCGCCGGATTGCGGCGGACAAAGGGCTGGATCTGGCCACAATCACTGGCTCCGGCCCGCGCGGTCGTATCATCAAGACCGATGTCGAGAACGCCACCGCAGCACCGAAAGCGGCGGCGGCCCCGGCAGCCAGCGTTGCGCCCGCAGCAGCCGCCCCTGCCCCGGCAACCGGCCCCTCTGCGGATATTGTCGCCAAGATGTACGAAGGGCGCACCTACGAAGAGGTCAAGCTCGACGGCATGCGCAAGACCATCGCCGCACGCCTCTCTGAGGCCAAACAGACCATCCCGCATTTCTACCTGCGCCGGGATATCCAGCTTGACGCGCTTCTGGCCTTCCGCAGCCAGCTAAACAAACAGCTTGAAGGGCGCGGCGTAAAGCTTTCGGTCAATGACTTCATCATCAAAGCGGTGGCGCTGGCCCTGCAATCGGTGCCCGAAGCCAACGCCGTCTGGGCGGGCGACCGGGTGCTGCAGATGAAAGCCTCCGATGTCGCGGTCGCCGTTGCCATCGAAGGCGGGCTGTTTACGCCCGTGCTGCAGGATGCGGACATGAAGTCGCTCTCGGCACTGTCCACCGAGATGAAGGACCTCGCCGCCCGCGCCCGGGATCGCAAGCTGGCCCCGCACGAATATCAGGGCGGTGCCTTTGCCATCTCGAACCTCGGCATGTTCGGCATTGATAACTTCGACGCCATCGTGAATCCGCCGCATTCGGGCATTCTGGCGGTCGGCGCGGGCAGCAAGAAGCCCGTGGTCGGCGCGGATGGAGAGCTGAAGGTCGCCACGGTCATGAGCGTCACCATGTCGGTTGATCACCGCGTCATCGACGGCGCCCTTGGGGCCAATCTTTTGGCAGCGATCGTCGAAAACCTGGAAAACCCGATGGTCATGTTGGCCTGAAAAAGCCCCAGACAACGACAAACGAAAAACGCGGTCGCCCATCGGGTGACCGCGTTTTTCTTTGCTCCGCCGTACTGCGCTCTTCAGCCCTTTTGGGAAAGAACCTGGTTCATGCTGACCGCCGGCTGGGCGCATCCTGCCTCCCCGACGATCCGGGCAGGCACGCCTGCAACCGTCTTGCAAGGTGGAACATCCTCCAGCACGACCGAGCCTGCAGCAATGCGACTGCAATGCCCGATCCTGATATTCCCAAGCACCTTGGCGCCGGCCCCGATCAGGACACCGTCCTCGATTTTGGGGTGACGGTCTTCTTCTTCCTTGCCGGTGCCGCCAAGGGTGACGGAATGCAGCATCGAAACATTGTCTCCCACCACCGCAGTTTCCCCGATGACAATGGAATGCGCGTGATCGATCATGATGCCCTGACCAATGCGCGCTGCCGGGTGGATATCCACGCCAAAAATCTCAGAAATCCGCATCTGGAAGAAATAGGAGAGATCGTAGTCGCCTTGCGTCCACAACCAATGCGCCACACGATAGGCTTGGACCGCCTGATAGCCCTTGAAGTAAAGGATCGGCTGCAACAGGCGATGGCAGGCCGGGTCGCGTTCGTAGACCGCCATGAGATCGGCGCGCGCGGCAGCCACCAGTGTCGGATCGGCTTCATAAGCAGCCTCAACGATCTCTCGCAGGATGACCATCGACATCTCATTCGAGCAGAGCTTGGCCGCGATCCGGTAGGACAGCGCCTTTTCGATCGTTGGATGGTGCAGAATACAGGCGTGGATCAAACCGCCCATAAGGGGCTGTTTCTCTACAGCCTCCTGCGCTTCGGTGGCAATGCGATCCCAAACAGGATCCAGGGGCGTCACGGCTTTGCGGGTCTTGATCATGGCATTACATCCTCTGCTGCCCTCAGGATACGTACCTAACCCAGAAAACACCAAACGCAAATTCGTGAAGCAAGATATTTCGGGCCTTGATGAATCGTTGACCGCAAGCGCAACCGCGACACGCGCCAGCGTGGCGCCGGGCCCAACGGGTGCGCCGCCCGTCAGGGCGGCTGGCACCGGGCGGGAGCCCTTTCTTTACCCTTTCATGGCTGAGGGCCCTTCTGGCCCTTGGGTCCGGCGCTGCAATTCCTGCAATACGTTGATCATGCAGCAAAGATAGGCCCAATTGTCCAACGGCGGCTCATCGGCAAGGGCAAAGCCGCGGGCAGCGGCGTCGAGCGACCCGTTGCCCCAAACCTCATGAAGCGCGCCGCCTTTCTCCACCGCAGCCTGCGCAAGCGCCGCACCGTCGAACACAGAATTCAGGACCGCCGTCCTTTGGTCAGGGCCAACCGCCAACAAGGCGCGCGCAACGGCAGAGACATCTCCCGGCAGGACAGGACGCCTCATTCCAGAACGACTCTGGTCGCAAAACCCGCCCCGTAGCGGTCCGACATCTGAGCAACCTCCAAGGTGTCTCCGGGCATAACACCGTCAGCCGCTTGCAAAGCCGTGGTGTATGTCCAGGTGCTTTCGGATATGAGCTCCTCGCGCAGCAAAATCTGAGCACGCAGGATACGCAGCCGGTACAGCTCCTGCGTTTCTCCCAAGGGAACATCCGGCAGGTCCCAACTGTCGCCCTCAATCCTTGTGCGACGGATCCAGCTGACCGGCACATCCACGCCCAGCGCGGCGCCCAGCCTCAGGTGAGCCGGTGCATAGGGGCGCAATCCGTTGCCGTCAAAAGCTTCGGTGCGGAGGACATAGCTGGGATCGTCATACCCGCGCCTTGCCGGGCCGATACGGTAGTGGCGCGCAATCCGGCGCTGATCCAGCGGCAGATCCAGCTGCGTCGGCCTGCCGTCCAGTACAACGACAAAGGAACCTTCCGGCCAGACTACGGGCATGAGACCATCGCTGCCGAGCTGACCGCGCAAACGTCCACGCAATAGATAGGTATTGGGGGCGACAAGCTCCGCCTCGCGAAACTGCAGAATTTCCCAGTTTTTGTTGCTCCCGTCACCGATCGCCATTGCGTTTGCCCCATTGAGAACAGCCAGCCTGTCACGCCCCTCCAGAGTGCCCGAGATCAGTCGGACTTGCAGATCGGCTCCAAGGTCCCAGCGCCCCACAGGCCCTTTGGCAAGCGGTGCCTGCGTTACCCCGACGATGGAACCTGCCGCGATGATCTCTTCCAACGCATAGCCTTCATCCGCCTGGGCGCCGTAGACAGCGACTGTCCCCGGCCAGGGCTGTGCACTCACCGCCAGATGCGGCGCATGGGGGACTTCCTCTCCGGTCAGCAAGGGCAGATCCATGAACAAAGGCATGACAGGTGTTGGGGCAACAAAGGCATTCACCCCAGGCAGATCCTCCGGCACGTCAGCCGCTTCATACACGCCCGGATCGATCCGTACCGCTTCGACCAACTGCGCCTCTGCCATTTCGATACGGTCCAGCCGGAACAGGGCATGGGAGCCTGTGCCTGTTTCTCCTGTTTGCTCCAAAGCCCGGTCAACCGGCAGCGAGACGATATCGCCCACACCCAGCCCCAGCCGTGATGGCGGCAGAACGAAACGGGCCGTATCCCGCGCAATGCGGGCCTCGATCAGCCAGCGATCCACAGTTTGACGGGCCTCTGCGCGGGTCAGCACCAATGGCAGATCATTCTGGCTGACCGCATGGGTCACCTCATCCGGCAGAATCGACTCTTCCGAGGCCAGATCGTAGTTCGCCCCCCATTCAGAGAAACGCAGCCGCACCCGGCCGACCAGTTCCGCCTCACCTGACCGTATCTGGGCCAAACCGCCTTCGACCTCGCTGCTCTCTACCAGTGTTTCGAGAGCGAGATCTTGGTCACCGCGCCCGGTGCGCTGGCGGAACCGCAGCACCCCGTCCTGTTCAATCGCATCGAAGCCGTGCCGCAGCATCAGCGGCTGCAGCGAAGCCCGCGCCTCTTGCGTGCTATCCAGGGAATAGCCATGGACGATCCCATAGAGGCTGCTGGTGTCGATTTCCGACAGCCCGGAACGCGCACAAAGCTCCTCCACCACCGAGGCAAGGCTGCGTTGCCCGATGCGCCCGTTCAGCCAATGACCGCGCAGGTAGTTCTCTCCATCGCTCCAGACCTCGACGTTGTTCGGAAAGGCCGGGAAGGGTCGCGCGTCCCAGGCCCAGACGTAGGCATGTGCCATATCCACCATGGGCGCCTCATATTCAGGAGAGACGGGATTATTCGCCGGATTGCTCCAGTATCCGAGCATCGCGCGCAGATATTGCCGCTGGATCAGATCGTCCCGCTGCCCGGTCGAATATTTCGGCAGTTTCGACTCGGAGCTTTTGGGATCCAAGAACTTGTTCGGCTGATTGGTCCCCCGGTCGATGGCGGCGCAGCCCAGTTCCGTGAACCAGATCGGTTTGCTCTGCGGCTCCCATGCTGTGGGGACAGGCTGACGGACACCGCCAATTCGCTCATGATGGGTATTGGCCCACCAGTTGCGAATATCCTTGTAACGCCAGATCCAGGGCTCATCATGCGCGCCATCGGTGATCGCTGTGCGGATCTGCGCGTCTTCAGCCTCGGGGGAATGATAATACCAGTCATATCCTTCACCGCCCTCGATATTGCCGCGAAGGTAGTCGAGATCATACACCGCTGGAACGCCCGCCTTTGCATCCAGGTGATCCTCGCCCTGGCGCCAATCCGACAGGGGCATGTAGTTGTCGATCCCGACAAAATCGATCTCGGGATCCGCCCAGAGCGGATCAAGGTGGAAATAGCGGTTCCCCTCGGGGCAGGTGTAGCCCCAGTATTCGGACCAATCCGCCGCATAGCCGATCTTGGCCTCCGCCCCCAGGATCTGCCGCACCTCGGCAGCCAGATCCCGCAGCGCCTCAACAGCCGGAAACCCGCTGGCGCCTCTGATCTGGGTCAGGCTGCGCATTTCAGAGCTGATGCAAAAGGCCTCAACCCCGCCCGCGGCCGCACAAAGCGCCGCATTGTGAAGGATGAACCGCCTCAATCCCCATTCATTGGGGCCTGAGTAGGAGACAGAGCCGCTGGATATGGTGAAATCAGATGCCTGCGCCGCTCCCATAAAAGCCGCGACTTCGGCATCTGCAGCAGCACTCTGGTCCGGTGAACCGGCGCGGCCAGGGGCCATCGACAGGGTGATCCGCCCGCGCCAGGGCAGATGCGGCTGGTCAGTATTGTCGCTCCAAGGATCGGGCAAGCCGTTGCCCTCGGGCTGATCCATCAGGATGAAGGGGTAGAACATGACCCGCCGCCCCTGATCGCGCATGGTCTGGATCGCCTCGATCACCGCCGCATCCGCCGGGGTGCCGCCATAGACCGGGGTGTTCTCGCCATCTTTCAGTACCTCTTCAGCCGTGGCGCGGCTCAGACCGGATACACGCCAGGGCATGGTGCCCCCATCCGCCAGCTTTTGCTCTACCTTCGGTTTGATCTGGCAGGTGCCGCAGCGCAGGTCATTCCCGAACCAGGACACAATCAGCGACGCCGCATCGCAGGTCGGCAGTTCCTGTTCGAGCGCTGCCAGAGAAGTCATCAGATCCGTCTGCCCGGACGGTGTATGGGTGTTGGCCGCGCGCATATCGCCCGGCCCGCCGGAGTAATTCACGGGGCTGGCCGCAAGGCTGTACTCCCCGGTTCCCGGCATCAGCGCCACACCGCGTACCAGCTGGCTCGGATCGTCAGCATATTCCTGTTGACCGGGTTGCTCGGCCCGGACCACTTCAAAGGAAAACTGCGGCACGCGGTTACCGAAGGCTTCGAGCTGGATGTTCTCCATCACGACATAGGCAGTGCCGCGATAGGCAGGCACCTGACCTGCCCCCTCAACTGCTTCCATCAGGGGATCTGGCGCCTGATCAAGGGTGCCGGGATAGACCGTCATGTTGAGATCAAGTGCAGAGACTTCTTCGCCATCCGCCCAGACACGAGCCACCGATGTGATCTCGCCTTCGCACAGGGCAACCGCAAGCGACACCGAATAGCTGTAGCGGGTGACGGTCGGCTGGCGCGGCGCCCCTTTGCCACCGCCGCCGGTGGTCTGGCTGCTTTCCAGAAACTGGGTTGACCAGATCACCTGCCCGCCGACGCGCGTGCGGCCAAAGACCTGTGCGATGGGTTCGCCTTCGCTGGCCTGGGTAAGTCGGAACTGATCGACACGGCCGGTCTCAACAGGATCTGACCCGGCGCCGAACAGACGTTCGTCTATCGCCCGGCCCAGAGTAGCCCCGATCGCGCGCCCGATCGCAACAGAAGAGAGGCCTGCCACGGTGCCGCCAACAGCGCCGCCGATTGCGGCTCCTGCCGCCGAAAGAAGAATGGTCGCCATCAGAGATCCTCTTGCGGGAATGCAAATCGCGCCACGATCCGGCGCTGCCAGGGAGCGCTGAGCGCGCATTCCACGACGCCCCGCCCCGCATAGGCATGAATGAAACGTGGCGGCGCACCGATGTCGGACTGGATGCCCAGATGCTTTGCAACAGATCCCGCGCGCATCCTAAAGAGCAGCACATCACCCAACGCCACCTCCTTCAGCGGCTTGGGGCGCAAATGCCCGCGTGCAGCCTCCCACAAGCGTTCGCACCCTTGAGGCTCTGACCAGTCCATCGTGTAGGGCGGCACAGGCTCGGTTTCCGCGCCGTGGATTTCGCGCCAGACCCCCCGGATCAGCCCAAGGCAATCACAGCCGGCACCGCGACGGCTGGCCTGATGCACATAGGGCGTGCCGAGCCAGCCCCTGGCTGCCGTAGCGATTTCCGCCCCGCTCATCGACGGCTTCCGCCTGTGTTGATCCCAGAGGATTTCGGCACCGACATCACCCAGTCCTCTCCGGGAATATCCGGGAACCCCTGGTAGTTGGCCAGGTTGTTGAACTTGAGCCGACAGGTCTCCGTCCGCTTGTCGCAGCCTGCCTCAAGCCGGACCATGTCACCGACCGCGACGGCCACCCGCAGCGGCTCCCATAGCTCGATCCGGCGCTCCTGCCCTTCGCTTCGATCCTGTTTTATTGCACTCCACAAACCCTTGGCCGCGCCCTCCAACACCGTGAGCCTGCCGCGCGTGAACCATGCCGGCTCAAAGCCAGCCAGATCGTCCCAATAGAACAGACGGCCCTCTTGGCAGCGCTCTACCGCGCGTTCCTCGGCATATCCGGGGATTGAGAGGTCAAAGCCGCAGCGCCCATCCCCCAAAACGGCGGTACAGGGCTTTTGGTAGATCCGGCCCAAAGGCCGGTTCAGAGCCTCGCTGAGGCCGCGCAGCTCAGCCTCAAAGGCTCCGCCTGCACGCCGCAATTCGCCAATGGAGCCGCGAAACTGCAGCCAGCGCACCGAGACATCCTGCCAATTCACCAGCCAGCAGCGCACGTCCGCCCCGTCAAAGCGCCCCGCCTCGATCTCATCCTCGCGGATTGCAGCATCCGACAGCACGCCAAGCGCCTCTGTGTTGTCAACCGACAGCCCCGTGGCCTGCTGCAGCGTGCGCGCGGTCAAACCGCTGCCTGCCTTGAACAGCATGCCCTGAAAAGACAGGTCTCGATCATGGTCGGTAAAGCCAAAGACCTGACCATCCTTCCGGGTCAGGGCCCAGGCGCGGCACAGGCTGGTGAGGCCTGTGGCCACGTGATCGAGAAACGGTTGTGACGGTCCGGTCATCAGACGCGCACCTCGACAATGGGCACGGTTGGCACATCCCCCGCCTTGAAGGAGGCCACACTGGTCTGGATCTGATCCGTGTCAAAGCGCACCGGCACATCGAATTCAAAACCGGCAACCACCTGAAGGCCTGCCTCGGGCGGATAAGCGAGCGTGATCAGCCCGGTGGCTGTATCAAGGTCATAGTCGACAGTCTCACGCAGTTCTTCCTGCTCAATGCCAATGCGCACCGTCCCGGCGACGGGTTTGGCGATCGGGCGCTTGTAGATGGTCTCTCCCGAGCGATAGGATTTGGCCAGTTGAAACACGGTCGTTGCCCCGTCACCGAGCCCCACAACTTCGTCGCGAAAATCGATATCCGCCGTGGCGCGGGACGACTTGTAGTCAGACCAGTCTTTCCATCGAAAGCCATACATCTGGCCCTGGCGCGCCTCGAAAAAGGCGATCAGCACCTCCACGTCATCCAGAGACCGCAAGCCAAGGCCGGCATCATAGCGCCTGCGCGAATGCGCCCAGGGCGTGTTTCGCTCTTCATGACCGTTGGCCAGCGTCACGATATCGGTGCGCCTTTGCGGCCCTCCAACCGAGCCAAAACTGAGCGATGCCGGAAACCGGACCTCGTGGAAACTCATCGGTGTTCTCCCCTTCTGGTTCAGCTGTTGCGATTGCCGCGCGTCAGGGCACGGGACAGGCGGGCAGCGATCTGACCCTGGCTGCGCTGGAAACCCTGCACATCGGGTGTGGCAATATTCATCACCACCTGTGTCGGGCGCCCACCGGCGCTGGTGACACCAAGCGACCCATCAGCGGCGCGGCGCAAAGGTAGGATCGCCTCGGGGCCTGCCTCACCCATCAGCCCCACGCCCCCACGCATGGGAAACATGGTGGCGCCACTCACAACGCCGCCTCGGGCAAAAGGCATGACCCGCCCGTCCGAAAAAGCAGCGCCATCGGCAAAGGGCAGCAGGCCGCTCACCAGATTGCCAACCCCCGAGGCCAGGAGCCCCCCAACATGATCGGTGACCGGGCGAATGGCCGCATTGTAGGTTGTTCGGATCATTGAGCGCGCCACTGTGTCCAGCGCGTCCGACAGGCTTTTGCCATCAAAAACAACGCCCTCAAAGGCACGGCGCAACCCCCGCGACATGCCCCGTTCCAGCGTTTGCACATCCTTGCCCGTCGCGGCAAAGGCATCTCGTACCCGGCGCAGCTCTGTGTCAAAGGTTGCGGCCATGCCTGCGGCCTCTCCCAAAGCATCGCCAAGGGCCTCGCTGCGCAGTTCCAGCTCCGCAATTTCAGTTCCTGCCATCGGTCTCCTCCTCAGTTGCCGACTCATCCGGGAAAGCGGTCATCAAGGCGCACAGACCAGCCCGGTCCATCACTGGCCCGGCGCCATCCTGACCCAGCATCAAACGCAGCTCAGCCGGGGACAGCCGCCAAAAAGCATCCGGCGTCAGGCGCAGCCCGGTCAGGCCAAGCCGCATCAGCGCAGGCCAGTCAAAACCGCTCATGTCGCAGCCTGTGGCACTGCAAAACTGCGCGCGAGCAACTGCGCTGCAATCCTGGCTGCGCCCATCGGACCGCCGGAAATATCGGCCTGTGCCAGATCCTCGGCGCGCAGATCATGGCCACCGCCCTCAAGCCCCGCCGCCAGCAGCACCAGAATATCGCGGGCGGAAAACCGCCCCTCTTCGAACCGCTTCACAAGATCCACGAGGGAGCCGTCGCCAAGGCTTTGCTCAAGACCTGCCAAGGCGCCAAGCGTGAGCTTCAGCGCATAAGGCTTTCCATCAACAAGGATTTCCACCTCACCTGCAAAGGGGTTCACCATGCCTCATACCGCCGTGAAAGTCAGTGCACCGGCACTGGCCAACGCCAGCTCGTAGGTGGCTTCGCCATTGTGCGTGCCGACATATTCCAGCGCGGTCACCTGAAACGGGCCTTCGATGATGCCAAAATCCGGCACGACCACCTGGAAATCGGGCGTGATCCCGTCAAAGAACAACTGCCGCGCACGCTCATCGGTGCCTTCATCGCGAAACACGCCAGAGCCGGAAATATTGGCCGAGCGCACCCCGGCCCCGGAGAGCAACTCGCGCCAGCCGCCCTGACTTTCGAGACTGGTGACATCGACGCTTTCCGCGTTGAAACTGATCCGCGTGGCCCGCAGCCCCGCGATGGTTTCGAACTGACCATCCCCGGTCATGTCGACCTTGATCAGCAGATCCTTGCCATTCTGTGCACCCATCGGATCACTCCACTTCTTTTCTGGTTACAGGGGGTTGCGCCTTGACTTTCATGCCCTCAGCCGTCCTCGACCCGGGCGGCAAAGCGCAGGATGATGCTGCGCCCGCCATCCGTCAGACGCTCGGCTGCGGCGCGTTCGAACCACAGGCCCACAAGACGCCCCCGCGCCAGCGCCAAAGGCGCGTCGATCAGCGCATCACACACTGCGGCGGCAACGTCCTTGGCGGCCGTAAACCCGGCAGTGTCGGAAAACACGCTGACCGTGAACCGATGCCGTGCCCCCGCGCCGGTGACGTCCGAGCGGTCCTCCACCTCTTCAGGGCCAAGAGCCACATAGGTCTGCGGCAAGCTGCCCGAAGGCAATGCGTCGAAAAGATCCGTCCCGATCAAAGCCGTCAGCGCCGCATCCGCCGCCAGATGCTGATAGACCGCCGATTGCAGCGCTCCTGACAAGGCATATGTCATGCGCTGACCTCCTCAACCGCGAAACATGTGAGGTAACGCCCCCGCGCATCTGCTTCGCTCACCGCATCGATGCGAAAGAGCCGCGTTCCATCGCGAAACCGCTGATCCGGGCGGGGCCGAGAGGTGGACCCAACCGGCGTGGCCCGCACCGTGATCCGATAGCGCTGCAGTGACAGGGACGCGCCCTGTTGATCCGCGCTGCGCCCGCTGAGAGCGCTCACTTCGGCCCATAGCGTGCCAAGTGCTGTCCAGCTTTCGACATACCCACCTGCTCCGTCGGGCACACGCTGCGGATCTTCCAGCACCAGAGAACGGCTCAGCTGCGGCGCGGGTGAGGCCGTGTTCATTGCACCGCCCTCAGCGACAGGCGTGTCGCGCGGTAGCGTTCGATCAGGCTGGTCACTCCAAAGGGCATGCAGCCGCCATGCAATCCGGTGTCCTCGCGGTACTCGTAGTAATGCGCCGCCAGCATCAGCACCGCCTGCGCAAGATCGGCAGGCAGATCGCCCCATGTGGCCCCAAAACCGGCCTCAAAGGTGATCTTTGCAGCCCCCCCATTCGCAATCATCGGCATGGCCCCATGCACTGGGCGCAGCTTGGGATGATGGGCGTCCTGTTCCAGGTAGTACAGCACCGGATCTACCGGAGTTTCGCTGCCGTCGCCGCCTTCCATCACCACGGAGGAAATCGCCACAACCGGGGCAACAGGAAGGGTGGCCGCGGCCGGGTCGCGCCACCGCGGCAGCTTCCATTCGAAGGCACGCCTCAGCAAAGCTTTACTGGTCCGCGCTTCGATCGCCGAAATCGCCGCTCGCAGAAAACCGTTCAGCACACTGTCTTGCAGGCTGTCTTCGCCAAAGCCCGTACCCAGCCGCAGATGCGCCTTGAAGGCCTCCAGCGGCAAAGCGCTGTCCGGCACCTGCGCCACTTCGGTCAAAATCATCTCATCTCTCCGCACTTCCCCGCATGTGTCGGCCCGTGGCCGGTGTCCCCCAGGTTCATTTCCCTGCAGCGGGCGCAGATCCTCTTTGCCGCTCGGACGGAGGGGGAGCAGCTGGACGACAAAGAGTAGGTGATATGCGCCCGCCGACGGGTCCGGGCTGCCGGTCCCGTCATCGGCCCAAAGCGGTTAGCTCAGACCGAATTTCAGCAGTTTGATGGCGGCAAAATCGCTGACGTCGCCGCCAATACGTTTCGTGGCATAGAACAGCACGTGCGGCTTGGCGCTGAAGGGATCGCGCAGCACCCGCAGATCAGGGCGTTCGGCAATGGTATAGCCTGCAGCAAAGTCACCAAAGGCCACCGAGTAGCTGTCTGTGGCCACGTCAGGCATATCCTCGGCGACCAGCACCGGATACCCCATCAGGCGCGCTGGTTCTCCTGCAGCCAGACCGTCGGACCACAGGAAGCGGCCATCGGCGTCTTTCAGCTTGCGGATCACGCCTGCGGTTTTGGAGTTCATCACGAAAGACGCCCCGGCTCGATACTGCGCCCCCAGCGCGTAGACCAGATCAATGATCGCATCGCCATTGCCGATATCGCCGTCGACGCCTGTCGCCACATAGCCAAGGCTGCCCCAGGACCAGACATTGTTATCGACGGTCGGATGGGTGAGGATGCCAGTTGGCTTGTCCACCCCGTCTCCGGTCAGAAAGGCCGCAGCCTCCGCCCTTGCGAATTTGTCGGCGATCCGGCCGGCCAGCCAGCCTTCGATGTCAAAGGCGCTGTCATCCAGGAGCCGCTGCGAGGCCTTGGGCAGGGCGCTGAGTTCATGCAAGGGGATGGTGATGCGGTCAATCGACGGAGTGGCAGTTTCGCCGGTAGGGTCGGTCTCGGTCGCCCAGCCTGCTCCGACATCCGTATGATCGATCAGCACGTCATAAGAGGTCGCCTCAACATTCACGACCGAGGCGACGGCGCGGATGGAAGCGGTCGACTGCAAGACCGTTTTCACGGTGTCCGCGGTTTGCGGATCAACAAGATAGCCGCCATCACTGTTCACAGCCGTCGACATGGATTTGGCATCGAGTTCCAGCCCCCGCAATTCCCCTTCATCGCCCGAGCGCAAGTAAGCGCCAAAGGCCTTTTGGTGTGGAGCACCGGTGCTCTCGCTTGCGGCAAGATGGGGGCGCGCGGCCACCTGAGTTTTTCGATCCAGCATAATCATTCGCTCTTCTGTCTGCTTCAGTTTCGCCTGCACTTCACCCTGGAACCCCCTGAAGTCTTTGACAAAGCCGGAAACGGCCTGACGGACTTCCTGCACCAGCGGCACCGCATCTCCGGCAAGCGCCGGGATTTCCTGTTTGCTCATCTCTTGTCCTGTTTCTGTGGGGTGTTACACATCCCGAAGGTCGCGCAATTCTGCGGCAAGGGCGCGCAACACCGTTTCCGCCTCGGTCGTGGATTTCGCAGCAACCCGCGCCTGCGTTAGCATCGGAAAGGTCACCAAAGACACCTCCCAGAGGTCCACCTCGGTCAGCTGTCGCCCGCCTCCCTGATGCCGGGCTGCCTTCACCGTGCGATAACCGATCGAAAGCCCATCCAAGGCCCCCGCTGCAATCAAAGAGACGGCCTCTGCCCCGCGCCGTGTTTCGGTCAGAACGCGCCCTTTGACCCATAGGCCGCGCCCATCCTCGCGCACCTCGTCCCAGACCCCGATGGGTTGTCCGGGGTCGTGCTGCCACAGCATTTTGACTTTGCAGTCCCGGGCCGCAAGCGTGCGCAAGGAGGTGATATAGGCACCTGGCATCACGATGTCGCCGCCCTGATCGATCTCTCCGAACAGGCTGGCATAGCCCTGAATGACGTTGTCTCCCGCCAGTTTCAGACCGGTGTCACTGCCCGCGAATTTGTGCTCAAGTTCTCGCGGCTCCTGCATGAGAAACTCCTTTCATCCCGTTGATATTCAGCGCTAATGTGCCACCAGAAAGGACTGGAATGCCTGCGCCAGGATCACCGCGGCCACGCCATAGACCGTAAGCCAAAGCCGTTTCTCGAGCCGCTCGATCATCTGTTCGATCCGCTCGAGACGCCGGTTCACCGCCTGATTTTGAATCTCCGTCACCCGTTCGTGGGCCGAGAGACGCAAGCCGGGCGAACAATCAAATGGGGGAATTGGCATCTCAGGCATCGTCATCGCTCACCTGCAGAGGCGGCAGACCAAGAAGCCGACGCTTTTCATCCTTGCTCAGGAAATCCGCCTGCGAAACCCGCCGCCATTGCGCCTCACGTTCAGAGGACAGGGCCGAGACCTGGTCCACATCCGTGCGCAGCTCGAGCACCTCGCCAGTGAACCCTGACAGCCAGTCCGACAAAACCGCCGCCACACGAGAGACCAGCGGCAGCACGGTGAGCCGGTAAAAGGCCCGATTGGCCTCCTGGTAGTTGGCATAGGCCGCGTCCCCGGGCAGGCCCAGAAGCATGGGCGGCACCCCGAAGGCCAGCGCGATTTCCCGCGCAGCGGCCTCTTTGGTCTTTTGGAACTCCATGTCCGAAGGCGAAAACCCCATCGGTTTCCAATCGAGCCCCCCTTCCAGAACCATCGGCCGCCCTGCGTTCCGCGCCCCTTGGAAATTGCTTTCGATTTCGTCACTTAGACGGCGAAATTGATCATCATTCATCATGCCCTGACCATCGCTGCCTGACCACACCAGCGCTCCAGAGGGCCGCGCGGCATTGTCCAAAAGCGCCTTGGACCAGCGCGAGGCAGCATTATGGACATCCACAGCCGTGGCGGCTGCCTGGATAGGAGCGAGCCCATAGTGATCGTCCTGCGGATGGAAGCTGCGGATATGACAGATGGCGCGTCGCGGACCTGATGCGGTGAAACGATGTTTCCGCCCCGATACCGCATAATCATAGGCCACCGGCCAGCCGTCGGCACCGGGCACCACGCTCATCCGGTCGGGGCGCAGCACATGCAGCTCGGTCGGGAGCCCCTCCTCTGCCGCAACCGCCTCGACGTAGGCATTACCCGACAGCAACAGATGGCCGACCAGGGCCTCCATCAGGTCCGAGCGCGACTGCGCAGAATTCGGGCGGGAGAGCAGCGACAGTAGCGGGTGTCGGTCGTACCTTTGCTCGGCATCTTGCAGGATCAACGGAAGCGCCGCTGCCGCCTCAGCGATCAGTTTTACGGCCCGAAAGCCAACGGGGTTGCCGGCAAAACCGTTGCGCGTCAGAGAAACGGTATCACGCGCGCTCCAGGTCGTGCCACCCAGACCATGCCAGTTCACGAGTCGCGCAGCGGCACTTGCCTTGCGCTCATCCGGGTGCTGAGCCGATTGCTCCATCGGCCGCGTTCTGCGCCGCAGGCGGTCAAAGACCATGCTGCACTCCTCATTCCTGATCGACGCTGCTGCGCCCTTTGCTGAGAACCGTTGTGACAGCCTGAGGTGAAGATCGGCCCATTCACCCGCGCGGCGCAGAGGCAACACCCGCAGCGGAGTGTTCAGAGCATCCGCGCCCGTGGAATTCTCAGATCGGAGGCTGGCCGGATCATCAGTTCGTGCAGCGCCCAGACCAGTGCATCGAGCCGATCCGGAGAGCCCTGCCCCTGAAAGCCACGCGCGGTCATCTGGCACATCTGGTCCTCCAGCTCTCCGAGGCCAGGCAGGTGCGTGACGCGCCCCTGCTCATAAAGCGCCGCCACCGGCTCGGCCCGTGCGCCCTTGCCGCGAGAGGCATGCAAGGCGCGAAACGGCACCAGCGGGTCCACTTGGCGCAAGACGCTTTCCACCAGCGCACCGCCCTGGTTGACCTCGGCCACCAAACGGTCGGCGCCATATTCATCTCGCGCTGCAATTGCGGCACGCGCCCAGGCCAGGGGCTGCGCGCCCTGCACCGTGCAATCCGCCAGCACAAAGGCGCGCCAGTCTTGCGGGGGCCCATCGGTGATTGCGCCGACAACCACGATGCCGCAGGCATCCGAGGCTTTCCCCGCACTCACGGCAGGGTCCACGGCCACCACAACCCGGCTGAGCGGCGGATGAGCGTCCTTGCGCAGCTTTTCCAGCTGAGCGGCGGACCAGAGCGCGCCCTGCACATCCTCCAGAAGCTCCCCATCCAGCTCCTGCCGCCCAAGGCGAGATCCAGCGTAGCGCGCGCGCACGTCCGCGATGAAAGATGGCGCCAGATTGGCCCTGTTCGCTTCTGTAGCGGCATGTGTCTGAACCGTTGTTGGCAGCGCCAGAAGCCGACGTAACAAAGCGACATTGCGGGGCGTGGTCGTGACACAGACCTGAGGATGCTGCCCCAGGCGCAGGGCAAATTGCAGCATATCCCAGCAGTCCTGGCCCTTTTTCCACTTGGCCAGCTCATCAGCCCAGGCCGCATCGAACTGAGGTCCGCGCAGGGCTTCAGGATCACTGGCGGAAAAGGCCTGCGCCATCGCCCCATTGGTCCAGATCAGCTTGCGCTCGCTCGCCTTCCACATAGGTCGCCGATCAGGTGGCGCGCAGGCCAGCAAGCCGCTGTCGCCCTGAATCATCACATCCCGAACCTGATCGTAGGTTTCTCCAATGAGCGCCAGCCGCTCGGCCCGGCCCGGTGCAAGCGGTGTGGCGCCTTCGGCCTGCGCGCGCAGCCACTCGGCCCCGGCGCGCGTCTTGCCAGCCCCGCGCCCGCCAAGGATCACCCAAGTCCGCCAATCGCCCTGCGGCGGCAATTGATGAGGGAGTGCCCAAAGGTCGAACAGATAGGGCATTGCCCGCAGGGCATCATCACTCAGGCGGTTCAGCAGCCTCTGTTCCATCGCTGGCGGCGCGGAGGCGAGCCAGGCGGCGGCTGATTTCATCCCTTGCCGCATCGAGGTCAAGTCCGCTGTCTTGGGCTTCTGCGCCTTGCGTTTGTTCTGCAAGCGTCTTCTCCACCTTTTGGCAATCCCGGATCAGGCCGTCGAGCTTGGCGACCTGTCTCTGCTCCCCCTCATCCAAGGCATCCGGGCCAAGGTCCTCCAGCCGCTCTCGCAACTGTTCGGCCTTTTGGCGCAGCCTCAGGATCGAGGTCTGAAGCGAGCGCAGCAAGTCGCTCGTCGGGTGATTTTGATCCACAGATTCAGGATCCGTCACGAGAATATGTCATGGGAAAAGGGAACCTCATTCGGATGCACCCCGGATGAGAGAAAGAAAAAGCGACCACCGAAAATGGATCGGGGCCGCCAAGTTTCCTTCCAACTGCAACACAACTTTTACGCGATATTTGTTCACCAGTCAAGCGGGGAACGGTTGCGAGCGTACTCCCAACGAAGCCTGTGTTAGGGTTTGATCGTTTGTCTGGTCCACGCCCCGGAACGACCCCTTGATCCCGCGCCCGCAACCAGAACAGCAAAAGGGCGCATGAGCGCCCTTTTGCCAAACCCAGTGGAACACGAGCGAACTGGCGATATCAGTTGTTGTTTCGCTCGGCTTCAATCTGCCGCCATTTGGCGACATTACGGTTGTGTTCTGCCAGCGTTTGGGCAAAGGCGTGGCCACCGGTGCCATCCGCAACGAAGAAAAGATAGTCCGTCTCGTCAGGGTTCACCGCCGCCGTCAGACTGGCCAGGCCAGGATTGGCGATGGGCGTGGGCGGCAGACCTTCGATCACATAGGTGTTCCAAGGTGTGACACCGCGCAGCTCGCTCTGGCGGAGCCCGCGCCCCAGAATACCCTCGCCCCTGGTCACGCCATAAATGACGGTCGGGTCCGTCTGCAGGCGCATCCCCCGTTTCAGGCGGTTGGTAAACACGCTGGCCACCTGCCCGCGCTCTTCGGCGACGCCGGTCTCTTTTTCGATGATGGAAGCGAGGATCAGCATCTCTTCGGGAGTTTCGACCGCCGCATCGGGAGAGCGCGCCTCCCAGGCGTCATTGATTCTTTGAACCTGACGCTCCTGCATCTCGGCCAGGATTTCGGCGCGCTGATCGCCAGGGCTGACCTCATAGCTGTCAGGGGCCAGCATGCCCTCCGGCGGGCGCGGTCCTGTTTCACCTTCGAGGATGTCCATAGCCTTGAGAGACTCGGTGACCTGCCAACTGGTTACGCCTTCGGCCAGCGCGATGCGGAAACGGGTGTCGCCTTCGGCTTTCTTTTTGAGATACTCCGCCGGGGCTTCGTCCTCGGCCGGGTTGAACTCGGCCCGCTCCACAAAGCGGTTTGTGGCCGGGTCCAGCTCGCGCACCTCGGCCAGAACCCGCGTCACACCGATCCGATAGACGATTTCTGTGCCGCATGTGCTGGCACCGCCGCGGGTGATCTGATCAACGATCTCCTCCATCGAGGCGCCGGGCTGCACCAGGTAGCTGCCGGCCTTCAGGAACGCGGCCTTGTCGTCATATTTCACGCCAATGCGGAACAGAGCACCTGATGTCACCGCGCCCTGCTCTTCCAGAATGCGGGAAACCTTGGACATATTGGAGCCCCGCTCCACCCGCAGGCAGATCGCCTGATCCAATGGGCCTTCGGTGGTATACTGCGACTTGCCCCACATGATGACGCCGCCCAGAAGGAACAGCGCCACGATGAGGACCGTCAGCATGTTGGAGGCAAGGGCACGCCACATTTATTTGGGCTTTCCAAAAACCACCGAGGCGTTGGTGCCGCCAAAACCAAAGGAGTTGGACAGGGCCACATCGATCTTGCGCTCGCGCTTGGCGTTGGGTGCAAGATCCACCGCGCTCTCAACGGCTGGATTGTCAAGGTTGATCGTCGGCGGCGCCACCTGATCGCGGATCGCCAGGATCGAGAAGATCGCCTCGATCGCGCCGGCCGCGCCCAGAAGGTGCCCGGTGGAGGATTTGGTCGAGGACATGGTGACATTCCCCGCATGCTCACCCAGCATCCGCTCTACGGCGCCCAGTTCGATGGTGTCGGCCATTGTCGAGGTGCCGTGGGCGTTGATGTAATCCACGTCCTTGGGCTCAAGCCCTGCATTGGCCAGCGCAGCCCGCATGGAGCGTTCGCCGCCCTCACCCGTCTCCGACGGTGCGGTGATGTGATAGGCGTCACCAGACATGCCGTAGCCAAGAACCTCTGCATAGATCTTGGCGCCACGCGCTTTGGCGTGCTCATACTCTTCGAGGATAACAACACCGGCGCCTTCGCCCATGACAAAACCGTCGCGGTCCTGGTCATAGGGGCGGCTCGCCGACTTCGGATCATCGCCATATTTGGTGCTCAGCGCCTTGCAGGCGTTAAAGCCCGCGATGCCAATCTCGCAGATCGCAGCCTCAGCGCCGCCTGCAACCATCACGTCGGCATCTCCAGCCCGGATGATCCGGCTGGCATCGCCAATGGCATGGGCGCCAGTCGAGCAAGCCGTCACAACAGAGTGGTTCGGCCCTTTGAAGCCATAGCGGATCGAGACCTGCCCAGAGGCGAGATTGATCAGCGATCCGGGGATAAAGAAGGGCGAAACCCGTCTCACGCCGCGTTCCTTGATCAGAACGGCCGTGTCAGCAATCGAGCTGAGGCCGCCGATGCCGGAACCGATCATGACGCCGGTGCGCAGCAAGCTTTCCTCATCCTCGGGCATCCAGCCAGCGTCCTTGACCGCCATATCCGCCGCGGCAAGGCCATAGAGGATAAAGTCATCGACCTTGCGCTGCTCCTTGGGCGCGAGGAAATCATCCGCGTTAAAGGTACCGTCTGATCCATCGCCGCGCGGCACTTCGCAGGCATAGGTGGTGGCAACGCCGCTGGCCGCAGCATCGAACAGGGTAATCGGCCCTGCGCCGGACTGTCCGTCCAACAGACGTGACCATGTTTCTTCGACCCCGCTGGCCAAAGGGGTAACCAGGCCAAGTCCGGTGACAACTACTCGACGCATTCCTTGCTCTCCTCTGCCTCGGCAATTCGCCCACCCAGATACATTGGATTGGACAAAAGGTGCAAGTGCGCCGACGCGCCCTGACCGCCCCTTGCAGCGAGGTCACGCTCAATTGCTTGAGCAATCCGGCATCTATGGTGGATATTCCGCCTTTTTGGTCAATTCCCAAAGGTTTCAAACCTACAAGACTGCCACCGGGCTTGAGAGGTGGGGGGCGCCCCCCTTCCATGGCCCCACAGCGGCGCGGCAGTCATCAAACGGCTTTGTGATCCACGCGTCAGAGGAATTCCGCCACCGGCTCCTGCTGCGGACAGGCAACTTCGAGAGCGTCGCTCAAGGTCAGGGATTTGCGGAACAGAGCCCGACCAACCAAGGCGCCAGAGATGTTGCGAATATACTTGAGCCGCGAAATGTCGTCGGCGTTGCGCACCACTCCGCTGGCAATAACCGGCGCCTTGGCGCGATCGGCGAGGCCCGCAATGAGACCAAGCTGGGCCTCCACATCCGACATATCGCTGTCGATATCCGTGATGATGATGGCCGCAAACGGGGCATCCTCGAAGGCATCAATATAGGTATCGGGAGCGAAGGCACCGGACTTTCGCCAGCCCTCGGTCATCACCTGCCCCTGCCAGACATCCACAGCCAGAACGATCTGATCGGGGTGCTGTTTGGCCAGTTCGGCTACCAGCGACGGATCTCGTGCCGCCAGGGTGCCAACGGTCACGCGACCGGCTCCGCGATCAATCCAGTGTTCGATCTGCTCGCGGCTGCGCATCCCGCCGCCCAGCTGCACGGGAATGCCGACGGTGCGAATGATCTCTTCCACAATGGACTTGTTGGCGCCATCCCCCTGCACCGCATTGAAATCCGTCAGATGCATCCACTCGGCCCCTGCCGCGGCAAAGCCTTTTGCGGTCTCGACCGGATCGACGTGCCAGAGCATCGGGTTGTCCAGGCGCCCTTTGTCCAGCGTCACGCAACGGCCGTTCATCAGTTCTATGGTCGGGTAGATCATCATGGCGGCTCTCCTCCTCGGTGCATTGGCCTTGGCCAATGATATCACAGGCAGCGCCGCCTCAGGATCAGTCCGCCACAAAAAACAAGAGCCCCTCATGGCGCAAAACGGCGCTTTCCAACAGGAAAGCGCCGCCGCACAATTCACAAGGTTGTGAACAGATCTCTTAGGAAGCTTCGGTGATGAATTTCACCGCATCGCCAAAGGTCTGGATGGTTTCGGCCGCATCGTCCGGGATCTCGATGCCGAACTCTTCTTCAAAGGCCATGACCAGTTCGACCGTGTCCAGGCTGTCAGCGCCCAGATCGTCGATGAACGAGGCGTTCTCGGTCACTTTGGCTTCTTCAACACCCAGGTGCTCTACAACGATCTTCTTCACGCGGTCTGCGACGTCGCTCATATCCATTCCTCGTTTCTTCAGGGCAACTCTGCCCGGTTTTGCCCTTACCCGCAGGGGCTGGCATTGTTTTGCCCGATACGGGCGGTTGTTCCCCCGCGAAGCGGAGAGAGCCGACTTGGGGTCCCCCCGGTCAGCGCGAATATGGGGCGCCTATAGCACAGACGCGCCCAGAGGCAAACGTTTTCGCACCGTCCCGTTCTTTGCCGGAGTGATGCGCCCCCGCGTACTGGAGGGGCAAATGGCGGCTTGCGCCCCGGCCTGCAACCCCTCGCCCTGAACTTTTTCAAATTCGCAATGAATTCTTGACATTACAAAGCAGAAACACGTTCCCGTGCTGCGGATCCTGCGGGGAAAATGGCGTCTGCGCCGCGCCCACGGAGCGGGGCACGGCGCATCGCGCCTCAGAGCATTGCCATGCCGCCATTCACGTGCAGCGTGCTGCCGGTGACATAGGCGGCCTCTGCGCTGGCCAAATAAAGAACCGCCGCTGCGATCTCTTTCGAATCCCCCATACGGCCCGCAGGAACCTGGCCGAGGATATTCGCTTTCTGGTCGTCGGTCAGCTTGTCGGTCATGGCCGTTGCGATGAACCCCGGCGCAATTGCATTGACGGTGATGCCGCGATTGGCGACCTCATAGGCCAGCGATTTGGACATGCCGACCATGCCCGCCTTGGAGGCCGCATAGTTGGCCTGACCGGGATTGCCGGTCGCGCCCACGATGGAGGAGATATTGATGATCCGGCCCCAGCGCGCCTTCATCATGCCGCGCAACACACCTCGGCAAAGACGCATGGTCGAGGTGAGGTTCACATCAAGAACGCTCTGCCACTCTTCGTCTTTCATGCGCATGAAGAGATTGTCGCGCGTGATGCCCGCATTGTTGACCAGAATATCAACCGATCCCATTGCCTCGGCCGCCTGTTTCGGCAGCGCATCGACGGCATCAGCGTCGCTCAGATTACACGGCAGCACATGGGCGCGCTCGCCCAGCTCCTCGGCCAGGGCCTTCAGCGGCTCTTCGCGGGTGCCAGACAGGGCAACAGTGGCGCCTGCGGCATGAAGCGCGCGGGCGATGTCCCCGCCAATTCCGCCAGAGGCGCCGGTGATCAGGGCATTCTTTCCCGTCAGGTCAAACATGTCATTTCCTCATTTCTGTACGCTCCGGGCAAGAAGCCTGCACAGAGCCGTTTGTTTCGAAATCGGGGCTCAGGCCTCAAGCGCAGCCTTCACGCCCTCGGGCGTGCCGACCTGACGGCAGGCCAATGCACGATCAATTTTGCGGATCATTCCCGAAAGGGCCTTGCCGGCGCCGATCTCCCAGAACTCGGTCACGCCCTTGGCAGCCATGGTCTGAACGCTTTCGCGCCAGCGCACAGAGCCTGTCACCTGCTCAACCAGAAGGGCGCGGATCTCATCAGGGTCGGTCACCGCATCTGCGCGCACATTGGCAATCAGCGGCACGGCGGGAGACTTGATCTCCACTTCGGCGAGGGCCTGCGCCATGGTATCGGCCGCCGGCTGCATCAAGGCGCAGTGGAACGGTGCACTGACCGGAAGCATCACGGCGCGTTTGGCGCCCTTTTCCTTGGCGATTTCCGCAGCGCGCTCAACTGCCGCCTTGGAGCCGGAGACCACAACTTGGGTCGGATCGTTGTCATTTGCCGCCTGGCAGACCTCGCCCTGCGCGGCCTCTGCCGCAACGGCCCGCACGGCTTCCAGGTCAAGACCGAGGATCGCCGCCATGGCGCCCTCCCCCACGGGCACTGCGTCCTGCATGGCAGCGCCGCGGATCCGCAAAAGACGCGCCGTATCACCGATGGAAATCGCACCCGCAGCCGCAAGGGCCGAATATTCGCCCAAGGAATGCCCGGCCACAAAGGCAGCTTTTTCGGTGGTGATCCCTTCGGCCTCGAGCGCGCACATGGCCGCCATAGAAGTCGCCATCAGCGCCGGCTGGGCATTGCGCGTCAGGGTCAGGGTTTCGATATCCCCGTCCCAGATCAGACCAGTCAGGGACTCGCCAAGCGCCTCATCCACTTCGTCAAAGACGGCTTTTGCCGCCGGATAGGCCTCTGCCAGCTCCTTGCCCATGCCGATTGTCTGGGCGCCCTGCCCCGGAAACACAAATGCGACAGTCATTTATGACCTCATCCCTTTTTTGCCATTTCAGCCGGTTTAGACGCAGCGGCCCTTGCGTACAAGTGATCTGCGCGCCTTGCCCGCGTGCGCGCACCCCCAATGTGCATCCAGTGACAGGCTCTCCCATTGCCAGCGCCGTGCCGAACGTTAGGCTGCAAACTGTCGCAACCTACGGAGTCCTCCCCTCATGTCCGCCCGCAACAGTTTTTCCGAGTACGGCAGCGTCGCCAAGACATTTCACTGGCTGACAGCCTTGCTGATCTTTGCCGCCTTCCCTTTGGGCTATTTTGCCAATGAGCTGGCCCACTACATCCAAAGCCCGGATTTTGATGGCTCCCAAAGCACCATCAGCCGTGCCGCTCTGTTGTTTTCTCTGCACAAGACCGTTGGCGTCGCGGTGTTTTTTGTCGCTCTGCTGCGTATCCTCTGGGCCGTCAGCGGAGAAAAGCCCGGCCTCTTGCACCCCGACAACAAGCTTGAGGCTTTGGCGGCGGAAGTGGTGCATTGGATGCTCTATGGATCGCTTGTTGCTGTTCCACTTACGGGCTGGATCCACCATGCGGCAACAACTGGGTTTGCACCGATTCTCTGGCCCTTTGGGCAATCCTTGCCTTTTGTCCCGAAGTCCGAGCCGGTTGCACATCTCTTTGGCGGCATGCATGAATTGCTGGTCTGGACGCTCGCCGCGTCGCTGGCCCTGCATATCGCTGGCGCGCTAAAGCACCACGTCATCGATCAGGATTCCACACTGCGCCGGATGCTGCCGGGCTCTGCGGCCATGCCGCAACCACCCGCACAGTCACACAGCCTGTTGCCTGCCGGAGTGGCTCTGGTCGTCTTCATTGCCGTTCTGGGAGTGGGCAGCATTTTGGGGGACGACCACGACCATGAGCATGCAACCGATCACGCCGCCGCCGATGCCACGCAGGCCGACAGCGCCCCCGTGGCCGATGAAGCCGCCTCACAGGTGGCCTTAGGCTGGCAGGTCCAGAGCGGAACGCTCGGGATTTCGATCCTACAGATGGGCAGCGCTGTCGAAGGGCAGTTTTCCGACTGGACGGCCGTGATCGACTTTGAAGAGCCGTCCGCTCCAGGGCCAGCAGGAACGGTGGGGGTGACAATCGTCATTCCCTCTCTCAGCCTTGGCTCTGTGACGGATCAGGCCATGGGCGCAGACTATTTTGACAGCGCAACCTACCCGACCGCACGTTTCGAGGCCGAGATCACCAAGACGGAAACCGGCTATGAGGCTACCGGCCCTCTGACAATCCGCGATCAAAGCGTGCCCATCACCCTACCGTTCGAGCTGACCTTGGATGGCGACACGGCAACCATGAGCGGCAGCACAACGGTGAACCGGCTGGATTTCAACATCGGTCAGGGCACGCAGGACGAGGGCACCTTGGCCTTTGCCGTTGATATCAATGTGGCGCTGACGGCAACGAAAGCCGCCCCTTGACGGCAATCTGGTCGAACACGTTTATCGGCCGAACTCAATGCAAGAACAGCGAAAAGGCTCCTTCACCGGGGCCTTTTCTGTTTTTGGCAGGCTGGGGAGCATTTTGGGAAACGCGCCGCTTGTCTTATTGGCGCTCCCGCATTGCTGATCCATCTTGCTGCTGCCCCCCCCCTGTGGCGCGTTCGATGTGATCATAGGCAGCTGGGGCGCCCGCACGGTCTGAACCATGCCAGCTCAAATCCTGTGGCCCCTGTTCAAGCTCGTCTGTACCCTTGCCCCATTAGATGGAGCACGACCACAGGCAGGCCGAGAGACTGGGGCTTCACAAAAGGAAACGCCGCACCCGGTGGGGCGCGGCGTCCAAAACTGTGGTGAAGCAAAAAAGACCGATTACTCGGCTTTCATCGCCTCAACCGAGATCTCGACTTGGACTTCGTCACTCACGTAAGGAGCGAATTTGCCAAGGCCAAAGTCGCTGCGTACCAGGGTGGTGGTGGCGTCAAAACCGGCCCAGGGCTTGCCCGCCATCGGGTGATCGCCAACCTGGTTCAGCTTGGCATCCAGAACGACAGACTTGGTCACGCCGTTCAGGGTCAGATCGCCGGTGATTTTGGCAGTGTTTTCGCCGGTGACTTCGATGCCGGTCGAGGTGAAGGTGACCATCTCGCCTTCGGTGGCTTCAAAGAAGTCCTTGGACATGAAGTGATCGAAACGTGCTTCCCAGCCGGTCAGCATCGACATCACGGGCATGGAGACCGAAACGCTGGACGCAGCCGGATCTTCCTGGTCGAACATGATTTCGCCCTCAAAGCCGGAGAACATGCCCCAGGTGGTGGAGAAACCGAGGTGGTTGTAGTTGAACACAACCTGGCTGTGGCTCGAATCCAGGACGTATTTCTCGGGCGCGGCAACAGCGGCGGTGGCGGCAGCGCCGGTCAGGGCAGCGGCAAGCAGAAAGTGTTTCATGTATCAGAACTCCGTTACGAGTGAGTGTGTCACTAAGTGTGCGATAACAATTGTGACAACTACTCGTGAAATGATACGGGCAAAACTCCACATAACGTGTTCTTGATCGAACACTGGCATGTGCGGCGATATTCTGCTCGCGGTCGTCCAATTCATGCACCGTGGTTGCGCAAGAGGCCAACGCCGCACCAATTGCAGCAAGGGCAGCTTTCGACCTTGCCCTTTGTGGCAAAGCCTGTATATCGGGGCTTCCTTTTGCACGATTTTCGATCCGCGCAGCCTCTCGTGACCTGGCCGCAAAAGGTGCAACCGCCCGGTCTATGAAATGCGCCTAGACAGAAACAGGAGTTCGCATGCCCCTCTATGAGCATGTAATGATTGCGCGTCAGGACCTGTCCAACTCGCAAGCTGAAGGCCTCATCGAACATTTTGGTGCCGTACTGGCTGACAACGACGGCAAGCTCGTCGACAGCGAGTACTGGGGCGTCAAGACGATGGCCTACAAGATCAACAAGAACCGCAAAGGCCACTATGCCTTCCTGCGCACCGACGCCCCCGCGGCCGCCGTGCAGGAAATGGAACGCCTGATGCGCCTGCACGAAGACGTGATGCGCGTTCTGACCATCAAGGTCGACGAACACGCCGAAGGCCCCTCGGTTCAGATGCAGAAGCGTGACGACCGTGAAGGTCGCCGTGAACGCCGCTGATCAACGCTTGAGAAAAGGACGCTAAACCATGGCAGCCAAACCGTTTTTCCGCCGCCGCAAAGTCTGCCCCTTCTCGGGCGACAACGCGCCGAAGATCGATTACAAAGACACCCGTCTTCTGCAGCGCTACATCTCTGAGCGCGGCAAGATCGTTCCCTCCCGTATCACCGCCGTTTCGGCAAAGAAGCAGCGTGAACTGGCCCGCGCCATCAAACGCGCCCGCTTCCTCGCCCTGCTGCCCTACGCCGTGAAGTAAGGAGACCTCGAGATGCAAGTTATCCTTCTTGAACGTGTGGCCAAGCTGGGCCAGATGGGCGACGTCGTAGACGTC
This sequence comes from Pseudophaeobacter sp., assembly GCA_027019165.1. Lineage (GTDB taxonomy): Bacteria > Pseudomonadota > Alphaproteobacteria > Rhodobacterales > Rhodobacteraceae > Phycobacter. Next base: position 835,087 of record JALUXC010000012.1, read on the forward strand.
AAGCCCGGTTATGCGCGCAACTTCCTCCTGCCCCAAGGCAAGGCAAAGACCGCATCCGAAGCCAATATCGCGGCTTTCGAAGCCCAGAAAGCGCAGCTCGAAGCGCGCAACCTGGAGACCAAGAAAGAAGCCGAGGCTCTGGGCGAAAAGCTCGACGGTCAGCAGTTCATCGTGATTCGCTCCGCATCGGACGCCGGTTCCCTTTACGGTTCCGTCACCCCCCGTGACGCTGCCGAAGCCGCAACCGTCGATGGTTTCTCGGTCGACAAGAAACAGGTTGCCCTGATCAACCCGATCAAGGAACTGGGTCTGCACGCCGTCGCCGTGAAACTGCACCCGGAAGTCGAAGTTCAGATCCAGCTGAACGTTGCCCGCTCGGAAGAAGAAGCCGAGCTGCAGGCCTCTGGCAAGTCCATCCAGGAACTGGCCGCCGAAGAGGAAGCCGCTGCGGAATTCGAAATCTCCGAGCTGTTTGACGATATCGGCTCTGCCGCGTCCGACGACGACGACGGCGACGCTGCTCCGGCTGCTGCTGGCGAAGAAGAAACCAACGCCTGATCTGCCGGATCTTTACAGGATACACATAGGCCGCTCCCGTTCGGGTGCGGCCTTTTTTGTGGGCTGTAGTATCAGGAGAGGGACGGCAGGCAGTATTCACTGCGCAAGCGCATCAATCCACCCGCGAACTCCTGCCCTTGCTTAGGGCCGGTAACGTTCTCCATCACGACCATGAAATCCTCGGCTTCTGTGAAGAAGTAGTCAACGACGCCTTCTCTCCCCGAGCGCCTGACGGGATTCTTGGGCTCTCTGTAAGCAGGTACCTCATGGGGAGCTTTGTAAGGCGGGATAGCTTCGAAAACCACGATGGCCATGGCGGGGTTGACGGAGGTGCCCTCGATAAAGAGACTCCCGCCAGCCTCACGAGAAATTGCTACCTTCACAAGCCCCAAGTCGAACTCAAACAAGGTGTGCAATACCCAGCCAAAGTCCTGATAAGGCTTATGGGCAAAGGTCGTGACCATGCAGCCATCAATCTCTACGCCCGTGCGGCGATTGTCGGATGCCGAGGTCCCGGCGGCAATGATCCGCGCCACCAGCTCTTCACGGGAAAGGTCAGCCGTTTCGATATCCACCTCTGATGCCTCTACAGGCTGCGGCAAGGTAAGACAGAGGAGACCAAGGAAGAACAGCTGTTGGAAAAAACGCATCGAAAGGCCTCTAAACAATATTCGCAGCGAAGATAGCCTAAGCCCTCGCAAGATCAATGCACCCTCCCCAAAGGTCAGGCACAATCCTGCCATGACGCAAGTCCCACACTCTTCCCACTGGCGTGATACTGCTTCACCACCTAACCTTTGAAGAACGGATGCGCGTTAGACCAAAAAGGAAGTTTATGATGATGGTTCGCTCTTTTGCCGTAGTCGGCCTTTGCGCCGCCGCCCTCGCGGGCTGCGATACTCCACCGGTTGATGCCCCGCTGTCCCTGGCAGGCACGCCCGGCCCCACCTATCAGGCAGATCTCGCCCAGTGTCAGGCAGAGGCTCAGCAGATCGGTCAGGGTCATATTGGAAAGACCGCCGCGTTGGGCGGTGCAGGCGGGGCGCTGGTTGGCGCCACGGAAAACAGCGACAAGGCACTGGCGGGGGCCATTGTCGGCGCCATGGCAGGCGCAGCTGTTGGCGATATTCAGATCAAGCAAGCGCAGCGAAACTACGTTGTGCGCTGCATGCAAAACCGAGGTCACCCGGTGCGCGGCTAATCTGCACCCTCTGCTGTGTCATCCGGGCGGTACTCAAGAATATCGCCCGGCTGACAGTCCAAGTACCGGCAGATCGCCTCAAGAGTTGCAAACCGAACCCCCTTTACCTTTCCCGACTTCAGCAATGAGAGATTGGCCTCGGTGATGCCGATCTCGGCGGCCAGCGCCCTGGACGTCACCTTGCGCCGGACCAGCATCAGATCCAGATTCACTACGATCGGCACGCGGCGCCTCCCTACAGAAACTGTTTGTTTTCGTCCTCAATCTCGGCAGCGTGTACCAACACATCCGCGAGGGCCACCATTACCGCAGCCAGCACCAGAAACACTGTTTCGATCTCGAACGGCAGCCAGGAAATATCCATCTGGTCCAGAGGGATGCGCCCTGCTGCCATGGTGATCGGAACCACGTTCATAAAGGCATAAAGGCCCAGCCACATCATCGCCAGCCCCATCCCGCTGCGCCGCAACCCTGCCGCAAGTTCGCGGAACATGAGCGCCTTGCCCTGCCGCAGCAACAAATGTGCCTGCCAAAAGGTCAGCAGGATGCCCGACAGGAAAACAAATGCAAAAACAAGGGCCAAGGCCATTCCCAGCGGCGCAGGCGCAAAGGGCTGAGGATCAAAGTCAGCCAAATCCCAGATCTCTGAATACTCTCCAAGCGCGGTCATGACAATGACCGTGGCGACATAGACGCTCATCAAAGAACCTGTAACCACCATCAAGAGCCGAGCAATCAACGCCATTCCAGTCCACCTCAGTTGCATACCTAGGTGATGGCAGCCTCCCCGTAAAAGGGCAAGAATTTTCTGCATCTCGACATCTACTTATCGTTTTACAGAAATTTTTTGTTGCGCAGGAAAAATCGCCACCTATGTTGCGCCACGTATCGGGCCCTCTTGGTGCGGACCCGTCTGATTCTGAAAAGGACATAATATGACAACCAAGATTATGCTCACCTGCACTGCCATGCTGATTGGTCTGGCCGTCTCCGCCTGTGACCTTGCGCCCTCTGCAAAGCCATTGCGCCTGAGCGGTCCGGTAGGAGCGACCTTCTCGCAGGACGAGGCCGAGTGCCGCAACATTGCACAACAGTACGACCAGACTCTCTCTTCAGGCGGAGCAATCGCAGGGGCATTGATCGGCGCGGCAGTCGGGGCAGGAGAATCACACGAAGAAGCCTTGGCAGGCGCTGCGATCGGAGGCCTTGTAGGGGCTGCAGAAGGCACGCTCGACAAGGAAGAAAGCCAGCGTGATATGATCATTCGCTGCATGCAGAATCGTGGACACCCGGTGATCGGATAGTCCGACGCCAATCCGTTTGCCGGAGTGGATGAAATCGGCACCGGAAAGAACCATCTCATCTGAGACATAGATGGGGCCGCGAAATGTGGGAAACAGGCGCGGCCCCTACTGCTCTGGCTCTGGACCGAACCACAGGCGAAAGCGGAGCGGCCCTTCTGAGGGATTGGTGCCTCAATATGCAATCGTTTTCGCATTTCGCTCGAATGTGAACAAATCGTTAGAAATTAGAATTGTAGGCACTTTCTCCAATCCCCCGCCCTTGCCTGCCTCAATAGGAAAAGTTCCGCCGACAACAGGACGTCTTTTGCCGATGGCATTGATCTCTGGCAGTTGCGGATTGAGGCCCTTTACCAGCCCCCCTATCCTGCTCCTCGAACTTGATCCACCAAGGAGCCCTCCTCCATGCAGAGGCGCGAGATTCTATTGTATTCCGGCGGTGCCCTGTTGATGGCTGGATGCAGCCAGCCGACATCTGCCGTGACCCGCTATTCGCCGCCCCTTTATCCAAACGAAACACCGGAATTGCGCGAAAAGATCAACCACTGGGCGGATCACTATGAGGTTCCCCGCTCATTGGTTCATAGACTGGCGATCCGTGAGAGCACGCACCGGCCTGAGGCCATCAACCGCCCCTACTATGGTCTGTTGCAGATCCTGCCTGCCACGGCGCGCTCCATGGGGTTCAAAGGCAAACCGCGTGATCTTCTGGATGCGGACACCAATCTGAAATTCGCCGTGAAATATCTGCGCGGTGCCTGGCTGCTGTCAGATGGCAACGAAGCGACTGCGGTCAAGCATTACTCGCGTGGATACTACTTCGAGGCCAAGCGGCGCGGGATGCTCAAGGAGACGGGCCTGAGGCCCTGAACGCCCCCCACCCAAGCGCAAAAAAGGCCGCTCTTTCGAGCGGCCTTTACTGTGTCAGGGGAGGACAGACTTATTCGTCGTCCAGCGCCTCAACGGCCTTTTGCAGGTCATCTTTGGAGACTTCTTTTTCGGTCACGCTGGCCTGCTCAAAGACGTGGTCAATGACCTTGTCTTCAAAGATCGGCGCACGCAGTTGCTGCTGCATCTGGGCGTTTTGCTGGATGAACTCAAAGAACTGACGCTCCTGGCCCGGGTACTGTCGGGCCTGTGCCATGATGGCTTGGGTCATTTCAGCGTCGGACACCTGAACTTCGGCTTTTTCACCAAGGTTGGCGAGCAGCAGACCCAGGCGCACGCGGCGCTCGGCCAGCTTGGTGTGCTCCTCGGTGGTTTCGATCTCACCGTGGTTGTGGTCGTGCACTTCGGGGTTATCCTCGTGCCACAGCTGGTGCGCGATGTCCTTGGCTTCGGCTTCGACCAGCGACGGCGGCAGGTCAAAGGAAACCAGCTCGTCCAGCTTGTCGAGGGTCGCCCGCTTCATCACCGCGCGGGCTGCACCGGCGTATTCGGCCTCCAGACGCTCACGGATCTGGCCTTTGAGGGCGTCCAGATCTTCGGCGCCGAATTTCTTGGCCAGCTCGTCATCAATCTCGGCCGCTTTCGGCGCCTTGACCTCTTTGACAGTGCAGGAGAAGACGGCTTCTTTGCCGGCCAGGTTTTCGGCCTGATAGTCTTCGGGGAAGGTGACGTTCACGTCTTTTTCTTCACCGGCCTTCACGCCAACCAGCTGCTCTTCAAAGCCGGGGATAAAGGAGTTGGACCCCAGAACCAGCGGATAGTCTTCGGCCGAACCGCCGTCAAAGGCTTCGCCGTCCACTTTGCCGACGAAATCGATGACAACCTGATCACCATCCTCGGAAGCCGCGCCTTCGTCACGCGCTTCAAAATCCTTGGCGGTTTCCGCAAGGTTGTTCAGCGCTTCGTCAACGGCTTCGTCTTCGGCTTTGACGACCAGTTTCTCAACGGAGATGACGGACAGATCCACTTCGGGGATTTCGGGCAGCGCCTCGTAGGACATCTCGACGTTGACATCGTCGCCCTCTTTCCAGTCTTCATTCGTCATCTTCACTTCGGGCTGCAGAGCCGGACGATCGCCGCTGTCTTCGAAGTGCTTGTTCATGGCACCATCGATGGTTTCCTGCATGACTTCGCCCAGCATGCGCTCACCGAACTGTTTGCGCAGCAGCGCCATCGGGACTTTGCCCTTGCGGAAGCCCTTCATTTCGATTTCGGGCTGCGCCTCGACCAGCTTTTCCTGAACCTTCTCGTCCAGCTCGGCAGCTGTGACAGTGATAGCGTAGCCGCGTTTCAGACCTTCGTTCAGCGTCTCGGTGACTTGCATCCTATACCCCATAGAGATTCGGGGCGCGCGCACAGGCTCCGCCCCCAGACAATTTGAGGCCTTCTATTTGCCCGGGGCCTTAGGTGCAAGGGGCATTGCCAGCTTCACGGCCACATTGGGCGGGTTTTCTGTCTGTTTTCGCACCGTCACAAAGCCCTGCATAGAAAAACACGCCCCGAAAACGGGGCGTGCCTTTTGGTCTCTTATGCCGTGATGCGGCTTAGAATTTCCAGCGTGCACCGGCCAGGATCACGTTGCTGTCCTGGTACTGGGTCGCGGAGGTGTCCGCGTAGGAGTAATCACGGTAGGCCAGATATGCCTCGACGTTGAATTTGTCGATTTTCTGAACGGCGGCAACGCCCCAGGATTCGGCCGAGTCGCCGGTGCTGACCATGTCAGAACCGTCATAGTAGTCGATCGAGAAAGAGGTCTTGCCCGCAGCGATCAGATCGGCGCTATAGCCAAGCTTGGCATAGGCATAGCTGCCCGCGATGTCACGCTCACCAGCGGCAACCGACAGCGACAGGCCTGTGGGCTTGTGCGCAACCGAGAACGAACCTGCTACGTCACGCTTGTCAGCTTTGCCGGTCTCTTCGGTCCAGGCAGCGCCCAGAGCCGCATCAACGGCCAGATCGCCGAACTCGCCGCCATAGCGCACCGCGATGTCATAGGTTTCGCGGTCATTGTTGGTTTTCAGAATGTCGGTACCATAGGAGGCCGAGAAGGTGAAACCGCCAAAGGTCGGGGTGTCATAACGCACGCGGCCCAGACGCGGACCGTCGTAAGTCGCAAATGCATCGCTCACCGAAACACCGCTCAGAGCGCCTGCGCCAGTGCGGAAAGCATAGCCACCCGCCGGATCCGCAACGCCAGTGCCTGCGACGACGCCAGTACCGGACGCATCAGCAAAGGCGATGCCGTCCGATGCCATCGAGCCCTGACCGGCCGAGAACTTACCGTATTTTGCGGTGTCGAACTGGAAATCGACGTGACGGATGTTGGTCCGTGTCCAGCTCAGAGTATCGCCGGTGGACGTCTGGCTCACGCCATCGGAGCCGCGCAGACCAAAGGCGGTCTCAAAGCGGAAAGTCAGCGTGTTCTCGCCGTAAGCCTGCTTCAGCCAAAAGCCGATGCGGGAGTTGGACCCGACGTTGTCCACGGCGCGGTTGTAGGTCTCGGTACCATCATCGTAGTACTGGAAAGATGGGTTGAACTGACCATACCAGCTGAACGAGCCGCCGGTGCTGTTTTCATAGTCGGGCCCGCGAACGCAGGCGCCGCAAGCGTGGCAGCGACAGAGGCCGCAAGCGCTCGAGATGCAAATTTCGGTGTCATTAGGTGTCTCCTGACATTTCCATACGGCACGGCAGCCCCGCCCTTCGCGACTGCACCAGACCTTTAGATAGGTCTGCTGCAATTGCCGCAGCACACTTGAAATCCTGTTCGCGCTGACAGTTCGGGACCGCCTGAAAAACTGGGCAGATTCTTGCCAATCCCCACCAGTTCAGACCACTCTTAAGTGTTTTCCGATCTCGTTATATAAAGCAGATCACATAGCGCATGCGTCAGCAGCAAAGCAGCATTGCAAAGGGCGCATTTCTTTCAACGCAAGTTCACACATCCGTCAGCACACACGAAAAATTTACATAGGTCGCGACCGCAAAATCGCTCACACTGTCGCGAGGGCACTGCCGTCGAATGTGCCGGAAACCGCCACGGATCGTATTGACATGGTCGCGTTTTCAGACACGCTGAGCCTGAGACAAAACCAAAAGCCTGGCCCCCTGCAGAGCCTCCCCGCTTTGCTGGGCCAAACTCGCTTTGCGTGAGATGATCTGCTCAAGCTTCGCGATGAACCTTTCCTGAGCTTGTGTGGCGCCTCCAAAGGCGTTGGACAAAGCCATTTGGTCCTGACTGACCTGCAGCAGATCCAGCTTTCCATTCGGATCGAAGCCAGACACGATATAGCCCTCCCCCGCGAAACGTTCTTGCGCTGCGCAAAGAGACGCCTCTCCGCGTTTCTTGAGAAGGCGAAGAAACTCGTTGTCCTCAAAATGGACTGCAGCAAGGTCCGACGCCATCTGGTCAATTTCCCGCGGTGAGATCGCGCCAAAATCATATTTGGCAAAGACCGCCGCGACGGGGTCTTGCTCGCCCATATGATCGGACAGAAACGAAAGAGAGAGCGTGTCTTCACAGATCGACTGGACGCGCCGTACACGCGATTTCGCAAAGTAGGAAAGGGAAGAGCCGATCTGCGCGACATTCATGGTAAAAACTTTCTGTTTTTGGAGGGTCCAGTTTGACCGGATTCGGTAAACAGAGGCTGAATTCAAAAGGCGGAACCGCGTGCTTTCGCCAAAGCTCCCCGCTTTCGGTGCCTGCAGAGTGGACAACCTGTTTGGGAGCCGGGACAGGATGACAGCCCATCGTTCAGAGCACCTGCCCCTTGCCGATCAACGTGAAACGCTTTGCCGTTCAGATACCCGCCTCATGAGACGATATTCATTCGGACACAAGGCCACCGCTTGCATGGGAAGATATATCAAACGCACGCCCTTGCCACCCTGGCAGAGATGCTTTGCCGAGGGCACGCTTGGAGGTACTGCTTTGCGCCTCGTCCTGCCTGGGCGGCGCTTCGGGAGCGCCAATTGATCCATGGACAGCCCGCCCGCCTTGGGCAAAGCGTCAGCAGACACAAGGCAGCTCAATCAGGGCATTCTGGCCGCAAACAAGGCTCCCGGACAATGCACCGCAACGAACAGCCTGGGTTTCACACGCTTCTCTGAGCGGTGCGCGCGCGCGCCTCGGCCAGCCGCGCGCGCGCTTCACGGGCCCGGTCCTGCAAGCGATTTTCCTGCTCTACCGGCGGCCAGCCGCACAGTACGGTGTAGCCCTCGGCATCCGTGAACCCCCATTGCGCGGCGAGCAACTGATATGTCTTGACCTCCCAGCCCGAAGCATCAGGGTGAAAGCGCAACCGCCAATTGCCACGGACCCGAACAGGCAGACGCAGGCGACGGATCTGCTCCATGGCATCATGACCATTCATGGCCGTTCGAACGCCCTGCATCCGCAGTTTTTTCAGGTGGTCGACCAAACCCGAAGCCGCTTTCAAACGTTGCCCCGCAAACAGAACCTCGATTTCCGCATCCGGCCTGACAATACCTTTGACCAACAAATCACCCCGGTTGTTGCGGTTCATCACGTGTGAACGGCGGAGCAATACTCGGCCACGGTAGCGACGGCATAGTGTTGTCGCGGGCGGCGTAAAAGTCGTCCACTTTTGCCCTTTCGGATTTCGGGAGGGCTTGGGGATATACACCGTGGACTT